>CAXXPJ010000003.1:0-2028422 GCA_963674775.2 Christensenellaceae bacterium | reverse complement strand
AGGCAACGGCACGCAACGCTTTGCACCGCTCAACAGCTGGCCGGACAACATCAACCTTGACAAGGCACGCCGCCTGCTCTGGCCGATCAAACAGAAATACGGCAAAAAGATCTCCTGGGCGGATCTGATGATCCTGGCGGGTAACTGCGCGCTCGAATCGATGGGCTTTCAAACCTTCGGTTTCGCGGGTGGTCGGGAGGATGTTTACGAAGCAGACGAGGATATCTACTGGGGTTCGGAGACCGAATGGCTCGGCGACAAGCGCTACACCGGCGAACACGATCTGGAGAACCCGCTCGCGGCCGTGCAGATGGGCCTGATTTACGTCAATCCCGAAGGGCCCAACGGCAACCCTGATCCCGTCGCCTCCGGTAAAGACGTTGAAGAAACCTTTGCGCGCATGGCAATGAGCCCTGAGGAGACCGTCGCGCTCGTCGCTGGCGGTCATACCTTCGGCAAGTGCCACGGCGCAGGTCCTGCAACCCACGTCGGCCGCGAGCCGGAAGCCGCGCCCATCGAAGACATGGGCCTCGGCTGGCGATCAAGCTTCGGCACCGGTAAAGGAGGAGATACGATCGGCAGCGGCATCGAAGGCGCATGGAAAGCTAACCCAACTCATTGGGACATGGGTTATTTTAAAACACTCTTTAACTACGAGTGGGAGCTCGTCAAGAGCCCCGCGGGCGCGAATCAGTGGCTTGCCAAAGACGTCGCGGAAGAAGACATGGTCGTCGCGGCACACGACCCGACGGTGAAACTCCGGCCCATGATGACCACGGCGGATCTCTCGCTGCGGTTCTACCCCAAATTCGAGCCGTTCGCGCGCCGTTTCTATGAAAATCCCGAACTGTTTGCGGACGCGTTCGCCCGCGCCTGGTTCAAGCTGACCCACCGCGATATGGGACCGCGCGCGCGCTACCTCGGGCCGGAAGTCCCCGCGGAGGAACTGATCTGGCAGGACGCTGTCCCCAAAGCCAAGCTGCCGCTCATCGACGAACGCGACGCGGCGGCGCTCAAGGCGAAGCTGCTCGAGAGCGGCCTGACCATACCGCAGTTGATCAAGACCGCCTGGGCGAGCGCGTCAACGTTCCGCGGTTCAGACAAGCGCGGCGGCGCAAACGGCGCGCGCATCCGCCTCGACCCGCAGAAGGACTGGGCAGTCAACGAGCCGGAGCAACTCAAGGCCGCGCTAGACGCGATCGCCAAAGTGCAGTCCGATTTTAATATGTCGCAGTCCGGCAGCAAGCGCGTCTCATTGGCCGACCTGATCGTGCTCGGCGGCAACGCGGCGATCGAGCTCGCCGCCAAACGCGCGGGGCGCAGCGTGAGGGTACCCTTTGCGCCGGGTCGTACGGACGCATCCCAGCAGCAGACGGACGCCGCCTCCTTCTCCGTGCTCGAACCCAAGGCGGACGCCTTCCGCAACTATCAGAAAGCGAAGTTCGCCGTCTCTGCCGAATCGATGATGATCGACCGCGCGCAACTGCTGACCCTCACCGCGCCGGAAATGACCGTGCTGCTCGGCGGCATGCGCGCGCTGAACGCAAACTTCAGCGGCGCGCCGCACGGCGTGCTCACCAAGCAGCCGGAGACGCTGACCAACGACTTCTTCGTCAACCTGCTCGACATGGGCACGCAGTGGAAGCCACTCACGCCGGACTCCGACGTGTTTGAGGGCGTAGACCGCGCCACGGGCGAGCGCAGATGGACCGCGACGCGCGTGGATCTTATATTCGGCGCAAACGCGCAGCTACGCGCGCTGTGCGAAGTATACGGCGCGGCGGACGCTCAGGAGAAGTTTATCAAGGACTTCGTCGCCGCTTGGACGAAGGTTATGAACGCCGACCGGTTTGATTTAAAATAATATTTGATAAGAAGGAGTGATGATTATGGCCAGATATATCTGCACCGTTTGCGGATACATATATGACGAAGCCAAGGGCATCCCGGAAGCGGGAGTCGCACCGGGTACTCAATGGGACGACCTGCCGGAAGACTGGGTATGCCCTCTATGCGGCGCAGTGAAAGCTGATTTTGCAAAGCAAAGCGACCAAACTACAGCTTCCAAGGAAAAATCAGCGCCGAAAATGAATGTTGATTATGATGCAACGGAATTATCCCCCCTGGAGATGAGCGCTCTTTGCTCAAATCTTGCCCGCGGCTGCGATAAGCAATACAAAGCGGAAGAAGCCGCTCTCTTCTCCGATCTGGCGGATTATTTCCAAACATCTTCGAACCCTGCCGAAAATCCCGATTTCGAACAGTTGATGGCGCTGATTGATAAAGATCTGGCGGAAGGTTTGCCAAATGCCGACGCTGTTGCGTCCGATGCCGGGGATCGCGGAGCCCCTTCGGGCTCTGGTTTGGAGCGGGAAGGTCACACGCATCTTAAAGTCGCTGCTGACACGATATCGCAAAGACGGCGACGCTATGCTGAAAAATACAGGGGTATATGTTTGTACCATTTGCGGATTTGTTTATATCGGCGATAATCCTCCCGGTATTTGTCCCGTATGTAAAGCGCCGGATTGGAAATTTGAGAAAGCCGAAGGGAGGTAGGCATCATGTCAAAGAAATATGCGGTGAGAAATATACGCCTCTGCACAAAAGACTGCCTGTGTCTCTATGTCTGCCCGACCGGAGCAACGGACACCGAGAACAGCATCATTGATATTGCTGCATGTACCGGTTGCGGAGATTGCGCGGATGCCTGCCCGTCCGGGGCGATTTCAATGGTGCCTGTCGATTACCCGCCGCAACAGAAAAAGGCGGATTTGGTCGTGAAGGCTTTAAAACTCCTTCTTCGTAGCAAGTCGGAGCAGGAAAACATGGCTGCCCAGCTACCCGGTAATCTGCCAAAGGCAATAGAGATGTCTAACCACATCATGGCTGAGGACCTAATACGGGAAGCCGGATATATGCTGCCACAAAGCGAAAACACAGTGAAATTTCTGCAATCGCTGCTTGACAGCAAACAGCCGGAAGGTTTTCCGAAGGACGCCGTCGAAAAATTAATCGACATCATATCAAACAGAAATGAGAATAGTACGATGGAATCAAACAAAACACTGGGCAATTTAATGGAAGCGTTTGCGGGGGAATCACAGGCAAACAGAAAGTATCTGGCTTATTCTAAAAAGGCCGAAAAAGATGGGCATATAAATGCCGCTAAACTGTTCAAAGCCGCTTCCGACGCCGAGACGCTCCACGCATTGAAGCATTTTGAAGTGGCTGGAAAAATTCATTCTACCGCTGAAAATCTAAAAGATGCCGTCGCCGGGGAAACGCATGAGTACAAGGAGATGTATCCCGACTTCGTAGAAGACGCCAAGGCGGAAGGAAATCAGGCAGCGTTGATGTCCTTTACGTTCGCTATGAAAGCGGAAGAAGTTCACGCAAGGCTGTACCAGGAAGCTCTTGAGAACCTGGATCAAACGGAAGAAGTATTTTATTACCTCTGCCCCGTTTGCGGCAACATCGAGAAATTCCGCCCAGAAAAGTGCAGCATATGCGGCGTTCCCGGCGAAAGATTCATCAAATACTAGCATTTCCTAATTCCTTCAACGATATCACTACTTCAAAGTACATTGCCCTCGACAAATGTTGTTTGTCGGGGGCAATATCCTTTAGTCAAGTCCCGATATGTGAGTTAATTTTCAAAGAATTGGATATCATTATGAAAGACTACAACGAAAGGGGGGTGCGGACAAAATCTTGGACTAAGCAATCAGATCCAGATTTTGTACGCACCCCACCTACCACTACAATTAAACTTTTAACAGACCTCCGGAAAAATATCTGCCTAAACTTAATGATATCGAAAAGCTAGTTGCATCTGTTGAGAAGTATAGATTGTTGACCGTTTTCCTCTTATTCTGCCAGCATGTTTCTGCCACCCCGATGTCTATGGCATCCTCCTCCACCGCACCCGCGCGACATACCGTCGCAAAGGCGATACTCACCGCCTTCAATCCACAACACTTTCCCATATACCAATGAGTCAGATAGCTTTTTTCGGGCGGAAATATAAATGCCTTGAATTGTCGAGCGGGAAACGTTCATCTGCTCCGCGCATTTTTCCTGCGTGTATCCCTCCGTATCGATCAAGCGGATCGTTTCATATTCGTCGACCGACATCTGCACAACGCCGTTATCATTCTCGACAGCATTCAGCGGGCCGTATCGATTATTCTCCGGAAGGCAGCAAACACGTCTCCATTTAAACGGTCTTGGCATTTTTTTCACCTCGATTCATCTACGGAGGCCGCAAGATAACCTCGCAGCCTCCGCCATCGTTCACAGGTTCTTCAGTTGATCATCTACTTGATCAAGCCTTGATTGCAGTGCTGCGCGTTGCTGTTCCAACACGTCTTTTTGCGTAGCCGCGGGGTAGACTCCCGCAAAACCACGGCCAAAGCCGCGGCCCAGCATGCCTCTTCGGCCGCCGCGACGCTGACATCCGAGTCCATACACAGGGAATTGGCCATTGACTGGTGTGCCGACGCATCCACCCATTCCTCGTCCTGTCCCTGCTCCCGCACCCATCGGTCCTGTTCCGTCTCTTCCTGGCATATCATTTCACCTCGATTCATTATTGGCATATGCCATTTACAATTACAGTATACATCATTATCGGCATATGTCAATAACATTTGAAGCATCTATTGTGTGTGATAATTGAAAAATGGTCTAAAGGGGAATATGATCTAGCCCCCAAAACCAGGCCAGCTACAATGTGGCAAAAAGAATACGTGAGGTGTCCCCCAAATAGTAGTCCAGGCTGTATGAGAAATAATCGATGCTTCAGACGGCCTCGGAGCCCGATTTCCAGGCAAATTCGGCCGGCATCAGGTATATTAGTGCGCTGTGCGGACGGAACTCGTTGTAGTCCCTTCGCCAGCGCTCTACTTTGTCTCTGGCGTCCTCCAGAGACATGAACCAGTTCATGTTTAGGCATTCATCCCGGGAGCTGCCGTTGAAGGATTCGATATGCGGGTTGTTCGTCGGCGTGCCGGGCCGGGAATAATCCAGCTTGACCTTATTGAAGTACGCCCAGGCGTCCAGTGCCCGGGAGATGAACTCAGGCCCGTTATCGACCTTGATTCGCTTTGAGGCAGCCCGCGGGCTGCCTTGATTTTTTCCAGCTCGTCGCAAACCTGTTCACCTTTGATCGATTTATCCACGTAGATGGCTAAACTCTCACGGCTGAACGTGTCAAGAACCGTCAAGGCTCGTGAATCGCTTCCCATTGTACAATTGATCCGATACGAAGTCCATACACCAACATTCGTTCACCGCTGACGCCAGACTCTTCTCAGGAGCTCTGGAAGCGCTGATCTTCTTTCATTTGGATGGTTTTCTCAGGTTCAATCCTTCCTGCCTGTACAGCCTGTAGACGCGTTTGTGATTGATTTTCCATCCTTCCCGCAGCAGCAGGACGTGGATCCGCCGATACCCGTATCGCTTTCGTACAGAGGCTATTTCCCTGATCCTCATCCGTAAAAAGGCCTGCTCGTCCCGGTTCGGCTGCCTCCGGTGCCAACTCCGGTTGGTTCGCAACACTCTGCAGCTCCTGCGTTCGCTCGCTTCGAAACGTTCCTGCAGGTACCGCACCGCTTCCCGCTTGTCGGCAGGCCTTAGAATTTTTTTGTCAATACGTCCTGCAGCATCAGCTTATCCAGGCTCAGATCCGCCACCAGCTTCTTCAGCTTCGCGTTCTCTTCTTCAAGCTGCCTCAGCCGCTTCATGTCGCTCGGCAGCATTCCGCCGTACTTGCTCTTCCAGCGGTAGAACGTCTGTTCCGCAATCCCGAGCTTTCGGCACACCTCCGATATCGGCGTGCCAAGCTCCGCTTGCTTCAGTGCGAAGGCGATCTGCTCTTCCGTGTACTTGCTCTTCTTCATTTCATTGTCCACCTTTTTTTTTGATTTTACTATCTTTTTCTCTTTTTGAGTGGACTGCTTTTTTCGGGAGCAGGTCATCTGCTACTTGCCCCTGCGAAATATCTGCATCCAAGCACTTAACCCTCGGCAAATGTTATTTGCCGAGGGTTATTATCGGTAACATATATTCTCAATATTGTATTAGTTTGAAATACTTATATAAGGGGGATACAATACTTTCAGGGGAAATTTGCTGAGCAATATAACTTTGAAGGCTTTGATATTTAAGAGATAACCATTATGCTCCTTGTTTATGACCCTATTTTCCGTTTCTTCAATCTTAGTAGATTATGTCCTGTTTCAGCTTGTTCACGATATCCAGAAAAATCGAGTACCAGTTTTTCGACATATTACTTTTTGCTTTAGCAAATCACAAAGATCCAAACAGCACCATGTAGTAGATTCTGCCTTCGTCGAAGACATAGTATTCAATCTTTCGTTCCGCCTCGTCGTCGGCTTGGTAATAGAAAACCGTTTGTCCGATTTCATCGGCGATTTTGATCATGTCTTCTATCTTGTCAATACTGATCATCACCGATGATTGATAGAAAAGTGCCTCGCTCAAACCAGCCAGTCGGTTCCCGTATTCTTTAAAAATATCTGCAACTTTCTGTGAATATGCATCCTCTCTTGTAAGAGACTTCGTTTTAAAGCGGATGATGATGATGATCCCGATACAGACCAAGATCGCTGCCCCGTATAAAATCAATAGGCTCATATCAGGCGCCGTGCTGTGTTGCACATCCCGGTCGATTGAAATATCACGGCTGTTATCCGATACGCCACCCACCTCAATGATTGGATTAGTAAATGGAATGGTGATATAAGAGGAGAACTTTTCTTCTCTCTCCATTCCGTTATAGTCAATCACAGCTGTTCCTGTATAAACAACCTTGATTACATAGTCTGTGACCAGATCATAGTCCTCAATCAGAGAGTTGACCAAGGCATCATAATTTTCAAAACGCAGGCGGATATTTCTGCTGGATTCAATCGCCTGACCGGTATTTTTTGTTTCCTGAAGCGGAGCTCCATCATCCACCTTTTCCCATATGATTTTTGTTTCCTCGTCCGTTCCCACCTGCGACACCAATACAACATCCATCTTGTCATTTAACACGAAATTAGCTTCCCGATCGGTATTCAATACAAAGTCGCAAGAAATATCAAGGTAATCCACAAATGGTTTGAGATAGTATTGCCCTTGTTTCATCTCACGTTCGTCTGTCACGGGATTCTCTTTCAAGTGTACAGTATAGGACATGGTTGAAGATCCGGTACCGTTGAGCAGCGATTCTTTCACGAGCTCGACCTCCGGCATGTATAATTCAAGTGCACCTAAACCTACCAGGGTAACAATGATGATAGAAAAGACAATAAACAGAATTGTCCTAGTTTGTTTCTTTAAGGTATACATAACGTTACATCAGTCTCCTTTGCCTTGCCAATCCGGATTTTGCGTTTGACTCTCAATGTATTTAGAAGCCAGTTTATCTAAAAACGTTGGTTCTGTTTCTCCTGTTTCAACCTGAACTTCTCCGCCGCTTTGTTGCAGTAAAACGCCGGGCCACCCGATGAAAGGAATTGTTGCAATATGCCTACCTATGATTTGTTCAATCAAAACAGGCTTCGGGTCTTCATACTTGTTGTTATCCCCTTTCAGCGTAAACTGTTTAACGCCTTGTACGTACTGAATCTGAATGATTCTGTGGAACACTTGAATGTTGTCCAACGCATAAAGTATAATATCTTGTTCATTCAAAGCGTTCGGGTCCACCTTTTGAATCAATACGATATCTCCGCGGCTAATATTCGGTTTCATGCTGTCCGAAACAATCGCCGACGGAAAAATCGGGAAAATCCCCAGTGCGAACCATACAGTCGATACGGCAACCATCGCAGTCGCAATCCAGGAGTAAGGGCTTGCTTGTTTCATCTCCAGCCGTTTACCGCGCGTCGCTTTATTTCGGCTGATACTGCGCAGGACAATCGTAAACATCAGCGGAAGAAGCGCCCCAACCAGGAGCAATGTAATCCATCGGAAGTTCGGTAATATCTTTACCACCCAAATCGGAAATTTGGTTAATGTTGCATAGATTGCCGTTCCGTAGAACCCCATAATATACGCCGCGAATGTCATTAACACGTTGAAGAATACGACCGGCAGGATGTTCTTGCTGATGTATGAAAACCATTCTTCAAGTGTTTTCAGTTTGCTGAATGTTTCCAGATTTACTTCTGTGAAACTGAAAACTAAGATAAGCAATATACCGAATACAACGACGAATCTTTTTTGTACGGAGTTGATTAAAAAATTTCGAACCCACTCTTTCAAAACGACTGTTGATCCCAAAATAAGGAGGTTTTTCACAATACCCGTAAACGAAGTGTCATATATATTGAGTCCAAACCCGTCAATCGTTCCAATGAGGAAGTACGAAATCAAGTAGAGAACCGCGCAGACCAGCATAAATAAGAGATAGAACTCCGAAAACTTCAGTTTGCTGTGACGATTCGGTTTTTCACAAAAAAAAGCATAAGTCGCGATCAACAACCAAAAAAGCGAAGTAATTAAACTCTGGTATTCCACGCTGAAGCGTATCCATCGTAACAATATGTAATACGTTAAAATGGAAATTAAGAGGATTGATACTCGTTTCTCTTTGATAAAGCAATTGCCCATTCCGGATACACTTCTCCGTTTTAATAGAGGGTTATCGGTATTCACGCACGTTTACTTTGAAACAAGAATAGATACGCTGTTCCAGTCATCCGCCAGATCTTTCATCGTCTCCGAGGAGATCAGTTCGTTTTTGAATAAGCGTGCCAAGTGATTGTCTTTCGAGAGCATGCTTGTCGTTTCACTGTTTGCAATCACTTTATCAATCTGAATGATTTTATTTTCTCGAATGAGATTCGCAACTGCTTTGATTCCATAGACAATTTCACAAAGCGGAACCAATCCTCCTTCATTATCCGTAATGAGCTGCTGTGATACGATGCATTTCAAACTTTGCGAGAGCAGTGTTCGAATATAATTCGAGGATTCGCTCGGGAAGACATCGATGATATTCCGTATTACATTGCTTGCACCAAAGATATCCATGGTTGAAATGACGAGTTTGCCCGACCGAGCCGCCTCCAAAGCTAACTTGATCGTGTTCGTATCAATCATTTCACTCAGATAAATCACGTCTGCATTGTCTTTAATTGCAATTTCAATACCCGTTTGCATATCCGGCACATCAAGTCCAACATCCATCTGGCTGACGATGCTCTTGTCGTAGCTATACAAGTATTCGATCGGATTCTCAATCGTCATGATGTGGCATCGTTTGCTGGTTCGCATTCGATCCAAGATGTAAGAACACGTTGTTGTGACCCCGCTGTTTTTTGTCCCGGTGACAAGAACTAAACCGGATTCCAGCGCAAATATGCCATCTGTTTCATCCGGCAGTCGAAGTTTTGCTTTATCCGGTACCGTAAAGTTGCTCGCGCGGAAAGTAATCGCAAAAGTCCCGCGCTGTCGGTATGCGTTTACGCGATAGCGCCCCTTGCCGGGTATCGAGTAGGCAAACGCTAGATGGTTGCTACGGCTTAACTCATCCAGCAATTCAGGCTTTACAACTTGTTTGATGATTATATCCATATCCGCTATGCTAATCGGTGTCAGCTGGTTTAAAAAATGTACTTCACCGTTTTTTCTCACAGACGGCAGTGCACCAACTGAAAGGTGTAAATCGTTGATCCCTTTTTCCGCAATGATCATGAGTAATTTATGAAGCAATTCAATCGACATTTTTCTTCCCCTGCTCTTTGAATACTGTTCTAGTTATAGAAAGTATTGCTATCATTCCTATTTCAAAATTAAAAAGCCTGTGTGAAAAACGGAGTGATCGAAAACACGAAAGATTTGTTTTCAATATCGGTATTGGAATCGTTCTTCACCATAATTTTTACATTCAGTTCAATTGTATCACCCGGTCGAATGATCATATCCGCTCCTTCAAGTGCGCGCATCGATTGAGCGGAAACCGCTATCGTTTCAGAGATCTTCGGTGAGGGCACATCTCCCGTTTCACGGCTATAGAGATCATACTGAATATTTAAATCATACAGCATCTCGACCTCAACTTCACGGTCTGTCTTCCTATCAACGATATCATCAATGTTCTGTCTGATCCATATGAACTTGATTGGTAACACACCCGTGTTTGTAATCTCGATGCTAACGTTTGTCTCCGAGCTGGAATAAAGATTGTGTACGCCGATTTCCACCGTTTTATTATCGTTTTTCACGACAATTGAAGAAGGCGATATCTCAATATATTCAGATACATACCCGATCTCAGCATTCGTGATATCGATATCAATCTGGCCACCGCTTGCGTTGATCATCTCGGCAGAGCGCGGTGCAAACGCGCCAAATAAAAGCACCGCACAAAGCAGAGCTGCTCCTAACCCGATGATGACAAATCGTGTTTTCTTCATGGGTCATTTCCTTGCGTAGTAAAGTGTTGAAACAAAGTATATATTAAGACCTAGCTATAATATATCATGAATATAATAAAAACCGAATTGCAAATATGAAAATCGGTTTCAACGGAACCAAAGTCCATTTCCATTCTGGAGTAACAGAGAAGCAAATAATTAACATACAAGAAAAAGTATTTGAGGCTGCAATAAAGCGTTATGAGCTGTATAATGGTTGCATGGGCCTCTGTGGTTTTTGAGCGGTAGAGCTGTTCGGTGAGATATTCCGAAGAAAAACGGAACTTTAAAATGTAGGATAACTTCATTTCCCTGCGATGCTTACGGAGTATTGAATGGTATACTCAACTTCACTTTAGGTTCCTTTATTGTAACATGCTCCGCTCTTATGACTTAATCCAACTGCTTCCGTCCCACTTGTAAGTTCCAGCGCCTCCATTTTCTGAGAGATATGCATCTCGAAACGTATTGTTGCCATTGATTGCACCATTTTTCAAATCGGTTAAGTTGCTACCAACTGTTATCATTGTTAGATTGTTGAAAGCATTTTTCTCGATCGTTGTCACACCATCGGGTATGATCACTGTTGATATCGGATTATCATAAAAAGCCTTTGTATCAATTCTATTAAGTGAATCCGGCAAAACGATCTCTGTCAGATTGTTGCCCTGAAATGCCCTGGCATGAACTCGTTCAATCTGACTTCCTTCCTGAAAAGAAACGGAAATAAGACCTTTATCACGAAAGGTGTTCTGACCTATCCTGATGATTCCCACATCATCGATTTCAGTCGGTATTGTGATATTTCTTGAATCGCCGGAGTATTCCTCGCTTCCGTTCCATGCCCCTAACATCCCATTGTTTCGAACTGAAAGGCCCTCAAGCGCGATGCTTTCTTCTTCGGTTGCGGGCACATTTTGATCGGTGGACTCATCCCCGGTAGATGCCGTTGCAGTAGGCGTCTCAGCTTCATTGGCTGACGTTCCGCCGGTGTACTCACCATTCGGCTGAACGAACATCGGAACAAACTGGAATTGGAACAACACGTCTTCAGTCTCGTCGGACGCATCTTTGTCCAAGGCGATCTGCATGTTGAATTCGATTGTTTTACCAGCCTCGATTACAATCCCAGTGTTCTGAAAGAGAACATCCGTCGTTCCCGAGGCAGAATCCGATAATCTCACCTGTCCGTTTTTCGTGCCTGCCATTGCTGTGTATTTCACAATAAGCATATTGGCAGCACTCGTTGGCAGCTCATCGTTTGTCTTCATGTTCACAGCTAACTCTCGCAGTTGAGACGCGTTGCTCAACATGACAGGAATAGTTCCTATGTTAGTGACCACGATAGTTGCACTTGCTTCTGCACCAGGGTATAGGTTTTTTATGGATACAGTTGCGGATTTCTTGTCCTCGGAGACGGAGATAGCATCCACTCCAAATTCGACATAATCCGACACCTGTCCGGCAGCAACGGAAGTGATTTCAACGTCCATTTCACCGGCGCTGGCGTTAGCAGAAATGGTTATTCGGTTGGTCCATGATGCATATGCTCCACCGACCACGAAAAGCGCAATAGCAACCACGATGAAAACCAATCTTGTTTTCCTCATAAGAGTATCCCTCTCGCTACTTAATCTCTTTCCTCGCCCCATAAAAGAATTATGCATTAATAGAAGTGATATCTGTTTACTCTATATGCTTATAGATTTACTTAAATAATGTTTATTGCTTAGAATACAATAAAAGGGGATTTTCATCCCCTTTTGTATTCAAAGCTTGTAAGCTTAGTTCGCCTGAACAAACATCGGCGTGAATTTGAACGTGTACAGCGCATTCTCCGTGTCGTCGCCTGCGTCTTTGTCCAGCGTAATCTGTATATCAAATGTAACCGTCTGGCCTGGTTCAATCACCATGTTGGCATTTGAGAACAAAGTAGCATTGGCGGCAGATGAGGAATCCGACGCTTTGGCTTGGCCGGTCTTTGTGACCGCTGTTGCATTATATTTGACGATCAGCATTCCTGCATCATTTGCCGACAACGCCTTGTTGGTCTTTGTATTCACAGCTGAAATACGCTCCTGCGTACAGCCGCTTAGTTTGACGGGGATCGTTCCGGTGTTGGTGATGACGATGGTTGCGTTTGCTTCCGCACCCGGATAGAGGTTCTCAATTGAGACCGTTGCGGCCTTTTTATCCTCGGAAACCGAGATGTCGTTCTTTGCGAATACCACATATTCGGAGACCTTGCCAACGGAAGTCGCGGAGATCGCAACATCCAATTCACCGGAGCTTGCGTTCACGGAGACAGTGGTTCTGCTGGTCCAAGCGGCATATGCTCCACCAACAACCATTAGTGCGACAATTGCTACGATGATAATCAATTTGGACTTTTTCATTTTCATTACCTCCATTTAATTTTGATTGAACCGCGAGTAATCAACTTGTATTGCGAAAGACACGTTCTGAATAAAATCAGAGGTATCTGTTTCTTTTTGCGAACTATGCTTCTTGCTTTGACCGTAATTGTCTTTGGTTTTTATATCGTCAAACTCAACTTCACAGATAACCTTGATATATCCATTGACCGGAAGTTGATACAACTCATCACGCTTTGTACTGGAATTGTTTACCCTCCATTGAAATATCTTCTTTTCCCGTTGCAAAAAACGTTTCTCTCCAGCATATCCCGACACTTTCAATCTAATATCATTCTTGAAGTCATCCGAGTATCCGCTAATGTAAAGCACTTTGATATCGTTAATATCAATCGGAATTGTTCCAGTATTCCTGAAATGCAACGTAACGGTATTTATTGTACCAGGTTCAATTTCCTTAAAAAGCACTGTCGCCTGTGTATCTTCGATATTTGACACGCTTACGCTTCCACTATTGATTCTGAAGCTGTAATCCACATAGCTGAGTTCAGTTTCAGCAGTTCTTGCAAGAATTTGTATGTTGACCTGCTCCGTCCATCTGGCATACGCAACCCCTGTCAGAAGAAGCAGTATTGTAATGATAAGGACCACCAACTTCGCTTTGTTCATATTGTGCCTCGGTATCGATACGTCGAAAAAAATTCTTCCAAGTGCTGATAAAACAAAAAAGGCAACTAACCAATAATGCTAGCTGCCAAAAATCATTCCCCGCACATCACGCAAAGCGGGTAGTCCACTTGGCAACTGGCTGCCATCGACGAATCGCTCGTCCTTAGGCCCTGTAGTTTTGCGTCACCCGCTTTCACGGATTATGCCCCAGGATGTGTTATCTTTATTACTTGGTTACAAAATATCACGAAATAGAAATATCGTCAATAGTTTTTATGTAACAATGTTACCAAATCGAATTTTCATAGCAATTGAGGTGTCCCCCACATCCCTGATTCACTTACATTGCTCCTAGATCATAAATTGGGGTAAATTATCTCCTGCCGTTCCGCGATCTGACGATTCAGCACCTCGTATCTGGAGGTAAACGCAGATGCGCTGTGGTCCTGTTTGTCAGTCCGAGACTCGACCAGCTTCATCTCGGAACCAAGAACCTTGATGATGTCACACAGCGCCGTTCTGAACTCACATTCACCGTCGATTCCTATCCTTAAGGGCAGATCAGACTACATTGCATCACCTTAATAATGGGTAAATTGACTAAAAACGACCCGAAGGTCGTTTTCATGCATGAATGGTCATTAATCGTGATTTAGTGGATCGTTACCTTATCTCTTCCGGAATTCTTTGAGCGATAGAGTGCTTCATCTGCGTTCGTAATCAAGTCCTGTTCACTGGCGATAGAACTTTCCGGCATAGAGTCAAGTCCAATACTGATTGTTACACTGATTTGATTCTCTCCATATGTTGTCTTGTTTTCTCGTATAATATGTCGCACGCGCTCTGCGATCGTATATGCATCTGCTTTTGATGCACCCGGCAGAATGACCATGAACTCTTCTCCACCGTAACGAAGCAAGATATCGCCTTCACGAATACCTTGACGTATCATTGTTGAGATGTTTCTAAGCACTCTATCTCCAGCAACATGGCCATACGTATCGTTGACTTGCTTAAAATGATCAATATCGAACATAAGCACGGCGAGCGGCATTCCTCGTCGAATAGACCGGGAGTACTCTTCGCGCAACCGGATCATGCCGAATCGGCGATTGAGAATACCCGTTAACGGATCGAGCGCTGCAAGTCTCTGTAATTGTTCATGCTCCAACGCATTGTGCAGCGCGACTGCGAGGCTTTGTGTAAAAATTGCTAGTTGCTTCAGATTCTCCGATTGGAAAGGCTCAGCCTTCGCAAGCAGAATTAGTGCAATCGGAACGCTCTTGAATTTTACCGGTTCTATGATGACTTCTTGGGGGTGGAACTGTGTGAGAGTACTTTCAACGATAACTGCTGAAGGCAGGGTTATAGAAACCGACTCATTTTTCGAAAATGCCGACAAAACACGAGGGTCCGAAGCTAATGTTTTTGCTTCACGAATGCCGAACGAATGCAGCACCTCAATCTCGCCATCTTGTTCCAGTAAGATCGCTCCTGCGTCTGCCGCTGTACCTTTCATAACGCGATCCATCGCGTACTCTGAGAGAGTGTGTAAGTCTAACTGACTTGAGAAAGCGGCCGTAAATGTCTTAATTTCATCGAGCATACGGAGGGAATTCGCTAACGATGCGATCAGCTCATTGAACGCCTGGGCACTCTTTCCAAATTCATCATCCGTCTCAACAGGAATACTACATTGTTTCGCGTTACAATCACTTATGCTACCATTCTCGGATATCGTTATGATAGAATCCTTGACCTCACGCATTTTTGTCGTCAGAACGGTTAGCTTGCTTCTAACCGTAACACGCGAAATCAAAATATTAACAAAGCCGACTAGGACACCCGCTAAAATACAGCATACTAGAAACAGGCCGCTGAACACGATCGCTTGAGGAACGCCAAGAAGAAGCATGAAGAACGGAAAGACGAAGCCAATCAGCAAGCCAAACCCGATCATACGAATGGCTAAATTCAGGAACGTATTCTGTAAACGCTTCATATGAGAGCTCCTGTTTCTTTTAAAAAATTTTCTGAAGTAAGATACAACAAGTCTATCATATGCGCCAACGCAACACAAACGAAAAGAAGATGGTCATATTCTTTTCAAATTTGAAAAATCACGCAAAAAAGAACAGCCCATAGGTCGTTCTTTAGATACGTTTTCGATCAGTTATCCGAGGACATCTATAACAATACATTGTCTAGGCTGCCATCGTTGATGTGGGTGTCAGCTTTGATTTTGATTCAATAGAAAATCATAAAATTGGATTCCTGTTTTTACAACCTCACCGGCCTCGGCGCCTGCTTGTTCTTTTCCCCAAACAGCACCTCCCCGATCGCATCCCGCGCCGTATCGTCTGCCTGCTCCAGCAGATGGCAGTAAATGTCCTGCGTCGTCGAAACACGGCTGTGGCCTAGCCTGCGCGAAATGGTCACCGGATCGACGTTGTTCTGGTAGAGAACCGACGCCTGCGTGTGAATCGATAATATTTCAGGTGTTTAGTGTTTTAATTCGCGTTAAATTTTGCTATAGTATTCACGGGCTAGCAAACCGTGATAGCGCTCCAAAAGAATTTCTGCGAATTGATTTAACCTTCCTGAAAGGGCATTGCAGATGTTATTTAATCATTTTACGATCATCATCGGAGCCATACTTGGATTGATACTCTTTTTCAGACTGCCCGGACTAAAAAAGCCGAAACACGACAAAGATATACCCCTGGCCAATATTACGGTGATTATACCTGTGCGAAACGAGGCGGAGAACCTGCCCTATATTTTAAGCGATTTAAGAGCACAAACCCAGCCGATTCACGAAATCATATGTGTAGATGATGATTCCGAGGATGAAACAGCACAAATCATAGCGTCAAATGGTGCGAAATGCATTCAGTTGAGCGGACCACCTGAAGGATGGAAAGGGAAAACTTGGGCATGTCAAAATGGCGCGAAAGCGGCTAAAGGCGATCTGCTTGTTTTTTTAGATGCGGATGTAAGGCTCTCAACTACTGCAATGGAAACACTTTTGCGAGAATATCAAAAGACAGGCAAACCCATTTCTGTTCTGCCTTATCATACAGTAACGAAACCCCACGAGTATTTCTCGCTCTTTTTCAATTTCATCAAGATCTGCGCAACGGCTATGAGTATTGGCGGTATCAAAAGAACATTTGGTTTATACGGACCGGTATTTTGCATAAAAAAAGACGTGTTTGACCAGTTTTGCGGTTTTACCCCAGTGAAAGATCATGTCGCGGAAGATTTAAATTTGGGCATATTCTATTGTAAACACGATACTGAAATACATCTATTGATGGGGAATGATCAAATTCGTTTCCGCATGTACCCCCGATCCTTCAAGGACTTATTGGAAGGCTGGTCGAAAAACTTTTCGCGCGGAGCGGTATCGCTCCGCTGGTGGATCCTTGTTATGATTTTCATCTGGATCGCTTCGCTAAACGCGGTTCCGCTTGAAATCATGATGAGTCTCAATACATTGAATTTTGCGCAGCTGATACTCATGTGCGGGACGTATTTGCTCTTTGTTGCAATGCTGTATCGCATTGCCCGCCGGGCGGGCTCATATCCACTCTATGTTACTCTGTTGTATCCGGTCTATTTGATCGTATTTGAATTGATTTTCCTGTATTCTATTGTTGCATCCTTTTTCCTGAAAACGACGACCTGGAAAGGCAGAAAGTTGTAGGTGTTTCGTGAGAATATTCTATTTTCCTGACTGGGTTACAATACTTTCATATATTTTCTTTTGGCCACTCATGCAGGTCTCAATCGTCATGATCGGCAACAAAATCAGCGACAAACACTTTGATCCAAATCGATTCTGGTTAAAAACACGACGCTGGGAAGAAAATGGGGATTTTTATAAACGTGTTTTTCGGATTCACAAGTGGAAACATCTGTTGCCGGATGGTGCAAAAACACATGCCTCCGGCTTTCAAAAAAAGCACTTACACGCTCTTGACCCTGTATACCTTCAGAAGTTTATCGCAGAAACTGGAAGAGCCGAAATCTTCCATTGGCTTCAGATAGTACCTTTCTGGATCTTTGCTTTGTGGAGCCCCTTCTTTGTAATTTGGGTTATGCTTGGATACGCATTGATTGTCAATGTGCCTTGTATCATTGCTCAAAGGTATAACCGTCCAAGGCTGGTTCATATGTATAATTATTTAAACCATACAAGCGTGAAGCATAGGAGTAAATATACTCCGGAACACCGCGGGTCAGCATGAGGTCTGATAGTAATTAAATCACATCATTGTTTCGCCAGCTTCGGCGAGGAATGCTGGCAAGACATTCGTGCATATGTTCGTCCAGAACGTTCAGAAATCGTATCTTTCGGCCATTGCTGGTTCGGTCTTCTGCAAAATCATAACTTCGTACATGGCTCTTATGCTCTGCTCTCAGACGGATGCAATTACCATCCGTTAACCAGAGCCTGCGCTTCTTTACCTGCTTTTTCGGCAGTTTCAAGCCTTCTTCCCGCCAGATACGTTCCACACGTTTATGATTGATCAGAATACCTTCATTACGAATCATACAAGTGACCATCCGGTACCCGATACGACCGTAATCCGTAACCAGCCTGATGATCGCTGTACGGATTTCATCTTCATCGCTTCGTTTCACAGGTTCATACCGGCAACTGTTGCGGTTGATTTCCAATACCCTGCAAGCCCGTCTTTCTGCAACATGATGTTTGACCATGGCATATTTGACAGCCGCTATGCGCTTGGCAGGGCTCAAAAGTTTTTTGAGTTCACATCCCTAAGGATCGATATATCCAATGCTTGCTCGGCTACCAAACTCTTTAAACGAGTGTTTTCTTTTTCTAGCTCTTTCATTCGCCGAGCGTCGCTAGTGTTCATCCCACCGTATTCTTTTCGCCAGCGATAATATGTCTGCTCTGTTATTCCGAGTCCCCTGCAGGCTTCTGTAATCGTTTTGCCCTGATTACAGTGCAGCTCTACCTCCCGTAACTTGACGATGATCTGCTCGACTGTGTAATTCTTTCTTGCCATCTTCTTGCAGCTCCTTTGTTAGTCTTTTTTCTCTTTTCCTAACATTGTAGCTGGCCCGGCTTTCGGGGGCTAGATCAAATAAATGTTCCAGTTTTCACGTTTGAATGCGCGGCTGGCTGCCGTGCTCCATCCATGAATATACAGTAGCAAATAGTGGGCTCTGCTTAACCTAACACAAAA
This sequence comes from Christensenellaceae bacterium, assembly GCA_963674775.2. Taxonomy (GTDB): domain Bacteria; phylum Bacillota; class Clostridia; order Christensenellales; family CAG-138; genus UBA7703. Next base: position 2,009,723 of record CAXXPJ010000003.1, on the reverse strand, counting down.
ACATTCACAATATCCGGGTCAAAGTGTGTACCAGAACAGCGTTTTATCTCTACGATCGCTTTTTCATGGCTGATTGGCGTTCGGTAACTTCTATCATTTGTCATTGCATCATACGCGTCAGCAACAGCAATAATTCTGGCCTGAATTGGTATTTCTTCTCCTTTTAGTCCACTCGGGTAACCTTTACCATCAAATCTTTCATGATGATGAAGTACGAATTGAGCAATTTCTGAAAACTCAACCGTTGTATTTAGTATTCGCCACCCTGCTTCAGGATGCCTTTTTATCGCTGTCCATTCATCACTTTCAAGTTTCCCCGACTTATTGAGAATTCCTTCGTGTATTCCAATTTTACCAATATCATGAACCAAGCCGGCGATTTTGATCTGTTCCATATCATCATGATCGAAATCCATTTTAGTTGCGATCTCTTCGCAAATTTCGCTCACTCTCTCTGAGTGCAGTGCTTCTCTGTCGCTTTTCTCAAATAACGCGCTCATGATCATTTCAACCGTTTTGCTGCGCATGCTTGAACGCTCAACGATCTTATGCTTATACATATGGTTTTCTGCACTTGCTATTATGTCCGAAATCAATTGCTCTTCACTTTCTTTTGTGTCATATCCAAACGAGACCGATAGTTCGATGCTTCCCGCCTCTGCTTTTTTTGTGAGATCCATCAGTCGATTCACAATTTTAACTGTTTCTGCGCTATCTGTTTTAGGTAATATAATACCAAACTCGTCCCCACCGAGTCTTGCGATTATTTCGTCTGCCCGGCATGCTGTTTTTAGGATTTCGGCCAATGCTATTAGATACTCATCCCCAACAGTATGACCAAAAGAATCGTTGATGATTTTTAAACCATTAATATCGGCCATGATTATTGATATGGGCAGGTTTCTTTTTACATTTAATCTATTGAGCTCTTCCTCATAGAATCTACGGTTAAATAATCCCGTTAGCTGATCATGATAGCTCAAATACTGCAGGTTTTCTTCATATTTCTTTTTTTCCGTGATATCAGTGACAAGCACGGCAAACTGCCGTTTCTTAGGCGAGTAAGAGTAAGTAGCATAGTAGCCACCCGTTGTTGCCAAGTAGTTCTCATAGTAATTCGGTTCGCCCGTGAGAGCAACTTTGCCAAAAATATCAATCCAGTATTGTTCCACTTTTGGCATTACTTCAGTAATTCTTTTACCGATACACATTTCTCTGGTTACGCCTAATAGTCGAGTATAACTCTCGTTAATATCAAGAAAAACGTAATCAACGGGCTTCCCATCTTTATCCGTTATGATTTCATGAAGCGCAAGCCCCTGCGACATCGCTGTATATAACAATCGGTATTTTTCTTCGTTTTCCCTTAATGCGGCTTCGGCATTTTTTCTTTTTGTAACATCCGTAGACGCGATCTGGACGCCAACGACTTCTCCGGTTTCATCGATCACTCTGGTAAATGTACTAGAAAACCATGTTCGGCCGGATTGCAGAGTTAGAAAATCCTCATACTCTTGAGATTCACGGCTCGAAAGAGCCGCTTTCAGGCGACTCATGTAGAGAGTTGCTTCTTTTGCGGGGAAAATTTCGGCAAGCGATTTCCCGATGTAGTCATCCCGCTGTCCGCCAATGTTTTCTAGCGCTTTTTTATTATATGATATTACAATACCCTCGGGAGAATAGTATCCAATACCAACTCCGGAATATTCAAATAGCCCTTTATATCGCTCTTTGCTTTCTCTCAGCTCTTTCTCGGCTTGCTTTCGTGCTGACACATCACTTATCACAACAAAGCATGAGGGCAACCCGTTGGAAACAATCCGCGAGGTAGCTGAGAGATGTACCCAGAAAGGCATATCGCTTCTCAACATTCGGAGATCACATATCTGTGGATCGCCCGTAGCAAAAAGTGCTTTTCTATGCCTGTAGTAAATGTCCTGATCGTCTCTAAATATAAACTGTGAAAAGCGTTTCTTAACGAGTGCGTCCCGTTCTACACCAAACAATTCGCAGGCGGTCAGATTCGCCTCGGTAATTATTCCACTTTCGGAAATTGTTAAGTATCCAATCGGCGCCAAATCATACAAATCGAAATATCGTGCCTTAGTTTCCATCAATTCCGATTCTATATGCCTAAGCTCGTCATTTTGCATCTCCAGCTCAATTTGGTGAACACGAAGCTCGTGAATCATTTCTTGTATTTCATCATGCGACATTGCAACAGCGTCCTGAAGCTGCTCAGATCTTTTTTCTCGATCTAAAGCTTCAGCACGCTCCCGCAGTCCCTGCTCTGGAGATATTACTCCGCTTCCGTTTTTTTCATCGCTCTTTTTTTTCACAAACAGCCTCACTATTCTTGTGAAGTGTTGTTCACCGCACGTTCTGTAGTAGCAATTGCGTACATTTTCCCTTCCGCATTTTTTAAGGCTGTGGCAGTCATCCAGATATCCACTATCGTTCCGTTTTTAGTCATACGCTGTGTGCGGTACGCTTCCAAAGTTTCCGCGCTTGCAAGATTATGTATTGCAAACAATTCATCTGAATTTTGGTTCTTTGGAATACGATCCTTCTCGCTCATTAGCAATGCTTCAGATTCGCTCCAGCCGTATATGCGGCATGCCGCCGGGTTCCAGGCTAAAATGCGACCGTCCAGCGCTTGTACAGTAATTGCGTCATGAGAGTCTCTCACAACAACCGCCAAGCGAATAGGCTCGTTGACTTTTGCCAAAACTTCGCGTGCTTTCACAATGTCTGTAACATCTACGAAAGTTAGTACTGAACCTTCAATTACATTGTCAATTGTACGGTATGGTTGGATTCGCATAGTGTACCATCTGCCATCTTTTGTCATAACTTCAAGTTCCTTAGGAATCAAGGTTTCGAGCACTTTCTGAATATCTTCCGTCAAATGATCGTACGAATCCAAATTTGTAACCACGTGCGCTAAAGGTCTGCCAACATCACTCAATATCAGGTTAATGATCTTTGTGGCAGAGGGTGTGAAGCGCATCACACGCTGCTGGTGATTGATGAAAATGGTCCCTATTCCCGTACATGCAAGAAGATTACTCAGATCGTTGTTAGCACAGGACAAGTCAGCAACTTTGGTTTGCAATTCATTGTTTACCGTAGTCAGCTCTTCATTGATGGATTGTAATTCTTCTTTTGAGGTTTCCAGCTCTTCGTTGGTAGACTGTAGTTCCTCATTGACAGATTGCATTTCCTCGTTTGAGGATCTGAGTTCTTCATTAATAGATTCCAGTTGTTCATTGACACTTTGGAGATATTCATCTTTACTGAGTAGTTCTTGTTTTAGTGCAATGATCAGTGCGTCGGTATCCGCTTGACCGTTACCGCTCGTGCTCAGCTGCAAGCTTTCCATACCCTCTGGCACCTTTTCCAGAATAACTAAGAATAAATCGCTTTCTATGGTATCCGATGAATATGCTGCTGGTATAACGGTAAGATTGGCAGTTGTATATTGGCCGTTGGTTTGCACTTGTAAACCAACGCGGTATACTACCTCGTTGGCTGAAACAGCTTTGTGCAAAGCGGTGGTCAGTTCATATTGCAGGCCTTTGCGCGCCATTTTCAGAATGTTATTCCGTCCAGTTTCGCCCGGCGTCGGTTCCAGGTACATCCCTGCATGTCCATGCAGAAAAAGAATGTCGCCGTGATTATTCACAAGCACACCGACTAGATTTTCACGCTGTAAAAGCGCTTGTTCAGTTATATCACGCAATGACTGTTTTGCTGGAATTCTAGCCTTTTCAGCAGATAACGGAAGCACCTCTGAAACTGTAGGGATTATATGTGGAAATATCGGGCTAAAGGCTGTTTGCTGCGCGTATTGAACGTTTTCCTTGCGGACGAACAACTTCGTATTTCTATCCACTAACCCAAACAAAGTATCAAACTCGCCTACCGTTTCAGACTTACCAAGAAAAAGATAACCACCAGGATTTAACGCATAATGAAACAATGGGATCAGTTTCTTTTGTAAACTTGCGCCTAAATATATCAGCATGTTTCGGCAACTGATCAGATCCAGCTTAGAGAATGGTGGATCTTTATTAATGTCTTGCTCCGAAAAGACCAACATATCTCGGATGTTCCTTTGAATACGAAATGTTTTTCCGTCCGGCTCAAGAGTAAAAAAACGCGCTAGCCGCTTCGGTGAAATATCCATAGCGATACTGGCTGGATAACAACCTGAGCGAGCAACGGTAATCGCATTACTATCAATATCCGTTGCGAATATTTGGACGATATAACGTCGATTGAAGATTTCCATTTGCTCATACAATAGCATGGCGATTGAATACGCTTCTTCGCCTGTAGAACACCCCGGCGTCCATACGCGGATAGTTGAGCCATTGGGTTTTCTCTCGACCAGCTTCGAAATCACTTGATCTTCTAACATTTGGAAAGCTTCTGGATCTCGAAAGAAACTGGTTACTCCAATTAACATGTCCTTAAACAGAGCTTCAACTTCGGCGGGCGCATGCTGTAAGTAATTTACATAGTCATTGATCGAATCAATCTGTTTCACTGCCATACGTCGGGCAATATGGCGGTGGACTGTGTTCATCTTATATTGAGAAAAATCATGGCCGGTCTGCATGCGCAGCAAAACGAATATTTTCTGGAGAGCCTTTTCAGGCTTTTGTTCCAAAGCAAGCGTGGTCAGCGGAGCATTGCCAAACATATAAGCAGCATAAGCAATTAGTTGGTTCGGCATGTCTACCGGTGAAAGTTCGTAGTCCACCAGCCCCGTTGCAATAGCGCTGCTAGGCATGCCGTCAAATTCGGTAGACGCCGGACTTTGAGCCATGGCCATTCCGCCTTCGCCCTTGATGGCGCGCAAACCTAGAGCTCCATCACTGCCTGTGCCGGAAAGAATAATACAAATGGCACGTTCATGTTGATCTTGTGCAAGGGACCGGAAAAAGAAATCAATGGGAAGACGTTGTCCATGCGGTGCAGATGGCACTAACACATGCAGCGCACCGCGCAAGAGAGCAATATCACAATTAGGAGGGATAATATAAACGCAGTTGGGATTCACCTTTATCCCGTCTTCAACTTCGAAGACTTTCATCTTTGTAAATCGCTGTATGAGTTCGGTTAATATGCTCTTATGATCCGGTGCCAAATGCTGCACTAGCACAAAAGCCATTCCGGGATCCCCCTCGGTTGGCATGCCGGAAAAGAACGATTCGAAAGCTGCCAATCCGCCTGCCGAAGCACCTATGCCTACGATTGGAAAATCTAACCTAGCATTGGGGGCTATTTCCTGAGGTTCGTCTACTTCCGCAACACGCTTTCTAACGTCGATTGTCGAAGCATTCGGCATATTTTTAGTATTATTAGATTTGCTTCCTTTTTTAGTTGGCATGCGTACCGCCTTCTCAGAATTGATCGGTTGCTCTGTGAGAGTTCAGCTGGGAGTTTAAGCTATATGTTCAAATATCATCTCGGATGAAAAAATAGATTCTGAAATCATTTGATCAATGTTCGATAGATGTTCAGAATCCTTCGTATTCAATTTTTGTTTTCTGTTCGCTACAGTAACTGTCAAAATAAATTCACTTCTCGATTGTTAAAGGATGTGTTACGAAGCAATTATAACATTTTTTCGCGAGCTGTATATTAAGCAGCAATCCTCAGGAAGTATTTGATTATCAATAAATCTTATATTTCAAATTCAAGATACCCTCCAAAATCTCTGCCGCCTTCTCGTCCGCCTTCCTGATCGCGCACGAGTAGATGTTCGATTTAGTCAAAGTCTATGCTTGCCCGGCTCGATAGCTCACTGTCCACAGCGGAATGTCCATTACTGTTAATATGCGCGTAAGCCATCCTTGCGGAGGGTATCATTGTTAAAATCACCGGACATTCTGCTTCCCCGGCCTCGGCGGTTGCTTTTCCTTATTCCCAAACAGCACATCCCCGATCGCATCTCTCGCCGTATCATCTGCCTGCTCGAGCAGGTGGCAGTAGATGTCCTGCGTCGTCGAAACCCGGCTGTGTCCGAGTCTGCGGGAAATGGTCACCGGATCGACGTTGTTCTGGTAGAGCACCGACGCCTGCGTGTGCCGTAATGCATGCGGGTTTATGTGCGGCAGCCCATACTTTTCTGCAAACTGATTCGGCCACCTGGAGAAAGTGCACGGATGGATGTATTGGCCTGTCTCGTTGGTAAAGACGAAGTCAGTCTGCTCCCAGTCAGCACCCATCCGCAGCTTCAGCTTGTTCTGTTCCAGACGATACCGGCGCAGCAGGTCCATGACCTCATCCGGTACGCCGATCGTGCGATAGCCCGCGCTTGTTTTCGGCGTTTCCTCGTAGACGCCGGTCTTAGAGCCGTAGAGCAGCGCGCAGTCTATCCGGATGCTCCCGTTCTCAAAATCCACATTCTTCCACTTCAACCCTGCGATCTCTCCGCGTCGTGCGCCCGTGGCAATCAGGAGCACCATAACAACCTGCCACATTAAAGGTTCCTGCTGGAGGCACTCCATGATCCGCATCACATCATCTACCTGCATGAAGTTCGGCTCTTTCCGGATCACCTTTGGCGGGCTCGCCTTGGAAGCCGAATTGTAGGGAATGATCATTTCACGTTCAGCTTGTGCAAGCACCATGGAAATCATATTGTGGTAGTGATGAACTGTGTTCGCCGCCAAAGGCTCTGTACGTTTTTCTTCCCGGAACAGGGTGTGGAACCGGATCCCCAGCTGTCTTGCTGAGCGAACCGCCAGATCATAATCGCAATGCTCACCCCGGCAGATTTTCGCTATGGTCGAACAACTCGGACCACCGCTTTCGTGATATTTTGCGAACGAACCAAACTTCTTTCGGATCGCTTCCTTGAAAGCCTCTGCGTCCAGTACATAGGCATAATGCCCGCTGATTCGCTGTCCTTTTTTACTCAAATCCGTGTAAAAGCGGTTCAGATGCTGCGGCCGGATGTCCTTCAGCTTCACAGTGCCAAGCACCGGGTTGATCCGATCCAGCATTTGACGCGCCGCCCGGATCGTGCCCTTTTTCGTCCCGTTGGCTTCTTTCAGGTTTAGAACATACTCGGCATATTCGGCAAACGTCTGCTTGTCGTCGACGACGTAGCCCTGCTCATATTGTTTGTCGAACTCCGCCGCCGCGATCTTCACCGCGCGCTTGATTTGCGCGGCGCTCATATTCGGCGTCGGCCGCCATGTCGTGCTGACACGGACCTGTCTTCCGCTTGCGTCTCTGCCGTTGCTGGAGGTAATCAGGTAGGAGTCTCCTGTTGCGCCTGTGCGCTTTCGTATCGCAGCCATGTTTCTTTCCTTTCTCTATACGTCTGGTACTATAGATTGCTCTGTCTTGGTGTGAAGTCAAGCTGTGTCTGTAAAACAGGCATTCGTAAAAATTCGGCAAGAAGATCCATATCGATCAGGTATTTCTTTCCGACGCGCATGCTCGGCAGCTGCCCGGAAACCACCAGCTTCCGTAAGGCATGCTGTGTAATCGCGGTATCCGCATCCAGTTCCCTGATGCTCTCATACGCCTGTTGAATCGTTCGGTATTTTGCCATATCACTTTCTCCTTCTTAATAAAAAAAGAAGCGCCCCGAAAGACGCTCCTCTCTGTCGTTATGTTGTTTTACTTCATATTTGAGATCAGCTGTTCCGCCGTACCGGTGATCAGCGCAGAGATATCGACCCGCGCCGCGGTCAGTACGTCCAGCGCCGAGGTGGAGAGCTTCGCCGTCGTCTTTTCGAGCAGTAATTGGCCGAGTTGAGTGATCTCTTCTTTCGTGAGTTTCCCGTCCTTGTGAGCTGCCTTCATGCCATCGACCATCGTCTGTTTCAGCTCTCCGACCGTGATCTGCGCGAGCTTGATCAGTTCCTGCTGCGCGCGATTCACGGTATCGAGCTGCGTCGCCTTACCGAGTTTCGCCGTCAGCCACGCACCAAACACGCCGATCAGCGCAATGAAAAACGCTGCGACAATCTCTACAGCGTTCTCAATCAGGATACCAACGGCGTTCGTCCCGCCCGTATCCGCCAGTGCGACGGCGGGAAGAGCGAGTAATAGGAATGGGATCAGTAACAGAATCAGTTTCTTTTTCATGTAGTGTTTCCTCCTCGTTTTAGATAGATGTAGCCTGCTTCGATGCAAGCTCATGGACAAAATCGTCATATTCCTCCTGTGCGGTCTTTGCCTTCTCCCGCGCGGTCTTCATTTCACCGTTCAGTTCCCCGCGTTCCACCGCAATGGCCGTTGCCAGCGAGAGTGACAGGTTCGCATCCTGCATCTTCATGGCGAGTTTCGACTCCTTCGCGCGGATCGCAGCGCACTCTTCCGTTCGCTTCCGATCGCGGTTCGCTCTGACCTCAATCCAAACGACGATCATGGCAAATACGCCAGAAATGATTTCTCCGATATAGTTCAATGGACATCCCTCCGTTTCTTACTCATACAGCAGCTTGCAGCGCCCGCATTTGTGCCAGTATCCGCTGCCGCCCTGGTTGATCCCTTCGAGCACGACACCGACGTCGCGACCTTTGTCGTGGATCACCTTGCCGTGGCCAAGATACAACCCGATGATCGTTTAATACTCAATCATCACGGCAATGTTGCTAGCATATATAAAGCATAATTTTTTATTGGAATATTATAGGAAATGCGATGAATTCATATGTGAACTTCAATCGGTGTATTACAAAAGTAATATAATCTCGCAATATTTTATTATCAGGTGTATAATTTCATAGATGTATCCTAATTTCAAAGTATTTCAGTTTAGAATGCAACACATTTTAATTACTATGTAACAAGTTAATTTCAAATCTCATGTGTCTGACGCGACTATCCACCCCGCTATAATCAAATATCTCGTTTATGTCATACTGCAAAAAAGTATCACAGTGTCAATTATCAATTCATAACATCCAACCGAATACAGGAGAAAATCAATGCCAAAGCAAAAAGAAACAAACTCCTTTTTTATTATCACCTTGCTGATCGCTTTGTTATTACTATCGGTAATTTCTTGCGCACCCAGCAAACCACTGCCGGTAGAATCTTCTGTTGAAAGTCCAGTGGTCAGCAGCACTCCTGTCTCTGATCCATATTATTTTGATCTAGTGCTGGAGAAACCTGATGAAACAGTAATCGGGGATCTGTTGATTGCACAAGTTTGTTATTCAGACGGGCGGGGCGTTACCATCGATCCGCCATCTGCTGACTGGATTCAAATACTGCAAACTGAAAATAAATCAGATATCGGCACCGTAAGTTTCTATAAATGGGTTCATGAGAAAGCCTCTGAATCTGATACCTATTCGTTCCGCTTAACGTCAAACAATGCGGGTGCTGAGTCAATTCAGGCTGCTGGAAAAATAACGAATTTCAGCGGAATTGACTCTACTTATCCTATCAATGGAAATAACGACTCAATTGGAAATGGAAAAAGCCTATATGTTGATAATCTTGATCTGAAAGACCCTTCCATCATTCTCACTTTATTTGGTATTTCAAATAATGAGACCCCCTTGTCTTTGTCCACCGATATGGCAAAGATGCGCCTTCTCTACAATGAATCAATCGATAACGGGTTCGTTCTTTGCGCAGTAGATCAAGTATGGGAATCAGGCGAATCTGAAATTTGTACGGCAACAACTACACAAAGCGGCGCTTGGGTTTCCCAAATCATTTCACTTCGCCTTGCGGCAATTGATGTAGCTTTCAACGCTGGTGATCATGGTACGCTGACCGCGTCACGCGTGCCAAGTGTCACGATTGCTGCCAGAGGAAGTATTTCGCCCAACGATATACCAACAGTAAACACCACTGGTGGGTATGACTTCACTGGATGGGTAATTGATAATAGCTCAAAATGTCTCGATGCGTCAGGGGTCTGCCTGGTTGATCTGCATGCAGGCATCACTTTTACTGCCCAATATAAGCGTAGTACTTATACCGTTCTATTCGAAGTTGGTGAGCATGGATCCTCCGTAGATCAGCTCGTGTTTTCGGGTGTTCACATTGGAGATAGTATCAGCATACCGAACGTAAGCGCTGTATCAGGATGGTCATTTGAGGGTTGGGATATTACGCCATCGACCACCGTCAAAGGAAATGCCAAATATTCCGCACAGTACTCGCAGGATATTTACACTGTCGATTTTTTGCTCGGGGAGCATGGATCCTCTGCAGATATGCTCTCATTTACGGATCTTTATTATGGCGATTCCATTAGTATCCCTAATGTTTCCCCCGATGAAGGCTGGACATTTGATAACTGGAGTTCAACGCCATCTACCACCGTTACCGGAAACGCTACGTATACAGCGCAATATACACAATCGAGCTTTACTGTGTCCTTTCTGTTAGGTGATCATGGTTCATCATCCGACACCCTTGTTTTTAACGGTTTAAGTTCGGGTGATACAATCATTGTTCCCGATGTGGATGCCGAAGCCGGGTGGAGTTTCGATGGTTGGGATTCTGCACCAGAAACATCCGTCACTGCAAGCGCTTCATATACTGCTATTTATAGTCAGGTCTCATATACGGTAACATTTAATATTTCTCCTTACGGAACATCAAGCGATACTCTCGTGTTCAGCAATGTACATATTGGCGATACCATCACCATTCCAAGTGTGACAGCGATGCCAGGCTTTCGGTTTCTCGGATGGGATATTTCGCCTTCCACTACAGTGTCCGGCAACGCTACTTATCAGGCACTTTATGAAGTTTATCGGCCTAAGTAATAGTTTAGCGTCTTTTTATATATTAACCGAACGTATTCGCTGAAGCCGCCATAAATGCTTTATGATTTATGCTTCTGCTAGGAGATTGCCATGCTCCTGACTCAAGCTCATGGACGAAATCGTCATATTCCTCCTGCGCGGTCCTTGCCTTCTCCCGTGCAGTCTTCATTTCGCCATTCAGTTCCCCGCGTTCCACCGCAACGGCCGTTGCCAGCGAGAGCGATAGGTTGGCGTCCTGCATCTTCATGGCGAGCTTCGACTCCTTCGCACGGATGGCAGCACATTCTTCTGTTCGCTTCCGGTCGCGGCTTGCCCGAACCTCGATCCAGACAACGATTACGGCGAATATGCCGGAAATGATCTCTCCGATATAGTTCAATGGACATTCCTCCGTTTCTTACTCATATAGCAGCCTGCAGCGACCAGCTTTATGCCAATATCCGCTGCCGCCCTGATTGATTCCTTCGAGCACGACGCCGACGTCGCGGCCCTTGTCGTGGATGACCTTGCCGTGGCCGAGATACAGGCCAATGTGTGTCTCGTCGCTGGAATTCGACGAAGACACCCGAAACACGAAATCGCCGGCGATCAGTTCTGCACGGCTGACCTCGTCGCACAACGACCACAGGCCATCGCAATCGCGTCGGTTGTCCCAGACCCCCATCTCCCGCATGAGCCAGGAGAGGAAACCCGAACAGTCGTGCCCGAGCAGATCAGCAAACCCGTATTTGTACTGCTTCTCCCGGAACGCGATCGCCCGGGCAGACTCGTCGTCCTTGGCCTGGATCGCGCTGTTGCTTAGGTCGGTCATGCCGCTGCCGCCCCAGACGTACAGGTCTCCGATCCGCGTCAACGCCAGCACGCAGATCGCCTTTGCATAGTCCGACGGCGTCGCCTTCACGACCGGTTCCGCTTTCGTTGCCGTGTCGCCGAACAACGCCGCCCACGTTGCCTTTCCAATGACCCCGTCGACGGTCAGCCCGGCCTGTGCCTGAAACCGCTTCACGGCCTCCAGCGTGTCCGCGCCGAACGTCCTCCTGGTCACGGTCGTGATATGGTCGGCATAAAACCTAAGCTCCAAGAGTTTCTGCTTACAAAAAAGCACATCCTCGCCGGACGTGCCCTTTCGGATATTGCGTGTGAATTCCATCCGCTTCCTCCAGATCAATTTAAATAAAATTTCACGATTTCTTCATGGTATTTCAAGTAAAAATCTGATAATATGCAAATAAAGAAGAGCCTGCATGGTATATGCCACCTACCTATCTGGGTATCTCCCAATCCCATACAAAATTCATACCATGCAAACCAGAAAGGCACTTAATCCCCCGACTGAGTGCCTTTCGCATGTGATTCATTTTGCTGAGACTTGTTTTTTAGTATCGCATTCTATATGATGTTTTCAGAGGATTGCAAGACATTCTGTATCAAGAACTTTCCCTTCTTGTCTTTGTCTTCCTTTCATGCAATCCTGAAGGGCACTCCCACGGTCAGAGGAGTGCCCTTCGTGTATCAAATGATCATGTCTACTGGTAGCTCGACAATTTACGGTTCCGTCACCCGGAACCAATCACATCTGCCCCTGTATGTCGATCCGTTGGTGTTGTTCCTGTAATAGCCGACACCGACGTGGCTGATCACGGACAGGAAGGTAGATATGGATTCCGTGTATATCTGCCACCAGAAATCCCCGTCGTACGAAAGGTCCAGAGCATAAGAAGTGCCTTCTTTTCGAATCCTCACATAGATGAAGATCGAATCCCAGCCTCCGTTTAAATAGGCGTCGCCGGAAAAAGTTGTGTTTGAGGTGAACTTGATTGCCTGTATCCCCGAATACCCGCTTCTGCAGCATTTCCCGTAAATGATTCTTCTACCATTCGCGCTGTTGTAAAGACAGATACCGAAGTTGTAATAATTCAGCTTCGATCCACCGAGCGTAATTTTAGCCGATACCGCAAAATCACCGGTAGGCGCTTCCTGTACCAGTAGTCTCGTATGATCGCCTCCGGGCACAAGGTCCATCGCTCCGTACCTGCCGTTCTCGGTCCACGCGGACGTCCCCTGGTTGATCCATGACCATTTGCTGTCCCTGACGGTGTTGGTGAACTCATCGTCCATCGCATGCGGAGATGCCGGCGGCTCATCGATCGGATTCTCGTAGTATGTTCCGCCGCTGCCTGCGCTGGCGGTCACGAACTCCAACCCGCTGCCGTCCGCCTTGACCGCAACGATCTTTGTTCCCTGCCCCAGATAACTGTCCGGCGTGTCCGTCAGTGCTAGAAAATCGTGATCGTGGTCGGCTTCCGCATATACCCCGGTATGCAAATGGTTCTCATTCGCTTTGGCCGCAAGCATCGCGTTCACTTCCGAATCGGAATACCCGCCGCTGCTGGAAGGCGCGACGGAAAGAACATCCGACCCGCTGTACTGGGACATCCGCTCCACTTTCTGGTTGAGCCTGATCTCATGCTCCAGCATCGTGTCATGCAGCTCCAGCGTGTAGGATAGTGCGCCGGTGTCGTCGTCCTCGCTGACCGTGATCCCGCAAACTCGCAGTACACCGTCAAAGCCAAGCGTGTCCGATCCTTCCGGCGCGATATTCCAGCCGATCCAGTCGCCAATGAAATACGTTTCAAAGGGCTTCATCCGGTTGCCGTTATCATCGCTAAATTTCGTCACGGTTCCCTGGATCCCCCAGGTCGGGTAGGCGACCCGGTTCAGATACGCCTGTCCATATTCGCTTAAACCCTCCTGCAGATTGCTGGCCGATAAGTATCCTTCGCGTCTTCCGTAGATTGCCTGGCTGGCCGAATGGGATGCGACCGCCAGAAGCTTGTCACCGCCTTCGATGAGCACCTCATTGACCACACCCATGGCGTCGATCTGGTTGATATGGCTGATCACTGCCTGTCCCGGCCGGTAGACCACCGTTTCGTGCAGGTCCTCGCCCTTGGTTTTGTAGATTTTGAGCACGAGCTCGGGCGTCATTTCAATATCGAAGTATCCGAGCCCCTCGGTAAACTTCGTAGCCACTTCCAGCAGTGGCGTCCCGACGTGAAAGGACAGGCTGATATTCTCCGTGAATACGTTGCCTAAACTGTCCTGATCGTCCTCCCAGTCGACGGTTACGCCTGCCAGCCCGCCTCTTGCCTGTGCTTCCAGGATCAGCGTCCGGAGCACCGTGCTGGCGGTGCCGGTAAACGGCCGGTCCAGCACAGGCGTCCCCATCTCCTCCGGGAATACCACCGCCCAGTTGAGCATGGAGAGGACGCCTCGACCGCTGACTTCAATGGTTTGCTGTTCACTGGAATCCACATAGTTGGGTTTTCTTGACTCGATGATCCACTTGAACAACGGGTTGCCGTCGAGCTTGACCAACACCAGATTGTCGTCGGCGATAAACTCGCTGTTTCCGCCGATCGCATCGTACCGGCTGATCTTGAACCGTCCGCTGCCGGGGTTGTTCCGCACCATCTGAAACGCCTTGTCCCATGCACCGTCCAATTGCCTGACTAATATGTTCGGATTTGCCCGGTCGCAGAGGAAGAACTCAATGCCCACATCGTCGGTAGACAGACCGGAAACCACCTCAAACCCCAGTCTGTTGCTGTCCTGAACCGAAGGCGCTGTCAGGCTTACCCGGATCGACCCCGTTGTAGCGGCGAGCGGAAGCTGAAACGTGATCTCCGTCCATGACCATGCGAGCACGTTGCACGCCAGGTCGTTACTATAGACAAAACCGCCGTAGCTTCTTTTGTACCGGTCGGTATTCCCGACATCCACCACGGTATACGTATAGCCAAAGCCGCTGCCCTGCAGGGTTAATACGCAGCCTGCCTGACCCCTGGTTTCCGAAATTGAGCTGATCCATGGGAACGGAGGATCGTCGGTCACGTTCAGTTCGGTGTAGAGTGTCCTCGCCGCTCTCAGTCTTCCGAACGCACGGTTCTCCGGAACAACAAGCGCGCGCCGTTCCCTTGGCTTCCCGAATCCGATATTCTCCACAATAGAAAGCGCGCGCTTCTCACGCTGCTTCCCGTACTGTCTGTTCTCCACCAACGTGAAAAAGCGCGGCAACGGGAACGGACCTCCCATGAGGTTGAAGGTATTGGGCGCGCTCCAACCCGTGTCGATTCCAAGAGATGAGTTGACGGCCCGCGCTCTCCAGTAGAGAAACCCGTCATATACATCGCTCGGCGTAAAGGTTGTCGCCGCGCCGCATGGCAGTGCCGACGTTGTATTCGACCGGTCGTTCATGCCGCTGAACAGCGTGGTCCGGTCGAGTTCAATGGTCAGATCGGCTGTCGCGGCAGACACCAGTTGCATCTGCATGGTGAGCAGCGACGGTGTGACCTCGACGTTCGAAGTGGCCAGTTCCTGCCGAATCCACAGATACTTACCCGTCATGTCGTCGTTCGCGACGATCACCGGACATTGCGCGCCGTTGACAGCTAGAGTATACGAAGCCGGCGGTGTTTCATCCGTCGTCAGCGCGCACCCGATCGTCACGCTCGTTCCGGCGGGCAGATCGCCAATCGTCCACTGCAGGATCTCGTCTCCATATGCCGTCCCGCTTAGCGCGATGGGTCCGACCACGCGGTTCCCGCTGCTATAGTAATCAAAACCACACGGAATGCCTTCCAGCAGCTCCACTTCGGAGACCGATGTATCCGTCCCGCTCTGGTTCGAGCCGATATTCAGCCGATAGTACAGATACGAACCAGGGCTCGAGACTGCGAACTCCTTGCGCTCGTTCATGCTCCAGGACGTCACGCCGGCTTGCGTATCCAGCACCGTCCAATCGGCTCCGTTGTTGCTGCCTTCGAACGACCAGTCCTTCGGGCTGTCGATCAGGTAGGAATCGTTTCTTGCCCGGATCGAGTAACCGGCGACGATATTAGCTTGTGCCAGCGCCACCGTAAGGATGCCGGACGTGGCCGCCACACCCCAGCGGGTGTCG
This sequence comes from Christensenellaceae bacterium, assembly GCA_963674775.2. Taxonomy (GTDB): domain Bacteria; phylum Bacillota; class Clostridia; order Christensenellales; family CAG-138; genus UBA7703. Next base: position 1,994,000 of record CAXXPJ010000003.1, on the reverse strand, counting down.
CTGTCGTTGTCAAACGCGCGCCAGCCTTCGTATCCTGCTCCGAGATTGCCGCTGTCTGTAACGGTCACGCCGCTTGTGGTTCCCGCCGTCATGAGCGGAACGCAGTCTTCGCCTGCCGTATATCCTTCCGGTGTCGAATTGGGGTCCCAATCCAGCTGCAGGCCGATGTAGTTGTCTTCGTCGGTGACGACGCGGGTGAACACGCCGGATGCATCGAAATCCGCTTTTGTCAGCTCTTCGTAGGTGCGCACCCATTTCGCCGTCAAAGCAAGGCTGCTGGTGATCGCTGTATTCTGAGGCGTGATCAGCTGTATTTGATCCGGCATATCACATCCTCCTTACGACCAGCTCCCGATTGTCACCTCAAACCGCGGCGCCCGGGGACCTAACATCTGCGTAGGCGGCGGGATCGTGTTCTTGACGATAATACTGGCACTCATTCCCTGCGCGGCAAGCGAGGTAATGGTCGCGCCGGTCACCCAGGACACGCCTTCGTCCATGCTGAAGCTAAAGTCGACGTCGATCAGCGAGAGCGTCAGGTTGTTGGCGATCTTCGTCGTGCTGCTGTTATATAGCTTGATCCGGTGCGTCACCGTCGTACCTTCCGGTCGGTCGCCGAAATCCAGGTCACGGATGAACTCCGGATCTCCGGTTTCGTCGTCGTCCAGGAAGAGGATATCGTCGGGGATCTCGCCTTCCGCTTTGACGCCGTAGAGATGAAGCGCATAGATCTTCACCGTCGAGTATTTGGCGGATTCATATCCGCCGCTGTACCGTAGCCGCAATACCTTGATGCCTTCAGAAAACGTACACGGCTGGATGTTGTCTCTCCACTCGTCGTTGTCCAGCATGACCTTGGGGATTGCGCCGCTGGGGAGTGTTGCGCTGATCCAGGTGCCGTCCGTTCCATTGGTACTGTCCGCGCTGCCTGCTACCGTGACGCCGGCGCCGCTCAAGCTGCCGAGGTTGTGGAGCATCCCCAGCCCGGCGACGACATATTTTTCCGGGAGGAATATCCAGACGGTCAACAGGCAGGTAGCGCTGTACACGCTTCTCTGCATGACGATATTGACGTTGTCGATGTTGTTCAGTTCCGCCATCTGCTCCGTCGTCAGCGCCGTCGTGATCTCGTTGATATCGTTTCCGTAGTAGACCGAAGCGCCGCCTACGTCGTATTCAAATCTCCGTCCGGGTATTGTTGGATAAGGCATGTTTTTTCCTCCTCAATAAAATACGGGATAATACTCCAGCGTGACGCTGCCGCCGGTCGTGTCTGTTTCCAGCGCCATGCTGTTGTCGCCTGCGTCCAGGATCATCCAGTAGGCATCGCCGCCATGCTTGACGACCGAGATCATGTTATTGTCATCCTGCTGGCAGGTGAAGTGTTTCGTATCCAGAACAACGCTTTCCCCGTTCAGGATCATGCCCAGATACTGAATCCAGACGCCGTTGTTCTGATTCCGCAGCACCGGATTGCTCAGTGGCCCTGCCAGCGTGATCACCATCTGCGTTGCCGGCGCGGAGCCTGTGTTGACGTGGGTCCATATGCAGGGTGATGAATCGACTGCTTTGGCGTCCGTGGTCTTTCCTGTTCCGTAGAAGAACGGATCCGCCAGTTCCAGCTCCAGGGCAAACTTGGCATATCCGGGGTTCTTTCGCACGAAATGGATCTCCGAACAAAGCTCGGCCTGCGCCAGCCGTGTTTCGCCGCTCCGCAGCGTCCGGCTCAAGGTATGCAGCCCCGGGTTGCCGATTGCCGCCAGGAACGCGTCGATGTTGTCATCCAGATCGATTCGGTCCGTTCCCTTGATCCACATGGAGAATACGATCTTCCTGCTGTCGAACCGTTTCTTGATCCACCGTTTCCCATGCTGAAACGGCACCTGTAGATCGTTTCCCCGGAATTTGGGAATCCCGATCCCTTCGATCACGCTTTCCACGTCCCATTTCCCTCGAGAACTGAGAGCAAACCCGTTGAAGTTCCATTGTTCCGGCAAATTCTTTCACCTCTTCTACGCCAGGCCGTATGAATGCTTCAGCAGCATCGTTCGTACGCTGTCGGAAGCCGCTTCCGGTTTGGGGTTGTTGATCACGATTTCGTATTTGTTCTCCACGTTGCCGGCCTGCGCCGAGGAAGCACGTTCGTTCGAGTAAGCTGGTGCCTTCGTGACGGCAGCGACATCGATGTTCAGCCCGTCGAACTTCGTCGGGATTGCCCGTTTGATCTCCTCTTCCACGGTTTTCATGGCGGCGGTAAAACCGTAGCCTAATGCGAACCCCATGTTCTCACCGATCCCGGCGAACACCGTCGACGGGCTGTGGATGCCAAGTACGCTCTTCGCGCCGTTGATCACGCTGCGAAACAGGCTCCCGATCTTGTCCTGGATCCACTGGCCCATAGACTGGATACCCTGCCAGAGTCCCTGCACGATGTTCCTGCCAATCTGCACGACCGAAGAGACCGCTCTGGAGATCCCGTTCACGACCGAAGAGACGACCCTAGGCATATTTGAGGAGAGCTTCGGAACCGTACCGACGATTCCCTGGATCAGCGCCAGGATCATCTTCACGCCGGCAGCCAGGATTTGAGGCAGGTTGCGGATGAAGAACTCCACGATCGCCGTGATCAGCTGCGGCAGCGCTTCGATCAATTCCGGTAGCGCCGCAATGATCCCTTCGATCAGGCCGAACAGGATCGACATCCCCGCTTCCACGATCTGGTCGATATTGCCCAAGAGTGAAGAAACGATCAGGACGATTGCCTTGACGATCGCGGGGATCAGCTGCGGCAGCGCCTGCCCGATTCCGCTCACCAGCGCGGTGATCATCTGAACCGCCGCATCCACCAAAAGCGGCAGATTGTCGACCAGCGCCCAGATGATCGTCATAACGGCATCCACCGCGACGGGGATCAGCTCAGGAAGCAACTTCAGCACCGTGCCCAACAGCTGCCGAAACAGCATTGCTGCCGTACTCACCAGCGTAGGAAGGATCCCCGATACTTCCGACAGGATCGCGTCCAGCGCGTCCGGCAGCGCTTTGACGATATTCTCGAGCACCGGCGTGATATTGCTCATGACGGTACGGAACGCGTCGGTCATATTCCGGGTCAGCGCCAGCGTATCCGCATTTGCGTTGCCGAGCCCCGCTACCCACGACTGCGCCGCCGCTTTCAGCATGCCGATCGAGCCCGTGATCGTTTGTGAGGATTCACGCGCAAAGTTCCCGGCATATTGTTCCGTGTTCTCAAAGAACATCTGCATGGCGATTTCGGCCTTCTGCGCTTGTGTAGCAGAGCTCCACGTAAAATCCAGACCTTTGGCAAGCGCATATGCCTGAATGCTCGTTGCGTTCATGGCGACGCCGAGGTTGTCCATCATGGTGAAATTGCCCTTGGCGGCGCCGGTGACCGCTTCCAGTGCAGCCGATGTATCGATACCCATGACGGACGCCATATCCGCGGCACGCTGCATGGCTTTCTCCGTCAGCGCCAGGCTCTTCTCCTGTTCCACACCGACGCCCTGAAACAGCGCGCCCATCTTATTGGCGGTAGCAAGATATTCGCTCTGGGATACGCCCAGGTTCTTATACGCGTCCTCGCCGGTCTTTTGAATCGATGCAGCATATTCACCGAACACCGCTTCCGAACCACCGAGGTTTTGTTCCAGTTGCCCGAACTGCTCGACCACCGCTTTACCAAGCTTATATACGGCTGCACCGGCAGCGGCGAGAACGGTCCCCATGGCGGCGCCGACGGTTTTTAACACGTGGCCCAGCTTTTCAAACCGCTCCTTCGCCCGTTCCGAGCGGTCCGCCGCGTCGTTGACTTCATCGCCAAACTTGTCCGCCTGTTTCCCGGCGCCCTGGAACTCGTCACCGACGCCGTCGATGGCTTTTTCGTTATTCTTGAGCTCGCGCTCCATGTTGTTAAGCTCGGCTTGCGCATTATTCAGCTGTACCGTCCACTGCTGCGTCCTTCGATCGTTTTCGCCGAACGATTCCGACGCGTTCTCCAGCGCGCGCCGCAGCAGTTCAATCTTTTCCTTCTGCTCCGTGATCTGGCGCGTCAGCACCTCGTTTCGGGAGGTAAGCGCGGTTACGCTGCGATCCTGTTTGTCGAACTGCGACTCGACCAACTTCATCTCGGAGCCGAGCACTTTGAACTGCTGGTTGATGTCCCGCAACGCGGCCTTGAACTCACGTTCGCCGTCGATGCCGATCTTGAGGCCGAAATCCGACTCAGCCATGTACTTAGCTCCTTTCTAAAAAATGCGCAAAAAAAGAACGGCCCGTAGGTCGTTCTTTTGATGGATTCTTAGTCTGTTATACGAGGATATCCGCTTGAAGCAGCTGCAACGCTTGTTTGTATTTTTCCACGCGTTTCCAGTCTTCTTCCGTCGCTTCCGCCAATCGTGTCAGATCCGCGTTGTGCCGCAAGTCCGCGATTTTAACTTTCACGGCAATCGGATCTGTCCGAAGTTTCTGAATATACTCCAGATAGGGTACGGATTCGTCGTGGCATAACAGCTTCAACGCTTCGATCTGACGCTCCGTGATTCCCCATTGAAGCAGATCGATTGCCCTCATCTCGGTGTCTTCCAGTACGTCATGCAGCAAAGCGACTACGCACTCATCTTCCGTTTCCATAAATTCTGCGACGTGCAATGGATGCGTGGCATACGGTAATCCGCCTTTGTCGTACTGGCCCCGGTGTGCATCTACCGCAAGCTGAATCGCAATTTTTGTCAGAGGTGTGTAAATCATGATCTGTTCCTTTGTGCCTTATGTAATCAGTTCCCTTGTTAATATGCCTTCTTCGTCATTGCAATCACTTCAGCAACTACAACCAGCACCATCGCCGCAATCGTGGTAATGATGACAGCAGGGTACATACTGTTGAACCCTGTCGCGGAAACATGCTTGATCACAATACCGGCATATGCCCATAGAATCACAAGTCCGTAAGGATAATCTTTATTACGCAAAATGGTAATGATACCGATGATTGCACCAATTGCGATGATGGCAACCGCCCAAACGGCTTGTGACAGTCCAAATCCGTTCCAACCCACGCTCACCAAAAGCGTCGTCACGTTCGCGATGGTTGCAACCGTGATCCAGCCGAAGTAAATGCTGAAGGGTAACTTGACGAAGACTTTCTCTTTCGAGCTCAACGCTTCTTTTCGAATCGCACTGACAATGATGGCGAGACAGACGAGGATGATGAGCATCAGTATCATCGACAAAGAGATGATCCTGTAGTGCCATGTGAAAATCCATACCGTATTGGCAATCGATGAAATCGAGAAAACCACACCAACTTTATTCGTGAGCGAATCGCTCATGCTCCTGTTCTTCTTGAAAAGCCCGAGCTGAAAGAGTGTGTACAATGCCAGCAGCAAATAGATAAGGCCCCATATCGCAAAGGTGATGCCTGCGGGAGCAAAGAGATTCGGGTACGAATCCGACACTGCGCCGGTACCGATGCCGTTGATGGGAAGTATGTTAGCCAGCGCATTCACAACAACCATGAGGAGAAAGGTTATGACAACCAATACCTTAATCGTCTTCTTCATGTATATACCCCCTTTTTGAAGTCATTATAGCACAACTGTCGGAGGTTTCATGCGTGTTGGACGAAGAAACTATAGGAACGAAGGTACAACATCTTCGATGAAATATTCCACCTTTGCTTTCGCCAGCCCGTGATACTGCAGATACACCTCCCACTGGTCGAGCAGAGCGCCAAGCGGCATGAGCCAGACTTCACGCTCCGGCCGTCCCAGTAAGGTCACACCATAAAAGAGCAGCCGGGCGAACGTTTCTTCATCGCTCACCCGGCAGACGCGTTTTTTTTCCGGCTGCGGCTCGCTCTCCACAAAACGCTTCGTGCCCCGCAGCATGGAATCCATGATCGCGTCCTTGTATTCCGCCAGATCCGTCGGCGTGGTCAGAAGCTCGATTGCCTCTTCGGTCAGTAGCTCCTGCTTCTCCTCCGGATGCTGGAAATTATGAATCAGGATGCTCTGGTTCGCCAGCAACGCGATCAGCCAGATCAGCTCGTCCAGCGCCAGCTCGAAGTTTTCCGTGTTCAGGAGCTTATCACCCAGGCTCGCCAAACCACCGTAGCGTTTCGCGATCTCTTTTGTCGCGCGGGTCGTGAGTACCAATTCGTATTCCTTGCCGCCGATTGTAATCATGGCAGCGCGTTCCTGTTCCATATGCTACCTCCGTTACTCTGCCGGCGCCGCGAACGTCGGTTCATACACCGCCGAATACCAGCCGGTGATCGTCGCTGCCAGGACGCTTGCGTCATCTTCGTTCACTTCCGCCTTCCAAGGGTGTTTCCCCTGTCCGTCGATCTTATTGCGGTTGTAGATCGTACCCTCGATCGTCGGTGTGTTGAAGGTGATGCTGTCGCCCTTGGTTGCCAGGTTCGTCGCCGGGATACCGAAGATCACGCGATACAGCCAGAAATACCGGTACTTGCCGTTGCTCTTTTTCGCCCGGAATCCAACCGCGACCGGCGACGCCATGCCTTCGCTCTGGGAGATCATGACGCCGTTGTCGTCGATCATGGCGCCGACCAGATCGCCCGCAACCGCCGCACCGATATCGTTGATCCCGAGCGAGAGTTTCCCGCTCTTGAATTCCTTCACGACCTCTGCCGCGGCATCGTCGGCGAACAACGTCGCTTCGTTCAGTTCAATCTCCAGATCCGCCGAGATCGCTTTCGCCAGCAGCTGCGGCGTGCCATACGTTTCGTCTCCGCCGGCATCCTCCGTAATCTTGGAATAATACAGCCGGTCCAATCCCACTGTAGCCATTACATTTCCTCCCCCTCATGTGCTAAATCTATGGAATAATGATGATATTTTGTATCTTCCTCAAAGCCGATATATCGACGTTCAGCCACAGTGAATCCTGCCGCGAGCAGCATGCGCACGAGCAGGTCCTTCTTTTGGTTGTAGTTTCCCTTCGAAAAGAGCGATAATCGCGCTTCCTCGATGGTCATTCCGGGTGAATCGTCCGAAAACAGCGCAAAATGTTCTGAAATCGGTGTGATCACGACATACTCTTCAGGCGCTGTTCCGGAGAAGACACCCGTCTCAACCGGCAGCCCTGCGCTCTCCACGATCGTGTTCAGTTCTTCCAGCATGCTCATTTCACACCCAGCTCCTCATTCAGCACGTTCTGCATGGCCTCGATACAGGGTTTCCTGCTGGAAGCCCGTGTCGGTTTCAGGATCGGCTTCGGTGGCTGGCCGTGTTTCCCGTATTCCAGGATGTTTGCCAGCATAGCGTTGCTCACACTTCGGCCTTCCGAGAACCCTACTTTGATGTCGAAATTACCCTCGTCGTTCACCTTGACCGGCGATACGCCGAGCGCAAACAGCAGTTTCCCGGTCGAGCGGGATTTGTATTTCGTATCCTTACCGATCGCGCTATGCAGGTTTGCCTTCATTTTCTCGAAGACCACCTTCCCGCCGGCTTCCAGCGCCTTCGGAATCGCGGTATCCGTTTTCGCCGCAATCTTCGTGAGTTGGTCCATGAATTCCGTTGGAAGCAGAATCGATACCTTAGCCATGCGCCGCCTCCGTTTTCTTCGCCAGAACCTCAAGATACATTTTTCTGCCTTTGACGTCCTCGACCGACGTGATCTCGAACCGTTCATCTTCACAGAGCAGCACATGCTCGGTGGAAACATGCAACCCGGGGATCACCCGGAACCGGAACAAGTCGGTCGCTTCGGAGAAAGCGGCACGGTTGACCCATTTCTGAGAACCGTGCCGCCCTTCCCGGTATGCATGGACAGATGCAAGCACCGTATCCGTTTTCGTGGCGAACCCTTCTGCGTCCTTTGTGACCGTTTCACTGACGATCGATATCGGTACATTCATTCTTCCAATGCTCATGTGAAGCACCAATTCCGATCCAGACGCAGGAGCGTATTGACCGTATCCCACACCTGCTGTCCTGCCTGTACGTTGTCCGCGAAGAATCCGCCCGTGCTGCCGTCCCTGCTTTCGTAAAAGTGGGACGCCAGCATGATCACGGCCTGTTCCGTCGTCGGCGGCATGATAGCCGCTTCGTAGGTTCCGGCAGTCAGATGCTGGTAGCTTTCAGCATATGCGACGGCGTCGTCAATCAGGCGCTGAAGCAGTTCGTCATCCTCATCATGTTCCAGGATCAGGTTCGCCTTGACTTTCTCCAGCAGCGTACTCATGTTTCGTTACTCGTCCGCCGCCATGATCCCGGCAGCCTTCAGCGCGGAAAGCAGCGTATTGAACTCCGTCACGAGCCCTGACACTTCCGTCGCCGTGCTGGCAGCCTGATTCGCCGCAAGCTTCACGCCACCGATCGTATCTCCCACTGCTGCGGGAAGCGTATACGGCGGAACGTAGAGTTTACGATCTTCTCCGATCTTGGCTTCCACCGTATCCGTTTCCGCCTTCGCCGCCGCGATCACACCGCCGAGCGATACATCTGTCGCTACCGATACGATAGCCGGAGGAAGCCCCGTCACCGAGGCCCCCTCCAGAATCTCCAGCGACCCGCCGATCACCAGTCGATCGCCGCCCTGCGCCATATAGTTCTTTGCGTTATACTCCATACTTGTTTCCTCTTACGCCTTCTGCTGCAGGACCTTGATCGCTTCCGGCAGGATGAGCTTGCCATCCAGACGCTGGGATGCGAGGAACCCTACCTGGCCGGTGGTGGCATACAGCTCGTTCAGGCGCTTGAAGGTTCGGCCCTGACGGTCGGCGATCCAGTAGTAGGAGAAATCGCCGAACGCGATCGATTTATTGCCCGCGCTCACGCCCGGCATGAACTCACTGGTCACGATTCTGTGTCCAAGGATCGTATCCTGTGCGTTCTCCGTGATGCCCGGCCGCCAGAGGTACTGGCCTTCGCCGTCCTTCAGTTTCCGGAGCAGTTTCACGGTTGTATCGTTGAGCACGAACACCGCGCTCTTTCGGTACGGCGCCCTGAGCGAGTACACGAGGTCGATCAGTTCATCGCCCGTGATCGCTGTTGCGCCCGCGGTGGTGACGCCGAGTTCCGCGCCGCCGGTGGCGTTGAGGATACCGGTGGGTTTGCTCACGCCGTTGCCGTTGAGGAACGCGTCCTCTTCCTTGTCGCCTACGCGCTTGCCGAACTGCTCGGATACATACGCTTCGATATCGAACACGCTATCGGAGAGCAGTTCCTCCGATACCTTGATCATGGTGGCAACCTTATACGCACCGAGAATCACCTGCGCGAACGTATCGTCGGAGAGCGGGTAGGTACCTTCTTCATCTACCCAGTCTGCGGTGCCTTTCGACGCGACCACCGGGATCTTCCGATCGCCGTAGCTGGTCTGGATGACATGACAGAGCGGACGCAGTACGTTCGCTTCGGTCAGCTTCTGCACGAGCGTGTGCTCAAACTCGTCCGGCACAAGATAGCCGCCCTCGCTGTCGGTGCCTTCGACCAGCGAGTTCAGAATCTCCGGTCGCGGGTTCTTGGCACGGATCGCGTTCCAGAACGCCTTTTTGTAAGCGTCCGCTGCACGGCCGGTCTTCTGTTCCGTCGCAGCTTGCGCGGGCTTGCTGGTCAGCGGGTCGGTCGTGGGCTTGTTTAGCTCGGCGTCGAGTGCTGCCTGGCGCTCGAGGCGTTCCACCTCTTTGCCGAGCGCAACAACTTCGGCTTCCATCTTTTCGTACGCCTGAGCGTCTTCGGCAGACAGCAGCCCGTCCGTATCGCGTTTGACGTCCAGAAACGCCTTTGCGGCGTCCCATTTCTTTGCGCGGTTCTCACGCAGTTGTAAAACCGTATTCATTCGTTTTCCTCCTAATGTGAAATTAAAGAAAGCCGCTGATAAAGCGGCTCTGTCGGGTATCGCGGTTCGGTTTGTTCTGCGGGTATTTCATCGGGCGGTTTCTCTTCAACTACAGAGGATTGGTTTTCCTGTTTCCGCTGCAGTTTATTGAGTAAAGAATTCGTGACCGCGCGACGGGAAAAGCTGAACACAACGTCATCGTGTTTCGGCTGTTTCTTCTCATCCTCCAGAACGCCATCCGCGAAACCCAGCTCGATCGCTTTGTTCGCGTTCATCCACGTTTCCGCGTCCATGAGGTGCGCCAGTTTCGCGCGGGACAGTCCCGTCTTGAGCTCATACGCGTTGAGGATGCTCTCCTTGACCTCGTCCAGCATGGCGATCGCTTTCTGCATCTCTTCGCTGTCGCCGATCACGATGGTCAGCGGATTATGGATCATGAGCAGACTCGTCGGTGCCATGAGCACCTCGGTACCCGCCATGGCGATGACCGAAGCGGCGGAGGCTGCAATGCCGTCGATCTTCACCGTAATATGTCCCTTGTAATCCATGAGCATGGTATAGATCTGGCTCGCTGCCACACAGTCGCCTCCCGGACTGTTGATCCAGATGATTACGTCACCCGTTCCGGCGTTCAGTTCATCCCTGAACATCCTGGGGGTGACGTCGTCTTCAAACCAGCTCTCTTCGGCGATCGTGCCGTTCAGCGTCAATGTTCGGGTGCCGTCCTCATTGCGTACCCAATTCCAAAAGAATGGTTTTTTCAAGAAGTATCCTCCTGTCTGCTGATTTTTCGGTTACCGCCCTTTTTCGGCTCCTTGTTCGCCGGATCCGGTTCCGGTGTAACCGTATGGGATTGCGGGGAACCAAGCAACATCATCGCTCCGTTAATGAGGTACAGGTCGCCACCCAATTCCGGCGCGATGCGGTCGAGGTTTTCTAATTCGCGGATGTCGTTCGCGCTCATCCAGCCGTTTTGTCGCGCGGTGGCATACCCGCTCATACGGGAGGCGTAATCGCCGCGCAAAAGCCCGTCCACATTGAACTTAATGAAATACCCCGGTTTCTCGCTTTCTGATAGAAGCACCCTGCGCATGCTCTGTTCCCAGCGCACGACCCATGGATCGAGTGTGTATTTCACAAACTCGAGCGATTGCTGCTCGATGTTGCTGAACGACGATTTCTCCAGGTCAGCCAGCATATGCGGCGGGACACGGAAAATGCGCGCGATCTCGTTGATCTGAAACTTGCGCGTCTCTAAGAACTGCGCCTGTTCCGGTGAGATCCCGATGGGCGTGTACTTGAGCCCCTCTTCCAGAACGGCAATTCTATGCGAATTTTCGCTTCCCTGATGTGCCGCGTTCCAGCTGTCCCGAATCCGTTGCGGATCCTTGAGCGTGCCGGGATGTTCCAACACACCGGACGGCGCCGCGCCGTTGGCGAAGAACTTTGCGCCGTACTCCTCGGTGGCAATCGCCAATCCGATCGCGTTCCGTGCCATGGCGATGGGACTGTAACCGATCAGGCCGTCGAAACCCAGCCCGGGAATGTGTAGCACGTCCGGCGGCGACAAGATGACCCGGCTCTCACTGCCGAGCGCTTTCGAATCCTCTGCCCCGCGCTGATACACATAAAAAAGCCGGCCGTTTTGATCACGGTCGACTGTCATTTTATTCGGCATGAGCGGATAGAGTGCCACCACTTCGCCTCTCGCGTTTCGGATCACCTGTGCATAGGCATTGCCCCAGATCAGAAGGTGGCTCATGAGCGTCTCCCGAAACGCGAAGCTCGTCATCTCTGGGTTTGGTTCGTCGTGCAGGAGCCGGTACAGCGGATGCGTGAATGCTTTCTCTTTCCCGCCGCTGTCGTTGTACCGATAGATGTTCAGCGGCAAGCCAGCGACGGCTTCCGACAGGATTCGAACACAGGAGTACACCGCCGTCATCTGCATGGCGGTCGTTTCGTTCACCGGTTTCCCGCTCGATGTGCTGCCAAAGAAAAAGCTGTAAAAGCTGCTACTCAGGTAGTTCTTCGGCTTGTCGCGGGAATGGAAAAAAGCTTTAATTGGATTCATGCGTTTCCTCCACGAATCATTTGATTGACATACTAGAAAATATGCGATACAGTGGCACTTGCGTGGTGCATTTTTACACTATGCAATATTTAAAACGAGGTATTTGATGTACAACGACAAAACCATCGTCTGCAAAGATTGCGGACAAGACTTCACCTTTACTGCCAACGAGCAAGAATTCTTCGCCGAAAAAGGCTTTACGAACGAACCACAGCGTTGCAAATCATGTCGAGACGCACGTAAAGGTAATTCCAGAGGCGGTTCCCGCGACGGCGGCTACCGTGACAGAGCCCCCCGTCAAATGTACGATGCGGTATGCGCGGAATGCGGGAAACCCTGTCAGGTTCCATTTCAGCCTCGGGATGATCGCCCGGTCATGTGCAGCGATTGTTACAGAAGCAACAGATGAGTTCCCAAAGATGCATCCTTCATGGATGCATCTTTTATATTACTTATCCTTTATTCTGCATGTTTGACTTTGTATCGTTATATTGATAAAATATGCATATTAAAAGCAGGAGGTGATCGCAATGGCTGTGATCCGTCCCAGTTCCGATTTGCGCAACCGATATGGCGAAATTTCCGAATTTTGCAACAAACACCAGGAGCCGGTGTTCATCACGAAAAACGGCGCGGGCGACCTTGTCGTGATGTCCAATGCCGAGTATGAGCGGCTCAGCGGCAAGCACGAGCTTTATCGCATGCTGGACGCCGGACTTGCCGATGCGGATGCCGGGAAGAGCCGCAAAGCCGAAGACGTATTTTCCGATATCGAGAGGAAGTACGGCCTTGGAAAAGTATGAAATAAAAATCGTTGAAGCAGCCGAGCAGGATCTGAATCAGATCTTCGGCTACATTGCCGATGTGTTGCACGAGCCCGAAGCCGCTGCGAGGCTGCTGCTCTCTTTTCAAGAAGCGATCGGTACCTTGCAACAGCTTCCATTCCGGCAGCGTTTACTCAAGGAAGAGCCCTACACAGCTCTTGGTGTGCGGCGATTGTTCGTCGGCAACTACATCATTTTCTACTCGGCGCAAGAAGGCAACAAGACCGTACATATACTCCGGGTTTTATATAAGCGCAGGGAGTGGCAGACATTATTGGAATATGATCCAACGGAGCCTTAAACGGCTCCGTTCGTATTTTATACTCGCCGCACTGATGCTAACTGCTATATGACGAAACTGAAATAACACTTCGCTTTCTGTTTCCTTATTTGAGTTTCGCGTTCGATTTTGAAATAACACTTATTCCAGGACCAGTAGCCCGCGGCCGTCATATACGCTTTCGCCTTGATTTCCACCATTCCTAAGCGCCCGATCCAGCGCCATAATCGTTGCCACAGCACCGTCGATCTTCTCGGTGCTTTTTTCTTTGTCCGGCTTGATGTTCCCCGCCGGGTCGGTACGGATGTAGATGTTATCCATCATCCAGCGCAGCACCGGCTGACCACCGTGCGCGAGCTTCTGTTCCAGCGTCAGCTTCATAAGCTCCTTCGTCGGCGCCGACATGTCTTTGAACCCCTGACCGAACGGTACGACCGTGAAACCCATCCCCTCAAGATTCTGCACCATCTGCACCGCGCCCCAGCGGTCGAATGCGATCTCGCGGATGTTGTATTTCAACCCGAGCTGTTCGATGAACGCCTCAATGAACCCATAGTGAACCACGTTTCCCTCGGTCGTCAGAAGAAATCCTCGCTTCTCCCAGAGGTCGTAGTTCACATGATCGCGCCGTACGCGCAGGTCGATATTATCCTCGGGGATCCAGAAGAACGGGAGGATCATATATTTGTCCGTTTCATCCTGCGGCGGGAATACCAGAACAAACGCAGTGATATCCGTGCTGGAGGAGAGGTCGAGACCACCGTAACAGATGCGTCCGGTCAGTTCTTCGGGATCGACCGGAAACGCGCATTTATCCCACACGTCCATCGGCATCCACCGAATCGCCTGTTTGACCCACTGGTTCAGACGCAGCTGGCGAAACGCATTCTCCTCCGCAGGGTTCTGCTGCGCACTTTCACAAGCCGCTTTGACCTTGTCGATTCCGACCGTGATCCCGAGCGACGGGTTCGCTTTCTTCCATACTTTCGGGTCGGTCCAGGAATCGTTCTCTTCCGTACCATAGATCACAGGATAGAACGTCGGGTCCGTTTTCCTGCCGTCGAGGATATCCTTGGCTTTTGAATGCACTTCCCAGCAGATGGAGTTGGTGTTGTCTCCCGCCGTGGTAATTAAGAAATACAGCGGCTGCATGCGCGCGTCTCCGCTGCCCTTGGTCATGACGTCAAACAGCTTTCGGTTCGGCTGTGTATGCAGTTCGTCAAAGATGACGCCATGCGTATTGAATCCATGTTTGCTCGCAACGTCGGCGCTCAACACCTGGTAGTAGCTTCCGGTCGGCAGATACACCAATCTCTTCTGTGACGCGAGGATCTTGACCCGCTTCGTCAGCGCCGGGCACATGGTGACCATGTCCTTGGCTACTTCGAATACAATCGACGCCTGCTGTCGGTCAGCGGCGCATCCATACACTTCGGCGCGCTCTTCATGGTCACCGCAGGTTAAAAGCAGAGCGATTGCCGCTGCGAGCTCTGATTTACCATTCTTCTTTGGTATTTCGATATACGCTGTATTGAACTGGCGGTATCCGTTCGGCTTCATGATCCCGAATACATCGCGAATGATACGCTCCTGCCAGTCGATCAACAAAAACGGCTTACCCGCCCAAGTTCCTTTGGTATGTGAAAGACACTCAATAAAAGCGACGGCGTTATCCGCCGCCTGTTTATCGTACACGGAGTCTTTCGCTTTGAACGGAGTCGACGTATATTTTTTGAGTTTTCGTACCATCACCGCCTCCTCCATTAAATCACCGCCGCCACATTGGCGACCCCTTTCAATCTTGTCGTGAAGGATAATCCAGTACGACGTGATTATCCTGATACCATTTCTGGACTCGCGCGATTGCGCTTTTTCTCCAGTTTCGAACGGTTCTTTCGCTGATGTGAAAATGAGAGGCAATTTGCGAATCGTTCAACCTATGCCAGTATTTCAGCAGCAGTACGCCAATATGCCGTTCCGATAAAGTGCTCAGCGCTTTATGCAAGGTTTCGTTTTCTATGGGGAAAGATTCTCCTTCAAAATTTATATATAGTACGGTCTCCCATGATCGTTCATTAAAGCCGTTTTCAATATCGATATACGAATCCATGTTTCCCGTTGGAATTTCGTGTTCGCTGAGATAATTCTTTTTGCGTAAATAGTCCACCAGAGCGTTACGCAAAACCTGTTTGCAGTAAGCGTCAAACATCTCACATGCCACTGCTTTTTCATACTCGGTCTTCAAATTAGAAACCTCCTGATTCGACTTTTGGGGACAGCGTATATTTTGCCTTCTTCTCCCCCTACCTAAATAGAACGTTTTGACTTGGCAATTCCGGCAACGTTTTTGCCAGTTTTGAAAAATATATTATTTTCGTTGACAACACGCGTTCTTCTTTTTGTCGAATATGCATATTCCTCTGCAAATTTTGTCAATTTGAATCCAGTCTGTCATTTGCAATTAACTTCCATAATTCGTTCGGTTTTCTTGGCAAGAAGTTGATCCCCAATTCGTGTTCAGAATTTAATCTTTGTTGATCGGTTTTTTCTCCCCCTGTATAACTAAGACTACTCAACTTCCCAAAACCGGAAAGAAATTGTCTGTTTTTTGAAAATAAATGATTTGAGATCTCTTTTCGTTTGTTTATGAAGCCCTGGCAATTTCGCATTTATCATTCCTCATCTGCGACCTCAAAATTTTGTCCTCCAAAACTGCTACGGAAGATTATAAAGGCTTCTTTCAGTCCTGTATATACATTTAATGTTTCTTGTGAATTGACAATCGTAAAGGTATGCCGAGAATTCATGTTTCGTACCTTTTTTCAATCGATTTTTACTTGTCCCCAAACGAGAATCCCAAAAATGAAAAATCCGCAGCCGTTGCGGATTTCTGATAATCAGAGCTGTATTTAACGATATCGGCCGCTTTAACTCACACGGAGTTCTACGAACCATCTGCCATCTTCATCAAACAGGTATGTGTCCCGCGCACCGATCCGAATGGTGTATCGGATTCCGCATCCACCTGCTCTCAAACTGGCTGCACGGCATTTATCCTTAACTTCGTCGATCGAGTATTTCCGGCCATCCTCCAGCAGAATTCCGAGCGGTTGGATAGAGCCGTCTAGATGGATCTGGGCAAGGATCGATACATACTCTTTTTTTACTTCATTCTTCATTTATGACCTCACTTGGCTTTAAAATAGCCGATGGGATGGATTGTGTGATCCTCCTTCGGATTGATATGTTTCAGTGTAGGATCAAACTCAACGACCGCACGGTAGATTGAGTAATGACCGAATCGTCGCCGAATATCGTCCACCGTGCGCTCCAGCTGTTCCAGCTTCTCCCGTTCCGCCTCATCCTCAAAGAGCTTCAGTTGTTTGGGCGTCGTTGCCGGAATTAGGTCACAGCCGCGAATGCCGATGCTCCGTAGCGGGTTCTGCCAGCGATAGCTCTTGCGCAGCAGTTCCATCGCTGTATCACAGAGTTCGCTGGCAAGGCAGGTCGGTTCTTTCACCTTCATTTGTCGTTGAAACCAGAATAATCCATTATCCCGAACGCTGATCTGCACTGTCTTTGCCAGGAATCCATGATCGCGCATTCGTTCCGCGACGCTTTCAGCGAGCATGTAAAACACGATCTTAGCGTCGAGTTCATTCATGAGGTCGCGCGGCGTAGTCGTGCTATTGCCAATCGACTTAATGATTGTCTCGTCCCCGACCTGCATGACAGGGGAATCATCTCGGCCGTTGGCGAACCAGTAGAGGATCATGCCAACCTTGCCAAACCATGCATGCAGCAGATCCGGATCCGTATTCGCGAGCTGGCCGATCGTTTCGATGCCATGGTTGTACAACTTCCGTGTTGTTGCGCGGCCCACATACAGCAGATCGGATGCCGGCAGCGGCCAGACCTTGTCACGGTAGTTGTTCCGTGTCAGGATCGTGACTGCATCCGGCTTCTTCATGTCTGATCCAAGCTTCGCAAAAACCTTATTGTATGAGACCCCAACCGAGACGGTGATGCCGAGTTCGCGCTTCACCCGCTCCCTGATCTCTTCGGCAATCATTGTGGAATCACCAAAAATATGTACACTGCCCGAGACATCCAGCCAGCACTCGTCAAGGCCGAACGATTCCACCTGATCGGTATAGCTGTTATAGATCTCCCGTGCTAGTGCAGAGAACCGAAGATAACGGTCATAGTGAGGCTTGATGATCACGAGATTCGGGCACTTCTGCTTTGCCTGCCACAACGCTTCGCCAGTCTTTACACCGAATTTCTTGGCGATCTGGTTCTTAGCCAATATGATCCCGTGCCGCGCTTCTGCATCTCCGCCCACTGCGACCGGTTTATCTCTTATTGACGGATTATGCAGGCATTCGATGCTGGCATAGCAGGCGTTCATATCCACATGCAGGATCGATCGGTCCAAGTCCTTTTCCTCCTTTCCGGCTCGCATAGAGGGTAAACAAAACACACCATCTGAACGCATGGCTTTTTTCAGATGTTGTTAAGTTTCTTCTTGCTGTTATCTGTTCGGCAGTCGAATTGCCGCTTGTGTGATGTTACGGAGAATCAGTTTATTGCGCGAAAAACTCATCAGTTCCCCGTTGCAGTTTTGTCTTGTACAGGCATTATACTCCTGCCCGAAATGCTTTGTCAACGTACATTCGTTCGCATTCTGAGTGCAAACACATCCTCTACCTGCATTCGTTGTTTGTAATGATCGTGTTTGATATAATGGTCGCGAATGGTTGTGGAGGCAAAGATGGCTGCAATCGAAATCTATCAGCTCTACGCTGAACTGAAGGATTACACTCCTAAAATATGGCGCCGATTCGAAGTCGTCAGCGATGTCTCCATTGCGCGACTCGGCTATATTCTGATGACCCTGTTTGAGATGCATGCCAGCCACCTGTTTTCTTTCGATGTGCCATTCAATGAGAATTACCGTATCCAAATGGCGAAGAATTATTCCAAAGAAGACCTGGATAAACTTGTCAAAGCATTCTTTGATGAAAACCCGGTATACAAAAACCTAAAATTCGAGCTGCATAACGATCGCTCGTATCACTCTCCCGATTCCGCGGATGCGACAAAAGCGCTGCTTAGAAACACCATCGATCATGTAGGCGAACGGTTGTACCTCACATATGATTTTGGGGATAACTGGCAGATTGAAATATTACTGTTCAAAATATCGATCGACGCGGAAACACCAAAATCGAAATTCCCGCGCGTATTGCAAGGCGAGGGATTTGGAATCGTTGAAGACTGCGGCGGTGTGCCGGGCTTGGAGAACATTGCCGCCGCATTTATAAAGAAGTCCGGGAAGGCTTATCGCAGCTATTGTGAATGGCTTGGTGTAACGGAACTGGATCTGTCATCCTTGAATCTTAATGACATGAACTTCCGTCTAAAAAAGCTTCCGCGGATATTTTCTGAAATCTATGAGAAAGATCTGGCGCCTACGCAACAATCGATCGATATTATTATGAGAAAATATAGGCATGATTAATCCATGATACGTGTGTTTGCTCGATTGTGCGAATTAGCTCCTTTTTTCCCTCAATAGGTTATAATATTAATCAACTTTTTAAGGAACAATTGCTTTGATCGGAACATTTTTTCAATCGCTGCTGATCGCATATTCCGGGGCTGTTATGCCGGGACCATTGCTGACATACAACATCAACCAGAGTATGCGCGTTGGTATCCGTTCCGGCTTTCTTCTCATCGCCGGCCATGCCCTGATGGAAATAGCTACGATTGCCCTGCTGTTTTTGGGGTTGGGGAAATTCCTATCCACAAATACAGCACAGATCGTCATTGGATCAGCTGGAGGTATACTGCTCATCTTCTTTGGTACCCTTATGATCAAAGACGTGATCACAGGGAAAGCCAGGTTGGACACGCAGGAGAATGGGAAGGCGAAGTCTGGCGGTCTGGTTGTCAATGGCATTGTGATCAGTGCGATGAACCCCTACTTCATTATTTGGTGGACCGTGATTGGTCTCGGTCTGATGCTGACCGCTTACAATGCATATGGTTTGATCGGCGTAGCGGTTTTCTTCGCGGGTCATATCCTGGCAGACTTCTCATGGTATATATTCATATCCTTTTTAGCGAGCCGGACTCGTAAATTGCTGAACGATAAGGCTTACATGATTATTGTTAGTATCCTGGCTCTTGTTCTTGTCGGCTTCGGAATCAGCTTCATCTGGAACGCGTCAACCATACTATTCGCATAACGGAGCCTGATGATGGATCGAACGATTCTACATTGCGATTGTAATTCCTATTTCGCTTCGGTCGAGTCGATCAGTCGGCCGGAGCTGAAAAGCGTGCCTATGGCTGTCTGCGGTGACCCGGAAAGCAGACATGGCATTATCCTTGCAAAGAATGAACTCGCGAAAAGCTACGGAATCAAGACAGCGGAGACCATTTGGCAGGCGAAAAAGAAATGTCCCGAACTTGTGCTGGTTGCGTCCCATCATCACCTGTATGAGGAATATTCCGAGAAAATCAATCATATCTATGAGCAATATACAGATCTGGTGGAACCGTTCAGTATCGATGAATCATGGCTCGACGTGACGGGTACAATCCATAAATTCGGCACAGGGGAAGAGATCGCAGATGAGCTTAGGCGACGTATTAAGACTGAAATCGGTATAACCATCTCAGTCGGAGTTTCATTCAATAAGATCTTTGCCAAGTTGGGGAGTGACTATAAAAAGCCTGATGCCACCACAGTGATCACGCGGGAAAACTACCAGAAGATCCTCTGGCCGCTTCCTGCGCGGGATATGCTGTTTGTCGGAAGCGTTGCTGCTGACCGGTTAAGCGGCATGGGGATCGATACCATTGGACATATCGCCGCGGCGGGTCGAGAACAGATGAAAGCGCTCCTGGGTCGCAGTGGCGAGACGATCTGGGAATATGCCATGGGGCTGGACAACAGCCCGGTCAGGAGCCGCGAGGATCTCGGTCCGCCCAAGAGTGTCGGTAATAGTATGACCTTCCCACGCGACCTTGCTAGCCGGCGGGATATCTGTGCTGGTCTGCTTTCGTTGTGTGATCAGGTCGGATCGCGGCTGCGAAAGCATGGCCTCTATTGTTCAACGGTACAGATCCAGATAAGGGACCCATATTTCAAAACGATATCCCGACAGCAAAAGCTCTCTGCACCAACGAATGTCACGAAAGAGATTTATGATGCAGCGGTTGCCTTAACGGAAAAAAACTGGACGATGACAGCTCCGGTACGACTTCTGTCGGTCACAGGGACCAATCTGACCGACTGTTGCGCTGAGCAGATGGCCTTGATCGATGATACAACCGAAGAACACCTGAAAAGCGCGAAGCTGGATCAGGCGATGGACAAGATCCGTTCCCGATACGGCCATGACGCCATATCCTATGCGCGGCTCATGAAGAAGAATTCCAACGAGTAGCTCAGCTTCAATAATATAAATCGCGGTTGTCTGAACTATAACTAGTTCCGTCCGCACAGCGCACTAACATACCTGACACCGGCCGAATTTGCCCGGAAATCGGGCTCTGAGGCCGTCTGAACATCGATTTTTTCTCATCCAACCTGGACTACTATTTGGGGGAAATCTCAAGTAAGACACCCTTTTTTAATATGATACATGCATACAAAGCCTGTTCACTCGACTGAATCGTTGCAAATGCTTGAGATGCTTTCATATAGAACTCATAACGTTCAAGAAAGCGAATGTTGATTTCTCCCTCGTTCGCTTGAATAATCGAGCGAAACCTATCCCAGATCGGCGGATCACCATCAAACGTACCAGGTACCACCTGCATCAACATGACGGGTTCTTCGACAAAGTGATCCAGCGGAAAAAGCCTCAAGATCCCATCAAGCAAGTCCGTCGCGGAAACGCCGTCCGCTCGGATTACTCTTTTCCCAAGGCTAGTCGCCGGGAAATTACAATCCCCGATGACGATCTCATCGCCATGCCCCATCTCAGCAATGGTTTTCAATAATGCAGGACATAATGCGGGTGATATTCCTTTTAGCATAAATCCTCCGATGCAATTTTCTGCTTACACAAGCACAAATCTATTGCTGCCCGCCAACCATTATACAAGCGCGATACATCTTTTTCAGACATCGTCCGCCGATATCGTTTCACTTCATCCCGATCTGCATCTTTGAATTTCAAATTGGCCCGTAGTTCTAGTTTGTCCAGCGCAATAGAAGCGACGCCCAATGCTGATAGTTCTTCCACCTCTTTACAGACCACTTCGGTGCCGAGAATATCTGCTAGAAACTGCATTAAGAAAACATCTCTCGACGGCCCACCATCCGCATTGATTTCACTATGCAGCATACCGGACTCCCGGAGCATAACTTCCAAAATATCTTTTACCTGATAAGCCATCGATTCAACGGCAGCTCGAACAATATGATACTTGTTTGCGCTTCTGAATAAGCCTGATATCAAAGCACGGGCATCGCTATCCCAGTATGGCGCACCAAGCCCAACAAAAGCAGGAACGATATAAATCCCATCAGTCGATGGAACTTTCTGCGCATATTCCGCTGACAACTTCGCGCTCGGAAGAATCCCAAGCTCATCGACTAGCCAGCGAATCGTATCACCACTGCAATTGATATTTCCTTCAAAAACGTAGTTCACTTTCTCATGAAGTTTCCATGCAATGGATGTTGCAAGTCCTGATTCTGACTGCTTCGGAATCTCGCCAATGTTCAATACAACGGAGCTACCTGTGCCGAATGTCACCTTGCCCGTACCCGGCAGCAAACACCCTTGCCCAAACAATGCCGCCTGCGAATCTCCAATAACCCCAGTAATCGGTATTGGTGTGTTGAAAATTCCATTCGCCGTTGTATACCCAAAGATGGCATCTGCCGCCAGTACAGTTGGCATAGAAATTTGCTCTAGTCCGAAAATACGCATTATTTCTCTATCCCATTCAAGCGAATGAATGTTAAACAGCTGAGTTCTGGATGCGTTTGAATAATCCGTGCAATGTTTTCCAGTCAATTTGTAGATCAACCAACTATCGATCGTTCCAAAGAACAGATTCCGTTTTTCTTCACTTCGATCGAAAATCCACCGCGCCTTCGCGGCAGAAAAATAGGGTGATAATGTAAGTCCGGTCGCGTGCTCAATATATGTCTTGTTCGACTGAACTTCCGGTAAATCTGTGATGTCTTTGGCGCGCGAACACTGCCAAACAATCGCATTTGCAATAGGATGCCCAGCGGCATCCCATAACAAGGTTGTTTCACGCTGGTTTGTTATCGAAAGCGCTGCTATTTCTTCCGGCAAAACGCCCGTGTCGGAAAGTGTTGCTTGAATTACTTTCAGAACGTTCTCGAAGATCTCCTCCGGATCATGCTCAACCCAATCCGGTTTGAGGTGGATTTGCCGATGAGGCAAATCCACACGATGAACGCGTTTGCAACGATCATTGAAGAGGATCGCTTTCGTCGCCGCCGTACTCTGGTCGATCGAAATGATATAGTGCGCCATATCAACCACCCATCAACCAGTTAAGCACTTCGCTTTCTGTTGTGTCATCGTAAAAGTCCATCGTAAAACCAAGATAACGGCTCGCTTCATAAAACACCGGCAAGATATCTTGATAAATACCTACACAGTGATGTACGTATGGACCTTCAACGATTTTTCTTTCAAGCAGAGGCCAGTTCTTTACCTCAATCCAGCCGTAGGAAACGGCGTTATAAGGGCCGTCAATCACTTTCGCTTTACCCACCAGCATCGAATAGTGACCGTTATCTCCGTCAAATCGCGCGATTGAGATGTCTCCACGCTTCAATTCCTGCGAAACGGCACCGGGACATTGGGAGGCAAACACAAAAGGAGTACCGATTTTTCTTTCACCCCTAGCTAGCGACGGTGGGAAATTTCCGCAGTGCTGAAGTAATTCGGCATTATCATTCGTCGTACTGCGGATCGTCCAATCCGCAAAGAAGGTCGGTTCTTCTCCCAGCGCCGCCGCCTGTACCATCACCGCCGTAATCGCGCCGTGAATATCCGTTTCACAGACAACAGGGATACCTTCATCTGTCAACAGGCCGTTTGCGGCGCAGGGCATAATACCAATTTCGTCTTGCAGCGCATTCCAACATTGTATCGCGATTGCATTACAGTCGTGCTCTTGCGCAATCTGCTGCATAGCAACCTTGAGAGCTGCCACCGTTTTCAGCTTATCATCGCTCATCTCTACCCGCATGTTCCCGCAAACATAGGCGAGCACTTCTTGCATCTGCTCATTTTCCTGTGCTTTTACCTTTTTTACACGCGCAGAAAGATCCGGCAGCGAGATCGGAAAAATCTGAATGCCAAACTTCTCAAGCAATTCGCCTTCGTTGCACATCATGGTCCAGAAATCAGCGGGGCGTGTAGAAATCTGCAAAATACGAGTATTGCGGAAGGTCTTTACGACGTTTACGACACTTTGAAAGACGCGAATCCCTCTTCGGAAAGCAACGTCACTCATATGGCAGTTTGTCATGTAATTAAACGGAATACGAAATCTTCTCAACACTTTACCCGTAGCAAACAGTCCGCACTGCGAGTCGGTCAGGCGGTAACCCTCTTTGGTCGGATCACCGTCTCTAGGACCCCAAATCAGAACAGGAACATTGAGCTTCTGTGCTACTTTGCACACCAGATCTTCCGTCCCGAAATTCAGATGTGGGAAAAACAGACCGTCCACTTTTTCACGACGGAACTTCTCGACGACTTTATCGACCATCTCATCGCCGATGAGCAAGCCTTCTTCATTAAGATCTTCAATGTCAACAAAGTCCACTTCCAGTTCACGGAGCTTTTTATACAGATCGCTCTTTAAGCGAAGAGCCTCTTTTTTACTAAAGATGTTTCTCCGTGTTGGCGCAATGCCAATTCTCACAACGCTTTTCTTCATAACTATCCCCTAACTTTATTAACCTTTATCCATCTTTCCGAGTGAGTGCAACTTTCCGCTGAAGATCGCGCTGTGACTGATCCAGGACAACGGCGGCAATGATTACGATGCCCTTGATGATCTGTTGCCAGAAGGAAGAGATTCCCATCATGACCATGCCATCCGTCAGAACACCAATAACGAAAGCGCCGATGATCGTTCCGCCGATATTACCCATACCGCCCATCATCGAGGTTCCGCCAAGTACCGCGGCAGCAATCGCGTTCATCTCCCATCCGTCTCCGGTCGCGGGATGAGCAGCTTCCAACTCCGCCGCAGCAAAAACGCCGGTCAATGCGGCACATGCTGCCGAGAAGATGAAGACAAAGAGTTTCGTGTTGTCGGTGTTAATACCCGAGAGCTTGGCAGCCTTCTCATTGCCGCCAGTTGCGTAAACATGCCATCCAAGCGGCGTTTTTGTAAATACATACGCACTTATTATGGAAAGCACGACCATCGTCCAGATTATCACCGGGATTCCAAGAATATCGCCTGATCCCAAGAACGGGAACCCTGTATTGTGGTACTCCGCTTTGCCGATTAAGCTCGGGAAAGTCGCACCCGCATTACTCAACAGCGCACAACCGCGCGCAATATTCGCTGTGCCAAGCGTTACGATAAATGCAGGCACTTTCAGTTTGCTTACGGCGAGACCGTTGACCAGCCCGATCAATGCACCAATGAAAACCGCGATAATGACGACTAGCACGATATTCATGTAAACAACCACGCCCTGAGCACGCAGAACTATGCCATTTTTAATCAGCATGCCAGCGATCATACCGCTTAGTCCTGCAACCGAACCTACGGATAAGTCAATTCCGCCGCTCACGATAACAAACGTCATACCAATCGCAAGAATCGCATATCGCGCAACATGTTTGCTGACGCTAATAATACTATTCCAGGAGAAGAACTTTGGTTCCAGGAACGCGAATACGCCAATTAAAAGGATTAAAACAATAAAGGTGCGTGCTTTCAGCAGCAGAATGCTGAATTCCTTGTTCTTATTCGATAGTTTCTTCAATTCCATACTAGTCTCCTTAACATGCGCTCTGAGATTTCAGGTTTGCCTCGCTGGCCTTTACCAGGGTCTCGTCGCAGCAATTTTCACAAGAAAATTCCCCTGTAATTTTGCCGCCTGACAGTACAATAATTCTGTCCGAGATTCGTGTGATTTCGCCCAACTCAGAAGCAACTAAGATAATGCCGCAGCCTTTGTGAGAGATCTCATAAACCAGTTTAAATACTTCTTCTTTTGCGCCTACATCAATACCGCGAGTCGGCTCATCCAACAGAAGAATACTTGGATTCGTCAGAACGCCTTTCCCGATTACAACCTTTTGCTGATTACCGCCACTAAGGGAGTAAATCGGTAACCCTTTATCCACGACCTTGATGCTCAGTTCTTTTATCGTTTGATCAGCCGCTGCAGATTCTTTCTTTTTGCTCAAGTGACCAACAGACGCAAACTTCCTTAAGCTCGCTATGGTCAGATTCTTTCCTACGCTGAGCGAATGAATCAGGCCAGTATCCTTACGATCCTCCGGAATTAAGAACAATCCCTTTTTAATCTGTTGGCTGATCCTTTCAAATCGGGTTTTCGACTGTTTGATATAGATGTCGCCCTGAACCTCTGACCGTACGCCCATCAGGCATTCCAGAAGTTCCGTTCTTCCTGCGCCAAGCAATCCATAAATTCCCAAAATTTCGCCACGCTTAAGCGAAAACGAAACGTCATCTAAGATATATCCGCCTGCCTCGGATGGAAGGCTTAGATGTTCTACACGAAGCACTTCTTCCCCGATTAACTTGTCTGTTTTCTCAATTCGTATACCCTCCTGCGATTTGCCGACCATTGCCCGAACCATCCAGGATATATCAATGTTTCGAACCCAATCTTCTGCTACCTTTCGTCCATCGCGAAGAGCAGTGATATAGTCGCCCACCTGAAGAATCTCTTCCATACGGTGAGAAATATACACGATCGTAATTCCTTGCTCCTTCAACTCGCCAATCAGTTTGAAGAGAATTTCAACTTCTGCTCTGCTCAGAGACGATGTTGGTTCATCCATGATGAGCACTTTGATATTTTGCTGAAGTAACGTTTTTGCAATCTCGACTATCTGCTGCTGACCCATTCTGAGTTCCGCAACCTGTGTTTTCGGATTGATATAATGTTCCAAGCGCTTCAGGATTTCTGATGCTTTCTTGTTATTCTCTTTTTGATTGATAGACAGACCGCCAAGCTTAGCATCCTCTTGTCCCATGAAAATGTTCTGGGCGACTGTTAACAACGGAAAGAGGTTCAACTCCTGATGAATGATCCCTATCCCCTTTTCCGCAGCTTCCTTCGGTCCATTAAGTTTGACTTCTTCGCCATTGAGATATATTACGCCTTCACTAGGCTGCTCGATTCCGGCCAAAATTCGCATCAAAGTGGATTTGCCGGCACCATTTTGCCCAATTAGGACATTCACTTTCCCTCTGTAGAGTTTAAAATCAACCCCATCCAATGCAATGGTACCGGGGTAAATCTTCGTTATGTTGCGAGCTTCCATTACTACATCTTCGATGTAGTCTGGTTTCTTTTCATTCATTGCTCTCACCCCTCGTTCACAGAAAGAAGGATAGGTACAATTAAAGCATTCTTCCCGGGTTCTGCGGTAAATGCTCCGGTAAAACGAATCGCCTTGCCTTGCAAGCTATCAATGTCGATTACCTGAATCACGTTGTTAAATGCGTACGTATTGAGCGCCTTTGCCACGTCGCCAAATTGAAGTTGATTGACAAAATCTTTAAAGCTGATGAATGGCATGGAGTCGCGAATTGCCTGTCCTTTGATGACTGGACCGATCTGCAAGTAACAATCAGCCACTCCGTCAAATGGAGGAAGGTCGAGTTCCAACAGTCCCGCCTGAGACTTGCGGTTGACCAATAAAACCACCGCATCTCCATTCGTGATATATTGCCATAGGGAATTTGCATCCGGTCTTGTGCCATACTTTTCGCCGCATGCATCCGGATCACTTTGAAAGAGCGCCATCACATCATCGATCGGGTTGCTATTCTTGCTAGCAAAATCTATAATCGCCGCCCACTGTTCAGAAGCATATACATCTGCATCAAAGTCAGAGTCAACTACTTCCTGATAGAATGTCTGCTCCGTAGCATTCATATCAAGCGGAACGATTGTGATCAGATTACATCCAGTGCAAAAAAGACCGATTGCAAGTATAAAAGCGGCTACCGCAAGAACGCGCGTCTTCATTGTGCATACCTTCCTTATGGTTTCGTTCATGTTCTCTTAGACACTGCTGCTTTACGCATAGAGCATAAAGCAGCAGTGTCGATTACTTGGTTCTTATTTAGCAGTATATACGAAGTTGTCCAGGTTCGCAGCATTGGCTGCATTGATCAACAAACAGTCAACAAGCTGTTTCTCTTCAGCAGGAGCTTCGCCGGTTTTGATGAACTTATCCGCCTGTTCGATTGCAAGCTGCGTGATGTACGCGATCTGCTGCAGGCCGGTTGCCTTGATTTCGCCAGCAAGGATAGAATCGCGAACATCGTTGCTTCCATCAAAGCCGCAAACGATCACGTCGCCCATGCCAGCATTCTTGAGAGCTGCCATAGCGCCCATTGCCATCGTGTCATTGCCGCAAATGACGCCCTTGATGTCTGCGCCATACTTCTGGATGAGCGTATCAACAACGGTCTGCGCTTCGGTCTGGCTCCAGTTTGCGGTCTGCGCTTCAAGTAGTGTCATATCAGCATACTGATCGATCACATCGTGGAAGCCCTTGGAGCGAACGCCCGCGTTCGTGTCGGTTTCTCTACCGAGCAGTTCAAGGTACATACCGGTTTCACCCATCTGCAGAACAAACTCTTCAGCAACAGCCTGCGCGCCCTGAAGGTTATTGGCGACGATCTGCGCCTTTGCTACGCCGCTCTGGTTGATTTCGCGGTCGACGAGGAATGTCGGAATACCAGCATCGAGTGCTTTCTGCACCGGTGCAATGGTTGCATCCGCACCAGCGTTATCGCAAATGATAGCGGCAACGCCCAGCGAGATCGCTGTGTCAAAATGTTCAGCCTGGAGGGCCGGGTCATCATCGTGTACCATCACAACAACTTCATAGCCCAGATCCGTGGCGACTTTGGTGCCGTAATCTGCAACCGTTTTGAAGAAGGGGTTGTCATGCGCCGGCGTGATGATCGCAATCGTCTTCTTCGCCGTCTCGGCAGGTGCAGCAGGAGCTTCCGTCGCGGCGGGCGCTGCTGCTTCCGCAGCGGGTTCGGTCGTTGCTGCCGGAGCAGTCTTGGCGCAGCCGGTAAAGATCGACGCCAGAACCAGCACAGCAAGCAGAATGAGAGATGCCTTGCTAAGTTTCTTCATGTTAGTTCCTCCTTTTTTATTATCCCCTTTGGGGAATCTTAATTGATCGCTCACGAATCAATTGAATAACATGTTTTGCCGAGATTCCGTAATACTCAAAAACCTCGTTAGAATCTCCCGCGATGGCAGGTTCATCTGGAATCGCTAGACAATGTACTTGACAGGGATTCTTCTTGCAAACCTCTTGTGCTACCGCAGCTCCTAATCCGCCAAACACGCTGTGCTCTTCCATTGTGACGATGAATCCCGTTTTACTCGCCTCTAATATTGCTTCCGCATCAAAAGGTTTCAGCGTGTGCATATCGAAGACAAGAACGCTGATTCCTTCTTGCTCAAGCTCAAGTGCAGCATTCAAAGCAAATCTGACCGTCTCCCCAGTTGCTATAATCGCCGCATCCATTCCGGCATGCAATTTTGTAGCTTTACCTGCTTCATATTCTTGCTTTTGTTCGCTAAAAACATCGGCAACTGCGTTTCTTCCGATTCTTACATATGCCGGTCTTGGGTTATTCATCAAATCACGAATTACATTACGAGATTCAAATCGATCGCATGGTAGAATCACATCTATACCGGGAATCGCCCGCATAAGTGCAATGTCCTGAAGAGAGTGATGAGACATGCCCAGTGCGCCATAGCTGATACCACCGCTGATTCCAAGCAGAACGACATTCATATGGGAGTAAGCGACGTCAACTTTCACCTGTTCTGCAGCACGAGCACTTAAGAATGCAGCGGGTGAAGCGACAATTGGTTTCTTTCCGCATGATGCGAGGCCTGCTGCAATTCCTACGATGTTCTGTTCTGCAATACCTGTTTCAACAAATTGATTTGGATAACGATCAGCAAACGGTTTCATGCTCGCAGAACCTCTCGAGTCGCTGCAAAGCACCATGATTGTTTTATCTGTCTCTGCCAGCTCGATGAGAGTGTCGCAAATTGCTTGTCTATTCGCAATTTTATTACTCATGCGCGTTCCCTTCCTTCAAACACTCGATGGCTTTCACCAGCTCTTCGTCCGTCGGAACACCATGATGCCACTTCGCTTGATTCTCCATGAAATCAACGCCCTTACCCTTGACAGTGTTCGCTATTATGACGTGAGGTTTAAGATTGTTTGCCGGAACAGTCGCTTGAATAATCTCTTTAAAATTGTGTCCATCGATCTCCTTAACTTCAAATCCGAAACTGCGCCATTTGTCTGCTAGAGGCTCTAGTTTCATAACATCTTCCGTATTGCCGCTGATCTGTAGACGATTTCTGTCAACAATGACATATAAATTATCGAGTTTGTAATTTGCTGCAGCCATCGCCGCTTCCCAATTCGATCCTTCCGCCAACTCGCCATCTCCAAGTAAGGTAAACACCCGAGAAGCAAGATTGTCTTTCTTTAGTGCAAATGCCATTCCAACAGCAACCGGTAAACCGTGCCCTAGTGCACCTGAGTTAACTTCAATTCCATTTATCTTGTTGTTTGGGTGCCCGATTAAGCGTGTGCCAAACTTCCCATACGTTTGCAATTCTTCTTTGGAGATGAATCCGATGTCTGCTAAAATGCAGTATAAGCACTCAACCGAATGTCCTTTGCTCAACACGAATCGGTCGCGGAGGGGCCAGTCTGGTTCTTCAACTCGATATGTCATTACATCATAGTACAAAGCAACCATGATATCGGTCTCGGAGAGAGAACCACCTGTATGTCCACAGTTTCCCTCATATATCAATTTTATGATGCTGGACCTTATCTCTTTCGCTTTTTGTTCATAAAACGAGTAAGCCATAAACATCTAAACCGCCTAATAATAATTTTGTCTTTTATTTAGTTGATATTTTGTGTTTTGTTTTTTTTCATGTAGGTTTTGCTTTGTAAACCGAGTAAATTGAACTGGATAAGTTTTGTTTTGTGTATTTAAGGTAACACAAAGCAAAATACATGTCAATATAAATATAAATGTTTTTGTTTTTTATGATAAATTTTTTATCTTTTATGTATCTGACAATTAAAGATGAGCCAGAAACCCAAGTGAGTTTCTGGCTCATAAATATAACAACTTCCCCACATTTCATTAAAGCATTTCAGCTACAGGCACCTTTCTAAGGACCATATCTGTTTTCAAACTTAGCAGACTATCCCGTTTGACCAGCTCCGTTTTCACAAACGTAGTAATTGCGGCAACTCTGTCTTCCCCGATCCTTCGAAGCAGTAATGCAACAGCCTCCTGCCCGATATTCTGCTTAATAACGTTGACTGTTGTTAATCGCGGCGTTAGAAGTTCGCAAAATGGCATATCATCAAATCCCACTATCGAAATATCTTCAGGCACTCGTATTCCGTTTTCTCTGAATGCTCGCATTGCTCCTTGCGCAATGATATCATTCTCCGCAAAAAAGGCGGTTGGAAATTCGCTTTTCCCACTGGCAAGTATTGCTTTCATATCGCGATAGCTTCCCTCTAAAGTCGGGCAAATCGAAACCTCGTGTTCTGGTGATAGTTCTAGTCCGAAATCATGCAGTGCAGTCTCAAAACCGCGCTTGCGATAGTAGAAGTTGTTAATATGCGTCGAACTAGACAGTAAGCCAATCTTCGTATGCCCAGCTTGAATGATCATGCTTGTCGCTGCATACGCACTCTCTTCATTCGCAATCGATACGCAATCTGCATGGTCATCTCGGAAATAGTTATCTAAAAAAACAACCGGCTTCTTTAATCCGATGAATAATGCCAAATCGTCACGAATCATCTCTGTGGCTAGTACAAGCACACCATTACATGAATCGTACACCAAGGACTCCAATGTTTCACTCGTATGATTTTCCGTTAAGTCCAATTGAGTGATCAGCATTCGATATCCATTCATTCTCAGGGCGGTTTCGATGCCGCTGATGAGTTGAGAAAAAAACGGCGTGTCATCCACAACAAATCCATGCCTTTTGAAGAGCACGAATCTTATCTCTTTTGACTCTTTCTGCTCCGTGCTTTTTCGATAACCTAATCGCTCTGCGATCTCAAGAATTTCCTGCTTTTTATCGGGACTGATGCCCTTTCTATCATTCAAAGCATTCGAAACCGTACCGGCAGAAACTTTCGCTGCTTTTGCGATGTCCGCTATGGTTGCCTGATTACGTGCCATACTCTCACCTCTGCCTACATTGCTAAATATTTTAGCACTTGTTTACTTTATTAGCAAGTTCTTTCTAGCACACTTCTCGGAACACCTGACACTCGCGCAAGTTCATTTACTCTACCTTGTAGCTTCATTAGTGTTATTGCGCAACAAAAGACTGGTAATCCTTAATTCCCAGGAATCAACAGCTTAAACGAAACAATTTTAGAATAAACAATTTACAAGTTGCTTGCTTAGATTTACGCTTTTCGGATAGCTCCTGTGTAGATAAAACTTACTAATTACTTTATTTACAATCGGAACTATTTTTAAATAATTGATTTTCGTAGAGTGTGTGCACACTCGGCAAACGGTACAAACGGAAACAGCGACGGGTGTTCACTCGACAAACGGAAACCAGGCGACCGGGTGCATTTTGTATCAAACTCGTGTCCTTTGCCAAAACAGGGAACTTGGGGGAATGCCCAAGTTCCTCTTTTTTTCGAAAAATACGCTAAAGTATTGAGAAAATCTGGTTAAGTACTTTATCACAAATGAACTATTTGTTTCAATTTTGATTGTTAAAATGAGCATTCTGATAATAAATTCAGCCATAAATTCAGCCAAACAGTAGAAAGGTATCGTTTCCAGGCCGATATCTATTCGCCGTGTTGTTCCAAGATCACTTTCCATTGAGGCGAATGACGGAAGATTTGCCGGGGAAACGCTAACAATATTAATGGAAATATCCGAATATCTACCGCTGTATATCGTGCAATCGGAAATTTCCCTGAGTTGGCGAGTAATTGGGTTAATTATAAAGATTTTAATATAATATTTGATGTTTTCCCTTCTGAAAGCCATTGAAAAGCCCGGAGTTATGCGGATTTACCGAAAGTGTTACCGAATTCGAGAGCGCCATGTGAATCATTTAATGTTCATATTACTTGACGGAAACCATCATATTTATTGATATTCTCGTAAAAAACACCCAGAAATGGGTTAATATGTTCATTTTGTGAAAAAATCAGCATATTTCCTTTGGCTACTTACTGGCTTGAAATGCTGGTTACTATCGGCGCTTCATTTTGGTTGCCGTGATTGATACACATATTATGTTACCAGTATTCGGTAGTTCCCATAATTAGATAAAAAGTTTGCTAACACCCCCTATATGCAAGCTCAATAACCATCAAGTATTTGGCTGTTGATTACATATCACAGCTTCGAGATTACAATCGTTTTTAGAGCCGTACGCGTTTTGTACAGACGTTTTACACGTCTGCTATTTTCACTTTTCGCGTTACACTATATACGGCGCGAAAAGCGCAATAAGAGAAAAAAGTAGAAAAAAAAGTGACTCCGAACTTATCTGCAAGAGTTTGGTGATGTAAAACAAATAATAATACCTTACGATCGTCAATGATTGTCGTAAGATAGAAGGTTAAAATCCAGTCACCCCGACCACCTAATCCCACCGAAGCAGATACAATTTCGGTGGGGTTTTTCTATGCCATAAAACGCCAAAAACGCCCTAATTCAGGCGTTTTTTGAAGGTGCATTTTTACAGATGAAAGTATCCGCACTCCTTCAGTGCTCAAAAATCATTTTTAGGTGGTTTTTCTCTCTAAAATTGGAACCCCCTAGGATAAGCGTTTCAGAGTATAACTATCGTTTTCAAAACTTATGCTATTCCCTGTGTCTCTTGCATGATTCTTCCAAATCAATACCGTTTGTGTTCAACTAGTTCATTGCTAATCTTGCAATGCTGCCAGAAACATTGATGCGCTCCTGAAGACGCTATTCCGTACGGTTTGTCTTACCAGTGTGAAGGTCCAATCTATGATTACAGATACTCTTTGCGTTAAATGCATTGCTTTTTAAGCCGTCGTAGAAAATCTCTTAGCTGGAATTATCAGATTATTGTAGTTTTTAGCAGATCAATTGCATCATCTTCGTCCAGAGGTTTCCTGACCATATAACCCTGAATTTTATCACATCCCTAGTCGAGAAGTACTGCTTTTGTTCTTCGAATTCAACCCCTTTAGCTATGGTAAAACAATCCGAAACGAAATTGCTCGAATGCCATTATGTAAAAAATCTTTTTCTTTCACAGCCCCGCATTTTTCCAAAACACGGATAGAGGCAACGTTATAATATTCTGCAGAAAGCCGTAGGCTCGCCATTCCTTGTTTGTAAGCTAGTGCCAGAATCTTCTTAAGCATTTCTGTTGCATATCCTTTATTACGCTCTGTGGGTCGAACACTGAATCCACAATGCCCTATGTCTTTAAGAAAATCGTTTAGCTCATAACGTAATGCAATTATTCCTACGATCCTTCCCGAATCATCACACGCGAAAAACGTGTCAGTTTTTACCCATTGTCGAAACGTTTCATCCGACAATGTGTTCTCGTTAATAGTTTTTAGCCAGTCTTCGTATTTCTCTGTTCTATCCCAGAGTTCACTTCCGTTGATCGCAGATTCACCGGCAGTAAAAAACTCTGATCTAAACTCTGTCGCCATCCTCTCCATCGAAGAAGACGGCCTGATTAGTTTAAGCATACTCTAATCCTCTCAGTTTTTTTATCAGGTATGGTGTTCCAGCGAGCATTATGACTAAATAAACGATCCATGAGATACAATAATAATTCGCAATTTGCGAGATACTATCTCCTCCAAGCACATACAGTCCAGCTAATCGTAATGCGCATTGTAAAAAAACTGCGCTGAATGGAAAAATAGTATTACCGCAGCTTCGAATAGCTGATGCTATCAATTCTGCAACGGCATAGGGAACATAGAATAACGCGAAAAACCGCATTAATGTTGATACAGTCTGTATGGCATACGGTGCATCCACGAACAATTCTCCCAGTTTGTATGAATACATATAAAGCGCTATTGCAATCATCATAATAACGATAAAGCAAATCAGGCCTACATATAAGTATAACTTGAAAAACTTACGCCTGTTTTGAGCTCCATAATATCTGGCCCCATAAGCCATCAACGTAATTGAAACTGCATCAAGTATCAACCACACCGGTGTATCCAGCTTATTGCATATGGACCACGCAGTGATCGCATCTATGCCGAGCACATTGATCGCTCTCTGAAGAATGACATTGCAGATTGTAAATAGTAACGCTTGTAACGCAATCGGCAATCCTGTGAATGTGATTTGTCTTATTTGAGGAAAAAAATCAAATATAGCAATGTTTTTCGTAACAAACAATTGTTTGTTTTTACAAATTTGAAATGCCAAATAGCAAGTTGCAGCCTCTGATAAAACAGTCGCTATTGCTGCTCCAGCAGTTCCAGCATTGAACACTTTAACAAGTAGTAAATCAAGTGCTAGATTCAGAGCGAAAGAAAGAATTACAAGTCGCAATGGATTTCGTGCGTCTGCATATGCATATAGAACGCCGATACAAAAATTTAATACTAAAGTGAAAACAGTACCAAGTAAATATAACTTGAAATACATCAGAGATACTTCTTGAATTTCTGAAGGTATTTGTGCCCAGCGAATTAGAGCAGGAGCAAATATATAGTAAAGTGAAGTGATTGTAACACCGAAAATTACAGCTAACAGAATGGAAACACTTGCAAGATTTCGCGCGACTTTTGTATCGCTGCGTCCTAACGCTTGTGACAGAACGATTGTAACACCCATCGCAAAACTAACTGCGAAGTTCACAGGCGTGCGCAATAGTACAGTGGATGCACTAACAGCTGCAAATTGGTCCTTACCCAAATAATTCCCAATAATATATGCATCCGTGAGATAACGGCTCTGTTGAAATAGTAATGATATTAAATATAGCAGAAAAAAGCTAAGTATTTTTTGCCATTCTTTTGTTATCAAATGTGTTCTCATATTATGCATACGTTATTTTTATGTTCGCACTAGCACATCGCGTAACCAAGATAGGATACTATTTGGTACGTCATCTATATCCAAGAGTATCCGACTGCACATCCGAACGCCTTGATATGAATACAGCAGCATGTTTATAAACTGATCAATGTTAACCTTATTAAATTCTCCGTTTACAATCCCGTAGTTTATCAATTTCCGCCAACGCGACTGGCTTTTTTGATGCATCTCCTGCATAAACTGTTTATCGCACAATTCCGAGTATTCATATATAGCAAAGCTCAACGATTGCTCGGGGTGGCGCATCTCTTCACGAAAAATCGAAAACAACTCGTCTAGAATCCAGACTGCGCTTTTTTTACTCGTAATGGATTCAAAGATCAAATCAGATTGAGAATCAGCTGCTGTAGAAAAAATATCCCGGAAGATTTCTCCAGTGCTTGAATAATGCCGATACAACCCACCCCGGCTGATGTTTGTAGCTTCGCAGATATCCTTCATCGTTACAGCAGAGAATCCTTTGACTACGAATAACTCACGCGCAGTATTTTTAATTCGAGTCTTAGTTCGGTCTCCTTTGCTCATCCTTGTTTACCGCCAATTTGAATAATGTGGGAGCGCGTATAACGCTCCCACTCATAATACCATAATTATTTACACGTTACTGCAATAGACTTTTATCGACTGATATCTGTCATCCAGCCTTTTACATCACTTGTCAGTGTGCCCATCTGGCTCAATGCATTGGCATAAGCGTCGCGCATCATAATCGCAGTTCCAGTCCATTCCAAACCAGCCAATATCGAGTAATCATTGCCACCTGTTGACAGGAAGTCTAACGTTGCAACAGTGAATACATCATCATTTTTTATTATTGTACCGTCAGGCGTTGTCAGCGAAATAATTCTCTTCCCATCTGGTGCAGAAGAGTCATAAGTAATGCACAATCCAGAGAAAGCCAGCGTTCCGTACTGCGGCAACCGTTCTGTTTCCAAGGTTGTTTCCCAAAGTTCTTTAAGCTGTGCTCCGGTCATTTCTGTGATGACAAGCTCATTTTCGAATGGACTCATTTGATATATTTTTCGTAGTGTTATATCGCCAGCAGGAACGTTCTCAAACACGCCCGATGGATTAATAAAAGCCATGTCAGCACCAGTGGCTTCCTTCACGGCATCTGCAAACCAGTTCGTGATGGAGCATTCATAGAAGTAATCCACATCGCATGCTACGGCAGCGGTACCAATCTTCTCATCAAATATCCGATTTGCCTCTTCCGAATACTTACCGACAATAGATTCAACCATAGAGTCTGGTTTAAGTGTTTTTGATTGATCTAGAACATCAATGATCTCGCTCTGAGTATCAGTGATCGTTTTCGAGGTTCGATCATAGGTTAATCGAATGTGAGACAGCTGCGCGCCATAGAATGCAGATTTTACCGTCGGAATACCGTTTATAGTTTCTGCTATACATAATGTTTCATTATGTCCGCCAAAAGCTGCATCAATCCCATCTACCTGGGTAAGAATATCGTACAATTCCCCATTATATGTTGTACTGCCCTCTGCCTGGTACATAGGCAAGTGGCCGGCAACTATTATGACTTCGGCACCTGCTGCCTGCATTTGCGGAACGTATTCTTTAGCAGTTTCAACAGTATCTAATACCTCTAGCTGATCAGCATATTCCGCGCGAATAATTGTGGGCGTCGCATCAGTGATCAAACCGAGAATGCCAACATTGACGCCACTTTTTTCAATGATCACATAGGGAACCGTGTTTTCAAGCGGTAAATTTGTCCTTTTATCAATTATATTCGCACATAAGATTGGAATATCAAATCCTGCAGTAGTCTTAATCAACGTCTCCGGTCCCCAGTCAAATTCATGGTTTCCAAGTGTAAAAGTGTCATAAGGCATCGCATTGATCACTTCAACGACAGATTCCCCTTCAACAAGAGCAGCGATAGGAGTCCCACTAAGGGCGTCGCCTAAGTTAAAAAGAAAACTTCCTTCTGGATTTCCGGCAATTTGGTTCTTAATAAAAGCTGCAAAAACAGCGGCTCCAGGTGCATAATCAGAAGCCTCTAAATTACCAATAAAATCTGTGTGCGCGTAAAAATCCAATTTAACCAAATCAGGTTCTGTCTGAGTCGTAGTTTCTGTTTTAGTTACAGGTTCGACAGTATCGCTTTGGTTTTGATTGTCCGATTTAAGTGTGCAACCAAGCGAAGATATTGCCAGTGAAAGAGCAAGAAGCAATACGATGATTCGTTTCATAGAAATCTCCTTTCGTAAAGCGACACGTGTGTCGCTTTTTAGTTAGTATACTTATTATATATCGCAATGTCAAGCATAAAACAGTTTGAGCTAAGAAAGATGTTTGTAAATTATCAAGACTTGGCCTGCTCCCTAAGAAAGCAGTCTACCTAGAATGAGAGAAAATTGCATGCTTGAGGTGGCCCCCAGAGAGTAGTCCACTTTCAATGAGAAAAAATCGATGTTTTGAGGTGTCCCCCAAATTGTAGTCCAGCCTGAATGAGAAAAAATCGATGTTTAAACGGCCTCGGAGCCCGATTTACGGGCAAATTCGGCCGGTGTCAGGTATGTTAGTGCGCTGTGCGGACGGAACTCGTTGTAGTCCCTTCGCCAGCGCTCAATTTTGTCTCTGGCGTCCTCCAGAAACGCAAACCCATTTCCTTGCCGTTCCTCCACCGGAAAACCATGCTCCCACCAGCCTGAATCGTTACCGTTTCCACCATCGCATTCCATAACCCCTCATCAAAATCCGTCAGCAGTCCGTCCGTACGCTCCAGCATCCGAATGAACTCCAGCATTTTCTGCCGGCGCTGCTTGCGCTCCGTGCGTTGATCCTCGATCTGTTTGAGCCGTTGCGTAGTCGCCCCGTAGTGCGCTTTCAGGCCCCTGTAGCGTTCCAGATATGCCTCCTGATCTTGCGGTGTTGCGGCGTTCTCTGCGACGCATTTTCGAACGAGCTCTCTGACAATATCGGCTTCCTCGGTCTGCTGCTTCGCTTCTAAGTCCAGTGCAGCGTGATCCGTTAGACGACGGATGATCGGTTTGTCTTCTGAGATCAAATCACTCTTGTCCTCGATCATCCCGTTCATCGCCTGAACGAATGTCGCCTTCACGTCATCTTCGTACAAATGCGGCGTCCGGCAGCGATCCTCGTTCTTGAATTTACGGAACACTGCCAGATTCTTCTTTTATATATCGATGTGCTGTGCCACACCTTTTCAATATACGGTGCCCCGCAATCTCCGCAGATGATCTTGTCAGACAAACAATGTTCTCGTGCCGTATAGTTCGCTATGCGCCGGCGCTCCATTTCGGGTTGGACCTGAACAAGCACCTCCGGCGAAATGATCGGTTTGTGGCTGCCGCTTATGTAATATTGCGGCAGTTTCCTTCATTTCGCTTGAATTGTTTTTATCAGAAAATCCGTGCAGAAAGTCTTTTGTAGAATCGCGTCGCCTTTGTATTTCTCGTTGGTTAGGGTGCTCACGATCGTTCCATGCTGCCATTTTTCTTTGCCACCCAGGGAAAGGATCTGCTGACGTTCCAATTGCCGCGCGATCGTGGATGGCGTTTTGCCTTCGAGGAACAGTTTGTAAATCAATCGAATCGTCACCGCTTCACTCTCGACAATCAGCGGTAATCCGTCCGACCCTCTTTCGTAAGCCAGGAACTGTTTATAGGGTAGGTAAACCCGCCCGCTCGCTGCTTTTGCGCGTTTGCCCCACGCTACGTTTTCAGAGATGCTTCGGCTTTCCTCCTGTGCAAGCGAGCTCATAATCGTTATCAGCAGCTCGCCTTTCGCGTCCAGCGTATAGATATTATCTTTTTCGAAGAAGACTTCAATCCCATGATCCTTAAACTTACAGACGGTCGTCAGCGTATCAACGGTGTTGCGCGCAAAGCGGCTGACGGGCTTTGTGACGATCAGGTCAATCTCCCCCGCCTACGCGTCCGCAATCATGCTGTTGAAGCCGTCTCTCTTTTTCGTTTTGGTGGCCGAGATCCCCTCGTTAATGTAAACGCCTTTTGGACATTACCCTAAAGGTGGGTATAGGGCGGAGATAGAGAAACGCGAATCATCGACTATTCGGTTCATTATCTTACGAAAAAACAATGCCTCGTGCGTCAAATGTGCGTCAAATGACGCAAAAGATCGACTCAGCGACCGCCTCCCAAGCCCCTTCTATTTTACCTTGAAAAACACTATTCCCAGATTTGTCGCATTGTCGCACGTTTTGGAAAATGAGCTAAAATGGAACCCCCTAAAAAGTCGCCTAATTAGGGGGTTTTTGGCGTGCCCGACACGATTCGAACGTGCGACCTACAGAGTCGGAGACGACCAATTATTTTGGTGCAATCTCCTGTAATCTCGAATTATCGCCCGTTATCGGGCATAATTTTTGTGTTGACCGTCGGTAATTTTCGTAATCTCATGCGTCTTGACGCAACCTCTTGCGATCATGTGCGTCAAATAATGCGTCAAGAGCAGGTTGCGTAAATCAGCTAAACAGCATTTTTCGTGAATTTGTTATCGCATTGCGTTCATTATTTCAGCATGGTTTCTTTCCTCCTGATCTCTATACTACTCTCTTGTCATGCTGTCTGAAACCTTAATACATTCTCCAATCGCCAATTCATATTCAGCGGTCAATTCTATAAAGAAAATCTAATTAGGTCGAACCCTCAATAATTTGTTGCTGTTTTCTGCTTTTATATTAGAGCTGATATTTTTCTGCGGAAGCATCCAGCGCGGCGCGGCACTTTGCGACGCCCGCGGCAATGCCATCCTCATCGCGGAATATCGCTGAGGACAGGACCACGACATCCGGGTTGCACCGGATGAGCGGGTCCATGTTGTCGTGCCGCAGCCCGCCGTCGATCGCCATCTCACAGCGGGGATTCTTTTTGTCGATCAAATCGCGTGCACGCATGATCAAATCCGGAACGCTTCTGCGCCATCCCCAGTTATCTTGACCATCCGTTTCATCCACGCCATGCGTTACAATATGCACTCTGTCGATATCATTGACCGATTCCTCGATAAAACTCAAAGGCGTGTAAAAACCAAGTGTCAAACCAATTTTCATATTAAACTCTCTACAGTAGTTGACGATGTAGGCAAGCGGCGCGCCGATAAAGTTCTCCGCGGGCAGAACCAGCATCGAGCATCCGGCTGCCGCAATCTTTTCGATGAACAATCTATCGCAATCGCGCGTATAGATATGGCATTCGATTGGTTTTGTGATGCCTTCCCGCAACCCTGCAATGATCTGATGCCCACCCATGAGCTGCATATTCTTCAGATCGTGCATATCCGCCGCATCCGAGTGGATATAATCCACACCGGCGCGATCCGCCTCAAGCGCGCGATCCAAAATCCGCGCGTAGCTGACGTGCGCAAGCCCCGCCGCAATTTTAATATGTTTCATATGAAGTCCCTCCTCTAATAAGTACTTATTGTTTGTTGTTTTCTCTTATTTTGTCCGTTTGTTGACGTCCGAACTCCGAGATGCAAATCTGTCTAGATAGCATCATGCACGATTACGCCATCGATCATCGTCATAACGCAACGCGCCTGCATATTTTCAACCGGATTCTGATCGAACACGACGACATCCGCGTCCATACCGGGCGCGAGGCTTCCGACGCGGTCGGCAATTTTCAATATCTCCGCCGCACTGCGCGTAACCGCTCGGATACCCTCTAGCAGCGGCAGGCCCTCACGCACACATGCACCAGCCTCCGTCAGTATCTCCCAAGTATGCGTCGCGGGCAGATCACTCATGATTGCGAACCGTACGCCTTTCTCGTAAAAAGTGCGGGCTGCCGACGGCGTCTGGTTGGCCACCTCGAGTTTATGCGGAAACCCGAGCAGCGGGCCTATGATGACGCCGCG
Organism: Christensenellaceae bacterium; assembly: GCA_963674775.2. Lineage (GTDB taxonomy): Bacteria > Bacillota > Clostridia > Christensenellales > CAG-138 > UBA7703. The sequence continues at coordinate 1,952,683 of CAXXPJ010000003.1, read as the reverse complement.
CGCATCCGAGAGCTGGTCCGCGATCAGATGACCTTCACTGCAGTGTTCGATCGTCATGTCCAGATCAAACTCCTCCGCGATACGCAAGGCCGTCAAGATATCGTCCGCCCGGTGCGCATGCGCCTTAACGGGAAGCGTTCCCGCAATGACCGGAAGCAGCGCTTCCAGCTTCATATCAAACGACGGCAGCGGTTTTCCGTCCCGTTTTGCTGTCGCCTGATCCTCTGCATACCGTCTTGTTTTAAACAGCGCTTCGCGAATCGCCGCCGCCGTTCCCATACGTGTTACGGGAAACGCTCCGTTGTGCGCCGATTTCGGGTTTTCTCCGAACGCCATTTTCATGGCGGACGGCGCCTGTATGATCTGCGCTTGCAGGTTGTCGCCATGTGTTTTAATGGTGACGAATTGGCCGCTGATGGGGTTTGCACTGCCCGGCCCGGTGGAAACCGTCGTCACGCCGTGTTCCGCCGATCGGCGAAATTCTGGATCGAACGGATTGAGCCCGTCGATGCCTCGCAACTCCGGCGTGCATGCGGCGGTGTTTTCGTTTCCGTCCACGCCGCGTTCGCCCGTCGCTGTGCCGAACAATCCGATATGGCAGTGCGCGTCTATAAAGCCGGGGAACACCATCTTTCCCGTGCAGGCAACGATTCGCGCTTCCTGTCGTTCGAGATTGTCTCCAACCGCCGAAATCTTTCCGTCTTCAACAAGAACGTCCATTACGCCCGGGGCTTTCCCCTCGCTCATCGGAAAGACCAGCCCGTTTTTGAACAATGTTGCGATCATTGTCTCACCTCCGTATATCCAACGTTTTCAAATACGTTCCCGCAAAACGCGCTATGTCTGCAATTACGCCGTCCTCAAATGGAACCTTCAACCCCGCCTGTGATATCGTCTTCGGAAAAGAGTATTCACCGCTGTTTTTGAGCAGCCGCAGATACGCGTTCCAAGCGCGGTCGGAGTCCTGCGTATCTAGGGCAAAAAACTGCAGCGCACAAACTTGCGCGAGCACATAGTCGATGTAGTAAAACGGCCATTTCATCACATGGATCTGTCCCTGCCACGCGCGCCCCTGGTCGTAAAAAAGACCTTCCTCATATTTTCGCCAGGGCAGAAAGCGGCGCTCCAACCCCTTCCATAGTTCGAGACGCTCCTTGGGAGACAGCTCCGGGTGGTCGTACACTTCGGTCTGGAAGCAATCGATTGCCGTTCCATAGGGGATGAACGCAAGGCTGTCCCGCAAGTGGCGGTATTGGTACAGCGGGATATCGTCCTTGGAAACCAACTCGTCAAGATGCCGCCAGATGAAAAACTCCATACTCATGGAATGCGTCTCCGCAACGTCCGACGAGCAAGCCGCCGCATCCGTCACGGGCTCGCCCCGGTGCAGGTACGAGTGCAACCCATGCCCGCACTCGTGCGCAAATGTTCGAACCGCGCCTTCCGTCGCGTTATACGTTTCGAAGATATACGGCATCTGGCAAAGCGGCATGTAATTGGAATAAGCGCCCATGGTCTTACCCGGACGGAGTTCGAGATCGAAAAAGCGCCGTTCCGTCAATTCATCAAAAAAAACCTTGGTTTCCGGCGAAAGCCTCCGGAATACACTCGAAAAAGCCGGCAGCGGGTCGTCTGCAACTTCGACATTGCGTCCCGGAAAGAGCGATCCTTCGTCATAATACTTAACCGGGTGTCCCAGGCGCGCTTCCTGCTCCTGAAAGAGTTTCTTGACCAGCGGCACCAGATCGTTTTCCACGATTTGTGCAAATCGGCGAAGTTCCGCACGGCCATATCCGGTCCGCCCATGCTTTGCGAGGCAGTAGTCCGTCAGGTTGTCAAACCCCGTAGCGCGCGCGACGTTCGTGCGAACCCGCACCATATCATCAAACAGCGCGTCCAGCTCGTCCGATATTCCCATATATGCACGCTCGGCCATAAGCGCATATTTTTTCCGCGTCTCGCGCTCCGTGCTTGCGCCGCGCTTTTTCATCTCCGGCATCGTCAGCGTTTCGCCGCCATCCTCCGCCGAAAGCTGGGAAACAAGAAGCGAATACCGCATGGACAGTTTGTTTTCGCGCTGTAGAAGCGGCAGCGCAACCTCATTGACCGTCATACGCTGCAGCTCCGCCCGATTGATCATCTCTTCTCCCAGCAGTTCTTGGAGCGCCGCTCTATGAACGCTGGAACAAATCGCCTCGCTGCGCCGCTGCATCAACAACTCGAACTTTGGCCTGTTTTCGCTGAACCACCGCTCTTCCTCCTGCCAGAAGACGTCGTAGGAGTCGTTTGTCGCGCCCGCCTCGGAGACGGTGGCATAACTTGTAAACACGCGATGGAGATAATCCATCTCTATCAGCCAATAGTAAGCCGCCGACGCATTTTCCGCCTCCTGAAAGGCGCGAAGATGATCGGCATACCGTTTGGACAGATCGTCGAAGTCGATTCTGTGATAAGGAAATTTTTGAAACGCCAGCATCGCTTAGAAAGCCTCCCGGATAATGCTCGTCAATTCCTCCTTCGTTCCAAAGGGGAGCACACCGAGCAAGAAGTGGTTTGCCATCTTGTCCTGCTCTTCTTGGGTGACGCCGAGCGCGCCGAGTTTATGATTCAACCCGATAGTTTCCAGAAAACTCTCAATCAGCCCGGGCAACCTTCCCGCCGCTGCTTCATCGGAAGCAGATGCGAGTGTTTCGTCGAATATACGCGCTATCGCAGCGCAGCGATGCGGCGTTTTTCCGGCTTGAAAGCGCACATATCCGGGATACAGGCATGCGAGCGCCTGTCCGTGCGGAATACGCGGCGCGATGCCACCGATGATCTCGCTGAGCGGATGCGGCACCGTCGCGGCGGCGTTGGACAGCGAAATTCCGGCGAACATCTCCGCCTCGCTCATGCGCGTACGCAACTCCATATTCTCGGGATCTTCCATGAGCCGCGGAAGCGCTTCGATCACCTGCCGGATCGCCTGCGTGCCGATCGTCTGCGTATAGACGCTGGCTTCTTTGCGCATATAGCTTTCAAAGGCGTGCGCGAACGCATCGAATCCCGTGATAGCCGTCAACCTACGCGGCATCGTGCGCGTCAGTTCCGGGTCGATCACCGCTTCTTTTGGGAACACCTGGTCGTGGAAGATGCAGACTTTCTCTTCCGTCGTCAGGTCGCTGATGATCATCGCCTGCGTCAGCTCGCTCCCAGTGCCCGCGGTGGTCGGCACCGTGATCAGCGGCAGTACCGGCTTTGAAACCGGTTCATATTCGGCAAACGGGCTTGTGAAAGTCTCATACGCGCCGTTCCAGTCCACTTTCTCCGGCTGCCAGAACAGGGCGATCGATTTTGCGGTGTCGATGGAGCTGCCGCCTCCAACGGCGAGCACAACGTCGATCTTCCGCGTCTTAACGATTCCGATCGCCTTTTCAATGCTCTGGACGGTCGGATTCGGAACGACTTCGTCGAAATGGATCGCCTCGACGCCCGCTTGTTTCAGGATGCCCTTGACCCGATCATACAACGGGCGCAAAACGTCCTCGCTGTTGGGTGTGGTCACCAGCAGACAACGCGAACCATATTTTGCCACGATTTGACCAAGCCTGTCGAGTTCACCCGCTCCAAAGTGGATGCGGGTCGGGTTGTAAAATGCGAAACTATTCATATTACCGCCTCCTTGCGTTTCGCCCGCGCGGTATGACTCCGGCGGTCGTGTGCTTTCTGCCCGTTGTGGGATTTCGCTTACATACTGTTCAATCAACTCTGATTCCGTTGTGTATCACGGTGTGTGGGTTTGTCGCCGCTTCGATCGACAAAAGCAGGTTCTCCCGGTATATGAGAAAGCTTGCTCGCTTGCCCGGCTCTATCGAACCAAGCTCTTGCTCGATGCCGAGCAGCTCCGCTCCACCGCGCGTAGCGGCGAGCAGCGCCTGCTCCGCCGTCAATCCTGCTTGATGCATGAGCACGAGTTCGTATGGCACCCCGCTATACGGGTTAAACGGGCAGCCTGCGTCGGTTCCCATTGCAATCTTTACGCCGATTTCCGCGCAACGCTTCAATACCGATCGGTGGCGCTCGATCACCTCTCCGCTCTTTTGATGGTCCGGATTGTACGGGTCGCGCCGGAGTCCTTCGTTGACCGCATGGTAAGGCGCGCTGAGCGTCGGTACAAAAAACGTACGCCGTTCCTTCATCATCTCCATGATGTCTTCGCTCATGAATACACCGTGTTCGATGGAATCCACCCCCGCTTCGACGCAGCGGCGGATCGCCGTATTGCCGTGCGTGTGTACGGCGACTTTTCTTCCGAGCGCGTGCGCGGCGTCCACGCCGGATTGTATCTCGTCCATCGACAGTTCGCATGGCCCCGGTTCCGGTCCGGGGGAATTGACCCCACCCGATACCATGAGCTTCACCACGTCCGCGCCGTCCTTAACAACCTGCCGGACACAGCGCGTCACCGCGTCCTTTCCATCGGCTTCGTAAGAGATGCCGTAACCGTGTCCTCCCGTTGCGCAGATCGCATATCCGCACGCCTGCACCCGCGGGCCAGCCAGCTCTCCGGCGTCGATGCTGTCGCGCAAACCGAGCGCATATCCGCCCACAGAACCGAGGTCTCTGCAAGCAACGACGCCCGCTTTCAGCAGCGCCTTCGCGTTTGCCGCTCCCCGGCAGACCATTGCGGAAACGCGCCGGTTTTCGCAAGTATGCGCGGGGATATCCTCGCTGCCCGAGCCGCCGATAAGATGCACGTGCGCGTCGATTAATCCCGGCATGACAAACGCGTCCCCGAGGTCGACCTGTTCCATTCCGGATATCTCGTCCATCTCGGCCTTTTTCCCGACCCATCGAATGCGCCCGTCCTCAACGAGCAGCGCGAAGTCACGAATCATCTCGCCCGCGCTGTTCGCTGTAAACAGCGTCTTTCCCGTGTACAACGTCTTTTTCATGCCGGTTCCTCCAAGCCTTCGTTCAATCCTTCCGTTCCGGGCAGGACGAACCGCCCGTCCTTCACGATCATGTGCCGTTCCCCGTTTTGTGCAACGCCATACAGCGCGCCGATATCCTGAAACGGAATCGTGATATCCACGTGTTTATTATAATAAACCTCCTTGTCTTTGTCCCGCCTTGCGGTGCGCTCATTTTCCCGAGCGGTCATCTCTTTGCCGTCGTAAAGATTGAACACACATGCGTCTTCACCGCGCGCAAAGCAGGGGTCGCCGATCGCCAGGTGCGGTCCCATCTTCTCCAGCCAGAGAATCGGTATGCGCGGCAGCAGGCCATATCGCATCGCAATCGCGTATGCGCTCGTGTTGGTGCCGATTGCAAATTCTCCGGCGGTCAGCGTATCGTGCGGATTCAACAGATTACGCTTCACATAAGCAGCTCCGTCCCCGCTGTCGGCGCGCACGAGATACCCGTCGCGAAACGTCAGTTCCAGCTCCCGGTAAGGAATGCCCGAAAGATAGACTTCCCGCACGTGGAGCAACCCGTTTGTCCCTTCCAGAACCGGCGTTGTAAACACCTCTCCATACGGGATGTTAAGATCTCCGCCGCAATTCAGGAAATTACTCTGTTTACTCGAATCATGCAGCTCCCGCAATCGAATCGTCAGATCCGTCCGGTTTTCTCCTCTTCCGACGACACGGATCTCGGCGCATAGATCCAGCGTATCAATCACCGTTTGCTGCATCCGTTCATACGGCTCGCTGTTTTGCAGGTTCATTTGAAAAACATCCTGAAATATCTCTTCAAATCGTTCCCCGGTAAAGACATTGGGGAACGCAACTTTACAAAATGAGATCGTAGCGGGCGGAATCTGCTCGCTTTCCAGCCCGCGTTTGTACCCGTTCAGCTTCGCGGTCAGTTCGCGCTGCTGTCTCGTGCCTTGCGTCTCGCCAGGCTCGGGCGGCGCTTCGCCAAACTGGATGATGCCAATCATGCCACAGGTGTTCCGCATCTGCGCATCATATTGTTGAAAAGCCGCCTCATATGCGGCGCACTTTTCCAAACAGTCCGCCATGTTATAAACGGTTCCGTCTGTCTTTTCGCGCGTCAGGCATCCGGGTTTCTGGACCGACGGCTCCAGGCCTTTTTGAACAAGCGTGAAATACACTTCCCGCGCAATTGCTTCCTGCCCCAACTGGTAAGAAAAACGCACCAGCGTACGACCCGCCCGGTCGCGGCTCTGGCTGATGAATCCATGCAGAAATGCATCCACAATCCGGTTCCCCATCAACGCGAGTTGGTCCGCGTCGTAGGCAAATAAAAACTCCGCAAGTTGCCGCTCTTGCGGCAGAACCGGTAGTCCGTATTCTTCCATCCACGCAGTATTGTCGCCGGACGCGCGCAGCAGGACGGCTTCATACGGGTTATCATTGCCGCGGCGCACCCAGGAATAAACTTCTTCTCGTATCTTTTCGAAATAGTTCACAGATTTGCCTCTCCGGGTAATCCCGTCAAGCGTTTCTTCAATCGTCCGCTTTGAATATACACCAATGTGATTACAAAAGTCACCGCCCAGCCGGCCGGAATGGACAGCCAAACGCCCAGATATCCCAGCACTCCCGCGAGCAGCGCCGCTAGCGGCAGCCTCACCCCAAACAGACCGAAGACGCCCGATAGCGTCGGCAGCAGCGTGTTCCCCGTGCCTCGGACGACGCCATGCGTCACCTCGAAATAAGCGGCGAAGAAATAGGAGACGCTCAGAATACGGATATAATCCCATCCGTAGCGAACCACCTGCGCATCGTCTACAAACAGCGCGCATATGTCAGCGCCTAACGCCCAAAACAACACAAGCAACAACGCTGCGAACGCATAGCACCAGCGCAGCCCGAGCTTGTACGCTTCCCAGACGCGCTCCTGTCTTCCGGCGCCGAGGTTCTGGCTCGTAAACACGCATACCGCCTGGCTCGCGCCGATGACCGGCATCGCCGCGAAGGAATCGATCCGGCAACCGAGCGTATACGCTGTGATAACGGGTACACCAAGACCGTTGACCAGGCTTTGCAGCATAACCATGCCGATTCCCGCGACGACGCGCTGTGCCGTCAGCGGCAATCCGAGCCGAAGCCCTTCCTTCAGGCAGTCACGGTCCATCTCCAAGCGCTTCAACCGGTAGGGTATATACCCACGCCGCGTATTGACATACCAAAGGCATGCGATAAACGAAACGGTCTGCGCAGCTACCGTCGCCACCGCCGCGCCCCTTACGCCCATGTTGAATTCCGCAACGAGCCAAAGATCCAGCGCGGCGTTTAACAGGCAGCATCCCGCCAGCAGAATCGTCGGCATCAGCGAATTTCCCGTGCTACGGATCATGCCTGCCAGCGTGTTATACCCCGCGATGCCCGTCAGACCGAAAAAATAGATTCGAAGATAGCCCGTTGCCTCGTCCAGCACCGCATTCGGCGTAGAGATCAACTGCAATACGGGCCTGCTCAACAGCGCGCCCGTAACCGTTACCGCGACGGCTATTAATAGGATCAGCGTCAAAAGCGAATCCTGTACTCGCTTGGCAGCGCTATGGTTCCCTTCGCCGAGGCGCCGCGCTATCAATATTTCAGAACCCGCGCCTATTCCCGCCATCAGCGCTATCAGCAACAGAATAATCGGATATCCCGCTCCTATGGCAGCCAGTGCGTTTACGCCGGCAAAACGCCCGACGATCAGCGCGTCCGTCATGCTGTAGAGCTGCGTAAGTATTCCTCCTATCGTAATCGGGATGCCGAAACGCAAGAGGCTCTTTGCCACCGGTTGATCTGTTAATGAACCCATCGTTCACCTATCTCAATCACAATCTTAGTCATCACCGCTACCGCCCAAACCCGAAACCCCACCTTGTGCTCCCGATGGTAATAAAAAACTGACGCGGGCAGTCTTATGGTATTGAGGGCCTGCCTTTCACCGGCAGGCCCTCGTTGTCCTCTATCGATCCGTCTCTATTCGGCGATGCGCACGTATTTATAGTCGAACTCATAGCCAAACGACCAGATGCTCAAACCTTTTACGTTGTCGGCGATCGCCCAGTTGTTGATAGCGTACACCTGCGGGATATAGATGAAGTTGTTCAGCACAAGCTTCTCGATTTCCATCCAGGTTGCGATTCTATCGTCGCCGGTTTGCGTATTCACTGTTTCCATCAGCGCGAGGAATTCGGGATCATCCCACTTGCCCTCTTCATAGATGAAGTTCATGAAGCCCGCCGGATCAGCGTAATCACTGTCCTGACCGCCGCCGATGACGCAGTCAAACGTTCCGCCGATCAGCATGGGCAGAAGGACGCCGATTTCCAGAGGTTGCACAGTCATGTCGATTCCAAGGTTCTGTTTCCACATCGCCTGGATGGTCTGCGCCTGCAACTTCGCGCTGTCGCTCGTGAGACACTGCACGACAAACCCGGCCTGGAGTTCTTCCACCGTTTTCCCAAGCTCCGTGAGACCTTCCGCCAGCAGCGTTTGTGCGCGCTCGATTGCGCTCGGATCAGTTGCGCTGTCGACAACTAGGCTCCCCTGCTGTTCGCGGAAGTCTCCGCCGTTGAGGCCCTTTACGCCGAACGGCACGAGTCCGTATGCCGCCAGATCGGGATTTTTCACGATGTTAGTCGCGTATGCCTGACGATCGAACGCGATGGACAGCGCTTCGCGGATCTTGATGTTGCCGAGGAACTCGTTGCGCGGGTTGAACTCGATGAACGTAACCTTCAGACGCGGGCGCTGCGTGAACCCGGGTTCACTCTTGTAAGTGTCAACCTGCGAGTTGTCCACTTTGAGGATGTCCAGATCGCCGGTTTGATACATGCCGATGAGACTGTTCGTGTCGGTCGTGATCGTGAACTCGATCCGTTCGAGCGTCACGTTTTCGGCATCCCAGTAGTTTTCGTTTTTCACCAACACGATCGAATTATCATGCACCCACTCGGACATTTTGAACGGGCCAGACGCTACAAGCCTGTCGACATCGGTGCCATAGACGTCCGCATACTCTTCTGCGGCGGCCTTCTGGATCGGCGCGCAGCCGGTGGAGCGGAGGAACTGGTCAAAGTAGTCGCACGGTTTTTCCGTCGTGAACTGAATGGTCTGCGCGTCGAGCGCGACGACGCCCAGCTCGCTCATGTCTTTTTCGCCGGCGTTGATCGCCGCGGCATTCAGAATCAGGAAGTAGATGTACGCTCTTTCAGAAGCCAGGGCTGGATCGATTGCGCGCTGGAAGCTGTACACCACATCTTCCGCCGTAATCGCGGTTCCGTCAGACCATTTTGCATCCTGACGCAGCGTGATCGTGAACTGCGTCATCTCTTTGTTGTGCTGCAGATCCGTCGCAAGACCGGGTTCCCAATCGAAACCGTTCGCGCCCGCTGTGCGGAAAAGCGGCTCGTGGATGGCAGTAATGAGGTTCTGCGCCTCGCCCGACATGTTCTGCCAAGGATCCAGCGTTGCCGGTTCATTGTTCAAAAACGCTCTGAGCACCTGCTCCTCTGCGAGCGCTTCTTCCGGTACTTCCGCTGCTTGTTCGGCACCTTGAACAGCCGCTTCGGTTGTTTCCGGCTGCGTTTCTTCCGTGTCTGTGCCCGTTGCAACCGGCGCACAACCCGCAAAGACCGCTACAAGCATCATCAATGCTACCAATAAAACCAGCATTTTTCGAGACGATTGTTTTTTCATTCCTTTTCTCTCCTTTGTTTTATTCTTCGGCTCCCCAGCCGATTGTTCATGACGCATCAACGCCGTCCAGCGTTATACAAGATGGCAGGCAACGCTATGCCCCGGTTCCACTTCGCGCAGGAGCGGCGCTTCGGAAAAGCATCTGGATTCCGCCCGCGGGCAGCGCGTGCAAAACTTACAGCCGGCAGGTATATCCATGGGACTTGGAATGTCTCCGGTTAGTTCAATTCGCCGACGCGCTTTTTCAACCTTCGGGTTTGCGATTGGAATCGCCGAAAACAGCGCAATCGTATAAGGATGCAGCGGATTCCCGTACAACGTCTTGTTTGGCGCATATTCCACGAGGCTGCCGAGGTACATGACCGCGACATAGTCGGATATATAGCGAACCATTGAAAGATCGTGCGCGATAAAGATGTAAGACAATCTCCGTTCGCGCTGCAGATTCAGCAGCAGGTTCATCACCTGCGCCTGAATGGACACATCTAGTGCGCTGATCGGTTCATCGCATATGATGAGCGAAGGATCCATGGACAAAGCGCGCGCCACGCCGATTCTCTGCCGCTGCCCGCCCGAAAACTCGTGTGGGAAACGGCTTGCGTGCTCCTCGTTGAGCCCTACGGTGTTGAGCAGTTCAACAACGCGCCGTTTTCGCTCTTCGCCGGTAATCTCGCGATTTAAGTCCCATCCTTCTGCGATGATGTCCATCACGGTCATACGCGGGTTCAGGCAAGCAAACGGATCCTGAAAGATCATCTGTATGCTTTTTGCCAGCTTTTTCCGAAATTCCTTCGTGCTCTTGCCGCTGATGTCTTCCCCATTGAGCAGTATCGTACCTTCGGTTGGATCATACATGCGGATGATCGTGCGCCCTAGCGTGCTTTTCCCGCATCCCGATTCGCCGACCACACCGAGCGTCTGCCCTTTGTTGACAGTGATCGAAACATCGTCCAGCGCTCGCACGGTTTTTCCACCCTTGATCCGGAAATATTTTTTTAGATTGCGTGTTTCAAGCAGTACTTCACTCATTGTTTAGTCACCTGCTTCGTGATCGGATTTGTCACCGGGTCGGCAAGGTCATGATAGAGCCAGCATGCCGCAGTGTGCCCGCATCCGGCTGCGGCCGTATACGGCGGATAAAAATCTCTGCATACCTTCATGGAATGATCACACCTCGCGGCGAACGGACACCCCTTCGGAGGCTGGAATAAATCCGGCGGCGACCCGAGAATCGGGTGCAACGGCTCGCGGTTGCTGCAATCCTCCGGTGGAATCGACCGAAGCACGCCCCAAGTATAAGGATGCGCGGGGTTTTCGAATATGTCTTCCGCCTTACCGTATTCCATGATCTTGCCGGCATACATGACGGCGATATCGTCCGCCATATTGGCAACCACTCCAAGATCGTGGGTGATCATGATGATCGCGGTGTCGTAATCGCGCTGTATGCGCTTTATCACGTCCAGAATCTGCGCCTGCGTCGTCACGTCCAGCGCTGTCGTCGGTTCATCCGCAATCAAAAGTTTCGGGTTAACGGACATCGCAAGCGCAATCATCGCCCTCTGCCGCATGCCGCCGGAAAACTCGTGCGGATACTGCTTCATGCGTTCTTCGGGACAGGAAATCCCCGCCACGGTCAAAGTTTCCAAGGCTCTTTTCCTTGCCGCCACCTTTGAAACCCCGCCATATTTCATGATGCCTTCCATGATCTGCTTGCCGATCGTCATAGTCGGGTTCAAGCTCGTCATTGGGTCCTGAAAGATCATGCGGATTTCCCTTGCGCGCACGCGTTCCATCTCTCTGTCCGAGAGCGCCAGCAAATCGCGCCCTTCAAAAAATATGTTGCCTGCGACGTATTCGCCTACCGGCTTGCCCGGGTTCAGGCGGACAATAGACCGCGCCGTAACAGACTTGCCGCAGCCGGATTCCCCGACCAGTCCCAGCGTTTTTCCCTTTTCCAAGTGGAAATCGACGCCGCGGACCGCCTGTACTTCTCCGGCATACGTATGGAAAGAAAACTCAAGGTCGAGTATTTCGAGCAATGGCGCGTTGGGTTTATTTTCCATCGACGTACCCTCCGTTTTACTGTCTCAGGCGAGGATCAAGCGCATCGCGCAGGCCATCGCCCATGATGTTGAACCCAAGCATGGTGACGCAGATCAGTAAAGCTGGGAACAGAAGTTGGTATGGATAGGTCAGGAGCTTATTCGCTCCGTCGCTAGCCAGCACGCCCCAGCTAGCCATTGGAAGCGGCAGCCCCAGACCGATGTAGCTCAGAAACGCTTCCGCGAAAATCGCCGCCGGGATCGAAAACGCCATGCTGGTAATTATCGGGCTCATCGCGTTCGGCAACAGGTGTTTGAGTATAATCCATGTGCTGCCCGCTCCCATCGTGCGGCTGCAATAGACAAATTCCATCTCTTTAATCTGAAAAACCTGTCCGCGAAACAAGCGCGCCATGCCGATCCAACCGGTCGCCGAAATTGCGATAATAATCGGAAATACGCCAGGCCGCATAATCAGGATCAACAACACAACCCAGAGCATCTGCGGGATAGACGCGATCAATTCGCAGACGCGCATCATAATATTGTCCGCGACCCCTCCGAAATAGCCCGCTATTCCACCGTAAAAAATACCAATTGTGCTGTTGATAACGGCAACCACAAATGCGATGAAGAGGCTGACGCGCGCGCCTTCCCAGCAGCGCACAAAAATATCGCGTCCAAGTTCGTCCGTTCCAAAGAGGTGTTTGATCGTCGGCGCTTGATTGATGTTCAGCAGGTCAATGCCGTCGTATGTGTAAGGGCTTATCACTGGCACGAACACCGCGAGAAGCACGATCATCAATAGAACATATGCGGAGATCTTTGCTAGTTTATTGTTGTTAAAGCGTCTGCGTGCGTCGCTCCAATACGTCAAAGAAGGCCGCGTCATCTTGTCCGCATCTGCATGGGCGGAATCGTCCGATCGGAACATATCCTTCGTCATAAGTGCGTGATTGACTTCATGATTATCCATATCGTTCCTCCTCATCCTGCAACACGGATTCTCGGGTCTACGATTCCGTATACGATATCAACGATGAAATAACATATAACAGATATGAAAGAAAAGATCACCGTCAACCCCATAATCATTGTATAATCCGTGTTGTTGATCGCGCTGATCATGGCCTGCCCGATGCCCGGAACGTTAAATATCTTTTCGATGACAAAGTTACCCGTTAAAACGCCCGCCAGCATGGGGCCAAGAGAAGTGACCAGCGGCAGAAGCGAGTTGCGGAACATGTGTTTTTGCACGATCTCCCTTTCGCTGAGGCCTTTGCTCCGCGCAGTGTAGATATAGTCCTGCTTCATCACATCCAGCATACTGGTGCGAAGCATGCGTGCATAAAACGCGATGTTTGTAAAACTCGCTGCAAAGATGGGTAAAATCGCGTATTCAATGCCCTTCCAACCTTGTATTGGAAACCACTGTAGCTGTACGGCAAACAATCGCTGTATCAAGGATCCAAAGACGAAGTTTGGAACCGACACGCCCAATATGGCAAGTACGATCACAAAGTAGTCCGCAAATCCGCGATTGTGCCGCGCTGCGATCGCACCGAAAACACAGCCAAGAAAACATCCGAGCAGCACGCCGCCAAAACCGATGATTGCAGATACCGGCATGCCTGTAACGACTTTTCCGATTACGCTCTGCCCTTTATACTTCATTGAAATGCCGAAATCACCCTGCAGCAGATTCTTCATGTACACGAAGTATTGTTCAATAAGAGGTTTGTTCAGGCCATACTTCTCTTCGAGGTTCTGCCTCACCGCCTCGGGCGTCTCCCTCGTTATCTCAAACGGCTGGCCGGGAACCGCGTGCATTAAGAAGAATGTTACCGTGGCGATCAGAAATAAGGTCAATAGCATAGAGCCTAATCGTTTTATGACGTATTTGCCCATCCGCACATCTCCTTGCATAGTACTAGTTATTTAGAGTGGCTTTTATCGTTTCGTGATCGATGATTTAAATGACAGGTGTGCTCAAACAAAGTGCTGAATCGTATATCGTTATTGTAGTGGGCAGAACGCCAATTTGTCAATAATTAATTTTCACTACTTTTATATTTTATCATGTTGACATTTTTTTATCATTATGTTATTTTTATTGCATACAGAGTTCAAGCACTTTTTTCATATCTATCACACCATATATTATATCGTGGGAGGCAAGCGAATCATGAACTACGTTGTTGAACCATTTCGGATCAAGATGGTAGAGCCGATTAAAAAAACAACAAAGGCCGAGCGGCAGCAGCGGCTCAAGGAAGCCGGTTATAACGTTTTCCGGTTGAAAGCTGAGGACGTCTATATCGATTGCATCACGGACAGCGGCACCAGCGCGATGAGCCAGGATCAATGGGGCGCCATGTTCCAGGGCGACGAGTCTTATGCCGGCTGCAAGAGTTTCTACCGTTTAGAGTCCTCCGTTCAGGACGTATTCGGCCTCCCATATGTGCAGCCGACCCACCAAGGCCGGGCAGCCGACTATATCATGGCCACCATCTACTGCCGTCCGGGCACCTACGCCATCGGTAACATGCATTTCGACACATTCCGCGGCAACGCCGAAATACTCGGCGCTATGCCGGTCGATTATGCGACCGACGCCGGATTGGATTCCGCCAGCGATCCCGCGCCTTTTAAGGGCGATATCGATCTGGAGAAGATGCAGCGGCTCATCGACGAAAAAGGCGCAGACAACATCTGCGTCGTCATCATAACGATTACCTGCAATAACAACGGCGGACAGCCCGTCTCCATGAAAAACATCCGAGAAGTCAGCGCGCTCGCCGAAAAATACGGCATTCCCGTCGTTCTTGACAGCGCACGGCTCGCCGAAAACGCCTGGTTCATCAAGCAGCGCGAACCGGGTTATGAAAATAAATCCATCAAAGAGATTACGCGAGAAATGTTCAGCTATTGCGAAACGGCAACGATGAGCAGCAAAAAGGACGGTCTCGTCAACATCGGCGGGTTGTTTGTGACGCGAAACAAAGACGTATACGAGCAGGCCAACCAGATCGCCATCGTTCACGAAGGGTTTATCACATACGGCGGCATGTCCGGCCGCGATATGGATGCGCTCGCAGTAGGACTGCAAGAGGTCTGCGAAGAAAGCTATCTCGAATACCGCATCGGCCAGGTTGCCTTCCTCGGCGATCTGCTGCGCGAGCAGGGTATCCCGATCATCGAACCGACCGGCGGACACGGCGTATATGTCGACGGACGACGCTTCTTCCCGCAGATTCCACAAAACGAATTCCCCAGCCAACGCCTCGTTTGCGCGCTCTACGAAGAAGCTGGCGTGCGCGCGGTCGAAATCGGCGCATGCGCGTTTGGATCCGTAGACAAAGAGACGGGCGAGGAAATACTGCCTTCAATCGAATGCATGCGTATCGCCGTCAGCCGCCGCGTTTACACCAGCGACCATCTCCGGGTCATCGCCGAAGCGCTGGGCAACATATACCTCAACCGCGATAGCTATCGGGGCATGAAGATCGTATCTCAGGGCTCAATCATTTCCCTGCGGCACTTCACGGCGGGATTTGAGCTCTTGTAACAAAATCACCGGTGCAAAGAACAGGCGGGTTCGCTGCGACTACCCTCGGCAAGGCAAGGCGGATATTTGACTTCGTTTGTTTCTCAAAATATAATGGCTATATCCCCATGCAATAAATGAATCATACGAGGGTAATTATGGATTTGCTCGCAACATATGCCGGTCTTGTCGATTTTCTTGCATTGTATCTTGGATCAGACTCCGAAGTATCGCTGTGCGACACGGAGAAGGTTCTGTATATCAAGAACGCGTTTTACGAAGACAGGGTTCCGGGGGCGCCGATCGGAGAAATGCAACGGTCGTTTGTAGCCGATCCGCAGTTTCATAATATCCCCAGCACCGTCAATTACCGCGCGTTGACAAAATCCGGCGATAAACTGCGTTCCGCGACGATGTTCATCCACGAAGACGGCGCGTTGGCCGGCCTGCTCGTGATCAACACCCGTGTTGATGAACTGATACGCTGCAGAAAAGCGATCGACCGCATCATACAGGGAGACGAATCATCCGAGCCTTCCGTACCCGCAAAATCGAAGAGCAAAAAAAGCAAGGATTATTATGAGACGCTTTCACTATCCTTCAACGATCTGATAGATGATATCCTCCAGCGCGCAGCCGCCAGGTTCAATTCCCCGCCAAGCCGCTTCACCGTCGGGGAAAAACAGGCGGTTGTGCGCGAGATCGACGATAGAGGGTTGTTCCTGCTGAAAGGCTCCGTATCCGAGATTTCAAAAAGGCTGAATACTTCGGAAGCAACGATCTATCGCTATCTACAACAACTACAAAAATAGAGACCAATACTATGTCAGAAATTACTATCGATCTTGCACGCGAGGCTATGGCTTCGGCGGGTTATTCTTTTTTGTCGCTGGAACAGGTCGGCGAAGGCTCAAACCACTATATTTTTCGCGCAATACTTGCAGACGGCAGCAACGCCATCTGCAAGTTCGCCCGTACCCGCTCAACCGAAGAAGGCATTACACCTCCGAATACCGATACTCTCTTCGGCGGTTCGCTATCACTTGAACGCGAACGCTATCTTTTTTCGATGGTACGCGAAAAAACCGGCATCCCAACGCCGCGCGTATACGGTCTGCACTCTTCAAAATATGGTGATTTTCTCATGGTCGAATCGCTGCCCGGCATTTCCTATGGACAATACCTGCGCGACAGCGGTTATTCGGCGCGGGCGTATCTGGACAGCCTGCGGCAGCTCGGGCGTGATTTTGCAGCAATACAGCAAATCCGCTTCCCTTTTTTCGGCAACATCATGCAGCATGCAAAAATCGAACCGGCCGGTTTGAGCAATTTTGCCGACCGCTGGGCCGGTATCTTGCATATGCGTATCGACTGTTGCGCGAAAAAAGGCGCGCTGCAGCCGGACGAGGAGCACACCGTTCGTACCGCATTTACCGAAACGCTGGAATCGATGCGCTGTAAACTGGAAGCGGACGTCTCCATTCCCGTGTTAAATTTTACCGATATGCATCCGGAGAACTTTTTTGTTGACGGCGCCGGCGCCCCAAGCGGATACTTCGATTTAGAATCCGCGCAAGCAGCTCCAGCCGCGCTGGAGTTTTACGGATTCCGGTTTTTCTTGTTTAATTTATTCAAAGGCGACTGGTCCGCGCGCGCCGAACGCGCTTTCTTCGAAGGCTACGCGGAAAACGACGGATCGTACGCGCCGAGCAATCCGTTTGACCATGAATTGATCGATTATCTGGCGGCATGCCGCCTGCTGGAGCTGACCAATTCCTATTGGGGTTATATCGATGGCATCCGCGACCGCTGGGGAGCGCAGATGAAGACGTTGCTATTTGAGTATCTCCAAACCGGCGATGTGAATTATTCCGCAGTTGGGGATATATGGCGCCAGCGAGACAAGCACCCGTTCTATCCACTGCGGGATTGACAGATCTGCACGATAAGCATTCCTCACCATACGCCGGGGTGTAAGTGCAACGGCACACGGCAAACGAAGGGTTAGATGAAATTTCAGCAAAGGAACTATGTAAAATGCTCAAAAGTATCACATCGGCAGAAGCGCCGAGCGCTATTGGACCCTATTCCCAAGCCGTTCAGGCAGGATCGTTCATCTTCGTCTCAGGTCAACTTCCCATCTGCCCGATGAAAGGCACGCTGGTTGAAAACAACATCGGTTCGCAAACCGAAAGATGTCTGTTGAATATAAAAGCGATTCTGGGTACTGCTGGGTTAGATCTCAAGCATGTCGTAAAAACAACCGTGTATTTGAACGATATGAATGATTTTGCGGCGATGAACGAAGTTTACAATCGTTTCTTTACGGAGCCATATCCCAGCAGGGCCGCATTTCAGGTTGCGCGGCTTCCAAAGGACGCACTGGTGGAGATCGAAGCCGTGGGAGTATTTTAAATTTCGGACAGCATGGAGGGAGAGAAAATAGCAAACAGGATGAAACCCATGCTGAAACGACGACCGCAATATAATGACGAATTAAAAAGGATCCTATTAATCTGAGCAACGCAAGCCCAAAGTCTGCGTACTAGATCGCAGTTATCTTCTCTCGCACCAAGTTATTTCGCACCTTGTTTCCCCGACCTCGGCGGCTTTCCCTTTCCTCCA
Organism: Christensenellaceae bacterium; assembly: GCA_963674775.2. GTDB lineage: Bacteria > Bacillota > Clostridia > Christensenellales > CAG-138 > UBA7703. Next base: position 1,934,816 of record CAXXPJ010000003.1, on the reverse strand, counting down.
AACAGCACCTCCCCGATCGCATCCCGCGCGGTATCATCCGCCTGTTCCAGCAAGTGACAGTAGATATCCTGCGTCGTCGAAACACGGCTATGACCAAGCCTGCGCGAAATAGTCACCGGATCGACATTGTTCTGATAGAGCACCGATGCCTGCGTATGCCGTAGTGCGTGCGGGTTAATGTGCGGCAACCCGTATTTTTCAGCAAACTTATTCGGCCACCTGGAGAAAGTACACGGATGAATGTATTGGCCTGTCTCGTTCGTAAAGACGTAGTCGGTCTGCTCCCAGTCTGCACCCATCCGTAGTTTCAATCTGTTCTGTTCGAGGCGATACCGCCTCAGTAGATCCATGACCTCATTTGGCACACCGATCGTGCGGTAACCGGCGCTTGTTTTCGGCGTTTCTTCGTAGACGCCTGTTTTGGAGCCGTAGAGAAGCGCGCAGTCAATCCGAATGTTTCCGGCATCAAAGTCCACGTTCTTCCATTTCAGCCCTGCGATCTCTCCGCGTCGTGCGCCGGTCGCGATCAGCAGCATCATGACAACCTGCCACATCAGCGGCTCGTTTTGAAGTGCGTCGAGTATCCGCGTCACGTCGTCGATTTCCATGAAATTCGGTTCTTTGCGGATAACCTTCGGTGGACTTGCTTTCGTAGCAGAATTATAGGGGATGATCATTTCACGTTCAGCCTGAGCAAGGATCATGGAAATGGCGTTATGATAGTGATGGATCGTGTTCGAGGATAAAGGCTCCAGGCATTTCTCTTCCCGGAACAACGTGTTAAATTTAACTCCTAGGAGCTTAGCCGAACGAACCGCTAGATCATAATCACAGTGTTCACCCCGGCAGATTTTCGCAATGGTCGAACAGCTCGGGCCGCCATTCTCATGGTAGTTTGCGAAGGAGCCGTACTTCTTACGGATCGCTTCCTTGAAAGCCTCCGCATCCAAAACATAAGCGTAATGCCCGCTGATGCGCTGACCCTTTTTACTCAAATCTGTGTAAAAACGATTCAGGTGTTGCGGCCGGATATCCTTGAGCTTCACAGTGCCAAGCACCGGGTTGATACGATCCAGCATCTGTCGCGCTGCTCGAATCGTGCCCTTTTTGGTTCCGTTGGCTTCTTTCAGGTTTAGAACATACTCGGCATATTCAGCAAACGTCTGCTTGTCGTCGACGACGTAGCCCTGTTCATATTGTTTGTCGAACTCCGCCGCAGCGATCTTCACCGCACGTTTGATCTGCGCCGCGCTCATATCCGGCGTCGGCCGCCACGTCGTACTGACGCGTACTTGCCTTCCGCTTGCGTCTCTGCCGTTGCTGGAGGTAATCAGGTAGGAATCACCCGTTGCGCCTGTGCGCTTTCGTATCGCAGCCATTTCACGTTTCCTTTCTCTGTATCAGATACTATTGATCACTCAGATTTGGTGTGAAGTCAAGATGCGTCTGTGAAACAGGCGTTCGTAAAAATTCAGAAAGAAGATCCATATCGATCAGGTACTTCTTTCCAACCCGCATACTCGGCAGCTGCCCGGAAACCACCAGCTTCCGCAAGGCATGCTGTGTGATCGCGGTATCCGCATCCAGTTCCCTGATGCTCTCATACGCCTGTTGAATCGTTCGGTATTTCGCCATATCGTTTTCTCCTTCTTAATAAAAAAAGAAGCGCCCCGAAAGACGCTCCTCTCTGTCGTTATGCTGTTTTAATTGCATGCCGGAGATTAGCTGTTCCGCCGTACCGGTAATGAGCGCGGAAACATCGACCCGCGCGGCGGTCAGCACGTCCAGCGCCGAGGTGGAGAGCTTCGCGGTCGTCTTCTCCAGCAGCAGTCGACCTAGCGATGCGATCTCCTCCTTGGTCAATTTGCCGTCCGTATGCGCTGCCTTCATGCCGTCGACCACCGTCTGTTTCAGCTCTCCGACCGTGATCTGCGCGAGCTTGATCAGCTCCTGCTGCGCGCGGTTCACGGTGTCGAGCTGCGTCGCCTTACCGAGTTTCGCGGTCAGCCAGGCGCCGAAAACACCGATCAGCGCAATAAAAAACGCTGCGGCGATCTCCACAGCGTTCTCGATCAGGATGCCGGCGGCGTTCGTACCACCCGTATCCGCCAGCGCGACGGCGGGAAGAGCGAGTAATAGGAATGGGATCAGTAACAGAATCAGTTTCTTTTTCATGATGTGTTTCCTCCTGTTTTTAGATAGATGTAGCCTGCTTCGACGCAAGCTCATGGACAAAATCGTCATATTCTTCCTGCGCGGTCTTTGCCTTCTCCCGTGCAATCTTCATTTCGCCGTTCGTTTCTCCACGCTCTACAGCAATACAAGTCGCCAAGGACAGCGACAGGCTCGCGTCCTGCATCTTCATGGCGAGCTTTGATTCTTTTGCGCGAATCGCGGCACATTCTTCAGTTCGCTTCCGATCGCGGCTAGCACGAATCTCGATCCAAACGACGATCACGGCAAATACGCCCGATATAATCTCTCCGAAATAGTTCAATGGACATCCCTCCGTTTCTTATTCATACAGCAGCTTGCAACGTCCGCACTTGTGCCAGTATCCGCTGCCGCCCTGATTGATCCCCTCGAGCGCGACGCCGACGTCGCGACCTTTGTCATGGATGACCTTGCCTGAACCAAGGTACAGACCGATATGTGTCTCGTCGCTGGAATTCGAGGAAGACACCCGGAACACGAAATCGCCGGCGATCAGTTCCGCGCGGCTAACCTCGTCGCACAGCGACCACAGCCCGTCGCAATCACGGCGATTGTCCCAGATTCCCGTCTCCCGCATGAGCCAGGAAATGAAACCGGAGCAATCATGCCCGAGCAGCTCAGAGAACCCGTATTTGTACTGTTTGTCCCGAAACGCGATCGCACGGGCATACTCATCGTCCTTGGCCTGGATCGCTCTGTTGGAAAGATCGGTCATTCCGCTGCCGCCCCAGACGTACAGATCGCCGATCCGCGTTAATGCCAGCGTACAGATCGCACGAGCTTTATCCGATGGTGTCGCTTTCACGACCGGTTCCGCTTCCGTTGCCGTGTCGCCGAACAACGCCGCCCACGTTGCCTTGCCAATGACTCCATCGACGGTTAACCCGGCCCGCGCCTGAAACCGTTTCACGGCCTCCAGCGTGTCCGCGCCGAACGTCTTTCTTGTCACCGTTGTAATGTGGTCGCCGTAGAACCCAAGCTCCAAGAGCTTCTGCTTGCAAAAAAGCACATCCTCTCCGGACGTGCCTTTTCGGATATTGCGCGTGAATTCCATATTTGTTTCTCCTGTTTGCAAATCCTTTCAAGATTTGACATGATCCGTTGATAATGAATTCATAAACAATTGCTACAATAATTTCGTAACGAGCATGGCTCGGTCGAAATTGTAACTTCATTATTCTTGCTACCGAGTCATGCTGCAAAAAGGGCGCTCCGAGAGGAGTGCCCTAGCTATTTACCTACAGGTTGTTCTTTGAGCATTCCTCTCGTTATGACTCCGTCACCCGGAACCAGTCGCATCTGCCTCTGTACGTTGATCCGTTGGTGTTGTTCCTGAAATAGCCGACGCCGACGTGGCTGACCGCAGACAGGAAAGTTGAAACGGATTCTGTATATATCTGCCACCAGAAGTCCCCATCGTAAGATAGATCCAGAGAATAGTAGGTGCCTTCTTTTCGAATCCTCACATAGATGAAGATCGAATCCCAGCCTCCGTTTAAATAGGCGTCGCTGGAATAGGATGTGTTCGAACTGAACTTCACCGCCTGTATGCCCGAATACCCGCTCCTGCAGCATTTCCCGTAGATGATCCTCCTGCCGTTTGCGCTGTTGTAGAGACAGATACCGAAGTTGTAATAATTGAGTTTCGATCCACCGAGCGTAATTTTAGCCGATACCGCAAAATCACCGGCAGGCGCTTCCTGTACCAGTAGTCTCGTGTGATCGCCTCCGGGCACAAGGTCCATCGCTCCGTACCTGCCGTTCTCGGTCCACGCGGACGTCCCCTGGTTGATCCATGACCATTTGCTGTCCCTGACGGTGTCGGTGAACTCATCGTCCATCGCATGCGGAGATGCCGGCGGCTCATCGATCGGATTCTCGTAGTATGTTCCGCCGCTGCCTGCGCTGGCGGTCACGAACTCCAACCCGTTACCATCCGCTTTGACCGCCACGACCTTCGTTCCCTGCCCCAGATAGCTGCTTGGCGTATCCGTCAGCGCTAAGAAGTCATGCGTGTGATCGATCTCAGCATATTCCCCGGTATGCAAATGGTTCACATTCGCCTTTGCTGCAAGCATCGCGTTCACTTCCGAATCGGAATACCCGCCGCTGCTGGAAGGCGCGACGGAAAGAACATCCGACCCGCTGTACTGGGACATCCGCTCCACTTTCTGGTTGAGCCTGATCTCATGCTCCAGCATCGTGTCATGAAGCTCCAGCGTGTAGGACAGTGCGCCGGTATCGTCGTCCTCGCTGACGGTGATCCCGCAAACACGCAGCACGCCGTCAAAGCCGAGCGCATCCGTGCCTTCCGGCGCGATTTGCCAGCCGATCCAGTCGCCGATCCGATACGATTCAAAGGGTTTCATGCGATTGCCCTGATCGTCGGAAAACTTCGTCACGGTTCCCTGAATCCCCCAGGTCGGGTAGGCGACCCGGTTCAGATACGCCTGTCCATATTCGCTTAAACCCTCCTGCAGATTGCTCGCGGATAGATATCCTTCGCGCCTGCCGTAGATTGCCTGACTGGCGGAATGGGACGCGACCGCCAACAGCTTGTCCCCGCCTTCGACGAGCACTTCGTTGACCACACCCATGGCGTCGATCTGGTTGACGTGGCTGATCACTGCCTGTCCCGGCCGGTAGACCACCGTTTCGTGCAGATCCTCGCCTTTTGTTTTATAGATTTTGAGTACGAGCTCGGGCGTCATCTCAATATCGAAGTATCCCAGCCCATCGGCAAACTTTGTAGCCACCTCCAGCAACGGCGTCCCGACGTGAAAGGTCAGGCTGATATTCTCCGTGAATACGTTGCCTAAACTGTCCCGATCGTCCTCCCAGTCGACGGTTACGCCTGCCAGCCCGCCTCTTGCCTGTGCTTCCAGGATCAGCGTTCTGAGCACAGTGCTCGCGGTACCGGTAAACGGCCGGTCCAGCACCGGCGTCCCCATCTCCTCCGGAAATACCACCGCCCAGTTGAGCATGGAGAGGACGCCTCGACCGCTGACCTCGATCAGCTGCTGTTCACTGGAATCCACATAGTTCGGTTTTCTCGACTCGATGATCCATTTGAACAAGGGGTTGCCGTCGAGCTTGACCAGTACCAGGTTGTCGTCGGCGATATAGCTGCTGTTTCCGCCGACTGCGTCGTACCGGCTGATCTTGAACCGTCCGCTGCCGGGGTTGTTCCGCACCATCTGAAACGCCTTGTCCCATGCACCGTCCAATTGCCTGACTAATATGTTCGGATTTGCCCGGTCGCAGAGGAAGAACTCAATTCCCACATCGTCGGTAGACAGACCGGAAACCACCTCAAACCCCAGTCTGTTGCTGTCCTGAACCGAAGGCGCTGTCAGGCTTACCCGGATCGACCCCGTTGTAGCGGCGAGCGGAAGCTGAAACGTGATCTCCGTCCATGACCATGCGAGCACGTTGCACGCCAGGTCGTTACTATAGACAAAACCGCCGTAGCTTCTTTTGTACCGGTCGGTATTCCCGACATCCACCACGGTATACGTATAGCCAAAGCCGCTGCCCTGCAGGGTTAATACGCAGCCTGCCTGACCCCTGGTTTCCGAAATTGAGCTGATCCATGGGAACGGAGGATCGTCGGTCACATTCAGTTCGGTGTAGAGCGTCCGGACCGCTCTCTGTTTTCCAAACGCCCGGTTCTCCGGAACAACAAGCACGCGCCGCTCCCTCGGCTTCCCGAACCCAATATTCTCGAGAATAGACAGCGCGCGATCCTGCCGTTGCTTCCCGTACTGCCTGTTCTCCACCAGCGTGAAAAAGCGCGGCAACGGGAACGGGCCGCCCATGAGGTTGAAGGTGTTGGGTGTGCTCCAGCCTGTGTCGATTGCAAGCGTCGCATTGACTGCACGCGCTCGCCAATAGAGAAATCCGTCGTAGACGTCGCTTGGCGTAAAGGTCGTCGATTCTCCGCACGGCAGCGCCGACACCGTAGTCGAGCGGTAGTTCATCCCGCTGAACAGCGTGGTCCGGTCGAGTTCGATCGTCAGGTCGGCAGTCGCGGCGGACACCAGCTGCATCTGCATGGTCTGCAGCGACGGCGTGACCTCGACGTTCGATGTGGCAAGCTCTTGTTTGATCCACAGGTACTTGCCGGTCATGTCATCGTTCGCGGCGATCACCGGGCATTGCGCGCCATTGCTTGCCGTGGTATACGAAGCCGGCGGCGTTTCATCCGTCGTCAGCGCGCAGCCGATCGTGACGCTCGTTCCGGCGGACAGTTCACCAAGCGTCCATTGCAGGGTTTCGTCACCATATGCCGTCCCGCTTAGCGCGATGGGTCCTACCACGCGGTTTCCGCTGCTGTAATAGTCGAAGCCATACGGAACGCCTTCCAGCAACTCCACCTCGGAGACCGATGTGTCGGTTCCGCTCTGATTCGAGCTGATATTCAGCCGATAGTATAGATACGAAGCAGGCGACGAGACCGCGAACTCCTTGCGCTCGTTCATGCCCCAGGACGTCACGCCGGCCTGCGTGTCCAGCACCGTCCAATCGGTCCCGTTGTTGCTGCCTTCCAGCGTCCAGTCCTTCGGGCTGTCGATGAGATAGGAATCGTTTCTCGCCCGAATGGAATATCCTGCGACGATCATAGCTTGTGCCAGCGCCACCGTCAGGATGCCGGATGTAGAAGCCACACCCCAGCGGGTATCGCTATCGTTGTCGAACGCGCGCCAGCCCTCATATCCGGCTCCGAGATTCCCGTTATCGGCTACCGTCACGCCGCTTGTGGTTGCCGCAGTCATGAGCGGAACGCAGTCTTCGCCTGGCGTATATCCTTCCAGCGTCGAGTCGGGATCCCGATCCAGTTGCAGCCCGATGTAGTTTTCTTCCTCGGTGACGACGTGGGTGAACGCGCCGGCTGCATCGAAATCCGCTTTCGTCAGCTCTTCGTAGGTGCGCACCCATTTTGCGGTCAGGGCCAGGCTGCTGGTGATCGCTGTATTCTGAGGTGTGATCAGCTGTATTCGATCCGGCATATCACATCCTCCTTACGACCAGCTCCCGATCGTCACCTCGAACCGCGGCGCGCGGGGACCCAGCATCTGCGTCGGCGGCGGGATCGTGTTCTTGACAATAATGCTGGCGCTCGTTCCCTGCGCGGCAAGCGAGGTAATGGTCGCACCCGTCACCCACGTCGCGCCTTCGTCCATGCTGAAGGTGAAGTCGGTATCGATCAGCGAGAGCGTCAGGTTGTTGGCGATCTTCATCGTACTGCTGTTATATAGCTTGATCCGGTGCGTCACCGTCGTGCCTTCCGGCCGGTCGCCGAAATCCAAGTCACGGATGAACTCCGGGTCGCCGGTTTCATCGTCGTCCAGAAACAGGATGTCGTCCGGTATCTCGCCTTCCGCTTTAACGCCGTAGAGATGCAGCGCATAGATCTTTACCGTCGAGTATTTGGCGGATTCATACCCGCCGCTGTACCGTAGCCGCAATACCTTGATGCCTTCGGAGAAGGTGCACGGCTGGATGTTGTCTCTCCACTCGTCGTCGTCCAGCATGACCTTGGGGATTGCGCCGTTCGGGAGCGTTGCTTCTATCCAGGTGCCGTCCGTTCCGTTGGTACTGTCCGCGCTGCCTGCTACCGTGACGCCGGCTCCGCTCAAGGTGCCGAGATTGTGGAGCATGCCCAACCCGGCGACCACATATTTCTCCGGAAGGAATACCCAAACCGTCAGCAGGCAGGTAGAACTGTACACGCTTCTCTGTATGATGATATTGGCGTTGTCGATATTGTTCAATTCCGCCATCTGTTCGGTCGTCAGTGCCGTCGTGATCTCGCTGATATCGTTCCCGTAATAGACCGAAGCACCGCCTACGTCATATTCAAATCTCCGTCCGGGTAGGGTTGGATAAGGCATGTTTTCTCCTCCTCAATAAAATACGGGGTAATACTCCAGTGTCACGCTGCCGCCGGTCGTGTCTGTTTCCAGTGTCATGCTGTTATTGCCTGCGTCCAGAATCATCCAATAGGCGTCGCCCCCGTGTTTGACGATCGAGATCATGTTTTCATCGCCCTGCTGGCAGGTGAAGTATTTGGTGTTGAGCACAACGCTTTCCCCGTTCAGGATCGTACCCAGATACTGAATCCAGACGCCGTTGTTCAGGTTCCTCAACACCGGATTGCTCAACGGCCCCGCCAGCGTGATCACCATATACGTTGCCGGCGCGGAGCCTGCGTTGGTGTGGGTCCATATGAAGGGAGTTGCATCGACCGCTTCTGCGTCCGTGGTCTTCGCCGTTCCGTAAAAGAACGGATCGGGCAGTTCCAGCTCCAGGGCAAACTTCGCATATCCCGGATTCTTTCGCACGAAATGAATCTCCGAACACAGCTCGGCCTGCGCCAGCCGTGTTTCGCCGCTCCGCAGCGTCCGGCTCAGGGAATGAAGCCCCGGGTTGCCGATTGCCGCCAGGAACGCGTCGATGTTGTCATCCAGATCGATTCGGTCCGTTCCCTTGATCCACATGGAGAATACGATCTTCCTGCTGTCGAGCCGTTTCTTGATCCACCGTTTCCCATGCTGAAACGGCACCTGTAGATCGTTTCCCCGGAATTTGGGAATCCCGATCCCTTCGATCACGCTTTCCACGTCCCATTTCCCTCGAGAACTGAGCGCAAACCCGTTGAAGTTCCATTGTTCCGGCAAATTCTTTCACCTCTTCTACGCCAGGCCGTATGAATGCTTCAGCAGCATCGTTCGTACGCTGTCGGAAGCCGCTTCCGGTTTGGGGTTGTTGATCACGATTTCGTATTTGTTCTCCACGTTGCCGGCCTGCGCCGAGGAAGCACGTTCGTTCGAGTAAGCTGGTGCCTTCGTGACGGCAGCGACGTCGATGTTCAGCCCGTCGAACCTGGTCGGGATTGCCCGTTTGATCTCCTCTTCCACAGTTTTCATGGCGTCGGTAAAACCGTAGCCTAATGCGAACCCCATGTTCTCACCGATCCCGGCGAACACCGTCGACGGGCTGTGGATGCCAAGTACGCTCTTCGCGCCGTTGATTACGTTCCGAAACAGGCTCCCGATCTTGTCCTGGATCCACTGGCCCATGGACTGGATGCCCTGCCAGAGTCCCTGCACGATGTTCTTCCCGATCTGTACCACCGAAGAGATTGCTTGGGAGATTCCGTTCACGACCGAGGAAACAACTCTCGGCATATTCGAGGAAAGCTGCGGAACCGTACCGACGATACCCTGGATCAACGCCAGGATCATCTTCACGCCGGCAGCCAGGATCTGCGGCAGGTTTCGGATGAAGAACTCCACGATCGCCGTGATCAGCTGCGGCAGCGCTTCAATCAGCGCGGGCAGCGCCGCAATGATCCCTTCGATCAGGCGGAACAAAATCGACATGCCCGCTTCTATGATCTGGTCGATATTACCCAGCAGCGAGGAGACGATCAGCACAACCGCCTTGACGATCGCAGGGATTAATTGCGGTAACGCCTGACCGATCCCGCTCACCAGCGCGGTGATCATCTGCACCGCGGCATCTACCAGCAGAGGCAGGTTATCGACGAGTGCCCAGATGATCGTCATAACGGCATCCGCAGCAACGGGGATCAGCTCGGGCAGCAGCTTCAGCACTGTACCCAGCAGTTGCCGGAACAGCGATGCAGCCGTACTCACCAGCGTGGGCAGGATCCTCGATACTTCCGACAGGATTGCATCCAGCGCGTCCGGCAGCGCTTTAACGATATTCTCGAGCACCGGCGTGATATTGCTCATGACGGTACGAAACGCGTCGGTCATATTTCGCGTCAGTGCCAGCGTATCCGCGTTTGCGTTACCGAGCCCCGCCACCCACGAAAGCGCCGCCGCTTTCAGCATGCCGATCGAGCCGGTGATCGTCTGCGAGGATTCGCGCGCGAAGTTGCCGGCGTACTGCTCCGTGTTCTCAAAGAACATCTGCATAGCCACTTCGGCCTTTTGTGCCTGCGACGCCGAGCTCCACGTGAAGTCCAGCCCTTTGGCCAGCGCATATGCCTGAATGCTCGTTGCACTCATAGCGACGCCGAGGTTGTCCATCATGGTGAAGTTGCCCTTAGCGGCGCCGGTCACCGCTTCCAGTGCAGCCGATGTATCGATACCCATGACGGACGCCATATCCGCCGCGCGCTGCATGGCCTTTTCGGTCAGCGCCAGGCTCTTCTCCTGTTCCACGCCGACGCCTTGAAACAGCGCGCCCATCTTATTGGCGGTAGCGAGGTATTCGCTTTGGGAGACGCCCAGGTTCTTATATGCATCCTCACCGGTTCTCTGAATCGAAGCGGCGTATTCGCCGAACACCGCTTCCGAACCGCCGAGATTCTGTTCCAGCTGCCCGAAATGCTCGACCACCGCTTTGCCCAGCCGGTACACCGCAACGCCGGCGGCGGCCAGCACCGTTCCCATGGCGGCACCGACGGTCTTTAACACGTGACCCAGTTTTTCAAACCGTTCCTTCGCCTGTTCCGAACGGTCCGCCGCGTCGTTGACTTCATCGCCGAACTTATCCGCCTGTTTCCCTGCGTCCTGGAATTTGTCGCCGACGCCGTCGATGGCTTTTTCGTTATCCTTGAGCTCGCGCTCCATGTGATTGAGCTCAGCTTGCGCGTTGTTCAGCTGTACCGTCCACTGTTGCGTCCTGCGATCGTTCTCGCCGAACGATTCCGACGCGTTCTCCAGCGCACGTCGCAGCAGTTCAATCTTTTCCTTTTGCTCCGCGATCTGGCGATTCAGCACCTCGTTTCGGGATGTAAGCGCATTTACGCTGCGGTCCTGTTTAGCAAACTGCGATTCGACCAGCTTCATCTCGGAGCCGAGCACTTTGAACTGTTGGTTGATATCCCGCAACGCGGCTTTGAACTCACGTTCGCCGTCGATGCCGATCTTCAGGCCGAAGTCGGAATTGCTCATGTGCTCGAGACTCCTTTCCGAAAAATGAGCGCAAAAAAGAACGACCCGTAGGTCGCTCTTAATGTGATATCATCCGTATTATGCGGATAATTGATCTATTACTCCTGGTTGATTTCGTTCAGACCAAAGTATTGTTGCAGCATCATAATTCTCTAGACTTTCAATAACGCCTGAACTGATTTTATTCTCGTCATTTATGAACACAATTAACTTACTATCATCATGGCGCATTGCTCGTGTATCTTCCCAACCAAATAGTATGTTTGTGACATTCGTTTTCGTCGGGCTATTTAATGCTCTACATAAACGCTCGGGTTTCGTTTTAGAACGTTGTAAAACATAGTCATAAGTATGAATGAAGCCCGAAGTTCCTGTAAACTGAACATTATCAGTGTAAAAAATGTCATTTTGCGTAAAGAACTCATGTATGTCTTCAAGGAAGAACGATGCAACACGATTTTGGCTCGCCATAAACATATCGTCTACAGTAAGCATTGCTTGCAACAAAAAATGCTTTTTTTGCGCGAAATCTCTCATCGATGCTTTTATCGTCAAAGTATTATCATAAAGAACAACGCCATATTTTCTCAAAATGCTATCGAGTAATGCCTTCCTCGATCCGGTTATAGACATTCCTTCCGATGCGAGCGATGATAAAATATAACCATCATCGGTAAGATAAATGGTCCCATTATCCGATTGCTTTATATAAATCTGCAAGTAGTCATTATTGCGATCTAGATAAGGCGAAGTAATCTCGAAATGTTCTCCGCATTTCGCAATTGAGATCTCGCTTTTAAGCCAATCGACATACGCATTTATTAATTTTTCGATATCGATTTCCATGTAATTCCTCACGCCAAAGGTGCTTGATGCAAAATCTCCGGCTTCTTAATAATGTGGAATTTATCCATAAATACAATGCAATTCTCAACAATATCCTTGTCTTCAGGATCAAAAGGTACTGCATATGCTCGACCATACTCTTGCGTATATATGTGGAGATGCGAACCAATGATTCTCTCACCGTCTGGATTTAAATGTTTACCCGTTGGGGTAAGATGTAATTCAAGCAACATTGTTCCCGTCTTAGTCCGCCCGCCAATATTGCATTTTCTTACTTCAATTTGGCTTCGGAAAATATTGACAATAAACACATCACGCTTTGAATCGCCTACGACTTCAAACTCCTTCTTCTTTCCACTTGCAGGGAATGCAATTGCCGCCTTTGAAGACTGTTTAAGCATTTCAATAAGTTTTTTGGCCTCATCATCAGTTAATGGCGAATCAAACACTGGCATAGTTTCACCTCAACAAATATATACCGATTATACATTATATTGAAGTATTCAACCACAATTATTGATTATCAACTAAAGGTTTTATATTCCAATAGGAATAATATTGTCTATTCCATATTCCACCTTTGCTTTCGCCAGCCCGTGATACTGCTGATACACTTCCCACTGGTCGAGCAGAGCGCCAAGCGGCATGAGCCAGACTTCGCGCTCCGGCCGTCCCAGCAGCGTCACCCCGTAAAAAAGCAGCCGGGCGAACGTTTCCTCATCGCTCACCCGGCAGACGCGTTTTTTTCCGGCTGCGGTTCGCTCTCCACGAAGCGCTTCGTGCCCCGCAGCATGGAATCCATGATCGCGTCCTTGTATTCCGCCAGATCCGTCGGCGTGGTCAGAAGCTCAATCGCTTCTTCGGTCAGCAGTTCCCGCTTCTCGTCCGGGTGTTGGAAATTGTGAATCAGGATGCTCTGATTAGCCAGCAGCGCGATCAACCAGATCAGCTCGTCCAGCGCCAGCTCGAAGTTCTCCGTGTTCAGGAGCCTGTCACCCAAGCTCGCAAGCCCGCCATATCGTTTGGCGATATCCTTCGTCGCGCGCGTCGTAAGCACCAGTTCGTATTCCTTGCCGCCGATCGTAATCAGGGCAGCGCGTTCATTCTCCATTCGTTGCCTCCATTACTCTGCCGGCGCAGCAAACGTCGGTTCATATACCGCCGAATACCAGCCGGTGATCGTCGCTGCCAGGACGCTTGCGTCATCTTCGTTCACTTCCGCCTTCCAAGGGTGTTTCCCCTGTCCGTCGATCTTATTGCGGTTGTAGATCGTACCCTCGATCGTCGGTGTGTTGAAGGTAATGCTATCGCCCTTGGTCGCCAGATTCGTCGCAGGGATACCGAAGACGACACGGTAAAGCCAAAAGTATCGAAAGGAACCGTTGCTCTTCTTCGCCCGAAATCCCACCGCAACCGGCGATGGCATGCCTTCACCCTGCGAGATCACTACGCCGTTGTCGTCGATCACCGCACCGACCAGATCGCCTGCGACCGCCGCGCCGATGTCGTTGATCCCGAGCGATAATTTTCCGCTCTTGAATTCCTTCATGACCTCCGCGGCGGAATCGTCAGCAAACAGCGTCGCTTCGTTCAGTTCGATCTCCAGATCCGCCGAGATCGCCTTCGCCAACAACTGTGGCGTGCCATACGTTTCATCTCCGCTGGCGTCCTCCGTAATCTTGGAATAATACAGCCGGTCTAACCCTACTGTAGCCATTACATTTCCTCCCCCTCATGCGCTAAATCTATGGAATAGTGATGGTATTTGGTATCTTCCTCATACCCGATATATCGACGTTCCGTCACTAAGAAACCCGCCGTGAGCAGCATACGCACGAGCAGTTCTTTCTTCTGGTTGTAGTTCCCTTTTGAGTAGAGCGACAACCGCGCCTCCTCGATATTTAGGCCGGGATAGTCGTCACAGTACAGTTCAAAATGCTCCGAAATCGGGGTGATCACGACATACTCATCCGGTGCTGCTCCTGAGAAGACGCCCGTCTCGACCGGAAGTCCGGCGCTCTCCACGATCGTGTTCAGTTCTTCCAGCATGCTCATTTCACACCCAGCTCCTCATTCAGTACGTTCTGCATGGCCTCGATGCAGGGTTTCCTGCTGGAAGCCCGCGTGGGTTTCAGGATCGGCTTCGGCGGCTGACCATGTTTACCGTATTCCAGGATGTTCGCCAGCATGGCGTTGCTCACGCTCCTACCTTCGGAGAATCCAATTTTCACGTCAAAATTACCCTCGTCATTCACCTTGACTGTTGATACGCCCAGCGCAGCAAGCAGTTTCCCGGTCGAGCGGGATTTGCATTTCGTATCCTTACCGATCGCACCGTGCAGGTTTGCCTGCATTTTCTCGAACACGACCTTGCCGCCGGCTTCCAGCGCCTTCGGAATCGCGGTATCCGTCTTCGCAGCGATCTTTGTCAACTGATCCATGAACTGATTCGGAAGCTGAATCGATACCTTAGCCATGCGCCGCCTCCATTTTCTTTGCTAGACAATCGAGATACATTTTCCTGCCTTTGACGTCCTCGACCGAGGTGATCTCAAATCGTTCGTCTTCACAGAGCAGCACATGCTCCGTCGTGATCTGCAGCCTGGGGATGACACGGAACCGGAACAGATCGGTCGCTTTCGAAAAGGCGGCACGGTTGACCCATTTTTGAGAACCGTGCCGCCCTTCCCGGTAGGCGTGAACGGAAGCGAGAACCGCATCCGTCTTCGTAGCGAACCCTTCAGCGTCCTTTGTGACGGTCTCCATGACGATCGATATCGGTACATTCATTCTTCCAATGCTCATGTGAAGCACCAATTCCGATCCAGACGAAGGAGTGTGTTGACCGTGTCCCACACCTGCTGTCCCGCCTGTACGTTATCCGCGAAGAATCCGCCCGTGCTGCCGTCCCGACTCTCGTAGAAGTGGGAAGCGAGCATGATCACGGCCTGTTCCGTCGTCGGCGGCATGATAGCCGCTTCATACGTTCCGGCGGTCAGGTGCTGGTAGCTCTCCGCGTAAGAAACCGCCGCAGCGATATATTGCTGCAGCAGGTCATCGTCGGAATCATGCTCCAGGATCAGGTTCGCCTTCACTTTCTCCAGCAGCGTGCTCATATGGCATTACGCATCCGCAGCCATGATCCCGGCAGCCTTCAGTGCGGCAAGCAGCGTATTGAACTCTGTCACGAGCCCGGACACTTCCGTTGCCGTACTGGCCGCCTGATTCGCCGCAAGCTTCACACCGCCGATCGTATCCGCTACTGCTGCCGGGAGCGTATACGGCGGGACGTAGAGCTTACGATCTTCTCCGATCTTGGCTTCGACGGTATCCGTTTCCGTCTTCGCCGCCGCGATCACGCCGCCGATCGTTTCTTCCGTCGCAGCCGATACCGTAGCCGGAGGAAGCCCCGTCACCGAGGCCCCCTCCAGAATCTCCAGCGACCCGCCGATCACCAGTCGATCGCCGCCCTGCGCCATATAGTTCTTCGCGTTATACTCCATACTTATTTCCTCTTATTTCATTCGGCAACCTTGGGTCTACCCTGCAGTGTTAATCAGCGGTGGCGTCGTCAGTATATTAACCTCAAGGGAAAAAGACCTCTGGAATCGAATCGAACTGAACCCTCCGTGGAAATATCTTATAGCTTTTGGAGTATTTGCCCTTGGCAGCCTGCTGTTGACTTCCCTTTGGGATAATCGGATTGTTCATTTGTTTGATCGGTTCTACCGATTTGGATATCTTGTAATCGGTGGCGGTCAGGTTGTTGTACCGATGATGTATAATGACCTCGTAGAGCTTAACCAGTATATGACCAGTCAAGAGTTTCTAACAGGATTCGGCCTTGTTCAAGGGTTACCTGGTCCGATGTTTAGTTTTAGTGCCTATGCTGGTGGGCTTGCTGCACGCGGCAACGGCGTTCTGTTCCAAATCTTAGGTGCAATTACAAGTGGAGTTGCGGTTTTTCTTCCCGGTATTCTTTTAATCTATTTCATCTATCCAATCTGGGAAGGCCTTAAACAGATCAAGGGAATTCGGATATCCCTTAAAGGCATCACGGCGGTAGCGAGCGGCCTGATTGCAACATCCGCTGTCATTTTAATGCAGAAAAGCGGATTCACTATCAGCAATTTCATCGTAATGGCACTCACGGTTATTCTATTGCTATTAAAGAAAATCCCTGCTCCAATCATCGTGCTAATATCAATTGCTGCTGGCTTGATTCTTTAGCGAACCTCACAAGGGCAGAGGGTCATCTTTGGACGATGGTGGATTAGACGAGATTTGGATTGGAGAACAGAGGATCGGATGATTAGAGCAATTTCGGTTTTTCGCATAGAATTAGAAAACCATATATAGCAGAATATGTTACACTGATCGAGTGGAAAGATGAGCCTCCAAAATTGTTAAAAAATAATTGTATATCCGGCCTGGGGTGGTTCCATGTGGTGAAGTGCAACCGTAATTACGTTTAAACGTGGCAAAGTTTGTGACATAGACAGGAGTGCACAGCGATGAATCAATGGTATAAAGAATTAGCGAAGCCCAAATGGGCTCCTCCTGCTCGGCTTTTTGGTCCCGTGTGGACAATTCTCTACATTGGTATTATGATCACATTTGGTGCAGCAATTTACATGTTTGCTCAGTCGCAAATATCCTGGCTCGTGTTGTTACCGTTCATACTGAATGTCGTTTTCAATGTTGCTTTTACACCGTTGCAGTTTAAGCTAAGAAATAATTTTCTCGCACTTGTGGATATCATTCTGGTTCTGCTCACATTGGTTTGGGCGTTGCTAGTAATATTTCCGTTTGCTCCTTGGATTTTATGGGTAAACTTACCTTATCTACTATGGGTTGCCTTTGCCACTGCGCTTCAATTAAGTATTACCTGGCTGAATAGATAGATGAAAGTCTTAACGATTATACAAAAATGGATCGGCATAGATCCGGAAGGAGCAGAGATGAGTAAAAGAATGAAAGTCGCTCTCATCGGTGGAGCGTTGCTAGGCCTTATATGCGTGATAGGAGCATATATTCGTTCCGGGTTAACGGCTTCACCCACATTTGTGTTCGCACTTTGGTTTAACCGTGTTATCATTGGCTTGGTCGTGGGCGCTCCCTGGGCAGTTACGAATAGAAGCAAAGCATTACTTCGTGGAGCATTGTTGGGCCTAATAGTATCTTTTGCTTTTTACAGCTCTACGGGATTTGTAGATCACATTAGCTTTTTGATGGGAATCTTGTACGGTGTGATACTAGAAGCATGGCTCAGCCGGCCCGGGAAACATCTGCACGGGTGATGAAAATGCTGACACTCGCACAAAAAGTGCTCGAAGAGAACACGTTATGTGTTCTATCGACATGCGCCAATAATCTACCGAACAGCTCGCTGATGCATTATATCTATGACGTCAGTCGCATGAGTATTTTTATGCTTACTCTGAAAGGAAGTTCGAAGCAAACCAATATCGCATCTAATCCACAGGTCAGTATCTTAATCGATACCCGGACAGATGCCCAGCGGTCAGGTCTACCTATTTTGGCCCTGACAGTCTATGGTAAGGCTGAATTTGTCCAGGATCCGCAGCAGAATCAAATATTGGTTGATCAAATGGTCGACAGGTTTCCCACCTTGGCAGAACTGGCTAACGACAGCCAATGTCTTGTCATTCAGATACAAATTGAAAAAATGCTCCTGCTGGACGGTATTAACAAAAAAGCACGATCTATAGTTGACATGTCGCATTCCTAACTCTTTGTTCAGTTACGTTTCTAATAATAGTCTTCGTAGTTCTTTTCAAACCAGCTTACAAATCAATTTAACTATTAGACTGTGAAATCGTAAAAGTCCTTTACCCATGGGTGTAAAATTCGATCAGTCAAATAGGAGGGCTAAATGAACTTTTCATTCACTTGGACGGGCATCCGCAATTACGCCATTGCACTGGTCATTTTTCTGTTAATCGACATTGTTTGGCTAACTGTTATTTCAAAGACGCTGTATGCGCAGCATCTTGGGTATCTGATGGCACCAAAGGCAAAATTGTATGTGGCACTCCTCTTCTACCTGCTGTTCGTATTGGGCCTGCAGTTCTTTGTGTTGAATCCTGCGCTGGCAAGCGGCAGTTGGAAGATGGCACTGTTTGCGGGTATGTTCTTCGGTCTTGTGACCTACGCCACCTATGACCTGACCAATTTGGCAACGATCAAAGACTGGCCGGCACTCATCACGGTGATAGACCTGGTTTGGGGCAGCGTCGTAAGTGGATTGACATCTATTCTGAGCTTTTTAATCATCCGGCGCTTCTAAGCATTATAAATAGTCAGTTGTCAATCAGTTTTCTGTTAGATCGTCAAAAAATGGGTTTGTCCTCAAGCGGATAATCCCGAACATCAACTACGCAATGCTGTTTCATGCTCTTTTGCACTTATGAAAATAGAAAAATATCGCCCGATTGAACGCAGACCGGGCGATTTCGAATTCTCATTGAAAGCAACTGCTCTTTTTTTACGTTTTTTTCAATTCTTTTCTTTCCTAAAGCACATAAACCAATCCAAACAATACTGATCATCCGTCTGATTATCCATGCGTTCCTTGGCCGTTCCGCAGGATCCCGCAGTCGGAACGATCACATCATCGCCGGGACGCCAGTTGGCAGGTGTTGCGACACTATCCTTGTCAGCTTTCTGTAGGGCGAGAATAATACGTTTTATCTCGTCAAAATTGCGCCCGGTCGAAAGCGGATAATAGAGGATCGTGCGAATCTTCGCATTTGGGTCGATAACGAACACAGCACGAACCGCCTGTGTATTGGACTGTCCGGGTTGAATCATGCCGAATTTGTTGGCGACTTCCATACGGATGTCTTCAATCAGCGGGAACTTGACCTCGACATGTTTCATTCCATTCCATTCAAGCTCCTGAATTTTTCGTAGCCAAGCGATGTGCGCATATAGAGAATCCACCGAAAGGCCTATGAGCTCAGCATTGAGCGTCTTGAACTCATCCGACATGGTTGCAAAGGTCATAAACTCTGTTGTGCATACTGGTGTGAAGTCGGCAGGGTGGGAAAAGAGTATCACCCATTTGCCCTTGTAGTCTTCGGGAAAGTGGATCTCGCCTTGTGTGGTTTTTGCAACAAATGATGGCGCTGCATCTCCGATAAGCGGCATGCGTCCGTAGGTCATTTCTTCCACTGCTATTAACCTCCTGTTTTAAATTTACTAAGTGAGAATTAATACTAAATATATAATAAATTATCACCCCCTAAACCGTGATGAACTCACACAATATGGTCTCATTCAGAATACGTCTCGATCGTGTTCCTGTCACAGATGTAATCCGCTATTGGCTTTTTCTAGTTGAGGAAGATCAAAGCCAGCTGATTCACAGTTCAATCAAGGGGGTGCCGACCCTTGTTGAACAATAATTTGACTTCGATCTTCCGCTCAATTGCCGTCTCGGCAATCCGACTATGCGTACCGCGTTACTTTATTTCGATGGCTCACCGCACTCGTCGTGATGCTGATGTTCATGACAAACGGAGCCCGTAGAAACAAGCTCGCCTTTCAGATAACGCTCAACAGCGTCTTTCGCTTCTCCGCACGCGCCAACGACGACTTCGACGTTCCGCTCGTTAAAGATTTCAACCGCGCCGCCGCCCATGCCTCCGCTGATGATGACGTTGACCCCGCGATCCGCCAGAAAGTTCGGCAAAAAACCAGGCCGGTGCCCCGGGTTCGCAACGTTCTCCTGCCGCACGATCAATCCGTTCTCCGCGTCAAAGACGATAAAACGATCACAATGTCCAAAGTGTTCCGTTACTTGGGTTCCTTCACCCGCTACCGCGATTCTCATGATTTTTCTCTCCTCCATACTTCTCGAAATAATATAATCATCCAATATATGAGCGGCCTGCTCTACAAGCAAAGCGCAAGTGCGCTTTTTATAGTATGTTTCCGTTCTGTCCTCGGGAGTTGGCATCTCCCTTTTTGTTGACAGCTTCAGCAAATCTCTGCAAACGATGGAGCCATTGGCCTCTTCAAACTCTTTTGCCAAGGATTGAATCAGCTTGTAATGCTCCGTTTTGCGCAGTTTGTCCGCTGGGTCGGTATACCCATATTTTGCTCCGACGACCATGAACATACCGCTGACCGCTCCGCACACCTCACGGAGCCTTCCCATACCGCCGCCGAACGATGACGCGATTTTTACAGAGTCCTCAAAACGCATGTCCGTTTCATCACAAAACGCCACGGCGATAGATTGAGAGCAACTGTAGCCTTCTAAAAAAAGCTGTTTCGCGTAATTTGAGTGTTTGCTCAATGGTTTCCTGTTTCGCTTTCCTGCTCCAGTATTTTTACCGCGGATTCAAACCAATCTCCGTCGAACAGCTCCACAATTCCTCTGTCGCAAACAGCCGAGATCCTCGGATCGATGGGAACCTTCGCCAGAACCGGCATCTGGTGCTTCTCCGCGATTTCTTCGATATGGCTCTCTCCGAATATCTTGTATTCTTTGTCGTTGTCCGGGCATTTGAAGTAAGCCAGATTTTCCACTAAGCCCAGAACGGGGATATGCATCATCTCCGCCATCTTGACGGCTTTGGAAACGATCATAGAAACAAGCTCCTGCGGCGAAGTAACGATCACAATTCCATCGATGCTCAGCGATTGGAAAACCGTCAGCGGAACGTCTCCCGTTCCCGGCGGCATATCGATAAACATATAGTCGATATCGCCCCAGATCACGTCGGTCCAAAACTGCTTCACCGTACCGCCCAAAATCGGGCCACGCCAGATCACAGGATCGCTGTCGTGTTCCAGTAAAAGATTGATCGACATAAGTCGAATTCCAGTTTTGCTGATAATCGGGAATATTCCAATATCACTACCGGATGCTTTCTCGGTAATCCCAAACGCTTTTGGAATGGAAGGTCCCGTAATATCAGCATCCAGAATCGCAACCCGATATCCCAACCGCTGCATAGAAACAGCCAACATGGATGTGACCGACGATTTGCCGACACCACCCTTGCCGCTCACGATCGCAATCACTTTTTTAATGTGACTCATTTCATGTGGTAATTCTCTGAAATCCGTTTGCTTCTCTTTTCGTTCATCACAAATCTCCGCGCAGCTTCCACAATTTCCGCTACAGTTCTCCGCCATAACGACTCCTTAAATCTCAATTGATATTCGATCCCCGGTGGAGATCGATTGAATCTTTTCTCCTAGGATTCTTTTTAGTCGTTGATAATTCCCCATTCCGGTACAGTGGCACGTAAAGTAACGCGAAGGCGTCGATGCAAGATACTCCCCGATTGCGTCAACAACATCCGACGTCTCGCTTTGATTTCCCCTTTGTCCGGTCAAATGGAATCCACCAACGACATAGTCCGGATATTGTCCGAGCCTGTCTTTACACGCATCTACAATATTCACGATTCCTTTGTGCGCACATCCCGCGATTAGCATGGTTTTTCCATCCTGTTGAATCACCAGATTCTGTTCATGTGCGAAGTCGTCGAGAACGAGATCTTCGCCATGTTTCATCAGCAGCGTCGCATTACAGGACGGAAAGAAGCGTTTCGACTTCACGCGCGAGAAAATCTCGATGTTTTCATCGATCACAGTCTGATCGCCACAGAAAACGAATCTCTCGTTCGGCAGCAGCGTTTGATCAAGGCCGATATCTGCATCCCCTTCCTCCCGTTTCGAATAGTGCGCTTCAAAGGCTTGCTTGTGGATATAGATTTTTGCGCGCGAGTTGACTTCAAGAAACGTGCGCAGTCCGCCGCCGTGATCATAGTGCCCGTGTGAGATCACCAGCAGATCAACTGTTGCGAGATCAACGCCAAGCTTCTCTGCGTTTCTATTGAAAATGCAGCCCGCGCCGGTATCGAACAATATGTGGTGATCAGCCGTCTCTATATAAACACTGAGGCCATGCTCGTATTCCAGCGCATCGGAAACGCTTGTATTCTCCGAAAGGACTGTCAGCTTCATACTTCCGATCCTCACGCTTTCTCATGGAGTAAGTCCATTGTTTTCGCATATATCTCTCGTACTGCTCTTCCAGAGGGGCAGTCTGTCTCAACGATCGTTTTGCCGCTGTTGATCGCCGTTATCGCCTGCGGATCATACGGTATCGTACCGACAAACGGTATGCTTTTCTCATCGCAATAGCGTTCGATCTGTTCCGTCAGTTCCAAATTGATGTCGGCTTTATTCACACAAACGCAGGTTGAAGTATGGAATATCTCCGCCGTATGAAGAATGCGGTCCATGTCGCTGATACCCGAGACGGAAGGCTCGGCGACAATCAACACCATACTCACGCCACTGAGCGACGCAATGACGGGACAGCCGATTCCTGGGGATCCGTCGATGATGGCCAGCTCCGTTTCCGGCAGCACCGATGCCAACATGCGCTTCTTCACTTCGGTCACGAGCTTTCCAGACGTACCGCTACCCATTTTGAGCTGAGCGGTTGAGAAAACCGAATGCGTAGTTCGAAACAGCATCTGTTCGCCCGCGACAGTTGGATGCATCGACACGGCGTTTACGGGACAGATCGCTTCACATACGCCACAACCTTCACACGAGAAGGGATCGATGGCGTATCCATTGTTGTTGATAATCGCGTCAAACCGGCAATGCTCTTCGCAGTTTCCGCACCCGATGCATATTTCCGCGTCGATCTGCGCCTTTGGCATGCCGTAATAATCGAACCGTTCTGCCTCGCCCGTCTGCGCCATACTCAAGTGCAGATTCGGCGCGTCAACGTCGCAGTCGGCATATGCGCGCGCTTGCGACAGCTTAATCAGTGCTCCAGCAACCGTCGTCTTACCCGTTCCGCCTTTACCGCTGAGGATGAGCAACTGTTTCATGGCTTGCCTCCTCAATCACGGTACCCAACAGAGCGGAAAAGAGTTCACGATAGCGATCGTTTTCTCGCGCGGCGATCTTTGCGTTGGAATTCAGCGTACCCAACTTGCTGTCAAACGGAATTCTGCCCAGAATCGTCACATGGTGTTCTTTGCAGTATTCTTCCGCAGGATTTTCCGCCTCCAGACATTTATTCAGCACGACCCCGTGCGGTTTGTGAAACACTTCAACTAGATCGCAAACCATCTTGAGATTATGCACGCCGAATACCGTCGGTTCGGCGACCAGAATGCAATAATCAGCATCCTTAATGCTCTCCATCACACTGCATGCGCTGCCCGGCGGACAGTCGATGAAAACGGGCAATACTGTTTCGGCCGCACTCTTCTTCAGGAGCTCTTTGATGATCGGGATGCCAGAAGCCTCCCCTGCATTCAGACAGCCAGTATGCACGCGCACCTGCCCGGATATGCCACTTTGAATCACGCCAACGTTCTTTTCTTCTTCGCTGATCGCTTTCTGCGGGCAGAACAACGCGCACCCTCCGCAGGAATGGCAGATGTCTTTGAATAAAACGGGTTTGTTTCTGATAAAAGCCAACGCGTTGAATTTACAGAAGTCAACGCATTTTCTGCACCCATTGCAACGATCGTAATCGATCAGTGGTATCTTAGCTGCAACAGTCTCTTGACTCGTAATATGCGGCTTGAAAAATAGATTGCCATTTGGTTCTTCCACATCGCAGTCCAGATAGACCGCGCTTTCCGCCGCTGTGGCAAGGTTCACGGAAAGGAGTGTCTTGCCCGTTCCGCCTTTCCCGCTGAGTACGGCGAATGTCCGATTACTTTTTTTCATGTCCGTGAAACCCGGCGTGAAATTCACTCAGCAGCGGCAACTGGTTGTTCAAGTACGCTTCGATGTTCTGACGCGCCGTTCCGGGAATTGAGTGGTAAATAAATACCTCCGCCTTGGTTAAAACCTCCGCAGCGTTTTCTCCGCAGCGTGGCGCAATCAGCACCTTCACGCCATGATCGGCAATCACCTGCGCGGCGCGGATGCCCGCCCCGCCCTGGCTCGCGACCGCTTCGTTATCCAGATAGTAAACTTCTTTTGTCACGCTGTCATAAAAGAGAAAACACGGCGCGCGCCCAAACGACGAGCATACTTCCGTACCCATATCTTTTTCATTCATCGGTATTGCGATTTTCATTTGCTTTCTCCGTTTCTCCTATAGATTGTTGACCGTTTTCTTCTTGTTCTGACAGCATGTTTCTGCCACCCCGATATCTATGGCATCCGCCGCCGCCGCACCCGCGCGACACACCGTCGCACAGGCGGTATTCACCGCCTTCAATCCAAAGCACTTTCCCATATACCAGCGAGTCGGAAAGCTTCTTTCGAGCGGAATCGTAGATGCTCTGTATCGTCGAGCGGGAGACGTTCATGTGTTCCGCGCATTTTTCCTGCGTGTATCCCTCCGTATCGATCAAGCGGATCGTTTCATATTCGTCGACCGACATCTGCACAACGCCGTTATCATTCTCGACAGCATTCAGCGGGCCGTATCGATTATTCTCCGGAAGGCAGCAAACACGTCTCCATTTAAACGGTCTGGGCATTTTTTTCACCTCGATTTATCTACGGAGGCCGCAAGATAACCTTGCAGCCTCCGCCATCGTTCACAGATTCTTCAGTTGATCATCTACTTGATCAAGCCTTGATTGCAGTGCTGCGCGTTGCTGTTCCAACGCGTCTTTTTGCGTAGCCGCGGGGTAGATTCCCGCAAAACCACGACCAAAGCCGTGGCCCAGCTTGCCTCCGCGGCCGCCGCGACGCTGACATCCGAGTCCATACACTGGGAATTGGCCATTGACTGGTGTGCCGACGCATCCGCCCATTCCTCGTCCTGTCCCTGCTCCCGCTCCCATCGGTCCGGTTCCGTCTCTTCCTGGCATATCATTTCACCTCGATTCATTATTGGCATATGCCGATTACAATTACAGTATACATCTTTATCGGCATATGTCAATAACTTTTGAAGCATCTGTTCTTGATTCATTGCAGGCGAGGGAAATTATTACAAAAATCAGAAGAGCCGAATCACGAAACATGCGCAAACACCTGATCTACGGCAGGCTTCATGGACATCGTTCCACCGCCCTGACTGACGATCTGAAGAAGCAGTTCCGCATTCGTAACAACGACTCCTGCCAAGAGCGTAATTGGAAACGCACGAAACAATTCAGGGATTAGCGGTGTGGATGCGCCCACAAGATAAACCTGTTTCGCATTCGCGCAGTACGGCAGGATTTCATCTATCGTATGGTTGATGATACTAGTAGAAGTAATGACGATCACGCTGCACTGTGGCAAGAGCTGCGGAATCTGCTGTTCCGAATACAACCCTTCGCCAAGGTTCGGTTTCTGTTCGAAGACATAGACTTGTTTTGCTTTAGCACGCACTTTTGCTAGAATCGGACGAAATTCTCCAATCATCCCAAACGTATCCGACGATCCAATCGAGATTTCGTCAACGACGTTCCCATGTCCATAGCTTTCTGCATTTGTATTGAATACTGCGTTTGCGGTTGCAAGCCCTATAGCCGCTTTCAGCCGGTTATCTTCCAGCAACCAAGGAATCACTTCTTCAGCGTTCATTCCAATGAGTTTACCTGCGGAATTCATGCTTCCGCAGCATGCGCCAAGATCATCTCGGAATGTGTAGGCTAAGCCGCACCCTCCGTCCGAAAGCAGGACGCAAGTGTATCCCAACCCGGCACGAACATCCAAAATCGACTTGTTTTTACACCGCCTCAACGCCGCATCGACAATACTTTGCGTTATCATCCAGCCTGTCTCTCCTCTTCCATCAGCTAAAACCCAATGAAATCAATCTGCGAAAAATCAATATTGCCCTCATCATCGGTGATTCTAGCATCCGCATGCACATATTCGATTTTGCCGATAAACATTTCATGCGAACCTGTTCGGATGGAATCGACCACTGTGCACTCAATGTTCACTGGGCAATCAAGGAGAATCGGCGCATTCACCCCTACGCCATCCGCCATCCGCACATCCATAGCGGCAAGTTTGTCTCCATCGTGTTTGCTGTGGCTTCCAAGATAGTCGAACATTTCCTGACATTCTTTCCCTGCAAGATTGACCACAAAACACCCGGTCTCTTTAATCAAATGATAGGAATAGCGAGATGGAACGATGCCAACCATGACCATTGGCGGATCATAACTGCAATTCCCGCAGTAAGCAACCGCAAGCGCATTGTTTTCTCCGTTCAATCCGCGACAGGAAATCAGTACTTTTGGCGCTGGCTGTAAACAGGATTTCATCTTTGCTTGTTTCTTATCCAAAATATACTCCTTATAAAAACTAATCGTAGGCTTTCATAACCATATCATTGTCATGAAAGAGTTCAGGGGCAACGATATCCATTTTTGCTTCATCCCAAAAAGAAAGCTTCTTATGCTCTGTCGCATACTTCAAAGGGATTGGATGTGTTCCCACTACAACTTTCACGTGATACTTTGATTCAATAAAGGCTTTAAATTCTTTGATATACGGACAAGGAGGGTAACCCACTACAAGTCCGGTAGCAAGATGAATGACTTCCGCTTTGTTTTTTATCATCTCTTCAGGAACGTACTCAACATTTCCACCCGGACAACCTCCACAAGATGAATAACCAACCAACTCAACTTCTTCTTCAGGTGAATATATCGAGAATGCGCCTGCTCTTTCCTGTAATGCTCTCAAGCATTTCCCACCACCGCAATTTTGGTAACGTGCGCATATGATGATCCCGATCTTTGTCATGCTCTTCTCCTTATAAAAATGAAATGGTTTGAAACACATTTTGCATCTACAAAATAAAAATGATATGTGAAATTCTTATGTGGCATGCCAGTGCTTTAGTGCTTCATAAAGCGCAGGGAACTTTTCTTCAATTCCAATCGGATTAAGCTGGCGGTCTGTCCAACCGTGGTTCGTTTCACCGGAAGCTATCAAAGTTTCACTCTGCTTATGATACACGTCGTAATAAAAGCCCACCCTGACATGCTTGAGCGTAGAAATCTGCGTTTTTATTACAATCGTATCCTCATACTTGGCTGGCTTTAAAAATTTGCACTTCATATCTGTAAGCGGCAACAGAATACCCATGCTTTCAATTTGTGAATATGGAAAACCAATCATTTTAAAGAAATCTGTTCTACCGTTTTCAAACCAAACCGGATAATTTGAGTGATGGGCAATGCCCATTTGATCTGTCTCCGCATATCTGACGACTATTACCGTCTCAGCTTTTTGTGTCTGCTCAGTCATTTATCGTTTCCTTCAATGTTCATTCCAAAGTCTCTTCGTACCCGCAAAATTGTTCTTGTTTATCTTTTCAATCTCGCCATTATTAAAAAGGGCTACCAGAGCAACGTCAACAGGAATTTACCAAGCAAAAGATACCCTATTCTTAGGCATCTTTTTTCGCTTGTAAAAAATTGTAATTTTCTATTGCATCTTTTAGCGCATCCGCACCAAGAACGGAGCAATGCAGCTTATGCTCCGGCAGCCCGCCTAGCGCATTTGTAATATCTTCGTCGGTCAGTCGAGACACCTCTTCCAGCGTTTTCCCTTTTACCAGAACGGTGGTCATACTGCTCGTCGCGATTGCCGCCACGCAGCCAAAGACTAAAAAGCGAATATCTTCTATCTTTTCGTTTTTTATCTTGAGATATAGCGTCAAGGAATCACCACAATTCGGATCTCCGCTTGATCCAATCGCGTCAGCGTCCGGTATGGTTCCGGCGTTCTTGGACTCATGAAATGATCGATTACGTTTTCGTTGAATTCTTGATTATACATAGGCTACCTTTCCTGTAAACAGGCTTTTTCTGAACACTCATTCGGATATTGTCATATGCCAATAACCGGTTATAATTATATTACCATTCAGGCATATGTCAACAACTCTAAAAACGTATATCCCCGACCTTTGTCTTTGGTCTCATGTTTTCCGCTCGCATTGAATTCGTAATGAATGTGCATATACTCTTTCGTTCTTGTGCGAAAATTTACTACCCCCTCGTGCGTCAAATGTGCGTCAAATGACGCAAAAGCCTGACTCGGCGACCTCCGCGCAGGTCTTCCAATATTCATCATGAAAAACACTATTCCCAAATTTGTCGCATTGTCGCACGTTTAGAAAAATGAGCTAAAATCGAACCCCCTAAAAAGTCGCCTATTTAGGGGGTTTTTGGCGTGCCCGACACGATTCGAACGTGCGACCTACAGAGTCGGAGACGACCAATTATTTTGGTGCAATCTCCTGTAATCTCCAACGATCGCCCGTTACCGGGCATAATTTCCGAGTTGACCCTTGGTAATTTTCGCAATCTCTTGCGACTTGACGCAACCTCACGCGATCATGTGCGTCAAATAATGCGTCAAGATAAGGCAGCCTCTCAAGTATTTCAGACTCGCCTACTCACGACTAATATACCGATAGATAGTTGTATAACAAATCCTTCAATGGACGTTTCTTGGATGAATTTCTGAACATTAACTGGTTAATATCGTTATAATACGCTAGAGATAAAATAGAGCGCTTGCGAAGGGAGTACAATGAGTTCCGTCCGCTCAGCGCACTAACATACCAGACTCCGACCGAATTTGCTCGGAAATCGGGATCTTAGGTCGTCTGAACTGACCTGCTCCCCGTAAGAATAGTCCGCTAAAAAGAGAAAAAGAGTGTAAGACAAAAAATTGAATGGACGAGAAATTGAAAATAGCAAGTAAGCGGAAGAGTAGACCGCATTTGCATTTGTGCAATCAGCGCTTGCACGCCGAAATCAAGAATGGGATCTGCTCTTCATGCGGAGGGCATTTCCATAGGATCACCTCGCGCAGGTGAACGCGGTGGACATCCTGATAATGTGAATGCAGTTCTCAACGAAGCATTCGGAACAAGCGGCGATGAGTTTTCGATAAGCCGGTAGCCTACTTCGAGCAATTTGTCCAAGAACGTTTCGATCTGAGCATTGATGAGCTGCAGGCGCTACCGAAACAATAACTGCATCTATCATCGAACGCTGTGATCTGGCTTCCCGGACAAAACGGGCTGGACTGCAGCGTTAATCAGAGTCTTCTTCATCATCGGGCTGATAGGTCGCGCGCTCCGAGCCATACTGATAAAACGAGCCAATCACGTCCTCGCGCGCGCCGTAAGGGTTGACGGAATAATCCTTATCGGAGAGATAGATTTTAAAATACTGCAGATCGGGCATCTCCACGTAATCGCGGAAATGGTCAGCAATCGCGTAGGAGTCGTGCGCAATGCCGTTGGCATCGATCCGCAACGTATCACCGCCCGGGCAGTCTACGGCGGTTCCCGCGCCAATGCTGGACGCGACACGGGTGGAGACGGGACGCGTAGTAGTGCCGCTGAAATCCTTCTCCGTCGCCCAGAACTCCGTTGCGGCATCAAACAGGAATTGAGCCATCGCTACCACGTCGGTAATGTCGTCGGGTTTCTGTGCTATTGCGGGCGCGGGCGTCGGCGTAGGCTCGATAGGCGCTTCAGCCTCCGGATCGTCCTGCGGCTCCAATAGATCGTCCTGCGGCTCCAACGGATCTTCCTGCGACTCCAACGGATCTTCCTGCGGCTCCTCCGGATCGTCCTGTGGCTCCAACAGATCTTCCTGCGACTCCTCCGGATCGTCCTGCGGTGCTTCCGGCGCCGGTTCGATGGCAGGCTCCGTTGTTCTCTGCGGTGCGGGGGTCGCAGTCGGAACAGCGTTCACCGCAGGAGTCTGCTGTACCGCCATCAGCGTTACGGTCTGTTCGTCCGGCGCTTCGGTCGGTTGCGGAGCCGCGAGCGGAACCTGCTCGTCTTCTATTGCTTCGGCGGGATACGATACTTGCTTCGTTTCTTCCCATAAGGACTTCGGGTTGATTTCGTGCGTTGCGACGGCGCTGCCTGTGAGTATAGCAACAGCAAGTAAGAGAAGGACCAGAAGGATCGCGATCTTGCCTTTTTTCTTGTTTTTCATAGAATTGCTGCTCCGTAATTTTTGTTGTTTTCATTTTACATATTAAGTGTTACATGTTCGTTGTTTTTCTTATAAAAATAAATGAGGGCTCGCGTCAATTTTTGAGTAGCTTTCCATAACAGGACGTGGTTTTTGGATAATGTTGCATCATTGTTACAAATTTTTGTGTGTTTTGTGATGTCGAATAATCATTGTTACATTTTTTTGTTACCGTACAGGTTTGGTATTATTGAGGAACTGAGGTCAAATAATTCCAAAGTGGACTGCTGTTTGGGGAACACATCAAGTCAAAAGAAGCTTGAAGAGCATAGATGACATTAAGATACTCATGAGCACCGAACACGACGTACTCTTCAACAGCCTGGTCGCAAGCGGCAGCGACATTTCCCTGCTGGCCTACGGCAGGCCTGCGCTGCTCGACGAGACGCTGGATCCCCCGCTGATCAGCTTTACCAAGGACGACACACCCGTCTCCGCTTCGCTGACGCCGCGTGCGGTATACGGCGGCATCGGTTCGGATGGGCACCGGCTGCAGATCGACATCCCGGCCGAGATCACCGTCCGCATCAACGAAGCTTCCTACTATTACATCGATGGGGTAGACATGCCGCTTGCAAGCTATCCGTTCTACGCGATCTTCGGCGGATACGACGGCACGGATGAAGACGCGCTGTACCCGAACGGTGTTTAACTCAAGCACAGCGACGAGCAATTCTTCGAAGTGCTGCTCGAAGCGGAAACGCCGTAGGAACTCGCGGCGTGGATCGCGCAGCGCGCGTCCGACCGGGCCTATCTTGATAACAACGACGCGGCGGCGCTCTGGGCGGCTGTACATACGGTAGAGACCGGGCTGGCGAACTTAACCGCGCTGAAGGAACTGTTCGGGTCGACGCTTGGCCAGGAACTCTATGACGCGATGAGCGGGGCTGCGCCGACGATCCTGACAGACATCGAACTGCTCACGACGCTGATCGGCGCGCTGACCGAGCAGACGACGGAGTTGATCGGGGGCGTCTACGCGACGCATTATGTCGTTGAAGACACGGTTGCAACCGCCGTGCTAGCGGCGCTGCTGAATTCGGATCTGATCGAAGCTCTCAGAGCTGCTCAGCGGACTCATGACGCTGGACGACATCGAAGACTTCTTCCGCAAGGCGCTGGAGGCCAGCATCACACCCGAGGATACCTGCGACGACCCGCCCGCACGTGAATTCAACCTCAGTGTGGGGCTCAGCTCAGCACCTAATCTCAACAGGAAATCAGTCAAGAATATACAGGTGAATGATCGGCTGATACAACGCAGGTAACGGGCATTGAATATCACTTAATTTATCTATGCTGGGTATCATGCTGTGCGGAATCGCGATTTGATAACAAAATTTTGACTGCGCGCGAACAGAATCTCCAAACGTAGCCTGGAGACCAACATCGTCGCCGTATGTTCCGTTAGAAGGCGTGTCTGAGATACGACAACTTTTGACGGTTATATACCAAAGTAGTATAATACATAAAAGCACATTTAAAGATCGCTTCTCTGGTCATATCAGTATAGAGCAATGCGCAATTGATCAAGAGGAACCGACGTTATCGATTTTTTAAGCAGAGGAGAACGGTATGTATCTCGATCCCGGATTTGGAAGTATGATCATTCAAGGCATCATCGCCGTCATCGCTGGAACGGGCGCGTATCTGATCTTGATGCGAAAGAGAATCGCGGCATTCTTCAATTGCAGAAAAGCGGGCGGAAGCGTCGAAAAGGCAAACGAAGAAACAGCTGGTTCGGAACATGAGGGAATTTAGCTCTTTTCGTGACCCTTCGGGTCACGTTTTTTACAATGACGGCAAACTATGTCGGCAGATCAATCCATGTTACCGCGCGCAGTACGATCAACTCATGCAGTCTGGCCTGTATCAGAAACTGATTTCACAGGATATGCTGGTATCGCATCACGACGCGCCTGCCGAGACGGGAGACGCGAACGCATACTGCGTGATCGAGCCTGAGAAGATTCCCTTTATTACCTATCCATACGAGTGGTCGTTCAGTCAGCTTAAAGACGCCGCGCTGACAACGCTGCGCATTCACCGCAGCGCGCTGGACCATGGCATGATCTTAAAAGACGCGAGCGCTTACAATATCCAGTTCGACAGAGGAACGGCAAAGCTCATCGACACGCTTTCTTTTGACTTTTACAAGGAAGGAACCGCATGGGTGGCATACGGACAGTTTTGCCGCCATTTTCTCGCGCCGCTGCTGCTGATGCGATATGTCGACGTGCGGCTTTCACAACTGCTTCGCTTATACATCGACGGCATACCGTTGGATCTGGCGGACAGGCTGCTGCAGGGCAAAGGCGGATTCACCGCCGCCCAGCATATCCGCTGGCACGCAAAGTCGGTTGCCGCGCACACGGAGGACGGAAAGCAACCCGGCCAACCGAAATCCGTCCATATCAGTCGATTCAACCACATCGCTCTGATCGAGTCGCTGATACGCGCAATAGAACGTCTTTCGCTCGGGCAAGTGAAAACCGAATGGATGGACTACTACGACGGTACGAACTATACCGACAAAGCGCAGGCCGGAAAGGAAGCGGTGTTTTCCGATTTCATCCGGAGCAGCTGTTTTGCCAGCGTCTGGGATTTCGGGGCGAACGACGGCCGTTTTTCCCGCATCGCGCTGGCCAACGGGGCCGAGCTGGCCGTTGCGTTCGACAGCGACCCGATCGCGGTGGAAAAGAATTACCTTACGGTCAAACAAAACAGGCAAAACATCGTTCCGCTCCTGTTTGACGTAACGAATCCGAGCCCCGGAATCGGGTTTGCCAACCGGGAACGGCTCTCTGTCGAAGGCCGCGGGAAACCGGACTGTATCGTCGCCCTCGCCTTCATTCATCATCTCGCGATCAGCAACAATCTGCCGCTTACGAACATCGCGGCGTGGTTGGAGGGGTTGACGGACAGCCTGATCATCGAATTCGTTCCCAAGGAGGACTCGCAGGTGCGGCTGCTGCTGGCGACGAGGGACGATATCTTTCCCGATTATCGTCAGGACGCATTTGAACAGGCGTTTTCGGCGCACTTTGTCTGTATTCGCAAAGAAGCGGTACAGGACAGTGCCAGAACGATCTATTTCTATCAAAAGGGAACGAACGAATGACGAAAAAGTGGCTTTTACCGATCGTAGTCGCGCTCATACCCGTTATACCGCTTTTATATTTGTACAACCAAAATGCGAAGTTTCTCAACCTGGCGCAGGTATGGATCGCCTGTGGTATTCTGGCGTTCCTGACAGTCAGCCTTTTCTTCTTTTTCAGGGCCGTGCTACGCTCCCGTACGGCATCGTTCGTGACCTGTTTGACGATGGTGATCTTGCTGTTCGTGTGCAACGGCATCTATAAGTTGCTCGTTCCGGACTACGCGCGTATGGTATATCTGCTCCCCATACCGCTTGGATATATCGCGGGCTTCCTGTATAATCGGCTGTTTCATAACAAGGAATTCTCCAACCTTCCGGTACTGGCGGCGGTTGTCGCCGGTGTGATGCTGGTGTTCAACATCTTTCCCATCCTGATGCGCGCTACACGCGTTGAAACACCACTCGAGATCAAGTATAAAACGAATTACGTGGTTGATCAAACGACGCAAACACCGAACGTATACTGGATCTTATGCGACGGGATGCTGGGTTTCGACGCGATGGAAACGTATTATGGAGACAAACAGGAAAGCCTGACGGAGGCGCTGGCCGAACGCGGGTTTGCTATCGACCAGAGCGCGAAGTTTGAGTCCGGGCACTGGACGAGAATCGCGGTTCCCGCGCTGATGTGCCCCGATTATTACGACGCGTATCTGTCCGACATCGTCTCCGATCATGACCAAGCGGTGGCACTGCGAGAAAAAACGGGAACCGGACTCGATAACGCGCGTAAGTATAACGAGACCATCGAAGCGTTTCGTGCCAAGGGGTATTGCACGGCGGCGATATCCGTCGAAGGACCATACTTTTACCCGACTACGGATTTCTATTATTACATAAAAGCCAGATACTTGACCCCGCCCGATTATCGGACCGTTCCGAGGCTCGTGGAGAATATGCATGCTATCGATGTGCGCTTTCTGGAATCCAGGCTGTATGCCTACCAGCTTGGCGAAATTCTTCTGGGAGGACTGCCGGGCATCCTGTATGACAAGATGCACCCTAGAAGCAATATCGTTGAACTGAAGCTGAAAACGGCGTTTGACGGCGCATCCGACGTGCTGCTAGGAGCGGGCAACGGCAAGATCAATACGGCTCTGGTGACGAGTTTATACGACACCCTCTATTCGCCCGACCTGAGTTCGCCGAAGTTGGTCATCGCACATGATTTTCTGGCGCATGTCCCGTTCGATATGGACGAGAATGGCTATCAGGTTGCGGATGCAGAAAACATTTTGTCCTACCACGGGCAGCATACCTACGCAGCGAAAGTGCTGATCAATCTGGTCGATCTGATCCTCGAGGCAGATGAGGGCGCCGTGATCGTTCTGCAGGCGGATCACGGCCTGCATTCGATGACGCAGGAGCAGATTACCGAGGCGTTTGGCGTGGACGCAGTGCAAGATATCTGGAATAGCGTATTCAGCGCGGTCAGGGTTCCTAAGCAGTATCAAAACGGCGAGGAGCAATACTATCTGACAAATCCACT
The DNA here is from genome assembly GCA_963674775.2 of Christensenellaceae bacterium. GTDB lineage: Bacteria > Bacillota > Clostridia > Christensenellales > CAG-138 > UBA7703. The sequence goes on along the minus strand of CAXXPJ010000003.1, from coordinate 1,900,187 downwards.
GAACATATCGCGCTATCTGGTCAACAGCTTTGTTGGAAGGAACTACGACTATCTCGAAGGCTCGAATGAACCTTGACGCATCTCAACCAATAAAATGCGAAAACCGCCCTGACCGGTGAATATGTCGGCACCCCCCAGTGTCAAATCTAGTGCGACGTATTCAAAGAATACTAGGGAAGAAGTATTTATTGCTGGCGGTGGAAATGCATTTCATAAATTAGAACCCCCTCCCACGCCCGTTTCATTGTATCTAGTTTGGTTGTTTTAGACACCTAATCCCACTGAAGTAGATACAATTTCGGTGGGGTTTTTCTTTACCGAGAAACAGGAAAAACGCCCTAAAATGGCGCTTTTTTAATGGATGCATTTCTGAGAACCCTCCTGATCACACATCGACCGTATCAAAAGATCGATTTTGGGCGGTTTTTAGCTTGAAAATTGGAACCCCCTAGGCTTACCGTTTCAGAGTATCGAACAGTTGTTCCGTTCAATCCCAAGTTTACTCATATGGAATAATTGATGTCAGCTGACATCAATTTGTATGATTTTTCCTTTCTTTTTTCGCAAGGTATAGCGCCTTGTCTGCTGCCGATATCAATTCATCCCGAGTTAGTCCATTCGAAGGTAACTCGGCGATTCCAAATGAGATTGTAATGTCTTGTATCGTCGCCCCTTCAAGATTGAAGATGGATTGCGATATCGACATTCGTATGGACTCCGCGCGGATAGTCGCTTCTTCATTCGAACACTCTGGCATAATCAGAACAAACTCATCTCCGCCAAATCTACAAGCAATATCAGAACTGCGTATGCTCTTCGCCAGCAAATCTGCGATTCTTATTAGTACATTATCGCCGATAATATGGCCATAAGTATCATTAATCACTTTAAAACCATCTATGTCCACCATAATAACGGCTAATTGTTGATTCTTCCTTATTACTCGATCAATTTCACGTAAAAACGTCTCTTCCATATATCGCCGATTGAATAATCCAGTCAAAGAATCACGGATCGATAAATCGCGAATTTCCTCCAGTTGCTTTTTGTTTAGATACCCATATGAAATCGCAAGTGCCAAAGAAAAAAGAATGAACGCAAACAAGCTCTGCCAATTGACGACAGTTGCATTTGGTCTCGATAGAAATATGGTTAAAACCGCCGCCATTTCAGTGACTGCGATCAATATTAGTGCTCTTTCGGATAATAATAGCGAGCATAATTGAACGGATACTCCAACATATAAAACGGGCATGAGGTCGCCTTTTAAAACTGCAGGATCAAACAGAATGGATATCCAAGGTGCAACGATTATGCTTATCGATATCATCCATGCAGCTATTCCATATTTCCCCTTCAAATTAAGTGCGATAGAAATCCCAATCGCAATTGTGAGAACCCCCATAATTGGAATATAGAAAAACTGGCTCTCCACATCACTCGCGAAACAGATCAAAACTAAAGAAATAATCAAAAAGGAAAAGGCTGCGAGTTGAATAGCTAATAATGTTACTGCTCTACGTTTATTAATCGTTGAGTGTTTGTCTTCGAATCGCCGCAATTTTGTGTTGCAATGAACGTTTGTCATATTTAGTCATCCTCCTGCCCCCAATATTCCAGATGTTTGACCTGATTGCTCCTGTCATATCAATGTCAAAAGTATTCGCAAAATTATTTAGTTGCATCGCCTAATATTGTATGCATTAAATAATGCTAGGTCAATGCGCCACCTGCTAAATATTAGGCATTACTTTAGTGATAAATATATTTACTATCTCGGCGTCAAACTGACTGCCCGAACAGCGTTTCAGTTCCTCTGTTGCAAGCTCAAGACTGATACGTTCGCGGTAGGGTCTAGATACTGTCATTGCATCAAAAGAATCGGCCACAGCGATGATTTTTGCCTCCAATGGAATCTGCTTATCGCTAAGCCCTGCAGGATACCCGTTACCGTCAACCCGTTCATGATGCGCCTTCACGATTGGCACGATATCGAGATATTCGTCAATGCTCGACAGTATTCGCGCACTACGAATCGGATGTTGCTTTATAAGTTCCCATTCTTGATCGCTTAGTTGCCCGACTTTTTTAAGCAGGCTCTCATCAATTCCTATCTTACCGATATCATGCAGTGATCCTGCAACTCTGACTTTTGCGATGGCAGTGTCGTCAAGACCCATTGCAGTTGCGATCGAGGTAGCGATGCTGCTCACGCGAAGAGAGTGTTTTTGTTCTCTTTCGCTTTTCTCAAATAGAGTACTCATGATAGCATCGATTACGTTGCTGCGCTTACTCGCGTTCGCTAAGAATTTGCGTCGGTATATAAACGTTTCAGCTTCTTTAGCAAGTTCGTCTAACCCCTGACCGGGGAATGTTTGGCAGCTGTAGCCAAAAGTAGCGGTTATTTCCGCGTCAACGTCGTTTCCTTTGTTATCTTTGATATCAAATCGAATATTTGACTGCAGCTCAGTAGCTAGTAGCTTTGCTTCTTCACCGGAACTCCGGGCAAGGATAATGGAGAACTCATCTCCCCCGACACGCGCGAGAATAGCATCTTCAGGTATGCGCTTTTGAATTTCAATTGCAAACTGCTGAATTGCAGAATCTCCAGAGTAATGTCCAAATGAATCATTGATCAGCTTCAATCCATTCAAATCGCCTGTTACAATTGCTAACGGATAATACTCGCCTGTATTCTTTTTATCGAATTCGTTTTCAAAAAACCTTCTGTTATAGGTGTCCGTTAAATAGTCGTGGTATGCAAGATGCTGAGTATTTTCTTCGGCACGCTTTCTATCAGTTACATCATCAAATATCGCTACTATCTCGCCTGATATTAATTTGTAGACATGATTCTCATACCAGTTAGAGAATTTTTCATCAATATAAATCTTGCTGGGATAATATGCCGGTTCGCCGGTTTGCCAGACTCGCCGAAAAACCGGAATTAATCCATATTGATCTATATTTGGTCGAAGATCATACAAACTCTTGCCTAAAACTTCTGATTTTTCTTTTCCTTCAGCTTTTAATGCGGCTTTATTAAAATCTTGAATAATATAGTCGCTACCATAAACACCATCATTAACAACTTTATAGATAGCTGCGCCACTAGTCATTTGATCGAATAAAGATTGAAATTTGAAAGTGTTCAGCAAGGCTGCTTCTTCTGCTTGCTTTTTTTCCGTAATGTCAATGAAACTAATTAGTACTTTATCTAAATTTCCAGTTTTATCTGGAATCGCGAACCCGTTTACGAGAATCCATTTAATGTCTTTTTTTCCCGCTTGAGAAATTCCCATTTCATAATTGATAAGCTTTTGGTCTTTTTTTACAAGCGAAAACGGGTACGATTCCACGGGAAGAGGCTCAGCATGCGTATCATAAAAACACCACGCCTTGTCAGAAACAAATTTGTTTTGCATTTTGTCTGCCGAAAGTCCCAATAGTTGATTTGCTAAGGGGTTACTGAATGCGATTGATGAATCCGCATTATGCAAAACGATACCAATAAATAAATGCTCAAGTAAAAGCTTGTTTGCTTGCTCGTTTTCTTCCAAAGCTTCTTCTGCTTGTTTTCTCTGAGTAATGTCCAACGATGCAATCTGAACACCAATAATCTCTCCAGCCGCGTTCGTTACTTTAGTAAAAGTGCTGGAAAACCACTTTTTCTGTGAATTTATTAAAATATAATCTTCATAGACCTGTGGATTATCGCTTGCAATTGCATATTTCATTCTTGAGAAGTAGATCTCGGCTTGCTCGCCTTGGAATAATTCATAGAAGGATTTCCCAACATAATCTTCGAGTTTTCCGCCAATATTCTCAAGTGCTTTTTGATTATACGATATGACAACTCCGTCAGTAGTATAGTACCCAATGCCAACACCAGAGTACTCAAATAAGAACTTGTAGCGTTCTTCACTCTCTCGCAAGGATACCTCAGCTGCTCTTTGATTTGTGATATCCTGCAGGATACAATGTGTTTGCATGAAATTGCCGTTTGAGTCGTAAGCAATCTTGCCCTCAAATGCTATGAATAAGCGCTCCTTGTCTTTTCTTAACATTTCGAATTCGCTGTGGATATACCCCTGCGCTTTAAATATGGAGAAGCAGTGGTGAAACGAGTCAACATATTCAGGGCAAAGGAAGTCGCCAAACCATTTGCCAATTACTTCCTCCCTGCTATAGCCAAATGTATCCAGCCATCTTTGATTGACATCAAGAAAGAGTCCTTGCGCATCCAACGACTGATACCCAAGAGGGGCCTCGTTGAACAGAAGTCGAAATCTCTCTTCACTCTGTTTTAAAGATTCTTCCGCGTTAATTCTTTCTGTAATATCAATGATGGAAGTTATAAAATATATTGGATTGCCGTTTTCGCTTCTTCGAACCGCGGAGAGCACATCTCCCCACATAATCGAGCCATCTTTCCTAATATATCGTTTATTGAATTGTATTGAATCAGTTGCACCAGATATAAGTTTACTAATTTCCCTTTCATTCAATTCAATATCATCCGGATGCGTAATCTCCTGCCATTTTTTATCCTTTAATTCTTCTGCCGTATACCCAAGCATTTTACACATGGTATGGTTGAAATTAATTTCCCCTGATGGTAATGTTAAGGATTTCCCGATTAAGGAGTTCTCAAATAAATACCTGAACTTCTCTTCGCTTTCTTTTAGCAACGCTTCAGCCTGTTTCCGCTCCGTAATATCTCTGGAAACACCCAGAAATCCAACAGCATTCCCATTGTTATCCCTTATAAATGAAACGTTCATGGCAACCCAGATAATAGATCCATCCGAACGAAAATGTTCCAATTCAACTTGAACTGAGCGGCCTTTTTCGCTGTTTGGATCCTTCTCTCTCTCTAATTCCGCTGATAATAAGCTGTTAATTTTCCCCATGCTGTTTTGCGTGAAGTGAGCCTCCAATGGCAGCTTCATATAATCCTCAGGCGTTAACATGAAAACTTTTCTCACCGAAGCGCTGATATAAGTTACCTTTAAACTAAGATCAGTTGTCCAAACTACGTCTGAAATATTTTCTGCAATATTCCGGTACTTCTCTTCACTTTCTCGCAATGCTTCTTCCGCTTTCTTGCTTTCCGTGATGTCCCGAGCGGATCCCCAGAGAGAAATGATGTTTCCGTTTGAATCTCTACTTGCTTCACCCCGAACCCACATCCATCCATTCGATCCGTCTTTCATAACAGTTTGCAGTTCCAGCTCATACGGAATCCCTAATATTCTTGTACGCTCAAGAGCAGTGGATAGTTTAACCCAACTTTCCGGGGTAAATAACTTCATGTGTTCCGTATAGGGAGGTGGAGGGAATCTCGGATCAAATCCGTACATTTTGTATAACTCATCCGACCATACAACTTGATTTGTTTCTATATCCAGTCTCCATGTCCCAACGTGTGCAATCCGCTGCGATTCCAGTAAATCGTTCGCATACTGCTTAAGTTGAACTTGGCTATCTAATAGGATCTCCTCCCTTTTTCTTATCTCTTCGTTTAGTTCTGTCTGATTTAGTTTTTCAGCTGTCATCTCTATGATCATCTGAGTTATGTTTAGCAAAAACTCTAATTCCGCTTCAGATCTCTCTTTTGAAAGCACAGGCACTTTCTCGATACTTTTAAGATAGGAATTTTCATCGAATCCATATATTTGAGCTTTTTTTCTAAAGAAAGAGATATTCGGCTCTTCAAAAAAGAATTGGCCTGCATACAGGTTGGCAATGTGCTCTTCTCTAATTACTATTGGTACCACTACAGCAATCAGTCCATTATTGCATTTAACAAAATGGTATTTTTCATCATATCTCGTTTTATTAGTTAAATCGGTATCATTGAAAGAGCAATTAAGTGCTGTATCAGGGTTCTTTCGATGAAATTCAGTACAGACTTGTCTCCATCCCGACTGCGATAAAATAGTTCCATCAAGGTCCAAAATGGCAGTCGCAAAGCCTGTTGCCTTACTGAATCCTTCAAGTACAGCATTTACCTTATCAAAATCGACATGATTTAAAATTCTTGATTTCATCATTTTAACCTCTTTTGCGATTTACTGCGAGATTTTTGAATTCAATGTAAGTAAGAAATTATTGAACTTTGATATTTATTGTATTCTCTATCACGAAGAATAGTCAATGTTGATTTCACTTCCGTTCAAGATTCTTCCAGCCCCTCCGACGTCTTTCAATCCACCGTCTTTATCGCGCAGGGTATAACTGCTTTTGGGAAGTTGAATAAACGGATATTCTGAAAGCGGTAAGCTTACCGAACGAGACAATAGCTATGAAAATAGATATGTATCAAAAGTTCACGTCTTAGCTTATAATCGAAGTTTCTGTGTCATTCTTCCAACGAAACACCAGGCTCCCGTCAATCTGAACCGCTACCATTTCTACAGTCGCACTCCATAACCCTTCGTCAAATCCCCGCAACAGCTCATCAGCATGCTCCAGCATCCGAATAAGCTCCAACATTTCTGTCGGCTCTGCTTGCGCTCCGTACGTTGCTCTTCGATCTGCTTAGTCGCTGCGTGGCTGTTTCGTAGCGCGCCTTCAGGCTCCAGTCACACGCGTTTGGTCATCAATTTCGCACCTTCGCTCCGAATAGTTGGCGCTTGATGAACGATTAAACCCCATTTTTCTGAAGAATGTGCATCGATCGAATTTTTGTGTATAATAATATGAATCAGGATCTAAGCGAGATTGTACAATTAGTATTGATCGGATGGTTCAAATTGTACAGCTTCCATTCGAATTCAATCTTAGGAGAACAGCACTATTGCATTGGTTATGCTGACCATCTTGCTCGTCAACTACGGGCGCGATCGGAAGTTGTATAACGAAGCGCGCGCGCTTGCCGTTCAGACGATTGATCCTATGCAAACACCCGCTCCGTCTGCTCCCTCGCCGGAGATCACGTTATCGCCGGAACCGAAGGAGACGCCGCCTGTTGTGGTGGACTTTGTATCCGTGCGAAAGGAAGGACCGAATGTTCTGGGTTGGCTATACAGTGCGGATACGCTGATCAACTACCCGGTCGTACAATACGGTGACAACAGCCACTATCTGACGCGCGATTATACCGGCTCGCGTAGCTCGAGCGGCGCATTGTTTTTCGACTGTCGTCTCAATAAACTGCTTGTTGAGCAAAACCTCATTATCTACGGACACCATATGAAAGATCGTTCGATGTTCGGAAGTCTTCTGCAGTATCAGAAGCAGTCCTACTATGATGAGCACCCTAGCATGTATCTGATCACATCGGAGAAAAACTATCGTATTGATCTGTTCGCCGCACAGTTTACAAATTCCGAGCAGAAACACTTTCCTGTTTGGTTTGAATCGGAGCAGAAACGTCAGGCATTCGTGCAAATGGCAATCGCAAGCTCAACTTTCGCGCCCAACGATGCCGCTTATCGCACAGATGGTCAAATCATTTCATTGGTCACCTGTGCCTATTCCGATTACATTGAAGATGCCAAGTTTCAAGTTCACGGTTGGCTGACTGAGATTGGTTAATGGCCGTAAACTTATCGAGCATAATATAATAATTTTTTCTAATAAACAACATATGAATGGCGTGGAGCAAGGATGTTGAGCCGCAGTTGCTGGCAAGGAAAGTGCTTTCAATGCGTCTGGGCCAATATGGCTAACGTGACCATAGAATATGACTGGGGCCAATCTCAGAAATTTCGATTCGAAAGCTTTTGCTATGGACCAAAGTCATGCAAGTTTTATAATATGGGTAAAGCACGATCCGTACCTTACAAGGGCAGAGGTTCATCTTTGGATGACGGCGGATTAGACGAGATCTGTACCGAGAACAGAGGTTGGGATGATTAGAAAAAACTTGAGTGTCGTTGCGAAAGTGAATGATTTTGAAATCTCTAAACATTCCACCCAGACCAGTTGGAGAGAGTGGCTTTGCTAATTGTCAAAAAGCCAATCGACGATTCCATGGGTTATAAAATTCGATCAGTCAAATAGGAGGGTCAAAATGAACTTTTCATTCACCTGGACTGGCATCCGTAATTACGCCATTGCACTGGTAATTTTTCTGTTAATCGACATTGTTTGGCTAACTGTAATTTCAAAGACGCTGTATGCTCAGCATCTTGGGTATCTGATGGCGCCAAAGGCAAAATTGTATGTGGCACTCCTCTTCTACCTGCTGTTCGTATTGGGCCTGCAATTCTTCGTGTTGAACCCTGCGCTGGTAAGCGGCAGTTGGAAGATGGCGCTGTTTGCGGGTATGTTCTTCGGTCTTGTGACCTACGCCACCTATGACCTGACCAATTTGGCAACGATTAAAAACTGGCCGGTACTCATCACGGTGATAGACCTGGTTTGGGGCAGCGTCGTAAGCGGGCTAACATCTATTCTGAGCTTTTTAATCATCCGGAGATTCTAAGCGTGATAAGCAGGGAAAGCGCGCATATTATTTTTCTGGCTAAAAAGCAATGCGCCCAATGAGATAATCAGCAATGGTAATGCATTCTTACACCTCGTTGAATGTAATGTATTGATTAGATGAATTATTCGTTTACTTGGCACTCGCCTATATGAAATACTCCTAATCATGCATAAGTGAATAGGATGAAAAATTAGTCTAGATTGAATCCTAATATTTCATACATGACGCTGAAATATTCGCTTTTTGAATATCTTTTATACCAAAATACCTGGAAATTTGGTACTATTAATCATTGAAGTTGCTTGCTGGGAGGGTCCTATGAAACAGAAAAGTCCTTTGCTGCCGCTTTTTTCTGTCGTATTTGTCGATATGCTCGGCTTTGGACTCATATTGCCGCTGCTTCCATACATTGCTGCCAACTGGGGGGCAACGCCTGCCATAATCGGCTTGATCGGCGCCGCTTATCCGTTGGGTCAGTTTTTGGGAGCGCCTTTGGTTGGTCGTTTTTCGGATCGCTTTGGAAGAAAACCATTGTTGTTGTTCAGTATTGCCGGAACTTTTCTGTCCCTGTTGATGTTGGGCTTTGCGCACAGTATCGCCATTATTACGGTCAGTCGTTTTTTAGACGGCTTAACCGGCGGGAATATCACGGTAGCGCAGGCTTATATTGCGGATGTGACAGATGAAAAAAACCGTGCAAAGGGCATGGGCATGATCGGCGCCGCTTTTGGTCTCGGATTCATCCTCGGCCCTGCTTCCGGCGGATTTTTAAGCCAGTGGGGGTATGCTGTACCCGCATTTGTCTCAGCGGGATTATCACTTGTAAACCTGTTTATGATTTCCTTCTTTCTCCCCGAATCACTTCCGAAAGAAAAACGGGTACACCATTTATCCGAAGCAAAACGCAAACATCCGCTGAATGGACTTGCTGCTGCGTTTGCCAAACCGATTGCCGGGCCCATATTAAGCAGTATTATCGTTTTCAGCCTGTCAATGGCAATGTTTGAATCCGTGTTTTCTCTGTTTGCCAAACAGCGACTGGAGTTATCAGCGCAATCTACGGGGTTCATATTGGCTTATGTCGGTGTTTTGGTTGCAGGCATCCAGGGTGGCGGAATGGGGGCTTTGACAAAACGGTTCCGGGAGAACGTGCTTGTCCGCTTTGCGCTGATCACGTTGACGCTGTCCTATGCAGGATGGGCTCTTTCGCCGAATGTGGTCGTCCTCATGATTGTTCTGGTTCCATTATCGATATCGAGCGGTATTCTCAGCACGCTGCTCCGTTCAGGTCTATCAAAGGCAGTTCCGGCAAATGAAACCGGTGAGATTATGGGGATATCAGCAGCTATGGAGAGTATCACGCGAATTGTAGCGCCTGCATTGGGTGGCTGGTTGATCGGCAGTTTATCATCAGTTGCGCCAGGTCTATTATCTGCAATTTTGATAGGATGCTTAACCGTTTATCTTGTTTTACTCCAAAAGAAACATCGCCTGCCCGATCACATTGCAGAAGCAGATATGTCCGAAATCGGCATCGATGTGTTTGGCCGCAGTTGTTTTTTGAGTGACCCCGGTTGCTCAAAACCCGAGTCCACAGAAAGTGAGTCGATACGTCCTGAGAAATAGGCGCGCAAGAAAGGATTCCGTATGATCCAAAATCAATGGTATGCCGTACTCAGCTCAAAACAGGTCAAAAGGAACAAGATGATCGGTGTAACCCGCTTATCGGAAAAACTCGTCTTCTGGCGAGACAACGCTGGGGAGGTGCATTGTATCTTTGATAAATGCTGCCATCGTGGCGCTTCTCTCTGTACCGGAAAACTCGTAGAGAATCATGTCGAGTGCCCGTTCCACGGGTTTGTCTACGATAGTAGCGGTAAGGTGATTCGTATTCCAGCCAACGGAAAAAACGCGAAAGTCGCAGAGAACTATCGCGTAAACGCTTATCCGGCGCGGGACGCTTATGGCCTCATCTGGGTGTGGTATGGCGACTATAACGCGGATTTGCCGGATATTCCGTTTTTTGAAGAACTCACAAACGGCTTTGCCTATGGTGAAATATCCGAAAACTGGAGCGTGCACTACACGCGCGCGATCGAAAACCAGCTGGACGTGGTACATCTCCCCTTCGTGCACAAAACAACCATCGGCAGAGGCAATAAGACGCTTGTCAACGGCCCCGTCGCCAAGTGGAACGAAAACCGCATGACCTTCTACGTAAAGAACGAAGTGGACCAAGGTCAGCGGCCCGAAAAGCCGAACGAAGTCGAGAATTACGAAAAACTGTTTCATCTGCAGCTGCAAATGCCAAACATCTGGCAGAACATCATCTCTGATCAACTTCGCGTATTTGCTGCGTTTGCGCCGGTTGACGAGGAGAATACGCATATCTATCTGCGCTTTTATCAGAAGTTTATGCGCGTTCCAGTGTTAGCCCAACTCGTAAGCGGGCTTGGCGCTATCATGAACAGAGTCATTCTGCATCAGGATCGCCGAGTAGTACTGACGCAGCTGCCGAAAAAGAGCGAGTTTAAGATGAAGGAGAATCTCGTGCAGGGTGATTTGCCAATTCTCGAGTTCCGTAAGCGCAGAGATCAGTTAAGGGGAAAAGACTAATCTTAATTACCATTGAAAGGGAAGAGTATTGCAAGATGTTTTCTGTGCTAACGCACCGTCTAAAAGAAAGTCTTTGCGCGGAAATATATCGTGATTATTTGTCTTTTTCCGTACTAAGCTCAATCTGTGTGGATAGCCCCAGCAGCCAATCGGCTGATACCTTGTAATGCACCGCCATTTTTGTCAAAGACTCAATATTTGGCATGCAGCGGCCACTCTCCCATGCGGCAACTGACTGCTGTACAACTCCTATTGCCAACCCTAGCTGTTGTTGTGTTTCATTTTTCATGCGACGAATTTCCCTAATCTTCGCTCCGAGCTTTTCCGCACAACTTTCCATTTACATCCTCCGAGGAAACTCTAGAATTTTCAGGTGCAACACTCTTTTTGAAATCAGAAAGGCACTATTCAGCATTATCGAGACGGAAATATTATAAGGCAAGGCGAATCCCACTGGTAGTTGCAAGAAGCAATATGGCAATGTATTTATTCTAAATTCAACATTAAGGCTCGTCAATACGTCCCTTTTTACAGAGATATGAAACAACTGCTCAAGCACGCGCAATTATACCCTTCGGTCTTTAAATACAGCTCGTTTTTCAGCCAAAGTATTGTGTCAGTTTTCCATCGAAGATACTGCGACGTTTTCAAAGTAATAACTGGATGAAGTGACAACGACAAACTGCCCTGCTACACAAACAATCATTGATATAAGTCATTACGAGCGAAACCAGTCTGCCACGGCAATCATGTTCGGCTTATAAACCATCAAGTAGAATACGACAGCCAATGGCAGAACCCCGGCGATTCCAATCCACCTGCGGAGCTTCATGAGCCTAATCAGTTCCACAGGAAGGCTTTGATCCTCCTGCTGAATGCCGGCAATCAGCCTCTTTACTTTGTACTGCGTCGAAATATCGGTGATCACCCAAACAAGCCCTGAGAGCAAAAACAGTAGAAAACCGGCGGAGAGCCAGCCAATCTGCATCAGTTCTCCGAGTCGGAAACTCAACGAAAGTCCGCCAATCAGGGATAGTATAATCAGAGGCGAGGAAATCAGGGAATCCAGAAACGTCACCGTATTATAGGTATACAGGACGATCTCCTTATTCCCCGTAGCAAGGCTTCTTCCTTCCCAAATCATCCCAATCACCGCATTGGCAAAGAAGATCGTCGCCGCAGCGATATGCATCATACGGGCGTGATTTTGAATCATTGGCTGTTGCATCATCGAAATGAATGTACTTTTGAAGAATACCGCGCCGAGAATCATTGCTGTCATGATGGTAAGCAATAGTATCAATATAATTTTTGTGTAGTAATACTTTTTCATGCAGCTATTGAACCACAAACCGAACAACAATACAATATTTAGTGATATGATCCTTGTAAAAACTCGGAGCTTCTGAAAGCAGATACTGAACGTTAAATAATAACCTACTGCTAAATGTTCATTTGTTGTTATTGTCAGAAGCGCCACCCGTAGTCGACCTGGGACAAGCTTGCTGCTGCAAATATAGCAATATCAATAAAATCTTGCTATATTATTTACGAGTTCACGGAGTATGATAGCACCCGAAATTGATTATTTCGAAATAATACAACCTTCCTGAAAGGGAATCACTAATGCTTTTTAATTATTATACAATCTTCATTGGCGCTATTCTTGGATTGATACTCTTTTTCAGACTGCCTGGATTAAAAAAATCAAAACATGGCAACGATTTACCTCAGGTCAGTATTTCGGTGATTATCCCGGCGCGAAACGAGGCGGAGAATCTGCCCGGGATTTTGAGCGATTTAAGAACCCAAACCTATCCGCTTCACGAAATAATATGTGTCGATGATAATTCCGAAGATGCGACAGCACAAATCATAACTGCTAATGGTGCAATATGTATTCAGTTGAGCGGACCGCCTGAAGGATGGAAAGGCAAACCTTGGGCATGTCAAAGCGGAGCAAATGCTGCTACAGGCGATCTGCTTGTTTTTTTAGATGCTGATGTAAGACTCTCATATACTGCAATCGAAGCCCTGTTGCGCGAATATCAAAAGACAGGCAAGCCGATTTCTGTGCTTCCTTATCATGCCGTCAAGAAACCCCATGAATATTTCTCGATCTTCTTCAACTTCATAAAGATTTGTGCAACTGCTATGAGCATTGGAGGTATGAAAAAAACATTCGGTTTATATGGGCCGGTATTTTGCGTAAAGAAAGACGTATTTGATCAATTTTGCGGTTTTTCGCCTGTGAAAGATCATGTCGCGGAAGATTTAAATCTGGGTTTATTCTATTGTAGTCATGAAACTGAAGTCGAATTATTCATGGGAAACGATGAGATTCGTTTCCGCATGTATCCCATTTCCTTTAACAATTTATTGGAAGGTTGGTCGAAAAATTTCTCGCGCGGAGCAGTATCGATCCGCTGGTGGATCCTAGTTATGATTTTCATCTGGATCGCCTCCTGTACTGCCGTTCCGCTTGAAATCATAATGAGTCTTGCTGCAATGAATTCTGCGCAATTGATACTCATGTGCGGGATATACTTACTCTTTGCTGGAATGCTTTATCGTATTGCGAAACGAGCGGGCTCTTATCCGCTCTATGTTTGTCTGCTGTATCCGATTTATTTGATCGTCTTCGAATTGATTTTTGTATATTCGATTGCCGCATCCTTTATACTGAAAACTACGACATGGAAAGGCAGAAAGCTGTAGGTGATGCTCCGTGAGAATATTCTGTTTCCCTGACTGGATCACAATACTGTCATATATCTTCTTGTGGCCGCTCATGCAGGTCTCAATCGTTATGATCGGCAATAAAATCAGCGACAAACACTTTGATCCAAACCGATTCTGGTTGAAAACAAGACGCTGGGAAGACAACGGGGATTTTTATAAACGTGTTTTCCGCATTCATAGATGGAAGCATCTATTGCCCGATGGCGCAAAAACACATGCTGCCGGCTTTCAAAAAAAGCACCTGAGTAATCTTGATCCAGTTTACATTCAGAAATTTATCGCGGAAACGGGAAGAGCCGAAATTTTCCATTGGCTTCAGATCGTTCCCTTCTGGATCTTTGGTTTCTGGAGCCCCTTCTTTGTGATCTGGATTATGCTTGGATACGCATTGATCGTCAATCTGCCGTGTATCATTGCTCAAAGGTATAATCGCCCCAGGCTGATCCATATGTATGAGTATTTAAACAGAGCAAACAAAAATGTCGCAATATAAACAACAAAACGCAAATGATTCCAACCATGTTGTAGATTTCACGGAAGACTAAATCACGGAAGGTCGCTTGGGGAAAATATGTCAATACCTCCGTGCTAACAGGCATGCCAGGCCGAATATCGGTGAGCTAATGATGCCACGTTTCGAGCTGTTGCGTTGACGCAAAAATGGGTTCGATACTACAATTTGATGAGACCTTGAGCGTGCGTCGTCTCAATCGCTTTCTAAACCATCATATTAAAATCAGACGGAGTTCAGAAAAATACGACAGTAGAATCACATATGGTAGATAAGCAGTTGCGGATTCCAGGCGCAATCTCCAAAGTCATCTTGCAGCTTATGATCATATTTGACCTGTCTTCTGTTTCCCCGGCCTCGGCGGCATCTTTTTCTTTTCCCCAAACAGCACCTCCCCAATCGCATCTCTCGCGGTGTCATCTGCCTGCTCCAGTAGGTGGCAGTAGATGTCTTGCGTCGTCGAAACACGGCTGTGCCCCAGCCTGCGCGAAATGGTCACCGGATCGACGTTATTCTGGTAGAGTACCGACGCCTGTGTGTGCCGTAATGCATGCGGGTTTATGTGCGGTAATCCATATTTCTCTGCAAACTTATTCGGCCATCTAGAGAAGGTACACGGATGAATATATTGTCCGGTCTCGTTTGTAAAAACGTAGTCGGTCTGCTCCCAGTCTGAACCCATTCGCAGCTTCAGCTTGTTCTGATCGAGGCGATACCGTCGTAATAGATCCATGACCTCATCCGGCACGCCGATCGTGCGGTAGCCCGCGCTTGTTTTCGGCGTCTCTTCGTAGACGCCGGTCTTGGAACCGTAGAGAAGAGCGCAGTCAATCCGAATACTCCCGTTCTCAAAGTCCACGTTCTTCCATTTCAATCCCGCGATTTCTCCGCGCCGTGCGCCGGTAGCGATCAGAAGCATCATGACGACCTGCCACATCAAAGGTTCCTGCTGCAGACACTCCATGATTCGCATCACATCGTCCACCTGCATAAAGTTCGGCTCTTTCCGGATCACCTTTGGCGGGCTCGCCTTGGAAGCCGAATTGTAGGGAATGATCATTTCACGTTCAGCTTGTGCAAGCACCATGGAAATCATATTGTGGTAGTGATGAACTGTGTTCGCCGCCAAAGGCTCTGTACGTTTTTCTTCCCGGAACAGGGTGTGGAACCGGATCCCCAGCTGTCTTGCTGAGCGAACCGCCAGATCATAATCGCAATGCTCACCCCGGCAGATTTTCGCTATGGTCGAACAACTCGGACCACCGCTTTCGTGATATTTTGCGAACGAACCAAACTTCTTTCGGATCGCTTCCTTGAAAGCCTCTGCGTCCAGTACATAGGCATAATGACCGCTGATCCGCTGACCCTTTTTGCTCAAATCCGTATAAAATCGGTTCAGATGCTGCGGTCGGATGTCCTTCAGTTTCACAGTGCCAAGCACCGGGTTGATCCGATCCAGCATTTGACGTGCTGCTCGAATCGTGCCCTTTTTCGTCCCGTTGGCTTCTTTGAGGTTTAGAACATACTCGGCGTATTCTGCAAACGTCTGCTTGTCGTCGACGACGTAGCCCTGCTCATATTGCTTGTCGAATTCCGCTGCAGCGATCTTCACCGCGCGTTTGACTTGCGCGGCGCTCATATCCGGCGTCGGCCGCCACGTCGTACTGACGCGTACTTGCCTTCCGCTTGCGTCTCTGCCGTTGCTGGAGGTAATCAGGTAGGAGTCACCCGTTGCGCCTGTGCGCTTTCGTATCGCAGCCATTTCACGTTTCCTTTCTCTGTATCAGATACTATTGATCACTCAGATTTGGTGTGAAGTCAAGATGCGTCTGTGAAACTGGCATCTGCAAAAAATCAGAAAGAAGATCCATATCGATCAGGTACTTCTTTCCAACCCGCATGCTTGGCAGCTGCCCGGAAACCACAAGCTTTCGCAAGGCATGCTGTGTGATCGCGGTATCCGCATCCAGTTCCCTGATGCTTTCATACGCCTGTTGAATCGTTCGGTATTTTGCCATATCACTTTCTCCTTCTTAATAAAAAAAGAAGCGTCTCGAAAGACGCTCCTCTGTGTCGTTATGCTGTTTTATTGCATGCTGGAAATCAGCTGTTCCGCCGTGCCGGTGATCAGCGCCGAGATGTCGACCTGCGCGGCGGTCAGCACATCCAACGCCGAAGCGGAGAGTTTCGCAGCGGTCTTCTCAAGCAGCAATTGACCGAGCGACGCGATCTCCTCCTTCGTCAGTTTACCGTCCGTGTGCGCAGCCTTCATACCGTCGACCACCGTCTGTTTCAGCTCTCCGACCGTGATCTGCGCGAGCTTGATCAGTTCCTGCTGCGCGCGGTTTACTGTATCGAGCTGCGTCGCCTTACCGAGTTTCGCCGTCAGCCAGGCACCGAACACGCCGATCAGTGCAATAAAAAACGCTGCGGCAATCTCCACAGCATTCTCGATCAGGATGCCGGCAGCGTTCGTACCGCCCGTATCCGCCAGTGCAACGGCGGGCAGCGCGAGCAGTAAGAGTGTGATCAGTACGAGAATCGGTTTCTTTTTCATATTGTGGTTCCTCCTGTTTTTAGATAGATGTAGCCTGCTTCGAAGCAAGCTCATGGACAAAATCGTCATATTCTTCCTGCGCGGTCTTCGCTTTCTCCCGTGCAATCTTCATTTCGCCGTTCGTTTCTCCACGCTCTACAGCAATACAAGTCGCCAGTGAAAGCGACAGGCTCGCGTCCTGCATCTTCATGGACAACTTCGATTCCTTCGCGCGGATGGCAGCGCATTCCTCCGTTCGTTTCCGATCGCGGCTAGCACGAATCTCGATCCAAACGACGATCATGGCAAACACGCCGGAAATGATCTCTCCGAAATAGTTCAATGGACATCCCTCCGTTTCTTATTCATATAACAGCTTGCAGCGACCAGCTTTGTGCCAGTATCCGCTGCCACCCTGATTAATTCCCTCCACAACGACGCCGACGTCGCGACCCTTGTCGTGAATCACCTTGCCCGAACCGAGATAGAGGCCGATATGTGTCTCATCGCTGGAATTCGAAGAAGAGACCCGAAACACGAAATCGCCCGCGATCAGTTCTGCGCGGCTGACCTCGTCGCACAGTGACCACAGGCCATCGCAATCGCGACGATTATCCCAGATACCCGTCTCCCGCATGAGCCAGGAGATAAAGCCCGAGCAGTCGTGGCCCAGCAAATCGGAAAATCCGTATTTGTATTGCTTGTCCCGGAAAGCAATCGCGCGGGCGTACTCGTCGTCCTTTGCCTGGATCGCGCTGTTGCTTAGGTCGGTCATGCCGCTGCCGCCCCAGACGTACAGGTCCCCGATCCTCGTCAGGGCGAGCGCGCAGATCGCTTGTGCCTTGTCCGACGGCGTCGCCTTCACGACCGGTTCCGCTTGCGTTGCCGTATCGCCGAACAACGCCGCCCACGTTGCCTTTCCAATGATCCCATCGACGGTCAGTCCGGCCTGTGCCTGAAACCGCTTCACGGCCTCCAGCGTGTCCGCGCCGAACGTCCTCCTGGTCACGGTCGTAATATGATCGGCGTAATAGCCAAGATCCAATAGCTTCTGCTTACAAAAAAGCACATCCTCACCGGACGTGCCTTTTCGGATATTTCGCGTGAATTCCATCCGCTTCCTCCGGTTCAATTAATATAAATTTCACGATTTCTTCATGGTATTTCAAGTAAAAATCTGATAATATGCAAACAAAGAAGAGCCTGCATGGTATATGCCACCTACCTATCTGGGTATCTCCCAATCCCACAAAAATTCACACCATGCAAACCAGAAAGGCACTCAATCCCCCGACTGAGTGCCTTTCGCATGTGATTCACATGCTGATACTTGTTTTTTAGCATCGCATTCTATATGATGTTTTCAGAGGATTGCAAGGCATTCTGTATCAAAAATTCCCTTTCTTGCGTTTTTCTCCTTTTCATGCAATCCTGAAAGGCACTCCTGCGGGCAGAGGAGTGCTTTTTGTCTATCAGGCGATCGTTACGCACTTATTGGCCGACCGCTCTTTTACAGCTCCGTCACCCGGAACCAGTCGCATCTGCCCCTGTATGTCGATCCGTTGGAGTTGTTCCTGAAATAGCCGACCCCGACGTGGCTGACCGCGGACAGGAAGGTGGAGATGGATTCCGTATATATCTGCCACCAGAAGTCCCCGTCGTACGAAAGATCCAGAGCATAGGAAGTACCTTCTTTTCGAATCCTCACGTAGATGAAGATCGAGTCCCAGCCTCCGTTTAAATAGGCGTCGCTGGAATAGGATGTGTTCGAACTGAACTTCACCGCCTGTATCCCCGAATATCCGCTTCTGCAGCATTTCCCGTAAATGATCCTCCTGCCGTTCGCACTGTTGTAGACAGATACCGAAGTTGTAATAATTGAGTTTCGAACCACCGAGCGTAATTTTAGCCG
The DNA here is from genome assembly GCA_963674775.2 of Christensenellaceae bacterium. GTDB lineage: Bacteria > Bacillota > Clostridia > Christensenellales > CAG-138 > UBA7703. The sequence continues at coordinate 1,881,433 of CAXXPJ010000003.1, read as the reverse complement.
ATGCCGCAAAATCCCCAGTTGGCGCTTCCTGCACCAGGAGCCTGGTGTGATCACCTCCGGGCACAAGGTCCATCGCTCCGTATCTGCCATTCTCGGTCCACGCGGACGTACCCTGGTTGATCCATACCCATTTGCTGTCCATGACGGTGTTGGTGAACTCATCGTCCATCGCGTGCGGAGATGTCGGCGGTTCATCGATCGGATTCTCGTAGTACGTTCCGCCGCTGCCACCGCTGTTGGTCACGAATTCCAAGCCACTGCCGTCCGCTTTGACCGCAACGACCTTGGTCCCCTGCCCCAGATAACTGTCCGGCGTGTCCGTCAGTGCTAGAAAATCGTGATCGTGGTCGGCTTCCGCATATACCCCGGTATGTAAGTGGTTCACATTCGCCTTGGCCGCCAGCATGGTGTTCACTTCCGAGTCGGAATACCCGCCGCTGCTGGAAGGCGCGACAGAAAGAACATCCGACCCGCTGTACTGGGACATCCGCTCCACTTTCTGGTTGAGCCTGATCTCATGCTCCAGCATCGTGTCATGAAGCTCAAGCGTGTAGGACAGTGCGCCGGTATCGTCATCCTCACTGACGGTAATCCCGCAAACCCGCAGCACACCGTCAAAGCCGAGCGCGTCGTTCCCTTCCGGCGCAATTTGCCAGCCGATCCAGTCGCCGATGAAGTACGATTCAAAGGGCTTCATCCGATTGCCCTGATCATCGCTAAACTTCGTCACTGTGCCCTGAATTCCCCAGGTCGGGTAGGCGACCCGGTTCAGATACGCCTGTCCGTATTCGCTTAAACCATCCTGCAGGTTGCTCGCGGATAGATATCCTTCGCGCCTGCCGTAGATTGCCTGACTGGCCGAGTGCGACGCAACCGCCAAGAGCTTATCCCCGCCCTCGACGAGCACTTCATTGACCACACCCATCGCGTCGATCTGGTTGATATGGCTGATCACTGCCTGCCCCGGCCGGTAAACCACCGTTTCGTGCAGGTCCTCGCCTTTTGTTTTGTAGATTTTGAGCACGAGCGCGGGCGTCATTTCGATGTCGAAGTACCCCAGTCCCTCGGTAAACTTCGTCGCGACTTCCAGCAGCGGCGTCCCGACGTGGAAGGTCAGGCTGATATTCTCCGTGAATACGTTGCCTACACTGTCCTGATCGTCCTCCCAATCGACGGTCACGCCAACGAGCCCGCCTCTTGCCTGCGCTTCCAGGATCAACGTCCGAAGCACCGTGCTCGCGGTACCGGAGAACGGCCGGTCCAGTACAGGCGTCCCCATCTCCTCCGGGAACACCACCACCCAGTTGAGCATGGAGAGCACGCCGCGCCCGCTGACCTCGATGGTTTGCTGTTCACTGGCGTCCACGTAGTTTGGTTTTCTGGATTCAATGATCCATTTGAACAAGTGGTTGCCGTCAAGCTTGACCAGTATTAAGTTGTCGTCGGCGATAAACTCGCTGTTTCCGCCGATCGCATCGTACCGGCTGATCTTGAACCGTCCGCTGCCGGGGTTGTTTCGTACCATCTGAAACGCCTTGTCCCAGGCGCCGTCCAGTTGTTTGACCAGCACGTTCGGATTGGTTCGGTCGCAGAGAAAGAACTCAATGCCCACGTCGTCGGTAGACAGGCCGGAAACCACCTCGAAACCCAGGCTATTGCTGTCCTGAACCGAAGGCGCTGTCAGGCTGACCTTGACCGGCCCTGTTGTTGCGGCAAGCGGAAGTTGGAACGTGATCTCCGTCCACGACCATGCGAGCACGTTGCACGCCAGGTCATTCAGGTAGACAAATCCACCGTAGCTTCTTTTGAACCGGTCGGTATTCCCGACATCAACCACGGTATGCGTATACCCAAAACCGCTGCCCTGCAGGGTCAGCACACAACCTGCCTGACCCCGGGTTTCCGATATCGAGCTGATCCTCGGAAACGGAGCGTCGTCGGTCACGTTCAGTTCGGTGTAGAGTGTTCTAACCGCTCTCTGTTTCCCAAACGCACGGTTCTCCGGAACAACAAGCGCGCGCCGTTCCCTCAGCTTTCCAAACCCGATATTCTCGAGAATAGACAGCGCGCGATCCTGCCGTTGCTTCCCGTACTGCCTGTTCTCCACAAGCGTGAAAAAGCGCGGCAACGGGAACGGACCGCCCATGAGGTTAAAGGTATTAGGCGTACTCCAACCCGTGTCGATCCCGAGAGTTGCATTGACCGCACGTGCTCGCCAATACAGGAATCCGTCATATACGTCGTTTGGCGTAAAGATTGTCGATTCTCCGCAAGGCAGCGCCGATATCGTATTCGACCGGCAGTTTATCCCGCTGAATAGCGTGGTCCGGTCAAGCTCAATCGTCAGATCCGCTGTCGCGGCAGACACCAGCTGTATCTGCATGTTGAGCAGCGACGGCGTGATCTCGACATCCGATGTAGCGAGCTCCTGCTTAATCCACAGATACTTACCCGTCATGTCGTCGTTTGCGGCGATCACCGGGCATTGCGCGCCGTTTGTTGCAGGGGTATACGAAGCCGGCGGTGTTGCATCCGTCGTCAGTGCGCAACCGATCGCGACGCTCGTTCCAGCGGGCAGCTCGCCCAGCGTCCACTGCAGGATCTCGTCTCCATACGCTATTCCACTCAAAGGGATCGGGCCGACCACGCGGTTCCCGCTGCTGTAGTAATCAAAACCGTACGGAACGCCTTCCAGCAGCTCCACTTCAGAGACCGACGTGTCGGTTCCGCTCTGGTTTGAGCCGATGTTCAGCCGATAGTACAGATACGTACCAGGGCTGGAGACCGCGAACTCCTTCCGCTCGTTCATGCTCCAAGACGTCACGCCGGCCTGCGTGTCCAGCACAGTCCAGTCCGACCCGTTATTGCTGCCTTCGAACGTCCAGTCCTTCGGGCTGTCGATGAGATAAGAATCGTTTCTCACCCGGATCGAATAACCGGCGACGATCGTAGCTAGCGCCAGTGTCACCGTAAGGATGCCGGATGTCGCATTCACGCCCCAGCGGGTATCGCTGTTATTGTCAAACGCGCGCCAGCCCTCGTACCCTGTTCCGAGATTGCCGTTGTCGGCTACCGTAACGCCGTCCGTGGTTTCCGCGGTCATGAGCGGAACGCAGTCTTCCCCTGCCGTATATCCTTCCGGCGTCGAGTTGAGGTCCCTGTCCAGCTGCAGCCCGATGTAGTTGTCCTCACTGGTGACGACGCGGGTGAACACCCCGGAAGCGTCGAAATCCGCTTTCGTCAGCTCTTCATAGGTGCGCACCCATTTTGCGGTTAGAGCGAGGCTGCCGGTAATCGCTGTATTCTGAGGCGTAATCAGCCTGATGTGATCGGGCATCTTTTAGCTCCTCCTTACGACCAGCTCCCGATCGTGACCTCAAATCGTGGCGCTCTCGGCCCTAGCATTTGTGTCGGCGGCGGTATCGTGTTCTTGATCAGAATACTGCCGCTCGTCCCCTGCGCAGCGAGCGAGGTAATCGTCGCACCCGTTACCCACGTCGCGCCTTCATCCATGCTGAAGGTAAAGTCGACGTCGATCAGGGAAAGTGTCAGGTTGTTCGCGATCTTCGTCGTGCTGCTGTTATATAGCTTGATCCGGTGCGTCACCGTCGTGCCTTCCGGCCGGTCTCCGAAATCCAGGTCTCGGATGAACTCCGGATCGCCGGTTTCGTCGTCGTCTAAAAACAGGATATCGTCCGGGATTTCGCCTTCCGCTTTGACACCGTAGAGATGAAGCGCATAGATCTTCACGGTCGAGTATTTGGCGGATTCATATCCGCCGCTGTATCGTAACCGTAAAACCTTGATGCCTTCGGAAAAGGTACACGGCTGGATGTTGTCTCTCCACTCGTCGTTGACCAGCATGACCTTGGGAATCGCGCCGTTCGGGAGCGTTGCGCTGATCCAGGTACCATCCGTTCCATTGGTGCTGTCCGCGCTGCCTGCTACCGTGACGCCGGCTCCGCTCAAGCTGCCGAGGTTGTGGAGCATGCCTAACCCGGCGCCGACATACTTCTCCGGGAGGAATATCCAGACCGTCAGCAGGCAGGTGCTGCTGTAGACGCTTTTCTGCATGACGATATTGGCGTTGTCGATGTTGTTCAATTCCGCCATCTGTTCGGTCGTCAACGCCGTCGTGATCTCGCTGATATCGTTTCCGTAGTAGACCGAAGCGCCGCCGACGTCATATTCAAATCTTCGTCCGGGCAGGGTTGGATAAGGCATGTTTTCTCCTCCTTAATAAAATGCGGGATAATAGGCAAGCGTCACGCTGCCGCCGGTCGTGTCTGTTTCCAGCGTCATGCTGTTATTGCCTGCGTCCAGGATCATCCAGTAAGCATCTCCGCCATGCTTGACGATCGAGATCATGTTGTCTTCGCCCTGCTGGCAGGTGAAGTATTTCGTATCCAGAACGACGCTTTCCCCGCTGAGGATCGTACCCAGGTACTGAATCCAGACGCCGTTATTCTGATTCCTTAGCACCGGGTTACTCAGCGGCCCTGCCAGCGTGATCACCATCTGCGTTGCCAGCGCGGAGCCTGTATTGACGTGCGTCCATATGAAGGGAGATGAATTGACAACATTGGCGTCCGTGCTCTTCGCTGTTCCGTAAAAGAACGGATCGGGCAGTTCCAGCTCCAGGGCAAACTTGGCATATCCCGGGTTCTTACGCACGAAATGGATCTCGGAGCACAACTCCGCTTGTGCTAGGCGCGTCTCTCCGCTGCGCAGCGTCCGGCTCAGGGTATGGAGTCCCGGGTTGCCGATGGCCGTCAGGAACGCGTCGATGTTCGTATCCAGGCCGGCCCGGTCCGTTCCTTTGATCCACATGGAGAATGCGATCTTCCTGCTGTCAAACCGTTTTTTGATCCACCGCTTCCCGTGCTGGAACGGCACCTGTAGATCGTTTCCCCGAAATTTGGGAATCCCGATCCCTTCGATCACGCTCTCTACGTCCCATTTGCCTCGGGAACTAAGCGCAAAGCCGTTGAAGTTCCATTGTTCCGGCAAATTCTTTCACCTCCTCTACGCCAGGCCGTACGAATGCTTCAGCAGCGTCGTTCGTACGCTGTCCGAAGCCGTTTCCGGTTTGGGGTTGTTGATCACGATTTCATAATTGTTCTCCACGTTGCCGGCCTGCGTCACAGAAGCGCGTTCGTTCGAGCAAGCTGGTGCCTTTGTGACGGCAGCGACATCGATGTTCAGCCCGTCGAACTTCGTCGGGATTGCCCGTTTGATCTCCTCTTCCACGGTTTTCATGGCGGCGGTAAAACCGTAGCCTAATGCGAACCCCATGTTCTCACCGATCCCGGCGAACACCGTCGACGGGCTGTGGATGCCAAGTACGCTCTTCGCGCCGTTGATCACGCTGCGAAACAGGCTCCCGATCTTGTCCTGGATCCACTGGCCCATGGACTGGATGCCCTGCCAGAGTCCCTGCACGATGTTCCTGCCAATCTGCACGACCGAAGAGACCGCTCTGGAGATCCCGTTCACGACCGAAGAGACGACCCTAGGCATATTTGAGGAGAGCTTCGGAACCGTACCGACGATTCCCTGGATCAGCGCCAGGATCATCTTCACGCCGGCAGCCAGGATTTGAGGCAGGTTGCGGATGAAGAACTCCACGATCGCCGTGATCAGCTGCGGCAGCGCTTCGATCAATTCCGGTAGCGCCGCAATGATCCCTTCGATCAGGCCGAACAGGATCGACATCCCCGCTTCCACGATCTGGTCGATATTGCCCAAGAGTGAAGAAACGATCAGGACGATTGCCTTGACGATCGCGGGGATCAGCTGCGGCAGCGCCTGCCCGATTCCGCTCACCAGCGCGGTGATCATCTGAACCGCCGCATCCACCAAAAGCGGCAGATTGTCGACCAGCGCCCAGATGATCGTCATAACGGCATCCACCGCGACGGGGATCAGCTCAGGAAGCAACTTCAGCACCGTGCCCAACAGCTGCCGAAACAGCATTGCTGCCGTACTCACCAGCGTAGGAAGGATCCCCGATACTTCCGACAGGATCGCGTCCAGCGCGTCCGGCAGCGCTTTGACGATATTCTCGAGCACCGGCGTGATATTGCTCATGACGGTACGGAACGCGTCGGTCATATTCCGGGTCAGCGCCAGCGTATCCGCATTTGCGTTGCCGAGCCCCGCTACCCACGACTGCGCCGCCGCTTTCAGCATGCCGATCGAGCCCGTGATCGTTTGTGAGGATTCACGCGCAAAGTTCCCGGCATATTGTTCCGTGTTCTCAAAGAACATCTGCATGGCGATTTCGGCCTTCTGCGCTTGTGTAGCAGAGCTCCACGTAAAATCCAGACCTTTGGCAAGCGCATATGCCTGAATGCTCGTTGCGTTCATGGCGACGCCGAGGTTGTCCATCATAGTGAAATTGCCCTTGGCGGCGCCGGTGACCGCTTCCAGTGCAGCCGATGTATCGATACCCATGACGGACGCCATATCCGCGGCACGCTGCATGGCTTTCTCCGTCAGCGCCAGGCTCTTCTCCTGTTTCACACCGACGCCCTGAAACAGCGCGCCCATCTTATTGGCGGTAGCAAGATATTCGCTCTGGGATACGCCCAGGTTCTTATACGCGTCCTCGCCGGTCTTTTGAATCGATGCAGCATATTCACCGAACACCGCTTCCGAACCACCGAGGTTTTGTTCCAGTTGCCCGAACTGCTCGACCACCGCTTTACCAAGCTTATATACGGCTGCACCGGCAGCGGCGAGAACGGTCCCCATGGCGGCGCCGACGGTTTTTAACACGTGGCCAAGCTTTTCAAACCGCTCCTTCGCCCGCACCGAGCGGTCCGCCGCGTCATTGACCTCGTCGCCAAACTTGTCCGCCTGTTTCCCGGCGTCCTGGAACTCGTCGCCGACGCCGTCGATGGCTTTTTCGTTATCCTTGAGCTCGCGCTCCATGTTGTTGAGCTCGGCTTGCGCATTATTCAGCTGCACTGTCCACTGCTGCGTTCTTCGGTCATTCTCACCGAATGATTCCGACGCATTCTCCAGCGCGCGGCGCAGCAACTCGATCTTTTCTTTCTGCTCGGTGATCTGGCGGGTCAGCACCTCATTTCGGGAGGTGAGCGCGGATACGCTGCGATCCTGTTTAGCAAATTGCGATTCGACCAGCTTCATCTCGGAGCCGAGCACTTTGAACTGCTGGTTGATATCCCGCAACGCGGCCTTGAACTCGCGTTCGCCATCGATGCCTATTTTCAGGCCAAAATCTGCATTGCTCATGTGCTCGAGACTCCTTTCCGAAAAATGCGCAAAAAAAGAGCTCCCAATTGGAGCGTTGATTGCCTTTTCTACTCTCTATCCATTGACGGCTGATAGCATTCGTGCTATCATCTTCGTGTAATGAAAATAGATGGAGAATACGATGTATCAGGTTGTGTTCTACGAGGATGTACACGGCGACAGCGAACTTTGGGACTTCCTGGACGATTTGCTTCGGAGAAGTTCCTCCAACAAAGACGCTCGTATCCAGCACAAGCAGATAGTCTATTGTATTGAACTACTCCGGAACAATGGAACCCGGTTACCAGTTGCGATCACCAAGAACATCGTTCAGGACATCTGGGAACTGAGACCGGGAGACAACCGCGTGTTTTACTTCTATTTCCGGGATAATACGTTTGTACTGCTGCACCACTATTTAAAGAAGTCGCAGAAAACGCCGCAGCGGGAAATAGACCGCGCGGTCTCAGAACGCGATGATTTTCTGTCGAGAGAAGGAGGGAAGAAACGGTGAAAACATGGGAAGATTACAAAGACCGTGCAAAAGCGCACAGCGCCGAAATCAAGGCTGACATCGAAGATGCCGAGGCTCTGGCTTCTTTTGTGACCTCAATCATCCAACGGCGGAATGAGCTCGGTATTTCCCAGCGTGAGCTGGCGTCCCTCTCCGGATTGCCGCAATCCTCCATCGCACGTCTGGAAACCATGAAAACAGTCCCAAATATTGAAACGGTTTTGAAAGTAGTCAAACCGCTCGGTTTACAGCTGACTTTGACACCAGTGCGGGCATAAAGGGAAAATCAATCCACTGGCAGGAGTATTGCTTCTGCCAGTTTTTTTACCTATGGCAATAACCGCTCGATGATATAACACCAATATTGTGCGCAAAAAAAGAACGGCCCGTAGGTCGTTCTTTTGATGGATTCTTAGTCTGTTATACGAGGATATCCGCTTGAAGCAGCTGCAACGCTTGTTTGTATTTTTCCACGCGTTTCCAGTCTTCTTCCGTCGCTTCCGCCAATCGTGTCAGATCCGCGTTGTGCCGCAAGTCCGCGATTTTAACTTTCACGGCAATCGGATCTGTCCGAAGTTTCTGAATATACTCCAGATAGGGTACGGATTCGTCGTGGCATAACAGCTTCAACGCTTCGATCTGACGCTCCGTGTTTCCCCATTGAAGCAGATCGATTGCCCTCATCTCGGTGTCTTCCAGTACGTCATGCAGCAAAGCGACTACGCACTCATCTTCCGTTTCCATAAATTCTGCGACGTGCAATGGATGCGTGGCATACGGTAATCCGCCTTTGTCGTACTGGCCCCGGTGTGCATCTACCGCAAGCTGAATCGCAATTTTTGTCAGAGGTGTGTAAATCATGATCTGTTCCTTTGTGCCTTATGTAATCAGTTCCCTTGTTAATATGCCTTCTTCGTCATTGCAATCACTTCAGCAACTACAACCAGCACCATCGCCGCAATCGTGGTAATGATGACAGCAGGGTACATACTGTTGAACCCTGTCGCGGAAACATGCTTGATCACAATACCGGCATATGCCCATAGAATCACAAGTCCGTAAGGATAATCTTTATTACGCAAAATGGTAATGATACCGATGATTGCACCAATTGCGATGATGGCAACCGCCCAAACGGCTTGCGACAGTCCAAACCCGTTCCAACCCACGCTCACCAAAAGCGTCGTCACGTTTGCGATGGTTGCAACCGTGATCCAGCCGAAGTAAATGCTGAAGGGTAACTTGACGAATACTTTCTCCGTCACGCTCAGCGCTTCTTTTCGAATTGCACTGACAATGATGGCGAGACAGACGAGGATGATGAGCATCAGTATCATCGACAAGGAGATGATCCTGTAGTGCCATGTGAAAATCCATACCGTATTGGCAATCGATGAAATCGAGAAAACCACACCAACTTTATTCGTGAGCGAATCGCTCATGCTCCTGTTCTTCTTGAAAAGCCCGAGCTGAAAGAGTGTGTACAATGCCAGCAGCAAATAGATAAGGCCCCATATCGCAAAGGTGATGCCTGCGGGAGCAAAGAGATTCGGGTACGAATCCGACACTGCGCCGGTACCAATGCCGTTGATGGGAAGTATGTTAGCCAGCGCATTCACAACAACCATGAGGAGAAAGGTTATGACAACCAATACCTTAATCGTCTTCTTCATGTATATACCCCCTTTTTGAAGTCATTATAGCACAACTGTCGGAGGTTTCATGCGTGTTGGACGAAGAAACTATAGGAACGAAGGTACAACATCTTCGATGAAATATTCCACCTTTGCTTTCGCCAGCCCGTGATACTGCAGATACACCTCCCACTGGTCGAGCAGAGCGCCAAGCGGCATGAGCCAGACTTCACGCTCCGGCCGTCCCAGTAAGGTCACACCATAAAAGAGCAGCCGGGCGAACGTTTCTTCATCGCTCACCCGGCAGACGCGTTTTTTTCCGGCTGCGGCTCGCTCTCCACAAAACGCTTCGTGCCCCGCAGCATGGAATCCATGATCGCGTCCTTGTATTCCGCCAGATCCGTCGGCGTGGTCAGAAGCTCGATTGCCTCTTCGGTCAGTAGCTCCTGCTTCTCCTCCGGATGCTGGAAATTATGAATCAGGATGCTCTGGTTCGCCAGCAACGCGATCAGCCAGATCAGCTCGTCCAGCGCCAGCTCGAAGTTTTCCGTGTTCAGGAGCTTATCACCCAGGCTCGCCAAACCACCGTAGCGTTTCGCGATCTCTTTTGTCGCGCGGGTCGTGAGTACCAATTCGTATTCCTTGCCGCCGATTGTAATCATGGCAGCGCGTTCCTGTTCCATATGCTACCTCCGTTACTCTGCCGGCGCCGCGAACGTCGGTTCATACACCGCCGAATACCAGCCGGTGATCGTCGCTGCCAGGACGCTTGCGTCATCTTCGTTCACTTCCGCCTTCCAAGGGTGTTTCCCCTGTCCGTCGATCTTATTGCGGTTGTAGATCGTACCCTCGATCGTCGGTGTGTTGAAGGTGATGCTGTCGCCCTTGGTTGCCAGGTTCGTCGCCGGGATACCGAAGATCACGCGATACAGCCAGAAATACCGGTACTTGCCGTTGCTCTTTTTCGCCCGGAATCCAACCGCGACCGGCGACGCCATGCCTTCGCTCTGGGAGATCATGACGCCGTTGTCGTCGATCATGGCGCCGACCAGATCGCCCGCAACCGCCGCACCGATATCGTTGATCCCGAGCGAGAGTTTCCCGCTCTTGAATTCCTTCACGACCTCTGCCGCGGCATCGTCGGCGAACAACGTCGCTTCGTTCAGTTCAATCTCCAGATCCGCCGAGATCGCTTTCGCCAGCAGCTGCGGCGTGCCATACGTTTCGTCTCCGCCGGCATCCTCCGTAATCTTGGAATAATACAGCCGGTCCAATCCCACTGTAGCCATTACATTTCCTCCCCCTCGTGTGCTAAATCTATGGAATAATGATGATATTTTGTATCTTCCTCATACCCGATATATCGACGCTCGGACACAGTGAATCCTGCCGTGAGCAGCATGCGGACGAGCAGATCTTTCTTATGGTTGTACTTCAAGAGAACCCTAGTAAAATCAATTCTAAATATTTAGAAAGATTTCCATCATTCCGAGATTTCGCATCAGCTCTTCCTCCCAGTGAACCAAGCGATGAGGCATCAAGTAATAATACGGATTCCAGCCTGACACCGGACGATCAACTCGAAGAAGCCTATCAGCAGATTAATGCAAGCCTTGCATCAGATTTGTTGGGCGAAGTCATGAAGATAAAATCATATACCTTTGAAAAGTTGGTTGTTGATCTCCTTTTAAAAATGGGATATGGTACTATTGCCTATGGCAGCCACACAACGATAGCCTCAGGTGACGATGGTATCGATGGTGTCATTATGGAAGATAAGCTGGGGTTTTCTCTTATATACATGCAGGCAAAACAATGGGCGCAGGACAGAGTTGTTGGGCAGCCCGATATTCAAAATTTCGTAGGCGCGATTGCCGGAAAACATGGTGATGGCCTTTTCGTTACTACCGCCCGGTTTTCACAAAAAGCAAAGGAATATGCAAAAACGCATCATATCATCCTCATCGATGGTGAGCGGCTTGCAAATCTGATGATTGAATCTAACTTTTGTGTCTCCGTACGCAAGACCTTTGAAATCAAAGATATTGATACAGACGCCATAAATGAATATCAGGAATGATAGGAATTTTTATAAATTCCCAATAAAGAATTGAACGTCTTATGACACTTTGAAGAAAAGCCTATGAACATCCAACAAAAAATCGAATGGCAAGGCCGCATCATATCTATTCAACCCCGTACCACAGTATGGCGGTATGGGATAGACAATCGCACGCATGCTCATATCGGATACAACCTGTTTTTCGAAGGATGCGCCAATGAAAAAAAGGGCCGGTTTTCTATTGCTATCTCAGAGAAACAAATGCAATGTGGCAATTTTCGAATTGGAGATGTTGTAAAAGGAACAGCTTGGACAAAAAAATATCCTGAGTGGGAATATGCGGATTTCTATCGTGCCGGTGCAATGAAACGAATATTCGAAGCGCCTACCGAACCGAACTCTACTCCTCCGCCCTGGAAGATTGCACCGCCGGATCTGCAGACATATGAATGGCGTGGAGCAAGGATGTTGAGCCGCAGTTGCTGGCAAGTAAAGTGCTTTCAATGCGTCTGGGCCAATATGGCTAACGTGACCATAGAATATGACTGGGGCCAATCTCAGAAATTTCGATTCGAAAGCTTTTGCTATGGACCAAAGTCATGCAAGTTTTATAATATGGGTAAAGCACGATCCGTACCTTACAAGGGCAGAGGTTCATCTTTGGATGACGGCGGATTAGACGAGATCTGTACCGAGAACAGAGGTTGGGATGATTAGAGTAACTTCGGTTTGTCGCATAGAATTAGAAAACCATATATAGCAGAATATGTTACACTGATCGAGTGGAAAGATGGGTCTCCAAAATTGTCAAAATATAATTGTGTATCCGGCCTGGGTGGTTCTATGTGGTGAAGTGCAACCGTAATTACGTTTTAAACGTGGCAACGTTTGTGACATAGACAGGAGTGCGCAGCGATGAATCAATGGTATAAAGAATTATCGAAGCCCAGATGGGCTCCTCCTGCTCGGCTATTTGGTCCGGTGTGGACAATTCTCTACATTGGTATTATGATCACATTTGGTGCAGCAATTTACATGTTTGCTCAGTCGCAAATATCCTGGCTCGTGTTGTTACCGTTCATACTGAATGTCGTTTTCAATGTTGCTTTTACACCGTTGCAGTTTAAGCTAAGAAATAATTTTCTCGCACTTGTGGATATCATTCTGGTTCTGCTCACATTGGTTTGGGCGTTGCTAGTAATATTTCCGTTTGCTCCTTGGATTTTATGGGTAAACTTACCTTATCTACTATGGGTTGCCTTTGCCACTGCGCTTCAATTAAGTATTACCTGGCTGAATAGATAGATGAAAGTCTTAACGATTATACAAAAATGGATCGGCATAGATCCGGAAGGAGCAGAGATGAGTAAAAGAATGAAAGTCGCTCTCATCGGTGGAGCGTTGCTAGGCCTTATATGCGTGATAGGAGCATATATTCGTTCCGGGTTAACGGCTTCACCCACATTTGTGTTCGCACTTTGGTTTAACCGTGTTATCATCGGCTTAGTTGTAGGCGCTCCTTGGGTAGTTACGAATAGAAGCAAAGCATTACTTCGTGGAGCATTGTTGGGTCTAATAGTATCTTTTGCTTTTTACAGCTCTACGGGATTTGTAGATCACATTAGCTTCGTGATGGGAATCTTGTACGGTGTGATACTAGAAGCATGGCTCAGCCGGCCCGGGAAACATCTGCACGGGTGATGAAAATGCTGACACTCGCACAAAAAGTGCTCGAAGAGAACACGTTATGTGTTCTATCGACATGCGCCAATAATCTACCGAACAGCTCGCTGATGCATTATATCTATGACGTCAGTCGCATGAGTATTTTTATGCTTACTCTGAAAGGAAGTTCAAAGCAAACCAATATCGCATCTAATCCACAGGTCAGTATCTTAATCGATACCCGGACAGATGCCCAGCGGTCAGGTCTACCTATTTTGGCCCTAACAGTCTATGGTAAGGCTGAATTTGTCCAGGATCCGCAGCAGAATCAAATATTGGTTGATCAAATGGTCGACAGGTTTCCCGCCTTGGCAGAACTGGCTAACGACAGCCAATGTCTTGTCATTCAGATACAAATTGAAAAAATGCTCCTGCTGGACGGTATTAACAAAAAAAGCACGATCTATAGTTGACATGTCGCATTCCTAACTCTTTGTTCAGTTACGTTTCTTATAATAGTCTTCGTAGTTCTTTTCAAACCAGCTTACAAATCAATTTAACTATTAGACTGTGAAATCGTAAAAGTCCTTTACCCATGGGTGTAAAATTCGATCAGTCAATTAGGAGGGCTAAATGAACTTTTCATTAACTTGGACGGGCATCCGCAATTACGCCATTGCACTGGTCATTTTTCTGTTAATCGACATTGTTTGGCTAACTGTTATTTCAAAGACGCTGTATGCGCAGCATCTTGGGTATCTGATGGCGCCAAAGGCAAAATTGTATGTGGCACTCCTCTTCTACCTGCTGTTCGTATTGGGCCTGCAATTCTTTGTGTTGAATCCTGCGCTGGCAAGCGGCAGTTGGAAGATTGCGCTGTTTGCGGGTATGTTTTTCGGTCTTGTGACCTACGCCACCTATGACCTGACCAATTTGGCAACGATCAAAGACTGGCCGGTACTCATCACGGTGATAGACCTGGTTTGGGGCAGCGTCGTAAGTGGATTGACATCTATTCTGAGCTTTTTGATCATCCGGCGCTTCTAAGCATTATAAATAGTCAGTTGTCAATCAGTTTTCTGTTAGATCGTCAAAAAATGGGTTTGTCCTCAAGCGGATAATCCCGAACATCAACTACGCAATGCTGTTTCATGCTCTTTTGCACTTATGAAAATAGAAAAATATCGCCCGATTGAACGCAGACCGGGCGATTTCGAATTCTCATTGAAAGCAACTGCTCTTTTTTTACGTTTTTTTCAATTCTTTTCTTTCATAAAGCACATAAACCAATCCAAACAATACTGATCATCCGTCTGATTATCCATGCGTTCCTTGGCCGTTCCGCAGGATCCCGCAGTCGGAACGATCACATCATCGCCGGGACGCCAGTTGGCAGGTGTTGCGACACTATCCTTGTCAGCTTTCTGTAGGGCGAGAATAATACGTTTTATCTCGTCAAAATTGCGCCCGGTCGAAAGCGGATAATAGAGGATCGTGCGAATCTTCGCATTTGGGTCGATAACGAACACAGCACGAACCGCCTGTGTATTGGACTGTCCGGGTTGAATCATGCCGAATTTGTTGGCGACTTCCATACGGATGTCTTCAATCAGCGGGAACTTGACCTCGACATGTTTCATTCCATTCCATTCAAGCTCCTGAATTTTTCGTAGCCAAGCGATGTGCGCATATAGAGAATCCACCGAAAGGCCTATGAGCTCAGTATTGAGCGTCTTGAACTCATCCGACATGGTTGCAAAGGTCATAAACTCTGTTGTGCATACTGGTGTGAAGTCGGCAGGGTGGGAAAAGAGTATCACCCATTTGCCCTTGTAGTCTTCGGGAAAGTGGATCTCGCCTTGTGTGGTTTTTGCAACAAATGATGGCGCTGCATCTCCGATAAGCGGCATGCGACCGTAGGTCATTTCTTCCACTGCTATTAACCTCCTGTTTTAAATTTACTAAGTGAGAATTAATACTAAATATATAATAAATTATCACCCCCTAAACCGTGATGAACTCACACAATATGGTCTCATTCAGAATACGTCTCGATCGTGTTCCTGTCACAGATGTAATCCTCTATTGGCTTTTTCTAGTTGCGGAAGATCAAAGCCAGCTGATTCACAGTTCAATCAAGGGGGTGCCGACCCTTGTTGAACAATAATTTGACTTCGATCTTCCGCTCAATTGCCGTCTCGGCAATCCGACTATGCGTACCGCGTTACTTTATTTCGATGGCTCACCGCACTCGTCGTGATGCTGATGTTCATGACAAACGGAGCCCGTAGAAACAAGCTCGCCTTTCAGATAACGCTCAACAGCGTCTTTCGCTTCTCCGCACGCGCCAACGACGACTTCGACGTTCCGCTCGTTAAAGATTTCAACCGCGCCGCCGCCCATGCCTCCGCTGATGATGACGTTGACCCCGCGATCCGCCAGAAAGTTCGGCAAAAAACCAGGCCGGTGCCCCGGGTTCGCAACGTTCTCCTGCCGCACGATCAATCCGTTCTCCGCGTCAAAGACGATAAAACGATCACAATGTCCAAAGTGTTCCGTTACTTGGGTTCCTTCACCCGCTACCGCGATTCTCATGATTTTTCTCTCCTCCATACTTCTCGAAATAATATAATCATCCAATATATGAGCGGCCTGCTCTACAAGCAAAGCGCAAGTGCGCTTTTTATAGTATGTTTCCGTTCTGTCCTCGGGAGTTGGCATCTCCCTTTTTGTTGACAGCTTCAGCAAATCTCTGCAAACGATGGAGCCATTGGCCTCTTCAAACTCTTTTGCCAAGGATTGAATCAGCTTGTAATGCTCCGTTTTGCGCAGTTTGTCCGCTGGGTCGGTATACCCATATTTTGCTCCGACGACCATGAACATACCGCTGACCGCTCCGCACACCTCACGGAGCCTTCCCATACCGCCGCCGAACGATGACGCGATTTTTACAGAGTCCTCAAAACGCATGTCCGTTTCATCACAAAACGCCACGGCGATAGATTGAGAGCAACTGTAGCCTTCTAAAAAAAGCTGTTTCGCGTAATTTGAGTGTTTGCTCAATGGTTTCCTGTTTCGCTTTCCTGCTCCAGTATTTTTACCGCGGATTCAAACCAATCTCCGTCGAACAGCTCCACAATTCCTCTGTCGCAAACAGCCGAGATCCTCGGATCGATGGGAACCTTCGCCAGAACCGGCATCTGGTGCTTCTCCGCGATTTCTTCGATATGGCTCTCTCCGAATATCTTGTATTCTTTGTCGTTGTCCGGGCATTTGAAGTAAGCCAGATTTTCCACTAAGCCCAGAACGGGGATATGCATCATCTCCGCCATCTTGACGGCTTTGGAAACGATCATAGAAACAAGCTCCTGCGGCGAAGTAACGATCACAATTCCATCGATGCTCAGCGATTGGAAAACCGTCAGCGGAACGTCTCCCGTTCCCGGCGGCATATCGATAAACATATAGTCGATATCGCCCCAGATCACGTCGGTCCAAAACTGCTTCACCGTACCGCCCAAAATCGGGCCACGCCAGATCACAGGATCGCTGTCGTGTTCCAGTAAAAGATTGATCGACATAAGTCGAATTCCAGTTTTGCTGATAATCGGGAATATTCCAATATCACTACCGGATGCTTTCTCGGTAATCCCAAACGCTTTTGGAATGGAAGGTCCCGTAATATCAGCATCCAGAATCGCAACCCGATATCCCAACCGCCGCATAGAAACAGCCAACATGGATGTGACCGACGATTTGCCGACACCACCCTTGCCGCTCACGATCGCAATCACTTTTTTAATGTGACTCATTTCATGTGGGAATTCTCTGAAATCCGTTTGCTTCTCTTTTCGTTCATCACAAATCTCCGCGCTGCTTCCACAATTTCCGCTACAGTTCTCCGCCATAACGACTCCTTAAATCTCAATTGATATTCGATCCCCGGTGGAGATCGATTGAATCTTTTCTCCTAGGATTCTTTTTAGTCGTTGATAATTCCCCATTCCGGTACAGTGGCACGTAAAGTAACGCGAAGGCGTCGATGCAAGATACTCCCCGATTGCGTCAACAACATCCGACGTCTCGCTTTGATTTCCCCTTTGTCCGGTCAAATGGAATCCACCAACGACATAGTCCGGATATTGTCCGAGCCTGTCTTTACACGCATCTACAATATTCACGATTCCTTTGTGCGCACATCCCGCGATTAGCATGGTTTTTCCATCCTGTTGAATCACCAGATTCTGTTCATGTGCGAAGTCGTCGAGAACGAGATCTTCGCCATGTTTCATCAGCAGCGTCGCATTACAGGACGGAAAGAAGCGTTTCGACTTCACGCGCGAGAAAATCTCGATGTTTTCATCGATCACAGTCTGATCGCCACAGAAAACGAATCTCTCGTTCGGCAGCAGCGTTTGATCAAGGCCGATATCTGCATCCCCTTCCTCCCGTTTCGAATAGTGCGCTTCAAAGGCTTGCTTGTGGATATAGATTTTTGCGCGCGAGTTGACTTCAAGAAACGTGCGCAGTCCGCCGCCGTGATCATAGTGCCCGTGTGAGATCACCAGCAGATCGACTGTTGCGAGATCAACGCCAAGCTTCTCTGCGTTTCTATTGAAAATGCAGCCCGCGCCGGTATCGAACAATATGTGGTGATCAGCCGTCTCTATATAAACACTGAGGCCATGCTCGTATTCCAGCGCATCGGAAACGCTTGTATTCTCCGAAAGGACTGTCAGCTTCATACTTCCGATCCTCACGCTTTCTCATGGAGTAAGTCCATTGTTTTCGCATATATCTCTCGTACTGCTCTTCCAGAGGGGCAGTCTGTCTCAACGATCGTTTTGCCGCTGTTGATCGCCGTTATCGCCTGCGGATCATACGGTATCGTACCGACAAACGGTATGCTTTTCTCATCGCAATAGCGTTCGATCTGTTCCGTCAGTTCCAAATTGATGTCGGCTTTATTCACACAAACGCAGGTTGAAGTATGGAATATCTCCGCCGTATGAAGAATGCGGTCCATGTCGCTGATACCCGAGACGGAAGGCTCGGCGACAATCAACACCATACTCACGCCACTGAGCGACGCAATGACGGGACAGCCGATTCCTGGGGATCCGTCGATGATGGCCAGCTCCGTTTCCGGCAGCACCGATGCCAACATGCGCTTCTTCACTTCGGTCACGAGCTTTCCAGACGTACCGCTACCCATTTTGAGCTGAGCGGTTGAGAAAACCGAATGCGTAGTTCGAAACAGCATCTGTTCGCCCGCGACAGTTGGATGCATCGACACGGCGTTTACGGGACAGATCGCTTCACATACGCCACAACCTTCACAGGAGAAGGGATCGATGGCGTATCCATTGTTGTTGATAATCGCGTCAAACCGGCAATGCTCTTCGCAGTTTCCGCACCCGATGCATATTTCCGCGTCGATCTGCGCCTTTGGCATGCCGTAATAATCGAACCGTTCTGCCTCGCCCGTCTGCGCCATACTCAAGTGCAGATTCGGCGCGTCAACGTCGCAGTCGGCATATGCGCGCGCTTGCGACAGCTTAATCAGTGCTCCAGCAACCGTCGTCTTACCCGTTCCGCCTTTACCGCTGAGGATGAGCAACTGTTTCATGGCTTGCCTCCTCAATCACGGTACCCAACAGAGCGGAAAAGAGTTCACGATAGCGATCGTTTTCTCGCGCGGCGATCTTTGCGTTGGAATTCAGCGTACCCAACTTGCTGTCAAACGGAATTCTGCCCAGAATCGTCACATGGTGTTCTTTGCAGTATTCTTCCGCAGGATTTTCCGCCTCCAGACATTTATTCAGCACGACCCCGTGCGGTTTGTGAAACACTTCAACTAGATCGCAAACCATCTTGAGATTATGCACGCCGAATACCGTCGGTTCGGCGACCAGAATGCAATAATCAGCATCCTTAATGCTCTCCATCACACTGCATGCGCTGCCCGGCGGACAGTCGATGAAAACGGGCAATACTGTTTCGGCTGCACTCTTCTTCAGGAGCTCTTTGATGATCGGGATGCCAGAAGCCTCCCCTGCATTCAGACAGCCAGTATGCACGCGCACCTGCCCGGATATGCCACTTTGAATCACGCCAACGTTCTTTTCTTCTTCGCTGATCGCTTTCTGCGGGCAGAACAACGCGCACCCTCCGCAGGAATGGCAGATGTCTTTGAATAAAACGGGTTTGTTTCTGATAAAAGCCAACGCGTTGAATTTACAGAAGTCAACGCATTTTCTGCACCCATTGCAACGATCGTAATCGATCAGTGGTATCTTAGCTGCAACAGTCTCTTGACTCGTAATATGCGGCTTGAAAAATAGATTGCCATTTGGTTCTTCCACATCGCAGTCCAGATAGACCGCGCTTTCCGCCGCTGTGGCAAGGTTCACGGAAAGGAGTGTCTTGCCCGTTCCGCCTTTCCCGCTGAGTACGGCGAATGTCCGATTACTTTTTTTCATGTCCGTGAAACCCGGCGTGAAATTCACTCAGCAGCGGCAACTGGTTGTTCAAATGCGCTTCGATGTTCTGACGCGCCGTTCCGGGAATCGAGTGGTAAATAAATACCTCCGCCTTGGTTAAAACCTCCGCAGCGTTTTCTCCGCAGCGTGGCGCAATCAGCACCTTCACGCCATGATCGGCAATCACCTGCGCGGCGCGGATGCCCGCCCCGCCCTGGCTTGCGACCGCTTCGTTATCCAGATAGTAAACTTCTTTTGTCACGCTGTCATAAAAGAGAAAATACGGCGCGCGCCCAAACGACGAGCATACTTCCGTACCCATATCTTTTTCATTCATCGGTATTGCGATTTTCATTTGCTTTCTCCGTTTCTCTTATAGATTGTTGACCGTTTTCTTCTTGTTCTGACAGCATGTTTCTGCCACCCCGATATCTATGGCATCCGCCGCCGCCGCACCCGCGCGACACACCGTCGCACAGGCGGTATTCACCGCCTTCAATCCAAAGCACTTTCCCATATACCAGCGAGTCGGAAAGCTTCTTTCGAGCGGAATCGTAGATGCTCTGTATCGTCGAGCGGGAGACGTTCATGTGTTCCGCGCATTTTTCCTGCGTGTATCCCTCCGTATCGATCAATCGGATCGTTTCATATTCGTCGACCGACATCTGCACAACACCATTATCATTCTCGGCAGCATTCAGCGGGCCGTATCGATTATTCTCCGGAAGGCAGCAAACACGTCTCCATTTAAACGGTCTGGGCATTTTTTCACCTCGATTTATCTACGGAGGCCGCAAGATACCCTCGCAGCCTCCGCCATCGTTCACAGGTTCTTCAATTGATCATCTACTTGATCAAGCCTTGCTTGCAGTACTGCGCGTTGCTGTTCCAACGCGTCTTTTTGCGTGGCCGCGGGGTAGACTCCCGCAAAACCACGACCAAAGCCACGGCTTGGCATGCCTCCGCGGCCGCCGCGACGCTGACATCCGAGTCCATACACAGGGAATTGGCCATTGACTGGTGTGCCGACGCATCCGCCCATTCCTCGTCCTGTCCCTGCTCCCGCTCCCATCGGTCCGGTTCCGTCTCTTCCTGGCATATCATTTCACCTCGATTCATTATTGGCATATGCCGATTACAATTACAGTATACATCATTATTGGCATATGTCAATAACTTTTGAAGCATTTATCTTGAATTATTGCAGGTGAGCGAAGTTAATACGAGAACCTAGAAGAGCCGCATCACGAAATATGTGCAAGCACCTGATCTACCGCGGGCTTCATGGACATCGTTCCACCGCCCTGGCTGACGATCTGGAGAAGCAGTTCCGCATTCGTAACAACGACTCCTGCCAAGAGCGTAATTGGCAACGCACGAAACAATTCAGGGATTAGCGGTGTGGATGCGCCCACAAGATAAACCTGTTTCGCATTCGCGCAGTACGGCAGGATTTCATCTATCGTATGGTTGATGATACTAGTAGAAGTAATGACGATCACGCTGCACTGTGGCAAGAGCTGCGGAATCTGCTGTTCCGAATACAACCCTTCGCCAAGGTTCGGTTTCTGTTCGAAGACATAGACTTGTTTTGCTTTAGCACGCACTTTTGCTAGAATCGGACGAAATTCTCCAATCATCCCAAACGTATCCGACGATCCAATCGAGATTTCGTCAACGACGTTCCCATGTCGATAGCTTTCTGCATTTGTATTGAATACTGCGTTTGCGGTTGCAAGCCCTATAGCCGCTTTCAGCCGGTTATCTTCCAGCAACCAAGGAATCACTTCTTCAGCGTTCATTCCAATGAGTTTACCTGCGGAATTCATGCTTCCGCAGCATGCGCCAAGATCATCTCGGAATGTGTAGGCTAAGCCGCACCCTCCGTCCGAAAGCAGGACGCAAGTGTATCCCAACCCGGCACGAACATCCAAAATCGACTTGTTTTTACACCGCCTCAACGCCGCATCGACAATACTTTGCGTTATCATCCAGCCTGTCTCTCCTCTTCCATCAGCTAAAACCCAATGAAATCAATCTGCGAAAAATCAATATTGCCCTCATCGTCGGTGATTCTAGCATCCGCATGCACATATTCGATTTTGCCGATAAACATTTCATGCGACCCTGTTCGGATGGAATCGACCACTGTGCACTCAATGTTCACTGGGCAATCAAGGAGAATCGGCGCATTCACCCCTACGCCATCCGCCATCCGCACATCCATAGCGGCAAGTTTGTCTCCATCGTGTTTGCTGTGGCTTCCAAGATAGTCGAACATTTCCTGACATTCTTTCCCTGCAAGATTGACCACAAAACACCCGGTCTCTTTAATCAAATGATAGGAATAGCGAGATGGAACGATGCCAACCATGACCATTGGCGGATCATAACTGCAATTCCCGCAGTAAGCAACCGCAAGCGCATTGTTTTCTCCGTTCAATCCGCGACAGGAAATCAGTACTTTTGGCGCTGGCTGTAAACAGGATTTCATCTTTGCTTGTTTCTTATCCAAAATATACTCCTTATAAAAACTAATCGTAGGCTTTCATAACCATATCATTGTCATGAAAGAGTTCAGGGGCAACGATATCCATTTTTGCTTCATCCCAAAAAGAAAGCTTATTATGCTCTGTCGCATACTTCAAAGGGATTGGATGTGTTCCCACTACAACTTTCACGTGATACTTTGATTCAATAAAGGCTTTAAATTCTTTGATATACGGACAAGGAGGGTACCCCACTACAAGTCCGGTAGCAAGATGAATGACTTCCGCTTTGTTTTTTATCATCTCTTCAGGAACGTACTCAACATTTCCACCCGGACAACCTCCACAAGATGAATAACCAACCAACTCAACTTCTTCTTCAGGTGAATATATCGAGAATGCGCCTGCTCTTTCCTGTAATGCTCTCAAGCATTTCCCACCACCGCAGCTTTGGTAACGTGCGCATATGATGATCCCTATCTTTGTCATGCTCTTCTCCTTATAAAAATGAAATGGTTTGAAACACATTTTGCATCTACAAAATAAAAATGATATGTGAAATTCTTATGTGGCATGCCAGTGCTTTAGTGCTTCATAAAGCGCAGGGAACTTTTCTTCAATTCCAATCGGATTAAGCTGGCGGTCTGTCCAACCGTGGTTCGTTTCACCGGAAGCTATCAAAGTTTCACTCTGCTTATGATACACGTCGTAATAAAAGCCCACCCTGACATGCTTGAGCGTAGAAATCTGCGTTTTTATTACAATCGTATCCTCATACTTGGCTGGCTTTAAAAATTTGCACTTCATATCTGTAAGCGGCAACAGAATACCCATGCTTTCAATTTGTGAATATGGAAAACCAATCATTTTAAAGAAATCTGTTCTACCGATTTCAAACCAAACCGGATAATTTGAGTGATGGGCAATGCCCATTTGATCTGTCTCCGCATATCTGACGACTATTACCGTCTCAGCTTTTTGTGTCTGCTCAGTCATTTATCGTTTCCTTCAATGTTCATTCCAAAGTCTCTTCGTACCCGCAAAATTGTTCTTGTTTATCTTTTCAATCTCGCCATTATTAAAAAGGGCTACCAGAGCAACGTCAACAGGAATTTACCAAGCAAAAGATACCCTATTCTTAGGCATCTTTTTTCGCTTGTAAAAAATTGTAATTTTCTATTGCATCTTTTAGCGCATCCGCACCAAGAACGGAGCAATGCAGCTTATGCTCCGGCAGCCCGCCTAGCGCATTTATAATATCTTCGTCGGTCAGTCGAGACACCTCTTCCAGCGTTTTCCCTTTTACCAGAACGGTGGTCATACTGCTCGTCGCGATTGCCGCCACGCAGCCAAAGACTAAAAAGCGAATATCTTCTATCTTGTCGTTTTTTATCTTGAGATATAGCGTCAAGGAATCACCACAATTCGGATCTCCGCTTGATCCAATCGCGTCAGCGTCCGGTATGGTTCCGGCGTTTCTTGGACTCATGAAATGATCGATTACGTTTTCGTTGAATTCTTGATTATACATAGGCTACCTTTCCTGTAAACAGGCTTTTTCTGAACACTCATTCGGATATTGTCATATGCCAATAACCGGTTATAATTATATTACTATTCAGGCATATGTCAACAACTCAAAAAACGTATATCCCCGACCTTTGTCTTTGGTCTCATGTTTTCCGCTCGCATTGAATTCGTAACGAATGTGCATATACTCTTTCGTTCTTGTGCGAAAATTTACTACCCCCTTGTGCGTCAAATGTGCGTCAAATGACGCAAAAGACAGACTCAGCAACCGCCGCAATAGCCCCTTCCATTTCACCCTGAAAAACACTTCCCCCGAATTTGTCGCATTGTCGCACGTTTTGAAAAATGAGCTAAAACAGAACCCCCTAAAAAGTCGCCTAATTAGGGGGTTTTTGGCGTGCCCGACACGATTCGAACGTGCGACCTACAGAGTCGGAGTCTGTCGCTCTATCCAGCTGGGCTACGGGCACATGTATTTTATTGTCTTTTTCGTGCCTGCGACCTACAGAGTCGGAGTCTGTCGCTCTATCCAGCTGGGCTACGGGCACATGTATTTTGTTGTCTTTTTCGTGCCTGCGACCACCGGAGTCGGAGTTGACCAATTATTTTGGTGCAATCTAACGTAATTTCTTACTATTGCCCGTTATCGGGCTTAATTTTTGAGTTGACCATTGGTATTTTTCGCAATCTCATGCGATTTGACGTAACCTATTGCGATCATGTGCGTCAAATAATGCGTCAGAAGAAGGTCTATCATTCAGATTTTATGTACTCCACCGCCGCTTTTTCCGCCGCGAGTCCGGTGAGATACGCTTTTAAGAATGCCTGGAACCCCGCCATGCCCGCCTTGTCAGGCGCAACGGTCTTGACGTCAGCTCCCGCGAACACGCGCGAGGCGAGATATTCGTCCAGCGATTCATCCGCCTGTTTCCAGATTAGATAACCCGCGAGCACCGCCATGCCGAACGGTCCGCCTTCGCCCGCCGTCGCCATCACGGAGACGGGGATTCCCATCGCGTCCGCCATGTACTTCTGCCCGACATATTCGGTCTTGAACAGCCCGCCGTGCCCCATGAGCCGGTCGAGCCGCGCCCCTTCGTTGAAGAGGATCTCCATGCCGACGCGCAACGACGCGAGCGTGGAATACAGACTCGCGCGGAGGAAGTTTGCCAGCGAGAACTGCGCTTCCGGGCGGCGCACCACCATTGGACGGCCTTCGGAAAGGCCCGTGACCGGTTCGCCGGAAAGATAGTTATAGGTTAATATGCCCGCGCAGTCCGCCGCGCCCTCCAGGCTCTTTTCATAGAGTTTGTCGTAGAGCTCCGGTGTGGACGGGGTTGCACCAAAGAGCGACGCGGTCTCCTTGAGCACCTTGGCCCAAGCGTCCCAGTCGGACGTGCAGTTGTTGCAGTGCGCCATGGCGACGGGGCGCCCTGCCGGCGTGGTCACCATGTCGATCTCGGGGTACATGCGGCTCAGCGGCCGCTCCAGCACCGCCATGGCGAAGATGGAGGTCCCTGCGGATACGTTGCCGGTGCGCAGAGCGACCGAGTCTGTCGCGATCATTCCCGTGCCTGCGTCGCCTTCCGGCGGCGCCACGGGGATGCCTCCCCGCAGCGCGCCGCTGGGGTCCAGCAGCTTTGCGCCCGCCTCGGTCAGCGTTCCCGCGGGTTGCCCCGCAACCAATACCTTGGGCAGCAGGTCCCGTATTTGCCAGGAGTGCCCGTATGGTTTCGCCATCGTATCAAAGACCTCGAGCATCCGCCGGTCATAGTCGTTCGTCTTGGAATCGATCGGGAACATGCCGGAAGCCTCGCCGACGCCCATCACTCGCTCTCCCGTCAGCCGCCAGTGGATGTATCCCGCCAGCGTCGTGATGTGCGCGATAGACGGCACATGCGCCTCGTGGTCCAGCATCGCCTGATACAGGTGCGACACGCTCCAGCGGATCGGCACGTTGAAGTCAAATGCTTCGCTGAGCTGCTTTGCCGCGCGCTCGGTGTTCGTGTTGCGCCAGGTGCGAAACGAAGCGAGCTGGTTCCCCGCCGCGTCAAACGGCAGGTATCCGTGCATCATCCCGGAGATGCCGATTGCGCCGACGGCGGTCAGCGCGACGCCGTATTTCGAGCGAACATCTTCGCAGAGATTTCGGTAACTCTCCTGCACACCGCGCTCCGCATCCACCAGATCGTAGGTCCAAAACCCGTCTGTCAGCTGGTTTTCCCAGGCAAAGCTGCCGGATGCGACGGGTTGCTGCGATTCATCGATCAACACCGCCTTGATGCGTGTGGAGCCCAGCTCGATGCCAAGCGCGGTCCTGCCTGCGCGGATTGCGGCTGTGGTTGATCCAGTCAAAACATTACCCTCCAGATATTCCGTTGATATTGTAGAATAAAGTTAAAAAGAACATGAAATCTGAGTCTGAATAATTCTTCTTGCTACTAAAAAGCCTTTCAAGATAACTCCTTTTTAAAGCATATTGGTGGCATAGATCACCTTTTCGCCGCGTTGGACGAGATCACGGTACACCGTATATATGTAATTAAAATGACGCAAACACAAACGTTACTCCTCCATATCAGACCGTTTCCCAAACATCATATCGTTCTTTTTGCAATTATTTTTGCGGCGTATGCAATTATTTCTTATTTAACCTGTCCACACATTTTTCCTGTCCGTAATAGGCGTTTGCGCCGTGTTTGCGGAAATAGTGCTTGTCCAGCAGATATGAGTCCGCGGGGGTTGCGCTCTCGCTCAACTGCTCCGTAACAAACGCCATCTTCGCGCAGTATTCGAGCGCCGCGGCATGATAGACCGCCTGCTCGCAGGTTGAACCCCAGGTAAACGGGCCATGGTTCTTGATCAGGCAGCCCGGCACCGCTTCCGGATCCCTGGTTTGAAACGCCTCCGCGATGACGAGCCCTGTGTTGCGCTCGTACTCAGACGCAACCTCCTCTTCGGTCAGCGCACGCGTGCACGGAATCTCGCCGTAGAAATAGTCCGCATGTGTCGTGCCATAGGCGGGGACGCCCCGCGCCGCCTGCGCGAACGCGGTTGCATACTGGCTGTGTACATGGACGACGCCGCCAACGCCCGGAAACGCTTTGTAGAGCTCGATGTGCGTCGGCGTATCGGTCGACGGGTTCCACTCGCCTTCCACAACGTTGCCGGACAGATCGACAACGACCATATCCTCCGCCCGCATGCCGTCGTAATCCACGCCGCTGGGTTTGATGACGATCAGTCCGCTTTCGCGGTCAATCGCGCTGACGTTTCCCCAGGTAAACAGCACGAGCCCCAGTTCCACCAGCTGAAGATTGGCCTTTAACACTCTTTGTTTTAATTGTTCCAGCATGATTCCCCTTCTTTGTCCTCCGTGCAAGTGATGATTTCTCCCGGGTTGGCGACGTCAATACGCTGTGTTACTTCAGTTTCCAGGCAAGATCCGACAGGAAGAGATCGTGCTCCAGCGAATCGACCGTGGTGTTTTTGTTGATGTGCACGAACTCGATATCCATCATGCGTGCCCAGTCTTTCATCTGCTCGGCGGTCACATCGTAGCTCAGCACGGTGTGGTGCGCGCCGCCTGCCGTAATCCAGCATTCCACGCCGGTCGAAAGATCCGGCATGGGCTTCCACATGACGCGCGCAACCGGAAGTTTCGGCATCTTCATGAAGGATTTCACACACTCAATGTCCTGGCAGATCAACCGCAGCCTTCCGCCGATGTCGACCAGGCTCACGACAATGGCCGCTCCCTCGTGCCCCTCGAAGACGAGGCGCGCGGGCGCTTCTCGGTCGCCAATGCCCAACGGGTGCACTTCGACGCGCGGTTTTTTTCCGCGGCGATCGACGGGCAGACCTCCAGCATATGTGCGCCGAGGCTGTATTCGTTTCCCTTTTGCAGATGGTAGGTATAATCCTCCATAAAGCTTGTGCCGCCCGTACGGCCTGCGCCAATGATCTTTAAAATCGCCATCATAGCCGCGGTTTTCCAGTCGCCTTCGGCGGCGTAGCCGTAGCCGCCAGCCATCAGGTGCTGGCTCGCCAGCCCCGGTAGCTGCTTCATACCGTATAAATCCTCAAACGTATTGCAAAACGCCTCGCATCCTTCCGCGTCCAGCATCTTTTTCATGGCGATTTCTTCGCGCGCCTGATAGCGTACGGCGTCTATATCGTCCGTTGAGAAAGCATATTGCTTTTGATATTGCGCCATCAACGCGTCGATTTCGGCTTCCGTCACTGTGTCCATCTTTTCCGCGAGCTGGCCTACGGGCCAGGTGTTTACCTGCCAGCCGAGCTTGATCTGGGTCTCCACCTTGTCCCCCTTCGGTCACGGCCACTTCGCGCATATTGTCGCCGAAGCGCATGACTTTGAGGCTCTTCGAAAAGGCGGCTCCCGCCGCGGCGCGCATCCACGCACGCCATGCGGCGCTGCACGTCCTCGTCCTGCCAGTAACCCGCGATCACTTTGCGCGGCATGCGCATCCGCGCCGCGATAAACCCATGTTCCTTATCGCCGTGCGCCGCCTGGTTCAGATTCATGAAATCCATGTCGATCTCGTCCTGCGGAATCTCGCGGTTGTACTGCGTCGCGAGATGACAGTATGGCTTTTGCAGCACGGCAAACCCGTTGATCCACATTTTGGACGGACTGAACGTATGGCACCATGTGATTAGCCCAGCGCAGGTCTCGCTGTAATTTGGGCCTCTCGAACGATGTCTGTTATTTCCCGATTGGTTTTTACGGTAACCTTGTAAACCAACCGGTACGGTAGGGTTGCCGGATGCGTTCAGCCGCTGCGTTATTTCGGCGGCGCGCGCCGCAATGGTTTCCAACACCTTTGGGCCGTATAGGAACTGACTTCCTACCACAAACCAGAATTCGTATGGTATCATAACTCTGTCTCCTTTATCACTGAATGAAATTCCGAGGATTATACTTGATTCCGCTCGTAAGGACCGATGATCTTGTTTTGCAGCGGGCCGTTCACCGCAACACAAACGATGTATTGCTGAAATGAGATCGAGAACAGCAGCAATAAAACCAGCGTGTACGGAAAGAGCAAGACCGCAAATAATACCGTAGCAGCCAAGCTGCCAAGAATAATCAAGTTCGATTTCCATTCTGTAATTAGGGAAAATTAAGGCGTTGCGAGCAATCTGGCTGTTACTCAAATTCAATGTCGGCAGAAATACGAAAGCATAGTTGAGAAACAACACCGTAAACACGAGGAGCAGTATCCCCAGCGCGGTTGTGATCACCTCTATGCCGTTCGAGGACATGGATGTGCCAACGCTCAGGAAATAGTAGGACGCAAACATAAATGCCACGCCTGTTATGCCGAATGGCATAGCTTTGAAAAGATTGGCACGAAATTCTTTGAAAAACTCTGTCCAGACGAAGCAGTTGCCCTCGCGATAGAGTTTGATGGTCGCTCTGTTCAAGCCGCAGAGGGCGGCCGGAATCGTCACGACCGGAACGCTGAATAAAACAAACAGCATGTTGAGCGATACCAGTTTCCAGAAATGGGTCGCCAGAACAAAAAGAACCCGCTTCCACCCTTTATCCGGCGGCGGTGCATCAATGCCTTTTCCGGGTGCAAATCGTTTTGCTACCAGGTTCTGCCAGAATCCCCGGTTTTCCTGCTTCATTTAATTCTTCATCCCCGTCATCACGATACCCTCTACGAAGTAACGCTGCCCTATGAGATACACGATCACGCCCGGTAAAAACGAAAGGCAGGTAGCAGCAAACATACCCGCATAATCGTTTTTAAACGAACCCATAAATGTGGTCAACCCTACCGCCATTGTGTACTTCTCGCGCGAGGAAATATAGATCGTCTGTTGCAGTAAATCATTCCACGTCGTAATGAAAATCAATAGCGCAACGACGATGACCGCCGGCTTAATGGAAGGTAGAATGATACTGACCAGGGTGCGAAAGTACCCCGCGCCGTCGATGGAGGCGGATTCATCCAATTCGCGCGGCAGTGTCTTGATGAACTGCCGCACTAGAAAGATATTGAACGCGCCGCCACCGCATAGATATGGCAGAATCAGCGGCCAGTAGGTGTCCGTCAACCCCAGTTTCGCCCATGCGATGTAGAGCGGAATGAGCGTGACCATGGTGGGCAGCAGCATCGAGCCTACGCAAAGCGAAAACAGAAACGCTTTCCCGCGAAATCGCAGGCGCGCAAATGCGTAACCGCAAAGTGTCGCCGTTGCTGTACCAAATACGACGCTGGGGACAACGATAGTTAATGTGTTTCCCAAATATTGCCAGAAATCAAACGTCGTAGGTTTGATGTTATAGTTGGAAAACAACCATTCTTTCGGAAAGAACTGCGGCGGCCACCTGAAAATTTCGAGACTCTTCATCAACGAGGAACGGATCATCCACCAGATCGGCAACATGACCAGTGCTGCGAGGACGACAATGGCGAGAAACGACAGGGTGTCCGCAATCTGTTGGCTGCGTTTTCTGCTGCGAATGGAGTTTCTAACACGCTTATTCTGCTTGATATGCACTTTTTGAACAGCGGATTCGCTCATTTCTTGTCATCTCCTCCCTCGTTGTAAATCCAGCTCTTCGAAGTAGCAAACAGTATAAAAGCAAGTATTGCAGCTACGATGAAGAATACAAACGCAATCGCGCCGGCCTGCCCCAGTTCTCTGCCCCTAAAGCCGGTCTGGTACATCAGATAGGTCATAAACATCGTGGACTTACCCGGGCCACCCTTGGTCACGGCGAGTGCAGGAACGACGACCTGCAGATTGACGACGAGGCTCATCAGAAGATTATAAAAGATGATCGGCGTCATGCTCGGTATCGTGATATTCCAGAACCGTTGCCAGGCATTCGCGCCGTCAATCTCGGCTGCCTCATGGTAGACACGCGGTACGTTTTGCAGTCCAGCGAGGAAGATCACGATCAGATTGCCGGAGGTCCAAACCGCGATCATCGCAAGCGACGGGATGGCGGTGTCCCCGCCGGAGAGGAACAAAGACTTTCCAAGCCCCAGGTTCACAAGAATATAGTTGATGAGACCACCGTCATATTTCAGCAGGAACCACCAGCTGATCATAACAGAGGCTGCCGGCAGGATGTACGGAATATAGAAAACCGCGCGGAAGAAACCGCGAGCGGGCATTTTGCGGTTTAGCAGCATCGCGATCAGCATCGAGTAAATGATGCTGCACACGACGGCAAGCAGCGAAAAAAGAACGGTAACCTTGATGGAATTGAGAAAATCGATGCTTGGATTTTGAAAAATCTCACGAAAGTTTTGGAAGCCAACAAACTGAACGGGTGGCATTGTTCCGCCCTTGATAAAATGACCGACATTCAGGTCGGTTAAACTAATACCGAATACCGCCAACAATGGCACATAGGTGATAAACGTCAACCCCAGCAGCGCGGGAATCAGAAAAAGATATGCCGCGCGCTGTTCCTTGATTGCGTTATATGCCCTTCTCGTTTTACGTTTCATTACGTTTCACTCTTTCCTGAAGGAATAAACCATTGGGGCGCCCGTATAGGCATTCTGCTATTCAGGCGCCCCTTTTGTTCATTTGCGACTTAGTATTTGTACTACGCTCGTTTAACCGAGAGCCGCTTGCATCGCATCGCGGACGGAGTCGATGACTTCCTTCACCGTCTTGCTGCCGTTAATGGCTTCAACAAGTGCCGGCTGCAGGGTCTTCGTGAGGATTTCGAAAGTGTTGGGGGTGTAGTACCAACCAGTGGAGTGGGTCACGTTGGTGTCGAGCGCGACGTCCACGATGGCGGTTCTGTAGGCATCCGCCGGGAGCGCAGCGCGGAATTCGCAATCATCCACCCAGGACTTGAGCAGGGTTTCATCGGTGTAGTAGTTTTGCTTTGTGGGCATCCACCAGCCAGCCAGAATCGTGCCCATGCTGTTTTCTTCGCTGCTGTACCATCTCAGGAAATCAGCTGCTTCTGCCGGATACTGCGTCGTGGCGAACACGCCAACCGGGCCGCCCGTCGCGATGGTTACTTTGTCTTTCATGTAGGGCAGAACGGCGACGCCATAATCGATGCCGTCAAAGCCTGCGCCACGGAAACCAGTTGCCCACTGGCCTTCGGTGCACATTGCAACGTTGCCCGCGCCGAGGGAGCTCGCAAATCCGTTGTCCTGCGTACCGTCATTCAGGGGAGCGACGTTGTCAACAAGGTGCAGGTCGACAACCTTCTGGATGCCTTCGATTGCCGCATCGTCAAACACGACGGACTTGCCATCAGGCGAGAAGAAGCTGCCGCCATTGGAGAGCGCCCAAACTTCGAGCTGCCAGGTGTACTGGTTGACATATGCGCCGTACTGGACGATATTGTCCTTGTCGAATCCGGCTTCGCCCGGGTGTTTGCCGTTGGCGTCGATGGTCAGCTGCTTGGCAACTTCTACGAACTGATCCCACGTCCAGGCATCGTCCAGAGAGGTCGGCGGATAGGGAATGCCTGCTGCGTCGAACATCGCTTTGTTGTACCACAGAGCGAGCACTTCGTTGGCGGTGGAGTAAGCAACGGTCTTGCCATCATACTTGAACGCAAGATAGTCCAGCGGCAGGTTTTCCTGACCGGCATAGATATCCACATCCGACATCAGACCATCGCGTGCCCACGCAATGACGGTGTCTTCCGCAACCATACCGCAATCCGGCATCTCGCCTGCGGTCGCCATGGTCTGGAGCTTTTCGTTGTACTCATCGCGTCCGATCTGCAGCGCCTTGACGTACACTTTGTCCTGCGAGTTGTTGTACACGTCGAGCGCTTTCTGCGTCGTTTCCTGCTCTGCAGGATCGCCCCAGAGCGAGAAGGTCAGCGTGATCTTCTCATCGGGAGCTGCTTCGGTCGTTTCGGCGGCCGGGGCTCTGGTTGCCTCGGCAGCGGGTGCTTCGGTTGCGGGTGCTGCGGGTTGTGCGCATGCGAACAGGGCGGAAACCATCACGGCACAGAGCAGCAGAGCGAGTAACTTCTTGGTTTTCATTTCCAATTCCCTTCCTTATTTTATTTATTATACAGCAACTTCCTGCTGCGTATAAACTTGTATTTGATCATATCCGCT
The DNA here is from genome assembly GCA_963674775.2 of Christensenellaceae bacterium. Classification (GTDB taxonomy): domain Bacteria; phylum Bacillota; class Clostridia; order Christensenellales; family CAG-138; genus UBA7703. Next base: position 1,848,708 of record CAXXPJ010000003.1, on the reverse strand, counting down.
AATCATCGAAAACTAGCTGAAGTATCCTTATTGCCAATGCCACTTGGCTACATCTTCCTCACTAGGCTTTGGCATGTATTTACGAAACACTCTCTCCAGAAGCATAGAACTGATCAGTGTCATGATGCCAGGTAAAATTACAATCAAAAATGGTAACCGATAGATGAGTTCACTGGAGACCAGTAGGATAGCTGCCAGCAGGACTGTCGTGAAGATGTGTCTTGCAGCCAAGGTGAAAGCAGTTTGTAAACATTGCCAAACTGAAAAGGAGAACCGGGATAAAATCGCAAAAACGTATACGCTAACGAACACCCCCAAAATCAGAATGATACACTGTAACAAAAAAAGTGCTGTTGTAGCTGCGGTCTGCGTGATCTCTATTTCGTTGACGATCATGCTATGAACAACCAGTGTCATTAAGGGCAGTAATATTAGAGTAATAATTGAGCCATGCTTAAAGTTCTGTCGGAAAGAAGAGAAGAATTCTCTCACTGCGTGGCCACAGTCCTTCCGCACAGACTTGGTAACGGCATAATATAGAGCCGTACTGGAGACGCCTAAGGTAATGATGGGTAAACTCGTCAACAACCAGGCCAGACTCAATAAGCAGAGATCCGCCGCCTTGTCAGCATATTCCATAAACTTGCTTTGATCACAGTAATCTCCTTCGCTTTTCGCGTGCATTTCATCCCCTTTACTTCGCGCCATGTTCGACTTCAATTGCATTTGATTTTTCTTACCCCTTTAATCCGGTAGTCTTGATGCCATCGACCAGAGACTTGGAACCGAACAGATACATCAGCATTGGAGGCAATATCATTAGAGACGAAACGGTCATGAGTGTGTGCCATGTAATCGTAAAGAAATTGTCTCCGAAAAAGCTGTAGCGCGAGAGAAGCGCAACGGTAAGTGGTCTCCATGTATCGCGATTTAAATAGATGAGTGGCTGTGTCAGCTCATTCCACCAAAAGACGGACGACAGGATTGCTATGGTCGCAAATATCGGCTTGGACAGCGGCAAAAGAACGCGGAAGTATATCCCTACATTTGAACAACCGTCGATCTCTGCTGCTTCATCCAATTCAAGCGGAATGGTGCGGAAAAACTGCCGGAACAGGAAAACATTATATGGAAACGCAAAGAACGCAGGAACTATCATCGGCAACAGCGTGTCAAGCCATCCCAATTTGCCAAACATGATGTGCTGCGGAATAATCAGTGCGATACCTGGAACCATCATGGTGCCTATGATCAGAGCGAAAAACACCTTCTTTCCGGGAAAGGACATTCTCGCCAGAGGGTAAGCAACCAATGAAGAGGAGATCAGAGTGCCGCTTGTTGTGCCGATAATCAGGAGCAGAGTATTACGAAGGTATTGATAAAACGCACTGTCAGATAGTACTCTCTTATAATTGTCCAGTTGAAAATTACGCGGGATGATGGTCGGTGGAAACTGACTGACTTCCACCAGGCTCTTAAAGGAACTCGCGATGATCCAAATAATGGGAAAGAACATAATGATAGCGACCAAGATTTTCACCAATGTAATCGCTAGTTCTTTCGTCAACTTTCCTTTTTTCCGACCCATCACGAGCACCGCCTTATGTCTCATAGTAAACAAACTTTTTAGATAGTCCGAACAAAATTGCACCAAATGCACAAGCCAGCAAGAACAACACTACCGATAACGCACATCCATAGCCGACCCTGAAGTTTGTGAAAGCTTCTTTATAAATCAGAAGGCTTAGAACATTCGTCATCCCGTTCGGATCTCCCTGTGTTAAAGGGTAGAGCAACGAGAACGATCCATTTAGTGCGCTGATACTTCCCATCACCGTATTGAACAAAATGATTGGCGAAATCATCGGCAGCGTGATGCTTGTAAACTTGCGGATTGGCCCTGCCCCATCGATATCGCTAGCCTCATAAAGTTCTTTCGGCACTTCATTGAGTCCTGATCGAAACACGAGCATCATCTGACCTGTACTGTACGTAAACAACGTGACGAAGAACACAGCATAGTAAGCGACATTTTGGTCGTAGAGCCAGTTGATGTTGACTCGTGTGCCACCAGCCAGAGTGAGAAGATAGTTTATAACACCAGCGTCGCTGCCGAAGATCATGCGAAAGGAATATGCAAGCGCAACTGTAGGGATAACAGCGGGTAGAAAATAGCAGAATTGGTAGATCCCATTCAAACGGCTTTTCCGGTTGAGCAAAATCGCCATGAAAAGCGCCCAGATTGCGTTGACGACCATCATGATTATCGTAAAGAACAAGGTCACTTTGAATGAGTTCCAGAACACATCGCTGGCGAACATATTGATATAGTTTTTCAATCCGATGAATTTGTATTGTCCGATCAGATTACGGTTTGTGAGGCTGACCAGAAAGAGAAAGATGATCGGGAACGCGGAAAAGCAAAGAAACCCGATGAACCACGGCGTCATGAACCCGTACGCGGTCAATATTTTTTTTCGACGATTTCTACTCATTCTCATCTGGTTGTTCCTCGAATTTGTGAGTAATTTGCTCCCTCGGAGGGCGTTCCAAATCCGCCCTCCGAGAATTATTGGATCGTAACCTAGTTTAGTAACCGATCGCTTCTGCAGCGTAGTCGCTTGCCTGTTTGACAGCATCAGGCACGGTAATTTGTCCGAGCAGAGCGGCATCAAACTGACTGCATGCGTTTTCCGTTACGCCAAATGGTAGGCAAGTATATCCGAAGACACCTGCCGAAAGAGAATCCAGAATCGCATCCCAGTTTTCAATCGTCGTTGCGGAAGCGACTTTCCATTCTTCCTTTGCGGCGATGGACTTCAGCGCGGATGGGTTTCCGCTCGCCATGGAGTTAATTGCCTGACCCTTTTCACCCATCATCCATTCGATCACCTTCCACGCAGCTTCCGGGTTTTTGCAGGTTGAACTGATCGTAAAGAATCCGGTATGCAGAGTGTTATATTTCAGCACATTAGTCGGAATGGTAGCGATATCCCAATTGAATCCGAGTTCACCGCCATATACGCCGATCATCCAGCTACCCTGCCAGCTCATGGCCGCCATTCCGGACGAGAACAGATCAGCCGTATCGGAAGAAGGTGCAGGCATGATGCCTTCTTTTACCATATCTGCGCAGTCCTGCACAAAGGAGCTCGCGCCATCACCGATCACTAACTGGCCGGTTGCGGCATCATACACTTTGTCTCCTGCACCACCGACGCCAGCCCACCAGGTCTGTCTATTCGGAAGCGTTGCGCCGTATACAGATGTCGTGCCGTCATCGTTATACTTCGTCAAAGCTTTCGCAGCGGCTTTGTAGTCAGCATACGTCCAATCGTTTGTCGGATAGGCAATACCTGCAGCATCAAACATATCCTGATTGTAGTACATGATTTCCGTTGCAGCACACCACGGCAATCCGTAGGTTCCACCCAGTCCTTCCGACAGCCCTGCAACCGCATCAATGAAGTCGGCTTTATTGATGTCGGATTTGGCGATGTAGTCGTCCAGATTGAGAATGCCGCCCGCATCCACGAAATTCTTGATATCGCATTCCCAAATGATCATGATATCTGCATCGCTCTTGGTTGCAACAATCTGATTCAGCTTCGCAGAATACTCCGACTCAGGGATCACAGTGACATCAACACCGATGCCGGTTGCTTGTTCTGCCTGATAGTACCAGTCTATTTCTTTGTCTTCCTGGGGCTCATTCCACACGGTCAGCGAAACGCGCGTTCCCTCAGGTATTTCTCCGGTCTTGGCGGGAGCACAGCCAAGAACAGAGAGCGTCATAATAATGATCAACAAACTCGCAATAATCCGTTTCTTCATTTCTTCTCTCCTTGTTCTTATTTTCTATACCAGCTGCTTCCTGCCGCTGATAAAATCATATCGATGTATTCATGATTCGTTCCGAAATATGCGTGATCCACGTTAAGCCCCCAGAAATTTACAAGCTCGCCTTCATCCAAACCATCATCTCACCCGGTTCGCGGTTGCACCAAAGGCAATATGGAATCGCGGTCAGTGATGCTTTAGATACTTCAAACTTGGGTGCGGAATAGAGCGCACCCGCGTGATCCGTCGTGCGGGTCATACGCTCTCCGTTTAAGCCGAACGTCGGCATGCCGCCGGGCAGTTCTTTCACCGGGTCTTTCTTCTCCACTTCAGAATCCAAATGGATAAACACATTTGCGAGGTTCTTTCCGTTGTCCGCCTCCTCCATACAGTAGACATAGGGTCCATACATGAGCGCCAATTTCCCAATATCCGCGCGCACCTTGTTGTTTGCTGCGAAGAATTCCGGCTCGACCAGCCCACGCAGAGTAAATGTTTGCACTCCCGCACGAGAAACTGCAAGAACGGCATAACCGTTTTTGATAACCGGTGAAATTTCAGCATCTTCCAACATGAATTTCGGATTCTTCAGAAAAGACGGGATGCGTACACGAACCGTAAATGAATGAGCGGAGGAGCAATCAACCGTTATACTTACACACCCGTTTTTCATGTAACCGGAATCCAAACAAATCACAACGTCTGAACCCGCAATTGCAGTCTTCATTTTGGAGGAAATAAACTGATTGATGTAGATCGATTTATCATCTTCCGCATAGATGTATTGTCCGACAGACGCCAGCGTCCGCGCGATATTCGGCGGGCAGCAGGCGCAGGAAAACCATTCCTGGCGGACGGGTTTTACATGCGACATCGAGGTGGACGCCTTGCAGTTGTCCGGCCAAACTTCCAACGGGTTGACGTAGAAATACCGATCGCCTTTGGCGGAAATGCCTGCGAGCACGGTGTTGCAAAGCGCGCGCTCCACGACATCGTAATAGGAAGCATCCCGCGTTAAGAGATTCATGCGCTGCCCGAACATCATCAGGCCGATAGAAGCGCAGGATTCACAATACATACGATCATTCGGAAGATCATAGTCCACCGTAAACCGTTCCAGAAGCCCCGACGAACCGATCCCACCGGTTATGTACATGCGCTTTGTTGTGATATTCTCCCAGAGCGTCTTACAAGCTTGCTTCATATTCTCATCGTCGCATTCTCTGGCAAGATCCGCCATTGCAGAATACATATACACCGCACGTACCGCATGCCCTTCCGCCGTCTTTTGTTCGACAGGGGGCAGGTGCGTCTGCGCATATTCCGCGTCATAATGCGAAAACTCAGGAAACAATCTGAATTCTTTTGTCGAATCTATCTCTCGGATGAGGTAGTTGGGTTCTTTCCCGCGCTCCTGTAGGAAGTGCTTTGCCAGCGCAATGTATTTTTCGTCCTGCGTTACGCGATAGAGCTTTACAAGCGCAATCTCGATCTCCTGATGACCCGGATACCCCTTGTGCTTGCCCTCTTCCGGTCCGAATACAGTCGCAATCAGGTCCGCAAATCGTTTGGCGACCTCTAGCAGCTTGTCTGTTCTTGTTGCATTGTAGTATGCAACCGCAGCTTCAATCAGATGACCCGCACAGTAAAGCTCATGCCCCTCCGCTAGATTTTTCCAGCGAAGTTCAGGAGAATCAATCGTAAAAAACGTGTTCAGATATCCGTCTAGCTGCTGTGCGCGCGATATTAGAGCAATAAGCTCATCCGCTCTCTCCCGAAGCACTTCCCCTTTTCCAATTTGGATGCAATATGCCGCAGCCTCCAGCCACTTATAGGCGTCCGTATCCTGGAACACGGCTCCAGAATGCTTTCCTTGTTTTTCTCCAGCTGCAATGCGGAAATTGTCGATACAGCTGGAAACTCGTTCATTCGTAACCCGGCCGTTAAGCGCTTCCCATTGATCTGAATCGGAAATGTCGACGCCGCCGTTCAGTGCATTCCACTGATATGGAAGGATTGCCTCCGCAATTATGGAGACATAGTGTCCAAACAGTGGATCCGTAATTTCAATATTCCAGAGATCGGAAGGGCGCAGCTTTTTTACCATTGTGATGTCTTCCTCGCTATGCTAAACGTTTTCTTTTTTATGCAAATATCGATGAATTTATTGGGGTTTATTGATGTTTTATGTTAAACGTTTTCTTTGTTATTGATACTATACTGCAACAGAAACGCGTTTGTAAAGTCTTTTTTTGAGAAAATTTTAAGTTTTTTTCTGGATCACAGTGTAAAATGATCGAACTAGGTGAGAATATGCGCAATATCACTTGATTTTTGCAGGTGCAACGTTTAACATATAGACAGATCACATTAGATTGAACACAGCAGAAACGGAAAGTAGCAAGTATGGCAACTATACGGGAAATTTCGGAACGCACCGGTGTATCCATCGCAACAGTGAGCAAAGTGCTCAACGAAAAGCAAGGTGTCAACGCTAAGACCAGACAGTTGGTCATGGCTGCCGCACGCGAACTGAACTACCGCCCAAACTTCAATGCCCGATATTTAAAGAGCGGACGCAGCCAGACATTAGGTATCGTGACGGAAGATTTGACAGTTTTTAACGCACCTGAGATCGTGGACGGCATTGCCGCCGCCTGCGACGAAACGGGCTATCATTATATATTGGGAAATCTACGCTTCTTCAAGCGTTATGGTAACGGCCCTAAGGATCTGGAAGAAAGTACGGAACTTGTACACGGTGTCGTGGATGAGATGCTCAGCAAGCAGGTTGACGGCATCATCTACATCGGATGCCACAGTCATGTGGTCGTCTCGCTATCCGATCATACGGAGCCGCAGTTCGTCTGTGCCTATTGTACGAGTCTCGATTCATCCATCCCTTCCGTCATCTACGACGATCAGAAGGCAGCGTTTGAGGCAACAGAGCGCTTGATCCGTGCCGGTGGGCGCGTGATCGGCATGATTACGGGACCTTCCGACAGCAGCCATTCCTATAACCGCACGCGTGGGCATCAGGAAGCACTCTTTGCGCACGGCGTACCATATAACCCCTCGCTGACTCTGGTCGGGGACTGGGGTCACGACTGCGGCTATACACTCGGCGAGCAGCTGATCAAATCCGGCGCGACCGCGATCTTTGCGCACAACGATCTGATGGCAACCGGCGTGTTGGACTATTGCAACGCAAATGGCATTGAGATCGGCAAGGAAATCCTGCTAATCGGGTTTGACAATCGCGAGATCTCAACGGTTTGCCGTCCGCAGCTTTCCACCGTCGCGTTACCGCTGTTTGAGATCGGGCAGAAGGCTGCACACATCATGCTGAATATCCTCTCCGGCAAGGGCATGCCCGACGAACATGAAATCATGCTGGAGTGCTCGATCATCGAGCGCGAATCCACACTCGGCGTGCGAGGAAAATCATGACGACACGGATTTCAATCAATACAAAGACCGTCATCGCAGAGATCGACGTACGCATTTACAGTTCATTTATCGAGCATATGGGTCGCGCTGTCTATTCCGGTATCTACGAGCCGGAGCACGAGACCGCCGACGCCGAAGGCTTTCGCCGGGATGTTATGGAGCTCATCCGCCCGCTGAACCTTTCCTGCATCCGCTACCCCGGCGGCAACTTTCTCTCAGGCTACAATTGGCAGGACGGGATCGGTCCGAAAGAGCAGCGCCCCACGCGGCCTGAACTTGCGTGGTTTGCGTTAGAGCCGAATCAGGTAGGCACGGACGATTTCCTGCAGTGGTGCGAACGTCTCGGAACGCAAGCCATGCTCGGCGTCAACCTCGGAACCGGCACGCCGCAGAGCGCATGCGATTTGTTAGAGTATGTCAACGGCACGCTTCCAACACAATATGCCGACCTTCGTCGCGCGAACGGACACGCAGAGCCGTACGGCGTGAAGCTCTGGTGCCTCGGAAACGAGATGGATGGTCCATGGCAAATCTGCGCGAAGACCGCGGAAGAATATGGAAGAATCGCATGTGAAACCGCGAAGATGATGAAGTGGCTCGATCCTACCATTGAGCTTATTGCCTGTGGCAGTTCGTATCGAAGTATGCCGACATTCGGCACATGGGAAAAAACAGTGCTGAAACACTGCTATCCATACATCGATTATCTCTCGTTACACCAGTACTATCAGAACAACGACAGTGATGTACCCGCTTTCCTCGCGCGCAGCGTCGAGATGGAAGACTTTATCCACGAAGTTGCGGAAATTTGCCGCGCGGAAAAAGTGCGGCAAAGCAGCGAGCGCGATGTGTTTCTTTCATTTGATGAATGGAATGTTTGGTATCACTTCCAGAAGGAAGGAAAGATTCCGGAAAAGTGGACGTTTCCGCACGCAATTGAGGAAGAACTCTACGACGGAGCGGATGCTCTGCTCGTGGGCTGTATTATGAACACGCTCTTGCGCAACGCAGATGTCGTTAAGATCGCATGCCTGGCACAACTCGTCAACACGATCGCCCCGATTATGACAGAGCCAAATGGCAGAGCATGGGTGCAAACGATCTATTATCCGTTTTTGTATGCCTCGCGATACGGGCGCGGATATTCTCTGAATGTTTCGATTGATTCACCAACCTATGCGTGCAGCATTGGCGACGCAATTCCGCTTGTCGACGTCGCCGCTACACGTTCCAAGGATCAAAATGAAATCGTACTATTTCTTGTGAACCGCGACATTGAGAATGATCAGTATTGTCAGATTATACTTTCGAATCCAGATTTGTTCTCCGTATTACAGTATGTTTCTCTTTGCGGCTTCACGGTTGATTCTGTGAACACTGCATCGCAATCTACAGTTTATCCCAAGCAAAACAACAATTATTCATGTTCTGATCGTATGATAATTTTAACCCTACCGAAGTTTTCGTGGAACATGGTTCGAATCAAGACTAATTAATGAAATACAACTCTTTTTCGGACAGTTTGCTAAGAGACGGCTTTTTGATGGGATTGATTCCAAAATCGAAGATTGCTATGCGAAAGAATTTGTCACCTTGTCTCTTTTTCAGTCAAAAACGATCACTCTTTTTGCAGTAAAGTAACATCACAACATATAAACCATCAGAAAGTATCATTTCGCTCTTATTTTTCCCGCCCTCGGCGCCTGCTTGTTCTTTTCCCCAAACAACACCTCCCCAATCGCATCCCTCGCTGTATCATCAGCCTGCTCAAGCAGATGACAGTAGATGTCCTGCGTCGTCGAAACCCGGCTGTGTCCGAGTCTGCGGGAAATGGTCACCGGATCGACGTTGTTCTGGTAGAGCACCGACGCCTGCGTGTGCCGTAATGCATGCGGGTTTATGTGCGGCAGCCCATACTTTTCTGCAAACTTATTCGGCCACCTGGAGAAAGTGCACGGATGGATGTATTGGCCTGTCTCGTCGGTAAAGACGAAGTCAGTCTGCTCCCAGTCAGCACCCATCCGCAGCTTCAGCTTGTTCTGTTCCAGACGATACCGGCGCAGCAGGTCCATGACCTCATCCGGTACGCCGATCGTGCGATAGCCCGCGCTTGTTTTCGGCGTTTCCTCGTAGACGCCGGTCTTAGAGCCGTAGAGCAGCGCGCAGTCTATCCGGATGCTCCCGTTCTCAAAATCCACATTCTTCCACTTCAACCCTGCGATCTCTCCGCGTCGTGCGCCCGTGGCAATCAGGAGCACCATAACAACCTGCCACATTAAAGGTTCCTGCTGGAGGCACTCCATGATCCGCATCACATCATCTACCTGCATGAAGTTCGGCTCTTTCCGGATCACCTTCGGCGGGCTCGCTTTGGACGCGGAATTGTAGGGGATGATCATTTCCCGCTCGGCTTGTGCCAGCACCATGGAAATCATGTTGTGGTAGTGATGAACCGTATTCGCTGCCAGCGGCTCTGTGCGCTTTTCTTCCCGGAACAGGGTATGGAACCGGATCCCCAGCTGTCTTGCCGATCGAACCGCCAGATCGTAATCACAATGTTCACCCCGGCAAATTTTCGCTATGGTCGAGCAGCTCGGACCGCCGTTTTCGTGGTAGTTTGCGAAGGAACCAAACTTTTTCCGGATCGTCTCTCTGAAGGCCTCTGCATCCAGTACATAGGCATAATGCCCGCTGATTCGCTGTCCTTTTTTACTCAAATCCGTGTAAAAGCGGTTCAGATGCTGCGGCCGGATGTCCTTCAGCTTCACAGTGCCAAGCACCGGGTTGATCCGATCCAGCATTTGACGCGCCGCCCGGATCGTGCCCTTTTTCGTCCCGTTGGCTTCTTTCAGGTTTAGAACATACTCGGCATATTCGGCAAACGTCTGCTTGTCGTCGACGACGTAGCCCTGCTCATATTGTTTGTCGAACTCCGCCGCCGCGATCTTCACCGCACGTTTGATCTGCGCCGCGCTCATGTCCGGCGTCGGCCGCCATGTCGTGCTGACACGGACCTGTCTTCCGCTTGCGTCTCTGCCGTTGCTAGAGGTAATCAGGTAGGAGTCTCCTGTTGCGCCTGTGCGCTTTCGTATCGCAGCCATGTTGCGTTCCTTTCTATCTACGTCTGTTACTATAGATCACTCGAACCTGGCGTGAAGTCAAGATGAGTCTGTAAAATTGGCATTCGCAAGAAATCTGAAAGCATCTCCATATCGATCAGGTATTTCTTCCCAACCCGCATGCTCGGTAACTGTCCGGAAACCACCAGCTTCCGCAAGGCATGCTGTGTGATCGCGGTATCCGCATCCATTCCCTTGATGCATTCATACGCCTGTTGAATCGTTCGGTATTTTGCCATATCGGTTTCTCCTTCCAAATAAAAAAGAAGCGCCCCGAAAGACGCTCCTCTCTGTCGTTATGCTGTTTTTACTGCATACCGGAGATCAGCTGCTCCGCCGTACCGGTGATCAGCGCAGAGATATCAACCTGCGCTGCGGTCAGTACATTCAGCGCCGAGGTGGAAAGTTTCGCGGTCGTCTTTTCCAGCAGTAATTGCCCGAGCGACGCGATATCTTCCTTGGTCAATTTGCCGTCTGTATGCGCGGCCTTCATGCCATCGACGACCGTCTGTTTCAGCTCTCCGACCGTGATCTGCGCGAGTTTAATCAGCTCTTGCTGAGCACGGTTCACCGTATCCAGCTGCGTTGCCTTGCCGAGTTTCGCTGTCAGCCAGGCGCCGAACACGCCGATCAGTGCAATAAAAAACGCTGCGGCAATCTCCACAGCGTTCTCGATTAGGATGCCGGCGGCGTTCGTACCACCCGTATCCGCCAGTGCGACGGCGGGCAGCGCGAGCAGTAAGAGTGTGATCAGTACGAGAATCGGTTTCCTTTTCATATTGTGGTTCCTCCTGTTTTTAGATAGATGTAGCCTGCTTCGATGCAAGCTCATGGACAAAATCGTCATATTCCTCCTGTGCAGTCTTTGCCTTCTCCCGCGCAGTCTTCATTTCACCGTTTTGTTCGCCGCGTTCCACCGCAACGGCTGTAGCCAGTGAGAGCGACAGGCTCGCATCCTGCATCTTCATGGCGAGCTTCGATTCCTTTGCGCGGATGGCAGCGCATTCTTCCGTTCGCTTCCGGTCGCGGCTTGCACGAACCTCGATCCAGACGACGATTGCGGCAAATATGCCGGAAATGATTTCACCGATATAGTTCAATGGACGTCCCTCCGTTTCTTACTCATACAGCAGCCTGCAACGGCCGCACTTGTGCCAGTATCCGCTGCCACCCCGATTGATCCCCTCGAGCACGACGCCGACGTCGCGACCTTTGTCATGGATGACCTTGCCTGAACCAAGGTACAGACCGATATGTGTCTCGTCGCTGGAATTCGAGGAAGACACCCGAAACACAAAATCGCCGGCGATCAGTTCATTGCGCACCACCTCGTCGCACATCGCCCACAGTCCGTCGCAATCGCGACGATTGTCCCAGATGCCCGCCTCACGCATGAGCCAGGAGATAAAACCGGAACAGTCATGCCCCAGCAGATCAGAGAACCCGAATTTGTACTGTTTGTCCCGAAACGCGATCGCACGAGCGTACTCGTCGTCCTTGGCCTGGATCGCTCTGTCGGAAAGATCGATCATTCCGCTGCCGCCCCAGACGTACAGGTCCCCGATCCGCGTCAGTGCCAGCACGCAGATCGCCTTTGCATAGTCCGACGGCGTCGCCTTCACGACCGGTTCCGCTTTCGTTGCCGTGTCGCCGAACAACGCCGCCCACGTTGCCTTTCCAATGACCCCGTCGACGGTCAGCCCGGCCTGTGCCTGAAACCGCTTCACGGCCTCCAGCGTGTCCGCGCCGAACGTCCTCCTGGTCACGGTCGTGATATGGTCGGCATAAAACCTAAGCTCCAAGAGTTTCTGCTTACAAAAAAGCACATCCTCGCCGGACGTGCCCTTTCGGATATTGCGTGTGAATTCCATCCGCTTCCTCCAGATCAATTTAAATAAAATTTCACGATTTCTTCATGGTATTTCAAGTAAAAATCTGATAATATGCAAATAAAGAAGAGCCTGCATGGTATATGCCACCTACCTATCTGGGTATCTCCCAATCCCATACAAAATTCATACCATGCAAACCAGAAAGGCACTCAATCCCCCGACTGAGTGCCTTTCGCATGTGATTCATTTTGCTGAGACTTGTTTTTTAGTATCGCATTCTATATGATGTTTTCAGAGGATTGCAAGACATTCTGTATCAAGAACTTTCCCTTCTTGTCTTTGTCTTCCTTTCATGCAATCCTGAAGGGCACTCCCACGGTCAGAGGAGTGCCCTTCGTGTATCAAATGATCATGTCTACTGGTAGCTCGACAATTTACGGTTCCGTCACCCGGAACCAATCACATCTGCCCCTGTATGTCGATCCGTTGGTGTTGTTCCTGTAATAGCCGACACCGACGTGGCTGATCACGGACAGGAAGGTAGATATGGATTCCGTGTATATCTGCCACCAGAAATCCCCGTCGTACGAAAGGTCCAGAGCATAAGAAGTGCCTTCTTTTCGAATCCTCACATAGATGAAGATCGAATCCCAGCCTCCGTTTAAATAGGCGTCGCCGGAAAAAGTTGTGTTTGAGGTGAACTTGATTGCCTGTATCCCCGAATACCCGCTTCTGCAGCATTTCCCGTAAATGATTCTTCTACCATTCGCGCTGTTGTAAAGACAGATACCGAAGTTGTAATAATTCAGCTTCGATCCACCGAGCGTAATTTTAGCCGATACCGCAAAATCACCGGTAGGCGCTTCCTGTACCAGTAGTCTCGTATGATCGCCTCCGGGCACAAGGTCCATCGCTCCGTACCTGCCGTTCTCGGTCCACGCGGACGTCCCCTGGTTGATCCATGACCATTTGCTGTCCCTGACGGTGTCGGTGAACTCATCGTCCATCGCATGCGGAGATGCCGGCGGCTCATCGATCGGATTCTCGTAGTATGTTCCGCCGCTGCCTGCGCTGGCGGTCACGAACTCCAACCCGCTGCCGTCCGCCTTGACCGCAACGATCTTTGTTCCCTGCCCCAGATAACTGTCCGGCGTGTCCGTCAGTGCTAGAAAATCGTGATCGTGGTCGGCTTCCGCATATACCCCGGTATGCAAATGGTTCTCATTCGCTTTGGCCACAAGCATCGCGTTCACTTCCGAATCGGAATACCCGCCGCTGCTGGAAGGCGCGACGGAAAGAACATCCGACCCGCTGTACTGGGACATCCGCTCCACTTTCTGGTTGAGCCTGATCTCATGCTCCAGCATCGTGTCATGCAGCTCCAGCGTGTAGGATAGTGCGCCGGTGTCGTCGTCCTCGCTGACCGTGATCCCGCAAACTCGCAGTACACCGTCAAAGCCAAGCGTGTCCGATCCTTCCGGCGCGATATTCCAGCCGATCCAGTCGCCAATGAAATACGTTTCAAAGGGCTTCATCCGGTTGCCGTTATCATCGCTAAATTTCGTCACGGTTCCCTGGATCCCCCAGGTCGGGTAGGCGACCCGGTTCAGATACGCCTGTCCATATTCGCTTAAACCCTCCTGCAGATTGCTGGCCGATAAGTATCCTTCGCGTCTTCCGTAGATTGCCTGGCTGGCCGAATGGGATGCGACCGCCAGAAGCTTGTCACCGCCTTCGATGAGCACTTCATTGACCACACCCATGGCGTCGATCTGGTTGATATGGCTGATCACTGCCTGCCCCGGCCGGTACACAACCGTTTCGTGCAGGTCCTCGCCTTTTGTTTTGTAGATTTTGAGTACGAGCTCGGGCGTCATTTCGATGTCGAAGTATCCAAGCCCATCGGTGAACTTCGTCGCGACCTCCAGCAGCGGCGTGCCGACGTGAAAGGACAGGCTGATGTTTTCCGTGAACACGTTGCCTACACTGTCCTGATCATCCTCCCAGTCGACGGTTACGCCAGCGAGTCCGCCTCTTGCCTGTGCTTCCAGGATCAACGTCCGAAGTACCGTGCTCGCAGTACCGGAGAACGGCCGGTCCAGCACAGGCGTCCCCATATCCTCCGGAAACACCACTGCCCAATTGAGCATGGAGAGAACGCCCCGTCCGCTGACCTCGATGGTCTGCTGTTCACAGGCATCCACATAGTTGGGTTTCCTCGATTCAATGATCCATTTGAACAAGGGGTTGCCGTCGAGCTTGACCAGTACCAGGTTGTCATCGGCGATAAACTCGCTGTTTCCGCCGATCGCATCGTACCGGCTGATCTTGAACCGTCCGCTGCCGGGGTTGTTCCGCACCATCTGAAACGCTTTGTCCCAGGCGCCGTCCAGCTGTTTGACCAGCACGTTCGGATTCGCCCGGTCGCAGAGAAAGAGCTCGATGCCTACATCGTCGGTAGACAGACCGGATACCACTTCGAAGCCCAGGCTGTTGCTGTCCTGTATCTCAGGTGCTGTCAGGCTGACCTTGATCGGCCCCGTTGTAGCGGCGAGCGGAAGTTGAAACGTGATCTTCGTCCACGACCATGCGAGTATGTTGCATGCCAGGTCATTGATATAAATAAACCCGCCATAGCTCCTTTTGTACCGATCGGTATTGCCGATATCCACCACCGTATGCGTATAGCCAAACCCGCTGCCCTGCAGGGTCAACACGCAACCTGCCTGACCTCTGGTTTCCGAAATCGAGCTGATCCATGGGAACGGAGGGTCGTCGGTCACGTTCAGTTCGGTACAGAGCGTTCGGACCGCTCTCTGTTTCCCGAATGCCCGGTTCTCCGGAACAACAAGCGTTCGCCGTTCCCTCGGCTTTCCAAACCCGATATTCTCCAGAATAGAAAGCGCACGATCATGTCGTTGCTTCCCGTACTGCCTGTTCTCCACCAACGTAAAAAAGCGCGGCAACGGGAACGGCCCGCCCATGAGGTTGAAGGTGTAAGGCGTGCTCCAGCCCGTATCGATTTCCAGAGCTTCGTTAACTGCCCGCGCTCTCCAGTAGAGGAACCCGTCATATGCGTCAGATGGTTCAAATGTCGTCGACGCACCGCAAGGCAGTGCCGATACCGTATTCGACCGATCGTTCATCCCGCTGAACAGCGTAGTCCGGTCGAGTTCAATCGTCAGATCGGCCGTCGCGGCGGACACCAGCTGCAGCTGCATGGTCAGCAGCGATGGAGTGACCTCGAAGTTCGAAGTAGCCAGCTCCTGCCGGATCCAAAGGTACTTGCCAGTCATGTCGTCGTTCGCGGCGATCACCGGACATTGCACGCCGTTTGTTGCAGGGGTATACGAAGCCGGCGGTGTTGCATCCGTCGTCAGTGCGCAACCGATCGCGACGCTCGTTCCAGCGGGCAGCTCGCCCAGCGTCCACTGCAGGATCTCGTCTCCATACGCTATTCCACTCAAAGGGATCGGGCCGACCACGCGGTTCCCGCTGCTGTAGTAATCAAAACCGTACGGAAAGCCTTCCAGCAGCTCCACCTCGGAAACAGATGTGTCGGTTCCGCTCTGGTTTGAGCCGATGTTCAGCCGATAGTACAGATACGAGGCAGGGTTCGAGACCGCAAACTCTTTACGCTCGTTCATGCTCCAGGACGTCACGCTGGACTGTGTATCCAGAACCGACCAGTTTGTCCCGTTGTTGCTACCTTCGAACGTCCAGTCCTTCGGGCTATCGATCAGGTAGGTATCGTTTCTCGCCCGAATGGAATACCCGGCGACGATCATAGCTTGTGCCAGTGTCACCTTAAGGATGCCGGATGTCGCGCCTACCCCCCAGCGGGTATCGCTGTCGTTGTCGAACGCGCGCCAGCCCTCATATCCGGTTCCGAGATTTCCGTTATCGGCTACCGCCACACCGCTTGTGGTTCCCGCCGTCATGAACGGAACGCAGTCTTCCCCTGCCGTATATCCTTCCGGCGTCGAGTTTGGGTCTCTGTCCAACTGCAGCCCGATGTAGTTGTCTTCGTCGGTGACGACGCGGGTGAACACCCCGGAAGCGTCGAAATCCGCTTTCGTCAGCTCTTCATAGGTGCGCACCCATTTTGCGGTCAGGGCCAGGCTGCTGGTGATCGCTGTGTTCTGAGGCGTGATCAGCTTGATTCGATCCGGCATCTAACCCCTCCTTACGACCAGCTCCCGATCGTCACCTCAAACCTCGGCGCTCTAGGCCCCAGCATCTGCGTCGGCGGCGGGATCGTGTTCTTGACGATAATACTGGCACTCGTCCCCTGCGCGGCCAGCGAGGTAATGGTCGCTCCCGTTAGCCAGGACACGCCTTCATCCATGCTGAAGGTAAAGTCGGTATCGATCAGGGAGAGCGTCAGGTTGTTGGCGATCTTCGTCGTGCTGCTGTTATATAGCTTGATCCGGTGTGTCACTGTCGTGCCTTCCGCCCGGTCGCCGAAGTCCAGATCGCGGATGAACTCTGGATCGCCGGTTTCCTCGTCATCCAGAAACAGGATATCGTCCGGTATCTCACCTTCCGCTTTGACGCCGTAGAGATGAAGCGCATAGATTTTGACCGTCGAGTATTTGGCTGATTCATACCCGCCGCTGTACCGTAACCGCAATACCTTGATGCCTTCAGAAAACGTACACGACTGGATGTTGTCTCTCCACTCGTCGTTATCCAGCATGACCTTGGGGATTGCGCCGCTGGGGAGCGTCGCGC
Organism: Christensenellaceae bacterium; assembly: GCA_963674775.2. GTDB lineage: Bacteria > Bacillota > Clostridia > Christensenellales > CAG-138 > UBA7703. The sequence goes on along the minus strand of CAXXPJ010000003.1, from coordinate 1,831,733 downwards.
TGATCCAGGTACCGTCCATTCCGTTGGTGCTATCCGCGCTGCCTGCCACCGTGACACCGGCTCCGCTCAAGCTGCCGAGGTTGTGGAGCATGCCCAACCCGGCGACCACATACTTCTCCGGGAGGAATATCCAGACGGTCAACAGGCAGGTGCTGCTGTAGACGCTTTTCTGCATGACGATCGTGGCGTTGTCGATATTGTTCAATTCCGCCATCTGTTCGGTCGTCAGAGCAGTCGTGATCTCGCTGATATCGCTCCCGTAATAAACCGACGCGCCGCCTACGTCGTATTCAAATCTTCGTCCGGGTAAGGTTGGATAAGGCATGTTTTCTCCTCCTCAATAAAATGCCGGGTAATACTCCAGTGTCACGCTGCCGCCAATCGTGTCTGTTTCCAGCGTCATGCTGTTATTGCCGGCGTCCAGCATCATCCAATAGGCGTCGCCGCCATGCTTGACGATTGAGATCATGTTTTCATCGCCCTGCAGGCAGGTGAAGTATTTGGTGTTGAGTACAACGCTTTCCCCGCTTAAGATCGTACCCAGGTACTGAATCCAGATACCGTTGTTCAGGTTCCGCAGCACCGGATTGCTCAGCGGCCCAGCCAGCGTGATCACCATCTGCGTTGCCGGCGCAGAGCCTGTGTTGGTGTGGATCCATATGAAGGGAGATGAATTGACAACATTGGCGTCCGTGCTCTTCGCTGTTCCGTAGAAGAACGGATCCGCCAGTTCCAGCTCCAGGGCAAACTTGGCATATCCGGGGTTCTTTCGCACGAAATGGATCTCGGAACAGAGCTCGGCCTGCGCGAGCCTTGTTTCACCGCTGCGCATCGTCCGGCTCAGGGTATGCAGCCCCGGGTTGCCGATGGCCGTCAGGAATGCATCGATGTTGTCATCCAGGCCGGTCCGATCCGCTCCTTTGATCCACATGGAGAAGACGATCTTCCTGCTGTCGAAGCGTTTCTTGATCCACCGCTTCCCATGCTGAAACGGCACCTGCAGGTCGTTCCCCCGGAATTTGGGGATCCCGATTCCTTCAATGACACTCTCCACGTCCCATTTCCCTCGGAAACTGAGCGCAAAGCCGTTGAAGTTCCATTGTTCCGGCAATTTGACTCGCCTCCTCTACGCCAACCCGTACGAATGCTTCAGCAGCGTCGTTCGTACGCTGCCGGATGCAGGTTCCGGTTTCGGGTTGTGGATCACGATTTCATATTTGTTCTCCACGTTTCCAGCCTGCGTAGAAGATGAGCGTTCGTTCGAGTAAGCTGGTGCCTTTGTGACGGCAGCGACATCGATAATCAACCCGTCAAACTTGGTCGGGATCGCCCGTTTGATCTCTTCTTCCACGGTTTTCATGGCGGCGGTAAAGCCAACGCCCAACCCGAACCCCATGTTCTCGCCGATTCCAGCGAATACCGTTGACGGGCTGTGGATGCCAAGCACGTTTTTCGCGCCGTTGATCACGCTGCGAAACAGGTTCCCGATCTTGTCCTGTATCCATTGGCCCATAGACTGGATCCCCTGCCAGAGTCCCTGCACGATGTTCTTGCCAATTTGCACGACCGAAGAGACTGCTCTGGAGATTCCGTTCACGACCGAGGAAACCACTCTCGGCATATTCGAAGAAAGTTGCGGGACAGTGCCGACGATTCCCTGGATCAATGCCAGGATCATCTTCACGCCGGTAGCCAGGATCTGGGGTAGGTTCCGGATGAAGAACTCCACGATCGCCGTGATCAGCTGCGGCAGCGCTTCGATCAATTCCGGCAGCGCCGCAATGATCCCTTCGATCAGGCCGAACAGGATCGACATACCCGCTTCGATGATCTGGTCGATGTTGCCCAAGAGTGAAGAAACGATCAGGACGACTGCCTTGACGATCGCGGGGATCAGCTGCGGCAGCGCCTGTCCGATTCCGCTCACCAGCGCGGTGATCATCTGTACCGCCGCATCCACCAGCAGCGGCAAGTTGTCGACAAGTGCCCAGATGATCGTCATGACGGCATCCGCAGCGACGGGGATCAGCTCTGGAAGCAGCTTCAGCACGGTACCCAGCAACTGCCGAAACAACGATGCAGCGGCGCTCACCAGTGTTGGTAGGATCCCCGATACTTCCGAGAGGATCGCATCCAGCGCGTCCGGCAGCGCTTTGACGATATTCTCCAGTACCGGGGTGATATTGCTCATGACGGTACGGAACGCGTCGGTCATATTCCGCGTCAGCGCCAGTGTATCCGCGTTTGCGTTGCCGAGCCCCGCTACCCACGACTGTGCCGCCGCTTTCAGCATGCCGATCGAACCGGTGATCGTCTGCGAGGATTCACGCGCAAAGTTGCCAGCATATTGTTCCGTGTTCTCAAAGAACATCTGCATGGCCACTTCGGCCTTTTGCGCTTGTGTAGCAGAGCTCCACGTGAAATCCAGCCCCTTGGCCAGCGCATATGCCTGAATGCTCGTTGCGTTCATAGCGACGCCAAGGTTGTCCATCATGGTAAAATTGCCCTTGGCGGCGCCGGTCACGGCCTCCAGTGCAGCCGATGTATCGATGCCCATAACGGACGCCATATCCGCCGCTCGCTGCATGGCTTTTTCAGTCAGTGCCAGACTCTTCTCTTGATCGACGCCGACGCCCTGAAACAGCGCACCCATCTTATTGGCGGTAGCTAAGTATTCGCTCTGAGATACGCCCAGGTTCTTATATGCGTCCTCACCTGTCTTCTGAATCGACGCGGCGTATTCGCCGAACACCGCTTCCGAACCGCCTAAATTCTGCTCCAGCGCACCGAACTGCTCGACCACCGCTTTGCCGAGTTTATATACGGCTGCACCGGCAGCGGCCAGCACCGTTCCCATGGCGGCACCGACGGTCCGCAACACAGTGCCCAGCTTTTCAAACCGCTCTTTCGCCCGCTCCGAGCGGTCCGCTGCGTCATTGACTTCATCGCCGAACTTATCCGCCTGTTTCCCGGCGTCCTGGAACTCGTCACCGACGCCGTCGATGGCTTTTTCGTTATTCTTGAGCTCGCGCTCCATGTTGTTAAGCTCGGCTTGCGCATTGTTTAGCTGCACCGTCCACTGCTGCGTCCTGCGATCGTTCTCGCCGAACGATTCCGACGCGTTCTCCAGCGCGCGCCGCAGCAGCTCGATCTTTTCCTTTTGCTCTGCGATCTGGCGGGTCAGCACCTCGTTTCTCGAGGTGAGCGCGGTTACGCTGCGATCCTGTTTAGCGAACTGTGACTCGACCAGCTTCATCTCGGAGCCGAGCACTTTGAACTGCTGGTTGATATCCCGCAACGCGGCTTTGAACTCACGTTCGCCGTCGATACCGATCTTCAGGCCAAAATCTGCATTGCTCATGCGCATGGCTCCTTTCTGAAAATTGTGCGCAAAAAAAGAACGGCCCGTAGGTCGTTCTTTAGATACGTTCTCGATCAGTTATTCGAGAATATCCGCTTGAAGCAGCTGTAACGCTTGTTTGTATTTTTCCACGCGTTTCCAGTCTTCTTCCGTCGCTTCCGTCAATCGTGTCAGATCCGCGTTATGCCGTAAGTCCGCAATCTTGACTTTCACGGCGATCGGATCTGTCCGAAGTTTCTGAATATACTCCAGATAGGGTAAGGATTCGTCGTGGCATATCAGCTTTAACGCTTTGATCTGCCGGTCGGTGATCCCCCATTGCCGCAGATCGTCCACTGTAATTCCGGTATCTTCCAGCACATCATGCAGTAACGCGACGACGCATTCGTCCTCGGTATCCATGGATTCTGCGACGTGCAAGGGATGCGTGGCATATGGAAGTCCGCCTTTGTCATATTGACCCCGGTGTGCATCCAGAGCAAGCTGAATCGCAATTTTTGTCAGAGGTGTGTAAATCATGATCTTTCTTCCCTGTTCTGATTTTTTTATCCCTGACGGAATATCATGATTAATATAGCACTCGATTCCGGGTTTTGCAATTCCAGCAAATTGCTAAAATCTGTCATTTGTATCCGATCCTGAAATAATCAAGATACTGCTTGAATTTATCCTGCGCTGCAACACAGGTATCTCGTAAATACCCGCGTTCGCTTGGCCACTCGCGTAGGCCGCGATAGTAGAACAGCTTCACTTCGTCGTCGATGATAAACGGGATGATGTCGTTTTTCAGGCATTCCTTAAACAGAATCAACCGACCAACGCGCCCGTTCCCATCCTGAAATGGATGAATCGTTTCGAAGCGGTAATGAAAATCCAGCACATCATCTAAGGTTTTGATTCTGCCCGTGTTATAGCCTTGAAGCAGCTTCTGCATCTGCGGCGCGACATCCTCCGGTGCTGCTGTTTCCTTTCCGCCGACTTCATTGGGCAGACGCTTATACGCGCCGACTGCAAACCAGTCCTTTCGTGCATCGCTGGTGCCGCTTTTCAGAATGATATGCAGCTGTTTGATGAGTTTTTCACTCAGTACGGCGTTCGCCTGGTCTATGATCATGTCAATACATTGGAAATGGTTGGATGTCTCAACAATATCATCTACATTAACGGAAACGTTATCCATGCCGATGGTGTTCGTTTCAAAGATGAATCTCGTTTGGTCATGGGTCAATCGGCTTCCTTCAATATGATTGGAATTATAGGTCAACTCAATTTGTACCTTATGGTAGATACCGCCCGATGTTCTAGCTGCCTTTTCCGCTTTCAGGAATTCCAGCAATGTGGCCGGTTCTTCATGATGCTTATTGATACGATCCGGTCGCTGTGCCGTTCCAGGGATATTCCATGTTTTTCCCGTCAGAAAGGCGTCCGGTATTTTCCCGTTCGCACAATAATTACGAACGGTACGTTCCGCAACATTCCAGCGTTTTGCCATTTCCGCTACTGACAGGTATTTCATGACGCTGACCTCCAATGCACTACGCCTATCATACCATATTATCGGCAAGATTTAAATCTGTATTCTTTATTATTCTTGCTTTTTTGCCGTTATCGGCATATTGGGCGAACTCCGTGACTATATGCCCAGAGGAATTAAATCCTCAATGAAATATTCCACCTTTACTTTCGCGAGCCCGTGATACTGCTGATACACTTCCCACTGGTCGAGCAGAGCGCCAAGCGGCATGAGCCAGACTTCGTGCTCTGATCGACCCAGCAGGGTCACTCCGTAAAAGAGCAGCCGGGCGAACGTTTCCTCATCGCTCACCCGGCAGACGCGTTTTTTTTCGGCTGCGGTTCGCTTTCTACAAACCGCTTCGTTCCGCGCAGCATGGAATCCATGATCGCGTCCTTATATTCCGCCAGATCCGTCGGCGTGGTCAGAAGCTCGATCGCCTCTTCGGTCAGCAGCTCCCGTTTCTCGTCCGGGTGCTGGAAGTTATGAATCAGAATGCTCTGATTCGCCAACAGCGCGATCAGCCAGATCAGCTCGTCCAGCGCCAGCTCGAAGTTTTCCGTGTTCAGGAGCTTATCACCCAGGCTCGCCAAACCACCGTAGCGTTTCGCGATCTCTTTTGTCGCGCGGGTCGTGAGTACCAATTCGTATTCCTTGCCGCCGATTGTAATCATGGCAGCGCGTTCCTGTTCCATATGCTACCTCCGTTACTCTGCCGGCGCCGCGAACGTCGGTTCATACACCGCCGAATACCAGCCGGTGATCGTCTCCGCCGGTACGCTTGCGTCATCTTCGTTCACTTCCGCCTTCCAAGGGTGTTTCCCCTGTCCGTCGATCTTATTGCGGTTGTAGATCGTACCCTCGATCGTCGGCTTATTGAAGGTAATGCTGTCGCCCTTGGTCGCCAGATTCGTCGCCGGGATGCCAAAGATCACGCGATACAGCCAGAAATACCGGTACTTGCCGTTGCTTTTCTTTGCCCGGAATCCCACTGCCACAGGAGACGCTAACCCTTCGCTCTGGGAGATCATGACGCCGTTATCGTCGATCATTGCGCCGACCAGATCTCCTGCTACCGCCGCGCCGATATCGTTGATCCCGAGCGATAGTTTCCCGCTCTTGAATTCCTTCATAACTTCTGCTGCGGAATCGTCGGCGAACAGCGTCGCTTCGTTCAGTTCGATCTCGAGATCTGCCGAGATCGCTTTTGCCAGCAACTGCGGCGTGCCATATGTTTCGTCTCCATTGACGTCCTCCGTGATCTTGGAATAATACAGCCGGTCCAATCCCACTGTAGCCATTACATTTCCTCCCCCTCGTGTGCTAAATCTATGGAATAATGATGATATTTGGTATCTTCCTCATACCCGATATATCGACGCTCGGACACAGTGAATCCTGCCGTGAGCAGCATGCGCATGAGCAGGTCCTTCTTTTGGTTGTAGTTTCCCTTCGAAAAGAGCGATAATCGCGCTTCCTCGATATTCAGGCCGGGATAATCGTCGCAGTACAGTTCGAAATGTTCCGAAATCGGTGTGATCACAACGTACTCATCCGGCGCCGTTCCGGAGAAGACGCCCGTCTCGACCGGCAGTCCTGCGCTCTCCACGATCGTGTTCAGTTCTTCCAGCATGCTCATTTCACACCCAACTCCTCATTCAGCACGTTCTGCATGGCCTCAATGCATGGTTTCTTGCTTGACGCCCGCGTTGGCTTCAGGATCGGCTTGGGAGGTTGGCCGTGTTTCCCGTATTCCAGGATGTTCGCCAGCATGGCGTTGCTCACGCTTCGACCTTCGGAAAAGCCGATTTTCACGTCGAAATTACCCCCGTCGTTCACCTTGACCGGCGATACGCCAAGCGCGGCGAGCAGTTTCCCGGTCGAGCGGGATTTGAATTTCGTATCCTTACCGATCGCACCGTGCAGGTTTGCCTGCATTTTCTCAAAGACCACCTTGCCGCCAGCTTCCAGCGCCTTCGGAATCGCGGTATCCGTTTTCGCCGCGATCTTCGTCAACTGATCCATGAACGCCGTTGGAAGCTGAATCGATACTCTAGCCATGCGCCGCCTCCGTTTTCTTTGCCAGCACCTCGAGATACATGTTTCTGCCCTTGACGTCCTCAACCGACGTGATCTCAAACCGTTCGTCGTCACAGAGCAGTACATGCTCCGTCGTGATCCGCAGCCCTGGAATCACCCGGAACCGGAACAGGTCTGTCGCTTCGGAGAAAGCGGCACGGTTGACCCATTTCTGGGAACCGTGCCGCCCTTCCCGGTAGGCATGAACGGAGGCGAGGACCGTATCCGTCTTCGTAGCGAACCCTTCCGCGTCCTTCGTGACCGTCTCCATGACGATCGATATTTGTACATTCATTCTTCCAATGCTCATGTGAAGCACCAGTTCCGGTCCAGACGCAGGAGCATGTTGACCGTGTCCCATACCTGCTGTCCCGCCTGTACGTTGTCCGCGAAGAACCCGCCTGTGCTGCCGTCGCGGCTCTCGTAGAAGTGCGACGCAAGCATGATCACTGCCTGTTCCGTCGTCGGCGGCATAGCAGCCGCTTCATACGTTCCGGCGGTCAGGTGCTGGTAGCTCTCCGCGTACGATTCCGCCGCAGCGATATATTGCTGCAGCAGTTCATCGTCGGAGTCATGCTCGAGGATCAGGTTCGCCTTCACTTTCTCCAGCAGCGTGCTCATATGGCATTACGCATCCGCAGCCATGATCCCGGCAGCTTTCAGCGCAGCGAGTAGTGTATTGAACTCGCTGACAAGTCCGGACACTTCCGTCGCCGTGCTGGCCGCCTGATTCGCCGCAAGCTTCACGCCGCCGAGCGTGTCCGCTACTGCTGCAGGAAGCGTATATGGCGGAACATAGAGCTTGCGATCCTCCCCGATCTTGGCTTCGACCGTATCCGTTTCCGTCTTCGCAGCCGCGATCACACCGCCGAGCGATTCTTCCGTCGCAACCGATACCGTAGCCGGAGGAAGCCCCGTCACTGAGGCCCCCTCCAGAATCTCCAGTGATCCGCCGATCACCCATCGATCGCCGCCCTGCGCCATATAGTTCTTTGCGTTATACTCCATACTTGTTTCCTCTTACGCCTTCTGCTGCAGGACCTTGATCGCTTCCGGCAGGATGAGCTTGCCATCCAGACGCTGGGATGCGAGGAACCCTACCTGGCCGGTGGTGGCATACAGCTCGTTCAGGCGCTTGAAGGTTCGGCCCTGACGGTCGGCGATCCAGTAGTAGGAGAAATCGCCGAACGCAATGGATTTGTTGCCCGCGCTCACGCCCGGCATGAATTCACTGGTCACGATTCTGTGTCCGAGGATCGTATCCGGCGCATTCTCCGTGATACCCGGGCGCCAGAGGTACTGGCCTTCGCCGTCCTTGAGTTTCCGGAGCAGCTTCACGGTCGTGTCGTTGAGCACGAATACCGCGCTCTTGCGGTACGGCGCACGGAGCGAGTATACGAGGTCGATCAGTTCATCGCCCGTGATCGCCGTTGCGCCAGCGGTGGTAACGCCGAGTTCCGCGCCGCCGGTGGCGTTGAGGATACCGGTGGGTTTGCTCACGCCGTTGCCGTTGAGGAACGCGTCCTCTTCCTTGTCGCCGATGCGCTTGCCGAACTGCTCCGATACATACCCCTCGATGTTGAAAATGCTGTCGGAGAGCAATTCCTCGGATACCTTGATCATGGTCGCGACCTTATACGCGCCAAGGACAACCTGCGCGAAGGTATCATCCGAAAGCGGATAGGTACCCTCTTCGTCGACCCAGTCGGCGGTGCCCTTCGACGCAACCACCGGGATCTTTCGATCGCCATAGCTGGTCTGGATCACATGGCACAACGGCCGCAGTACGTTTGCTTCCGTCAGCTTCTGCACCAGCGTCTTTTCGAACTCATCCGGTACGAGATAACCACCTTCGCTGTCGGTGCCTTCGACCAGGGAGTTGAGAATCTCCGGCCTCGGATTCTTCGAACGAATCGCGTTCCAGAACGCCTTTTTGTATGCGTCGGACGCGCGACCCGTTTTCTGATCCGCCGTGGGCTGAGCGGGCTTGCTTGTCAGCGGATCCGCGGTGGGCTTGTTCAGCTCGGCGTCGAGTGCTGCCTGGCGCTCGAGGCGTTCCACCTCTTTGCCGAGCGCAACAACTTCGGCTTCCATCTTTTCGTACGCCTGAGCGTCTTCGGCAGACAGCAGCCCGTCCGTATCGCGTTTGACGTCCAGAAACGCCTTTGCGGCGTCCCATTTCTTTGCGCGGTTCTCACGCAGTTGTAAAACCGTATTCATTCGTTTTCCTCCTAATGTGAAATTAAAGAAAGCCGCTGATAAAGCGGCTCTGTCGGGTATCGCGGTTCGGTTTGTTCTGCGGGTATTTCGTCAGGCGGTTTCTCCTCAACTACAGGGGTTTCGTTTTTCTGTTTCCGCTGCAGTTTATTCAGCAACGAGTTGGTGACTGCGCGGCGGGAGAAGCTGAATACAACGTCATCGTGCTTCGGCTGTTTCTTTTCATCCTCAAGAACGCCATCCACGAAGCCCAGCTCGATCGCTTTGTTCGCATTCATCCACGTTTCCGCATCCATGAGATGCGCCAGTTTCGCGCGGGACAGTCCCGTCTTCAGCTCATATGCGTTGAGGATGCTCTCCTTGACCTCGTCCAGCATGGCGATGGCTTTCTGCATCTCTTCGCTGTCGCCGATCGCGATGGTCAGTGGGTTATGGATCATGAGGAGGGAGGTCGGCGCCATGAGCACCTCGGTACCCGCCATGGCGATCACCGACGCAGCGCTCGCCGCAATGCCGTCGATCTTCACCGTGATGTGTCCTTTGTACTCCATGAGCATGGTATAGATCTGGCTTGCGGCCACGCAGTCGCCTCCGGGGCTGTTGATCCAAATAATTACGTCACCCGTTCCGGCGTTCAGTTCGTCCCTGAACATCCGCGGGGTGACGTCGTCTTCAAACCAGCTCTCTTCGGCAATCGTGCCGTTCAATGTTAGTGTTCGGGTACTGTCTTCATTGCGCACCCAATTCCAAAATTGCTTCTTCAAGCGCTGTCCTCCTGTCTGTTGATTCTGCGGTTACCGCCCTTTTTCGGCTCCTTGTTCGCCGGATCCGGTTCCGGTGTAACCGTATGGGATTGCGGGGAACCAAGTAACATCATCGCTCCGTTAATGAGGTACAGGTCGCCACCCAATTCCGGCGCGATGCGGTCGAGGTTTTCTAATTCGCGGATGTCGTTCGCGCTCATCCAGCCGTTTTGTCGCGCGGTGGCATACCCGCTCATACGGGAGGCGTAATCGCCGCGCAAAAGCCCGTCCACATTGAACTTAATGAAATACCCCGGTTTCTCGCTTTCTGATAGAAGCACCCTGCACATGCTCTGTTCCCAGCGCACGACCCATGGATCGAGTGTGTATTTCACGAACTCGAGCGATTGCTGCTCGATGTTGCTGAACGACGATTTCTCCAGGTCAGCCAGCATATGCGGCGGGACACGGAAAATGCGCGCGATCTCGTTGATCTGAAACTTGCGCGTCTCTAAGAACTGCGCCTGTTCCGGTGAGATCCCGATGGGCGTGTACTTGAGCCCCTCTTCCAGAACGGCAATTCTATGCGAATTTTCGCTTCCCTGATGTGCCGCGTTCCAGCTGTCCCGGATTCGCTGCGGATCCTTGAGCGTGCCGGGGTGTTCCAGCACGCCGGACGGCGCCGCGCCGTTGGCGAAGAACTTCGCGCCGTACTCCTCGGTGGCAATCGCCAGGCCGATCGCGTTCCTTGCCATGGCGATGGGGCTGTAACCGATCAAGCCATCGAAGCCAAGCCCGGGGATGTGCAGCACGTCCGGCGGCGATAAGATGACCCGGCTTTCACTGCCCTGCGCTTTGGAATCTTCCACACCGCGCTGATACACATAAAAAAGCCGACCGCTTTGGTCACGGTCGACTGTCATTTTGTTCGGCATGAGCGGGTATAGCGCCACCACCTCGCCTCTCGCGTTTCGGATCACCTGCGCATATGCATTGCCCCAGATCAGCAGGTGGCTCATGAGCGTCTCCCGAAACGCGAAGCTCGTCATCTCGGGGTTCGGTTCATCGTGCAGGAGCCGGTAGAGCGGGTGCTGGAACGCCTTCTCTTTCCCGCCGCTGTCGTTATACCGATAGATGTTCAGCGGCAAGCCGGCGACGGCTTCCGACAGAATTCTCACACAGGAGTACACCGCCGTCATCTGCATGGCGGTCGTTTCATTCACCGGTTTACCGCTTGACGTACTGCCGAAGAAGAAGCTGTAAAAGCTGCTACTCAGGTAGTTCTTCGGCTTGTCGCGGGAATGGAATATGTATCTAAGTGGATTCATGATTTCCTCCATGCAGCGGGATCATTGACTTCATGCAAATAATGAGATACATTGATAACTGCGTAGTACCCTTCTGCATCGCGCAATATTAATAAGGTAGAGGTATAAGATGTACAGCGACAAAACCATCGTCTGCAAAGATTGCGGGCAAGAATTCACCTTTACTGCCAACGAGCAAGAATTTTTCGCTGACAAAGGTTTTACGAACGAACCGCAGCGTTGCAAGGCCTGTCGCGTCGCTCGTAAAAACAGTACCAGAGACAGAGATTCACGTGGCGGAGCGCGCCGTGAAAGAGCCCCGCGCCAGATGTATGATGCAGTTTGCGCGGAATGCGGTAAGCCCTGTCAAGTTCCATTTCAACCTCGTGATGATCGCCCGGTCATGTGCAGCGATTGTTACAGAAGCAACAGATGAGTTCCCAAAGATGCATCCTTCACGGATGCATTTTTTATATCACTTTCCTTTCATTCTGCATGTTTGACTTTGTATCGTTATATTGATAAAATATGCATATCAAAAACAGGAGGTGATCGCAATGGCTGTGATCCGTCCCAGTTCCGATTTGCGCAACCGATATGGAGAAATCTCCGAATTCTGCAACAAACACCAGGAGCCGGTGTTCATCACAAAAAACGGCGCGGGCGACCTTGTCGTGATGTCCAATGCCGAGTACGAGCGGCTCAGCGGCAAGCACGAGCTTTATCGCATGCTGGACGCCGGACTTGCCGATGCGGATGCCGGTAAGAGCCGCAAAGCCAAAGATGTATTTTCCGATATCGAGAGGAAGTACGGTCTTGGAAAAGTATGAAATAAAGATCGTTGAAGCAGCCGAACAGGATCTGAATCAGATCTTCGGCTATATTGCCGATGTGTTGCACGAGCCCGAAGCCGCTGCGAGATTGCTGCTCTCTTTTCAAGAAGCGATCGGTACCTTGCAGCAACTTCCGTTCAGGCAGCGTTTACTCAAGGAAAAGCCCTATACCGCTCTTGGTGTGCGGCGATTGTTCGTCGGCAACTACATCATTTTTTACTCGGCGCTAGAAAGCAACAGCACCGTGCACATACTCCGGGTGTTGTCTAAGCGCCGCGAGTGGCAGACATTATTGGAATATGATCCAACGGAGCCTTAATTGGCTCCGTTTGTGTTTTAAGATCATCACACTAAAGCCAACTACACAAGATGAAACTGAAATAACTCTTCACTTTTCATTGTCTTATTTCATTTACGCGTTCCATTTTGAAACAGCACTTATTCCAGGACCAGTAGCCCGCGGCCATCATATACGCTTTCGCCCTCGCTTCCACCATTCCGCAGCGCCCGATCCAGCGCCATGATCGTTGCTACAGCACCGTCGATTTTCTCGGTGCTTTTTTCTTTGTCCGGCTTGATGTTCCCCGCCGGGTCCGTTCGGATGTAGATGTTATCCATCATCCAGCGTAGAACAGGTTGCCCGCCGTGCGCTATTTTCTGTTCCAGCGTCAGCTTCATGAGTTCCTTGGTCGGCGCCGACATGTCCTTGAACCCCTGACCGAACGGGACAACCGTGAAGCCCATACCCTCAAGGTTTTGCACCATCTGCACCGCTCCCCAACGGTCGAACGCGATCTCGCGGATGTTGTATTTCAGCCCGAGCTGTTCAATGAACGTTTCGATGAATCCGTAATGCACCACGTTCCCCTCGGTCGTCAATAGAAATCCCTGCTTCTTCCAGAGGTCGTAGTTCACATGATCACGCCGTACGCGCAGGTCGATGTTTTCCTCCGGGATCCAGAAGAACGGTAGGATAAAGAACTTATCTTCTTCATCCAGCGGCGGGAAGACCAGTACAAATGCGGTGATGTCTGTGCTTGAGGAAAGATCGAGGCCTCCGTAACAGATGCGTCCGGCTAGTTCGTCGGGATCAACTTGGAACGCGCATTTATCCCACACGTCCATCGGCATCCAGCGGATCGCCTGCTTGACCCACTGGTTCAAACGAAGCTGGCGAAACGCATTCTCCTCCGCAGGGTTCTGCTGCGCACTTTCACAAGCCGCTTTGACCTTGTCGATTCCGACCGTGATCCCGAGCGACGGGTTCGCTTTCTTCCATACTTTCGGGTCGGTCCAGGAATCGTTCTCTTCCGTACCATAGATCACAGGATAGAACGTCGGGTCCGTTTTCCTGCCGTCGAGGATATCCTTGGCTTTTGAATGCACTTCCCAGCAGATGGAGTTGGTGTTGTCTCCCGCCGTGGTAATTAAGAAATACAGCGGCTGCATGCGCGCGTCTCCGCTGCCCTTGGTCATGACGTCAAACAGCTTTCGGTTCGGCTGTGTATGCAGCTCATCGAAAATGACGCCATGGGTATTGAATCCGTGCTTGCTGGCGACGTCGGCACTTAACACCTGGTAATAGCTCCCGGTCGGCAGATACACAATTCGCTTTTGCGACGCGAGGATCTTGACCCGCTTCGTCAGCGCCGGGCACATGGTGACCATGTCCTTGGCAACTTCGAATACAATCGACGCCTGTTGCCGGTCGGCCGCACAGCCATATACTTCAGCGCGCTCTTCATGATCGCCACAAGTAAGCAGCAGAGCAATTGCCGCCGCGAGCTCGCTTTTTCCATTCTTCTTTGGTATTTCGATATACGCCGTATTAAACTGGCGGTATCCGTTTGGTTTTACAATTCCAAAAACATCACGGATAATACGCTCCTGCCAGTCGATCAGCAGAAACGGCTTACCCGCCCACGTGCCTTTGGTATGAGAAAGACACTCAATAAAAGCGACGGCGTTATCCGCCGCCTGTTTATCGTATACTGAGTCCTTTGCTTTGAACGGAGTTGGTGTGTATTTTTTGAGTTTTCGTATCATCACCGCCTCCTCCATCTGATATCAAAACGGAGGCCCTTGTGAGCCCCCGTGTCCGGCGTTGTTTGGTTGTTTTACGTGATTGGGGCAACCGCCCCAACCGTTTTGTGAACCGCTCAGCGGCGGCGACGTTGCCGACGTGACGTTGATCGAAGTTAGGGGAATGGTGTGTCTGCCTCGCTGGCTTGCACGGCCGCTTTCAGAATGCTAGTGTCGAACCCAGCATCCTGATACCCTTCCAAAATCGTACTGTAATAAAAAGCGCTTGGTTTCCCAAGCGGACGATCCCCAATCATGGTATAGACCATAGCGTTGACCAGCTTCCCGTCCAGCCGAATTCGGACGTTCTGCTTTTCGTATAGATACGGAAAACCCTCGTACTGATCGAGTGCAGATTCGTCAGCTGATGTAATCTCCCACACCAGTAACGGGACGCTGCGTCCTTTCATTGGTTCAACATTCGCCAATGCAGCGGCATGGGAACCGCGGAACAAAAGCCGGTAATTCTTAAGAACGGACATGCCGAGCAACTTTGCAGTCGGACATCGTTTTGCCATTTCAGTGCGGTTCACCCCCACACCATATGCGGCAAAATAGCGATTACTCATGATCGTCCTCCACTTTCCGGCACTCATCCTCACCGAACACCACACCCAGCGTACTGCCACAATCCCACGCCACATGAATGGTGCCAATATCATCGACGCAGATCACCGTTCCGCGGTCGCCTTGTCGTAGTTTTGTGTACGGATCGTTCATTCGCAGCAGCATGACGCGTGCCCCTGGTTTGTAATACGCTTTTAATTGTTTCAGCAGTTCTGGATGAATGCCGTTCATGCGTCAGCCCCCGTTTCCTTTGCGCCTTTGAACGCCGCGCTGCCGGATAGGTTTTTCAGCAGAATTTTCCGCGCATCCTTGTATTCCTCTCCGATGAATCCCAGCCGCAGAAGAAAACAGCGGAACGCATATCTTTCATTTTCCACGATTTGTTCTTTTGCGTTTACACGCTGTTGCGATCGAGCGAGTTCGCACAATCCCTGTAACAATTGATAGTACGCTCCGATCTCTGCCTGATCGTCCGTCGGGGGGAACCAGCCAAACTCGATCCGGTCTTCATGTTCCGTGATCGGCAGGCTGTTCGTGCCGAGCGCTTTTTTCAGTAAAATTGCCTTGCTCGCAACCAGCCGTTGTAGGTTCTCCATGGCAGTGGGTGTAATACCGTCCTTCGGAAGTTCGATCGCAAGCTGGTCGATGTCATTGAGCGAGGGTGCTGCGGGTTCCTTCGTCGGTTCGTCGGTCCGTTCGCCAATAAAGCCGTCGTGCGCCAGTTCGCGCATCAGCATTTCTAGCTGCGCCGCATCCGTGTCGTCCGGGCAGGTAACCATACCGTTCCTGTCAACGGTATAGGCTCCTACCTGAAACGCGAAGCTCGGCGCGCCGAGATATCGCGTCGTGTCCTGCAATGTATCCCGCATGACCGCGACCATCGCCTTCCGTCTGTCTCCCGTTACGTTGTACTTGATCTGCATGCTATGTCTACCTCCTTCGTTTGGTAGTACATATATGGCTCTACAAACTGTACTTATCAAGCGATTTCTTCTGAAATCCTGGCAGCTCTTTCATCAGAGCAAGAAAAAACCGCCTCTTCAAGGAAGCGGTTGCATTTTGTTTGTATCATGTGATCGATCCATTTGGGTGGAGGTGGAGCTTCGGAACATCGCCCATACTCTCCGAACAGAATTTTTACTCCGACATTTCTCGCTTGCGCGGCTTCCAGAAATGTAGAGAAGTACCCCAAATGTAATTCTCGCTGGAAGTACTTTATTCGCGCGCGGTACTTCCCTCTTGCCGTATAATAATGAACGCCCGTCACTCCAGAAGTGTTATTTCTCTGTAGAGGCTGATTGCATTGGTTCTGTTGATGCGTACATACCCTCAGATTGCTTTTTCGATTATCGAGTGGATTCAGGTTGATATGGTCGATTTCGCATCCTTCCGAAGCAGCAAGTATTACTCTGTGTATACAGAATCCTTTGCAATCGCCAACATAACCAGGGCTCGCATTACACTTGTACCATGTCCTGTCTGATATTCTTCTATAGTCCTCGGCATCAAAACAAAACACCTCGCCCGTACTCAATCTACCATACCCGATCATACCATCGTCCGAGAACCAGTACTTGTTAGGCACCAGATGTCACCTCCGCATAGGGAATTGATTTGCCATCGCGTTCTAAGAAAACACCGTCGGTACTTCCGGCGACTTCGATATAGCGGTTGACAATAACATCTACAAATTTCTCGTCAAGTTCTATCAGTCGTGCTTCGCGCCCCAACTGTTCCGCGCAGATCATCGTACTGCCGGAGCCACCAAAGGGATCAAGCACCACACCGTTTGTCTGGGTCGAATTCTTCATTGGCACGGCGAGCAGCGGAACGGGCTTCATCGTCGGATGCTTCTCCGAACGGCTTGGTTTGTCGAAATTCCAGATCGTAGACTGTTTTCGATCGCCGTACCAGTTATGCTTCCCGGACTTTTTCCACCCATAGAGACAAGGTTCGTGGGACCATTGGTAATCCGATCGGCCGAGTGTGAACGTGTTCTTTGCCCAGATGCAGCATCCCGACAGCTTAAATCCCGCGTCCTCAAACGCCCTGCGAAAAGCCAACCCCTTGCTGTCGGCATGGAACACATATACCACGCCATCCGTTGCAAGATGTGCTTCCATCGCTGAAAAAGCGTGATGAAGGAAATTATATAAACCCTGATCGCTGTCAAACTTATCATTCTTGATCTTGCCCGCCGCGCCTTTGTCGTAGTCGATTCCATAAGGCGGATCGGTCAGTATCAGATTCGCCTGCTTCCCGCCCATTAAAGCGGCATATGTCTCAGGCTTGGTGCTGTCGCCGCATACGACTTTATGACGGCCGAGCGTCCAAACATCCCCGAGCTTGGAGAAGGTTGGCTTTTCAAGTTCGGCGTCAACATCGAAGTCGTCTTCCTCGGCGTCTTTGCCGACATTCAACAGCTTGTCGATCTCAACGGCATCAAAGCCCGTCAGCGATACATCGAAGTCCGCGCCCTGTAGATCGGCGATCAGGAGAGACAGTTTCTCCTTATCCCACTCGCCGTTGATCTTATTTAGCGCAACGTTGAGCGCTTTTTCTTTCTCCTCATCCATTTCTACAACGACGCATTCAATGTCCGTGATGCCGGTGTCGATCAGCACCTTCAAGCGCTGATGTCCGCCGACGACGTGACCGGTCGTCTTGTTCCAGATCACCGGCTCCACGTACCCAAACTCTATGATCGACCGTTTCAGCTTTTCATATTCCGGATCGCCGGGCTTCAGATCTTTACGCGGGTTGTAATCCGCCGGGATAAGTTTACCGACCGGCAGCGTTTGAATATCCATGATGATTTCCTTTCGAAACGATTTTTCGTAGCCCAGCCTGAGCGGCGGCAAGATTTCCGGCCAGTACCTGCCCGCGCAGCGTCTTTCGCTGCTGACTGGTCAGACGATGGTACTTCAATGCGCGAAGGAATTCCTGCATTTCATCCATAACCCTTATCCTCCTCGCCGCGCTGACAACAATCGCTCCATGACGTCATCCTGCGGATTCGCGCCTGTGTAGTCGGCGGCGCAATTTTCTTTCACGATCTGGAAAATCTCGTACCAGAGACGGTTGGTTTGTGACATGTAGTTTTGGCTCATGGCCACATAGGGAGATTGGATCGCGCTTCCGGTAGTCGGATGCTTTGCTAAAAAACCATATTCTGTAATCGCCGCTTCACACTGAATCCATCGCGCAGCGCTCATGGCATATCGCTCCAATACCTGCGGGGAAACAATGTTCGCGCAACCGCGTTCGTTCAGCCAGCTCCAGGTCCACTCGTAGATCTCCGATGCAATAAGCGGTTTGCCATCCTTCTGAACGGCGGAGAGCATCGTGCTGGGTTGCGGCATTTTCACACCTTGAAACTCAACAGCATTCGGAAATTCTACGACTGTCAACTTTCGCTTGCCGGGGTTGCCATCGAGCATCTTATCCGCGAGCGGTTTTTTCTTCTGACCCGCACCGGGGCGCGCACCGCCATGTCCGTTTGCCATGTGGTTTTCCTCCCAAAAATAATAGAGGGGCTATTCCCTCTCTTGAAACCGCGAAAGTTTGTACGCGACCCGACCGCGTTGCACATAATGAAAAGTCACAGAGATGTAACATTCCCCGCCAGTAGTTGTCATTTGTAATGACATTGTAAAGCATTTTATTGCATTTCTTGTATTCCCGTGCTATACTCTCATTGGAATGAGGTGATAACAGTGGCTAGTACAGTCAATGTCAATTTCCGGGTCGACTCCGATCTGAAGAAGAAAGCGGAAGCGGTCTACTCCGAACTCGGCATGAATCTCTCTACGGCGTTGAATGTCTTTTTAAGATCTTCCATTCGGTACGGTGGCATCCCGTTCGATCTGCGCTTGGATGCATTCAACACCGAAACGCTGGCAGCAATGGATGACGTCAACAATGCACGCGGCCTTAGCAAACCCTTTGAGAGTGTCGATGCTCTCATGGAGGATCTGAATGCTTAAGCCGCGCTACACGACGCAGTTTAAAAAAGACTACAAAGCGATTGTGAAGCGCGGCTATAAGATTTCTTTGCTTGAGGAAATCATCAAGCTCCTTTGCGATGAGCAGCCGCTTCCCGAAAAGAATCGCGATCATGCATTGACCGGCAGTTTCTCCGGGTTTCGCGAATGTCATATCCAGCCGGACTGGCTGTTGATCTACAAAACGGAGCAAGAGATCCTCACACTAACGCTCACGCGAACAGGCACGCACAGCGATCTGTTGGACTAACCAGTACACGATAAGTACGGTGAAAGCCGTGCTTATTTTTGTGCGTTTCTACCATCGTTGATCGTTATCGAGCTGTGGCAGCTCTTACACAGCGCCATGAGGTTGCTCACATCATTCGTACCGCCGTCAGTCAACGGCACAATGTGGTGGACTTCCTCCGCAGGCGTCAGCCTGCCTTCCAGTTCACACTGTTCGCAAAGCGGATGCGCTTGGATGTATTGCAACCGTATCCGGCGCCAGGCGCGTCCATATCGTTTGTTGGTGTCCGGGTCACGAAGATATCGGTTGTACTGACGCTCGGCAATCTTCCTGTGCTCATCGCAATACTGTCCATCGGTCAGGCGACTACAGCCAGGGTAAGAACACGGGCGCTTCGGTTTTCTTGGCATGCAACCCTCCAGGCATGAAAAAGAGCCTCCGCGTTCGTTGCGAAGGCTCTCGATCCATCTTTTGCAATTGTATTATCTCACAGGTGGCATGATGCGATGCAATGCTTTTTAGTGCGGACTTTTAATAGAAAATTGTTCCAGCGCCAGATTGTGTAACTCATAAAGTCTACGCAAGCTGTATCCTATCTCCGCAGAGATATCTTCCCAGCTTTTTAAGCACAGGTACCGTAGTTCCAGTATCGTCTGGTATTCTGTGTTCTCCATGCGCTTGATTCGCCGCATGATCTCTGCCTTGAGATCGACCAAGGTATCGATATCGTCGTTGATCTCATTTTCCATATCCACCATCTTGCAGATGGTATCCTCCATAGAATGCGGATTTGGTGTCGCCGCCTTCGGCGCGCCGGTGAGTGTGCCGGTCGCCTTACCCAGCAGGGCTCGCAGGGACATCACCTGTTCCAACTTGCTGTTAATCCGCTGGTCGATGCGATATGCCTGCGATAGATATTCTTTGGCATTCATTTGGCTGACCTCCTTCGTCCTGATTCGATTCCTGCGTGCATGCGCAGAACATCTTTCACATCATCGGCGGATCTGACTACAAAGGCGTGTCCGCCGGCGACCTTGATTTTGTGTATCGTATGCTCCTGCAGACTGGTCAATTTCCCGTCCGGCGTCTTCACCTCGAAGGCGAAGAACCGGCCGTCCAGGCAGCAGATCACATCCGGTACCCCGGAAGTGCCGTAGAGTCCGCCATGCTCCTTCCATGCAAAGCAGCGCGGGACTGTTTTGAACAACCGCAAAATTGCGGCAGTGATATCTTTCTCCAACATAAAAACTCTCCTTTTCTATAAAAAAGACCCTCCGGATCATCCGAATAGATGATTGATTATTGTGTCGGTCGCAGCTCTATACACCCAATAATTCACGAAAAACCCAGGCTTTATGCGGGTTTTTCCGTTTTGTCGCAGTTTGTCGCAGCTTTTTTAGGTACTCCCTATAAAAAGAGCGTTTTTACATACTACCTATATTTCCTGCGACAGGTTGCGACAGGAGGGTTAATCAAACGGTATTTTGCCTTTATATTCGGTAAATCCATCGGTAGGGAACCGCAGTCGATAGCCGACGAACATCGTTGTTTCGCTACCACCGGCACGCGGACGCTTCCGCTCCACGCTTCCGTACATCGCCAGGATCTGTTTGAAATTACGGGTGCTCTCCGCAAAGCAGCCGTTGGCGTCGCACCATCGTTTGTATCGCTCATATACCGCTGACGTCCGCTCCTCCGCATTCGAGACCGGCTCCATTTCATCTTCGATAAACAGTCCGACCTTATCGCTCTCATGCCGGTACCGGTCGGTTGCGAATCGCACGGAGTCCGGCATGGTTAGCCCTTCCTTTGCCAGCGCCCGATACCCTTCCAGCAGCCAGTTTAGAATCGCGCTCTGATTCCCCGCTTCACTGAATGTGTGTTTCAGCGTCTTGTCCTGCTGGTTCTCTTCGAAATGGCGCTGAAACGGGATAATCATGATTCTGCCGCTGGAAAAAAGCGTCATATCCGTAATCACCGGCAGGTAATTCGTGTTCATATAGATTTTGAACTGCGGCTGGAAATCGAAGCTGTTCTCATGCAAAAAGCGTGCATTGAGCGTATCGTTGCCCGTCATGCTCTTCACCTGCGCGGCGTTGAGCAGCAGCCCCCTGCTTGGCTCTGAGATGTTCGCAAAGCGGATCCCTGCCAGCCGGGCGATGTCCTCCGTCGGATTCTGGCTGCTGATGTTCTGCTTCATACTGATCGTCTCCGGCCGAACCGTGCTTCCATATTCGCCCATGACTTTGAGCACACTCTCCATGAGCGTGCCCTTCCCATTCCGGGTTGTCGCCCCGTATAGGATGAACAGGCATTCAAAGCGCGTATCCCCGCTGAGCGCGTACCCAAGCGAACGCTGTAAAAATCGCGCTCTGTCTTGATCCCCGCTCATGATTTCATCCACGAACGCGTCGAACCGCTCGCAGCGTGCATCCGGGTCATATATGACATCCGAAATCTTTGTTAGCTTATCCTCCGGCTCGTGCGCCCGAAACGACATATCCTTCAAATGAATCGTTCCATTTTTACAGTTGAACAGGAACGGATCCATATCAAACGCCTCCATTGGGATCGGATACACACCCTGCGCATCCTTCAGTATCGTTTCCCGGGTCCTGCGCGCCTGCCATTTCTTGCACCGGTCGATATACTCTTTTCGCAATTGCTCATCTGAGATCTGAAACGCATATACCATTAGCTCATTTGCGAGCTGTTTACACAGCTCCATCACTTTCAGTCCGCCGACGTCGGGGTCCCAACGCTTCCCGCTGAAGATGTACCACAGCTTCCGCTCCGGCACATATCGGGCTACGCCGTTGAAATAATCCGAGAAGAGCCGACTGTTGCCGATGTC
Source organism: Christensenellaceae bacterium (assembly GCA_963674775.2). Classification (GTDB taxonomy): domain Bacteria; phylum Bacillota; class Clostridia; order Christensenellales; family CAG-138; genus UBA7703. The sequence goes on along the minus strand of CAXXPJ010000003.1, from coordinate 1,809,944 downwards.
CGTGTTGGGATAGCGCGGATTGGACTCCGGATGCAGCGCCTGCAGCGTTGTTGCGTCGGGTATGATATTCTGATCATTGCTTTTCTGAATGCGCGGCAGCTCTTTCGCCTGTTCGACGCAACCTTGCATCCAGTCCCGGAACAGCTCCCGATCGCCCATGAGCAGTTCGTTCGGATCCTTATACCCTTCCGGCGTGTTCGTGCGCAAATGCGTCATGCCAAGCGCTTTGAGCTGCGCGCAGAGTTTGTTCGCTGCTTCGTCGCCTGCGCTGTCTCGATCCATACACACAATGACCGGCGGCGCTTTCTCCCGTGATCTCAGCGCGTCGATCAGCTTTCGAATCCCGGTCCCGCATGTGGCGATGGCATACGCACCCTCCTGCAAAAGAGAAAGTGCGCAGAACGCGCTCTCTACGATGAACACCGGCTCCTCCTGATCCAGCGATTCTTCGTAGAACAGCGGTTCCGGGCCAACATCCTCAGCACGCGGTTTAAAAAATCGCTTGTCCGTAATACTTCGGGTCGAGTAATAGTCCGTATGTGTGCCGTACGGAATGACGATCGCCTTTCTGTCCGCGTCAAATCCAAACCGGAACTTCATCATACTTTCGCCGGTAAAGCCTCGTCGCTGCAGATACATCTGCGCGTCCGGCGCTACGGCAAACGCCTCGATGCAATGATCGATGTACTTTGAAACCTGCGTGTACTTCACCGCTGGCGCTTTTTTTTGCACAGGCGGCGCTGCATCATGGACGTGAAACGCCTCGGTTATCTGATGCGCCGCTTCGAGCGTACTTAGGTGCCGGAGCCTCGCCACCAGATCGATCGCATCCCCGGATGCGTCGCAACCAAAGCACTTGAACCGACCGTCCTTGAACGAAAGAGAAGGCGTCTGGTCGTTATGGAACGGGCATCTGGCTTTCCCGTTTTGTATCTCGATCCCCAGCCACTTCGCGACTTCCTCGATGTTGATTTCCTGCCGGATCCTCTGAAAATCAGTCATACGCATCCCTCCCCTCGAATCGATACCTGTTCTGCCGCTTGCTACTCACGCCGTTTCACCTCATTGCAGTCCTGATCAAAGTACCGGATCGTCATGAACCGGGCAACGGCATGCGCAATCTCGCGCTGCATACCGCTGCTGAAATAATCGCCGAATACCCAGAGCTCTTCGCACAGATCCAGGAGCCGAAGTCCCATGTCCATGCCATCCATCCGCTCCTGCGGCATTTTGTCGTCCAGAAACCGCGGATAGAATAGGTGCGGCGTGATCGGCATCTTCCCGCGCAGATACGCAAAGCGCGAATACCGGCGCGCATTCTGCACGTTTTCCTTGATGCACCCGGCATATGGCGAGCAGATAAATACCATAGGGCGATCCCCATGCTCAAGATAGAGTATCCTCGAGAATCCGGATGATCCCGTCCGGGTTGCCGTATTCGACGCGTTTTTCATGCCTTGCCTCCATTCCGAGCCGGGCGCGAAGCTCGGCGTTCTCTTGTTCCAGCTCCCTGACGCGGCGCGTCAGGAAATCGATGTTGTTTTCAAAATGCTTAACCTTGTTGTCATATGCCTCGGTCGCCCACTTCAGATTCGTTCTTGCGGAAGTTGCTTCCGCCTGCAGGTTTTGAAGCTCTTTCCGCAAATTCACAAAATGCGGATTCTTCATGAGCCGGATCACGCCGGCGCGGGCAACCTGATCATTCGGTAGCGTTGGCGAATCGGCAGGTTTGACCTGAATCGGTTGCTCTGTTGATTTTTCGATATTTTCTCCGACCGTTGCCCTGTATGCGCCGTATATGGTCGTTTCACCGGAATCGATCTTCTGCAGAAGATCTGGACGTTTGTCTGCAACGATAGAAGCACGCTCATATTGTCGGCCACTGCTAAACCCGGTGGCCTTTGCGATTCGGTCAGTAGTACGCCCGATTTCAGGGGTGTGACGTGCGTCACACCCCTGAGAAACATGCATAAGGCGAGCACTCTCTGACATTTTTGTGCGCGCCTTTGCCTGCTCGATTGTTTTGATCTTTTCGGCATATTCCAGCCGCTCCGCCGTCGTGAAGTTGAGCCGCTGCTCGTTTTCTGCGATCTCGATCTCCAGCATCTCTTCGGCCTGCATGGGCGAAAGCACCGTTGCGCGCAGATCGGTCATGTGAATGAGCTTCGCCGCTTCCAGCCGGCGCAAACCCGCGATCAGCTGAAATGTTCCATTCTGGCAGTCCATAACCGTGATCGGGTTGATCAGGCCGTGCTTCTGCAGATCGTCCGCCAGTTCAGTCAGGTCGCCCGGATCCTTGCGGATACGTGTCGATACATGAATGGAAAGGATCGGGATTGCGCGTGTTTCAGTACCCATAGCGCTCGCCCTCCGTTCCCAGTCTTATTTTTGACGTGCTGCCGAGACCCTTGTTGTAATAATCGCGCAGCATGCCACAGAAGATCTGCAGATAGATCGGCTTGAACGCGCTGTTCGTATTAACGCGCCCTTCGCACCGCGAACGATACTCAAAGAACAAATCGGCCGGAATCAGACCTCCAAGCCGCTGCCGGAACTGGTCCGGCGTTAACTTTGCTTCATACCGTCGCGCAAACTCCGCAACACCTGCGAGCATCTCCCGGCGCAAGGCCGTGGAATCTCCGTGCCAGGCGGCGCGGATACATTTCAACGCCAAATCCAGCGCTTGTTCTCCCTGTACGGTCATAACCCGGGAAAGCGTGTTCACCGCCGTGATCACCATGGGTTCCGCTTTCAGGCCGACCTCATAATCGTTTTGCACGAGGATCGCTTCAATCTGGAGGAAATGTTCGTCTTTCGCTTCTACTCCGGCCTTGTAGAGCGAATATGCGCTGAGTGCGTTGGTGTCACGCGTCTGGATCCGAAAGTAGTTTGCTTCTTCCTCGTAGGATAATCCGACCACCACGATGCACACGGCGTCCGGAACGCCAATCTGGCGCATGGCGCACAACCGATGCTGGCCGTCGACGATCGCGTAGCTGTGCGGCCCGCGTTTTGAAAGCAGCAGTACGCCAACGCGCGCCTGGTCAAAGTTGTCAGCGATACGTTTGACGCGCGCGTTGTTCAGTACGCGTTGATACGGTTCGATGCAGATTTCACTGAGCGGGATCCGCTCGATACTTTGCATGTGTTTCATATACGAGTCCTTTCTATACTCGTCGGGGAGCGTTTCCGCTCCCCGATCCATGTTCGTTGTGTTACGATTCCACGATCTCGCCGGTTTCAGGATCGAACGGCGTCGGTACGTCGGTGAATTCATCCAGATCGACCGGAGAAGTAGCGGTATGCTTCGCATACTCCTTCACCTGCTCCGCAAGCTGCGAAACGGCCGCGAGCTCTGATTCCGTGAGCGATCGGTCGACGCGGAACTGCGCCTGCGAGTAGGCGATGCCGCCGGCGTTCACCGCTTTTTTCAGCGAGAACCGCGTGACGACGGAGAGCGATTTCTTCCCGTGGCTCAGCAGCCTTTGGATATACCGCGTGAACTCCTTGAGCGATCCGGCAGGTAGCGAGAGCAGCAGCGGAAATACCTCTCCCTCGCGCAGGATGTAGATGCGGCGGCGATTCTTACACGCTTTGCCACCGCCTTCTCCGGATCCGAACTGGTTGTAACGGCACTTTGCACACGCGCCGCCGGGATCGCCTTCGCCAGTGATACCGTCAAAGCTGCCACAGTCCGGCGGTTCGTTGCCGCCGGCGTATTTATCCCGGTAATACGCAAACAGCGGGTGGTGATAGAGGATCACCCCGGTGAATTCCTTTAAATTCTCCGGTTCACCATCCTCCTCGCCGGGCAGCTCAAATACTGTGCTCCCAGCCGACGGGATCTTGATCCGCTCAAACGAGAGGCTCAACCCCTCGAGCTCCTGCGACATCGCGTCGCTGAGGTTGAAGTTAACAAGTTCCGAAAATGCGTTCTGTGTGGTGACGATTCCTGTTTCCTGTGTCATTTTGTTTGTTTCCTTTCTGTTTTACCGGGCGGCTTTTCGTACGCCGACCGTAGTTTTTTCGAATACGTTCACGAGTCCGTCGAGCCACTGCGGCAGGACGTCCTCATTCTCCGCGGTCTGTTCCTTCACGAACGCGGAGAGCGAATTGGCGTTGACGGTTTCGTAGACGAGATCGCCAAATCCTGCCGTACGCAGCGCTGCGAACAGTTCATCCTTATGCCCTGCTGCAGCCGACGCGCGCGTCGTGTTGGTGAGGCAGAACATCGTGCCGTTACGCGTGAAATTCTGCGTTTCCGAGCTGATCATGCGCTCGGCCAGTGCAGCGTCGACGCGGTCGATCTCTTCGGTGATCTCCTTGAGCTCCTGCTCCGCGTACTTCTTGGTTTCCTTGAGTTCGCGCAGCTGATCCGCCAGCGTGAATAGTTCATCTGAGTGCATTCCTTTTTCCTCCAGTTTTAGTTGATTTGGAACGGGTTCTTCCCCGCCCGGTATTCGTCGATCAGGATCCTGGCCAGATCGGCTTTGTCTCGAAGCGCCTGAAGCACTTTTTCGTCAACGGTGCCGGCAGCGACGAGGTAGATATAGGTGCAGGGGTTCCGCTGCCCGACGCGATGGATCCGCGCTTTCGCCTGCTCAAAGTTCGACATGCTGTAATCCAGTGAATAGAAGACCATCGTGTCGGCCGCCGTGAGTGTGATACCCAGCCCCGCTGTCGCGATCTGACCAACGAACACGGTCACGTTGGGATCCGTCTGGAATCGTCGTACCTGTTCGTCGCGGTTCCTGATTTCGCCGGAGATGACGGAGTACCCGATCTTCTTTTTCTCCAGCATCCGCCGGATCGCATCGATCTCGGGCAGGAATCGGGCGATGATAACAAGCTTCCTGTCGTCCTCCGCGGCGCTGTCCACGATATCCGAAAGCGTCGCCAGTTTCGCGGTGCTCACCGATACGGGCCGGTCGGAATCGTCCTGACACAGGAATCCGCCGGTCAGCTGCGAGAGCCTAAGCAGGCGGGTCAGCACGTTCGTTGCGGTCACCTCGCCCTCGCGGAGTTGAATCATACTGTCGTGCACCATATCGTTATATTGGTTCAGCGCGTCCAGCTCCAAACCAACCGTTCGGACGATCTCCGTCGTTTCCGGTAGATCCAGGCACTCGGCCTTCGTCGCCCGGAACGCAATGCTGTGGATACGCCGGGTCATTTCATCCGTTCTACCGGATTTCAGCACAGGAACGTGCAACCCATACCCGGTCATGTCAAAATATCGGTTTCGGAAGGCGTAGAAGCTGTTGCCAAACACCGCCGGGTTCAGGAATTTGTACGGACTGAAGACATCGATCGCCTTGTTGGTGATAATCGTCCCTGTCAGCAACATCCGGTACCGCGCTTTTGCGCCGAGGCGATGCATGCATTTGCTCACGGCGATGTTGTGTGTTTTGATTTTGTGCCCTTCGTCACAGACGATGAGGTCCGCGTCCCATTCTGTGAGTTCGTCTTCCAAGCGCCAGGCGGATTCGTAGTTGATCACCGCGACCTGCAAGCCGTTTGTCGGAATTTGTCGAAGGTTCTCGGATTTTCTCGATCCGGTGCCGCTGAGTATGGTGAGCGAATACGGGAAGTCCGCGAACTTCTGAAATTCTTCCTGCCAGATGCCCAGGATTGACAACGGCGCGACGATGAGCATTTTTGTGCTGTTCCGATTGAAAAATAAACGTCCTGCAACGGCAATCGTAGTAAGACTTTTCCCAGTCCCCGTGGCATCTCCATCAGGAGTGCGCAACCGCGGCTCTGGATGGAGGGTGGATCATCACCACCTTTGTTGAGGCCGAACAGGCGGCAGGCGAATTCATATGCCCGCTGCTGGTGTTCGTACGGATGCGCTTTGATCGGCATCCGATTGATTTGATTGTTTTCCATGTTTCCTTTCGGAAGGGGTTAAAAGAGAAATGTTTCTCCTATTTGACGCTTCTATCCCGGAGAATGGGCGGTGGTCATGATCGGCTCTTCGCCGCGCAGTTTTTACTCCCCGCATCCCGCCGGGCCGCACTCTGGGACGTTATCCTCGACTGTGCGGGCTTCTCATGACAACCGGATATTCTGTTTTCAAGGTTCCGAAAAGTAACCCCTTCACTGTTAGGTCACGGGAAGGGGTCAACCTCTACAGTTTTTCCAAAAGTTTTTTTAAGGAATTTTTTGCACGCCATGCATTTTGCCAAACACTCTGTTCGCAGATGCCAAGCCGTGCGGCGTATTTCGCCTGCGATATCGGTCGATCGGAGAGGTAAAGCGCATAAAGCAAATCCTGCTGTTTTGGTTTCAGACAGCGAAAAGCTGTCCAGAATTTCTCCGCGCCGATCTTGCCGATTGCGAGCCATTCTGTATTTAGCCCCTGATCGACAAAGACTTGCCCCTCATATTCCATGGTGCTGATCAGTGAATGCCGCCGCGTTTCCTTTTGCGTGTTGTTGTATTCCTGTCGATCCAGTTCTTTCAGCGCTTCCACAACCTCCGGTTCGACCTCGATCTGTTCAACATGTCCGTCGGCGAATTGGTACGTAATTCTTTGCATATTCGGCTCCTTTCGTTTTCGGAGAGAGCCGAAAACAGGAGCCGAAAGAAGGCAAAGAAAAAGACCGGAGCATAGCTGTTTCCAGCCCTACTCCGGTCTAGTTGGTAGATGCGACGCTATCGCGTCGTCCCCATGGCGCTCAGTCAGTAAGGATCATTATAAAATTGTGTGTTTCATTCAGTGGCTTAACTCTTCCGCGGTCGGGATTTCGTGGTTGTACAGGTTCGCAGATCTGCCGTGTAATAGTTTTTGCACTTCGGGCACTGCGTCGATATTTTCTGATCGGCTGTTCCGGTCATGAGGATTCTGCTCTTTCCGCACCAGGGGCATTCACATTTTTGCTGAAATACGTCCATACTGCTGTCCTTTCTCCCGTGCTTGACAAATATGTGAGTTCTGTATATGCTGTTTTAAGAACATATTGTTCATGTCGATTGGCACTATCATAACAGTCAGAAAAGTGGTTGTCAATACGTTATGCGAACTATTGTTTGTATCGGAGGAAGCTATGGAATTCGGTGAACGAATCAAGGATTTGCGCGAATCGCAAAAGTATACGCAGCAGCAGGTTGCGGATGCATTGGGCGTTACCCCGAGAACGCTTGCGTATTATGAATCCGGAGAGCGCAGCCCGAATAAGGAGATGCTCGTTAAAATCGCCAGTTTCTACCATGTCACGCCGGATGATCTGCTGACGCAGGAAGATACTTTCGAACTGGAAGCGGAAGAACGTTTCGGCAACCGAGCCAAGGCGGATGCGAATCGGCTCCTACGTGAAGCACGGAATCTGTTTGCCGGCGGCGACCTGCCGGAAGCGGACAAGGAATCGTTTTTCAAAGCCATGACGGAGATCTATTTCGAATCGAAGGAACGTTCCCGGGCGAAGCGTCAAAAGAGATGATTATTGGACACCTTCCCTGCTAGACTGATGCAGTGGAGGTGCTCTGTATGTATGAGGTAGCAAGGGTTGACGCGCTGGCATTGGTTCGGCGGTTTCACACGATCGAACCATTCCGGATCGCGGAGGCACTGGGCGTTTTCGTTCGATACGCGCCATTTTTGCAATTGAAAGGCGCCTACATTTATCTAAATCGCGAGCACCACATCATTGTGAACAGCAACCTGCCCGAAGAGGATCAACGACTCGTGTGCGCGCATGAACTGGGACACGTTCGCCTGCATCAGGATGCTGCCGTTATGGCTGCTCTTGAGGATTATTCGTTTCTGAATCTAAGAGGGCGAATCGAATATGAAGCCAATCTGTTTGCTGCGGAGTTGCTGCTGGACGATGGCGAAGTGTTCAGCCTCATGCAGGAATATACGCGGGAACAGGCTGCCGCGATCTTACGGATTGATCCGGGTTTATTGGATTTCAAGTTATATTCCATGCAGAAGCGAGATTTTCAGATACGGCTGCCGATCACATTTGACAGCGAATTCCTCGCCAAATGACCTACGTCGGAGGTGCGCTCTGTGCTGATGGAAGTATATTATGAACACTACAAAGAAAACTGCAGAGGTCGATATTGGGAAGAACCAAAGTCTCTTCCTTATGCTGTTCAGATACGATCCGAAGCCGAGCGCAGAGCATTTGGAGCAATTCTCGACTCTGATGGTCTTCGCTGCTGTAATGGAATCAAGGGATGTAATGTGCTGTTAATCAATCTGGATCTGCTTCGCTGGGCAAACATTGAAAAAGCCTGCCATCATAGCTGCCTTGAAAACCGAGTCTACACGAAGCAGGAATTCTTGTGGGAAGTATATTATGCATGGCGTAAAAACCAGGGCCTTCCCCCTAGATCCTTTTAATCGCACCCTTCACCATTTCTCCCACATTGGAAAGGAGTCTTCGACATGCCGAGAAGCGCCAATCAGAAGCTGAAACTGTTGTACATGATGCAATACCTGCTCGAACGTTCCGATGAAAACCATCCTCTCTCCCGCGAGCAAATCCAGAATATGTTGATTTCTCACGACATAACGGTCGAGCGGAAATCATTTTATAGCGATATCGAAGCGCTACGCACGTTTGGTTTGGATATCATCAATGTCAAAGGCAAAACACCGGGGTACTATATTGCATCCCGTGACTTTGAGGTCCCTGAATTGAAGCTGCTCGTGGACAGCGTGCAGTCCAGCCAGTTTATTACAGAAAAAAAGACGCGCGATCTGATCAAAAAGCTCGAAACACTGTGCAGTGCATATGAAGCACAACTGATCCGGCGGCATGTGTATGTGCGGAACCGTATCAAGCATATGAACGAATCCATCTACTATAACGTTGACAAAATCCATGCAGGCATCGCGACCGATAAAAAAATCTGCTTCAAGTATTTTGAGTTCACCGCGGATAAGAAGCGCGAATACCGTCACGATGGGAAACTATATTCGGTCAGTCCGTATGCGTTGACATGGGACAATGAGAACTATTACCTGATTGCCTTCGATACAGAGGCAGGGTTTATCAAGCATTATCGTGTCGATCGCATGACGGACATCAGCCTGACAGACGAATCGCGTGATGGTGATGATGTCTTCCGTCAACACGACATGGGTGTATATACCAGGCAGGCATTCTCGATGTTCGGCGGTGAGAATGAAACAGTGGAGATCGAATTTGATAATCATCTTGCCGGCGTCGTGTTGGACCGATTTGGAAAGGATGTGATCATGCTGAAGACGGATGAACATCATTTCAAAATCCGTGCCGAGGTTATGATCAGCCCGCAATTTTTCGCGTGGGTGTTCGGGCTCGAAACCGGAGCCAGGATTGTCAGTCCGGATTCCGTGGTAGCAGGGATGCTTGAGCAGCTGGATACTGTGCGAAAACAATACGATATCTGATCTGTAAACTGCGTTGTGATTGCAATTTTTCTTTTTACCAGTCGCCCTTTCCTGATTTGACCGCAAAAGAGATGTTTATTGGACATCACTATTGCCATACTATATTTGTAGTCAAATCAAGAAAGGAGCACGTCCCATGTCAGCAATCGAGTATCGCGCGTTGAATCGTATGGAATTCATTTTCACGAATGATGAAATGTCCCGGTTCACTTTTTCGAGTCCGAACGAAACAACATTGCTCATTCAGGTTGACCTTCATAACCTCTCCTGCTTCGAAGCCCGGCGGCTGCTCAACAACCTGATGCTCCTGGTGCAGGATCAATTTGAGCTGTTGCTCATCCACGGATACCGCCATGGGCAGGCGCTCAAAGATATGCTTTGGTACGATTATGAAAATCAACGTCTCGCAGGCCGATACGATATCGACTACAACCCCGGCGAAACGCTGTTCAAAGTGGCTTGACGACGTATCATCTTACTCTTTCGCAAAATAGTGATGCATTCTGTGAAACTATCCTGCGGTGGATCGATCCGAAATTTATCAAGAGGTTATACGATGGGTGATTATGGATACTTCGGCAAAGGGCTTACCGGCTACGCGCATTACATGCAGGCGCTGAAAGAAAGCGGTTCCGGCGGAGGTAACAATCGTGGCAAAAGCGGATGCGGATCCGGGTTATTGATCATCCTTATCATCATTATCTTGGGCTCAGTATCTGCCAGTTGCGGCTAACAGAAACGCAACAACAACATATTTTCTGTTATTTTTGTGTTTCGGTAAACATGTATGGAGCCATTGACAGCTAAAAGTTGTATCTTGAAATGCAAGTTGCTATAATAGGCGGTACAGAATACGAGGTGTTTTATGCCTATTTCCAACCCGGAAAAAATAAAATTATTAGAGCTGTATGAGCTCCTCAAACTCCATTCGGATGAGGAGAAACAGTTGTCTGCCAATCAACTTTGTGCCATGCTCAAAGAGGAAAATATCAAATGCGATAGGTGGACTTTGTCGATTAATATTGATATCCTAAACACTAATAAAACATCAAGTATGCACTGACGGTATTCTTTCGTTGGGATTTGTTGCGGGTTCATGATATCGATTTTTAATCAGAAAATCTGAAATTGCCATTAAGCTTGAAAAGAAAGTGAGATCTCTTTTACAGCTGCTTGCTATCTACGTAGGTTTTCTGCAAAATAGATAAGAGCCTCGATGGTAGGCAAGGTTATAGTTTGATTGAGCCGTATGTCCGATTGCTGAGCACTAGCCGCACTATAAGGTCAGAGTATCCTTGAAAGGAAATATATCAATGATTATAAACAAACATGGCAGCTTTTATATGCGAAGTGGCTGGGGAATGAAAATTCTTCAGGCCGTAAATGAAGATGACATGATTTTTTCTCCGGCCAACGAGCAATTGGCTGTCGATAATATTGGTCTTGGCAGAGTAATGATTAAAGCCTTGCGATATTGGGCTGACGCAATGGGTTTGACAGAAGAACAAAAGACACAAAACGGTATCCAGCAAATCCCTACAGATCTATTTGTCAATCTAGATCGTTTTGATAGATATTTTCAAAAGAGTGGATCCCTACTTCTTATACATAGGAATCTATCAAGAAACTTAGATAACGCAACAGCTTGGTATTGGGCATTTAATGAATTATCCAAACAGACTTTTGATAAAGATGAGTTTGCTGATGGCTTCCATTCGTTCCTTGTTGTTAACGGCATGAATATCAACAAAGCCGCTGTGGACAAGGAATTCAACTGCTTTAAGAACACATACATAGGTGAGAAGAAATTTGACAAAAAGAATGCCACTGATGAAGATACGTATCCATTCTTAGGGCCGCTCCATTTGCTAAAATTAAATGAAGATAAATTACTTGAAAAAGTACCTCTAACAAATGCTAATCTGCCATTGCTAATTCTGGTATACTCAATTGCCATGGATAACCCGAGTGAAAGCAGGGAGAAGAAGCAATTAAGCATCGAAAAGCTTATGGAGGAAAAAAAACAGGTCGGAAAATACTTTAATATAAAATACTCTAAATTAATAGAGATGCTCTTAGAGGCCGAAAACAAAAACATGCTTACGATTAATAATAACTTTGGAAACCGACATATTGAATTCGTAGATGTTAATTATGAGGCGCTGCTTGGTAAGTACTTTGCAGGCGAGGAACGATAAGCACATGAAATACTCGAATCTAATATCTAAAAAGCGACAATACAAGTATTCTGCCAATCTATGTTTCGATTTGAGAAATGAAGGGAAATTAACTGACTTCATTCCCACGTTGACGACGATAGAGATATTGCGGGAGTATCTTGGTGGAATTATTAATTGTACATCGGAAACGCATTCTAGAATTCTGTATGGTTCATATGGAACTGGAAAATCACATTTACTTACCGTTTGCAGTGCGATTTTAGGTCACATTAATACTCAAGGCTCGAGCTTTAAACAGATTAACGATCGCATCGCGAAGTATGATAAAGAACTAGCTCATACCCTAAGTAAATTCGTCTCTGAAGACAAGCCATACCTCGTCGTTCCTGTTTACTCAGATTATGCTGATTTCGGGAAATGCATTTCCTATTCTCTTAAGAAGGAACTCGAGCGAAATAATATCGAAGTATGTTTCAAAGGTTATTTTGACGAAGCACTGCAATTGGTTGATAAATGGTCTTCTGGCGAAACATCGTCAATCAAGGTTGCTGAAGAATGCAAGAAAATGAATGTTGAAATCAAAGATCTGATTGAGGGCCTACGAACCTATGATGTGCGTTTTGAGAATATATTTAGTCAGATCTATGAAGGCATGTCATATGGTGCGCCCTTCAACAGTTCAGCTGGAAACCTACTGGATAATATGAATTCTGCTAACCAAGCAGTAAAAGAAAGATTTAAAGGAATTGTCCTCGTGTTTGATGAGTTTGGACGTTACGTTGAGGATTTTGGTGAAGAGATCAAAGTAAAAGCCATTCAAGACTTAGCTGAGTATTGCGACCACTGTGACAACTCAAATTTCCTGATTCTAGTATCGCACAAGCAGCTTTCCCTGTATCTTGACATTATGAAAAAATCGATCAGCGATGAATGGAAAAAGGTTGAAGGTCGATTTAAAACAACTTCAATAAACATCAAGTATGATCAGTGTTTGTCATTGATTGGTAACATTATACCTAAAACCGAAAGATGGACAGAATTTAAAAACAAATTTGAAAAAGATTTAAATGATCTTTATAACCAAGCTTGGGATTTCAAGGGATTCTTGTTGCCACCTGAAGCGGATAGTGAGAACCCCTTTGAAGATGGTTTCCCGCTCCATCCAATTGCCCTTTATGCGCTTGACCGGTTATCAAAAAAAGTGGCTCAGAATGAAAGAACTTTCTTTACATATCTGGCGGGGGATGAAGAGTATTCCTTGTTTAACCAGCTCGAAAGTATCGATGACGCCGAATTCCATATCATTGGGCTAGACGCAATCTTCGATTATTTCGAGCTAAATATCAAGACATACAAAGCGGACGCATCGTATGCCATATTTAAAAAACTTCAGTGTGCAATAAATAAGTTGGGTGCTGAGCAAAGACCGCTGCTTCTAAAAGTGCTAAAAGTGATGGCCGTAATATATATCATTGCTGATTCAGACGTTATCGTCGCTGATAGGAACACCATTGCTAATGTAATCGATGAAGGAAATGTAAATGTATATGCGGCCATTGATATTTTGGAACAACAGAAGATTATCAAGTTCATGCGTCAGTATGGTTGCTATGATTTTTTTGATAGTAGCATTTTTGATCTTGAGGGAATGATTGAGGAAAAGATCGTCGGCATAACCGATGAAATGGTAACAAGTACCCTCAATTATACATTCTCTGAGTTTTTGATATATCCTTATCAGTATAACGAGAAATATCATATGAACAGAGTTTTCCAACCCATTTTTGCTAGTCATGCAGAACTAGACAAGAAAGCTTTTCGGAATTCTTTACCTCGGTTTTATGACGGTCTTGTTCTATTTGTCTTAGGTGGTCAAGAGCAAGATGATAACTATGGTGATGTTCCACCTAGATCAATACTACTAGTAAATGGGAACGCAAAAGCAATTGAGAGAGAGGTCAAGCGTTTCATTGGAATTCAATACTACTTCTCAAAAAAGGACGAGTTAGCAAAGGACGACCCAACTGTTGTCAGCGAGCTCAAACTCTATCTAAACGAACAGCACGCGATTGTCGAAGATATGGTGCGACGTTGGCGATCACTCGATGATAAGGATATCTTTGCTGTAAGTTCTGGAGTTAGAAAAATAATTTCATCCGAAAAAGAATTGTCAGATGAAGCATCAAGAATTATGCAGAGTTGTTTCGGAAAAACAATTATTGTTAATAATGATTTGCTGAACAAGAATGAACCTACTGCAGTAATTAAAAAAGCTCGCAAAAAGGTTTTAGGAAACTTGTGCAACAAGAAGGATGTATATGACAACTGTCCTATTCTATCCCCTGAATTCAATATTATCCGCTCAACGCTTTCAAAGAATGGAATCTACAAGGATGCCACTATCCCTGAGAATCAATTAAATCGATTCGAGAATGGGCAGATTACTGGTGAACCAGTTATGTTAGCAATTGCACGTTTTCTTTCTGGTGCGGAAGACGGGAAAAAGCCATTATCTGAACTGTATCAGACGCTCAAAGAAGAACCTTATGGATTAAGAGATGGCTATATATCAATATTGCTTGCTTATGCTTTGCAAGATTATGAGAATGTTTCTTTGTATTTTCACGGAAAAGAACATGATTATACTGCTGAAGAGCTTGTCCTCGCTTTAGAAAAAACTGAAGACTATTCGCTCTACATATGCAATTGGAGTAACGAAGAAAAAGAGTATATCCATTCTCTTGAAATCATGTTCGATTCTTTTCTATCAAGGGATGGCATCCAAAACCGTCTTAAGAATTTATTCAGAGCAATTAATGCACATTATTCTTCTATCTCGAAGAGTGCAAGAACGACGGATATATATGTATCGGATGTTACCAAGCACTATCGCAATATACTCAGTTTGTCCTATAACGATTACAACAAGTTTTTCTTTGAGACTTTGCCGCAAATTAACAAAGATCTGAACGAGCTTGTAATTCAGATCGCAAATGCCAAAGAAGAATTGGAAATGGTTTGTCAAAAGCAATTCGCATTGGCTGAGCGCGTTATAAGAAAAAGATTGTCAATCGATGATACAACCAATTTGGTGGAGGGAGTTCGAAAACTCTATTCTGATATCTGGCATGAAAAAAGCGTGCGAGCCTTTGATTATACAACAAACTCATTCCTCGATTATGTTGCGCACGCTTATAATATCTCTAATGAAGAATTCGTTAAGGATGTTGTAAAGTTATTTACAGGCTTTGAGATGGAATATTGGACTGATTCCAAAATACATGATTTTGAAGAGCTTTTTACGGAAACTATACAAAAGTTATATAGTTATGTGCCGACTTTAGACCTTGCCGCCGGCGAAATGAAAATAACAATAGATTCTGGTGCACATGACCAGGTAGTATCTCAGTTTTCAAAAACCGACTTGTCTTTGAACGGTCAGATTTTGCTTAATAAGTTGAAGAGTACTGTTGATAATTTCGGTGAGTCGATTAGTTATGACGAAAAGATCAGCATAATGGCACAAATACTTAAGGAAATCATTAGTTAGGGTGTAAAGATATTATGGTTTATTGGTGTAAGAAGTGTAATGTTCCCATTTTTAATAAATCGCAACATGAGTGCGCATGTGATGGGAGTATTATAAAAATATCCGAAAGCTCCATATGCAATCCTGTATTTATTCAGGAGAAGAAATTGATTGGGAAGATAATTGATGTTGATCTATCTGAGCATCAGTTATGGTATTTGGGATCAAGCAACTACTACTTAAATGAGAATATAGTGCACGTTCCCTATAAAGAGTGGTATAAGGCAAAAAAACATCTTCTTGTTGCTGAGGAGTTGCGAAGTAATATTGAAATTGAAAGTGATTATTCCGAATACTCAAATTGGGCTGGAGCAAATGAAATGTACATAACAAACCTGATTTTTGAAGCGGAGGAGTATATTACAGCAACATTAGCAAAGTATAAACCAGAATCATATATACCTACTGTTTCATTTTCTGGTGGAAAAGACTCGACCGTGATTAGTCGCCTCGTTATGGATGCATTGCAAAATAGTTCTGCGTTGCATTTCTTTGGAGATACCACTTTAGAATTCCCGGAAACTTATAAATATGTCTTCGAGAAATTTCGCAGAGAAAACCCTAAAGTTCCAATAATTCCTAGCGAAACGGAAAATGATTTCTTCAAGTTATGTAAAGTATTCGGCCCTCCCAGCCAACACGAACGATGGTGCTGTACTATTTTTAAAACTAGTACCTTAAACAAAGAGTATGAAAACCTTCCCGGTAATAGCTTAACGTTTTTGGGTATCAGACACAGTGAATCAAGGGCTAGATCTACATATGACCGAACGCAGGAAAAATCAAAAATTTCTTCGCAGGTTAATGCAATGCCAATTATAGAATGGGCGGACTATGATGTATGGCTATATATCATCTATAAACATCTACTTGTTAATGACTGCTATCACTATGGATATAAACGTGTGGGTTGCTGGTGCTGCCCATATAATTCAGATTGGTCTATGATGTTAACTGAGATTTATCATCCAGACCTTATAAAACAATGGAAGGATATGATATACGACTTCGCAAACAAGACCAGCAAGGATGATGCTGATGACTATTATACTGAAGGTCGCTGGAAGACTAGGCGTGGTGCGAGCGGATTAGAAGTGAAAAACACAAGTATTATTGACACTCCATGCAATTTATCTGATAAGGCTAGAAACATAATAGTAGATAGAACACTAGGCAAGGACGTTATTGAGTTCTTCAAGCCTTTCGGCGATCTCAAAATAGTCGAGAAAAAAGACGCAACATATATATCTGTGTTTGACACCGACAAGTCCGGCAATTATCGAAAATGCTTTGAGTTGATTTTTGCATATGGAACAAGTGTGCTTAAGGTGTTGCCGGAAGATCGTATAGATGCTACTAATCTGCTAAACCGAATTAAGTGTCAATTGCGTAAGTATCAATTATGTATAAAATGTTCCGCGTGTGACTCAGCTTGCCCGAATGGAGCAATTGATACAATTCATGGAGCATACAAGATTGACGAATCAAAGTGCCAGCACTGTAAGCATTGTATTTCAAAATTCTACAATGGCTGCATTATGTGTGATGTACTCTCCTCAAAGAAAGGTCTTCAATGATTTACTTTGATAATGCTGCAACAACTAAGTATAAGCCCGAGAATGTGTACGACGCTATAAATTACTATCTCCGTGAAGTTGGCGTAAGTCCAGGGAGAGGTAGCTATCAGCTTGGTATTGAGTCATCTCGCATGCTTTATAAGTCACGATGCAAAATCGGGAAATACTTTGGCTTATCGCAGCAAAGCCGTGTTGTCTTTACTAAAAATGCAACAGAGGCGATAAATATGTTTTTTTCGGGGTTTCTGCTCAAAGGCGATCATGTAATAATTACATGCTATGAGCACAACGCAGTCTTTCGACCTTTACAAACTCTCAAGAATAAAGGAATTATAGATCTTTCTATATTATCGAGAAATGATTTGTTGCTTCCTGCAGCGGAAATTTTTAAAAAGTATGTTCAAAAATCGACTCGGCTCATAGCGATGACCTTGGCTAGCAACTTAAGTGGTAGAATAATTTTTAACGAAGAGCTCTGTGCCCTATTTCACAGCAAAGGAGTGGCAACATTTATTGACTCTTCGCAGGGCGCAGGCAAGCTGCGTATAAATATGGCATCACAATCGATAGACTTTTTGGCATTCACCAGCCATAAAGACCTACTCGGAATACCTGGATCAGGTGGACTATGTTGTGAGTCCAATGAGTGGTTTTCTCCTCTTATACAAGGCGGTACAGGTATTCATGGAGACGAGTATACTAATCCTGATGTTTTCCCAGAAGGGTATGAGGCTGGTACACTAAATATGCCAGCCATTTGGGCGCTAAGCGCAGGGCTTGACTATATTAATGCCCACACAAACATTATTAATGAACGCGAAGAAAAGCTAACTTCTTATTTATTAAAGAAATTGTGTGCTCTGAGTAATCTTGTTGTATACGATGCAGAGTTTCCAAGAGTAGCTACATGCTGCTTCAATGTACGTGGCGTCTTGTCTGACAGAGTTATTACAGCTTTGGATAGTAAAGGAATCTGTGCGAGAGGCGGAATCCACTGTGCGATATTAGCCCACGAAGCGCTCGCAACAGTATCTCTGGGAGCTGTAAGAATTAGCCTTAATTATAAAAACACCGAGGAAGAAATTGATACATTGATTGATGTTTTGAAAGGTTTTGGTGGTTGAATGCATATAGCTTTTTATAGTACTTGTGATGTTTTTCGGGCTGAGGAGATCCTATCTGAAGCCGGTATCATATGCAAAGTAGTACCTACACCGGTCCAAGAAAAAGCTTATTGCGGAGTATGCATTGAGTCTGATGATCGAACCTCACAGAATTATTTAAAAAAAATGGAATTTGATGTTTTAGATTGATTGGAGATTTTATGTCGTTTAAGGATATCCTGCTTTTAAAGCAATACAAAACATATAAAAACGACATCGTCAAGGAGTTTTATACTCCTTTACTGCAACAAGCAATACTATATCAAAGAGCCGTTGGTTATTTTTCTTCCGCTGCTTTGATCGATTTAACCAAAGGAATCTCTGGAATGATCAAAAATCGTGGGAAAATTCAGTTTATTGTTTCACCATTTCTTTCACAAGATGATATCGATGCAATCAATAAAGGATACGAAAAAAAGAAAATTATCAGTGATGCACTCTTGCGAGAATTTAAAGAACCTGAAAATTACTTTCAAGAAGAAAGACTAAACTGGCTAGCTTATCTTATTGAAACTGGCTTTCTGGAAATAAAGGTAGCGTTCACCCCACCTAATAAATCTCTGGGTATGTACCATGAGAAAGTCGGTATAGTTACTGATAAATATGATAACAAAATTGTTTTCACTGGGTCGTTAAATGAAACTATCAATGCATTCCATAATAATTATGAGTCTATAGTTGTTTTTAATTCGTGGGAGGAGTCCAGAGGGTATGCCCAAGAAATGCAGATAGATTTCGAGAAACTATGGAATAATGAAGAAACCGATCTCGAAGTAATCGAATTCCCCGAAGTAGTTAAAGACAAGTTTCGCGCGATTAGAAAAAACGAGCTTAACTTAACCATAGAAATCGTTGATGATACAGAAAACTCGAAGATTAACTCTAATATCCCTCATATTCCTGATGGCTTCATGTTGCGAGATTATCAAATAGAAGCGATTGACAAATGGGAAGAGTACGGGTATCGCGGGATCTTTGACATGGCTACTGGTACCGGTAAGACATATACTGGTTTGGGAGCGGCAGTTCGCTTATTTGAAAACAACAAGAAACTCGCTATAATAATCGTATGTCCCTACCAGCATCTTGTTGAACAATGGGTTGAGGATATTGAGCTGTTTAATATTAAACCGATTATTGGCTATTCTACCTCAACGCAAAAACAGTGGAGAAAACGTCTTGCCGATGCTACATTAGACTTTTCAATTGGCGTCATTGATACGTTTTGTTTCGTTACAACTAATGCCACTTACTCTTCAAAGTTTGTTGGTGACCAAATGACACAGCTTGGGAGAAATACACTGCTTATAATTGACGAAGCTCACAACTTTGGATCCTTAGGATTAAGGAAATGCTTGTATTCTCACATAGAGTTTCGATTGGCTCTTTCGGCAACACTTGACAGGCATGGAGACTCTGAAGGCACTCTATGCTTAAGGGAATACTTTGGAAACAAATGTATTGAGTATAACCTAAAACGAGCTATTGATGAGAAGAAATTAACTCCATACTATTATTATCCAGTCGTTGTTTACTTTAATGACGATGAACGAGAGCAATATCGAGAAATTTCTTATTTTGTATCTAAAGAATGCCATAGAAATAAATACGGAGAATTAAGCATTACAGCAAGAGGAAAGCGGCTCCTACTACAACGGGCTAGGCTAGTTGCTGGCGCAAGAGGTAAACTTGATGTCCTCCGTAATCTAATGATAAAGTATAAAGATGAAACACATATCCTTGTATATTGTGGAGCAACAAAGGTTCAAACTTTTGACTTTGATTCTCCAGAGGTTGATGAATATGGCGAACGCCAGATCGTAGCGGTTTCAAAAATACTTGGTAATGAGTTGAAAATGAAAGTGACTCATTTTACATCAAACGAATCCGCGCAGGAACGCGAGATAATAAAACGAAGGTTTGCAACAGCCGACCCCTATCAAGCAATTATAGCTATCAAGTGCCTCGACGAAGGCGTCAATATTCCAAGAATAAAAACCGCGTTCATTTTAGCTAGCACAACAAATCCAAAGGAGTATATTCAACGTAGAGGCCGCGTTTTGCGTTTGGCAAAAGATAAGCCATATGCTGTAATATATGACTTTGTAACTTTGTGTAGGCCTCTCGATGAAGTCAATCCCTATAGCGTAGACTTTGCATGTGAGCGTGCTCTAGCGAGACGCGAATTACTTCGAATAAAAGAGTTTGGTGAAATAGCTGAAAATGCTCGGGATTCTGATGATTTAATAAATAGTTTAGAGAGAACTTACGGCATATTACCTATAGAACTGGAGGATAATTTTGATGGCGACGAATTTTGATAATAATATAGACGAACAGAAGCTGAATACTATAAAGCTGCGGGTTCTTGAAGCCGAAACAGACAATATCGTTAAGAAAGAGTCAAACCCTGCAATGATTGACAACATTTATAAACTTATAATGCAGGAGGTCGACAAGAAATGATAATTCAAAAGCTGGAAATGTATAATTTCAGGCAATATGTTGGATACCAGCAGATCGAGTTTTCAACTGATCCTGAGAAGAATGTAACGGTTCTTATAGGTGTTAATACATCTGGGAAGACCACAATAATCCGAGCATTTGAGTGGTGTCTTTATGGCAAGAACAGCTTTGAAGATACCATCCTACTAAATAGTGACGTTCGCGACGAAATGCCCTATGGCACCAGTCAAGAGGTTTGGGTTGCTGTTTCCTTTTCGCATGACGGTAAGGTATACACTATAAAAAGGTCTTATAAATATCTGTGTAATGAAAGAACCGGGGTCGACGGGAAATACGTTGTCACCCTAAATAAAAAACCAGAAGAAAACCTGTCGTTAACATACCTTCAGAAAGACGGACAAACAAAGACGCACATACTAAAAGAGAATATTTCTGAATCAATTGACCGCGTCCTTCCCCAAGATTTATCTGACTATTTCTTTTTTGGTGGTGAGCGTATCTCTGGAATAGCCAACCGTTCTGATTTATCAAAAGCTGTACGTGGCTTAATGAGACTTGATGTTCTCGAGAATGCACGGAATCACATTTCTGCAGCGTTGAAAAGATTCAATGCTAGTATTGATACAACCGGTGATACAAAAGCTCAAATAGCTCAAGATAGCCGAGATACAGCTAATAAGAAACTCCGAATTCTTGAGGAGGCACTTATAAATGCTGATGCTGAAATGCACCATTGGCAACAAAAGGAAAATGAATATAATGTTGAGCTTTCGAAAAGCAATGTTGAGCAGGTAAAGAAAGCAAAAGAAGAGCGCGACAGGCTCTCTCGAACAATGGAGAATGAGAAAATTAGGCTCGAGAATGCAATTAAGGACTATGTGACCTTGTTCAATCGACGGCCATATGCTTTCTTTGGCATGCCAGCTATTAGAAAATCGCTTGAACTGCTTAGTAATGTAAGTGATAAAGTTGAATCTATTCCCGGAATGAATCAAGACGCTATCGATTATCTTATCCAACATAGTCTCTGCATTTGCGGAACAAAACTTGATCCAGGAACTGCAGCATATCAAAACGTGATGAAAGAGCGTCAAAAACTTCCGCCCGAACACATCGGGGCGGTTGTCCTAAACTATAAAACAAAATCGGAAGGTTACCTCGCAGGCACTGAATCCTATCTAGCTGATATTGCAGAAAAATATAAGGATATTAGATCAATGCAGCGTAGGATTGGTGAACTTCAAGATGAAATTGATAAGCAATCTAATCTTATAGTTGATGACACCGATGCTAAGGTAATTGAAGCTAAGCGGCGTGAAGCACAAACAAAATATCGCGAGGCAAAAGCTGATTACGACCAGGTAAATATTGATATCGGTGGATGTAAACGCGATATTAGCAACTGCGAAGATGCCCTTTCTAAATATGCAAAGAGCAGCGTAAAGAATAGATCCATCTTTAGATACATTACATATACAACACTTGTGCAAGACTGGCTTACCGATACATATAGAGAGAAAGAAGATACTGTCCGTGTTGAGTTGCAGAAACGTGTAAATAATAACTTTGCAAAAATGTACCATGGCGAACGCTCAATAATTATTGATGAAAAATATCGTGTAAAATATTGCGACATTACCACGGAAGAATCAGATGGGCTAAAAGCTGTTAAGAGCTTTGCATTCATAGCTAGCCTAGTTTCTATGGCAAAAGATCGGATTTTAGATGATGATGAAATGCAGCTCGGGCAGGTATATCCGCTCGTCATGGATGCGCCATTTTCAAACGTCGATGAAATTCATATAGACAATATTTGTAAAATCCTTCCGCATACTGCGAACCAAGTCATAATGGCAGTAATGCAAAAAGACTGGGGGTATGCTGCCGTAAACTTGGAGAAGTATGTTGGCAAAAGTTACATTATTGCAAAGGACCTCGCTGCCAACGGCAAGGAAGTTGATACCGCAACACACATCAAGTAACCGGAGGATAAGATATGTTTAATAGTGACTTTGGTATTACAGGAATACATGCAAATTATCTGAAAGATTTGTGTGAGTTGCGCGGAAATGTTCCGGATAAAGATCAGCATAGTAACTTCAAGATTTTCAATGCATATATTGATGCTTATATCGTTTGTCCATTAATCGGTTATCAATACAGCCGAAAAGGTCTCATGGGTAGTGCTGCTGAAGGTGATGCTGGAATACTGACGGAGGCAATTGTTAAACGAGAAAACGAGTTGAAATATGTTTATCAAATTCTTATGCTTGTTGATGAGGAGTCCGAGCCAGATGTTGATAGACGAATTTATAGAGCCTTTAATTTTTCCGAGGCAACTGAAGAAGACAAAACTATGGTAGCTGACAACATGAAGATCTACACTGAATTCTTCCTTGGCGGATTAGAAGTTTTACATGAACAGTTCGTTGATACTTGTGCTGACCGTGATTCATGCTTGTTGAAAGTATATGAGTTCGCTAGAAAATTCAACGAAGAACATGATGGAGAGGCCTTAAAAACAAGTATTAATAATTTTCTGAATAAGTGATAATGTATGAATATTTTCGACAGGTATGAGGATTATGACGAGTTGCTTTATACTCTGTGCAATGAGTTTTCTGAAGAATTCCTGTCTGACTTCTTATTGTCAGCCGGAATTGTTCCAGAAGCACACGCCAAATATAGTGGAAATCTTGATAAACTTGTTTTCTTTTTCGGAGATTGCAACGAGGTTTACACGCGCGATGAGATTTCGATTATTGAAAAAGTCGAAAACGTACTCGTCTATCCTGACGAACCAGTTCGCTCAAATAGAGGCGTAGTAGCTTGTAGAACAATAGCGATAAACCTTGAAGATAATTTTACAGAACAAGTTCAAGTGTGTGTTGCTCTTGTAAAGATAATTAAAAAGGCTTTCGATGGATTCAGTTTGTTCCTGTTCGTTTTTAGGAGAAATGTTTATTTTGGATGCAATCTACTTAGCAGTAAAAAAAGAGATTGGGCTCTTTCTCGTCCCATTGATAATGATAGTAAGCTTATTGAAGTATTAAGTGATCTGTCTTCTGCCCCTCTAAACAACTTCATTGAATACTACAATTGCATCAAAGATGTGCTCCTCATGAACAAAGCAGATTCGGAAGAAACCTATGAATCAATAATTTTTAGTCAACGTGAATACCTGAGTTCGTTTATTGATGATTTAGAACAGCTGGGACGCGATTTACGCTTGAATTTTAACCGAGTGAAACAAGACTTTTTCCAGTCTCTGATGGCCGATAGTCCGAACAAAACGTATGCTGCTCTCTTAAATGAAGCTGAAGATGATATGTCGTTTATCAAGTCTAAAAAAGTAAATACATTTGAAATGCTATTCGATGCCGATGAAATGCTACGATTGACTATCGAGGTCGAAGAGTTGAATGCAGAGTTGGTACCGAAACAGAAAATTCCGGATATAATGTCGAATTCTTCTGACGATGAAGCAAAAGAGCTTATAAATAAGCCGGAAGAAATGATTAAGTTGTTAAAAAAGCGGAGAGGTTTATAAGTGGCCGGATTCGATATAAAAGAGGGCTTGTATGACGATCGCGAAGTCACAGACGATGAACTGTGGGCAGCATTAAGTTGTGTTTTTTCTTCGAGATCACGTAACACTTCAAGCTACAAATATGGTTTGTTAAAGTCTATAATTGATAATTTATATAATATCGACGATGATTATTCGCTTTCTTTTGACCAACTTTTTAGTAAGTTTACCGAAATCTATTGGAATTTGATACTAAAATATAGAGTTCGTCAGAAAGCAAAAACTGTCGACAATCGGAATACCCACCTAGAGAAAATACTAGAAAGTGCCGTGAAGAATTATCAAATTCCTGTGCCTATCCCGTTTGAAAACCTCAGTGCTCAAAATAGGTCTGATATCTCACACGCGGTTCTGAAGAAATGCAAAACCTATGTTGTAGGTGCATTGTATGAGGATACAAGACATCTTTTCTATTCATTCTCAAAAAAAGATGAGCGGCTTAGCATTAATCCTAAAATGCACAAATTCGTGTGCAAGCATAAAGTGCTTATTGAAAAATTGAATTACTATGAGTGGGCCTGCTTCCTGGAAAAAATCAATGCGGATTCACCTACTGTTCATTTACTGAAAATGATAGATGAGAGCACAAAACGTAACAATCTCTCGGTATACAGGCATATTCTGTTTGATGAGTTTGAGTATACTTGCTGTTTTTATTGTGGTAGAAAACTAGACCCGAAGACTACGGATGTTGATCATTTTATTCCTTGGTCTTTTTTAAAAGAAGACAACCTATGGAATTTAGTATTGTCTTGCTATAGCTGTAACAGGGCGAAAAATGACAAGCTACCTGATGATAGATATTTGGATTTATTGGAGACTCGAAACAAAAGATTATTAGCGGCTGACAAAACTCTGGAAATGCAAAGCTACCGCGATCAGACAATACGCAATATATATGAGTGGGCCAAAATCAATGGCTATGATCATATGTGGGATCCGATGAAGAAAACGAATCGTAAAGCACCACAGCCTTGACCCGCTCTCGAGATTTGTGGATGTCGGTACGGATGCTTTCGCCTAGCATCAATCAAACATGATAGGAGCATGATAGGAGATAAAAAGAATGAATAGTATTCCTGCATTTCTAAAAGAATGGCTTCCCTTGATTTTAACTACTGCGATTGCGATTTTTTCTATAGCTTTCTCATATAAAGCGCAGATCAAAGGAATCAGAAAAGAATCGCGGATTAAAGAAATTGAAGCCCTAAAAAAACAACTTAATAATTTTTACTACCCATTTCTTTTATTGAGCAGACAGAACACAAATATTTATAATATATTTGCGTTAAAGCAAAAGGAGGAAGACTCAAATTTTAGGACACTTACATACTTGCTTCAGGGTAAAACATTCGATCCGCCAGACACGCTGTTTCTAGAGCAGATACTCAGAAACGATGCGAAATTAGATTGTTTGATATTAGGGGAAGCTTCATTAGTTACTAATGATGATGTGAGAAAGAAACTTTCTGACGCGTCAACGCATTACACATTAATCAAGATGGTACATGAAAAAACCCTAATCAGCGATAGCGCAGAATATTCAAGATACATACATCCAAATGATCTACTTTCTATAATCGAAAATGAGGTTACGCAAATTGAAGAGAGGATTAAAGTGTTGCGCGAGAAAATATGAATAATTTTGAAAATTACTGGAATGAATACTATACCAGAAAGACACCTTCAGCAACTAAGTATGAATGTTGGATTGAGAATTATGGACACTTAATTGCGCCGGGGTCAATAGCTTTGGATCTTGGATGTGGAATCGGAGTGGATGCCGAGTGGCTATACAATCACAGTGTCGATGTCATCGCATCAGATTTTAGTAAAGATGCACTTGATATCGTCTCAAAACGATTACCATTTCTAAGAGCGATTCGTTTTGATATGACAAATAAATTCCCTTTTGAATCAGATTGTTTTGACACTACAGTGGCCAATCTAAGCATTCACTATTTCTCTTATGAAGTCACTAAGCGAATTGCAAATGAAATTAGCAGGGTTCTTCGAAAGCAGGGGATGCTTATTGCATGCGTGAACTCATTGAAAGATTATGCTCCGCTTAAAGATGACATTGAGATTGAACCCAACTTTTATTTCACCAATGGATGTAATCGTCGTTATTTTTCGATCGATGATATCAAAACCCTTTTTTCTGCGTGGGAAGTTATCAGCATTCAGGAGTCGAATACTTTAAAATACAACTACCAAAAACATACGATAGATTTTGTAGTAAGAAAGCGATAGAAAATTCGCATGCTCATGAGGGATAATTTATGAACAGAAAAGAAATGCTGTAGAGGGTGCATTCAAAAACTTTTTGTGCTAAAGCAACGACTTCCACTATGGACATGGGCCTTGAATTTGACTACATCACTTCAGCAGGAGCTGGAACAGTGCTTGGTGCTTTTGGTAATTGGCCAGCGATTATTCTTAGCCCAATTTCATGTGAACAATGGAAACCCATTCTTCAGAAAGTTAGGAACAAAACGCTAAACATTGATGATTTAGAGGGAACTGATTTAGAGCATTTAGCAAAAGAAATTGAAGAAGCACACGGGAACCAGTCAAATGATTTGAACGATGTATTCGCAGGATTAGATGTTTTACCAGAGACAATTACTGCCCCATTTTTCTGCTTATATGATTTATATGCTTGGAGCGGCACTGCGGAGTTCTTTCAAATAGAAAGCGATTTGCGTAATGCGGTTTTATCGAAAGTATTGTGGTGTTGAATCATCATGGGACAACATGACCGATGATGAATTAGAAAGATGGATTGAACGTTTGAACGAGGATTTTCAGATGTTCCCTTTTATTTCATATGATAACTGATCGTCAGCGCGGTTAAACGCCCAAAGCGTCGGTGAAATTGAATAATTCGAGATCGAACACTGACCGTGTTTTGATTGGATGTTAAGGCTACTGCTTGTAATCACGGCAAGGGCTACCTATGTAGATAAGTCCCCTTGTGCGTCAAAAGTGGACTGCCCAGTAATTCTCAAGATAAATATGGCTAGGAAGGTAATATATGCCACTTCAAATTATCCGAAACGATATCACCACTATGCATGTCGACGCCATCGTCAATGCCGCCAATGTCAAGCTGGTTCAGGGTGGCGGTGTCTGCGGCGCGATTTTCAATGCCGCTGGCGCCAAGCAGTTACAGGAAGAATGCGAACGCATCGGGCGATGCGATGTTGGTCAGGCTGTTATCACCAGCGGATACATGTTGCCTGCAAAGCACATTATCCATACTGTTGGCCCAGTGTGGCAGGATGGGAAACATGGAGAGGAAGCCAATCTGCGTTCATGCTATATCAACTCACTCGAGCTCGCGAAAGAACTTCATTTGGAATCAATAGCATTCCCGCTGATCTCATCTGGTGCATTTGGATATCCCAAAGATGAAGCGCTGTCTGTCGCCATATCCTCAATCGGTTCATTCCTGCTGAAGAATGATATGGATGTCTTTCTGGTCGTATATTCGTCAGAATCCTATCACTTGAGCAAGCGATTGTTCAAGACGATTCACTCATATATCAATGATAACTTTGTAAAATCGCACTGGATAACGAGTCCAAGTGCAGAAGAAGAGAGGCGTTGGTCGCTGCAGCAGACTATGGTTGCGAATGCGATGATGCCTGCGCCTTCCAAAGGTGATCTTGAGCACGTAATCAATCAAGTTGCAGAAACGTTCACGGAAATGCTGTTGCGCTTGATCGATGAAAAAGGGTATGCCGATCCTGATGTATACCAGAGGGCGAATATTGACCGCAGGCTGTTTTCCAAGATCAGGAGCAATCTGCAATACAAGCCCAGTAAAAACTCAGCACTGGCCTTAGCTATTGCTCTGGAACTGAATCTCGACCAAACGAAAGATCTTCTCGCACGAGCGGGATATGCTATGTCGTCGGCCAGTAAATTCGATCTGATCGTCCAATATTTCATTGAAAATGACAAGTATAATATTTTCGAAATCAATGAGGCGCTTTTCAGGTTTGAAGAAAGCTTGCTGGGCGGGTAAGCAGTTCACTGAGAGACGATTCAACTTGAATGGACGTTTCTATCCCTCCGAATTATTTGACATATCGTAGCAAAGAAGAAGTCAGAATGAGTAAATGCTTCAAAATTTCGAATCTCTAAAAATTGTCGCCTGTCAGGCGACCTTTTTCTTCCAGCGAATTGATATTCTTTTCCTGTAAAGAAAAGGAGGCAACCAAAATGAAAAAAGATCTGACAGAATTGGTATTTATCCTTGATCGTTCCGGCTCAATGAGCGGGCTGGAAAGCGACACCATCGGCGGGTTCAACGCGCTTCTGGAGAAACAGCGCAAAGAACCCGGAGAATGCATTGTAACGACCGTACTCTTCGATGACAAATACGAACTGCTCCATGACAGATTGCCGCTTAAAGGCGTATCCCCCATCACCGACAGCGAGTACTTCGTTCGAGGAAGTACAGCGCTGCTGGATGCAATCGGGAGGACAATCGACAAAACCGTCAATGTCCAGAAACACACCGCAGAACCGGAGCAGGCAAGCAAGGTCCTGTTTGTGATTATCACAGACGGGATGGAGAACTCCAGCCGTGAATACCGCTTCGATCATGTCAAGAAAATGGTTGAACACGAGCAAAATCAATACGGCTGGGAATTTCTGTTCCTCGGTGCAAATATCGATGCGATCGAAACTGCTTCTCATTTTGGAATCAGGCATGACCGCGCAGTCAATTATTGCCCGGACGGTGATGGAACACAGTTGAACTACAGCGTCTTGAGTAAAACGATCAGTCATGTACGTGCAGGCAACCCGATTGAAGCTGAATGGAAACAGGAAATCGAAAGGGATCATCAGGCAAGAAGCAAAAGGAAACCGGAATAATCGGAATCGCATGGAAAAGGAGGATTTTATGGAAGATACAAATCTGATTCACAAAGCATTGAAGTTCGCCTCAAAGGCTCACAGTGACCAGGTTCGGAAAGGCACTGATATTCCCTACATCGCACACCCGATGGAGGCAGCGCTGATCCTTAGCCAAGCAGGAGCATCCGAAACATTGATTGCTGCAGCACTTCTCCATGATACGCTAGAAGATACCCCAACGACTGAGCAAGATCTGGAATATGTATTTGGGTCTTCTGTTACGGAGCTTGTGAAAGGTATGACCAAGGATACAAATCTCGATTGGCAAGGGAATCGTCAGCACTCCATCGACAGGCTTGCCGTGATGTCCATGGACGAGATGCTGCTCCTGCTTTCCGATAAGCTGGCGAACCTGCGGAGTATTGCTGTAGATTATGCGGAAATCGGCGATGCGCTCTGGAATCGTTTCAACCGCGGATATGCGGATCAAAAATGGTATTATTCGAGCCTTGCAGATGGAATGTCTGCTCTGGGTGAGGCGCCTGCTTATCTGGAATACAAAAGATTAGTACAGCAGCTGTTCGCAGATAATTGAGATGAATATGGTTTTCAGATGAATATTGGCATATAAATTAAAAATGAAAGGAGATCTTATTTCAATGGGCAGCAGAATCGGATATGATTGGTCTTGGAAGGCCGACAAGGTATATAATTTCAATGATCCGGATACCCCGAAACAGTTACTCGAATTTCGGGATAAGTGGGCAAAGAAATTTCAGGAATCCGAGTCGGAGCCGCGCTACTATGAAAAATACGCAGGGTTCGTTTTCGAGTATGGCGGACGGGCATACAAGGTAAGCGCCGGGGAATTCGGAGAGAGCAGTTCAGTTTTCTCAATGTTCTCGTATGAAATGCAAAATGAATTGATTGAGATGGGTGCTGAAAAAGTGTTTTATACAGGTATGTTGGACTAAAGTGAGATAAGGATACGCGAGGGAACCATAATGCAAAAAGGCGTTTTTACCTGGCTTGGTTACCAGATCCCGACTGATCGGCTATTGAAATCGATTCGCGAAGCAGGGTTTCATTCGATCATGCTGGATTGGACTAACTGGTACGATGTGGAGGATCGTAGCGACAATTATATCGATCTAGCGCATCATATCGGCCTTGAGATCGAGAATGTACACCTGCCGTTTAAAAGCGTAAATAAAATCTGGCTGGATAGTATTACGGGAGAAGAGATCGCATCCCTGCTTCGTAAGGATATCATCCAGGCTGCAGAACGCTCCATTCCGGTGCTGGTGATCCATTCCGCAAACAACAATCCCCCGCCTGTATCACAGATCGGTCTCAACCGGATTCACTCCCTGATCGAAACCGCGCTGGACGCAAACGTCAGGCTTGCTTTTGAGAATCTCCATACATTGGAACCTCTTCAAGCGATTTTTGAATCAGAGAGTCCCGCCAGAGCTGGCATGTGCTATGATATCGGCCATAACCATTGCTATACACGGGACAACTCGCTTCTGTCGCGCTATTCCGACCGGATCTCCGCGGTTCACCTGCACGACAATGACGGATATCAGGATCTTCATCTAATCCCGTTTCAGGGCACAATCAACTGGGAAGCTGAAATGAAAACATTGGCAAAGACGGCTTATAAAGGATCGATCACCCTTGAAATCAGCGGATATGCAAAGGAACCGCTGGAAGAACGCTTGCAGCGAGCTAGTGCTGCTGCAGATCGTCTGATTGAGCTGTACGAGTCTTAGATGATTTAGGATAAAAGGTACTAGCATCGTCTGAAGAGTCGGATTGCAGGATCACGCAGGATCAATTTATGAGGTAAGGAGGCCATCATGAAAGATATCGATAAGTACCACGGGTGTTTGCTGGGCGGCGCAGCCGGAGATGCTCTGGGTTATCCTGTTGAGTTTCTTCAATATAACCAGATATTTCGACGCTATGGGAACAAAGGCATCACTGAATATGAACTCACTGATGGAAAAGCGGAGATATCAGACGACACGCAAATGACATTGTTTACCGCCAACGGTCTCCTGCTTGGAACAGCGCAGATGGCTATTAACGACACAGGCCGCTCGTACCCGGACTATATTGCTCTCTGTTATCAGGACTGGTTGAATACGCAAAGGCCTGGATCTTACCAGCCAGACGGTCATTATGATTCCTGGCTGATCCATATTCCGGAGCTCCGGCACAGCAGAGCTCCTGGGGTCACTTGTATTAATGCGTTGCAAAGCGGCATTTCGGGAACAATAGCAAATCCAATCAATCAGCGTAAAGGCTGCGGAGGCGTTATGAGAGTCGCTCCGATCGGATTATACTTACACGAGCGTTGTTCTTCCGATGAAATCGATATGATAGGGGCACAGGCAGCTGCCCTGACCCATGGCCATGAGTTGGTGTATATCCCCGCAGCAATGCTCGTACATATCATAAACTTGATCTCTCACAGCGAAGATATCGAATTGCATATCGCTGTTATGGATGCGATGTCCGCTGTGAAAAGATTGTTTCCTGGTGCAGAACACATGGATGAATTCATCAAGCTGATCGAAAAAGCAATTGATCTTTCATCAAGTGATAAGAAAGATATCGAGGCAATCACAGAACTCGGCGTCGGCTGGGTTGCAGAGGAGACAATGGCGATTGCAATCTATTGCTCGCTGAAGTACCAGAATGATTTCGATCAGGCGATTATCGCTGCTGTCAATCACAGCGGAGACAGCGATTCGACCGGCTCCGTGACAGGCAACATACTCGGAGCGCATCTTGGCCTTAAAGCTATACCGGTTAAATATATCGAACTCCTTGAAGCTAAGGAAATTATTCTTGAGATTGCGGACGACTTGTGTCATGATTACTCATTCACAGAAGCGTTCGATGAAACAGGCCAGAAGTGGAAACACAAGTATATTTCCTGTGATTTCAAGCCGTAAACGGAAAATGGTGCTTCCATTGCAATCGACTGGTAATGTATGACTTCGAATGAAGGCGTTGCATTCAACTTGCCAATATCTGAATAATTTGATATAGTAATTTCACCATAAAGAGTGTGCGAGAGACAAGCTCGTTGACCACACAGCAACCTGCCATAAGGAAAGGTGCTAAAGCTTGACCGATGGTGCTGTACGTCCATCGGTAACGATGGGCTTTTTCTTTTCACTCTTGTGGAATATTAAACAGGAGAGAAATGGAAATGAGAAAAAATTCAAAAATCAAACTTGTTCAATGTGCCAACGATGCGGAGATTCTGGAATTGATGCACCTGCTGAAAACGAATGGATACACCTATATCGGCGGTGATGAAATTAACGACAAAAATGTTCCGCGTACATTCGCATATGACGCGAAAACTGGACGTCCGGTTCATCTCCCGTTTGCTGTACACCTGGATACAAAAGTGGTGGCATTTACCAGCGGAATCTATCTTCGCTACATAATAGAGCCATACGGTGGAATCATTCAGTATCAAAACTTCAAAGATCTGGTTGCGAAGTAGATAATCTATAATTGGTTAAATACTCTTTTCACCACGGTTCACTTAGAGCATCCAACGAGTAATTTTTTACCGCTCAAGGGTTTCTATTAATGCGGATAAATTCACTTCCTATGTGTGGGCTGTTATAATTTTTAAGAAAATACTAATTTTTGATCCCCCTCGTGCGTCAAATGTGCGTCAAATGACGCAAAAGACCGACTCAGCAACCCCTATACGAGCCGCCTTCATTTCACCCTGAAAAACACTTCACCCAAATTTGTCGCATTGTCGCACGTTTTGGAAAACGAGCTAAAACAGAACCCCCTAAAAAGTCGCCTAATTAGGGGGTTTTTGGCGTGCCCGACACGATTCGAACGTGCGACCTACAGAGTCGGAGTCTGTCGCTCTATCCAGCTGGGCTACGGGCACATGTATTTTGTTGTCTTTTTCGTGCCTGCGACCACCGGAGTCGGAGTCTGATACTCTATCCAGCTGAGCTACGGGCACATATAGAATTTTCTGTATCTTGCTGCGCAGAATCCTGAAAAAACCGGAAAACGCGCAAGACGGATTATACCACAGGTTTCTTTTCGTAGCAATAGGCGATCGCCTGGCCGACCGTTGCGACGGGCACGGTCTTGAGCCCCTCGATCTTCGGCGTCTTGGCGGATTTTGGCAGCAACACGGTATCGTAGCCCAAGCGAACGCACTCGTTGAGCCGCGTTTCGATTCGGCTTAATGAGCGTACCTCGCCCGTTAGCCCCACCTCGCCGAGCGCTGCGGTGCGCGGCGGCAGCGGCAGATCCATCAGCGCGGAGGCAACGCAGAGCGCTACCGCAAGATCGGTGCTGCGTTCGTCCAGCCGCAGCCCGCCGACCACGTTGAGGTAAACGTCCTTCGTCGAGAGCCGCAGATGCGCCTTCTTCTCCAGAACCGCGAGC
The DNA here is from genome assembly GCA_963674775.2 of Christensenellaceae bacterium. GTDB lineage: Bacteria > Bacillota > Clostridia > Christensenellales > CAG-138 > UBA7703. Next base: position 1,776,674 of record CAXXPJ010000003.1, on the reverse strand, counting down.
AGCAGGCTCAATCTGCCCGTGTCCACGCCCGCACTCGTGCGGCGCGGGTTGCCAAACGCGTTGTCGGTCAAGAGCGACTGCACCTCTGCAAGAATGGGCCGCGATCCCTCCATCGCGCAGGTGACGCAGCAGCCGGGCGCGTTTTCGCCCGAGAGGAACAGCCTGGAAGGATCGCCAACCTCGCGCATGCCGACGTCGCTCATCTCGAACACGCCGACCTCGTTGGTTGAGCCGAAGCGATTCTTCACCGCGCGCAGCAACCGCAAGCCCTCGTGCCGGTCGCCCTCAAAATACAGCACCGTGTCCACGATGTGCTCCAGCACACGCGGGCCGGCGATGTTGCCGTCCTTGGTCACGTGCCCTACAATGAGCACGATCACGCCCGTCTCCTTGGCATAGCGCGTTAGCCGCGCGGTCGCCGCGCGTACCTGGCTCACGCTCGCGGGCGCGCCGTTGCTCTCCTCGGAATAGATCGTCTGAATCGAATCCACGATCAGCACGGCGCAGTGCGTACTGCCCGCCTCGTCGAGAATCTGATCGAGATCGGTCTCGCAAAGGATGTCGATATCGTTTTTCATGCCGAGCCGGTCGGCGCGCAGCTTGATCTGGGATGCGCTTTCCTCGCCGGATACATACAGCACGACGCCTTCACCTGCGAGCGTATCCGCGGCCTGCAGCAGCAGCGTCGATTTTCCGATGCCCGGATCGCCGCCGAGCAGCACCACCATGCCGCTGATGAGCCCCCCGCCGAGCACGCGGTTGAGTTCGCCCATGCCCGCGGAGATGCGCTTTTGCGGAAGCGGCACAACCCGGCTCAGCTTCTGTGATACGGCGGAACCGGCGGGCGCGCTGCTCTTGGTCTTGACCTGCGAAAACTCCGTCATCGTGTTCCAGCTGTCGCACTGCGGGCACTTACCCATCCACTTGGCAGACTCGTAGCCGCACTCGCCGCAGATGAACGTGACGCGATCTTTCGCCGCCATATCAGCCAACCACCTTCATGTATTTCCAGAGCGGTACCTCTGGGTCCGTCATATCGCGCCAGAGGGCATAATCCCCGCCCGCCATGACGAACTGCGCGTTGGTCCCCGTTTCGCTGATGACATACGTCCTGTCTTCCGAAAAGACGTATGCATATACCGATTCGTCCCGGCTGAACACAACGCAGCTCGGCGTGATGTCGAAGTCCACGACCCCGACCGCCACGCGCCGCGCCGCCTCGCCGCCGACGCTGACATACAGGTCGCTCTCGCCGTCGTGATTTCCGCTGAGAAACGCCCAGCGGTCGCCCGCCGATTTCGGATCGTGCACATAGTTCTCCGCCGCATAGTCCCAGCGGCTGTTGTCGCTTAAAAGCACGGTGCGAATCAGACTCGAACCGGGAATGGTCGCGTCTTCGTCCGCATAGATGACCTGTCCGCTTTTGATCGACGGGTCGCTCTCGGCATAGGGCGAATCCCGGAACACGGCGAGCGTGAGCAGTTCGCCCGTCGCCGCTTCGCAGACGGTCAGTTTCGCGATGGACTCGTCCGTGCGCTCCGTCCAGACCGCATACGGCGATTCCAGCGAGAGCTTCGGCGCTTCCATTACAAACTCGGCAAGTGCGGCGGTTTCACCCGTTGACTTATCGAGGCGGACGATGCTGCCGCCGCCGTCCGTCTTGCAGTCGGCATAGAGAATGATATTCGCGTCTTCGACCGGATAACGGATGGTGTCGTTGACGAGCGGGATTTCGATGTTGACATACGTGCCGGTTTCGGGGTTGAGCCGCACGAGCCGGTCGCAGGCGTCCTCGCCCGCTCCGGTCGCAAAGAGGATCTCGCCGCCGAACACACTCGGATCGACCACAGCGGCGGGAAGACCGTAGCCTTCGCCGAACTGCACGGTTTTTACCTCGTTGATCACAACCGGGTTTTGCGGCGCGGCGGTCTCCTTTACACTCGTTACCGCGGGCGTGCTGCCAAACAGCGTCGCGCCGCTGTCCAGCCTTGCCTTGACCGATGGTATAACGACAAGCACCACCAGCAGCACGACAGCCGCCAGCAGCACGATCGCACCCGCCAGTTTCAGCAGCGGGCCGAAGCGCGTCGCATCCAGATTCGGCTTGCGACGTGGGATGTATTTCAGGTTTTTACTCATCTGTTTCACGGTATTCATTTTAACCCAACAGCGGTGTCCGGTCAACGAAAGAAAGCGTGAACACGCGAGCGATGCTTCGAGTGGATATCGCTTGTGATTCCTTCTTTTGCTCGTCTACAAAATATGGTATCATGATGGTTGAATCAAACGAACGAGGAAACAGAGAATCCATGGCCTACCGCGCGTTGTATCGCCAATACCGTCCCGTACGCTTTGCCGAGGTAATCGGGCAGGAGCACATCACGACCACGCTGAAAAATCAGGTGGCGTCCGATCGCCCTGCGCACGCTTATCTCTTCTGCGGCACGCGCGGTACGGGTAAAACCACCTCTGCGCGCATCCTTGCGCGCGCGGTCAACTGCCTCTCTCCGGAGAGCGGCGAACCCTGCGGCAAATGCGAAGCCTGCCTAACGACCGCATCCGAAAACGCGGCGGATATCACCGAGATCGACGCGGCGAGCAACAACAGCGTCAACGACGTGCGCGACCTGATTGAAAACGCGCAATACGCGCCGCTCAGGCTCCGTCGCCGCGTGTATATCATCGACGAGGTACACATGCTCTCCGGCCCGGCGTTCAACGCGCTATTAAAAACGCTCGAGGAGCCGCCGGAACATATCCTCTTCATCCTCGCCACAACGGAGCCGCAAAAGCTTCCCGCAACCATCATCTCCCGCTGCCAGCGGTTCGATTTTCACCGCCTGTCGGTTTCAGACATCAAGCAAACGTTGAAAAACGTGCTCTCGCTTGCGGGAGCCGCCATCGAGGATAACGGCCTCGCGCTGATTGCGCGCGCGGCGCAGGGCGGCATGCGCGACGCGCTCTCGCTTGCCGACCAATGCCTTGCGTTCTGCGGAGATCAGGTGACCACGCGGGACGTTTACGACGTGCTCGGCAGCATGGAGGACGCGTTCCTCTTCGACCTGACAGACGCACTGCTCGGCTCCGACGCGACCGCCGCATTAAAGATGCTCGACACCATCGTGCAAAACGGGCGTGACCTTTCCGTGTTCGCCGCCGACCTCTCGGCGCATTTTCGCGCGCTGCTGCTGGCAAAAACCTGCGGCCGGTGCGAGGACCTGCTCGACTGCACCGAGGACGTGATGACGCGCTATCTAGAGCAGGCGAAGCCCGCCTCAGCCGCGCGGCTGCAGCTCGCGCTCGATCGGATGATGGCCGCGCAGAACGACATGCGCTATCTGCCGTCCCCGCGCGCACTGCTCGAAAGCGCGCTGATCCATATCTGCCGCCCGGAGGACTCGGTTTCCCTGGCGAATATCGAAGCCAGGCTCGACCGGTTGGAAGCGCAGCTCAAGCAGGGTATCCCCGCTGCATCGCAACCTGAGCCAAAGCCGCAGAGCGCACCGCAACCAGCGCCGAAGCCGCGCACAGAACCCGAACCGGCGGCAAAAAAAGAAGAGCCGCCGGCTCAGACGCCCGTCTCGCCCGCAGCCGCCGCGCCGAAGAAAGAAGAGCCAAAACCGAAGCCCGCGTCTGTTCAGAAGCCGGAGCCGCAAGCCATCGACTCCGACGACGCGGCCGTCATCTGGCGCAAAACCATCGACAACGTCCCGAATATGTTCGTTCAGGCGCTGGCGCGGGACGCCGTCGCCCTGCGATTTGAGTATAATACGCTCACCGTCGGCTTCTCCGAAAACCAGCAGACGAAGCAGAAAAACCTGTCCGCGCCGGTCAACTTTGAGGCGACCCAGCGCGCGCTCCAGGCGATCAAACCCGAAGCAAAGCTCATCGTCACCACGACGAAGACTCCGCCGCCGGTCAGCGAGAGCGCCGAGGCGCTTGCAAAGGAACTCTTCGGCGATAAACTCACCATCGAATAACCAGCGCCGCTTCAGCGGCAGATAGAGTAACTTCTAACAGCAACCAAATCAGGAGGTATTTTTTTATGGCAAAGGGAGGATTCCCCGGAGGACTGGGCGGCGGCAGTATGCAGCAGCTCATGATGAAAGCACAGAAGATGCAGCAGGACGTGCAGCGCGCGCAGGCCGAGCTGAACGAACGCGAGTTTTCCGCCAGCAGCGGCGGCGGCATGGTCACCGTCACAGTCAGCGGCGGCAAGGAGATCCGCGCCATCGTCATCAATCCCGCCTGCGTCGATCCCGACGACGTCGAGATGCTGCAGGACCTCGTGCTCTCCGCCGTCAACGAAGCGCTCCGTACGGCGACCAAGACCATTGAGGACGAAATCAACAAGATCACCGGCGGCCTCGGGCTCGGCATGTAATTATGCTCACCATCGAACCCATCGCACGCCTTGTGACGCAGCTCTCGCGCCTGCCCGGCATCGGGCAGAAGACCGCGCAGCGGCTCGCGTACCATATTCTGGACATGCCCGCGGCGCAGGCGCAGGAACTTGCCTCCGCCATCGTTGCCGCGCGCGAAAAGGTCGTCGATTGCCCCGTCTGCGGCACGTATACGGACGTCAGCCCGTGCGCCATCTGCGCGGATACCGCGCGTGACGGCACGGTGCTCTGCGTTGTCTGCGACGCAAAGGACGTCGTCGCCATGGAGCGCACGCGCGAATTTCATGGCAAATACCATGTGCTGCACGGCGTTCTCTCGCCCGTGGACGGCGTAGGCCCCAACGACATCCGCATCAACGAGCTGGTTGAGCGCGTGAAGGCGGGCGACGTGAAGGAAGTCATCATCGCAACCAATCCGGATGTGGAGGGCGAGGCGACAGCTTCCTATATCGCGCGGTTGCTCAAGCCAATGGGCGTGAGCTGCTCGCGCATTGCGCACGGTATTCCAATCGGCGGCAATCTCGAGTATACCGACGAGGTCACGCTGGCCAAGGCGATGGAAGGACGAAGGCCGATCTACTGACGAAAATAAAAAAGCAGCGGCTCAAGCCGCTGTTTTTATATGCAGATTTTGTACGCCGTCGGCAGCGCGTGGGATTCGTCAAGGACAACCCATCCCTCCGGCAATGTTTCCGCCGAGACCCGCGCAAAGCACACGCGCATGTGCCACTCGATATGCGTGAAGATATGCTTTCGCTCATAAAATCGCAGCTCGCCGACGGGCAGGATACCCCGCTCGCCAATCCAGTTTGCCGCCTCTGCATCCGAGAGCTCGCCCGCCGCCTCCGGCAGTTGCCAAAGCCCCGCGAGCAGGCCGCTTTCAGGTCTTTTGAACCCAAGCAAACCCTGATCCGACAGGAGCGCAAACACCGTTTTCCGCTCGATTCGCCGCTGCTTTTTGCGTGAGATTACGGGCAGTTCCGCGGTGCGATTTTGCCTGAGCGCTGCACACCACGGACGAACGGGGCAAAGTTCGCACTTCGGCGCGCCGCTCGGCAGGCAGATCGTCGCGCCGAGCTCCATCAGCGCGGCGTTGAATGCCCCCGGTTCGTCTTTCGGAATCAGCGGCAGCAGCGCAGCGCGTACTTCTTTTTTGAACGCGGGGTCGCGGATATCCTGCTCCAGCGCAAAGAGTCGCGCCCAGACGCGCAGCACGTTTCCGTCCACGGCGGGCACCGCCTCGTCAAACGCGATGGACGCGATCGCGCCCGCGGTATATTCCCCGATGCCGGGCAGGGTCAACAGCTCCTCGTAACGCTTCGGCATGCTGCCGCCGCAACGTGTTATAATCTCGTTCGCGGCGCGCTTGAGGTTTCTCGCGCGGCTGTAGTAGCCTAAGCCTTCCCAGAGCTTGTGCAGTCGGTCGTCGTCGACGGCAGCCAGCGCGGGCACATCCGGCAGCTCGCGCAAAAAACGCTCGTAATACGGCACGACGGCGGCAACGCGCGTCTGCTGCAGCATGATTTCGCTGATCCAGACGGCGTAGGCGTCGCGCGTTCTGCGCCAGGGCAGATCCCGCGCGTTCTGCAGATACCAGTTTGTTAAGGGCACAATCCAGTCCATGCGACCAGTATAGCACACTTCCCGGCACCGGTCCGCGTGAAAAAATCGCAATCAAACCGCGTGATTTGTGCTATACTGTGTTTCTGTAGACGGTCAGTTCGCAATTGGATGCGGACGCAATTCCGTCAGGTTTCAAAGGAGTGTTTTACAGGTGGATTACAGTGAACTGACCCGTCAGGCGGCAGAGGCCGTCGACATACTGCTCGCCAGTGCGATCTATCGCGAGGGAGATATCTTCCTCGTGGGCTGCTCGACGAGTGAAATCATCGGCAAGCGCATCGGCACCGCTTCCAGCGAGGAAGCGGCTAAAGCCGTCATGGACGCAATTTTACCAAAGGTCACGGCTGCCGGGCTGTTTCTCGCCGTGCAGGGCTGCGAGCATATTAACCGCGCCCTCTGCACGAGCCGCGCCTGCATGGAACGCTACGGCCTGCAGGAGGTCTGGGTACGACCCTGGCTGCACGCGGGCGGCGCGTTTGCGACCGAAGCATATGCGCGCATCCCTGACCGGGTGATGGTGGAAAACGTCGGCGGCAGAGCCGCGCTCGGCATGGATATCGGCGGCACGCTCATCGGCATGCATCTGCGTCCCGTCGTCGTGCCCGTGCACACCGACCATCGCAGTATCGGCGAGGCTTCGCTGGTGCTCGCCAAGACGCGGCCGAAATATGTCGGTGGCCCGCGCGCACAGTATAATCACAACGAGGATGCGCATAAATAGCACTATTGCAGGTGAATCTGCTCAATTGTCCTGTTCCCCATTTGCAAAAAAAGTGTTTGCAATTTTACAATTATTTGCTTTATAATGGTTTTGGTATCCGCGTTTCGGGTCTGTGGTTGAAAATCGATGCCAGTCGCAGGCAAAACGATCCACGTAAGCGGGCAAAGTTCCGTGAGCATGGTGCGGTCTAGATGTAAGTCCAACCGAAGCATATCTAAACATGCATTTCGAGAGAGGCAGAGTGAGAGGCATTACGCCGGGTAGCGACACTTCCAGTTGGCGAGTGTGGGGGCAAAAACCAGGTCAGCCGGCACTCGGATATCAGAAATTCTCAAACCGAAAAGGGGAAAAAAGCCAAATGTTCCAAGACAAGACACTGGTATGCAAGGATTGCGGTAAGGAATTCGTTTTTACGGCAGGCGAACAGGAGTTTTATGCGGAGAAGGGATTCCAAAACGAACCCGTCCGCTGCAAGGACTGCCGTGCCAGCCGGAAGACATCCCGTAGCGGTGAGCGCGAAATGTTCGATGCGATCTGCGCGGAATGCGGCGCACCCACCAAGATCCCGTTCCAACCCAGAAACGACCGTCCCGTCTACTGCAGCACCTGTTTCCAGAACCACAGAAACCGTTAACGCATTCCCCTTATTCCGTTCTCGGATATAATCGGAATCGGACTTGACCAACCGACATAGAGGCGTTTCCCAAACGGGAAGCGCCTTTTCCGAATTTTGGCGGCTGTCATTCGCGCCGTCGCCGTCCGTCTTGCCATCCGCTGGAACGCGTGGTATGCTCTCTATGGCACACATCAAACAACAGGAGAATCAATCGATATGGAATCCGTTAAATCCCGCTTCCTGCGGTATGTAAAAATCGACACCCAGTCCAAGCATCAGGCCGAAAGCATCCCCAGCACGGAAAAGCAGCTCGACCTTTGCCGTCTGCTCAAGGGCGAGCTGACTGCGCTCGGCGCGGCAGACGTGAAGATGGACGAACACGGCTACGTGACGGCAAGCATACCCGCCAACACGGACAAAAAGGCGCCCGTGATCGGGCTGCTCGCGCATGTGGACACCTCCGACGCGGTCAGTGGCGCAAACGTGAAACCCGTTCTCACACCCAATTATGACGGCGGCGACATCGACATGGGCAACGGTTACACGCTTTCGCCCGCGGACTCACCTGCGCTGCTGGAGCATATTGGCGAGGAGATCGTCTGCTCAGACGGCACAACGCTATTGGGCGCGGACGACAAGGCGGGCGTTGCGGAGATCATGACGCTGGTCGAGCGGCTGCTTTCCCCCGACGCACCGGAGCACGGCACGCTCCGCATCGGGTTCACCCCCGACGAGGAGGTCGGCCGCGGCGTAGACCTGTTCGACGTTGCCGCGTTCAACGCCGAATTCGGGTATACTGTGGACGGCGGCGGGCTTGGTGAAATCAACTATGAGTGCTTCAACGCGGCGGGCGCGGAGGTTCATATCAAAGGGTTGAGCCTGCACACAGGCTCCGCCAAAGGGCGCATGGTCAACGCGCTGCTGGTCGCCATGGAGCTGCACGATCTGCTGCCGCGCTTTGAAAACCCCGCCTGCACCGAAGGATACGAGGGATTTTTCCATCTGGATAAGATGGAGGGCTGCGTGGATCACGCAGACATGTCGTATATCCTGCGCGACCACGACACGGACAAGTTTGCCCGGAAGAAAGCGCTGATGGAGCAGGCCTGCGCGTTTCTCAACGACAAATACGGCGCGGGTACCGTCTCTCTGGATATGAGCGACAGCTACTACAACATGAAATCCAAGGTGCCGGAGTTTATCGTTGCCGCCGCCGAGCGCGCGATGGAATCCGTCGGCATCGCGCCGCACCTGGAGCCCATTCGCGGCGGAACGGACGGCGCACGGTTGAGCTATATGGGACTTCCCTGTCCCAACCTCTGCACCGGCGGGTATAACTTCCACGGACGGTATGAGTTCATCTCCGTCCAGGCGATGGAAAAGGTTGTGGACATTCTGACGGAGCTGGTCTCCTCGTTTGTGAAATAAAAATCGCATCGCGAAAAAGGCGTTCCGTTTACGGAGCGCCTTTTAACTGCGTGTTTTTTACGTTACGCCGGCTGATAGAGCCTGCTGATGAGTTCGTCCACCGCGTCTTTCTCCACGCTCGCAATCTGGATGAACGCGTAGGTTGTGCCGCGCTGCATAGCAAACACCGCGCCGAGCGTACCCGTTTCGCCGTCTCTGTCGTCATAGCGGAATACCAACCGGTCTTTGCCGAGGATATTTTCCACGGACAGGTCGATATGTTCCAGCTCGATTATATCGTCTCCGTCAAAATCAAACAGCCAGTCGCACATCGTGCTCAAGGCAACGAGCTCTGTCACTTCCACATCGTGTACAGAAGACGTATCCGTAACGAACACATAGAATATATGGATCAGGTCTTTCTCGTAGGCGAAATATTCCAGTATGACGTCGCCTTCCTTGAGTTGTTCAATGGTGGTCTTACCCTGCGAGTCAGCCGGATAGTTGTTCATGTTGTCAATCGTCAATCGATCATAAGCGAACCAGTCTTCCGGGATTTTGAACCCGAAGTCAAAAAACGAGCTGTAATACCCCGTGTCGGTCACCGAGCCAACTGCAAAGAGATCCACGCCGGTCTTGGGCGCGACGGTCGGCGCCGACGTATCCGTCGGCGTAGACGTAGGCTCGGGTGTCGGCGTTGGTGTCGGTTCGGGCGTCGGTGCGGCGGTCGGTGCGGCTGTAGGGGCTAAGGTTGCCTTCAACTGCGTGTTTGAAGCGCTGCGCTTACAGGAAATCATAGAAAACACGATACTTGCTATCAGCAGCGCCGTGAGAATTCGGTATCGATATCGCATAGTTACCCCCGTATGCTTTTCTTCACGTCATACCCTCAACATCGCGGACGTAACGAGCGCGCGGCTCAAATAAATCTAATGAGTCGATTACGGTCTGAAAGACCTCAACATCCTCCGCCACCATCTGTACAAACGCAAACATCGACCCGCGCTGAACTACGATGATCATCGCTTGTCTCGATTCGTCCCCAAGCGTCGTATCATAACGGCACACCGGGCTGTTCCTTCCCGCAATCTCCGTCAAGAAATACTCGATATTTGTGTTTTTTTGATCGTCATCACCTAAAAGCACCAGTTCTTCCACGGCTTCGAGCGCTTTGAGTTCCGTATCGATCGGTCACTTCATACAGCGAGAAATCATGGATGAACACGGTTATATACGAACCGTAATCCCTACTCACAGAATAGAAGTCGAGGACCGATGTTCCTCTTTCCAACCGCTTGACCAACTCTTTACGGGCAGCTTCCTCGTCCATCGTTTCCAAATCGATTCGATTGATATCATCATACGATTCCGGTGCATAGATATACCATTCTCCCGGAATCTGAAAGTCGAATCCTAGAAATTCGCTCCGGTATCCTCTTTCCATGATACTTCCGGAGTAGAACGCATCGCTGGTCAATTCCGGTGTCGGTGCGCTGGTCGGCGTCGGTCGCGGCGTAGACGTAGGCTCGGGTGTCGGCGTTGGTGTCGGTTCGGGCGTCGGTGCGGCAGTCGGCGCGGCTGTAGGGGCTAAGGTTGCCTTCAACTGCGCGTTTGAAGCGCTGCGCTTACAGGAAATCATAGAAAACACGATGCTTGCTATCAGCAACGCCGTGAGAATTCGGTATCGATATCGCATGGTTCCTCCCGGTGATTGATTTCACAATGGATGCGTCAAAGCAGTGATCGGCTTCGCCCGCGCAGCATCATACCTGCGGAACTTGCGGCACGGTATAGAACCCGTCCAGTATCGCGTCGAGTTTCTTCCCGTTCTCGCAGGAGATCAGGATGATCTCAAACGTCGTTCCGTGTTTCAGCGCCAGCAGCGCGCCGCTGTCGTTGAGCGCTACTTCATTTCCCTCAAAACGATACATCAGACGCTCTTCCCCAAGCAGGTTTATGGCAGTTAACTGCAAGTTCTGTATATCGACGGTCCCATCGTGATCCATGTCGAACAGATTTCCCTTATATATGTTCAGCATCGAAAGCTCTGAGCGCGGCTCATCTCCGGGCGCGGAGAAGTCCGCTGCAAACACCAACGCCAAACTGTTCGAATCCGTCTCAAACGTACAATACTCATATAACGTTTCGCCCTCTTTCAGCCGGTCGATATACTCCCGGTTGTACGCGTCCGGGTCGCTGCGATCCGTTTCCATCATGTTCAGCAGGTCGATCCTTGCGCTGTCATAGGCATACCATGTGTCCGGCACACGAAAGCCAAAGCCGAAGAAGCCGCTTTCAAATCCGTGTTCCAGTGTACTGCCAACTTGAAACGCATCGATATACGTACCTGGCTTCATGTGTTCCGCGGTTGCGTCCGGCACATTCTGAAACATGGCAAGCAGCTCGTCCACATAATCCGCCTCGATGCTGCAGGCAAAGACGGAGAGCAGGTAATCTCCCTCCTGCAGCATGACATGCGCGCAGTATGTGGTATAACCATCAAAAATATAGTTGTAGCGCCAGCAGGAACGTGTTTTCCCCGCGATAACGACGCTCGTGAGCTCGTTTTGTTCGAGGATTGCGCCGCCCTCGAGCAGCATATCGCCCGCCACGCTCTGATAGAATGTATGATAGTCCGTAACGTCTGGATATCTCTCTTTTGTGGAAGTATAGTCAAAGACATTGATATCGATTTCCAATTGCCCGGTCTGCGAATGAATGTAATAATCCCGCACCGCGTTTCCGGCGGTGAGATAATCGAGATATGCTTCTTCTCGCGCGGCATCCGAAACCCCGTTTGGCATTTCGTTCGATGCATCGAGCTCCTGCGTGGTGTAAGCAAACCACGAATCGTCCGGGTGCAGCGCAAGCGCAAAATATGCATTCCAGTAGCTGAGACTGTTACTCAACCCGAACGTAATCGGATAGATCTCTTGTTTCGGGGTTATGGTTGGCGTTGGCGACGGTACGGGCGTCGGCGTGGGTTCAGGCGTCGGCGTAGCGGTAGGAGCGGCTGTCGGTTCGGCCGTCGGCGGCAGTTGCGCGCCCGGCACGCTGTGTTGACAGGAACTCAAGAAAAAGGCAATCGCTAACACGAGTGCGAAAACAAGAGATTGATACCGAAACCGCATGATAACCCCCGTATACTTTTCTTCTACTTTAGCACAGCTGTAACAAGTCGAACAAGTGTTTTGTTGCGGGGATTTCGTCATTTTCTGTCGTAACTTCCGGTATCTTATCCGCGGAAGATGCAGCCCTCCGGTAACGCCTGAAAGAAAAGACTCTCCTTTACAAGAGAGTCTTTTCTTCAGCATTCATCTAAAAACATTATATTTTCCATTTCGGGGTGGGTGCTTTGGCCTTTGCTTCCTGTTCCGCTCTCGCGCGGCTTGCCTCGCCGGACAGATGCTTTTTGACCAGCTCTTCTTTTTCCGAGTAGGACATGGGGTTGTTGGCAACCATGTTCCGCAACACGTCTATTTTGGCCTGCAGAGAAGCCTCTTCCGGATCGCTCCAGTCGACAGGCACGCCGGTGCGCGCGTCTTTGATAGACACACTTGGTCACTTCGCTTTCGTAATCTCTTCGTCCATCTCATTCTATTCCGGTTCGATTGCCTTGTCAACGCGGCGGGATTGACACGCAACGAAAAAAGCTCCCCGCTTTCGGGGAGCTTGCAACGCATGTTTCCACGTTATGCAAACGCTTGATAGATTGCGCGGACGGCCGCCTCAAGATCGTCGTTTTCGATGCCGACGATGATGTTCATCTCCGAAGAGCCCTGGTCGATCATGCGGACGTTGACTTTCGCCTGATACAGCGCGTTGAAGATGCGCGCGGCAACACCGAGCGTATGGATCATGCCCTTGCCAACCGTGGCGATCAGCGCCATGTTGGAATGCACTTCGATACTCTGCGGCTCGCAGTCGCGCTGGATCTCGCGCAGCACCTGTTCCAGGTGCTCCTTGAGCTTTCCGTCCGAAATCACGAGGCTCATGGTGTCGATGCCGCTGGGAATATGCTCAAATGAGATGTTATAGCGCTCCAGCACGCGCAGCAGCCGGTAGCCAAAGCCGACCTCGTTGTGCATGTTGTCCTTGTAGACGGAGATGACCGTAAAGCCTTTTCGTCCCGCAACACCCGTCAGCACGCCTTCGCGCTTATAATACTTGAGGAACGCGTCCGGAATGACCATTGTCCCTTCGTCTTCGGGTTTGTTCGTGTTGCGCACGTTGATTGGAATCTGTGCGCGGCGCACGGGAAAAATCGCGTCCTCATGCAGCACGGTTGCGCCCATATAGCTCAGCTCGCGCAGTTCGGAATAGGTGACGACCGAGATGACCTTGGGGTTGTCCACGATGCGCGGGTCGGCCATGAGGAAGCCGCTTACGTCGGTCCAGTTTTCGTATACGTCCGCCTGCACGGCGCGCGCGACGATCGCGCCGGTGATGTCGCTGCCGCCGCGGGAAAACGTCTTGATGCTGCCGTCGCGTTTGCGCCCGTAGAAACCGGGCACGACAACATTCGGCGTGTCCGCCAGCTTCTGCGTCCACTTTTGCGTGGTCTCGTCGTCATAGGTGCCGTCGGCATGGAAGCTGACGAGCTCCGCCGCGTCAAAGAACGAAAACCCGAGATAGTCGGCCAGCAACAGGCCGCTGAGGTATTCGCCGCGGCTCGAGGTATAGTCCTCGCTCGCGCCGGCTATAATGTTTTTCTTGATCGCGACCAGTTCCGAAGCGATATCCGTCTTCAGGTTCAGTTCGGTCTCGATGGCGATATACCGTTCTTCGATCTGTTCGAAGGTGTCGTCAAACGAGAGTCCGTTCGCGTTTTTCGCATGGCAAAGATACAGCAGGTCCGTGATCTTCTCGTCGCCAGGAAAGCGCTTGCCCGGCGCGGAGGGAACCACATACTTTCTCGCCTTGTCGGCCGTGATGATGTTTTTGACTTTTGTAAAGTTCTCGGCGCAGCAAAGGCTTGTTCCGCCGAATTTGACCGTTTTTACCGCCACTGGCATCTCCCCTGTTCTATATCGCTTATTTCTTTTCAATCGAGCGGCATTCCATATAGTACCGCTTCTCGTTTGCTTCACCCATGGAGAACGTCTTTCTCGGCAATGCGCCGTCATAGACGACGGTCGAGAAAAACTCGCTCTTTTTCATTGCGGGCAGCAAAAATCCGATCGCGCCGCCTTTTTTCGAGAGTTCTTTCACGACGTCCGCACCGTGGATATAATCCACTTCCGTGCCGCAGATCTCCTTGACCGTTTCGTCCAGCGCCGCCTGCAGCGTGCCGACCGCGAGCTGCTGTTTCGGACAGTTCACAACGAACGCGCCCTCGACTTCGCCCGTGATAAACGGCAGAATGTGCGTGTCCCCGCTCTGCGCGCCCAGCAGGCGCCCGAGCTCCACGCGTGCGCATCCGTCGTTCTGCGCCTTCAGGTGACGGAGTATGGTCTCCATGGCGCGGTTTCCGCTCGCGCCGAACAGCACGCGATGGATCGGCTCAAATACGATGCCCTCGTCGTGCACGTTTTCCACCTCGACCAGCGCATACCGCGCCGGGTGATCCGCGCGCTCGGACTCGGGGACGGATTCCTTGATCTTTTCCCAGTTGGCTTTCGCCGTTGCAAAGCTGTGGTTGCCGTCACCCATGGCAAAGAGCATCGGCGCGTGTTCGCCGTATTTGGCATGGAAGCGCGTCTCGTCCTTGAGCTGAGAAAGCGACTGCAACACACCCTGTATATCATCTTCCCCGTCCACGAGGTAGCCCGTGATGTGGCCGCCGTCGAGCATGAGGTCCGTGTCGTAAAGTTTCTTGAGCTGCGCCTGTTTCTCAACAAGCGGTTCGATGACCGTGCGGTCGGGATCATCGATCAGCACGAGAATGTGCGGCAGCTCGATGGGCGCGCCTTCGCGGATTCTCAGCCGCGGCGGAATGCGGGACACGATGGTTCCCTCCGACGCGCGAATCAGCGTTTCGGACCCTTTTGTGTAATCATATGCTTCCAGATCCAGCGCCAGCATCAAACCGGTGCGTTCGACCCCGCCGGCCGTCCGCTTGACGAGGACGAAGCCCTGCGGCTTCTCCGTCAACAGACCCGTGTCGAGATAGGAGCGCATATGCTCCTTGATGCTCTGGATTCGCTCGTCTTCTCCGGGCTTTTCCAGATAGGCTTCCGGCAGGATGAGCTCCAGCGTAGAGGGCGCTTTGCCGACGATGCGCTTTGCTTCCTCCCAGTACGACGGCTGCGAGGTATACTGGTCGCAGGCGACGACGGCCCACTTGTAATAGTCCGTGCCTCGTTTCGGCAGTAATACGCGCGGCACCTGCACCGCGACGTCGTTACGATACCGTTCTTCCATAATAACGCTGTTCCTCCGTTAAAAAACTGTTTCTGCCCGCACGGCCTTTTCTATATTATAGCATCCTGCCCCACGGTAATTTTAAACGTATTGCGGGTATTATACCTTATCTATTTTTTGCTTTCAACAAAATCTGCCTGAAAATCGACACTTTCGGGAATATATTCTGAATATCTGCCGCTTTGCAGTGCTCCACAGCCGAAAATGAACCCTTTCGCGATTTTGACGGACCGGTTACTCGCGCCAGAGCGGCATGCTCATGCAGCGCGGGCCGCCCCGCCCGCGCGAGAGTTCCGCGGAGGGGATTTCGTGCACGATCACGCCGTTGTCGCGCAGGATGCCGTTTGTCACATAGTTGCGCGAAAACGCGATCACTTCTCCGGGCGCGACGGCGAGCGTGTTCGTGCCGTCGTTCCATTGTTCGCGCGCGGCGTCGATCGCGCTGCCGCCGCCGCAGTGGATCATGGTGACCTTGTCCTGATGCAGCGCGTCCGCCAACGTTTCGGCGAGCTTTCGCTTCTCAGGCTCAATGGAGATCTTTCCGCCTTTTTTCACGATTGAAAACACCCTGAGCGTCGGCAGAATCGAGGGATGGATTGTAAACTTGTCGTAATCGACCATGGTCATGACCGTGTCGAGGTGCATGTACGACCGCGTTTTCGGGATGTCGATTGCGATCACACGCCGGATACCCGTCTCCTCGCCGATGATGCGGGTTGCCAGCGCTTCCACCGCGTTGGGATCGGTGCGCTGCGAAATGCCGACGGCGACCACTTCCGGCGAGAGCACGAGCACATCCCCGCCCTCGATGGAAAACGGGTCGCTCCGCTCATGGAAAATCTCCGTTTTTTGATAGACGGGATGTTTCGTAAAGAGATATTGTCCAAACAGCGTCTCACGCGCGCGCACGGTGTTTGCCATGCTCGAGAGGCACACACCGCCGTCGAGTGTAAAAAACGCGTCCCGCGTGAAATAGAGGTTCGGCATCGGGTCGACGAAGAATGGATACGCATCGTCGATATAATCCACGAGGTGCCGCCGCTCCCGCTTGCCGAGATCGCTCTTGCGCACACCGCGCACCATCGCATTGAGCATCTGTTCCACGGGCAACTCCAGCAGGTATTTGCGCACCGTCTTTTCCGCGCCGCGCACGGAGTTGCCGATCTCCGAGATAAAGTCGTCCACAAACGCTTCCTGCGCGCCGGAGCGCGAGATCGCCTCGGCCACAAGGTCGAGCAAATAGACGACTTCAACGCCGCACTCGCGCAGCGTTGCGGCGAACTGGTCGTGCTCCTCGCGCGCATGCACGAGATACGGGATGTCCTCGAAGAGCTGCCGCGAGAGATACTGCGGCATCAGGTTTTCGAGTTCCTGTCCCGGTCGGTGCAGCAGCACGCGCTTGAGCTTGCCGACTTCGCTTTTGACCCGAATGGGTGATTCCATATCGTTCCTCCTAATAGAGATAACCCTGTTTTATTGACGCATAAAAGCGCCGTTCTTTTGCGCCGAATCCGGCAAATGTCGCAAAACACCGCGATTTCAAACGCATATTCCTATTGTATCAGGAATTTTATGCACTGTGTGGGATTCGCGTAAATATATCTTTTGGAGCATCTGGGCAACTCTGCAATCAAAAAAGCCGCGCTTAAAGCGCGGCTTTTCGATACGACCCGTTATCGGATGAAATTCGTCATGACCCGCTTGTCAAACTCCGGTTTGGCCACCGTGTCTTTGCCGGATTCGATGAGCTTGAGCAGCCAGGCCATGGAGCGCGCGTTGTGTACGAACGTCTGCATTCCTTCCCCGTCGCCTGCCACTTCCCCTTTATCCATGCCGTATGCCATCGTCCAATACTGCGAGGGCGGTATCACGACCTGCGCGAGATTGAGGTAGTTGTTGAGCTGGTGTATGACGTCCACACCACCGGCGCGACGTACGGTAGCTACGCTCGTTGCCACCTTCAGGCGGAAGTATCTGCTGCTCGAAAAGAAAACACGGTCCAAAAACGATTTCATCGTGCCCGCGATTGCCGCATAATACGTCGGGCTGCCGAGGATAAACCCGTCCGCCTCGCGCATTTTTGCGGATATTTCGTTCACGCAGTCGTCGTCAAACACACAGAAGTGTCCTTCACTTTTTCCGCAGCGCCCGCAGGCGATACAGCCGCGAATGCTCCGGTTGCCGATCTGGATCGTCTCGGTTTCGATGCCGAGCTTTTCGAGTTCATCGGTCATGGTCTTAAGCGCCAGCGTCGTATTGCCGTCAAAGCGCGGGCTTCCGTTGATTGCGATCACTTTCATGGTATGATACCCCTTTCCGTCCGGTTGTGTTCGATAGCTGTTCTTATTTGATTGGATACGGGCCGATTTCGTTGCCCTTCACCAGAAATGCCGATTTTGCCAGACGCGCCAGCGGCAGGTCGTTCATGCTGTCGGAGAAAAACCGCGCGATCTGCACCTCGGGATACGCCTCGCGCATGCGGCGCACTTTCTCTTCCCCGTGGCAGTTTGTTCCCTGATACTGCCCTGTCGCGGGATCCACACGGGACGCAATCAGCCGCAGGTTCAGCCGCCGCGCAACGGGTTCCAGCAGGAACTCCGGCGAAGCGGATATCACCAGATCATCCGGCTTCTGCAGCTCAAAATACCAGTTTTTGAGGTTTTTATCGTGCGTCATCCAGAAGCGCTCCACTTCCTGCGCAATATCCGGTACCTGTCTTAGATAACGGTAGAAGCGCTGCTTTGCCCGCGTCTTGTCGGCGAGGCCGAGCGCAACGCCGAGCATCCAGGGCGCGGCGGCAAGTGCCGGCAGAAGCGCGCGCGGGTATTTTACCGCGCAGTGGCGGAAAAAATCGAAGCTCGAGTCGCCCCGATAGATCGTGTTGTCAAAATCGTAAACGTTGATCAGCACGTGCTTCCCTTTCCCGGATCGTTCAGCACCAGCTCCGGCACCTTGTGCGGATCGCTTGTGATGCAGGTTGCACCGGCGGAGAGAATCTCCTCCGTGGAGCGGAACCCCCAGTCGACGGAGACGCAGCGAATGCCGGCGTTATGCGCAAACAGGACGTCCACATCCGAATCGCCGACATAGACGGTCTCCTCCGGCGCTGCGCCAAGGAAGTCCATCACAAACAGCAGCGAGTCCGGCGCGGGCTTGATGGCGAACTTGTCCGTTCGCCCGATCACGAGCGAAAACAGATCTTTCGGGTAGAGCCGGTCCGCAACGCGCACCGCGTCCGCATGCGGCTTGTTGGAGGCGATTGCAACCGTTACCCCCGCGGCCTTGATGCGCTCCACCGCTTCGATCATGCCGTCGTACGGATGCGAGCGGTCGAGGTTATGGTCGCGATAGCGCGACATGAACGCGTCCAGCACGCCCTGATATAATTCGCCCTTCCCCTCCGGCAGCGCATGTTTGATCATGTATTCCACGCTGTGCCCAACGATGGCCGCAACGCGAGACTCGCTCAACGTCGGCAGGCCGAAGCCGTCCAGCGCGTAATTCAGGCTGTCGGTCAAATCGTGGAGCGTGTTGACGAGCGTTCCGTCAAGATCGAATACACAGAGTTTTACCATGTTGAAACCGTCTATCTTTCCCGTTGATGCAACGTGTGAATCTTGTTTCTGTTCCGGATTGCAGCCTGCGTAGCTAGAGCCCCATCAGGATGCCGACCTGCCCAAGCAGCACCAGCAGCGTGCCGAATACCGCCGCACCGGGCAGTTTTTCTTTTTGAAAGATACGAGCAAAGAGCATGACGAACAGGCTCGTGAGCACACCGATTGGCGCAATCAAACTCATCTCCCCGCGCAGGGACGCAAGCCAGGTCAGCGCAAAGCTCCCCGCGAAGAACACCGCCGCAAAAAACACCCCAACCCAGGCACGCGCCGTAAAGTCACCCAGCGTTTTTTGCTTGTTCCGCGCGAACGTGAAGATCCAGAGGAATACGGCGGCAAACGCAGCGCGCCAGGTTTGATATGCCCCGCTATCCAGCGCGGTGCCGATCATGCCTTTTTGCAGCAGCTGGGCGCCCGTTGCAGCGATCACGGCGATCACGGCATAGATAAACCAGAGCTGGCCCTGAATCTGCGGCGTACGGCTCTCAATGAACACGATGCCGATTAAAATGAGCACCATGCAGCAGATTTTCCAAAGCCCCATCGGCTCTCCATAGAGAAAATGGGACGCGGCGAGCGTGAGCAGCGCGGCGACGGCATAGACCGGCATCACCTTGCTGACCTTTCCGCCTGTGAGCGCGGTAAAGAGGCAGAGCCACGTCAGCGCGGAGAGCAGGCCGCACAGCGCGAGCCAGAAAAGCTGCGCACCGGTCACTTGCAGCGCCTGCTGAAGACCGCCGCTCAAATATAGGAGCGCCGCGGACGCGAGCGCGTAGACCAGCGCAAACACCGCCGAAGCGGCGGAAGGATCCGCGCGCTTTGCCGCGGAGCGCATCCAGCTCGGCACGCCGCCGAGCAGAATCGTGCTTGCGATTGCAAGCCCGATCCAGATGAGCAAATTGCGGATTGCCAGCGGGTCCATCGCCACGTTTTCCATGCGTCGTATCCATCCCTTTCCGCAAGGTATTGTATCACACCGGCGCGCCGCCTACAACCGTCTGCAGGCGGGGCGCGGCTCTGCGCACATGCCGCTTTTTCACAGGGTGCTCATGTGATATACTGAGGTAACAACTTTTCAAACGAGCGAAAACCCATCACCATCAGACTTCATACATCTTTGATCAGGAGGCAGACGTTATGTGCGACACGCTCGGCGTGCTCCTTGATTCCGGCGCACTGTTCGGCAAAAACAGCGACCGCAGCCCGAACGAAGCGCAGGTTACGGAATATTATCCCGCCCGCGTGTACGACGGCGGGGACGTTACCTGCACCTACCGGCGCATCCCGCAGGCACGCGAAACACTTGGTGTGCTGCTCTCCAGGCCTGCCTGGATGTGGGGCGCGGAGATCGGCGTCAACGAAGCGGGCGTCGCCATCGGCAACGAAGCGGTGTTCACAAAAGGAACATACGGGCCGCCCTCGCTGACGGGCATGGACCTGCTGCGCCTGGGGCTCGAGCGCGCGGAGAGCGCCGAGCGAGCGGTGAACGCGATGATCGAGCTGCTCGAAACCTACGGTCAGGGCGGCAACTGCGGTTATGACCATCCGTTTTATTATGACAATTCATTTCTGGTGATCGATCGCGCGCGGCTCTTTGTGCTCGAAACCAGCCAAAAAAAATGGGCTGTAAAGTCATACCGGCGCGCTTCCATCAGCAACCGTCTCTCGATCGGGTCAGACGCGGAGCGCTACGGCGGCGGCGTTTGCGACTTTGCCAAGACGTATTCCGACCCGCTCTACACCTTTTTTTCCGGCTCGAAACAGCGGCGGGGACAGAGCGCATGCGCGCTCCCGATGCTATCCGGCGAGTCGGATATGGCGCGCGCACTGCGCACGCATGACGCGGACGTGGTCAACCCGTTTGCGCAAGGCTCGGTTTCGAGCTGCTGCATGCACTACGGCGGTATGGTCGGCGACCAGTCGACCGCGAGCATGATCGTCCACCTCGGCGACAACACGCCGACGGTGTTTCTCACGGGAACCTCCGTTCCCTGCGTGTCGCTCTATAAACCATACCGCTTCGGCAATCCTGTCCGCCTGCCGGTGATCATTCCGGGCGACGAAGCAGGGCAAATCTACTGGCGCACGGCGGAGCGGTTCCGTCGCGCGCTCATTGGCAGAGTTGTGCCGGAGGAATTTTACGCCGAGCGCGACGCGCTGGAGGCAAGCTGGATGGCGGACGTCTCCGGCAACGCACAGGCGATGGACGAGCTGCTCGTCCGCGCGCTCGCGCAGGAGCAGGCGTTTTATGCAAAATACGATCCCGCCTCGTTTGCAGCTGCGCCCGTAAAGAAAGCCTTTTTGCGCAACTGGAAGAAGAAAAATGCGGCGTTTGAAACGCCCGATCACACACAGGAGAAACATACGATACCATGACCCAAGACCCAAGACAACGGCTCGAAGAGGGCGTTTGCCATCTCGTTGACGAGCGCAAGATCGTCACCGGCATCGCGCTCGCCTATGGCGATTTGACGCGCGGGGAGTCATTCAGCCGCGGCAATATCCGCGAGGTGCGGCTGGAAAACGGCGCATTCGTGCCGGACGAAGCGCCCATGGAGACGGACTCCGTGTTCGACCTGGCTTCGGTGACGAAGCTCTTTACCTGCATCGCTGTGCTGCAGCTTGTCGAGCGCGGTAAACTCCGGCTGGATCAACCATTCGGCAGCGTAGACAAACGCTTTACCCATATCGCTGACGTTTCCATCGAGGAGTTGCTCTCCTTCCGCACCGCGCTGCAAACCGTCTCACGCGTGGACGCGGCGGCGAACGCACAAGAGGCGGAAGCGTTGCTGTTCGATATCCGCGTCGGCCCGCCTCCGGTGCGCAAGTATTACTCCGACATGGGGTCGATGGTACTCAAATACGCCGTCGAGTCCGCCGCGGATCAGCATTTCTGGATCTATTTATATGAAAACATCATTCACCCGCTCGACATGACGCGCACGTTTGCGGATGTTCCCGCCGCGCTGCTGAACGAAACTGTCAACTGCAATTACGAGCGGCGCATCGTAAACGGCGCGTTCCGGATCGATACGGATTGCCCGCCCGGAACGGTGCACGACCCCAAAGCACGCCTGCTCAACACGGGCCGCCCGGCGCCCTGCGGACACGCGGGCGTGTTCTCCAGCGTGGACGATATGGTCAAGCTCGCGCGCGGCATGCTCTCCGGCGCGCTGCTGAGCCGCAAAACACTGCTGGAGATCGGCGTCAACCGCACGGGCGGCAAACTGCCCGGTGGCGGCGACTCGCAGTATATGGGCTATCTTTGCTATTCCAAGCAGCCGGTGCAGACGTTCAGCGAAGTACCCGCGTATTTTGGCACACGCACCATCGCGCTCAACGGTTTTACGGGCAACCATTTCTCCGTCGATCCGGAGAAAAACCAGTTTATGATTCTGCTGGCAAACCGCATCCATAACCGCGCGACCACGGTGACCGGACGCGCCAACCCCGACGACAAGACCGAGAGGATCCGCTGGGACGACGGAAAGGACTATATCGTCTCCCAGAACTTCGTCTACACCAAGGACAAATACCTGAAGAACCATATCGGCGATATCCTAGCGGGGTATTGACGGCGAGCAAATAAAAACGCACCCTTGCGGGTGCGTTTTTTTGAGTTGCGAATCATTCCTCCCGCGCATTCAGCTCCGCCGTGAGCCGCCGGGAGGCGCGCCGCTCCAACAGGAGATTGATCGCAAGGCCGAATGCTACGAGCAGCCCGCCCGCAATATTCGCCACGGAGAATGCGCCGTCCAGCAGCGCGTCGATCAGCACGCCCGTGAACACCTGGCCCACGAACATGAGCAGCGTAACATAGAGCTGCGGAATCTTCACCACCACGACGTTGCTCAGCCAAACGCAGGCTACCCCGAGCGCGCCGCCGAGATAGATCCACCACTGCGGTGAAAGCACAAATCCCGACAGCGCCGGCTCCCGCATACCGAGCAGCAGAAACACGGGGATCGCCGCAATCAGCCCGAATACATAGTTGAAAAACGTGCTGATATATACGCTCGTGTTGTTTGCAAGCCGCGCATTGTATGAGCGGGAGACGATCAGGAATACCCCGGAGCCGAACACAGCAAGCACCGGCAGCAGCGCAAACCCACCGCCCATCATGCAGGCGATGCCGCCCAGCACCAGCAGTATGCCGGGAATCTGGCGCGGCGTGAACGGATGCTTGCGCATGCCGAAAAGGCCGAACTGGTCGACCAGCGCGCCGGCAACGCTCTGGCCAAAGAGATTGAGCGCGAGGATCGCGGAGACGCTGATCCTGCCGAACGCATAGTTTGTCGCCGCGGTGGTTGCAACGCCCAGCACGCCGCCGATATAGAGATACCACGGCTGCGCTTTGGCAAACGGCTTTTCGCGACGGAACAGAATGATCGCGCTGATGAGGATCAGGCCGACGATATGGATGATCACGACAGCGGAATAGACCCCGTACATAGCGGTCAGCCCGCCGTTGACGGTGATCATAACGGCAACAAGTATGCCGATCAAGAGTGATATCAGATAATACATATCGGGTGCTCCGTGTCATATCGCTCGTCCACAGGCGCGGTTTGCGCCCGGACGCGATGGTTGACACTATGAGTATAGGTCTGTTGCTTGACGCAGCATATGACATATGTCACACTATAATCAAACAACACGAAAGAGGGGGGTCGCATGCATAAACAGCCTCTGCCGAAATCGTATTATCCCAATCTGGCCGAGGTCGACCTGGGTGGGCTCGATCCCTCCGCCGCGCAGCTCATCCGCTTTGACCGCGGCGACTGGATGCTGATGGCCGAACAGGAAAACGAGTATCTCTTTCTCCTGCTGTCCGGAACGGCGAAAGTCTACATGAGCGATACGGGCGGGCGAACGCTGCTGCTTTGTTACTATATCTCCGATGGAATCATGGGCGACGTTGAATTGATGATGAACCGGCGGGAAGCCATCTCCTCCGTGCAGGCGCTCACACCTGTTGTCTGCATCGGCCTGCCACTGCGCGTTTACGCGCCCGCGCTGCTTGCAAATCAGCCGTTTCTGCTGCGGCTGGGCCGCGGCCTCGCCAAAAAATTGCACGAGAGCGTAGAAAACACGACGCAGATCATCCTGCGCCCGTTCGAGGCACGGCTCTGTGACTATGTGCTGCAAAGCGCGCAAAACGGACTGTTTTCCGAGCAGCTGACGAATGTCTCCGATCAACTTGGCGTGAGTTACCGCCATCTGCTGCGCTCGCTCAGGTCGTTGATTGAGGAAGGCGCTCTGGAGAAACGCCCGGACGGGTATCATATTATAAACGAGCGCGTCCTGCGCGAAAAAGCCGCCGTTTAACGGCGGCTTTTGCTTGCGCAATATTATCGTCAAACTGGCTTGACGGCGCGCGTTGCAAGAAACGTTGGAATGTTCATCTCGTGCAGCCTGCCCTCGCCGTTGACATCCTCATACAAATGCGTGAGCACGAACCCCGCCTTGAGCTGTCCGCCAACCTGTTCCTCGAACGTATGCGAAAATTGCACGCCGGAATCCGTCTGCATCAGCTCCTCATACAGTTCCGGGTCCTTCAACGGATCAAACGGCAGGCTGTGTGTGAGCTTCGTTTCCTCGTCGTCGAAGATATAGTTGATGCCGTTGTCCAGCCCGGCGAGCAGTATTCCGCCGGGTTTGAGGATGCGGTAGCATTCCCGCCAGAGCGGCTCCACCTCTCGGATGTAGCAGTTCGACACGGGGTTTACGATAATGTCGAACGATTCATCCGCAAACGGGAGGGGTTTGGACATGTCCGCGCGCACGATTGCGATTTCATAGCCTTCCTGTTCGGCAAAAACGCGCTCGCTCTCGAGCTGCCGTTCGGAATAGTCCAGCACCGTGCAAACCGCGCCCGCCGCCGCAAAGAGCGGCATTTGCTGCGCGCCGCCGCAAGCAAGGCCCAGCAGCTTACGCCCCTTCAAATCGGGAAACCATTCCCGCGGCACCGGCTTTGTCGGCGTGAGCACAATGCTCCAATCCCCATTTTTTGCCGCCAGGAACTGTTCGTGTGTGATGGGTTGCCCCCATTCCCAACCGTCTTCGACCCAGCGGTCGATGGTTTTTGCGTTTACGTCTTGATAGGATTCTTTCATATATCTATCCCTCCACCCATTGATTCATGTTTTGTTTCCTCCGGCTCACTCTCCTGCGCGGCGCAGTCCGTCCGGTCGATGAGCTGCGTGACGCAGCCCGGGTTTGGTTTGTCATTGCGCCTGTGCCCCGCGCCGACCACAGCGAAGAACCCGTATGCGGCAAACAGGATCAACAGCGGCACTGCAATATCCCGCCCGTTCGTGCCGAAATCCATAAACAGATGCGCGCCCATCCAGACGAGCAGCGTCAGCAATAACAATTCGCCTGTGCCGCAGCGCCGCCGCAGCAGCGCGCCGATCCAAGCAAACAGGAACACACCGGCGACAAAGAAGAAGTCCAGCCTTTGGGCGGCCCGCAGCAGCGCGATATCCCCTTCCGGCAGTGCTGACGCGCTTGCGGCGCGATCAAAGACATCGTCTTCCTGCATCCAAAGACGCGAAATGTCCTTGTCAAACCGGGACGGCCCGCCATCAGATACGAATCGCCCGCGAATCGAGTCCCAGTCCGGGATATCATCCGGCGAGCCTGCTTCGCTCCGCCCCGATAAAACGTCCGGGAACAGCGATCGCGCCGCACCTTCCCGCGGCAGGGCGGCGTTCAGCCCGAAGAAAACGGCAACAAACGCCAGCGCGATCAACAGCAGCCGCGCGGGCTCCCTCCTGCAGCCGAAAGACGAGAAAAATACAATCACCCAGAACAGCGCATATGCGGCGGCGACGACGCGCATCGACTCCGTCATCCCGCCCGCAAGCAGGAGCAGCAAGCCGGAGAACGCCGCCGCCAGCACGGCACGTATGCGACGCACGGACGAAAACGCGAGCAAAAGCAACAGCAGAGACGCAAGCGCAAGAACAGTTGAGAGCTGCGTGCCGCCGGGCATCATCGCGCCGACGATATCCGCCGGATACAGGGCCAGCAGAATTCCCGCCGCGGGTGCGCTGTTCTCGTCAACCCGCAGCGCAATCAGATACATCACGACGGCGGAGCCAGCCGAAGCGATGATCTGTATCAAAACGAGTAAACGCGCAGGCACGACGATTGAACAGACGGTGTATAGCTCCTCCCCGGTTTCCGGAGAGAACCCGCGCAGCAGCAGAAACAGCCGAGGCGCGAGCGCGAGCAGCAATATCGCCGCCGCCCAAACCCCGGGCAGGCGCTTTTTGGCGCAGTTTGTCCGGCGGATCAAAACAGTAAAGATGAGAATCAACGCGACATAGCCCGCCGCCAGATAGAGGAAATGCGGCGTGAAAAACGGCTTTTCCCGGAGCAGATAGGTGAAGTTTCGATAGCGGATGAGGATGAAGCCGACGAGCGCAAGAAACACAACCGTGGTAAAAACGGAAACCGCGCGGGGAATTCCCCTCGCCCTATTCTGATCGTAAACCGGATAGTCGGCTCGCATGATTCGGCTCCTCTGTCACGGCACATCTTCCGCGCTTCGTTTGTAGTATACGGGTTCCGCGTCCTACCGTCAAACGATATCCGTTTCTCTAGAGCATCTTCTTCGCAAACACGCGTTTGTGCCTTAGTCACGGGACAAAGCGCTTCGTTCGTTGCTTTTTTGCCGCCGCTTCGATATACTAATAAGTACTTTTTGTGCGATACACGGAGGTTTTATCTGTATGCATTCTGATATAGCAATCATCGGCGGCGGCCCCGCCGGACTGTCTGCCGGCCTATATGCCGCTCGCGGCGGCGCAAGCGTTACACTCTACGAAGAACTCTTTCCAGGCGGACAGATCGCGAAGACCCCGCTTGTTGAAAACTACCCCGGTTTTCCGGACGGCGTGGTCGGCTATGAAGTCGGCTCGCTGATTCAAAAACAGGCCGAAAAATTCGGTCTCAAGGTGGAGTATGCCGGCGCAACCGGCCTCGTGCTTTGCGAGGATCCCAAGCGTATTCAGCTGCCCGATCGCGAGGACACGGCGACGGCCGTCATCCTCTGCATGGGTGCACATGCGCGCGTGCTCGGCCTCCCGCGCGAGGAGGAACTCACCGGTGCGGGCGTGAGCTACTGCGCAACCTGCGACGGCGCGTTCTTTAAAGAGAAGGCGGTCGCGGTCATCGGCGGCGGCGATACGGCTGTGTCCGACGCGCTGTATCTCTCGCGCTTCTGCTCAAAAGTAACCATCGTGCACCGGCGCGATGAATTTCGCGCGTCTGCGGTTCTGGTCGGCAAAGCAAAGGAAACGCCGAACATCGAGATGGCGCTCTCCTGCGTACCCGCGTCACTGGTTGGAGAAGCGCAGGTGGAAGGTCTCGAAATTCGCGACCTGAAGACGGGCGAGGCGCGCGTTCTGCCCGTATCGGGCGTATTCGTCGCGGTCGGCATCACGCCGCAAACGGCTTTGGTGAAGAACACCGTCATCCTCAACGAAAGCGGCAGCATCGTCACCGACGAGCTGATGAAAACCAACATGCCCGGCGTATTCGCCGCGGGCGACATCCGCAACACGCCGCTTCGTCAGGTCATCACGGCCTGCGCGGACGGCGCCGTTGCCGCAACCAGCGCGCTGGAGTTCGTCTCCTGCCACTGAGGGCGCAACGCGAAACAACCGCGGACTACCGAAACAAACGATTGGAGAAATATCCTTATATGGCTAGACTGTTCGGAACGGACGGCGTGCGCGGCATCGCAAACCGCGACTTAAGCTGCGAGATGGCCTATCAGATCGGCGCGGTCGGCGCGTATGTGCTGACCAACGAAGTGCATTCGCCGCGCATCCTCGTCGGTATGGATACCCGTAAATCCGGCCCCATGCTCGGCGCTTCGCTCGCGGCGGGCATTTGCTCCGTCGGCGGGGACGTGCTGGACGTCGGCATTCTGCCGACGCCTGCGCTGGCGTATCTCGTGCGGCTGTATGAGGCGGACGCGGCGGTGATGATCTCCGCGAGTCACAATCCAATGGAGTACAACGGCATTAAATGGTTCGATAAAAACGGCTTCAAGTTATCCGACGATATCGAAGACCGCATCGAGTCCATCATCAACGGCGGCGAATCGCTGCCAAAACCCGAAGGACGGGACGTCGGCCGCATCATATCCGCCGTGCGCGCGAAAAAAGACTACTGCGACTATCTTGTCGAGCAGTCCGAATACCGCTTCGAGGGACTTCGCATCGTCGCCGACTGCGCCAACGGCGCGGCGTCATTCATTGCAAAAGAAGTGTTCGAACGGCTCGGTGCGGAAGTCATCGCGAAATCCTGCGCGCCGGACGGCATCAACATCAACGACGACTGCGGCAGCACGCACCCCGAGCGTCTGCAGGAAATGGTCGTCAACTACGGCGCGGACCTCGGCTTTGCGTTCGACGGAGACGCCGACCGGCTGATCTCCTGCGACGAATACGGTAACATCGTGGACGGCGACCAGGCGATGGGCATCCTTGCCATCCACATGCACGACAAAGGCACACTCGTGAAAGACACGCTGGTGCTGACCGTTATGAGCAACCTCGGGTTGAAAAACGCGCTCAAGGAAGCGGGCGTCAGCATTGAGGAAACCAAGGTTGGCGACCGCTATGTGCTCGAGAGTATGCTCCAAAACGGCTACTCCATCGGCGGCGAGCAGAGCGGACACATCATACAGCTGAGCAAGAACACCACGGGAGACGGCCTGATGAGCGCCATCTCGCTGCTCGGCGTCGTCGCGGAGACGAAGAAACGCCTGAGCAAACTCGCCGCGCGCATTCCGCAGTATCCGCAGGTGCTCGTCAACGTCAACGTTGACAACGGCAACAAAGAAGCCGCACTGGCGGACGAAGAAATGAGCACGCTCACAAAACAGATTGAATCCCAGCTCGGCAACAACGGGCGCGTGCTGATCCGCGCCTCCGGCACGGAGCCGCTGGTGCGCATCATGATCGAAGGACAGGACGAGCAGGATATCCTAGACAAAGCGCTCTCTCTGGCGCACATCGTCGTACGCAAATACGACGGGAAGATCCGCGCCTGATGCTCACCAAAGCACAAAAAACAGAAGCGCTCGCGATTCTGGCGCGCACCTATCCCGGCGCGAAACCCGCGCTGGAGTTTTCGTCCCCGTTTGAGCTGCTGGTTGCGACCATTCTCTCCGCGCAGAGCACGGACGTGATGGTCAACCAGTGCACGCGCGAACTCTTCCCCGTGGCCAACACGCCGGAGCAGATTGCCGCCATGACGGAGGAAGAGCTCTTTCCGTATATCAAGCGCTGCGGGTTCTTTAACACCAAAGGGCGGCATATCCTCGAAACCGCGCGCATTCTCGTCACCAAATACGGCGGAACAGTGCCCGCCGACCTGGACGAGCTGCAAACGCTGCCCGGCGTGGGCCGCAAGACCGCCAACGTGGTCGGCAGCAACGCCTTCGGCATCCCCGCCATCGCAGTGGATACGCACGTATTCCGCGTGAGCAACCGCATCGGGCTGGCTGACGCGAAAAACGTGGAGAAGACCGAGGAGCAGCTGCAAAAAGCCATCCCAAAAGAGGATTGGTCCGCCGCGCACCACTGGCTCATCTACCACGGCAGGCAGATCTGCGCCGCGCGAAAGCCGAAGTGCGAAGTCTGTCCGCTCAGCCATCTTTGTCTCTACCGGCAAGCCGCAGTCAAAGTGGGCAATAAGCCCGCGGCAAAAAAAGCGGCCGCCTCAACCGTTAAAAAGAAAGATTAGGAATTTTCATGCAATTTGTCGACAAAGCGCGCATCGTCGTAAAAGCCGGAAACGGCGGCGACGGGCAGGCATCCTTTCATCGCGAAAAATATGTGCAGCAGGGCGGCCCCAACGGCGGCGACGGCGGGCGCGGCGGAGACCTCGTGTTTTTTGCCGACCCGCAGTTGAGCACACTGCTCGATTTTAAGTTTCAGCGCTTCTACCGCGCGGAAAACGGCGAGCCGGGCAAGCCGGAGCTCTGCACCGGCAAAAACGGCAAACCGCTCGTCATCCACGTACCCGTCGGAACAATCGTGCGGGATGTGGAGAGCGGCTCTATCCTCGCGGACATGAGCGAAGCGAATAAAGAGCGTATCATCCTGCACGGCGGGCGCGGCGGCAAGGGCAACGCGAAGTTTGCCACCCCGACGCGGCAGGCGCCGCGCTTTGCGCAGCCGGGGATCAAGACGGCCGAACACGAGGTGGAGCTCGAGCTCAAGTCCATTGCGGACGTGGGCCTCGTCGGGTTGCCGTCCGTCGGTAAATCCACCATCCTCTCCGTGCTCACCGCGGCGCGACCGAAGATCGCCGCCTATCATTTTACGACGCTCTCACCCAACCTCGGCGTTGCCTCGCGGCATAACCGTTCGTTCGTGCTCGCGGATATTCCGGGCCTGATCGAGGGCGCGGCGGAAGGCGTTGGATTAGGTCACGATTTTCTGCGGCATATCGAGCGCACGCGCATGCTCGTGCACGTGTTGGACATCTCCGGCAGCGAGATGCGCGATCCGATAGAGGATTACGAGAAGATCAACGACGAGCTTAAAAAGTTTTCGCCGATGCTCGCGGAGATTCCGCAGCTTGTCGCCGCGAACAAGACCGACCTGCCGGAGGCAGCGGAGCATCTCGCGCGGTTCAAAGAAGCCTATCCGGACGTCGAGATATTCCCTGTTTCGGCGGCGACCGTGCAGGGGTTTGAAGCGCTGCTCGACCGGGTGGTGCAGGTGCTCGACACGCTGCCGCCCGTGCTGCGCTATGAAGAAACCGACCTCGTTGAGGCGGCAGGTTACGAAAGCGGATTCCATATCGAGCGCGCGGACGACGGCTCGTTTGTCGTCACCGGCGGGGATGTGGAAATGCTCCTGGACACCACGGACCCCAACGACGAAATCTCCATGCGCCGCTTCCAGCAGCTGCTGGTTAAAAACGGCATCATCTCCGCACTGCGTGAGATGGGAGCCAAGGACGGCGACAGCATCCGCCTCGGAGAATGGGAGTTTGATTTTGTAGATTGAGACAGAATAAAAAAAGGCTCACCGTACGGTGAGCCTTTTTTGTTTGATTATTTCTCTTCCGCGAGTCTGCGGCCCATGAGCACGCCCATGACGGAGGACATCATCAACCCACGCGTCCAGCCGCTGGAGTCGCCCAGCGAGTAGAACCCCGCGATGTTGGTGGTGAAGTCTTCGTCCATCTTCACGCGATTTGAGTAAAACTTCAGCTCCGGCGAGTAGAGCAGCGTCTCCGCCGCGGCAAAGCCGGGCACGACCTGATCGACCGCCTGAATGAAGTTGATGATGTTCGTCATCGCGCGATACGGCATAGCCGCCGTGATGTCTCCCGCGATCGCGTCCGGCAGTGTCGGCACCACGTTGGAAAACGCCAGTTCCCGCTGCCAGGTCCGCTTGCCGTCGAGGATATCACCGTAGCGCTGCACGAGGATATGCCCCGCACCGAGCATGTTGGTCAGCTCGCCGACCTTCTGTGCGTACGCAATCGGCTGGTCGAACGGGATGTTGAAGTTATGCGAACACAGGATGGCCAGGTTCGTATTGTCGGATTTCTTTTCCTTATATGCATGCCCGTTGACCACGGCGAGGTCGTTGTCGTAGTTCTCCTGGCTGACAAACCCGCCGGGGTTCTGGCAGAAGGTACGCACCTTGTTGCGGAACGGCTGCGGATAACCGATAAGCTTGCTCTCGTAGAGCACCTCGTTGACGGTCTCCATGACTTCGTTGCGCACCTCGACGCGCACGCCGATATCCACCGTGCCGGGCTGATGCGCGATGCCATGCTCCGCGCAGATGCTCTCGAGCCAGTCCGCGCCGCGCCGTCCGGTCGCGACGACAATGTGCTTTGCGAACAGTTCAAATTCCTTTTTTCCGTCGTTCAGGATCACGCCCTTGCAGGCGCCCTTTTCGAGAATCAAATTTTCGCAGGCGTGACCAAAGAGCATCTCCACGCCGTTTTTAAGCAAATACTGCTCAATGGCGTAGTAGATATCCTGCGCCTTTTCCGTGCCGAGGTGGCGGATAGGGCAGTCCACGAGCTTCAGCCCGGCTTGAATCGCGCGGCGGCGAATCTCCTTGAGCGACGCGGTGTCGCTCACACCCTCAACGTGTTTGTCCGCGCCGAACTCGAGGTAGATGCCGTCGGTATAGTCGATTGCGGTCTGCGCCCTGTCCGGTCCGATCAGGGACGGCAGATCGCCGCCCACCTCGAAGGAGAGCGAAAGCTTCCCGTCCGAGAACGCGCCCGCGCCGGAAAAACCCGTTGTAATATGGCAATACGGCTTGCAGTTGACGCAGCGGCCGGTGACGGCCTTGGGGCAGCGGCGCTGCTCCACCGCCACTCCTTTTTCCACGATGACGATATGCTGTTTGCTGCCTCGCTTGATCATTTCAAGCGCGGTAAAGATGCCCGAAGGCCCTGCGCCAACGATCACAACGTCTGTCTGCATGCGAATCCCTCTCTTCTCTGGTTGCGGTGATATTTTTTCCAACAAAGTATTACTATAATCACGATGCGGGCGGTTTGTCAACAAAAAACGCGCATGCCGTTGAGATGTCTCCGCGCTCTTTTCAGCCGCGGTAAAGTATGATATCATGAGATATTATAGGAACAGGAGCGCCTCTTACATGCAGCTCGAAGAATTGGTTTCCCGCATTCGTCGCGGCGACAAAGAAGCCGTTAAGGAACTCGTTTCAGCCTACGGCAACGCGGTCTATCAACGGGCATTTGAGCGTACGCACGATAAGGAACTCGCGCGGGAAGCCGCGCGCCAGACATTCGGACAGTTTGTCGCAATCGTGCAGCAGCAGCCACAGGACGACGGCTGGTCGCTCTGGTTCGGCGATTTGATCGAGCGCAATATCAGCACCTACGCGCAGATCAGCACGGACATGCGCACCATTGAGAGCGAGCTCGACCACGAGATCGACACGCCGGTTCCCGCGCCGCCCGCGTCTTTTGCGGAGCCGGATCCGCTCGATGAGTCCGAGGACGAAATCTGGCGGCCTTTGGATGCGCCAAAGAAGGCGGAGAAGAAGTCCCGCAAAGGGAAAGCCTCCAAGAAAAAGGGCGGCAAGGAAGCCAAAGACGAGATCTTTGACGATCCATATAAAAAGAAGCAGCCGAGCGGATCGAAGCATTCGCTTTCCATCGTACTGCTTGTCATCCTCAGCCTGCTGCTCTTATGGATGGTAGCTGGTGTCGCAATGGCGATGCGGATGATTCCGTTTTACGATCTGGGTTACACCTGGTTTAACCAGAACCTATTCAAGATGTTCTGATCGTTTCATTCGCATATAAAAAGGCCGGAGAATCCGGCCTTTTTGTTTGCTTATTCTTCGTCAGGTTTTTTGCGATAGAGCACGAACTTTCTGCCGATGCACTGTATGACCTCCGCGCCCAGCGCCGCGGAGAGCCGGTCCGCCGCTTCGCGCGCGGTGAGCGTGCTCGTCTCCAGTACCGCGAGCTTGATGAGCTCCCGCTTGTTCAGCGATGCGTCCACGCTGCTGATCAGGTTTTCCCCGATGTCCTCTTTTCCGATCTGGAAGATCGGCTTCAATGTATTTGCCGCCTTGCGAAAAACCGCGCGTTCCGCTCCGGTCATATGCTGTATCCCCTCTCCCGCGATGGCGGGTCTGTTATTGTTTTGCGCTTGATTATAGCATGTAGCGCGTAAAAAAGCGAGTTTCGAGGCGGATGCAAAAAAGGCTCCCGCATTATCGCGGGAGCCTCTGTCGCTTACCTCGGGATCAATACACCTTTCTCTTGACGTAGGTGGTGTGCAGCAGGTGGTGTGCCTTGTGCGAACCGGGCTTTTCGAGGTAGGTGTCGTAGAGTTCCTTCACAAAGGGGTTCTCGTGGCTCTTTCTGAGCTTCATCTCTTTGTCCTGGCCATACAGGCCCTTGGCGCGCTCGGCGCGCAGGTCGATGAAGTTGCGGATTTCACCCGGCTGACGGGGCTGTCCGCCGCCGTTGACACAACCGCCCGGGCAGGCCATGACTTCGATGAAGTGGTAGTCCGCCTCGCCTTTTCTGACCATCTCGAGCAGCTGGTAGGCGTTTTCCGTTCCGCTGGTGACCGCGACGCGCACCTTTGTGCCCGCGAGGTCATATTCCGCTTCCTTGCAGCCTTCCACGCCGCGCACGGCGGTGAAGTCGAGGTTGTCGAGCGGTTTGCCGGTGACGATCTCCGCGACGGTGCGCAGCGCCGCTTCCATCACGCCGCCGGTCGCGCCGAAGATATGCGCCGCGCCGGAGGCTACGCCGAGCATGGGATCGAACTCCTCGTCCGCCAGTTCGGTAAAGCGGATGCCAGCGCGCTTGATCATCGTCGCCAGTTCGCGCGTCGTGAGGGATACGTCCACATCCGGAACGCCAGCTGCGGACTGGTTGTCACGCGAGCACTCGAACTTCTTAGCGGTGCAGGGCATGATGGACACAACGTAGAGATCCTTTGGATCGATGCCCATCTTCTCTGCGTAATAGGTTTTCGTGAGCGCGCCGAACATCTGCTGCGGGCTCTTACAGCTGCTGAGATTCTCGATCATGTCCGGGAAGTAATATTCGCAGAACTTGATCCAACCCGGCGAGCAGGAGGTGATCAGCGGGAGTTTGCCGCCGTTTTGCAGGCGGTTGAGCAGCTCCGTACCTTCCTCCATGATGGTGACGTCCGCGGCGAAGTCCACATCGAACACCTTGTCGAAGCCGAGGCGGCGCAGCGCGGAGACGAGTTTGCCCTGCACGTTGGAGCCGATCGGCATGCCGAAGCATTCGCCGAGTTGTACGCGTACAGAAGGCGCCGGCGCGACGACGACATGCTTTGTCTTGTCCGCGAGTGCGTCCCAAACAAGGTGCGTATCGTCCCGCTCGGCGAGCGCGCCCGTCGGGCAGACAGCGATGCACTGGCCGCAGTTGATGCAGCTCGTCTCGTTCAGCGGCATATCGAATGCGCTGCCGACATGCGTGTCGAACCCGCGCTCGTTTGTGCCGATGACGGCGACATGCTGGTTGGCGTGGCAAACCGCGACGCAGCGGCGGCAAAGGATGCACTTGCTGTTGTCGCGCACCAGATGCGGCGCGCTGGCTTCATACTGGGGTTTGAGGTCTTCGCTCCCCATATACTTGAACTGGTCAACGCCGTACTCATGCGCCAGCGCCTGCAGTTCGCAGGCCTGGTTTCTTTCGCAGCTGAGGCAGTCCATGCGGTGGTTGCTCAGGATGAGCTCCAGCGTGGTCTTTCTAGCCGCCTGCAGTTCGGGCGTATTGGTCTGAATCTCCATGCCGTCGGCAACCTGCTGCACGCAAGCGGCTGCATGACCGCGCACCCCTGTCGCCTGCACGAGGCAGATGCGGCAGGCCGCGATGGCGTTGATCTTCTTGAGATAGCACAGTGTCGGAATGCGGACGCCCGCCTGGTACGCCGCCTCCAATATGGTCGAATTGGCGGGAACTTTCGTTTCGATCCCGTTTATTTTTACCGTTACCTGATCCATGTTCCTGCCTCCTTACTTCTTGGAAATGGCGCTGAACTTACAGTTTTCCATACACGCGCCGCACTTGATGCACTTACTCTGATCGATGACGTGCGGCTCTTTCACCTTGCCGGCGATACAGCTCACCGGGCAGCGCCTCGCGCAGAGTGTACAGCCCGTGCACTTGTTCGGGTCGATTACGTAGTGCAGCAGCTTCTTGCATACACCCGCAGGGCAGCGCTTGTCCACCACGTGCGCCTCATACTCCTTGCGGAAATACTTGAGCGTGGAGAGCACGGGGTTCGGCGCGGTCTGGCCTAAGCCGCAGAGCGCATTGTTTGAGATATAGTGGCAGAGCTCTTCCATCTTGTCGAGGTCTTCGAGCGTGCCGTTGCCTTCGGTGATCTTGTTGAGCATCTCCAACAACCGACGTGTGCCGATGCGGCACGGTGTGCACTTTCCGCAGCTCTCGTCCACCGTGAAATCGAGGAAGTAGCGCGCCACGTCCACCATGCAGTTGTCCTCGTCCATAACGATGAGACCGCCGCTGCCCATCATGGAACCGATGGACTTTAGGTTCTCGTAGTCGATTGGCGTGTCCAGGTGCTGCTCGGGAATGCAGCCGCCCGAGGGGCCGCCGGTCTGCGCGGCTTTGAACTTCTTGCCGTTGGGAATGCCGCCGCCGATTTCGAACAGAATCTGCCGGAGCGTCGTACCCATCGGGATTTCGACCAGGCCGGTGTTGTTGATCTTTCCGCCGAGCGCGAAAACCTTCGTGCCCTTGGCGCAGTCGGTACCCATGGAAGAGAACCATTCCGGCCCGTTGATGATGATCTGCGGGACGTTTGCGAGCGTCTCCACGTTGTTGATGATCGTGGGCTTGGCAAACAGGCCCTTCTCCGCCGGGAACGGTGGCTTGTTGCGCGGCTCGCCGCGGAAGCCTTCGATGCTGGTCATCAGCGCCGTCTCTTCGCCGCAGACGAACGCGCCCGCGCCGAGGCGGATGTCGATATCGAAGTTGAACTTCGTGCCGAAGATGTTGTTGCCAAGCAGGCCGTATTCACGCGCCTGATCGATTGCGATCTTGAGGCGCTTGACCGCGATGGGATACTCCGCGCGGACGTAGATATAGCCGTGCGTACCGCCGATGGCATAACCCGCGATGGCCATGGCTTCCAGCACAGCGTGCGGGTCGCCTTCGAGAACGGAGCGATCCATGAACGCGCCGGG
Organism: Christensenellaceae bacterium; assembly: GCA_963674775.2. Lineage (GTDB taxonomy): Bacteria > Bacillota > Clostridia > Christensenellales > CAG-138 > UBA7703. The sequence continues at coordinate 1,740,189 of CAXXPJ010000003.1, read as the reverse complement.
ATCGCCCTCGTCCGCATTGCAGATGACGAACTTTTCGTCCGCCGCGTTGTTGGCGGCAAACTGCCATTTCGTGCCGGTCGGGAATCCCGCGCCGCCGCGGCCGCGCAGGCCGCTGGCTTTGACGAGGTCGATGACCTCCTGCGGTTTCATCTCGGTGAGCGCCTTGCCCAGCGCGAGGTAACCGTCGAGCGCGATGTATTCGTCGATCTCCTCAGGGTTGATCACGCCGCAGTTGCGCAGCGCGATGCGCAGCTGGCTCTTGTAAAACGGCGTTTCGGAAAGCGAGGTCACGCCGTGCGGTGCCTCCTCGGACCGCGGATTGTAAACGAGGCGCTCGACGGGACGGCCCTTGAGCAGATGCTCGCTGACGATCTCCGCAACATCCTCTTCCGTTACGCGGCTGTAAAACGTGCCGTCTGGGTAGACGATCATAATCGGACCCAGCGCGCAGAGGCCGAAGCATCCGGTCTGGACGACTTTGATCTCCTCGTCGAGGCCCTGTTTCTGAATTTCCTTTTCAAGCTGTTCGCGAATGGCCGGGCTGCCGCTGGACGTGCAGCCGGTTCCGCCGCAAACGAGTACGTGTGAACGAATCATTGGTATCCCTCCCGCTTATTTCTCGCCGATCGTGTATTCGTAAACGGGCCTGCCGCCCTTGAAGTGCTCGCTGACCACCTGCTTCGCCTTTTCGTCGGTCATCTTGACATAGGTGATCTTCTCCTTGCCCGCTTCAAAGACTTCAACGATGGGCTCCAACCGGCAGATGCCGATACAACCCGTCTGGGTAACGGTCACTATATGCTCCAGACCCTGCTTTTGGACTTCTTCCACCAGCGTGCTCAGCACCGGGCGCGCGCCAGCGGCGATGCCGCAGGTTGCCATGCCGACCACGACGCGGATGTCGTTCTGCCCTTCGCGCAGAGCTACCTTGCCCTTCATCTTCTCGCGGAGTTCCGCAAGTTCCTGCAATGATTTCATGTTCTCCGTTCCTTCCTCACTGATGATTGATCCCGTTTCGATTTTTTCTCCGCCTGCCGAACCGGCAATATGGTTCCGGCTGCGGTCTGTATATTTGAAAAGCGTTTCCGCTTATTCAGCCAATGCCATTTCTTCTATATATTCCCTGGTCCACGCCAGCACGTCCGGACAGTTGAGCGGCACGTCCGCGCCGAGCATCTTTCGCATCTCGTCCGTGCTGAGGATGCGCTCCTCTCCGTCCGCCCGATCCAGATAGGTCAGCGACAGATCGGGGTTGCCCTGAATGAGGGTCACGATGGTGGAGGCGATGTCTCCGAGCGGCTCGCAGTCCAGGTGATGGATGTCAAACGTCGCTGTCACGGTGGTGCCGTGCGCCTCGCCGGGGTGTTTCGCCTGACGCGACTCGATGGAAAACGTTCCGCCCGTCTGCTCCGCCGCCAGCTTGAACAGCGGGAGCCCCATGCCGACCTTGCGGGTCGTGCGCGAGGTGGTAAACGGATCGGCGGCCTGTTTGAGGAACGTCGGGCTCATGCCCGCTCCGTCGTCGGAAATCGTAATCGTGAGCCATGCGCCGTTCCAGTCCAGCGCGATGGTCAGCCGGGTTGCGCCCGCGCGAATCGCATTTTGCGCAATATCCAGAATGTTGAGCGAGAGTTCCTTCATGCCCGTTCTCCGTCCTGCGCTCCGGTGAGATAGTCGATCAGCGCATCGCGCACGGTCTGTTCGTCCGCATCCTGTGCGCAGGGCAGTTCGATCGCAAATCCCGGGTCCTGAATCCGCCAGAGGCTGTGTGCGTCCGAGGAGACAACGACCCGCCTGCCCTTCAGCGCGGGGTGTTCCCGCAAGAGCTCTTCCAACCGCTCGGGATAGCGCACTTCCACGCTCTTGAAATCCGGTTTCTCGGGCAGCTCGCCAAGCACGGCGAGAATGCCGTTTGACTCGCGGTCGATGTGCGCGGGAAGCGCCGCGCCGCGATGGGCCGAAACCAAACGATCCGCTTTCTCCAGCGAGAGCTGCGTCGCGTTGACGAGCAGATCTTTTTCCTCGCCGACCGGTTCGTCGTCCGCATTGATCAGCAGCTGCCTGCCGAAAAACTCCGGACGGTTGCGGATCCTGATCCGCTTTTTCTCCACCTCGGCGGCAAACGCTTTTGCCTGAGCCAGTGTGCGAAAGAGGCAGAGCAGGTGCACCTCCTCGCTGGTGGTGAGCTCCATGCCCGCAACGGGCACAATGCCGTAACGCCCGCAAGCGGCAAAGAACGGTTCGCAGTTGCCGCAGGCATTGTGGTCGGTCAGCGCCGCAATGTCCAGCCCGTTGAGCCGGGCCACTCCGGCGATCGACCCCGGCGTCATCTCCTCTTCCCCGCAAGGGGACAGGCAGGAGTGGATATGCAGATCGCATAAAAATTGACTCATAGCAGGTTTTTCACCCGCGCCGAGAGTGTAAACACGGTTTCATCGCTGCCGAGCAGGTTGATTCCTTTTTCGGCGGCGAGTTTTTGCACACCCGCGTCCGGCTGCACGCCCTCGCAGAGGATGACGCAGCTGACGTCTGTCAGCGTTGCAACGGCGACGATGTTGGCGTTTGACATGATGGTCAGCCAGGCGTCGCCTTCCTTCGCTCTGCCCATGACCCAGCTGAGCAGGTCTCCCGCGTATCCGCCGACTACGCTTCTCTCCCCGGCAGGCAGAGAAAGCGCGGTCAGGCCAAGTGATTCCTGCAGGCCGAGTACGGTCATGTCTTATCCTCCGGGTCTTTGCCAAGCGCCTGTATCCGCTCGCGCATGTAGACGATGCACTCGTCCACACTCCGTCCGCCGAGCACAACATCCTCGGCAAACGCGCGGCAGGTCGGGGCGCCGCAGGAGCCGCAGTCCAGCGCGGGCAGGGACTGAGCGAGCGCGTCGATCTCGCTCATCTTCTGCATCGCGGTGCTTAAATCTTCGTCAAACTTTCCAACCGGTCGATACTCCAGGTCGTTCGGAAAGAGCATTCCCTCCGGAAATCCTCCGATATCGCTCTTCTCTAACCGATTCTGCGAGACCGGCAGATAGCGCCGCAGCGCCTGCAGCCTTACCCGCGCGATATAGGGATTTTCCACTGTTGCGACCCCGCCGACACATCCACCGGGGCAGGCGTTGAGTTCAACGAACTGCAGCATGGGGAAATGTCCTGTTTCGATCTGGTCAAGCACGCGGATGACGTTTTCAATGCCGTCTGCCGCGAGGTACTTGTCGTTGAAGAGCGCGCTCGCCTCGCCGCCGGTGCTCGCCCAGCTCATGCCGATCATGCCGCTTTGGCTTCCGGCCTCCGTTGCGGAACTCTTCTTCATCACGCCGATGAGCTTGAAGTAGATATCGCTCATGGAAACGACGTAGTCCACATAGCTCTTCTCGCCCAGAAACCCGTTTTTCACATAGCTCGCCTTCGCGGGACACGGGGAAATGAACACCACCGCGATATCCTCGGGCTTCAGCTCAGGATGCTTCTTGAGCGCTTCCTCCCGCGCCAGCTTCCCAGCCACCTCGATCGGCGGCATCATCGGGATCACATGATCGCAAAGATAGGGAAACCGTAGCGTGATGAGGCGAACGATCACGGGACAGGCGGAGTTGATCACAGGGTAGCTGACGTTTTCTTCATTCATGTAACGGCGCGTATACTCGGTTACGATCTCCGCTGCTTGCGCCACTTCGAACACGTCGTCAAAGCCGATATCCAGAAGTCCCTGGAGAATATAGTCAACGTCGTCAAGATCGACGAATTGTCCATAGAGCGAAGGCGCGGGCAGCGCGATGCGGTACTTCGCCTCGTCGATCTCTTCGAACCGGTCAAAATTCGCTTTCTTTGCCTGATACGGGCAGCGGCGAATGCACTCGCCGCAGTCGATGCAGATGTCCGAATCGATCACAGCATGACCGTCCCGAATGCGGATTGCTTCGGTCGGGCAGCGTTTGAGGCAGTTGGTGCAGCCTTTGCATTTTTCGATGTCGAGTGAGACCGAGTGTTGATATTGCTTCATTCGCGGTATCATTCGCCTTTCCGTCGGCCGGCGCGCGGCTTCTTTGCGGGTTCCGGCTTTCGTTCTGTTCCGGCGCGGTGGCTCACCGTGCCTGTTCGCTTTGCAAAATTCCCTCCGGCTCACGGTTCCGGCCGGATATACACCTTCATCGTTACCGTCGTGCCCTTGCCGAGCACGGTCTGTATCTGCAAGTCGTCCGTGTATCGCTGCATGTTCGGCAGACCCATGCCGGCGCCGAATCCAAGCGCGCGGATGTTGTCCGGTGCGGTTGAAAACCCTTCCTGCATCGCAAGATCGATGTCCGGAATGCCCGGGCCCCGGTCCGCGAGGATAATCGTGATGCAGTCCTTATCCACCCATACATCCGCCGCGCCTCCGCGCGCGTGCACGACCATGTTGATCTCGCCTTCGTACATAGCAATGGATACCCGGCGGATCGTCTCGGTGCCGAACCCGAGCTGGCGAAGCTTGCGCTTGATCTCTACGGATGCGGCGCCGGCGGAGGTGAAGTTATCCCCGTCTACGTCGTAGTGGAACTTCAGTGTCTCGGCCATTACCGGCAGACCCCGTTGCCAAGACCGCCCGCGTAGAGCTTGCCGCAGGCTTCATACATGCGCGAACCGCTGGCAAGCACGGCAATGTTGTGTTCTCGCGCCAGATCCACCATCTCCTGCGTCGGCCGCTTGCTGCGGACAAAAACGACGCAGCGCATGTCCATCATCATGGCGGTTCGGATCACCTGCGGGTTGACAAGCCCTGTGACGAGTACGCCCTGGTCCTTGACAAAGGCGAGTACGTCGCTCATCATGTCGCTGCCGCAGGCGCTCTGCACCTCTTCTTCGAGCTGCTGATCTCCGCAGAGGACCTCGGCGCCGAGCAGCGATGCAATCTGTCGAATCTTCATCCGGTTTCGTCCCTTCCTGCAAAATCGTCGTGCGGGTGGGTGTTTGACCGCCATATTTGCGGCCGGGTGTCTGGGTGGGTCATGACCGTCAGACCGGCGGTCAGTTGAAAGCGAGTTTTTGTCCGTCAGAGCGGCGGTTCGTCAGACTTAGTTATACTTGGAAAGGATTCCCTTGATGTCCGCGGGAACAAGGCGGCCGTAGACTTCTTCGTCCACAACGATGACGGGAGCAAGTCCGCAGCAGCCGAGGCAGCGCGTTGCTTCGAGCGTGAAGTTACCGTCCGGCGTTGTTCCGCCGGCCTTGATGCCAAGCTCTTTTTCCAGCTCGTCGAGGATATCCTGTGCGCCTTTGACATAGCAGGCCGTGCCCAGGCAGACCGCAACGCGGTGTTTCCCGGTCGGATTGAGCGAAAACTGCGCGTAAAACGTAACAACCTGATAGACTTCCTCTATCGAAATGTTGAGTCCTTCGGCGATTTTCGTCTGCACTTCGATCGGCAAATACCCGTAAAGTTCCTGCGCCAGCTGGAGCACCGGCATCAGCGCGCCGGGGACGTCCTTGTTGTCGGCAATGATCTTTAAAAGCTTTTTTTCCTGCTCCTGCGTCCCTTTAAACGGGACTACAGTCTTTTGTTTAGCCATATTTTCCCTCCTCGGTCTGTTCCCTACCGGCTGGTGTACCGGTATAAGCCAGTAAGGATTATAACACGACATTTTTAATTAGGAAAGCTGAAAAAAGCACTTTTTTGCAAAATATCGATAAAATTATATCGATTATACAATATTTATATATCTCTTTGACAGACTTTGCCGTCACATCTATAATAAAAGTACACAAAGGCGTTCGGATTCCGCTTTTTTGGCGGTGCTCCGCTTTTTTTTGCGACATGGCGCGGTTGTATCGACAACGTCGCCTTTCCGCCGGATGGTCGCAGTGCGTTCGCTGTCATCGAAATATTCGAAACGGGAGTTCATTTTATATGCGTATTTTAGTTACAGGCGGCGCCGGGTATATCGGCAGCCATACCGTGCTGCAACTGCTCGAAGCAGGATATGACGTCGTCATCGCGGACAACTTTGTCAACAGCAAACCCGCCGCGCTCAAGCGCCTCGCCCAGCTTGCGGCAAAGCCATTCGATTTTGAGGAAGTGGACTTGACCTGTGCCGCGGCGACCGATACGCTTTTTACGCGTTACGCCATCGACGCGGTGATCCATTTTGCGGGGCTCAAAGCCGTCGGCGAGAGCATGCGCATCCCGCTGGAATACTACCGCAACAACCTCGTCTCCACCCTCAACCTGCTGCTCTCCATGCAGAAGCACGGCGTAAAAGAGTTTGTCTTTTCCTCCAGCGCAACGGTCTACGGCGATCCCGCGCAGATCCCGGTACAGGAGGACGCCGGCCTCTCAGCGGCAAACACCTACGGCCGCACGAAACTTATGATCGAGGAGATGCTCCGCGACGCCGCGGGCGCGGACGCAGCATTGCGCATCTGCCTGCTGCGATACTTTAACCCGGTCGGCGCGCACCAGTCCGGCATGATCGGCGAAGACCCCAACGGAATCCCGAACAACCTCATGCCCTTTATCGCGCAGGTCGCGGTCGGCAGACTGCCCGCACTGCGCGTGTTTGGAAACGACTACCCAACATCGGACGGAACGGGCGTTCGCGACTATATCCACGTTGAGGACCTAGCCCGCGGGCACGTCGCCGCGCTCAAAAAGCTGCAAAGCGGCGCGGGGGTGTACACCTACAACCTCGGCACAGGCGTTGGCTATTCCGTTCTGGACGTGCTGCACGCCTTTGAGAAGGCCTGCGGCAAAACGCTGCCGTATGAGTTCGCGCCGCGCCGTCCCGGCGACATCGCCGCCTGCTACGCCGATCCCGCCAAGGCCGCCGACGAACTCCGCTGGCGCGCGGAATACGGCATTGAGCGCATGTGTGAAGACAGCTGGCGCTGGCAGTCCCAAAACCCCAACGGTTATCCCGACTGAACCAATCCGGTTTCGGAAATTCTGAGTGTAAAAGGAGAACCGCTACTATGCAAAAACCTTCTCTCGTCGTCATGGCGGCAGGCATGGGCAGCCGCTACGGCGGACTCAAGCAGATCGACCCCATCGGCAGACACGGCGAAATCATCATGGACTATTCGCTCTTCGACGCGATGGAGGCGGGCTTTGAAAAAGTCGTGTTCATCATTAACCGCAAGATCGAGCAGGATTTTTACGAGATCGTCGGCCGCCGCGCGGAAAAGCACATGGAGGTGCGCTACGTCTTTCAGCAGCCGGACGCCATGCTGCCCGCCGGATTCTCCGTTCCCGAGGAACGCGTGAAGCCCTGGGGCACCGCACACGCACTGCTCTGCTGCAAGGACGCCGTGAACGAACCCTTCGCCGCCATCAACGCGGACGACTACTATGGCAAACGCGCGTTCAAGGTTTTGTTTGACTACCTCAAAACCGCTAAGGACACGGACAAGGCAGATTTTTCCATGGTCGGTTATCTTGCCAAGAACACGCTGACCGACCACGGCTCCGTTGCGCGCGGCGTTTGCGAGGTGGATGCAGCCGGCGAGCTTGTCAACATCGTCGAGCGGCTCAAAATCTACAAAACGCCAGAAGGCCCCGCCTACACCGAGGACGACGGAAAGACCTTTGTCCACTTCTCCGGGGACAACCTCGTTTCGATGAACTTCTTCGGGTTCACGCCATCGCTGTTTGAAGCGCTGGAGAACAGATTTCCCGAATTCCTAACGGAAGCGCTCGAGAAAAACCCGCTCAAAGGCGAGTTCCTGATTCCCCAGGAAGTCGGTCGCATGCTACAGGCGAACAGGGCGAGCGTGCGCGTTCTCTCCTCGCCGGATCGCTGGTATGGCGTCACCTACCGCGAGGACAAGCCGGAGGTGCAGCGCGCGCTGGGCGAACTCACCGACGCGGGCGCGTATCCCGACCGAAAACTGCTGGATTAATCAAAAAAGACGCGGCAAATGCCGCGTCTTTTTTGATCCAAGCTATACCGCATGTCGCGGAATCGATCCACTCGTGTGGCTCCCGTGTTCAGCCCGCGTTGCCCGCGGACACAGCGTCGCCGCCGGAAACCATGCCGTTTCCATAGGTGGAGAGTGCAGCGGCGGCGTCCGCGTCTTTCGGGCCGCAGGCCGACAGCATCGCAATGCTCATTACGGCGACCAGGAAAAGAATGAGACTTTTTTTCATCTTGGAACCTCCTGTTTTGCTTGATTTTTTTGTTTACTAAGTGTACTATGTTGCTTAGTACACCGGTATGATAAGCGATTCCCCCGCGGTTGTCAAACGAAAAACCGCCGCTTGTGATAAAATTCATAAAAGAGACACCGTTTGTTTACCCGCGCGCCACGCGGCAAACGGCATGACAAGGAAGGGTCCCATGCAACCTGCAATCAGCCGGCAGCGTTTTTTTAAGACGGCGGCGATTCTGACCGCGGCGTATCTCTCCGCCGTTTTTTTCGGCCTGCCGATCGTGTTTGACAACTATTACTTCAACATCACCGAAACCAAGCAGGTATTCTTTCTGCTGTCCTCAGGGTTTTATCTGCTGCTATTATTGTTCGCGCGGATCGTTTTCCCGCCGGACTACGGGCTTGCCGCGCGCCGCATCGCGCCGCATCCCGCGGCGTACGCGCTCATGGCGCTTTTTGTTGTCAGTCTCGTTGGTGCACTGCTCGGCAGCTATCCGGGCGAGGCGTTCTGGGGCGTAAACAACCGTTATCAGGGTCTGCTCACGCTGTTTGCATATGCGCTCGTCGTGCTCGCGCTGTCCCTGCAGCGCGGTGAACTGCGCTGGCCGGAGCGCGCGCTCCTGCTCGCCGCGGTGCTGGCTGGTCTTCTGGGGTTGATCAACCATTTCGGCGTCGATCCCTTTGGTTTCTTTGAGAATCTGCGCGCCTCCGACCGTGGACGCTTTCTCTCCACGCTCGGCAACGCGGATTTTTACGGCAGCTATATCGTGATTGCGTTCAGCGTCGCGTTCGGCTGGTTTCTCCGCGCGGCGTCTCCGCGCGGGCGCGTCCTCTCCGCGCTCACACTCGCCGCGGTCTCCTTTGGCGCGCTTGTCTCCGGCAGCGACGCGACCGCGCTGGGTCTGTTCGCCGCGGCGCTTGTGTTTCCGCTGATGCTGTTTTCGGATCCTGCCGCCATGCGGCGTTACCCGCTGGGCTGGGGTCTCTTTCTGCTCTGTGCGCTCGTGTTCGGCCTGCTTTCCGCGCGGCTCCCATCGGTAACCTATATTTCCGCCATTGCGTCGTTTTTCAGCCGCGCTGTCGTCTCCTTGCCGTTGATCGCCGTATCGCTGCTGATGTGGCTCCTGCTCCGCGCAACACGCGCAGACCATTTGCCCGCCCGAAAGCGCGGTTATATCGTCGTGCTGCTCTGTGTGGCGTTTGTCTGCTTCGTTACGCTGTTGCTGTTAAACACGGTTTGGAGGGATCTGCCGCTCGGCGGCCTTTCGCGCTATCTGCACTTTTCGGGGAGCTGGGGTACCGACCGCGGCAGAATCTGGGCGTTTACAATGCGCTTCTACGATTCTCTTCCGCTGCCGCAAAAGCTCTTTGGCGCGGGGCCGGGCGCGCTGTTCCATACGGATGCGGTCCGGCCGCTGTTTGAGGATGCCGCCCTCGACACGGCGCACAACGAATATCTGCAATATCTCGTCACCAACGGCGCGCTGGGGCTCGTTTGCTATCTTGCCGCGCTCGTGTTCGCCATTCGCGCGGGATTTCGCCGGAGCGCCTCTTCCCCGGTGTTTCGCGGCTTTACCGCGGCGGTGTTCGCCTACGCTGTGCAGGCGACGGTCAACATCGCCCAGCCCGTCAGCACACCGCTGTTCTTCGTGCTGCTCGGCGTACTCGTCAGCCGGCCGCCGGACACAACCGCGCCGCCGGAAGCCTGAAACACGTTATAAAAAAACACCCCGCAACTCTCGTTGCGGGGTGTTTGTATGTTCTGTCGTTACGGAACGGGCGTACCGGTCGGCACCGTGGTGCTCGGCGTGATGTATTTCGCGGCGGCATAGCACTTTACGCCGGTTGAAACCACCTGAATGTAATAGAAGTCGCCTGTCTTAAAGAAGATCAGCACGGAATCTCCCTTATAAACCTCGCCGATGGGCGTATTGCCTTCCGTACTCGGTACGGTGCGCAGCGCGAGCACGCTCGCGGAGACGGTGCCGGGGACCGTGCCGGCGATGGCCTTGGGCGTCGGCGTTGCGTTTTCGCCCGGCAGCAGACCGGCTTTATCAACGAATTTTGAGGCGAAGTAGCCGTAGATATTCTCTTTCACGACCTTGACGAAGTAATAGTCGCCGGAGACCTCATATACCTTCAGCTGTGTACCGGAAGAGTATTTGCCGATGATGCTGTATGTCGCGTCCGGTCCCTTCCGGAGCACGACGCCGCTGGCGTTGAGCGTGCCGTCCACGGCGGATTCCACCTGCGCGGGGCTCGGCGTCTTTACCTCGGGCTCCGGCGTGTCGTCCTGTTTGGGCGTCATGGTTGGCGTCTCCTGCGGCGAAACGGTCGGTTGGATTACCGCCGTTGGCGTTGACGCGCTGGCGGTGACGTCCGCGAGCGGCGGCGTCGGCGTCATCTGGACGGACATGCTGTTCAGGTTTCCTTCCGGCTGTTCGCCGTTGTTGTTTCGCATGGACCAGATGATGAAATAGATGCCGACCAGCATCACCAGAACGATGATGGTCAGCACGATATATCCAAGTGATGTAATGCGTACTGATCTTCTCTTCATGATTCCTCCCCCGATGAAAGACGCGTCGATCCAAGCGATACAGCAAATCCTGAACGTTTACAGATCGAGCGGTTTTTGACCGGCTCCCAGCCGATCAGACAATTTCTTAAGAAAACTTACCTATGCACAGTATATTGGTTTTACATATCTTTTCAAGTCTTTTCCCCGAAAAAGCCAGAAGCGTTACAACCTGTTAAAAAAGATTTCACTTTTCGTTCTGGTAAAACCAATATGGATTCATGGCTGATTTCTCGCTTGAACAGGCTCTTTTTCGGAAAAAAGCATCATCCGCAGCGAATCTTTCCCCTGCGGCGGCTTTTCCAGCTCGATAGAACCGACTTGACCGGTTCGCCGCGATCACCACTCGAGCGTCAGACCAACGCCAACCTCGGCGCCGTTGAACGTGCGCAAGAACGCGCATTTTACCGCGAGCGACGTGCAGTGCGCCGGATAGGCTTTCTCCACACCCAGTTCCTGCAGCGTCGCGAGCGTCTGATCGAGCGTTTCTCCCGTTTGAAACAGGTGGAACCCGCCCAGCACACCGTCTACGCGCTCCTTGCCCGTCGCTTGTTTTGCGTATGCAACCGTATTGCAGATCCCTGCGTGCGCGCATCCGGTGACGACGAAAATTCCGTCTTCAAGCAGCAATGCGAGGGATGTATCGTCCCTGAGTTCGTCCTTCTCCCAGCAGTCACCGGAGAGCGTCTCCCCGAGGCAGCGCTCACGCTCAAAATCGTAGACCCGCGGAATCTCACCCAGAAACAGCACATGTTCGCTCACGATGGCAGGATTGTCCGAGCGCCTCGTCTGCACCTGCGCCGGCAGCGCGACCGCCAGAAGCGGCGCGCCGATGTCGCCGCCGTCGAGTCGCTTGGGTACAAACGCGTTGGGATGCGCCCAGAGCCGCACAGGCTGCGTGAACCGCTGCAGGAAGGCGGGGAGCCCGCCCGTGTGGTCGTCGTGCCCGTGCGAGAGCACGATGTCCGTCACGCGGCCGAGATCGATTCCCATGCGCGCGGCGTTCTCCATGAATGTATCCGAATATCCCGTGTCGAGCAGGATCACACGATCCCCGTCCTCGATCAAATAGCTCACCGCCGGTTCGCCGAGAAAATAGCGGTCGATATAGGTGTGATTGTCCATGAGTATCGTGAGTTTCATACGTCCCCCTCCCAGAGCGCCCGCGTACCGTCGAGCAGGGTGCGCGCCATGTCGTATTGATACTGTACCCCGGAGAGCAGCGCGTCTTCGTCCATACGGTATGCCGGGTTATGATGCGGCCCGTCCGCGCCGATCTGCGCATTTTTCGTGCCAAGCTCCACAAAGAACCCCGGCCTGCCGTCGAGCATGTAGGAAAAGTCCTCGCCCGGCATGATCACACCGATGCGCTGATAGCGCTCAGCGCCGAACCGCTCCGTAATCGTTCGCTGCGCGCGGTCGGTCAGCTTCTCGTCGTTGAAGACACTGGGGTATCCTTCGATCCAGTCCAGCCGCGCCGTGCAGCCGTGCGCCTCGGCGACGCGCTCGCAGATGCGTCTCGCCTCGCGCTCAATGAGCCGACGCGTTGCCCCGCCGAACGAACGGACGGAGGCATTGAGCCGCGCTTCGGACGGAATGATGTTGTAAGCCGTACCGGCGTGAAACTCGCAAACGGAGACAACGGCGGGCTCGCTCGCGGGGATGCGCCGCGAAACGATGCTCTGGAGCGCCATCACGATTTCACTCGCGGCCAGAAGCGGGTCGGCGCAGAGCTCGGGAAATGCGCAGTGCCCGCCTTTTCCGGTTACCTCGACCGTAAAGCGGTCTACATTGGAGGTTAGCACGCCGCTCTTGCTGGCGAACACGCCCGTATCGAAATTGCTCGAAAGGTGCAGCCCCAGCACGGCCTCCGCACCGTCGAGTGCGCCCGCGCGGACGAGCTCAATCGCGCCGCCCGGCGGCTCCTCCTCCGCGTGCTGAAACACAAGCCGTGCCTCGCCGCAGAACAGTGCTTTGTGCTGGACGAGCAGGGCCGCAAGGCCAAGCTGCATCGCCGCGTGTCCGTCGTGCCCGCAGGCGTGCATGACGCCTTCATTTTCCGAGCGGTACGGCAGGTCGTTTTCCTCCAGGACCGGCAGCGCGTCGATATCCGCGCGGAAGGCGACAACGGCGGGTTTGCCCGGCTTTGTGCCGAATATACGCGCAACAAGCCCGGTTTTCGTCGGGCGTTCGATCTGCTCCACGCCCGCTTCGCGCAGGCGCGCTTCCAGCCAGGCTGTCGTTTCAACTTCTTCAAACGACAGCTCCGGGTGTTGGTGCATGTGCCTGCGCCAGGCGACGACCTCTTGTTCCAGCGCCGCTACTTCGGGATCAAACATTTCCTTCTCCTTGCGTCGGGTTTAAAACTGTTCCGCCGGTATGGGCTTGTCCGGCTCAAACGGCGTGACGACCCACTTGATGCAGCCGTCCTTTTGATTGGCAAATATATCATAGCCAGTGATGATGTCGTTTAACGGCGCGCGGTGGGTGATCATCAGATTTGTGTCGAGCCGCCCCGCCTCGATCAGCCGCATGATGTCGCCGCATTTCCCCGCGTCCACACCGCCTGTTTTAAACGTCAGATTCTTTCCGTACATCTGATGCAGCGGCAGCGTCTGCGCCGCTTCATAGAGCGCGACGACGACCACGACCGCGTTGGGCCGCGCTGCCCGCCAGGCCAGCTCAAATGTGTTTTTCGCACCCGCCACCTCAAACACAACATCCGCACCGCGCCCGTCCGTGAGTGAACGCACGGTTTCGATCACGTCCTCTTTCAGCGGGTTGAGCGTTATGTCGCATAGCCCGCGCGCTTTTGCCAGCGCGAGCCGCTCTTCGTTCACGTCTGCCGCAACGATGACAGCCGGGCCGTATAGCCGCGCGGACATCATGGTGGTCAGCCCCGTCGGGCCCGCGCCGAGCACAAGCACCACATCCGCGGGCTGAATTTCGCCAATGCCCGACGCCCAGTAGCCGGTCGCCAGCACGTCCCCGACAAACAGCGCCTGCTCATAGGAAATCGCGTCCGGAATGCGCGTGCAGCTCATGTCCGCGGTGGGCACGCGCACATACTCCGCCTGCCCGCCGTTGATGCGGCACCCGAGCTCCCAGCCGCCCTCAACGCAGTTGTTGACAAATCCCCTGCGGCAGTAGAAACACTCTCCGCAGAAGCTCTCCACATTGACCGCCACCCGGTCGCCCGGCGCAAATTTTTTCACGCCCGCGCCGGTTTCCACGATTTCGCCCGCGAACTCATGTCCGAGCACAACGCCCTCCTTCGCGCGCGGCACGCCGCCGTTTCGGATGTGCAAATCGCTCGAGCAGATGGACGCGCGCATGACTTTCACAATCGCGTCCCGCGGCTCCAATATCTTTGGCATGGGTACATCGGTCAGCCGCACCGTGCCCTTTTTTTCGTAAACTACCGCCTTCATCTATGATCCTTTCCGTTCCGGTTTCCGGTTAAAATGTCTCTGCGAGCTCTTCCGCCCGGACAATCGCGCGCCCGAGAATCTCCTCCACGGGTTCGAGTCCCAGGTCAAGCCCGTCCGCCGCAACATGCGCAAACTGAGGAATGCCGAAGAACTTCGCCATGTCGCCGAGGTACTTCGTTCCGTTGTCCATCGGGTTTCCCTCCAGCGCACCGCCGCGCGTGGTGATAAAGAGCATCTTTTGCGCGCGGCAAACGCCGTAACAGCCGTTTTGCTCGTCACAATCGAAGGTGATGCCCTGCACATTGACGTTTTCAATATATACTTTCAGCAGCGCCGGCACGCTCAGATCCCAAAACGGCGCGGCAACCACGATCCGGTCCGCCTGCTGAAACTGATGCGCATACCGAAAGCGCGGGTGGTCGAAATCGCCCGCCTCAATGAGCCGCTCCCGCTGCCAGAAAAACCCGTTTTGAAACGGAATGATGGGTTCGTCCATGAGCGTCAGCCGGTCGATGGCGATATCCTCCCGCTTTGCCAGCGCGGACAAAAACGCCTCCGCCAGCCGCCGCGTGCGGCTCTCCTCCTGACGAATGCAGCAGTCGATGTAGAGTACGTTTGTCATTTCCAGCCTCCCCATTCGCCGAGCTCGCCCAGCAGACCTTCTTCCACCGCGCGCAGCGCTTCTTTTCGCAGCGGCACGGAGTCCGCCGCGCCCATCACCTGCACGCAGATAGAAGAGGCGGCGGTGGCGAGCGTGAGCGCGTCGTTCAGGTTTTTGCCGTCCAGCACCTCGGTCAGAAAATAGCCGGAGAAGGTGTCCCCCGCCGCCGTGGTGTCGACCGCTTTTGTGTTGTAGATGCCGCAATATGCACGTTCGCTTCCCCGCGCGCAGACCGCGCCGCGCTTGCCCAGCGTGAGCAGCACGTTCATATTCGGATATTCCTTGGCCAGCGTCGGCAGGATATCCTCCTCGCGGGCGCACTTGGCAATCGCCGCGCCTTCGATCTCGTTGACGATCAGCCAATCTACCAGCTGCAGCGGGTAGGAAAAGACCTTTTCGTTCATCGGCGCGGCGTTGATCGCGACCTTGAGGCCTTTTTTGTGCGCGCGTTCGATGATCTCTCCGACTAGGTTCGTCTCGTTTTGCACGAGTACGAGCCCGTCTGCTCCGAACGCTTCCAGCGCACGGTCGATATAATCCACCGTCAGCTCCTGGTTCGTTCCGCCATAGAGCAGAATGCAGTTCTGCCCGCTGTCCTCCACCTGTATGATCGCGTGGCCGGAGACGTTCTCCGAGCGCGCGGTCAAACGCAGGTTCACACCGTTCTCGCTGAGTGTATCATAGAGCATGCCGCCGTCGCGCCCGACGACACCCGCATGCCAAACCTCTGCGCCCGCGCGCGCCGCCGCAACGGACTGGTTGAGCCCCTTGCCGCCGCAGTGCGTCTCCAGCGAG
Organism: Christensenellaceae bacterium; assembly: GCA_963674775.2. GTDB lineage: Bacteria > Bacillota > Clostridia > Christensenellales > CAG-138 > UBA7703. The sequence goes on along the minus strand of CAXXPJ010000003.1, from coordinate 1,724,604 downwards.
AGACAGGACTTTGTTTCACCGGGTTGGATAAACTTGTCCACGCGATAGACCTGGTCGAGATTGAGAGAGCCGAAATTCAAAATTTTTGCCAAAGGGTTTGCCTCCGTTTTCTGCGTTGTATCGTTTATGGTAAAATAACGTTGTATTCAAATCATTGATCATAAGGAGATTCGCATATGCCGCAGTTACAGCCCCATATCCGCCTGGATCGCAACCACGGCGCGTCCTGCGCGCTGCTGCCGGGCGATCCCGCGCGGCTCGACCACATCAAGCCGTTTCTCGACGATGCGCAGGAGCTCGCCTATAACCGCGAATATCGCAGCCTCGTCGGCAGCTACAAAGGCATCCGTGTGCTCGCCGTGTCCACCGGCATCGGCGGCGCGTCCGCCGGAATCGCCGTTGAGGAGCTCAACAACCTCGGCGTAAAGAACATGATCCGCATCGGCAGCTGCGGCGCGCTGCAGCCGGGTGTGAAGCTCGGCGACCTGATCCTCGTGAGCGGTGCGGTGCGCGACGACGGCGCGAGCACGTCCTATATCGAGCCCATCTTTCCCGCCGTGCCGGATTACAGCCTGCTCTCTGCCTGCGTTGCCGCCGCAAAGCAGCGGGGCTATGCGCATCATATCGGCATCGCCAGAAGTCACGACAGCTTTTATACCGACCGTGAAACGGAGATTGACGCCTACTGGTCCAAGCAAGGCGTGCTCGGCGCGGACATGGAGACCGCCGCGCTCTACACAATCGGCCACCTGCGCGGCGTGCGCACGATGAGCATCCTCAATAACGTCGTCGCGTTTGAAACCGACACGGCCGACGCCATCGGCAGTTATGTCGACGGAGCCGCCGCCGCTCTCAGCGGCGAGGAACACGAGATCATTACCGCGCTGGACGCGTTTTGCCAAGTATTGCAACTCGTCTGATTGTATTGTACCGTTTTTTCGCGCAAAACAAAACGGCTTTTGCCATATGGCAAAAGCCGTTGTTCGTTACGCTTCGTACTTTGCCATATTCTCAAACACACGCCGCTTGAATTCCTCGCGATCCGCCTTGGTCACGAAACTGGCGTTGTGTTCCATCTGTTTATCGCTGTAGAGGTCGGTCACGGTCTTGCCACGCGTGAGTTTGCCCTTCGTCTCCACGCGGATACCCACGTGTTCGGTTTCAAAATAGGAGTCGTCGTCCGCGTAGAGCACCGTCAGCGGATCGTGCATGCACACCCCGGGCATATCAAACCCGCGGTAATAGTTCAGAATGCCCTGCATGACGTCCCGCGAGAACACGGCCTGTTTCGACCCGAGCGCGGCGAGCTCGTCGAGCTCCTCGCCCGTGAAATAGGCTTTCGTGGTTACATCCAGCCCGCAGAGGATCACCGGCGCGCCGCAGGTGAGCACCATGTCTGCTGCCTCGGGGTCGGCATAGATGTTGAACTCCGCACTCGGCGTGATGTTGCCGCCGACGGCCGCGCCGCCCATGACGACGATGCGCCGAATCAGCTCCGGCAGTTCTTTGTATTTCGCGATCGCGAGTGCAAGGTTGGTCAGCGGGCCGATTGCAACGATCACGAGCTGCCCGGCATACTCTTTTGCGTAGCGGTAGATCGCATCCCAGGCGGGCATCGCTTCGGGGTGGCGCTTCGGCAGCGGCAGTTCGATCTCGTTGAGTCCGTTCTGTCCGTGCACATGGTGCGCAGTGACCTGCTCGCCCAAAATCGGTTTGTCCGCGCCGCGGTACACCGGAATATCCGTCATACCGGCGAGTTCCAGCACGCGCAGCGTGTTGTCCGTCGTGCGCTCAACCTCAACATTGCCCGCAACGCTGGTGATCGCGACGAGATTCAGCGTTTTAAGATGCTTGGTCAGAAGGATGGCCACCGCGTCGTCCACGCCGGTGTCGCAGTCTAACAACATCGGAAATCGATCCATACGCTCAAGCCCCCTTCCCGTAAAATTCAGCCGCCTCGACCAGAAGGTCGATAAACGCCTCGCGGTCGATACCCATGATCACATGCGCATTTGCCGGTTGTTTCAGCACGCCTAGCCGGTCTCCGACCGTTGCGCCCCGGCAATAGTCACCCGTGGTCTCTATGGCGACATACATGTCCTCGATGGTCAGTATTTCAGGCCGGACGAGCGCCGCAACCGCGACCGCGTCGTGCACGGGCGCACCGGGATAGCCGAGGCTGCGATGGAACCCATAGAAGAAGTCGAGCCATTCCGCAACGACTTTTGCAACCGGGTTTCCCACCGCGCGGATGCGCTCGAAGTCCTCGGGAAACACCAGCGCCTTCTCGGTGACGTCCAACCCGGCCATGGTAATCGGCAAGCCGCTTTGGAAGACGACGTCCGCCGCCTCCGGGTCGACGAGGATGTTGAACTCCGCCGCGGGCGTCCAGTTGCCGAACTCGATGCCGCCGCCCATGAGATAGATATGCCGGATCTTCGGCTTAAGATGCGGATACAGCAGCAACAGCGCGGCGACATTGGTCAGCGGGCCGGTCGGAACCAAAACTACGGGTTCGTCGCTCGCTTCCAGAATCTCCGCCATGAGCGTTGCCGCGTCCTGCGCCACCGGCTCGTCCTTTGGCTCCGGCAAGGCCGGGCCGTCGAGGCCGGATGTGCCGTGCACCGTCGGTGCGATGATCGGGTCCGCAATCAGCGGCTTGACGCGCCCCATCGCGAGCGGCACGTCCAGGCCGATCAGCGTCTTGATGCGCCCCGCGTTGTAGGTCGTTTTTTGAATCGTCTGGTTTCCGCAAACCGAGGTGACGGCTTTGATCTCCAGCATGGGGCTGGCGTTTGCCAGCACCCAGGCGATCGCGTCGTCATGCCCCGGGTCGCCATCCAGAATCACGGGAATCCGGTTCGTCATTGTTCTACCTCGGTTTTTGATGCGCGGATCTTCTTCACGCGTTTAATGGTGCTGGCCGCATAAATCACAAGGCCGAGGATGGTAACCAGGTATGGTATGAGCGAAACCAGATAGCTAGACACACCCTGCAGGCCGCTGACCTTCGTGCGCAGCGCCTGCGCGAGACCGAAGAGCAGCGAGCTGAACATCGCGCCGACGGGTTCTCCGCGGCCCATAGCCTGCGCCGCGAGCGCGATGAATCCGCGTCCGGCGACCATGCCGCTGTTCCAGCCCTGCGAGTAATACATGGACATAAACGCGCCGCCGAATCCGGCAAGCGCACCGGAGAGTGCGAGGGCGATATACTGGATTTTTTTGACGCTCACGCCGACGCTCGAAGCCGCGTTGGAATTTTCGCCCACGGCGCGGATATTCAGCCCCACCGGCGTGCGATAGAGCAGCAACCAGATGAGCCATACGAGCAGAAACGCCACATAGGTCAGCACCGAGTGCCCGGAGAGGACGTCGCCGAGAATCGGGATGTCCTTGATCAGCGGGATGTTCACGGTCGGAATCAGGATGTTGGGGCTCACCAGCGAGCCGGTGTTGCCGCGCATGCCGGTGAACATATACAACAGGAAGATCGTTCCGCCCGCGCCCATCATGTTGACCGCGATACCGGCCAGGATGATGTCCGTTTTGAGCTTGAGCGCAAAGAAGCCCATCATGAGTCCCAGCAGCACGCCAACGAGCATGGCGGCGAGTACGCCGACGACCCAGCTCTGCGTCCAGTAGCTGAAGAGCACCCCGAACAGCGCGGAGATCATCATGATGCCCTCAAGACCGATGTTGAACACACCCGCCTTGCTGGCAACGACCGCGCCGAGCGCCGCAAAGAGAATCGGCGCCGTGATGCGAATGATGGAGAAAAGAAACTCCGCTTTGAAGATGGTTTCAAACAGCTGACTCCACATTACTCGTCACCCCCTTCAACCGATGCAACCGCTTTGGCAAGGTCGGCGCGCGTATTCTTCACGACGATCCTCTGGCGGTAGCCGGCGAGGAACTGCTCGGCGGCAAAGAAGAGGAAGATGGCCGCCTGAATGATGTCGATCATCTCACTCGGCACGTCGCAATAGGTCGCCATGAGCTGGCAGCCTTTGTTGAGATACGCGATGAAGAATGCGGCAAGCGGAACGAGCAGCGGGTTGTTCTTCGCGAGAATCGCGATGGTAACGCCCGTCCAGCCATAGCCGGGCAACTCCTTCCACAGGAACGTGGAATAGCGACCGAGCACCTCGATGCTGCCGCCCATGCCGGCGAGTACGCCGCCGATGACCTGCGCGAGCACGATGGTTCCGCCGACTTTCATGCCGGAATACTTGGAAAACGCCTGATTGACGCCGATCATGCGGATGGCGTAGCCCCAGCGCGTGCGATACATAAACAGCGCGATGATTGCCACAAACACGATCGCGATCACAAATCCCCAACTGAGCTTGCTGCCGCCGGGCACCAGCGATCCGATCTTGGCCGTCTCCGCAAACGGGAAGGTCTGGGTCGAGCCCTTGCTGCGGTCGGCAAACGAATAGTTGAGAAAATGCAGCACGGTGTACATGCAAACATAGTTGAGCATGAGGCTCGTGACCATCTCGCTTGCACCGAGCTTGACTTTCAGCAGCGCGGGAACAAGCATGATGATGCCGCCAAGCACCGCCGCGATGAGCACGCAGATAACCGCGTGCAGCCCGGTGTTCATGTGGATGTAGATGCCGGCCAGTGCGGCGACGAAGCCGCCCGTCATGACGACGCCTTCACCGGCGAGGTTGAACTGGTTGCTCGAGAACATCACGCAGACCGCAAGGCCGGTAAAGATGGTCGGTATCATCGCCGCAAGGATCGTATAGAGACCCTGCGTGTTGAAACTCGCCATGCCGTCCTTGAACGAGAGCAGCGGGCCGATGAGCAGATACCGAAGCGCGGTGAGCGGTTCGTCCGAACTCAGGAAAATAAAGACCGTCCCGACCGCAAGCGCGAGCAGTATCGCCGCCGCGCCGCGGACGAGCTCAAATGCGAACATTCGTCTATCTTTCATGACATACCCTCCCGATCTCCTCATCGCTCTGATGCTTGAGGCCCAGCATGTATTCGCCCATCAGAATGTCATCCAGCTGGCTTGTGTCGTCAAAATACGCGGCGATCTTGCCGCCGTAGAGCACGATCAGGCTGTCGCTGAGCTCCATAACCTCGTTGAGGTCGGCGGAGACGAGCAGCACCGCCGCACCCGCGCGGGACAGGTCGACGAGCTTTTTACGGATGAACTCCGTCGCGCCGACGTCGATGCCGCGCGTCGGCTGGTCGGCGATGATCAGCGTTGGATCGCTCGAAAACTCGCGCGCGACGACGACCTTTTGGATGTTGCCGCCCGAGAGCATCTTTACTTTCTGCTGGCTCGATTTGCAGAGCACCGTATAGTCCGAAATCAGTTGTTCGCTCTCGGCGTGGATGGCTTTCATGTCGAACAGCGGACCTTTGTTGAAGCGCTTTTGCTCGTAGCGGTCGGAGATGAGGTTTTCCTCAATCGTCGCCGTTTCCGCAATGCCGTAGGTCATTCGGTCCTCCGGCACGAGCGACACGCCCAGCGCGCGGATGCGCGCCTGCGGAACGTTAATCACGTCCTGCCCGTTCACTCTCGCCGTGCCTGCGTCCGGCTCGCTCAGGTCGAAGAGCATGTCCACCAGCTCGCGCTGCCCGTTGCCCTCTACGCCCGCGACGCCGAGGATCTCACCCTTGCGCACGTCGAACGACACGCCGTCGAGCATCTTTTTGTTCCACTCGTTGACATACTCGAGGCCGCGTACGCTGAGCACGACGTCCGTCGGCTCGGGCGGGTCTTTCTGGACGTCCAGCACGACGTCCCGCCCGACCATGAGACGCGAAATCTCCTGTTCCGTGATGGACGCCGTTTCATAAACGCCCATCGACTTGCCGCCGCGCATGATCGTGAGCCGGTCGGTAATCTGCTTAATCTCGTTGAGTTTGTGAGAGATGAAGATGATGGTGTAGCCCTGCTCCTTGAGATGGATCAGTTCGCGGAAGAGCTCCGTTGTCTCCTGCGTGGTCAGCACCGCCGTCGGCTCGTCGAGGATGAGAATCTTCGCGCCCCGGATGAGCGCTTTTAATATCTCCACCTTCTGTTTCATGCCGACGGGGATGTCCACGACTTTTGCATCCGGGTTGACCGCGAGGTTGAATTTTTCAGCGTATTCGCGCGTCAACTCTGTCGCTTTTTTGTAGTCGATGAACATGCCGCTCTTCTTCGGCACCATGCCGAGCACGATGTTCTCCGCGACCGTCAGGCTCGGCACGAGCATAAAGTGCTGATGCACCATGCCGATGCCATGCGAGATGGCAGCCGTCGGCGAGCTGAGCGAAACCTTTTCGCCGTTGATGCGGATCTCGCCTTCGGTCGGCTGCTCCAGGCCGAAGAGCATCTTCATCAGCGTGCTCTTTCCAGCGCCGTTCTCGCCCATGAGCGCGTGTATTTCACCGCGCCGCACGGAAAAGTCGACACTTTGATTCGCGGCGATCCCGTTGGGATACACCTTGGTGATGCCCTTCATTTGGACGACCAGATCGTTTTGCTCCATAGATGGGTTCCCCTTTACGGTATGAGATTGGAAAGCCGCCGCCGGCGGCAAAGTAAATGGATGCGCTTTTTTCAATGCGAATTTTACGAATACTAATAATATAATAAAAACAAGAGACGATTGCAACGCCGCGGCGTAAGAAGGCGGCGTTTTTTCATAGAATCGAACGCGCGGCACAAGCCGGATATAAACCGGGGGAACGCTTGCAGGCGTTCCCCCGGCGACGGTAACACTCCGTTTACCGCATGCTGTGATCTGTTATGTTCGCCTTACGGCTGCATGGAGTCGCGCAGCGCGACCACGCCGTTGGTGTCGTCGCCAATGGCGCTCGAAACCACGATGGAGCCGTCCCGGATTGCGGCTTCGGCTGCCAGAACCTTGTCCTGAACGGCCTGCGGCGCAACGTTGGCGAAGTTCTTGTCGGTCACGATGCCGACGCCGCCTTCGGTGAGGCCGAGGTTAACCAGCTGTCCCCAATAGGTGCGGCCGGCATCCATTTCGTCAAAGATCCAGACGATGGAAGCGCCGACGTTCTTGAGGCCGGAGGTCAGGGTGATGGCCGCGAGCTCAGGCGAGAAGGTCTGCTCCTGATCGGAGTCAACGCCGATGAACCAGGCTTTGCCGGTTTCGAGGGCCGCTTCCGCAGCGCCGTTGCCGGAAAGTCCCGCAACGCCCCAGATGATGTCCGCTTTGTTATCGTTGATCATTGCAACTGCCATTTCCTTGGCGGTCGCGGTGTCGACGAAGCTATTGACATAACGGGTATCGACTTTAACTTCCGGATCGGTCGCTTTCGCGCCCTCGAGGAAGCCATAGAGGAAGTCGTTGATGACGGGGAAATCGCCGCCGCCAACGAAACCAACGACTTTGTCCGCGTTGATGTTCGCAACGGAGGTTTCAGAGGTCATCGCCGCGGCGTACACGCCGATGAGATAACCCATGTCGTTCTGTTTATAGCTGATGTTGACGACGTTGGCGTTCTCGCCGACATAGGTGGTGTCGTCATAGATGAGGAACTTCTGATCCGGATACTCGGTCGCGACTTCCTTGAGGTAGTCGGGCATCTGATACGTACCGACGATGATCAGATCGTATTCGCCAGATGCGGCAACTTCGTACAGGGTCTCCAGCCACTTCGGCTGATCCGCGTCCGTGCCGCCCATTTCGATGGTCTTATAGGTGATGCGTCCGGCGTCTGCGAGCTCTTTGAGTCCGGCTTCAGCGGAATCGAAGAACGATTTGTCGCCGAGGTTTCCGTTGACCAGGCTGACAACGCTGTAGACTTCCGAAGCGGGGGCCGCTGCTTCGGGCTCCGCCGTCGGTTTACAGGCGACTGCGCCGAAAACCAGCAGTACAACCATCAGGATCGTTACGATTTTCTTCATGTTTGATTTCCTCTCTTCTTTCATGATTTGTTTTTGGGCCATTCGAAAGAAAAACCAGATATATTGTGGCCTCTCCACAAGTATCAGTTTATATTGCACAAAACGAAAAGTCAACAGACCAAACTTTCCTTCATGTGACCAGATCACCAAAATTTTCGACGCTTTCAATTCTTCATCCTGCATTTTTCCGTGCTCAATGCGACAACCGCCTGCCCCGGTCCGGCACGGCAAAATTCGCATAAAATCGATGTTTTCGCCTTTATACCAGCGTTTTATGGCAGGATAGGGCTGAAAAAACCGCCGGACGGCATGTGTTGCCATCAGCGGTTTATGAAGGATATCCGGACAAAGCCGTCTTTTTATATATTATCCTGTGCGAACCCAATCGGTCGACAGCGGAATGCCGTCAACGGTGATGGTATGTTTCACCCGGTATAAATCCGGCTTCGGAAAAGTTGAGCAATTCCCAAACCGTGACCAGCTGATACCCTTCCGCAACCAGCTGCGGAACGATGAGTTCCACCGCGTCCACCATATGCGCTTTTGTGTCGTGGAGCAGAATGATATCCCCGTTTCGCAGCACTTTTCCGTCTACGATCTGTTTTTTCACATTCTGCGCGATTTTCACCGGATCATATTCGTTCACGTTCCCGCTCTGCGCCCAGAGCGCAACGGCCATGTCGTTTTCGCGGGAAACACGGTTGACATCCCAATCCATGTGCCCGCCCGGCGGGCGGAACACATGCGCCGTGTATCCCGTTGCGTCAAATATAATCTGGTTTGTGTTTTGAATTTCGTTCCGTTTTTCAACGATGTTCAGCCGCAGCATATCCCTGTGGTCAAACGAATGGTTGCCGATTTCGCATCCCAGCGCAACGGCGCGCCGGGCAATCTGCTGCACCTGCTCGTTTTGAAACCGCCAGCCGCAGACAAAAAACGTCGCGCGGGCGTTGTACCGCTCCAGAACATCGAGTATCCTGTCCGTCACGCCCGGCATCGGGCCGTCGTCAAACGTCAGCGCGATCATCGGCCTGTCCGGATCGACGCGCATGCGATAGACCGCCTGATTGATCTCGCCCTTCGGCAGGGCGGGATTGTAGCGCCGCATCAAATCCCGCAGCAGCGCGTTCCGCTGTTTGTACCAGGGCGCGGTGATGTTGGTGATGGATGCGGACGCAGGCCCATACGCAAACACGGGCGACGGGTTTGCCGCGGACCACGGCGGCGCTGCAACGAATATATCAGCTTCAACCGCAGCATATGCCGGGCGAGGCGCAGGCTGCTGCGCCGCGATATCCCCCAACAGAACCGCCATAAAAAGAACCGCGAATAGCGCGGCAAGCCTTTTTCCCACACCCGGTCCCCCATCGTATGATTTCGTATTATAACACAATTCGGGTATGATGTTACGCGGTAAGATCGCATCTGAACATCTTTTTTTTGCAAACAACCCGAACGATTGCCCCGCTCTGCCGTCCGGTGCCATAATGCTGCCCAAATTCAACAGAATTTATTCAAATATGCACTATTGTCAGTTCAAAATGGTTTTCTATACTGGTGTCACATCGAAAGGAGTGACCTCTCATGGATCAAAACAACGATTGGTTTGAACGATATTCCAATGACGCTCCGCAATACGGCTCCAATCAGCCGCGGCGGAGACGGCCGCGCGGTGTGCGCTTCTCTACCCTGCTTGTGTTCACGATAGTCGCGGTGTTGCTCGGCGGCGTGCTCGGCGGCTTGTACACCCGCCAATACGTGGACGAACAGATCACGGCGCTCGCGACACAGCAGCAGGCGCAGCTTGCAAGCAGCGCGGTGAGCGATGCTTCCGACGCCGCCTCTCGCGAATTGACAGCCGCATCGACGGGCGGTTTTGCCAGCACCTTCAGCAAAGCACAGATCATTGAGCTCACCGCGCCCTCCGTGGTCGGCATCGATACCTTCTACACCGCGACCGCAGGCAGCTTTGGTTTCGGACGGTCGAACGGAACCGATGAAAACGGCCAGCAGGTGCAGGTCGGCAGCGGCAGCGGGATCGTGCTCACCAGCGATGGCTATATCATTACCTGTAAGCACGTTGTCGACGGCGCGGAGACGATAAAAGTCATCCTCAACGACGACACGGAATATGAAGCGACACTGATCGGCTCCGACGCGCGCAGCGACCTTGCCGTGCTGAAAATCGAAGCCGTCGGTCTCGCGCCCGCGACGCTGGGCGATTCCGACATGCTCACCGTAGGCGAGGAAGTCATCGCCATCGGCAACCCGCTCGGCGAACTGCGCGGCACGGCAACCAGCGGCATCGTCAGCGCGCTCAGCCGCGACGTAATGGTCGGCAGCGTGGATATGTCGCTGATTCAGACCGACGCGGCCATCAGCCCGGGCAACTCCGGCGGCGGGCTCTTTAACTCCAGCGGCTCGCTCATCGGCATCGTAAACGCGAAAGCCAGCAGCAGCAACGCGGAGGGCCTCGGCTTCGCCATCCCGGTCAGCAGCGTGCGGACTATCATCAGCAACCTTATCGACCACGGCTACGTGCTCGGCAGAGCGTATCTCGGCGTTTACACGCAGAATGTTACACTCTCCTCCGGCTCCAACGATCTGAACGGGTTGTTCGGCGGCATATTCGGCGGCGCGACAAGCGTGCAGATTGCGCAGGTCGTAACCGGGAGCGCAGCGGACAAAGCGGGCCTGAAAGCGGGCGACCTGATCCTGAAAGTGGACGATGCGGACATCCCGTCAAACGCCGTCCTCGCGTCCGTTATCAGCAGCTATAACGCCGGCGATACGGCGACGCTGACCATCCAGCGCGATGGAACCGAAATGACCATATCCGTCACATTCGGCGAGTATAAACCCGCCGAGCAATAACGTCCCGGTCATCACGTCCGCTCGCACCGGACGATGACATAACAAGCCGGAGAAACCCCTTCCCCGGTATCCCCCGGCGATCCATCATCAGCGCGCGGGCCGTCCATCCCCCCCGGGCGGCTCGTACGCGGGGGAAGCAAACCGCCGCACGGCAAACGCAACGGACAGCCACGCGAAACAATAAAAAAGCCGCTCACGCTTGTGAGCGGCTTTTTGTATACCCTTCATCAAAGGCGGTATGCCGCAAGCACCTCGCCGACATAGATCATATGCGGGTCTCCGTTTTGCAGCGCCTGGTTTGTTCCATAATGCCGCGCGCGCAGTTCCTGGTCGAACGTGTCCAGGTCGAGCATCTGCTTTTGCACGATGCGGCACTCGAACACGATGCCGCACTCTGCCGCAGCGTCCGCGCCGCCCGCCCGCGCGGGAGACCGCGTCAGGCCGGATTCCTTCTCTTTGTCAACATCGCGTCCGGAGCGCGTTCCGCAGAAGGCGATTTCCTTTACCAGCTCCTTCGGGCGCGGAACACTCAGGGTAAACGTCTGCGCCTTCTCCATCAGTGAAAACGTATAGCGGCTCCTGCGCACCAAAACAGTAATCACAGGCTTTGACCATACAACGCCGAACTGCGCCCAACCGACGGTCATCGGGTTCCAGACTTCTCCGTCTGCGGTCAGAAACGCGCCGCGCGGCAGCTGCTCCGCCGCCTCCGGAACGAGTTGAAACATCTCTTTTACTTCCATCGTCAATCCTCCTTGCCGGGGTTGCTCAGTCGTCCCCGAATATATACTCGATCTGTTTTTCTTTTTTCTTCTCCGGGAAAATCTCGATCTCGAAGCGATCAAACGAAACGCTCTCGATGAAATCCGACGGCGAGAAAAACGTGCGGTTGAACCGCGCCAGTTCCTGCACATGCTTTGCAAGCAGGATGGGGCAGGCAAGATCGAGCGGTTTTGCCAGCTCCGTCAGCACGGGCATCCAGCCCGCGGCATCCAAAGGCCGCGCGGGGAATTCCCGCACGGCCTCGTTGATGATTTTATGCTGTTTGAGTATCTTTGCCCAGATCTTCACGTCGCGCTACTTGTTCCAGATAAACCAGCCCCACACATACGGGGTGGTTCCATCGCTGTAGAGGCCCTTGAGCGTGCCCGCGATCTGCTTTTTCTCCTTCACGTCGGCGGAGTTGATCGTGGACTTCGCGCTGCGGTTGACGACGATGACCTCGACGCCTTCCGAAATCTGCACGCGGAAGATCGTATACGGCTCGGTCGCGATGATCTCCGTGACCCTGCCGGTGAAGACAAAGTCTCCGGACGTCGTTGTTCCCGCGACGATCTTATCGAAGTTCTTGCTCAGATCCGCGCAGGTCTTTTTGAACGTTGTGGACGAGACCGACGGAGGCCGCTCAACGATAACGCTCGCGGAGCCGTCATAATATCCGGGCAGCGTGCCGGTGAGTTCCACATCAAACGCGCCAACCTTGGCGATGGATACGATCAGGGTGAACGTACCCGTCTCGGTGACGGTCGCCTGGCCGAGGGAAACGTCCGTCGACGGGCTGGTCGCCGTAATCACGGCGCCCGGCGTTACCGTTCCGGTGAGCGTTACGGTGCCTTCTTCGGAGGACAGGCTCGCAACATCGTTTCCTACGAGGAAGGACATGGTCTGCGTGACGTACGGCTCGACCGTGATCACCTTGCGCGCGGTGACGCAGTTGTTCTTGCGCGCCTCAATGGTGATGGTCTCCATTCCGTTCGTGCCGGTATCAACTGCTGCCGTACCGTCGCCTGCGAGCGCCGCATCGGGCGTCTCGGCTGCATCCGGCGTCGCGGCGGGATCCGTCGTCGCATCGGGATCGGGTGTCGCGTTGGGATCGGCGCTCACGTCCGGCGTCGAGGTCGGCTGCGCGGTTTGCGCGGCGACCGATTTCGGCGTATAGCTCGCTGTAAACAGACCCGTGCTGTCAACATAGACCTGCTCGTCGTTGATAAACACCTTTGTGTTGACGTCGTAGTTGTTCACCTGACCCATAATGGCGATCGGCTTGTTGTCAAACGTCGCGCTTACCGTATCCGCAAGCGGTTCGGTAACGGTCATCGACAGCACCGGCACCGTGACCGTGATGTCCGGAACGGCGATCGGCGTGGCCATGCCATCGGGCGAAATCACCTGGATATTCGGCGTGATGGTGACAATCTCGCTTTCCACGGGCGCATTCGGCATGAATATGTCTCGATCAACGCGCAGGGTCACATGGTTGTTGGAAGGAACGGTGATCGTGTTTTCCTCCAGCGTCGCGTTTGTGATGATGCGGATCGTGCTGCCCGTCGGCGCATTCACGTCGATATCATAGAAGACCACATTCGTTGTCGGATCGGTATACTCGCTGATGGTTGCGGTATACATCTGATCGTTCGCATCGACCGTCGTCACCGTTTCGGTGGGGTTCACATCGTCGGCGCCGTCTTTCTTGAAAATGCTGCCGATCGAGGCGAACATCTTGCCGTAGTCGCCGTCGAAGTTCTTCTTGGCGATGTACATGCCAAACACCGCGATGAGCGCCAGCAGCAGTACGATCAGGCCCCAGAAGATGATGGTCGTGCCCTTGCCGCGCTTGCGCGGCATGTCGTCGAACTCCTCGTCGTCGTACTCGTCGTACTCGTCATATTCGTCGTCAAAATCGTCGCCGTAGGCGTCGAGTTCCTCCGCACTGTCACGGCGCGCAAGTTTACCCGCACGCTTTGACGCCTTGGCGGGCTTATAGTCCTCTTCTTCCTCGTCATCAAAATCGTCGTCGTCGAAATCGTCGTCGAATACTGCCGCACTCTGTGAGGCGGCCGATTTTGCGGCGGGGCGCGGCGGCGCGCTGACCGCGGCCGGTTCAGGCGTGAGTTTCTGTCCGCAATAGGCGCAAAACGGCGCGTCGGCAAGCGCCGGCTTGCCGCAATGCGGGCAGACGGCGGTGGGGACGCTCGCCGCTGCGCGCGGCGGGATCGTCGGGCGGAAAGAGCCGGAAGGCGCGGGCGCATCGCCGACAGGCGAGGCAACGGTTTTCTCCGGTGCTCCGCTAAAAGCGCTCTTCGGCCAGGCGGGTGGCTTGACAAAGTCGCGCGAAGGCTTTCCTTCTTCGGAGACAGTCACCGTTTCCACGCTATTGTCGCCCGTATCCTCTTCCCTGAGTTTGGCGCCGCAAACCTTGCAAACGCTCAGGTTTTCAGCGTTATACGAGCCGCATTCCTTGCATACCATCTATCCACTTCCTCCATTCTGAAGCGAGTATCTGCCATATTTGCATAGTTCATCCAATATAACGCCATCATTATACAACCCGGTGTTTGAGAGTGCAAAGAACATTTCGTGAACTTTTCGCCACAGAAAGTTCCCATTGCCTGTGTTTTCTCGCGCCGTCGGCACATTTTCCTCGAATACGCTTGACATTGTTTTGTCCACTCTTTATACTGCATAATAATCGTATATTATTTAAAGGCTATGACTGCGAAGAAGTAGCGGAGCAGGCGCAACAGCGCCGGTTCAATCCCGCCAGAGAGCTGCCGGACGGTGCGAGGCAGCCGGGAATCCTCCGTGAATACGCGCAACCAGCCGCCGCCCGAACCAGCCGCGCCAGCGTCTTTCAGTAGGGTATGCCGGGTTCTCCGCCCGTTATACGGAGCAGGGTGCAGGCGTCGAACGCCATCGCACCCGACAAGGCCGCCGTCCGCAAGGGCGCGGCGAACCGAGGTGGTACCGCGAACAACATTTCGCCCTCTTGCAGCAATGCAGGAGGGTTTTCTTGTATAAAAACACGGGTTTCGCCGTATAAGCGGCGATTCCGGATTCCGCAGAAAACACGCTCAACGAAACACAATCAAAGAAAAATAGAAAACGAAAATCGGAGGAAAAACACGGCATGGGCGAAGTCAAACTATACTCGGGGGAAAAGCTCCCTCTTGAAATGCACAAGGTGCGCGTGGTACAAAAACTAAACCTGCTGCCGGTGGAAGCGCGCCAGAAGGCAATGGCAGCCGCGGGCAACAACACGTTCCTGTTACGCAACGAGGATGTGTATCTGGACATGCTCACCGACAGCGGCGTCAACGCCATGAGCGACCGGCAGGTCGCCTCCATGATGGTTGCGGACGACAGCTACGCGGGCAGCGCGACGTTTTACCGCCTCGAGGAAAAGGTCTGCGACCTCTTCGGGACAAAATACTTCCTCCCGGCGCACCAGGGCCGCGCCTGCGAGAGCATCATCTCCGAGGCGTTTGTCAAACCCGGGGACGTTGTGCCGATGAACTTCCACTTCACCACCGCAAAGGCGCATATCACGCGCGTCGGCGGGCGTGTGGAAGAAATTCTAACCGACGAAGGCCTCAACCCCGAGAGCGAGTGCCTGTTTAAGGGCAACATCGACATCGACAAGCTCAAAGAGTGCATCACGCGAAACGGAGCGGAGCATATCCCGTTTATCCGTCTCGAAGCGGGCACCAATCTCATCGGCGGTCAGCCCTTCTCGCTGGAGAACATGACGGCTACGGCGAAGATTGCGCACGAAAACGGCATTCCCATTGTGTTTGACGTCTCTTTGCTGCAGGACAACCTGCACTTCATCAAAACGCGCGAAGCCGCCTGCAAAGACATGAGCATCCGGGAGATTACGCGCGCGCTGTGCGCCAACGCGGACCTCATCTACTTCTCCGCTCGCAAGCTGGGCTTTGCGCGCGGCGGCGGCATGGCGATGAACAATCAGGAATACTACCAGCGCATGAAGGACTTCATCCCGCTGTTTGAAGGGTTTTTGACCTACGGTGGCATGAGCGTGCGCGAGATGGAGGCCATGACCGTCGGGCTGGAGGAAACCATGGATGAAACCGTGATCTCCCAGGGTCCGCAGTTCATCGAGTTCATGGTGAACGAACTCAAAAAGCGCGGCGTCCCGGTCGTTACCCCTCCGGGCGGGCTCGGCTGCCACATCAACGCCAGAAAATTCCTCGCGCATATCGACGATCACCAGTATCCCGCGGCGGCGCTCGCGGCGGCGACGTACATCGCCGGCGGCGTGCGCGGCATGGAGCGGGGCACGCTCTCCGAACAGCGCGAGCCGGACGGAACCGAACCCATCGCGAGCATGGAACTGCTGCGCCTTGCGCTGCCAAGGCGGGTGTTCACCATGAGCCAGGTGCTCTATGCGGTGGACCGCATCACCTGGCTGTATGAAAACCGCAATCTCGTCGGCGGGCTGACCTTTGTGGAAGAACCCGCAACCCTGCGCTTCTTCTTCGGGCTGCTGGAGCCGATTGGAGATTGGCAGGAGAAGCTCGTCGCTAAATTCCGCGAGGATTTTGGAGATAGTTTATAATATCTATTTTTAAAAAATAGATGGAAGGCCCATCGGAGATTGGCAGGAACAGCTCGTCGCTGAATTCCGCAAGGATTTCGGTGACAGCCTGTAAACACAGTTCCAACTAAACAGAAATAAAACAATCCGCTCCCGATCAGGGAGCGGATTGTTTGTTTACGTGTGTTGACGGCAACGTCCGGGGTTAGAATTCATCGTCGTCGTCGATTCTCTCGTCGCGGTTCTTCGTGTACAGCCAGATGCCGCCAACGATGAGCGCAACTGCAATCAGCACAATCGCCGCGATGAACCAGCCGTCCTTCATCAGGCCGTCCGAGCCTACATCAGGCTCAATCGTCGGCGTCGGTTCCGGAGAGGCAGAAACCTCCGCGCTCGGCGAGGGGGAAGGCGACGCGCTGATGCTCTCGATATCCCGGTCGAGGAACACATAGTCCGAGCAATGCGTCTGGGTCACACTCACCCAGCCCGTGCTGTCCACGGTTGCGGTTTGCATAAAGGTGAACGTGTTGTCGGCGTTGAGCAGGTAGTAATACAGCGTTTTACCCGCCTGCGCCGCGCCCAGCCAGAAGCGGATATTCGCCTGGCCCGGCAGCTCGCCGTTGTAGTTGAAGTGTATCGTCGCAACGTATGCGTCTCCCGCGATCTGCTTTGCGGTCTGCTCGGCGATGGAGTTGTTGATCGTCGTGCCGAAATCATACCACAGCTGCGTATACACGTCCGTCATCGTCCCCTTGGGGAAGGTGAAGTCCACGTTGCTCTGCTTGATCGTGACGTCCTGCGTCTTGTTCCCCTGCGCCAGGCTCTTCATGGTCGAGTAGAGGATGCGCGTGTTGTCCTCGGTCAGCGTGTAGGAATACAGCGTGGTTTCACTCGTCGTGCCCGCCGGTGTCGGCGTCGGCGTAGCGGAAGAAGAACTGTCGCCCGAATATACCGTTGTGGACGTCTTGTATGCCGCGCTCTTTTCGGAGGCCTCCGTCGTCGCGGTCGCCTTATAGCGCTGGTAGAAGGTATAGCTCGTGCCGTCGGAGAGCCCGCTGAACGTCGTGCTGTCCTGCCAGGTGACCCCGCCGCGCGAGTATTCGCATCCCTCCACCGTGTTGAGCACGATCTTGGAGGATGTGCGGCTGTAGCGCGTCGGCGCGGCAGGCGGGTTGCCGATGTAGTAGGCCTTCTGTACCGTGCCGAAGGAGCGCGTGATGCTGCCGCCCTGCACGGAGCTCGTCACCTCGACGGAGAGCTGGTTGCCGACGTCCACCGCCTGCACGGCGTAGTTGACGCCCGTGCCGACGGGGATGGCGCCGCGCTTCCAGGTATAGGTCAAGGTGCCCGTGTTGTTGGTTTCGGTCAGGCTGACGGACATCGTGATGCCATAGCGCGCTTCGCCGATGGACATGATCGTGCCGGTCAGCGCGGCTTCGGTGGTGAAGTCCGCGCCCGCGCTCGAAACGGAGGCGAGCGTGGTGTCCGTCTCCGCGACGCGCTGATAGAAAGTGTAGCTGGATCCCGCGGTCAGGTTATGGAAGCCGGTCGTGGCCTGCCAGAGCGTGCCGCCGAGCGAATACTCGTATCCGGCCTGTTCGACGAGCGTGATGCTGGTCGCGGTCCTGCTCGCCATCGTCGGCGCCGTGGGAACGGTTGTATTCTGCGCCTTGAGCACGTTTGCCGTCGTCCCGCTGACAGAGCCGGTCTGCTCGCTCGTTGTAACGACGAGCGTCAGCGGCTGCCCGATGTCGGCGGAGACTGGCGTATAGGTCTCTCCCGTGCCGACGGTTGTATCCCCGCGTTTCCAGGTATAGGTGATCGTGCCGGAGGCGTTGGAGCCGGAGAGCGACCCCGTGAGCGCCGTTCCGGACTGCGCCGCGCCGCTGAAGTTCACCGTGCCGGTGAGCATTTCCTTGGTGCCGATGGTCGTCGCCGCGCTGGACGCGGAGGCCTGCATGGTCGCCGTCGCCTTCACCCGCTGGTAGAAGTCATAATCCGTGCCCGCGGTCAGGCCTTCAAACGTTGTGGAATCCTGCCATTCACCGCCGGTGCGCATGTATTCATATCCGCTTACGGTTTGCAGCGTGATCGATGTGTCGCTCGTACTCTCGGCAACAGGCGCCGTCGCCGGGTCGCCGGAATACGGCTCCTTGGCGATTGCCGCCGTCGAGTCGGTAAGCGTGCCCGTCAGCGTTCCGTCCGTTACATCCAGGCGAATGACCTTGCCGATGTCCGCTTCCTGAACCGTATAGGTGGTTGAAACGCCGCCGGTGGCGAGCGTGGTGTCCGTCTCGCCGTCCTGGCGCACCCATGTGAATGTGATGCCGGACGTATCCGGCTGATTGCTGTTGGTCAGCGTGCCGGAGAGCACGCCGTTATAATATGCATTTCCCTGAATCGACACCGTGCCGCTGAACGTGCCGTCCGTGCGCGCGTAATACACCTCCAGATTGCCGGCGAGTGTATAGGCTGCAAGATCGACCCCCATAACGGCAGAGCCGTTGACCTTGACGGTCTTAACGAGCACATAGGCGCCGTCCGCCGGAATCGCAAACGCAACCTGCGTTCCGTTCTGAACGGCCTGACCGCTCACGACGGGATTGCCGCCGGAGGTCACGCTCTGGTTCGCGTTGGTGATCGTAAATACGACAGCGACCGGATCGGTCACAGCACCGGCGCCCACGGTGGAAAAGCTCGCGGCCAGCGCGTCGCTCGGGTTGGATGCGGCGTCCAGAAACGCGCCCGCCTCGGCGGCTACGTCGTAGGTTGTGTCGTTCGCCAGCGTCAGCGGCGTCGCCCCGTCGAGGAAGTCGCCAATGTCGTATGCAATATACCATGGCCCCGTCGACTGGTTGCCGATCAGCGCGCCGGACGTTGCCTCCGCGGTGTAGGTGACGCCTCCGCCGGTGACGGTGACCGTTTTTCCGGAAGCCAGCGAAACGTGCTCCGTCAGTGAGAAGATGATCTTCTGGTTTGCCGATACGGCTGCGTTGACCGATGGTGAATACAGCGTCGCGACCGGCGCCGTCTCGTCCAGTGCCAGTGCGGCGGCGGGCGCAAGCAGCAGCAGCGCGAGCGCCAGCAGCAGAGCTGTAAGCCTAGATTTATGTTTTTTCGTACGGATCATATGCACTCCTTTCCGTTGCGCGGCGAATCGCCGCGCGGCGGCGTGTGTTGCGGAAAATTTACTGTAACCCAGTTTGTCGGATGAGACATTCTTGTATATATTTGCAGCACCAGTATGCCACAATCAATTTTCGAATGCAAACGCCCGAACCCGCTTCTATACAGAACACTGCGCAAAACGGCAAATCGTTGCAGATCGTTTTCAATTTCTTTCAATCTGCGACAAAAAAACCGCCGGACGTATCTTCCGGCGGCTGTTGTCCAATATAGATTACAGCGCTTTTTTGAGCGCAAGGAAACGGCGGTACAACTCGTCATACTCGCAGCCGCAGCTGCCGCACTCCTCGTTGGCCTGTTCGACGGCTGCGATGAGCTCCTCCTTGCAGTCCTCTCCGCTCAGATACGCGTTCGCGGGCACGCTGATGAGCTCCCATTCGGAGTCGGCAAACCGCCTGAGGATCGTTTGCAGTTCATACTCTTCCATATTCGATCACCTCCGCCGGCAGGATCGTTCGCAGCGCGTGTTTTAAACGCACCGCATCGGTTCAGCTCTTTGCGGCGGCCTTTTCGCGCTCCTTTTCTTCCATATCGCGCGAATAATGCACCGCGCTGTCGTCCTCGTCCCAGAGACGTTCCATATTATAATACTTGCGCTCCTCCGGATAGAAGATATGCACGAGGATATCCGCGTAATCGAGCACGATCCACTTCCCGCCGCCGTATCCTTCCGTTCTCCTGCGCGTCAGCCCGAGGCTTTCCGCTTTTGCGTCCAGCTCGTCCGCCAGCGCTTTGACCTGCTGGACCGCGCGCCCGCTGCAGATGACAAACCAGTCCGCAACGATGGTTTTGTCCGCCACATGGATGGCGACGATATCGATGGCTTTCTTGTTGTAGAGCACCTCGCAGATGCCGAGCGCTTGTTGCTTGATGGAATCGTTCAATTGCTTTCCTCCGTTTGATTGTTCAAATTTAATGCTGTTTGTTCTTTTTCGCGTACCCGCTCCCGATACCAGGCGACCGCCCGCAGCGACGCGGGGTGTGCCTTCCAGCCTCTGTGTTCCACGAGGCTGGCCGCGCTCTCAAGCGCGTAGAGCATGAACGCGTCGATATCCTCCGATACGCGGCTTCGATACCGCTCCACGCCGGCGAACATGCGCGTGGGTTCGATCAGATCCGCGGCGTAGACGAGCGCGTCAAACGCCGTCATACCCCAGTCCCCGGTGGTGTGCAGCCGGATGGCGCGCAGGATCGTTTCGTCCGTTACGCCGTATTCCATCTTCGCCAGCACCGCACCGGCGAACGAATGATGCACGGGCGCGATGCCCGTTTCGTCGCCGGAGAGAATCTCCTGTTCCAGCGGCGTGAGGCACTTTGCGCAGTCGTGCAGCAGCGCCGCAAGGCGCGCTTTTACCGGGTCCTGTCGCCAAAGTTCGGCGAGATCCGCCGCCGCGCGCATGGTGCCGCAGGCATGGCGGTAACGCTTCGGCGTCAGCATGCGCCTGCTCTGCTCCAGCGGCGCACGCAGCTCTGCGGGAAAATAGGAGCCGTCCTCAAAAACAGCCTGTTCCACATTAGGCGGCATCCAGCCGTAGAAGCGGCAGCCCCTCTGAGAGATGCTTGCGAACCTGCGTCGAGGAGATCATGTCCGCCCTGCCGCCGAGAATCCGCACGCGCGCGCCGTATCGCTGCTCGAGCATGCGCGCGGTGTCGTCGTCGTTTTCGTTGCGGCCGATGCGCGGCACGCAAAGCACATCCGCCAGTTTGAGCACCTCTTCCGGCTTATGCCAGTTCGGCAGGTCGGCAAGCGTGTCGCTGCCGAGCACAATCGAGATCTTAGCGTCGGGATATGCTTTTTTGAGTTCCTGCAGCGTCAGGAGCGTGTAGCTCTTTCCGCCGCGTTTGATCTCCATATCGCTGGCAGAAACACGCGCCTCGCCGGAGATCGCGAGCCGGGCGAGCCGGAGGCGAATGCCGGCCGGTACATCCTCATCCACGCGCTTATGCGGCGGGTCAGCTGCGACCATGAGCAGCACTTTATCAAGCGCGGCTTCGTCCCGCGCGATGCGCGCCATCTGCACGTGTGCGTTGTGTATGGGGTTGAACGTGCCGCCGAGCAATCCAATATGCATGGTATGCGACTTTCTTCCCCCTCTCGTTTCTGTAAATAGAATACCATGTTTTCCCGCGCGGTAAAAGAGCGGGTTTATCTAAGCCTGCCGCCAGCGCGGAATTGACAAATGTACCGCCGGATGCGAAAATATCCCTGTATTATATATTTCTTTTCGTCCGGTTGTGCGCGGCGGCTTCGCCGTTCCCGTCCGGGCGGGCAAATTTAATCGCGAAGCGGGGGTAATTTCATTGGGCATCGAATATCGTAAGCTGCAGAACGGCAGCGACATTCGCGGCGTCGCCATGGAGGGCATCGAGGGCCAGCCGGTCACGCTGACGGAAGAGGTCGTCACCAACATCGCAAAGGCGTTCGTTCTGTTTTTACAGGAAAAATTCAACAAGAGCGACCTGCGGCTCTCCATCGGGCGGGACTCCCGCCTCTCGGGTGAGGCGCTGCTCAACGCCTCGGCGGAAGGCGTGCTCTCCATGGGCGCGGACCTTGCCGACTTCGGCCTGGCTAGCACGCCGAGCATGTTCATGAGCACCGTGACCAAGGGCTATGAATACGACGGCGCGATCATGCTCACCGCGAGCCACCTGCCCTGGAACCGCAACGGCATCAAGTTTTTTACCCGCCTCGGCGGCATGGTCAAGAGCGACATCGCCGCAATCCTCGCCAGCGCGCAGGCGGATGCGTTTATCCCCGCTGTTGAGCGCGGCCGGTTTGAGCAGGTCGATTTCCTCTCCGTCTATGCCGAAGGGCTTGTTGAGCGCGTGCGCAGCGCGGTCAAGGCGGACGATTACGAGAAACCGCTCAAAGGATTCCATATCGTGGTGGACGCGGGCAACGGCGCGGGCGGGTTCTATGTGGACCGCGTGCTCCAGCCGCTCGGCGCAGACACAACGGGCAGCCAGTATCTTGAGCCGGACGGGCATTTCCCCAACCATCAGCCCAACCCCGAGGACAAGGCGGCGATGGACTCCATCGCATCTTGCGTGCTCGCCAACAAGGCCGACATGGGTATCATCTTCGATACGGACGTAGACCGCGCGGGCGCAGTTGCCGCCGACGGCAAGGAGGTCAACCGCAACCGCCTGATCGCGCTCATCTCCGCCGTGCTGCTGGAAGAACACCCCGGCACCACCATCGTGACGGACTCGATCACCTCCAGCGGGCTTGCCCAGTTTATCGCGGAAAAGGGCGGCGTGCATCACCGCTTTAAGCGCGGCTATAAAAACGTCATCGACGAATCCATCCGCATCAACAAGAGCGGAAAGGACAGCCAGCTCGCCATCGAGACCTCCGGCCACGGCGCGCTGAAGGAGAACTATTTCCTCGACGACGGCGCTTACCTGATCACCAAACTGCTCATCAAGATGGCGCAGCTCAGGCGCGAGAACCGCACGCTGTTTTCGCTGATCGACTCGCTCGCCGAGCCCGCCGAAAGCACGGAGGTGCGCATGAACATCCTCGAGCCGGACTTTGCCGCCTACGGCGGCGGCGTGCTCAAGGACCTCGGCGAATATGCCGCCGCGCAGGGCTGGGATGTTGCCAAGGAGAACTACGAAGGCATCCGCGTTTCGTTCGGCGCGGGCGAGGGCGACGGCTGGTTTTTGCTGCGCATGTCGCTGCACGACCCGCTCATGCCGCTGAATATCGAGAGCAACTCAGCTGGTGGCGTGCACCAGATCGCGGAAAAACTGTATGCGTTTTTGAGCGGATATGAGAAGTTGGATACGAGTAAACTGAAAGATATTTAATCCTATAATGTAAATAAACGCCCCCGGTTTATCGCCGGAGGCGTTTTATTGTACTTCATCTTCTATCGCAATCATTTCCTCGCAGTACGGCGCGTACGGCCTTAGTTTCTCATAGTTTCTGGAAAACCGCAGCCGAGGATCGATGCAACGGATCAGGCGGTTGGTGGACTCCTCGTTCAGAAGCCGGCAGACATGGCGCGTGTCCAGCCCCAGCAGCTGGCAAGCCTCCAGCGTCGGGCAGAAGTTTTTGGAGTGGAATACGATCTCCCGCTCCGTTTTCCTAACCACGGGTGCTTCCGACGGTGTGATATCAAACCGTGCCAGCAGCAGCCGGTATGCCGAATCCAGCGGATCATCCGACAGAAACGAAAACGAATCTCGGTTCTCGTCAAACCACGTCACGCGTTTTCGCGCGGAAGTATCATTCATCCGTTCCAGCGCCGCGTCGTCCGCGCCGCTCAGGCGTTCGATCTCCGTTTGGACCGACTGATTGCGCGCTTTGTCCATCTTCACACAACAACCTTCCCCCGCTTGACCACGCTTTTCACCTGATTGCTGCCCATGCGATAGCAAAGCATCTCCATCCCGTCCGTATCCCAAATCGTCAGGTCGGCCTGTTTGCCGACCTCGATGGTGCCGAGCCGGTCGCCAAGACCGATGGCACAGGCGGCGTTGAGCGTCAGTGCGGTCAGCGTCTCCTCCGGCGTCATGCGGTAGCGCAGGTACGCGAGGTTGGCGCAGAGCTGCAAGTTGAGCGACGGGCTAGACCCCGGATTGAAGTCCGACGCGACAGCGACGGGCACGCCGCACTCGATCATCTTGCGCGCGCGGGCAAACGGCTTGTTGAGGTAGAGCGACGTCTGCGGCAGCAGGCAGGCGACCGTGCCGCTCTTGGCGAGCGCCGCAATGCCCTCGTCGTCCGTCGCGATCAGGTGCTCTGCCGAAATCGCGCAGAGTTCGCCCGCGAGCACCGCGCCGCCGATGGCGTCGATCTCGTCGGCATGGATCTTGAGCCCAAGCCCGAGTGCGCGCGCCGTCTGCAGCACACGCCTGCTCTGCGCAACGCTGAACGCGCCGGTTTCGCAGAACACGTCGCAATAGTGCGCGAGGTTCTCCGCCGCAACGCGCGGCAGCACACGCTCGCAGACAAACGCGACATAATCGTTCGTGCGCCCCGTATATTCCGGCGGCACGGCGTGCGCCGCCATGCAGGTCGCTACAATGTCCATCGCGTGCGCGCGATTGATGCGCCGCGCAACCCGCAGCTGCTTGCGCTCGGTCTCCAGATCGAGCCCGTAGCCGCTCTTGACCTCCGTGGTCGTGACGCCGAGGCGCAGCTGTTCGTCCAGAAATCCCATCGCGCGCGCAAACAGCGCGTCCTCGTCCGCCTCCCGCGTCTTGCGGACGGTGTCCAGGATGCCGCCGCCGGCCTGCAGGATGTCGAGATAGCTCGCGCCCGCGAGTTTGAGCGGAATCTCATGCTGCCGCCAGCCCGCGAACACGAGATGCGTGTGCGCATCCACCCAGCCGGGGGTAACGAACGCGCCGCCCGCGTCGAGCCGCGCGGTATCCTCCGGGCAGTCCGGCAGGGCGCCGTCTTCCGTGACGGCAACGATGGTTTCGCCGTCGATGAGCACACAGGCGTCGCGATACTGCCGGTTTTCGCTCTGTTCGCGGCCTTTGCGGCTCGTGTTGCCTCGCGGCGTCTGCAGCAGGCCGATGTTATGAATGAG
The DNA here is from genome assembly GCA_963674775.2 of Christensenellaceae bacterium. Classification (GTDB taxonomy): domain Bacteria; phylum Bacillota; class Clostridia; order Christensenellales; family CAG-138; genus UBA7703. The sequence goes on along the minus strand of CAXXPJ010000003.1, from coordinate 1,699,781 downwards.
CAGCATGTTGCTTCTTTCTTTTATTATCAGCTTGTCGTAAATCACATCTATCACAAATACTACTTACAGCTAGTTTGTCTTCAAAGAGGCTTTTTTCTGTTTTTATTTCAATATCCAGTTCATCATAAACCATATTTCGCAAATCACCCCCAAAGACAGGACTTGCAGTAAAAATCATTTCTCCTATAATCTCATCAGGAATATCAAGTGCAATTCTTTTAAAGTTCTGCGTGTTATCGAATTTTGCTAATATTCGGATTTCTTTTTCATAAGACCAAGCAAGATCTTTAACATAACCTGTTAGTTCATGCATATGTGCTGCACCTTGAAAATTTGTATTAACAACATTGCTCCAAGTCAGTTTTTCCATTGAATCTTCAATTTTCACTCTATCTGTATTACAATAGGTTACTGATGATAAATTAAGTTTTATATCCTTATCTACAGTAATTACGCGTCCTGTTGCCAATTTACTTTCCTGATCGATTTCTTTTATTATTCTTACGCCATTAATCCATTCACGCGCCTTCTTTGAAGGAATTGTTATTTTTACTCCAAGATGCCACGGTTGAGCATACATGCTCCACATACCAATGCTTTCATCATCTTCTGTCATTAAACTACTAAAGAAAATATTCGGCCAAATTGAAGGATCCCCATTCTCGTATTCAAGTCTGTCATTCATGAATACTGCACTTCCCAAGTGCCATTCTTTTCTCCTTAAAATGTTTATCACAACATCAAATGAAGTATAGTGAAAAATATAATCGCTATTCTCTAATCTTCGTCTACTATCGGAGAGATAACGTATCATATCTTTTGGATTGTCAATTTCCTTGAAATTAGTAGGTGTAGAATCATTGTACTTCTCATGTTTGTTGTAATACGCTCCTTTGTTATAAATCATATCCTTCCCTTCGTAACCTAGTGCAATCGTTATTATTAACTGTTATAGAAAAATCTATCAACGACCGTCAGTCCAGCCGGTACTCCAGAACCTGACTTTCCGGATCAAAGTTCTCGATGCCGAGGTAGTATTCCGCGCTGTCGATCAGCGCGCGCATCGGCACAAGGCCAACGATCTCCGTGCCGACGATGTTCACACCGTAGCGCGCGGCTTCGAACCGCACAAACTCGACGACGCGGTACAGCGGCGTTAAACAGTAGTTCGTCATATTGATGGAGACCTGCGCGGTGTCGCGCTCCTTGAGGTAGACCCCCATGGCCTTGACGCAGGTCAACCCGCCGCCGGACTGGCGGATCACGCGCGCGATTTTGTCCGCAATCGCAACGTCGTTCGTCGAAAGATTGATGTTAAACGCAATCAGCGGCGCGCGCGCGCCAACGGCGACGACGCCCGCCGTCGGGTGCACCTTCCTGCCGCCGAAATCGGGCTCCCATTCCGGCTGCTGCACCTTGTCGAACATGCCCTCAAACTGTCCTTTGCGGACGGCGGCGAGGTTCTCGCGGTGCGGCGCGCTGGCCGAGGCTTCATAGAGATACACCGGTATGCCCGCCTCCGCCCAGATGCGCTCGCCCGCGCGCTTGGAGAGCACGACGCATTCGTCGATGGTCGCCTCCCGGATCGGGATAAACGGAATTACGTCCACCGCGCCCATGCGCGGATGCTCGCCCTTGTGCTTCGTCAGGTCGATGCAGCGCGCGGCGAATTTCGAGAGATTCACCGCCGCTTCCACCACGCCTTCGGGGTTGCCGACAAACGTGATGACCGTGCGGTTGTGGCTCTGGTCGCTGGAGGTGTTGAGCAGGGTCACGCCCGGTGTGGAGCGCACAATGCCGGCGGCTTCCTGCACCAGATCGGACTCCGCGGTGGAGATATTGGGAACGCATTCAATGATTTTTGCCATATGCTGTTGATCTGTCCTTTCGGGTCATTCGGATTGCTTCAATAGACTGTCGAGCAGCGCGTCGCTTGCCAGATACGGCAGCGTGATATGCGCTGTGCCCTGTTCACGTTCATTATACCGCGCGGCGGTGATCATTGCACCGTCGTTTCCAGCCCAGCTTCTGCGCGCGACGCCGCCGACGACATCCCATTGTATCGCGCTGTCGATGATTTCGTCTGTGCGTTTGCTGCCGTCGAGCAGCAGCCCGAACCCGCCGTTGATCGCCTTGCCGATGCCGACCCCGCCGCCGTTGTGCAGCGCACAGAGCGTCATACCGCGCGCGGCGTTGCCCGCGAAGCACTGCACCGCCATGTCCGCCATGATGTTGCTGCCGTCCTTGATGTTGGCGGTCTCGCGAAACGGCGAATCCGCGCCGGAGACGTCGTGATGATCGCGCCCGAGCATAACCGGGCCGATCTCGCCGCGCCGCACCAGTTCGTTGAAGCGCAGTGCGATCCTGCGCCTGCCCTCTTCGTCCTGATAGAGAATGCGCGCCTGCGTGCCGACGACGAGGTTGTTTGTCTCCGCGTCCCGGATCCAGACGTAGTTGTCCCGGTCCTGCCAGCAGCGCTTCGGGTCGATGCAGTCCATCGCCGCGCGGTCGGTCTTGACGAGATCCTCGTGTTTGCCGCTGAGACAAACCCAGCGGAACGGGCCGAACCCGTAGTCGAAGAGCAGCGGACCCATGATGTCCTCCACATATGAAGGAAAGATAAACCCGTCTTTCTCGTCCGTGCCGTTTTTCGAAACCTCGGTCACGCCCGCGTCGAACACGGCCTTTAAAAACGAGTTGCCATAGTCGAAGAATCGCGTGCCGCGGGATGCCAGCGTGCGAATTGCGTTGAACTGTCGTCTCAGCGACGCGTCCACGAGCTGGCGGAATGTTGCGCGGTCGTCGTGCAGCAGGCGTGTGCGCTCCTCAAAGGTCAGCCCGACGGGGCAGTAACCGCCGTTGTAGGCGTTGTGGCAGGAGGTCTGGTCGCTGAGCATGTCGATGGTGAAGTTGCGCTTTACCGCCGCCTCCAGCAGATCGACGATGTTGCCTTGGTAGGCAATGGATACGCTCTCTCGTTTTTTGCGGGATTCGTCCGCGAGCGAGAACACCCTCTCCAGATCGTCGGTCACCACGTTGACCCAGCCCTGGTCGAGGCGCGTCTGGATGCGGGAGGCGTCCACCTCCGCAAAGATGCCGACCGCGCGCGCGATGTTCGCGGCCTTCGGCTGCGCGCCGCTCATACCGCCGAGGCCGGAGGAAACGAATACTTTTCCGCTCAAATCGCCGTCGTCCGGCACACCGAGGTATTTTCTGCCAACGCCGAGGATGGTGTTGAACGTGCCGTGCACGATGCCCTGCGGGCCGATGTACATCCAGCCGCCCGCCGTCATCTGCCCGTAGTTGGCGACGCCCATCTGCTCGGCGATCTCCCAGTCGTCGATGTTGTCAAACATGCCGACCATCAGCGCGTTGGTCAAGATCACACGCGGCGCGTCCGGCCTGCTCGGAAACAGGCCGACGGGGTGGCCGGACTCCAGCACGAGCGTCTGCTCCTCTGTCAGCTCCTCCAGATATTTTTTAATCAGCCGATACTGCAGCCAGTTCTGGCAGACCTGGCCCGTTTCGCCATAGGTAACGAGCTCATAAGGATACAGCGCAACATCGAAATCGAGATTGTTGTCGATCATCACCTGAAACGCTTTGCCTGCCAGACACTTTCCTTTATACTGGTCGATCGGCCTGCCATAGATGCGCCCTTCTGGACGGTATCGGTAGGCGTAGACGCGCCCGCGCGTCTTCAGCTCGTTTAGAAACTCCGGCGCGAGCGTTTCGTGCAGCTCCTGCGGCACATAGCGCAGCGCGTTTTTCAGCGCCTGCCGCGTTTGCGCCGGGCTGAGGCGGAACCCCCTGTCCGGTGCGCGTCGTCTGCCCGGTTCGAACCGCGGTTCGGGCGGAAGTTCGTTGTCGAGGCGGATGGTCATCGCCCGCCGGATGTCTTCGTTTGTCATGCCGCTTCCTCCGTATTAATCCAGTTCGCCCGCGACCGCCTCGACGGCGAGAATCAGGCTTCCATTGCGCACGATCTGCTCGCAGCGCTCCATCTGCTCATACATCACCACGTCCCTCGTGATTTGAGGCACGTGCTGCCGCAGCACGTCGAACGCCGCGCGCGTTGCAGGCGCGAGCTTGTCCGCGCCAAGCATCTCGACCGCCTGCCCGGCTGCGAAGAGCTCGATGGCGAGCACGCGCTGCGCGTTCTTGAGGATCTCTGCGGCCTTGCGCGCCGCAATGGTGCCCATGCTCACATGATCCTCCTGATTGGCGGAGGACGGAATCGAGTCCACGCTCGCAGGGTGCGCCAAGATCTTGTTTTCGGATACCAGCGCCGCCGCCGCATACTGCGCGATCATGAACCCGCTGTTGAGCCCGCCGTTCGGCGTCAGAAACGCCGGCAGGTTGTTGTTGAGATACGGGTTTACGAGCCGTTCTGTGCGCCGCTCTGACACGTTGGCAAACTCCGAGAGCGCAATGCCGAGAAAGTCGAACGCCAGCGCCATCGGCTGGCCGTGAAAGTTGCCGCCGGAGATGACGTCCCCGTCCTCCGGAAAGATCAGCGGGTTGTCGGTGACCGCGTTGATCTCGCGGGAGACCGCGTCGTAGACATAGCGCACCGCGTCCCGGCTCGCGCCGTGAATCTGCGGGATGCAGCGGATGGAATATGCGTCCTGTACCTTGCCGGGCAGACTTTCGTTGGAAAGCGCGCTGCCCTTGAGCAGCGCGCGCAGGTTTTTTGCGCTGGAAATCTGTCCCGCGTGGCTGCGCAGCGCGTGCACGCGCGCATCAAATGCGCTGGTGATGCAGCTCTGCGCCTCGCAGGTTAGTGCGGCGACGATATCCGCCGTTTTCATCAGCTGCACGGCGTCGTGCACGCAAAGCGCGCCGATGGCGGTCATCGCCTGTGTGCCGTTGATGAGCGCTAAGCCTTCCTTTGCGGCGAGCGTCACGAGCGGGATGTCCGCGCGGCGCATCGCTTCGTCTCCCGGGAGAACGTCTCCTTGATATTCCGCGAGGCCGAGGCCGATCATCGGCAGCACCATGTGCGCCAGGGGGACGAGGTCCCCGCTCGCGCCGAGGCTGCCTTTTTCGGGAATGACCGGATGCACGCCGCGGTTGAGCATCAGAAGCAGCGTCTCCATTGTGCTGATCCGTATGCCGGAGAACCCGCTCGCGAGCGCGTTGAGCCTGAGCAGCATAATGCCGCGCACAGCGTCCGTCGGCAGCGGTTCACCCGTGCCGCAGGCATGGCTGACGATGAGGTTTCGCTGCAGCTCGGCCGTGTCCTCGTCCGCGATGCGCTTTTCGGAGAACTTGCCAAAGCCTGTGGTGAGGCCATAGACCGCCTCTCCGCTCTTGAGCATCGTTTCCACATGCGCGCGGGAGTGGTTGATGGCGCGCTGCGCTTCTTTGGGAATCTCGGCTTCTTCACGCTCCCGGCAGACGAGAGCAACCTCTTCTATCGTCAGTGTCGCCCCGTTTAGTTCGATCATATGCCATTCTCCGTGTCTTTTTGTATTTCCTCGGATACGTTGAGTCTATCCTGCATAATCACCTGCGTCAATACAGAACAAAAATATTTCCGCATACGAAAACCGCCGCATTTAAGGCTTTTTTCATGTGCTGTATTAACGCGCTAAAGTGCATAAACGCAAGCGCATGCTTTCCATCCGGATTTTGCAAGCATGCTCGGGCGCAGCGAGTTTCTGTGGAAATACCAGAGAAAACCGCTTTTTTTACGTTGTTTTTGAGTGTAACATAGTCACTGTATAGCCCTGTAGTATTTCGTACAATGAGTCTATCAACAACAAAGGAGATTGCATTATGTCCGCAATGGTTATTACGAAGAGCAACTTCGATCAGGAAGTATTGAAAGAAAGCAAGACAGTCCTCCTCGACTTCTGGGCAAGCTGGTGCGGACCGTGCCGCATGGTTTCTCCCATTATCGAAGAGATTTCCAACGAACGATCCGACCTGAAGGTCGGCAAAGTGAACGTTGATGAACAGCCCGAGCTCGCAGCCAAGTTTGGCGTTATGAGCATTCCTACGCTCATCGTCATGAAGGACGGCAAGATCGTCAATCAGACGGCCGGTGCGCGTCCGAAACCCCAGATCCTCTCCCTGATCCCGCAATAACAGGCAATGCAAAAGCGCCGCCCGGATGCACCCGGGCGGCGTTTTTGCATATCTGGCGACATTCGCCTGTCTTGTTTCAATCACGGTTCCGGCGCTTTAGGCCAACAGCCGGCTATCCCGCCATGGAGTCGATTTTCGCGCGGTCGAGAATGGTGACGCCGCCGCGGGAGAGCGAAACCATGCCCTCCTCCTGAAAATACTTCAACATCCTCGTGACAACCTCGCGCGCGGTGCCCATATGGTTCGCGATTTTCTCATGCGTGATCTCCAGCGTGTCGTTGTCCTCAATCGCGCTCTCGTCGAGCAGAAACGTCGCAAGCCGCGCGTCGAAGCGCTTGAACAGCAGCTGATCCATCAGCCACATCACCTCGGAGAAGCGGGAGGCCAGCACCTGACAGGTGTAGTTGGCCAGCGGCGCGCTGCGTTCCAGAACCGCATGGTATGCCTCCGTCTGCAACAGCCAGACTTCGGAGTCCTTCTCGGTCTCAATGGTTACCTCAAAGCGGATGCTGGACATCATGCAGGCCGCCGAGAACAGGCAGATATCCCGCTCGAGCAGCCGATACAGCGTTACTTCTTTCCCCTCGTCCGAAACGATGTAGGAGCGCAGCTGTCCGCCGCGGATCACGAGCACGCCGATGCAATCCGCCGAGCCGTTGTGAATGATCGTTCCCTTCGGAATGCTGCGGAAAGTCGCCGCCGCTTCCAGCGCCGCCTGATCTTCTTTTGTGAGCTGCTTCCAGATCGGCAGATATGCGTCGAGTTCCATCGTCTTCCTCCAAATCAGTTTCTTGTTCGATTATACCGTGTTTTTAAGATTTTTGCTTGCTTTTCTGGCATATTTCAAAAAAAACAATATAATAGATATGTATGACCCACACTCGTTTTTCACACACGAAACGCCAAAGAAAGCGGGTATTGATGAATCAACGGTAACGAGAATTGTTATCGAATGGTGACTTTCTTACAGAAATATAGTATGATATAAAGTAGTATAGACAACAGAGGTTGATCAAACGCCTCAACCGCTTTTCAAAGCGATCACGAACGACACGCGAAACACCGGCGCAACAGAGACAACTGCTGAAAATTTCAAAATAATAAAATCAAGGAGGCTCTCATTATGTTATGTGAAATCCGTTTCTTCCGCTGCGACATCTGCGGCAACCTCGTAGGAATGATCCACGACTCGGGCGCACCCATGAGCTGCTGCGGCCAGCATATGACCGAACTCGTCCCCGGCAGCGTTGACGCAAGCCAGGAAAAACACGTCCCCGTCATCAAGGTTGAGGGCGACAAAGCGACCGTACACGTCGGCTCCGTCGATCATCCGATGCTCGAAGAACACCACATCGGCTGGGTTTACCTGCAAACCGACAACGGCGGACAGCGCAAGTGCCTCGAAATCGGCGGCAAGCCCGAGGCGGTCTTCTCGCTGGGCGGCGCAAAGGTTGTCGCGGCATATGCCTATTGCAACCTCCACGGCCTCTGGATGGCAAAAGCGTAAGATACGACGCTGTTACCTGTTGACTGCAAAGAACAATCCCCGCAAAATCGTTGCGGGGGTTGTTTTTCAAGTCGAGCTGAAAAAATTCCCGGCCCATATACGATACTCAACATCCACGGCGGCTTTGCAGCCGCTATGTAAATGATGTAAAACGGAGAAGATGTTTTGTTGATCGATTTTGACCATTGGGTATCCTCCTTTTCCGCTGCCGCGGCAGAAACATTCGGCGGGCGCGTCGTCTGCGCGGGCATCCAAGGCAGCCGCGCGCGCTGCGAAGCCCGCGAAGACAGTGACATTGACGTTGTGCTCATTCTGGACAACGTTTCATCCGCAGATCTTGACCTTTGCCGCGATATGATCTCCGCCCTACCCGATTCGAGCCTGACATGCGGGTTTGTTTCCAGCAAACAAGCCCTCTCGCACTGGGACGAAGGGGAGCTCGCCGGGTTCTACTTCGACACGGTGTGCTGCATCGGCAGTTTGGACTTCCTGCTGCCGCGTATTTCGCGCGAGGCGGCCAGACGAAGCGCACATCAGGCCGCCTGTGGATTGTATCACGCGCTGTGCCACGCAGCGGTGTTTGAATCCGACGCGCCTGATTTGACCGCCTTTGCAAAAGGCGTGTTTTTTCTGCTCCGCGCAAAGCGGTATAGCGAGACGGGCGCGTTTCCCGTCCGACTGAGCGAGCTCTTGCCGCTTGCAGGCCCTGCGGAGCGATCGCTGTTGAAACAGCTGTCTGCCCGCGCGGGCGCGCCCGTGTCCGCACCGAATCGGCAAACGCTACTCTCCCTCTGCGAAGGCTGGATTCTCGAGCTGGCCGCCCCGGCTCCGGGCGCGGTGTGATCCACCGTCCAAATAGTCTCCGATCACCTCCTGCATCAGCAGGGTATCGTCGGGGGAACCGCGTGAAAATATGTGCGATGTCGCGCCGTATTTGAGAAAATGTATACAAGACCAACCTGTTTCTCTTGTGTGCCCTCTGCAAAATAGGTATAATCTATTCAACTAATGCACGTTTTCTCACTCTGGCTCGGCCTGTGCGGCCGCTACTTGTCTGGAGGAATATTGCGCATGATTCCACTGATCTTCACCTGTCTGCTCTGCGGTTTTGCCGCGGAAGCGTTGTTTATATCGCTCGAATACAAGAAAAGATTCAAAAGCGCGCTGCTGTTGAAGAGCATTGCTTCCCTGCTCTTTGTGCTTGCGGGTGTTTTGTCGATGTCTCTGGCGGCGGACGCGCGCTATGCGCGCCTCGTTCTCGCGGGGTTGCTGCTGGGCGCGGTTGGAGACATATGCCTCAACCTGCGTTACGTCTGGACCACCCGCGCAAAGCCGGTCTTCATGGCCGGCATCGCCGCATTTCTGCTGGGGCATGTCGCCTATCTCGCGGCGCTGGGCGTGCGCGCGCCGCTGGCGCTGCTCTACGCCCTACCCATTGCCGCCGTGGCAGCGGTGCTGCTCATACGCTTCGTGCTCGCGCGGGTCGAAGTAGATGGCGCCATTCGTATCTTTGGCATCGTCTATCTGGCGATTGTCGTGCTCATGGCGGCCTGCGCCTGCACACTCTTTGCGCTCGAACCGTTTAACCCCGGCGCCGCGCTGTTTGCCGCCGGCGGGCTGTTGTTTGCCGCGAGCGACGTTCTGCTCGTCCTCAACCAGTTTGGGAAAAAGCCCTATCCCGCGTTCCGCGCGCTCAACCTCTCGCTCTATTACCTTGGGCAGGTTTGTATTGTCCTAACCATTTTCATGATGCGCTAATGCGCCTCGTGTTCGTCTCCCCCGTGTTAAACCGCCATCAACCGGCAATGAACCCGTTCGGCCATGGAGGAATGAATGAAGAAACAAGACGGATTGAAAAAGACCTTTGTCAACACGATGCAGCGTAAGATTTTCTCTGGCGAATACCCGATCGGTCAGCTGCTGCCATCGGAACGGGAGCTCGCCGCTCAATTCAACTTCAGCCGTTCGCTCGTCAACTCCGGCATACTCGAGCTTGCGCAGCAAGGATTCATCCGCATCATGCCGCGGCGCGGGAGCATCGTTGCCGATTACATGAAAACCGGTAAGCTGCCCGTGCTCGACGCACTGATCGGAAACGACAGCATTCAGCTGGATTATCCGCTGTTCTCCGATTTGATTGAAATGCATCTGCTCATCGAGAGCGAGTGTGCGCGCCTTGCCAGCCAGATTGCCTCTCAGGCGGACTTAAAAGCACTGCGTAACTATACAAACGCAATTCTGGAAGCGAAACACCCGCTCGACGCCGTAGAGCCCGTGGTGCAGTTCCACCGCCACCTGACGCTATGTTCCGGAAATTCGGTTTATATCATCACCATGAACAGTTTTGAATCGCTCATCTCCCGCCTTGTGCAGCAGCACTATGCGCTCTCACCCGATATGCCAAAGTCAAAGAAGCTGCATGAATCGCTCATGCGCTCGCTGGAAGCGCGCGATGCCGATGCCAGCGCGCGGAATACCAGGCTTTGCATGCTGCACGGCGCGAATACGCTGAAAGAACTGTTCCAATCCTGAACGCGATCAGACCGGGGCTCACTCCGGTTCGGCAGCGCATACGCCCGTCCGCGCTTTTGCCGCGGGCGGCTTCTTTTACGCGTGCAATCCGGTGCGCTTTACAATCCGGTATAGAGCGTGTATCGTAATAATGGAGCAGGACGCGCGCCCGGAAAAAGCATATACGGCGCTCCGCCCATGCCGAAATGGAAGAACCGATATGAAACTGAAAGTATTAGCCGTATCCGATCATGAAAGTGAATATATTTGGGATTTCTTCGACGCGAAAGTCTTTCAAGGCGTCGACGTGATCATTTCCTGCGGCGATTTGAAGGCGGAGTATCTCTCCTTTCTTGTCACGATGATCCCCGCGCCGCTGCTGTATGTCCGCGGCAACCACGACGAGCGGTATACCAGAAACCCGCCGGAGGGGTGCACCGATCTGGAGGAGAAACCCGTCGTTGTCAAGGGCGTGCGCTTCCTCGGCTTCGGCGGCTGCAAAAGCGGCAGACCGGCGCCGAACCACTATACCGAACGGGACATGAACCGCCGCATCCTCAAGGCGTCCCTGCGGTTGCCGAAGCGGTCGTTCGACGTGCTCGTCACCCATGCGCCCGCGGCCGGATTCGGGGACGGGGACGACAGCTACCACGAGGGATTCGACGCCTTCGTCAGGCTCATCGACAAATACAAACCCCGCTATCATCTGCACGGGCATCAGCATCTGACATACTCGATTGGAACGCAGCGCGTGCTGCAGCATAACGACACGACCATCATCAACGCATATAATTATTACCTGTTTGAAATGGAGTTCCCTGATAAGCAGAGTTAGACCCGCTTCGACCGGATTCGGCGCGTCCGCGGGCATCGCCGCGCAGCGTCCCAAATCTATCGTAATCGGCCGGAGGTGATTGTATGAGTTCAGCAAACAAAGGGTATGAGGAATACGACCGCGCGCGAAAACGTGCGATGCGGGAGTTTTCGCTGCGCCGCGCGCGCGGCGAGAGCGGGCTGCTTCCCGTTCTGAACTCGAAACGCGAAGAAAACGGCGTGCTCGCCGTCATCGCGCAGCCGATGCGCCCGATCTCACTCAACCGCGTGGTCGGCACCTATCAGGCGAGCCGCGCAAACTCGTTTGCGGCGAATTTCATGCCGCTGCTTGATCCCAGCACCGAGTTTGCGGGAAAGTGGATCAACCTTTGCAACGCGCACCTGCAGAGCGGCATCCGCGATCCCATCCGCGTATATGAGTATCTCTGGAAGTATTATGTTGCGGAGGGCAACAAGCGCGTGAGCGTGCTCAAATACTTCGAGGCGAGCTCATTTGAAGCGGAGATCATCCGCCTCGTGCCGCAGTGGGATGAAAGCGACCCGGAGGTCGAGCGATATTATACCTTCCTCGCATACAGCAAAAAAGGCGTATTTTCCGATATCGAACTCTCCGAATCCAGAAAATACGAGCGCCTCTTTCGCATCGAACAGCGGCTGATTTCCGAACTGGACCCGGAGGCGGACCGGCCGGATTTCAACGCGTTTTATACACGCTTTGAAAACGCCTATCTGCAGAGCAGCTGTACCCTTTCGCTCGGAGACGCGTTTTTGGAATACCTGCACGTATACGGCTTTCCGGTCAACATCATGCCGGAAGAGCTGTCCACACGGATCCTTGCGCTCAAACCGCAGCTGGATATCCTCGAACACCCGGTCGCGCCAAGGCTCGTTTCGGAAGAGGAAACCGACGCGGCGGAAGCGCCGTTGTTCGCCCGCCTGTTGTCCGTGCGCCGCAATCCCAAAATCGTGTTCGCATATTCCGGCGAGCGCGCGCAGAACAACTGGCTCGGCGCGCATGAACAGGGCCGGCTCGCCATGCAGGCGGAGCTCGGTGAAAAAGTGGATTCCCGCGTGGTCGACCTGCCGGATCGGGACGAGGCATACGACGTGCTCTGCGCAGAAGCGGCGGACGCCGGGTTGCTGTTCGTCACAACGCCGTCGCTGATGAACCCCGTGCTGCGCTTTGCACTCGAACACCCGGGCTGTCTGACACTCGTCTATTCCCGCATGCAGCACCACTACCGGCTGCACACCTATTTCGGCCGGTATTACGAAGCGGTGTTCCTCTGCGGCGTCGCCGCCGGGCAGCATACCAAGACCGGCGTGGTCGCATATGTGACGCCGAAACTCAACTACGTGCGCTTCACCTCGGACATCAACGCGTTCGCTCTCGGCGTTCGTTCCGTCCGGCCGGATGCGCGCATACTGCTCGTTACAAAAGACGTCGACCCGGGCGACCCCGCAACATGCGCACTCGGCGTCAAAGCCGCGGCGCAGGCGGGTGCGGACACGATCCTGACGCCGCATTGCCCGTCTCTTTCTCTGCCCGGGCTGCCATACAGCGTATTCTCCGCGCTGATTGCCGTCGACCCAACCGGCACGCCGACGCGGTATCTCGCGGCGCCGGACTGGAACTGGGAGCGGTTTTATACCGCGATCGTGAAGAGCTATCTCAACGGAAGCCTTGGCGCGCTGCTGGGCGCAAACCAGGAGGAATCGCCGATCACCAGCTTCTGGTGGGGTCTCGGCGGCGGGGTTGTTGACATCCGCCTCGGCGACTGGTCGAGCGGCACGCCCAACAACCTGATCCGTTACCTGCGCGGCAGCATCGCGCGCAACCTCTACAACCCGTTCCACGGACCGGTCACAGACAACGAGGGCGTCGTGCGCATTCCCGCGCACAGCGACGCGCCGCCGGCGGATATCAGCAAGATGCGCTACCTGGTGGAAGGAATCGAGACCGTCGAGTAACCCACCGTTTGCTTTCACCCCGAAAAGGGATTAAAATATCTCTTGTTACAGATTCGCCGCACAGTTGGCGAAAAAGGAGATTCCCGTCTATGCAGAAGAAGAACCCGCCGATATTGGTCACGCGCCCATCTCTGCCGCCTGTGGAGGAATATGACGCGCTTGTGCACGAAATCTTCTCCTCTTTTTATCTCACCAATGGCGGTGCGCAGCACCAGCTGCTCGAAGCGGCGCTGAAAGAAAAGCTGGCTACGCCGTTTTTGCGCCTCTTTACCAACGGGCATCTCGCGCTGGAATGCGCCATCTCCGCGCTCAACCTCGAACCGGGCGAGATCATCACCACGCCGTTTACTTTTATCTCCACGTCGCATGCAATCGTGCGCAGCGGCTTTGAACCGGTGTTTTGCGATGTGGAGCCGGATTATTTCACCCTCGACCCCGCGAAGATCGAGGAGAAGATCACGCCCCGCACACGCGCCATCCTGCCCGTGCACGTCTATGGAAACCCATGCGACATGGAAGCCATCGACCGCATCGGCGCAAAGCACGGCCTGCCCGTGCTCTATGACGCGGCGCACGCCTTCGGCGTCACGCTGCGCGGGCGCGCGGTCGCGCAGTATGGCGATGCTTCGATGTTCAGCTTTCATGCCACCAAGTGCTACAACACGATTGAGGGCGGCGCGATCGCCTGCAATCGCGCGGATTATGCCGAGCGGCTCAGCGGATATCGAAACTTCGGCATCCATCCCGGCGACGAGATTCGCGAGGTCGGCGGAAACGCCAAGATGAACGAGTTCCAGGCGGCGATGGGCCTGCTCAACCTCAAGTATTTCGAGCGGGAAGTGGAAAAGCGCGGCAAGGTCGCCGCGCGATACCGCGAGAACCTCTCCGGCATAGCGGGGCTCTCCTTCCGCCCGGTTCGCGACGGCGTAAAACAGAATTTTGCCTATCTGCCGGTCTCGTTCGACCCCGATGTGTTCGGCGCGACGCGGGACGAGGTCGATGAAACGCTCAAAACCTACGGCGTGTTCGCGCGAAAATATTTTTACCCGCTCGTCAGCACGGCTGCGGCCTATGGCGGAACATTCCGGCCGGAGGACACGCCCGTTGCGCTGAACGCCAGCCTGCAGGTTCTGACGCTGCCGATGTATGCGGACCTCGCGCTGACGGATGTGGACGATATCTGCGAAATCATCGCGTCCTGTAAGCGCTGACATCTTTCAAAAAAACGGACAAACAGAAAGCCCCTTGACCCGTCTGCACAGACGAACCAAGGGGCTTTTTTTGCTGCTTCTATGTTATGTTAACTATTCAACGAGCCTGACCGACGACTCGGGCAAACAATTCAGATCGTTTGACCCTGCAATGATCTGCGTGTTGCTCCCGTGAAACAAGACTTCATCCCCGATCACTCTGCCATGGACCGTTTGATTGGAGCCGTTCATGGTAATGCTTCCGTGCGGGGCATACAGGATACCATCCAGTTCGCAGTTCGAGCCGTTGACGCGTATGTCTCCGTCTCTGCTATAAAAACATAATGAATCGCTTGAAGCGTTCTTTAAGCTGCTTCCATTGAACGTGATATCTCCGGTCGCCAGTATAAATCCCGTCCCGCTGAAGTGACTTCCGTTTATGGTAACGTTGCCCTCCACGTAGATCGGCGAGTCGAGATTCATAAACCCGCCGTTAAAGGTCTGGCTCGACGTATATTTCGTTCCGGCTGCTTCCGCCTGCGCCTTGATCTTTTCCGTAAAATCCGGCATCTCGATCGAGGCCGCCGCAGTAGGCAGTGTTTGTCCGACCGAGATCTTGCTGCCGTGTATCGTAACGGGCGAGCCCTGACAGGTTCCGCCGACCTCGAGTTTCGAGCCGTTGAACGTAACGCGCGACACGGCTTCCACATTTCCGGTCACGGTCTGGCCGGACCCATTCATCGTAAACCTGTAGTTTGAGTGCGCGCTGCCGTCGATGTACTGATTACTCCCGCTGAGCGAGAGGGTATCGCTCGGGCTCCCGGAAAACAACGCAAACTCAAACGCGCCGCCGTTTATGCCTGTTTTTTGTGCGACCGCACGCGCGGTAACCTCTTTTGACGTTAACCCCAGCACTTGGGCAAACGTATACTGAACCGTCTCGGAACAGACGACCTCCACCTTCGTCGGGTCGCCGTTATACGGCGTCGTCACGGTTACATGTTCGGCTTCCACACCGTTGAGCTGCGCATAGTGAATCGCTGTGCTCTCCGCGGCGGATGTGCTCGGCAGTTTATGCGCCGCGGCCAGCGCCGCCGCGTCGGCTGCGGTTTGCAAACTGCTTTTATTGACGCCCAGCAAGCCGATATCGATCACCAGCGCGGCAACCGCGCAGAGCGCGACGAGCGACAGCGCTAATATGATCGTTGATTGTCCGGTTTCGCTTCGGATTTTTCGTCTTAGTAAGCGCATAGCCTGTCCCCTCATTCCATTATCGTTCTGCTGCTCTCCTTATTCGTCTATTTCAGAGCATCCGGACGCAAGAAAAGATATTGCATATAAAAGGTATATTCATCATTATTTTTCTCTAATTATAACGATTATGTATGAATTACAATTAAAAGTCAAGGTATTACCATTCTATTTTGTTTTTATTGCGATCATAGACTTGTCATCCGGGCGGTCCATCGGCACGGCTCATGCGGCGCAATCAGGTGTTTGCTTCCACTGAGACGCAAAAAAACCGTACGCGTCTCGCGTACGGTATACCGGTTGAATTTCTAGTTATTCAGTAGAGTTGCGCGGCGATTCAGTCATACAGGACGTTCGCGGGTTCGCGCTGCGCGGTGCGCTGGTAGCGCACGGCGGGATGGCCGAGCACGAGCGTCGTTGCCACCCGTTCGCCTTTTTGAACACCGAGACGCTTTCTGATTCCGGCGGAATAGCGCGTGACGATGGTGAAAAAACCGCTGTAAAACACGCCGAGCCCGAGCGACTGCGCCATCATCTCCATGGAAGACGCAGCGAGACAGCCGTCCACAACGCTTGAAGATTTAATCACAATGACCGCCGTGGCATTTTTAAAGAGGAAGTGGTCGTCCACTGCCAGATTGCGATATCTGCGGGAGAAGACGTCCATCACGCGCTTGACAACGCGCAGGACTTTGATTCCTGCACGTTCATATTCCGCAATGTTCTCTTGAATGACCGCGTACGATACACCTTGTCTGTTGGATCCGGTCGGCGTATAGCGCCCCGCCTCGATGATGCGTTCGATCAGTTCGGGCGCGATCTCTTTGCTTGTAAATCGGCGAACCGACCGCCGCGCTTTGAGCTGCCCTATCAACGCATCCGCGTCCACATGCATATCCGGCGTGATCGGAAGGGGCGCTTCATCATAGCCGGAGAGGGATATCGCGTTTTCCGGACAGATCGCCTGGCAGTGTCCGCACTTGATGCAGACCTCCGGCGTCAGCACCGCCTTGCCGTTCTCCATTTGGATTCTGCCGGTGACGCAATCGTCCCTGCAAAGGCCGCAGCCAATGCAGCGGGATTCATCGATCGTGACAACGTGTTTTCTTCTCATCTTCGTGTTCCTTTCGCGCGCGTCCTAACCCGAATCAGTTCGTCAGCGGCTCACCGTTGACATAGACCGTAAATCCGTTTGTATCGATGTTGCCGACCCGCCCGGTAAACGCGGTGAGATACGCGTTATCCGTCAGAGTCCAGGTTGCGTCGTCCTCCAGCGTAACCTTCGCTCCGCGGGCCGTGTTCGCGGCGTTGACCGTTCCCGTGAAGGAAGACGTTCCCCGCAGCGTCATGTCGACGGACGAGAGCGCATCCACGATGATGCCGCCCTTCAGCGTTTGATCCTGTGCAATCAGCGTGCAGTCCGCGCCGTTTTTGCCTGTCTCGCCCCAGCCGAGCGAACCGTCGTTTCCGCTGACGCGGAGGAGCGCGCGCTCCTTGCCCAGCGAGAGCGCAACGCCTTCGAGGTAGATAGAAGCCTCGGTGTTGGTCACATAGAACAAATCTCCGGTCAATGCGGTGAGCGCGCCGCGCGTCATGACAAAGGAGTTGTCGTTTCCGCCGGCTTTCGCGTCGCGGTAGAGCGCAATGGCATACGGCAGTACAAGCGCATCGGCGCTGAATACATCCCCCATGCGGCCGGTGACCGCGCAGTCGGTGAGATGCACGGAACCGCCGTTTATCGATATCGCTTCCGCGCTGTTCGCGCGGAGCGTCGCGTTGCTCACTTCTATGCTGCCCGATGCCGCCAGCACGGGCGAGAACGTCCCGTCGGAAACAGCCATGCCTCCGTCCATCGACACTGCTCCCGCAGCCGCGGCTCGGATCACAGGCGAATACTCTCCCCGCGTGGCAAGGTCGACTTCGTGCAGCGTGATCGAGCCGTCCGCCGCAGCGGATACCCCGCCGGAAGATTCTCCCGTTGTACGGATGTTGCCGTTGATCATTTGAAGCGTCGCGCCGTAAACAAACACGCCCGTCGCTCCCGACGCGTCGGCGGTCAGCTCGGAGTCGGTCATCGTCAGCGCAGCGCCCGCTTTGACGAGCAGTGCGGCGTTCAGGCCGTAGCCTGCCGTGTCGTCCAGGCTGGAGGAATCGCCGGCTCTCTTCTCCATCCGCGCGTTATCGATGCTGACCTGCGCGCCGTTTTCAACGCGGAGCGCGTTTTCGTCCGCTTGTTCGGAGTAGTATACCTTTCCGCTTTCGTTCGTATCCGCCGTAATCGTGTACGCGCCGGAACCGCCGGATTCCGTCTCCTGCACTGCATCCGGAGCGGAGGAAACAGACGGAGTCGCCGTCGGGACAGGCGTCGAAAGATCCGGCGTTGGGGTTTGCTGCGGCGCGATGTTTTCCGTCACAGCCGGCGTTGGGGATCCGACGGTGACAACCGGGTCAAACAGGTTGCAGCCTGCGCCGAGCGTCGATAGTATCAGCGCAAGCAGCGCGGCGAGCGAACGCCGTATCCAACTATTTAATTTATTCAAGCGATCGCCTCCTGTTTTAAAACTTTTTTGAAGCGGGTATAGTCCACCCCGCTTATCAAACCAGAGTATACATGACCGGTTTGAACAAACGGTAGACGAATTGTGAACTCATTCGTTCCTTTTGTTCGATTGCTCTGATCTCCATTTTACAATGCGCTTTGCTCAACGTAAAACAATCTTACAGCGCGTCGCAATGCTTGTACTGGTTTTCGAAACGTGGTATGCTCATTTCAGTAATAATAAGAGAAAAGAAGAAGAAGAAAAAGAAAGGATTTTCATGGACATCTTACGCAGCAAAAAAGGCTACATCTGCGATATGGACGGCGTCATCTACCATGGCGAGCGGCTTTTGCCGGGCGTCAAGGAGTTTGTCGAGTGGCTGTATCGCGAGGAAAAGAAGTTTCTCTTCCTCACCAACGCCAGCGGTAAAACGCCGAAGGAATTGCAGGGCAAACTCGCTCGCATGGGCCTGGAGGTAGACGAGAGCCACTTTTACACCAGCGCGTTGGCAACCGCGAATTTCATCCGCACACAAGCGCCGGGCAGCACGGCCTATATCATCGGTGCGCCGGGCCTCTTTAACGCGCTTTATGAAGCCGGCATCACGACCAACGGCATCGACCCGGATTACGTCATCGTCGGCGAAACGAACAACTACAACTACGAGAGCATCTTAAAAGCCGTGCATCTCGTGCAAAACGGCGCAAAGCTCATCGGAACCAATACGGACCTGACCGGCCCGTCGGAGAGCGGAATCATCCCCGCCTGCCGCGCGCTGATCGCGCCGATTGAACTGGCGACCGGCAAATCCGCCTACTTTGTGGGCAAGCCCAACCCGCTGATGATGCGCACAGGGCTGAGAATGCTTGGCGTGCACTCCAGCGAAGCGGCGATGATCGGTGATCGGATGGATACGGATATCGTAGCCGGCGTCGAAAGCGGTCTGGACACCGTTCTCGTGCTTTCGGGCGTAACCTCCGAAGAGGAGATGAATCGCTTCCCCTATCGCCCGCGTATCGTGTTAAACGGCGTTGGCGACATCCCAGGCTGATATCACGCAATACAAAAAAATCCCTCCGCTGCATGCGGAGGGATTTTTATATGTCGTATTCATTGCGCTGTGTCCCGCCCGTTTACCGGTTTCGCAGAAATGCGGGGACGTCCAGCTTGCTCTTGGGCTTTTCCTGATAATCCCTGCGGATATCGTTCTCGCCGAACACGGGCTCCTGCCTCTGCTGCGGAATCGGCGCGGCGACGGGTTCGTCCGTCATGATCGGACGGCGCGGCGCATAGGACGCGGAAGCATACTGCTGCTGATTGGGCGCCTGACGCATCGGCGGTTGATACTGCGGCTGGGTCGGATAAGGCTGCGGCTGCGCAGCTTGCTGCGGCGCAACGTTCTGCGGCGGCTGATTGCCCGGCACGCCGGGTTGTCCACCGGGCGCGCTGCCAAACGGCATGCGATAGGAGCTGAACGCACCAAATCCGGGAACACCCTGAATCGTGCTGCTGCGCTCGGCGCGGTCGAACCCGGTCGCGATGACCGTGATACGCAGCGCGTCGCCCATCGCTTCGTCGATATCCGCGCCGAAGATGATGTTCGCCTCGGGGTCGACGTTTTCGCTGATGAGTTCCGCGGCTTCGTTGACCTCCAGCAGGCTCAGGTCCGGGCCGCCGGTGATGTTCATGAGCACGCCGCGTGCGCCTGTGATGCTGGTTTCCAGCAGCGGGCTCTCGATGGCCTGGCGGGCGGCTTCCGCCGCGCGCTTTTCGCCGCTGGCGTTGCCGATGCCCATGTGCGCAAGCCCTTTTTCGCGCATGATGGTCTTCACGTCCGCAAAGTCGAGGTTGATCATGGCCGGGACGGCGATGAGGTCCGAGATGCCCTGGATGCCCTGGCGCAACACGTCGTCCGCGACGCGCAGCGCGTCCGGCAGGCTCGCGCGGCCGACGAGGTCGATGAGCTTGTCGTTGGGGATCGTGATGAGCGTATCCACGGCGGGCTTGAGCGCGGCGATGCCGATTTCGGCATTGCGCATGCGCACCTTGCCCTCAAACGTAAAAGGCTTTGTGACAACCGCTATGGTAAGGATGCCGAGTTCTCTGGCGCATTCGGCAACGATGGACGTTGCTCCCGTGCCGGTGCCGCCGCCCATGCCGGCGGTGATGAACGCCATGTCGGTTCCGCGCAGCGCTTCGGTGATGAGCTCTCGGCTCTCGTCCGCGGCTTTACGGCCCACCTCGGGATCCGCGCCCGCGCCGAGACCCTTGGTCAGCTTTTCGCCGATCTGGATCTTGGTTGGCGCTTTGGCAAGGTAAAGCGCTTGTTTATCGGTATTGATTGCGATAAATTCTACGCCGCGAAGGCCGTACTGCACCATGCGATTGATGGCATTGCAGCCAGCTCCCCCTACGCCGATTACCTTTAGCTGTGCAAAGGATGTGTTTTCGAAGTCCGGTTCAAACATTGTTTGTCCCCCTTATTTGGTAAAAAGGTTGCGAAACCTGTCCATCAGCGTGTCAGGCGACGTGTTGGTCACAACGTCGTCGCTCGTTGCGCGCAGGACGAAATCCAGAGCCGCAAACGCGCTCGTATAATTCGGTGTATCCATATCCGCCACCCACGGCGTATCGCGCTGAACTTTCAGCCCGAGTCCGCGTGTGAGATAGTCGATACCGCCTTTCATCATGCCAATCCCGCCGCCGGTGAGGTAGGTGACGGGGCTTGCTTCCGGCGAAATGCCCATCTCCCGGAGCGCCGAACGAATCAGCGTGACCAGTTCGCCGGCGCGGGCTTCCACGATCAGTTCGATCGCACCGTGATCCACGCGCTTTGCGCCCTTCGGGGTACGCACGATCTCGGTGTTGCTCAACGGCTCCTGCAGAAAGACAAAGCGGCGTTTCACCTGCTCCGCCGTCTCCAGCGGAACGTCCAGCCCGAAGGCCAGGTCCGAGGCGAACTGTTTTCCGCCGGCTTCGATGCTGCGAAAGTCCGTCAGCGCGGCGTTTTCCACAATGGAAACGTCGGTATGGGTATATCCAACGTCGATGAGAATCGCAGGGCGGACGCGTTCCTTTTCGGGAATCACCGCCAGCGCTGCGGAGAGCTGCGAGGAAATGCTCATCGAAATCTCGATGTTCAATGGAGAAAGCGCCTGCTCCATCGCGTGCAGAAACTCCTCCTGCACAAACATATGCGAGACGAGCGCGCCGAGCTCTTCGGTCTTCGCGCCAGTCGGCAGAACGGACGAAACCACGCCGCCGACCGTAAAGGAAACGGGCGTGCTGTGCATGAGCACATGTCCGCTGAGCTTGACCTTTTTGAGAGAAAGCGATATGACGTCGTCGATATCCTCCGCCATCACGCGCTTTGAACGGGTGCCGATAGGCAACGCCGCTTCGCTCAGAATAATCTTGCAAAACGGCGCGGGAACGCTGATGGCAACCTCGCGGATGCGCATGCGCGCTTCCTGCTCGGTTCTGGAAACCGCCTCGACGATCGCGTTATGCAGAGAGCGGTGATCTGGAAATACACCCGCATGATAACCGTTATACGGGCATACCGAAACCCCGTGCACCGTAATGCCATCGCGATTGACAAAACTGCCGCACAGGCAGACAATCTTGGAGCTTCCAACGTCCAATACCGCAGTTGGCTTCAATGCGGTCTCCTCCGCTTACTTCGCAACATATACTGCGATATTATATCATAACGCGGGGAAAAGTCGCAACAGAAGCGTAATGTTTCCGAATTGTTCGAATTTTCGTCATGGTTGCGATTTTTCGGCCTACAGCTTGATTTTTTCGGGGATTCAAACACAAGTTACAGCATATGAATCATGGCAAATCGTGACAAATATTTTTTGTTCTGAAAAAAACGCGGTGCGAGTTAAGCTTCGGCGCGCGATTTGCGGCAGCAGTTGCTCCACTCCCCGATATATTTTATCCCTTGTTCCTAAGTTGCAGCGCGCGCAGCGCCATGAACCGGCGCGACTCGTCCCCCAGCAGCGACAGGAGCTTTTCCTCTTCCGCCCGGCGGGCCGATGCTCCGGCGCCGGAGAGCAGCGTCTTGAGCGAGCCGTGCTTTTTTTCCTCTTCGTGGGAAGCATAGTATGCAAGGCACATTTCATCCACCGCGCGAAGATACGCTTTGTCGTCGTTGAGCAGGTTGTTCTGTTCGTTGATCGCGTTCAGAAACGTCTCGTCCTCGCCGGTGCGCAGCTCTCCGGAAGCAGCTTCCAGCGTGCGCATTTGCACGGCCTGCCGCCCGTTTTGCCGCAGCGTGAGCTGAACCGCGAGCGAGTGCACACCCTCCGGCGCGCCGAGCCCATAACTGATGATCCCGTTTCGATAGCTTTCCCAGCCCTTCGCCTCGCCTGTATCGACAACGATGCTTGCGCCCGCGTCGATGAAGCGGCGGTAACGCGCCCGCCATTCCGGCAGGGGCAGTTGTGCGCCGGGCAAACCCGCGCGCACGAACACGATCACATGGTCGCACTGGTTGAGCAGCATGCGCACCTGGTCGACCGCCATGAGGCCCATGATATCCGCGCGCTTGTCAAATCCACCCGCGCGCCGCTCGCTGTAGCCGAGAAAGCCGATGCGTATCCCGTTGACGCAGAGCACGACCGGCGCGTTTGCCAGCGACTCCGTCCCGCCCGCGCCGATTGCCTTCGCCTCGCCGAGCGCAAGGCGTGTTTCTTCCAGCCGGTCGCCCTGCATACCCGCGAGTGAGACCAGACCGCATCCCGCCTCCGCCAGACGCGACGCCGCGGCCGGATCGTCCGCGTGCAGCGCGGCGGCGATGAAGCTCTGCGCGGCAAACTCCTGCGCGAGCCGCGCAGATAAGCGCGGCAGCAAGCCAGTCGCACCGCCGAGCAGCATCACCCGCGCAAGGGGTTCCTGGTCGGGCGTGACGACGGTTTCCGTTTGATTCGTTTGTTCTGTTATTTTTTTATTTTTGCCGTTAAACATTCCTGTTCCTCTTCCGCTGCGCAATCGGTCTGTGTCGGCAGCCGGGCTTGTCTGCGCCAGTTGGTCCTTGCCGGAAACGGACGCCGGGCGAGAAAACAGCGCGGAGTACGTCTCCGCGCTCACCAGCGTTGATGCGTATAACGCGCGCACTTACGTTTATATACGTTCGCGCGGCATTATTTCCTGCCCCAGGTCGTGCGCATGATAATATCCGTATAGCTTTCGATGATCTTGACTACCTTGACGCTCACGTTCTCATCGATATAATCTTCCGGCATGGCGGTTGGTTCACCGTTTTCGCGCATGGACACCGCCATCTCGAGCGCCTGCCCGATGCTCTTTTCGGTTACGCCGCCGATAACGACCGTACCCGCGTCCAGCGCCTCCGGCCGCTCGGTGGAGGTGCGGATCAGCACGGCGGGAAAGCCGAGCATTGCGCTCTCTTCGGAGAGCGTGCCGCTGTCCGAAAGCACGCAGAATGCTGAGAGCTGCAGTCGGTTGTAGTCGAAAAATCCAAAGGGCTCCAGCGCGCGCACGTTGGGATGAAACACAAAGCCCCGCTGCTCGATAAACTTTCTGCTGCGCGGGTGCGTGCTGTAGATCACCGGCATGCCGTATGTTTCGGCAATGCCGTTCACCGCGTTCATGAGCGATAAAAACACGACTTCGTCGTCTATGTTTTCCTCGCGATGCGCCGAGAGCAGGATATAGTTCTTTTCGGTCAGGCCGAGTTGCTCCAACACATTGCTCAGCAGAATCTTCTCGCGGTGCTTTTCGAGCACCTCGCGCATGGGCGAGCCGGTGACGAAGAGGAACTTGCCGTCGAACCCCTCGGAGAGCAGATAACGCCGCGAATGCTCCGTATACGGCAGGTTGACGTCGCTGATGCGGTCGACGATCACGCGGTTGACCATCTCCGGCACATTCCAGTCCCAGCAGCGGTTACCCGCCTCCATGTGGAAAATCGGAATCTTCAGCCGCTTTGCCGCGACCGCCGCAAGCGCGGAGTTCGTGTCCCCGAGCACCAGCAACGCGTCCGGCCGCTCGCTTTGCAGCACGGCGTAGCTCTTTGCGATGATGTTGCCCATGGTTTCGCCGAGGTCTTTGCCCACGCAGCCGAGATAGTGGTCCGGTTTTCGGATGCCGAGCTCGTCAAAGAAGATCTGGTTCAGTTTTTCGTCGTAATTCTGTCCGGTATGTACCAGCACATGGTCGAAATAGCGGTCCGCACAGGAGATGACTGCCGAGAGCCGGATGATCTCCGGGCGGGTGCCGAGTATGGTCATCAGTTTGAGTTTTTTCATATCGTTTTATCCACCTCTTCGGCAATGGTGTCCGGGTGCTCGGGATCGAAGCACTCGCTCGACCACATCAGCGTCACCATATCGGTCTTTCCCGTGTTTTCGATGCTGTGCGTATAACCGACCGGGATGTCGACGACGGAGAAATTCTTCGCACTGACGGGATATTCGATTACCTCGTCCATGTCGAGCCTGCGAAACTTGATGACGCCGGAGCCGGACACAACGAGGAATTTTTCCGCCTTGGTATGATGCCAGTGATTGCCCTTGGCCACACCGGGTCTGCTGACGTTGACGGAGACCTGTCCGCCGCTGGCGGAACGTAAAAATTCTGTAAAACTGCCGCGCTCGTCCTCATGCATCTCCAGCGGATAGGAGAACTCCATCATGGGTAAAAAGCTCAGATAGGTCGCATACAGCTTTCGCGTGAGCGCGTCGCTCATATCCGGCAGCGTGTTGGTTTCGCGGATGGCGCGGAACGAACGGATACGCCCGGCGATATCCCCGAGCGTCGCGGTATGCACAACGGGCACCACACAGTGCGGGCCTTCCATGACGGCTTTGTCCTCGATGAGGTCGCAGAGCGCCTCCGCCACGTCGTCGATGTAGGCTAAGTTGAGCACGGTGGATTCATCGTTGACCGTGATGGGCAGATCATGGGAAACATTATAGCAAAACGTGGCGATCGCGCTGTTGTAGTTGGGTCGGGACCACTTGCCGAAGACATTCGGCAGACGGAAGACATACACCTTTGCGCCGGTTTCACGCGCATACTGGTCGAGCAGCTCTTCTCCGGCCTTTTTGCTGCGGCCGTACAGATTCGGCAGCGCGGCCTGCGTTGAGGAAGCGAACATGACGGGGCAGCGGTTCTTGTACCGGATCAGCATCCGAAGCAGGGTGTCGGTGAACCCGAAGTTGCCCTGCATGAACTCTTCCTGCTTCTTGGGGCGATTCACCCCCGCAAGATGGAACACGAACTCGCAATCCTCGCAGTAATGCTCCAAAAACTCGATTGGCGTATCCGCGTCGTACTTCAGCAGATCATGAAACCCCCGCGCGCGCAGCGCGGCAATCAGGTTTCTGCCGATGAATCCCTCGGCACCTGTGATCAATATTTTCATATGCCCCTATCCCCGTTTCCGCATCCCGTCCTTTGTGCCTGCGCCGTCCTGCCCGCCGGCTCACCGGCAGGGTCGTCCCTTATCGTTTTTGCATGCCGTTCAATTCGTTCTGTATATAGGTTAGCTCCAGCAGCCGCTCTTTGACCTGCTCTACCGACAGCAGCTCCGTGTTGTTGGAGTTGAACTCGCTCAAAGCACTTTTCTCCTGATTGCCCTGCTCGAAGTATTGCTCGTAATTTAAATCCCGCGCGTCGGCGGGAACACGGAAATACGTCCCCAGATCCTGTGCGCGCGCGCACTCCTCGTTGGTCAGCAGCGTTTCAAACATCTTTTCGCCGTGCCGTATGCCGATCGTGCGAATGGGGTTTTTCGCCTGGAAAATCTGTAAAAGCGCCTCTGCAAGCACGGCGATCGTGCAGGCAGGCGCCTTTTGCACCATGATGTCGCCCGTTCTGCCGTGTTCAAAGGTATAAGCAACGAGTTCCACCGCCTCCTCCAGGCTCATGATGAAACGCGTCATGTCGGGATTGGTCACGGTCAGCGGTACGCCGGCTTTGATCTGCTCAACAAACAGCGGAATCACGCTGCCGCGCGAGCACATGACGTTTCCATAGCGCGTGCAGCAGATCGTCGTGCGCTCCGGCGAAACCGTTCGCGAGCGCGCAATGACAACCTTCTCCATCATGGCTTTGCTGGTGCCCATCGCGTTGATGGGATAGGCAGCCTTGTCCGTTGAGAGGCAGATAACGCGCCCGACGCCCGCTTCGATGGCCGCCTCGAGCACATTGTCCGTGCCGATGACGTTCGTCTTCACCGCCTCGACGGGAAAGAACTCGCAGGACGGCACCTGTTTGAGCGCCGCCGCGTGGAAGATATAGTCGACATTATAGATCGCGCTTTTTACGCTGGAGAGGTCACGCACATCGCCAATAAAAAATCTGAGTTTATCGTTTTGATACCGGCGTCGCATGTCGTCCTGCTTCTTTTCGTCGCGCGAAAAGATGCGAATCTCCTTCACCCCTGAGTGCAGAAACCGCTCCAGAACCGCGTTGCCGAAGCTCCCCGTTCCGCCCGTAATCAACAGCGTTTTCCCGTCCAACATGTCCTTCACCCCGTTTTCTTTCGCGCCGGATCGTCCGTGCGCCTGTTTCCGTTTTATTGCAGCCAGTCGTAATATGCCCGCGTCGATCGCGCGCGGGACACATGCTCGCAGGCATAGGTGCGCGCGCGCGCACCCAGTTCGTTCAGCGGCACGGTGCTCGCATGCAGCCGCAAGATGGCGTCCGCCATCTCCCGCGGTTCACCGGGCGTGACGCAGACGCCGTATCCTTCGTGTTCGATGGCGCGGGCCCACTCGCTGCCCGCGTCCACGCAGGCGATCACCGGCCTGCCCGCGGCGAGTGCCGACCAGGTTTTGCTCGGCATCGCAAAGCGCGTCACGCCTTTTTTCAGCGGAACAAGCGCAGCGTCCGCGAGCGAATACACATCCGCAACGCGCTCTGCGCCATAGAGCGGAAAGAGCAGAACGTTTTCGATCTTCTCGCGTTGGATCCGGTTTTTAACGTGCTCAACCAGCTCCCCACCGCCGAAGATGACGATACGGATCTCCGGTTGGTCGAGCAGCAGCTTCGCCGCGTCTAGGATCACGTCCGGCTCCTGCAAAATGCCAAGTGTGCCCGCATAGACGGCATAAAACCGGTCTCTTGGCAGGTCCAACTCGTCAAACAGCGCGTTGTTTTCGCGCGCAACGGGCCGGATGCTCTCCGTGTCCGCCCAGTTGGGAATTACGGCGATCTTCTGCTCCTGAATGCCGCGCGCGACCAGCGTGCGCTTCATGTCGTCCGAAAGTGTGATAAACGCCGAGTTCTTTTTATAGACCCGCTGCTCCATCCTCCGGGAAAGCCGGACGACGGGATGCCACTCGGTGAACTTGCCCATGGCGACCATGCTGTCGGGAAAGATATCCTGCAGGATATATACCGTGCGGGCGCGGCGGCTGAGCCGCGCGCCGACCAGCCCGAGAAACGGCGGCATGCTGCCGAGCAAATACACGTCCGCCTTGAGTTTCTTCGCCTCGCGATAGAGCGCGCGGGTGTTGGTTAAGAAATGCAGCGCGCGCAGAGCAAAATTTCTGCTCTCGCGCGTCTTCGTGCCGACGCGGAGAATGCGATATCCCTCCGGCGCGATCTCGTCCGTTCGGCCGAGAAAGGCGGTTCGCTCCTCCTCGCTCAGGCCGCGGTTTGGCATATTGGTGATGACGCTGACTTGCGCGCCATAGCGGGCGAGATCCTCCGCAAGATCGGAGTACAGATGCGTGATCGCCGTAATCTCCGGCTTGAAATACGCCGTTACCAGCGCAACATGCAGTTTCTCTTCCGTTCTAACCGCCCCCTCGCATACGCCGTTGCGTCCCAGCACGCAGCCAATCGTGCCGAAAAAACAGCGGCAATCCATCATAAAGCCGAATCGCTCGGCATATTCTCCGTCAAAAGCTGCCTTCACCGGTATCGGCAGCTCGTCCCGCCCGTTGATCTGCGCCCAGCCGGAGAGCCCGGGACGCAGCATGTTCGGCGTCAACCCGCGCGAAGAAACCTGCTTGTCGCGCGCTTCGATCAGGTCATATTGGTTCCAAAGCGCAGGTCGCGGACCGATGATCGACATGTCCCCGCGGATGATGTTAAACAGCTGCGGCAGCTCGTCGAGACTGAATTTGCGTAAAAAACGTCCGACGCGCGTAATGCAGGCGTCCGGGTCGTCCAGCAGATGCGTCGGCACATCGCCGGGGCAGTCCACGCGCATGGTGCGAAATTTGTATATCGAAAAGTGAGTTTTGTCTTTTCCGACGCGCTTCTGCCGAAAGATCACCGGCCCGCGCGAGTCCAGCCGGACCATTGCAGCCAGCAGGAGAAAAAGAGGCGAGAGCACGACAACGCCGATGATGCAAATCAGGACGTCAAGGCATCGCTTGATGCGAAAATACATGTTATTCCTTCTTCGGCAAAGGCGGAAGCACTCGCCGATATCCCATCCGTTACGGGTTTTTTAAGGTCGCAGCGGTCATTTTATCGCGCAAAAAGCTGCATATTTTCTGCTTTTTGCTTATAAAAACCAAACGGGCCTTTTTTCCCGCTTACTGCGAAAATTTTACCATGCAAGTCAGTGGGTGTCAATCGAACGCGCCGCGCCCGCGCGGTCTGAATGAAAAAGACGGAGGAAATATTTCCTCCGTCTCAAGCATATCATGTTGTTTCCCGGTTACTCTCCATCCTTGCACTCGCTGACGCGCTTTTGGGTGCTTACATCATACTTGTTGATACAAAGCGGCCTGAGCTTGTAGGTCAGCACTACGCTGGACTTGACATACTCGTTGTAAAACGCCTTTTTGATGCGGTCCATGACGAGCCGCCCGGTCTCATACGTCACCGACGGCAGCAGGACGACATACTGCATTACGCTGTAACGGGATATGGTGTCCCCGCGCCTGAGATTGGACTGGGAAACATGCAGCAGCTGCTTCATGATGTTGTCCAGCACGAGGTTGTCAAAGCGCTGCTCATAGGTGTTGCTGATGGTCAACAGCGCTAAGAACATCGTTCCGTTATAGCGCTCGAGCATGCGCCGCTGCAGCTGGTAGATCTCCTTGAAGATCTCGTATTCGCAGACAAACGCGCCATAGCTCTCGGAGTTCTCCTCGAGCACGTTCTGCACCTTTTCGATGTCCGCCTCCATCTCCTGATCCGCCTGCACGATGAGCTTGTACACCGCGCGAATCTCGCCGGAGGGCTGGATGCCGAGCTGCTTGTAGTGCAGATCGGTCGCAAAGTAATACTGCGAGAGCGCCTCGCGCTTCTTGCCCGTCTTGACCAGCGCCATCATGAGTTCGAGGTGCAGCCGCTCGTCGAACATATCCACGTCCATCGCCTTGCGGCAGACCTGAACGATGACGTCGTACTCCTCCTCCTCCTTCAACAGGTCGAGTAGGATAAATACGCTCTCGAGAAAGAGATCGTGGTAATAAACGCTCTTGGGAACAACCCACATCTCCTCGGCGGAGTTCGTCAGCAGCGGGCCGGTGTAGATCTGCAGCATCTGCAGATACCGCTCGATGCTCTCGCGCTTGCTCATGCCGGGCAGTCGCGCCTCCTGGCAGAGACGTTCGAACTCGAACACGTCGATCTCGCAGTCGAGGTTCGGGTTCCATTGATACGCGCCGCGCGCGGTCAGGATGGAGTCCGACAGTTCCGGCAGATTGCTCTGCTCGACGAGCGAGCGGTAGCGGTGCAGCAGCGTGCGCAGCGCAGTCGCCGGGTTGCGGTTTTCCTTGTCCGACCAGAGCATTTCGAGAAGCTCCTCGTGCGGCACCGCGCGGTCTTTCTTGAGGATCAGATATTCCAGAAACTGGCTCGTCTTCTTCGCCTGGCGCAGCTGCGTGAGCGCCACATTGCCGTTGACGATGATCTCGAAGTTTCCGAACATCTTGATTTTTACCGATGCATTGGACATGCCGTCTCCTCCTTGTAGGTTTGTTTCAATAAATCTCTTATGGTCAGCTTTCCGTCAATTTCTTCTTCATCTGCTCGGCGTTGGATGCAAAGAGCAGCGCGGTCTCCATGGAAATGCGCTTTGCCGCATACAGGCGGAGGATATCCGAGTCCATCGTGCGCATCCCATCCTGCGCGCCGGCGTACATCACGTTGTCCATCTGGTGCGCTTTGCCGTCCCGAATCATGTTCTGAATCGCGCTGTTTGCCAGCATGATTTCAAACGCGGGTTCGAGCCCGCCGTCCAGCGTCGGCAACAACTGCTGGCTGATCACGGCGCGCAGCACCATGGAGAGCTGGACGCGGATCTGCTGCTGCTGGTTGGCGGGGAACACGTCGATAATGCGGTCGATCGTCTTCGCCGCGCCGATGGTATGCAGCGTGCTGAGCACGAGCTGGCCTGTTTCGGCGGCAGTCAGCGCGGTTTGAATCGCCTCTAAATCGCGCATTTCGCCGAGGAGGATCACATCCGGCGCCTGCCTGAGCGCCGCGCGCAGGGCGGAATGATAGCTTTTTGTGTCGTGCTCCACCTCGCGCTGGCTCAATATGCTCTTTTTATGCGCGTGGATGAATTCAATCGGGTCCTCAATCGTAATGATATGCCCGCGCCGGTTTGCGTTGATCCGGTCGATGATGCAGGCAAGCGTCGTGGACTTTCCGCTCGCGGCGGGTCCGGTGACGAGCACGAGGCCTTTCTTGATGTCGGCGAGACGCAGTATCTCATCGGGTATATGCATGCCAACCGGATCGGGCAGCGCGAGCGACACGATTCTGAGCACCATCGCAAGCGAGTTGCGCTGCTGATACGCGTTGCAGCGAAACCGGCCCACGCCGCTGATTGAGAACGAAAAGTCGTCGTCCCCTTCAATCAGCAGACGGTCCATCTCGCGATTGTCCAGGTCATACACCTGCCGGATCAGCCGCTTGGTGTCGTCCGGCCGGAGCACCGCATCCATCAGGGAATGTACTTCGCCGGAAACCTTCAACCGCACGCACGCGCCGGGAATGATGAACACATCCGACCCGCCGCGCTCGATGGCAGCCTGCAGAATATCATGAATCTCCGCCATTGTATCAATCTCCCTGCCAGAGCGTTCCGCCGCTCTGGCCAACCCATTCTTCCGCGCTTTCGTAACGGTAGTTCAAAATCTCGCAGCGTCCGCCGGAGACGTCCGCCGTTACGTTAAGCACATGCCCGTCGGAGGAGTCAACCGAAAACGCGTATATGCCTTCCGCCTGCTGTGTGACGCCTTCGATGCTGTCGGGCGCGAGCCCTGCTGCCAGCGCGTCGTCCAGCGCGGCGATCATGCGCTGCGCGCGCGTGTCCGCGTCGTAAAACGCATCGGCGCTTGCCGCGGTTTTCTTCGTGAGCGTCGCGTCCGAGCGCGCCTGAATCAGCGCGAGGGACGCAAACAGCGTCAGACTCACAACGACGAGGATGAGCAGAATGCTCGAGGCGCCGACGCCCGCGCGGGAAGGTTCCTGCCTCATGGCGCCGCCTCCGCATCCGCGACATACTTCGCCGCATCCAGATAATACGCGTTTCCGTCGGGTGCCGAAACGCTCAGTTCAATATCATACAGCGTGCCCTGCAGCGGCGAAGTGTCCGGCGTGACGATACAGTTCACCTTCAGATCGGGCGCGATCTCCACCGAAAATGCATACAGACCGCACTCGTTGCACTCGCCTTTCCCAACCGGGTCCGCCTTGATCTCTTCGGCGACGCGCTGCATGGCGATGACGGCACGCGCCTGATATGCGCTCTCGTCCGCCGTTGCGCCTGCCGCTGCGATGAGTCGGACGATGACACTCGCCGACAGCGCGAAAAAGAGGATGACGATTGTCAGCTCGATGAGCACCGGGTTGAACACACTGCGCTTTTTTACAGGGCGTAGTTCATGCTTCGTCATGCGCCGCCCTCCCCGGCCGCCTGTAGGCAGACCGCCGCATCATGTGCTTCTCCGTCCTGATCTACGAGTTCGATGGAGAGCAGGCTCAGTTCCAGCGTCAGGTGCAATCTCTGCGCGGAAAAGATGCTCTCGCCGTAATCCGGCGAAAAATCGAGGCTCGCTTTGGCGAAGTATTCGCGCACCGCGTCGCCGTCACAATAGATATAGGTGTTATAGCGCTCGCCGCCGTAGATGCCGCCAAGCACGAGCACATCCGCGCCGTTCTCGCTGCGCACAGAGAGCATGCCCGCTTCGTCCGCGCCGCGCACCTTGCCGATCAGATAACTCAGCCCCGTGCGGGAGACATAGGCATGCTCCGCCGTGGCGTTGATCATGCGATAGGATCGCGCGCCGACAACAACGATCACGAGCGAAAGCAGTGCAAACGCCGCGAGCAGCGCGAAGATGAACGCCCCGCGCATTTGCCCGCGCGGGCGGGACACCTGCTCACCGGTCATGAGCCGCCTCCGATCCGCGTGACCCGCACGCTCGGCATCAGGTTTGCGGCGACGATATCATAATAGACCGCATATCGGCTGCTATCGACGCGGACGCCGTAGTTGTCATAGATATACGCAAGGCTCGGCGGGTATTTCCCCTCCACCGAGTAGCAGGTGACGACCGCGCGCTGCAACGCGGAGACAATCATCGCCTCCTCCCGCGCGTCGTTTTTGCGCGTTGTGGAAGCAAGGGAGACCAGAAGGAAGCCAGCGATAAGCACAAACACGGCGATGGCGAAAGCCAGCCCTTTGTGCTGCTTTTTTGTGTGTTCGTACAGATGCATGCCGGCCGCTCCTTCCGTAGTATTCTGTGTAAAACCTGTTTGTGTATTTGCCGGCGAATCAGCCGACCGCCGAGAGAACCGACAGCAGCGGCAGCATGACTGAGAGCAGTATGCCGCCGATGACGATGGAGAGCGCCGCAACCAGTGTCGGCTCGATCATGGAAATCACGTTATGGATCGCGTCGTCCGCTTCCGTCATATAGATGCCGGAGAGTTTCTCCATGACGGTGTCGAGTTTGCCCGCCGCCGTTCCGAAACGGATCATCTTCTCGTGCATGGGGTCAAACAGGCCGCTTTTTTCCGCCGCGTCCGCAAACCCGGCTCCGCCGAGCAGTTCCGTCGCCGCAAGGTCCGCCTGCCGCCTGTTCTTCCGGTCGGTGACCACCGTTGGCGCAAGCCGCATCGAATCCTCGACGGGATAGCCCGCCGTAAGCATCATGGACAGTGCCGAGGCATACCGCGCTGTGGAAAGCCGCGCATTGACGCGCCGCACGGACGGCACCACCCGCGCCAGAAGCGTTAAGACGGATTCGCGCTGTTTCGTGCGCAGCAAAACGCCCGCAACGATAAGCGCCACCGCGCATATACCGACGAGGATGAGCATCCCCTTGCCGATGCCGACGCCGAAACGCATCGCAGCCGAAGCTGGGCTTCCCGCCGCGAGGCCAAGGCTGTCGAACACGCGCTGAAACACCGGAATTACGCTAATGACCAATATCGCGATGACCACCGCGAGCATCATGACCAGTACGCTTGGATAGAGGATGGCGTTTCGCGCGGAGGTTTTAATCTGCGCTTCCCATTGATAATAGTTTGCCAGCGAGGTCATCACCTCGTCCAGCTTGCCCGCGCGCTCGCCGATGCGCACCATGGCCAGCATATAGTCCGGAAAGATGCCGGCGTCCTCCAGCGCGGCGGACAGCGCGCCGCGGCGGTTTACCGCGTCCCGCATTTGAACAAAGCGCATGCCGTAGCGGCTGCCCTCATAGCTGCGCGCGAGCGTGTCCATGCCGTCCGACAGCGGGATGCCCGCGTTGAGCACCATTGCAATCTGCTCGCAGAAGAGCGCGGTTTCGTCCGGCGGGAGCGTTTTTTGCGTCTTTTGATCCTGCATTCCGGTTCCCTTTCTCAAGCGTTATCTCTGCCGCGCGTACCGCGTGCGGCGTTGTCTTTTTTATGTTTAATAGATGCGGTCGGTTACGTAATCTCTCTCCCTGTGCCCCGATTTGTCGAACGTCGGGTCCATCCAGACCCACTCGCCGTCCAGGAACACCTTGTTCCAGGCGTGGTATACATTTTCCGGCATCACAGTGCCGATGACCACCTGCGCCGGAATTCCCTGTGCGCGGAGCATGACCGCCAGCAGCTCCGCATAGTCAAAGCAGATGCCCTTGCCGGTCGCAAGGGATTCGTCCGCATCCGGCAGATATCCTCTCGGAACCGTCGCTGCCTTCTCCGTGTCGTAGGACATGTGCTTCACGACAAAGCGATACAGCGCGCGTGCAATCTCCCGCTCGTTCTTTTCATCGGCTGCGAGTTCATCGGCCTGGCCGACGGCGCGCGTGTTTTCATCGTACCAGACATACTGGTTCGGATATAAAAACGGCAGCGTTTCCGCAGCGAGCTTTACTTGGATCTCTGCCCCGTATCGCAAGGCATACAGATCGTTTTCCACCTGCTCCATGACGCGGACGGTATACAGGCCGTCCCCCATCTGCAGCGGATAGACGCTGTATTGCTCTCCGCCGGGCAGATCATAGTAATATGTTTGCGTGTCCGTCGCAATGCGCGCCTTGAGCCGTTTTTCGCTCGGTTCGCAGCGGATCATGACATATCCCTGATCGGTGTGCGAGGCGTCAATCGTCACGCCTTCGCCTTCGAAAACGACGGTTCCCGACGCTTCCGGCAGCAAAAGCGGCTTTGGCGGCTGCTGCTCCTCAGCGTCAGTTGGCGCAACGGCGCGTTCGGTCCCTTGTGTATCCGGCGATGCCAAGGTCCCTCCTCCGCAGGCCGAAAGGCACATGAGGCCGAAAAAAAGCAGCCATGCAACCCCTTTTTGCAGCCGTCCGGCCACCGACCATTTTTTCATATCCAGATTATACAGCGATAAATCACGCAAATGCAACAAATTGTTACTTCGCCACGGGTCCACCGCCCAAAAAACAACAGGAATACGGGCAATTTCGTGTTACATAACGACAAATGACACGGGACCCTTGCGCGATTGTTACGGATCAAACCATGCATGCAACACAATTATAGCCACTTGCCGCACCCGCGTAACGCGGCGGCATTCCGGCCGGACTAATCGGACAAACAAGAATCCGGCGCTCCTGTTCGAAGCGCCGGATCGATGCCGTTGTCTGTTAAATGGATCTATACGCCTTTGAGGATGTCGTATGTCCACTCTTTTTTGTTTGTATCGTCTTTGTCCGGGTCCTTGTCTTTTCCTTTTGTGACGCCGAAGACGAGCAGCAGGAGCTGAACAGCCGCGATGACAACCATGTAGATCGTCCACCGGTCGGTGAAGACCATCGGGTTATTCATGTTCTCCGTCAGCAGGAACAGGATGATGCCGCCGATGCCGGGCAGCAGGGTCAGCACGCGGGCAACGCCCTGCCTTCTCTGCGTTTCTGGTGTTACGACGCCGTCCTCCACGTCCTTCTTCCTGCCGATCAGGCCGAGCAGCATCCAGATGGACACCAGCGCGGTCGCGACTGCGAGGATCAGGTTCAGCAGCGCCCAGACCGGACCGCCAGCAAGCGGCGTCTGCTCCTCGGGGATCACCTCGGGCTCTTCCTCGGGTACCTCGATCGGTCTTTCGATCAACGTCATCGTGCCGTAGATCACGACGTCTTCGCCCGGTACCGTCGCCGGGATGTCTCCCGCCCAGCCGTCGAAGGCGTAGCCTTCAAGCTCGGGATCGACCGGAACCGGCATCGGGTCGCCGACGGCGAGTCCGGTAAACGTCATGTACGCGCCGCCGTCAAGGTCGCCCGTGCCGCCGTTTACGATATACGTCACGGTGTAGAGCGCTTCTTCGCCTTCCTCCCACTGCGCGTAGAAGTTCAGCTGGCGCGGCGGCATCGAGATCAGGTCGCCCGGCTGTCTGCTGACGCCCGCCGTCGGGCTCGCTTCGCTCCAGCCGATGAAGCGGTAGCCGTCACGGGTGAACGGGTTGGCCGCAATCGTGACGTCCGAATCGGTCGGATAGCGTCCCTCTTCAATCGTGACGCCCTCCGCCCCGTTCGGGTGGTAGTAGATGGGCGAGGTCGCCGCTTTCCAGACGGCGGTCAGCGTTACGCCGTTGCCCGGCATCGCGAAGGAATCACCCGGGTTAAACGTCGTCTCCGTGCCGTCGATATCGTTCGTGCTCCAGTAGAGGAACCGGTAGCCGGAATAATACGGAGTCTCGGCGGAGATTGTAATGGTGTCTCCCGCGTAGACGCCCGTTTGATTCGCAGGCATGTAGAGCACGGGCGCGGTTGTTCCCGTCTCGTAAGACAGGCTGTAGGATGCTCGCACCCAAACCGCATTGAGCGCATAGTTGCGGTCGATTGCCGGAATCGTTCCGCCGAGGTCGACGGGCTCGTTCGTCGCCGCATCGCGCCAGCCGGTCAGGATATATCCGGTGCGCGCAACGCCTGCGGCATTGGCAACCACCGCGTCGGTTCCGTAGTCAAACCACTCCGTCTCCGGGAATCCGGTTACGGTTGAAGCCGTGTTGGTGATGTAGGTCACCCGCGAGTCGACCGTGAAGTCCGCCGTCGCCGTGGCAAACGTGTAGTTGTTCAGCGCGGCGGGCGTTGCAACGACGCCGGGAACCAGCACATCGGGATATACGCCGACGTTGTTGTCGCTGTTTGTGCGCTGCACCGTTACCGTGATCAAGCCCAGGTCGGCCGTCATGACGGGATAGTACGTCGTGCCTTCCACCATGCCCGTAGTATAGGTATAGTCGAATGCAGGATCGGCGGCGCCGTAGTTCTTGCTCGCGTCGAGTGCGGAGACAAGAACCGCGCGCTGTGTTACTGTGAGCGTTCCGGGCAGTACGGTGACGGAATAGTCGCCGCTCTGCGTCGCGCCGAACGTATAGGCAAACGTGTTATCCGCGCTGCCTGCGTTCGTAATCGTGCCCGTTGCGGACGCGGTTGCAAACCCTTCGCCCGAGACGAATCCGTCGGACGCTGCGCTGATGCTCCAGCCGCTCTGTGTGAGCGATTCGCCGTCATACACCTTGGTCGCGCCGGAGGTGTTGACCGTGATCTCGCGCGGCGCGACCGTGATCTGCGCGCTGCCGAAGTCCGGTTCGTAGTTGTCGTTCAGCGCTACGAAGTAGACCGTCTTGGTGCCGACGTGCGTCAAGGTCGGGCTGCCGGTCAGCGTGTAGTCCGCCGGGTCGCTGCTCCAGCTCTCGCTGTAAAGGATCGTCGTCGTTCCGCCGACCTCTACGCCCGCGGTTACGCCGTGCGGCGCACCGTCGTATTTGCCGGAGTAATCGTCCGCCGTGACCGCCATGTCGGTTGCGCGTGTGATCGTCAGCGTGCCTTCCGTCGCGTCGACGGCGTAGTTGTCGGGGTTGGTCCCCGCCAGCAGCGCGTAGTCAAACGGGTTGGCCGTGCTGCCCACGTTGGTGATCGAGCCCGTCGCGCTTGTGTTCGCCGGGTCGAACCCTTCGCCGGAGACGAATCCGTCGCTGTCGTTGTCTTCCGTCCAGCCGTCGTTCGTCAGCGGGAGCGTGTCGTACGGCTTGCTGTCGCTGTTCGTCGTCACCCGGATCGTGCGCTTGCCGATTGTAATCG
This sequence comes from Christensenellaceae bacterium, assembly GCA_963674775.2. GTDB lineage: Bacteria > Bacillota > Clostridia > Christensenellales > CAG-138 > UBA7703. The sequence continues at coordinate 1,662,412 of CAXXPJ010000003.1, read as the reverse complement.
TCTCGCTCCCGAACGCGGGGTTGTAGTTGTCGTCTGTCACGACGAAGTAGACCGGCGTGCCCGGCGTGTAATCCGTCGCCGTCGGGCTCTCGTCCAGCGTGTAGTCCGCCGGGTCGGAGCTCTGTGTCAGGCTGTACTTCACCGTCGATCCGTCAGGCCCCGTCACGGTGATTCCGTGCGCGTTGCCGTCGTACGGCTGGTCGTAACCCGAGGAATCCACGTCCATATCCGCCGGCGTGATCGTCAGGGTTGTCGTCGCTTCCGCCGGTTCATAACCGGGGCGCGTCACGACCACCTTCACCTGCAGCGGTCCGTCCGCAACGTTCGTTACCGTCGGCGGCGTCGGGCCGTAAGGCACCCAGCTGCTTCCGTCGTAGGTATAGTATGTGACCTCGTCGCCAGGCTCGCTGCCTGTCAGCGTCGGTCCGTGCGGGTTGCCGTCATATGGCCAGCTCTCGCCTTCGAGTCCGACCGTGAACGAGCCGTCCGACACCACGATGTCGCCCGTCAGCACAGCCAGCGTGTAGTTCCCCGCGAGGAACGCGTCGTTGTCCGCCAGTGCAAGATTGCCGGCCTCGATCGCGTCTTCATATGTATCCGGCGTCAGCGGGTCGCCGCCCAGCGTCGAAGCATAGCTCAGCGCGCCCGAGAACGCGGGTGTTTCGCCTGCCGCGTTGCCGCCGACTGTGGTGTAGGTCAGCGTGCCTGCCGCGGGTCTGCTCTCCGGATAGGTGAGGTTCAATGTATCCGCCTGTACCGTCAGCACCGCCGGGGTTACCGTCAGCGTGCCGTCCACCGGCGTGAAGTCGTAGTCTGCCGCCTCGGTCGATGTGTTCAGCGTGCCGTCCCCGACGACATTCGCCGTGTTGCCGACGTTGGTGATCGAACCCGTCGCCGTCGGCCACGTTGCAAACCCTTCGCCGTCGACAAATCCGTCACCGCCGAGCGTGACCGTGCTGTTCTCCAGCGGCTGCCCGTCATATTGCATGGTCCGCGTCGCCGCCGTCAGCGTGATCTCGCGCGGCGCGACCGTGATCTGCGCGCTGCCGAAGTCCGGTTCGTAGTTGTCGTTCAGCGCTACGAAGTAGACCGTCTTGGTGCCGACGTGCGTCAGGGTCGGGCTGCCGGTCAGCGTGTAGTCCGCCGGGTCGCTGCTCCAGCTCTCGCTGTAAAGGATCGTCGTCGTTCCGCCGACCTCTACGCCCGCGGTCACGCCGTGCGGCGCACCGTCGTACTTGCCGGAGTAATCGTCCGCCGTGACCACCATGTCGGTTGCGCGTGTGATCGTCAGCGTGCCTTCCGTCGCGTCGACGGCGTAGTTGTCGGGGTTGGTCCCCGCCAGCAGCGCGTAGTCAAACGGGTTGGCCGTGCTGCCCACGTTGGTGATCGAGCCCGTCGCGCTTGTGTTCGCCGGGTCGAACCCTTCGCCGGAGACGAATCCGTCGCTGTCGTTGTCTTCCGTCCAGCCGTCGTTCGTCAGCGGGAGCGTGTCGTACGGCTTGCTGTCGCTGTTCGTCGTCACCCGGATCGTGCGCTTGCCGATTGTGATCGTCTCGCTCCCGAACGCGGGGTTGTAGTTGTCGTCTGTCACGACGAAGTAGACCGGTGTGCCCGGCGTGTAATCCGTCGCCGTCGGGCTCTCGTCCAGCGTGTAGTCCGCCGGGTCGGAGCTCTGTGTCAGGCTGTACTTCACCGTCGATCCGTCAGGGCCCGTCACGGTGATTCCGTGCGCGTCGCCGTCGTACGGCTGGTCGTAACCCGAGGAATCCACGTCCATATCCGCCGGCGTGATCGTCAGGGTTGTCGTCGCTTCCGCCGGTTCATAACCGGGGCGCGTCACGACCACCTTCACCTGCAGCGGTCCGTCCGCAACGTTCGTTACCGTCGGCGGCGTCGGGCCGTAAGGCACCCAGCTGCTTCCGTCGTAGGTATAGTATGTGACCTCGTCGCCAGGCTCGCTGCCTGTCAGTGTCGGCCCGTGCGGGTCGCCGTCATATGGCCAGCTCTCGCCTTCGAGTCCTACCGTGAACGAGCCGTCCGACACCACGATGTCGCCCGTCAGCACAGCCAGCGTGTAGTTCCCCGCGAGGAACGCGTCGTTGTCCGCCAGTGCAAGATTGCCGGCCTCGATCGCGTCTTCATATGTATCCGGCGTCAGCGGGTCACCGCCCAGCGTCGAAGCATAGCTCAGCGCGCCCGAGAACGCGGGGGTTTCGCCTGCCGCGTTGCCGCCGACTGTGGTGTAGGTCAGCGTGCCTGCCGCGGGTCTGCTCTCCGGATAGGTGAGGTTCAATGTATCCGCCTGTACCGTCAGCACCGCCGGGGTTACCGTCAGCGTGCCGTCCACCGGCGTGAAGTCGTAGTCTGTCGCCTCGGTCGATGCGTTCAGCGTGCCGTCCACGACGACATTCGCCGTGTTGCCGACGTTGGTGATCGAACCCGTCGCCGTCGGCCACACTGCGTAGCCTTCGCCGTCGACAAACCCGTCGCCGCCGAGCGTGACCGTGCTGTTCTCCAGCGGCTGTCCGTCATATTGCATGGTCCGCGTCGCCGCCGTCAGCGTGATCTCGCGCGGCGCGACCGTGATCTGCGCGCTGCCGAAGTCCGGTTCGTAGTTGTCGTTCAGCGCTACGAAGTAGACCGTCTTGGTGCCGACGTGCGTCAGGGTCGGGCTGCCGGCCAGCGTGTAGTCCGCCGGGTCGCTGCTCCAGCTCTCGCTGTAAAGGATCGTCGTCGTTCCGCCGACCTCTACGCCCGCGGTTACGCCGTGCGGCGCACCGTCGTATTTGCCGGAGTAATCGTCCGCCGTGACCACCATGTCGGTTGCGCGTGTGATCGTCAGCGTGCCTTCCGTCGCGTCGACGGCGTAGTTGTCGGGGTTGGTCCCCGCCAGCAGCGCGTAGTCAAACGGGTTGGCCGTGCTGCCCACGTTGGTGATCGAGCCCGTCGCGCTTGTGTTCGCCGGGTCGAACCCTTCGCCGGAGACGAATCCGTCGCTGTCGTTGTCTTCCGTCCAGCCGTCGTTCGTCAGCGGGAGCGTGTCGTACGGCTTGCTGTCGCTGTTCGTCGTCACCCGGATCGTGCGCTTGCCGATTGCGATCGTCTCGCTCCCGAACGCGGGGTTGTAGTTGTCGTCTGTCACGACGAAGTAGACCGGCGTGCCCGGCGTGTAATCCATCGCCGTCGGGCTCTCGTCCAGCGTGTAGTCCGCCGGGTCGGAGCTCTGTGTCAGGCTGTACTTCACCGTCGATCCGTCAGGCCCCGTCACGGTGATTCCGTGCGCGTTGCCGTCGTACGGCTGGTCGTAACCCGAGGAATCCACGTCCATGTCCGCCGGCGTGATCGTCAGGGTTGTCGTCGCTTCCGCCGGTTCATAACCGGGGCGCGTCACAACCACCTTCACCTGCAGCGGTCCGTCCGCAACGTTCGTCACCGTCGGCGGCGTCGGGCCGTAAGGCACCCAGCTGCTTCCGTCGTAGGTATAGTATGTAACCTCGTCGCCAGGCTCGCTGCCTGTCAGCGTCGGTCCGTGCGGGTTGCCGTCATATGGCCAGCTCTCGCCTTCGAGTCCTACCGTGAACGAGCCGTCCGACACCACGATGTCGCCCGTCAGCACAGCCAGCGTGTAGTTCCCCGCGAGGAACGCGTCGTTGTCCGCCAGTGCAAGATTGCCGGCCTCGATCGCGTCTTCATATGTATCCGGCGTCAGCGGATCGCCGCCCAGCGTCGAAGCATAGCTCAGCACGCCCGAGAACGCGGGGGTTTCGCCCGTCGCGTTGCCGCCGACTGTGGTGTAGGTCAGTGCGCCTGCCGCGGGTCTGCTCTCCGGATAGGTGAGGTTCAATGTATCCGCCTGTACCGTCAGCACTGCCGGGGTTACCGTCAGCGTGCCGTCCACCGGCGTGAAGTCGTAGTCTGTCGCCTCGGTCGATGCGTTCAGCGTGCCGTCCACGACGACATTCGCCGTGTTGCCGACGTTGGTGATCGAACCCGTCGCCGTCGGCCACGTTGCAAACCCTTCCCCGTCGACAAACCCGTCGCCGCTGAGTGTGACCGTGCTGTTCTCCAGCGGCTGTCCGTCATATTGCATGGTCCGCGTCGCCGCCGTCAGCGTGATCTCACGCGGCGCGACCGTGATCTGCGCGCTGCCGAAGTCCGGTTCGTAGTTGTCGTTCAGCGCTACGAAGTAGACCGTCTTGGTGCCGACGTGCGTCAGGGTCGGGCTGCCGGTCAGCGTGTAGTCCGCCGGGTCGCTGCTCCAGCTCTCGCTGTAAAGGATCGTCGTCGTTCCGCCGACCTCTACGCCCGCGGTTACGCCGTGCGGCGCACCGTCGTATTTGCCGGAGTAATCGTCCGCCGTGACCACCATGTCGGTTGCGCGTGTGATCGTCAGCGTGCCTTCCGTCGCGTCGACGGCGTAGTTGTCGGGGTTGGTCCCCGCCAGCAGCGCGTAGTCAAACGGGTTGGCCGTGCTGCCCACGTTGGTGATCGAGCCCGTCGCGCTTGTGTTCGCCGGGTCGAACCCTTCGCCGGAGACGAATCCGTCGCTGTCGTTGTCTTCCGTCCAGCCGTCGTTCGTCAGCGGGAGCGTGTCGTACGGCTTGCTGTCGCTGTTCGTCGTCACCCGGATCGTGCGCTTGCCGATTGCGATCGTCTCGCTCCCGAACGCGGGGTTGTAGTTGTCGTCTGTCACGACGAAGTAGACCGGCGTGCCCGGCGTGTAATCCATCGCCGTCGGGCTCTCGTCCAGCGTGTAGTCCGCCGGGTCGGAGCTCTGTGTCAGGCTGTACTTCACCGTCGATCCGTCAGGCCCCGTCACGGTGATTCCGTGCGCGTTGCCGTCGTACGGCTGGTCGTAACCCGAGGAATCCACGTCCATGTCCGCCGGCGTGATCGTCAGGGTTGTCGTCGCTTCCGCCGGTTCATAACCGGGGCGCGTCACAACCACCTTCACCTGCAGCGGTCCGTCCGCAACGTTCGTCACCGTCGGCGGCGTCGGGCCGTAAGGCACCCAGCTGCTTCCGTCGTAGGTATAGTATGTAACCTCGTCGCCAGGCTCGCTGCCTGTCAGCGTCGGTCCGTGCGGATCGCCGTCATATGGCCAGCTCTCGCCTTCGAGTCCTACCGTGAACGAGCCGTCCGACACCACGATGTCGCCCGTCAGCACAGCCAGCGTGTAGTTCCCCGCGAGGAATGCGTCGTTGTCCGCCAGCGCCAGATTGCCGGCCTCGATCGCGTCTTCATATGTATCCGGCGTCAGCGGATCGCCGCCCAGCGTCGAAGCATAGCTCAGCACGCCCGAGAACGCGGGGGTTTCGCCCGTCGCGTTGCCGCCGACTGTGGTGTAGGTCAGCGTGCCTGCCGCGGGTCTGCTCTCCGGATAGGTGAGGTTCAATGTATCCGCCTGTACCGTCAGCACTGCCGGGGTTACCGTCAGCGTGCCGTCCACCGGCGTGAAGTCGTAGTCTGTCGCCTCGGTCGATGCGTTCAGCGTGCCGTCCACGACGACATTCGCCGTGTTGCCGACGTTGGTGATCGAACCCGTCGCCGTCGGCCACACTGCGTAGCCTTCGCCGTCGACAAACCCGTCGCCGCCGAGCGTGACCGTGCTGTTCTCCAGCGGCTGTCCGTCATATTGCATGGTCCGCGTCGCCGCCGTCAGCGTGATCTCGCGCGGCGCGACCGTGATCTGCGCGCTGCCGAAGTCCGGTTCGTAGTTGTCGTTCAGCGCTACGAAGTAGACCGTCTTGGTGCCGACGTGCGTCAGGGTCGGGCTGCCGGCCAGCGTGTAGTCCGCCGGGTCGCTGCTCCAGCTCTCGCTGTAAAGGATCGTCGTCGTTCCGCCGACCTCTACGCCCGCGGTTACGCCGTGCGGCGCACCGTCGTATTTGCCGGAGTAATCGTCCGCCGTGACCACCATGTCGGTTGCGCGTGTGATCGTCAGCGTGCCTTCCGTCGCGTCGACGGCGTAGTTGTCGGGGTTGGTCCCCGCCAGCAGCGCGTAGTCAAACGGGTTGGCCGTGCTGCCCACGTTGGTGATCGAGCCCGTCGCGCTTGTGTTCGCCGGGTCGAACCCTTCGCCGGAGACGAATCCGTCGCTGTCGTTGTCTTCCGTCCAGCCGTCGTTCGTCAGCGGGAGCGTGTCGTACGGCTTGCTGTCGCTGTTCGTCGTCACCCGGATCGTGCGCTTGCCGATTGCGATCGTCTCGCTCCCGAACGCGGGGTTGTAGTTGTCGTCTGTCACGACGAAGTAGACCGGCGTGCCCGGCGTGTAATCCATCGCCGTCGGGCTCTCGTCCAGCGTGTAGTCCGCCGGGTCGGAGCTCTGTGTCAGGCTGTACTTCACCGTCGATCCGTCAGGCCCCGTCACGGTGATTCCGTGCGCGTTGCCGTCGTACGGCTGGTCGTAACCCGAGGAATCCACGTCCATATCCGCCGGCGTGATCGTCAGGGTTCCCTTGACGGTCGAAACATCATATTGATAGGTAACGTCCTCCGACCCGCTCATGATTACAAAGCCGGGTTCGATGGCAACGCTCGTGGGATAGGCGCCGACGTCTGTTCCGCCGCCATATACCGTATATCCGCTCACCGTAACGCTCGGATCGGAAACCGTTCCGGTCGAAATGGTGTGCAAGCTTCCGTTGTAAACGTAACTGTCGCTGTCCGCGGTGATGACGAGCGGTTTCGCCTGCGCATACTGTGCGTAAATCGTCGTGTTTCCGGTCAGATTATCGGCGGTCACTGGCGTGTATGTGCCGAGCCAGTAATAGGTCGCGCCGCCGAACAGGACGGTTTGTGCCGGGGAAACGCTATATGTCGCGTCGCCCGTTCCATATGCAACCCATTCTTCTCCGATGATCTCGTCGCTTACGTCAACGCGGTAAACCACCCGCGGATTGACCGTCAGGCTTCCGGTTGCCCAGCTCACGTCGTATTGTTCGGTGACGTCCTCGCCGCCGCTGCGAATGACAAGGCCCGCCTGGTTCGAAAAGTCTGCGGGGAATTCACCCGGGACAATACTGCTTGCGCCCGCGGTCGTTCCTTCGATGGTCAGTCCCGCGATGCTCGGCGTGATGCCCGATACGCTCTTGAGCGAGCCGTCGTAGTTATAGGTCGCGCTGTTCGAAGTCAGCGTCAGCGCGGTTTTCTCCGCCCACACCGCATACAGCGTCAGATCCGCGCTCGGCATAGTTGCGCTCTGGCCTGGCGCATACGCCGGGTCGGCTGCCGTTGCGCCGGAATCCGTGCTCCAGCCGAGGAAATAGTAGCCGGTTCTTGCAAACGTGTTTTCGTCGACGGTGAAGCTCGTTCCCGTCGTCTTGGTCATGCTATAGCTCTCGTCGACGCCGGCCGTGCCGCCGTTGCCGTCATAGGTCAGCGTAAAGAGCGTCATCTGTGTATTGAGCACGATGTCGTGATCTTCGAGGATGCCGCTGATGGTGTAGCTGCCGCCCGCATATGATGCGGCGGGCACCGTCTCGCCGTTGTCGGTGATGCTCGTGATCTCATATCCGGTGGTGAGCGCCCATGTAACGGTCGCATCCGCGCCGTAAACATACGTGCCCGCGCCGCTGCTGGAGACAACACCCGCCTCCGGAACCGCACTAACGCTCACGAGGTAGGTCATATCCTCCCATATGGCGTAGAGCGCACCCGGTGCGCCTGCCACGCTTGCACCGAGGAGCACGCTGTCCCCGGGAGCATACGCGTCTCCGCTGCCATCCGCCATGGTATTCCAGCCGATGAAGCGCTTGCCTTCATATAGGAAGCTATTGCCCTGCACCGTGTGGTAGGTGTTGTTCACCGCACCGCCGGTAAACGTCGTTTCCCCTTCGGACGTCTGTCCGCCGTTTCCGTCGTAGGTGATTGTCACATAGACCGAGGAATAGACCCAAACAGCGGTCATCGTCGTATCCTGCAGGATCGTGATTGCGCTCTTGGGATAATAGATCTTGCTGTCCGCGCTGGAGCGCCACCCAATGAACACCTTGTCTGCGGGCGGGGTCACGGATTCGGCGGAAAACGCCTTGACTTCCGCCTGGCTGCCGGGCGCATAGGTGTTGCCGTCCGTCGGCGCGGTTCCCGTCGCCTCTCCGAGGTCGTAGGTCACCGCATAGCTCAGCGTGCTGATCCAAACAGGATAGAGCACGACGTTTTCATAGATCTGCAGGTTCGCATTGAACAGAATCAGCGAACCGTTTTTCAAAATCAGCCATCCGCCGAAGGTATCCGTCGGATTCGGTTTGTCCGCTTCTGCCGCCGCCTGCGCGCTCGCCAGCGCAGCCGCGCTGATCGTGCCGCCGTACTCGATCGTACCCAGATCGACGGTCGTGCCGCCGCTGGCCCCAAAGGAGACGGAGTGCGCAATTCCCGTAAACGTCGGCGCTTTCCAAACACCGTATACGATCAGATCGTGCGCCGGCATCAACTGCGACCAGTCCACTTCGCTTCCGGCATAACCCTGTTGGGTGGTGTACCAGCCCGCCCAGACATAGTCGGTCGGAATACCGCCCGGGCGAGCCGGTGCGGCGGGCTGATAGGCGCTGAGCGCCTCTTCATACAGCACGCTCGTCGTGCTCAGCAGAACGCTGAAGTTATATACCGTCAGATCATAGCTGTTTCTGGTGTGCCGAACGTTCAGCGTGTTGTAAATGTTGGACACGGATGTGCTGCCCGGCGTTACCGGATTCCAGGACCCGCCGTCGCGCTGATACTCCGACGCGGTGAATCCCTCAAAGCGGTTGTTGATCAGGAACGAGCCGCTGCTGTAGGCAGACGCAACCTGACTCGGCGACGACGGCCAGGTGCCGTCCAGATTCTGCCGGTAATGGTTGATGGTATAGCTCAGGTTTACATTATATTGATAGATGCCATACAGGTTCAGCACCCCGTTGTTAAACAGGGTCGACCCGCCGTCGTCGTAGATTTCCAGATACGTTAGATACGTTCCGTAAGACGACGTGTTGATCATCCAGTTTGTGAAGTCATAGGATCCGGTGCCGCCGGAATAATAGCTGTCCGTCTCCGCCGCGCCGGGCCAGTAATTCAGCTTGGAGCCATAGCGTCCAGAGATTGTATTCCAGACGGTATAAGAACTGTAGTTGTTATACGTATAGCTGCTGGTGCGCGTGCGCAGCAGGAAGTTGACCGTCCAGACCTGGCGGTCATAATACACGTTCAAAATCGTGCTGCCGTCGCCCTTGATCGTGACGGAGACCGACTTTGCCGCATTGTAGGAAAAGCCCTTGTAGGTTTTTGTCGTATCCGCGGATACAGGCGAAACGGTTGAGCCCGAGAGCGCCGTGCGGCTGGTTATGGTGTCCGATGCAACAACGGCATAGGAATCTCCCACGACGGCCTGCTGCCAGAACAGCACGGTGTACCCGACGGTGTTTGCCGTCCAGCCCGCCGTCAGCGCAACATCCGCAGCGGGAATATCGCCAAAGGCAAACCCCTGCCAGCCGGTAAAGGTATATCCGGCCTTCACAATAGATGCAAGCCCGGTTTCGGATAGGACATGCGCGTCGACATCCGCCTGCGTAAGCGGCACGCCGGGTGCGATATGCATCGGCGAAACATAGGTTCCGCCCGCGGAGTCGAACGTCACCCAGACGACCGTCTCGATGATCGGATAGAGGTCGATGTTCGCGCCGTCGACGATGACGCTCCCGCCGACGTCCGTTGTTCCGCCGGAGGTAAGAGACCAGCCGGTCAGCGCTTCGTCTGACGCCAACTGGAGTGTGTTGATGTTGTTCGTGTAAACCGTGCCGGTAGCATCCGGCAGGCGCGTTTCAATGACCGCGCCAAACTGGTTGTGGAAAAACACATAGCTGGCGGCGGTGAATCCGGCGGTCAGCGTGGTCGAGCCGTCTTCCGTAACCGTCTGAACGCCGAACGCGTCAAAGAGCGTATCCGCCTCCGTATACCAGCCGGTAAACATCTGTCCTTCCGGCGCGGCCGGGATCGCGGGTTCATCCAGCGTATCGCCGTCTGCAACGATCTTGGTCTCCACCGTGATGCCGCTAACGACAAACGTGTATGTCCAGAGCGGTGTGCCTTCGGGCAGAATGCCGCCTTCCATGGAGAACGCGGAAAAGAGCATGCCGTCCTCGGACAGGGCCGGCTCTTCTTCAACAGGCAGCGGTTCTTCGGTCGCACCGAATTTTGCGATGAGCACGAGGTTCGATGTGACGGGCGTCGAGAACGCATAGGGTTCGTCCGCTTTGACAAACCAGTAGAGGAATTCCTGGCCTTCAAACGCGGGATCTTCCGGCACGGCGGGATCGCTCGGCCTTGTCACAAGCCCGTTCTCTTCCACAATCTGTTTCAGGGACTGCTCCGTCACGCCGTTGATCACGAAGTTGACTTCATAGGTCGCAACTTCGGGTGCGGGTGTCTCTTCCGCAGGATCCGGCGTCGTATCGGTCGCCTCCTCTGCAGGGGACTGCGACGGCGCGGGCGTTTCCTCCGCAGGTGCGGGCGTCACTTCCGCGGGAACCGTCGTTTCCTCCGCGGGCGCGGGCGTCTCCTCAGCGGGAATAGGCGTCTCCTCTGCGGGAGCTTGCGTCGCATCGGATGTCTCCTGAGACGAGGATTCCGACGGCGCTGGCGATGCGGCGGCGGGCACGGCGGTGTCTTCCGCCAGTGTCGGCGCCGGTAAAAACGCCATCATCATTAAAATACTGAGTGTAATGCTGATTGTCCGCTTCAGTAATGCGTTCTTCATGGATTGCCTCCTCTAGATTATGGAACCGCGCGTTTTTTACGCGCTGATTTATACTTAGATTGATGGATTATACACATTTTAAGTAATTTACATTACATCGCTGTTGCATTACGCGATTTAAAACAAGAAATTTTCAGATAAGAACTACTTATTTTGCTGTATATCCGCGCAAACAGTGTATAATTGTTACATTACTGTTGCACTCGACTTGATAATTATTGTAAATCGAGTTGTTACATGGCAACAAACAATCACTGATGCCGCCGGTGGCGGTTTAGCGTTACGATGTATTTTGCAAGGCGGACAATAAAAAAACCGCCGATTCCTCATCGGCGGTTTTCTGATTATGATTCGTTACAACAGCGTTACACCTGCGTGTTCGCACATCGCCATGGTTTCGGCGTCCCAGATGGAGCTCTGAACTTCGCCGATATGCGCCTTGTTCAGCAGCAGCATGCTCAGCCGGGACTGGCCGATGCCGCCGCCGATGGTCTGCGGCAGCTTGCCTTCCAGCAACGCTTTGTGGAACGGCAGCGCACGCCGGTCCTCGCAGCCTGCAATCGTGAGCTGACGCGCGAGGGTTTCAGGGTCTACGCGCACACCCATGCTGGAGATCTCAAAGGCGCAGTCGAGCAGCGGATTGTAGAAGAGGATGTCTCCGTTGAGCTGCCAGTCGTCGTAGTCCGGCGCGCGACCGTCATGCGGCTTTCCGTCGCTGAGCTTCCCGCCGATTCCGCTTATGAACACAGTTGGATGCTCCTTGATAAAGCGGTATTCCCGCTCCTTCGGGTCGCAGTCCGGGTAGAGGTCGAGCAGCTCCTGCGCAGAGACAAACGTAACGTCCCTGCTGACAAACGGCGTGAGCACGTCGTATTTCGCGCAGACGATCTGCTGGGTGTAATACACCGCGTCCACGATGTTTAACACCGCCTGCCGCAGCGTTTCCTCCGTGCGCTCTTCCGTTGTGATGACCTTTTCCCAGTCCCACTGGTCGACATAGACGGAGTGCAGGTTGTCGAGTGCTTCGTCGCGCCGGATGGCGTTCATATCCGTGACAATGCCTTTTCCCGGGCGGAAGTTATAGCGGCCGAGCGCATAACGTTTCCATTTAGCGAGTGACTGCACCACTTCGCCGACGCCGCTGGTTGCGGGAATGTCGAAGGAGACGGGGCGCTCCACACCGTTGAGGTTGTCGTTGAGCCCCTCCGCCGGATTGACGAACAGCGGCGCGGACACGCGCTTTAAGCGCAGCACCGCCGAGAGTGACTCAAGAAAGGTTGTCTTGATCAGTTCGATCGCATTCTGTGTGTCGTAGAGCCCCAGTTTGGAGCGGTAGCCCTGCGGAATGATTGATTTTGCCATGGTTTCTCCTCCTTAAATCCCGTTGCGGGTTACTATTCAGTTTATTCGGAACGAAAAATGGTTGTCAAGATGTTTCCATATCGCATTTTGTTGACACAGGTTGATTACAGAACAATTTTTGTCGCTACGTTGTTTCTTCGGTTGACACATCGTGGTTTTGAACATATTATACGTTACGAGAACCGCGCGTTCGCCGTCCGCACGCGGCGCATCGAGCCAAGAAAGAGGAGCCTTGTATGGAGTTGGACCTGATCCGGAAGATTCACAAAACGCCCGCCGCGGTTTTCTTTGCGTTTTCCTCTATGCACCTGCTCAACTGGATGCCGGACCGCCTCTACCTCTCCGCAATGTGGCGCGCGCGCTTTGGCAAGAAACTGAACTGGAAGCATCCCCGCTCGTTCAACGAAAAGCTGCAATGGCTCAAGGCAAACGATCACAACCCCGCCTACCCCGGCTTGGTTGATAAATTTGCCGTGCGCCGGTTTGTCGCGGATGCGATCGGCGAGGAATATCTGATCCCTCTGGCCGGCGGGCCCTGGAACAGCTTTAACGAGATCGATTTTGATCAGCTGCCGGACAGATTCGTGCTCAAATGCACGCACGACAGCGGCGGCGTCGTCGTCTGCCGCGACAAAGCGGCGCTGGACCGGAAAGCGGCAAGGCAGAAGATAGAAGCGTCCCTGCGCCGCAACTACTATTGGGGCGGCCGCGAATGGCCCTATCAAAACATCCGCCCGCGGATCATCGCGGAGCAGTATATGGAAAACGGCTCCGACGACGAGCTGAAGGACTACAAGTTTATGATGTTCGGCGGCGAGCATCGCTGTGCGTTCGTGTGCTCCAACCGGTTCGCGGGAAGCGAGCTGAACGTAACGTTCTTCGACCCCGACTGGAACCGGCTTCCGTTTGAGCGACACTATCACTCCGACCCGGGCGAACTGCCCCGTCCCGCACAATATGAGGAGATGGTCCGCGTTGCGGAGCGGCTCTCCGCAGGGCTTCCGTTTACCCGTATCGATCTCTACGAGATCAACGGCCGTGTTTATTTTGGTGAAATCACACTCTATCCCGGCAGCGGGTTGGAGGAGTTTCACCCCGTTGAATGGGATGATGTGCTTGGAAACTGGATCGATTTGAAACGCTATTTTCCCGGTGCGTTTTCATGACAGCGCAGGCGCATTGCCGCCTGTTGGCGGGTATCAATCGAACAGTCCCGCAGGCAGCCTGAGCGGCTGCCTCTTTTTTTTTGCGCCACCAAACAAAAAAACATGATATACTCTTTTTGTTCGATGCTATACATATCACAATAACTTTTTCGGAGGTGTTCTATGAAATCCGCAAATATGACCCCGCACATCGGCTGCAGCCCGGAAGATTTTGCAAAGACCGTTTTAATGCCCGGCGACCCGCTCCGCGCAAAGCACATCGCCGAGACCTATTTAACCGACTACGAACTCGTCAACAACGTACGCGGTATTCAGGGATATACCGGCACGTTTGAGGGCAAGCGCGTCTCCGTCATGGCCAGCGGCATGGGTATGCCGAGCATGGGCATCTATTCGTATGAGCTGTTCAACTTCTTTGGCGTTGAGACCATCATCCGCATCGGCTCGGCGGGCGGCATGCATCCCGACCTCAATCTCTTCGACATCGTGCTGGGGCAGGGCGCCTGCACCAACTCCGCCTATTTTTCGCAGTACGGGCTGACCGGCAACTTCGCGCCCATCGCGGACTACGGCACGCTGCGCCGCGCGGTGGACGAGTGCGAAAAGCGCGGCCTGAACTTCAAGGTCGGCAACATTCTCTCGAGCGACGTGTTCTATTCTGAAAAGGGCCTTGATGGCACACTGGAATGGGCCAAGCTCGGCGTGCTCGCCGTCGAGATGGAAGCCGCCGCGCTGTATATGAACGCTGCGCGCGCGGGCAAGAAGGCACTGGCCATCTGCACGATTTCCGACCTGCTCATCGGCGGCGCGGTCACAACGGCGGAGGAGCGCCAGACAGCTTTCCACGACATGATGAAAGTAGCATTGTCGATTGCCGAATAACATACAATCATCATTTCAGCAATTACACAGTAACCGTATCGAAACCGCCGGGTTCACCCGGCGGTTTCTTTCCGTTTATGGCGGCGGAATTTCGCGCTTGTGAATTTACTGTTGTATTTCGTCGGGCGTTCTTGCTTTTACCCCTCGGCAGGACTATCATCAAGTATCGATTATCGGATTCTTCGGCATCATGCCGTACTGCCCCGGAAAGGACACCCTATGCGTCATAGAAAACCGCTGCCCGCCATACTCGTGGTCCTGCTGGATCTGCTGGGTATCGGCGCCGCGCTGGGCATATACGCGCTGTTTCTGTTTTACCTTCCGTCGGATGGCGGCCAACCGCTGCAGAGCATCGTGTTCGGCGATACGCCGGCGCCCGTCTCCGCGACCGCTGCGCCCGAGCCGACGCCCGGCCCCTCCGCCACGGCGGAATCCGTCATCCCAACACCCGATCCAACCCCGACCCCCGCGCCGGGTGATTTCTCCGCGACATTCCCAACCGGAGAGCTTAACGCCGAGAACGCCGTTGGAACCTATGCGGACGAGAACCTCCGCATCGTGATCACCGAGCACCACACTGAAGAAACGGTGTATTTCGTTGCCGACGTATGGATTCGCAACATCCAGGAGTACCGCACCGCATTTTCCGGCAGCAAGTTCAAGGGCGGCTACTCCATGCCCAGCTCCATGGCGAGCAAAGTCAATGCAATCCTCGCCATCTCGGGCGACTCCTGCGGCTCAACCTCGTCCGGCATTGTGATCCGCAACGGCAATCTCTATCGCGACACGACCGGCGGGGACGTCTGCGTTCTATATGCCGACGGCGTGATGGAGAGCTATTACGAGTCGGATTTCAACCTGGATGAGGCCGTTGCGCGCGGCGCGTATCAGGCCTGGTCCTTCGGGCCGAAGCTCATCGACAACGGCCAGATTCCGCAAAGCTATAATTCCACCAGCGTGATCATCGGGGATCATTCACCCCGCGCGGCACTCGGATATTACGAACCCGGACACTATTGCCTCGTCACCGTCGACGGGCGCCAGGGCGACTACTCGCGCGGCATGACGCTCGACGAGCTCGCCCAGGCCATGATCGACCTCGGCTGTGTCGACGCGTATAACCTGGACGGCGGCCAGTCCGTCATGATGGTGTTCCAGGGTCAGGTCGTCGGCCAGCCGTACAAGGGCGGGCGCGAGATCAGCGACATTGTCTATTTCGGCGGGGACGCGCCGCAATAAGCGCGATTGACCGGATTGTACCCGCGGCAAGCGGCAGAGAGGAAGTTTTTTTCATGAGATCGCTGCGAAGCGTATTTGCGCATCTTTCCATTATTTTTGCGGGCGTGTTCATCACGCTGACGATACTAAACCAGTACAACCCCGCCATGGGGTTTTTGACGAGCAAACTCACGAGCGTGTTCATCTTTCTGTTCTGCCTGTGGGTGATCGTGCTCGCGATTGCTACCATCGCGGACAACCGCAAGCACGCAAAGCACATGCGCATGCGCGCGGAGGAGGCGGCGCGCTGGAAGAAGATCAACAAAAACAACCAGCGACCGCCGAAGTGACAACATATAGAATATAAAAAATGGAGCCGGTTTTTCATCATCCGACTCCTTTATTATGCGTTTCGCTTGATATAGAACTGTTAGTTGATAATCACCGGAATCAGCTGAATGGTCACACCGCCACTTACAGATAACTCTGTTCCTTCAGGCAACTCGACATTGTCGAATCTCTCCGTGTACCAGCCGTATCCGTCGTCGATGCCGAACATCTCATTCAAACCGCCGTCAAACATGTTATCCGACGAGAGATTTCCGCTGCCCGATACCGCAACAACAGTATACACGCCGGCGGGAAAGTCTAACCCCGCTTGATAATTGCCTGTTTTCAGCGTAATCGCATTCGCTTCGTCATACATCCTGCCGGAAACGCCACTCTCTATGCTGTTATATGACAGCTGGATTGTAACGGAGCCGCCGACGGTTAATACCGTGCCCTCCGGCAACTTCAGTCCATTGAATTCTTCCGTGTAAAAATCTGTTCCGTCGTTCACGCCAAACACTTCGTTCATACCACCGCTGAACATGTTGGAGCTGTTCACATTCCCCTGTCCCTTCACGGCAATCACGTTGCACCGTCCGGCAGGGATATCGACTCCTGCGGTATAGTTTCCAGCTGTGAGTGTATATTCCGTCGCCACCGCGGACAGATCGATCGTTGGCTCTGGTGTCGGTGCCTGTGTTGGCGTAGGCGTTGGCATCTGCGTGGGATCTGGCGCGGCAGCCGCTTCTTTCGCCTCGGCCACGGGCTCATCTATTACCGCGGCGTCCATCTGTGTCACGGTAGTATCCTGCTGCTTATCGTTGTTTCCTCCAAGATTTCCGATCAGCGCGATAGCAAGAACCGCGGCGATAGCCCAGAACCACCAGCGTTTTGTAATCGGTTTTTTCGGTGGTTTTTGCTGTTCACCTGAGCCGCCCGGTGTGAATGGTGTCTGCCTGCCTTCGGCAGGAGTTCCGCAATTCGGGCAAAATTTCCCGTTGAATTCAGCGTTGCAATTACGACAAATCATAGTTACCCCCGTCCCCTATTACATTGTTTTTAATCGGAAAAACACTACTACTTTAATTATATTTCGTCAAACCTTCGAATCCATTTGTTATTTTGGCAGAAAAAATATGATAATAGATGAATTTGGTTTTTCTTCCATGTCTGTGCAAAAAGAAGCCGCGCAAAGCGGCTTCCATTGTTGCTATGCCATTCATACATATAGCGTTGAATCAACACCCGTTGGTTCAATTATTTGCTATCTCCAAAAAACGTCGTCGTTTCCAGCCAGGCGATATAGTCCTGCGAAAGCTGCTCCGGCGTGATTCCAAGCACCGATTCCAGCGCCTCGCGCGTCGTCGCGATGTTGTCATCCTTGAAGGATGCGTTTGTCACGCTGTCGTTAAACGACTTTTTTCCGGCTTCATCATAGAGCTCCATGAACGTGTCGTGTCCATATGTCTCAACAAGATATGCCACATACGCAAACCCCGTGTTATACCAGTCCCAGACTTCCTCCTGGCTGTTCGGGTGGTAGAGGTCCGTCGCGTTCAGCTCGTCGATGGTCTGCCGCAGGTTGTCCTTTTTCAAATTGCCAGCGAGCTTGAAAGGGAATAGTCGTAATACGCATTTCCGTAATAGACCGCCGTTCCCTCCAGCAGCCAATCGGAGAGATTGTTGTTGCAGATTTTGATCGTAATATGATGGACGAGTTCATGCTGAATGGTGCCCTGATATCCTTTGATCTCCGGATGGCCGGAATACAGCTTGAGCGATTCGTTCGGCTCTCCCCACCCCGTGAAGAGCCACTCAACCGAGGGGATCGTCCTCTGCCGCAGCATCTCCCGGTCCCAGTAGAGCTTGATGACAAACTGCTCGTCCGCCTTCTGGGTGAATACCGTATCCAGATTTTGATACGCGGTGTCGATCATTTCGATGAACGCTTCCGCGCGCGGCTCTCCCGGCATGTATTTGAGCGTATAACCGGGCCGCTCGATGCTTTCAAAGTTGTAGCCGTAATCTTTCCATTCGCCGTTATCGAGCTTGAACAACAGCGGATAAGTGAAGTCGAAATCCTCGCCGTTTCCGGTGTGCGTTTGGTGAATCGTCGCCTCAAGCGAGGTTTCATCGAGCGGTTTGACGAACATGACCTGAAGCATGACATCGCGAATCACCGGCTGGACCATCTCCGCATACCAACGCGCCTGCTCGTTATAGTAATAGGTGTCGTTTTGCGTCACTGTGGACAGATAGAGGTCATAGTCCTGCGTTTCCAGCGCGCGCAGCTTCACCTGCATGACGTCCTCGATTTGCTGTTTGAGCGTCGGCTCCTCTGCCGCCGCGGTCTGGGTGGTCACGGGCGCTGTGTTCACGGGCGCACTATTCGCAGGCGCACCGCAACCGGTGAGCAAAAATATTGCGCAGAGCACAATTGATAAAAGCGCTGCTGCCAACCGTTTTGTACGTTTCATCAAAGCCTCCCTGTCGTGTGCTCGCCGCCTGCGCCGTATCGTGCCCTCGGCAAACACTCCTCTGTCGTTTTACATGTTGTCATTGTACCACAACAGCATATACCTGCAAAAGAATAACCCCGCCGGAAGGCGGGGTTTGTTTGGTCACATCTCCATGTTGCTGGTCGTGCGCGGGAACGGCACCACGTCCCGGATGTTCTGCATCCCCGTTAGATACATGATAATCCGCTCGAAGCCGAGGCCGAAGCCCGCGTGCTTCACGCCGCCGTATTTACGCAGCTCCAGATACCAGCCGTACTGACTCATGTCCATGCCGAGTTCCGCAATGCGTTTTTCGATCATATCCATCCGCTCTTCGCGTTGGCTGCCGCCGATGATCTCGCCCACGCCCGGCACCAGAAGGTCCGCCGCGGCAACGGTCTTACCGTCGTCGTTGAGGCGCATGTAAAACGCCTTGAAATCCTTTGGATAGTCCGTCACAAACACCGGGCATTTGTAGATCTGCTCGGTGAGGTAGCGCTCGTGCTCGGTCTGCAGCTCCAGCCCCCAGCCGACGGGGTACTTAAACTCCGCGCCGCTCTTGAGCAGCTGCTCGACGGCGTCCGTATAGCTCAGGCGCACAAAGTTGTTTTTCAGCACGACGTCCAGCCGCTCTAAAAGCCCCTTGTCGATGAACTTGTTGAAGAACTCCATCTCCGCCGGGCAGCGGTCCAGCGCGGCTTTGATGATGTATTTGATCATCGCCTCGGCGACGTCCATATCGCCTTCCAGATCGCAGAACGCCATCTCGGGTTCGATCATCCAGAACTCCGCCGCGTGCCGCGCCGTAAAGCTGTACTCCGCGCGGAAGGTCGGGCCGAAGGTGTAGATATCCCGAAACGCGAGAGCGAATGCCTCGCCGTAGAGCTGGCCGGAAACGGTCAGGTTGGCGGATTTACCAAAGAAGTCGCCCGAAAAATCGACGTTGCCGTCCTTATCCTTCGGGATCTCCTTTAAAGGCAGCGTGGTCACCTGGAACATCTCGCCCGCGCCTTCGCAGTCCGAACCGGTGATCAGCGGGGTATGTACATATATAAACCCGTTCTGCTGAAAGAACTCGTGGATCGCAGCGGCAACCACGGAGCGCACACGGAACGTCGCCTGAAAGGTGTTCGTTCTCGGGCGCAGATGCTGAATGGTGCGCAGATACTCCAGCGTATGCCGCTTTTTCTGCAGCGGATAGTCCGCTGGACAGGCGCCTTCGATGGCGATCTCCTCCGCGCGGATCTCAAACGGCTGCGGCGCGTCCGGTGTGAGCACCAGCTCGCCGGAAACGGCGATTGCGCAGCCTGTGGAAAGCCCTTCGCCCAAATTTCGATCGTCGCGCTCAAAGACGATCTGAACCGGGGAAAAGCAGCTTCCGTCCGTGAGTTCGACGAAGCCGAGCGTCTTGCCTTCTCGTACGGTGCGGACCCATCCGCTGACGGTCACCGCGCCGACATACGATTCCGGCGATTTCTGGATTTGGGAGAGTTTGAGCGCCATAAAAAACTACCTCGCACATGAAAATTTGGGTTAAGGCATAGTATACCACATTTTGCCGCGCAAAGAAGCCCTAAATCCTATCCTGCGGCGTATTTTCCGCCGTCAGGAGCGATTTTGATCAAATTTTGGTCGAAATGCAAACGATCTGGAAAACCCCTTTTCCAAATCGAAGGATATGGTATACTTTCGTTAGTATTATTGGAGGAGAATTTCTATGTATTTCAGCTATGGTTCGGGCGACGGAATCTATCTAATCCTGCTGCTCGCCGTCATGGGCATCAGCTTCTACGCGCAGGGCAAGGTGCAGCGCACGTTTAATAAATTCGCACAGACGCCGATTTCGTCCGGCTTGCGCGCGGAGGATATCGCGCAGCGGTTGCTGTACAGTGCAGGCAGCGACGTCCAGATCACCGCCGTGCAGGGTTCGCTGACCGACCATTTCGATCCGAGAAACGGGGTTGTCGGCCTGAGCACGCAGGTGTACGGTCAGAGCAGCGTCGCCGCCATCGCGGTCGCCGCGCATGAGATCGGCCATGTGATGCAGTATCAGGAGGGCTACGCGCCCATCCGCCTGAGAAACGCGGTGATGCCCGTTGCCAGAATCGGCTCCTTTGCCGCACCCTGGATCGTGATCCTCGGGCTTTTCATGGGCAGTTTCAACCTCGCGATGATCGGCGTTGTGCTCTTTGGCGCGATGCTGGTGTTTCAGGTCGTGACGCTGCCGGTGGAGTTCAACGCTTCGGCGCGCGCACTGCGGATGCTCGAGGAGGGCAACTACATCTCCTATGAGGAGAGCGACGGCGCCAAGAAAGTGCTTAACGCGGCCGCGATGACCTACGTCTGGGCGGCGGTGGCGACGCTCATCAGCTTCCTGCGGCTGCTCGCGCTGGCGAACCGCTCGCGGCGCTGAGGGGATTGTTGATTTTGGCTGTGCCAAAACACACATTATACAAAAATCTTCGGAGCGCGGAATGCATCATCCGCGCTCTTTTTATATACTGTTTCTGGGTGTTGAAGTCCACCGATATTTGCTATAGAATAGTGATCAGAGTGTATAAGGAGGTACCAGTATGCGTGACGAACGGCTCGAACGACTGGCCGATCTATTGTTAAACTATTCCCTCAAGCTCAAGAAGGGCGAACTCTTCGAAATCAACGGCAGCATACCCGCAAAGCCCCTGATCAAAGCGCTCCAAAAGCGGGCGCACGCAATCGGCGCGGTGCCGTTTGCGAAAATCACAGACGATGAGATCAGCCGCCTGTTCTTCGGCTTCATCGATCCCGAGCATCCCGAGCAATCCAAGCCCGCCATCGACGCGCAGCTGGAATGGGAAACGAAATACTGGGATCATATCGTTGCGCATGTTGACATCGGCGTGGACGAAAACGACGCGGAGCTCTCCGCCGTCGATTCCCGCGCGATGACCTATTACCGCAACCTGCGCCGCGCGCTTCGCGACCGCATCATCGACGAGCGCCGCTGGGTCTACCTGCACTGGCCGACCATGGCGGACGCGCAGAAGGCCGGCATGTGCTACGATGACTTTTTCGAGTTCTTCCTCGCCGCCGCGCTGGTCGATTACGAGCAGATGGGCCGCGATATGGAGCCGCTCGTCGAGCTCATGGAGAAGACCGACATGGTGCGCCTCGTCGGCCCCGGCACGGATCTGACGTTCTCGATCAAGGACATCCCCGTCGTGCCCTGCAACGGCGAGTTGAACATCCCCGACGGCGAGGTCTATACCGCGCCCGTGCGCGAGAGCGCCAACGGCGTTGTGCAGTATAACACGCCCGCCATGCGCTACGGCAAGAAGTTTGACAACCCGCGCCTGGTCTTTAAAAACGGGCATATCGACGAAGCCGGATGCGACGGCGACGTTGCGGGCTTCAACGAAATGCTGGATGCGGACGAAGGCGCGCGCTACCTCGGCGAGTTCGCCATCGGCGTGAACAACGCGGTCACCAAGTCCATCGGCAACACGCTATACGACGAGAAGATCGGCGGCTCGTTCCACCTCACGCCCGGCTGTGCTTATGCCGACGCGTTCAACGGCAACAAGAGCCAGCTGCACCTGGATATCGTCTGCATCCAGACCAAGGCGTTCGGCGGCGGCGAGATCTGGTTCGACGGCAAGCTCATCCGCAAGGACGGCGTGTTCCTACCCGATGCGCTCAAGGGACTCAATCCGTAATTCATAAGGGTTAATACAGCGCGTTATTTGCACGTGAGGTCTTGATGAAACAAAAACAGTCCGCCCGCGTCTGGGCTCTCGATATTCTGCTGTTTGTGTTCGGCAGCGCAATGGTTGCGGCCGGGCTGGTGCTCTTTACCATACCCAACAACATCGCGCCCGGCGGCGTTTCCGGCCTGGCGACCGCGCTGGCGCATGTCTCGCCGGTGTCGGTCGGCTTCTGGACGCTGATTCTCAACGTGCCGCTCATCGCGCTCGCTTGGTGGAAGCTCGGCTTTCGCCCGCTGACAAAGACGATCGTGACCACGCTGCTGCTCTCGGGGTTTATCGAGCTGTTTTTGCGCATTCTGCCGCCGTATACCAACAACGTGCTACTGGCGAGCGTGCTCGGCGGCGTGCTCTGCGGCGTCGGCATGGGCACGATCTTTGTACGCGGGGCGACCACGGGCGGCACCGACCTGATCAGCCTGCTCTTAAACCGCATCTTTCCGAACACGTCGGTCGGCTCGCTGCTGCTGATCGTGGACGCGACGGTCGTGGTGTTCGCCGTGTGCGTGTTCCGCGATATCGAGGTTGCGCTGTATTCCATCGTGACCATCTTCGCCACGACGCGCACCATCGACGCGATCATGCAGGGCGTCGACCACGCCAAGGTGATCTACATCGTCACCGAACGCGGGGACGATATCTTGGCTTTGTTGGCGGAGGACTTAGGCCGCGGCGTGACCGTTTTGCAGGGGCGCGGCGGCTATACGCGGCGGGACAAGCATGTGTTAATGCTCGTCGTGCGGCGCAACACCTTTGCGCAAACGCTCAAGTCGATCAAACAGATCGACAAGCAGGCGTTCCTCTTCGTTACCGACGCGACAGAGGTACACGGCGAAGGTTTTAAACCGATGGAATAATTATTTGCTTGCTTTTCAAATTGAGAAAAGCAGGTTGCATGGCAAAGGTTTTGAATCCGAGTGAGTGAAAATAGTATAAAAAAGCCTCCGATTTCTCGGAGGCTTTTTTGTGTGATTCTTTTACTCTTCCGCTTCCATCCTTGCCAGTTCCGCCTGTCCCTGTTTATTGGTAAACATGTGGTTGCGGTAGACGATGAAGCGATAGACCGAAAACTCGGTGATCAGGTTGATCACCATCGTGCCGAAGAGCACGATATACTCATTCCATCCCGCGCGCGTCAGCGCCTCGCCCCACCAGGTAGACAACGGCGTAAAGATCAGATAATAGATAAATATCTGCGTCATCGCCAGCGGCACGTTTTTTGCGGACTTAAACGTAAACTTGCGGTTGATCGTGAAGTTATAGAGCACCGAGAGCGTCAGCGCAATCAGGTAGCTCGGCCAATACGACCAGCGGATGGTCTCGTTCAGCAGCGTGAATGACGCCGCCTGGATGATGCCCGCCGAGGCGGAGAACAGCAGAAACTTGAAGCCTTGTATGAAGTTCTGCCTCTTCGTGAGTTTCACCGGCGTTTTCGCCTGCGCTTCCTGCGCGGGGTTCTGTTCGTTCTGTTCCGTAATTCTGTCCTCCGATTGTATGTTTTTTCGGTTTCTTATATTTCATCCGGCCCGGTTTTTTCAGGCTCGGAGTAAAACGCAATGGCGTTTTTACCCTGTTGTTTCACGCGATAGAGCGCTTTGTCGGCGGCTTTATAGAGCTGTTCAAACGTTTCGCCGTCCCGATCGTAAATCGCGATGCCGACGCTGACCGATACCGGCAGCCCGACCTTTCGGCTGAGCTGTTCCATCTCCTCGCCGAGCGCCGTCGCCTTTTCGTATGCAACATCGTCCTGTGCGATGTTTTTCACGAACACAACGTATTCGTCACCGCCGGTGCGCGAGAGGAAATCTCCCGCGCGGAACAGCCGCCGCATCCCTTCGGCAAAGTCTACCAGCAACTCATCTCCAATCGCGTGCCCGAGCGTATCGTTGACCTGCTTGAACCGGTCGAAGTCGAGAAACAGGAGCGCGTGTCTGCCTTGTTTCCCTTCTCCAGACAGGAATGTCTTCACGCTTCGCTCCAGCGCGCCGCGGTTGAGCAGCCTCGTCAGCGGATCGCTGTCCGCCTGACGGATCAGCTTTTGCATGGATTTTTTCTGGTGGTGGATGTCGGCGATTTTTCCGACAAACTCCACCGCTTTCCCGTCCTGGCCGAACACGGCGAAGATCTCGATTCGCTTCCAGCGGGCCAGCCCGTGCGCGTCGATCATGCGCACTTCCTTGATGGCTTCGGTCGCGCCGTCAAGAAGCCCTTTTACAACCGTTTCGAAACAGGCCCTGTCTTCTTCCTTAAAGAGAGAAATACAACCGCTTGTGTCGCCGATTGAACAAACCGGCGGCGGGAAGCCAAACATGATTTCGAAGTTTTCGTTAAACGAAACATTACCGGTCTGCAGGTCGATATAGAAGAACACCTCGTTAGAAAGCCGCGTAATCAGCTGATAGCGCTGCGCGCTCTGCTGCAGCAGGTCCTTGTCGTTTTCCAGTTTCTGAATGGTTGCGCGCTCATGCAGATAGGACTGTATCGAGAGCGAGATGCCAACAACCAGCATGATAAACAGCATTCCCAGCTGGTAAATGCTGACCTGCCGCTGAATATAGTCCGCCGCGCTGCCGGGCACGAAGGTAACGACATACCAGTCGCTCACATGAACCTTGATGCTCACGGCGTGATACGACTCCGCGTCATAGGTAAAATGGGTCTCGATAATCTTATTATCGCCAAGCTCGTTTTTCAGTTCCGCAATCGAATATTCCGGATCCAGCGTCTGGTCGTTGACCACGTCGAACACACTTGCGCCGGATATCAGCAAGGACTCTTTTCCCTCCGTAAACAGCACGGTCCCCTCTGAGTCGATGACAGCCGAAAAGGCCGCGCCCTGATATGCCTGCGTATCCAGCAACTTGGCGAAGTTGTTGCCGCCCAGCGTCGCAAACAACACGCCGGTCGATCCGTTCTCCGGCTGCACACGCGTGGAGATACGCAGATTCGCCGGGCCGCCGTCCTCATCAAACGAGGCAGTGACAACAGCGCTTTTCCCGCCGATGCTTTTGTTGAACCAGTCTTCGTTCCTAACGATGATCCCGTTATTTTCGCCAAAGAGCAGCAGTCCGTTTTTGTTTGCATAGCCGACCCGGACATCGGTGGCGATGCCCCGCATCTCGTCACGCAATGCGGCGCATATCACGGACGGTCCGAGCTCGCTGTCATGCACGGCAATGAGTCTGACGCGAGTGGTCAACCGGTCGACGTACCGCTCCAGTTCGTTTCGCTGGGTTCTCGAAGAATCCTGCAAAATCTGGAACGTACCATTATGAATTTCTGCTTCAATCTGTCTGTTTGTAGCGAAAAACGCAATGACGACAACGACCACCGCAAAGAGCGGAAATCCGAAATAGCGCGCCAGTTCGGAAAAGAACGTCCTGGTGGTTTCGTTTCGCATCAACCTGATCTCCCTCTCCCGCTTCGCCGGTGTGATTCGCTGTAACCGCCGGTGAAACGTATTTGTATTGTCCGTACTGTTCTTTTCAAAATTATATCGGGTTATCCCATAAATGTCATCCAAAAAGAAAAAATCCCCAATATTCGCACTTTTTTTCAAAACCGAAAAGACGGTTTCCGCTGAAACCGGAAACCGCCTTGCTTGAGATTCGCTTTTTGTTTAGATACGGGCCACGCCGCTCTTTCTGGCCGCCTCTGCGACCGCAGCCGCGACGGCTTTGCCGACGCGCGGATCGAACGCCTTGGGGATGATGTAGTCGGGCGAGAGATCCTCGTCGGAGATCAACTCCGCGAGCGCGTATGCCGCGGCGATCTTCATCTCATCGTTGATGTCACGCGCGCGCACATCAAACGTGCCGCGGAAGATGCCGGGGAACGCCAGCACGTTGTTGATCTGGTTCGGGTAGTCGCTTCTTCCGGTCGCAATGACGACCGCGCCGCCCTCCTTCGCCTCGTCCGGAAAGATCTCCGGCGTGGGGTTGGCGCAGGCAAAGATGATCGCGTCCTTGTTCATGGTCTTCACCATGTCCACGGTTACCATCTTCGGCGCGGAAACGCCGATGAATACATCCGCGCCCTTGAGCGCGTCCGCCAGCGTGCCGGTGCGCTTTTCGCGGTTGGTGACGAGCGCCATCTCTTCCTTGATCCAGTTCATGCCTTCCTTGCGGCCTTCGTAGATCGCGCCTTTGCGGTCGCAAAGCGTTACGTCCGCAAAGCCGTCGGACAGCAGCAGCTTGGTGATGCTGACCGCAGCTGCGCCCGCGCCGTTGATGACGATGCGCACGTCTTCCTTCTTTTTCCCGACGACGCGCAGCCCGTTGATCAACCCCGCGAGGGTGACGACGGCGGTGCCGTGCTGATCGTCATGGAAGATCGGGATGTCGCATTTTTCCTTGAGTTTGCGCTCGATCTCGAAGCAGCGCGGCGCCGAGATGTCCTCGAGGTTGATGCCGCCGAAGCTGCCGCTGATGAGGTATACGGTGTTGACGATGTCGTCCACTTCCTTGCTCTTGACGCAGAGCGGGAAAGCGTCCACGTCCCCAAACGACTTGAAGAGCACGCACTTGCCCTCCATGACCGGCATACCGGCTTCCGGGCCGATGTCGCCGAGGCCGAGCACGGCGGTACCGTCGGTGACCACGGC
This sequence comes from Christensenellaceae bacterium, assembly GCA_963674775.2. Lineage (GTDB taxonomy): Bacteria > Bacillota > Clostridia > Christensenellales > CAG-138 > UBA7703. The sequence goes on along the minus strand of CAXXPJ010000003.1, from coordinate 1,635,881 downwards.
ACAGAGGTTCCAGCGGCGGGTCAATTCATAGCTGAGGTTGACGTCTTTTTCGATTTCAAGGCACGGCTGCGCGACGCCGGGGGTATACGCCAGCGAAAGATCCTCGCGCGTGGCGACGGGCACGGTTGACTTGACCTCAATCTTGCCTTTCCATTCGTAGTGCAGGCGAAGCGATTCCTTTGCGTAATCCATAGATGCGATTCTCCTTATTCAAAATCGTAGCTGTTACTGTTCAAACGGGAACTTATAGGGCAGATTTTTCTTGTCGCGGATGGCGATGAACTCCTTCTGCACGGCTTCGCCGACCGGCACGCCCTTGTCCTTGCGAATCTGCCAGACGTCCCATTCCTTTTCACCGGCGGTGTAGATGCGCTCCTGTCCCGGCGCTTTCTGGGAGGCGCGGAGTTCGCGCAGGATATCGCCCGCGATCTTTTTAAACGTCTCCAGCCCGCAGAACGCCTCGGGATCGATCACGATGAAGAAATGGCCGAGGTGATACGGTTTCTTGTTGCCGTTTTCGTCGTGATCGACGCACATCTTGAGGAAGCTACCCGCCTGCAGCGCTGCGGAGAAAATTTCCACCACGGTTGCATAACCATAGCCCTTGTAACCCGCGAGTTCCTCGCCAATGCCGCCGAGCGGCGCGAGGGCGGCGGTGCCGTTCGTCAACCCTTTGAGAATGGCGGGGCTGTCCGTCATGGCGCTGCCGTCGCGGCCGATGACCATGCCCGCAGGCGTATCCTTGCCACTGCGCGCATAGAACTCGATCTTGCCGCGCTGGCTGATGCTCGTTGCGCAGTCCAGCGTGAAGGGGAAGTCCTCGTCCGTCGGCAGCCCGAAGGTCATCGGGTTGGTGCCGAGCATGTTTTCAACGCCGAACGTCGGCGCGATGGAAGGCCGCGCGTTTGTGCCGGAGATGCCGATGAGGCCTTCATTGACGGCCATGCTGGTCCAGTAGCCCGCGATGCCGTAGTGCGAGCTGTTGCGGATGGCGGCCATCGCCATGCCGTATTTCTTCGCTTTCTCGATGATGGTCTTCATCGCCTTGTGACTGGCGACCATGCCCATGCCGTCGTGTGCGTCCACAACCAGCGTGGTGGGTGTGTCCTTGACCACCTCGTACTCGGTGACGGGGTAGAGAATGCCTTTTTCGATGCGGTCGAGATAGATGGGTTTAAAGCGGTTGCAGCCATGGCTCTCAATGCCGCGGCGGTCGCTCTCGAGCAGTACGTCGGTGCAGATCTTCGCGTCCTCCAGCGGTACGCCATAGGCCACGAAGCTGTCGATCATAAAGCCTTGAATCATTTCCCAAGGGATATACGGTCTTGTTTCTTCCATTGCTCAATCTCCTCCTGTATGATGTTTTATGAAACTGTATTTTGGCTTATCTGCGCCGTATTTCCTTATTTCAGAACGCATCCCGGAAAGTTGGCATGAAAAAAGGAGCATACGCAAATAATCCTGTGCGCCGCCCCAAACTCCAAATCTCAATGGAACTTTTGTACACAATTATCATATCCCGAAATATGACGGCTGTCAAACCTGATTTTACGAAAACTTTTTTCTCTTCCCGCTTGCGCTTTTTCCAGAAGTTTCATATGCTATTAGCAATCCAAACGGAAAGGGGAATCCTTTTGCATCAGACCGCACAGCTGCTTTTTGAGCAGCTTCAGGCAAATCCCGTCATCGCCACAGCCGGAAACGAGGAAGAGCTCGCCCTCGCGCTCAAATCCGACTGCCGCGTTGTATTTCTGCTGACGGGCAATGTGCTCGATATCGGAGAGCTGACCCGCCGCGTGCATATGTGCGGCAAGCTCTGCGTCATCCATCTCGACCTGATCGACGGGTTCTCGAACAGGGAGATCGCCGTTGACGCCATCTGGAAAGCTACGGGCGCGGAGGGCATCATCAGCACACGCGGTGCGCTCATCAAGCGGGCGAAACAGCTCGGCATGGCGGCCATCCAGCGCGGGTTCATGCTCGACTCCCGCTCTTTAAACAGCTTTGAACAGCAGATCCAGCAGAGCAAGCCGGATTTCGTCGAGATTCTGCCGGGGCTGCTGCCGAAGGTGATCGCAACGCTCAAGCAGCTCATGGACGTCCCCATCATCGCGGGCGGGTTCATCCACGACAAGGACGACGTCATCGCCGCGCTGAACGCGGGCGCGCTCGCCGTCTCCGCCTCGAGTCCGGACGTCTGGTCACTGTAGGTTTTCCTGAATACACCTTGCAGCCAAAAACCCCCGCCGAATGGCGGGGGTTTTTTCTGTTTGATTCAGTCTGAGCGTCAGCCTTCACCGCGGTTATAGATCGGGTCGTCCTCGGACGGCACCTGTTCGGAATAACCCCAGACAAGCCCGTCCGGGATGCGGCGCTGATAGGTGTCCACAATGGTGCCGACGTGTGTGTTGCCGTGGTGGTTGAGCTGCTCGCCCATGAAGAGCATGCAGGCCGAAACGCCGCCGTCGAGGTTATACGCCTCCACGCAGCCCTGCTCGATGAAGAGCTCGCGAAACGCCGTGAGCCGCATACCGTAGCTGTATTCCTTCTGGCGGCCGTCGACGACGATTGCAACGAAGTGCCCCGGTTCCACCATGCCGAGGCCGGTGCGCGGGTTGGTTTCGTTGCCGATGCGGCGCGTATGGTCGATGTCCTCGTCCGTAATCGAACCGTCGCGAATCAGCGTCGGCCCGAAGGAGAACGCGTCCCGCACGCCGTCCATGAGCAGTTCGGAAGCATTCGTCTCGCGCGGAGAGAAGATGCGCATCGTCATATCGGGATACATGGCCAGTACGTCGCACTTTGCGCTGTCGAGGAACACCTTGCCTTCGCGGATGAGGATGCTCTTATACTGGGAATCGCTCTCAACCAGATTATCGCCCGTGATCATGAGCACGGATTTATTGCGCCGCGCGAGGATCCAGGGCTTGATCGCGCCCGCGCCGTTGCGGTTTGCAGCCGCCTGCACGGTGCCGAAGCTGTTGACGTCCCGCATGCGGATATGCGCGATAAAGTAGACGAGCGGATAGGTCTTTCCGGCGTTGTTGACATATTCCGTTTCAACGCGGTCGATCAGAATCGAGAGCGTATCGGTGCGATATTCCCAGTGCCCGTTTTCCTCGTCCGTAATAATCACTTCTGCCGGATCGTCCGCCGCGCGGTAATACTCGTCCCGCGCGGAAGCGGCAACCGGTTCCGGTTCTGGTGTGGCGGTCGGTTCGGGTGTTGGTTCCGGCGTTGGCGTCGCGGTCGCCGTCGGTGTCGGCGCAGGTGTTTCCTGAACCTCCTCCGGCATAGATGCTTTCATCCTGCCGTAGAAATACAGCGCTCCTGCGGCGATCAGACAGAGGACAAACGGTATCAGCGATAGCGCAACGGCTCTGTTGCGGCGCGCACCGCGCCGTTTTCTCAGCCCGTAGCCGAGCAACAGAAAGACGGAAAGAATCAGCCCCGCTCCGGCAAGCGCACCGAGGAACAGCACAGACGGCTGCCCGGAGAGCAACCCGCCGTTTTCGGGTTCGGCTGCGGTCGGCTCGGCCGTTATCGCGACGGGTTCGGGCGTTGGTTCTTCCGTCGGCACCGGCGTTGGTTCCGGCGTGGGCTGCGGCGTGGGCGTCGGGTCCACATAGCCGGACAGCGAAGCCGTGTCGATGTTTTCAAAGAGGTTGTTGCCCGCCGTGTCCTCGCCAACCAGGCTCTCTTCCAGCAGGAAGGCGGACGCGGGAATCAGTTCGGTTTCGTAGACGTGCCGCGTGGTACAGAGCGTAAACGCGTCCGCGGCAAGCTCCAGAACGCTCTTCCCTGCCATCCCGTTGAGCGGCGCGGAAACATCCAGCGCGGTCGATCCGGCTTCGGACACGAAATAGAGCTTTGGCACGTCGTTTTCACCCGCCACGCGCGCGGTGTACTCCCCGGCGAACTGCGCCGCGCCGTCGAAAGCCGTCTCATCGTCCGGATGCGTCACGAGCACCTTGGGCGCGACCAATTCGCAGATATCCCTGAGGTAGTCCAGCGTCGGCCGTCTGCCCCAGTCGTTGCGAACCTGGTTGTAATAGATGTTGTTTTCGCTGGCAAAGCCGGCAAAATACGGATAGTTTATATAACCGACATTCCAGAGTGCGGCGAGCAGCTCTTCCTGCGCGCTGCGTGTCCCGCGGGACATGACGACCAGCGAGGTTGGAATATCATAGTTGCAGGCATAGGTTGCGATCACGCCGAAGAAATCGTCCAGTGCGGTGACGGATGTGGACGCGACGAGAAGCAGGTCTCCCTGTCCGGACGGGCTCCAGAGCTGCACGTCCCCGGGCAGATCGCCCGCGCCGTAGACAGCCAGCGTGGAGAGGATCGTTTTGTTGAGCATCGTGATTACGACGCGAACCGTGCCGTCAGCCAGCGGGTAAAACGCGTTGATAAAGGGCTGCGCGTTCTCTTCGGCCAGCGCAGTGCCCGATGCGTCATACTGCGACACCGTATACTGTGTCGTCGCATCATACCATTGCAGATACAGCCCCTGTGCGCCTTCCGGCAGGTCGATGGTGACCGCGTCGTTTTTCTTGAACGACTGATAGGTCTCTACGAGCCCGTCCGTGACGCGGTATTCCTTTCCGGAGAGTTCTTCCGGAAACAACACCGTGCATTCCGCCGTCATCGACCCGCTCTGCTGCGTCTGAATCTCTGCGTTTTCGGCATGCGCAGCGGAAAGCGGGAGCATTCCGCCCAGCAGTAAAAGCGCGGCCGCAAGAGCCGTGATCCGGTTTCGAATATTCGTTTTTCTCATGAACGTATACATGTTATCAGTATACACATTCAGGCCCTTATAAGTCAAAATGATTGTAATCATTCCGCGATTTTACTATAATTTATATAAGTCCGCCCGTTCGGCCGCCGCATCCGGCGGAAGGCCGGGCAGCGAGGAGCTATCCATGACCGCAAAAAAAACTCTGTCCATCGTCATCCTGCTTGCCGCGCTTTTCGTCGCGTCCGGCTGCGCCGCAGAGACACCCGCGGCATCCGCCGCGCCGGAGCCGACCACGCGCGTGACCGCGCTCGACCAAAACAACGCGGGGTTGACCGACGCGGACTTGACCAATCTATATGACCGGGCGGAACTCGTCTCTCTCGACCTGCGCGGAAACGACCTCTCGCCGGAGGCAATCGCTGCGCTTTCCGCCGCGCTGCCAAACTGCGAGATTCTCTGGAGCGTTCCGCTCGGATCCGCGCGCTTCGACAGCGACAGCGAAGAGATCGTCCTGCCCGCGGATGCGACCGCGGCGCAGCTGAGCCTATTAAAGCAGTTCCCTTATCTTACGTACGTGGACGCAACCGCGCTTTCCGACGCTCCGGCCGTAAAGGCCGTCGCAGAGGAGCTGCCGAACGTCTCGTTTCTCTGGAGTGTCGAGGTGCTCGGGCAATCATATCCCTCGTCGAGTGAATCGCTCGACCTGACCGGCGCGGCAATTGGCGACGTTACTGCGCTCGCCCAGTCCCTCGCCGCGTTTCCCGCGCTCAAGTCCGTCGATCTGACAGGCCAGGCGCTGTCCGACGAAGCGATGCTTGCGCTGGTGCAGGCGCTGCCGGAAACGAGCTTTATCTGGGATGTGGACCTCTTCGGCGTCACGGTTTCCAGCGGCGACGTGGAAGCGGACATCAGCGATATTCCCGTAGCTGATCTGGACGCGCTCCGGCAAAAGCTGGCGCTCCTGCCGGGATTGACGCAGCTTGTCATGTGCAACTGCGGACCTGCTGACGAGGAGATGGCCGCGCTGGCGGCCTCCGTTCCGGGCGTAAAATTCGTATGGCTGATCAACGTTGGCGGCTGGGAGATGCGAACGGACGTAAAAGCCTTTTCCAAGGGCAACCGCAAGACCTTCGACGGCGGGGAGTTCGTCGGCGGAAAGACGAATTTCACCAGCGAAGACCTCGAGCCGCTGAAATACTGCACCGACCTGATCGCGCTCGACGTTGGCCACGGCAGCCGCATCACCGACCTGAGCTTTTTGCAATATCTGCCCAAGCTGCGGTTTTTAATCCTCGCGATGAACCGCATCACGAGCATTGAGGACTTAAAATACTGTCCGGAGCTTGAGTATCTGGAGATTTTCCAGAACTATATTGCGGACTGGACGCCGCTGCTCTCGCTGCCGAAGCTCACGCACCTGAACTGCAGCACCAACTACGGCAGAACGGAGGACGGCGCAAAGCAATATCCCGACTATACCGTGCTGCTGCAGATGACGCAGCTCGAGCGGCTCTGGGTGATACACGACAACCTCACCAGCACGCAGGTGGAGGAGCTCCGCGCCGCGCTGCCAAACGCCGTGGTCAACAGCACCGGCACGCACTCAACCTCCAACGACTGGCGCGACAACGCGCTCTACCGCGAAATGCAGGCGCTGTTCAACCTGCCGCTTTCCGATTGATGGAAGACAGTCCCCGACCCGACGAACCCGACAGGAGAACCCAATGCTGAAAAAGCCCCTATTCTTGTTTATCCTCGCGCTTTGCCTGGCCGCGCTGTTCGCGGTTTCCGGCTGCGCGACCGCTCCGGAAGCGCCGGAACCGGCGCAGGAGACCCCTGCGCCAACGCAGGTGCCTACGCCGCTGCCGACGGCTACGCCTTCCCCGACCCCGACGCCGGAACCCACGCCGATTGTGATCACCGTCGGCGCCATCGGCGACATCATGATCATGCCGCCGCAGATCAGCGGCGCGTATGTCGACGAAACGGGCGAATATGATTTCTCGCGCAGTTTCGTCGGCGTAAAAGAGCAGTTCCTCTCGGTCGATTTGATGTGCGGTAACCTGGAAACCACCCTCTCCGGCGAAGAGGCGGGTTATTCAAAAAAGAAGCGGGCCGACGAACCCGCGGACACCTTTAACGCGCCGGACGAAATCGTGGACGATCTCATCGACCTCGGATTCGATTTTTTGAGCACAGGCAACAACCACGCGCTCGACCGGAACATGCCGGGATTGTTGCGCACGCTGGACGTGCTGGATGATAAGGGCGTCTACCACACCGGCACCGCGCGCTCCAACGAAGAGCGGGACACGCCGCTGATCATCGACGTAAACGGCATCAAGATCGGCTTTGTCGCGCCGACGGAGATCATCAACAAGCGCGACCGCTACATGAACGACGAAGAGACCGAATACGCCGTCACGCGCATGTATCTGCAGCAGGACCGGCTGCTCGCCGAGGTTGCGGCCTGCAAGGAAGCGGGCGCGGACTTCGTCATCGCCTATCCACACTGGGACAAGGAGCACCGGACAAAAGCGACGCAGCGCTCGCGCGACACGGCGAAGATGCTGCTCGAGGCAGGCGCGGACGTGATTCTGGGTTCCCACCCGCATGTGGTGCAGGATATCGAATATGTAACCGTCGAGCGGGACGGACAACCCTATACGGGTCTCGTCGTCTACTCGATGGGCAACTTCATCTCCAACATGGCGGGAAAGACGGAGATCGACCCGCTGAAATACGGGCTGTATGTGCAGCTTTCGATCGTGAAGGACATCGACGGAACCGTCTCGCTCCAGAGCGCTAGCTACATGCCGCTGTTTGAGTTCTACCGCACTGTGGACAAGAAATACGTCCATCAGGTCGTGCCCGCGCTCGAGGACACCTCTCTGATTCGTGCGTTTTCGGAGCTGAACGCAAAGGAGATCAAGCGGATCGGATACGCCCGCAAGTATATAATCGATACCTGCGGGACGGACGTGATCCCCATGATGGACGACGCGGACTGGGTACAGTAACAATAGCGTCACTAAACAAAACCCGCGGCATATGCCGCGGGTTTTCTTGTTGCAAATCGCATATCACTATTAAAAACAGATCGATCAGGCTTCTTTTGCCGCCTTGCGGGTTGCATCGCTCCTGAGATAGCGCAGCACGAACCCAGCAGAGAACATGAACCAGATCCACGTGATGTTCAAGCTCCAGCTGGCAAACAGAAAGTCTTCCATCACGCTCTCGAGCACCGTGTAAAGAAGCATCGCCGGCAACAGCCGCGCGGCGAGCGTTTCTGCGTTTGTCAGCCCGCCAAAAGCAAACCGCACCGCCGCAACTGCAACGATGACCAGGAACGCCAGCGCGAGCAGCAGCCCAACGATCCCGAAGGAAACGAGGATTCCCAGCAGCGAATTATGAAAGATTCCAGTCGGCGACCCCTCCGGGAAATATGGTGACATCACCTTGCTTGCCATCACGGGGCCCGTACCGAACGCCAGTATTCTGGGATTCTGCGCAAGCCCCTTGAGCACACCGGTCCAGATGTCCAGCCGGATGTTCACACTCTCTATATTGGTGACGTCCCTCGACACCAGCTCAGGCGCATGGTCCGTCTCCTGCGGCTGCGCTTCCTCTGCAACCACCTCCGCCGCCGGAACATTCGCTTTTACGGAGTAATTTGCGGAATAGGCGGAATACGCAGTTTTCACCAACTCCGTGCTCATATAGAACGCCGCGGCGGCAGCGAGCATCATCACAACGCATACGACAACGCGCAGAGATGCACGTACTTTTTTCATCCATGTGATGCGCGGCAGCCAGACATTGCCGAGGATGAACGTTTCAAACCCGACTGCAAGACTTGCGGCGATAATCGCCGTGCGACTGTCCGTGAGCGCGAGCGTTATAAAGCAGATGACCCCGCCGATGGAAACGAGCACTCTGGGCAGCGTTTTCTTCAAACGGACCAGCAGGTAGACCGCCAGCACGACCGCCACGGCGCAGTATGGTGCGCTTCGGTTCGGATTGCTGTCCAGCGTGAGTCTGCCGACGTAGAAGCCGAACCCGGAAAACAACGCCGGCATCCGCTCCGCAACATTTTCCGCGAAAACGGAGATCAGGCCAACCGTGCTCAACAGCGTCACAGCGGCGAGCGTCGTTGCCGCCAGAACGGTCAGCACGCGGGTAGCGCCTTCTTTTTGAACCGCGTATGGAAACGAAAAAAACAAAAACGACGTGACGCAGACGCTGGCAAACCATTCATATGAGTCGACAATGTGTGCCCGCGAACGATTCAACACGATTGTCGCACACATCCAGAGCATGAAGAAAAACAGGAAGCGGACCTCCGGGTATTCTACATAGCGACATTCGTGCACAAGCAGCCCGAAAACGATCAGCGAAGCCGGATAAAACAGATAGAGCAGCGGCGTTGCGCCGTCGAGCGGTATCAGATACTGAATCGCTTCAAACGCGACGCAGGCGGCAAGCGACAACAGCGCCAGAAACCGCCAGGAGAAAACGCCTCCCTCAAAAAATGTGAGTGGCGTTTCCATCCGCCTGCTTTTATCTCCGGTTTTTATCTGCAACACATTTGCCTCCCAAATCGCCTGTTTGTTCACCTATACCCGGTATTGCCTGTAAATCGATTACAACCGTTTAAGATTCGCCGCCAACGTGCGCCGCGATGCGACGGATGATGTCCGCGTCGACCGCCTCGTCAAACTTACGCGCAAAGAGCAGGCCGCTCTCTAGCAGCATGTCAAAATCCGCACTGGTCAGCGTACGCGGGGATGCGCCGCCGCCCGTCCAGTCGACATAGCGCATGGTTGCGGCCAGTTCGTCGTCAAAGCCCATGAACGCGCGCCTCTGCATAAACGGCGAGTTGAAGAGCACCGTCTGCAGCCAGATTTCATCCGCACAGGACGAGTGCTTGTAAAACGCGCGGTATTTCGGCATCTGCTCGAGCGCATAGCGCGCGAACGCATGCGTAATGGAAAACCAGACTCCGCCTTTTTGAAACGTTACGCCGCTCTTCTTGACGCGGTTCACGCCGAACAGCTGCTGCAGCTTTCCGCTCAGCGGCGCGAGCCGCCGGTGAAATTTCAGTATGAACGGGTGCACGGGCCGCGTCCAGTGCCATAGGCCTATTCTACCGGCAATGACTTCGGGTTTCGCCGTCTCCCGTTCAAACGAGACAAACTCTTCTTCCGCGTGCGCGTCGAAATAGGCATGGATTTCCCGCTGCGGTTTGAGCGGCAGGTCAACGCCGGAGAGCATATGGTAAAAAACATGCTCCTCGCTCGCCGCCCGCGCAAGCAGGGATACGATGACGTCGATAAACACCTCGCTGCCCCAGCGCGCGTCCCTGCGCTCCACGAAAAACATACGGCTCTTCGGTGCGGCGGCGCGCAGCGCGTCCTCCGCAAAACAAGTCGCTTTTGCATCCAGATGCAGGTATATGTCATTGCGCGCATCGTTTAGCAGGGTCAGGAGCGTGATGAGCTGCGCGGGCTTGTTATGCGCCGCAATCAGGTATGCGTGCCGTCCGGCTCTCGTCTGTTCCATACGCTTCTTCCTTTCCTCTCCTGAACAAAACGGATCTTTTTCTTGCGTCAATACCCCGCCCAGTCCTGCGGCACGAGGCCGGGATAGATCCTCGGTTCGTCCTCGCCGGGGACCAGTTCCGAATAGCCCCAGAACAGCTGGTCGGGGATGGAGCGATAGTGGTTCTCCGCGCGGATGTTGATGTATTCACCCATGAACACCATGGTTGCGGAGGCGCCGCCGTCGAGGTTGTATGCCATGACGCAGCCTTCGTCGTAAAACATTTGCGCAAAGTCCGTCAGCAGCACGCCGTGGCTGAAGCGCGAGAGGCGCCCATCCACAATGATTGCGACAAAGTGACCCGGTTCAACGACGCCGAGCCCCGCGCGCGGGTTGATGCGCGCCACGCGGCTCTCGTTCACGTCCGTGCGAATCACACCGTCCACGATCAGCGGCGGGCCGAAGGCAAACGTATCCCGCGTGCCTTCCTCGATCTCGTTGAGCATGGCCGTGTCGTTAGCGTCATATATGCGCATGGAGAAATCATCCGTCAGCGCCATGGCGGATTGCTGCGTCATCGCGCGGAAGACGCGACCGTCCCGAATCATCAGACCGCGGTTATAGTCCGAGTGCAGCAGGTTGTCGCCCGTTAGCCCGAGCACCGCGCGGTAGCGCCGCGCCATCGTGCAGGCGTCCGCCGTATCGCGGCCGTTTTGCCGCGCGGAGCCAAAGCCTGCGCGGTAGGAGTCGATTTCGCGTTCGTAGATATGCGCGATATAGTAAACCACCGGCGGGCTGGTGCGCTCAACGCGGCGAATCTCGATGCCCAGCGTATCGCTGTGATACTCGAAGACGCCGTTTTCATAGTCGAACACGACCACTTCCTCCGGGTCGCCCTCCTGTCTGAAATGCGACGCAAGCGGGTCGACCGTCGGCGTCGGCGCGGGAGTTTCCTCCGTCTCCGGTGCTGCGGCAACACTTGCCGTCGGCTGCGGGGTTGGCGAAGGCGTTGCGGCGGGCGTTTCTTCCGCCGTTGCGCCCGCGCGCAAAATCAGCACCGCGCCGAGCAGCGCGAGCAGCGCGCCGGCAATCGCGCCCGCAATCCGGAGTGTTTTCCGCCTTCCGCCCGGCGCCTGTCCGATCCGGAAGAGGCAGAGCATTGCTGAGATGATGCCGAGCGCGGTGAGCCCCGCGCCGATGGAATAAATCAGATACGGTGTTTCCCGCTCCGGCGTCATTGCAGCCGGTTCTGTTTGTGCTGTCGGAAGCACGGGCGCGCTTGTCGGCTCCGGCTCCGGCGTAGCGGAGGGCGGCGGCGTAACGGCTGCTTGCGGCAGTGCCTCCGGTCCGGAGAGGGAGGAGAGCAGCGCATAGAGCCGCTTTGCGCTTTCCGCTTCAGTTACGGTTTCGTCCGCGGGGAACGTCTGCACAAAATAGGGCGTGTCCGTAACGGACATGCGATAGATCTGATATGTCGTATAGCGGTCAACCGCTTCCTGCGAGAGTTCCAGCGCGCTCTTGCCGCCAAACGCGGAGATCGGCGCGCGGGTATCGTACAGCGGGGCCGTTCCCGCTTCGAGATGCTGATAGACCGCCTCTACCTGCCAAACGCCGTATGCGCGCTGGCTGACGTATTCCTTCGTTTCGTCCGCTGCCTGTTCGGCGGCAAGCGGCACGTGCGTTGCGGCGAGCAGGTGCATACCGTCGCCGCCTTCGCCGAGCGCGGCGTGCGTGATCAGCACCGCAGGCTGATAGCGGCGCAGCAGCGCGATCAGCCAGTTGGAAAGATCGGTTTTATCGACCAGTCCGTACATACCCCTGATGTTGAGCTCAGTTCGATAATAGGGAAAATCCGCAAAGACCGGCTGCGTGCGCGAGCCGAGTGCATACAGGTTTTCGATGGCCTGCTGCTTTGCCTGTCTGCTCTCGGAAGACAGGAAAACAATCGCCGCGTCTCCGCCGCAGAAGAACGGCAGCAGGCTGCCGAAGTCGTAGGCTTCGTCCGCCGTATGCGCGGCGATCAGCATCGCCTCGGGCTGCGGCTGCTGCGCGGCCATGACGCAGAGTTGCTCCGGCGGTATGACCGCGTCATACACGCGCAGCTCGGAGACGGCAAACGCCTTGTCCCCGGCGATGCGCACGGCCTTGCACCCGTCCGGCAGCGCAAAATATTCGTTGAGCAGGTCCGCATTGGCGTGTGTAGTCTCCAATATGTCACCGGCGCTGTCGAGCGCTTCGATCCACGCCGAAAGCGGCGCTTCGTACCAGGCGATATAGAGCCCCTTCGCACCGTCAGACAGCATGAGTTCGAGCGTCTCTTCTTTTTTAAAGGAGATGCGAGAGTTATAACGCCCGTCCGAGAGCCGCGCGGCAAACGCGGCGGAGCGCTCCGGCAGGACGACGGAACAGGAACCGGTGAGCTCTTCAGCTGTGCCGTCCCCATCCGCGCGCGCCGAAAAAACCGCCGGCAGCAGCAGGCAAATCAGCAACAAAAAAGCGGCTGCTCTCCGAATATACTTCGAATGGTAGACGCTTTTTGAATTCATGCTGACTGCTCCTGTCGCGCCGCGTCATGATGCGGCTGAATTTTTCTTTTGATCGATTGCATGCACCGCCCGGCGCAAATCCGTTGACTGTTACGGTTCTTCCACCGGCGCCGTGACCGACTCCGGATGGAAGGTGTAAACGTTTTGAGCCGCATCCGTGCCGATGCGCTTGAGCATCCGGTCATAGGCCGCCTGGAAGCGGTCCTGCGCGTAGCGCGTGCGCGGGTCCACCATTGTGAAGTCCGCGAGCGCCTGCTGCAGGGGAACGACGGAGTATGACATGATCTTCTGCTCGTTATAGAAGTTATAGGTATAGGTCAACAGGTAGCTCGCGTCGAGGGACGTGAGCCTGTCCTGATCCCAGTCGTAGGTGAAGTCGATGTTGAGGATGATGTTGTTCAGGCTTTCGGTGTGAATCGCGCTGGACATGAAGTTGCCAAGCCCGTATGCGATGAATACCGTCTTCTCCTGCCCGTCCACGGTAACGGTGCGTTTCTCCATTGTTTGAAGCGAATGCGTGTGGCTCATGATCACCGCGTCCACGCCGAGCGCCGCCGCGTCGTTTGCCGCGGCGAGTTGCCGGCGGCTCGGTTCGTCGTCCTTCTCCGTGCCCTCGTGCAGGTACATGACGATAACCTTCGCGCCGAGCGCGCGCGCCGCCGCGACGTCCTGCTCCAGCCGTTCTGCGGAGTAGTAGTTCATCGTCCATTTGGCGTCCTCGCCGTCGAGCGTGAGCTTATATTTGTTGGTCGAGCCGGTATATGCCAGTATGGCGACCGGCACGCCGCGCACATCGCGCATGTAGATCTCGCCGACGGCTTCTTTTGTCATGTTGGTGCCAAGCGCGACAAACCCCTTGTCCCTGAGTTTTTCGGCGGTTTCAAACGCACCCTCCACAAGGAAGTCCATTCCGTGGTTGTTGGAGGTGAACAGCACGTCGAAACCGACTTTTTTGAGTTCCTCAGCATAGGACGGTGGCGCGTTGAAGCCGATGATGGAGCCGTTGAGCGGCGCCTCGGAGTACATGCAGGCTTCAAAGTTGCCAATCAGCACATCCGCGCCGCGCAGTTCGTCCGTAATCTGCGCGAAGTGTTTGGAAAAATCATATGTCCCGTCGGCCTGGAGCGCGTCCTCCATCTGCCCGTCGCAACACATCAAGTCCCCGACGAAACGCATGGAAAACGTCTCCGATCCGGTCTTCTTCTCCGGCTCGGGTTCGGGCGTGTCCGCCGGTTCCGCCGTTAGCGCCGGTGTTTCGGTCGGTGCGGGCGTCTCTTGAACTTCGGGCGCGGCCAGCGCCTGCTCCGGCACGGCGGCGGGTTTTCCGCCGGTGACGAGAAGATTGATGGCGATCAGGACCGCCAGAACGAGTAAAACCGCGTTGACGATCAGTACTTTTTTCAATTGGGCTGGCTCTAAATTCTTCATAAAATTCCTCATTGTTTATGATAGAGACAAGCGTGGAAATTGTCAAACCCGCGCGGCAAAATGCCGCATGATTTTCACATCCGGTTTTCTTCTTTTTCGCCGTCCGCCTCCCTTTTACCCGCCCGGATGAAAAAAAAGCCGTAAAACGTTTTTTCCGTAATTTTTGCCCTCTCGCGCCTTTTATCGTATAATACTGGGTATCAATCGAACAACCGAGGGTACCTGAATCATGATTCGAGCGTTATCTTTACTGCTGGCCGCCGTTATGCTCCTGCCCGGCGTCGCTTCCGTCGGCACCGCGCCGCCGGACGCGGATATCATCGCGCCGTATTACATCGTCGTGGATGCGGAGGATCCTTCCATCGTGTTCTACGAACGCGACCCGGATGAGCGCTGCATCCCCGCCAGCACGATGAAAATTATGACCTGCATCCTGACGCTGGAGCTGGTGCAGGATCTGGAGGAGACCGTCGAGGTCACAAAACAGGCGGCGGGTATGTCCGAGCGAAACTCGCTCATGCACGTTATCGCGGGTGAAACACTGACCGTGCGCCAGCTGCTCTACGGGCTGATGCTGCACTCCGGCAACGACGCGGCGCTGCTGCTGGCAAACTACATCGCGGTCAACGTGAGCGATTATTGCGACCTGGCAAACGCCAAGGCCGCCGAGCTCGGCATGAATGATACGCATTTTCTCAACGCCAGCGGAGCATACCGCGGCGGGCAATATTCCACAGCGCGCGATATGGCAATTTTGACCTCCTACGCGCTGAAAAACGACATGTTCCGCACGCTGATCGGCACCGCGCGTTATACGATTGAGGCCAACGACGTGCGCAAGGAGCCCATGGAGCTGGTCAACTCCAACCGCCTGATCTCGGACGAGCCGGACAGCGACTGCTACAGCGACATCTGCATCGGCGGAAAAACCGGCAGCACGACGGTCGGCGGCCAATGCCTAGTCGCCGTTGGTCAGCGCGACGGTGCGGAGGTCATCGCCGTACTCATCGGCGCGGACGACTACACCCACCGCGATGCGAACAAGCGCATGCCGCATGTGTTTCAAAACGCAAAGCTGTTCATGGAATATTCGCTGGAAAACGATTATGCCCTCCTTTCTCCGGATACGCTTGACTACACCTATCAAAAAGACGTAACGGTTGAAGGTTTGGCAGCTCCTGTTGCAATTTCGGCACAGTTTGACGAAGGCGTGGGCCTCCGGCTGCCCAGGCAGAAGATCGACCCGCTGCTCGCCGACACGTCGCTGCTCGAAACCGAAACGCAGGTCTCCGCCGACCTGTCCGCAGCACAGGCGGGCGATATCGTCGGCACAATCTCCTGTTCCTATGGCGGGCGGACGCTGTTTAGCGGTACGCTCGTCGCGGACACAAGCGCCGTGCCCGCGCCGACGCCGAGCCCAACGCCTCTTCCGAGCACGCCGGAGCCGGAACCGGAACCGAATTCGGTATTTGGCATCGGAAATCTCAGCATTGGTTTTCTGATCTTTGCGGGCGTGAGCCTCGCGCTGCTTGGCAGCCTGATCGTGCTGACCGCTAACTATATTCGGCGTACGTCCGGCAGAAGAGACCGGTAACTGAATCGATTCTCTTTCATTAAAACAAGCAAAAGAGCCGTCCGTTTCAACGGACGGCTCTTTTTGAATATGTGTTTACAGATCGGCAAAGTTGGACAGTGTGTAGTCCCGATCGCCGTTATCCGCAATCTTTTCGCAAGCGGCGAGACCCAGCCGCTTGTTCTCGTCCTGAAGCTGGCTATTGCCAAGGATGCTGTACGCCCGCGCGACCGCCTCATACCCGAACGCCAGGTCAAAGTCCCCAATGCCGTTGTCGAGACAGAGCGCGAGGGAACGCGCGCCGTGCAGCAGCGCAAGCCGCCCTTCACCCAGCAGACTGTACACGCGGGATACCTGCCACTCTCCGCGCGCGTCGTTGAGCGGATTACCCGCTTCGCGCCAGAGATAACAGGATGTATGCGCCTTGTGCAGCATGTCGATGTTATCCGCGTCCGTGCGGTCCGGTTTGTCGATTAAGTCCCAGGTTTCGTTGAACAACTTTTTGGCAAGCTCGAGTGTCGCGCTCATCTGTCCTCCATAGGCGCACATGGCCCCGTTCATTGTTTTGTTCCGGTCGTCCGCTCCGGGAGCATAAGAAAAAAGCGGCGCAATCCGCGCCGCCTTCGCCTTCGTTATCGAACCGTGGTCGTGTGCTTCGGTGTACCGTGCTCGGACTGTAACACACCCCAGAGCGTCGAGACGCCGTCGACCAGCAGGCTGATGCCGCCGATCACGGTGGCGACCCGAATCGCCGTAAACGGGTTAAAGAGCAGCAGCACGCCGAACACCAGCGTAACCAGCGCGGTGATGAGCAGCGGCAGCCAGCCTTTGATTCCCTCGTGCCGGAAGTTGAGCGCAATCTGCAGCCGCAGCACGCTGTCCACGGTGACCGCAATGCCGACGATGGTTGCCAGCAGCGCGACGACCGCGTTCGCCTTGACGAGCAGGAACAGCCCCAGCAGCAGGCAGGCGATGCCGAGCGCAACGCCGAGGCGTATGCCGCCGTCGAGATGCTCTTTGCGCACAAAGAAATCCACGATGCGGTAGCCGCCGTAGAGCACAGCCGCCGCGCCGATTGCATAGATGATGATCTGCCGCGCGGCGTCCGGCCAGATGATCAGCAGAAGCCCGATGACAATGTACACGATCGACGTGATCAGCAGTGTTTTCTGAAACGATTTTTGCATGGTTCCGCCCTCCAAACTAACATCATCATATCAGCGTTTCCCAACGTTTGCAAGATCAGCGAAATGTGAAAAAACAGTAGCTTTAATGCGGATTTTCGCCCGTCACAGAATACCGTTTTCGCGCAGGAAATCCGTCACGGTTTTCCGATACAGCGCGCTGTCGGTCCGGTAGCTTCCCGCGTGGTCCGCGCCGGGTACTGACAGCATGGTTTTTTTACCGGGTTTTGCGGCATAGTTTTCCGCGAGCATCGAAAACGGCACGAGCTCGTCCGCCTCCCCATGGACAAACAGCATTGGAACATGGCCGCAGTCCTTCAGTGCACCGGCGGGCGATACGCCGCGAAACCAAACGCCGCCGCGCAGTCGCGAAAACAGGCTGCCGACCGGCAGCGCAGGATACGCCGGAACATGAAATCGCTGCGGCAGGGCATAACGCAGCTCCGCGTTGAGGCCGGAATACACGCAGTCCTCCACCGCGAAAGCAAGGCGCTTGTCCCGGGGCGCGTGCAGCATGACCGTCGCCGCGCCCATGGACTCGCCATGGGTGCCGAGCAGCGCATCCTCGCCAAAGAGCGACCGCGCCCAGGCGCAGACGGCGGCGAGGTCTTCCGCCTCGCAGAATCCCATCGTGGTCGGCGCACGACCGGAGAGGCCGTGGTTGCGGTGGTCGTACAGCACACAGTCGAAGCCTAACTCGTGGAAGATCGAGGCATATTTTACGCCGCCGAGCATGCAGTAGGAAAACCCGTGCGCAAACACCGCGACCCGGCGTTTCCCGTCCGGAAACGGTTCGCCCGTCTCGCGCGGCCAGAGCGCGCAGTGCAGCTCGTACCCGAACGGCAACGGGATCGTAAACGCCTCCAGCTGCACGGTTTCGTCGTACCATGCGCGCGTATAGTTCCCGCGCTCCACTTCCTTGTCGATGACAAAGTCATAGGAACGCGTTTCGGGGAATAAAATCATCGAGGACATCTTCCAACCTGCCGCGATGCAGAGCACAACCGCCGCCGAAACCAGCGCGATTGCGATATACCAGACAATCGGCATGACTAAGCCTCCTGTGTTGTTGCATACGGCAGATTTTGCCGCACGGCTTACTTGTATTATACATGATCCGTGCGTGAATGGACACCGTTCGCGCGGAGCAAGCGCATCCAATACAAACCGTCTCGTTTTTCGGTCGGGTATTGAAACGTATTGTCAAAACGTATGGCGATTTTTAGATCCTTGGAGGCGCAATTTTGTTATTTTATAAACCCCGATTTGATCTTATCGTAAGGTTGGCGAAAGAAAACGCACTCTTTGATGCATATGGTGCATCCGTGGTTTTTTGAAAAGGGGACGGCGCATTTTTTGTAATCGATACATTGCCTTGAACCGTCGTTCAACTCCTTGCTTTGCAGATAGATCGCGCCAACCGGGCATTCCCTGACGCACCTGTTGCACTGATCGCAAAACGCGTTGATCCAAGCGTGCTTGTTTTGTTCGCTAAACGGCAGGTTTTCGATATCCGTATAAACCGCAGCCAATCTCAAAGACGGGCCGAATTCCTGATCGGTGATCAGTAATCCGTGCTTTCCTACCGCTCCCATTCCGGCCTTTTGTGCGAGCAGCGGATAATTGACCTCTCCTCCGAGCGCCGGGCCGGCTTGCGCCAGATACCCTCTGCCGTTCAGGAACTCTTTGATTTGATTGACTGCATGGTTGAGTTCGTAGTAGGTTCGAAAGATCTCTTTCTCGGATGACTTGGATGGCGCTGTTTGAATGATTTTCATATCCATCTTCATCGATAATACGATCGCGTTCTTGTAGAGAATCTTCTTGTTGCTGAAAATATATGAATGATCTACTTGTGTAAATCCTATGCTGTCGACACCAAAGCTCTCAATAAAAGCCCTTAAGTCCGATAGATCCTGTTCCGTTATCTGCCTGCTCGGGTTTTCGGGTTGACGGTACAAACTATGATATGTTTTTCGAAGCTCTAGAATGCATTTGACCATGTAGCGGCCAAGCCTCGGTATTGATTTTATCTTAGATGCAATGCTTCCATATTGAAACACGATTTCAGGCACACTCAGCCCAACGTGAGCGTTGTTGTTCGGCTCAATATATTCGAAATCTGCTTTGTAATGCTTTTCGATGCCTGGCAGAATTCTCTTTATATCCATGTTCACATCCCCTCTTCGTATTCGTTGAGTGTATCACAAAAAGAAGAACGATACACGAAACGATTACGGCATTTCGTTGGCGGTACCAAGATCAAACAAAAACCCGCCCTGCGCTCTAACGCAGCGGCGGGTTTGTTGAGTTGCTTCCGTTCAGGACTTGAGTGCCTGTTCCAGCACTTTTTTCACGTCCGTCTTTTCCGCGTGTCCTTCGTGAATTTTCTCCTGCCCCATATAGAAGCAGGGCACATACCAGTAATCGTACTTGGCGGCGAGCGCTTTTTGTGCGGATTCGTCGATTCGTTCGATCTCGACGCCCTTAAAACGCTCGTCTTCGTTCACGAGCTCCTCGATGCAGCGGTTTGCGAGCCTACAGTGCGGGCAGCCCGGCAGATAAAAATACGTCAGTTTAGCCATGGTAAATCCTCCGTTTCATTCTGGTTCATTCTTTGGTTGCTCAATTCAATGCTTCAAATATATGTAGCAACGCTTCCGGCGAGAGCGCCTCGGCACGTGCGTCCGCGGGAGCTTGCAGCGCCGCCAGCGCGTCCGCTAAACGCGCGTCTCTGTCAAGGTTGTTTGCCAGCGTCTTGCGGCGCATGGAGAACGCCCGCTTCAAAAAGGAAAGAAACGCGCCCGCGTACACTGCCCGTGTTTCGTTTCGCCAAAGGCGCACGACCACGGAATCCACCTCCGGCTGCGGCCGGAAGCTGCCGCGCGGCACGCGCACAACTTCGCTTACCTCGTAAAAGCAGGACGACACGACGGCTACCGGGCCGTAAACGCGGCTTCCCGGCGCGGCGAAAAACCGCTGCGCAGCCTCTTTCTGCACCATCAGCGTCATGCTTTCGGGTAAAAACGAGAACAGCCGCAGCACGATCGGCGTCGTGGCATAGTAAGGCAGGTTACCCACCGCATGCCAGTTTTCGCCGCCCATCAGCGCGGGGATATCCGCGTTGAGCACGTCCGCATGCAACAGCCCGAGCCGTTCGCCGAACCGCGCGTTCAAGAAGTCGCAGAGCCGCCCGTCCTTTTCCACGGCGGCGAGAAACGACGCCCGCGCGAGCAGCCCTTCCGTGAGCGCGCCCGTGCCGGGCCCGATTTCGAGCACGCGTTTTCCTTCGATCTGCGCCGCGTCAAGGATCGCCTCGATCACGCGCGCGTCCGTCAGAAAATTCTGCCCAAGCGCCTTGTTCGGCACGAATCCGTCGGGGATTGCGTCCGGTTTTCGCTCCTGTGTCTCCATGTTAAAAATGATAGCCCGAAAGACGGAAAAAAGAAAGTAAAAAAGTTACAAACCATAATGTTCCGCTGCAATCTCCACTGTTTTCCGAAAAATGCCGCCCGCCTGCGCTGCCGATTTCGCTTGCAGCAGCGGTACGTGGAACGGAGCCGGCTGCGCCGCGCCCGATGTATAAATGCTTCGTACGTATACATAATTGTATCTACAGAAACATTTTATATGTTGATGATTCAGCTCGAATATGTCATAATATGATTGATACTTTTAATCACATTCTATTCTGTTTTAATCATCCCACATCCTTTACGCGAAGAGTAAAAAACCATTTCGAAAGGAATCTGTCATCATGCCAAAATATCTTCTTGCACTGGATCAGGGCACAACCAGTTCACGCGCCATCCTCTTTGATTTAGCCGGAAAGATCGTCTCCAGCGCGCAATATGAATTTCGCCAGATCTACCCCGTCGCCGGATACGTCGAACACGACCCGTTCGATATTCTCGATACGCAGAAGCAGGCCGCCGCGGACGTGCTCCGCCGCGAACACGTACAGCCGGGCGACATCGCCGCCGTGGGTGTGACAAACCAGCGCGAGACCACGATCGTCTGGGACAAAGCGACCGGACACCCGGTGTATAACGCAATCGTCTGGCAGTGCCGCCGCACCGCGCCGCTTTGCGAAACGTTGATTCAGGAGGGCTGGGGCGAGCATGTGCAAAAGACGACCGGCCTGCTGATCGACGCATATTTCTCCGGCACGAAGATACGGTATATCCTCGATCATATCGAAAACGGGCAGCAGCGCGCGGATAACGGCGAGCTGCTCTTCGGCACGGTGGACACCTGGCTCATCTGGAACCTCACCGGCGAGCATGTGACAGACTACTCCAATGCATCGCGCACGATGCTGTTCGACATCCACAAACTCGATTACGACGATAAGCTGCTCGAGCGCCTCAATATTCCGCGCTGCATGCTCCCAAAGGCCCTGCCTTCGAGTCATGTATACGGCAAGATTCAGCCGCACATCATGGGGTTGGAAGCGCTCGGCGGCGTACCGCTCGCCGGCGCGGCGGGAGACCAGCAGGCGGCGCTCTTCGGGCAGGCATGCTTTGAAGCAGGCATGGCCAAGTGCACCTACGGCACGGGCGGCTTTTTAATGATGAATACGGGCACGACGCCCATCGAGAGCAAGAACCGTCTCCTGACCACCATCGCCTGGGGTGTGGACGGCCGCGTGGAATATGCGCTGGAGGGCAGCATCTTCAACGCGGGCAGCTCCATCAAGTGGCTCAGGGACGATCTCGGCCTCATCTCCAGCGCGCGGGAGATCGACGTGCTGGCGGAGTCCGTGCCGGACGCGGGCGGGGCATATTTCGTCTCCGCGTTTACCGGACTCGGCGCACCGCACTGGGACATGTACGCCCGCGGCGCAATGCTGGGACTCACGCGCGGAACGACAAAAGCGCATTTCGCGCGCGCGGTGCTCGAGGGCATCGCCTATCAGGTGCGCGACCTCGCCGAGACGATGGAAAAGGACGCGCAGGTACCGCTGGCGGAGCTGCGCGTGGACGGCGGCGCGTCCGTCTCCAACATCATGATGCAGATTCAGGCGGATCTCATCAACGCGCGGGTCAACCGCCCGCGCTGCGTGGAGTCCACGGCGCTCGGCGCGGCCTGCCTCGCCGGCCTTGCCGTCGGCGTGTTCAAGAGCACAAAGGATATCTCCGATCAATGGGAGAGCGAACGGGTCTTTTCGCCCGAGATCGACGAAAACGAGCGCGAGTCCCGATTAAGCGGCTGGCGCCGCGCGCTGCAGCGCGCCATGGCATGGGAAGAGAAGTAATTCCGCCGCTTCGGCAGACATGCTGAATTTCATATGATTTCTGTGTTCCGGCAGCCCCTTATCTTGCGTAAAAAGGGCTGCCGGAACACACGATCTGGGATGTTGACTTTTTCCCGCAAAGCCTATAGAATAAGGGATGCTACCGTGGCGGAGCATGGGTAACGCATGCCTTTTCACGGCGGCTTTCGTTGCGGATTTCCCTTATGTCACATGAATCAAAACAGGAAGTCCAATCGAAACAATCCATCGTCGCTCGCTCCTGCGACGAAGGGGATGTGGCCGATGCGCGGGTGTAGCTCAGTGGCAGAGCTCCAGCTTCCCAAGCTGGCTATGTGGGTTCGATTCCCATCACCCGCTCCAGCATCCATAAAAGGTGCACAAATTATTTTGCCCGCTGCCGTTACAAATTCCGCATGCGGGTAACAACAGAAGATTTTTAGGAGGAATGATTGTAATGGCAAAGGCAAAATTCGAACGTAACAAGCCGCACGTGAACATCGGAACGATCGGGCACGTAGACCACGGCAAGACGACGCTGACGGCGGCGATCACGATGGCGCTGTCGCAGCATGGCGACGCGCAGGCGATGAAGTACGACGAAATCGACAAAGCGCCGGAAGAGAAAGCGCGTGGAATCACGATCAACACGGCACACGTAGAGTATCAGACGGCGGCGCGCCACTATGCGCACGTCGACTGCCCCGGCCACGCGGACTATGTCAAGAACATGATCACGGGCGCGGCGCAGATGGACGGCGCGATCCTGGTTGTGAGCGCGGCGGACGGCCCGATGCCGCAGACGCGCGAGCACATCCTGCTTGCCCGTCAGGTTGGCGTACCTTACATCATCGTATTCATGAACAAAACCGACCAGGTCGACGATCCGGAACTGCTGGAACTCGTCGAGATGGAGATCCGCGAACTGCTGAGCACGTATGAGTTCCCGGGTGACGATATTCCGATCATCAAGGGCAGCGCGCTGCTGGCGATGGAAGCGCTGATTGCAGGCAAGAAGGCGGACGAAGCGCCGGAGTGCAAGTGCCTCTTCGAGCTGATGGACGCGGTGGACAGCTATATCCCGACGCCGGAGCGCGCGGTTGACAAGCCGTTCCTGATGCCGGTAGAAGACGTCTTCACGATCACGGGCCGCGGCACAGTCGCGACGGGCCGCGTTGAGCGCGGAACCGTGAAAGTCGGCGAGACGGTAGAAATCGTCGGTCTCACGGAAGAGACGCGTTCGGTCGTCGTCACAGGCGTCGAAATGTTCCGCAAGCAGCTGGATCAGGCGATCGCCGGCGACAACATCGGCGCGCTGCTGCGCGGCGTACAGCGCACGGACATCGAGCGCGGCCAAGTTCTGGCGAAGCCGAACTCGATCCATCCGCACACGCATTTTCTTGGCCGCGTATACGTGTTGACCAAGGAAGAAGGCGGACGCCACACACCGTTTTTCACGGGCTACCGTCCGCAGTTCTACTTCCGCACGACGGACGTGACGGGCTCCATCGAGCTGCCGAAGGGCGTTGAGATGGTCATGCCTGGCGACCACATCGACATGACGATCCAGCTGATCACGTCTATCGCGATCGAGCCGGGCCTGCGCTTCGCGATTCGCGAAGGTGGCAGAACAGTTGCCTCCGGCGTTGTCACCGAAGTTCTGGACAAATAAGCAAAAGCAACACAAAAGAGGCTCGCACAAGCGAGTCTCTTTTTTTTACAGTCTTTCTTTTTAAGAAAAGAAAGGCCGCCAGATTGCTTCCGGCGTCGTCGCCGAGGTTGTGGAGTAAACATAAGCAACATAAAAGAGGCTCGCGTAAGCGAGTCTCTTTTTTATGTTCATCAAAGTTTCTTTCGCTACCTTTCTTTTAAAGAAAGGTAGTTATTTATTATCTCTTATGTTTTTCGTCGTCCTTGAGGCGCATGCGATCCCAGAGGCCATAGGTCTCCGTTGTGGAGAGCGCGTGCATGAACTTCTCCTCAAAGTCCGGCACCAACCCCGTCATATGCTGCACGAGCCGCCTGGCTTCATCGCGCTTGGTACTCCCGGCGATGTCGCAGTTCGGCGGCAGCACCGGCAGATCATGCGCACGGGCGACGGAAAGCGCGTGCTTCTCCGGCAGGAAGATCAGCGGACGGATCACGGTCACGTCCCGGCGGGAGAGATACGTCACCGGCGCAAAGGTGTTGATGCGCCCTTCGTAGAGCATGCTCATGAAGAACGTTTGAATCACATCGTCGCGATTATGCCCGAGCGCAACCTTGTTGCAGCCGTGCTCAACGGCATAGGTGTTCAGCGCGCCGCGCCGCAGCTTGGCGCAGAGGGCGCAGGGGCTTCGCTCCTGTCGATACTCGAACACGACCTTACCGATGTCTGTCTTTTCCACTTGGAAGTCGATGCCGATGCGCTCCGCAAACGCCTCGATGCCGGAGGCGTCCTGTTCCTTTAAACCCAGGTCGAGCATGACGGCGATGACGTCGAACTTCGTATAGGAAAACCGCTGATAGAGCTTCATCGCTTTTATCAGCAGGAGGGAGTCCTTTCCGCCGGAGACGCCGATGCAGACTTTATCCCCGTCCTCGATCATATGATAGCGCTCGTCCGCGCGCCGAATGCTGCCTAATACCCGTTTCATGAGCGATATTATACGTGCAGAAGACGCGTCTGCGCAAGTTTTTTCGTTCCCGGCTGCTTTGCGGCGCAAAAAAGGGCGGCATATGCCGCCCTTACCCGCGAAGAACAAGCCGCAGGATTTTTGATGTTTATTGCAGGTTCAGGTTCTTTCTGAGTATCGAACGCGATACCAGGAAGAACAGCGCACACAGCCCGACGGAAAGCAATCCGTACCAGCCGAACGTGTTGGTCATAAAGCGGCCGATCTCCGGCGCACCGGTCAGCGTCATGGGCACCATGAACTCGCCCAGCGACACCACCGAGAGGAACACCGAGCTGACCATACCCACGCCCATGTTGATGAGCAGGTACATGCCGATTGCCGCGAGGATGCGATGCTTCTTTGCGACCTGTCCGCCGATGATGATGGCGAAGAAGATCTGCAGCAGCTGCGCCGCCAGCCCGACAATGCCCAGAATGACGGATTCCCCGATCACGAGCGGAACGCTCACATACTCTTTCGCCTGCGGCAGCAATTCGGTAAAGAAGTAACGGAATCCGTTCAACACTTCCGCATTGATCAGCGTGTTGCTGGTCGTGCCGAAGACCGAATAGATCAAGAGCGTAATCATAACTACGACGGCGTTGATCATCACCCAGAACATACCGGTAAAGAGCTTGCTCCAGAGCAGGTTCGATGTGGAGACCGGCAGCGTGAACGTCAGGTACCCTTCGTCCGACAGGAAGCTGCGGTAGAAGTGGTAACAGATCAGAATCAGCGTGACAAACAGGGACGCCATGATCGCAACGCCGATGAGCACTGCCGTCATGATCGAAATCGACAGAATCAACCCCTGCAGCAGCGAAGACCCGTTCGCCGCCGCCCAGGATCCTTCGCTTAGCCGGATGGACAACGCCGAGAGCAGTGTTGCCACCAACCCGCCGCCGAGAATACCGATCTGCAGCGGGAAGAGCGTGCGCGAAAGCGCGCGGAAATCGTGTTTGATCAATTTGCCTAGCATCTGAATACCTCCCTGAACAGTTCGTCCAGCGACTTGCCCTGCGACTCGCGGACATTGTCCGTCGTATCGTGCATCGTGATGACGCCTTCCTTGAGGAAGAGGAATTCGTCGAGCACCTTCTCCACATCCGCGATCAGATGCGTGGAGATCAGGATCGTCGCCTCGTTGTCATAGTTTGAGATGATCGTATCGAGGATGTAATCCCGCGTCGCGGGGTCGACGCCGCCGATCGGTTCATCGAGCAGATAGAGCTTTGCGCGGCGGGACATGACCAGCACGAGCTGCATCTTCTCCCGCGTGCCCTTGCTCAGCTGCTTCATGCGCTTCTTTGGCGGCACGTTGAGCCGGGAGAGCATCTCCCTGGCGCGCAGCATGTCGAAGTCCGTATAGAAGTCCGCGAAGTAATCGAGGCAGTCGTCCACCGTCATCCACTCCGGCAGATAGGTGTTCTCCGGCAGGAACGAAATCATCGATTTCGTCTCCTCGCTGACCGGCTGCCCTTCCACGAGCACGACGCCGCTGGTCGGCGTCAGCAGACCCGCCACGATCTTGAGCAGGGTGGTCTTGCCGCTGCCGTTCGGCCCGAGCAGGCCGACGATCTTTCCCTTTGGCAGGGAGATATCAACATTGTTCAGCGCCAGCGTCGTTCCATAACGCTTTGTCAGCGCTCTTGTTTCAAGAATGGACTGCATGTTCCCCCTCCTTGTGTTCCCCTTTGTTAAGCCGCTCGAGCACTTCTTTGCGGCTCAGGCCCAACGCTTTCATCTGCATCAGAAACGTCTCCGCGAGCAGATCCGCCTTTGCGTCCCTCGCGCGGGAGACGGCTGCTTCGTCCGTCGTCACCGTTCGTCCTGTGTTTCTCTGTGTGGTTAACAATCCCATCTCCTCCAGTTCCGCAAGCGCCCGCTGCATTGTGTTCGGATTGACCGCCGCTTCTACCGCGAGATCGCGTACGCTGGGCAGCCGCATTCCTTTTTCATAGGTTCCGTTGAGTATACGAAGCTCGATCTCGTCCACGATTTGCTGGTAGATCGGCCTGTTAGACGAAAATTGCCATGCCAATGCGCCTTCCTCCTTCCGTGTGTTGCTGTACTATTGTACTGTTGTACTAGTGCCTTAATACAGTTATACACTTGTACAATCGCTTTGTCAACACTTTTTTGAAAATTCTTTTTGTGAGGCCGTTTTTCTGTGATTTTCGCTGAAATTATGGCTTTTTAGGCATCAGCAAGTAAAAAAGCGGCCGGAAAAGACGAAACGACTTGTCCTTATTGCCCGCTTTAGTTTATAATAACTTGTTTTCGTAATTAGAAAGAAGGTACATGAATGGACATTCGAAACGTCGCAATCATCGCGCACGTCGACCACGGCAAAACGACACTGGTCGATCAGATGCTGCGGGACGCGGGCGTGCTGCGCAGAGGCGAACAGGACGTTGAGCGCATTATGGACTCCAACGATCTCGAACGCGAGAGAGGCATCACCATACTCTCCAAGAACACGGCGGTCGTCTACGGCGGCACGCGCATCAATATTGTGGACACACCGGGCCA
Organism: Christensenellaceae bacterium; assembly: GCA_963674775.2. Taxonomy (GTDB): domain Bacteria; phylum Bacillota; class Clostridia; order Christensenellales; family CAG-138; genus UBA7703. The sequence continues at coordinate 1,608,428 of CAXXPJ010000003.1, read as the reverse complement.
CGCGGATTTCGGCGGTGAGGTGGAACGCATCCTCCAGATGGTGGACGGCGTGCTGCTGCTCGTCGACGCGTTTGAAGGCTGTATGCCGCAGACGCGGTTCGTGCTCCGTAAATCGCTCGAACTCAACAAGATTCCGATTCTGGTCGTCAACAAGGTAGACCGCCCGGGCGCGCGCCCTGCGGAGGTTGTGGATCAAACGCTGGAGCTCTTCATCGAGCTCGGCGCGGACGCCGACCAGCTCGATTTCCCCGTTGTATATGCCAGCGCGCGCGATAACCTCAGCGGCATGACGCCCGACGGGATGGAGGAGGGCATGTGCCCGCTCTTTGAGACGATTATCAGCGCGATTCCCGCGCCGAACTTCGCGCCAGAAGAGCCGTTACAGATTTTATTCTCTTCCATCGACTACGACGACTACGTCGGCCGCATCGGCGTCGGCCGCATCGAACGCGGCACCGCTAAAAAAGGCATGCCGGTCGTCATCTGCGGCGGCGAGGATAACCGCAAGGTGGACACCAAGATCACACGGCTCTATCGCTACGAAGGGCTCAAGCGCGTCGAGGTAGACGAAGCGCCCTGCGGGGACATCATCTGTGTTGCAGGTATGGAATTCCTCAACGTCGGCGAGACGGTCTGCGACCCGAACTGCGTCGAGCCGCTGCCGTTTGTGCACATCGACGAGCCGACTGTGAGCATGATGTTCATGCTCAACGACAGCCCTTTCGCCGGCAGAGAAGGCAAGTACGTCACCGGACGCAACCTGCGCGACAGGCTCCTGAACGAGGTTAAGACCAACATCTCCATGCGTGTTGAGGAAACGGGCACGACCGATACCTTCCGCGTCAGCGGGCGCGGCGAGCTGCATCTTTCGATTTTAATCGAGACCATGCGCCGCCAGGGGTACGAGTTCGCCGTTTCACGCCCGAAGGTCATCTTTCACAAAGATGCAAAAGGCAACACCAGCGAGCCGATCGAAGAACTCACCATCGACGTGCCGACCGAATACGTCGGCGCGGTCATGGAAAAGCTCGGCCAACGCAAAGCGGAGCTCACGGACATGGCCACACAGGGCGAAAACAGCGTACGGCTGCAGTTCCTCGTGCCCGCGCGCGGCCTGATGGGCTACCGCTCCGAACTCTTGACCGACACGCGCGGCAACGGCGTGATGAGTCATATCTTCCACGACTACGAACCCTATAAGGGTCCGATCGAGGAGCGCAAGACGGGTTCGCTCGTCGCGCACGAAACGGGCGACACCACGAGTTACGGCCTGTATAACACGCAGGACCGCGGAAAACTCTTCGTCGGTTCCGGCGTCCCCGTCTACGAAGGGCAGATCGTCGGCGAAAACGCGCGCGCGGAGGACATCGTGGTCAACGTGTGCAAGAAAAAACACGTGACCAACATGCGCGCCTCCGGCTCGGACGACGCGCTGCGCCTCACATCCCCCGTCGTGCTCTCGCTCGAGCAGTGTCTCGAGTTCATTGCGGACGACGAGCTGGTTGAAATCACACCAAAGAACATCCGCATGCGCAAGCGTATCCTGCGAAAAGAACTGCGCATGAAGCACGCCAAACAACAGGAAGGATAATCACACGCTTGTTCAGCGCAACAGGGAGGTATCGCTATGCTGCGCCTCGTCGAAATCGACCGTTACAATTTTCGCTCCGTGCTGGAACTCTCCGTCTTTCCGGAGCAGGAATCTCTCGTTGCTTCGAATGAGTATTCCCTCGCGCAGGCATACGCCCAGCCGGAGTGCGTACCGCTCGGTCTCTTTATCGGGAATACACCGGTCGGGTTTGCAATGTACTGTCTCGATCCGGAGGACCGGCAGTATTGGATCGACCGGCTCATGATCGACCGGAACCATCAACGCAGAGGATACGGGCGCGAGGCGATGCTTTTGCTCATCGGTCGCATCCGCGCGCTGGCGGACGAGCGGCACAACTATGTTTACATCAGTTTTGAGCACGGAAACACCGCCGCAAAGTCGCTCTACGAAAGCCTCGGTTTCGTGCCGGACGGGCGCGAGATCGACGGGGAAACCGTCTATCGATTGAAGCTGTAACAGTTCGTCAAGAGACCCGCTGACGCGGGTCTTTTTTTGTTTTTCAAAATACTTCTTGCTCGTTACGTAACGTGATATGCTACTCTTCCGGCAGAGACGTGAGATCGCGCAATCCGCGCGACCATGAAAGGAGATAACCCAATGAATCTGCAAGACATATTGCCGTTTATCATCCCGCTTGCGATCGCGCAGGTGGTGCTGCTGGTCATCACCCTTCGCCATATTCTAACGCATACCCGTTATAAACGAGGGACGCGTACGCTCTGGCTCATCGTCGTGATCGTCGGCATGGAGTTCATCGGCCCGATCCTGTATTTTCTGCTCGGAAAAGAGGATTGAGCAAGATGAACGTGCTTGAACTGCGCCATGTGCAAAAACGCTTTGGCGCAAAAGAAGTGTTGACCGATCTGAATTTGCGCGTGCGGGAAAACACGATCTACGGTTTCATCGGCGAAAACGGCGCGGGCAAGACCACGACGATGAAACTCATCCTCGGCCTGCTGAAGGCGGACGGCGGCGAGATCCGCGTCAACGGAGAGCCGGTGCGATACGGACAGACGAAGACGAACCGGGATATCGGATACCTGCCGGACGTGCCGGAGTTCTACGGTTATCTGACGCCGGAGGAGTATCTCCGGCTGTGCGGCGATATCGCGGGCGTGCCCTGCGATACGCTCGAACCGCGCACGAAAGAGCTGCTTTCTCTGGTGGGCCTGGCTTCCTCCGCCAAGCGCCGGATCGGCGGATTTTCACGCGGCATGAAACAGCGCCTCGGCATCGCGCAGGCGTTGATCCACCGCCCGAAACTGCTGGTGTGCGACGAACCGACCTCCGCGCTCGACCCCGCCGGGCGAAAGGATATCATCGATATCCTCCGCGCGATCCGCGGCGAGACCACCGTGCTCTTCTCCTCGCATATTCTGCCGGATATTGAGCGCGTCAGCGACGAGATCGGCCTGCTGCACGGCGGCGAGCTGAAGCTGTCCGGGCGGCTGGAAGAGATCCGCCAGCTTCATACGAAGGACGGCTTTTTTCTGGAGTTTTCCGAGCGGACGGAAGCTACACGGTTTTTGGCGGCATTCCCCGGCGGAGAAACGACCTCCGGCCTGCGCCTGAACTATCCCAACGGCACGCGGGACGATATGAAACGCGCCTTTGCCATACTGGGAGAGCTCGGCCTCTACCCGCTGCTGATAAAGCAAAACGAGCCTTCACTCGAATCTTTGTTTCTGGAGGTGGCCGGAAGATGAAACAGATCTCCGTCATGCTCCGCAAAGAATCTCTGGAACTGCTCCGAACCGGAAAAGCGGCGCTGCTTGTAATCGTGTTTTCCATCTTCGGAATCATGAATCCCGCGCTCGCGAAACTGACGCCCTGGATGCTGCAGCTGATGTCCGGCGCGCTCTCCGATCAGGGGATCACCATCGGCGTCGTCACGGTCAACGCCCTGACCGCCTGGACACAGTATTTCAAAAATCTGCTGATGGAGTATATCCTCATCCTCGCGCTGTTCAGCGGGATCTTTGCGCAGGAATATCAGAGCGGAACGCTCGTCAACCTGCTCACAAAAGGCATTTCGCGCGGCAAGGTCGCCGCCGCGAAACTCTCTTCCGTGCTGTTGAGCTGGAGCGTGTGCTACTGGCTCACGTTTTTCATCACGCTTGGATACAGCGCTTATTTCTGGGAGGACGCGTTGACGAGCGGCATTTGGCTCGCGGCCGTCTCCGCCTATCTGCTCGGCGTATGGCTCCTGACGCTGGAGCTTGCGTTTGCGTCCGTTTTTTCAAACGGCATGTATGCGCTCCTCTGCGCGGGCGGGCTCTACATGGCCTGTTACGCGCTCTCCATGATCCCGCCGCTGTCGGTCTGGCTGCCTACACGGCTGAGCGAAGGCTTTGCGCTCTTGACCGGCGCGCTTACGGCGCGTGATGTTCTGCCCGCCGTGTGGCTCTCCCTCGCGCTGAGCGCGATCAACGCGGCGCTGATGATGCTCGGCTTCTCAAGAAAGCAGCTGTAACCGATCTCTCTTGATTTCACACAAAAAAAGCCATCCCGCTCGGGATGGCTTTTGGTCTGCTTGTTACAGGCTTCTCATCAGCCGCAGATAGAACTGTACTGTTTTGACGATCTTGTCGGTGGAAATGCGCTCGTCATTGCCGTGGATTCCGGCGCGGTCTTGTTTGCTCAGCGCCATCGCAGAGAAACGGTAGACATAGTCCGAAATCGCGCAATAGTGCCGCGAGTCCGAAGCGGCAAGCATCAGATACGGCGAGACCAGTGTATCCGGCCAGGTTTCGGCGATTGCCGAAGTGAGCTTCTCCCAGCCGTATCCGCTCGTTTCGGAGATCTTGCTCGGATCCGAACCATGGATGATGCTTGCCTGAATGCCGTCGTCGCCGACGCGCTCTTTGAGCATGTTCAGCGTTTCCTCGCAGGTGCTGCCGCTGATGACGCGGAGGTTTGCGACCATGCGCGCCCGCGGCGGCAGAACGTTGCTGGCATTACTGCCCTCCGCCATGGTAAACGCGCAAGTGGTGCGCATCATGGCGTTGAGCTCGCCGCCGGCTTTTTTACAGATGGCATCGAGCACCGGCGCAAAGCACCAGAGGTTTGCAAAGATGAGCTTGTACACAAACGACGAACGGCGGCCCAGTGTGTCGAACATCTCCGCAACGGGCTTGGTCAGCACGCGCGGGAAGGGGTTGTTTTCGATGCGCGTCACTGTGCGGGCCAGCCGCCCGATGCCGGTGTGCGGCGGCGGCGCGGATGCATGCCCGCCCGCGCCCTCGATGACGAATTGTGCGTCCATGAGGCCCTTTTCGGCGATGCCGATCAGCGCACAGGGCTGCGAAACGCCGGGGAAGATTCCATCGACGACCGCGCCGCCTTCGTCCACGACGATTGCGGGCGTGATGCCGCGCGCGCGCAGCGTCTCCACGATAACAGGCTGCGAACTACCCGCAACCTCCTCGTCCCCGGCGAACGCGAAGTACATATCGTTTTCCGGAACGAACCCGCTCTTGAGCAGTTGTTCCGCGGCTTCCAGCGTGCCCAGCAGGGTACATTTCGTGTCCAGCGTACCGCGCCCCCAGAGCATGCCGTCCTCGACGATGCCCTCAAACGCGGGTTTGGACCACTGCTCTTCGTTGACGGGCACGACGTCGTAATGCGACATGAACACGGCGGGTTTGTCCGCGTTCTTTCCCTTGAGCGAGAAGAGCACGCCGCTCGGGCCGAGTTCTTCGTAGGTACATTTTAAAAACACCGTCGGGTAGAGCGACTTGAGCAGCGCGCGGAATTTTGCAAACTCCGCTTTGTCGATGCGTTCGTCCTCATAATACGATATCGTTTTGCAGCGGATCATCTCGGCCAGATGGTCGATTGCCGCCTGTTCGTCCACAACCGCTTCACCCTGCGCTGCGGGCGCAACCGCCTTTGGCCGAAACAGCAGCGCGCGAATGATGATCACCGCGAGAAAAACGACGAGCAGTGCGGCAAGTGAAAGTAAAAAATAGGTCATGTGAGTTGTCCTTTCGTACTGGTGACCTGTAATTACGATATTCGTTTACAGGATTCCCTTCTTATACAGAACCCGCGCGACGCCGGTTGCGATCTTCTCTTTTCCTAAAAAGAGAAAATTATATGAGTCCCTTCTTATACAGAACCCGCGCAACGCCGATCGCGATCAGCGCGCCGACCGGAACGAGAATGCCTACCGCGCTGGCAAGCGACGGAACCAGCAGGAACAGCGCGATCATGACCACAAGCGGCGCGACAGCGATCTTCCAGTCCTTGGAGATGAACACCACGCCGATTGCGCCGAAGAGCGCGGGCAGGATGTTTTCAAATGCAGGCTGGAGCACCTTGCTCTCCAGTACGGGCGCGATCTGCGAGAGCAGCAGCACGCCGAGCGCAATGATCAGCGTCGTCACGATGGAGCTGGTTGCAATCGCGATGGTCGAGATCACCTCGCCCTCCTCCGATCCGGCTTCCACGCCCGCGCGGTCCATTGCGTTAAGCGCGCAGGGCACCTTGAGGTTGGCGAGGTTGCCCGTTACAAACCCCAGATACGATCCGCCCGTGCCGAGCATGGGCACATAGGTGAAAACTTCGATGACGCCAACCGTCCAGAAGATGGGCGCGACGCTCAAAAACCCTTTGAGCACGCCGCCGGCGGACGGCCATGCACCGTAATAGATACTGATTGCGACCGGTATGGCAAGCAGCAGCACGAGCGCGCTGAGAATCCAGACCCTACCGGTTGCGTGAATACTGTCGCGATAGCTTTTTTCCTGTTTCATATCCATATCCTCCCTCAACCCGCAATGCCCTGAATCAGCGTTGTGATCGGTATGGACAGCGCCATGCCGCCCAGCAGGCTGATCGGCAGCGCGTAATCCTCAATCCATTTTGCCTTGAGCGCTTTGCGCAAGAGGCCCAGTATGATCATCAACACCGCGCTGGCCAGCATGACGAACACCGGAATCCAGCCCGTTAGCCCCTCGCTGACGTGCGCGAACACGAGGCCGAGAAACGCGGAGATCATGCCGAGGAACAGGCCGGAGAGGAAGATCTGTCCCCAGCGGGAGTCCTTGCTCTTGATGCGACTGACGCCGTTTTCAATCTTTTTGCCAAACAGCGGAACGAGCAGCAGCCCCGGTATGATACCGAGCGCCATCACCCACGCGATTGCCGTAAAGATCTTCGGGTCGGTCACCTTCTGCGCGAGCGAAGCGCCAACGCCCGTTGCCGCGGCGGCCGCGGCGGTTGTTTCATAGGTCAGCGAGCCGATAACCGTGAGCCTGAGCCACGGCAGCGGAAAGCCGAGCGCGTTGCTCAGCGCAATGACGCCGAGCAGAATTGCAAACGCCGGCGCGATGGTGAACACCGCGGACGAACCCACGGTTTTCTTCAGCGCCTGCGCGTCCATGCCGAGTTCTTTGCCGCGCTTCCACGCCTTGACTAAGAAAACGACGGACTGCAGCAGTACAAACAGGATTACGATGCCGACGATCGCATACATAAATCCGCTGTTCGAGTTAAATTCCATCCCTGTTCTCCCTTCATACGGCTCGTCATTCCATCCCGAATACAAAACCGTTTCGTATTATTATACCAGTTAAACCCCTCATTACAAGGAACATCAGCGGCTTTTTCACGCACAATGCATAAAAATACCCTGTGAATCATCCCCGTTTGAAAACAAAACGGGCGTAGCTTCGCGTGCCCGCCCGTTTTCTTATATCGTTGTTTCAGTTGATCGGGTCCTCGTCTTCCTCCATGTCACCGTAACCCATGAACTCGCGCGCGGCGATGCGCTTTTCATAGCGCTCGCGTTCGACCATGTCCGAGAGCATCTCCTTTACCTCCCGCGCGCGCTTGATCCGTTTGATCTCCACCTCCGGCGTGGACTTGTCCGCGGTGTTGAGGCGGATGGTGCCAAGCCCCCATATTCGCTGATGCAGCGGGCGGTAGAGCGTGATATCCAGAATGCGGTACAGGCGGACCTCATCTTCCTGTCGGCTGAGGAATCCTTTGTCGACAATCAGTTTTTCCTGTGTCAGCGAATAGCGCGTAAACGTCCAGGGCAAGCCGAAAATGATGCGTTTGCGATCTTTCCAGACGATCTCTGCCATCGTTTGATCCTCCGTATATTCATTGGTCGCATTATATCACAGCAGCTGTTGCATGAATAGCGCGGATTGTGCGCGCCGCGCTGCAAAAAACAGAACGATTTCGCGCTCTGTTCACTTTGCTCTGCTATAATAAACGCAACAGGCGAAAAACGCCTGTCAGGAGGACGCTTTGCACGATCAACGAACCCGTTTCATCGCGTATTTAATATTGGCGGCAATCTGCCTTTTTATGGGCTGGTGGCTGTTTCTCTGGCTCTCGGACGCGCTGCTCTACTGGGGCCTGGGCGGCGCACTAAGCCGCTGGCTCGGTGCTATCTTTGCCGCCTGCCTGCTGGCGGCGATGTTCGTTCGACCAATCCCGGTGAAGGTTCGTACCCTCGCCGCTTTATATCTCTTTCTCTTCAGCCTGCTGTTTTCGCTGTTGCAGCATCTGCTGGCGTTGCTCTGGCCCGTCGCTTCTCACATCGGCTGGCTCTGGCAGGGCGGCGCCGCCGCGCTCGCGGCCAGTCTTGCACTGCTTGTTTACGGCTATTTCCACGGAAAAAAACTCGTGCTCACGCGGTATGACATTGAGACGGATCTGCCCGTTTCGGGCGGGGAACTGCGCATTGCGCTGATCTCCGACGTGCACATGGGACTGACGATCGACGAAACCCGGCTCCGGCTGCAGATGGAGCGCCTCGCTGCGGAGCAGCCTGATCTATTGATCATCGCGGGCGATCTGGTGGACGACTGGACCAGTCCGGAGCAGATGCGCGCCGCCTGCGCCATTGTCGGCAGCGTTCCGGCAAGATACGGCGTGTATTTTGTCTACGGCAACCACGACCTCGCCAACCACGGCCCGACGCCGCCCTACACCAGGGAGGAGCTCGACCGCACGCTGTCCGGCGCTGGAATCCGCGTGCTGGACGATGCTTCCGCAACCGTCGCGGGGTTGACGCTGATCGGCCGGCACGATGCGGGGTTTTCCCGCAGCCCGGACCGCGCCTCTCTGCAAACGCTGCTCGAAGGCGTTGACCGGAGCGGGCCGGTGATCGTTATCGACCATCAGCCGCGCGACTGGATGGCAGCCGCCGCGCTGGGCGTCACGCTGCAACTCTCCGGCCATACCCACGGGGGACAGATCTGGCCGATGAGCTGGCTGAGCCGGCTGAACCGGCTTTTCGGCGTTACATACGGGCACAAACGCACAGGAATGGCGCATCTGATCGTCTCCTCCGGCATGGGGAACCGCGGCTCGGTTCTCCGCAGCGGCTCCACGGCGGAGATGGTGCTCATCCGCCTCGTTTCCCGCGCGAACTGAGTTGGCGCACTGCTGAAACCACAACATAAAAGCCGTCCGTGGAAATCATTTCCACGGGCGGTTTTATTCGCTACGCTAGGCCCGCGAGTAGGCGGGATCCTTATCGTGTTACATTGTAACACATGCATGCGTGCGATGCAACACTTTTTGTCTTTGTGTCGCTCATTCAGCGATACATCGCCTTTTTCTTCAAAATAACGGTTTTAAACTTCCATCCATGCGCCTGCGCGGCGGTTTTAACGGTCTTCGGAATGGCGCCGATGTCGAAGTTGTACTCAAACACCTTTCCCTCCGGCCCGTACTGAATGCTCTTGACCTTGCGAAACAGCGTGCTTCCGGTTTGATAGGAAGACTGCGCGCTGGCGCCGAACGAAACGCCCGCGCTGATCTCGGTGGTCTTTTCGTACATCCTGATCGTCTTGTCCGCCTCGTCCAGCAGGATCATCGATTCATAATGAATCTTCTTTTTTCCCGTGGAAAAGCCCGCGTCCAGCAGCTCAACGTCGATGCTCAGATCGGTTTGGCCTCCTTTTACTACGGAAACGCCAATGGTGGAAAGCTGGGTTTCGATTTCCTGCATCAGTTCGTTTTTCATGATAATCCCCTCCCTGCAAAATTGAATCTGCCCAATATTATCCTACAACTATTATACGTTTTTTATTTGTATATCTCAATTGTGCCGGGAGAAAAGAACCTCACGGGATAAAACCGTTTACTTACGCGATCTGCCCTTGTTGCGCTTCTTCGCGCCGATGGTGCCGGGCTTTGGTTTGGCGGCGCGTTCGAGCGCTTCCTCGCCGGAGAGTTTTCGAATCTCGTCGCGCAGCTTCGCGGCGTGCTCAAACTCGAGCTCGCGGGCTGCGGCACGCATCTCCTCGGTGAGCATCTTCACGCGCGTGGCTTTCTCCTCCGCGGTATATTCGTCCGCTTCGTCCTGAACCTTCGTGGTGATGATCAGCGTCTGGCGGACGGCTTTTTTCACGCTCTGCGGCGTAATGCCGTGCTCCTCGTTATACGCTCTCTGAATCGTCCTTCTGCGTTCGGTCTCGTCCATTGCGTATTTCATGCTTGGCGTGATGACGTCCGCATAGAGCACGACTTTGCCTTCGACATTTCGCGCGGCTCTGCCGATGGTCTGCACAAGGCTCGTGGACGAGCGCAAAAACCCTTCCTTATCCGCGTCGAGAATGGCAACAAGCCCCACTTCCGGCAAATCCAGACCTTCACGCAGCAAGTTGATCCCCACAAGTACGTCAAAATCACCCAGCCGCAGATCGCGGATGATCTCCATGCGTTCGATGGTCTCGATGTCCGCGTGCATATACCGCACGCGCACGCCCATGCCGTCGAGGTATTCGGTCAGGTCCTCCGCCATGCGCTTGGTCAGCGTGGTCACCAGTGTGCGGTAGCCCTTCTTGGTCTGCAGGCGCACCTCGCCCAGGAGGTCGTCGATCTGCCCTTTGACGGGTCGAACCTCCACTTCCGGATCCACCAGACCCGTCGGGCGTATAATCTGCTCCACAACCTGCGTCGCGCGCTTGATTTCGTAATCCGCCGGCGTCGCGGAGACGCAGATCATCTGCGGCACGCGTGCCTCGAACTCCGGAAACTTCAGCGGGCGGTTGTCGAACGCGCTGGGAATGCGGAAGCCGTATTCCACAAGCGAGGTTTTGCGCGCGAGGTCGCCGCGGTACATCGCGCCGATCTGCGGCACGGTGACGTGGCTCTCGTCGATGATCACGAGAAAATCCTTCGGGAAGTAGTCGATCAGCGTAAACGGCGGCTGTCCGGGGCTTCTCCCGTCGAAATAGCGCGAGTAGTTTTCAATGCCGTTGCAATAGCCGATTTCGCGCATCATCTCAATGTCATACTGCGTGCGCTGCTCAATGCGCTGCGCCTCGATAAGTCGGTCCGTATGGGTAAACTCGTCCCGCCGTGCGAGCGCGTCGTCCCAGATTTTGTCGATTGCGGCGTTGAGCTTTTCGCGGCTCGTGGCATAGTGCGAGGCGGGAAAGACCGCAACATGCGCGCGCTCGCCGAGCAGCTCGCCCGTGAGCGAGTCCACGTCCATGATGCGCTCGACCTCGTCGCCGAAGAACTCGACACGCACCGCGGTGCCCGCGCTGGAGGCGGGAAAGATGTCCAGCACATCCCCGCGGATGCGGAACGTTCCGCGCGAAAAGTCGATGTCGTTTCGCTGAAACTGGATGTCCACGAGTTTTCGAACAACCTCTTCGCGGGAGATCTGCATGCCCTTTCTGAGCGAAACGGACATGCGCATATACTCCTCGGGATCGCCCAGCGCATAGATGCACGAAACAGACGCGACGATGATCACGTCCCGCCGCTCGTTGAGCGAACTCGTCGCGCTGTAACGCAAACGGTCGATCTCCTCGTTGATGGCCGTAGTTTTTTCAATATAGGTGTCGGACGCGGGGATGTATGCCTCCGGCTGATAGTAGTCGTAATAGCTCACGAAATACTCCACCGCGCTGTCCGGGAAGAACTCCCGGAATTCCGAGCAGAGCTGCGCCGCGAGCGTCTTATTATGCGCGATGACGAGCGTGGGTTTCTGTACGCGCTCGATCACCTTTGCCATGGTGTAAGTCTTGCCGCTGCCGGTGACGCCGAGCAGCACCTGAGCGGCATCGCCGCGCTGCACGCCCTCCGCAAGGCGGTCGATCGCCTGCGGTTGGTCTCCGGCGGGGCTGTATTCGGATACAAGCTTGAATTCGTTCATATTATTTCGTAGACGACGGTTTTGCCGTCGATCCGGTGCGCGTAGATATACTCGCGCGCCTCTTCGTGCGCGGGGTGCTTGTCGTAGACCGCGATGGCGTCAAGATCGGCAAACGTGCACGTCAGCGCCAGGTCATAGCTCCGCTCGCCGTTGTGCCAGATATCCGCGCCGGTTTCCATCGATAAAATCTCCGGAATTTTACCGACCATGCCATGCAGCTTTTCGATCACGGTCGGGAGGCACGTTTCCGGATCACGAAATTTGAACAATACGATGTATTTGAGCATAGTTCGCTCCTTTTAGCAATCTTTGGTTATGGACTTTGGTTACGGAATCGAAAATAAATTAAAACTCGAAATCGACCGTCGCCGTACCCGTACGGTGCGCCTTGATGTAAGCGCGCGCCTTCTCGTGCTCGGGATGGTGATCGTAAATCGCGAGGTCTTCCTTCGTGTCGAAGGTGACGATCAAAGCAAGGTCGAAACTGCGCTCGCTGCGCTTGAAGTCACGCCCGGTTTCGATGGTACGGATTTCGGGGATTGTGTCTTTGAGCGCAAGCAGCATTTCGCTGGCGATGGGCGCTTGTTCGTCCGGGTTTTCAAACTTGGTGAATACGATGTGCTTTATCATTTTATTGTTTCTCCCTGTAACGCTTTATTCATAGTATGATTCTCAAAAATTCTCATGGCACGCAAGCATCAGCGCATCTTCCGCCTTTGCTAACCCCTGTTTCTGTTTCCATTCCACGGCGATAAAATCGTCCAGCATCTTCACGAGCTGCGCATAGCTGCGCTTCTTCGCGGCGGCGACCGCCTTCTGCGCCGGATACGGCTTCATGCCCAGCGTCTGCGCAATCTGCCCTTCGTTCTTCCCCTGTTTGAGCAGCTGCTTTGCGCCCAGCACCCCGCGCACGTTTCGCTCGCACAGCGTAGCCAGGCCGATCGCGCTCTCGGATGGGTCGTTCAGCAGCGTTGCGAGCATCTTGAGTCCCTCGCGCTTGTTGCCCGCCCAGAGCGGGTCCATGATTTTGAACACCTCATACTCGCTCGGCGGCCGGACGCAGGCTTCCACCGCCTGCACCGTTACCGGGTTGCCGAAGCCAACGTATGCGCCGACCATCAGCAGCGTGTTTTCCAGCGCGCCGAGGTCCGCGCCGAGATATTGCACCAGCCGCACCGCCGCCATGCCTTCCAGCGGTATGCCGTTCTCCTTCGCGCGCTTTTGCAGAAACGCCTGCGCCTGCGCGGGCTTGAGCGAATCGAACGACACCGCGCGACCGAGCGCGTCTATGGCGCGATACAGCGGGTTCGTTTTAGGCGGTTTTCCGGGGCGCACGAACAGCAGCGCCGTGGTATCCGGCACCGTCTTGACGTAATCCTCCAGCGCGTTGGCGGTGTCCGCGTCGAACTCCTGCACCACCACGACCCGAAGCGCGTCAAAAAACGGCATCGTCTCCGCCGCGGCTTGAATGTCCGCCGGCGACGGCGCCTTTAAAAACGTCGTGTTCATATCCCGCATGCCGGGGTCCGTGCGGGACAAGACCGCCTGCACACCCTTGTTGAGGCTGTAGGGGTCCTCGCCGCAAAAATAGTATGCGCCGCCGACGGGTTCACCCCTTGCGACCGCTTTGACAAAATCCATTCCGTCCATAGGGGTTATTATATCATCCTCTGCGCCGGTTGCAAACGATTGTTCTCAAAAGCGGCGCTCTTTTCGCATAATTTACTCAAACCAGCGTTCCACATTCCGGTGATTTGCGTCCACAAAGTTATCCACACTCTGGGGATAACTCTGTGGATAACCGTTTGTAAAATTCCAGTCAGATGCGATTTTCAACCAAAAAATGCCTCTTTTTCGATGAACAATCTATGGCCGCACCAAACGGTTGTTCTGCCTGGTCCAAAAGTTATCCACACCCTTGATATGTGTATCAGAGAAGCGCCCAGAGCGCGGCGGACACGGCGAACAGCACGCCCGCGTACAGCGCGCGCCGCTTCGCGCTTCGCAGGCACAGCCGCGAGGCAAAGAGCATCGCGCCCAGCCACAGCAGATACGGCGCGGCGGGCGGCGGCGGAAGCGTCAGCGTAATGCTGCCGCCGAACCGCGCGACGGCGAGGATGACGTCCAGCGCGACGCGCCCGATCCAGCAGACGGTGTTGCCAAGCGGATACCAGATATAGGAAAGCAGCACGCCAAGAAACGCGGGAACGAGAAAGACCCCCGCAAGCGGGATGACGAAGAGGTTGGTCACAATCGAAAGCAGCTGCGCCTGCCCGAAGAACAGCGCGCTGGTCGGCAGCGTGCCGATCACAACCGCCATGCTCGCGCCGATGAGGCCGGACGCGACGGAGCCGAGCCGCGCAAGCGGTTTTTGAAACAGGGGAGCCAGCAAAATCAGCGAAAGCACCGCGACGAACGAGAGCTGAAACCCCGCGCTCCAGAGCGCATAGGGATTGACGAGCAGAATCAACACAAATGCGGCGGAGAGCGCGCTGGGCGCGTCCAGCCGGCGCCGCAGCGGAAAAGCCAACAGGCCGATGGTCATCATGACGCCGCTGCGCACCACCGGCGCGGAAAACGCGGTAAGAGCCGCATACAGCGCGCAAAACAACGCGACCGCAAAAAAGCGCACCCATGCGTTTCTGCGAAAGAGCAGCGAAAACGCAGCCGCGAGCAGCGAGACATGCAGGCCGGACACCGCGAGCAGATGCGCCACGCCCGTGTCGCGAAACGCCGAAAGCGTTTCCTCGCCGATGTCCGATTTGTCGCCGAGCATCATGCCCTTTGCTTCCCCGGGCGCGTTGTAAAAGAGTTCCGAGATCCTGCCGCCGATATCATCCCGCAGCGAGAGCAGTCGCCCGTACGCATCCGGCGGGGACTGCCAGGCACCTTTGCCTCGCCGTTTGCAAACGCAACAGAGAACACGCCGCGATAGCGGTCGTAGAGTCGGTATTGGTCCGCCGAGGGCAGCACGTCCGCGTCGGCGGAGACGATCTGCCCGTAGGCGGGCGGTTCGGCAAAGCGGGCATAGAGCTTGATCTTTCCCGGTATCGGCGCGCCGGAGAGCGTCGCGTCCTTGAGCTGCACGCGCCATTCCCCGTCCTCCCGCGCTTCCGGCGTCTCGCAAATACGGCCCTGCAGAACGCCGTCACCCGCCGGAATCTCTGCCGGCGCGGCGAGCGCAACGCGCAAAAAACCGGCCGCCATACTCAGCAAAAATACAACCCAGATCGTTTTTTTCAGCAGCTTCGCGCCAAACGCCACCAGCAGCAAAACGAGGATGACGGTCATTGCGAAAACGAGCGTCAGCCCGTCGCCCAGCAGCAGCCCGAACATCAGCCCCGCCGCGGCGACGGCGACCGGGCGCGCATGAAACAGCGGCGCGCGAATGAACCCCACCGATACGGCGCGGCGTTCTTTCTCCGTTGTGTTTTTGATCGGGTTTTGTTTTGACATCAGTTCGAGTTAACCACACGAGGCTGTATTTGTCAATCACCCGAAACGCAGGCGGTTGTGCGACCGCGCGGACGGGTGTTATACTGACTACGGTACTACGGTTTGCCGCGAAAAACGCGCGCAAACGGACAGGAAAGATTCAATATGAAATGGCTGGAATTGAGCGTCTACACGACCGACGCGGGACTGGACGCGGTGACGCTCGCGTTCTCCAACGCGGGCCTGGATCAGGTGAGCATTGAGGAGAGCCACGAGCGCGCGATGGCGTTTTTAAACGAACGCGCAATCTATTGGGATTTTGCGGACGTGGAGACGGTCGGCGTAGACGAGCCCTGCGTCAAGGCATATGTGGCGGACGTAGCCGACAGCGCGCCCGTTGTGGATGCGCTCAAGCGCGAGATCGCGCGGCTGCGGGAAACGGACCTCGGCTACGACGCGGGTTCGCTCTCCGTCTTGGTCAACCGCATGGATGACGCGGACTGGGAGAACAACTGGAAAGCCTACTACCATCCGCTCAACATCGGCGAGCGGCTGTATGTGCTGCCCTGCTGGCTGGACGACTCCGCGCCGGAGGGCAGGGTGACGCTCAAGCTCGATCCCGGCGTGGCATTCGGCACCGGCGAGCACCACACGACGCGCATGTGCCTCGAGCTGCTCGAAACCGCAGTCAAGCCGGGCGACGAGATGCTCGATCTCGGCTGCGGCAGCGGCATCCTCTCCGTCGCCTCCGTGCTGCTCGGCGCAAAAAATGCCGTCGCGGTGGATATCGACCCCGTCGCAGAGCACGTTGCGCGCGAAAACGCCGCGATGAACGGCGTGAACGCCGCGCAGTACGACGTGCGCATCGGCGATCTATTAGAGGACGAAACGCTGCGCGCAGGCATCCGCAAGCCGTATGACGTCGTCGCGGCAAACATCGTCGCGGGGGTGATCATCGCGCTTGCGCCGTTTGCGAAAACCTGTTGCAAAAAAGGCGTGCCGTTCATCGTCTCCGGCATCATCGACGAACGGGAGGACGAGGTGAAGATCGCGCTTGAAACCGATGGGTTCACCGTTGAACACATTCTGCGCAGCGAGGGCTGGGTCGCCATGCTGCTCCGCGCATAAAAGAGGTTGAATCATGCGCCGTTTTTTCTGCGATAACATCATTGGAAATACCGCGACCATCAAGGGCGACGACGCGCACCATATCTACAGGGTGCTCCGCATGAAGGCGGGCGACACGCTCTCGCTCTGTGACGGCGCGGGCTATGAATACGACGCGCGGATCATCTCCGTCTCGCCGGACGCCGTCGTCTGCGCGCTCGGCGAACAGCGCACAAGCAACGCGGAGAGCCCCGTGCGGGTGACGCTCTACCAGTGCCTGCCCAAGACGGGCAAGATGGAGACTATCCTGCAAAAATGCACGGAACTCGGTATGTTCGCCGCAGCACCCGTCCTCTCCGCGCGCTGCGTAGTCGTGCCGAATAAGGATTTTGAAAAAAAGCGCGAGCGCTACGCGCGGGTTGTGCTCGAGGCGGCAAAGCAGAGCCGCCGCGCGCTGGTGCCGCAGGTCCTGCCGCTTGTGCAGCTCAAGCAGATCGACGTAAGGCAGTTCGATCTGTTTTTAATAGCGTATGAAGAAGAAATCGCGCGCACGCTCAATCAGGCGCTCCGCGCCGCGCCTCAGTTAAAGAGCATCGGTTTGCTGATCGGCCCGGAAGGGGGGCTGGAGGAGAGCGAAGTTGCGCTGTTGACAAACGCAGGCGCGGTCAGCGTCTCCCTCGGCAGCCGCATCCTCCGCACTGAAACGGCAGGCATGGCGATGCTCGCGCAGGT
This sequence comes from Christensenellaceae bacterium, assembly GCA_963674775.2. Classification (GTDB taxonomy): domain Bacteria; phylum Bacillota; class Clostridia; order Christensenellales; family CAG-138; genus UBA7703. The sequence goes on along the minus strand of CAXXPJ010000003.1, from coordinate 1,591,407 downwards.
GCTCTACGAGGTGGAGTCATGACAACGCTGACGAACATACTTACAATTATGCGCAACGGAGTTATACGATGAAAGCCGCATTGACAACCCTCGGCTGCAAGGTGAACCACTACGAAACCGAAGCCATGCGCGAGCTCTTCGTACAGGATGGCTGGGAGATCGTGGATTTTTCCGACACGGCGGACGTATACGTGGTCAACACCTGCACGGTCACGCAGACGAGCGACACAAAATCGCGACAGATGCTCGCGCGCGCGCACCGGAAAAATCCGGACGCGCTGGTCGTCGCCGTCGGATGCTACGCGCAGACCGCGCCGGAGAGCGTCTCCGCGCTGGAGGGCGTCGGCCTCGTCATCGGAACCGACGGGCGCAAGCAGATCGTCTCCCGCGTCAACGACGCGCTGCGCGCCAAGTCCGGCGAGTCGTTCGTTTCCCCGATCTATGAGATGCGCTCGTTCGAGCCGCTCTCCGCCGTGCGCGATTCGCGCACGCGCGCCACGCTGAAGATTCAGGACGGGTGCGTCAACTTCTGTTCCTATTGCATCATCCCGTATGCGCGCGGGCCGCTGCGCTCGCGCCCGCCGGAGGAGATCTCCGGCGAGGTAGAATCGCTCGCCGAAGAAGGCTATAAAGAAATCGTGCTCACCGGCATCCACCTCGCCAGTTACGGACGCGATCTGAGCGAAGACGAGACGCTGCTGGACGCCATCGCGCGGGCAAGCGTCCCCGACGGCATCCGCCGCATCCGCTTAGGCTCGCTCGAGCCGCTGTTCGTCACAAAGGACGTCGCAAACACGCTTTCGCAAAACCCGAAGATCTGCAAACAGTTCCACCTCTCGCTCCAGAGCGGGTCGGACTCGGTGCTCCGGCGCATGAACCGGCGCTATACGGCACAGGCGTATCTTGATGCAATCGGACTGCTGCGGCAGTATATGCCCGATTGCGCGGTCACGACCGACGTCATCGCGGGGTTTCCCGGCGAAACGGACGAAGCGCACCGGGAGACGCTCGTGTTCTGCGAAAAGGCGGCGTTTGCGCGGATGCATGTGTTCCCGTTTTCGCTGCGCAAGGGCACGAAGGCGGAGCAACTGGAAGGGCACCTGCCAAAATCGGTCAAGGAAGCGCGGGCAAAAGAGCTGCTTTCGCTCGGCAAGCGCTTAACAAGCAACTATCTGCGCGCGCAGACCGGCAGTGTTGTAGAAGTGCTCGCCGAGAGCGACGGCACGGGCTACAGCGGCAACTATATCCGCGTGCGCACCGACGCGCCGGAGGGCGAGATCGTCCGCATCCGCCTGGACGGATTTGAAAAAGAAACGGCATATGGCACACGCATTGATTGAACCAAAGCGCAATCAGGAGTAGAATAGATAAAAAGGAGTTGATGCAACCAATGAGCAGCTGCATTTTCTGCAAAATTGCCGCGGGAGAGATTCCCGCGAAAAAAGTGTATGAAGACGATCAAGTCGTCGCAATTCAGGATATCGAGCCGCAGGCACCCGTGCACGTACTCGTGATTCCGAAAAAGCACATCCTCGGGGTCAACGATTTGGCGCAAGAGGACGAAGCCATCGTCGGTCACGCATACAGCGTGATCAGCAATCTCGTCAAGGAACTGGGCGTGAACGAAACGGGCTACCGCGTCGTCGTCAACAGCGGACGGGACGGACAGCAGAGCGTGCCGCATCTGCACTTCCATATACTGGGAGGAAGAATGCTCGCGTGGCCTCCGGGCTGAGTTTGCGTTTTTTTGTCGCCGAAACGAAAACATCGTTTCGGCGTCAGTCTGCCAGCGTGGCCTCCGGGCAGAGTTTGCGCGTTTTTGTCGTCGAAACAAAAACATCGTTTCGGCGTCAGTCTGCCAGCGTGGCCCCCGGGCTGAGTTTATACATCTTTCGTTTCCCAAGAAGGGCGCGAGCCCTTCTTTTTGTGTGAAAACGATCCTTCGCTTAATGTTTCGTTGAAACAAACCGTGTAAAATTCATTTTGCTGCCGTTCTTTCGTTTCAAAAAGATTTCGGGTGGCTGCATGTAAAATGTGTTACTATACAGGTATCCCATACGAGAGGACACTCCCGCATGCCACTCTCTTTAGCGACCCGATTGCTCAAAGCGCAGCTTCACCTTGTGAAGCCGCTCGAGCGTTTTACGGATTTTAATACCATGCGCATCGCGCAGGATCAACTCGGCCGCGTCTCCGCGGCAATTTTGGGTGCGAAGGTTTCCTTCAACCTGGTTGAGTTCGATGCATTTTCCGCATGCTTTGCGGTTTCCAACGCCTGCGATGCGGCCTGCGACCGCGCGATTCTCTATCTGCACGGCGGCGGCTACACGGCAGGCGGGCTTGACTATGCAAAGGGCTTTGGCGCACTTCTTGCGACGCAGACACGGTTGAATGTCTTCTGCGCGGCATATCGCCTCGCACCGGAACACCCGTTTCCCGCCGCGCTGGACGACGCGGTCACGGCCTACCGTTATCTGCTCGATCAGGGTTACGCGCCCGATCGCATCGCCGTCGCCGGAGAAAGCGCGGGCGGCGGGCTTTCGTTCAGCCTCGTCATGCGCCTGCGGGACGAAGGGCTCCCTCTGCCGGCGTGCGTCGTCGTGATTTCGCCCTGGGCGGATCTGACGTTGTCCGGCGCATCCTATCAAAACAACGCGCTGCGTGATCCTTCGCTGCTAAAAGAGGTGCTGGAGCATTGCGTGGACGCCTACGCGCCCGGGCGCGAATGCGAGCCATATGTTTCGCCGGTATTCGGCGACGTCAGCGGATTTCCCCCCTGCCTGCTGTTTGCCGGCGGAGACGAGATTCTGCTGTCCGACTCCGTCACGCTCCAGCGCAAGCTGACGCAGGCGCATGTGCGCAGCACGATTGTCATCGAAGAGGGGATGTGGCACGTCTACCCGCTCTACGGAACGCCGGAGAGCAAGAAGGCGCTCGAGGAGATGTCCCTGTTTATCCGCATGGAACTCAATTTGGAATTGTAAACGCCGAATTCGTATATAAGGAAACGGATTATGCCAAAGACAAAAAAGCCGAAGACCTGGATGAAGCTCGACAACGCGGCGCTCATCTACCCCGCGACGATGAACCGCAACTGGACGGCGCTCTTCCGCCTGTCGGCAACGCTGACCGAACCCGTAGACGAGGATATCCTCGAAGTTGCGCAAAAGCGCACACTGCGCCGCCTGCCCTGGTTTGCTTACAAACTCAAGCGCGGGCTGTTCTGGTTTTATCTCGAGCACAGCGACGATTTGCCGCGAATTGAGGAAGACGTCGCCAACCCCTGCGTTCGCATGCGCCTCAAGGAAAACGACGGTTTCTGCATGCGCGTGCGATACTATCACAACCGCATTGCCGTGGAGTTTTTCCATGTGCTGACCGACGGCTCCGGCGGACAGGTGTTTCTGCAGACGCTCGTTGCCGAATACCTGCGCCTGAAATACGGCGCGGACATCCCGCGCAGCGACAAGATTCTCGACTGCTCCGCCGCGCCCGACCCCGCCGAGGCGGAGGACAGCTTCGCCGTACACTCGGGCAAGGTGACGCAGACCCGCAAGGAAGTCAAAGCGTACCATATCAAGGGCACCGACGAGCGCAGCGGTTTTGTGCACATCATCACCGGCACCATGAACGCCGAGGATGTGCGCCTCAAAGCGCGCGAAAAGGGCGTGAGCATCACCGAATACCTCACCGCCGCGCTGATTCTTTCGATCGACGCCATCCAGCGCAGGAACGTTCCGCGTGTTCATCATTATACGCCGGTGAAGATCTCCGTTCCGGTCAACCTGCGCAATGTTTTTCCGAGTAAGACGCTGCGCAACTTCGCAAACTATGTCAACCCCGGCATCGACCCGCGCCTCGGCGAATATACCTTTGACGAAACGCTCAACCTCGTGCACCACTTCATGGCGATGGAGGTCACGAAAAAGCTGCTCAACGTCAAGATCACGACCAACGTACGCTCCGAGCGCAACACCGTACTGCGGGTCATGCCGCTGTTTATCAAAAACATGGCGCTCAAATACGTCTATTCGCAGGTGGGAGACGCGCTCTCCTCCACCACACTGAGCAACCTCGGTGTGGCAAAGCTGCCGGACGAGATGGCGAAATACGTGCGCCGCATGGATTTCATCCTGGGCCCGCTGGCCAACAACCGCGTCTGCTCCGCCGCGCTGACCTACAACGGGCGGCTCCGCATCAACTTTACGCGAACCATCGTGGAGCCCACGCTGGAGCGCGAATTTTTCACGCGGCTGGTCAAGCTCGGCATCCACGTCAAAGTGGAAAGCAACCAGAGAGATTAAAAAGCCCTCGTTTCAAACCCGATTTTTCGCACACAACCCGGAGGTGCCTGAACCATGAGTTATTGCGTCAACTGCGGCGTAGAGCTGCAAAAGAGCGAACCGCGCTGCCCGCTCTGCGGGACGGAGGTTCTCAACCCCAACGACGTGCCGGAGGAAAAGCCGCTCCGTCCGTATCCGAGCCATGTGGAACATCTGGACAAGAGCGTGGACCGGCGCTATATCGCGTCGTTCATCTCGCTTTTGATGCTCATCCCGCTGTTTGCAACGATGCTCGCCAACATCCTCGTTTCGGGCGGGCTGACCTGGAGCTATCTCGTGCTCGGCGGCGAGCTGGTGCTCTTTTCGGTGTTTTTGCTGCCAATGATCGCGCGTATACCAAAGATACTACTCGCTTTGATCGGCGCGGTCTCCGTCGGCGTGCTGCTGCTGCTCATCCGTGTGCTCACGCAGAGCGACTGGCGCTGGCTCCTGCTGCTGGGTCTCCCGATTACGGGATTGGCGACGCTGATGTGCTGGTTTTTCGCGCGGATGGCCTCGCCCAAGTGCCGCATGCCGTTGCTGGTGCGCTTCACGTTCGCGCTCACCTGCATCGGGCTGTTCGTCGTCGCAATCGATTTCTTCGTCCGGCTGTATATGCACGATCTCTTCTGGCCGACCTGGTCGCTCTATGTGCTCTTCCCCTGTCTCGTGCTCGCCTGCTCGCTGCTGCTGCTCAACCGCAGGGCGCGGGTGAAAGAGGAGATCCGGAAACGGTTTTACTTCTGATCAAACGAATTTATAAACAAAAAGAACCGCCAAGAGGCGGTTCTTTTTATTTGCTGTATTTTACTGTTCTTCCGTTTTTTCCTCAGGCTTGGCCGCGGGCTTTGCCTTGGGTTTTGCCGGTTTCTTCGGCTTTGCCGGTTGTTCGGGTTCTTCCGGCTGTTCCGGCTGTTCCGGTTTCGGCTCTTGCGTTTGCTCCGGCGTTTCCTCCGCAGGTTCGGCCGTTTTCTTTTTCTTCTTCGGCTCTTCCTCTACCGGCATCGGCAAATCGAGCACCGTCTTTTTGAACACACCGGCTCGGATCAGCACCAGCAGCGCGATGCCGCCGAGGACGAGGAAGATGCTGATGAACTGGCTCGTGGACAACGCGCCGATAAACCCTCGCTCGTCGTCACGGAAGAATTCAATCCCGAACCGCCATGCGCCGTAGAGCACCATATACCAGGCGGTGACGGTACCAAACGGTTTCTTTTTGCTCAGGATGAGCACCAGCGCGGCGCAGAGCAGGAACAAAAACCCGCTCTCGAGCAGCTGCGTCGGCAGCAGCGGCACACCCGCCGGGGCGAGTCCGCCCGCGGGGAACGTGACCGAGATCGCCGTTTCGCAAGCCTCGCCATAGCAGCAGCCGGCAAAGAAGCAGCCGATGCGCCCGAACGCATGCCCCAGCACGAGTGCGGGAACGAAGTAGTCCGTCAGCGAGAAGAACGGAAACTTATGTCGGGCCGCATAGATGGCAACGCCGCCGAGCCCGCCGATGAACGCGCCGTAAAACACGAATCCTTCGCGCAGGGTGCGCAGCAGGTAGCCCGGATCCGCGATGACCTGCCGCCACTCGACGATCCAGTAGAGAACCTTTGCGCCGAGGAAGCCCAGAATGATGGCCCAGAGCGCAGCCGAGAGCGCCTGGTCTTCCGAGAAGCGCGTGAGCTTACGCGTGAATCCGAGCAGGACAAACGCAGAAAGCATGCCGACGGCGGACATGATGCCATACATGGGAATGGTCAGCCCGAAAGCGGTAATCGTTGGTAACATATTGCTCCTTCAGTTCAGGTCAAGTTGGTTGTGCGGCAGCGATATTGAAACCGCCGCGTTACATGATCTCGGGCAGCACGACGTAACGCCAGATGCCCGCCGCCGAATAGGCAACGAAGATCACGAGCAGAATCAGGCAGATCAACGCGACGATGCCGGAGATCACGCCGACCAGGCTGGTGACATAGCCCGCCGTGTTCATGCTGTTTTCCTTGAAACCGTTCGCCGCGGCGAACTTGCGGTTCGAGGTGCTGACGGACAGGCCGACGATGGCGAGCACAAGGCCGACGATGGGAAACCATGTCACGACCAGGCTCACGATGCCGAGCACCATCGCGGTCACTGAAGATTTGTTGTGTGAGAGCTGTTCCGGAGTCAACGGATTCATATTCTGTTCCATAGTTGTGCCTCCTGTACTAGATTATCGATGTATGCCGCAAAGGAATTGCACGGAAGTACCGCTCCTTTGAACGGATAAAATTGTATCACGATTTACCGGCGGCGTAAAGAGAACCGCCCGCGCGCTCGATTGACAAACCGCCTCAAAGAAGATATCCTACATATTTAGGAAAGTTTCGGAGGAAAGAGTGACATGCAGGAGCGTTACGACCCGCAGGCAATCGAAGCCAAGTGGCAGAAAATCTGGGCGGACAGCCGTTGTTTTGAGGCAAAGACCGACCCGGCGCTGACAAAGTATTTCCCGATGATCGAGTTCCCCTACCCGTCCGGGCAGGGGTTGCACGTCGGTCATCCGCGCCCGTTTACGGCGATGGACGTCATCGCGCGCAAGCGCCGCATGGAGGGCTACAACGTGCTCTATCCCATCGGCTACGACGCGTTCGGTTTGCCGACGGAGAACTACGCCATCAAAACCGGTATCCATCCGGCAAAGGTGACGCACGACAACATCATCCGTTTTAGAAGCCAGCTCCAGCGGCTCGGCTATTCGTTTGACTATTCGCGCGAGGTGAACACCTCCGACCCGAATTACTATAAATGGACGCAGTGGATCTTCCTGAAGCTCCACGAGCACGGGCTCGCCTACAAGGCGGAGATTCCGATCAATTTCTGCACGAGCTGCAAAGTCGGCCTCGCCAACGAAGAGGTAGTCGACGGCGTATGCGAGCGCTGCGGCGGCGAAGTCGTGCGCATGGTGCGCTCCCAGTGGATGCTCAGAATTACAGCCTACGCCCAGCGGCTCATCGACGATCTGGACACCGTGGATTACCTCGAAAAGATCAAAGCTCAGCAGATCAACTGGATCGGCCGCAGCGAGGGCGCGCTCGTCAACTTCCCGCTCGCGGATCTGGACGAAGCGCTCACCGTCTTCACCACGCGCCCGGACACGCTCTTCGGCGCAACGTATATGGTGGTTTCGCCCGAGCATCCGATGATCGAGCAGTATGCGGACAAAATCAAAAACCTCGACGCGGTGCGCGCCTATCAGAAGGCCGCCGCGATCAAGAGCGACTTTGAGCGCAGCGAGCTGGCCAAGGACAAGACCGGCGTGCCGCTGGAAGGCATCTTTGCCGTCAACCCCGTCAACGGGGAGAACATTCCCGTCTGGACGAGCGACTATGTGCTCATGGGCTACGGCACCGGCGCGATCATGGCCGTTCCCGGTCACGACGAGCGCGACTATGCGTTTGCAAAAGAGTTTGATCTGCCGATCATCGAGGTCGTCGCCGGCGGCGACATCACCTGCGAAGCGTATACCGACTGCGACAGCGGCAAAATGGTCAACTCCGGCTTCCTCGACGGTATGGAGGTTTCCGAGGCAATTCCCGCGATCATCGACTGGCTCGAAAAAGAGGGTCTCGGCGAGCGCAAGGTGAACTATAAACTGCGCGACTGGGTCTTCTCCCGCCAGCGCTACTGGGGCGAGCCCATCCCGCTGGTCTATTGCGAAACCTGCGGCTGGGTGCCGATCCCCTATGACCAGCTGCCGCTGGAGCTGCCGATGCTGGACGATTTTTCGCCGACCGACGACGGCAGCAGCTGCCTTGCCCGCGCCAAGGACTGGCTCCATACCACCTGCCCCAAATGCGGCGGCGAAGCCACACGCGAGGCGGACACCATGCCCAACTGGGCGGGTTCGAGCTGGTATTTTCTGCGCTATACGGACGCGCACAACGATAAAGAATTTGCCTCGCGTGAGGCGCTGGACTACTGGACGCCCGTCGACTGGTACAACGGCGGCATGGAACACACCACGCTGCATCTGTTGTACTCGCGCTTCTGGCATAAGTTCCTCTTCGACATCGGCATGGTGCCGACGAGTGAGCCGTATATGAAACGCACCAGCCACGGCATGGTGCTCGGCAGCAACGGCGAGAAGATGAGCAAATCCCGCGGCAACGTGGTCAACCCGGACGACTATATCCCGACATTCGGCGCAGACAGCTTCCGCACCTATATCATGTTTATGGGCGCGTTCGACCAGCCGATCCCCTGGAACGAACAGGGCACGCGCGGCTGCCGCCGCTTCCTCGACCGCGTCTGGGCGCTGCAGGATATGGTGCAGGGCGAAGGCGACACCGACGCCGACATGAAGAAAAAAGTCCACGCGACCATAAAGAAGGTCGGCGAGGACTACGAACGCATGAAGTTCAACACCGCCATCGCGGCCATGATGGCGCTGACCAACGACTTCTATGCAAAAGGCAAGCTCACCCGCGACGAGCTGCACACGCTAGTGCTGTTGCTGGCGCCCGTCGCGCCGCACATCTCGGAGGAGATCAGCGAGGCGCTGGGGTTCCCCTCGGTGCACAACGCGCCATGGCCGGTTTACGACGAGAGCGCGCTGGTTGAGGACGAAGTGGAATACGGCGTGCAGGTCAACGGAAAAGTGCGCGCCCGCGTGACGCTCTCCGCGGCGCTGGACGTCAAAGACGTGGAAGCCGCCGCACTCGCCTGCGAGGAAGTGCAGCCGTATCTGGACGGCAAAACCGTTCGCAAGGTGATCGTCGTTCGAAACATCGTCAACATCGTGGTCGGATGACGCAACGCAACACACAAACAAAAAAACCGCCGATCAAATCGGCGGTTTTTTGCGTTAGAAAGCTGTTAACAAGGGTACAAGATAGCGTTTTATCCATAGGAGATCGTATAAGGAATTGTACCGATGTCATAAGAAACATCCGGTCGCGTATGGTCTTTTTCGAATAGGTCGACCCTGAAATACTCAAACACGCCGTCGTTATATTCGCAGTCGATCATACCGCTCGTAAAGTTTCTCTCTTGAAACAACGCCAGCCCTTCCTCCGTAATTTGAAAATGGAACAGGATATATCGATAAGAGAGGCTCTCTTCGTTGTAAGCGGTATAATACCCCTCGGATATGATTTGCTGCGCAATCAACAGCATTTCATCGGCGCGTGCGTCATACTCTTCAAACGAAAACTCCCGCATAGGAAACCTGCTGCCATCAATATAATGATAGCCTTTCTCTCCGTCAAACTCCATGCCGTTGATCTTGTTGCCGACATGAATCTCCCGCTCGTCCCCGATTCGATATCCATACTCCCGGTCTTTGTTGTCGAAGGAATAGTCGTAATCCAAGATCGACACGGAGCAGATGTTTTTTACGCTGTCCTCTTCGTTGAGCGGAGTATTCGTCAGCGGACACGACGCCATCCAACTAAAGACAAAAGCGAAAAGTGCATAGACAGCGGACAGGATCCACTTCATTTTGACGTCCTTTCTGTTCCCGGCGTCTTTGCTCTCCGTTTCGCATAAAGAACCGCCTGCCCCTCATTGCCGACTATACGTTTTCTCCGGCAGCGCGGTAAAGCGAACTAGCTATGTATTTGATCCCCGCGCTCTCGCTTTGACTCGCCTGTCAGACTATCGTCTCTCTGTTGCCTCGCCAACACTACGACAACCACAATCCCCGCGACAATCGCCATCATCAGCGCTGCGAACAGGGCTTCGCCCAACGGCGCAGCGGCAGTAGCCGCTGCCGCATCGGATGCGGGTTCCACGTTATCGAACGATGCTGTAGCAACAGGCGCACTCACAGTAGGAGCGGGTTCTCCTCTCGCTTCGGCCAGAATTGCGTTTAACTCGTCCTGCGAAATCTCCTCAATCGGATATCCGTTCCACTCCGTTTCGCCGTTGGGCGCCCATTCGTCGGCATAGGCGGCGGTGTAGAAGAGCGTGGGGTATGGGATAACTTCTCCGTCTAAATCATAAAATCGTGTGATAAAACTCTTTCCGTCCGGTGTTTTCTCCGTTTCGCCGAACAGGGAATCGCCAATAGATGCCGGTTTGCCTTTTGTAAAAACGAGTTTCCTGACGTTTTTGCAATACTTAAAAGCGCCGCTTTCAATAAAGAGCTGGTTTGATTGGATGATCAGCGTGTTCAGATTATCGCACAGCATGAATGCTATGCTTTTTATCTCCTTCAAAGTCGTTGGGAGCTCGACAACTCGAAATTGATCACAACCCCAGAAGCTGTTACCATAAACGACTTCGATTTTTGTGTTATAAAGCGGCGGCGTTTCAAGATGAAAGCATGCAGCGAATGCCGCGATTCCTATATAGTTAATATTGCCAAAGAAGTCGATTCGGGTTAGAGCTGTACATCCGTTAAAAGCGGAAATCCCTATCGACGTAGTGGCAGCAGGCAAATGGATCGTCGCTAAGCCATGGCACGTTCGAAAAGCAGATTCTCCAATGCTGATTACGCCATCCGGTATCGTAATCCGCTTCAACTCAAAACAGTCACTGAACGCATACATTCCAATATGCTCAATGTAGGTTGGGATGTCGTCGATTACAGTTCTTGTTTGATTTTGCTTTACATTCGCCGCGCCGAACAGAGTGTTTGTTTCTTTGTTAACAACCCATCCGTTATCGATGATAAAACTCTTGTTTCCCTCTTCAATCGTCGTGTTCGAAGGATGATAATCGCCAATGTAGTAATCGATCACGATATCTGTAACGTCCTTGCCGATGACAACGCGATCGACGTCTCCTGCGGCGTGTCCATGCTGCGGGTCTGCCAGCATTTCTTCTTCATGATACAGAAAATTAATCAAGCCGTCATTCGCAAGAATTGTCAGTTCGCCGTCCTGATAAATCCACCCGTCGCCCTGCTCAACGTCTCTTTCGGCAAGCGTGGAGGAGGGTGCGAGCAGAAGAAAACAGATCAACAGGGTGGCAAGTATGCTTCTTTTTGGTTGCTTCATGAGTAGTTCTCCTAATCGGGATTCAACGTTTTTATTCCCTTCGCTTCCTCGCTATCACCACGACGACTACAATCCCCGCGACAATCGCCATCATCAGCGCTGCGAGCAGGGCTTCGCCCAACGGCGCAGCGGCAGTAGCCGCTGCCGCATCGGATGTGGGTTCCACGTTATCGAACGATGCTGTAGCAACAGGCGCACTCACAGTAGGAGCGGGTTCTCCTCTCGCTTCGGCCAGAATTGCGTTTAACTCGTTCTGCGAAATCTCCTCAATCGGATATCCGTTCCACTCCGTCTCGCCGTTGGGCGCCCATTCGTCGGCATAGGCGGCGGTGTAGAAGAGCGTGGGGTATGGGATAACTTCTCCGTCTAAATCATAAAATCGTGTGATAAAACTCTTTCCGTCCGGTGTTTTTTCTGTTTCCCCGAACAGGGAATCGCCAATAGATGCCGGTTTGCCTTTTGTAAAAACGAGTTTCCTGACGTTTTTGCAATACTCAAAAGCGCCGCTTTCAATAACGAGCTGGTTTGATTGGATGATCAGCGTGTTCAGATTATCGCACAGCATGAATGCTATGCTTTTTATCTCCTTCAAAGTCGTTGGGAGCTCGACAACTCGAAATTGATCACAACCCCAGAAGCTGTTACCATAAACGACTTCGATTTTTGTGTTATAAAGCGGCGGCGTTTCAAGATGAAAGCATGCATCGAATGCCGCGATTCCTATATAGTTAATATTGCCAAAGAAGTCGATTCGGGTTAGAGCTGTACATCCGTTAAAAGCGGAAATCCCTATCGACGTAGTGGCAGCAGGCAAATGGATCGTCGCTAAGCCATGGCACGTTTGAAAAGCAGATTCTCCAATGCTGATAACGCCGTCCGGTATCGTAATCCGCTTCAACTCAAAACAGTCACTGAACGCATACATTCCAATATGCTCAATGTAGGTTGGGATGTCGTCGATTACAGTTCTTGTTTGATTTTGCTTTACATTCGCCGCGCCGAACAGAGTGTTGGTTTCTTTGTTAACGACCCATCCGTTATCGATGATAAAACTTTTATTTCCCTCTTCAACCGTCGTGTTCGAAGGGTGATAATCGCCGATGTAGTAATCGATCACGATATCTGTAACGTCCTTGCCTATGACAACACGATCTACATCCTCTGCATTGTGTTGATGATTCGGGTCTGCCAGCATTTCTTCTTCATGATACAGAAAGTTGATCAAGCCGTCATTCGCAAGAATTGTCAGTTCGCCGTCCTGATAAATCCACCCGTCGCCCTGCTCGTAATCGCCTTCGGCAAGCGCGAAGGAGGGCGCGAGCAGAAAGAGTGCCATCAGAGTTAATGGGATTAGCTTTTTCATATGCATGCTTTCGATTACTCCTGTCAGTAATTCGGTCGAATCACATAAGTGATTATTTGACCAGTTCCACGAACATACAATCCTTCATCATTTCTTGTATCATATGCATCAAAATCGGAAGTTACTCGTTCGACCCCTCTTCTGTCGCTCGCCTCGACGACTTGTAAATCGTTACCCGTTGCCATCGTGACATGTCTGTCTAATTTGAGGTTATCTGGATTCGCTGAGAAAACAAGGTCTCCTGCCATAAGCGGTGGGAATTTAGAATCTTCAGTATAATCGTATGTTTTTTTTCCATATTCCGGATGCTTAAAAAAAGATTTCACCATGTACTTCGCGCTATCACTTAAAAAACCTTCTCCGAATTTCAAGTTTGTATTGCTACTAACAAATCGTACTAAACCAGAACAATCAAACCCTGTCTTGGGCGAAGAACCCCCCTTTGTGTAAGGAGCTTCATCAACTGCATATCCAAGCGCGGCATCAACTGCCGCCTGAGCGCGTCGCTCTCTCTCTGATGGTGTCGGAAACGGCGTAGGCGTCATCGGCACTTCCGGACTCGGCGCTATTGTATTCAGTGTGATGATTTGCGGGGTCGGTTCCGGCGTCGGTTGCGGCGTCGGTTGCGGCGTCGGTTGCGGCGTCGGTTGCGGCGTCGGTTGCGGCGTCGGTTGCGGCGTCGGTTGCGGCGTCGGTTGCGGTTTTTCTATCTTAAAAAGATCTTCAAAGAACCCCACTACCTTCTCCCATAATGTCTCTGTTGAGTTGTCAGGCACCGGCGTCGGTTCCGGCGTCGGAATGGACACAGGCGGCTGCGCGATTTCCTCATCAATCGTCGGTTGAGGAATTCTTTGCCGTTCCGGATAGTTCAACGGTGCGCCTGTTTCGATTATTCTTTTTAAAACATCTTTCCTTCCCTCTAATTCTGTACGAAGCAGGTTCTTCTGTAAAGGGGGTAAATATGCCGTATTTCCGCTCTCGAGTTCCTGTTGCTCGGCGGCGAGTTGGACCGCGCTTTGGGTCAAGGCCGCCGCATCTTGCCGGGTGATGGTCTGCTCCGAGACTCTGTTCTCAATATCGTTCAGCATGGAGAGCGTTTCAATCGGCATGGATAAGTTGAGTAAATTCCACCTCTCATTCGGGTTGAGTCCGCTGTTTTGCACGGCTTTCAGCTGCGCTTTTGTAGGCATGCTGTCAAACTGCCTGATCGGGAAATCCTTTGATAGCTTGCCGACCAATGTGGCTTCTTTGCGCTGCATGTCGCCGAGCAGGGCTCCTGCGCGCGCGCCTGATGTTATGCTCGTGCTGCCGATGAGAGGCTTTGTTTTGCGCCCGGTGGCCTGCTCCTCCAATATCTTCTTTGCAAGTTTCCGATTCGTCTCCGAGAAGTACTTTTAAAATCTCTGCCATAAAGATATCCTCGCATGTATTTAATAGTTTGAGGATACCGTATGCAGGAAGTGAAAATTTATCGGAATTTTGTCATTCAAAATTATAAGAATGCAAACCCTGTATTTATTACGGCTGAAGAGCTTCTTTACCCATTATACCGAACGAACGTTTGAATTGCACGTGGAGAAATTGTGAAAAAACAGCGCGGCAGATACCGCGCTGTGTGATGTCAAGTTCTTTTGTTATGCTTCCGCTTCCTGCGCCCTGCCGTATCCCGTTTTGCGGTTGCAGAGGAGGATGCTCGCGTACAGCGCGGCGAGGCACGCCAGCAGATAATACGGGAACCCGCCGAACCCAATGGTCTGCCCGATCCAGCCGACGAGCGGCGGCATGACCGAGCTGCCGATATAGGCGGATGCCATCTGCAATCCGATGACCGCCTGCGAGTACCCCCTACCGAAGCGCTTGGGTGTGATATGCAGCAGGTTGGGGAAGATCGGCGCGCACCCGAGGCCGAAGAGCAGCAGCCCCGCGAGGGCAAAGCCCTGCGGCAGCGGCAGCGCGAGCAGCAGCGCACCCAGCGCCGCAGTCACAACGCCGGCGAAGATGAGCACGCGTTCTTTGACGCGCATCGCGAGGATGCCGGTGACCATGCGCCCGCCCATGATGCCGATGAAAAACATAGACCCCCATCCCGCGGCGACGCCGGGCGCAACCCCGCGCACGCTGACGAAATAGGTCGCAGCCCAGAGCCCGACGGACGCCTCCGCCGCGCAGTAGAAAAAGAATGAGAGCACCGAGTAGATCGCGCCGCGCCGTTTCAGCGCCGCGCGGTTGCTCACGACGACCGGCTCGCCGATCAACTCGTCCTGCTTGGCGTGGGGTACCTTCGCCCAGAGCGGCAGCGTCGCAATCATCACGAACGCAAGCGAAAACTGGATGATCGACACCGTCCGAAACCCGCCGTGCCAGTTGCCGTTCTGCATCAGATAATAGGAGACGATCAGCGGGCTGATGCTCGCGCCGACGCCCCAGAACCCGTGCAGAAAACTCATGTGGCTCGCCTTGTAGTTCAGCGCGACATAGTTGTTCAGCGCCGCGTCGATCGCGCCGCCGCCGAGCCCGAGCGGGAGCGCGAGCAGCAGGATCGCGGCAAAGCTGCCGGAAAACGAGATACCGAGCAGCGCACTCGCGGTGAGCAGCACGCAAACGGCGGTCACCCGGCCTGTGCCAAAGCGGCGGATGACACGCACCGAAAGCAGGCTCGAGATGACCGTTCCGCTCGTGGCGACGACGGAGGCGATCCCCGCAAACGAGACCGGCACGCCAAGCGCTGCGTAGGCCGCGGGCCAAACCGCGCCGAGCATGGAGTCCGGCAGGCCGAGGCTGATGAACGCCAGATAGATGATGATGAGTAACAGTGTTGCCATGCGCGTATTCTATCGGGTTTTGCGCCGCTTGAAAAGCGGTTTCTGCCGCTTGGGCGTAATTTTTTGAAATTCCGGCAGAATCGTTTTACAAAACCCGCCTTTCACAAAAAAGTAACCTTCTGCGCGTGGTTTTTCCGGCGCGCGTACGGTATACTCACTTTATGCAAACCGAAGTATCGACACAGCCTTCCCCGCAGGCGTCAAGGGGAAAGAAAATCGCCGCCGCCGTATCCATTGCGGTGTTCTTTATCGTGCTCGCGCTGCTTGCCATCTTCGTCGGCGGGCCGCTGGTCAAGTCGCTCGGCGAACCCGCTTCGTTTCGCGCCTGGGTGGACGAGCGCGGGTTCTGGGGTCGCGTTCTTTTCGTCGGCATCATCATCTTGCAGGTCGTCATCGCGTTCATCCCCGCCGAGCCGCTGGAGATTGCCGCGGGTTACGCCTTCGGCACGCTCACGGGCACGCTGCTCGTCTGGATCGGTCTGGTGATCGGCACCACCGTCGTATTTTTATTCGTGCGCAAGATCGGCGTCAAAGCCGTCGAGGTGTTCTTTCCGCGCGAAAAGATCGACTCGGTCAAATACCTCAACAACGAAAAAGCGCTCAACGCAACCGCTTTTTTCCTCTTTTTGATTCCCGGCACGCCGAAGGATCTGCTCTCCTACGTTGCGGGGCTGACAAAGATCCGTTTGCTGCCCTGGGTGCTGCTCACCAGCATCGCGCGGATTCCGTCCATCGTCACCTCCACCATCAGCGGCAACGCGCTGGAGCTGCAGCGCTACGGCCTCGCCATCATCGTGTTCGCCGCGACCGGTCTGCTCTCCGGCGCTGGCATTATGCTCTACCGCCGCCATCAGAAGCGACAGGCGCTCCGGCACGCAGCAGAGCAGCTGGCGAACGAACCGCTGCCGGAACACCGCGCGGAACCATCCGAAGCCGCCAACCAACCGAAATCCGGCGATTGAACGCTCTGTTTTTCAGCCCGCCGCCGAGGCGGGCTTTTTTTCGCTCGGCGTCATGTTCTGGTCAAGATCCGGCGTCCGTTTTGCAATATTCGAACCTTCGGCATGCAGCGCGGCGCAAGAATCAAATCATACAGCTTGTATAGATATTCTGCCAAATATCGTGTATATTCACGTTTCTATCCACACCATCCACATAGTTATCCACATTTTTTATCGTTATTTTACGCGCTTTTGATGAGTTTTCCACATCATACACGCTGAATACACCCGTCTTTACACGGTGAAAAGTTATAAGGTTTTCGCTCGGAACACACACCGGATATGCAAATATGTCAAAACTGTGTCGCCTCTCTTTTGCAAGAACGGCGTCCAAAATGCGGAATTCTTTGTGCAATTTTCGCAAACCGGCGGATTTGCGCCGCGCCGGTTTTGCGCAACAAAAAAACGCGCCTGCATCCGCCGCGCGCCGCTCTTTAGCTGTCGATCGTGTCTCTATTGAGCTTGCTTTTGTTCTGTTTCGATGGAAAGATACGGCACCGCGTTGAGCGAGAGCGCGTCCGTCTGTCCGCTGAGGAGCTTGCCATACGCCGCGCTGCCGACCATGGCGGCATTGTCCGTGCAGTACGCCATGTCGGGGCAATAGAACGAGATGCCCGCTTGTTCCGCGCGCGCTTTCAGTGCGGTGCGCAGTGCGCCGTTGGCGGAAACGCCGCCCGCGAGCGCGATCTTTCGCCCGGCGTCGCCCGTCTGCAGCTTTGCCGCGCGGACGGTCTTGTCCGCGAGGATGTCCACGACGGTTTTCTGAAACGACGCGGCGAGGTCCGCACGGTCTATTCCTTCGCCTGCCTGTTCGGCGTTGTGCAGGCGGTTGACAACGGCGGTTTTGATGCCGGAAAAGCTGAAGTCGAATCCGTCGCCTTCGTTAAACGCGGAATGGAAGCGATAGCGGTTCGGGTCCCCCTCCAGCGCGAGTGTTTCGAGATTCGGTCCGCCGGGATAGGGCAGGCCGAGCACGCGCGCGACCTTGTCGAAGGCTTCGCCCGCCGCGTCGTCCCGCGTGCGCCCGATCAGGCGGTAGCGCTCATAGTCCTCAACGACGATGATATGGCTGTGCCCGCCGGACGCCACAAGGCAGGTAAACGGCGGTTCGAGTTCGGGAAAGCTGATGTAGTTCGCCGCGATATGCGAGGCGATGTGGTTGACCCCGAGAAACGGCAGGCCGGACGCGTATGCCAGCCCTTTGGCATAGCTTAACCCAACGAGCAGCGCGCCGACGAGGCCCGGTCCGTTTGTGACGGCGACCGCGTCCAGCTCGGCGAGCATTACGCCTGCTTCGTCGAGCGCGCGGCGCACGACCGGGCCGATCTTCTGCACATGGCTGCGCGAGGCGATCTCCGGCACGACGCCGCCATAAGGCGCGTGCAGGGGAATCTGCGTATACACGGCGCTGCTGAGCACCCGCCTGCCGTTTTCCACGACGGCGGCGGCGGTTTCGTCGCAAGAGGTTTCAATTGCGAGGATGCGCACGGCCGGCTTTTGCATAATTTCATCGAGCTTTGCCTGCACGGCGCGTTCATAGTGTGTCATAGTCCCAGTCCCGGATGGATGCGCCCGTTGCCGGGCGATCGATCAGTCGTCCAAAAATCCAGTGTCGTCGTGGATGTTCGCTTTTTTGCTCTGCGGTTTTTCCGCGGTCTTTTCCTGCGCTCTGGCGGGGCGTTTCCGCGCGGGTTTCTCCTGCGCGGCGCGCGTCGCCGGCTTTGCTTTTTTCTGCACCGGTTGCTCCTGCGCGGCAGCATTCGCCGCGGCCGCTTCCGCAGCGGCGCGCTTCCTGGCGCGCTTCTCTTCGCGGAGGCGCTCCTGTTCTTCTTCTGCCGATGCTTCCGCCTCGGCCTGCCTGCGTGCTTTCGCCGCCTGAGCGCGGGCGCGCTTCTGCGCGAGGCGTTTTTCTTCTTCGAGCGTGCGTTTTGCGTCCGCGTGCGCCTTGCGGCGGGCTAGAACCGCATCCTCCCGCGCCTTCTTGCGGGCGAGCGCGACTGCGCGGCGGCGCTTATGCCCCTCCGAGGAGAGAACGAGCGCTACGATGCTCAGCACGATCAGCGCGAGAATGACCGCGCCGGCATAGAGACCGACGCGCGCGATGATGTCCGCAAAGATCTGCTCCGGCAGCATGTTGATCATGCGGCTCTGCGTTCCGTCGAAGAGCCACAAATCGTTCCAGAAGAGCATCTGGTGGAAGAACGTCCAGAAATTGGAGAAATCCAGCGCCGCCCAGGTGCCGAGGAATCCGAAGATCAGCAGGAACACGAAGGAGCCGGAGAGATACCCCTGCGCGAGGAACTGCGGCGCCTTGCGGAAGTGGATGACCGCCGCGAACAGGAAGAGGATGAGCATGACCAGCACGCCGACGTCCCGATAGGATTCAATCGTCATGTAGATCTGGCGCACGTCCGCCATGTGTTCGGCTTCCTGCGGGTAGTCGAACATCTGCGTCTTCTCGCCGTCGATGGTGACCTCGATGTTGATGTTGTCCGCGTCACCCTGCATATAATCCACCAGCCGGTCAAAAGACGTCACCAAATCGGTGTTGGAGATGCCCATCTTCGCGCTGATGGCCAGCTTCGTGAACTCGTTGTTGATGAACGTCTGGTCATCCACGACGAGCCCGATGGAGGTAAACACCAGAATCAGGATCAGCAGGATGGAGGCGATGGTCGCCATTGTGACGGACATAAATTTTCTCATAATCTCATATCTCCTCGCTAAAAAAGCGTGTTTTGGTCTGTTGCGCAGCGACATTATAACACGGTATAAGAGCCGGTGCCGCCCGCGGCATAATCCTTTGCAGAATTGTCGCAAAATCGGCAAAAATGCACTTGCGATGCCGATTATACCACATTCGCTCCACTGCGAACAGCAAACCGCGTGCGCTGTTTGTATTTCGATAGTAGAAAGCCGAAACGCTTGCCAAGGCACCGCCTGCCAAGTTAAAATAGAAACGACATCTTTTTATGATCTGTTCACTACACCCGATTCACGACATCCCAACAACAAATACAGCGTGACCGACTATGGTGCGCGGAAACGAGGCAAAAAAATGAGCTATCGCATTTTCACCGACGCAACCAGCGATCTGCCGGCGAAATTCGCCGAAGAGCTGAACGTCACCGTATTGCCCATGGCCTTTACCATGCAGGAGAAGGAGTACTTCTATATCCCCGGCCGGTCGGACATGCCGATTGAAACATTTTACGAGAACATGCGCGCGGGCGTGGAGGCCATCACCGCGCAGGTCAACAGCTACACCTTTATCGAAGCGTTCGAACCCGTGCTCAAAGAAGGCGGGGACGTGCTCTATATCGGCTTTTCCTCCAAACTCTCCGGCACGGTGCAGTCCGCGTTCAGCGCCGCCGAAGAACTCCGGGAAAAGTATCCCGAGCGTAAGATCATCGTGATCGATTCGCTCTGCGCGTCGCTCGGCGAGGGGCTTATCGTCTACTACGCCGCCCGCAAGAAGGATCTGGGTGTGGAAGAACTCGCAAAATGGGTTGAGGACAACAAGCTCAGATTTGTGCACTGGTTCACCGTGGAAGACCTTGTCTACCTCAAGCGCGGCGGACGCGTCAGCGGCGCGACGGCGGCCATTGCCACCATCCTCAACATCAAGCCCGTCATGCATGTGGACAACGAGGGGTTCCTCGTTGCAACGGAAAAAGTGCAGGGCAGAAAAAAATCCCTGCGCGCGCTGTTCGATCACATGGAGAAGACGGTAGACCCCGACGCATGCGACACCGTGTTCATCGGGCACTGCGACGCGATTGCGGACGCCCAATACGTCGCCGGGTTGGTCAAGGAGAAGTATCCGCAGATGGCGGTCATCGTCGATATGATCGGCACGAGCGTCGGCGCACACTCCGGCCCGGGCACCATCGCGCTCTTCTTTGTCGGAAACGAGCGCTGAAACGACAGTTTTCTCAGGCGGGTACTCCCCGCCTTTTTTTGATTGCTGCGGCATAGTTTGCTTCGCTTTTACATTCGTTTGCTTGTAAAGACAAGCAACAACGACTAAAATAGATACACAACCAACCGCCGTGAGGCGGGTGATCGGAGGACGAATGGAACCCATCTACATAACAGGGCACAGAAACCCGGATACGGACTCCATCGTAGCATCTATCTCCTACGCCATGCTGAAAAACGCGCTGGGCGAGCGTTCCTATATCGCCGCCCGCATCGGAGAGCTCAGCGACCAGACGGAGATGCTGCTCAAAAAATTCGACTTTCCCTCGCCAAAGATGCTGCACACCGTCCGCACCCAGGTTGCGGACCTGGACTACGACACGCCGCCGATCCTGTCCGCGGCGGTGAGTGTGTATCACGCCTGGCAGACGATCGTCTCCGACGACGTCAGCGTACCGACCCTTCCGGTTACCGACGAGGTCGGGCGGCTCTACGGGATGCTCACCCCGGAAGAGGTCGCAACCTACGACATGCGGTTTATCAACAGCAACCTGCTCGACGGTATCCCGCTGTTCAATCTCCTGGCCTGTCTCGACGGGCGGCTCATCGACGCCGCAACGGAGCAGACGGAGGTTTCCGGCTCGCTCGTCGTTGCGCTGCCGACGCACACGGGGCTTCCAGAAATCAGCGAGGACAGCGTCGTGCTCTGCGGCAACCAGCCGGATGTGATCCGCATCGCGCTGGAACGCCGCGCCGCCGCGCTGATCGTTTGCGAGAGCGCAGTGGACGAGACGCTGATTAAAAGCAACGGCCGCACCTGCGTGATCTCCACGCCGTTTGACGCATACGCCGCCTCGCGGCTGGCGTTTCTGGCCGTGCCGGTCTCCCGCATCTGCCGCAAGGAAAACCTCGTTTCTTTCCACCTGAAGGATTATCTGGACGACGTGCGCGAGACGACGCTGAAATCCCGCTATCGCAGTTATCCCATTCTCGACAGCGAGGACCGCGTTGTGGGCACGCTCTCGCGCTTCCACTTACTGCGGCCCAAGCGCAAGCGGGTCGTGCTCGTCGACCACAACGAACTGCACCAGTCCGTGCCCGGGCTCGAGCAGGCGGAGATTCTGGAGATCATCGACCATCATCGCCTCGCGGAGGTGCAGACGGACGCGCCCGTCTACGTGCGCAACGAACCCGTCGGCAGCACCTGCACGATCATCACAAGCATGTATTTCGAGCGCGGCGTCATGCCGAGCAAGAAACTCGCGGGGCTGCTCGCCGCCGCGATCGTGAGCGACACCATCGTGTTTAAGTCGCCGACCAGCACGTCCATTGACAGGGCGATGGCGGAGCGCATGGCAAAGATCGCGGGTGTCACGCTCGAAACCCTCGGTCAGGAGATCTTCTCCGTTACCTCGACGGGCGGCGGCAGCATGGAAGAGCTTTATTTTGCAGATTTCAAGCAGTTCCAGATCGCGGGCCATTCGCTCGGTATCTCGCAGATCACCTCTCTGGACACCGAGGCGCTCGGGCAGAAAAAAGCGGAGTTTATCTCGCTCATGGAGCGGGAGATGCAGCAGCACAGCTACGATATGATGCTGCTCATGCTCACGGATGTGCTCAAAGAGGGCACGCTGCTGATCGCCGTTGGCGATCTGGAATCCGTCGAGCATGCATTCAACATTACCATTAAGGACGGCGCGGCGTTCCTGCCGGGCGTGATCTCGCGTAAGAAGCAGATCGTTCCGGCGCTGTCCCTGCTCTGGGGCTGACGCCGCCGGAAGA
The DNA here is from genome assembly GCA_963674775.2 of Christensenellaceae bacterium. Taxonomy (GTDB): domain Bacteria; phylum Bacillota; class Clostridia; order Christensenellales; family CAG-138; genus UBA7703. The sequence goes on along the minus strand of CAXXPJ010000003.1, from coordinate 1,569,228 downwards.
CAGCGTCCCGCCGCGTCCGGCACACACTCACGATTCGATGCAAAGGAGGCTTGCAGCATGAAACTGACCATAGACGGAATTGTCGCCGATGCGCAGTGCGGAGAAAGCCTGCTCGACATCGTGCGCCGGCTCGGGCTGGACAGCGATGATCTGCGCACGCGCCCGCTCGCGGCAAATATCGCCGGCGAGACGTTTACGCTCAACTATGTGCCCCTGCGCGAAGCGGGCAGGGCGTCCGATCAGCGCGTGACGCTGCGGCGCGCCATGCGCGCGGCCGGCGGGGTTGTAACCCTGCTTCGCTATGATTCGGCAAGGGGGCATCGCGTCTATGAGCGGACGATGCTCTTCGTGTTCCTGCTCACCATGCGCAAGCTCTACCCGAAAACGCGCATCCGCGTCAGCTATTCGGTCGGCGCCGGGCTGTTCTCAACCATCGACGACGGCACGCAGCTGAATGAGGCGGATATCGAACGGATCAAAGCCTCCATGTGCGAGGTGGTGGAAGCCGACCTGACGCTCGAGCGAAAGCGCCTCGAGATCGACGAAGCAATCGACTATTTCTCCGCCGACGGGCAGGAGGACAAGGTGCGATTGCTCAAATACCGCCAGTTTTCCTTTTTCGACGTGTACCGGCAGGACGACTATGTTGACTATTTCTATGGCGAGATGGCGCCGTCCACCGGATACGCCAGCGTCTTCGACCTGCAGGCGCACAAGGGCGGCCTGCTGCTGCTGCGGCCTTCCGCCGAGGACCCCAACGTCCCCGCGGCGCACGTTTCGCTGCCGCGGCTGTCGGACGTATTTTTCGAGAGCGAGGAATGGGGCAAACTCATGCACTGCGGCACGGTTGCCGACCTCAACGACATGGTGCTCAGCAACGGCATCCGCACGCTGATCCGGGTCAACGAAGCGCTCCACGAGAAACGCTTTGCCCAGCTGGCGGACGAGATTGTCGAGCGCGGCGCGCGCGCCATCATGATTGCCGGTCCTTCCAGCAGCGGCAAGACGACCAGCGCAAACCGGCTCTGCACACAGCTGCGCGTGCATGGCAAATCGCCGATTCTCGTTTCACTCGACAACTATTACCTCAACCGGGACATGCTCATCCCCGGACCGGATGGAACGGTCGATCTCGAGGACATCGCAACCATCGACGTTCCGCAGTTTCAGGAGGACCTAACCCGCCTGCTCAACGGGGAGGCGGTCGACCTGCCGGTGTACGACTTTGTCCACCAGCGGCGCTCCGCTTCCGGAAAGCATGTTCAAATGAGCGAAAACACGCAGCTCGTTATCGAGGGCATCCACGGGCTCAACCCGCAGCTCTTGTCGGACACGGTGGACAAATCGCTGATCTTCCGGCTCTATGTCTCCGCGCTGACCACGCTCAACCTGGACGACCACAACCGCGTGCCGACCACCTATCTGCGTCTGCTGCGACGCATGGTGCGGGACTATGAGACGCGCGGCGCGTCCATTGAAAAAACGCTCTCCATGTGGGAGAGCGTCCGCGCGGGCGAGAAAAAATGGATCTTCCCGTTCCAGGAGGATGCGGACGCCATCTTCAACAGCACACTCATCTACGAACCCGCCGTGCTCAAGAAGCATATCTTCCCGCTGCTCAGCGCCGTGCAGCCGGAGAGCCAGTATTTTGACGAGGCGCGCTCCATCGTTAAATTCCTCAACTATTTTGTCGAGGCAAACGTCGAGGACGAGATCCCGCCGACGTCGCTGCTGCGCGAATTCATCGGCGGAAATACGTTTTACCGTTGATTCCGTACCAGCATAGACTTTTTTACGGTTCAGCGTGTCAAGCACCTCAAAACCACCCAAAAATGATCAAACGTCTATACATTTCAGGGCAATATCGACTAATTCGTTACATTCCGGTTAAGAAACGGAAAACGATCATGTACGATTGTTGACATTATATTGACGGATTCGTATGATGGTATCATTCCAAGCTATGACAATTTTGATCCTATCGCGTGCTCCAATGATGAAGGAGGAATATCAAATGAAGAAGACCCTGCTTTACAAAGCGGCAGCTGTGCTGACCATGCTTGCGCTCGCATTTACCGTTGTAGGCGTGCCGGGCACGGCATTGGCGGCCATTTCCGGCGTCACCATTACACCGGGCGCCGGCCAGAGCTATACCATCCCGGTAGGCGGGACAGTTGATCTCACCGCTGCGTTAACCGGAACACCGGACGGGAGCATGACGTATTCATGGGCTCTCACCCAATCCGGCACGAACGTCTCGCTCTCGAGCACCAATACGCAAGCGACGACGGTCACCGGCCTCAAACCCGGCACAACCGCCCTTGTCACCGTGACGGCGACGGATGATGCCGCTCCCGGAACACCATACACGGACAGCGTGACCATCACCGTGACCGCGATGACGATCAGCAGCTCCACACTGGCGCTCACGGGCGGATCGACCCACACGCTAACCGTCGGCAACATCTCCTCCGGCAGCACAACAACCTGGGCTTCCGATAAAGGAGCCACCGTTGCCTCGGTTGATCCCAACACCGGACTCGTGACTGCAATTGGCGGCGGAACGGCCATCATCACGGCGACGAACACACCCGCCAGCGGCGACGTGCAGACCAAGACCTGCACCGTGACCGTCAGCCCGATCATCACCCTGACGCCAGCTTCGCAGAACATCACGTCCGCGAGCACATCCGCAGGCGTTCTGCTGACGGTTGATTACGGCGGAGAACTGGTTACCGCCGCGTCCACCGTTTCCTGGGGCAACTCGAACCCGACCGCCGGTTCGCTGACCGTCGCGCCGACATCTCTGAGCGTCAGCGGTTCTTCGCTGATCAGCAACGCGACGTTCCTTTCCAACGCCACCGGCGTGAACGCAACGACCACCATCACGGCGACGATTGCCGGCGCGGGTACATACACCGCCTCCCGTACGGCAACCATCGAAGTGCGCACCCAGCGCTATCTGACGCTGACAGGCGATACCTCGCTCAACAACTCGGACCGTTACGGCGACTACACGCTCACGCTGCATGAAGCCAACGGCACCGTCGTGAACGACGACACCAGCACGGCGCACTGGAGCTGGTCTTCCTCTTACCTCTCGCTCTCCAGCGCGGCGCTCAACGATGACCGCGCCGTCATGACGGACGGTGTTGCGCAGATCCAGCTGTACGCCCGCTATAACACTCCCACGAGCGGCACGCGCCTCTATGCCTGGATCAATGACGACTCGGACAACAGGGTCTATACCACCATCTATATTACCGGCCTGAGCTCGTTGCCGCAAACCGGCCAGGATATGACGCTTGTCTATGTCTTTGGCGGCTTGGGCGCAGCGCTGCTGATCGCCGCGGGAGTATGGTATGGCATCCGTAAAAAACGCGCGGCGGCGTAAGCGCACAGAGAAAAGCAATGCGCTGGCACTGCGCGGCGAACACCAGAAGGTCATACAAAAAAATCGAAATGAGCTGCGCGCAATTCGCATTCTCGGATTGACCGCAATCCTGCTTGGCGCGGCGGCTCTGGTTCTCCTCGGAATCCGGCTCTTCGAAGGCGAAGCAGCCGAGAACAATGCCAATGCACTGCTGGAAGCCTATAAGACCAGGCCGACGGCTTCCCCTGTAGTCACGGCAGCACCCGCTGCCACTGAAGAGCCCGCCGCGACCGACACCCCGGAACCGACGGACGAAAGCCTGGAACAAACCAGCGCCGAAGCAGACGCTGACGCGGCGCTGAGCGCAAACCAGCACCTCGTTGACGACGGATCGGTCACGACCGCATCCGAAAGCGGAGAGTATGTTCAGCCGGACGAGCCGGAGGTGAACAAGCTCGACGAGACGATTGCGCGGATCATCAAAGCCACCGGCGAGGACGGCGTCATCGGGATTCTCGAAATCCCGCGGTTTGACACCGAACTGCCGATCATCGGAAAATGGTCCTACAATCTGCTCAAGATCTCCGTCTGCCGCTACAAAGGACCGATGCCGAACGAAAAGGGCAACCTCGTGATCATCGGCCACAACTACAAGAGCGGCGCGCACTTCGGTAATCTCAAGAATATCGAAGTCGGAGACGAGCTCTACCTCACCAACGCTAAGACCGGCGAGCGCGTGCGCTACGAAGTCTATCAGGTCAAGAGCATCGCGCCGGACGCGTTCAGCGCGCTGGACAGCTATCACGGCCCCGCAGGGCTGACGCTGATGACCTGCCGGAACAACGGCACAAACCGCCTGCTGGTGCGGTGTGAACAAAAAGACGCATCCTGACACAATAAAAACACCCGCCATATGGCGGGTGTTTTTAGCCGTTAAAAAAACTGGTTTTTTTGACGGGTAACTACGTTTTGCCTCTCGCCCTTCGGGCTCCCGGGCGGCAAAACGCACAGCGAACCCGCCCGTTCCGGGCGCTCCGTTACGCCGGTTGAACCGGCGCAGCCGGAATCTACGGGTTAAGGGCAGCGGCCCTTAACAATCCCGGAACCTTTTTTAGCGCGCAAAAACACCCGCCGTACGGCGGGTGTTTTTTTATGCTGTCCCGATCAGAAAATTCGCTTCGGCATAAAGTCCAGCTTGTCTGCCGCGACGCAGTGATAGACGATTCCGTTTTTCTCGCCTTCAAAAGCGTTGCGGTTTGCGTCCCCGTGCAGATGCCCGTAGACGACGGTACCTATGCCTGCCTGCTCCAGCAGTTCGGTAAAGCCGCTCCCGCGGTCCTTGTCCGAAAACGGCGGATAGTGCAGCATGGCGATCTTGTTCGTCGCCTCCGGCGGCAGCGAGCGGATCGACAGCGTGAGCCGGTCCAGCTCCCGTTTATAGATCTTCTCGTCTTCCGCCGTAAAGTTCGAGCTGCCCGGGCAGAGCCAGCCGCGCGTGCCGCAGATGCTGAAGCCGTCTTCCCTAAACGAATCGTTCTGCAGCGCGCGCATGCCCTCCGGCAGCGCGGCGCGCACGCGCCCTATGGCGCTCCACCAATAATCGTGATTGCCCTTGAGCAGTATCTTTTTGCCTGGCAGCGCGCCGATAAACGAAAGATCGGGCAACGCGGCGGAAAGCTGCATTGCCCAACTGATATCGCCGGGAATCAGCACGAGATCGTCCTGTCCGATCGTTTCGCGCCAGTTCCGCTCCAATTTTTCCGCGTGCTCCTGCCAGGCTTCGCCGAACACGTCCATGGGTTTATCCGAGGTGAACGAAAGGTGCAGGTCCGCAATGGCGTATAGATGCATCCTGCCGCTCCTCTCTCCTATTCGCCGCGCTTCGCGCGGACTTCACTCCTCGTCGGAGTCGTCCTCATCCTCATCTTCCAGCAGGCTGTCTTCGTCATACTCGTCGTCATCGTCCAGCGCAGCCGCGCTCTCCAGAACGACTTGCCGTTTCTTTTCCTTCAGACAAGCATGGCAAAGTTCGCCGCCGCGTGCAGCCGGCTTTTCGCCGCACTCGGAGCAGAGAACGACCTCGTCCTCGCGCTCTTCCGTGCGCGCGCCGCGCGACAGGGCACGCTTCATTTCGCGCTTGCATACTTCGCAGTATACGTCCTCTTCGCGAATATAGTTCAATTCACATTTCGGGCACTTGTGCAATGCCATATGATTCGCCCTGCCTTCGATACAAAACGTTACGAAAGGTATTATGCTAAAGTTTTGTATACCTGTCAAGCAAAAAATATCAGTGGAATAATTTGCCGCCGCCGCGCTTTTTCTCGCGCACTGCAGCGGCGTTATTCTTCGGAAAAAATGTCATCCGGCGCCGCTTGCTCCGCCTGCTGTTCGCAGTCGGCAACAATCTGCCCGATCCGCTCAACCAGCTTGTCTTTTCCCGTCTTTTCCTGCGCTGAAAACGGGATGGCAGACGGCGGCGCGCCGAGCTGCTTTGCAACCTTGTTCGCCGCAATGGCGCGTTGGGATTTTGCAATTTTATCGGCTTTGGTCGCAATCAGCGTAAACGGAACGCCGGAATAGACGGTCCACTGGAACATCTGCCGATCCTCCGCGGACGGCGCATGCCGTATGTCGAGGAGCAAAAACAGGTGCTTGGGCCTGCCGCTCGATACATAGCCGCCGATGAAATCGCCCCAGTCCTTCTGCTCGCTCTTGCTGCGCTTGGCATAGCCATAGCCCGGCAGGTCGACGAGGTAAAACGAATTGTTGAGCAAAAAATAGTTGACCAGCCGCGTCTTGCCTGGCGTTTGTGAGATTCTGGCAAGTTTCTGGTTGTTGGCCAGGCAGTTGATGAGGCTGCTTTTGCCGACGTTGCTGCGCCCGACCACCGCGATTTCGCACGGCAACGGGGCAGGGTAGTCCTGACCCTGCCCCACGCTCGTGAGAAATGAAGCTTGATTAATGGCGAACTGCTTCATGTGCCGTATCCAATCCCGGCAGAGGCAGCCGGGGTTCTTTTGTATGCGGGTGCATGGTGAGCGCAACGTTGAGCACGTCGTCCACCGTTTCCGCGTAGTCGATCTTCAACGCGGCCTTGATGTCCGCCGGGACGTCGAAGAGATCCTCCCGGTTGGCCTTTGGCAGCACGACGCGTTCCACACCCGCGCGCACCGCGGCGAGCAGCTTCTCGCGCAATCCGCCGATGGGGAGCACGCGCCCGCGCAGCGTTACTTCGCCGGTCATGGCGACCGTGCTCTTGACCGGGATTCCGGTAAACGCGGAGACCAGCGCCGTCGCCATTGCGACGCCCGCGGACGGGCCGTCCTTGGGCACGGCGCCTTCCGGCACATGGATGTGCACGTCCAGCGTTTCGAGGAAGCTCGGCTCAATGCCAAACCGCGCGCTGTTGGAGCGCACATAGGTCATCGCCGCCTTGGCGGACTCCTGCATGACGTCGCCGAGCTGACCTGTGAGCTGCAGCACGCCCTTGCCGGGCACCGCCGCGCTCTCCACTTCCAGCGTTTCGCCGCCGACGCTCGTCCAGGCAAGCCCCGTCACCACGCCGACCGTATCGGGGCGGAGCGGTTCCGTCTTTTTAAACTTCTGCGGCCCGAGCCAGTCGGTGATGCGCGTCTCCGTCAGCGTCAGGCGGGATTTTCCCTCCGCCAGCTCGCAGGCGGCCTTGCGGCAGACGCTCGCGATCACGCGTTCGAGTTCACGCACGCCCGCCTCGCGGGTGTACCCGCCGATGAGGATGCCGAGCGCGGTATCGGAGATACGCAGGTTTCCTTTTTTCAGCCCGTGTTTTTCCGTTTGTTTGGGAACCAGATGGCAGCGGGCGATTTCGATCTTCTCGTCGAAGAGATAGCTGGGCACCTCGATGAGCTCCATGCGATCCAGCAGCGGCCGCGGGATCGAGCCCGCGTCGTTGGCGGTCGTGATCATCATGGCCTTGCTCAGGTCGTAGGGCAGTTCCAGGAAGTGGTCCGCAAACGCGAAGTTCTGGGCGCCGTCGAGCACCTCGAGCATCGCACTGGACGGATCGCCGCGCATATCCTTGCCGAGTTTGTCGATTTCGTCAAACAGCAGGATCGGGTTGACCGTTCCCGCCTTGCGCATGGCCTCGATCACGCGGCCCGGCTGCGCGCCGATGTAGGTGCGCCGGTGTCCGCGAATCTCCGCTTCGTCGTGTACGCCGCCGAGGCTCATGCGGACGAACTTGCGTCCCATCGCCTCCGCGATGCCGCGCACGATCGACGTTTTGCCGACGCCCGGAGGGCCGACGAGACAGAGAATCTGTCCCTGCGGATTGTTCGTCAGCCGCTGGACGGCCAGCGTCTCGATGATGCGGGTCTTGACCTTGTCCATGCCATAGTGGTCGCGGTCGAGCACTTCTCGCGCATGTTTGAGGTCGAGGTTGTCCACCGTCTGCTCCGACCAGGGCAAGTCGAGAATGAGCTCGATATATGCCTGCGCCATTGGCGCCTCGTGGGAGCCGCCCGGCAGCGAAGCAAAGCGGTCGAGCTGCTTGTTGAGCGCTTTTCGCACCTCCTGCGGCAGATCTTTTTTCTCCGCACGGCTGCGATATTCTTCCAGCACGTCGTCGTCGCCTTCGCCGAGCTCTTCCTGAACGGCTTTGAGCTGCTCACGCAGCACAAACTCCTTCTGGTTGCGCTCCACGGCGGCCTTGATCTTCCCCGCGATGCGGCGGTCCACCTGCATGACCAGCAGTTCGTTTTCGATGATACCAAGGAGGTTTGCCGCGCGGGATACGAGATCCGCCTGCTCGATGAGCTTTTGCTTGTCCTCGAGCTTGCTGACCACATGCTGCGCAACGGAGTCCGTGAGTTCCGAGAGCGTCGGCTGCGCCAGCACGGCGTCTTTCTGATCCTGTGTCAGGCGGTCGCGCTGACCCGCGTGCTCGATAAAGCCCTCGCTGAGTCTGCGGCGCAGCGCCTCCACGGTGTATTCGTCCGGCTCGACATCCGTCAGCACCTCAAGCTGCGCTGTATAGTGCGGATTTTCCGAAATGACGCCCGCGATTCTCGCGCGCGCAACACCGGTTACAAGAAGATGCACCGTATCATTCTGAATACGGAAGACCTGCCGGATCCGGCAGATCGTGCCGACCGGATAGAGATCCTCCGGCGTAACATCCACGACTTTTGCGTTTTTCTGCGCAACAAAGAATGCGAACCCCTCGTCCGAAAGCGCCTGTTCCATCGCGGAGAGCGTCTTTTTCCTTCCGATATCGCAATGCATTACTTCGTTCGGCAAAACCGCGATACCGCGCAGCGGGATCACGGGCAGCGTGACGATTCCATGCAGATCCATTCTGTTTCACCTCCATCAGGGGCAAACGGCAATTTCAGCCCCCTGATTGTTTCTTTGGGTTAGTATTCCGTTCGTCCGCATGCTGGTTCGGTTATACCCGTCCCATCATGCAGACTGTAAATTCAGTATAACGGCAGATCGGTTTTCGCGCAATCGGCGCGCCGCCGTTCAATGTAACATCTCGACCACAAGACTGTGAACTTTTAGCATCAGACGCACGAGAGTGCTAACAAAAGACAGTTTACCGCATTTTTACGGATTTTTCCATCCCGTTTCTGTATTTGTTTTACAAACACAAAGCGACGGTCCGCGCATCACGCGGCCCGCCGCCTGTATCAACAGCATGGAGTTGCTGTACCGGCCGGACGGCGGAGATTCTTCTTCGCGTCCGGCCAATGCTGAGAGGGATCAGTAGTTGACCTTACGCAGTTCGAAGTATGCAAGCGGATGCGCGCATACCGGGCAGACATCCGGCGCTTTCTCGCCTTCGTAGAGGTATCCGCAGTTGCGGCACTGCCAGACGACTTTGCCTTCGCGCTGGAATACGACGCCGTCCTTGATGTTCTTGGCGAGCTGGTTGTAGCGCTCTTCGTGGCTCTTCTCGATTTCGGCAACCGCCGCGAACTGATACGCGAGCTTGTCGAAGCCTTCTTCTTTCGCTTCCTCGGACATGCGCTTATACATGTCGGTCCACTCGTAGTGCTCACCCTCGGCCGCCATCTGCAGCGCTTCTTCCACGCCGGGGACCGCGCCGCCGTGCAGCGCCTTGAACCAGAGCTTCGCATGCTCTTTCTCGTTCTCCGCCGTCTCGGCAAAAATGGCTGAAATCTGTTCAAAACCGGCTTTCTTGGCCGCCGATGCAAAATAGGTGTACTTGTTCCTTGCCTGAGATTCGCCCGCAAACGCGTCCTGCAGGTTCTTTTCCGTCTTGCTTCCTTTGAGTTCCATAGTATCGTACCTCCTCGTATAAATTACATTTTAACCGGGCCGCGCCCGATGGATTCGCTCTTTCGCGCGCCGGTTAAGACGCGACGCAGTCTTTTTTGTGCTCAAGGCAGCTTTTGCATACGCCGCGCAGCACAACGTCGTAGGAGCGCAGCTCATAGCCGGTCTCCGTTGAAATCTCCCGCTCAAACGGTTCGAACGAGGGTAAATACACATCCGCAACCGCGCCGCATTGATCGCAGACGATATGGGAGTGTGACTCCTTCGTCTTGTCGAAGCGGCAGCTGCCGTCCGCAAGCGGGATTTTTTTGAGCCTGCCTGCGTCCGATAGTTGATTGAGGTTGCGGTAGACCGTTCCGAGGCTCAGGCGCGGCATTTCCAGCTTGAGCTGCTCGTAGATCATGTTGGCGGTCGGATGATCGCAGCGCTCCGAAACCGCGCGGAAAATCCGTTCCCTCTGGTGTGAATATCGCATAAGTCCGAACCCTTTCGTCTTTGCTTTTTTATTCAGCCGAGCTAACCCGGAACATCTTAGATAAAACCATTGATTGTTTTATATAGTAACCGTTACTGTTATTATGCTATATGAAAACAATTGATTCGTCAAGCGCAAATTCGCTTTTTTTAAAGCAAATTATGAAATCTGCTCGACCGCGCGGTGCGAAAGCAGCACCACGAGCGTTTCTTTGACCCGCTGCCCGGTGAGCGACTCGAGCGCCGCGGCGTAGAGTCGCAGCTGTTCCGCGTGGCGCGCCGCGGCGTCCCGCGCGCCCTCGCCCGGACGAACCCGGTTGGTTTTGTAGTCCACAATCGTCCAAGCACCGTCTTCGAGGAAGCATGCGTCCAGCACGCCCTGCAGCAGCACCCGCTCGTCCGCGGCGACGCCGTAAAGCAGCTGCGCGTCCACCGGATAGGAAAACGGCAGCTCGCGCTCCAGCCGCGCGGCGTTTTTCATGCGCTCAAACAACGGCTCTTTTGTAAACCAGGCGATCGCCTCCGCGTCCGCCGCGTCGGCCTGTTCTGGCGTGATCCTCCCGCTCTGTGTGAGCGAGGCAAGATATGCCGAAACCTGAGGTGCGTCCATCGCACCCTCGAGCGGCAGATACTGCATCGCCGCGTGTGTTGCCGTGCCCGCAAACGCCGCGCTCGACTCCGCGCCGAGAAACGCGGGCTTTGAGAACTCCGGCGCGCGCTCGCCGCGCACGACGCGGCTGACCGCCGCCTTTGCCGCAATCCGCGCCGCCTCCGCGTGCGCATACTGCCAGCCCAGCCGGGTTTCGATTGCCTCCAGCACCGCCGGGTCAAACGGCGGCAGCTCAATTTGCGCCTGTTCCGGCGCGGCGAATAGATACGCTTCCCGGTTCTCGATGGAAAGCGTGATGTGTTTTCTGGCGCCCATCATCAGCCAGTAGGCCGGCCGGGAGCTCTTGATCACCTGCCATGCGGTCGGCGTGCGCGGGGAAGACAGCAGCCGTTCGTCCGGCTTTCCGATACAGGCGGTGAGGATGAGTTTTCTCTTGGCGCGCGTCATGGCGACATAGAGAATGCGCATCTCCTCGGCGAGCTGCTCGCGTTTCACCCGCTGGGAGAGGATGACCCGCGCGAGCGTGTCCCGCTTGACCCGCTGAGCGCCTTCGCGGTCGATAAACCGCAGCGCCATGCCGTATTTGGCGTGCATCTGCAGGCTGTTGCTCACGTCCATGCGGTTAAACTGCTTGCCTAAGCCCGCGACGAACACAACGGGAAACTCCAGCCCCTTAGATTTATGAATCGTCAGAATGCGCACGACGTCCGCGGCGACGGTCTGCGCCGCGCCGATGTCCGCGTTGTTCTTTGCCAGCTCAAGATGCTGCAAAAAGTTCCAGACCCCGCGCGATCCCGCGCTCTCGAAGGCATGCGCCTTGTCGAGCAGCGCGTTGAGGTTTGCCTGCCGCTGGTCGCCGTTGACGCCGGCGCCCATCTCCTCGTAAAACCCTGTTTCATCCAGCAGTTTTCCGATGAGCTCCTCAACCGAAACAAGCCTGCTCTCCGCGCGGTATTGCGAAAGCCTGTCCAGAAACGCCTTTGCCCGTTCGGCCAGCGCGCCATCCCCATCGGAATAGTCGAAAAACGCCTCGTAGAACGCGCCGTTTTTCCGCGCAGCGCGGATCTTCGCCAGCTCCTCAAAGGTAAACGAACCGATGCTGGAGCAGAGCACAGAGATCAACGGAACGTCCTGCCTGCGGTTGTCGATCAGCGAGAGCAGGTTTCTGAAAATCTGCACCTCGATGGCATCGAAATATCCTCCGCTGGATTGCGTATAGTTCGGAATCCCTTCCAGCGAGAGCGTTTGGGAGAGCGCCTGCGCCTCCGTTTTTGCGCGCAGCAAAATTGCAAAGTCGCCATATCGATATGGCCGCGCTTCGCCGGGCCCTGCGGCGGTATACTGCTCTGTCTTGATGATCTCGTGGATGCGTTTGGCGATGAGGCGCGCTTCGAGCTCCATGTCCGCGGCGTCCTCCAGCGCGTCGTCTTCGTCCTCGGTGTCGGCGCGCTCTTTTCGGATGATGTGCATCTCGGCGCATCCTTCCGGTTGCTCAACGCCGCAGTACAGTCGCGCGCGTTCGTCATAGTCGATGTCACCGGAGGGTTCCGACAGAATTGCTTCAAATGTTTCGTTTACCGCGGAGAGCACCTCGCCCGACGAGCGGAAGTTGCTCGAAAGGTCGACCCTAAGCCCGCTATCGCCGGAAAAGTCCACAAGCTTTTGCAAAAACAGACCCGGCTCCGCCTGCCGGAAGCGGTAGATGCTCTGCTTGACGTCGCCAACGAAAAACAGGTTGTCGCCGCGCGAAATACGGCCCAATATCGCCTCCTGCACGCGGTTGCTGTCCTGATATTCGTCCACGGCGATCCAGCGGAACTTCTCGCGGTATTCCTTCGCAATCTCGTCCCTGCCCAATGCCAGCAGGGCAAAGTGCTCCATGTCGTCGTAGTCTACGATGTTCTTTTCGCGCTTGGCGTTTGAATAGGCCGCTTCAAACCGCTGCACAAGCGCGCAGAGCGCGCGCACCGCCGCGCCGGAACGCCACAGCACGGCAATCTGCTCCGCTTCGGTTCGGGAAAAGCGCTTCTTTTGTTCTTTGATCAGATCTTTTCCCGCGTTCCGCGCGTCTTTCACCGGGGCGCTTTCTTCCTCCGGCGTTCCGCGCGGAAAGGTCAACCGCCCGTATTCCATGCTCTCGAGTGCGTCCCGATACCAGCCGTATGTTTTACTCATCAGCATCGCGCGATAGCGCGAAAGCTCGTCGTCGATCGTTGAGATCGCTTTCTCGAACTCCGGCGGGAGCGCGTCCCGTTCGTTTACAATCGCTTCCATCGCCAGCGTGAGTTCTTCTTTGCAGAATTCCACCGCGTCCGTCATGATCCGCCCGATTGCATCTTCGTCTCCATAGCGTTCGGCGGCCGCCGTCAGCCAGGCCTGCGGCTCCGGTTCCGCGCGCGTAAAGCGATAGGCCGAAATGATCGCGTCCCAGGCCGCCTGTTCGCTGCCGAACGCCGCGAGCACGGCGCGATAATCTTCATCCTCGCCGACGGAGAGTTCGGTCAGCAGTGCATCCCGCACGGTTTCAATCAGCGCGGCGCTTTCCATCTCGTCCGCCGTGCGCGCCCGCGCGGGGAGGCCAAGCGCGGGATAGTGCCGCCGGATGACACGCCCGCAGAACGCGTGTATCGTTGAGATGTCCGCGTTGTCAACGCTGCGCGCCTGACGGCGCAGCCAGCGTGTTTCGTCGTTCGATTTTGATTCGTCCGCCAGCACGTTGAGCCGCTTTGCGATGCGCCCTTTCATCTCCGCCGCTGCGGCGCGTGTAAAGGTCAGCACCAGCAGGCTCTCCACCGGCGCGCCCGCGCGGATGCGGGACACGATGCGCTCGGTCAGCACAGCGGTTTTACCCGCGCCAGCCGCCGCGGAGACGATCAGGTTTCCTTCGCGTTCGATGGCGAGTCTCTGTTCACTCGTCCATTGCACCGGCCTCACCTCCTTCGATCAGGCGAAAGAACGCGTCCTGCCCGATGGATTTGCTGTAGCGCACGCGATAACCCGGCTTTTTCGGGTCAAAGCGGCAAACGCTCTGATAGTCGCAGTAGTCGCAGGCCGTTTTCCGCCGCTTCCGTGCGGCGGGCGAGGCCTCCATGTCTCCCTCCAGCATCCGCGCGAATGTCTGCTCCGATGTTCGATGCGCGGCGTTCAGCAACGCTTCCATCTCGAAACGCGAGCATACGTTTCCTTCGTATTCGTCCTCGCCGGTTTGTTTGACATTGTGCAGCACGGAGGATTTTCCGCCGTCGAGCAGGTTGTCGCCTGCTTTGACGACCGCCGCATCCCGCAAGGTCAACCCCTTGAGGCGGAACGCTTCGGTCACTTTCTCTTCGATATCCTCTTCCGCGTCGGAAACGACCGGCTGCGAAATCGGCATATAATACATGCCCGCGCGCGTCTCGGCGTGCTCCGCCGCCGCCATCAGATAGAGCGGCAGTTGGAGCGATAGCCCCTGCAGCAGCTCGGTAAAGTCAAAGTCCTTGCCGCCTGTCTTGTAGTCCACGATGCGCAGCAGCTCCCGCCCGCCGGTGACGGCGCGGTCGACCCGGTCGATCTTTCCGCCGATGAGCGCCTCGCTGCCGTCCGCCAGCCGCAGCCGGATGGGCGGAAACGGCTCGCCTGAGCCGAAGCGCAGCTCGGTCTGCACCGGCGAAAAGCTGCCCGCGCGAATTTGGCTCACGATTGCGAGCACGCTCTGCTGCAGCGTCTCCACCAGCAGAAACAGCGTCGCCCGCGCGCGCTCGTTTTCCGCGAAGATGCCGAAGTTGTGCCTCTCGATCACACCCGGCAGCACCCCGCCCAAAAAATCGAGCGCTTCCTTGTCCGAAAGCAGTTTCCAGGCGGCGCCGCTTTCGTTGACGGCGCGCACAAATGCCTCCAGCGCGGCGTGGTAAAATTCACCGAGGTCGGTTGCGCGCTCGGAAAAAACGCGCGTTTCCTCCGCGCGAAGGCCGTATTTGATAAAATGCTGAAACGGACAGTTGTTGAAGCTCTCCAGCCGGCTTGCGCTCATCGGGATGGTTTTGCCGTAGAGCGCGCGCGCCTGTTCGCGCGGCAGCGCGAGCGGCAGGTTCCGCGCCGCGCTTTCCTCGATCATGCGCATCGTCAGCTCCCGCGTGCCATCCTGCCGGGTCAGCCATTCGACGAGCGCGGGCAGGCGCGCCGGGCAGAACCCGTCGCTGCGAAACCGCCGCAGGTCGGTCGCCGTTGTCGTCAGCGCTTCGGCAACGCAGTCCGGCAGGGCATCGCTCAATTCGATATCGCTTTGTTCCACGCAGGCGGGACAGAGGGTTTTGAGCCGCTCCACCAAGGGGCTAGGCGAAAGCTCGCCGCCGCCGTCTCCATAGGCATAGCTCACAAAGAGATGTTCGTCCGCCTTGCTGATCGCGGTGTAGAGGTCGAGCCGGTCGGTTGCGGAGAGTTCCGCGGCGGTTTTTCGAATCGGCGCGCCTTCCTTTTTGAGCAGGCCGATCTCCGCGTCGTCCAGCAACCCGTCGTTTAGCTGCGGGCGGGGAAGGAGGCCTTCGTTTGCGCCGACGACGAACAGCGCGCGCACTCTGCGGCTGCGCGTGCGCACCGCGTCGCCAACCACGCCCTGATCCGCCGTGCCGGGCACCACGCCGATGCTGGCGCCGCGCATCCCTTCCTCAAACAGGCGTAAAAATCCCGCGCGCCCAACTTTGAGCTCGCCCAAGATCTCGTCCAGCTGGTCGAGCAGAGACACGAGCAGATTCCAAACCTGCGCGTGCTCCTGCATCTCCGGCAGCCGCCCTGCCTCGCGGAGCGTTTCCGCGCGGCTTTCCAGCTGCTGCTGGAGCTCAATCTGCGATAGAAACTCATAAAACGCCTTCACCTGCGCGCCGACGCTCGCGCGCGCAAGCCCGCGGCTGAGCTGTTCTAGCGCGGGAGCGACGCTAGCGCGCGCCCGCTCCGCGCCCTCGCTCGGATTCGCGCGGGTAAACGGCTTGAGCAGCGCGCTGCCGCGCACGCCCGTCCGCCGGAGATAGAGGTCGAGTTCCTCCGCGTCCTGTTCATCACACCCGGCGTATCCGCTCTTGATGTATTTGAGCAGCTCCGCAGCCGGATATCCGTTCGCCACAAATCGCAGGCAGCTCAGCGCCGCGTCTGCAGCCGCGTGCCCCGTCAGCGGGCGCGTGCGGTCGAGGAAGATGGGAATACCCCTTCGCTCGCAAGAGCGGCGGATGAGCCCGGCGTATGCGTCGAGGTCGGAGACGATCACCGCCATCTCGCGATAGCGCACGCCTTTGTCCCGCGCAAACGAAAGGATGGCTTCCGCCAGCGCTTCCGTCTCCGCGCGGCGCGAACTCGCGCCAAAGATCGTCAGCTCTGTTGCCTCCCCCTGATAGATTTCGGAAGGGTAGGCAAACAGGTTTCGTTCGATATGCCGCATGAGCGGGCCGATTTTGTCCGTCTGCTCACAGAGGCGTTCTTGCGTAACGACTGCCGAGGCACGCTCTGCCGCTTCGTTGAGCTGATGCAGCAGCTCGCGTTCGGGTTCAAACAGCTCGTCGTCCGTACTCTGCCGGCAGTCGATGCGGAGCGTGACGCTCACGCGCGGACAGATGCGCAGCATGGTTTCAACGAGCTCAAGCACCTGACGGTTCGGCCGGTCTAACCCGTCGATATAGACGGGCAGCCCCGCGACGAACGACTCCGGCAGTAATTTTGCCGCTTCGTTATGCGCATCGTCGAGGCTGATGTATCGCTCGGCAAGATATGCTTCCGTCTCACGGTAGAGGATGGACAGGTCGCTGAGTTTCCCGGTCAGCGGCGCGTCCTCCGGCAGGCGGACGATCAGCGCGTCAAGCGCGTCCGGCGTCAGCCCCGCGCGCTTGATGTCGCGAAAGATCGTTTGCGCCTCCTCGGCAAACCCCGCGGTTTCCACGGCGCGGGAAAAGATCTTGAGTTCGTCTTTTTTGCGATCGATCGCGCGGCGGATCACCATGCGGTATCCTTCCGCGGATAAAAACGGGCGCGTCTTTCCCGAAAGGGAGAGCACGCGCTCCGTCAGGCGGTCAAAACTGAACACCTGTATGCCGATGAGCCCCTCCAGCGCTTCCGCCAGCAGCCGCTCGGCTTCGTATGTATATTGCTCCGGCACGAGCAGGATCGCGCGCTCGCCCGCGTCGCGGTGCGCTTTGAGCGCGGCGACGATGCGCCCGGTTTTACCCGTGCCCGCGCGCCCGAGAATCAGATGAAGCGCGCCGTTCACAGCAGCATCTCCTTATACAGCGGCGTGTAGCGCATCTGTCCTCTTTCGCTCCGGCTCTCGTAGAGCGCAACGGTGTTTGCGGTAAACGCGGCTTTCTGCGGCGGGAGGACAAAGCCCTCGTCGCCCGTGATCTTTCGCCCGAGCGTGATGTGCGGAGAGAGCCGCCCGCGGTTTTTGGAAAACCCGCGGTCCCAAAGCGCCGATTCAAGCGATTCGTAGAGCCGATCCAGCTCGTCCCCATCGCAGGTGACCTTGATGAATCCCGTGTGCGCCCCGTCCGATTTGAACGAGCTGTATTCTCGCAGCCGCAGCACGAAGGGTTTGATGTCCCGCACCGCGTCACGCATCGCATCCGCGATGTCGCCCAGCGCGTCCGTCTCTCCCAGATAGTGCAGCGTAATATGATAGTTTTCCCGCGGAACGAACCTGCCGCTTGCGCCTTGCGCCTCCAGTGCGGCGCGTGCGCCAACCGCGGCGCGAATGATATCCGGAGGCAGGGGAATGGCGATAAACAAGCGCATGTCTGGTCGGTTCCTTTCCCGCCGCAGATCGGTTGCGGCGTTAGATACAGTATAGCCAAAAAACGGAGTTTTTGCCAGAGACCCGTTTGCGCCGGCATCGGTTGCCGCCGGTGATGCCGGCGGATAAAATGCGCCGAGCTGCGTCTCTGGTCTGAAGAATACTGCCTCCAATGCATCTTATCCTGCAAAAAATTATGTTTTTTGAGCGGTTTACCATGTGTGAAAGGCACTTATGCGTTTCCGGTATTCATAAAAACTGTATGACTTATCCACATCCGGTTATCCACACTGTCCACCATGTTATCCACATATCGCGTTTTTTTCACGTTTTTGGCTGTGCATAAGTCGATATTTTTCGCATGAATCGATGAATATTCACGTTTAGCCATCGTATTACGTAAAAGTATATACAATTTTAATTACCACGCAGGGTGATTCTTTCCGTATGGCATCCTGCAGAACATCATTTTCTCCAAATAAAAAGCTCTCGAATCGAGAGCTGCCGGTTTTTTTCGGTTTTATATCATTTCCGGGTTGTTTCAGAGAGATCTTATTTTGTCTTTCTTTTAATGTCCGCACCCAGCGCGGTCAGCTTCTTGTCCAGATATTCATACCCGCGATCGATGAACTGAATGTTGTGGACACATGTGGTCCCGCTGGCGGCGAGGCCCGCAACAATCAGCGACGCACCGGCGCGCAGGTCGGTCGCGTAGATCTCCGCGCCGCGCAGGGCGCTGATTCCCTTGACCTTTGCCGTTGTGCTGTTCTTGAGGCTGATGGACGCGCCCATGCGGCGCAGCTCGCGCACATGGTTGAAACGGTTTTCAAAGATGGTCTCGTTGATCGTGGATATGCCCGAAGACGCGCAGAGATACGCCACCATCGGCTGCTGCATGTCGGTCGGGAAGCCGGGATAGGGAAGCGTTTTAACGTTGATGGCGCGCGGACGGTCTTCCATGATCACGCGGATGTAAAACTCCCGCCCGTCGTCGCCCTCGATCACGCGGGCGCCGCTCTCCATCAGCTTCGCCGAAATGGCTTCCATATGTGTCGGGATCACGTTTTTGATGATCACGTCGCCCATGGTTGCGGCGGCGGCGATCATGAACGTTCCCGTTTCGATCTGGTCGGGAATGATGGCATAGCCGCAGCCGTGCAGGCGCGGCCTGCCACTGATGCGGATGACGTCCGTGCCCGCGCCCTTGACCGAGGCACCCATCATATTGAGGAAGTTGGCAACGTCGACGACGTGCGGTTCCTTTGCCACATTGCAAAGCACCGTGTTTCCCTCTGCCATGCAGGCCGCGAGCATCACGTTGATCGTTGCTCCAACGCTGACGACGTCGAAATAGATCTCCGCGCCGACGAGCCGGTCCGCCCGCGCGCGAACGATGTTCTGCTCGTTGTCGAGCTCCACCTCCGCGCCGAGCGCGCGCATGCCTTTGATGTGCTGGTCGATCGGGCGCGCGCCGATGACGCAGCCGCCGGGGAGCGCAAGCTCCACCTCGTGGAAACGACCGAGCAGCGCGCCGAGCAGATAGTACGAGGCGCGCATGCTGCTGACCGCCTCGCTGAGCGCCTTTGTGGTCGTGAGCGTGCGCGAGTCGATGCGCATGCAGTCGCCCGCTGTATAATCGACGGAAACGCCAAGCTCCTCCAGGATTTCCTTGAGGCTCTCGACGTCCTGTATATGCGGCAGATTTTCCAAAACGCAGGTTTCGCCCGCGAGGACCGCCGCAGGTATGATGGCAACAGCGGCGTTTTTCGCGCCGCTGATGGTCACGGTTCCTTCGAGCCTGCGACCGCCTTTTATCTCATACCACTCTCTCTGCATAACGTTATTAGTCTATCGGAAACACGGTCGTAAGTCAAGAAGCGCCGCCGCCGCAGGAGCTGTGCATATCGGCGTTAAATCCGGATTTGTTATGCGCGCTCCCGTCGCCGCGCTCTGCTGCGCAGAAGAACCGTTGCGCGAAAGAATTTTTCGCAAATATGAATTTTTGAATTCTTTTTCCTGCAAAAACAGCATCCGTTTTCTTGGATTCATATCCTGTTTCAGCCCAAAATGTAAGCATAATTCCGTTTGTTTTTCTTTTTTTCACAACTGTAATGCTTTTACGCGCATATCGCTGATTTTGCATCGTGTGATTCTGCAAGTTTCATTTCATATGCGGCTTTGATATGTTTGTTTATTTGTTAAGGAATGAATTGACAAGCGAATACGCGCATGCTAAAGTTATTTTTGTAAATCTTCATAATTTTGAGCTTTGGAGGAACCCATGGAAAAACTGGTGATTGCTCTCGGCGGAAACGCGCTGCAAGAAGGAAAAGGCCCGGCAACGGCCGAAGCCCAACTCGCGGTGGTCGAAAAAACGTCCGTCTTCATCGCGGATATCATTGAAAAAGGCTACCAGGTCATCCTCGCGCATGGCAACGGTCCGCAGGTCGGACGCATCGTTCTGCAGAACGAACACTCCGTCGACGTGACCCCTGCGATGCCGTTTGACGTATGCGGCGCCATGAGTCAGGGAATGATCGGCTACCATATGCAGCAGGGCCTGGCCAAGGCGCTGCGCGCACGCGGAAACCACACCGGCGTTGCAACCGTGGTGACCCAGGTGGTCGTGGACAAGAACGACAAGGCGTTTGACGCACCGTCCAAACCCATCGGCCCGTTTTACAGCGAGGAAGAGGCAAAGCGCTTGCAGGCTGAAAAAGGCTATGCGGTCAAGGAAGACGCAGGCCGCGGCTGGCGTCGCGTCGTCGCCTCGCCGATGCCGGTCGAGATCGTAGAACTGCCCGAAGTCAAGTGCCTCATTCAAGGCGGTTTTGTCGTCATCACCGTCGGCGGCGGCGGCATCCCCGTCATCAAGGACGAGAGCGGAGATCTCTCCGGCACCGCGGCGGTCATCGACAAGGACCTTGCTTCCGAGCGCCTCGCCGAGGATCTGGATGCGGACGCGCTGCTCATCCTCACCGCCGTTGAGCAAGTTTGCCTCAACTACGGCAAGCCGGACGAGAAGCGGCTCTCCGCCATCACGATTGCGGAAGCGGAGCAGTATATCGCCGAGAAGCACTTTGCACCCGGCTCCATGCTGCCGAAGATTCTCGCGGCGGTCAAGTTCGCGGCCAGCAAACCGGGACGCCGCGCCATCATCACCTCGCTCGACAAAGCCGTCGACGCGCTCCACGGCAAAGCCGGCACGGTGATTACGAAATAACCTGAGCTCTGAATCAAAAGAACCTGCTATGAAAGCAGGTTCTTTTTTTTATTGCCCGGGCGTCAAGTCAGGTACTGTGTTCTTTATTCGATCACCGCTTTTTGCCCTGAAAAACATCATCAGCAAAACCAGCACCAGCAAAACCGGGCAGATATGAAACCCGATCTTCTCCACGAGATTCATATCCAGCAGCGGCAGCAGCCAGAGCAAAAACAGCAGAGCGATCTCGTGCGGTCGGGCGCCATACTCCAGAAAATCGTATAAGAGCAGAACGAGCGGTATGCTCAAAAGCATCAGATCATACTGCAAAAAGTACGGGTTAAACAGGAATATCCCCAGAACGAGCGCGCTTCCTCTGAGCGCCATCCGGTCCGTCTTTTTCCAAACCCGCCATACGGCGAAGGCAGCCAATATCCCCAGCATCGCCTGCAATAGATAGCTGACGGTATCGTTCAGCCCGGCCAGGCGAAGCGCGCTGTAAAAGGATGGCTGTATGGGAGCCAGCGACATGCCATTGTCGCAGAGGAGCCCCGCCGTCGAGGAGAAGAACGACTGGAAGAACCGTACCCACAGGTCAAAGCCGAACAGAACACCGGAGACAACCACGCCGAGAGCGGCAAAGACCACGGTCCATTTTAAAACGCGCCACTTTTTTGACAGCAGCAGAATGATAAGGGGGAACACAGCCATCTGCGGTTTGTAAACCAGAAGGCCGAACATCAGCCCCGCCAGCACCGGATTACCCTCCAGAAAGAATATGCCAAAGCCGAGCAGCGCCGTGCTGAGAAACCCGTTCTGTCCCCAGCGCAGGTTCATCAGAAAACCCGGAAACCCGCAGATCACAAACGCAAGTCCCTTATGCTTTGGCAACAGTTTATACAACGCGAATAGCGCAAGCAGAAACGTAACGACCAGCCACAGCACAAGAGCCGTCGTAAACGGAACAAAGCAGAACGGCACGATTGCCAGCAGAAAGACGGGAGGGTAGAGCCAGGGCAGATAGAACGGAAGCTGGCGTTGCAGCACCTCTTCTAGTGCGGCATGATGCGCGGCAATATCGAATATCCGGTCGGACTCGCCGGAGAGAACCATGCGTCCTGCGGTATAATATACGCCGAAATCAACGCCATATGGGCTGTCCATACGACTTGTTCCGGCAGCTTCAGCCATGAGGCTGGAGACAAAAATAAAGATGTAAAGCAAAAACAACAATAAGGAGAGTACTATGATGATTCTTACGATTTTACTGTTATGACGCATTACTTGCGCTCCAAATTATAAATTAAACTTATCATAACACAATATCAAGCTGTTTTCATGAAAAAGAAAAGTATATTTTTTGAATGATTCATATGAAAAAAAAAGAGCTAAAAAAGCTCTTTTCTTGTTTTCTGTCCCGCTTACGGCATGATCGCCGAATTTTTATTCTCTTCCCGCTATTTTATCATACACCCGCTCGAGATCTTCGCGGTTGTAGTACTCGATTGTGATCTTTCCGCGCGTGGCGCTGCCGGCGAGGGAGACCTTTGTCCCGAGCGACTCGCGGAAGGATTCCTCCAGCCGCTGCAACTCGGCGGGCAGGGAAGGCTTTGCCTTCTTCGCCTTTGCAGCCGGTTTCTTTTTCTCGGAGAGGGCTTTGACCCGCTCTTCCAGTATGCGGACGGAGTAGGCCCGCTCGGCGCACTCCTTTGCCAGCTGTTCGATCTGATGCCCATCCGTCAGCCCGGCGAGCGCGCGCCCGTGCCCGGCGGAAAGAATTCCGTTTCTCAGCATGTCGACAACGCTCTCCGGCAGCTGCAAAAGCCGTAGCGAGTTGGCAATCGCAGGCCGGCTCTTACCAAGACGCCCGGAGACTTCCTCCTGCGTCATGTCGTGCTGCTTCATCAGAAAACGGATCGCCGCGGCTTCCTCAATTGGGTTGAGGTTCTCGCGCTGGATGTTTTCGATGAGCGACACCTCGTGAATCTGCGCCTCGTCATAATCCGTTACAAGAACGGGCACGTCCGACAATCCTGCGAGCCGCGCGGCGCGAAAGCGACGCTCGCCCGCGATGATCATATAGCGGCTGCCTTTTTGCTTAACGATCAACGGCTGCACGATGCCGTGTGTGCGAATGGAATCCGCCAGCTCCTGCAAAGACGTCTCGTCAAACTGCTTGCGCGGCTGCAATGCGTTGGTGTCGATCTCCCGCACGTTGACGGTCAAAACGCCGAGGCCGGATTTTTCACTCTCTTCAACCGAAACGGAGTACGGATCGAGCAGCGCGTCCAACCCTCTGCCGAGGCCCTTTTTCTGCGCGGCCATTATTTGCACTCCTTGTCGATCATCTCCGAGGCGAGCGCGGTGTATGCCGTCGATCCCGCGCTGTTGGGCGCGTAGAGTGAAATCGGTAACCCGTAGGATGGCGCTTCGCCGAGACGAACGCTCCTGGGGATGATCGTATCGTAGACTTTATTTTTGAAGAATTTTTTCACTTCCTCAACAACCTGCATGGAGAGATTCGTGCGCGAGTCGAACATCGTGAGCACCACACCCTCGACGTCCAGATTTGGATTGAGGCTCTTTCGAACGAGTTTCACCGTGTTCATCAGCAGACTCAGCCCTTCGAGTGCGTAGAACTCACACTGAATCGGTACCAGCAGCGTGTTCGCCGCGGTCAACGCGTTGAGCGTTAATAGCCCCAGAGAAGGCGGGCAGTCGATAAACACATAGTCATACGCGCCGTCGATTGCGCCGAGCGCGCGCTTGAGCACCTGTTCACGCGCCAACATATTCACCAGCTCAACCTCCGCACCGGCGAGCGAAATATGCGCGGGCAGCAATCTCAAGGTTGGAATCATCGTGTCCCGCGTCGCTTCTTCAACAGAAACGTCGTTGATTAAAACGTCGTAAACGGACTTCGCGTCGCCGTCTTTTCTGACGCCCAGCCCGCTGGTGCTGTTTCCCTGCGGATCCGCGTCCACCAAAAGAACGCGCTTTCCCTGCTCGGCAAGGCATGCGCTCAGGTTGACTGCGGTGGTCGTTTTGCCGACGCCGCCCTTTTGATTGGCTACCGCTACGATCTTCATAATCCGGTATATCCTCCGATATTTCTCTGATTTCATCAGTCAATGGTTTAATTTTCTGCGTTAAAACCGCTATGGTCATTCTAACAGAATCAGGGAGGTGATTCAATGTTTCACGTGAAACATGTTTTACGTGTTGTTCTGTCTTTTTTAATTCACGCCTGTCTTCAATGTTTCACGTGAAACATTAGCGCTGCACCTCTTTAATAATAAATAACAAGCTTTTTTTCATCGTTTCATTGTTTCACGTGAAACATCATAACAACAGCTAAGTATAAAAAAGAGACGCTTTCGCGTCTCTTCATTATTTTAAATCAATCAGAAGTTGGAATAGATTCTTACGGGTACGATCAGATAATAGAATCCTTCCGTCTTTGCCGGGCGTATCACGCAAGGGCTGATGCTCGTTGTAAAGTCCAAATAGACCTTTTCATCCGGAATATTCTTGAGCACATTCATAAAGAAGCGCGGATTGAATGCGATGTCGATATCCTCCCCGTTGATCTGCGCGTCCATCTCCTCGTTGATTTTTCCGATAAAGCTGTTTGCGCTGATCGTGAGCTTGTTGTCATGGAACTTCATGACGATGTTGTTGTTGCCTTCCCGCGCCATCAACTGCGCGCGGTCGATGCTCTCCGTGAGTTCGGCTTTGTCGATCATCACGCGCGTGGTATGGTCTTTTGGAAGAATATTTCTATACTTGATGTAATCCCCGTCGAGCAGCCGCGCAACAAGGCGCGAATGCTTGATGTTGACGGACACATGCGTTTTGGTGAACGTCAGCTCAACATCCTCCTGTGTCTCATCCATCATGCGGGAAATCTCCGCCATGGACTTTCCGGGGATGACGATGCTGCGCTCGGGAACCGGGCTCTTTAACGGCATCGATCTCTTTGCAAACTGAAACGCGTCCGTCGCGACAATGGTGATCTCTTCTCCGAGTTCCATGAGAACGCCGGTGAGAATCGGTTTACTGTCATCCTGCGCGGTGGCAAACACGGTTTGATTGATCATATCCCGACAGTCCGCGTGATCCATCTTGACCGTGAAGGTTTCTCCCGAAAAACGCATTTCCGGAAATTCTTCCGTTGCTTCAATACACTGCAGCGTGCTCTTGGCGCGGCCGCAGGAGATATCCAGCGCTTTTCCGTTGAGCGATACCTCTGCAATCGATTCCGGCAGTTTTCTTACGATCTCGGAAAACAGCTTGCCGGGCACGATGGCAAAGCCTTCCTCTTCTACCGTAGCCGGCAGCAGGCATTCCTTTTGCAGCATCAGATCCGAACACTTAAGCTTAATGCCGTCTTTCGTCGCTTCCAATAAGATGCCTTCCAGAATCGGCATCGTCGTGCGGACGGGTAATGCTTTGATGACGGAATGAACACCTTGTGTCAGTTCTTTCGAGTCAATGTAAAAATGCATGTTCTGTCTTCCTTTCTCATCATACAGAATAAGAAGCATATGAATAAAATCATCTGGTCTGTTTTTTAAGACCAGTAATCGAGATCAGGCGTTTGTCTGTCAGGCGTGAGCATCCTTCGTCGTTTGAGGATTGCCATGTTATCCACAGATTCGCGCAATAGATAGCGTAGTATTGATACTGTATAACAGAAGTAGGAGTAGTAGTGGGGTGCGACTAGTGTGGATATCACCTGTTTTGTCAAAAGATCCTCAGTTTTTACGGTGGAGTGCCTTGTGGATAACAAGCTCTTTTCATCCGCTGTTATCCACGTTATCCATGTCCTCCACACGATCCACAACGCATCCACAACGCGCGTCCACAAATTGTGGAAAACTACATCATCCTCTTTTTTATGTCCTCAATGACGGATGAAAACGATCCTTCCGCGTTGATCATGTCTTCCACACGCTTGCAGGCGTTGATCGCGGTCGTGTGGTCGTTCTTGTCAAACAGCGTGCTGATGCGCTTATAGGGAATGCCGAGCATATCGTGGCAAAGATACATCGCCACCTGTCGCGGCAAAACGATTTCGCGGTCCCTCCGCTCGGAGAGCAGGCTCTCCACGGGAATGGAATAGTATTCCGCGACCATGCTTTTGATGATCTGCGGCGTGATTTCCTTTTTCCGCACGTCCGGCAGCAGGTCGCGCAGCGCCTCGATGGTGAGCTCCAGCGTCAGCGGGCGGCGGCGCAGCTGTGAATAGGCCACCACGCGGGTTAAGGATCCCTCCAGCTCGCGGATGTTGCTTACCACGTGTTCTGCGATGAACTGAATGATCTCGTCGTCTACGTCCAGATTATCGAGCCTGGCGCGGTTTCTCAAAATCGCGATGCGTGTTTCGATGTCCGGCGGCTGGATGTCCGCAATCAACCCCCACTCAAACCGGGAGCGCAGGCGCTCTTCCAGACTGGAGATCTCCTTGGGCGGGCGGTCGGAACTGATGATGATCTGTTTGTTGGCGTTGTGCAGGGTGTTGAAGGTGTTGAAAAACTCCTCCTGCACGGACTGTTTTTTGGCGATGAACTGCACGTCGTCAATGAGCAGCACGTCCACATTGCGGTAGCGCTTGCGAAACTCGAGTCGCTTGTCCATCTGAATCGCCGTGATGAGCTCGTTGGTAAACGTTTCGCTGGTGACGTACATAACCCGTGTGGCGGGATCGTTTTCTTTGACCATGTGGCCGATGGCGTGCATCAGGTGCGTCTTGCCCAGTCCCACGCCGCCATACAGAAACAGCGGGTTATAGGCCGCGGCCGGGTTCTGCGCAACCGCGAGCGACGCGGCGTGCGCAAAGTGGTTCGATCCGCCGACGACGAATGTTTCGAATGTATATTTCGGATTGAGTGCGAAGACGTTGATCGGCTCCGCGCTGACGGGGTTTACATAGATATCCCTGTCTTCCGGCAGGACGATCTTGATGTCCAAAATGGTCTCGTTCGCGGTCTTGACCGCGTCCCGCAGATTTTCAATATAAAAATCCTCGAGGGTTTTCTGGATATCCAGCGTCGGTACCTCAAGGATCATAACGTCCTTTTGGAGCGCGAGCGGAACGATTACGTCGATCCAGGCGTGGAACGAAAGCCCCGTCATTTGAGGACGGATATTTTCTCTCGCGGCCGCCCAAACCGATTGTAGTTGATCCATCACGACATACCCCCTGTATTAAACATCATCATAGCAAAAATAACGTCGATTTACAAGCGAGCTTTCGGCTGCGCGCGGCGCTGTGCCTCTGCGGCGCAGGATCAGGTACAGCGGGTTATTGAGGCGTCGACGGGTGCGTAAAAAAGGCTCGAAATCGCCGAAACCCAGCCCCGGAAGCGACGTGATTGCGAAACAAGGTCCGACAACCGTTCTTATTATAAACACATAGAAGCAGTAAAACAGCCATTATTCTAATACGTCGTCGGCTGTTTCTTGGAAAAAACCGTATATTACAGAACAAACCCGTAAAAACGGAAGGTTTTCCCCACATGACCATGAAAAATCCCGAAATAGCGGCCCAATGGGTTAACAATCTGTGACAAACAGCCCGTTTGATTGCAAACGACCATACCAGAGGTTAAAATAGATTAAGAATATTGTAGTAATCGGGGGAATTTTGCCCGTGGGAGAATCGCTGCAAAGTCAGTTATTCATAAACTCCGAAAAGGTAGGGGAATTCGCCGAAATCACCCTTCCCCAGACAGGGGAGGATGAGGAAAGCGAAGTTATCCGCATCCACTACCTTGAGGCTGGCGTTGGCGAACCGCTGCTGCTGATCCACTCACTCGGCCAATCGCTCTATACCTGGCGAAACGTATTTGCGGAACTCTCCGACAACTACCGTGTGATCGCCATCGACCTGCCCGGACACGGCTACTCGTCCCGGCCGGATACGTTTTCGTACACCGCGGACGATTTTGCCTTCGTGTTCAATGCGTTTCTCGACGCGCTCAACATCAAGTCCGTGCATGTGCTGGGCTTTTCCATCGGCGCGATGTACATGCTCAGGTTCCTTTCGCTCTATCCAAAGCGCGTGGCAAACTGCGTTGCCATCTCGCCGGGCGGAATTACGGAGCATATGCCGTCCCTGATCCACAACATGCAAAAGCCGCTGCTGGCGACCTTTGCGCGAAACCTCTATACCGCCAACGACGTTCGAAAGATGCTAGCGGAGTGCTATGCCGATCCGTCGATGGTGGACGACTTTGTGGTCAAGCAGTATTACGAGCCGGTTTCGGACGGCCTTGCCAGAGAGGCGCTGATGTATGCGCTGCGCAACTATGATCAGGAGCGCATTGCCGAGGGGCTTTTGCCCGTGGAGCACGAGGTGCTCGTCCTCTGGGGCAAAAACGACGTTTGGCATCCGCCGTCGGGCAGCGTTTATTTTCAGAGCATCCTCCGTGCCGGACGGTATTACCTCATCCGCAACGCAGGACACCTGCTGCATGAGGAAGCGCCGATCAAGCTGCTGGAGATTCTCTACAGCTATATTCCGCCGGCCGTGCCGAGTTACGACGTTTACCGATACACACAGAACCTGGCGGACGATACGGAATGATTGCCGAATTCGACCTGGGCGACGTGGTGCTCATGAAAAAACCGCACGCGTGCGGATTCAACGAGTGGACGATTATCCGTGTGGGTGCGGATGTAAAGATCAAGTGCAACCACTGCGGCCGCATCGTGATGCTTGACCGCGCGGATTTTGTGCGCATGGGCAAGAAGATTCTTGCCAGAC
This sequence comes from Christensenellaceae bacterium, assembly GCA_963674775.2. Lineage (GTDB taxonomy): Bacteria > Bacillota > Clostridia > Christensenellales > CAG-138 > UBA7703. The sequence goes on along the minus strand of CAXXPJ010000003.1, from coordinate 1,540,768 downwards.
GGGAACAGCCGAGTGAAGCGTAGAACATTTACGCAGAGCCAGATTCGATATCTGCGCGATCGCGCCGAAGAACAATATGAAAACATGCATGGCTCTCGTTCCTACCGGAACGTGGAGTTTTTGTTGTATATCGCCGTCGTCGTGCTCGTCGCATTGGCGATCCGCTCGTTTATCGCCGAGCCGATCCTCGTGGACGGCGACTCGATGGTGCCGACGCTCCTGCACCGGCAGGAGATGCTCGTTGAGAAGATGACATACTGGGTACGGGATCCGGCGCGCGGTGATATCGTCATCTGCTTCTATCCCGGATATACCGAAAGCTGCGTCAAGCGCGTCATCGGCCTGCCCGACGAGACGGTGGAGGTCAAGGACGGCGCGATCTTTATCGACGGCGCGCAGCTCGACGAAAACCCGTATTGGAACGGTATGATCATCGGCGATTCTGCGCCCGTCACCGTCGGCACGCGGGAGGTCTATGTCGTCGGCGACAATCGCAACGGCAGCAAGGACAGCCGCAATCCCTCCGTCGGACCGATTCCGTATGCAAAGATTGTGGGCCGCGTCGTTGCGATCGTGTATCCGTTCAACGCGTTTGAATCATTTTCCGGGGTGACGTACCCTTGAGCGAAGCCAGAAAACGACGCCGCACCGAAGGGCGCGCGCGGACATACAGAAACGCAAGGCGGATCGGGTGGCTTTTTTCCGCGCTCGTCACGCTCGCCGTGCTCTGCATCGTCTTCTTCGTCTGGCTGTTTCCAACGCGCATTGTGGACGAGAGCATGGCGCCCGCGCTCACGAGCGGAGAGGTCGTTCTCTGCGACCGGTTCTCAAAATTTCTGCGCGCGCCGGAGCGCGGTGATATCGTGCTTTTCCGCACCGGTGAGGGGCTCTTCATCAAGCGCATCGTCGGCATGCCGGGAGAGACGGTGGAACTCGTGGAAGGCCGCGTGTTCATCAACAGCATCCCGCTCGACGAGAGCAGCTACGCCGTCAACTATGTCGGCGACATGGCGCCTGTCGAGGTGCCCGCCGGATGCGTCTTTTTGCTCGGGGACAACCGCGAGGAGATGTATGACAGCCGGCTCGAGAGCGTCGGCTGCATCCCCTACGAGCGCATCGAGGGCATGCTGCGGCTCAGGGTTTCGCCCTCCAGCCGGATCACTTACTTTTCCTGAACGAAACGTAAACACAACAACTTCACATGATAACGTATTAGCTTCTCTGCTGCGAGAAGCTTTTTATTTGTAAAAAGCTTCTTGATTCAATATAATAAAACACACGTGAAATCAGAGAAAAAGAGGCGTACCGTATGCTGATTCGCAAAGCGGAGCTAACAGATCTGCAGGCGCTGCTGTACATCTATAATTACGAGGTGGAATACGGCGTTGCCACGCTGGATTTAACCCCGCGCTCGCTCGCGCAGTGGCAGGCGTGGTTCGATCATCACAACGTTGAGAACCACCCGCTCTATGTCGCCGAGATCGACGGCAGCGTCGCGGGCTACGCCAGCCTGTCCTCCTACCGGGAGAAGGAGGCGTTTCGCTCCACGGTCGAACTCTCGATCTATATCGCGCCGGATTTCCGCAAACGCGGCGCGGCAACCGAGCTCATGGCGTTTATCCTCGAGGACGCAAAAGCGGACGAGCGCACACACACTGTCGTCTCCGTCATCACCGCGGGCAACGAGGCCAGCCGCAAGCTGCACGAGAAATTCGGCTTCGAGTTCTGCGGAACCATCCGCGAGGTGGGCGTGAAGTTCGGGGAATATCGGGATATCGAGAACTATCGCCTGGGTGTATAGGCGAAAAAATCGCGTTTTTGACGCGGTTTGACGGCATGTTGCAGCAGGATGTCAAACGACGTTCTTTTTAATAATATTAAACATAATATTAATAATATCAATATTTTTATTGACATATCAGTAAACATATCATACAATGCGCCTGTAAGGAGGGCGATTGCATGGCATATGAATCAAACTGGATTACCGAGCTGGACGCAGAGGACAGCAACTTCATCAAAAAGTTTATTTTGGCTTCCGGTTCCCTCAAAGAGATCGCGAAAGTCTACGACGTCTCTTATCCGACCGTGCGGCTGCGGCTCGACCGATTGATACAGAAGATACAGTTGGCCGACAAAGCGGAGGACGACGCCTTCATCGGCCTGGTCAAACGGCTGGCGATTGACGAGAAGGTTGAGCTCGATGTAGCCAAGAAACTCATCAGCGCGTATAAAGAAAGCAGGGAGGCGGACGCATGAGTAAGGTCACGGTTTTATTGGCGTTGCTGATTGCAGGCTTTGTACTGGAGTTTTTCCTGTCAAGAAACAAAAACTGGGGCTGGGGCATCATCATTCCCGCCTTCAGTTTTCTCCTCTCCAGCACGTTCATCCTGCTCAATGTGTCAAAAGCGTTTGCCTCGGTTGCGGGGTATGGCTCGTTTCTGTTGCAGTATGGGCGCACCGGTCTGATCGCGCTGATTTTGAAGATCGGGCTTGTTTACCTGCCGGTCGTGATTCAGCTGATCATCTTTGCGCTTTGCAGGCGGCATTATAAAAAGACGCACGCCGCGCCGGGCGACAACAAAGAGCTCAACAAGATGATTGCGGACGACTTGGGCTGACCGTGATTTACGCTTGCCCCAAACGACCCGTGACAAAAACAGGGGGAAAAGAATGAAAAATCGCTTTTTCAAATCCTTTGTCTATGCGGCGTCCGGCATCAAAAAGGCGTTTCTGGCCGGACGGAACCTGAAGGTGATGACCGGATGCCTGCTGTTGGTTGTCGCGTTCGGATTCTTGTTTGACGTGTCGGAAACGGAGTGGATCGCGCTGATCATCTGCTCCGGCGGTGTGCTCTCTCTGGAAATATTCAATACGGCAATTGAGAAGTGGACGGATCTGGTTGAACCCGGATACAACAAAACGGCTGGAACGGTCAAAGACCTCGCGGCGGGCGCGGTGCTGACGGCTTCCGTGTTTTCTGCGATCGTCGCGGGCGTCATCTTCATCCCGCATATTCTTGCCGCGCTGCGAAAGTGAGGGTGGAAGCATGACCGGATTTGCGCTGCGCAGCCTGTTCACCGGATACGGTTGGTCGTTCATCCGGCATGTCGCGCTGCCGCATCCGCTCAAAACGCTCCGCGCTGCCCGGCTCGCCCGGCGCGCAGCCGCCGCGGCGGACGGTTCCGTCTCGACCGGCTCAACCGGCAAAACGACGGCAGATCAGCACGCGCGGATCACCGGCGTCGGGTTCTGCCTGAAACCGACGGAGAACCGCTGCCCGTCCAAAGGCGACCTGCACGGGTGCAGATACCTCGAAAACAGTTACCTGAAAGATGCGGAACATATGCCCGCGCCATGCAGAGACTGCGTGATCAGGGAGATTGGCGCGGCGGTGCTGCAATCCGGCGGCGCGTTCTACGTCATGACCTCTGCCAGAGACATTTTGTTTGACGTGTTCAAGCCCGCGCTGGACCAGGGCGCATTTCGCCGCGGCCGGTTTCTGCTCTGCCGCTATTCGTTTCAGCCGTTTCTGGTCGGGTTGTACGCCGCTGGGATCGAAGGAACGCTGTATCCCTTTTGCGACGGGGACTGCAGGGACTACAAAACCTGGCTTAAGGCGGACAAGGGGATCAAAAACGAGCAAACGAAGCTGACGACGGAAACGCGGGCGGAGTTGGCGGAACAGATCGAAAACGAAGCCGACCATGCCGGAAACATAGTGCGCGTTGAGCGGCGGGGAAATATCTACTATCCGATTTATGAAAAATAAACGACTTAATACAGAAAAAAAAGAGAATCCAGCTGGATTCTCTTTTTTGTTTCCCGTGAAACAATCCTAATACTCAATCCCCTTGCGCGCTTTCACGCCCTTTTCATACGGGTGCTTCACGAGCTTCATCTCCGTGATGTAATCCGCCCGCGCGAGCAGTTCCGCGTCTGGGTCGCGCCCGGTGATGACCAGCTCGGCATTGCCGTGGTCGTCCAGCAGAGAGAGCACCGCATCCCGGTCAATCAAACCCAGCGAGAGCGCAGGGTTGAGTTCGTCCAGCACAAGAAGCGAACATTCGCCCGACCGGGCGATCCGCGCCGCCTCCGCGAGCGTGCGATCATGCATCGCGCGCACTGCTTCCTTCATCTCGTCGGTCATGTTCGGGAAAAACCCGTGCGGCAGGTCGTTGCGGTAGACAGGCACACCGAGCCGTTCCAGCGCGGCGAGTTCGCCCGTCGGTGTGCTTTTGAGAAACTGCGCCAGCGCGGCGCTTCCGCCAGTGCCAATATGCCGCAGGATCAGCCCCAATGCCGCCGTGGTCTTGCCCTTGCCGTCTCCGCAGTAGATGTGAATCATGAAAGCCGCCTCCGAATATGCACTGTGTTATCCACATTTTACGATAGAACTGTGGAAAAAGGCAATGATGCGTATGGCAGGCATCAACTGCGGACGATTTTATCAATGCTGCGATTTTTTCCAGTAACCGCGAATCGTCGGTTCCGTGCCTTCGCGCGCCCGGCGATAGTTCTCAGCATGTTTTAAAATTAAGCACACGCACGGAAACAGCAGAATTGCAAGGTTCATGCTGCTCTGCGTTGCCAGTCCGTAAGCGAGCGGGAACAATCCTGCTGCAGAAACGGGCAAAGCCCAGGGATAGTTGACGAAAAAGGCGATGACGATGCCGATCAGCAACAAAGCGAGAAACAGCTCGCTGTCCAGCGCCAGAACCACACCCGCAAGACAGGACGAGCCCTTTCCGCCACGAAAGCCGAGTGTGAACGGGAACATATGCCCCAGCATGACCGCTGCGCCTGCGAGGACTCCCGCGTACGGGAGCAGCGGAAAGAGCGCCCGGGCGATGACAACGGCAAAGAATGCCTTTCCGATGTCCAGCAGCATTACGAACACGCCGACGAATTTACCGATGGTTAAATAGACGTTGGTTGCGCCGAGGTTTTTCGTGCCCTCCCGCCGCAATTCTCTCTTTTTGTATCGGGAGATGATCCACGCAGGATTGACGCACCCAATCAGATATCCCAGCAATAGGGAAACAGGAAGTTCATACATATAGGGAGCATCCTCTCTCTCGGCAAAGCGTTGCCGATTGTTTGCCCGTCGATGTGAAACAAGCAGGATTCTTTTCATCCCGCTCAGTATTATCCACATTTTACGACAAAACTGTTGAAAAAGGCAATCGAATATCGTTTTAGGTCGAAACAAGGCGCGCCGTTTCCGGCGCGCCCGTTGTTGCATTTTTTGGTTTAGCCTTAGTCTTCCAGACCCGCCTGGCGTTCCACGCCGGCTTTCTCCAGCTTCTTGAGCATTTCGGCGGGATTCTTGACCTTCGCAAGGAAGATCATCGCCGCGATGATGTACGGCTTGAAGGACGCCTGCTTGTAGAGCGGGTCGCGATAGCGATCGAACACCGTTGCGGCGACTTCGCCGGCTTCGCAGCTCACACCCGTGATGTCGGCGGGCAGGCAGTGCAGGTAGAGCGCTTTGCCGTCCTTGGTGGAGGCCATCAGCTCTTCGGTGCATTCCCAGTCCTTGTGCTCGGCGTTCTGCTTGAGCAGCTTCTTCTCCAGCGCCTTGATGCCGTCGCTGTCGCCTTTGCCGTAGAGGTCCGTGCGCTCTTCCATGGCTTTGAACGGCGCCCAGCTCTTGGGGTAGACGATGTCCGCGTCCTTGAACGCGTCCGCCATGTCGTTGGTGACGGTGAATGTTCCGCCGCTCTCGGCGCTCTGGCGCTTGGCGACTTCCACAACGTCGTCCATGACCTCGTATCCTTCCGGATGGGCCAGCACAACGTCCATGCCAAAGCGGGTGAACAGGCCGATGACGCCCTGCGGAACGGACAGCGGCTTGCCGTAGCTGGGGCTGTATGCCCAGGTCATGGCGATCTTCTTGCCCTTGAGGTTTTCCACACCGCCGAACTCGCGGATGCAATGCGCCATGTCGGCCATGCACTGCGTCGGGTGGTCGATGTCGCACTGGAGGTTGACCAGCGTGGGTTTCTGCTCCAGCACGCCGTCGATGTTGCCCTGCTTGACGGAGTTGACGACCTCGTGCATGTAGGCGTTGCCCTTGCCGATGTACATGTCGTCGCGAATGCCGATGACGTCCGCCATAAAGCTGATCATGTTCGCGGTTTCGCGGACGGTTTCGCCGTGCGCAATCTGGCTTTTGCCTTCGTCGAGATCCTGTACCTCAAGGCCAAGCAGGTTGCAGGCGGACGCAAACGAGAAGCGGGTGCGGGTGCTGTTGTCCCGGAACAGCGAAATGCCGAGACCGGAATCGAACACCTTTGTGGAGATGTTGCGCTCGCGCAGGTTGCGTAGTGCGTTGGCGACGGTGAACACCGCGTCGAGCTCTTCGCGCGATTTTTCCCAGGTGAGGAAGAAGTCGCCTTCGTACATATCGGCGAAGTTGAGGTCTTCCAGCGCCTTGGTGAACTGCTTGATGTCTTCTTTTTTACCCATAATAACTTTCACTCCTAAAATTTGATTCTGGTGGATGTAGTTTGTGAAAAAAACAAGTGCAGAGCGGACAAATGCCCGCTCTGCACCGCGCATGCTCTCAGCAGGCGGATTTATCCGAGGTGGTGTCCGTTCCGCCGGCGCGGAACTGGCAGGCGTCGTCCGCGCCCTGCCCTTTATACATGGAGGGAACCAGCGCATAGACCGCGGCGCAGGTGACGAGGTCCTGTTTCCAGGTGATCTCGTTCGGCGCGTGCGCCTGGCTTTCCGCACCCGGGCCGAAGCCGACGCAGGGGATGCCGTAGCGGCCCTGAATCGAAACGCCGTTGGTGGAGAAGGTCCATTTGTCGATCAGCGGACGGTTTCTCAGGTGCATGGAACCTTCCGGTCCGATGCGCTGTTCGCCGTAGAGCGCCTTATGCGCCTCGGCAACGGCCTGCACATGGCCCGCGGTTTCCTTGTTGATCCATGTGGGGAAATAGCACTCGGTTTCATACACAAGACCGGTCCAAGCGGGACGGTCGTACATGTACATGCTCACCTTTGCGCCGTGCTTCTTGCAGGCGGGCAGGTTTTCGATTTCCTTGAGGCAGCTCTCCCAGGTTTCGCCGGCGGTCATGCGGCGGTCGATCGAGATCGAGCAGCTGTCCGCAACCGCGCAGCGCGAGGGGCTGGTGAAGAAGATCTGGGAAACGGTGCAGGTGCCGCGGCCCAAAAAGCGCGCGTCCTCGTAATGCTCCGGATTGAACGCGGGCTCAAGCATCTTGCAGAGACCCTTGATTTCGTCGGTGCTGCCGCAGCCGTTTGCGTTGAGGGCTTCGACGTCCTTGAGGATGTCCGCCATCTTGTAGATCGCGTTGTCGCCGCGCTCCGGCGCGCTGCCGTGGCAGGAAACGCCGGTGACGTCCACGCGGATCTCCATGCGCCCGCGGTGACCGCGGTAGATGCCGCCGTCGGTGGGCTCGGTGGAGACGACGAACTCCGGCTTGACGCCGTCTTCGTTGTGGATATACTGCCAGCAGAGGCCGTCGCAGTCCTCTTCCTGAACCGTGGCCGTCACGAGGATTTTATAGCCTTCCGGAATCAGGCCGAGGTCTTTCATGATCTTCGCGCCGTAGACGGCAGAAACAACGCCGCCCTCCTGATCGGAGCCGCCGCGTCCGTAGATCACCTCGTCGGTTTCATACCCTTCGTAGGGATCTTTTTCCCAGTTGTTGATATTGCCGATGCCGACGGTGTCGATATGCCCGTCGAATGCGATGATTTTCTCGCCCGTGCCCATCCAGCCGAGGGCGTTTCCTTCGGGGTCGATTTCCGCTTTGTCAAAGCCGAGCGCTTCCATCTCTTTGATGGTGCGTTTGATGACGCCTTCTTCCTCGCAGCTTTCGCTGGGAATGGCGATCAGATCGCGCAGAAACTTCGTCATCTGCGGTTCGTAAGCCTGTGCCGCCTGTTTGACCTTACTGGTGTCCATAGATAACCCTTTCCTTTCTTCTGCCGTGGCCGCGGCCGCAGCAAGCAGGCCGGGTCAGTCTTTTTTTGCGTCGATGTAAGAGTATAATGTATATTTGCTGATGCCGAAATACTTCGACACCTTGTCGCCGCTCTTGGTCACGAGGAACGCGCCGGACTGATAGAGGAACTGGATCGCAGCGATCTTGTCCTCCTTGGTCATCATGGCGACGGGTTTGCCGACGATGACGACGCTCTGTTCGATCAAATCGTCCAGCAGGTCGTTTACGTTCTGCGGAATGCGCTCCGGCAGGGTCGGCTCGCTGTTGTGGCGCAGGACCGAGGAGATCGCCCGCTCCGCCATCAGCAGCTCTGTGATGTCATAGTTGATCGACAGCACGCCTTCGATCACACCTTCGCTGTCGCGCAGGTAGACGGTGCTGGATTTGAGCACACGGCCGTCCTTCGTTTTGGTGAGGTAGCCAAGCTCGTCCTCCAGCGTTTCGTCGTGCTTTCGCTGGATTGCTTCCAGTACAACGCGGGAGGCGCTGCCGCCCGTTTGCCGATGGGATACGTGCCCGTTTTCGATCACGGCGATGGTGTGCTCCGTGTCGTCACCCGAGATATCGTGCACAACGACCTCGCTGCTCTCGCCGAACTGCGCGGTGACGGCCTTGGCAAGCCGCTGCAAGAATTCCAGATCCATGTCTCCAGCCTTCTTCCTCATAAATAATATACAGAACAAAAAGAAAAAACAAGCGGTAAAACAAATATATTTTATGTAACCTCAAATATTTTTTGTTTACCGTCGCTAAATATTAATTTTATTGTAGCATAAATCATAGGCAGATGCCAAAAAATTATGTCACAGTTTGTGCGTAACTTACTCACGGTTCCTTCCTTGTGCTTTCATATAAAATACGGTAGAATAAGTTGACCTGATACCAGGCAGTAACGAAAAGGTGGTGAACCCCATGGAAGAACAGCGCGATCTGGTGGTTTTTTCCGATGACGAGGGCAATGAATTTGAACTGGAAATCGTAGATTATTTTGAGCACGAGGGACAGGAGTACGCGGTACTCATCGATCCCGAAGGCGGCGAGAGCTGCGGCTGCGGCGACGAAGAATGCGACGATGAGCACGGCACGGAAGTGTATATCATGAAAGTCGTGGTCAACGGCGAATATGAAGAGTTCCTCCCCGCGGACGAAGACAAGATGGAAGCGCTCTCCAAGATTGTGGAAGAACGTTTCGAATCTTTTGAAGAAGAGGACGACGAGGAAGACGGCTGTGGCTGCGGTTGTGGCTGCGACGACTGCTCGGATAAATCATAACGCGATCGAATCCGGAAAAAGCGACTCAATACCCGCGGCAGAAATGCATGCGGGTTTTCTTTTTTTATCCGCCTGCCGAGCGAGAACAGTTCCTACTTATTGTGTGTTGAAACTTCAAAAATCGGTGTCAACCACAGGATGTTGGGGTATGTTTTTGTCCCGACACAAGGGAAAACGCGCTTTCCACAACCCTTCCACCAGAGTTATCCACAATGGTGGATAAAGGTGTGGAAAACGTGTATTCTTCAGAATTTGCGCTCGCGCGGCTTTTGGGAACACAGCATCAAACAATCGGTTTTCAATTTTACGAACAAGTGTTTGCGAATAAAACTGTTTTCGTGTATACTGTGATCGGTGCGAACGAGTGTTTGAAAAGCAGGAGGTTCCTGTCAAACAGCTTGAGCAGCATTTGAGAATTTGTGATATACTAGAACATCGGTCATTTGCCGGAAAACCGGGTATTGACACCAGCCAAACTCTGCCATCCGAAACCGTCGGACGGCAAAAGGAAAGGACCCTTCATGAAGGACATCATCATCAAAGGCGCGCGGGAGCACAACCTTAAAAACATCGACATCGTGATTCCGCGCGACAAACTCGTTGTATTTACCGGGCTCTCCGGCAGCGGAAAATCGAGCCTTGCGTTTGACACCATCTATGCGGAAGGGCAGCGGCGCTATGTCGAGAGCCTGTCCGCTTATGCGCGCCAGTTTCTTGGGCAGATGGAAAAGCCGGACATCGACAGCATAGACGGGCTTTCCCCCGCCATCTCCATCGATCAAAAGAGCACAAGCCACAACCCGCGCAGTACGGTCGGCACCGTGACGGAGATTCACGACTACCTGCGCCTGCTTTACGCGCGCTGCGGCGTGCCGCACTGCCCGGACTGCGGGAAACCCATCGAGCGGCAGACCATCGACCAGGTGGTCGACCAAGTACTCACCCTGCCGGAGGACACCAAGGCGCAGATCATCGCGCCCTGCGTACGCGGCAGAAAAGGCGAGCACCAGAAGCTCTTTGAGGAACTCAAGCGCGAGGGCTATGTGCGCGTGCGCGTGGACGGAACGATCTATGACATCGCGGACGTACCCTCGCTCGACAAAAAATATAAACATACGATTGAGGCGGTCATCGACCGGCTCGTGATCAAGCGCGGCATCGAAGGGCGGCTGACGGATTCGCTGGAGACGGCGTTCCGACTCGGCAGCGGGCTCGCCATCGTCGCGGTTGTGGACGGCGAGGAGATGCTCTTTTCGCAAAACTACGCCTGCCCGGATCACGGTATCAGCATTGAGGAGCTCACGCCGCGGATGTTTTCGTTTAACAACCCCTACGGTGCGTGCCCGACCTGTTCGGGACTCGGCACGCTGCTCAAGATCGATCCGGATCTCGTGATTCCCGACCGCAAGATTTCGCTCGCGCAGGGCTGCGTCAACGTCATGGGCTGGAACAGCGGCTCAAAGGGCACGATTGCAGCGATGTATTTCGACGCGCTGACAAAGCACTACGGCGTCTCGATGAAAACGCCGTATGAGGATCTGCCGGAAGAGGTGCAAAACGCAATCCTCTACGGAACGGGCAAGGAAAAGCTGCACATCGCCTACAAAAAAGAATTCGGCAGCGGCAGCTTCGAAGCACCGTTTGAAGGCATCGCCGTCAACATGGAGCGGCGCTACCGTGAGAGCACTTCGGACTACAGCAAGCAGGAGATCGAGCGCTTCATGACGCAGACCCCCTGCCCGGACTGCCACGGCAAGCGCCTCAAGCGCGAGAGCCTCGCCGTTACAGTCGGCGAGAGCAACATCGCGGACCTCTCCGAGCTGCCGGTGCGCGATGCCCGCGAATTCCTGCGCGGCCTGAAGCTCGGCAAAACGCAGGCGATGATCGCCGAACAGATTTTAAAGGAGATCGACGCGCGGCTGGGCTTTCTGGTCAACGTCGGGCTCGACTACCTGACGCTGTCCCGCTCGGCGGTGTCCCTCTCCGGCGGAGAGGCGCAGCGCATCCGGCTCGCAACGCAGATCGGCAGCGGGCTCATGGGCGTGCTGTATATTCTCGACGAGCCGAGCATCGGCCTGCACCAGCGCGATAACGCGCGCCTGCTCAAGACGCTGCAGCGCATGCGCGACCTGGGCAATACGCTTATCGTGGTGGAACACGACGAAGAAACAATCCGAACTGCGGACTATGTGGTGGATATCGGCCCGGGAGCGGGCGAACACGGAGGCGAAGTGGTTGCCATCGGCACACCGGAGGAGATCGCGGCAAACGAGAAATCCATTACGGGCGCATACCTCAGCGGGCGCATGCATATCTCCGTGCCCGAAACCCGCCGTCCCGGCAGCGGGCAATCCCTGACCGTACACGGCGCGCGCGCACACAATCTGAAGAATCTCGACGTGGAGATTCCGCTGGGCAAGTTCGTATGTATCACAGGCGTTTCCGGCAGCGGAAAGTCCAGCCTCGTCAACGAGATCATCAAGAAATCGCTCCTTCGCGACCTCAACCGCGCACACACGCGCCCCGGAGATCACGACCGCATCGACGGCGTGCAGGCGCTGGACAAGGTGATCGATATCGACCAGAGCCCAATCGGGCGCACGCCGCGGAGCAACCCCGCGACCTACTGCGGGTTGTTCGACCTCATCCGCGCGGTGTATGCAAACACGCCGGACTCGCGCATGCGCGGCTACAGCAACGGGCGCTTCAGCTTCAATGTCAAAGGCGGCCGGTGCGAGGCCTGCAATGGGGACGGCATCATCAAGATCGAGATGCACTTTCTGCCGGATATCTACGTGCCCTGCGAAGTCTGCGGCGGCAAGCGTTATAACCGCGAAACGCTGGAAGTGCACTACAAGGGTAAGACCATCTACGACGTGCTGGAGATGACGGTTGAGGAGGCGCTCCGCTTCTTCAAGCCGCTGCCGAAGATCGCCAGAAAGCTCCAAACGCTCTTCGACGTGGGCCTCGGCTACATCAAGATCGGTCAGCCGAGCACGCAGCTTTCCGGCGGCGAGGCGCAGCGCGTGAAACTCGCAACCGAGCTCAGCCGCAGGGACACGGGGCGCACGCTCTATATTCTCGACGAGCCGACCACGGGTCTGCATGTGGACGATGTGAAACGCCTGCTTGAAATCCTGCAGCGGCTCTGCGAAACCGGCAGCAGCGTGCTGGTCATCGAGCACAATCTCGACGTGATCAAGTGCGCGGATCATATCATCGACCTCGGACCGGAGGGCGGCGACGCGGGCGGCAGAATCATCGCCACGGGTACGCCGGAGGAGGTTGCCGCCGTTGAAAACAGCTATACGGGACAGTTCCTCAAGCATGTATTATGACGGCTGGCGCCGGTGCGCGCCGAAACCGGATTTTGTAACAATGCTGTGACGAAACGGGGATGCGTGTTTGCGCGTCCCCGTTCGTATTATATAATGCTGTTGCCTCACAACCGGGGGTTATGTTCAACCGAATCCATCCGCCGATGCATCCAGCCGGCGGTTGAAAGGAACGATAGTATGTATACAAGATGGAGACTCTATATTCTCGCCGTCTTTTTGATCGTGATCGGGCTGCTGCTGCTCGGATGCCGCATCTGGCGCAAGCGCGGGCACTCGTTCAGCGCGCTCAGGGAAGTGTTTCTCATCCTCGGCGTGGTGCTCATCGTGGAAACGCTGATTGTTGCCACGCTCTCCAACTATAACCTCGGCGTGATCCTGCCCGCGTTCTTCGGCGTGCCGCTCGTGTTTCTGGCGCTGATGCTGCCGCGGATGAAAAAGGGATTTCTGCTCTTTCTCAAGTGGCTCATCGCGGCATGTTACGCCGTCGCCATCGGCATCTTCCTCGTGTGCGGGTTTTTGATGATCCGCGCGACAAGCGGGAGTGAAAAAGTAGCGGCGGACGCGGTGATCGTGCTCGGCGCGGCGGTGCACGGCGACAAGGTCACCTGGGTGCTCGAAAACCGGCTGAACACCGCCATCGAATATCTGGAAGCGCATCCGGAAGCCGTCTGCGTCGTCTCCGGCGGGCAGGGTCCCGGCGAAACGGTCACCGAAGCTTCCGCCATGAAGAAGTATATGGTGGAGCGCGGCGTTTCCGCGGACCGCGTCTATACCGAAGAGCTGGCGATCAACACGATGGAGAACTTCTCGTTCTCCAAGCCTATCATCGATGAAGCCGTCGGGCCGGACGCGCACATCGCGTTTGTCACCACGAATTTCCATGTCTACCGCGCGGGGCAGGTCGCCAGAGCACAGGGGTTGGACGTCGTTGGAATTCCGGCGGAGGATGTTTGGTATCTTCGGCTCAACAACTTTTTGCGCGAATGCGTCGGCATCAGCGTCTACGCGCTGCGCGGGGATATTTGAGCGTATCAGGATGCGTTCGCACGGAGCGCCTGTCTTCCGGTAAACTTGCTAGGATCTGATTTTCTGTGTATGATGGTGCGGTAAACTTTTGATGTGAGAGGCTGTTATGACGATCTGGATTGCGATGCTGCTGGGGCTCGTGCAGGGCCTGTGTGAATTTCTGCCGGTGAGCAGCAGCGGGCATCTGCTGCTGTTGCAGAATATGTTTGGCATCACCGAAGGCGCGCTGTTCTTTACGGTCATGCTGCACCTTGGTACGTTGGTTGCGGTGTTCATCGCGTATTGGAAAACGATTGTCGAGTTGATCAGGCATCCGCTTCAAAAGACCGTTCTGCTGCTGGTCATCGCGACCGTTCCGGCTGTCGTCGTCGCGTTGCTGAGTAAAAAGATCGACGCGTTGGACGCGTTTTTCACCGCAGCGGAGACAGGCCGATACCTCGGCTACGGATTTTTGATCACCTCGGTCCTGCTGCTCATCAGCGACAAGATCAAACGCACGCGCATTAACCGCGAAGGCAACCGCGTGCCGAGCAAAGGAAAGAGCATGAAGCGCATGAAGGTGAAGGATGCGCTCGTCATCGGCGGTATGCAGTGCGTCGGCGTGCTCCCCGGCGTGTCCCGCTCCGGCAGCACGATCTCCGGCGCCCTGTTTACGGGGATGAGCCGCAAGACGGCGGCGGACTTTTCGTTTTTGATGTCGATTCCCGCAATTCTCGGCGGCGCGGTGTTCGAAATCCCGGACGCGATCGCGACCGGCATAGGCGGCATGCACTGGACCACGCTGGCGGCGGGCATGATCGTCGCCGGGTTGACGGGTTATTTTGCGATTCAGTTTATGATTGCCGCCATCAAGAAAAAGAAGCTCTGGGGCTTTGCCGTGTATACCGGCCTGCTCGGGGTGCTGGTGCTGGTCGACCAGTTTGTAACGCATTATTTCTTTTAATCTAAAATATTAAACCGGCGGGTAACCCCGCCGGTTTTTGATTGCTTTGCGTTATAATTCGATCACGCATCGCACCGCTTCCAGCGGCTCGCCGATGTTGACCGTTTGTCGTTTCCCGTCGCGGCGCATGCCCTGCGACTCATAAAACGAAACACCGCGCAGGTTTGCCTGCAGCACCCAGCAGCAGAGCCGCTCAAAGCCCATGCCTTTTGCTTCCCGCTTGAGGTGGTCGAGCAACACTTGACCATATCCGCGCCGCCAAACCGAAGGAAGAAAATAGAAAAACGTGAACTCCGCCGTATTTTGCAAATCGTCGTCATGCGTTGCATGCAGGCTTGCCGCGCCGACTGGCTCGCCGTCCTGCTCAAACAGATAGTAGCGCATGTCCGGTACGCGCTCCAGACCCGCGCAAAGATGCGCGGCTTTTTTTTCGTCCGTCATCGCGTCGAGATATGCCTGCGGGACGATGCCGGCATAGGCCGCGCGCCAGGAGCCGTTGACGATGCGCGCGATGGTGTTCGCGTCCGCGGCGTATGCGCGGCGGATAGAGGTCCGCTCCATAGTCCCCTCCGGTATCGCCGGGACCGCCGGCGTTATTGCGCGGCGGTCGGCTTAATGTGCTTCTTCTTGGGTTCTACCTCGATCTCGCCCGCCTTGATCAGCGAGAACTTGGTGACGACCGGGCCGACCAGTTCGTAGATCAGCGTTGCGCAGAGGATGACGGCCTGAATAGACGCGCCGTACTCCGGCAGCTCACGCACGACAAGCTGCGCGATGCCGATCGCGACGCCCGCCTGCGGAATCAGGGAGAAGCCGAGATATTTCCGCACCTTATGCGATGCCTTGGAGATTGTACACCCAAGGAACGCGCCAAAGTATTTGCCCGTGACGCGCGCGAGGACATAGACCACGCCGACGACGCCGAGAGACGGCAGCATGGCGACGTTGAGCTCCGCGCCGGAGAGCACGAAAAAGAGCAAAAACAGCGGCGGCGTCCAGGAATCCGCCTGTTCGAGCGTCTGCACCGCGTCGTTGCGCAGGTTGACATACGTTGCGCCGATTGCCATGCAGAGAAGCAGCGCGGACAGATCGAACTGCTGCGCGAGCCCGACGCCGAGCAGAACGGCGGCGATGCCGATAGTCAGGCGGTTTGACCGGCTCTTGAAAAAGCGGTTGGAGAGCGCGACGAGCACGCCCAGCACCGCGCCCGCCCCCAGCGAGAAGATGATCTCCAGCAGCGGGTTGACGAGCGTCGTCATGATGTTGAACGCCTCGTGGTTCTGAATCATTTTCGCGATCGAGACGGACAGCGCGTAGGCCATCAGGCCGATCGCGTCGTCCATTGCGACGACGGGCAGCAGCGTGCTGGTCAGTTCACCTTTGGCGTGATACTGACGCACGACGAGCAGCGTGGCCGCCGGCGCGGTCGCTGCGGCGATTGCGCCGAAACAGAGCGCCATCGGCACAGGAAACCCGAATGCGATGAGGGCGGTGTCGACGACGATCACCGCGCCAAGCGCTTCGCAGGCGGTGATGATGAGCACCTTGCTGCCGATTGCTTTCAAGTGCGCGAGTTTAAACTCGCTGCCGATGGAAAACGCGATGAATCCCAGCGCGGAGATGGTGATGACGTCCAGCGCGGCAAGCGCGTCGGCAGTGACGAATTTAAAGCAGTATGGCCCGATCAAAAGACCCGCGATGAGGTATCCCGTAACGTTGGGCAGCTTGATCAGCTTTACAACTCGCGTGAGCAGAAGCCCCGCGATCATAGCGATTGCGACATAGAATAATGTATGCATGTTACTTGTGCGAGACTCCTTCCCAATTCATGACCGGCACGGTGAAGAAGATGCCGGTGTTCGGGCCGCGCAGGTCTCCCGCGACGCTGTGGATGATTTCTTTCACAAGCGGAACGTCCTCGTCCTTGAGTACGATGAGGATCATCTTGTTGGACTGGCGGCAGGGATTGATAAACTGCCGCAGCGAGCCGAAAATCGGCGGCGCTTCTTCCGTGCTGCACTCGCTCAGCGTGGTGAGCATGCCCTGGCAGTCCACGACGGACGCGCCCTGCAGACCCGCTTCCATCATCTTTGTGAAAATCGGGGTTACGCTCTCCTCGTGGTTTGTAATGTGGACGAATAATTGCATATGATGGCTCCCTTTCTATCCCCTTCCCGCCGGGAGAGCGGCGCGCAGCGCGTATGCCGGAACAAGCAGCGGGGGTATTTGCGATACTATAACAGTAGAAAATTACGCTTCTATTCGCCGTTTGTCAAGAGCCGCACGCAAAAGATGCGTGCGGCTACAGATTTTCGTTGTGTTTTTGTCGTGTTTTTCGGTTATTCGCCGTCGCCCTTCTTCAAAAATCCGTGCCCGTGGCAATAGATCTGCCGGTTGTCCAGCGCCCACTGCCGCTCGGAAAACGCGCCGACGGAAACGCCGGAGAGCGCGTCGAACATCTCGTACATCTTGCTGTCGAGCAGGTCGATCTCCGCGAGCACCTCCGCCTCCGGGAACATCGGCAGCTTGGGGCTGCCGAATTCCGCCTGTCCATGGTGCGCCAGCAGCATGTGTTCCACCAGCATGGAGGTCTCCTGCGGCACGCCGAGCATCTCGCAGGCGGCGGCGACTTCTGACAGCCCGATGGAGATGTGCCCGACCAGCATGCCGCGCGCGGTATACCCGCTCGCGATGCCGAGTTCGCCGGTGTCTAGCTCCTTGAGTTTGCCGATGTCGTGCAGAATCGCGCCGGCGTAAACAAGATCCCCGTCCAGCGCGGGATAGATATCGATGATCGCCTTGGCGAGCTTGGTCAGCGTCCAGGTGTGGTGCAGAAAACCGCCGCGCGTCGCGTGGTGCAGCTTGACCGCTGCGGGATAGAAGAGCAGTTTCTCCTTGTTTTCGCGGAGCATATACTGAACGAGGCGCCTGAGGTCCTCGTCCTGAAAATTCTCAGCGAGTGTAAACAGCTCGTCGTAGAGCCATTCCGGGTCAAACGGCGAGCAGGGCAAGAGCTTGCTCATGTCAACCTCGTCCTCGGGCGCCGTGTGCCGGATCTTGTCGATCTTGAGCTGCTCGGTATCCTTCCAGATGTTGATCGAACCGCGCACCTTGACCACGTCGCTGGGCTCATATGTGCCGTGCAGTTCTTTATTGTAATCCCAGAGCTTTGCGGCGCACTCGCCCTCGCTGTCGGCCATGACGAAATCGAGATAATCCGTGCCTTTGATGTTTGTCTTCACGCTGACGCTCTTGACGAGGCAGAACCCCTCGAATGTTTGACCATTGCTTTCGTTTAACAACCGCATGCGGCCCATGGATGAAATCCCCCTTGGCAATTTGGCGCAACACCGCGCCTTTTGTACAGTATAGCATATTACCATGTGTCGATTGCAACGCGTTCTTTTTGCTTCTGTACCATGCTGCCGGCTGCGCGTGCGTTGCCAGCCTACCGCGCGTGTGATAAAATGCGCGTGTGCCATGCGCAAACAGAGCGCATGCTTGAAACGGAAAAAGAACAACATGGAACATAAAAACGAAAAAAATTACGATATCGTCGTCATCGGCGCGGGGCACGCGGGCGTGGAAGCCGCGCTCGCCAGCGCTAGAATGGGGCAAAAGACGCTGTTATTGACGCTGAATCTGGACTCGGTGGGGCTTATGCCCTGCAATCCGGCCATCGGCGGCACCGGAAAGGGGCACCTTGTGCGCGAGATCGACGCGCTCGGCGGCGAGATGGGCCTCGCCGCGGACGACACGCTGATCCAGATGCGCATGCTCAACACCGGCAAAGGCCCGGCGGTGCACTCGCTGCGCGCGCAGATGGACAAGCGCCGCTATCACGAGCGCGTTAAGCGCGCGCTGGAGGAGCAGCCAAACCTCACCCTCGCGCAGGGCGAAGCGAGCCGCTTTCTGACCGAAGGCGGGCGCATCTCCGGCGTGGAGACGGCGGAAGGGTTCGTCTATCCCTGCCGCGCGGCTGTGGTCTGCGCGGGGGTTTATATGAAGAGCCGCATCCTCATCGGCGAGCTCGCGCGCAACAGCGGTCCGGCCGGATTACTGCGCTCAGAGACACTCTCGGACGCGCTCAAAGAGCTCGGCATCCCGATCCAGCGCTTCAAAACCGGAACGCCCGCGCGCGTCAACGGCTTATCGCTCGACTATCACGAGATGGAGCGGCAGGACGGCGACGTGCCGACGCCCGCGTTCTCATTCCTCAACGGGCGGCTCACCCGCGAGCAAACACCCTGTTATTTGACTTATACCAACGACGAAACGCATCGCGTAATCCTCGACAATCTGCAACGCTCCGCTATGTACAGCGGGCAGATCAACGCCACCGGCACGCGCTACTGCCCGAGCATTGAGGACAAGCTCGTGCGCTTTGCGGACAAGGAGCGGCACCAGATTTTCATCGAACCGGAAGGACGCACGACAAACGAGATGTATGTGCAGGGCATGAGCACGAGCCTGCCGGGCGATGTGCAGATTGCCATGCTGCGCACCATGCCGGGGATGCACCGCTGCGAGGTGATGCGCCTTGGCTACGCAATCGAGTACGACTGCGTCGACCCGACCGTACTGGACGCGTCGCTCGCCGTGCATACCGTGCCCGGGCTGTACCTCGCGGGACAGGTGAACGGCACGAGCGGCTATGAAGAAGCCGCCGCGCAGGGGTTGCTCGCCGGCATCAACGCCGCGTTTTACTGCCGCGGCGAGGAACCGCTCACACTCGGGCGGGACGAAGCATATCTCGGTGTACTGGTGGACGATCTCTCCGTCAAGGGCACGCCGGAACCATATCGCATGATGACGTCGCGCTGCGAATACCGCCTGCTGCTCCGGCAGGACAACGCCGACGACCGGCTCACGCACAAGGCGCTGCGCACGGGGTTGATCTCCGGCGAGCGGTATGAGCGGTTGATGCAAAAGCGCGAGCGGATTGAAACAGCGCTAGCAAAGCTGGACAGAACCGTGCCGCCCTCGGAAGCGCTGCGGCAGCTCCTGACCGAACGCGGCGAGAGCGTGCCGCAGAGCGGGGTCAAGCTCTTCGACCTGTTGAAACGCACGAACATCTGTTATACCGACCTGCTTTCGATCTTTGATTCGCTCTCACCGCTCGACTGGGAGACCGAGGAGCGCGTGGAAACCCTCGCGCGGTACGACGGATATATTCAAAAGCAGCAGGAGCAGGTGAACCGCAGCCGCGCGCTGGAGAACACCCCGCTGCCGCAGGACGTGGACTATCTGACGCTCGATGGCCTGCGCCTGGAGGCGCGGCAAAAGCTCAACAAGCACAAGCCTGCCAACATCGGCATGGCCGGGCGCATCTCCGGCGTGACACCGGCGGATGTGAACGTGCTGCTCATCTACTCGAAGCGCGGCTTTCAGTCCGCCAATGGAAAAACGGAGGTGCGTGCATGATCAGGGAAATCCTCTCTCCTCTGCGCCCGGACCTGAGCGAAAAGCAGCTGGACCTGTTTGAAACCTATTACGCCATGCTGACGGACTGGAATACGCGCGTGAACCTCACCACCATCATAGAGCCGGAGGACGTTGCAAAAAAGCATTTTCTCGACTCGCTCGCGGCTGCGCCTTATTTAAAGGAAGGCGCGCATGTGGCGGACGTCGGCACCGGTGCGGGATTTCCCGGCCTGCCGCTGCTTATCCTGCGGCCCGATTTAAAGTTCACCCTCATGGACAGCCTGCAAAAACGGCTCGTTTTTCTGGAAGCCGCTTTGCAGGAACTCGGACTTTCGGCGGCGTGCGTCCACACGCGCGCGGAGGACGCGGGACAAAACCCGGCGTATCGCGGGATGTTTGACGCGGCCCTGACCCGCGCGGTCTCCGCGCTGCCGGTGCTTTGCGAACTCACGCTGCCGCTCGTCAAAGTCGGCGGTGTCAGCATCGCCTACAAAGCCGACGCGGCGGAGGAACTCGCCGCGAGCGGCAACGCCCTGCAGCTGCTGCACGCAACGGCGGAGCGGGTGAGCGTGCCTTCGGACTACGGCGTGCGTGAGCTGGTGATTTTGACAAAGACGGCGCAAACGCCAAAGATGTATCCCAGAAAAGCGGGCACGCCAGCAAAGAAACCGCTGTAGAATAACTTATTTTGTTATATGTTTTATAAACATATAGCGCACTTGAATAACAGGAGCTTACTTGCAAAGAAAGAGAACGACGGGAAGAATCCCTTCCCGAAAAAGAACAGCTGTCTCCCCTGCCGCCGTCGCCGCGGGCGCGGCGGGCTTGCTGCTTGCGGCCTGGCTGGTCTACGGCACGGCGAGCGCAGACCCGTTTCGCTGGGACGTGTTCGTCGAGGAGCTGATCGTCGCGCTCTGCGCGCTGTTTGCGCTCCGGCTGTTGTGCGTGATTCGCCTGCCGCAGTGGGTTTCCATCGCGTCGATCGCGCTTGTTCCGGCGGGGATTATTCTCGCCGGTGCGGCGAACCCGGCGGCGATGCCGCGCGCACTCAGCCTTGCCGCCGCGTGCGCCTTTGCGCTGCTGGCAGCAAGGGAGCTGGACACCAGGCCGGACGGCGTGCTGGTGACCGCGCTGCTATGCGCCGCCTGCGCGCCGGTGCTGCTCGCCGTCCAAACACGACTGATGGACGAACTGATGCGCGCGCTGATCATGGCGGGCGTGTATCTCGCCGTGCTTGCCGCGCGGAAAAAGACCGTTCAACTGGCGTATCTTTCCGCTGCGGCGTTCGCGCTCGCCGGGAGCGCCGGGTTGTATGCCGCGTTCGCGGGACTCGGCGCGGGCGTCGGACTGCTGTTACTCGCACCAAAACGTAGTCGCGGCGGCTGGACCCTGGCCGCTGTACTGATGACGGCACTACCCGTTGCGGCGCTGTTTGCCGCAAAGGTGCTGTTGCCGCAGGAATCGGCATTATTCTCGGTCAATCCGCAGTTTGCCGGCGCATTCGCCGGGCTGATCCGGACGCACCTGTTGCGCGCGCTGGCGCTGGGACTGCTGCTGATGGCGCTGCGGTTTTTCCTGAACCGGGAGGATGCGGCGGTGCCCGTCGTGCTCGCGCTTGCCGGCTGCGCTTTGGCGCGGCTGCTGCCGTTTGTGCACGCGCCGGAGGTCTGGATGGATCTGTTGCCGCTGTCCGTGCTCGCGGGAATTGGAACGGCGAAGGCGGCGCGAAACGCGGGGCGATGAGAGAAACGGCGCAGCCGCTTGATTGCGCTTGGCATACCTGATATACTGGCTTGACGATTCCGCCTGGGCAGCCGCGCTGACCGGGCGGTCCGTTTCGAAAGCGCAGGATGGACAGCATGACACAACGCACCCTCAAAAACCGGATTTCAACGATATTCGACCGCGGCTTCTGGGCCGCGGCGCTGCCGCTCGTGCTGCCGATTGCGCTGCAAAACCTGCTCATGACGTCGTTCCGGTTGATCGACACGCTGATGGTCGGGCGGCTGGGGGATGTTTCCATCGCCGCCGTCGGCCTCGCGGGGTGGGCTTCGTTTCTCGTGGAGCTGCTCGCGTTCGGCATGGCGGGCGGCGCGGCGGTGTTCGTTGCGCAGTATCACGGCGCGGGCAACCGCGAAGGCATCCTCCGCACCTACGGCATGATGCTCGTGTTCATGGTGCCGCTGGGGCTGACCTTTACCATCGGCGTGGGGCTCAACCCGGAGTGGGTGATGCACCTGTTTACCGAGGACGCCGCGCTGATCAGCGAGGGCGTGAAATACCTGCGCTTTGCCTGCGTGTCTTATGTTTCGCTGACCATCAACCTCGCGCTCTCCACCATGCTGCGCTGCACCGAGCAGGTAAAGATACCGATGGTGACGAGCGGCGTTTCCGCCGCGCTGAACGCGGCGCTCAACTATATCTTTATCTTCGGCGCATTCGGGCTGCCGGCAATGGGTATTGCCGGCGCGGGACTGGCGACCGCGATCTCCTCGCTCCTCAACCCGGTGTTGATGCTCATCATCTCCGCGGCGAAGCGCACTATCCTCGTCGCCCCGCTGAAGCAGGTATTCGCGCTCAAGGGGTTTGTCAAAACCTTCTGGTCGCGTGCGCTGCCCGTGGTGCTCAATGAGTTTTTCTGGAGTATATCCGTCGTCGGCGTCAACATGGTGCTCGGCCGCATGGGGACCGACAACTATGCCGCGCTAACCGTTGAGCGCACGATTGAAGGGCTCGTGTTCGTGTTCTTCATCGGCATCTGCAACGCCTGCAACATCCTTGTGGGCAAGGCCATCGGCGCGGGCGATATCGAACTCGGCAAACGGTATTCCAAGCAGTTCATGGCGCTTGCGCCCATACTCGGCGCCGTGCTCGGCCTCGTGATCGTCCTGCTGCGGCACCCGCTGATCTCGCTGTTCGACCTCTCGGACGCGGCGTCCCAAACGGCGCGCGCGCTGCTGGTGATCTTCGCCATCGACGCGACCGTGCGGTATATACCATACCTCGAGGTCGTCGGCATCTTCCGCGCGGGCGGAGAAACGCGCTTTGGCCTGATGTCGGACGTGATTTCACAATATGTGTTCATCCTGCCGACGGTGCTGCTCTGCGGACTCGTGTGGAAGCTTCCGTTCCTGACGACCTATATCCTCATGCTGGTTGCGGACGACGTCTCCAAGCTCGCGCTCACGATTCCCTATTTCCGCTCGATGCGATGGATCAAGCCAATCACCGAGCCGAAACCGCCGGATCGCGAGGAGACGCTGGTACAAAGCGGCGGCGATCCCGTCCTGTAAGCGGTGCGCCATTTTCTATATTTTGTGGTATAATCAGGCATCCGGTCCACGGCACATCCTGCCGTTTTGGTGCAAAGCTGGATCAAACGCGCCGAACAGGGCCGAAAAAGCGGACGATCGCGCAGCGGAACGCCCGCTGTGTGGAATACGGGGCAGCAAGGCCCGTATGGGAGGGCATTTCAGGCGTATGCGCAAGGCAACACACGGGATTAAACCGATCAACGTTCTACCGCTCGGTTTTATCGCTGTCATTCTGCTCGGCACGGGGCTGTTGATGCTCCCGATTGCGAGCAAGGACGGCACGTCCCTACCGCTGATCAACGCGCTGTTTACGGCCACGAGCGCAACCTGCGTGACGGGCCTGATCGTCGTGGATACAGGCACATATTTTTCGATCTTCGGACAGGTCGTCATCCTGATACTGATTCAACTCGGCGGACTTGGCCTGATGACGATCTCCATGATCCTGTTTTCGCTCACGGGCAGAAGGATCTCGCTGCACGACCGCATGAGCATGGCCGAAAACTTCGGCGAAAGCCGCCTGCAGGGCATCGTCCGGCTTGCGCGGGCTGCGCTGCTGGTCACGGGACTGTTTGAGCTGATGGGCGCGGTGCTCTTTTCCATCCGGTTTATCCCGGAATACGGGTTCCTCAAAGGCGCCTGGTTTTCGGTGTTCCACAGCATCTCGGCGTTCTGCAACGCGGGGTTCGATCTCATCGGCGGGTATCGCTCCTTTACGGGGTACAGCCACGACACCTATATGCTGCTTGTGATGATGGCGCTCATCGTCGCCGGCGGACTCGGGTTCGGCGTGATACTGAACCTGCGCAACACAAAGGATCTCAGGCGGCTCAGGCTGCACAGCAAGCTCGTTTTAACCGGAACGATTTTCATGATCCTGTTCGGAATGGCCGCTTTTCTCTGGATCGAGTTTGAAAACCCGAAGACGATTGGAAACATGACCATTTTCGACAAAGTTGTAAACGCGCTGTTCCAGTCCGTCACGCTGCGCACAGCGGGATTCAACACGATCGACCAGCTTTCGCTTCAGGATGCGAGCAAGGGCGTGTCCATCCTGTTCATGCTCGTCGGCGGCGGCCCGGCCGGTACGGCGGGCGGCCTCAAGATCACGACGATTTTCACGCTGCTGCTGGCGGCGCGCGCATATATCCGCGGCCGGTTTGAAACGGAGGCCTTCGGGCGCACGATTCCAATCGACCAGGTGCGCCGCGCGATGACCATCATGCTGCTGGGCGGGCTCTTCATGCTGGGCATGACGGTGCTGCTCTCGTTTTCGGAGCAGGACATGCCGGCTGCGAGCCTTGGCCTTTTAAACCAGCTGTTTGAGTGCACCAGCGCGTTCTGCACCGTTGGTGTTTCAACGGGAGTGACGGCGGTCACGTCCAACGTGACCCGCGTGATTCTGATTTTATTGATGTACGGCGGGCGCATCGGGCTGATTACGGTCGCGATCTCGCTCGTGGACAGCAGAGGCAAGGAAGCGGTGCTGCATTATCCGCAGGAGGACATCCTGATCGGTTAACGCTGCTGAGGGTATTGTAAAAAATTCATCTGCAAGGAGCGGAGCATATCGTATGAGCAAAAGTTTTGTCATCATCGGACTCGGACGGTTTGGCCAGAGCACGGCGCGCATGCTCACGACGCTTGGGCACGAGGTGCTCGCCGTGGACAAGCGCGCGGACCGCGTGAACGCCATCAAGGAGAGCGTCCTGCATACCGTGCAGGCGGACACGACGGATGAGCGCGCCGTTGCGCAGCTCGGGATCCGCAATTTCGACTGTGTCGTCATCTGCATCGGGGACGACATTCGCGCTTCTGTCCTCGCGACGGTGCTCTGCCGCGAGATGGGCGCAAAGAAGATCGTCGCCAAAGCGCAGGACGACCTGCACCAAAAGCTGCTCATCAAAACCGGTGCGGACCGCGTTGTCCAGCCCGAGCACGACGGCGGCATCCGCCTCGCGCGTTCGCTGGTGACGGAGGGCGTGCTGGATTCGCTCGATCTCTCGGAGGAGTACAGCATCCACGAAATCGAAATTCCGAAGGAGTGGCTCGGCCGCTCGCTTGCGCAGATCGACGTGCGCAACCGGTACGGCGTGTCCGTCATCGCGGTGCGCCGGGAGGGACATGTGACGGTGAACATCGACCCGACCGACGCGTTCCACAAGAACGACTCGATCTTCCTGCTGGGAGATGACAAGAGCCTAGAAAAATTCTAATCCGCTTCGCCGCAACAGGCGCAACGGCTGAAGCAAAGCGACGGCGCTCATGCGCCGCCGTTTTCATATGCACAGATGCAAATCAATCTATGGAAATTGCCGGAGGAAAGCTGGACCATGGCCAAATGCGACAAAACGCTGGCAGAAGCGCTCCACGCGCGAAAGATCAAAAAACCGCCGACGCTGATCTACTGGATCTTGGGCTACCTCTGGCGGCTGCTCTATTTTAAAAAGCTCGGCATCCAGACTGAGTTTATAGAAGACCCGCGTAACTGCAAAGGCCCGTATATCGTGGTCAGCAACCACGCCTCCCGGCTCGACTATATCTACACCGGCGGCGTGCTGCTGCCGCACGCGTATAACTTCGTCGCCGGGTACAACGAGTTTTTCCGTTCGCATCTGGCGTTCGTCTTTCGGCTGCTGCAGGTCATCCCAAAGAAGAACTTTACGCCGGACATCTACACGATCAAGGAGATCGCCCGCGTCATCCGCTCCGGCGGGCGCATCATGCTCTTTCCGGAGGGCATGAGCAGCATCGGCGGCGGCAACCAGCCCTGCGCCATCGGCAGCGGAAAGCTGCTCAAGCACTTCGGCGTGCCGGTTTATGTCTGCAAGATCTCCGGCGGGTATCTCACCAGCACGAAATACTGTTTGGACGAGCGTCCCGGCGAGGTACGCGTCGTGGTCGACCGGCTGTTCACACCGGAACAGCTCAAGGGGATGAGCGCGGACGAGATTCAGCGCGCGCTCGATCTGGCGATTCAAAACGACGATTATGCGTGGAACAAAACCGCGCGGGTTTCCTATGACGGGCAGGGCAGAATGGCGCACCAATTGCACACGCTGCTCTACCGCTGCCCGCGCTGCGGCAAAGAGTTCACCATGCGCGGCGAGGGGGACGTCATCCGCTGCCTCGACTGCGGCAACGGCGCGCGGCTCGGTGCGGACTACGGGTTTGTTCCGCTGGACGAGGGCTGCGTGCTGCCGGACTCGCCGAAACAGTGGTTTGACGAGCAGCGCGCGCACGTGCGGCGTGAGCTGCAAGATCCGGCGTTCTGCCTGACGGAACGCGTCCGCCTCGGCGTCATTCCGGACGACGCGCTATTGAAGAATCTCGACACGAGCAACATCGCCGGAGAAGGCAAAATCCGGCTCGACCACAGCGGCTTTACCTACACCGGCACGAAGAACGGCGCGCCGTTTACGTTCCATATCGAGCCGAAGCTGCTGCCGACCTACGGCATGTGCACGGACGTTTCCCGCGTGTATACGTTTGTGGAAGGCGTGTTTTACGAGTTTTTCCCGGAGACGGAGTGCATCGCCAAGTGGCTGCTCGCGACCGAGGAACTGCACCGCATGCACGGCGGCGAGTGGAAGGATTTTCCCTGGGCGGCGGCCGATGCGTAGCGCGAAACATGCGCCGCAATCCGGCGCGGCGGCGGTCACGCTCGATTTGCACGGCAAAACGCAATATCAGGCGCGGGTAACAATCGACGCGGCGCTGCGCAGGAGCCGCGGGCTCTATCGCATCCGCGTGATCCACGGGTATCACAACGGTACCGCGCTGCGGGACATGATCCGGCGCGAGTACGCGGAGCATCCGGCGGTGCTGCGGCTGGAGGCGGTCTCCGAGAGCCAGACGGATCTGGTACTGAGGGAGTTGTAATAAAAAGAGCAGAGGGGTCTCTGCTCTTTTTGTTGTCTAGTTGAACGCAAATGCTATATTGCAGCTCGGGTGTTTTTTGCGGGGGTGAAAGTGCCGGTGAAGGCTTTACAGGTGATCTAGATGCTATCGAGATGAAAATATTTAGACTAACAATTATTTCAAAACAGTTGTTTCCATAAAACATAAGAGTAAATCCGCTTTTTTAACAACTTCTTTCTCAAAAATTATTTCAGTTATTTCCGAATGCTTAAACATGGACTTTCTTGTTGAATGCCGCTTTACTATATTTGCTTTTTGAGTACCTTTCAAGAGGCTATTGAGGTGAATTGTATTTTTATAATCATCATACTCAGACCTGATACCGTCTATCACTTTGAAAATGATAATATTCACTCCTTCGCCCATAATCTCATATGAAATTGAAACTATTCGCTTTTTATCAGTGTATTCTAGGTCATAAAGCATTGAATTTTGAGTTTCTTTCAATATCTCACGAAAATTATATTTTTCTATGAGAAAGCTAAAATGTTTTCTAATAATTCTATAATATTCTTCACGAGTGATCATATTCAACCTCATTACTGTTGTCGGATGAATTCCCATTCAAAACTCCGAAAACAAATTTTACTATGCGTTTGTTGTTCGAAAGTTTGACTATTAACTGGAAAAATGGAGCGTTCGCTCCATTTTTTACTTTCTATTTCATATGCGCTTTATACCGCTCGATCAGCATCTCATAGCGCTCCACCGCCTTGTTCGCGATGTCGTCCCAGGACAGATAGATCGTTTTGCGTGCGGCCTTGCCCACCTGCCGCGTCGTCTCCGGATCGCTCAACGCCATGTCGATGATCTGGCAAAGACTGTCTGACGTATCCTCGCATAAAAACCCGTTTTCGCGGTCGCGGATCGGCTCCGCCGTCGCGCAGCCGCGGACGACAACGCTCGGCGTTTCCATCGCCGCAGCCTCGTGCACCACCATGCCGGAGGTGTCGTAGAGCGAGGGGAATACGAACAGGTCGGCGTTTTCATACATCCCATAGAGCTGGTTTTCATCGGTCAAGTGTCCAACCAGGCGGATCCGCCCGCCGATGCCGAGCTCTTCTGCTTTCTCCTGAATTGACTTTGTGTCCGGTCCCTGCCCCGCAAAGACCAGCGTAAACGGTTTTCCGGTTCGCTGATATAGCGCGCAGCCTTCGAGGATGCGGAGGATGTTCTTCTTCCAGTTCATCTGCCCGCAGTAGAGCAGGATCGGTTCGTCCGGCAGTTGGAAGCGCGCCTTTGCCGCTGCCGCGCGCGCCGGGTCGGGATCGATGTCCGGCGTGCCGTTGGGCATGACGATGACCTCGCCGGAGTAGCCATAATCGTAGAGCGTATCCTTTGAGCTCTGGCTGACCGTCCAGACTTCGTCGCAACGCTGATAAAAGTTTACGATAGTCGCAACGGCGAGGTTTGCCAGCATCTCGGTTTTGGTCAGCTGGTAAAAGTCGTCGTAGTAACGCGAGTGGAACATGCCGATGATCGGAATGTTGCGCCGCCGTGCGATCCGCTGCGCCTCCAGCCCCGCGATAAACGGGGAGTGCGCGTGCAGAATATCCAGCGGAATGCTCCGCATGCGCGCGTCATAATGCGGGTCGAGCTGCGGGATGCCCGTGCTGTACTGCCGTTGCCGCGGCAGCTCCATGCTGATGAAATCGACCAACTCAAAGGGGTATCCGCCGCGGAAGCCCGTGTCCGCCATAGGTGCGATCACATAGCACTGCTCGCCGCGCCGCGAGAGCGCCGCCGCGTAATGGTATACGACGCGGCCAACGCCGTCCACAATAGGTAAAAAGGAGTCGCTGAACTGTCCGATTCTCATGGGATACATCACGTCCTTCTCTGTCGGTCGCGCCGTTTTGAAAACGCGTACCGTCGCGAATGATCGGGGTTTTTCGCCTGTGCGCGGCAGGTCTGCCGCAGCGTTGGTCCAGAGATCATTCTACCACAATACGCGAAAACGTGTTATGATGAAAGGCAAGGTTTTTGCCTTGAAGTACGTGAACAATTGTGACAAATACGGACTGTATTCAGTCCACCGACAGAAGCTATATGAACCGATGCGGATGAAAATGAAAGCGTTTTTGACAACCGCGCTCGTGCTGTTCTGCGCGGGTTTCGCTTTTACGCCCTCCGCTTCTGCCCGCGAGCTGCCGGTCTACGGTGAGCCGGCGGAAGACGGGATGGTTTACGCCGCGGATGCGGCGCGCATCCTGCGCGGGTCGGCGGATGGTACGCTGACCGAACAGACGCGCCCGGACCTCGACCTGACCAGAAACGGCCAAATCGACGAGACGGACGCCCGGGCGGCGCTGTATGTTGCCTGCGGCAAAATCGTGGATGTGGTATCGTTTGGCGAGCGCGTGTCGAGCGGACTCTGCAGCGAGCGGCTCTTCGACCGCTTTTGCTACACGGGCACGCGGGACGACGGAGCAGGCAACTACCAGAGCGACACCGTCTGCGTCTCGGTGGTCAAAGGGCGCGCGGGAACAAGCGACTATACGCTCGCCGAGATCTACGTGCAGGATATCACCTGCATCCGCACCGTCTTCGGCGGCGGGGACTACAAGGGCGGTGCGCAGACGGTTGAGCGTATGTTCGACACCGTGCCGGACGCGATCGTCGGAATGAACGGCGACTATTACACGCAGCACTACTACGGCCCGGTGGTGCGAAACGGCGTGACGTATCTCGACCGCGTGACGAGCAGCTGGGACATCGCCGTGCTGCTCTCCGGCGGGGAACTCATCACCTATCCGTACCGCACGCTTAAAAAGGATGACTTTGTGTACCTGGACACGTATCAATCCTGGGTGTTCGGGCCCGCGCTGCTGGACGAGGAGGGCCACGCCAAGACGAGATTCCGCAGCTCGGTAACCGCCGCAAACCCCCGCTCGGTGCTGGGCTACTACGAACCGGGGCACTATGCATTTCTCGCGGTGGACGGGCGCTCCAAGACGTCGGCCGGGATGACGATGAAAGCGCTCTCGCAGCTTTGCGAAGACCTCGGCTTTGCGCGGGCATACAATCTCGACGGCGGGCAGTCCAGCGTGCTCATCACGCAGGCAGGCCCGATCAACAATCCCTACCACGACGGGAGGCCCATCAGCGACATCATCGTCGTGCGCGACGTTCCGATGGACTGAAGGGTTCCCTTATAAACGGAATTAAAGAGAGTTATGGAAGATTTATTTCAACAACATATTGAAGACAACGCGCCGCTTGCCGACCGCATGCGCCCGCGCACACTGGACGAGTTTGTCGGCCAGAAGCACATCGTGGGCGAAGGCAAGCTGCTGCGCCGCGCAATCCTGACCGACCGGCTGCAGTCGTCCATCTTCTTCGGCCCGCCGGGCACGGGCAAGACCACGCTCGCGACCATCGTTGCCAACGCCACCGGCGGCGCGTTCGTTAAGCTCAACGCCGTCACGGCGGGGGTAAAAGAACTGCGCGCCATTGTGGAAGAGGCGCAAAACCGCCTCCGGCTCTACCGGCAGCCGACCTATCTGCTGCTCGACGAGTGCCACCGCTGGAGCAAGACCCAGTCGGACTCGCTCCTGCCCGCGCTGGAAAAGGGGCTCATTCGCTTCATCGGCTCCACGACGGAGAACCCGATGATCTCGATGACGAGCGCTATCGTCTCGCGCTGCCGGGTGTTCCAGTTTTACCCGCTTTCGAGCGAGGACGTGGAACAGGCCGTACAAAACGCGCTGAAAGACGAGGAACGCGGATTCGGCAAGATGAACGTCGTGCTCGAGGATGAGGCGCTGCATACCATCTCCGCCATCGCCAACGGGGACTGCCGCAACGCACTCAACGCGCTTGAGCTCGCGGTGCTGACCACCGAGCAGGACGAAACGGGCGTCGTTCGCATCACGCCGGAAATCGCCGCGGAATCCAGCCAGAGAAAAGTGATCAAGTGCGACGAGCAGCTTTTTTACGACATGCTCTCCGCGTTTTGCAAGAGCCTGCGCGGCGGGGATTCGGACGCGGCGCTGGCGTGGTTTTCGCGCCTGCTGTATGCGGGCGTCGAGCCGCGCATCATCGCGCGGCGGCTCATTGCGCACGCGAGCGAGGACGTTGGCCTCGCCAACCCGCAAGCCATGGTGCAGGCGGTCGCCGCGGCGGACGCGCTCGAGCACATCGGCCTGCCGGAGGCGCGGCTTTCGCTCGTGCAGGCGATTCTGTTCATCTGCGAGTCGCCAAAGAGCAACAGCGTCGTGACGGCGCTCGCCGCTGCGACGGCGGACGCGGAGGAGAGCTTCGACGAACCCGTGCCGGTCTATCTCAGGGATACGTCCTATTCCGGCGCGTCAAAGCTGGGGCACGGCAAGGGCTATCTCTATCCCCATGATTTCCCCGGCCACTGGGTCAGGCAGGAGTATATGCCGCCGTCGCTCAAAGGAAGGCGCTACTATATCCCCTCCGATCAGGGACAGGAAGCCAAGATCAAGGAGAACCACGAAAAACGCGAACTGTTGCGCGGCGGTGGATCACCGCCGTCCGGCGACGAGCCGCGGGAATAACCCGCGCGGCTCGATGAAGAAGGAGGACTTGATATGATCATGACAGGAGTTCCGGGAGCAGGCCTCTCGTTTGTTCAGTTGTTTGTTGCAATCTTTTCCGGCACATTCGGCCTGATGGGGCTGATCTTTCTCGCCGTTGGCGCAGGCTTCATCGCCGCCCAGAACAAAAAACGCGTCCAGTGCACCGCCTATGCCGAAGGCACGGTGAGCGCCGTGCAGGGTGTTTACGGCTCAAACGGGCTGCGCGCGGCATACAGCTTTGTCGTCGATGGGAAGCCGGTGCAGTATGTTTCCAGCTATTCCAGCACGGGCGGTATGCTCATCGGGCAGACGGTACAAGTCTATTACGATCCGTCGAACATCAGCCGCGTCTATATCGAGGAGGAAGCGCGGCAGGTGCGGCGCATGACGCGGGTGTTCACGATCCTCGGCGCCGTTTTTACGGTGATTGCGGTGTTCGTCGCCGTCATTCTGCTCGGCGTGCTGTAACCGCGCGAAACAACAGCGGAAAACAGCCCGAAAAAACGCGATTTTTCTCCGTGGGGCGATTGCGTGGACATTTCAGACATTTTGTGAATAATCGTGGGGTATCATTGGCAGCGCAACGGCCATATGGTACACTGGACGTTGCGAAAATGCTCATCCGCAGTTTCGCGAAAGGAGCATTGGATACATGGCAAAAAGGAGAAGGAGAGCTGCCGGCGCGCGCAAGCTGCTGATTGTGATGCTGCTTGCCGTGAGTGCGGTTGCGCTCGTTCTTTATCTGACAAAAGGCGGCCGGGCGCTGGATACGGAAACCGTAGGCCAGGTTGAGATCAGCGAGGTTATGACCAGCAACAAGGGCGCCGTGCCGGACGAAACCGGCGCGTTCCCGGACTGGATCGAGGTACACAACAACACCGATACCGCGCTGGACATCTCCGGCTTCGGCCTGACGGACGATTTCATCTCCGCCGCAAAATGGACGTTCCCCGAGGGTTCGATTATTGAACCGCGCGGGTATCTTGTCGTGTTCTGCAGCGGCGATCCCACGCGCGGAAAAATGCACACGCCCTTCAAGCTCTCCGCTTCGGACGACGTGATTCTCTCCAGCGTATCCGGCAAGGTTGCCGACAGCATCACGCTCAAGCCCGTTTCGAGCGGCTATTCGCTCGGACGCACCGCGGAGGACGACGCGCAGTGGCAGGAAATGCTGCCAAGCCCCGGCTACCCGAATACGGACGAGGGCGCGGCGGCCTATCTGGCGACGCTTTCTGCCACGGCGGACGAGTCCATCGGCGTCACCGTCAATGAGTTTATGCCGAGCAACGCCTCCACCCTGATCGGGCCGGACGGCTCCTATTGCGACTGGATTGAGCTGTACAACGCGACGGGTTCGGACGTGGACCTCAGCGGATACGGCGTTTCGGACTCCCCGACCCAGCCGCTGAAGTATACGCTGCCGCAGGGAACGATCATTCCCGCCAACGGCGTGCTGCTCGTCTACTGCACCGGCCGCGAGACCCCGGACGGAGCGGACCGGATCGAGGCGCCGTTCAGCCTCGCCGCCTATACCGAGAGCGTGGTGTTCGCCACGCCGTCGGGCCGCATCCTCGACCAGTATGACTACACCCGCGCGGACACGGACATCAGTTATGCGCGCGATCCCGACGGAGTGGGCGAGTGGAAGACAACTTCCCAGCCGACGCCGGGATACACGAACAACAACGCGGGTCTGCAGGCGTTTATGAAAACGCTATCCTTCGGAACGGGTGACGTCGTCATCTCCGAGGTGCTCAACGCGAATGTCTCTTTCCTCAAACAGCCGGATGGCGAATACTATGACTGGATCGAGATCCACAACACGACAGGATCGCCCATCGCCCTTGCCGGATATGCGCTGAGCAACAACGCGAAGAACCCGGCTAAGTGGGTGTTCCCCGATATCACGCTCGATGCGGGCGAATACTTAACGGTTCTGGCGTCGGGCAAAAACATTACCGACGCGCAAAAAAAAAATAATCTAGAAACGAACTTCGGCCTCTCCGCGGACGGAGGCGTCGTTTTTCTGTTTACGCCGGACGGCGCGATTCTCGACAAGATGCTTGTGCCAAAGGGGCACGCGGACGTGAGCTACGGCAGAACAGGCGCAAGCCTGCTCTTCTACGCAACGCCGACGCCGAACGGCGCCAACGCTTCCGGCGTGGCCGGCTATGCGCCGGAACCGGAGATCATCACCCCCGGCGGAACGTTCGACGGCCCGCAACGGGTCACCATCGAGGTGCCGGAAGGCTGCACGGTAACGTATACCACCAACGGAACGGTGCCGAACGAAAGCTCCACGCGCTATACGGGGCCGATCACGATTTCCAGCACCACACCGCTGCGCGCGCGCGCGTTTATGAGCGGCTACAACGGCAGCGACACCGCCAGCCAGACCTATGTGATCTATACCGGCGAGAGTACGATTCAAAACCATCGCTTCACACTGCCGGTGGTCAGCGTCGTCACCGCGCCGCAAAACCTCTGGGATCCGGAGACCGGCATCTATGTCATCGGAAACGACTATGCGGCTGTTTCCGGACAGGACCCGACCGACATCCGCATGGACGCGGGCATGAACGACCCGAACTGGAACCTCGCAAACTTCAACGCGCAGCCGAAGTCCCACCCGGACCCCCTCGGCCGCGACTGGGAGCGGGATGTACACTTTGACTATATCGATGCAAACGGTGTTTCCCTCTACAGCGGGGACGGCGTCGTGCAGATACAGGGGCAGTTTTCGCGCAACAACGAGCAAAAGGGGCTTTCGCTGATTGCAAAGGGCGCCTACGGCGACTCGATGTTCAACTACCCCTTCTTTGAAAATCGCGACATCACGAGCTACAAGTCGCTCGTGCTGCGCGCCAGCGCGCAGGACGCGATCTACAGCCGCATCCGGGATAACCTGATCACCACCCTGTTTGAAGAGGGCGAAACCCACCTGCCCGCGGATCGCGCGGTCGTCGTGCAGGCGCACAAACAGGTGGTCGTGCTGCTCAACGGGCATTACTGGGGCGTCTACGATTTTATGGAGCGCATCACGGCGGATTTCGTCGCCCAGCGGTTCAATCTGGCTAACCCCGATTCGGTCGACCTGCTCTTTGGAAACGGCAACCAGTTCTGCGTGCTCGCCGGCAACGGCTGGCAGGACTATACCGACATGGTAGAGTGGGCCGGAAGCCACGATCTGAGCAATCAGGCCAACTACGACTATATCAGCTCGCTGATGGACGTGGAGAACTACGCGACCTATGTCGCGGCGGAGATCGCCGTTGGCAACACCGACTCGGCGAACATCAAATACTGGCGCAGCCCGGAGACGGACAACAAGTGGCGCTGGATTTTGTATGACTTCTGCTGGGCGATGAACCGTGACGACGACAAGTCCGATCAATGGACCAGCGGTTACCGCCGGGACTTCTACTCGCGCTATTTTGATCCTGAGGGACACGGTTCGGGCAAAGCCGCCTCCACGGTGCTCATTCGCGCGCTGCTGGAGAACGCAGGGTTCAGGCAGATGTTCCTCGAAAAAGCGGCGATCATGCTCAACGAGGTGTACACCCCGGAGAAGATCAACGCCATGGTGGACCGCCTGCAGGGCAACATCATGGAAGAGATGAAGTTCGACGTCGACCTTTGGAACAACATGAACTATACTTACTGGCAGAAGCATTGTGATAACATCCGCGGTTACGCGGATCATTATCAGGAATACAACCTGAAATACGTGCAGAATTATTTCAACCTCAGCGACTCGGAGATGATTGGCATCTTCGGACGCACGACAACACTGAAAGACACGGGCGATGGCAACTAAACGCGATCATGCCGGGAAAAAATACCGGCACGAACTGAAATATGTGATCTCCGAAGGGGAGCATAAACTGCTGAGCACGCGCATCAAGGCGTGCCTGCGGCAGGATCGCTATGCCTCCCTCAACGGCGGTGAATATTTCATTCGCAGCCTGTATTTCGACGACCCGTTCGATACGGCCGTATGGGAAAAGACAAGCGGAGACAGCTCGCGCGATAAATTCCGCATCCGCATCTATAACCTTTCCGACAGCGCGATCAAACTCGAGCGCAAGCATAAGGAAGGGCAGTATATCAAGAAGGACAGTGTTTCGCTCTCCCGGGCGGAGTGCGACGCGATTCTCTCCGGCAACCTCGAGTGTCTGCGCCAGAACCCGAATCCCTTTGCGCAGCAGTTCTACGGCATCTTCAAAGCAAACCATTTAAAGCCGAAGGTGCTGGTTGACTACATTCGAGAGCCGTATGTCTTCCCCGCGGAGGATGTGCGCATCACATTCGATAAAGACGTGCGCACCGCCATGCGCTGCACAGACCTGTTCAACCCGCATGTGGTCACCTATCCCGTTTGGGATTTGCGCGGCTGCATGATTCTTGAGGTCAAGTTCAACGAGTCCCTGCCGCAGTATGTGCAGGAGCTGCTCACACTCGGCGCGGCCGAGCGGGTTGCGGCGAGCAAGTATGTCTTCTGCAGACAATACGAGTTTTAGGCTTCGGGATAGACCCTTCAGCGATCCGCGCGCAGGGCGCGTGAATATATAGTTTCTACAAGACGATGGTAAGGAGGCAACACATGAATACTATACTGCGCGCGGCGGATGATCCGCTCGCAACCGCGTTCAACATCAAGGAGCTTTTTTCCAGCACGCTCAACCCCTTGCAGGTGATTCTGACCCTGCTCATCGCGCTGGCGATCGGCGGGTTTCTGTACTTCATCTACAAGAAGACGTTCGCGGGGGTCGTATACTCGCGCTCGTTCAACCTGAGCCTGATCCTGCTCACCATGGTGTCCGCCATGGTCATCATGCTCATCAGCTCCAACCTGACGCTCTCTCTTGGCATGGTTGGCGCCCTGTCCATCGTGCGTTTCCGTACGGCGATCAAGGACCCCATCGACACCGTGTACATGTTCTGGGCGGTGGGCGAGGGCCTGGCGCTCGGCGCGGGGTTTGTGGACGTGGGGCTTATCGGCGCGCTGGTCATCGGTGTGATCATGGTCATCATCACCTCCATGAAGGGCAACAGCACCATGCCGTATCTGCTGATCCTGCACTTTGACGAGCGCGCGAGCCAGCAGATCAAGGGGCTCATCCGCCAGCTGCCCAAGGCGCACATCAAGAGCAAGACCGTGCAGCACGACGGCATCGAGCTGACCATCGAGCTGCGTATCCGCGAGAGCGACACGGACTTCGTCGACAAGTTCCTGCGGGTACCCGGCGTATTCGATGCGACTTTGGTCGCGCACCAAGGTGATTTGCTGGCGTAAATTCCGTATATTGCGAAAACTAGCAGCAGCCGGAAGGGTGGATTGACCGCCGCCTTTCCGGCTGTTTTTGCGCGAAAAAAACAACGCTTTGGCACACGCCGCGGGGAGGCGGCAATTTTGCGTAAAATTACGCAAAAAAATGCGTAAAATACAGGAATTACAACCCAAAATAGGCAGTTCTTTTCTATAATATATATACATACAATCATTTTTATGTTATGATATACAGGAATAAATTTGTGGAAGTTTGAGCAGCGTTTCCATGCGCGTAACCGGCCTGCGGCTAGTCAATTTCAGAAATTATCCGTCGCTCTCCCTGCGTCCCGACGCGGGACTCTGCGTATTGACGGGTGAAAACGCCGCCGGCAAGACCAACGTGCTGGAGTCGCTCTTTTTATGCGCGCTCGGACGCAGCCACCGCACCGTGCGGGACGGCGAGATGGTCCGCGCGGGCGAAGGTTACGCCAGCGTCGCGGTGGACGTGGACACGCGCGGCGGCCCGCGCAGGATCGAGTGCAAACTCTTTCCCGGCGAGCGCAAAAAGATTCTCATCGACGGTGCGCCGATCTCCCGCTCGGGCGAACTGCTCGGCTGCCTCAACGTGGTCATGTTTGCGCCCGAGGATCTCGCCTTGGTCAAGGACGGGCCGAGCGAGCGCAGGCGCTTTATGGATATGGCGATTTCGCAACTCAGGCCGTCCTACTACTACACGCTGCAGCAATACAACACAGCGCTCAAGCAGCGAAACGCGCTGCTGAAGAATCCGGACGGGCTGGACTACGACGCGCTGGAGAGTTGGGACGAACAGCTCGCCGTACTCGGCGCTTCGATCGTACTCAACCGCGCGGAGCTGGTCGACCGGCTTTCCGCAATTGCGGCGGAGCAGCACGAAACGCTCTCCGACGGCGCGGAGACGCTCACGGTGGAGTTTGAGCCGAACGTTTCGCCGGATGCGCCCGGCGAGCTGAGCAAAACATTGCGCCTTGCGCTGTCCGACGCCGCCGAGCGGGATATGTACCGCGGCAGCACCTCTGTCGGCCCGCACAGGGACGATCTCGCGCTGCGCGTGGGAAACAAGGACGTCCGCGTCTACGGCTCCCAGGGACAGCAGAGAACGACGGTATTGAGCCTCAAACTCGCGCTGCTGGAAATCCTGCGCGTGGAAAAGGGCGAGGCGCCCGTGCTCCTTTTAGACGATGTATTCTCCGAGCTGGACAGAAACCGCCAGAAGATGCTGCTCATCGCCGCGCAGGACTGTCAGACATTTCTCACCTGCACGCACCTCGAAGAGGTCGCGGCGGCGGGCGTGGAGCAGATGCAGGTCTATCAGGTGGCAAACCGCAGCGTCGTGGAACTGTAAGGAGGCGGACGCAAATGCAGCTGCACATCGGCGCGGACGTCAGCGTTCCGCTGGACAAGGTGCTCTTCATACTCAACGAAAAGGGCATGACGTCTCCGACAAAGGCGTTTATCGACCGGGCGCGGCGCGAGCGCAGGTTTACCGCCTGCGCGGGCAAGGCAAAGAGCTATGTCGTGCTGCGCGAACGCGGGCGCGAGCGGGTGTTTGCCTCGCACATCGCCTCCGCCACGCTGGAGAAGCGCTGGAAGAGCGAGATCAACCGCGAATACCTCAATGAGGTCGCGGTGTTGACCATATTGGATGCGGAACAGAAACCGGAACGATAACGGCGGCGAACACACGCGTTTTGCCGCGATGGATTGATACAGAGAGGACAGGACAACATGGAAAACCAAAACAATCAAACCTATGATGCATCGCAGATACAGGTGCTCGAAGGACTGGAGGCCGTTCGCCGCCGCCCGGGCATGTATATCGGTTCGACGGATACGCGCGGATTGCATCACCTCGTCACCGAGGTCGTGGACAACTCCATCGACGAAGCGCTGGCGGGACACTGTGATCATATCGAAATCTTCATTCGCCCGGACAACTCCGTTTCCGTCATCGACAACGGGCGCGGCATTCCGGTCGGCATGCATGAAAAGACGGGCAAAAACGCGCTGACCGTGTCGCTGACGATGCTCCACGCGGGCGGTAAGTTCGGCGGCGGCGGCTACAAGGTCTCCGGCGGCCTGCATGGCGTCGGTGTGAGCTGCGTCAACGCGCTGAGCGAGACGCTGCGCGCAGAGATCCACCGCGACGGGCACGTATACGTGCAGGAGTTCATCCGCGGTGAGCCCATCAACGAAGTACACATCGAAAGTGACATCCCCGAGGACGACACCGGCACGATCATCACCTTCCTGCCGGATCATACGATCTTCGACGAGGTCAACTTCGTGTTCGACACCATGAGCAGCCGTTTTCGCGAGCTGGCGTTTCTCAACGCGGGCCTTCGCATCACCGTGACGGACGAACGCGAAACACCGGCGCATGTCAAGTCCTTCTGCTATGAGGGCGGCATCGTTTCGTTTGTGAAATACCTCAACAAAAACAAAGAGGAACTGCACCCTGAGCCGATCTTTTTTTCCGCAACGCGGCTCGAAGACGGCGTTGAGACCGGTTCGGTCGAGATCGCGATGCAGTATAACGACGGTTACAACGAGAACATCTTCTCGTTTGCCAACAACATCAACACCATCGAAGGCGGCGCGCATCTCGTGGGCTTCAAGGCGGCTTTAACCCGCGTGATCAACGACTACGCGAAAAAGTACAGCCTGATCAAACCCGGTGACCCCTCGCTCTCCGGCGAGGACATCCGTGAGGGATTGACCGCGATTATCTCGGTCAAGCTCATGGAGCCGCAGTTTGAGG
Source organism: Christensenellaceae bacterium (assembly GCA_963674775.2). Lineage (GTDB taxonomy): Bacteria > Bacillota > Clostridia > Christensenellales > CAG-138 > UBA7703. The sequence goes on along the minus strand of CAXXPJ010000003.1, from coordinate 1,500,932 downwards.
GGCAGACCAAGACCAAGCTCGGCAACGCGGACATCCGCCCGCTCGTCGACGGCGCGGTTGCGGACGGGCTCACACGCTTTCTGGAGGAAAACCCCGCCTGCTCGAAGATCATCATTGAAAAGTGCGTCACCGCGTCGCGTGCGCGCGACGCCGCGCGCAAGGCGCGCGAGCTGACCCGCCGCAAGAGCGCGCTGGACTCCACCGCGCTGCCCGGCAAGCTCGCCGACTGTCAGGAGAAGGACGCGAGCAAGTGCGAGATCTTCATCGTCGAGGGCGACAGCGCGGGCGGCAGCGCAAAGCTGGGCAGAAACCGCGCGTTTCAGGCGATTCTGCCGCTGCGCGGCAAGATCCTCAACGTTGAGAAAACCCGCCTCGACAAAATCCTCGCCAACACGGAGATCAAAGCCATGATCACGGCCTTTGGCGCGGGCATGGACGAGGAGTTTGATGAAACCAAGCTTCGCTACCACAAGATCATCTGCATGACGGACGCGGACGTAGACGGAAGCCATATCCGCATCCTGATGCTGACGTTCTTCTACCGGCATATGCGCCCGCTGATCGACAACGGCTATGTCTACATCGCGCAGCCGCCGCTGTATCAGATCAAGCGCGGCAGTTTTCTGAAATACGTGTACTCCGACGAGGAACTGGAAGCCACGCTCAACGAGATCGGCCGCGAGCCAAAGCCGACCATCCAGCGCTACAAGGGCCTCGGCGAGATGAACCCGGATCAGCTCTGGGAGACGACCATGGACCCCGAACAGCGCGTGATGCTCCGCGTGACCGTTGAGGACGCGATCGAAGCGGACGAGCTCTTCACCCTGCTCATGGGCGACAAAGTGGAGCCGCGCAGGGAATTCATTGAGCAGAACAGCAAGCTCGTCGTCAATCTGGACGTGTAAGAGCGCAAAGGGATAGAGAGAAAGTATTATGGAAGAAAAAGATACAACAACACTGACCCCGACGCCGACGGTCAACCGCATCGTACCCATCAAGCTCGAAACCGAGATGAAGAAGAGCTTCATCTCGTATGCGATGGCGGTCATCATCAACCGCGCCCTGCCGGACGTGCGGGACGGACTAAAACCCGTCCACCGCCGTATCCTCTATTCGATGGACGAACTCGGCCTGCAGCCGGATAAACCGTTCCGAAAGAGCGCGCGCATCGTTGGCGACTGCCTGGGCAAATACCATCCGCACGGAGACAGCTCTGTTTACGACGCGATGGTGCGGCTCGCGCAGAACTTCTCCACGCGCTATATGCTCGTGGAAGGCCACGGCAACTTCGGCAGCGTGGACGGCGACGGCGCGGCTGCGATGCGATACACCGAAGCGCGCCTGAGCAAGATGGCCAGCGAGATGATGGCGGACATCGAGAAGGATACCGTCGACTTCATGCCGAACTTCGACGAAACGCTCATGCAGCCAAGCGTGCTGCCGAGCCGGTATCCAAATATTCTCGTCAACGGCTCCGGCGGCATCGCCGTCGGCATGGCGACAAATATCCCGCCGCACAACCTCGGCGAAACCATCGACGCGCTCTGCGCGCTGATTGACGACCCGGAGCTCGACAGCGACGCGCTGATGCAGTATCTGCCCGGGCCGGATTTCCCGACCGGCGGCATCATCATGGGGCTGAGCGGTATCGTGAGCGCATATCGCACCGGCAGAGGCCGCATCGTCGTGCGCGCGCGGGCGGAGATCGAGGCGTATGCGGCGAACAAGAGCCGCATCATCATCACGGAGATTCCGTATCAGGTCAACAAGGCGCGGCTCGTTGAGCGCATCGCCGACCTCGTGCACGACAAGCGCGTCGAAGGCATCTCCGACCTGCGGGACGAAACCGACCGCACGGGCATGCGCATCGTCATCGAACTGAAGAAGGACGTTAACGCAAACGTCATTTTAAACCAGCTTTACAAGCACACCGATTTACAGTCCACCTTCGGCGTGATCATGCTCATGCTTGTGGACGGCGAGCCGAAGGTGCTGCCGCTTCGGGACGTGCTCTACTATTACCTTGAGCACCAGAAAGACGTCGTCACCCGGCGCACGACTTACGACCTCAACCGCGCCAAAGAGCGCCTGCACATATTGGAAGGGCTCATCATCGCGCTCGACAACATCGACGAGATCGTGGAGCTCATCAAAAAGAGCGCAAACCCCGCGGAGGCCAAGCAGAAGCTCATCGACCGGTTCGGCCTCTCGGAGCGGCAGGCACAGGCGATCCTCGACATGCGCCTCCAGCGGCTCACCGGTCTCGAACGCAACAAGATCATGGACGAGGACCGCATGCTGCGCGAACGCGTGAGCTATCTGCAGGGCATTCTCGACGACGAAGGCAAGCTGCTGGCCATCATCAAGGAAGAAGCGCTCGCCGTCAAGGCGCGCCATAACGATCCGCGCCGGTCCGAGATTACGCAGATGATTGACGACATCGACCTCGACGACGTCATCCAGGAAGAGGACATGGCCGTCACGATGACCCACTTCGGCTATATCAAACGCCTCACGCCGGACACCTACCGCGCGCAGAACCGCGGCGGACGCGGCGTCATGGGCCAGGGCACACATGAGGAGGACTTCGTGGAGCGGTTGTTTGTGACCAGCACCCACAGCTTTATCCTCTTCTTCACGAACTTCGGCCGAGCGTTTAAGAAGAAATGCTACACCATACCCGAGGCGGGCAGAAACGCCAAAGGGATGCCGATTGTCAACCTGCTTCAGCTCGGCGAGGGCGAGAAGGTCACCGCCATGTTCCCCGTCGAAGGCGAAGGCACGGAGGGTTATCTCGTAATGGCAACCCGCAACGGCATCATCAAAAAGACGCCGTTGAGCGATCTGCAGAACATCCGCAGAGGCGGCCTGATCGTGCAGAGCCTGCGCGAGGGCGACTCGCTCATCGCCGTGGAATACAGCATGGGTGACGACGAGTTCATCGTCGCCAGCCGCAAGGGCAAGTGCGTCCGCTTTGCGGAGGACGATGTGCGACCCATGGGCAGAACCGCAATGGGCGTTCGCAGCATCAACCTCGGGGACGACGACGAGGTCGTCGACATGGTCAAGGTGGTTGCGGGCGGCAACGTGCTGACCGTTTCCGAACTCGGCATGGGCAAACGCACGCCGGAAGACCAGTATCCGCTGCATCACCGCGGCGGCAAGGGCGTTGCGGCCACGCAGCTGACGGATAAGACGGGCGATCTTGCCTGCCTCAAGATGACCTCGGACGGCGAGGACGTTATGCTCATTCGCGACGACGGCACCATCATCCGCCTGCCGCTCGATCAGGTGAACATCATCTCGCGCAACACGCAGGGCGTGCGGCTCATGCGCGTGGACGAAGGCACCCGCGTGGTGTCGGTCGAAATCGTTCCGCACGCGGAGGATGAGGAAGAAACCGAAGACGGCGTGATTGCCGAAGGCGGCGAGACGGTCGAAGGCGAAACGGTTGCTGAAGCATCCGCTCCACAGGACGGGGAAGCGCCCGTAACACAGCCGGAAACAAACGAATAAACAGAAAAAAGCCCCGCGCCAAGGCGCGGGGCTTTTTTTGATGGACGGCACCAAATGTTATCTGGAGATCAGCAAACGGTATACGCCGCGTAAAATCAGTGAAAAAGCGGTGTTTCGCCGCGCAATCTTTCTTGTTCCACTATCGCGTGGATGGTATACTGCAAACAGGACTATTCCTACTGTTTCATATCAAAGTTTGGGAGAGGATGGGTCAATCAATGCGGAAACGCGACGAAAGCAAGCGCTTTACCAAGGTTGAAAAAAGCTGGATCTTCTACGACTGGGCAAACTCCGTTTACGCCACCAACATCATGGCGGTCATCTTCCCGATTTATTATGCCAGCCAGGCCGGCGACATCGGCAACAAGTGGTGGGGCATCGGCGTTGCGATCGCTTCGCTTGTTGGCGCGGTCATCGCGCCGACGCTTGGCGCGGTTGCCGACTTTAAGGGCAATAAGAAAAAACTGCTGTTTGCGTTCATCCTCATCGGCGCGCTGTCAACCGCCGTGCTTGCGTTTGTTGGCGACTGGAAATGGATGCTCATCGGCTACGTAATCTCGCATATCGGCTTTTCCGGCTCCTGCGTGTTTTACGATTCGTTTCTCACCGACGTGACGACGGAGGACCGCATGGATCGCGTGTCGAGCTGGGGCTACGCCATGGGCTACATCGGCGGCAGCACGATTCCGTTTGTGATCTCGATCGCCGTCATGCTGCTGAACGATTACAGCGCGTTTTCGATGAAGTTCGCGATCCTGATCGTGACGGTCTGGTGGCTTGTGTTCTCTATCCCGATTTTAAAGAACGTCAAACAGGTGCACTATGTCGAAACCCCGCCGGGTGAGCTCGCCAAACACGCCTTTTCCAACCTTTGGGACACGATGAAACGCTGCGTGTCCAACAAGGGGCTGTTCATCTACCTGATTGCGTATTTTCTTTATATCGACGGCGTCGGCGCGGTCATATCACTGGCGACCAACTATGGCGCGACGCTCGGTCTTGGTACGACCGGCATGATCTTGGCGCTGCTGGTGACCCAGCTCGTTGCGGCACCCTGCGCGATCCTCTTCAGCAAGCTCTCCGGCAAGTTCGGTGCGATTAAAATGATCATCTCCGCCATCGCGGTGTACTTTGTCATCTGCGGTGTGGGATTCTTCATGGGGCGCATCGTCGAACCCTATCAGCTCGACGCTGTGGAGGCGACGCGCTATGCGATCAAGTCGCAGGGCGTTGCGTTCCAGAGCGACGAGGACCAGAAGGTCTGGGATACCGTCAAGAAGGATTATGTCGAGGACATTCGCGCGACCCTTGCGGAGGAGGATCGCGTTGCCGCCTTCGAGGCGGTCACAATGGGCTTTGAAGAAAAAATCGGCACCTCGACAGATGTTCTCTATCGCTTCTCCGGTGAGCCGGGCAGCACGACCGCGCGCGCCGCGATCGGCATGATCGGAGATTCTCTGATTCCTTACGCAGAGGATACGCAGAAGCAAGCGGCGTATAACGAAGCCAAAGGCACGGCGACCGCGCTCTTCTGGGTGCTTGCTGTGCTGGTGGGCACCGTGCAGGGCGGTATTCAAGCGCTGTCGCGCTCCTACTACGGTAAACTCGTGCCGCAGAAAAAGAGCGCGGAATACTTCGGCTTTTACGACGTGTTTGGCAAGTTCGCAACCGTCATCGGTCCGCTGCTTTACGCCATGTTCTATTTCACGACGGACCGCGCGTCCGTCGGCATCCTGAGCCTGCTGCTGCTCTTCGGCAGCGGCGGTCTGCTCCTGCTCTTCGGGCGCAAGGAGCTTGCCAAGACGGAAAAACAGATGCGCGAGGCCAACGCGAGAATAGCCGCGGCAGAACACGAATAAACGGAGGGAATCCGCCTGTTGAACACCCGAATCAAACGTATCGTGACGACGCTCTTCGTCGGCGCGGCCGCGCTTTTGCTGGCCGCGCCGTCGATTTCGCATGCGGACTCATCCAAAGCGGAGGACGTGACCGCGCTGGCGGCGGTGACCGCGCCGCAGGAGGGGCGCGCGGTGCGGCGCATGCGGGATGGCAACGTGGAGACCTATTCTTCGTTCGCGCCGGACGAAGCAATGCGCTGCGAATGGACGGACGACACGGCGGTTGCAGGCGTCTATATTGAGTGGTATGAGCTGCCTCGTTCTGTTATACTGGTGCAGACGGACGCCGCCGGGCGGGAGGTTGGACGCGAGACGATCGACAACCCGCTCTACAACGATTTTTACCCGCTGGAAAGTGCGGCGCGCGCGCTGTCGGTTTTCTCGGAGGACGGCATGCGAATCGCCGAATTCGCGCTGTATACGGCGGGCGATCTACCGGCGGGTGTATACGACTGGATGCCGCCGGTTGAGAAGGCAGACCTTCTTGTCATGGCAGCGCATTGCGACGACGAACTGCTCTTTTTCGGCGGAACGATTCCGTATTACGCGGGCGAGCGCGGGCTGAGCGTACAGGTCGCCTACATGTCGGATGTCGGTCGGCTGCGCGTTGACGAAGCGCTGAGGGCTCTCTGGCACGCGGGCTTGCGCAACGCACCGGTGTTTCTGGATTTGAAGGACGCCTACACGGAGACGTTGCAGGACGCATTGACCCGCTGGGGGGAAGAGGACGCGACCATCGCGCTCATCGACCTGATCCGCCGGTTTGAGCCGGAGGTAATCGTGACGCACGACCTCGACGGCGAATACGGCCACGGCGCGCATATGGCGACGGCATATTGCCTGCTCAACGCGCTGCCGCTCGCGGCGGACGAAGCCGCCGAGCCCGATTCTGCCGCGCAATACGGCGCCTGGCAGACAAAAAAGCTATACCTGCATCTCTACGGCGAGAACGCGATCACGATGGACTGGAATATCCCGCTGGCGGCGTTCGGCGGCAAAACCGCGCTGGAGATTGCCAACGAAGCATACCATATGCATGTCTCGCAGCTGGAGTATCATAGAAACGTGTACGGATCGGGCGCATACAGCTCGGCGGACTACGGGCTTGCCTACAGCGCGGTCGGGCCGGACGAGGCGAAAAACGACTTGTTCGAGCATATCGATCCGGCGGCGCTGACGACCTATGTTGCGCCCGCGCCGTCCCCGGCACCCGCCGCAACTGCGGCGCCGACGATTACACCCGCGCCGATCCAAACGGCGCAAATGGAGGAACCCATGCAGACAAACAGCGTCTCATTGCTGCTTATCGCCGGAATTTCGGCGTTCGTTGCTGCGTTCGCCGCCGCCGTGGCGGTTGTCCTGCTGCGTAAAAAGAAGAACAAGTGAAATGCCAAATGAAACGGTTCCCAAAGAATCCATTGGAGTAAAATATACCGCATGAAGAAAATCATTGCCCTGTTCTCCTGTGCGCTCGCGCTCCTGCTGCTGCCGTCATTTGCGCTGGCGGAAGAAGCCGATCCGCAGACGGGAGACGAAGAGCTGACGCTGCTCATCGAGCTGCCCGAAAACAACGCGGAATATGCGTATCGCCTGACGGATGCGTTTGTTTCGTCGCGCGTTTCTTTCCGCAGAGGGGAAGAGGCCAGCTTTTTACCCGACGGGCCCGCGCAGGCAATGCTTTTCAACTGGTACGATGTGCCCGCGCTCTATACGGTGCTTCAAATCAGCGCCGGCGGCGAGACGGTAGCCGAGGAGACGATTACGGACGGGCGTCTTGTGCGCTTGATTCCGCTCGATCCGGCCTGCACGAGAATATCGCTGTACTTCGACGCGCCCGGCTCGCTTGGCGGCGTTGCCGTATATCCGGCGGAAGAACCCCTGCCGGATGACATAACCGCGCTTGGGCCCGTGCTGGACAAGGCGGATCTTCTGATCGTTACCGCCGAACCCGGCATGGAGTGGCTGCAGTTTGGCGCGGTGCTGCCGCTCTACGCGCGCGAAAAGGGCATGCGGGTCGCCGTGCTGTACGTTTCGGACTACGGTAAGCGCGCCCGCGCCTACGAGGCGCTGAACGGACTGGCCGACGCGGGATATGATTTTTACCCGATCTTCGGCGGATTTTCGTGCGATAGTTACGATCATTATCCGACGGCGGTTTCGGGATTTCCTCAAAAAGAGCTGACAGAGTATCTCGAAGAAACAATAGCCGCGCTGAATCCCAAGGTCATCGTCACGCATGCGCCGGAGGACGTCTCCGGCTCGCACAAACTCGTTGCGGAGTGTTTGCTCCGCGCGGCGGGCGATAGCGCGGGCGTTGAAAAAGTTTACACATACGGAGCGTCGGACGGGATCGAACCCACCGTGCTCGATATGAACGCGCCGCTGAACGCCTACGGCGGAAAAACCGCCGCCGAGGTGGCCGGGAGCGCATACGCACTCCATGCCGCGCGCCGCGTCTATCACAGCGCGGTGGACACGAGCGGCGCGTTTACGCTCGCATATACGACGGCAGGGCAGGACGAAGCGAAAAACGATCTGTTTGAGCATATTCCGTCCGCGTCGCTGATTGCCTACGCGCCCGCAACGCCTTCCCCGTCGCCAACGCCGGAACCGACGGCGGCACCTACGCCGCAGCCGACCGCGACCCCGGCGCAGGCAACGCCCGTACCGGAGCTGCCGGAGCAGTCTTTACCCGCAGGAAAAATCGACACGTTCAGTCTGGCGACGCTCGCCGCAATCGCCGCGGGCGGCGCGCTGACCGTTCTTCTGTTTTTGATCGCGTACCGTCGAATCGCGGCAAAGCGCGGCAAGGGCGACGCGATCTGCCTGTGCCTGATTCCGCTTGCGCTCGGTCTCGCCGCGAGCGCGGTGATCGCCGGCACAAAGGCGGAGCAGGCGGCGCGCGCACGGATTGCCGCCGCCGTCACCGCTGCACCGTTGACCACACAAACCCCAGTTCCGGCAGATACGCCGGAGCCTGAGCCGGAAGCCACGCCTGAGACGACGCCGGAACCGACGCCAACGGAGGAAGAGCGCTATTACCGCCTGGCAGGTGAGCCCGCGGAGGTAATCGCCGCCGATCCGGAAGCGGGACACTGGTCCTATCGCTCGGACGATCTCGGCATCGAGATTACGCGCCTGACCATGAAGGACGGCGCAGGGAAGCCCGTCACCTACTTCGTTGCTGATATCCACATGCGGGATATCAGCCAGTTCCGCCCGGGCTTTGGCTCGGAGGCGCACACCGGCAGAGGTGCGATCCATCCCTGGATCATTGCGCGGCGCGAAAAAGCCGTGCTCTGGATCACGGGCGACAACCTCATCAACGACGAACGCGAAGAGAAGGGCATCCTGATCCGGGACGCGCGGCTCTTCTGGTCCGCCAACAAAGAGGATACGCTGGCATTCTATCCGGACCTGACCATGCGCATTATCAAAAAGCGTACCATGGCGCCGCTCGCGCTGCTGGAAGACGGCGTGGACAACGCCTACTCATTCGGTCCGACGCTGATCGATAACGGCGTGATCAACACGCAGGCAAAATACCACCGCGTGCGCCGCGCCAACCCGCGCGCGGGCATCGGTTATCTCGAACCGGGGCACTATATCGCCATCGTCGTAGACGGGCGGCAAAAGGACTACAGCGTCGGCCTTGCGGTATGGGATTTTGCGGACCTGTTCGCGTCCTATGGCTGCAGCATCGCCTACAACCTCGACGGCGGGCTCTCCGCGGCGATGATTTTCATGGGCGAGCAGATCAACTCCCACGGCGGCACCCGCATCGGCGACCCGGACGACATCTCCTTCCAGCGCGCCGTGCCGGACGGCATGATGTTCGGCTACAGCGAACTGGTGCCGGACGTTGACGATCCGCTGCTCAACGACGGAAACAAGAACTGATGCACGCGCGACAAACGCGAAACAACTGGAGTTGACGCGGAAAAAAACACGTGCTACAATAACACCCGAGCAAAAAAATCGAATACCGCCTTATCAAGAGTGGCTGAGGGACCGGCCCTGTGAAGCCCGGCAACCTGTTCGTGAAGAGCGAGTAAGGTGCCAATTCCGGCAGCGAAAGCTGAAAGATGAGCGTTGCACCAACGGCTTTGTGAAACCTCATCAGCGGATGAGGTTTTTTTGTACCAGACATGCCGGAGGTATTTTTAAACATGGCAACAAGACTCTTTACATCCGAATCCGTGACGGAAGGACACCCGGACAAGGTTTGCGACTGCATCTCGGACGCGGTGCTGGACGCGATTTTCGCCGAGGACCCCAACGCGCGCGTCGCCTGCGAATGTGCGGCGTCCACCGACCTCGTGCTCGTCATGGGCGAGGTGACGACGAGCGCGCATATTGACATAGAGGCCATCGCGCGCGGCGTGGTCAACGACATCGGCTACAACAAATCGGAACTGGGCTTTGACGAGAACACGCTGCGCGTCATTACCGCGCTCAACAAACAGTCCCCCGACATCGCGCTGGGCGTGGACCATGCGCTGGAGGAAAAGGGAGGGCAGAGCGAGGCACTCTTCTCCACAGGCGCGGGCGACCAGGGCATGATGTTCGGCTATGCCTGCGACGAAACGCCGGAGCTTATGCCGCTGCCGATCGCGCTGGCGCATGCGCTGACACGTCGGCTGACCGAAGCACGCAAAAGCGGAGAGATTCCGTATCTGCGCCCGGACGGGAAGAGCCAGGTGACGGTGGAATACGAAGGCGGAAGGCCGCTGCGCGTAGATACGGTTGTCGTCAGCGCACAGCATGACGAGCAGGATATGGAAAAGCTCCGCGCGGATATCACCCAGAAGGTCATTCGTCCTGTGCTGCCCGCTGCGCTCTGCGATTCGGGCACGCGTTTTCTCGTCAACCCGACCGGCAGGTTTGTCATCGGCGGGCCGACGGGGGACAGCGGACTCACCGGGCGCAAGATCATCGTGGACACATACGGCGGATACGCGCGGCACGGCGGCGGCGCATTCAGCGGGAAGGACCCGACCAAGGTGGACCGCAGCGGCGCGTATATCGCGCGCTATGCGGCAAAGCACGTGGTCGCGGCGGGCCTCGCAACACAGTGTGAAATACAGATCGCCTATGCCATCGGCGTGGCGTGCCCCGTGTCCGTGCGCGTGGATACCTTCGGCACCGGCGTTGTGGACGACGAGACCATCGAGCGCGCGGTGGAGGCGGTGTTTGACTTCCGTCCCGCTGCCATCATCGAAACGCTGGGACTAAGAAAACCCATCTACCGACAGACTGCTGCCTACGGGCACTTTGGCCGGAGCGACCTCGACCTGCCGTGGGAACGGCTGGATAGGGTGGATGCGCTGAAACAGGCGATCGCGCGATAATATCGTAAAAAAGAAACGACAAAATATGTCGTTTCTTTTTTATTGCATTAATGAGACCATGTAGTATGATGAAGACAGTTGAAAATAGTTACTTTGCAAGGAGTAAGCCATGAAGATTGAAAAAATTGTTATTGAGAATTTCAGGATATTAAAACATCTTGAAGTTGATTTGGAGAAGGAACTGACACTTGTTATTGGCCGTAATAATTCTGGGAAAACATCGTTGTGTGTTGTTCTAGAAAAATTCCTTTCAGGGGTGAAGGCAGATTTTGTTTTTGAGGACTTAAACATTGATACTCAAACTCAATTAAAGAAATGCGTAGAAACACCTTGTGATGAGAAAGAATATGAGGAGATAAAAGTAAGTGCCAAAATATATCTCTCATATACTACTTCAGATGATATTGGTGTTGCTTCTGAACTATTACTAGATTTAGATGTGAATAAGAACCAATTTGTTGTTTTATATGAATTTGTGCTTGATTATAATCAGTACATACAACTTCTACGAGACTGTGCAGAGTATCAAGAGAAAGTAGACAAGAACATTTCTACTTATTTGGAGAAGAACTCTCAGATATACTTTAGAATCAGAGTTCATGCTCTTGAATATGAGAACGAGTCAAATAAAAAAGAAATCAAACCTGAAGTTATGCAAAAAATAATTACATTTAAAACAATAAGTGCAAAGAGGGATGTTGCGAACGAACAAGGTAAAAGCAATTCTCTTTCACAGCTTGCAAATAAGTATTATAAAGCAAATATTACTACAGGGTTGGAAAGACCTTTACTGTACAAAGAACTACTAGATACAGATACACAACTGACACAACAATACTCTGATCTATTCAAAACCGTTATTGATGAAATTAAAACAATGTCATACAATCCGAAAGAAGCAGAAATTTCGATTATGTCATCTCTAACAGATCAAGATATATTTCAGAAGAATACAATAGTTAAATATACACATGATGAATCAAAACTTCCTGAAGATTACAATGGGTTAGGTTATTTGAACCTTTTCGCGATTATATTCAGCATTACAATAAAACTTGATCAAATGGCAAAAAAAAATAATAGATTAGAAAAACCAACACCTGTCAATCTACTATTTATTGAGGAACCTGAAGCACATACTCACCCGCAGATGCAATATATTTTTATAACAAATGTTAAAGAAGTTCTAAGAAAACACTGCAATGAAGAAGGAAGATGCTTTAATCTACAAACAATAATTAGCACACACTCATCACACATTGTTTCGCAATGTGATTTTGAAGATGCAAGGTATTTCTTTCGCACGAGTAATACAAGTGTAAAGTCAAAAATGCTAAAAGACTTATACTCTCAAATTATCGAAGAAAAAGAAGATGCACAAAACAGCGATAAATGTTACCGGTTCATAAAGCAATACTTGACAATAAACCGTGCGGAGCTCTTTTTCGCCGAAAAAGCCATCATTATTGAAGGTGATACGGAAAGGATTTTATTACCAGCAATGATGAAGAAATTGGATGAATCAAACAAGGAAACTAAAGATTATACGCCTCTTTTATCACAAAATATTTCAGTGATCGAAGTGGGAGCATATGCACATATTTTTTCACAGTTTTTAACATTTCTTGATATAAAAACACTTGTTATCACGGATCTTGACTGCGCAAAATCTACCGGTGGTAGGGCGCAGAAATGTGAATTTAGTGAATCAGAAACAACAACAAATGCAGCACTGAGATTTTTTTTAAAAACAAAGAACCCCAAGGAAATCGTTAAGCTAGAGGAGAATGATATCAGATTTCGCTTTGACGGAGCTAACTGGGCCAGTGGAGAAAGTGGAAACCTAAGAATTGCATTTCAAAAAAGAGAAAAAGAGTATCAAGCAAGAAGTTTCGAGGACGCCTTTTTCGCTATAAACCTACCCTTAATTTTCATTAATAAATCCAATTTTACAGGGTTAAAATGTATTGATGAAATAACTCTAGAAAACAAAGATTACTATTCAATGGCATCGCATTGTATTGATTGTAAGCCTGCATTCGCTCTTGATATTTTATTATACTCTAATGAGGATTTAAGCAACTGGGAGACACCGCTTTACATTAAGGAGGGTCTTGAATGGCTCGCGAAATAAAAGAAAATATTGCTGAATGTGTTAGAGACAAGCAGCTGTTTTTATTAAGTGGTGGTGCGGGGAGTGGCAAAACGCATACATTAATTGAAACAATACGCCAAATTCATTATATTGATGTAACAGCGCATATTGCTTGCATTACATACACAAATGTTGCTGCAGATGAAATTAAAGATAGAATTCAACTATCTGGTGTACATATTTCAACAATACATGATTTCCTTTGGGAAATAATCAGTCCATTTCAGAAAAATCTTAAGAAAGCGATTATATCTCTTATAGCTGCGGAGAAAGAGACTAAAGGAACAGGACTAACATATTCAAGCGAAGAAGAACTATCAGAAGCTAATTTTACAACAATCCAATATAGACAATACAGAAAAATAGAAGATGGTGTAATAACTCACGATGATGTTTTAAAAGTCGCTCGCTTTCTTTTTGAAAGTCATCCAATACTATCTAAAATATTATTTGATCAATTCCCTTACATTCTAGTTGATGAGTATCAAGATACTCAAAAAGCAGTAATTGATATCTTTCTCAACGCAGTAGATGTCTACGAACACGGAAAAGCTTGCATCGGTTTTTTTGGAGATCAGATGCAGTCCATTTATGATACAGGAATTGTGAATATTCAAGAGTATATTGATAATGGAACAGTAGTTGAGATTTTTAAAGAAGATAATTATCGGTGTTCACAGAATGTGATAACACTGCTTAACAAATTAAGAAGAGATATTACTCAAAAAGCGGCTGCATTCGATGAATCAGGAACATTACTTAATAAAGTGGGAACCGCTAAATTTATCTATTCTTGCAATGAATTTGATATAGATCGATTGGGAAGTTTGGGGTTACTAAATGATTGGAATCTGCAAGATTCCGAGCAAATAAAAATTCTATTTCTAACTCATAAGCTAATTGCGCGCAAACAAGGATACTTAGAATTACTTGAAGCACAGAAATACAAGGATTCTCTAACCGGTGCGGATAAAAGCACACTATCAAATCATATTTTACGGATTGCAGAAATTCTGTTTTATTTCAAGAAGAAGACTTATAGTGAAGTGATTCGTCAAATCGAAAAGAAACCATGCTCTCTAGAAGACAAAGGAAGAATAAGCAACTTTTTATCAGACATGGCGCATTCGTCTCAGCTTGCTATTGAAACATTTATAAGCAGATTTGATGCAGAGCATTTGGTTTATATTGATGATTCTCTGCAGACTTATAAAAAGAATCAGGAAGACGAATTTAATAAAGTTGTTTCATTACCGTTTGTTCAAGTAGAAAAGTTCTATGAGTTTGATAATGCATATTCACCCTACTCAACACAACACGGAATAAAGGGAGCAGAATTCGACAATGTACTAATAGTATTGGATAATGGTAGATGGAATAAGTATAATTTTAAAAATTTATTTGAGAAGAAAGACCCTGACTCAGATATTTATAAAAGGACAGAACGACTATTTTATGTTTGTTGTTCGAGAGCAAAGGATAATCTAATTGTTTATTATCAAAATCCAACTGATCGTGTTTTAGAAAAAGCGGCAGAACTATTCGGTAGTGAACAAGTGATCGAATTAAAATAGTTAGCAACAAAAAAGAGCTGCCACTTAGCAGCTCTTTTTTGATTTGCGTTATTCGCCCTTTTCTTCGGCGGCAGATTCAATCTGCTCCATCGCGCGGGCCGCTTCCTCGGCGGCCTGTTTTTTTGCGGCCCGTTTGGCGCGGCGGTCGTCCTCTTTCCAGAAGCGGGCGATCAGCATCATCGACGAGGCGATCGAACAGACGGCCAGCACGGCGAAGATATGCTTTGATATATCGTTTGCCATGAATCCCATGACCGCGTTGAACCCGTCCACCGTAAAGAGGACGAGCGTCATCAGCGAGAGGATGATGGTCAGGTGCGGCAATGCGCGTGCAATCAGTCGCTTCATGTAAGCTCCCTCCTTACTGTCCGTTTTCGGCTGCGGTCGGCTCGCAGATGTAGAGAATGTCACTGGTGTCCCGCGGCGAGTCGTCCTGCGGCTGGTTGCGCCATTCGCCGGCGTAGGTCATTACAGCCGTGTCGCCGCCGTCGAGGTTGAAGGCCTCCTTGCAACCCAGGTCGAAGAACACCTGCGCAAGATCGCTGTAGGTCATTCCCCAGGAATAGCCCTTCTGTCGTCCGTCCACGAGGATAAAGCAATAGTGGCCCGGCTCATAGTAACCCAGCGCGCTCAGCGGATTCGCCTTGGGGTTTGCAAAACTGCTTGGCACCTGCCCGTCGACGAGCAGACGCGGCCCGAAGGTCCAGATCTGATAGGGATTTTTCGCGTAGATTTCATCTACCGTATCCCGCTTGATCGACTGCGGATAGGTTTCGATCGTGCCGTCGTAATAGAGCACGCAAACGTCCCCGTAGACCGGCAGGCGGTTGTCCCACTCAACGCCGTCGCGCACGGCGACGCCCTGATGATAGGCGAAGTTGTCGCCCGAGATGGCGACGACCGCGTTGACGATCTGGGAGAGCTGGAGCGTGGACATCACGTTTTTACGGCTGCCCTCGTTGAGCTCCTCATAGTCGTATGCCACCGCGCTGTGGAAGCTGGAGATATCCTTGATGTAGATATCGGCGACATAGTAGACGATCGGACGGCTCTCGGTGCCGGCGGTAACACTCGACATCTCAACGCAGACATTCTCGCTGCGGTAGCTGTCCTCGGTCTGCTCCACCCCGCCGGTTGTGAACTTCTCGGCATATTGCACGCCGAGCAGCCCTGTGTCGATCACTTCGGGTGTGGGCTCGGGCGTCTGAGCCGCGGGGATTTCATCCGCCGGTGCGGTGGGCGTCGGTGTCGGTGTGGCCTCGACGGCCTGCGCCGGGCTGGTCAGCGCGCGCGGCTCATAGTCCGGCACGCGCAGGAAGTGAAAATATGAAAATACGGCGAGAAATACGCCGAGTATGATCAGGTCGATCACGATCGCGCGAACCAGCCGTATGGTCGATTTCTTTCGGGAGCTGGGCATGCTGGCGGAACATCCTCCTTAGCGTATAATCGTGCGGCAGAGCCGCAAAACAATCATGGCTCGGCGCTGTATTCTTCGCTTTCCGGCGGAAAGACATACTTGCGCTGCATATAGAAGCTGAGCGGATAGAGCAGCAGCTCGACGAGCAGTTTGCCGACGGGCAGCGGCATGACGCGCGTCACAACCACCATCAGCCCATAGTTGAGCGCGAGAATACCCGCAACGAGCAGATAATAGCGGATGATGCTGCTGCGGCTTCTGTGCTCAAAGACGAGCTTGCAGTTCATGAAGTAGTTGGAAAGCGAGCTGAGCACGCGCGCGCCGACCACGCTGACAAGCAGGGACTGCGGCATGCCCATGGTGACGGACGAAAGCAGCAGCACGAGCACATAGTCGAGCAGCATTGCAACAAGTGACGACGCGACAAAAAACAGGATCATCTTGTAGATGCGCCATGCGTCACGGATGGGGTTAAAGTGCGAGGATTTATTCTCTTCAATATACACGGTTTCGATAGGAACCTCTTCAATCGGAATTCGGTGGCGCGTGGCATACAGCAGCACGTTGATTTCGTACTCGTAGCGATCGCCTTTCATCTCGAGCATCATGGGAATGCGGAACGCGGCAAACGCCCTGAGCCCTGTTTGGGTGTCAAAGACCTTGATACCGGTCGAGGCGGCAAAGACCATACGCGTGATGGTGTTGCCCGCGCGGCTCTTAAACGGGACGTTGCCGGTGAACTGCCTGCTTCCGAGCACCAGCTTCTCCGGCGCGGCTTCCCAGGCGTTGCAAACGCGGATGATGTCGTCGGGCAGATGCTGCCCGTCCGCATCGATGGTGACGATGCCCTCGTCCGGCGGATACTGCTCCTGAATATAGCGCAGCGCGGTTTTGAGCGCGGCGCCTTTCCCGCGATTTGCGGAGTGGTGGAAGATCTTTGCGTAGGGTTCGAGCGAGTCAAACAGCGGTCGCTTGGACGGATCGCTGCCGTCGTTGACGATGACCAGATCGTAATCTGTTTTTTCGTGCAGCTCAAGCACGAGGTTATATAGCTTTTCGTCCGGCTGATACGCCGGAATGATAACGACCATGCGTTCTATCCTTTCATCGGCTGTTACATAAGCGGATGACGGCCCGGAGGAAGCGGCGGCTCGTTTCGTGCCCTGCGCGCATAGAAAAAACGAAGCATACGCTCCTTGACCGCATATAGTATATCCTATTTTGGCGGCTGTGAAAAGCATTGGCGGCTTTTGGCGCGCAAGCCCCGTCATCCGTGAAAACACCAGTAAAACCAAGGGTTTTCTTGCGTCGTGAGCGTATATACATTGTAAACTATTTGTAATAATTGGATTTGGACCATGGATTTTTTAAAATCCTGCTATAATAGAGACGGTACGCAATCCTGAAAGGACACGGCAGTTTTATGGATAAAACACCCGAACATAAAGACGGAAAAAAGGCCGGCAACGGCCGTAGCACCCGCCCGCAATCCCAGGGGGAACCGCGGGACGGGCTGACGCCCGTTGAAAACGAACAGAACGGATACGATGCCCGCGGCACGGAGGTTGAGCCCTTTGTTCCAACGGACATCTATCCCACTGCGCACGTGCGCGTCAGGCGCGGCAAATCCCGCCGGAAGAAGCGTGCGCTTTTTGCGCTGATCATCGCCGCGGGCGTGCTGCTGCTCGTCGTCGCAAGTGCGTTTGCCTATATCGCGCTGCTGGATCCGAGCAAGCAGTTTGAGAGCGTTTCCGAAACGTCCGAACCGATAGAGGTGATCGCCAAAGAGAACGAAGACCCGACCGAAACACCGGGCGTGCCGACGCCGACGCCGACGCTTGACCCCTACGAGGTGGTCAGCGCGCAGGCGGACACGACCATCATGCAGAACATCGTCAACGTGCTGCTCATCGGCGTGGACTACGCCGTGGAACGCGAGACCTGGAACGGCAAGCACGAGTACCACTCGGACGTGATGATCGTCATGGCCATCAATTTCGACGAGAACCGCGTGGACCTCATCTCGCTGCCGCGCGACACCTATGCCAAGATTCCCGGCATCAAGGGTATCTACAAGCTCAACGCCTCTATCAACTGCGGCGGAGGGTTTGAAGCACCCGGCGGCACTGGGTTTTTAAAGACCTGTGAAGCGGCGAGCTGGATGCTCGGCGGAATCCCCATCAACTATTACTACGCCGTAACCATGCCCGCCGTAAAGGATCTGGTCAACGCCATCGGCGGCGTGGACTACGACCTCGACGTTTCGTTTTCGATGATGGGCCGCAGCTACTCGGCGGGCCCGACGCACCTCAGCGGCCAGGGCGTGCTGGACTATCTGCGCGTGCGCAAAAACGTGTCCGGCGCGGGCGATCTCAACCGCATCAACCGCCAGAAGGAGATGCTCATCGCCGTCTTTGAGACCATGCAGAAAAAGAACCTCATCCTCAAAGCACCGGAGATCATCAGCTCTTTCGACGGGCAGCTTTACACCAACTGCACGCTCGGTCAGACCGCGGCGCTGACGAAGTTTGCCTATTCGCTGGACAAGGAAAACATCGGCATGCACTCCATGGACGGCAAAATGAACTACGGTATCTTCAACTGGAACTTCTGCCTGACGGATCAGAGCAAGCGCGTCCAGATCATCAAGGACGTATACGGCATCAGCGTGCCAAAAGAGCTGGAATATACCTCCGAATACGCCAATTATCGCTGGAGGGATATCATCGCCACGTACTATATTGAGATCACGGAACCGCTCGTGGAGTTTGTCTCCCGCGCGCTGGCGGAGGACGACCTGCTGCCGACGATGTCGCCAACGCCGTCCCCGCAGATCATCACGCCGCCGCCGGAAATGACGCCGTCACCGGGCGAAGAAACACCGTTGCCGACGGATTCTCCAACGCTCTCGACGGGGTCGAACTCGTCCGGCGTCGTCCGCCTCAGCGCAGTCAACCCCGTGCTAGGCGAAAGCTACCGCCGGTTTTCGGATTATTCGCGGATTATGTTCAACGATTTTCTGATGTCGCTGGATACGCTGGAGGAAGCGCAGGCCATCGCCCGCAAGGAAGCAAAGAAATATGCGGAAGGCAAGAGCAACAACCTCAAGCAGGCGACGCAGGACGTTGAGGATTACGCGTCCCATGTGAAGACCAACGCCATCGCGCTGGCGCAGGAGTTCGGCTATTACACCAGCATCGCCTGGACTTACTGGTATGATAAGGACCCGGATTTCAACGAGGTCAGAGTCGATTTCAATTAATCCCGCCTGGCACACTATACGCTAAACAGAGCAAAAGCCCCGCTTGTTTGAGCGGGGCTTTATTATAGCGTTTTTTACTTTTTTCGAACCACGGTTACGCGCGGGTTGAGACCGCCCGCTTCGGTGGTCAGCTCGGAGACGATGGTAAGCGACGGTTCTTTTTTAAGACAGTTGAACAGAAGCCGGTGCTCCATGGTATAGAGCAGCGCGACGCCGCCGTCCGCCAGCAGGCGCGGCAGCAGGCGCACAAAGCCGCGATAGAGCGGCTCGTTGGAGGCGTGGGTGCCGACGCGGTTTCCAAACGGCATATTGGTGATCACAAGGTCGAACGCCGCGCGGGGCTCGAACCGCAGGATGTCCTTTTTCACAAAGCGCGCGCGGCTCTTTGCGGTCCTTGCGTTTTCGCGCGCGGCCGAAAGCGCGGTTTCGGAGAGATCCACGCCGAGCACCGAGCAGCCGGGCGCCGCCCGTTCCAGTTCGAACAGGAGGGTGCCGCTGCCGCAGAAGGGGTCGAGCGCGAAGAGATGCTCTTTTGAGACAAAACAGAGCGCATACCGCGCGAGGCACGCCGCCGTGGCGGGCGCGATGGACGCGGAAATCGACCGTTTGCGGTAGTCAAACCGGTGGTCGGGTACGTTGCAGGGCTTGACAAACACATCGCACAACCCTTTTGCCCGGCATGCGACGCGGAGCTCGTCGACATAGCGAGAGGGGTTGTCTCCGCCGCCGAGCGCAAGGGACAGCGCGCGGATCATCGCCGCGCGGTCGCCCTCGTAGCCCCTCAGTTCGATGCGGTATGGTGTATGGAGCAGCCCGGCGACGCGGGACGCGATTGCCTCCGGCTCGAGAGCGATCTTTTCGCCGGCGGGAATGAGCGCTTCTGTCATGCAGCGCGCGCGATAGAGCCGCTTGAGATCGGCTGTTTCAATCAGAACACCGTCCGGCTCAAGCGTGCCGGAAAAGCCGAGCGATGTGAGCTCGTTCTTCAACTGCTGCGCAAAGCCCGCCGGAGAAACCGCGAGGAGCTTTGCCGGCGCGTCCAGATGCGTCCGCTGCGGCAAGGGTAGATCGCGTGCGCATGCGGCGAGCGCCTTCCTGTGCGCCTCGGCGATTTCTAAAACATGCTTTTCTTCGGTAGAATCCGCTGCCACGGGGAGAACATAATCCTCCAGCGTGGTTTTCGCCGCCGCGCTGCCGATGCTGCCGAGTGCGAGCAGGATGGAGGGGATAACAAAGCGCGTTGTTTCCGTGTTCAGCGCGGCAGCCAACGCGTCCGCATCTCGCTCGCTGGCAAGCGCGCCGAGCAGGCGCGCGGCGTTTTTACGCGCCTTGGGTTCGCCGCCTTTGAGCAGCGCGTAGAGCGCTGAACGGTCGTACAGCAGGCCGTCGATGACCGCGCGCGCGGTCTGCTTCTTTGCCTCGGCGGTCAGCGCGGAAAGCGCGCCGACGGGATCGCCCGCCAGCGCGTCTATAAGTGCCCGTAATTCGGTTTGGGGTTCCGTGCCGCCGCTATGCATTGCTTGCGGCTTCACGAATGATTTTGAGGATGGCCTCGGTGCCGTCCGAGCGCGTGTCCTCGCGCATCGCGGCGGCATATCTTTCACGATCCTCAAACACCTCGCGCACGGCTGCGGTGAGCGACTCCGGCGTCGCGTTGTCCTGATCGAGCGATTGGGCATATCCCTTTTCCACAAAATAGTTGGCGTTGAGCAACTGGTCGCCGCGCGTGCTGGCCGAGGTGAGCGGAACGAGCACGCTGGGTTTGTTGAGCGCGAGCAATTCGAACACGGTGTTTGCGCCCGCGCGGGAGAGCACGACGTCGCTCAGCGCGAACAGATCCGGCAGTTCCTGATCGATGTATTCATATTGGCTGTAGCCGCAGGCAACGCAATTGCAGTCGTTTTTGCCGCGGCCGCAGAGGTGGATGACGTCGAAGGTTTCGTTCAGCAGCGGCAGC
Organism: Christensenellaceae bacterium; assembly: GCA_963674775.2. Classification (GTDB taxonomy): domain Bacteria; phylum Bacillota; class Clostridia; order Christensenellales; family CAG-138; genus UBA7703. Next base: position 1,479,799 of record CAXXPJ010000003.1, on the reverse strand, counting down.
GCCGCGCGAACGAGCTCGTTGAGTTTCTGCGCGCCGAGGCTGCCGCCCATGACGAGCAAAACAGGCTTTTCCCCGGTCAGGCCGGTGAAGGAGAGCGCCCGCTCGCGGCTGCCCGCGTAGAGCGCGGGTCGAATCGGCGTGCCGGTGAAGATGCCGCGCCCTTTGGGCACATGCGGCAGGGTGTCCTCAAAACTCACGCAGATCTTGTCCGTAAAGCGACTGGCGATGCGGTTGCTCAGCCCGGGCGAAAAATCGGATTCGTGCGCGACGACGGGGATTTTTCCCCCGCCGAGCACGACGGGAACGGACACGAAGCCGCCCTTGCTGAAGATCACATCCGGCCGGATGCGTCGGATCAGCCGACGCGCCTGCAGATATCCTTTGACAACGCGGAACGGGTCGATGAAATTCTGCCAGGAGAAATAACGCCGGAGCTTCCCGGTCGAGATGCCGTGATAGGTCACGCCCGAAAGCCCGGCGATCAGCCCCTTCTCCATGCCGCTCATGGAGCCGATGTAGTGCACATTCCAGCCTTCCCTGAGCAGCGGCTCGATGAGCGCGATATTCGGGGTCACGTGCCCCGCCGTGCCGCCGCCGGTGAATATGATGGTTTTTCCCTGCTGTGCGCCAGTGTCCATTGCCGATCTTCTCCCTTGAAAAACCACACGACCGGCGTGAACCGATCGTGTGGCGGTGTACGATTCCTGTGTTTAGTTTATGCCCGAATGCGCCGTTTGTCTAGCAAAAATTGCGCTTCTCAACCTTCCGTCTCGTTGAGCACGTCGTCTTTGAGCAGGGCGCGGGCGATATCGAACTTCATCTGCGACCACTCGTCTCCAACCTTGGTGAGGTCGATCTCCAGCATGATGCAAACGAGGCGCGCATTTTCTTCCGTGACCTTGACGCCGTCCTTGCTGTCACGCCAGCAGACGAACCATGCGGTTTCCTTCGTCTTGTCGTTGTTGATTTCGGCGGTGCCCGTTTTTCCCGCGAGCGTATAGCCCAGCGTCAGCGGCGCCTTTGTGATGAAGCTCTTGGTTATATAGCGCGCCGTGCCGTCGGTGCAGACCTTCAACAGCGCGGGGTAGATGTTGTCCACCGTACCCTTTTGCAGGATCGTGCGGTAGATCTTCGGTTCGCGCTGTTCTACGAGCGTATAGTCCGTGCCGTCCGCGTGCCAGATGCTGTCCACGACATACGGCTGCATGATCGTGCCGTCGTTTGCGTAAGCGGAGGCGTAGCAGGCCATCTGCAGCGGCGACATGAGGATTTCGCCCTGACCGTAACCGGTGACCGCAAGGTCGTATTCGTTGAGCGGCAGCTCCTCAGAGCGTTCGTTGGCGAGCTGCGGTTGGCTGACGTCCAGGCCGTAGAGCTTCTTTTCGAGCACGAGGTGTACGCCCGGTACTTCGGTATAGTTGCCGTCCGCGCCTTTTTCCCAGATGGTCGTGCCGCCCTCGGCGAGGTTCATCCACGCGGCTTTTTCCTGATCGGCCGGGTTCACCTGCCAGTAGAGGCGGGGTTCCGTGCCCTCGGTTTCGAGTTCGATGGGTGTAGTCCAGCCGATCTGTTCCATGAACGCGGTGAGCTTCGTCCAGCCCATGCGCATCGCGGCATAGGAGAAGAACAGGTTATCCGACGAGATGATCGAGTTGATCATATTCATCGGGCTCGGGCGGCTGTCGCTGCGGGTACGAACGAGCGCGCGGTCGTGGCTCTGTTCCTCCCAGGTGAGCTCGCTCGAACGATCGGCAAGATTTCTCAAAAACGTTTCAGAGGGATACCATGCGTCGGTGTGGATCTCCTCTGAAGCGGGAAACACGTCGTTGACGGTCATGGAGTTGGTTTCCAGCAGCGCCGCGCTCGTCATGAGCTTGAACACCGAACCCGGTGTATACAGACCCTGTGTCGCGCGGTTGTAGAGCGGAATCGTCGGGTCGTTTTGCAGCGCTTCCCATTCTTCAATCGGAAGGCCTCGGCTCAGGTCGTTGAGATCGAACCCGGGCCAGGATCGCATGGCCTGGATCGCGCCGGTCTTGGGGTTGAGCACGACGACGCTGCCGTGGATGTTACCGTCGTATACGACGGTGTCGATGATGTCCTCCAGCCGCTCCTGCAGCTCGGGGATGATGGTCAGGTGCAGGTCGTTGCCGTCCACCGCGTCGGTGGAATACAGCATGCCGCGGCTGCCGCCTTCCTTGGTTTGAATATAGGTAAAGCGTCCGTTGGTACCCAGCAGCTGGTCTTCGTAGAGCTGCTCCAGGCCGTATTTGCCGATGTAGCTGTCGCCGTTGTAACGCGTAGGCGTCGTAACATATCGGTCGGTTGCCGCGTCATACCGGATATCGCCGTAGGATTCGTAGTTGATCTTCTCTTTTTTGGAGATGATTCCGGCGTAGCCGACGATATGGCAAAGCGAGCTGCCGTTTGGATAAAAGCGCAGCGAGCCGTAGTTGGCCGTGTCGATGGCGAGGCCCTCGATGTTGAGCAACCGTGTCTTGAGGTCCATGGTCGCTTCATCCGGATAGAATGTTTTAAGTTTGACGAAGTCGTTGCGGACTTTTTTCAGCGCTTCTCGTACATCGTCTTCCGTCATCTCCATCTCGGGGACGGCGGCGACGGAACGGATGAACTCGTTTACGTCCGGAATTGTGCTCGGCACGCAGAAAATCGTGACGGCGCTGACGTTTTGCGCGTATGGCTCGCCATATGCCAGAATCTCGCCGCGGTGGGCCTGCAGCACGCCGACGCGGAGGCTGTCGCCCCACTCCATTTCGGGGAAGATCAGGCTCGGCGACCAGTCGATCGTCCAGCGGTGCTCGATGCGGTTTGCCTCGATGACGAAGTCGTAGATGAGGTCCTCGTTGGCGCGCGCGCTGTGGTAGGTGAGCGTATAGTTGACGCGCGCGATGATCTCACCGTCGAGTACGTCCGTTGCGGTATAGTCGATGCCTGTGAGCTCCAGTTCGTCAAAGATGCTCTGGTAGCGCTCGATGAACTCCACCTTGGTGATGGTGGTTTCCACCTCGTCCGCTTCGCCGTCTCCATTCGCATCGGTGGGCGCCGGCGTCGGGGTGGCGTTCGGGTCCGGCGTTGGCGTCGGGGTGGCGTTGGGGTCCGGTGTCGGCGTCGTGGTCTCAGCCGCAGGCGTCGTATCCGGCGCGGGCGTCATGTCCGCTTCGCGCTGGTCGGCGGGGATGTCGCTTTCGTCCACCATGTTCGGATCCGGCGTTGCATCGGAGTCCGGCGTTGCGTCGGGGTCCGGTGTGGTATCCGCTTCGGGCGTCTCGTCGGGCCCGGGCGTAGCCGGAGCCTCTTCCATGGGATACAAACCCGTTTCGGGGTTGGGTGTAAAGCCGTTCTGGAGTTCAGGCGTCGGCGTCGGCAGTTCCGGCGTCGGTGTTTCGTCCGTCGGCACGGGCGTGTCTTCCTCCGGCTCCGGCGTAGGCGTGCTCACCTTGTCGAGGCCGAATACCTGCCGCCAGATCGCGCGGTTCTCTTCCTTTTCCTTTTCCTCTGCGGCGACGCGCTGCTCGCGCTCTTCCTCGGTTTCCGGCGCCTTGATGCTGTCGGCCAGCATCTCATAAGCCTTGTCGAACTGGCTTGTGCAGATGTAGTCGAGAAAACGGTAGCAGTAATCACTGCCGCGCGTAACGATCGAGCAGCCAAGGCTCAAGAACGAAATGCTCAGCATGACGGATGCGATTATAAATGCGAAAAATCGTTTCATATTATTCCTGATGCTTTTGATTTACCCCCCGGTAAAGCAATGATATTATACCAAATACGCCGGAGCCGAGAAGCAAATCCGAAAAAAGTTAATAATCCTGCCACGATTGATAAACAATGCCGGTAGATTGTGAAGAAAAATCCCGCGATATTCGCGGGATGCAGGGTTCGAACGATCGGGCTTATATCGCGATACGCGGCGGCGGAGCAGGCAGAGGATCCGCCATACCGCACAAACGCAGGCTGACGTCGTAGAGCCGGTTTGCGCTCGCGAGGTTTTTGGAAGCCGCGCTGGAGGGCTCGATTTTGCAGCGGTAAAAGTATTCTCCGCTGGTGCTGGAGAGAGAGGGATCGCTCGCGAGGAACACGCTGGTCTTTGCGCCCTCGTCGCTGGTCATGAACAGAATCTTCATCAGCGTTGCCACCCAGCGGAAGCGGTTGTTCGCGCGGTTGACCACGATATCGGTTGCGACGATGCCGGGATGCACCGCGTTGACGGTGACGCGGCTGCCGCGCGCGCGCAGTTTTTGCGCCAGTGCGCGGGTCAAGAGCAGGTTGCAGAGCTTGCTGTGCCCGTAGGCGGCAAAGCGGTTGTAACCGCGCGTATAGTTCAGGTCGTCAAAGCGGACGTCTCCCCAGCCATGCGCGATGCTGGTCATCATGACCACGCGGCCCTGCTCGCTTCGCTCAAGCAGCGGCAGCAGTAGCATGGTCAGCAGAAATGCGCCGAGGTAATTGACGCAGAAGGTCAGCTCAAAGCCCTGCTTCGTTTCCGCGCGCCGACGCCCCAGAATGCCCGCGTTGTTGATCAGCGCGTCGAGCCTGTCATATCGCTTTGCAAAAGCGGCGGCAAACGCGCGCACGCTGTCGAGGTCTGACAAATCCAGATGCATCAGTGCAAAACAGCGCCCGTTTACACAGCTGAGTTCCTGCATGGCCGCTTCGCCGCGCTCTTTTGAGCGGCAGGCGAGCACCACCGTTGCGCCGAGGTCGGCCAGCTGTGCGGCGGTCGCCCTGCCGATGCCGGCGTTGGCGCCTGTCACAATGACGATTTTCCCCTTCATATTCCCATCCATGGGCAAAAGTATACCGAAAACGGGATCAAAGAGCAACACTGACATAGCAGGGTGTTGTACGGCGTCGATGGAAAGGAGCAAATCCATACTTTCCGTTTTTATGGAAAGCCGATATACTATAATAACGGAATTATGCGAAACCATTCGCGGCACGGTTGCCGCGAGGAGGATAGAAAACATGTTTTTAGCGGACGGATGGAAGGATTTTCGCGTTCTGGACGCAGGCGGCGGCATGAAGCTGGAGCGCTGGAAGCAGGTAACCCTGCTGCGCCCCGACCCGCAGGCCGTCTGGCCCATGGAGGAACACGCCGCGGACGCGGTCTACCTCCGCTCCGAGACCGGCGGCGGACACTGGGAGACGCGAAAGCAGCTGCCCGAGTCGTGGACAGTAGGGTATCGCGACCTGACGTTTCTCGTGCGCCCGACGGGCTTTAAGCACACGGGCCTGTTTCCCGAACAGGCGGTCAACTGGGACTGGATGCGCGGCGAGCTGGAGCGCTGGAAGCGCTCGAACGGGCGCGCACCAAAGGTGCTCAACCTCTTTGGTTACACCGGCGGGGCTTCCGTCGCCTGCGCCGCATCCGGCGCGGAGGTTGTGCATGTGGACGCGGCAAAGGGCATGGTCGCCTGGGCAAAGGACAACGCCGCCGCGAGCGGGCTGCGCGAAGCACCGGTGCGCTATATCGTGGACGACTGCGTGAAGTTCGTCAAGCGCGAGCTTAGGCGCGGCAACCGCTACGACGGAATCGTCATGGACCCGCCGAGCTACGGCAGGGGGCCGACGGGCGAACTCTGGAAGATCGAAAACGACCTCTATCCGCTGGTGAACGACTGCGCGGCGCTGCTCAGCGAGGAGCCTGCGTTTTTCCTGATCAACAGCTATACGACAGGCCTTGCGGCGAGTGTGTTGAGCAATGTGCTGCGCGTCGCGCTGCCGAAGGGCGTCGTCGTCTCCGACGAGGTAGGCCTGCCGATCGAGCGGGACAACCTCGTGCTGCCCTGCGGCTCCAGCGGGCGCTGGACACCGGAAGCGACCAAATAAAGAAAGCGAATCGGAATTGGAAGAGCAACAGAGCGTGTCTAAACTCCGGCGCGACGAGCGCACGGACAGCGGCATCCGAATTCTATATGAGGACAACCATCTGCTCGTGGTCGAAAAGCCCGTCAACCTGCCTGTGCAGGCGGACAGCTCCGGCGACGAGGATTTGCTCACGCTGCTTAAAAAGTATCTGCGCGCGCGCTACGACAAGCCGGGCGAGGCGTATCTGGGGCTCGTGCACCGGCTCGACCGCCCGGTCGGCGGCGTGATGGCGTTCGCCAAGACCAGCAAAGCCGCAGCGCGGCTGAGCGCGCAGTTCAACAGCCATGAGGCAAAAAAGCGCTATGCAGCGATCGTCTCGGGTGATCCCAAACCGGGAGACGCGCTCGTCGACTGGCTCGTAAAGGACGAGATCACGTTTTCCTCGCGCGCGGTGGCGCAGGGTACACCCGGCGCGAAAGAAGCGCGCCTTCGCTACGCGACGATTGGAAGAGCGGGAGACCGGGCGCTTATCGACGTTGAGCTCTACACCGGCAGGCCGCACCAGATTCGCGTGCAGCTGCTCAACGCGGGTTGCCCCATCTGCGGCGATCAACGCTATGCGCCAAACGCAGTACTTGGCGAGCAGATCAAGCTCTGGGCCTACGCGCTCACGCTGACGCACCCGACGCAGAAGGAGCCGATGACGTTTTTCTCCGCGCCGCCGTGGGAAGAGGAGGCGTTTGCCGCGCAGATTGCGCTGCTGCCCGCGTTCTCCGTTTGCCGCGGGGTATATCTGGACGAGTACTGCATCGCGGTCGACAAAAACGCGGGTGTAGAGACCGAGGGCGAGCTGACAGGCGAGCTGGAGTCGCTGTTTGAGACTGTTTTCCCCGTGCACCGGCTGGACGCGAACACGGAGGGCATCGTGCTCTTTGCGCGGACGGAGGAAGCAGCGGAGCGATATGAAAAACTCTTTTATACGCACGATTTGCGCAAGATCTATCGCGCCGTCGTGCGCGGCGTGCCGGAACAGAAAGACCACCTCGTGCACTGGGTGCAGAAGGACGGGGACGATTCGTTCGTCCGCCTCTGCCGCGAGGGCGACGCGGGCGCGCAGCGCTGCGAGATGAGTTACCACGTGCTCCAGAGCGACGGCGAGGCGAGCCTGGTCGAGATCGAGTTATTCACGGGGCGCACGCACCAGATCCGCGTGCAGATGGCGGCGATCGGGCATCCCGTGCTGGGCGATGACAAATATGGCGACCGGGAGTTCAACAAGCGGCGCAAAAAGAGAACGCAGCAGCTATTAGCCAAGCGTCTCGAAATCGACGGGTATGTGTTTGAGAGCTTGCGGGAGTTGGAGCTGTAACACCGCCGGGTTTCGCGGGCGGGTTGCAAGATAGACCGCGTTCCCGTTTGCAAAGCGGATAGATTTCAATTTTATTCAGATCGTGAGACTACTATGTTTAAAGATGTTTCCATTTCCCGCTGCGAAAGCTATGATCCGCAGGCGGTGAAAGACGCGCTGATTGCCGCGCTTGCGCCGATCAACGGGCTGGACTGGGTAACACCCGGCATGAACATTGCCATCAAGGCAAACCTGATGATGCTCGTCAAACCCGAACAGGCGGCGAGTGTTCATCCGCAGGTCGCCGTCGCGCTTTGCGAGCTATTGGTCGAAAGAGGAGCGCATGTTGTATTGGGAGACAGCCCGGGCGGGCCGTTTTCCGCGGCGTACCTGGCGCCGATCTATTCCAGCACGGGGATGCGACAGGTGCTTCAGACCGGAGCTAAGTTGAATGATGATTTTACTTTTCTTGACATATCCAACCCGAATGCGGCTTCGGCGAAGGAATTTCAGGTGACGAACTATCTCGTGTCGGCCGATGCAATCATCGACTTGTGCAAGATAAAGACGCACGGCCTGATGGCCTATACGGGAGCCTGCAAGAATCTGTTCGGCGCCGTGCCGGGTATGCGAAAATCGGAGTATCACTACCGGTATCATACGCACGAGATGTTTGCCAATATGCTGGTGGATATCTGCGAGTGGTGCAAGCCGCGTTTATCGATTGGCGACGGCATTATCGCGATGGAAGGAAACGGCCCCTCGGGCGGCAGGCCGCGTCGCTTGGGCGCAATTCTGGCGTCTTTCAACCCCCATGCGCTGGACCTCGCGGCTGCGCATCTGATGAACCTCGGGAAAGACGACGTTCCAACGCTCAAGGCTGCGGTTCAACGCGGACTAGTTCCGCAGGATGTTTCGGAACTGAATATACACGGCGATCTTGCGTCGTTTGTGATTCCGGATTTTGAGCTGACGCCGACACACGATGTGAAGCTCTGGGGAACCAGAAATCCGATTCTGTCAAAACTTCTGGCCCGGATCTTTGCCGGAAGGCCGCGCATCGATGCGGATCAGTGCGTCGGCTGCGGTGAGTGTGCGACGGTTTGTCCGGCAAACGCAATCCGCATTGAAAACCGGCGGGCGGAAATCGACACGGAGAACTGCATCCGCTGTTTCTGCTGTCAGGAATTCTGCCCCAAAGGAGTCATCCGTGTCTATCGTCCGTTGCCGGCGCGTTTGATTGAAAAGATATTCTAAAGTGTTGTTATAGCAAAAAAGAGGCTCGCATATGCGAGCCTCTTTTTAATCAGATTAATATAACACTTTTTTATCGGCTCGATAGTCCGAGTGAGATCTTGTAAAAATATCATATAAACATACAATATATGAATGCTACTGTAAGTGTTTAAGAATTTCGTTCTTGCTAGCCTTAGCACGATGAGTGTTTAAATGTTCATTGCCTAATTTTAATTCAAATACCTCAAGAGCTTTTTCGCAGTAGCTTAGAGCTTCGACGTATTCATCTTTGTAATAACAAACACCAGCAATATTTAGGAGTGTTACTGCTGTATCGGGATGGTCTTGACCAAGTATCTTTTCTCGAATGTGTAGAGCTTTCAAAAACCAAACCAAAGACTCATCGTGCTGGCCTTGTGCAAAAAACAGACCTGCGATATTATTATATGTTATAGCAGTATCAGGATGTTCGAGACCAAGTAATTCCTCCCGAATAAATAGGGCTTTAGTATGCCAATTAAGAGCGTTTTCATACTCATGCAATTTCGCATATACAAAAGCTACATTGTTGTAAGATGTTGCCGTATCGGGATGTTTTCTTCCGAATACTTTCTCAAAAATTGCAATAGCTTGCATATGCCAAGATAGAGCCTCCTGATACTTTTCTTTACTTGCAAGCAGGAGTCCTAAATTTGAATATGATGCAGCTGTATCAGGGTGCTCTTTACCTAAGATTTTTTCGCGTATTCGGAGTGCCTTCATATACAATTCATAAGCTCTTTCGATGTTACCTTGCCTAAAATAAACGGCTGCAATATTGTTGTAGGTTGCAGCAACCTTTGGGTGTTCGGGTCCTAGCTTTATCTCAACAATAGGTAGTGCTTTCGAGAACCAGGAAAGAGCAACTTCATACTCGCCTTTATTCTGATAAACAACCGCAATATTATTGTAGGATGCAGCTAAATCTAGATGCTCTTTTTCTAAGGTTTTTTCCTTCACAGCAAGAGATTTTAAAAACAGTTCCAATGCCTGATCATAAATACCGAGATTGTTTAAGATCTCAGCGATATTATTATATGTAGTTGCTGTAGAATAATGATTTTCACCGAGTGCTGCTTCGCATATAGCTAAATCTTTTTCAAACCATTCCAACGCTTTAGAAAACTCACCAAGCTTTCCATATACTTGTGCAATGCTGCTATACACATAAGTGGTTTCTAGATGCTTATATCCAAGAATTTTTTCGCAAATATCCTTTGCATGTAAATACCACTCCAGAGCGATGTTGAAGACTGCTGATTCGTAATAATATCGACCAATCGAAGCAGCCAGTTTTGCAAAAATTATTGAGTCGTTTTGACTGCTGGGGCATAATGCTACTGCGAATTGGATGCAGCTGGAAGCTTTTTCGAAATTGAGAAGCTCAGTACTGGTGTCTAAAGATGTATTGCACTGAGCAATTAGTTTACTGTGAGAAGGATATTGCAGAGTTGTTTGCTCCTGTATAGCAGCTTGAACCAGAGGGTGCATAACATATAATGTTGAGCCTTCAGAATCAATCCGTTTCTCAAGCCAAGTTCTTTCTGCGAGTCTATTCAATACTATTGCGCAAGCATCGATATCAAGACTGGCATCCTCATGCAGCCATTCAACACAAAGATCGGCTGAAAGCGGAGCGGCAGGGAAAATTGAGAACGCTTCCAATATGTTCCTTTCCGCCTCGCTTAGGTCATCATTAACCTGATAAAGTTTGTTTATCTCTTGCTGCAAGAGTTCTTCGTCGGCTATCCCCTTCTGAAAATCAAAATCCTTTTCCTCTAACCTGTCAGCCAATACGGAGATCGACCACCCATAATCCTTTGCCATGTTCCCAAGTCGGTTGATAATCAAAGTATGATTTCCAGCGCGCTTTTCTATGATGGTGGTTAGAACTTCAATATCGGGGTTATCTACAATGGGCCCGCCGTATTTTTTCTCAAAAATCTCAATACACGCTTTTGTTGAAAGAAACTTTAGATTCATTCTTTTAAAGTCAGGGAATCCAGCTCTGGCGGCAAGCATAACAGAAGCACCAAGCGTTCTTAAGTATTGAATTGCTGGATCGTGCTTCCGAACAATTTCCTGATTTGCGCGAATATCATCGATGCATAGCAATACGTTCTTATTGGTGCAAATATCGTGAAGAAAACGCTTTGCCGCTTCAATGCCTTTGAAACCCATATACTCGCGCTGATAATCGATTTGAGATTCAATGTCGGACAAGATATCCCCGCTAAACCGAATAAAGGCAATGTGATCAAACTTTGTAATTTGCTTGTTGGCTGCGATCTTCGCAAATAGTTTGCTAAGCGTCTCTGTTTTTCCTAACCCTCCCATGCCAGTGATCTGAATACGCTTGTGCTCTGATGATAACATCTGAAGCAAATCGTCAACGAACTCATCCCTGCAAATGATTTCGGGGTTGTCATAGATGGAAGCGGAGGGGGTAAGGATGTAGTTTGTTTTTGGTTCAGGAGATTGCTTTGAGTCTCGAAGAATATGACTAACTAAAAGATATTCTCTTAATTTGGTATGCTCTTCCAGAGAAATTTGTTTTTTTACATTTTCGATCCATAATGAGATTTGCTTGTCTGTGACATCTGCTCCGACGGCGTCTTTAAAGATTTTTGTTAAAGAATCTTGATCAAACGAACCGGAGAACGACATAAGTGAACCAAAAAACGTTTCATAAATAGCTTCTGTATCGTGTTTCCAATGCAAGTTGCGCTCGGTTTCGAAAAAGGCTTTTTCGAGGCAATCAAGTAGTTGCTTCTCATGGGTTTTATCCTTGAGTGCATTGTTAAGCAACCTGAATCCTTGTTTTGAAGCATCAACAGCGACAGTTGATAAAAATGTTGTTGCAAGCATTTGGAAAGCAGGGCTATTCAACAGATTTAGAATAAAAACATCCATGGTTTGCTCCTGATAAAGAATCATTCATAAGTTGCTGTTATTCCAATTATATCAATGAAAGAGGCGTATAACAAACAAAAGCTGTATCGAAGTGTCGAAAAAAGAGGCTCGCTCACGCGAACCTCTTTTTATTCATCATACAACCCGAACCCGCAATACGGGCACCGGTCCCGCGCGGCGGAATACCGTCTGCCGCATTCCGGGCACTCGATGGAGTTCTTTGCCGTCAGCCGCTTGGGGTCGGGCACGCGCGGCAGCCGCTGCGTCGGCCTGCGGATGCGCCCTGTGGCGAACCGGTCTACAAAGTGATGGCCGCAGTGCGGGCAGACCTGCGCCCCGGCGGGCACTTCGCTGTCGCAGCGCGGGCAGAAGATATAGTCCTCGTCCTCCACCTCGTCAAAGAGCGACTCCACGGTCTCGTGCTGCGCTGGCGGCGGCGGTGCGTTTTTATCGTCCGGATGAAACCCGCAGTACGGGCAGGTGGCGAGGCCGCCGGGAATCTTTTTGCCGCAGTTCTCGCAGGGGGGTTCTTCTTTGACCGGCGGCTGCTGTAGGATAAGCGGGCTGTCCGCCGCGTTTTTTTCCTGCCGCTCGGCCTTTTGCTCCTCCAGTTCGATGGGGTCGCCGGGATAATAACCGCAATATGGGCAGGTGGTCAGAAACGGCGGTTTCTTCCTGCCGCAGCGCGGGCAGGTGTCCTTTGGCAGTTCCTGCCGCTCCGGCGCGGCGGGCGCGGGCGCTTCTTCGAGATCCAGCTCGAATCCCGGGTTCGCTTCCTCAAACGCTTCTTCGTAGGGTTCTTCGATTTCGTCCTCGAGTTCCAGATCGTCATCGTCTCCAAAGAGATCCGGCGTGTCGAGGTCATAACCGCAGCGCGGGCAGATGCGGATTTCCGGCTTGAGCTTCTTGCCGCAGTCCGGGCACTCGACCCTGCCGCGCGGGTCGGGCTTTTTCTTTGGCTTCGGCTTCTCAACAGCCGGCTTTGGCGGGGTCTTGGGCATTGCGGCGACAAGCTCCGGCAGCTCCGCTCTCAGGCGGATGGCTTTTAACAACCCCGCAACGCCAAAGAGGATGATGCCCGCGCGGAACATCAGCTCCCGCATCAGCTGCAGCGGCGTATAACTCTTTCTAAGCACGAGCGCAACGATGAGCGTCGCGATGACGGATAGACCCGTCGCGCCGACGGCGGAGGCGAAGAGAACCGTATCCGGCGGGATATCCTGCCGGCGGTCGGAGAGCTGATAGAGCACGCTCGGCACGATCAGGGCGGCGACGAGCGTCGCAAAATCGAGCAGATAGACAAACTCGAAAAACAGAATCATCTCGACCAGATAGCTGATCGCGTTGACGATGCCCCACACGACAAACAGTGTGTTGAGCAGCAGATAATAGTTGCCCGGCTTCATACCGAGCCCGCCGCGGCGGGTACGCAGCTGCAGATAAAACGCAAACCCGATGACCCCGATGATCAGCAGGCTGCCGACGATGCCGAAAAAGGTGAAATCCTCCGGCGGCGCCTGACCGAGCGACTTGCGGGTGTACGCGTCGCTCAGGAGCTGCAACAGCCGGAATATGCGCGCAACAAAGAACAGAAGCGTACCGTAAAAAACCGCCCCGCTGGTCAGATAGCTGGCGGATTGATAGCGTTTTTTTGGTTGAGCACGCCGTTCCATACGGGTATGATAGCACAGCCCGCCTTGCCATGCAACACGGCGGCGGGTATAATCAGAAGAGGATATTTCGCCGGATGCATCGCATGTTTTTTACTGAAAGCAGATGTGGCGAAGACGACAGAAAATACGACAGCCGGGAGTACCATTTGGCAAAGGAGCAGCGATATGAAAGCTAGAACAATTCGACTCCTGACAGGCAGACTGGCGGCGGTCGTTGCCGCTGCAATGCTGCTTGCGTGCGCGGCTCCCGCGCCGACGGAGGCCCAACCGCCGCTGGAGAGCACAGCGCCGACCGCTCAGACAGACGAAACAACGGCAGATGCGGTTGAAACGGCGCAGGAGCAGGAGAACGAGGCCGCACCCGAACCACAGAAAGAGGAGACGAGCATGGAGCAAGGCAAAACGACGGTGACGTTCCCGTCCGCGGACGGATTGACCGTGACGGCGGATCTATACTGGACGGGCGACGCGGGCGCGCCGTTTATCATCCTGTTTCATCAGGCGCGCTACAGCCGCGGAGAATACATCGAGATTGCGCCAAAGCTCAATGCGCTGGGGTATAATTGCCTCGCGGTCGATCAGCGATCCGGCAGCGCCGCAAACGGAGTCGCCAACGAGACGGCGCGCGCGGCGAAGGAGAAAAACCTGCCCGCGGCTTATGAGGACGCCTACCCGGATCTTGAGGCTGCGCTTCAATATGTGATAGACGAGTTTGCGCCTGAGCGGCTTATCGCCTGGGGCAGCTCATATTCCTCTTCGCTGACGCTGATCTTAGCCGCGGAGCATCCGCAGCAGGTTCAGGCGGCGCTGGCGTTTTCGCCGGGCGAGTATTTCCGCTATCAGGATCGCACCATCGCGGACTATGCCGCCGGCATCACCCAGCCGGTGTTCATCACCTCCGCCCGGAAAGAGCAGAGCGAATGGCGCCCGATTGCGGATCAGATCACGTCGGACGGATGCGTGTTCTTCGTGCCGGAGGGCAACGGGGTGCACGGCTCTTCCACCTTGTTTGCATCAACGCCGAACAACGCGGAATACTGGACGGCGGTCGAGGGCTTTCTTGCTTCTCTCGCGCCGTGACCCGAATGAATAAAAAATCAGCGATCAACAGGTTTTAATATCACCCGTTTTACGGGGGCATGATGGGAAAGGAACGACCGAATGGACATGCGATCCGTTTATGAATCTTGGCTCAACGAGCCGACGCTGGACGAGGCGAGCCACGCCGAACTGCGCGCGATCGAACAGAACCCGCAGGAGATTGAAGAGCGCTTTTATCGCGAACTCGAATTTGGAACGGCGGGGTTGAGGGGCATTTTGGGCGCGGGCACAAACCGCATGAATGTTTATGTTGTGCGCCGGGCGACGCAGGGGTTGAGCAACTATCTGCTCGGCTGCGCGGGCGCAAAGGAGCGCGGGGTCTGCATCGCGTATGACTCGCGCCTCTATTCCGCAGAGTTTGCGAAAGAGGCCGCCTGCGTGCTCGCGGCAAACGGCATTAAAACCTATCTGTTTTCCACGCTGCACTCGGTGCCGCAGCTCTCGTTTGCACTGCAGCATCTTCACTGCATGGCGGGCGTGGTGATCACCGCGTCCCACAACCCGAGCAAATACAACGGCTATAAGGTCTACTGGGCATACGGCGGACAGGCTGCACCGGAGCAGGCCGCCGCGATTTTTCATGAGATTCAAAACGTGCCGATGTTCTCGCCGCGCACGACGGACTATGACGCGGCGCTCGCTTCCGGTGCGATCACGTTGATCGGCAAAGAGGAGGACGAGGCGTATTATGCCGCGACGGAACAGCTGCTGCTCGATCCCGATCTTGTGCGGCGGCGCGGCGGCGCGCTGCCGATCGTATATACGCCGCTGCATGGAACCGGCGCGGTGCCCGTGCGGGAGCTGCTCTCCCGCGTGGGGTTGACCAACGTGACCACCGTGCCGGAGCAAAGCGCGCCGGACGGACGCTTTCCGACCGTCACCGCGCCAAACCCGGAAGATCCCGGCGCGTTCCGCCTCGCCATCGCGCTTGCGGAGGAAAAGGGCGCGCGCGTCTGCCTCGCGACCGACCCGGACGCGGACCGGCTCGGCGTTGCCGTCAAAACCAAACAGAACGAATGGCTGACGCTTGCGGGCAACCAGATCGGCTGCATTCTGCTGGAGCATATCCTCTCCTCCATGAGCCGACAGAACCGCTTGCCGAAAAACGGCGTTGTGATCAAGTCCATCGTGTCCACGCGGCTTGCGGATGCAATCTGCGCGGCATATGGCGTATCGCTCGAAAACGTGTTGACGGGCTTCCGGTTCATCGGCGAGAAAGTGGACGAATACCAGACCACAGGAGAGAAGACGTTTTTATTCGGGTTTGAGGAGAGTTTCGGCTTCCTCGCGGGCGGGCTCGCGCGGGATAAGGACGCGGTCTCTTCCGCCATGCTCGTTGCGGAGGCGTGTATCGCCTATGCCGAGCGCGGCATGACCCTCTCGGACGCGCTGGACGAAATCTACGAGACCTACGGTTACTACAGCGAGAGTGTCAAGAGCTATACGCTCGAGGGCAAGGAGGGAATGGAGCAGATCGCAGGCGCGATGGCGAGCCTGCGTAAGAACCCGCCGGTGTCGTTTGCGGATACGGCTGTAGCCGCTTCGGAAGACTATCTAGCGCGCAGATGCGAGCGGGCGGATGGTACGGTTTGCGAAATGGCGCTGCCAACGTCGGACGCGCTGCGCTGGCTGCTTGAGGACGAGAGTTGGATCGTCATCCGCCCCAGCGGCACGGAGCCGAAGCTCAAGCTCTACATCGGCGCGCGGGCAAAGACGAAAGAGCAGCTTGATCAAAAACTGGCCGCACTGCTCAATGACGTAGACGCGCTGTTGAAAGGCTATTTGAAATAAACCGAATTTAACCCGATAAACAGCGGCGCTATGCCGCTGTTTTTCACCAAAGGCGAACACACAGGCTCGCTCAACCGCCGATTGAGTCGCAAAAAATCGCAACTCAAGCACTGCTTGCTGGTGTTTTTTATCGTCGTTTTGTATGCTGAGTGCGTACCAGACGAAAGGCGGTGGACACCATGCGGATTCAATGGAGAAGAAAACTGCTGCGCAAGAGAACGCCGGAGCAGGTTGAACGCGCATATAAACAAATGCTCGCGCAGCGTGACGGCGAGCGACGCAGGGAGCGTTGGCTGAGTCTATATACAAGGATATCGGGAATATGAAAGGAGAGCAGAGCATGTTTGACGCGGTGGAGATCGGGCGGCGGATTTCGCGCCTGAGGAAAGAAAAGGATATGACGCAGCCCGCGCTGGCGGACGTCATGGGCGTGAGTTTTCAGGCGGTGAGCAACTGGGAGCGCGGGGCTTCGATGCCGGACATCGGCAAACTGCCCCAGTTGGCGGAGGCGCTCGGCGTGAGCGTGGACGAGCTGCTCGGCGGCGGGCGCGGCGGGGAACTCATCCGCAGCGTGATCGACGGATCGGAAGAAAAGTTTATCCAGGACGGAAAACTGACGTTCTCCGAGGCGGGCGAAGCGGCGCCGCTGCTCAAACCCAAACAGGTTACGCGCATCGTACAGGCGATTGAAGAAGAAAATGAAAGGCGGGAGAAGAAGGACGCGGAAGAGGGAAAAGAAGCTTCCGGCGCGTCCGGCGGGATCGACATCGACAGCCTCATACCCATCGCCCCGTTTCTCGACGAGGACTACCTCGAAAAACTCGTGTTCCGCCTCGCGCCGGGCATCGGACTGCACAAGCTCGCGGCCCTCGCACCGTTTTTATCGGAGGACGCGCTCGACCGCCTTGCGGGAGAGGAATACGTTCGCTCTGCTCGTCTGTCTGAACTCGCGACCATCGCGCCGTTTTTGTCCGACGATGGAATCGATCGTCTCGCGCTTCGTGCGGTACAGGACAAATCGTCCATCTCGGAACTTGCATCTATCGCGCCGTTTTTAAGCGAGGAGGCGCTGGCAAAAATCGCCTCCGAAGTCGTGAAAAACGGCGGTTCGTTAGGGGGACTGGCGGCAATCGCGCCGTTTCTGGATGAGGACGATCTGGGTAAGATTGCGCTCGCCAGCGTGCGGGATGGCGGCAGCGTGGCGCAGGCTGCCGCGGTCGCCCCGTTTCTGGACGAGGACGACCTGGACAAAATCGTACGCGAAGCGCTCAAAAACGACCGTCCGGTCGGGGAGTTCGCCGGGTTGTTCCCGTTCCTCTCGAAGGATACGCTGCGCTGGCTGGTAGAGGCGGCGCTCAAGAAGAGCGACTCGTCGGTTCTGTCAAAAATCTCAAATTTCCTCTAAGGGGAAAACATAAAATCACAAAGAATCAAGCGCGCGGCATCGCGCGCTTTTTCGTGCGAAAGCGCTGTTTTTATGTCGCACAGAAAAAAAGGCAGGACGACGAAAAGAATTTTATATATTGCGCCGGTTTCGTTGACTTTGCCGGATGACAGGGATATGATGGGTTTGGGCAAGGGCCCCACATTTCGATCAAAAACATTTCAGGAGGACAGGCATGAACGCCTATATCGCACGGGTACTGGAAGACGTAAAAAGGAAGAACGCAACCGAACCGGAGTTTCTGCAGACGGTGGAAGAGGTATATACCTCGCTGGAAACCGTGGTGAACAAACACCCGGAGTATGAGAAACTGAGCCTTCTGGAGCGCATGGCGGAGCCGGAGCGGGCGATCTCGTTTCGGGTGACATGGGTGGACGACGAGGGGCGCGTGCAGGTCAACCGCGGATATCGTGTGCAGTTCAACGGCGCGATCGGACCGTTCAAGGGCGGCCTTCGGTTCCATCCGTCGGTCAACCTCTCGATCATGAAGTTTTTGGGATTTGAGCAGACGTTTAAAAACAGTCTCACGAGCCTGCCGATCGGCGGCGGCAAGGGCGGCAGCGACTTTGACCCACGCGGCAAGAGCGACGGCGAGGTCATGCGCTTCTGCCAGGCGTTTATGAACGAACTCTACCGGCACATCGGTCCGGACGTGGACGTACCCGCGGGCGACATCGGCGTCGGCGCGCGCGAGATCGGCTATCTCTACGGACAGTACCGCCGCATCCGTGGCGACTATGAGCCGGGCGTGCTGACGGGCAAGGGCCTCAGCTTCGGCGGCAGCCTGATCCGTCCGGAAGCGACGGGATTCGGCGCAGTGTATTATATCAACGAAGTATTCAAGCACGAAGGCGACAAGATGGAGGGCAAGACGTTCGCGCTCTCCGGCTTTGGCAACGTCACCTGGGGTGTTGCGCGCAAGCTCGAAGAGCTCGGCGCGGTTGCGGTAACGCTCTCCGGGCCGGACGGATACGTCTACGACCCGAAAGGCGTGCTCGGCAGAAAGATCGATTATCTCGTCGACATGCGCAACAGCGGCAGAGACAAGGTGAAGGACTATGCAGACCGCTTCGGCTGCGCGTTCTATCCCGGCGAGAAGCCATGGGGGGTCAAGGCGGACGTATACTTCCCCTGCGCAACGCAGAACGACGTGAACATGCTCTCGGCCAAGAAGATCGCGGCATCCGGCTCGAAGTATTACATCGAGGTGGCGAACATGCCGACGACGAACGACGCGCTGAGCTTCCTGATGGAACAAAAGCACATGATCATTGCGCCCAGCAAAGCGGTCAACGCGGGCGGCGTCGCGACCAGCGCGCTGGAGATGAGCCAGAACAGCATGCGCTTAAGCTGGAGCGAGAAGGAAGTGGACGAGAAGCTGCATACGATCATGAAGAACATCCACGACAACTCGGCAAAAGCGGCGGAAGCGAACGGTCTTGGTTACAACCTCGTGGCCGGCGCCAACATCGCGGGCTTTGCCAAGGTGGCGGATGCCATGATCGCGCAGGGCATCATCTGATTCAACAGGCATACGGGGCTTCGTCCTGAACGGACGGGGCCCTTTTTCTATGTTGCGCAAGGACTGCGATGCGCGCAGTTTTTATCCGGAACACCTATACAACCAGCGCGCGTCTTGTTATACTCGAATCAACAAGGAACGGAGGTGAGCACGATGGCAACGGTGGAACAACTCGTCAAACAATACGAGACCGACAAAGAACTGCAGGCGGAAGTCGCCGCAATCCTCGCCGACGGCAAAGTGACCATGATGGAATTCATGTCATTTGCGAAAAAGCACGACGTAGCAATCTCCCTCGACGAACTGCCAAAGTATCTTGAACAGGCGAAAAAACTAGGATTCATGTAATAAATTTCCGCGTTTTACGTAACTGGTAGACAGTCAGCAGTCAAGTGTTGTATGATAAGGGAAATCAGGAACAAAATTACAGGGAGGTATAAAACTATGAGATTAAATCCGCCGAAAAAAGTAACATTCTGGGTATCGATCATCGCGTTCGTCGTGGGCGGCTTGTTGGCTACGGGCGTTGTCGCGCCGGTGCTCGTAATCTACGGCGTTATCCTCGTGATGCTCGCCTACATCCTGCTGGTCCTCAGCCTGATCGTGAAAGGGCTGTAAGGCGACCGGTTCAACCGAACAAAAAATAGGCATTATCGGTTCGATAATGCCTATTTTTTTATCAGCACTGGCTGATTGTGATCCTCCGATGCTGAAGCGATGGGTAAAACCTTCGGCAATCTTTACGCAGGCGGTGCTTGCTGATATACTGAAATCAACCGGAAACCGAATTATAAATGATAGATGGAAGGGAGTACAAATATGAAAAAAGCCAAGATGAGACTCAACGCGCCGAAGCGCTTTACGTTCTGGGCGTCCGTCGGACTATTTGTCGTCGGCATGATCGCGGCGTTTAATCTGATTCCCTATGTGCCGTCTCTTGTGGGCGTCATCGCGCTGACGGTCGGCTATGTGCTGCTTGCGCTGGGCAATGTGCTCAAAGGATTCTGATTTGCAACAAAAAAAGGACTCCGTTCGGAGCCCTTTTTTTTATTTGATTATTGTTCCAGCGTCGCCAGCATGACGGCTTTGATCGTGTGCATGCGGTTCTCGGCTTCGTCAAAGACACGGTATATTTCTTTCTAAATATACCAATAATCAATCTTCCAGCGTCGCCAGCATGACGGCTTTGATCGTGTGCATGCGGTTCTCGGCTTCGTCAAAAACAACCGACTGTTTGCCGGAGAAGACGTCGTCGGACACCTCCATGCTGTCGCGTCCGAACTTCGCACCCATCTCCTTGCCGATCGTCGTATTCAGGTCGTGGAACGAAGGCAGGCAGTGCATGAAGATTGCGTTCGGCTTTGCCGCGGCCATGACCGCCGCATTCACCTGATACGGCGCGAGGTCATTGATGCGCTCCTGCCAGATCTCCATCGGCTCGCCCATGGAAACCCAAACGTCGGTATAGATCACGTCCGCGTTCTTGACGCCTTCGAGCACATCTTCAGTCTGTGTGATGCTGCCGCCGCTCTCTTTAGCGAGCGCCTTGCAGGTATCCGTCAGCTCCTGCTGCGGGAAATATTTCTTCGGCGCGCAGGCAACGAAATCCAGCCCCATCTTTGCGCAGCCGACCATGAGCGAGTTGCCCATGTTAAAGCGCGCGTCGCCGCAGTATGCCATCTTGATGCCTTTGAGCGAACCGAACTTCTCCTGAATGGTCAAGAGGTCGGCCAGCACCTGTGTCGGGTGATATTCCGTCGTCAAACCGTTCCAAACGGGTACGCCCGCGTATTTTGCGAGCTCTTCGACCACGCTCTGGCCGAACCCGCGGTACTCGATGCCGTCGTACATGCGTCCGAGCACCTGCGCGGTGTCCGAGATGCTCTCTTTTTTACCGATCTGCGAACCGGAGGGATCGAGATAGGTCGTGTGCATGCCCAGGTCGAACGCGGCAACTTCGAAGGCGCAGCGCGTACGCGTGCTGGCTTTTTCAAAGATCAGCGCGATGTTTTTGCCGCCCAATCGATCATGCGGCACGCCCGCTTTTTTTTGCGCCTTGAGTTCGGCCGAGAGATCGAGCAGATCCTGTATCTCGTCCGGCGTAAAGTCCAGCAGCTTTAAGAAACTCTTGCCCTTCAGGTTCATGTTGTTTGCCTCCCGTCGTATAGTGTTCAGTAAGAAGATAGAATTTGTTTGAGTATCGTCAGCCCCGCGTCGATCTCGCCTTTGGTGATCGTCAGCGGCGGCATGAGCCGTATGGTATCCTCGCCCGCCGTCAGCGCGAGCAGTCCGTTTTCAACGAGTTTCCCGACCGCCTCGCGATGGGAACAGGTCACGCCGATGCCGATCATCAGCCCGAGGCCGCGCACGCTCTTCACCACCGGCAGGTTCCAGGAAGCCACAGTCTCGCGGATATAGGCGCCCTTTTCTTCCACCTCGCCGAGGAACGCCGGCGTGAGCGCTTCGAGCACCGCGTTTGCGCCCGCCGCGCAGATCGGGTTGCCGCCGAAGGTGGTCGCGTGGGTGCCCGCGGAGAGCGTTCCGGCGCAGTTCTCGTTTGCCAGCACGCCGCCGAATGGCAGCCCCGCGGCGATGCCCTTTGCAAACGTGACGACGTCCGGCTCGATGCCGTACTGCTGGAAACAAAACAGCGTGCCAGTCCGACCGACGCCGGTCTGTACCTCGTCCACGATCAGCAGAATGTCCGTCGTCTTGCAAAACTCCGCAATCTCGTCTACAAAAGCTTTGTCCAGCGGCAGCACGCCGCCTTCGCCCTGAATCAACTCCAGCATCACCGCGCAGACGGTGCCGTTGCTGCAGGCGGACTTGACGCTTGCGGCGTCGTTCGGCTCGGCATAGAGAAACCCTTCCGTAAACGGAAAAAAGTATTGATGAAACACGTCCTGCCCGGTCGCGGCGAGGGTTGTGACCGTCCGCCCGTGGAAGGAGTGGTTGAGGGTGACGATGTCGCTCTTGCCCGCGCCGTATTTGTCAAAGGCGTATTTGCGCGCGAGTTTGATGGCGCCCTCGTTTGCCTCCGCGCCGGAGTTACTGAAAAACACGCCCGCCATACCCGTGCGCTCGCAGAGCGTCTTTGCCGTTTTGGCGGCGGGTTCGGTGTAATAGAGGTTGGAAACGTGCGGCAGTTTTTTCGCCTGCGCCGAGATTGCCGAAACCCAGGCTTCGTTGCCGCAGCCGAGTGAGCAGACGCCGATGCCGCTGGAGAAGTCGATGTATTGCTTGCCGTCAAAGTCGTAAAGCGTTGCGTTTTCGCCGCGCTCCAGCGCGACCGGAAAGCGCTTGTAGGTGCCGAGGATATTGTGATCCGTGAGTTGGATTACGTCCTGGTTTGTCATGCTTGCCTCCTTATCCGGCGGTGACCATGGTGCCGATGCCTTCGTCCGTGAGCATCTCGATGAGAATCGCATGCGGTACGCGGCCGTCGATGATGAAGGCGCGCTTGGCGCCCTCTTTGACCGCATGGGCACAGCACGCGAGTTTGGGGATCATCCCGCCGGAGATGACGCCGCTTTCCTGCAGCGCGGGTATTTGGTCGAGCGAGAGGCGGGGAATCAGCGTGGACGGGTCGCTGGCGTCCCGCAGCACGCCCTTGGTGTCCGTCATGTTGATCAGGCTCTCCGCTTGCAATGCGCCCGCGATGCTCGCCGCCGCCGTGTCCGCGTTGATGTTATATACGTTGCCCTGCTTGTCGCAGCCAATTGTGGAGACCACGGGGATATAGCCCTTTTCAAGCAGGTCTGTGATGGGTTCGGGATGGATTGCGACGATCTCGCCGACGTAACCCAGTTTCTCGTCGAGCATCTTTGCCTCGATCAGGTGCCCGTCCATGCCGCTCAAGCCCACCGCGCGGCCGCCGGCGTTTTGAATCAGGTTGACGAGTCCCTTGTTGACCTTGCCCGCGAGTACCATCTGCGCGACCTCGACCGTCTCCTTGTCGGTGACGCGAAGACCGCCGACAAACGTGCTCTCCTTGCCGAGCTTTTTCAGCGTTGCGCTGATCTCCGGCCCGCCGCCGTGGACGAGCACGATCTTGACGCCGACGAGGGTTAAAAGCACCACGTCACCCATGACCGCCTTTTTCAGCGCTTCATCCTCCATGGCGCTACCGCCGTATTTGACCACGACGGTTTTACCATAGTATTTCTGAATGTAGGGCAGCGCCTGGATGAGCACCTCGGCGCGATTTTTAATATCAATGATCATATGCGATAATCCCCTTGATTCTCATGCAACAGTTAACAACATCAAAGGTCATGTGCGGTAATCTCCGTTGATCTTGACGTAGTCGTAGGTCAAATCGCAGCCGTACGCTTTGGCGCTTGCCGTTCCGTCGCCCAGAGTGATCTGAATCGTGATCTCGCTTTCAGAGAGCACCTGTTTTGCCAGCTCCTCCGAAAAATCGACGCCCATGCCGTCTTTACAGACTTCGACGGCGCCCGCGGAGGACATAAACGTGACCCCGACTTTGTTGACGTCCGTCGGCACGCCCGCGTAGCCCAGCGCGCAGAGCACCCGGCCCCAGTTTGCGTCCGCGCCGAACATCGCGCACTTGACGAGCGGCGAGTTGATGACGGATTTGCTCAGCTTGACGGCGGCGGCTTTGTCCGCCGCACCCGTCAGGCTGCAGATGATGAGCTTTGTCGCGCCTTCGCCGTCCGCGGCGATGGAGCGGGAAAGATACTGCGTGACGGCGGAGAGTGCCGCGCAAAACGCGTCGTAATCCGCACCCTTATCCGTGATTTCGGCATTTTCCGCCATGCCGTTTGCGAGTATGGTGACCATGTCGTTGGTGGAGGTGTCTCCGTCCACACTGACCATGTTAAAGCTGTCGATAATATCCGCGCTCAGCGCTTTTTGCAGCATGGCGGGCGAGATGTTTACGTCGGTTGTGATAAACCCCAGCATGGTCGCCATATTCGGCTGGATCATGCCGCTGCCCTTGGCGATGCCGCCGATGCGGCAGGGTTTGCCGCCGAGTGTGAACTCAAACGCGATCTCCTTTTTGTGCAGGTCGGTGGTCATGATGGCCTCGGCTGCCGCGTTGCTGTCGTCGCCAAGCGCCGCAATCAGCGGTTCGATACCGCCGGCGATGGGCGCGATGTCCAGCGTTTTGCCGATGACGCCCGTGGATGCGACGACCACGTCGCCCGCCGGAATCTTCAGCGCGCCGCCGAGCAGCTCGCACATCGTAGTTGCGATCTCAACGCCGTTTGCGTTGCAGGTGTTGGCGTTTCCGCTGTTGCAGATGATGGCGGAGGCGTATCCGTCCGCGACGTTGAGCTTCGTCACCGCGATCGGCGCGCCCTGCACGAGGTTTTGCGTGTAGACGCAGGCGCAGGCGGCGCGCACGGCGCTGACGATGAGCGCGAGGTCCTTTTTGCTCTTGTTTTTCCGAATGCCGCAGTAAACGCCCGCGGCGGTGTATCCTTTTGCGGCGCAGACGCCGCCTGTTATCTGTTTCATACCGGTCCTTGCCTTTCCACTTCGCGCGTGATCGCGCGGCCGTTACTTGCCGAGGATCAGACCCGCGTAGGGGTCCGCGCCGATGAGGATGTTCATCAGCTGAATCGCGGCGCCGCTGGCTCCCTTGCCGAGGTTGTCAAACCGCGCGAGCAGCGTGATGCGATCCTCGTTTCCTGCAACGCTGATGTCCATGCCGTCGAGATCCTTGAGTTTGCCGCTGGCGAGATAGCCGTGTTCGTCCATCTGCTCGCAGTAGCGCACCATCGGGCCTTCATATCGCGCGCGGTAGAGGTCGCGGATGTCCTGCGGACCGTAACCCGGCGCCAACTGCTCGCGGAAGACCGAGAGGATCGTCAGCATGCCATTGAAGTAATCGGCCACGACGGGGAAGAACGCCGGCGCGGTACTTAGCCCGCTGTAATGCTGCATTTCTTTCAGGTGTTTGTGCTGCTGACCCAGCGCATAGAGGCGGGGCGATTTTAAAAGCACGTCCCGATAGTCGGAATCATACTGCGCAATCATCTTGTGCCCGCCGCCGCTGTAACCCGTGAGTGAAGTACAGCTCAAAAGCGCGTCCTTTTTCAGGATGCCCGCGTCGATGAGCGGCGCGGTGAGCGCGAGAAAGCCGCTCGCGTGGCAGCCGGGCACGGATACCCGCGTCGCGCCTTCGAGCGCGTCCCAGCCGCCTTCCAGCGCCTCCGGCAGGCCGTAGACCCAACCGTCGGCGATGCGGTGCGCGGTAGAGGGATCGATGATGCGCACATGCGGCGCTGTCACCATCTCGCAGGCTTCTATGGCGGCGTCCTCCGGCAGGCAGAGGATTGCAACATCGCACTCGTTGAGTTTTTCCTTGCGCAGGGCGGGATTTTTCCGCTCCCGCTCCGGTAGGGTCAAAACGGTGAGATCCTCGCGCTGGGATAGGCGGTCATAGATCCTTAACCCCGTCGTGCCCTCTTTGCCGTCGATAAAAACTTTTGTCATTTCAATATATCCTCCCGCAGCAGCCGTAGCTGCGCGCGCACCGATTCGGGCGAGGTGCCCCCCTCGGAGACGCGGCTCTTGACGCAGGTGTCCAAGCTGACCGCATCGTAGATGTCTTCTTCAAACAGGTCGCTCAGCGTTCGATATTCCGAAAGCGGCAGTCGCTCCAGCGTTTGATGGGTTGCGATGCAAAGCGCGACGAGCTGTCCTGTCAACTTGTAAGCCGTGCGGAACGGCATGCCCTTTTTCACGAGGTAGTCCGCCGCGTCCGTTGCGTTGATAAACCCTTCCGCCGCGGCTTTGCGCATATTCTCCGGGTGTACGGTCATGGTGGAGAGCATGGGCGCGAAGACCGCGAGGCAGAGCTTTGCCGTGTCCAGCGCGTCGAAGATCGCTTCCTTGTCCTCCTGCAAATCCTTGTTGTAGGCGAGCGGAAGCCCCTTCATCATGGTCAGCAGCGTGATCAGGTCGCCGTAGACGCGTCCCGCTTTGCCGCGCACAAGCTCCGCCATGTCGGAGTTCTTCTTTTGCGGCATGATCGACGAGCCGGTGGAGAACTCATCCGAAAGCTCGACGAACCGGAATTCCCAACTCGTCCAGAGGATGATCTCCTCGGAGAAGCGGGACAGGTGCGTCATGAGAATCGACAGCGCGGAGGCGATCTCCACGCAAAAATCCCGATCCGCCACCGCGTCCACGGAGTTCGGCAGCGCGCCTGTAAATCCAAGTGCGTTTGCCGTCATGCCGCGGTCGATGGGGTAAGTGGTTCCCGCAAAGGCGCAAGCGCCGAGCGGGGAGAGGCTCATGTTGTCCGCCGCGTTGTTCAGCCGCGTGATGTCACGCGAGAGCATGAACGCATATGCCAGTATCCAGTGGCCGAAGGTGACGGGCTGCGCGCGCTGTAGGTGCGTATATCCCGGCATGACCGTTTCGGCATGCGCCTCGGCAACGTCGGCAATCGCCGCAATGAGTTTTTTTGTCAGCGAAACGACGGCGGCGGTCTCTTTTTTGAGATACAGCCGCAGATCGAGCGCGACCTGGTCGTTGCGGCTTCTGGCGGTGTGCAGCTTTTTGCCGTTTTCGCCGATGCGGCGGGTGAGCTCAAACTCGACAAACGAGTGGATGTCCTCCGCGCGCGGGTCGATGCGGATGATGCCGCATTTGAGGTCGTTGAGGATGCCTTCCAGCCCCGCCAGGATCTCGTCCACGCTCTCCTGCGGCAGGATGCCGCTGGCTGCGAGCATCGCCGCGTGCGCCATGGAACCGCGGATGTCCTGCTCGGCCAAACGCGAATCAAACGCGATCGAGCGGTTGAACTCGTCCGCCAGCGCGGCGTTGCCGCCCGTCGTCCGTCCTGTCCAGAGTTTTTCCATCGTATCCTCACCCTATCTGCCGTTTGTTGGCGAACGCCCGCCGGAGGCGGGCGCTCACTATACTTACTTTACTGCTTTTTGCCTATCCGCGCCAGTGTTTTACGGAAGGTGGCGGTTACTTTTTGTTCTTTGACTGAACGACCGAGCTGACCTTGGTCGGCAGGCCGTAGAGGTTGATGAATCCCTCCGCGTCCTTCTGGTTGTAGTCGCTCTCGCCGAAGGTCGCGATGGCCTCGGAATAGAGGCTGTAGGGGCTCGTGATGCCCGCCTTGATGACGTTGCCTTTGTAAAGCTTGAGCTTCACTTCGCCGGTTACGGTTTCCTGCGTCTTGTCGACGAAGGCCGCGAGCGCTTCTCTCAGCGGCGAGAACCAGAGGCCGTTATAGACGAGCTCGGCATAGGTGATGGAGAGCTCCTGCTTCTTATGCGCGGTCATCTTGTCCAGCGTAATGGTCTCAAGCGCTTCGTGCGCTTTGTAGAGAATCGTGCCGGCGGGGGTTTCGTAAACGCCGCGGCATTTGATGCCGACGAGCCGGTTTTCCACGATGTCCAGCAGGCCGATGGCGTTTGCGCCGCCGACTTCGTTGAGCGCGTAGATGATCTCCTTGGCGCTCATCTTCTTTCCGTCGAGAGAGACGGGGACGCCTTTTTCAAACCCGATGGTCACGTAGGAGGGTTTGTCCGGCGCCTGCTCGGGAGACACGCACATTTCCAGGAAGCCATCCTTATTATAAAACGGTTCGCCGGACGGGTCTTCCAGGTCGAGTCCCTCGTGCGAGAGATGCCAGAGGTTTTTGTCCTTGGAATAGTTCGTCTCGCGGCTGATGTTGAGCGGCACATCGTGCGCCTCGGCATACTCGATCTCGTCCTCGCGGCTCTTGAGCGTCCACTCGCGCCACGGGGCGATAACTTTCATATCCGGCGCGAAGTGCTTGATGGCGAGCTCGAAGCGCACCTGGTCGTTACCCTTGCCGGTGCAGCCGTGCGCGATGGCGTCCGCGCCTTCGCGCAGCGCGATTTCGGCGATGCGCGCCGCGATGATGGGCCGGGCAAACGCCGTGCCGAGCAGATAGTCCTCATAGATCGCGCCCGCCTTGAGGGTCGGGACGATATAATCGTTGACAAACTCTTCGGTGAGATCTTCGACGTAGAGCTTGCTTGCTCCCGTCTTGAGTGCCTTTTTCTCCAGCCCGTCCAGCTCGCCCATGCCCTGACCAACGTCTCCCGCGACGGCGATGACCTCGCAGCCGGGATAGTTTTCTTTGAGCCAGGGGATGATAACGGATGTATCGAGCCCACCGGAATAGGCTAAAACTACTTTTTTAATATCGGACATACGCTCTGCCTCCAAAAGATGAATTGCATATATATTAATAAAAACGGTATAATAAGTCAAGACTTATTTTTATATATTTTCAGGAATTATTCGGGTTTTTTGGAAATCGGGTCGTTTGAATCTGAATAATATGCAGAAATATGCATATTATGCACGAGCTTGGGGCAAGAACGGCGGACAAAATGAATAAAACCGCCCGGCGAAGTAACGCGGGGCGGTACGATAGGCGGCGCAAACGCGCCGCGGGAAGGGAGGCAAGATCAGGCGCCGGCGGGATTCGGGCACCATGCGCAGCGGGGTTTGATGCGCCTGCGGCATACCGCGTCCCGAAATGCGTACCGCTCGGCGGTGAAAAACGAGATGCGGCGCGGCGCGCGGGTGTGTTCTTCCCGCTCGACCGACACGGCGATGAGCTGCGTCATCGCGCCGAGGCATGCGCTGTAAGCAAACTGCACATCCCGCGCGAGGTTGCATTCCGTTGCGCGGTAGTCGCGCTTCATGCGGTAGATCTCTTTCACCACGTCGCGCGCGCTGTCGCAGACGGAAAAGGAGTGGTTGCCGAGCACGCTCTCTTCCATGGTGTAGTGATTGCGGAAGTAATCGTTGAGCTGCTGCTCATAGGCGCCGTGCTGCTTGAGCCCGAGCCGGAACTCCGGCGTGTGCGCAAAGGTGAAGTAGTCCGTCAGGTAGTGGCAGAGTATGCCGAGGCGCAGTGCGTATTCCGGCGGCAGCTGCTCGCCGGCGGCGACGGGCTGGCCCGCGAGCGCTTCTGTGAAGATATGGATCTCGCGCTGGCATTTCAGCGTAAAGTGCGGGTTGAGGATCAACTCCGGCATGTAGTCCGGCAGCATGTTGCCGAGGACAAACAGTTCACGGTCGAGTTTAATGCCTTGCGTGGTCAGTGCTTCAAATAACAGATGCCCCATGGCATGGTGGGATGCAGATTTCATCAATTCTCCTTTTCTTCTTTTCTCGTCTTTTTCTTCTATATCGCGTCTATCATAGAGGAAAAGGATTTGGGAATCATCTCATCTGCGTAAAGCAAATGTAAAATTTCGGCGTTTTGGATTGTAAAATGGTAAAAAACAAGCCGTTTGCGTGCGCAAACGGCTTGTTTTGCTGATTTTCTGTTACTTTCCTTCCTTCGCCTTCTTTTCGCGAAGGGCGGCTAGCACCACGTCCGGGGTCAGCGGCATGCGCAGGAAGCGTACGCCGATGGCGTTGGCAACCGCGTTGGCAATTGCCGGTGCACCCGGCACCATGGTGATTTCGCCGATGCCGCGCGCGCCGTAGGGGCCGGTCGGCTCCGCTTTTTCAACGGCTTCCACGATCATCTCCGGCATGTCCTCAAACGCCGGGATCTTATAGTCCACGAAGCTCGGGTTCATGACGCGGCCGTCCTTGAGCTTGAGCTCTTCATAGAGCGCTGTACCCATGGCCTGCACCATCGCGCCTTCCGCCTGGCCTTCGTACATCTTGGGATTGATGACCTTGCCCGCGTCGAACACAGAGACCATCTTGAGCACCTTGATTTTGCCGGTCTCGGTATCCACCTCGACCTCCGCGCCGTTGACGCCCATGCTCCAGAACGCGACGGGCTTGGGCGAAAGGCCGGTCTTCTTGTCCGCGGCGATGTTGTTCGGCACGACGAACGCGCCGACGCCGATCATCGGACCGCCGATGCCGCTCTGATCCGGCAGGGTGAGCCCGAGCGCAAACGTGCTGATCGGTACCTTCTGTTCGGGATAGAACCGGCGGCAGACATAACCGTCTTCGAGGTAGAGGTCGTTCTTCCATGTGCCCATCTTGATCTGCGCAAGCTCTAGAATCTTGTTGCGGATATCCTCCGCGGCAAGCTTGGTGGCGTTGCCCGCGCAGTAGGTCGAGCGGGATGCGACGGTTTGCCATTCATACGGCGTATGGTCGGTGTCGCCCGTGCGCACGCTGATCTTCTCCACCGGAACGGTCAGCGTCTCGGCGGCGATCTGCGCCATAACGGTGTCCGAACCCTGGCCGATGTCGTGGCAGGAGGCCAGCAGCATAAATGTGCCGTCCTCGTTCATGCGGATGATGACGGAGGAGGCGACGTCCGTCGGCATCGACGGGGCTTTCCAGCCGCCCGCGATGCCTTTGCCGCGCAGCTTGGTCGGGCTGTCGGAGGGTTCGCAGGGCTTGTCCAGCTCCATGAGCTCCGCCGCGCGGTCGAGACATTCTTGATATCCGGCGACGTCGATGGTCTGGCCCGTCGCGCTCTTGCCGCCTTCGCGGATGCCGTTGAGCTTGCGCATAGCCAGCGGGTCGAGATTCATCTCCTTGGCGATCATGTCGATGTTCTGCTCGATGGCGAAGTGAATTTCGCACATGCCGAACCCGCGATACGGCCCGCCGACGGGATGGTTGGTATAGACGCAGTAGCTGTCTGTTGCGATGTTCTCGATGTCATACGGACCCACGCAGCCCCAGCCCGCGGCTTTGACGATATTGACGCCGTATTCGGTGTACGCGCCGCCGTCCCAGGCGAGCACGTTCTTCGAACCGATGATCTTGCCGTCCTTGTTGACAGCGGTCTTGATGTTGATGTGCAGTCCCTGGCGGACATAGGCGTTCTGGAACTCGTCCTCGCGCGTATAGGTCAGCTTGACCGGGCGCCCGGGGTTGAGCATGGCCAGCGGAATGACGATGCCTTCCAGCGTCGTGCCCGCCTTGCAGCCGAATCCGCCGCCGACGGCTTTGCTGATGACGCGGATCTTGTTGAGCGGGAAGTCGAACGTTTCCGCCAGCGCGCGGCGAACCGCAAACGGGCTCTGGCAGGCCGCCCAGATGGTCAAATCCCCGTCCGGCATGTACTGCGCGGTGCAGCTGTGCGGCTCGATGGGAACATGCTGCACGTGCGGGATGTAGAAGTTGTGGTCAAACACCCGGTCGGCTTCGGCAAACGCCTTGTCCGCGTCGCCTTTTCTCAGCACATAATGGTGCGAGATGTTCGTGCCGGGTTTGGGATAGAAGATCGGAATTACCTTGTACGAGCCGAGATCCGGGTGGATGATCGGCGCGTCCGGCTTCATGCCCTCCAGCGAGTCCGTGACGGCGGGGAGCACTTCGTATTCCACTTTGACCAGTTCGCAGGCACGGCGCGCAATCTCCGGCGTGTCCGCCGCGATGGCCGCGACCGGCTCGCCGCGGTAGCGCGTTTTGCCGACCGCGAGAAAGTTCTTGTCCTCGAGATAGAGGCCCGCGCGCTTTTTATAACACTCTCCGGTGATGACGCTGCGCACACCAGGCAGTGCCTTGGCGGCGGTGAGGTCGATGGAGAGGATGTTTGCGTGTGCGTGGGGGCTGCGGGCCACCTGCGCGTAGAGCGGACGGGAAAACTGGATATCGTCCGCAAACACCGCGGTACCCGTTACTTTTTTGATCGCGTCCAGGCGTTCAACGGATTGTCCTACGACTTTCATTTCTGATAAACCCCCTTTGCAATCACGTCTTCAATGGCTTCCACAATCTTTTTGTAGCCCGTGCAGCGGCAGAGGTTGCCGGACATGTTGCGGTTGATCTCCTCGCGCGTAGGCGTCGGGTTTTCCCGCAGCATGGCCTCGGCGCTCATGAGCATGCCGGGTGTGCAGAAGCCGCACTGCAAAGCGGCGTGGTCGATAAACGCCTCCTGCAGCGGGTTGAGTTCTTCGCCGTTGGCGAGGCCCTCCACGGTGGAGATGACCTTGCCGTCGAGCTCCGGCGCGAGCACAAGGCAGGCGTTCATCGCCTGTCCGTCCATGATGACGGTGCAGGCACCGCACTCTCCCGCGGCGCAGCCTTCCTTGGTGCCGGTGAGCCCGAGCTTATCGCGCAGGACGTTCAGCAGCGTTTCGTTGCTATTGACCGTCAGTTCGACGGTCTCGTCGTTTACGCAGAATTTTACACAATATTCCATCGTGGTTCCCTCCTCAGCGCAGTTTGTTCAGCCCGTCGCGCACGAGGTACGAGACGATATCCAGACGGTACTGCTTATCCGCGCGCACGTCGTCAATCGGGCTGACTTCGGTTGCGGCGAGAGCGGCGGCCTCCTGGATCAGGGCGTCGGTGAGCGGTTTGCCGGAGAGCAGCGCTTCCGTCTTCGGCAGACGCAGCGGCGTCGGCGCGACGGAACCCATCGCGATGCGCCAGCTGTCGCCGAGTTTCAGCACCGTGCCGCAGACGGTGCTCAGGTCTACTTCGTTGCGGCGCGCGACCTTGCGGAACACGCCCTTTGCCTCCGGCAGGTACGGCACGCGGATGCCGGTGACGAGTTCGCCGGGTTTGAGCGCGACTTTGCGCACAAACAGGATGAACTCCTGAATCGGTAATTCGCGGCAGCCATCCAACCCGAAGATCTCCATCACCGCGTCGTGACAGTACAGCGGCGTTGCCGTGTCCGCCAGCGGCGAGGCGTTGACGATGTTGCCGACGCAGGTTGCGCGGTTTCGAATCTGCCGTCCGCCGACATACGAGGCGGCTTCGGCAAGGTAGGGATAGTGCTTGATCACATCCGGATGTGTCGCGATCTGCGTCATAGTCGCGAGCGCTCCGATGTGCAGCCCGTCGGTCTCGGAAAACGTGACGCTGTCGAGATCGGGTATCTTCTTCAGGTCGATTACGTAATCCGGTGCGATCAGATAGTCACGCAGACGGATCACGATGTCCGTTGCGCCCGCCATAAAGACCGCTTTGTCGTCGTGCTCAAGTTTAAGCGCGGCGGCTTCCTCCAGCGTTTCCGGAGCCAGGTACATAAAATCTCTCAAGATCGGTTCTCCTCTCGTTTCTGAATGAAGTATAGAAACCCCAAAGGGGGAATAGCCAAAAGCAATTCCTGCGGGTCGGTCGTGTCTGTGCTCTCTATTGTTGGAATCAAAAAAACGTGTGTGGTCGGTCGGGTTGGGGCTCTCTGTTTTTGAAATTAAAGAAATCGTGTGTAGTCGGTCGGGTGTGTACTTTTAAATAAATAATGAATCAAGCGTGCTGTTTTGTCGGTTGTAAATCCAATGATATCGTTGAAAAGCAGTAGCGAAGGTGAATGTCAGACGGGTTGATCGAATTCCTCGTGTTGCAGCCGGAGCAGATCATCGTTCAGCCGCCGTTCCAGGCGGCGGTAACGCTCGATCCAGTTGCGGCCGTCGGCGGTGAGGCTGCTGCCGCCGCCGGTTGCGCCGCCGAGTTTGCGCTCCACGAGCCTGCAGCCGAGCGCCTCCTCCATGCGGTTGAGCGTCAGCCACGCGTTGCTATAGGAGAGCCCCGCGCGCGCCGCGCCTTTCTGGAGGGACTGTTCCTGCTCGATACACTCGAGCAGCCGGACGCCGCGCTCGTCGATCTGCGCCTCGCGCACCTGAATCGTCAACGCGGCCGAGAGGTGCGGGGAAACCGGCGGGGTCTGCTCGCGCTGTTCGCGCTGGTAATCCTGCTCGGTGTTGATGTCCACGAGCATGCCGTTTTCATCCGTCTGTATAAACTCGGTTTCGCGCTTCCATTGTAAGAGCGCGCCGCGCAGGCCGCGATCGCCAGCGTAATCCGTCAGAGCGGAGAAGCAGCTCCTGCGTACCATCACCGGATGACCGGCGCTGCCGCGAAACGAAGGAATCGCGACCGCTTTGGGGGAACGGAGCAGCTTTTCGATGGTTTCCGGATGCAAATAGGGCACGTCTCCCGGCGTGATCAACGCACGTTCGCAGTCTGGACGCAGCGCTTTGATGCCGCAGAGTACGGACGCCATCATGTCGCTCGCGGCGTAGTCCTCGTTTTTGACGAAGCGCACCGCTTCGCCTTGCAGATGCCGCTCGAGCATGCCGGTGTGATATCCGGTGACGATCAATATATCGTCCACGCCGGCGGCGCGGAACGACTCGATCTGCCGCCGGATCACGCTCTTGCCGCTGAGCTTGAGCATGGGTTGAAAGTGGTTCATCTGCCGCGGTTCGCCAGCGGCCAGAATGATTGCGGTTGCATTCATCGGGCGGTTTCCTCTCCGGCGCGCGCTTCCATATAACGGCGCGCCCGTGCGTAGTCGTCCGGGGTGTCTATGTCGATGCCGCAGCCCGCTTCCGATGTGACCACGTACCCGATGCGCCCTTCCATCCCGCGGAATGCTCCCCTGAGCCCGTCTAGGCCCGAATAGTGAATTAGCGTATCGAAACAGGAGGCGCGAATCAGCGGCGGATGCAGGCGGCGCTCTCCGGTGCTCGGAAACACCGCGTCCCAGCCGCCGGACTCCAACTCGTCCTGCAACCGGGTCAATATCTGAGGCGTGATGGCGGGCATGTCTCCCGGAAGGAGGAACGCCGCGTCGAACCCGCCTTCGTCGCGAATGGCGCTCAGCCCGATTTGTATGGAATCGAACATCTCCGTTGTCGCATAATCACGGTTCCAGAGAAAACGGATATTTCGATCCTTCAGTGTGGATATGATTTCCTCGCCGCGTTTTCCGATCACGAAAAAGAGGTCCGTGATTCCGGCCTGTGAAAATACATCCGCTGTATGGGCTGCCATCGGCTTTCCGTTGATCGGGAGAAGCGGTTTAAAAGCGCCCATGCGCAGCGACTGGCCCGCAACGGTTATCAATGCAGCCGTCTTCATAATGATACCGCCGAAAAATGAACTGGTATGTTGCTAGAATCCAGCTTTTTTGGCGAATTGTCAAGACCGATATTCTGATTAAAAAATACTGAATTTTGCATGATCGACTTTCAAATCCTGCGTTTTTACGCTTCGAAGTGTGGTTCCGCGTCCGGCGGGCATTCCCAGCTGTTGCGTGTTTTGTGATGCTCCAATCCGGCGTAAAAAGACGCCGCGCGCGCGCGGAGCAGGGCCTTTGGCCCGGCGAGGTATCCGCCGTCGGGACGGATTTGTTTAAACGCGATCAGAAACGGCTCTTCCAGCCCGTTCGCGTGCCGAACGCGGAGAAAAACCAATACACGACCGTAGGAGTCCGTTTCAAGCACCGCGATTTCCGGAAATTGCAGCGTCTCCGGCTGGTCGGAAAAATGCGAAATAAAATCGACCGCCGCGTCGCGCTCGTGAGTTTGAGCTTCTCTTCCGCCGTACGTCAACATCTCTTACAGTGCCCTCCGATTGTTGTCAGGAACAAGATCAATATAGCACGCCGGGCACAACAAATGCAATTGTTTGCGATATATTTGTGACGCCAAACATAATTGAACTTGCAAAAAGCAAAAGCGGGCAAGCCGTTACCGGCTTACCCGCCGCGCGCGCCCGTTGCCGGGGTTCGTTGCTTTAAACGAGCTCGTTTTTGGCCTTGATATACGCGCCTGTGGTGAGTTCCCCGCGCGCATAACGCTCCTTGAGGGCGACGAGCGCCTCGTTTGCGTGGTTGTCGCCGCGCCCGCCCTCGAGGACGAGACGTCGCTCTTCAAATTCCTCCGCGCCCATGGAGCCGGCGGATTTCTGTTCGCTCAGAATCGTGAGAAAACGAGCTTGCGCCGCGGATGCGGCGGAAACCTGCGCGGCGGCGCCGCCCTGCGCCAGACCGGCCGATTTGTATCTACGGTTGGTCAAATACACGATCAGCAGCACGAGTCCGACAAAGACGAGAAAGCCGATCAGGCAAACCCAGGGATGGCTGCCCGCCAGCCGCCAGATTGGAAAACGATGAATCATAATATTACCCTTTCGCAAAGCCAGCGGTCAGCCGCTGCTTCGATATGTATGATAATAATCCAAAATTGCAAATCTGTCGTGTATCGGTTGGAAATGCATTTCAAACCATTGCGGCAAGAGCATGGCAGGCAGGCGGAAAACAGGCCGATTCATGCAGGAATTCCGTCGAAAACGGGGTGTAAATATTTACAGATTGAATAGAATATATTTTGCAAAAGAAGCAAATACAGACTATTTTGCTAATATCGCTCCTTCTGATTAAGAAAACTCTGTGCAATGTCTCTTAATGTTTTTCCGAATCGGATATATCCTTGTTCTTCAGCGATTTTTGCTCGTTCGATCCATAGTTTGGCTAATTCATCTTCTTGTTTGCCAGATGGATCATAATTATAAACACCGCGAGCGTTGAAAGCTTCAGTTCGAAATCCAATTCGCATATGCTCATTTTCTTCCTTTTCGAGTGCTTCGGCAATTTCTTGAAGAATGAATAATTCATCTGTTGAAGAGGGTGAATAATATAACACATGACCTATTGTTTGCAGGGCAATATCCAATAGGCCTTTTTCAGCACTACTGATTTTAACAGCATTAATCCATTCATTGAAAGCAAGTGTATTGAATGAACCATCGATTTGAACACCCGGCACCCATTTCCAATTATACAGTACATTCCACGCATGTTTTGCAAGCTTTTCTTGATACCCCGCTTTCTCTGCATCATTTTCAATAGCTGGGAGCGTTTGTTGAGTTGTATTCTCCTCACCAAGCAATTCATTGTCGCTTTTGTACAACAAAGCTAGTATAAAAATGAAATCATTTGGAGATGATGAAAGTTTATACTCTAAAGCTTTTGCTCGGCCCTCGTGAGAAAATACATTGTAATAACACCATTCATAGTGAACAAGTTTTTCCAAATCAAAATTTTCCATGTTTTCTTGTAGCCATTCGAGAACTTGTTCAACATAATAGCTCCACGTTTGACTAACATTTTCATCTACATGCAAATTTGCATCTAAAACAAAATAGGCAAGGTCTGGAGAATCAAGCTTTTTATCATGAATCATACGAACCAGAATCATTAGAGCATATTCAAGACGCTTCGCACTTACTAAGCCTACAATAGTTTGCTCAGTATTGGCATCATCTTCAGCCCAAGGGGACGTATTTATCCAATACTTATTTTGTTCGAGTTCTGGCAGCTTTATTACGATATCTAGAATATCTTTGCATATTATAATCGAAGACAAAACCAGTATTCGTTTATCTGGGGAAAATGAAGCAATCTCTAAACTGTTCAACCACGACATTTTCTCGGCTCGGTATTTCGCGTTACAATAGTTTTTCGCAAGCAACTGAAGCTTCTCATTCCCGATTACAACCTGGTCAATTACTTTCAACTCATCCTCTGGGCTTAATACTAGACTTGACAGAACTTGTCCAATAATATGTGGACTTTCAACTTTATTTGCAAAATCAAAAACCCCAGTAATTTTCAGTTCTCGATAAATACGTGAGATAGAAGCAATCTGCTTTTCTTTAATATCAGCTTCAGCAAGATGATAATCTTCATATGAATCTAGCAGGTCATATTGCTCCTTTTTAAATAATCTCGAGTCAATTTCGTCAATATTCCGTGGCGTAACCAGTTTAACTACATGATCGATTTCTTTTAGTATATCTTCTGGTAATGACCAATCGGACTCGGAAAAACGGCGATGTCTCTGGGTAAAAGAAATAAGCTTATCCCAAATCAAGTAGCTTTTATTACTGTCCTGAAGTTCTGTGGATAATTCAGTTATCAACTCGAGTATTTTTGTGAACATAGATTTATTCACATCTCCGAGCAAATCAATTAATTGAACAATAAAATTGGGGTTTGATCGAGAGATAATGATTAATTGATCAAGATATTGTTCGGTAACGTACCAATACTCGTCTATCGTAATTTCCTTTCGTTCATAAGAACACTCTAAGAATTCAGGTGGATTTATATCCATGCTAGACAAAGTTTGACGTGGCATAAGTTTATAAATCACATCCCAGCAAGCCGCTCCCTTTTCGGCAACCAACTGTTTAATGACGCCAATTCTTGCTCTTGCAGAAGCCTCAGTCTGAGGATACCAAGGCAAAAAGATTGTAACGAAACTATTTTTTATCTCTTCATTCATCATTGCTAAAGAAAACAATAGGAAGCTCGCAGTAGCAAAGTGCTCTTCGCAAAAAGCAAGAGTTTGCAGCGCAGAAACCAAACCGTGATAATAACCAGTTGCGATAATACCTTGTTCTTTTTCGATGAGTAACTGTGAGATTGCATTGTTTGGTTTTTTTAACGCATTTTGAAGTGATATGCAAAAAGCATCAGGATCAGCTTGAGCTATATTTACGAGTTGCCAATTTAAAGATGCAAATACTTGCCAAGTTGCTTCTGCGAAAAGATTTGTTATCACGTCGTTTGCATTTCTCTTAATAAAATATTTTGAGCAACTGGTAAATTGCTTTTCTTTTATTGCAATATTAACAAAAGTTAATATTAGTGCCTTTCGCAACTCTTCTGAGTATTTTCCCCGTGGCTTATTTGATGAGATTATAAATCTTTCATTGTTTGGCAAGTCGAACTTATCATCGTAATGATGAAAAACATCATTTAACAAATCGTAAAATCCTGCCATATGAGGATCAAAATATGCTTTCGCATTGCTGATAAGTGTTTCCACATGCGCCTGATACGACCATCGATTTTCACAAAAGGTAATATTATCATCACCACAAGCGAGACGTCTTTGAAACTCAATTTCCCAATCTTCGTATTGCATGCATGACAATTGCTCAATTATATTTTTGTCTCCTTCATACTGGCTATTCCATGTTCCAATTAACGCAGCAACCAGATCTATTGTCAGAGAGCTTTTGTTGACTTTTCTTAGCGGGTTTTCTACCAATGGAGAAACATGGATATACTTGTGTTCCACTTTGCTTTCAACTCTAATCCTATCTTCTTTTGTCATTACTTTTTTTGTCGTTCCGATTCGGATGAAAGCTTGCCCCTCATGTACTTTATGAGTTGTTTCCGGAAAAGTTTTTGCAACTTCATATGTCCTGCTATTATTTTCGCTTGAGATATGGATATAACCGTAGCTTTCGTCATCAAAATTGATTGTGCCAGCATGTACTATGGGTCTTGGCCTAATTAGGTCAACTAACGCTTGTAATTCATTGTCATCTTGCATTGGGGGCATAGTTGGCTTCAAACCGATTCTTTTGTATTGATGATTTTCCTCCTTTACACCAATTATGATATATCTGTCATACCCCATTGCTTCTTCACAATTCAATAACGCTACAACATCAATAATAAATTCAAATTTCTTTTCATTAATATATGGAATTTGCTTGTAATCAATACAAGGACATTCACATGGCAGACTGTCTAATATTCTTCGAACTTCATCATCACATGAAAAAATTGCCACTGGAATCATCTCCTTGCTTTATTCTTTTCCTTACTAAAATCTATTGTAATCCATAGTGCAAGTAACAACAAGAACCCATATAAGGGATGATTGAAGAACAGCATTTTGCTAGCGAACGGGTCCACTTCTTATTGGAATTACCACGCGCCTGTGATATTGTAAAAAAAGATCATTTTTCCAAAAAATCCCCTTGCGTCACCTATTGCTCGTGACGTTACGTAATAGGCTAAACTTCGCTTCGGAGGTGAAACATCCATGCCCGATTACACGACGGGGGAACTCGCTCGGCTCTGCGGAATCACCGTGCGCACGGTGCAGTTTTACGACGCGCGGGGGCTGCTGCATCCATCCGACCTGAGCGAGGGCGGGAGGCGGCTCTATTCGGAGGCGGACCTCGGCAAGATGCGCATGATCTGCGCGCTCAAGACGCTCGGCCTCTCGCTGGACGCGATCCAGGGCGTGCTCGGCAGCGAGCATCCGGAGAAGGTGCTGCTGCTTCTGCTGGAAGAGCAGGAGAAGCGCATCAGGGAAGAGCAAGATACGCTCGCGCGTCAGAAGAGCGCGGTGGATACCGTGCGCGAAACCATCCGCACCGGGCGAATGCTCTCGATCGAATCGATTGCGGACATGGAACGCATGATGGAAGATAAAAAGAAACTCAGCAGGCTGCATCTTGGCATGCTGCTGATCGGGATGACGATGTCCGGCCTGCAATGGGCCGGCGTTATCCTCTGGATAACCACGGGGATCTGGTGGCCGTTTGCCGCCTGCTGGCCGCTGGTCATCGCGCTTGGCATATTGATTTCGAAGATGTACTATAAAAACACGCTGTATGTCTGCCCCGAATGCGGGACGCGTTTCCGCCCTGCGTTTCGCGAGATGTTCTGGGCGAGGCACACGCCGAAAACGCGGCTGCTCACCTGCACCAAGTGCCATAACCACGGTTGGTGCGTGGAAACCTACGGCAAAATAGAATAATAGGAAGAGTAATGGGGGAAATAATAATGCAATCTACAATACCAATGCTGACGCTCGTTTGTATAGCGACTGCCGCTCTGGTCGGCTTTGGCCTGGCGGTCGCGATGTATTTCTACTTTCGCAAAAAGAAAAAGGCGGACCGCATGCCATTCTGGGTCGGCTGTATCACGTTTGTGCTCTTCGCGCTCGTGCTCGAACAGCTGGTATACCTGCCGTTCACGAAGATGCCGTTTTGGAAACTGCTGACAAGCAACTTCTGGCTCTACGGCCTGGTCGGTGGCTTCATGGCCGGGCTGTTTGAGGAGACGGGACGGTATATCGCCTTTAAGACCGTGCTGCGCAAAAAACGCGGAAACGACGCCAACGCGCTCATGTATGGCGCGGGCCACGGCGGCATTGAGGCGGCGATTTTGCTGGGCGCAACGATGGTCGGCAATCTGGTGATCGCGCTGCAGTTCAACGCGGGCATTATAACACCGGGCGCAGGGCTCGAAGCGGCGCAGACGATGCTGAAAACGCCGTCATGGATGTTCCTTGCCGGCGCGGTCGAGCGGTTCTCCGCCGTGGCGATCCATATCTCGCTCTCCGTGCTGGTGTGGTTTGCGGCAAAGGACAACAAGCGCTTCTGGCTCTATCCGCTGGCGATTTTGCTGCATCTTGTTGTGGA
Source organism: Christensenellaceae bacterium (assembly GCA_963674775.2). Taxonomy (GTDB): domain Bacteria; phylum Bacillota; class Clostridia; order Christensenellales; family CAG-138; genus UBA7703. Next base: position 1,438,976 of record CAXXPJ010000003.1, on the reverse strand, counting down.
CATGGCAGCGGTCGTGCTCTCCGGTATGGGCGTCAATGTTTGGATCATCGAAGCGAGCGTCTTCGCGCTGGCGGCGGCGTTCATCGTGATCGCCGTAAGGGTTTGGAAACAGAACCACAAGCCCGCGGAAACGGCGCAGGCGGAAGATGCGCCCGCTCAAGCGCAGGCATAAAGCGTAACATAAAAAAGGCTCGGAAGAGCCTTTTTTTATTATGCACGCGAGCATATATGTTATCATAATGACATCGCATCCGGAGGAGAACAGCCACCATGACGCTGAAGGAACGCGCAAAACAACTCAAAACCGATATTCCCGCCGTGTTCCTCGCGCTCAAGCACAGGGAAACGCCATGGACGGCAAAGCTCGTTGCGGCGGCTACGGTTGCATACGCGCTCTCGCCGATCGACCTGATTCCAGACTTCATCCCCGTGTTGGGGTATCTGGACGATCTGATCATCCTGCCCGCGCTCGTCGCGCTGACGGTGCGGCTCATTCCGGCGGAGGTGATGGCGGATTGCCGCGCGCAGGCGGAGGGGATGTGGAAGGACCGGAAGCCGAAAAAATGGTACTATGCGGTGCCGATTGTGCTCGTCTGGCTGCTGATTCTGTATTTGATTGTCCGCGCGATCGTGGTGCGTGGCTGAGAACGCAAAAACAAACCCCGTCGGGAGAGTCCGGCGGGGTTTTATTATATCGATCATGGTTTCGCGAGAATCTGCGCTTTGCGAAACGCGGTGATGCGTTTCACAAGTTCCAGCGGAAGCGGTTGGTCGAGCGGAAACTGCACCGCACCCTTGCTGAACTTGTATGCGCCAAACTCTTTTGCAAACGCCGCGATGCCGTCGGGGGCCGGGTAAAAGCCGATGTGGCTTTTATACGCGGCGAAGTGCACGAGGTTGCCGTTCAGGTAAAACGTCGGCATGCCGTAAGAGATTTTCTCCGTCGCTTCGGGCACGATTTCGAGGATCGCGTCGCGCATTTGATTCAGTTTTTGCTGCACCTCCGGCGGGAACTGGAGGATGTAGTCGGTGATGGGGGCAGGGGGTGTGTGGGGCATAATAAACACCAAATTGTCCTTATATTGTTATCCACCCATGCTGTTGTCTATGGTGTTTTAGCTCGTTTATTGCAGTGGATATTTTTTCAAGATGGTACTAATCGACAAAAATATTAAATAGAATATGGGGAAGGTCTATTAATTATATTGCATTTGAATAATTGTACGCGATCGATTTTACACTATATGTTTTTACTTTTGTGCAAGTAAGTTTTTCACTATCGAATATTGCAATGTTTTCGCCATGCATACACATAGCACTTCGAAATTCAATACCATTGTAACCCTTGCTTTTTATGAAATCGCTTATGTACTGTGTTGGTATGTAATCAAGGTGGCTATCTTGTCTTCTAAGAGGTTTTGAAACTTGATCTGCAATCATCCGTAGATGCTCGATGTTTACAGCATACTGTGTGAAATCAAAACCGTTTGCTATACCGACAAAGGGACTTATTTTATCAATCATAGCAATATTAATGATTTCTATGTCCTCTTTCAATTTGAAATTTCCAATTGCAACGTAATCAGAGACGCTTGCGCGAACTTCATAAAGCGTGGTTTCCTCAGAATTAGATAAATATAAAACACTTACACCTTCGGGATTAACACGACCTGGTGATGCAGAATTACTTGAAGGAGCCCCCATATCTTCTTTCGAATAGCCGCTCGAAGTTGGGCAAACTCGTGCTCGATAAAATATATTGTTTCGTACATAAGTTTTTCTTATGCAACGAAGAAATAAATCCAGCACAGATTTATTTACGAAATCACTATGAAAACGATTGGTGTGTTTAATCATATTTACAAAATCTGCCCACGTATGACTTTTTAATACAGTATTTGCATCCAAATAATCTAGATCGATGCTTTCTAATATTCCTACAGGCGAGTCAAACAGATCAGGTTGATCCGAATACCGTTCAGCACACACTAATTTTATTAACCGAGAAATTTTGGTGGGTTCAAGAGCAAATACATGCCATTTCGTATGCAATATATTCTTCAATAAATCTGTATTATCAATTGGGAAATCTGAGGGTAGACTAGAAGAAGGTGTGTAGACATCAAGTAATTCGCCAAGCAATTCACTAAGTCGATTATCTCGACCAATACGATATATTGGAACATTTTCTGAATCGCAGAAGTTACAGTTGCCTTTTTCATCATAGCTTTCAATTATAGCTTTGATTTCATTATCAAGGAAGCAATTAGAACAACAATTCATATCAGTTTACCCCTGATAAAAAAGTGCTCATCAATTCTAGGTGATGCATTAGTGAGAGTTTTTTAATAGTTCCTAAGCCGGGATAGGTTTGTTGCTCATAATGTTGAAGGAATGCTTTTAATCCGACCGTTAAAGGTATAGAATATCTGTTTTCCTGATACCATTTATAAAGCTTCGAGACTGCTTGATAAAATTTCATGGCTGGATTATTAATATCGTCATTGGAATCGGACACAAAGTGTATTACTCGAAGAGCTCGCTTTTCATTAAAAAACACGATGTGGATTGCTACAGCATATGGAGCAAATCCTTTATCCTGATAAGAATTGCCAATGATTGAATAATCGGAAAATCCAATATAGCCATCATCTCGATAGTATAAATGATTCTCAGAAAAGTAGTCATCGGATGAATCATTATAATCAGCATTGCGAGATAGCTTATCAAAACTATCTGCTAGAAGGATACGGTTACTTCTGATTCGTCTACGAAAAATACTTTCATCAGGGATCAAGTTGTATGCTGGAGGACTATCAGAAAACAATTGTTCATATACATCGAGCATTTCTGGGTTTGTACAGATTGTCAGGACTTTATTAAAAGAAAAATGGTTCTTGTTCCACTTTTTAAGCAACTCGTTAGTATTCTCTCGGATTATTGTTGATTTTATTGTATAATCATTTTTGTATAAATTAGCAAATTTCTCTCTGCCTTCTTTCGCTTTTTCATCTTGCCTTGCATTTTTCCACTCTCTAAGAAAACTACCTACTACGGGGTTGCCAATAACACTGATGCTGTGACCAGCTTCGACATATGATGAAATGGTTTTAATCAATGTTGTGGAAAATTTGACGGGTTCAACAATCGGTGTTATTTGAGGACATATTAGTTGCTGTTTAACTAATTCTTGCAGTGCGAGCAACTCATATTGTCGACCACGCAAATAAGGGAAGTACATATACTAGCCTCCAAATTTACTATTAATAAACGAATCAAGAGCATCGAATGAATTAGCTGAGGATTTCGAAAAATACAACAGAGATCTAAATTCAATCGGTGTCTTTTTAATCAGTTCGTATGAAATAAAATTCCGCTTTTTTAATTCAATTAGAGCCATAGAATATGCCTTATTTATTGGTATCTCAGAAAATGCTTTCATACACTCAGTATAATAAAATGCTGGGGTAGATTGAGGGAGCGTATTATAATACTTATAAATCACATTTTCAAACTCTCTTTTACGTAACATGTTAAATATTGCATTATGATTTAGACAAGTATTATATTCAACCGGCTCCTTTCGCAGCTTTTTGCTCAGGCTACCTTTTTTTGTTAAAGAATAGATACCAACTGGAGAATCAACGAATAGTTGCTGCAGTGAATCAAATTGGTTTTCTGAAGTTACAACACAAACATAAGAGAAAGCTTTATAATAATCGCTTATTTGCGAACTAAGCCTATCAAACGAATCCAGTTCCGTTTTTATTTCGTATACTACAGCTTTACCGTTAATAAGTATGAAATCAGCTATTGAACGTGCTATTGGAATTTGTGCTAGCGCAGTAGTCGTTTTTGGTTTATGCACCCCTATTAATAATGTATTTAAAAGAGTGTTTTCGTAATAATACTCATTACGATAGGTTTTCTCAAGAATACCATAAATCTCACTAATGATTTCGCCATTCAACTTGTCTTCAGGATCATTGATATAACGTTTTATTATTGCATCATATACAGAGTTGCTCCCGTATTGAAGCAGCTCGTTAAAACTATTCAGCGTAAAGAGGCGGTTCAAGATTTGGTTATTTGCCATTTGTTTCACCCTTTCGGATGATATACAATCATAGTATATCATGTTGTACAGCACATCAATAGATAGTGCGAAAATGTTTAAAAATTATATCATTTTCTGACATTTTAGACCAACTACTCGTTCCTGTGGAAAAACATTGGTTCTACGCCTATGTTTATTCCTCTCCCACCTCCGTAATAAAGTCACCGACAATCGATCATGGAATATCGTATTCTTGTTCCAAACTTGAGAGGCGGCATGTCGAAATGGAACAAGAAATCAAATCTCCACCCGAAAAAAAGAAGAATTGGAAGCGGTATCTGCCGACGATGATTCTCGCCGTAGTAGGCGCGATCGGCGGCTATTTGTATTACCGTTTTGTAGGCTGTGTCAGCGGCGCGTGCATGATTACATCCAATCCGTACATTTCCACTGTATACGGACTGGTGCTTGGCACGTTGATCGGATATATCGTTACCCCGAGTAAGAAAAAGGAGAACCAGGAAAAATGAAAAAGGTTGTCATCATTGGCGGCGTTGCGGGCGGCGCCAGCTGTGCTGCGCGGCTGCGCAGACTCGACGAATCGGCCCAAATCGTGCTGCTCGAACGCGGCGAGTATATCTCCTACGCAAACTGCGGCCTGCCGTATCACGTAGGCGACGTCATCAAGACTCGTCAGGCGCTCCTGCTGCAGACGCCGGAGGCGATGCGCAAGAAGTTCAATGTGGACGTGCGTGTGCAAAACGAAGCGCTCTCCATCGATCGCGAACAGAAGACCGTGCGCGTCAAGAACGCCGAAACGGGCGAAACGTATACGGAGCCTTACGACGTGCTGGTGATCGCAACCGGTTCCTCTCCGCTCAAACCCCCGATTCCGGGCATCGAATCTTCGCGCGTGCAGACGCTCTGGACCGTGCCGGACACGGACCGTGTCCGTGCGCTCGTGCGTGAGCAGGGCGTCAAGAGCGCGGCCGTCATCGGCGGCGGCTTCGTCGGCCTCGAGATGGCGGAAAACCTGCGCCACGCGGGCCTTGAAGTCAGCCTGATCGAGGCGCTGGACCAGGTCATGAGCCCGATTGATTTTGAAATGGCGCAGCTGCTGCACGAAACCATCGTGCAAAACGGCGTAGATCTGCATTTAGGCGACGCGGTGGAGTCGTTCAACGACGTAGCGGGCGGCGTTAACATTCAGCTCAAGAGCGGCAAAAGCGTCTCCGCCGAGCTGGTGATTCTCTCCATCGGCGTGCGCCCCAACGGGCAGCTTGCAAAGGAAGCGGGCCTTGCGGTCAACGCGCGCGGCGGCGTCGTTGTAAACGACCACATGCTCTCCTCCGATCCTTCCATCTATGCCGTTGGCGACGTAGTTGAGGTGGAGGACTTCATATCGAAAAAACAGACCATGATCCCGCTCGCGGGCCCGGCCAACAAGCAGGGGCGCATCGCGGCGGATAATATAGCGGGCCTGAACGCAAACTACGACGGCACGCAGGGTTCGTCCATCGCGAAGGTATTCGACCTCTCGGTCGCGAGCACCGGAGAAAACGAAAAGACGCTCACCGCGCGCGGCCTCGTGAAGGGAAAGGACTTCGAGTCCATTATCATCACGCAGAACAACCACGCGAGCTATTATCCCGGCGCGGTTCCGATGACGCTCAAGCTGCTCTTCTCCAAAGACGGCAAGAAGATCTACGGCGCGCAGATCGTAGGCAGGGACGGCGTGGACAAGCGAATCGACGCCATCGGCGTTGCAACGCGGCTCGGCGCTTCGGTCACCGACCTGAAAGAGCTGGAATTTGCCTATGCCCCGCCGTTCTCTTCGGCAAAGGACCCGGTCAACATGCTCGGTTTCGTCGCGGAAAACGTGCTCAAGGGCATCGTGAAATTCTCACCCTGGAATGTGATCGAGAACAACAAGGACGCGGTGCTGCTGGACATTCGCGAAAACGCGGAACTGATGGCATTTTCGATTCCCGGCGCGGTGCATATCCCGCTGGGTCAGCTCAGGGATCGCCTCGGCGAACTTGACCCGGGCAAGGCATACATCACCTTCTGCGCCATCGGCGTGCGCTCCTATAACGCGGCGCGCATCCTGAGCCAGAGCGGTTTTTCAGATGTTTCCGTCTACCCGAGCGGCACCAGATTTTATCAATCGACGCATTATGAGGAGGGCACCCCAATGCCGTATATCAAGAACGAACCCGTCAGCGACAGCGGACAGGCAGAAACCTCGAACATCCCCGTCGCCTCCATGCGCCTGGACTGCAGCGGGATGCAGTGCCCCGGCCCGATCATGAAAGTCTTTGAAATCATGAAGGACATGAAGGACGGGGAGGTCATGGAAGTTTCCGCCAATGACCCGGGCTTTTCGCGGGATATCGTCGCCTGGGCGCGGCGCACGGGTAATACGCTCCTGAGCAACGAGCACGTGGGGGACAATTACGTGGCGCTGCTGAAAAAAGGCACGGGTGCGGCTGTGACACAGAAAGTGCCGCAGGCAGTCGCAGGCGACGGAAAGACCATCATCGTCTTCTCCGGCGATCTCGACCGTGTGCTCGCGAGCTTCATCATCGCAAACGGCGCGGCCGCGATGGGCAGGCCGGTGACGATGTTCTTCACCTTCTGGGGGCTGAACGTGCTGCGCAAAGCGAGCAGGATCAAGGTGAAGAAAAGCTTTATCGAGAGCATGTTCGGCGGCATGATGCCGCGCGGCTCGGGCAAACTCAAGCTCAGCAAGCTGAACATGGCCGGTATGGGCACCGCTATGATGAAGATGGTCATGCGGAAAAAGAATGTCGACTCGCTCGAAACGCTGATACAAAAGGCGATGAAGGCCGGCGTCAAGATCGTCGCCTGCACGATGAGCATGGACATTATGGGCATCAAGCAGCAAGAGCTTCTCGACGGTGTCGAGCTCGGCGGCGTCGGAGCCTATCTTGGCGACGCGGAGGAGAGCAACGTCAACCTCTTCATCTGAGCCGAAAACAGCACAATCAAACAGCGCGCCGCAGATGCGGCGCGCTGTTTTGCGTAGTTAACGTTCCGGCTCAGCCCTCCGGCGCTGCGGTCGGTTCCGCGTCCGGTGCGGGTGTGGCTGGCGGCACATATGTCCACTCCGGTTCGATGTAGTCATAGACCTTGCGCAGGCCGATGTCCGAGTGCATGTGGCGGTTGATGTCGTTCTCAGTGAGCATAAAGTGCATTGCGTCGCAAGTGGTTTCGTAATAATATCCCCACTCGAATCCGGCCCGGTAGAAGGCAAGCTCGTAAAGCAAGTAGTTGACGATGGTTTTGGGTATCTTCAGGAAACGGGCGGGATAGGCGCCGTCGTAGGTGAAATCATAATATCGCACGCCGGTTTCGTCGGTTTGAATGCCGTTGTAGGTCAGGTGGTTTTTCACGTCGTCACCGATGATGTCATGATTGCTCCGCTTGTTTTTGTTGGGATACATGTCATCGTTGACGTCGATTGCCGTACCGAGTGTATGATGGCTGATATAGCCGAGATTCGACTGGAATCGGGGCACGTATGTGACGGCTTTGCCCACCAGCTCCTTCAGAGGCATCACGTTTCCGGGTTCCAACTCTCCCGTATAGCGGTTCACAACCGAAACACGAATGAAGGATGTTTCCAGATAATGGTTCGCGGCTTCAAAATTCGGGATCGCGTCGATATGCACACGCCCGAGGCTGGAGATCACGATGTGCGCTTCCCTCCATTCCGTATCGGTTGCGATATAGCGGCCATCTTTGGTTGTATAACGGAACAGGAACTTCGTCGTATCTCCACCGAAAAACGCATAAGCATCGTCAAAATTATCGTCAAATTGATTTTGCGTGAGGATATGCCGTTTTTCGGGAACGATTTCACAAGCGGCGCTCAGCAGCGCGATGGGTTCTTGCTGCGCGACTGTTGCGGCCGTAAGCGTAAATTGATAGCGCCCTGTGCGCAGACGGCTGATATCGAACAGTTTATCGAGGGATGTACCCTGCTGGGGCTCGACTTTCGAGGCAAGAGAATAATCGCAGACCTCGTCTTCTGCCGCAAAAGTAACCGATGCGCTGACGGACTTCGAGCCGTCCAGGGAAAGCATCTGAGCCGTTATGCTGACGATCGGGCTGTTGGTATAGATCGATCCGTGAAGATTGAAATCCAGCCCTTGCTGCAGGATGTCTCCTTCCGACAGCGGCGGCACTTCACTGCAGGGCTGAAACTGAATACCATCCCGTCCTACGGGCTGGGGCCCGCCGCCCGCCGTTACGGTCAGCATCGCAATCGTCGCCTTCTTCAACCAGCCTTGCTGGGCGACGTGCGCCTGCGCGGTGCTCCAGTATCTCACAGCCGTGCTGTCCGTTCCGGTGCGGAGCATCTGCGCCGCATTTGCCGCAGAAGCGTCTGCAAGCGGGTCATCCATGATTTCCAGAATGGCTGAAGAATCGACTCTTGCGAGGAGCTCCGCCAGCTCCGCCGTGTCGATGCGTATAATCTGCGACGGAAGCACATATCCGAAATTACCCAGCTCGGTGATCACATAATAGTACTCGTCGATTTGCCCGAGTATGCGCAAGAAATGCTCGCTTTCCTTTGCGAGCACGTCGCTCTTGTCTTTTGGCTCCGACAGCAGAAAGCAGGATGCGGCGTCCACGCGCGCATATCCGGTAACGCCGGACTTCTCGAGCTTGCTTTCATGCGTGTCCCTTGCCAGAACATATCCCGTATCGGAGGAAAACGTGGAACGCACTTCATAAAACAGCCTTCCATCAGTCGTTTGTTCCGAGAGAACGATAAATTCACTGACACCGCGCACGGTTTTATTTGCCAGCCGGATACGCGTGGATCGTGTTGAGGGTTCTTCATAAAGATAGATCGCGCGGCCCATCGAGACGAGGCGAAGCGTATCTCGATCGATCAGCAGATTGCTGCGCAGACGCTCGCCAATGGAAACGGCGGGTTCACTGGACACCGATGGAACAGGCGGTTCCTCCGCCTCCGGGGCGGGGGTTACGTCTGCCGCAGGGGCAGGGGTAGCTTCTGTTGCCGCCAGCGAATGCCGCGCGGCGGCGCCGCCGCCGGCGAAAAACATGACTGTGATGATGACGATATAAAGAAGAGAACGATTCATAACGCTCCTATGATATTTTTGTATCCCGTTCGGAGTTGTAGCTCCAAGGCGTCCGGAACCCGTTTCAATGTTTAACAGTATACACGACGGATCAAAAATGGCAAAGCGCGGCAGCAAAATCCACAATAAAATCACGCCGGAATCAAAAACAGGAACCGTAGTTCCTGTTTTGTCACGGATTGGAATCAGGATGCGTCAATCATCATCGAGCACGATGCGCAGCGCGTTGGAATAGAGCCCCTGCAACTCGGGACGGAACCCCGCCACCAGCGTGCCGCGATAAAAATCGGTTACCGTAGTCGAGTGGATAACGCGCAAATCGCCCAGATAGATCATGACGTGCGAGATGCGCGGCTGCGTTTCACCGAGCAGGAACACAAGATCGCCGCGCTCCAGCAGCGGAATGGTTGACTCGTCCCCGGAGTTTTTTGACACATACTTGAGCGGGAGCTTCATGCCCTGATAATAGAGCAGCTCCAGATGGGCAAGACCGGAAGCAGTGGTTTCGCGGAACTGACGGTTTGCGGCCTTGAGCTGCGTCGCGCCTGCGCGGCGCAGCGCCCAGCCAACGAGGCCGGAGCAGTCATAACTGCCCTCGCCCATGCGGCAGAAGTTGTTATAGGGTGTGCCGAGGCGGTCGTATGCGGAGGAAATCATGCTTTCGATGAGATATGTTTTCGGATCCGTTACCTCCGGCTGGATGCGCCGGGCGGAGTCCAGGCTGGCCCAGATTGGCGCGGTATTGAGCGCTTCCAGAGTCTCCACACGACCGTCCTTTGCCCATAGCATACGATTATCACCAAGATAGATACCGCAGGCGGTGATGTAGCCGGAGTCCGGTCCGCGCAATACGATTTCGTAGGCTTCGGCCTCGGCGTTATCCAGCGCGCCGGGCTCGGCAAAAAAGAGCAGATCGCCGCGCTGCAGCTCCGAACCGCGCGCAACATGCGCCCACTGCATCGGGTGATCTTCATACATCGTAAGGTTTCCGCAGGAGTTCCAGAGTTTGAACAGGGCAGAGTTATAGACGTCCTCGCGGTAGCCGATGGGGTACTGCGCAAGGTCGGAAAGTTCCTTTTGATAAAACTGATAGTAACCGGGATTAAAGTAAACGCCCAGCCGCGTCAGCCCTTGGTAGATCAGCGCCTCGGTGGATTCCGCACCTGTCTGCTCTTCGGCATAGGAAATCAGGTTTTCGATGTCGAACGATTCGGCTGAATGCGGCGTCAGGCCGGAGGCAAGATATGCTTCCAGCGTTGCGTCGTCTACCATCTTCAGCTGACCGGGAATCACGTACCCATGGTTGCCGTCCTCGGTGACCACATAGTAATAATCCCGATATTCTCCCAGAATCAGCGCCGCGTGATAGCTTTCCTGCGCGAGTACGGCGCTCTCTTCATCGGGAGATTTCATGATGGAGCAACCGGGCACCTGCATGAGCGCATAGCCAAAAACCTCGCTGAGCGCGAGCTTGCTATCGCGTGTTTTGCTCGCGAGTACATACCCCTCCGCGCCGGAGAAAGCAGAGCGAACCTGATAAAACTGTCGATTCTCGGGTGAGGTTATCTCAGACAGCACGATTAAATCGTTGATTGCACGGTCGGTTGTGTAATTGATCAGTTCCTTATGGCTGCTGCCGGTGGTCGCTTCTGAGTAAAGCTCTATGGAGCCGGAGAATGAAACGAGCCGGATGATCTCTTCGTCTACCAGCAGGTTGTCGCGTGCACGCTGCCCCAAATGATCCACGGGTTCCGGTGTCGGGCTTGGCGTTGGCGCGGGCGTCGGGCTCGGCGTCGGCTCCGGTGTTCCGAGTATGACTATTTGCGGACTGACCGTTGCAACAGGTGTTTCCACAGGTGCGGTCGTCGCCGGTGTATTCGTCTCGCTCGTGCAACCGATCATAAAAAGCATCAGAAAGACGAGCAGAAAAAGCGTGCGCTTCATAAATCCTCCGGAGTTTTGGTCGGAATATGTGCCCCGGTCGACGGGGGAGACAATTCCGTTGATCAACAGTATACACGAGTGTGCAAGAAAAAAACAGTCTTATGCGGATCAGGAGGCGTTGCGAAAAAAATGCCGGAGTCCGATGATTCATGCACACCCAAATCATCCGACACACCCTTGTTACATTAGTGATATCAAGTTGTTACATTTTTCGCACACCATGTAGCAAAATCGTAACAGCCATGTACGCATGCAACAAACACGCGCATTTCTCCAATAACGTTTCTGAACGATTGTGCAATGAAGAAAATGCAGATTTTCTTTAAAATAAGTAGTGTTTTTCAAATGCAAATTGTGTTAGAATGACAACAATATGGTGCGTTTTTGGAAGGGCATATCTGCCATAGCGCTCGCGGCAATCGCCGCGCTGACATTGTATGGGACAACTAAAAATGGGACGCTGACGTCTGCACAGGCGTGTGCTTTGCCGTGCCCTCCGGTCGCGGTTGCCGCCACACCCGCGCCGCTGCCCATACCGCCGGCGGAGCTGTCCATACTTGTGCGGGAACAGCATGCTGCGCCGCAAACCGTCCTGGTACAGGTGAACAATGAACGGCCTTTTGTGGAAGAACCGCTCCCTACGCCGCAAAACTACGGCAGTACCGGCGGCCAGGGCCCGGTTCCGCTGCTCGACATGCCGCCAAGGCCTACGCCGTTTTCCATCGTGTGGCTCTCCGATACGCAGATGATGAGCTATCAGCGCTATCCCGGCAGGATGGCGGAGATGGGTCAATGGATCGCGGATGAGCAGGAGGAAAAGAATATCCTCTATGTTGTGCAGACGGGAGACGCCGTGGAAAACGGGTTTTCCGACTGGCAGTGGGAAGAGTTCGACACGCTCTATAACGAGTTTCGCGGCCGGATTCCGTTTCTGGCGGTTGCGGGTAACCACGACGTAGGCATTCAGCAAAAAAGCTATGAAGCGTTTCTCCAGCGCGAGTATGTCGCCGGGATACCACCCGAGCAGGCATATGACAACGGGCGCGCGGCCTATGCGACGTTTACGGCCGGCGGCATAAAGTTTATCATCCTCGGAGCGGGCTGGTTTGCCGAGATCGAAGCCACGCCCTGGATGAACGAGGTGCTGCAGCGGTATTCCGATCATGTCGCGATTTTGCTTTTCCACGGTTATATTGCGGAGAACGGGCGCTATACCATCGTTGGCAAGAACATGTTTGAAAATGTAGTAAAACCCAACCCGAACGTGCGGCTCGTGCTCTGCGGTCATGTCTGTGGAACAGGCTTCCGCGCGGAGGACATCGACGACACGGGAGACGGCATACCGGACCGCCGCGTCAACGCGATGCTCTATAACTATCAGGATTTCGAATTAGAATCCGGTCAGTTACGGCTGCTGACGTTTGACCCCGCCACGCACGGACTGACGGTGATGACGTATTCGCCGCCATTGAGACGGTATTTTCGGGATTATGTGTTCGCCAGCGCGAACTTCACCATCGACGGGGCTTTTTAAGCGGCAAAATCAGAAACAGCGCGGATTCCCGCGCTGTTTTTTGCGTTGACTGTCTTTTTATACCAGCGAGGCGATCGCGCTGGCGGAGATGCAGAGGCCTTTTCCCTCGTCGTTCATGCCCTCGGTGGTGGTAGCCTTGATCGAGACCGATTCCGGCGATACATGCATCGTCCCAGCCAGCCGCGCGCGCATCGCATTCGCGTGCGGCATGATTTTCGGTTGCTGGGCGATGATCATCGCATCCACATGCGCAACGCGCAAACCGGCCTGCTCGAGGCGGTGCACGACCTCGCCGAGCAGCGCGATGCTGTCGGCGTCTCGATACGCGGCGTCGGTGTCGGGAAAGAGCTTCCCGATGTCGCCGAAGCCCGCCGCGCCGAGCAGCGCGTCCATGATCGCATGGGTCAGCACATCCGCGTCCGAATGTCCCAGCAGCCCCTTTTCAAACGGGATCTCCACGCCGCCTAATATCAGTTTGCGCCTTTCGACGAGGCGGTGCGTGTCATAACCCGTGCCGAAGCGCGCATATTTCGCCAGCGCGAGCTGCCAGTCCGCGCCGGATGTGAGTTTTTCGTTTGCCGTTTCTCCCAGTGTGTAGACAAAGCGCGGTTCGTAACCCGCCGCGATGTAGAGCGCGCAGTCGTCCGTGACCGCGCCGAGATCGCCCGCGTCATAGGCGGTTTTGATCCGGTCGAAGCGGAACGTTTGCGGCGTTTGCATGCGGATGAGCTTGCTGCGATCCAGCGGGAGAGCACTCTCGTTCTCCAGCTGCATGATCGTGTCCGTCACCTTTCCCGCGACGACGCCGCTGCCGTATTGCTCCGCGCTCTTTATACTCTCTCGCACCGTTTCCGGCGAGACCATGCAGCGCGCTGCGTCATGGATGGCCACGACGTCCGCGTGTTCGATGGCGCCCAGCGCATTTTTGACTGACTCCGCTCGTGTTTCGCCGCCCGGAACGATTTTGCAAGGCACAGGACAATCAAGCGTTTCAACAAATTCGCGCGTCGCCGGGGAAACGGCGAAGACGATCTCCTCCGCGCCGCCTGCGATCAGCGCGTCAAGAGAACGCTCGATGGCGGTTTTGCCAGCGATGGGCGTGAGCAGCTTGTCAAACCCCATGCGGACGGAACCGCCCGCGCAGAGCAGCACCGCGACCGCGCGGCTCATTGGTCCGAGGTTCCGCTCAGCACGGTATACATGCCCGCGGCGTCCTCTTTGTGCACGCTTTCCTTCAGGCTCTCAACACGCACCAGCAGATGCCGTCCGCCGAGCAGCAGGTCGAGCGTGTCGCCCTCCTTCACCTCGGACGAGGGCTTGGCGACCTTGCCGTTGATGCTCACGCGGCCCGCGCTGGCGGCCTCCGCCGCGACGGTGCGCCGCTTGATGATGCGCGAAACCTTTAAATATTTATCCAGTCGCATACGTTACATTCTCTTTCTCTTCCTGCAATTTGGCGGTTTTCTGCCGCCGGAATACAACGTCATGTTACGGTGGAAGGCGGCGTTTGTCAAGGTTGACAAGCGCGCAAAAAGCGTGTATTGTAGTTCGCATCACGGGGGCGTCCGGAAGAACAGCCGGACTGAGATGTACCCTTGGAACCTGTTGGGTCATGCCATCGAAGGAAAGTGATACATATCGCAACTTCTTTTTGATGGTCGTCTCACTGGCGGCTATTTTTTTTATGCGAAAAGGAGAAACAAATCATGGAATTCAAACTGTTCAGCAAACTCGCCTCTCTGGAGGGGATCGATCTGTACATGCTGCTCGGTGCGCTGGTCGTTCTCGGCCTGCTCGCTTGGGCGGTGGTGTCCTATGCGAAACGAGTCAAGGCAAAGGCGGCGGTGGCGGAAGCGCCCGCGGGTAAACCCGGCCGCACACAGATCCTCGTATACGGCGCGCTGTCCATCACGCTCGCGTTCGTACTCAGCTACTTCAAGCTCTTCTCCCTGCCGTTTGGCGGAACGGTCACGCTGCTGTCCATGCTGCCCATCTTCGTTTATGCGGCATACTTCGGTCCTGCCTATGGCTTTACCGCGGCGTTCGCGTTTTCGCTGTTGCAGGTGGTACAGGGCGCATACATCGTGCATCCCGTGCAGTTTATCCTCGACTATTTCGTGGCGTTTACGCTGCTCGGCACGGCGAGTCTCTTCCCGAAAAATCTCCCGCTCGGCGCGGCGGTTGCGGGATTTTTGCGGATGATGGCGAGCACTGTCTCCGGCGCGGTGTTCTTCGGCGCATACGCCGCCGATTACGGGTTTACCAACGTCTGGGCGTATTCGCTGGTCTACAATTTCTTCTCGATCGGCGTGGATACGATCCTGTGCGTCGTCGTCGCGTCCCTGCCGCCGGTGCAGCGGTTGTTCAAGCGCGTATTCAGCAAGGGATAAGGCGTTTCCGGATAATAGAACGATCTAACAGCAACCCCCGTGGTGTGTGCCGCGGGGGTTGTGCTATATAATTCGCCAAAATCTGCCAAAAATTCCGATAATTTTCACTCCTTTTTTCGGTGTATGGTATAGATAAGCTTCGAAACATGGAAACATGGAAGCAAAAATTTTTATCAAAGAGGAGAACCATATGCCAACGACATTGAAAAAACTCATCAGCCCAATCAAAGACCGTATCCCTTTGGAGGAGGAACTTTTGCCGCCAAATGAGCGGCTGAGAGCAGGGAATAAACCAAACGAGACGGTTGGTAGCCCATCGTCGATACTAAGCAACCCCTCCTCCGGCGGATTCACCGGCGGGGCGGCGCGAAACAGAGATCATATTCCGATCAGCGACGTCACCGGGAGCAGGGGACTGGTACCCCAAACGGATTGGATAAAGGGTGTTATCGGTGGAGGCGTGGGTGCGCCCGTCGGTCGAGATGCTTCCCTTCCGATCGACAGCGAAACCGGAGACAAGAAGATTCCTGAGATACCTGAACGATTTCTCAGATTCTTAGAGCAGGGCGCGCCGTCGGTCGATTCGTACATTCCGGACAAATTAGGTTCTATCGCAGGGGTGATGGAACAGACCGCGTCCGAGTTCAGCTTTGAGGACTGGGCGGACAAGACCACAGGGCAGCAGCGGGCGGATATACAGAGATCCGGATTGTCTTCCGAGGATCAGATGACGATACTCAACGCCGCACCGCACTATGTGGAGACCATTGCCACGGTGCAAACTTTGTATGCAAATCGGGCAGCGCTCGGTCTCACAACGTCGGAATTCAAAGAGCTGGCGGACGAGCTTTTTGCCATCGCAAGCGCGCGCGACGATGCCATCAACCGTACGGGTAAATTTGAATACGACAGGGGGTTTGCGCCGAAAGCACTGCAGTTGCTTGATGAACGGGAAAAAGAACTGCTCGACAGACTTCCTGATATCACAAATGAAGATGGTCAGGATACATGGTATAATGGGGAGAATTTTGATTCAGGCACCACGGACAGTGAGGATAATACGCCGTCAGATACGAGTTCGCAGGATTTTATATTTATACCAGGGCATAAAACATATGGACCAAAATCTAATAATCCGGAAGTAAATTGTTACGGTTATATACTCATGTATCTGGGGATTGAACCGAGCGACGGAAGCTATGATATTCAACCGGGGCAGTTATCAGAAACTATAAGAGGCGATCATGCGTACTATGAGAATAATTCTGGTCGACAAAATACTGACACAGCAACTGTAGTAAAATATTTCGTTCGTGACATTGCACAAACCGGGAGAGACATACGAATGATAAACTCTTATGAAGATGCTACAGAGGAAGAAACGGTCGTTGCGTTAAAGAATACTAAATTCTTCTTTGGTGGTGACAATTATCATTTCGCAATACAATTGCAGAATGGTTCTTGGGCAGATAAACTTGGACCGGGCAATGACTCACAGCAAGGGGCTATAGAAAATCCTGATGATCCTTGGGGGAAATGGTGGATGAGATATAATTCTGAAACGATCTATTTTGCCTTATCGCAGCCATAATCCAAAAAACTATTAAACAAATCTAGAACCTAACCGGAGGTGAAAATGGATAAAATACAAGGTGTGAGAACCAATCTAAAGGATCTTTTTCATTGGATCAATAGTGCTCTCGGTACGTTTCTGTTTGTGTTTTTCGCGATGGCAACTATCATTATGTACGTAACCGATTTAAAAAACGCTTATTGGATTATGCCGCTCTTTGTTGTTGTGTCCGGTATAGGTTATATTACCTTTGGCATGGACTATTGGGTGGGGGGAGATCCTGTCCGGCGTTGGTCATACTGCATCTCCCATTTAATTGCTATCATTCTGCTGGTGCCAATATCCTTGGGATATATGACTTACTTTGGAACGTCGATGATGCTGCTGAGATTAATTGCGGCTGTCCTGCTGCCTATCCTTTCTTTTTTGTATAGTATCTTGAAAGTCCGAAAGAAAAAGGCAATGAAGCCAGCAATTGATTCAGATGAACAAATGGATAGCCCTAAAGGAAATTGCACGATGCTCAGGAACATGATTCGAGTAGTGTGCCTGCTTTGCATTTGTTGTGTTATGCTGGAAAGCTGGTACAAGATGATACTGGATTTCTATTACTACGTGATTGAACCACCAACCATGATTCATTTTCCAGAGCTTGTCACGATTATGCTTAGTATCCTCTCCGCAATCCTGCTCGCGCGATTCATCAAGGCGGAGTTTGTGCAACGGGATGTGCCAAAGCCGGAGGCGACGAATCAGGGTTGAACGAATCGCGGAGCGATTGACGAAGGTGTTATATGAAAGTATGGAAAAAAGTATTGCTTGGCTTGGTGATATTAGGAGTCGCCGCTTTGACGACCTGTATTGCTATAGATTTTTCAAAAGGGCCTACTAACATTATTCCAGCGCGTTCTGTCGAGTATCACACAAAAGAGGAGTTAACTGAGCTCTATTGGCAGAATAAAGATTTATTGATTTCCGTAAAGGACAGCATACTCTCTAATAAAGCATTTCTGCAGGTATTGGTTGATCAGAAAGACGGTGACGCAGGAATATTGACGGACTACCACAAAGATTGCTTTACTGAGGCAGAGTGGACGAATATCATCACCACCTTTGAAGAATTACACCCGTATATGCTGATGATGGAGCGAAAAGGCCGACCTTTGAAATTCTATATCAATTTCGCAGACCAAAAACTAGACGTCGGATCAAAATCAAACACGCTCTATTGGTTCCCAAATGAAGAAGAACTTAAATACCGAGTTGAGCATTCTTTGGCAGATACCGTTGAGTATACGCAAATCGACGGGGGCTGGCATATTGTCGAAGAGACATACCCTTGGTAAAGTTACCTTCGTAATCAGATAAGCTAGCACGCCGTGCGGGCAAGGCTCGCCATGAACCTCTCGCACGGCATGCGGTTGCTTCTCAGAAAGGCTATTTTGTTCTGGCTGGATCAGATGAAAAGCCGAATGATTGAGGTATTCCATGAAAACTTGGAAAAAATTGATTCTCGGATTCGTAATATTAAGCGTTGTTGCCTTCGTAACATGGTTTTTGTTCATGTGGTATGACTATGATTCGATTATTCCGCCACAAGCAATAGAATACCATACAAAAGAGGAACTGACGGATTTCTATTGGCAGAACAAACAAGTGTTGATTTCAGTCAAGGACAGCGTGCTTTCAAGCAAAAGTCTATTACGATCATTAGATCGTTACAATGAAGGCGATATCGATGTTTGGTTTCAGAGCGACAAGGAATACTTTCGCGATGAAGATTGGGATAATATTGTTTTCGTCTTCGAGAAGCTCCATCCGTATATGATTATGATGGAACGAAAAGGCCATCCTTTGATTTTTTACATTGTTGGAGGTGCTCTGAAAGAGAACGATGTTACGAAAAGAACGTATCTCTACTGGTTTCCCAATGAAGAAGAAAGGGAGTACCATGAACAACCCGGTATATTTCCCGATGGTGTTTTCACCCAAATAGATGAAGGTTGGTATATTGTCGAGACAACGAGAAGCCGATAAAACACCTATCATCAGACAAGCTATCACGCCGTTCGGGCAAGGCACACCATGAACCTCTCGCACGGCGCTTGTCTATCTTTACAACATTTTAGTATATGGGTTAGACCGGAGCGATTGACAGAAGCTAATTGATTGAGGTGTTAGATGAAAATATTGGGTAAAGTGTTACTCGGATTAGTCATAGCGGCCATAGTCGCATTTGATAAATGGTTTACGGTCGGTTCCGATTCGGTCATATACAATCCTGTCGATTATCACACGAAAGATGAGCTAACCGATCTTTACTGGCAAAATATCTGCTAAATTCAGTCAAAGACAGCGTGCTCTCAAGCAAAGCGTTTTTGCAAGCGCTGGACGAGTATGGAGAGGGAGATTTTCAAATATCCTATGAAGGGGACAAGAAATACTTTACTCGCACGGCGTCTTTGATAAACTTCATCCCTATATGATCATGATGGAGCGAAAAGGCCGACCTTTGAAATTCTATATCAATTTCGCAGACCAAAAACTAGACGTATCAAAATCAAACACGCTCTATTGGTTCCCAAATGAGAAGAACTTAAATACCGAGTTGAGCATTCTTTGGCAGATACCGTTGAGTATACGCAAATCGACGGGGGCTGGCATATTGTCGAAGAGACATACCCTTGGTAAAGTTGATAAACTATTGAAGGCTGTTCTCGCAGGCGCTTGTCTATCTTTTCAACCTTTCAGAATGGTTTAATTGATAGAAGCCAATTGATTGAGGTGTTAATGAGGGTGTTTACTCGGATTAGTCATAGCGGCCATAGTCGCATTTGTTGCTTATATTTGCGTTATATGGTTTACGGTCGGTTCCGATTCGGTCATTCCATACAATCCAGTCGATTATCACACGAAAGATGAGCTAACCGATCTTTACTGGCAAAATAAGGATCTGCTAAATTCAGTCAAAGACAGCGTGCTCTCAAGCAAAGCGTTTTTGCAAGCGCTGGACGACTATGGAGAGGGAGATTTTCAAATATCCTACGAAGGGGACAAGAAATACTTTACTGAAGAAGAGTGGACGAACATCGTGTCAGTCTTTGATAAACTTCATCCCTATATGATCATGATGGAGCGAAAAGGCCGACCTTTGAAATTCTATATCAATTTCGCAGACCAAAAACTAGACGTCGGATCAAAATCAAACACGCTCTATTGGTTCCCAAATGAAGAAGAACTTAAATACCGAGTTGAGCATTCTTTGGCAGATACCGTTGAGTATACGCAAATCGACGGGGGCTGGCATATTGTCGAAGAGACATACCCTTGGTAAAGTTACCTTCATAATCAGATAAGCTAGCACGCCGTGCGGGCAAGGCTCGCCATGAACCTCTCGCACGGCGCTTGTCTATCTTTACAACATTTTAGTATATGGGTTAGACCGGAGCGATTGATAGAAGCTAATTGATTGAGGTGTTAGATGAAAATATTGGGTAAAGTGTTACTCGGATTAGTCATAGCGGCCATAGTCGCATTTGTTGCTTATATTTGCGTTATATGGTTTACGGTCGGTTCCGATTCGGTCATTCCATACAATCCAGTCGATTATCACACGAAAGATGAACTAGCCGATCTTTACTGGCAAAATAAAGATCTGCTAAATTCAGTCAAAGACAGCGTGCTCTCAAGCAAAGCGTTTTTGCAAGCGCTGGACGAGTATGGAGAGGGAGATTTTCAAATATCCTATCAAGGGGATAAGATATATTTTACCGAGGAAGAGTGGGCTGACATCGTCGCTGTCTTTGAAGCGTTGCACCCCAACATGCTGATGATGGAGCGCAAAGGTCGTCCTTTGATTTTTTACATCACCTTTGCGTCTGAGAAGCAAGACTCTGTTACGAAAAGAACGTATCTCTACTGGTTCCCCAACGAAGAAGAGAGAGAATATCACGAAAAACCAAGCATATTCCCGAACGGAACATATACGCAGATCGACGGGGGTTGGTATATCGTAGAAGCAACGAGAAGCAATTAGGATATTACTAAATGACTTATTGCGCCGTGCGGGCAAGGCTCGCCATGAACCTCTCGCACGGCGTATGTCTATCTTTTCAACCTTTCAGTATATGGGTTAGGCCGGAGCGATTGATAGAGGAGTTCTATGGAAAACGAAACACATAAAAGCACGAAACTGAAAAACTTCTTCCTCGCGGCCTGCCGCGCGGTCGGCACGTTTCTGTTTGTGTTTTGCATGATGTCCGCTATTAACATATTTACAAGAGGCATAAACACGTTTCAATGGACGATGCCCTGCTTCATTCTTCCGGCCTATCTTATTTGTGTTACCTTTGGCGCGAATTATTGGGTGGGTGAAGATAGCATCCGCAGAGGATCGTACTGGATTTCTTCGATCGTCGTATTGATTTTCTTTATACTTGTGAATGCGTTTTGGATACCGGATGAAGCGGAATTACCTGTGCTTCGGTGGGTTTCTACCGTTTCATTGATGTGCACCGTAATCCTGTACAGTGTTCTGAAGGTTCGAAAGAAAAAAGAAACGAATCAGAGAATTATTACAAAAGGACACACAATACAAGCACAATTGAAGCATGAGAGACGAAAAAAGGCATTTCGTCTTATTTGCCTGCTAAGCATTTGCTGCGTTGTGCTGGAGAGCTGGCACAGAACGATAAGGGCTTTATATGGGCTTGCTTTTCAGTTGATAGACAGTATTTCCTTCGATTCGCTTGTACAACTACTGCTCAGCATCCTCTCCGCAATCCTGCTCGCGCGATTCATCAAGGCGGAGTTTGTGCAACGGGATGCGCCAAAGCCGGAGGCGAAGGAGTTAGGCTGAACGAATCGCGGAGCGATTGACAGAGGAGTTCTATGGAAAACGAAACGCACAAGAGCACGAAACTGAAAAACATCTTCCTCGCAGTCTGCCGCGCGGTCGGTACGTTTCTGTTAGTGTTTTGCATGATGGAAATGATCATTGTTCTGACCAGCGGCGCGATTCGTTATGAATTTTGGATAATGCCCATTTTTGTCGTTCCGTCAACGTTCCTGGCTTTGACGTTAGGCGCAAAATATTGGATACAGGACGACCCCGTCCGGAGCTGGTCGTATTTGGTCTCCAGCATTGCCTCTGCTGCTTTTCTGGTGCCGATATCGCTTATGTCACCGTCATATTATGGGACTTTTCCAATGCTTGGACTCTTCGCGACATTCTTGTTGCCAATCGTCACTATTCTTCACGGCATTAGAATCGTCCGGACTCATAGTACAAAGGGTACAAGCCTGCAAGCGAAGCCAGCGGAGAATCTGATCACACGAACCAACGCGAAGCTTCGCAACGCAATTCGAGTTCTCTGTTTTGTCAGCATAAGCTGCGTTGTGCTCGAAAATTCGCACAAAGTCTTGCAATCTTTTTATGCATTATCGGTGAATCTGATTGATGAAATAAATTTTCCCACCACGTTTAAGATTCCCCTCAGCATCCTCTCCGCAATCCTGTTCGCGCGATTCATCAAGGCGGAGTTTGTGCAGAGGGATGCGCCAAAGCCGGAGGCGATCGAATAGCACTGAACAAATTACCAAGCGATTAAAGAGGAGTAATATGGAAAGCGAAATGCATATCAGCACGAAACTGAAAAACATCTTCCTCGCGGCCTGCCGCGCGGTCGGTACGTTTCTGTTTGTGTTTTTCGCGATGGCAACTATCATTATGTATGTAACCGATTTAAAAAACGCTTATTGGATTATGCCGCTCTTTGTTGTTGTGTCCGGTATAGGTTATATTACCTTTGGCATGGACTATTGGGTGGGGGGAGATCCTGTCCGGCGTTGGTCATACTGCATCTCCCATTTAATTGCTATCATTCTGCTGGTGCCAATATCCTTGGGATATATGACTTACTTTGGAACGTCGATGATGCTGCTGAGATTAATTGCGGCTGTCCTGCTGCCTATCCTTTCTTTTTTGTATAGTATCTTGAAAGTCCGAAAGAAAAAGGCAATGAAGCCAGCAATTGATTCAGATGAACAAATGGATAGCCCTAAAGGAAATTGCACGATGCTCAGGAACATGATTCGAGTAGTGTGCCTGCTTTGCATTTGTTGTGTTATGCTGGAAAGCTGGTACAAGATGATACTGGATTTCTATTACTACGTGATTGAACCACCAACCATGATTCATTTTCCAGAGCTTGTCACGATTATGCTTAGTATCCTCTCCGCAATCCTGCTCGCGCGATTCATCAAGGCGGAGTTTGTGCCGAGGGATGTGCTGAAGCCGGAGGCGACGGAGTTAGGCTGAACGAATCGCGGAGTATAATTGAATAAAAGTTGAAAAAAGCGTGCCTTGCGGCACGCCTTTTTTTATTGTTCTATCAGTCCCGGCACTTCACACAAACTCTCGATCAGCGTTGTGCCGAGAGCGGCGAGCCGCTCCCGCGTCTGGTGGCCGGAGACGATCAGCGCGCAGTCGCAGCCGATCGACGAGGCGATCTCGAAGTCGTGATCCGTGTCCCCGATGAACAGCGCCCGCGCGGGCTCGACCCCGCTCTCGCGCAGAAACTCCACCGCGTAGTCCGCTTTGCCGTGGGCGAGGTTGTTGCTGCCGCCGATCACGCGGTCAAAGTAGCGGTTGAGCCGGAAATATGCAACCTGCTCATCCAGCTTCTCTTGTCCGGTTGCGCTGAGCAGCACTTGCCGCGCACCGGTTTCCAACACCGCCGCGAGCGCCTCCTCGGCGCAGGGCTGCAGCGCGGCCTGGGCGGTAAACCGCTCGGCATACATCGAGACAAACTGGCGCGAGATGACGTCGAACGACTCGGTCTCGAGCGTATACCCCATGAGTTTGTAATAATCGACCACCGGAAACATGAAGATGGCGCGATAGTCGTCAACGTGTTCCATCGGCGCCATGCCGCGCTCAATGAGCATCTCGTTTGCGATGACGTAGCACATCTGCGTATCGTCGAGAAGCGTGCCGTTCCAGTCCCAGATGACGAGGTCGTATGTTCGGGTTTGATCCATGCTGTGTTACACCTGTTTCCGTCCGTGCTTTCGCGCGGGCAAGGGATGATTTACCATTTGTTGCGCACCTTCTCCGCAAAGCAGAGGAAGTGCTTGAGTTCAATCTTTTTGCCGTCGTCGAGTGTCAGCAGGCCGTCCATATGTCCGAACACCTGATGCTGATCGGAGAGCAGCGGGCCGACGGACGTAAATGCCGCGCGGTCAAGCACAGGCGTAAACGCGCCTTCGAACCGTCCGTCGTTCGAGGTAAAGGTCCACGGCGCGAGAAAATCGTCCTTGCCGTCTTTGACGGGGATATTGAACGTGACTTGGTCGAGCTTGTGACACACGCCGTCGATGAAGATCATGTTTTCCGTTGCGGCGCTCGTGTCCCCGAACCCGTAGCCGAGGTTGAAGCCGATCACGTGCCCGTCCGCAACGCCCTGACCCGCGCCCCAGTACCAAGTGTTGGAATAAGTCCAGACACCGCGTCCCCAGTCGAGGATGCCGAAGGAGTCCGCGGGGTCGAATGTGCGCGTCGTGCCGCCGACGGAGAAGCTGCCGGAGGCGCGCATGGCGATGATCTTGTGGTTGTAGTAAAACGCCGTCTTCTTCTCGGGGAACGGCGTGGCGATCACCATACTGTCGCGCGGGGCACTCGTCAGCAGAATATCACAGTCAAACGGCAGCGCGCCGTCGAAGTTGTCGACGTGGAATTTCAGCCGCCGCCCGCCGTCCTCGTGGGTAAACGAACCGGAAGCGCCCTTGATGGTTTTCTTCAGATCGCCCGATTCCGCACTCGCCGGAAACTGCGTGTTTCCAAACGGCAGCCAGAACATCGGCGAGACCGTGCGCTCGGTCTTCTGCTCAAAGTCTAGAAACGTTGCTGACAACAACCCCAAATACGCGTTGTCCGCGATGGTGAGCGCAACACCGTAGCGGTCGTTGTGCACAAGGTAGTAGTCCCACTCCTTGATGCGCAGCGCGCCGCCCTTGATCGCCTTGCGGTCGTAGGCTTTAACGGGTGAGACGGCGTAACCTGCCTCAGCCAGAACGCCTTTGTGATCGAGCAACGGACCCTTGGAAAGAAGATGCTGCATCGTTTATGGCCTCCTGAATCGATTGATCTCCGGCGACGCCGGGCGGAACGGATCTGCGGCGCGTACAGCCGCTTTCTTTTATTATACGCATAACGGTGCACCCGCGCAATCGATCGCGCCCGAGATAAAAAACGATTTTGCAACCGTTGCTTACCGCGCATTCGCTTCAATCACCTGCGGACATTGTGGTATAATACCCGCGTGGAAAACCGTAAACGAACATACAAAACAATCGGCATCCTGCTGCTGATCACGGCGCTGGCTGTGATGGGCTGGCAGCTGGTCACCATCTACCTCAAAGGCATGCGGCATGTGCTGCACGGGCTGCTGCTCATACTGGCCGTCTGCGTACCGCTGTTTCTGGGTACCTTTTTTTACGCGCGCGCCGAGGACACCGAGGCAGCGCGGTCACGTGCCGCGCGCACCGCGTTTATGACGCTCTTTGCGTTCTACTGCGCCGCACTTGCCGGCGCGCTGGTCTTCTCCCGCGTGGACTATGCGCATTTTGCCGCGGCGAGAGCGGCGTATATGGAAAATTTCGACCTGATGACGAACTTCGTCCCGTTCGAGACCGTGCGGCTGTATCTCAACGCGCTGCGTTACGACTATATCGGCATGGAGATTCCGCTGAGCAATCTCGTTGGCAACGCCATGCTGTTCATGCCAATGGCGGTGTTTCTGCCGTGCCTGTTTCGCCCGATGCGGCGGCTCTGGCTCTTTGCGCTGACCATGGCGCTCGTGCTCGTTGCGGTGGAGGCGCTGCAGCTCCTCTTGGCCTGCGGCAGCTGCGATGTGGACGACGTGCTCTTAAACCTCGCCGGATCGCTGATCGTATTCGGTCTCCTGAAAATTCCGCCGGTGAAACGGCTGCTGGTCAAGATATATCTCATGCGGGAAGAACTGCCGGACGAACCTGCTACAGCGGAATCCGCCGCGTCGTAACCTCGTCCAGAAACGCGCGGTCGTGTTCGATGAGCAGCATGGTCGGCTTTGCCGCGAGCAGCAGGTCGCGCACCTGCATGCGCGATAGCACATCCACAAAGTTGAGCGGCTCGTCCCAGATATATAGATGCGCCCGTTCGGAAAGCAACTTCGCCAGGAGCGCTTTTTTCTTTTGCCCGCCGGAAAACGCGCGCATGTCCTTTTCAAACTGCTCGCGCGGAAAATCCAGCTTGCGCAGAATCGTCAGAAACAGCGTTTCGTCCAACGCATTTTGCCGCGCAAAGTCCAACACGGTTCCGGAGAGAAACGACGTATCCTGCGGCATGTAGGAAACGATCAATCCGCTCGCAAGCCGGAGCGTGCCGCTGTGCGGAATCGCTTCTCCCGCAAAGAGTTTTACGATGCTGCTCTTGCCGCTGCCGTTGCGTCCGGTGAGGGCAACGCGTTCACCCTGCCGCAGCACGAAGTCCAGCGGGCCGCAGACCGTTCGTTCTCCATAGGATATGATCAGCTCCCGCGCCTCGGCGAGAATGTCCGCGTGGTGCCGCAGAGGCGATATCTTGAGCGTGTCGCTGCGTTCAATGTTTTTGAGCAGCTGCTCTTTCTCTTTCGCCGCGTTTTCCTGCCGCCGCTGCGTCGCCTTTGCGCGCTTCATCATGCGCGCGGACTGCGCGCCGATAGATCCGCGATCCGGCCGCCCCTCGACAACGCCTTCGCCGATTTTTGTGCGCTCCAGACGATCGCTCCATTCCGCGGTGCGCCGCGCCGCCATCCGAAGGTTTGAAATTTCGTGCGAGAGTCTTTCGTTTTCCGCCAGCTCAAAGTTATCCTGCCGCCTGCGGTTTTCTTCCCAGCTCGAGAAGTTGCCCTTTTGCACCTCGATGCCCGCGCGGTTGATCGAGAGGATATGGTCGACGCAGCCGTCCAGAAACGCGCGGTCGTGGCTCACGAGAATGAACCCGCGTTTGCCGCCGAGATAGCGGCTCACAACAGCGCGCGCCTCAATGTCGAGATGGTTGGTCGGCTCGTCGATGAGCAGGAACCGCCCGCCGCGCGAAAACAGCGCCGCCAGCAGCACCTTTGTCTGCTCGCCGGGGCTGAGTGTGGAAAACGCCCGCTCGAGCACGCCAGGGTCGACCTCCAGCAGGTTCAGCTCCTTTTCCAGCCGCCAGCGCGGCGCGTCCGAGACGGATGCAAACACCGCCTCCGTCGTATGCGAGGGGTCGGGCACCGGAAAGGGAAAATAGTCGAACGCAACGGACGAAGAGATCGTGCCATCATAGGCGAATTCGCCCGTCAGCAGCTTTAAAAACGTGGTTTTTCCGCGCCCGTTGCGCGCGACAAAGCCAAGCTTCCAATCGGTGTCGATGGAAAAAGACGTGTGCTCAAACACGTTATCGTAACTGCCTTCATAGTGAAAAGTCAGGTTGTTGACCAGAATTTGCGACATAGACAAACCTCCGTTTCGGGAAAAACGGCGACGCCAAACGCATTTGCGCAACAAAAAAAGAACCCGTTGACGGTTCGCGCACGTTTGGCATCGCATAATGACCGCGGGCGCATAGAATGTTCCCGCTATAGCTGCGCATACCAAGGTGTTTAGCGAATCATCGGAGTCCTCCTGTTCAGTAGATCGAAATCATTATACACAGCGCCGAATTGTTTTGTCAATGCGCCTGGTCGCGGTGTCGCATGGCACCACATATGCTATAATAAATTGCAGATTTATTTGCAAATAACAAACGAAACTGTGATTTTACGAAACAAATTCCTGCTCCCCTGCAACCATTCGCCGAGATGCGAAGTGTTATGGGTGGAAGAGAGAGGTACAAAACGGTTATGGAACAGCTGGCCAAACCCAACGTGCCGATACCGGCCGACGACGCGGATGCGCTGTTTGCGGAATATGCCGATATGGTATACCGCCTAGCGTTTCTGCGTACGAAGAGCGGAACGGACGCTGACGACATCGTGCAGGACGTGTTCCTGCGGGCGCTGCGCGCAAAGCCCGCCTGGAACAGCCGCGAACACCAGAAAGCCTGGTTTTTGAAGGTGACCATCAACTGCACAAAGTCGCTGCTGACCTCCGCATGGCGGCGCAACACCGTACCCGAGGACGAAAATCTCCTCACACAGATGCAGACGGATACCGAGGTGTATCCATACGTGCTGGCGCTTCCCCAGAAGTACCGCACGGTGATCCATCTGTATTACTACGAGGGGTATCGCGTATCCGAGATCGCAAAGATCACGGGCGCGGCCGAAAACACGGTGAAATCCCATCTCTTCCGCGCACGCGATATGCTGCGGGAACAGTTGAAAGGGGAGTTTCAGGATGTTTAAAGAGCAGTATATCCGTGACAACGAAAAGCTGAAAGCAAAGGAGACGTTGATCATGGAAATCAAAGAAAAACATACACGCGAAAAAATCGCGCTCACACCGAGGCAGAAATTCGTCCGGTACGGAGCGGTGCTTGCGGCATTCCTGCTCGTTGCAACCGGCATCTTCGGTGTAGTTTACGCAAACAGGAACACAGACTCGAATCTGCCGCAAAACGCGATGCTTTCCGCCGCGGAAAACGGCGGCGAAGTGACGCAGGCGGGCAGCTACGACGACGTTTACGCGATGATCGAATCCATGCAGAACTATTACGGCCCGTACGCGGGCGGCGTGATGGTGGAGAGCGCAATGCGGGACGATGTCCTGGAAGCGGCGCCCGCCGCCGAGGAAGCGAAAGCGCAGACCGCAACCGCGGAAGCGCCGACAATGTCGGACGAAAACGGCGCCAACGGTGACTACTCGACCACCAACGTCCAGGTCAAGGGCGTGGACGAAGCGGACATCGTCAAGACCGACGGCGAGTACATCTACTACGTAGCCGGCAATCAACTCAACATCATCAAGGCGGACGGCGCGGCGACAAAGCTCGTTTCGAGTACGTCGCTCTCCGACGAGGAAAACTGGTGGGGTTATAACTCTGAGATGTTCGTGCTCGGCACGCGGCTGATGGTCATCACCCAGAGCTACAACCTAGTCTGGATCAACGACAAGAACGGAAGCTACCAGAACAGCCAGGAGCAGACCAGCGCGATTATCTACGACATCTCCAACCCGTCCGCGCCGAAGCAGATCGTATCGCTTGGACAGAGCGGATACTACGTCAGCTCGCGCATGGTAGGGGATTATGTCTACCTCGTGACGTCGCAGTACGTTTACAATGCGATCAAGGAAACGCCGATCACCTACATCCCGTCGACCACGATCGACACGGAGAGCACACTGCTCCAGCCGACGGATCTCTATATCGGCGGCAGCCCGCAGAACGCGGCGTATTCCGTCATCGGCGCCATCAACCTTAAAATCGGCGCGAATTTCGATTCGGTCAAAGCGGTGTTCGGCGGAACGAGCGAACTCTATGCCAACGCGGACCATATGCTGCTCGCCTTCTCTCGCTACAGCGAGGAGACCCTGCCCATCGCGCCCGATAAAGACGGCAAGAATGTGCAGATCACCAGAGGCGCATCCGCAACCGACCTCGTGCTGCTCGGCCTAAACGAAGGGCAGATCACGAAGCTCGCCAGCGGCAGCGTGCCGGGCAGCCTGTTAAACCAGTTCTCGATGGACGAGTACAAGGGTGTGTTCCGCGTCGTGACGACGCTCAACAGCTGGGAGCAGCGCGTCTATACGGATGGCGTGGATACCTATGAGTATGACAGCGCAAACTCCAACGCGCTCTACACGCTGGATCAAGACCTCGCCATCCTCGGCAGGATCGAAAACCTCGCCAAGGACGAGTTCGTCAAGAGTGTCCGCTTCGACGGCGACATCGGCTACTTCGTCACCTTCCGTCAGGTCGATCCGCTGTTTGCGGTGGATCTGACAAACCCGGCTGCACCGCGCGTACTCGACGCTTTGAAGATCCCCGGATTCTCCGAGTATCTACACATGTTCAGGGATAACCTGCTGCTCGGCATCGGCTACAATGCGGACGAGAATACCGGGCGCATGCAGGGCGTGAAGCTCTCTATGTTCGACACGTCGAACAAGACGAATATCGTGGAGAAAACCACCGAAAGCGTGGACGCGAACTGGACGGTCGTCGGCAGCAATCACAAGGCGATCCTTGTGGACGGCGAGAAGAACCTGATCGCCTTCCCGGCGGACAGCAGCTACTATATCTACCGCTACACGACGGACAAGGGCTTTGAGCTCGCGGCAAAGGTCACGATGACCGCCGATCTCTCGAGCTGGAATCTGCGCGGGCTGTTCATCGGGGACTACTTCTACGTTCTCGGCGACTCCGGCATCACGGTGATTTCGCTGAGCGACTTTATCGTCCTCTCGACCGTGAGGTTCGGCTAAACGGACAAACGTAAAAAGAGCGGGCTTATGCCCGCTCTTTTTCTGTTCGCAAAACAGTCTATTTGTGTTGATTTTTTAGTTTTTTAACGGAAAAAAGCCAGAACTTATTGTAAACAACAGACCGATCTTATATCATTACTAATAGAGTATGTTCATTCGGTTCTGTTTCGTATCATACAAAAGAGTATCCATATACACACTGTCTGGCGGAGCAGGCGGATCCCGATGCAATCAAACGGCTTTGGAGGAAGAGCGATGTGGAAATGCAAATATTGTGAAAAGACGAACTTCGACGACCAGGTGATCTGCCCCTATTGCAACGCGCCCAACCCGGCAAAGCCCGCCAAAAAAGAGCAGCCGCAGGCGGGCAGTCCGGTTCAGCCCCCGCAGAGCGACCCGAAACAGGCGCCGCTCGATTGGGAAAAGCGGTATAATTCGGACAACCGCGGTAAAACCAAGCGGTCGGCAAAGCTGGATGTGATACTCAAATACACGGTCATCGGCGCAGCCGCGCTGCTGATGATCTTTTTGGTCACGGTTATGATCCAAAAACGTGCGGAAAGCAAAACGGTTTCGGGCGGCGCGCAGGCGGCCGCTACGGAAGCGCTCGAACTCAACGAACCGGGCGAAGACATGGCCACACCCGTCGCGGTTGAAACCCCCGCGCCTACCGCGACGCCGGAACCGACCGCGACCCCCGAACCCGCCAGAGAGCCTGTTTTCGTTGAGGCGGCTTCGGATCTCTATCTGGGGTTTGGTGATATCTATCATTGCAGCACGGATGATTTTGTCCTGCCATATGAAATTCAGGACGATGAAATCACCTGGAGTTGCGAGGAAAACTACGAAGGAACCACCTGCACCAACAGCGGACGGATCGTTGCGGGGAATATTCAGGTTGACCCCGAGAGCAAGTTCAACGACATGATTACGATTACGGGAACGACGCCGGACGGATCAAAACTGACATATAACCTGTACACCGGCAGCGGAAAGACATATGATTTTGACTGGTCAGCCTCTCGCCGAAACATGAAGAGTTTCAACGGCTACATCATTATAGTCTCACCAATGGTAGTCGAATGCAGCGGGTTTTCCATCTATTATGAGTACGAGTTGGTCAGCGGTAAATTGGACAGTGACAACTGGTCTGTCTGGGTCAGGAAAGACGGAACGGAATGGGTCCGTGTCGACGACATAAAGGTGAAGAACAGAGTTGGTGAAGTGTATGATATCGTTTTCGACTATCCAATCTCCTTTTCCGAAATCTGCATTCAGCCGGAAACCTACAGCAATGAGTACAGCTACAACAACAGCTTTGCGGTCGGATATCTGATCTTCTAGGCATGATCTGATATAGGTCGGAGTCTTGTTATTGATCGATTCGGGAAGGGACAGTTCAGGACAATAAAAAGCGGGCGAAAGCCCGCTTTTTAGATGCGATTTTCGTGTGTTATCCCGAAATGAACTTCGCGATCTTTTTTTCCGGTGCGTCGGGGTTTAAAGTCTTTATCTGATTTGTGATGGCTTCTACGGCGGCGTCCTTTGATATCCCCGCCGCCTGCTCAAACACGTCTTTGCCCCAGAACTGCTCCGTGGTGCAGAACACGGTGGAAAACCAGCCGTACTCCTCGCCTTTTTGGGAGAGTTTCTGCTGCCTGCCGCACATGCTCAGATACATGCGCATCTGCAACTCGGTCAGCGCGCCGTCGAAGCGGGACTTGCTTTCCGCGCCGAACCCGGCGAGCTGTTTGATGGCGTGCAGCGGAAGCGTGCCGTATTCCTGCACGGCAGCGTAGATGCGCTTTGCCTCGTGGCTGATCGTGCCCGCTGCGTACGCCTGCTCAAACGATAGGTTGCCGCGCCGCGCGGCGAGGAAGTGCGCCGCCCAGTTCCTTGTGATGTAGCCGCTCTTTTTGAAAAACACTTTGCCGTAGGCGATGTCGCCGCGCTCGTCCAGCACGCGCATGCGCCATTCCCAAGGGTCGGTTTCCGCGTCGCCGGTGTGCCAGCGTACGGGTGTGTCATACGGTGGCGATTCGTTCCAATTCCAGGGGATCAGCGAATAGATCCCCTCGCTGTTGCCGCCGCCCATGGAGAACCCGGCGGCGAGCAGCGCGCGCACAAAATCGTCGTAACTGCGTATCTGAACCATAAAAGCACTTCCTCCTGAAAACAGTGTTGTTGCGGAGCCCGTTTCTACGGGCGGGCGCCTTTTCCGATTGGATGCTGCTTGCCGCAGCCGCTGCAGCGGCCGTAGTGCAGGTCGATCAGGTGGCCGCAATCCGGACAGGTGTGCGCGTCGAGCTGTCGCCGCATAAACGCCTCCGTGCCGATGCTGTTCAGCGTCGCCGCGTCGTTATCCAGATCGACGCCGTAACCGTCCCGATAGCGCTTGGAAAAGGCTTTCATCCGCTTGCAGGGCCGTTCTGCGCACGCCGCGCAGGTGAAAAACCCGCGCTCCGCCGTGCAGGCGCGCATGACGCATTTGCGGCGGTATGTGTCCGGTTTGCTCAGCCGTGCGCGGCATCCCGGACAGGGATTTTTACCTAAGTGACGGGAACAGAGCTGACAATACAACCCGCACGGGGCAAGCATGGATGCATCAATTTGTTCTGGAGGCTTCATGCGCTGCCGCCTTTCCCGTTGCCGGTTTGAGTTATACTGCCAAGTGGTTTGGGAAGACCGTCACTGGGCAGGGAAAACATGACAAAACGATTGTCAGGGTTCCGCCGTTATTTTGAGTGATGTTCCCAGATTATTCTGGCATACTCCGCCGTCTGCTCGCGGATCTCGGCCGGGTCAAGGATGGTCACATCCGTGCCGAACGAGAACAGATAGCTCACCACCCAACTCTCCTGCGGGAAGCTCGCGCTGACGAGCAGGCTGCCGCCCGGTTCCTTTGTGATGACCGCGGGATTGAACTCGTCATAGACGCGAAACCCCACGGAGGGCTTGAAGCGCAGCCACACATGGGTAAATGCCATTTCGGCGGGTGCTGGTGCGGGTTCGGGATCGATCGGCGGAGCTTCGTCCGGCAGCGTGTCGAAGTGTTCCTCCAGCACGGTCATCTCAACGATCCGGCTGACCTTAAAGAGCCGGTATTCTTCCGCTTTTTTACAATAGGCGTGCAGATACCAGCTCTTGTCTTTGAAGATGAGTTTGCTCGGCAGGATGACGCGGCGGGTTTTCTCCCCGCTCGACGAACAGTAGACGATCTCCAACTCGTTTTTACCGATCAGGGCGGCTTTGAGCCGCTCAAATTTCACGCCGTCCGTCTTGCTCTGTCCCCAACGGGAGAAATCCACCTCGATCCAGTTCGTGTCCTGCTTTTGAAACAAGCCGCCGAGCTTATCAACCAGCGCGTCGACCGGCTGCTCCGCGGCGCGCAGGCTCTGCACGGCGTAGAGGATTTGATCCTGTTCCTCGTTCGTCAGCAGCGTTTTGTCCAGCGCATAGTTGGGCAGCAGCGACACACCGCCGTTTTTGCCCTGTGTGGCAAAAATCGGCACGCCCGCCATCGAAAGCGCTTCTACATCCCGATAGACTGTGCGGACAGAGACCTCGAGCGCGCGCGAAAGCGCCGGCGCGGTCATCGTGCCTTTTTCGAGCAGCAGGTATAACAGCTGGAACAGGCGGTCGTTTTTCATACTGTCACCAGTATAAAACAAAAAACCTGACAAGTAAATGTCAGGTTCTTTTTCGTTGGAAACCGTCCGGTCATCCCGCCGGAAACCTCCCTGCGGGCGCGCCGGATCCGGCGCAGCGCAGCATTATGAGCGCTTGAGCTTGAGGCGGGTTTTCTCGACGTTCTTGTCGAGCAGCGCACGGAATACCTCCGCGTCGTTTGCATTGGAGAACTGTTCCTTCGGCATCACGTTTGCGTGAGAATCCGTGATGAAGATGTAGAACGCGTGCCGGGTTTCGCGCACCTCTACGATCCGGCTCCAGGGGAGGTCGGAGTCGCCCCGCTCGGAAACGGAGTGGATGCCCGTCTTGTCCGCCGTGAATGTAACAGAGAAGTCAGAGAGCTTCTTTTGCTTGTAAAAACTGTTGATCCGCGCGATGGCGGAACCGACGTTGATGCCGATGAGGATGACCACGCCGACGAGGGCCATCAGCGCGCCGTTGAGGATGGCGGCCGTGAGGCCAACGCCCTGCGCGTATTTCACCAGCCCGATCATGGCAAATATGATGACGAAGACAAGGATGCTGGTTGCGACGAGTTTTTTACGCATGAGAAAGAAATTGTAGCGCAGGTTATCCTTTTTGGTAATCGTGAACGAACCGGAGAATTGCTGCATAAATGTAACGCTCCTTTGGTACGGATGGAACAATTATACCCCGCGCACATTCCGCTGTCAAAACAAGGAATGACACAAAAAAATCCCGCGGATGTTGTGTCCGCGGGGAATGAGACCGTCGGCGGATAGCTCCGCCGGTTAAGCGAGCAGCTCCGGCTGCGCCGGAGCCGGTGTTTGCGTGTTCAATCAGATGATCGGCATCAAGAACCCGCCGCCGGGCAGCTGGTATGCCTGCGCGCCGAGATACTCGTTTTCCGGTGCGTTGGAGTCGTAATAGAGGGAAAATCCGTTGGACTGGATGTTTTGATGCGTGATGTCCGCGTTGGAGAACACGCTGACATAACTCTCTTGCGTCAGCGTGAGCCGGCTTGTTTCATCGAGGTAGATGCTCGCGCGCGCGGGCAGCGCAGCGCCGAACGAACCTGTGAACGACGCGCCATTTGTCAGCCGCAGCGTAAGAAACGCTTCTTCCGCGATGTCCGTTTCGCCCTCAAGCGTTGTAGCATTCAGGGTGAGCTCGTTTTCGCCGGACAGAACACGAACGGCGACGCTGTCTTGAACAGTGACGGTCGCTTGCGTGAGTGAAATGCTGCCGCCGGAAAACAGCACGCAGGGAGAATCCGCGCCCTCGGTGGCGAGGGTGCCGCCCGTATAGAAAACAGACCCCGCGCCGGAGACAAATAAGCCCGGCGCACCGAGCGCGCGGGTGGATACGCTGCAATCGTTCAGCGTCAGTTGACTCTGCGAGAGTACTGCGACTGCCGCGTTGCCGCCGGACATAAGGATGTCCGCCGCATCGCCGGTTTTGTCGATTGTCGCACTCGATATCGTGCGGATATCACCGCTTTGCAAGAGCAAAGCGTTTTCGTCCGGTGTTGTGGAAACATAGGACTCGCCGGACGATTCCCCGCTTGTGGCAGTATCGGCGGTTTCGCTGCCGGAAGCGTCGGAACCGATCGAAATGATCTCGTTTGTGGGCGCGGCGGATACGCGCTCGTCCAGCGCGGCCTTGCCGCAACCGAACACGACGGTCATCGCGACTGCCGCGAGAATGGTGAATATGCGCTTTTGTACGGATGTATGCATGACAATGCGCACCTCCTGCGTTCGGATTTTTTGAATATTGCGCAATCGATGCGTCTGTTGACGCAAGCTGATCGTATAAAACACTTGTGTCCGGCGCATGACGGGCGTATGAATCTTCTGTCAAAAAAGCCCGCGCGGTGTGTTTTCCACGCGGGCTGGTAATCGGTGGTCAGGAGAGCAGCGCTTCCAGCCGCCCGCGGATTTCGCGGATGAATGCGATGCTTGTTACCGTCTTCGGGGTAATGCCCTCGCAGAGTCCGACGAGGTCTTTGGTCATGACGCCCGCGTCGAGCGTCGCAATGGATGCCTGCTCGAGCTTTTCGCCAAATGCGGTGAGATCCGGCAGATTGTCCAGCTCGCCGCGCTTTTTGAGCGCGCCGCTCCAGGCGAAAATCGTCGCCATCGGATTCGTGCTGGTCTCTTCGCCCTGCAGGTACTTGTAATAGTGCCGCGTGACGGTGCCGTGCGCGGCTTCGTATTCGAAGTTGCCGTCGGGAGAGACGAGTACGCTCGTCATCATAGCTAAGCTGCCGAACGCCGTGCTGACCATGTCGCTCATCACGTCGCCGTCGTAGTTTTTGCAGGCCCAGATGTAGCCGCCCTCGGAGCGGATGACGCGGGCGACCGCATCGTCGATGAGCGTATAGAAATACGTCAGGCCCAGCTCTTCAAACTTCTTTTTATAGTCCGCCTCGAAGATCTCCTCGAAGATATCTTTAAAGGTGTGGTCGTAGAGCTTGCTGATCGTGTCCTTCGTTGAAAACCACAGGTCCTGCCTGGTCGCAACGGCGTATTGGAAGCAGCTGTGTGCAAACGACTGGATCGAGCTGTCCTTGTTGTACATGCACTGCAGCACGCCGGGGCACTCAAAATCGTAAACCGTCTTACGAAAACTCGCGCCGTCTTCACCGGTGAACAGCATTTCCGCCCGGCCTCGTTCTGGCACGCGGTATTCCGTTGCGCGGTACACGTCGCCATAGGCGTGACGCGCGATGGTGATGGGCTTTTTCCAGTTCTTCACGACCGGCTTGATGGAGTCGATCAGGATGGGCGCGCGGAATACGGTTCCGTCGAGAATCGCGCGGATGGTGCCGTTGGGGCTCTTCCACATCTCGGAGAGGTTGTATTCTGTGACGCGCTGCGCGTTGGGGGTGATGGTGGCGCACTTGACGCCGACGCCGTATTTCTTGATCGCGTTTGCTGCTTCGGTCGTGATCTTGTCCTTTGTCTTTTCGCGTTCCATCAAGCCCAAGTCGTAATATTCCGATTTGAGCTCGACAAACGGCAGGATCAGTTCATCCTTGATCTGCTGCCAGAGGATGCGGGTCATCTCGTCCCCGTCCATTTCGACGAGGGGTTTTTTCATCTCAATCAGGCCCATGATTGTTCCTTTCCGTATCTCGTTACTTGTCCGCTTGGGCGGCGTAATAGTTCATCAGGCAGCCTTCGAGCAGGATCTCGCGCTCGTCGTCCGTCAGCGGCGGAAGATGGAGCGTGATCGCTTCCGTGGCACCGTTTTCACGGATCACCATGGCGGGCAGGGTATCGCGCTTGTTCACGATTGCGTCGCGCACGTCCGGCACGAACACATGCTCGCCGACCGTGTAGTAAAACGCCGCGCCTTCCAGCAGCGTAAAGGGCAGGATACCCCAGTTGATGAGGTTGCTACGGTAGCGTTTGGTGGCGTATTCATAGCAGATGTTTGCCGAGCCGCCAAGCACGCGTTGACTGGACGCCGCCTGTTCACGCGCGCTGCCGTCGCCCGGTTTATAGGCAAACACGCAGGAGCCGTAGGCGGTGCTGTTCATCAGCTCGTCCGCCTCGCCGACCTTGTTCAACAGGCTCTTCAACACATCCGGCGCGTCTCCGTTTCTGCGCGCGGATTCGATGCTTGCTACGGCCTTGCTGCGGCCGACATAATCCGGCGCGCGGCGCGAGAGCGTGAATTCCGCAAGGCGCAGCGGGTTGCTGCGATACGAGCTTGTTTCGCCGGAGGGGATGAGCTCGTCCGTGGTGGTCACGGGGTCGCGGATGACGGCGGAGAGCTCCAGCAGCATATTGTCCGTCAGCGGGTAGATCTTCGGCCAGTCCGTGATGTTCGGCCCGAGCACGAGCTCCGCGTCCGGGTCGGGTTTGCCAAAGCCGTTGTAGCAGCGTTTTTCATAGGTGGTGCGGTCGTAGCGATACCGGAGCAGGCGCTTGCGGTACACCACATCTGTCGCCGGTGTGATTCTGCCGCCGTTTGCCGCGGTCGCTGCGATGCTGCGCGCGTCCATGAGCGCAACGTAGGACAGCTGGCCTTCGCCGGGCTTGCTGCCTTCGCGGTTGGGGAAGTTGCGCGTGGTATGGCGGATGGAGAATCCGTTGTTGGCGGGCACGTCCCCCGCGCCGAAGCATGGGCCGCAGAAGGAGGGCTTCATGACCGCGCCTGCGCGCACCAGCGTTTCCGTTGCGTTCGCGCGGGTCAGCGCGAGGCTGACCGGCACGCTCGTTGGGTAAACCGAGAGCGAAAACGCGCCGCTGCCGGTTGAGCCGCCGTCGAGGATTTCGCTTGCTTCGATAATATTGTCAAATAGTCCGCCCGCGCAGCCAGCGATGATACCCTGATCGGCATAGACCCCGTCTGTCCCGACCTTATCCCGAAGGTGGAGCGGAACGTCCGGAAAGCTCGCTTTTGCGTCTTCCTCCACCTTGGCGAGCAGCTCGTCCGCCCGCTCGATGAACTCGCGGATGGGGTAGGCGTTGCTCGGGTGGAACGGCAGCGCGATCATGCACTCGACCTTGTCGAGTTCGATGGTGATCATCG
This sequence comes from Christensenellaceae bacterium, assembly GCA_963674775.2. Taxonomy (GTDB): domain Bacteria; phylum Bacillota; class Clostridia; order Christensenellales; family CAG-138; genus UBA7703. Next base: position 1,400,719 of record CAXXPJ010000003.1, on the reverse strand, counting down.
CGTCGTAATATGCGCCGTTTTCGGGCGCGAGTTTTTTGTAAGCATCCGGCCTGCCGTGTACGCGATAATACTCGGCGGTCACGTTATCCGTCTCCCAGATGGAGCTCAGGCACGTCGTCTCCGTGGTCATGACGTCGATGCCGTTGCGGTAATCCGCGGAGAGGTGTCGGATCCCGGGACCGACGAACTCAAGGATCTTGTTTTTCGCGCGGCCTTCGGCAAACGCTTCTTTAACGAGCGCCAAGGCGACGTCGTGCGGGCCGACGCCGCGGCGCGGTTTGCCGGTGACATAGCAGAGCACGACCTCGGGAGAAGCGATATCATAGGTGTTCTTCAACAGCTGCTTGACCAGCTCCGGCCCGCCTTCGCCAACGGCGAGCGTGCCGAGCGCACCGTAGCGCGTGTGGCTGTCCGAGCCGAGGATCATCCTGCCGCAGCCGGCCATCTCCTCGCGCGCGTAGCTGTGGATCACGCTCAGATTCGCCGGCACATAGATGCCGCCGTATTTTTTCGCGGCGGAGAGGCCGAACACGTGGTCGTCCTCGTTGATCGTTCCGCCGACAGCGCAGAGGCTGTTGTGGCAGTTCGTCATGGCGTATGGCACGGGGAACTGGGTCAGCCCGCTCGCGCGCGCCGTTTGGATGATGCCGACATACGTGATGTCGTGCGAAATCAGCGCGTCAAAGCGCAGGCGCATTTTCTCCATATCGTCGGAAAGGTTATGCGCGCGGAGAATGGAATATGCGATGGTTTTTTCGCGCGCGCCAGCATCCGCCTTGGTCGCGGGTTGCGGCTTGCCGTTTTGCAGCTTGACCGGTTGGTTGGAATATCGGATCATATGTTCCTCCTTGGGCGAAAAATCAAGATTTCCCGATCGGGAACGTGCGGAAAGAATTCCGCCAATAGATTGTATCACGGCTTTCGCTCCAAGAAAAGCCGAAACGGTAGGATTGCGGATTTTTCACCGGAGAATATGCTCTTTTAATATGAATAGGTTAGTCTTGACAGAGGGTTTATCGGCGGTTATAATACACCATGTGCCGCTAAAAATCGGTACAATAGCGACATATGGCGGCGTAGCTCAGCTGGCTAGAGCATTCGGTTCATACCCGGAGTGTCATCTGTTCGAATCAGATCGCCGCTACCACAGAAAAAGCCCGGAAACAGTGCGTTTCCGGGCTTTTCTTATATTCAACTTGAGCTCATTTTATGCAATATGACACAGTTTGGTATAGTCGGTTGAAAAATAATGTCCACATTGGAGTTACGACTACCATTTTTGCTGATAACACTTGCAAATGACGATCATATGTAGCAAGCTATTTATAGTAGTTTTCAATCGTATTCCCGATCACCAAAGCATGGAAAATAAGGAAAAAAGCCGGGCGTCACAGTGTTTAACGATGAACAAATGGACTTAAAACAGGCAGAATGCAGGAGAAGACCGAGCTGATACGAGTAAAAGATTGTTGAGGTGTGATATGAAAAAAACGGTCGGTATTATTTCAATCGCCATAGGCGCAGGCATCCTGGGTCTATGGGGTATGCTCCTTATCACTGGAAATGTGCCCGAGCTGGTTTCGGCTCCCATCAGCATTACCTTTCATCTAATCGCGGAGCTATCCATGGGTATCTTGATGCTGATCAGCGGCATTGCGCTGCTGAAAGCGAGCAAATGGAGTTCCTGGTTGTTCGTGCTGTCCAGCGGGCTGGTGATTTATGCGGTCATCAATTCAGCGGGCTATTATGGCCAGTTTGGCAACTGGCCCATGGTGATGATGTTTATGGGGCTTCTGGGGATTACCATTATTTTAAACATTCTAATCATCCGGTCCGAATTAAAACATTGAAGCTCCGCTATTCAAATCAAGCCGTTTCGTCTTTTTCCGCAACAAGCGAGTGACAAAAAATGCCGATAACGCAGTGCCCGTAATCCACCCGACGGGCCACGCCGCCCATATGCCAACCGGACCCCAGAGCGCGGAAAAGAGGAACCCGCAACCTACGCGCAGCGCAAGATCCACAAACGTACCCGTCAGCAGCATGCGCATGGCGGATAAGCCCCTGAGCGTGCCGTCGCAGACGATCTTGATCGACACAAAGAGATAGAAGGGAACGACGAGCAGGAGATATTGCGTGCCGTTTGCCAGCACCTGCGCGTTCGACGTCTTCAGGAAAAACGATATAATCTGCTCTCGAAAGATCAGATAGCCGGCACCGATGAAAAGCCCGGTGGAAACAGAGAGCAACAACCCCGCTTTCAGGCCGGAACGGATGCGTTCCGGTTTATTTGCGCCTTCGTTTTGCGCGGCGAACGCGGCCATACCCCGGTCGAACGCCATCAGCGCTGTGATCGCCAGATTGTTCATTTTGATCGCGGCGGCGTATCCGGCGGAAACATCCGCGCCGAAGCGGTTGACGTTTCCCTGTATCAGCACGCTGCCAAACGAGATGATCAACTGCTGAATCGTCACTGGGATGGTGATGCGCAGCATTTCCCCCAACAGAGCGGGTGAGAAGACGGAAGAGCGATCATATGGTTGCGTAGTAGATTTGATACGGCGCAGCCTGTGCAAAACGAGCGCGACGGAAAGGATACCGCCCGCGGCCTGGCAAAGAAACGTCGCCCAGGCCACGCCAGCCACACCCATATGCAGTTTGGCGACGAACAGCACGTCGAGCAGGATATTCACGAGCGACGACGCGGTTAAAAACAGAAACACCGTTCTGGAATCACCCAGCGCGGTGAAGATACCCAGCGCGATTTGATAGCAGAAGAGAAAGACGAGCCCCGTGGTAAATATATTGAGATACAGGCCGGAGTCATGCACCAGCTCCGCGGGCGTACGCACCAGCCGGAGCAGCGCGTTTGCGCCGAGCAGGCCGGCGGCGGTGAGCACGGCGCACAGCGCAAGGCACGAAATCAACGCGGTTGTCGCGGCTGAGGCGACATCGCGCTTGCGTCCCGCACCAAATAGCCGGGAGACGACGACGGAACTGCCCGTGGCAAACCCGATTGCCAGCGCCTGATACAGCAGTGTGATCTGGTAGGTGTTGTTGACTGCGGCAAGCGCAGCTTCGCCGACAAAGCGCCCCGCAACCAGGCTGTCCACCACGATATACAGCTGCTGAAAGATCACGCTGAAGAACAGCGGCAGGCTGAAGCGCCGGATCACGCCGCCGGGGGTGCCCTGCGTGAGGTCTCGGTTCATGCGCTCCCTCCCATCCGCGCGGCCGCTCGGCTGTGCGCTTACCGGATGCTTTGCATCGGATCTATTGCCGGATAAAACGACCCGCACGGCGGATATGTCGAACCATGACATCGCGCGTGCGGGAAATCAGCTGAAATCGGATGAATAGTTGTCTTGAATCAGTGGCCCCAGGTACGATACAGATTGCGAGAAATTTCGCTTGCGGCCTCCTTCAGCACGGGCAGATACGGCAGCAGATTGTCGGTGTCTTCCACGCCGATAAACCCACTGAACGACAGCGCCGCGATGATGTCGCCATCGTTATTGCGCACGGGAACGGCGATGCAACTGCCGTTGTCCGCCGACTCTTTGTAGTCGAACGCATATCCGGTCTTGGCAACTTTGCGCAGCTCCTGCCAGAACTGTTCCGGATCCGTGATCGTGTGCTGCGTCAGCGGCACCATCTCACAGGAGTTGATGACTTGCTCCGCAAGGCTGATCGGCAACTCGGAGAGGAGGATCTTGCCACCAGCGCACGCATAGAACGGCAGGTCGGAGTAGAGCGGCGGGATATAGTCCACCAGATTTTTTGTGCGGGACTGCTGCAGAATATAACAGTGCGAACCTTCGCGCACAGTCAGGTTCATCGCCTGGCCGACGGCGGCGGTGCGTTTATCCATGACAAAGGAAGCGACTTCCTTCAACGCAAGATAGAAGTTGTCCTTTTCCATGACAAAGCTGATCTTTTGCCCGGTGATATAGCGGTCGTCGGCGCATTGGTAGACCCAGCCGTTAACCTCCAGCGTTTTCAGAATACGAAAGGCGGTGGACGGGCTCATGTCGCACATCTTCGCGATCTCGTTGACGCCGAGGCGCTTGCTGTCCGTGCGCAGCACATCAAGCACGGCAAGCGCGCGGTCGACCATCTTGATCGTATCGATGCTTTTTCCGGTTTGCTCTTCCGGTTGTAAGATGCCAGCCTGTTCCACTGTACGACGTAGACCTTCTTTCCGCATTTTTCTCGTATCCGGCGCATATCACACATGAGCATATGCCGCTTTATCTGAAAACATTGCGCATTCTTATCAAGATATGGAATTCGCATTCCGTAATATGATATCTCGCTCGAAAATTCGCGCGCGCGTCTTTTCAATACTATAACGTATCGCGTTTTCGTTGTCAACACTCTGGATTTGCAGGAAAAATCGATCGCCAGCGACAGAAAAACGCGAAAACAAGGTGATTTTTCTGCTGCGTGCCGAAAAGAGTGCTGTGCGAGTGCGTGTATGGAGGAGCGGAAACCCGCCATATTTCCTTTAAACGGAATAGATATTCCGATAAAAAGAAAAAAGAGGTTTTTCATAAACGTTTAAGCCTACAGCGCACGGTTGTCACAAAAAGAATCCCATATAGATTAGAAGAGAAGGCTCGGTTTTGGTAAAAAAGCGCATTTTTCCGGTCGGATGCGCTGTTTTTCATGCTACTGCGCGTGATTGTAACAGCAAAACGTTTGTGATTTTTTTGAAATTTGCTCTTGACAATTCATCAAAAATGATATTAACTTGTAATCGGAATAGGTATTCCAATTGCGCAAAATCACATCTTTTCATAAAAAACAAAGGAGTATCATGTTTATGGCACGCGAAAAACTCACTGGCATCTATATCCCGATGGTCACACCGTTCAACAAGGACGAATCCATCAACTTCGGCGGAATCAAAGAAGTGACGGACTATCTGGTCGAAAACGGCGTCACCGGCGTCATCCCCTCCGGCAGCACGGGCGAAATGGTCGCCATGACCCCGGCGGAGCAGACCGAAGTCAATGTTGCGACCGTGAAAGCCGCGGCTGGCCGCATCAAGGTCGTCTGTTCGACGGGCGCATACCGCACAAAGGATGTCGTTGAAATGTCCATTGCGGCGGAAGCCGCGGGAGCGGACGGCGTCATGGCCGTCACGCCCTGGTATATGGCGCCGAATGAGAACGAGCTGCTCAAACACTACGAAACCATCCGCAAGGCGATTGAGATTCCCGTGATGGTCTATCACAACCCGTATTACTCCACCTGCCTGATGAGCGACGAGTTCATGGCAAAGCTCTATAACGAAGGATTCATCGACGCGGTCAAGGAACGTCAGGCGGACGTATACCGCCAGCAGGATCTGCGCTATCTGACCAACGACGACTTTGCAATTTTCTACGGCTATGACGTATGCCCGGTCGAGAGCCTGAGCTGCTGGGCCGATGGTTGGGTCTGCGGCACCGGCAACCTCTTCCCGAAAGAGAATACGGCGGTCTACAATCTGGCCAAGGCGCGCAAGATGGAAGAGGCCATGAAGGCACAGTTCGACCTCATCCGTCCCTATCTGCCGCTGTTCACCAAGCCGACCGCGGACGGCATGCCGACGCCTTGGCTGCAGATCATCAAAGAAGGCCTCAAACTCCGCGGTGTGGACGCGGGATACTGCCGCAAGCCCGTCATCTCCGAGCTGCCGGCAGACGTAATGGCGACCCTCAAGGCCGTGCTCAAGCAGTACGGATATCTGGCATAGGCTTTCCTTGTTCCCTATCTTTGTGTAAGATGGACATTGGTCGGTTTTCGCCCGTGCCGGCATAACACCCGGCATGAGCGGAACGGCAGAACCGGATAACCTTCGAACGGATCAAGGAGGAATAAAGGAATGCGAACAAAAACTGTTGACGTATTGGTTGCCGGCGGCGGAACCGCCGGGGTCATCGCGGGGATCGCTGCTGCGCGAAACGGCGCCAAAACGATCATCGTGGACAAACAGCGCTGCCTCGGCGGGCAGTTCACCGCGGGCATGCAGGGCGCATGGGTCGGGTTCAGCGATAAAAAGAACCGGATTGTCGGCGGCATCGCCTGGGAGCTGAGGAACCTGTTCATGGACCGGAACGCCATTGTGGAGATCGATCCGGAGACGGACGTATGTTTTCTCTATGATACCGAGGTTGCCAAGGTGATACTCGACGAAGTTACGTCGAAAGAGCCCAATCTGGAGTGCTATCTGGACACCGCGATCGTGGACGTGATCAGCGAGGGAGACACCGTCGTTGGCGCGGTCGTGCTTTCGCAGTCCGAGCTGATGGAGATCCGCGCAAAGACCGTGATCGACTGTACCGGCGATGCGTTGATTTCCTATAAAGCAGGCGCACCGTATGAGATGCGCGAAAAGAAGGACATTCAACCCATGACGCTGATGGGCAGAATGTGCGGCGTCGATATGGATCGCGTCAAGAAGTACTATGAAGAAAACCCGCCTGTGCTCGACACGCATGTGCCGCCCGCCTGGCACGACTATAAAACGTTCCCCGGGTTTATGCACTTCGGCCTTGCAGACGAGCTGAAAAATGTGGAACTGCCGCCCGAAAAGGAATACCTGCGCAACTGGCTCGGCATCTTCACCTCAACGCCGAACCCGGGCGAGGTGACCATCAACTGCTCCGGCGCGATTGAAGCGCACAGCACCGAAGGGTTTGAGGCGCGCGCGGCGCAGGAGAATTTCTCCCAGAAAACGCTCTACGACGTTGCGGAAGCGTTCAAAAAATACGTTCCCGGCTTCGAGAACTCCTACCTCTCCGCCATCGCCGCGCTGCTTGGCGTGCGGGAAAGCCGCCGCATCATCGGAGACTACAAGGTGACGCTGGACGATTTTCAGGCGGCCCGCGAGTTTGAGGACAGCATCGGCCGCGGCGCAATGCCCGCAGGCGCGCATACGCCGGATGGCGTAACCATGTATGTCTACGATCTGGAGCCCGGTCAGTCGATGACGATTCCCTACCGCTGCATGCTGCCGAAGGGCAAGGACGGCCTGCTGGTTGCCGGGCGCTGTGTTTCCTATGAAGCGCCGGTTGCCAACTGCATCCGCTGCATGCCGCAGTGCATGGTGATGGGTGAGGCGGCAGGCACCGCCGCCGCAATCGCCGCCGCGAACAATATCAGCGCCCGGGATGTGGACATTCCGCAGCTGCAAAAGAAGCTGAAAGAGCAGGGCGCTATTCTCTAAACCGATCATTGCTTCCGGAGGGACGCAAACACTGCGTCCTCTCCGGGAACATCCCAGAAATCCAAATCTCAATTTGCGCTCCAATACGCAATTCTGCCGGCAATTCATCCAAGCAATCGCGGATAGGATATCGATCCGCGAACACCAGCATTCTTGTTTGCATCCATGAAACGATCTGAACGCAGGGATAGAAACCTGTTGTAAAAAAGAACCCCTATTCGTCAACCCAATGGGTTGATCAAGAAAAAAAGAGAAGGAGAAGGTTATGAAAACGACGAAACTAGTTGCTCTATTGATGACGCTGTTGATGGTTCTCTCCGTAATGGCCTGCGGAACACCGGCGGAGGAACCCGCGCCCGCGGAACCCGCCGCTCCGGCGGAGGCTGCACCGACCGTGGAAGAACCAGCCGCGGCAGAGCCGGTCGACTACACCGGTGAGAAACTCGTGATCTGGACCAATCTGACGGCGGACGCCCAGTATGAGGTGCTTTCCAAGCAGTTCAACGAGCTGGCGCAGGAGCTGGGTATCGAGGTCGAAATTGAGAAAGTCGCGTTCAACGAAATGTACGGCAAACTCGCGACCGCCGCTTCTTCCGGCGACGTACCCGACATCATGCACACCAACTTCGGCGGCACCGCGTATCTGTATGCCGCGGAGAGCATCATGCCGATGGACGACATCATCAATGCAATCGGCGCGGATGATTTCTCGCCCGCATACAAAGGCGTTCTGACCGGCGCGGACGGACACATCTACGCGATTCCCGACTGGGCGATGCATACCTCCGTCTGGTACCGCACGGACCTCTTTGAGGCACAAGGCATTGCCGTGCCCACCACCTGGGACGAGTTCATGACAGCCGCCGTTGCGCTCAACACAGGCGACATGTCCGGCTTCGCCGTTCCGCTGGACGGCGTGCAGGTTGCCGCGCAGACCCTCTATGAGATGATGTGCTCTGCCGGCGTGTACTTTATGGATCCGACGACAGGCGAATACTGCTTTGACAAGCAGAAGGACGACGCCATCAAGGTCATCGACTATCTGGTCGAGCTGTATCACAACGCGTCCCCGGCCGGCTCTCTGACCTGGTCCTGGGGTGACTACCGCAACGCGCTCGCCGTCACCGGCACCGTGGCTATGACGCTTGATATGGGCGCCGTCATCGGCAATGCGCAGGGCAACAACCCGGATATGGTCGATAAACTCGGCTGCTTCGACTTCCCCGGTGTGGACGGAAGCCCGGTTTCCTCGTTCGGTTCCGGCTACTGCTTCGTTGCCTCCCCGCAGGAAGGCGCCGCGCGCAGTGCGCTGTTGACCGACTTCATGACCGCGCTCTACACGCCGGAACGCGCCGCGGAGCGTGCGCTGTCCCGCCCGATGTTCGCGTTCCCGTCCTACAGGCCCGCGTTTGAAATCTACAAAGCGAGCGAAAAGGTTGCCGCGTTCCAGGAGCAGGTTGACAGCATCTTCGATTCGTTTGAAAACGGCACCTGGTACTGGTATGGCATGGAAGCCGGACTCTCGGCGATGTCCGCCTATATCGAGTCCACCAATATCTTCGGCGTTGCGCTGCAGGGCGCGTGCGACGGAACGTATACCTCCGAAGAAGCGTTTAACCTCATCAACGATGATCTGATGGGCTTCGCCGGAACCATGTAACCCCGCGCTGCTGCGCATAGGATACGTCGTTTGGGAAGAACGCAGTCAAATGCGTTCTTCCCAATCTGTAAGAGCAAAGGTATGATAAGGGTATACCGTGTGCGATCCGACACTGGTGTGCGCGGGTTGCCTTGAATCTGGTTTGGGGAGAATGATTATGTCGTCTGGAACGTTGCCAAATACTCGCCGGCTGCTTGGCAGTTATGAAAAAAGGCATAAGTTGATCGGGCTCGCGTTTGCTGTTCCGATCATCGTATTTCTGGTCATGTTTGTCGTGTATCCGGTTTTGTATAATGTGTGGCTGAGTTTTACAAACTCTTCCCTGATCAAGAAAACCAGCGAGTTCGTCGGTTTCCAGAACTATGTGAAGATCTTCGGCAACAAGCTCTTTGTTAAGTATCTTTTGAACACGGTGAAGTGGACGTTCTGGTCGGTTCTGGGTCAGCTGGTGATGGGGCTTGCCATCGCGCTGCTGATCGCGCGCCCCATGAAGGGCGGTACCGCGCTGCGCAGCTTTTTGCTGATTCCCTATGTGGTGCCAGCCGTCACGCTGGCGCTGGTGTCCAAGTGGATCATGAACAGCGACTACGGCATTGTCAGCTACTGGCTGCAGCAGGCGGGTCTGCTGGAGGCGAGGCAGTCGTTGCTCGCCATGCAGGGGCCTGCGATGTGGGTCGTGGTTATATTGAACGTTTGGCGCTCCTATCCGTTCCCGATGCTCATATACTGGGCGGCGCTCAAGAGCATCGACCGGCAGATCTACGAGGCGGCGACGGTGGACGGTGCCAACAAATGGAAGACGTTTCTGCATATTACGCTGCCGCAGCTGAAAAACACCACCATCGTGCTGGCCGTGCTGCGCATCATCTGGACGGCGACCTACTACGACCTGATCTTCATGGTAACGGGCGGCGGGCCGTCCGGCTCAACAACGCACCTGCCGATTCTGATCTATCAGGCGTCGTTCGGGTCGTATCAGATCGGTTACGCGTCGGCGATTTCGATGATACTCGGCGTTCTGATGTTTGGCTGTATCATATTCTACGTGGCAAAATCCGGCCTGACGGAAGATTGACGAAGGGGTAGGTGAATGAGAATGTTTCAAAGCATTAAAAAATCCAGGGTACTGACAAACACCCTGACCGGCATTCTGATCGCGATACTCGTCGTTATCGTCGGGTTCCCGCTTGCCTGGATGGCGCTCAGCTCGTTTAAGCCGGGCGTAGAGCTCTTCACGATTCCGCCGATCTTTCTGCCGCAGAACTGGTCGGTCGAATGGTATACGCAGGCGTTCGGCAACGAAAACGTGATCCACTACTTCCTCAACAGCCTGTTGATCGCCTCGTCCGTCATGGTCATCGACATGATCGTCGGAACCCTGACGGCATACAGCTGACGCGCTTCAAGTATAAAGGGCGCAAGCTGATTTTGATCAGCGTGCTGGCGGCCTATTGCGTCCCGCCCATCATGCTCATGCTCCCGCTGTATAAAATCGTGAACACGATAGGCCTCTCGGGAAGCCATATCGGCGTCATCGTCGCGCATCTGACGGTCACGCTGCCGTTTTCGGTATGGCTGCTGGTTTCGTTTTTCAAGAAGCTGCCGAAGGAAATCGACGAAGCCGCCGTCATGGACGGCGCAAGCGAGATTCAGGTGTTTATGAAAATCGAGCTGCCGCTTTGCGTATCCGGCGTGCTCAGCACGGGCATTATGGCGTTTATCCTCTCGTGGAACGAGTTTTTGCTCTCCAGCGTGTTGATCACGAAGGAGTCCATGAAAACGCTGACGGTGGGCCTTGCCAACTACATCAGCTCCACGCATATCGACTGGGGTATCATCATGGCGTTGGGAACGATCACGACGATCCCCGTCGTGCTCCTGTTTGCGCTGGTGCAGAAGTATTTCGTGGAGGGCATGACCGCAGGCGCGGTGAAGGGATAAATACCTGCTGAAGCAGGAGCTATCAATAAAAAAGCCCCGAACGGGGCTTTTTTTATACTTGATATTGTGTCATTCGATCAAAGAACCGTGGTGCGATTCCGCCCGGTCTGCTTGCTGGTATACAGCGCTTCGTCCGCTCGTTTGACAATGCTCGCGGCGGTGTCGGTTTCCCGAACCATGGTGACGCCGACGGACACCGTGACCTTAAGAAAATCACCCTGATGCGGAAGCCCGGATTTTTCAACCAGCGTTCTTACTTTTTCAATCGTCTTAAAAAGATTTTCCTCGGAAACGCCGACGAGAATCGCCAGAAATTCCTCGCCGCCCCATCGCCCGACGAGATCGTTGATGCGTACGGCGTTTCGCATCGTCGCCGCGACAACCTGTAACACCTGATCTCCGACGTCGTGGCCGTATGTGTTATTGAACACCCGGAAGTTGTCGATGTCGATCATCGCGATTGCGAACGGGATTTTCAAATCGCGAAACTCGATTAGCCGGTTCACCAGAAACGAATCGATATAACGCCGGTTGGGCAAAACGGTAAGTGTATCGGTCAATGCAAGATCCCGAAATTCGTTCAGCGAGTTTTGAATCTCGGCTTTTTCACTGTCGTTGATGAACACCTCAAGCGCACCGGTGAGCTTTCCTTCGTGATAGAGCGGGATTGTCCGCACCGCAACGAAGACACGATATCCCTTTTTATGGCGCAGGTAAACGGCGGCTTCTCGGCTGACGCCGTCCTGAATGGTCTGAAACAACGGGCAACCGTTCAAACACAGGGAATTATTTTGTTTATCAACGTGATTCAGAAGATTATCAAAGCAGTGCATGCCAACGACTTCGTCGGACGAATATCCGGAAATACGCTCCGCGCCTTTGTTCCAGTATAATATTTTGCGCTCTGTATCGACGAAGTAGACACCTTCGTAAAGGTTATCCAGCATATCCTTGTAAATCATGTCATACGGCATATTGCCTCCTGCAACTGCTTTCGATCAGGTGCGGTTTTTGTATTGTTCGATACAGTTCAAAAAGCTGCTTGCCAGCGCGTCTGTCGCTTCCTGCACGGCGCGCTTCGGGTTGCTGCAGTAGTCCGGATACCGTTGCGTCAGGCTGATGCACGCACCGGGGATGATGACGGCGTGCTTGCGGATCACATCGGGCCGGGTGGTGATGTTGCCGCCCAGGAGGCGGTTGATCAGATCCTGAAAACTCACAACGCTCTCCGCGATGCGGTCAAAGGACAGTTCGCCGGTCGCTTGATCCCGCAGGTAATCGACGTCGTGATAGGACATCAAATCGACCAGCTCCATGTGCCGCATGGCATACCAAGCCTCGCCCGCATGGCGGTCGAGCAACCCCGCCTCCAGCGCCGAGCGGGATCTAAGTTCAGTATATGGGTAGATACCTTTCCATGCAAACAGTCGCACGCGGTACATCCGCTGCACAAGGCCATCGTCCTTGGGGTCTATGCCGAGCAACCGCTCGGCGAGGTCCAGCGCGACGGGAAACAGCGCTCTCCAGCGGCGAAGCCGCGCGTCTTTTTCGGGCTCGCCTGCAGGCGCCGGCTGCGGCTGATAGCCGTAATGCTCGCGGTAGTAGGCTTCGACGATGTCCAATAGCGTCCGGTCGAGCGCTTCCGTGCGCGCCGCGAGCATCTCCAGCGATTGTTCGGATGAACGGCTGGAGCCGGGCGCCATGCCGCAGAACTGTTCCATGCGGGTCAATGCGGACGCGATTTTCCTTTTGTCGCGGATGTCATAGCGCATGTGCAGCGAAACGGGCAGAATCCGCACGTCCTCGCTTCGCCCGGCGCGTTCGATATCCCGCGCGCACCAGAAGCCCATCCGCGCCGTTCCCTGCTCAATGCGCGGGAGCGTTTCGCTGTGGTAGGAAATCTGCCCCTCCGAGGCGATGCCGACCGGGCACAAGCCGTCCAGCAGCGCGCCGCGGATATGGCGGAGGCTGACCGCGTCGCTCGTTCCGTGGTAGACCTGCAGCGCGCCGACGCGCGGCAGGAAAAACCGGATGACAGGCCCGCCCCAGAGGCCGACCGCATAGTCATGGACAAAGCGGATGTTGGTTTGGTACAACAGCGGCTTTTTCAACTTTTTTGCCTCGCGCGGCACGAGGTTTTCAAACACATGGAAGAGCAGCTGGGGATCGTCCCCGCTCGGGTGGCGGAAGGCGACGATCAGACGCGAGCGCTTCTTCTGCAGTTGCATCATTTCGTCTACGATTGATTCCGGATTCCGGATTTCGATCTTCCGAAACGACAGCACCACGTGCAGGTAAGCGGGCATCAGGACGCGCCCCATCCATTCCAGAGCGGGAGAGGTTTTGGAAGCAGCCAGTTTTGGCCAGCGGCGCGCCTTTAAAACGGGTTTGTCGATCAGTCCTGTTCGCCTGTTGTTCAGTCGCATGTTGTGCGTTGCCTTCCTGACGGGCTGTCCGGATTGGCCCGCAAATGTATTGCAGTCAAACAGCCGCATAATATGAGGTATTATAACAGGTATCGCCCGCGGATGTCACTGGTTGTAGACGGCTCGCCGCTTGACCATGAAAGCGGCGCAATGCTAGAATGACATGAACTATTTTCCTTTGCGTTTTTGACATACAGCGATATGTGAGGAGGCGAAAACCATCGAACCTAAGAAGAAAAAGTTTTGGAAATATCTGATCACCTATGTGCTTCTTGTCATGCTTGGCGTGGGGTTGCTGTTCCTCAGCGGACTGGCCCCGCAGGACAGGGTGGAGAAAAACTATCTGCTTTCGATGGACGAACTCGAACCGGAATACGGCAAGTTCCATATGCTGCGGTTCGATTGGGGTGCATATCATCTGGACGACTGGACGGAGGTTATCATCCTCTCGCTCTCCACATACATGGACGTGAAGGATTCCCCGGAAAGCGTGCTGAAAAACGCGTATCCGCTCGAGGATGATTTTACGCTGGCGAGCGCCCGCGCGTCAGTCGAAAACCATGAGGAAGCGGACGTGTTTTATGTGCGATACTGGCACGGTTTCCGCATCTATGTGCGCGCGCTGCTTTCCGTGATGGACTACGGCAGCATCCGCAGCTTCATCATTTGGGGGTTCTTTTTACTCATGGCGGCGGCGACGCTGGTGATCGCGTTTCAAACGCGCTCCTTCTGGCCGCCGATGCTGTTCACCGGCGCGATTCTGCTCGTGAATCCGGTTGTGGCCAGCGCGCTGTTTCAATACAGCGTGTGCTTCTATATCGCGTTTATCGGCGTGCTCTTCGTGCCGCGCTGGCTCAGGCGCCCGCAGGAAGCGCCTATGGGTTTCATGATCCTCGGCATGGCGACGATGTTCTTCGACTTTTATACGACGCCGCTGCTGACGCTCGGGTTCCCGCTGCTCGCGCTTTTAATCTGCCAGAGTTACACAAAGAACCCGCCGACCGCAAAAGCGATGCTGATGCAGACGCTCAAGCTCACCGGCGTCTGGTTTTTGTCCTATTTCATGATGTGGATCACCAAGCTGGTGATCACGTCCATCTTCACGGATATCAACGCGTTTGCGGACGCCTGGGGCGCCGCCGCCGTGCGGCTCGGCGTGGTGAAAGAGACGCAGTTCCTGTTCCGCTATGACAAGCTGGAAGCGATTCTCTCCGCATTCAGGCATCTCTTCGACTGGCCGATGCTTATTGCGTTTAGCGGCGTTGTGCTTGCCGCCGTTGTTGTGATGAGCGCGCTCCGCACAAAGCGCGAATGGTATGCGCGGGCGGCGGTTATGCTCGTGGTAGCGTTTCTGCCGATTCTCTGGATTCTGGTCGGTACGCAGCCGATGATCATGCACGCGCATTTTCAATATCGCATACTGGCGGTGACCATGCTGGGCGGGATGTTCTTCTGGCTGCTGTCCGTCGACCGCTCACGACTTCCGGATGTCAAAGCACCGGAAGAAGAATGAGCGCAGTAACCATCCTGTAATGTGCAAAGCTATCAAAAATCCGGCATAACGCCGGATTTTTTTGTTTATACTGTTTAATAAGCCGACGCTTGTCAGTTCATACACAACTCGATGAAATCGCGCATGGGCTGGGACAGGAACTTGTCCTCGTGATAGATGATGTAATCGTGCCGCTTAAATTCGATGCCGTCCACAAACAGGCGGCGGATTGTTCCCGCGCCGAGTTCCTCCTGCACCAGCCAGTACGGCAGAACGGAGACGCCCAGCCCCGCCGCTACCGCGCGGATGAGCGCTTGCGTGCTCACGCTTTCCCAGACCGGCTCGGTAATTTTGCCGTGCAGGTTCAGGGTGTTATCAAAGAGCTCACGCGTGCCGCTGCCTTTTTCGCGCAGGAGCAGATCGCTCCCGACGAGCTGCTCGAGCGTGACCGTTTTCTTTGCGGCAAGCGGGTGGGTGACGGCGCAGATGACGACGAGCTCGTCGTCCATGAAGACAGACGAGACGATTTTTTTATGATGCGGGATTCCCTCGATCAACGCGAGATCCAGCTCGTTTTCGACGACCATGTTTTCAATCGTCTCCGAACTATTGATAAACGCCTTGACCCGCATGCGCGGGTGCAGCTCTTGAAACGCCTGCGCGAAGGCGGGCAAAAACCGGTTTCCGATGGTAATACTCGAACCGACGCGCAGCACACCCTCCTGTTCCCAGTTTTGCATGCCGGACTCGAGGGTGTCGTACAGGCCGACGAGGTAGCGCGCCTGTTCGAGCAGCTGCTTTCCCGGCTCGGTCAGATATAGTTTTTTGGATATCCGGTCGAACAGTTTCACATGAAACTCGTCTTCCAGGTTTTTGATCGCAAGGCTGACGGACGGCTGCGAAACATACAGCTTTCGCGCCGCCGCCGTGATGCTGCGGCATTCGCAGACCGTGAGGAACACCTTTAAATGCCGTAATGTCATGGCATTCTCCTAACTATAAGTAAAAACTTATGAATTCGATATAATAATATTATTATACATATCGATTGTAAAGCTCTATAATCAATGCAAAGACAGGAGGATGCATGGAGCGCAACAAAAAACTGAAAAAACTGTTTACCTCGACGCTGTTGATCAGCGCGTTTACGTTTGGCGGCGGATATGTCATCGTGCCGCTGATGAAGAAGAAATTCGTGGACGAGCTGCACTGGCTGGAAGAGGAGGAAACGCTGGACTTCGTCGCCATCGCGCAGTCTTCGCCGGGTGCGGTGGCGGTCAACGCTTCAATCCTGCTCGGCTATCGAATCGCGGGATTCCCCGGCGCGCTGGTTGCAATCTTTGGCACGATTCTGCCGCCGATGGTGATCCTTTCGGTGATTTCGTTCTTCTACATGGCGTTTCGGGACAGCGCGGTTGTCAACGCCGTGCTCGGTGCGATGCGCGCGGGTGTTGCGGCCGTCATTGCCAACGTGGTCTTCTGCCTCGGGCGGACGGTGCTGTCCGAGAGGAGCATCGTTTCCGCCGCGATCATGATCGCGGTATTCGTCGCCGTCTATTTTTTAAAGCTGAATATCATCCTCGTCATCCTTGCCTGCGCGGCCATCGGCGTGATCAGAACCTACGCGCGGCTGAGAAAGGAAGCGAAGCATGATCTACCTTAAGCTGTTCTTGAGCTTTTTACAGATCGGTCTGTTCAGCATCGGCGGCGGCCTCGCCGCGCTGCCGCTGATTCAGAACCAGGTTGTGACCATTCATGGCTGGCTGTCGCTGCCGGAGTTTGTGGACGTCATCAGCATCGCGGAGATGACGCCCGGTCCGATTGCGGTCAATTCCGCAACGTTTGTCGGCATCAAGATCGCCGGCCTTCCGGGTGCGGTGATCGCAACGGCTGGCTGCATCATCCCGTCCTGCATCATTGTGCTGACGATGGCCTTTTTGTATCAGAAATATAAAAAACTGACCTTGATGCAGGGCGTCCTCAGCGGGTTGAGGCCCGCCGTCGTCGCGCTGATTGCCTCCGCGGGGCTGACGATCCTGCTCATGACCCTGTTCGGCACGGGTGAGCGCACGCTCGGCAATGTTGATTTGCTCAACGTCGTGATTATCATCGTTGGCGTCGCGGTATCGCGCATCTTCGACCCGAACCCGATCCTGGTGATCGGCGGCTCGGGTGCGGTCGGCCTGTTTTTCTATCTGCAGCGAACGCTGGAGATGCCGGGATTGATCTGGCTGTATGCCGTCTCCGCGCTCCTGCTGGCGGGGCTCGTCGCGCTCGTTATGATTCGGAGAAAACGCGCCGCAATCCTAAAAGCGCAAACAGAGCAGAAGCAGGACGAAGAGGCGTGCTCGTTCCAATCCTGAAGCTGCAGCGAGCGTTTCATGACAGCAACTAAAACCGGCGGCAACCCCATACGGGTTGCCGCCGGTTTTGAACGCGGCTCAAGCGTCGCGTTAATCGCTTGCCCCGGTCAGATCGTAGACCGTGACGCGGGCGCTGAGGCGAATAGCGGTTCCGTGCTGGCGTACCCAGCGGTATACTTCGCCCTGCGTCTTCTGTTCCGTGATCCAGAAATAACGGATCGAGCCGGATGCGATGTACTCCTTCAGCGCGTCAACGGTTAGGATATCGTCCCCGCCGGAGAACCCGCCAACCGCCATGACGGGCAGCCCGGTTTCGAGCACGATCGGCGAGGCAACGTTCGCACTCGGCACGGCCAGCGCCCAGCGCTCGCCATCGTAGTGCTCCGTAATAAACGTCGTCAGTTCACTCGCGGCGGAATCCTTGCGCTCCGCGGCGGCGGTCAGCACGTCGGGTCCCGCGTCCGGAATATGCGAGTTCATGTTGCCGATCACCGGTGTGATCGACCAGGCGACGGGCGCCATGAACAGAGCGAGCGCCAGCAGGGCGGCGGCGATGGTCTTCTTGCCGATCAGGAACAGCAGCACCGCGATGGTGGCTCCGCCCAGCATCGGGAATATCAGCCAGCTCCAGCTGGAGCGCAGCACGAAGACACACTGTACCGCGATCGTCAGCAGGACGGCAAGGGGCACGAGCAGGCGGCTGTGTTCGCTCTTCCATGCGCGAACGGCGCAGATTGCGCTCAGCGCGGCGACGGCGGGGGCGATCATGACCACATAGTAGCGGTGCATGAATCCCGCAACGGAGAAGAACACCACCATCGGAACCAGCCACGCGGCCCAGAACAGCGTTTGCCGCAGTGCTTCCGTTTTCTCCTGCGTCCACTCGGCGGACTTCCGCTTTTTCAGCCATTGCAGCGCACCCGCGCCGCCAAGCGCAGCCATGGCGAGCGCCGGCAGCAGGAACCAGGACGCGAGACCGCCGAGCTGCTCGTCGAAGAGGCGAAACACGCCCTTCTCCCCGTTTTCGCTGCTGCCGCCGACGCCGCCGCCGGATCGGCGCGCGATGATGGCGCTCGCTTGCGGATCGTTGGGCTGCTGCCGGGGTGGACGTGTGGCGTCCCCGCTCAGCGCGGGACGGTCGGGTGCAAGCATTGCAGGCGGCTGACCATCGTCGTCCTGTGCCTGTGCGTTGCGGTCTCGCTGCGGCCCGAGCAGGCGATTGAGCCCGTTGTAGCCGAGCGCGAGTTCGATGACGGAGTTGTTGTCGCTACCGCCGACATACGGCCGCTCGGAGGCGGGGGTGAGGTCGACCGCGAGCGCCCAACTGAAGGACACAACAAACAGCACAACCAGTGCAAGAACGGTGTGCAATATCTTTTTGAGCCACTTTCCGCTCCCGAGCAGATACCAGAGCAAAAACGCGGGCACGACCAGAAACGCCTGCAGCATCTTGATGTTAAACCCGATTCCGACGCACGCCATCGCCGCGAGATAGAGCGGAAGGCTCTGCTTCTCCACGGCGTTTTGCATCAGCAGCGTGCCGCAGAGCAGAAAGAACAGCAGGAGCACGTCCAAGTTGTTCGTCCGGCTCAGCGCGACGAGAATCGGCGTAAACGCCATAATACCCGCGGCGATCACCCCCGCGGTGTCACCCCATTTCTTGCGTATGATGAAGAACATCAAAAGCACACACAGCGTCCCCGCGAGCGCACTCGGCAGGATCAGCCCAAAGGAGTTCACGCCGAAGACGCCCGCGCTGAGCGCCTGCAGCCAGAGTCCGAACGCGGGTTTGTCCACGGTGACGTAGAGGCCGGAGTCGAAGCTGCCGTAAAAAAACGCGGAAGGGTTGTCCAGCATGCCCTGCACCGCGGCGGCATAGTACGGGTTTGAGTAGCCTTCCTTTTCCAGCGACCAGAAATGCAGCAACAGCGATGCAACCAGAAGCGCCGCCAGCAGCACATGCTGCCAGGCAAGTTTTTTCTTTTGTATCATCGTTTTTCTCCTCGATCGGTTTTTGCTTACGGGCGAAAAGGAACGGAACCGTTCTCGCCGCAACAGACAGTAACAAAGCAATGGATTCTTTTTTTAAACTTATCGTGGTACTTTGTTGCGGAGATGGTTGAATTATGGCAAAAACCGACATTTACGGTACGGATTGGCAAAGGAGCCGACATAAGAAAAAAACAATGAAAAAGCGAGCCTGCCGCTCGCTTTCGGTTGGATCAGCTTTCCGGTTGGATACCTCTGTCCTTCAACAGTGCGCGGAGGCTGCGGTCATAGGTGCGCTCGCCCTCCTTTGTAAAAAAGCAGCCGGGAAATTCGCCGTTGGCGCGGTGATAGGCAACGCATTCACAGCATTTTCCGTGGCGTGAGCAGGGGTAGGTGCAGGCGCAGGGCTTCGTGTTATCGCAATGACTCATGTGTTATTCTCCTGATGGTGCAACGTCTTTTATGCCATTATAGGGGATATGCGTTGCGTACTTCAAGTATTCGGTAAAATTAATAGTTGCATAATGCAACAGATGTATGATACAATCCGCTCGAGGTGAGGAAACAATGGAACAACCGGATCATACGATGCCAAACGAAGTTGAAACGCTGCGTGCCCTGCTGAGAACGGCGGCGCGAAGGCTGAGCGCTTTTGACAAAAACGGCTCCGCCTGCTGCGGTGTTACGAGCGCGCAGTGCCGCACGATACTCGAACTCGGTGAGCGCGAGAGCGTCTCCATCGTTGAACTTGCGGAAGAGCTGGGCGTGGATAAGAGCACCATGAGCCGCACAATCGACCAGCTGGTGCACTCGAAAATCGCCGGCCGCAAGCAGGACAACGACAACCGCCGATATGTCAGCATCTGCCTGACGCGGGAAGGCGAGGGGGTCTATCGCACGCTCAGCGACAGCATGGATGCTTATCTGGAAGCGGTTTGGAGCGAAATTTCGCTGGAGAAGCGGGACGTGGTGCTGGAAGGCGCGCGCGAGCTGGTTCGCGCGGTCGAACGCGTAAAATGCTGTTGAAAAAATCGATGACAAAGTCGAACAATCGGAGGAATAGAACGTGAACATCAGGAGCGAAGTAAAAAAGAGATATGGAAAGATCGCGCGGCGCGTCGTAAAGCAGGCGGGCGGCTGCGGCTGCGGCGGCGCGGATTGCTGCGGCACGAATTCCGCAGGGAGCGAGCTGTATTCCCCGCGCGAGCTGGCGAGCCTGCCAAGAGACGCTGTATCAGCGTCGCTCGGCTGCTCGAACCCGGTTGCGCTGGCAAACCTGCAGGAGGGCGAAACGGTGCTCGACCTCGGCAGCGGCGGCGGGATCGACGTGCTGCTCTCCGCGCGGCTCGTCGGGGAGACGGGTAAGGCATACGGGCTGGATATGACGGACGACATGCTCCATCTGGCGCGGCGGAACCTGAAACAAAGCGGACTGAAGAACGTGGAGTTTCTGAAAGGATATATCGAGCAGATCCCGCTGCCGGACGAGACTGTGGATGTGATCACCTCCAACTGCGTGATCAACCTGACCGAGGACAAGCTCGTCGCGCTGCGGGAGGCACACCGCGTGTTGAAAAAGGGCGGTCGGCTCGCGATCGCGGACATCGTGCAGCTCAAGCCCGTGCCGGAGGCGGCGAAAAAGAGCATCGAGATGTGGGTCGGGTGCGTGTCCGGCGCGCTCACGCTGGAGGATTACTGCGAGAAACTGGCGCAGGCGGGATTTGACCAAATCGAGGTGACGCCCGTGAATCTCTATGACCGTTCGGTGGTCGATGGGCTGCTGGACGATCCGAAATTCAAGGAGCTTTACGCGGGACTGGATCTGGACGCGCTCGACGGCGCATTTGCCAGCGCGCATGTCAAAGCGGTCAAATGACGGCAATAAAGAAGAACCGGCGGAAAGGCCGGTTCTTTTTTGTTACTGAAACGCTGAGAGTGATAATGCTTGATAGGAATCAGCCCGGGTGATTTCCATAGTAGCAGTCCGTAAAGAGCTGTTTGCCCAGTTCAACCGTCATATCCGCGGGCGAAACAACGGTCGCAAATGCCGAAAGAGATGTTGTCGACCACTCCCCGACCTTGGCGAAATATGCACTCTCGTCGATGCCCATATCACGAAAACAGGTCTTCATTCCGATGCGCTGCATCAGCGAAAAGATATGATTAATCAAATGTTGAGACAGCGCGGCTTCGTCCCCGCTGTATCCCAGGCGGCGCGCCAGAACGGCATAGGCGTGCTGTGGTCCGCACAAGCTCATGGTATAGGGGAGCATGAGCCCGCACACGGTTCCGTGCGGGAGGCCGAACTCCGGGCCGGGATGGTCATAGGAGTGCGCAAGCCCCGTGCAGGAGTTGGTGATGGCGATGCCCGCGAGGGATGCGGCGATATGGACCGTTTCTTTGGCGCTGCGCCGCGCGTCGCGATCCGGATTTGTCGATACGGACGACTCCAGCTGCTCGAGGATGTCGGACGCCGCGCCGATCGCCAGCGAGCGGGAGAACGCGGAGGCATTTTTTGCAACGCTTGCCTCAATCGCGTGGGTCAGCGCGTCCATGCCGGTGGAGAGCGCAATCGGGTCGGGCAGCGAATCCGTCAGGTCCGCGTCCAATATCGCAACGTGTGGAATGAGCTTGTTGTCCATCAAAAGCCGCTTGATATTCGTCTTTGGATCGATCAATACAGCGACGGATGTCGTTTCCGAGCCTGTGCCGCTGGTTGTCGGCACGGATATATGCAAAGCTTTTGTTCCGAGCGCGGGCAGGGAGAAGGGGATAAACGCTTTCTCCAGCGGCATGTCCGGGTTCTCATAGAACAGATGCACGGCTTTTGCGGTGTCCATAACGCTGCCGCCGCCGATGGCAAGAATCAGATCGGGCTGGAATTCGACCGCCCGGTCTACGATTTGCATGACGTCGTCTATGGTTGGCTCGCGTTTCACCTGCGCGAGGTAGCGCACGTCCGCGCCGGCTTCCCCGGCGAGAGACTGAACCGTTGGACTCAACTCATCTGTGTAGCTGATGACACCGATGCGCTGTTTGCCGAGCGTCGCAAAATAGGACAGCGAACCGCGGCCTGTGATGATCTGCGGGCAATGGATGGCGGAAAACTGAGAATCCATAAATGCTCCCTTCATTCAATTGTTCTGTTGTTCTGTTCAAGTAATTGTACTGTTAATAGAATATTGATGTGCTTACAAATTTGATTCTATCGCATCTTCGCGCGCGAGTAAAGGCGAATGTAGAGAGAATGCGAAAAATAATGAACTTCGCTCTGTTTTGGCCCGTGGCAGGATAGTTTGATGCTGTCTGGGTTGAACACTTCAAGTTTTGTGTGAAATGTAAAAAAAGAACCGCCATGTAGGCGGTTCTGATTCTGCTAAGTCCTTATGGAGTTTGTACTTTGTAGTTTGTTCGCTCAGTCCGCCACGTAGGGCAGAAGGGCGACTGCGCGCGCGCGCTTGATGGCGATTGCAATATCGCGCTGATGTTTGGCACACATGCCCGACATACGGCGGGGCATGATCTTGCCGCGCTCGGTCACGAACTTCTCAAGGGTACGGATATCCTTGTAGTCGATGCTCGCGGTCTTATCAGCGCAGAACTTGCAAACCTTGCGGCGGCCGCGCCTGGGGCGGGGACGCATTTTACGGTCTTCCATGTTGCAAGCCTCCTAATCGAAATAATGTCTTGCGGGGTTTTCCCGCTGTGAGTTAAAAGGGGATGTCGTCGGACTGGATGTCGGTGAATCCGGCCATATCCTGCGCGTTGTCCGTCCGCTGCGACGGCGTTGAGCCGTCATCCTGCGGTTTGGGCGAGAGGAACTCGACCTCGTCCGCCGAAATATCGAGCGACATGCGGGTCGTTCCGTCCTTGCCCTCGTAGGTGCGTGCCTGCAGCTCGCCGATGACGGCGACCTTGCGGCCCTTGCTGAGGTACCGCGCGCAGGTTTCGCCAAGCTGGCGCCACGCGTTGATGCGGAAGAAATCGGTTGCGCGCTCTCCGTTTGCGCTCGCAAAGCGGCGGTTGACCGCGATGGTGAACGTGCAGACGGTGACGCCGTTGGGCGTCGAGCGTACTTCCGGATCGTGCGTCAGGTTTCCGATGAGTGTGATTTTATTCATGCTTCATCCATCCTTTCGGCAGTACGGGTGTCGTTACGCGTTCTTCCGCGTGACGAGATAGCGCAGAATTGCTTCGTCGATTTTGAAGGTACGCTCAAGTTCCGTTGGGAACTCCGGCGCACAAGAAATCGACATCAAGACGTAATAGCCCTCGGTCTTGTAGTTGATGGCATAAGCAAGGCGCTTTTTGCCCCATTCGTCGATGGCCGTTACTTCACCGCCGTTGGATTCGACAATCCCTTTGAACTTTTCGACGGATGCTTTGATGGATTCTTCGTCCTGAGTTGCATCGATGATGTAGAGAACTTCGTATTGATTCATTCATTTCACCTCCTCGTGGTCTATTGGCCCGACGTCTTTGCGCCGAGCAAGAAGGACGTTAGCGGAAGCGAGTATATCATATGAAGCCGCTTGTTGCAAGGGAAAAAGCCCCTTGGTGCGCAAAAACAACAAAATACGCAATAATCGCGAATGCCTGTAAGCGCGCCCGAACAAACAAAAAGCGGCTGTTGCCGCTTTTTGCTGCGTTGCATGCGAATGTTATGCGCCCGCGAGCCGCTTGATCGCCTCGGCGATGAGGCGCGTGTCGAAGCGGACGCTCTCGACGGTGCAGGATTCGTCCGGCATGTGTGCCTGGGCGGGTTCGTCCTCCGGCTCAACGCCGAACGCGACGGCGTTGTCAAACGAGCGCGCGTAGGTGCCGCCGCCGATGGAGAGCGGCTCGGCTTTTTTGCCCGTCGCATCGCTGTAGATGTCCAGCAGCGTTTTCACCAGCTCGCAGTCCGGGTCGATGAAATGACCCTTGGAGATCTTCTGCCAGGTGCGGGTGAACCCAAGCCGTGCGAATATCTCGTCCTCCGTGGCGAGCAGCCGCTCCGTTGTTACGCTGAAGGGATAGCGGCAGTCAAGCGTGATGGAAACCTCGTTTTCGTTCCATTCGAGCATGTTTGGCGAGAGCGTGAGCCGACCGGACTCGTCCGTCACGTCGAGGCCGAATCCTTCGCCGTGCTGGTCGAATCCCAGCAGCGACGCGAGAAATTCTGCAACGGCGAGATCATCCCATTCCAGCGGCTGATCCTTCAGCGCGTCCAGCAGCGCCAGCAGCGCGTTCTGCGCGTCATGCGGGGTGGAGGCGTGGCCCGCGCGCCCGACGGCGCGCAGTTCGCCCTGCTCGCCGGAGACCTGCATCCCTTGCTTTGCGGCGACGGGAACGGGCATAAACGGCAGGCTGGCGGATGCTTCGCCGGGGATGACGTTCGGTGCTGTGCCGCAGGAGATGCGCACCTTACTGCCGGAGAGTTTTTTGGTATACGTCGTCTGGCCGATGTTCTTTTCGGAGTTGATGACGGGATAGTGCCCGTCCGGCGTGAACGCCAGCGTGGGATCCGGCTCCGTTTTTTTGTAGCGATCGACGCAGCTCCAGCCGCGCTCCTCGTCACAGCCGAGGAAGATGCGAACCTTGCGCTTGAGCGGGATACCCGCTTGCTTCACGGCGTTGAGCGCATAGAGCGCGGAGACCGCAGGGCCTTTGTCGTCCAGCACACCGCGACCGATCAGGCGGCCGTCTTTGCGCGTGAGCACAAATGGGTCGCTCGTCCAGCCGTTGCCGGCGGGTACCACGTCGAGGTGCGCCATGATCATGAGCGTCTCGTCGCCTTCGCCGCAGTCGATGACGCCGCAGTAGCCGTCCAGCGAGCGCGCGGAGAATCCCATTTCGCGGGCGAGGTCCAGCGCATATGTGAGCGCGCCGTGGATATGCCGTCCCAGCGGCATGCCCTCCTCCGGCGTCCCCTGTGATACGCTGGGGAACGAGATGAGTTTGCCGAGCGAGTCAAGCTGCGTTTCAAAATTCTGATCGATGATGTCGAAATAGTTCGGGTTCATAGCTGTTGGCTGCCTCCGTTTTTGGTTTCGCTCCAATGCGTCTATCATACCGACCGCAATCAAAAAAAGCAAGCTGCGCGGGCGGTTGACGACGTTGACTTTTGCGCGCGGCATTGATACGATTTGTTGCATGGAACAACAGGAAAAAACATGGATGCAACTGCTTCCCTGCGGGCGGGAGCTCACGATTACGCTGGATCGAGACGAGGCGAACCGCGCGAACGAGCGCGGTGAAATTGCGGTTTACGACGACCGCTTCACGGAAAATCCGTCGTTTCGGATTCTCGATTCCTATCGCATCCGCAACAACAGGGTCAAGCGAGAAGTGATCCTGGCGATGATCGCCTATAACGAAGCGTACCCCAGCGACCCGGCATGGCGGCGGACGGAGCGTGCGCTGCTCATCGAGTGGCTGGAGCATAACTTCGCATACCGCGTGGGATTTTTGCGCAGCCGCGCGCGGGACGTGGATCTCGACAACAACGCGGAGGGGAAAGGTGCGCTCAAATATGCCTTCAAGAGCGCGTGGGAAGTGATCAGCGGTTATGTAAAACCCGGTCGGGAGAAGCGCAAATAAAAAAGACGGTGTGAACCGTCTTTTTTATTTGCTGAGTAATATGGCAGAAATATAATTTTAAATAGGTCTTGATTCTCATTTTTAATGCCTATACGCTGGGAAGCAAGGATATCCTTGCATGCAAAAAAAGGAGTGACCGATGAGATGAAACACAATACCATACAGACGTTTGAAGAGGCGATCGGGTCTCAATATAACAACATTACGGGCATCGTTGTAGAGACGGACGGCGAAACCAGATATGAACGCTGTTTTCACGGGTACACTGCGGAGAATGCTGCGCATATTTTTTCGGTGACGAAGAGCGTTTTTTCCGCGTTGATCGGCATCGCCCTGGAGAAGGGTTATATCGGCAGCATCGATCAGAAAGTGCTGGATTTTTTTCCGGATTACATGATACAACCGGGCGAAACAACCATACAGAACGTCACGATCAAACACCTGCTGACCATGACCGCACCTTATAAGTATGAGACGGAACCGTATCAGCTGTTTTTCGCAAGCGCGCATCCAATTCAGGACGCGCTCGATCTCTTGGGCGGAGAGAAGCAAATTGGAACATTCCACTATTCCGCAGTCGGCGGCACGCATATCCTGTCCGGCATACTTGCACGGGCGACCGGGCAAAGTCCGCTGGATTTCGCGACGGAACACCTGTTTGCGCCGCTGGGCATTCAGGTTGGGCAAAGCATCGTGATCCGGAGCGAAACGGAACACGCTGCGATCATGAGCGACAGGAGCACACGCGGCTGGGTGATGGACCCGCAGGGGAACAACATGGCGAGCTGGGGGCTCTTTCTGACGCCGCGGGAGATGGCAAAAATCGGCAGGCTGTATCTCGACGGCGGCGTTTGGGAAGGCAGGCAGATCGTGCCCGCCGCATGGGTGGCGGAAAGCACGCGGGAACACAGCCGCAGTCCCGTCTGGGGAAAGCTCGCGTATGGGTTTCTCTGGTGGGTCATCGATTCCGGCGGTTTTGCCGCGCTGGGTGACGGCGGGAATGTGATCTATGTGAACACGAAAAAGCGCATGGTGGTTTCGATTGCGTCCTTTATGGCGCCGGAGGTGAAGGATCGAATCAAGTGGATCAAAACCGAGATTGAACCGCTGTTTGAACAGCATGAATCATGACGCGCTGTTGCGTTTGATTGTTCCACGCAAATAACAAGATAAAACGAGGGGCCTTTAGGCCCCTCGTTGAATTGCTTGTTTTTTACAGCCCCAGCGCTTCGTGTACGTCCCGCATGCCGAGGAGGCTTTTTTCCATGACTTCCTCCAGCGTCATGCCGAGCATCTCGCAGCCGTTTTTGATCACATCGCGGTTGACGCCAGCGGCGAAACCCTTGTCCTTGAACTTCTTCTTCACGCTGGATACTTCCATGTCCATCACGCTGCGGCTCGGGCGCATATACGCCGCCGCCGTGATGAGGCCCGTGAGCTCGTCGATGGTGTAGAGCACGATCTCCATCTTTTTTTCGGGTTTCACATCCGAGCAGAGGCCCCAGCCGTGCGAAAGCACCGCGTGGACGACGTCCTCGTCAAACCCTGCTTCCTGCAGCAGACGCGGCGCCACCTGAAGATGCTCCTCCGGCCACTGTTCGTAGTCCACGTCGTGCAGCAGGCCGATCATGCCCCAGTACGCTTCGTCTTCACCAAACTCGCGTGCAAAACGGCGCATCACGCCCTCAACGGCGTAGGCGTGCCGCAGCAGCGCGTCGCTTTTTGTATAGGTCGTCAGGGTATCAAGCGCTACTTGTCTTGTCTGTTCCATACTGTTTTCAACCTCCCTGCAAAAAATGAATGAATCGGGCGGCGTCTCGAAGAGTAGTGTTCTCGCCTAGGCCGCTCTGTTTGTCACGGTGTGATTTTGTATGATCAAAAAGAGGACAAATGACCCGGTACGGGCATTTCTCAATATCATATAATAAAATTACAAAAAAATGCAATATATTTTAGAATTTTTTCTTGACAGGTGACAGAGCAGATGATATCATTCATGATTGACTTATGATCGCATAATTGTCGGAATATGCCCAAAAATCGGTTTTTAAGCGGCGTTTTGCCGTCCTGAGCCATCATTCGGGCGGGTTTCGACAGCCTGCGTGAAAGAAGTCCAGCAATGGTCTTTGACGATAAAATATGCAAAGGCGCGGCTTGCAACCGCGCCGGCAAGGGGAGTACGCGATGATGCATGACGTTCAAATGGGCAGACAGACGCGAAAGAGCTTTTCCAGGATCCGGGAAGTTCTCGACATGCCGGATCTGATCGAGATTCAGAAAAACTCGTATTATCGATTTTTAAGGGAGGACCTAAGAGAGGTTTTTGACGATATTTCTCCGATAACCGACTATTCCGGCAAACTCGTTTTAGAGTTTGTCGATTACCGTATCGATTTGGACAGCCCTAAATATTCTATGGAAGAAAGCAAGGAGCGCGACGTGAACTTCGCCGCGCCGCTTCGCGTTACCGTTCGTTTGATCAACAAAGAGACGGGCGAAGTCAAGCAGCAGGAAGTCTTCATGGGCGATTTTCCGCTCATGACGCCGCAGGGTACGTTTATCATCAACGGCGCAGAGCGTGTCATCGTCTCCCAGCTCGTCCGCTCGCCGGGCGTATACTTCTCCGAGAGCTTCGACAAAGTCGGAAAGCAGCTTTTCTCCGCGCAGGTCATCCCGAACCGCGGCGCATGGCTCGAATATGAAACGGACTCCAACGGCGTGCTCTACGTCAAGATCGATCGTCAGCGCAAGGTGCACATCACCGCGCTTGTACGCGCGCTGGGCTACGGCACCAACGCGCAGATTCTCGACCTGCTGGGCGAGGACGAGCGGCTCTATGCCACGCTGCAAAAAGACCCCACGCACTCCGAGGCGGAGGGCCTCATCGAGATCTACAAGCGCCAGCGCCCCGGCGAACCGCCGACGGAGGAAAGCGCACGCTCCCTTTTAAACTCGCTCTTCTTCGACAAGCGCTATGATCTGGCGCGCGTCGGGCGTTATAAATTTAATAAGAAGCTCGCCATCCGGGCGCGCATCCGCAACCACATTGCCGCCGATACGATCGTGCACCCCGTCACCGGTGAAATCCTTGTGGAAGCCGGGCAGTCGATCGACCGCTTTGTCGCGGGCGACATCCAGAACGCGGGTATCAACGAAGTCTGGCTGCAGATCGGTGAAAACCGCGTCAAGGTCATCGGCAACAACTTTGTGCGCGCAAACGAATGGCTCGATTTTGACCCGGTTGAAGCAGGTCTCAACGAGGACGTGCATCTGCCGACGCTCAAAGCCGCACTCAAGGACGGCGAGGGCATGACAGAGGACGAGCTCAAAGCGCTGCTCAAGTCGCGCTATTATGACCTTATCCCGCGCCATATCATCCCAGATGATATGATCGCGTCGGTTTCCTATTTAGTTGGCATGCCGTACAGCATCGGCCGCACGGACGACATCGACCACCTCGGCAACCGCCGCATCCGCAGCGTCGGCGAGCTGCTGCAAAACCAGATCCGCGTGGGCCTCACCCGCCTCGAGCGCGTTGTGCGCGAGCGCATGGGTCTGCAGGATATGGATGTCGCCATGCCATCCAACCTCATCAACATCCGCCCCGTCACGGCGTCGATCAAGGAATTCTTCGGCTCCTCGCAGCTGAGCCAGTTCATGGATCAGACCAACCCGCTGGCGGAGCTGACGCATAAGCGCCGTCTTTCGGCGCTCGGCCCGGGCGGACTCAACCGCGAACGCGCCACGTTTGACGTGCGCGACGTTCACTTCTCCCATTATGGCCGCATGTGCCCCATCGAGACGCCTGAAGGACCGAACATCGGCCTGATCAACTCGCTTTCGACTTACGCGCGCATCAACGAATACGGCTTCATCGAAGCACCGTACCGCCGCGTGGACGGTAAGAAGCACATCATCACGGACGAGATTGAATATCTCACCGCGGACGAAGAGGACAACTTCATCGTCGCGCAGGCCAACGAGCCGATCAACGAAGAACTGCACTGGTTTGAAAAAGACCGCGTCATCGCGCGCCTGCTCGACCAGATCATCGAAGTCAAGGCCGTTGAGGTCGACTATATGGACGTTTCACCCAAGCAGCTGGTCTCGGTTGCGACATCGATGATCCCCTTCCTCGAAAACGACGACGCAAACCGCGCCCTGATGGGCTCGAACATGCAGCGCCAGGCGGTTCCGCTGCTCATCCCCGAGGCGCCGATTGTCGCAACGGGCATGGAGTACAAGGCCGCGCATGACTCCGGTATCGTGCTGATTGCAAAGGAAGACGGTGTGGTTTCCCACGTCTCCGCCAAGTCGATCTCGATTACCGACAGCAACGACGTGGAGCATGTCTACAAGCTCACGAAGTTCCAGAGAAGCAACCAGGGCACCTGCCTCAACCAGCGCCCGATCGTGAAGAAGGGCGAGCCCATTAAAAAAGGAGACGTCATCGCGGACGGCGCGTCCACCGAAAGCGGAGAGATTGCGCTGGGTCGCAACATCCTCATCGGGTTCATGACCTGGGAAGGCTATAACTACGAGGACGCGGTTTTGATCAGCGAAAAACTGGTCAAGGACGACATCTTTACCTCGATCCATATCGAAGAGCACGAAATCGAAGCGCGCGACACCAAGTTAGGGCCCGAAGAGATCACGCGGGACATCCCGAACATCGGCGAAGACGCGCTGGCGCAGCTCGACGAAAACGGCATCATCCGCCCCGGCGCGGAAGTCAGAAGCGGCGATATCCTCGTCGGTAAAGTGACGCCAAAGGGCGAAACCGAGCTGACGGCGGAGGAGCGGCTGCTGCGCGCCATCTTCGGCGAAAAAGCACGCGACGTGCGCGACACCTCGCTGCGCGTTCCGCACGGCGAAGGCGGCATCGTCGTGGACGTGAAGATTTTCACCCGTGAACATAAGGACGAACTCAGCCCCGGCGTGAATCAGATGGTGCGCGTCTACATCGCACAGAAGCGCAAGATCAGCGTTGGCGACAAGATGGCGGGACGCCACGGAAACAAGGGCGTTATCTCCCGCATCCTGCCGGAAGAGGACATGCCGTTCCTGCCGGACGGTACACCGCTTCAGATCGTGCTCAACCCCCTGGGCGTTCCGTCTCGTATGAACATCGGCCAGGTTCTTGAGCTGCATCTTGGCGTTGCCTGCAAAAACCTCGGCATCCGCATCGCGACGCCGGTATTCGACGGCGCGACCGAAACGGACATCAAAGACCTGCTCGTCAAAGCCGGACTCGACGAGGACGGCAAGACGACGCTTTACGACGGACGCAGCGGCGAACCGTTTGAAAACCGCATCTCCGTCGGCTACATGTATTACCTCAAGCTCGCGCATCTCGTCGACGACAAGATTCACGCGCGTTCGACCGGACCGTACTCGCTGGTGACCCAGCAGCCGCTCGGCGGCAAGGCGCAGTTCGGCGGACAGCGCTTCGGCGAGATGGAAGTCTGGGCGCTTGAAGCCTACGGCGCGGCTTACACACTGCAGGAGATTCTCACGGTCAAGTCGGACGACGTGGTCGGCCGCGTGAAGACCTACGAAGCCATTGTCAAGGGCGACAATGTGCCGCCCGCGGGTGTACCTGAGTCGTTCAAGGTGCTCATCAAAGAGCTGCAGTCACTTGCGCTGGACATCAAGGTTCTCTCCGATACGCGCGAAGAGATCATGATCGGCGAGGACGACGAGGAAGAATCGACTCCGATCGACGTCAACATCGCCGGGCTGGAAGATACGCCGGCGTTCGTGCCGGTCGGCGACGAGGAGGACGAGCTCGAAGACTTCGAAGAGTTCGAGGATTTTGAGGACGAAATTGAAGAAGATGAGGAAGAGGAGACTCTGATCACCGACGAGGAAGAGCCGATTGACGAGGAACTCGAAGACTTGAACGAGGACCTGAGCGAGTTAACGGAACCGCTGGATCTCGAAATCGACAAGGACATCGAATAAGCGGCAGAAGGAGAAATATACTGTGTTTGAATTGACGAATTTTGACGCGTTGCAGATCGGGCTCGCATCGCCCGAAAAGATACTCGAGTGGTCCCATGGCGAGGTCAAGAAACCGGAGACGATTAACTACCGTACGCTCAAACCCGAAAAGGACGGCTTGTTCTGCGAGCGCATCTTCGGGCCGACCAAGGACTGGGAGTGCCACTGCGGCAGATATAAGCGCGGCCGCTACAAGGGCATTGTCTGCGAAAAGTGCGGCGTGGAAGTCACGCGCGCAAAGGTGCGCCGCGAGCGCATGGGACACATTGAGCTCGCCGTACCGGTCAGCCACATCTGGTATTTTAAGGGCATCCCCTGCCGCATGAAAATGCTGCTGGACATGAGCCCGCGCTCTCTCGAGCAGGTGCTCTACTTCGGCGCATATGTTGTAATCGATCCCGGTCAGACCACGTTGAACTATAAGCAAGTCCTGACCGATAAAGATTTCCGCGAAGCGCAGGACCAGTTTGGTCCAAAATCCTTCCGTGCCGGTATGGGCGCGGAGGCCATCCGCGAACTGCTCTTACAGCTTGACCTGCCGGTGCTGGAAAAAGAGCTGCGCGAAGAAATCGACAACGCCTCCGGCCAGAAGCGCGCAAACGCGATCAAGCGTCTTGAGGTTGTCGAAGCGTTTATCACCAGCGGCAACAAGCCGGAGTGGATTATCCTCACGGTGATTCCGGTCATTCCGCCGGAGATCCGCCCGATGGTGCAGCTCGACGGCGGTCGCTTTGCAACGAGCGACCTCAACGACCTGTATCGCCGCGTGATCAACCGCAACAATCGTTTAAAGCGCCTCTTGGAGCTGCGCGCGCCGGATATCATCGTGCGCAACGAAAAGCGCATGCTGCAGGAAGCGGTAGACTCCCTCATTGACAACGGCCGCCGCACGCGCCCCGTTACGGGACCCGGCAACCGTCCGCTCAAGTCGCTTTCGGACATGCTGCGCGGCAAACAGGGTCGTTTCCGCCAGAACCTGCTCGGTAAGCGCGTTGACTACTCCGGCCGCAGCGTTATCGTCGTCGGCCCGGATCTGCAGATGTATCAGTGCGGCCTGCCCAAAGAGATGGCGCTCGAGCTGTTCAAGCCGTTCGTCATGAAAAAGCTCGTCAAGGGCGGCTTCGCGCAGAACGTAAAGGGCGCAAAGCGCATGGTGGAGCGCGTCGACCAGGCCGTCTGGGGTGTGCTCGAAGAGGTCATCAAAGACCATCCGGTGCTCCTCAACCGCGCGCCGACGCTGCATCGCCTCGGCATCCAGGCGTTTGAGCCGATCCTCGTTGAGGGCCGCGCGCTTAAACTGCATCCGCTGGTTTGCACCGCGTACAACGCGGACTTCGACGGCGACCAGATGGCCGTGCACGTACCGCTCTCGGTCGAGGCGCAGGCAGAGGCCCGCTTCCTCATGCTCGCGAGCAACAATATCTTAAAACCGCAGGACGGCCGTCCCGTCGTATCTCCGACGCAGGACATGGTCATCGGCTGCTATTACCTCACGTTGGTCAGGGACGGCGTCAAGGGCGAGGGCAAGATCTTCCATTCGGAAGACGAAGCCATCATGGCGTATCAGACCGGCATCATCTCACTCCAGGCAAAGGTGAAAATCCGCCTCGAGCGCGAGTGGCAGGGCGAAAAGCGCCGCAAGGTCGTCGACACGACCGTCGGCCGCGTGATTTTCAACAACGCCATCCCGCAGGACCTCGGCTTTGTCGACCGCACGAAGGAGGAGAACCTGTTCGTGCTGGAGATCGACAAGCTCGTTGTCAAAAAGGACCTCGGCAACATCGTTGACAGCTGCTACCGCAAACACGGGCCAACGACCACGTCCGAGGTGCTCGATCGCATTAAAAAACTCGGTTTCACCTATTCCACGCGCGGCGGCATCACCGTCGGCTTCCAGGATATTCAGGTGCCCGAAGAGAAGAAGCAGATGCTGGACGAAGCGGAGACGGAGGTCGAACAAATTGACGAACTCTTCCGCATGGGCATGCTGTCTAACGGCGAGCGCAGAGAGCGCGTCATCAAGGTTTGGGAAAGAACAACGGACCGCGTCGCAAATGCGCTGATGAAATCGCTCAACGAGTTCAACCCGATCTACATGATGGCCAACTCCGGCGCGCGCGGCAGCACGGCGCAGATCCGCCAGCTCGCGGGCATGCGCGGCCTGATGGCAGACCCGAGCGGTCAGATCATTGAGGTTCCGATTCGCGCGAACTTCCGCGAAGGCCTCTCGGTTCTGGAGTTCTTCATCTCCTCGCACGGCGCGCGCAAGGGTCTTGCGGACACCGCGCTGCGTACGGCGGACTCCGGCTACCTCACGCGCCGCCTGGTCGACGTGTCGCAGGACGTCATCGTCCGCGAAGAGGACTGCTATACAAAACGCAACGAAGCGCCGAAGGGCATGATGATCTCCGAGATCAAGGACGGTAACAAGCTCATCGAGCCGCTGCGCGCACGCGTACTCGGCCGCTATGCGGTCGATCCGGTCGTGCATCCCGAAACAGGCGAGGTCATCGTCGGTACGGACGAGCTGATCACCTATGAGCAGGCCGACGCGATCGAGCAGGCCGGCATCAAGAGCGTGCACTGCCGCTCGGTGTTCACCTGCCGCGCCGAACGCGGCGTCTGCGCCAAGTGCTACGGCGCGAACCTCGCAACCGGTACAGAGGTCAACATCGGCGAGGCTGTCGGCATCATCGCGGCGCAGGCCATCGGCGAACCCGGCACGCAGCTGACGATGCGTACATTCCACACCGGCGGCGTCGCCAGCGCGGACGATATCACACAGGGTCTCCCGCGCGTCGAGGAGCTCTTCGAGGCACGCAAGCCAAAGGGGCTTGCCGTCATCAGCGAGATCAACGGCACCGTGCACATCGACGACAGTAAAAAGCGCCGCGAGGCAGTTGTTACCAACGAGGACGGGGAAGCCGAGAGCTATCTCATCCCGTTTGGCAGCAAACTCAAGGTTGGAGACGGCGACACGGTCGAGGCGGGCGACGAGCTCACCGAGGGCAGCGTGAACCCGCATGATATCCTCAAGATCAAGGGCGTCAAGGGCGTTCAGGCGTACCTCTTAAAGGAAGTGCAGAGCGTTTACCGCCTGCAGGGCGTTGAGATTTCCGATAAACACATCGAAATCATCATTCGCCAGATGCTCAGGAAGGTACAGATCGAAGAGAACGGCGATACGGCAATGCTGCCGGGCGAACTGATTGACATCTTCCGCTTCGAGGAAGAGAACGAGCGCGTCATCGTGAGCGAGAACCGCCCCGCCATCGCAAAGCGCAAGCTGCTGGGCATCACCAAAGCTTCGCTGGCGACGGACTCCTTCCTCTCCGCGGCGTCCTTCCAGGAGACCACGCGCGTGTTGACCGAAGCCGCCATCAAGGGCAAGATCGATCCGCTGGTGGGTCTCAAGGAGAACGTTATCATCGGCAAACTGATCCCCGCCGGCATCGGCCT
Source organism: Christensenellaceae bacterium (assembly GCA_963674775.2). Lineage (GTDB taxonomy): Bacteria > Bacillota > Clostridia > Christensenellales > CAG-138 > UBA7703. The sequence goes on along the minus strand of CAXXPJ010000003.1, from coordinate 1,365,588 downwards.
TCGGCGTTATCGCAACGTCGTCGTGACCGACAAGGAATAACCCGACCGGCCGTCAAGGACGCGACATTTGAAAGGAACAGAGATGGAAAAACTGCCAGTCAACCCGAACTGCGAACTTTCCGAAACGAAGTACTGCGCGCTTTTGAACATGCACACCTGCGAGGCCTGCACCGTCCGAGACAGCGACAACAAGGCCGAGATCAAAAGCGACCTCGACCTCTACGAAACGCTCTTGCCGGACGGCGGCGTTGCGCAGCTGTTCGAGTCGAAGGACTGCCAATTCTGCACGACGCCCGTCAAGGGCAAGCGCCGCGGCTATGCCATCCTAGATATGGCGCATCCGGAGCCGCGTAGAGTACAGAAATGGCTGCTCGGTAAGCGGGTTGCGCGCATCGGCACGATGATCCCTCTCCAGATGAGCGTTTGCCCGAAATGCCGCAGGCGGTTTCTCGCAATGGAATACATGTCGATGGCCGTTCCCGTGGTGGTCGGCATCGCAGCGTTGTTCATCTTCACCGCAGATGCGGTGAAGGGGCCGCTCGTGAATCTGTCCATGATCGCACCGTTTGCCGGCTGGGTCATCACCGTGATTCTGGGTGCGCTCGCGGGCAAGCTCATCGCCGACGGATTGCAGAAGTCCTGGTCGAAGGAAATGGTTACGGACGTCATGTGCCATCCTGTAATTGCGCAGATGGTTGAAAAGGGATGGACGCCGATCACTGCCAAAAGCCGCACGAAGCTGCTCTTTAGCAAGAGCCGCCTTGCAAGGGGCCTCGGCACGGGCGGCAGCGACATACCCGAAGCGTAGACTTGTGGACGCGCACAGTCCGGCACACCATATATGGACGACGGTGCGCCACAGGCGAGAAAGCGTTTGACAAGCGGCAGTATTGCTGATAAAATACTGCGTTGGCGGTCCTTGTTTATGTGCCTTTTCAGATTTGATGGAACACATACGGGATCCTGACAAAACCCGAACATGCGGCAGGGCAAACCTTGTGCGCAAATCGGAACCAATAGGATACAATGTTCCCTACAGGGGTTGCAGGGAGCGGTAATACAGATAGATAAGAAGATAGTTTAAGGAGATTGATACATGCCGACCATTAACCAATTGGTTCGTAAAGGCAGAGAGAAGGTGGAGTACAAGTCCACTGCGCCTATTCTGAAAGAGTGCCCGCAGCGCCGCGGCATCTGCACGGCGGTCCGTACGATGACCCCGAAGAAGCCGAATTCCGCACTGCGTAAAATTGCCCGTATCCGTCTGACCGACGGATTAGAGGGCACAGCCTATATTCCGGGCGTTGGCCACAACCTGCAGGAGCACTCCGTTGTGCTTATCCGCGGCGGCCGCGTAAAGGATCTACCGGGCGTTCGTTACCACATTGTGCGCGGTGCACTTGACACCGCTGGCGTTGCCAACCGCAAGCAGAGCCGCTCGCTCTACGGCGCGAAGCAGCAGAAGAAGAAATAAGGGAGGGTCGAAACATGCCGAGAAGAGGATTTATCCCCAAGCGTGAAGTGCTGGCCGACCCGATCTATAACAGTGTGGTCGTTACCAAGCTTATCAACCAGGTCATGCTCGACGGCAAGCGCGGCGTCGCCCAGAAGGCGGTTTATGACGCGTTTGATATGATCCGCGAGAAGACCGGACGCGAGCCCGCCGAAGTGTTCGAACAGTGCATGAATAACATCATGCCCGTGCTCGAAGTCAAGGCCCGCCGCGTCGGCGGCGCCACCTATCAGGTGCCGATCGAGATCCGCACCGAGCGCCGTCAGACGCTCGCTCTGCGCTGGCTCGTATCGTTTGCGCGTAAGCGCAGCGAGCGCACCATCAGCGCGCGGCTGTCAGGCGAAATCCTGGATGCCGCCAACAGCCAGGGCAGCGCCTTCAAAAAGAAGGAAGACACCCACAAGATGGCCGAGGCGAACAAGGCGTTCGCGCACTATCGCTGGTAAACCGGTCGTCCGCGACGAGCGGAACACGGCCTGAACATGAAGGGATTGTCCCGGCCCGCGACTGCGAAAGCGGCGCGGGGCAGGGAAGCAACTCAGGAGTCAACAGCCACGGGCCTGCGGTTCGGAGCAGACAATCCGAACCGCAGACCCGCGCAATACTGTAAGGAACAAGTTTTACAACGAGTAAAGGGAAACGATTTTGCCTAGAGATACATCACTTGAAATGACCCGTAATATCGGGATCATGGCGCATATTGACGCCGGCAAAACCACGACGACCGAGCGAATTTTGTACTATACTGGCAAGATTCACAAGATCGGCGAGGTGCACGAAGGCGCGGCCGCCATGGATTATATGATTCAGGAGCAGGAGCGCGGTATCACGATTACGTCAGCCGCGACGACTGCTTACTGGCGTTCGCACCGCATCAACATCATCGACACGCCAGGCCACGTAGACTTCACGATGGAAGTTGAGCGTTCGCTTCGCGTACTCGACGGCGCGGTTGCCGTCTTCTGCGCAAAGGGCGGCGTTGAGCCGCAGTCCGAGACCGTCTGGCGTCAGGCGCGCAAATACGGCGTGCCGTGCATTGCATACGTCAACAAGATGGATATCACGGGCGCGGACTTCGAACACGTCTGTGAAATGATGCGCGAGCGTCTCGGCGCGAATGCACTGCCCATCCAGCTGCCCATCGGCGCGGAAGCGGACTTCAGGGGCATCATCGACCTCGTGTCGATGAAGGCGGAAGTCTACTATAACGACGACGGCACCGACGTGCGCGAGGAGGAAATCCCCGCGGACATGCTGCAGCAGGCAAAGGAACAGCGCGCGAAGCTGCTGGATACCATCATCGAAGAAGATGAAAACCTGATGGAGCGCTATTTCGGCGGTGAGTGGTTCAAGGCGGAAGAGCTGATTCCCTGCATTCGTAAAGCGACGCTTTCCGGCAGGATTGTACCCGTTACCTGCGGCACATCCTACCGCAACAAGGGCGTGCAGCCGCTGCTCAACGCGATTGTTGATTATCTGCCCAGCCCGCTGGATATCCCGCCCGCAAAAGGCACGGATAAGAGCGGCGAGAAGGAGATCACCGTTGAACCGCGCGACGATGCGCCGTTTTCAGCGCTCGCGTTCAAGATTCTCTCAGACCCGTTCGTCGGGAAGCTTTCGTTCATCCGCGTTTACAGCGGAACGCTCAAGAGCGGCTCTTATGTCTATAACGCGAGCAAGAACAAGCGCGAACGCGTCGGCCGCATCCTGATGATGCATGCCGATACGCGCACGGAGATTCAGGAAGCGCACGCGGGAGATATCATCGCGCTCGTCGGGATGAAAGACACCAGCACGGGTGACACGCTCTGCGTGGAGAACCGCCAGCTGCTTTTGGAGAGCATGGAGTTTCCGGATCCCGTCATTCAGGTTGCCATCGAGCCCAAGACAAAGGCCGGCCAGGAGAAGATGGGCTTAGCGCTCGTTAAACTGGCGGAGGAAGACCCGACCTTCCGCACCTATACGGACGCGGACACGGGCCAGACCATCATTGCGGGCATGGGCGAGCTGCATCTCGAGATCATCGTAGACCGGCTCATCCGCGAGTTCCATGTGGAAGCCCGCGTTGGCAACCCGCAGGTCTCCTACAAAGAGAGCATCAAAGCCCCCGCGAAAGCGGAAACGCGCTATGTGCGCCAGACCGGCGGACGCGGACAGTACGGCCATGTTGTCATCGAGCTCGCGCCGCGTGAACCGGGCGCAGGCTACGAGTTTGTGGATAAAATCGTTGGCGGCGTCGTTCCGCGCGAATATATCCCGGCTGTGGACAAGGGCATGCGCGAAGCGCTCAAGAGCGGCAAGCTCGGCGGCTACGAAGTGGTCGACGTGCAGGCAACGCTGCTGGACGGCTCCTATCACGATGTCGATTCCTCCGAGATGGCGTTTACCATCGCTGGTTCACTCGCCGTCAAGGAAGCGCTCGAGAAGGCACAGTGCGTGCTGCTTGAGCCGATGATGAAGGTGGAAGTGCTGGTACCCGAGGACTATCTGGGCGACGTCATGGGCAACCTGACCGCGCGGCGAGGCAAGCTCAGCGGCATGGAAACACGCCAGAACGTTCAGGTGATCGACGCGCTCGTACCGCTGTCCGAGATGTTTGGCTACGCAACGGATCTTCGCAGCCGCACGCAGGGACGCGGAACGTTCACTATGCAGTTTGCGCATTACGATGAGGTTCCCAAATCGATCGCCGAGTCGGTGGTTGGGAAGAACCAATATCGTCTGTAACAATGGATTCAGCCGTCAAACAGGCGGCGAACGATAACAGAATTACCGTTTAACAAAACGATTGAATCAGAAAAGAGGAGAGCAATCATGGCAAAGGCAAAATTCGAACGTAACAAGCCGCACGTGAACATCGGAACGATCGGGCACGTAGACCACGGCAAGACGACGCTGACGGCGGCGATCACGATGGCGCTGTCGCAGCATGGCGACGCGCAGGCGATGAAGTACGACGAAATCGACAAAGCGCCGGAAGAGAAAGCGCGTGGAATCACGATCAACACGGCACACGTAGAGTACCAGACGGCGGCGCGCCACTATGCGCACGTCGACTGCCCCGGCCACGCGGACTATGTCAAGAACATGATCACGGGCGCGGCGCAGATGGACGGCGCGATCCTGGTTGTGAGCGCGGCGGACGGCCCGATGCCGCAGACGCGCGAGCACATCCTGCTTGCCCGTCAGGTTGGCGTACCTTACATCATCGTATTCATGAACAAAACCGACCAGGTCGACGATCCGGAACTGCTGGAACTCGTCGAGATGGAAATCCGCGAACTGCTGAGCACGTATGAGTTCCCGGGTGACGATATTCCGATCATCAAGGGCAGCGCGCTGCTGGCGATGGAAGCGCTGATTGCAGGCAAGAAGGCGGACGAAGCGCCGGAGTGCAAGTGCCTCTTCGAGCTGATGGACGCGGTGGACAGCTATATCCCGACGCCGGAGCGCGCGGTTGACAAGCCGTTCCTGATGCCGGTAGAAGACGTCTTCACGATCACGGGCCGCGGCACAGTCGCGACGGGCCGCGTTGAGCGCGGAACCGTGAAAGTCGGCGAGACGGTAGAAATCGTCGGACTCACGGAAGAGACGCGTTCGGTCGTCGTCACAGGCGTCGAAATGTTCCGCAAGCAGCTGGATCAGGCGATCGCCGGCGACAACATCGGCGCGCTGCTGCGCGGCGTACAGCGCACGGACATCGAGCGCGGCCAGGTTCTGGCGAAGCCGAACTCGATCCATCCGCACACGCATTTTCTTGGCCGCGTATACGTGTTGACCAAGGAAGAAGGCGGACGCCACACCCCGTTCTTCACGGGCTACCGTCCGCAGTTCTACTTCCGCACGACGGACGTGACGGGCTCCATCGAGCTGCCGAAGGGCGTTGAGATGGTCATGCCTGGCGACCACATCGACATGACGATCCAGCTGATCACGTCTATCGCGATCGAGCCGGGCCTGCGCTTCGCAATTCGCGAAGGCGGCAGAACAGTTGCCTCGGGCGTCGTCACCGAAGTTCTGGACAAATAAGCAAAAGCAACACAAAAGAGACTCGCGAAAGCGGGTCTCTTTTTTTGCATAAAAAATAACGATGAAGTTCTTTGGCTCTCTTTTCTTACAAGAAAAGAGGAGATAACACTATTTGATAAACAGCACCAGCCCGATCGGGATAAAGACTGAAAGAACGAAGTCCATGACCTTGATCTTCGTCACCTTCAAGAGATTCAGTCCAATGGCGAGAATCAGCAGCGAACCAACGCATGTCATCTCCGCGACCGCAACATCACTGAGCACGGGAGCCAGGGACTGCGCCATCAATGTAATCGCACCTTGATAGAGAAACAAAGGGATCACAGAGAGTAAAACGCCCGCGCCGAGTGTGCTGGCGAAGATCACCGCGCTCACGCCGTCGAGGATACTCTTGGTGAACAGCACTTCGTGATTGCCGGTTAGGCCGCTGTTGAGCGAACCTACGATCGCCATCGCGCCGACGCAATACAGCAGCGTCGTGGTGATGAACGCTTCGGCAATTCTTGAGCTGCCTCCTTGCTTATGTGCGATGCGTTGTTCCAGCTTCGCTGCGAAGCGGTTGAAACGCCCGTCAAAGTCGAAAATCATGCCGATTGCGCCGCCGACGACGATTGAAATCGTCGCAATCAGCACGTTGGAGCCTTTGAGCATGCCGCTGATACCGATATAGATGACAACGAGGCCGAGGCCTTGCATGATGCCGCCGGAGACGCGCTCCGGGATACCTTTTCTCAGCAGCAAGCCGAGTAGGCCGCCGACGAGGATTGCCGCTACGTTGACGATGGTTCCAAGCATTGACTGGGGTGTCCTTTCCGATGATGCAAAAAAGCATAACTGCTAATAATGCAGGAGTATTGCGTATGATTATACGCTATTGCGGGTCAAATGTGAAGGAATAAAAAAGCGAACGGACGGATGCCCGCTCGCTTTTTTGTGGATTGTCTTATACCCGTTCTACGCCGAGGGTGACGGATTCCTTATTCACATCCCAGAGCTTGCTGTAGCCCTGTGCGCCTTTGACGAGCTTGTCGCCAAGCGTCTCGCTCAGGATCTGATCGCCGAAGCGGGAGAAGATCTCTTCGATCTTCGCGCTGCCCTCAAAGGAGAGCGCGATGTGGTCGCTGACCTCAAAGCCTGCTTCTTTGCGCATGGTCTGCACCTTGCTGATGAGCTCGCGGACAAACCCTTCGTCGATGAGCTCCGGTGTGAGCTTGGTGTCCAGCACCACGATGTTGTCGTCGTCCGTGGCGGCGACGAACCCGTCGGTTTTCCCGGTGGAGACGAGCACGTCTTCCGGCGCCAGCACCACATAGACTTCCTCAATGGTGATCTCGTAGTTTTTGCCCGCCGCGTGCGCCTTGACGACCGCGTTGCCGACGCCGGTCTCGGCAAGACGTGCGCCGATCTTCGGCAGAATCTTGCCGTAGCGCGGACCCAGCGTCTTGAGTTGGGGTTTCACGAGATAGCTGAGGAATCCGGAAGCGTCGTTGACGAACTCCGCTTTCTTCACGTTGAGCTCCTCAGTGATGATATCGACGTATTTGCCGTCGAGCGGTTCGCCCTGAATATACATCAGCCCCAGCGGCTGGCGGGTCTTGACGGCGCCGTCGTTGCGAGCGGCGCGGCCGAGGGTGACGATTTCGAGCACACGCGCCATGTTCGCTTCCAGATCGGCGTCGATGAGGCTCTCATCCGCGGCGGGATAGTCGCAGAAATGTACGCTTTCCGGCGCGTTATGATCCACACTGCGTACGATATTCTGATAGATCTCCTCCGTCATAAACGGTAAAAACGGGGCGGTCAGCAGCGTGAGTGTATATAGCGCGGTATACAGCGTCATGTACGCGGCTTTCTTGTCTTCGGTCATCTCGCTGCCCCAGTAGCGTTCGCGACTGCGGCGGACATACCAGTTACTCAGCTCGTCCGAAAACGCCTGCAGCGCTCTGCCGCCTTCTGTGATGCGGAGTTTGTCGAGATGTCCGTCCACCGTCTTGACCAGTGTGTTGAGCCGCGAGAGCAGCCAGCGGTCCATCTCGGAGAGATTGCAGTCCTCGAGGCGGTATTTCGTAGGATCGAACTTGTCGATCTCCGCGTAGAGCACATAGAAGCAGTAGGTGTTCCAGAAGGTGCCGATGAACTTGCGCTGCGCCTCGCTGACGGCCTCCGCCGAGAAGCGGCTGGGCAGCCAGGGCATGGAGCCGATGTAGAAGTACCAGCGCACCGCGTCCGCGCCCTGCGCGTCGAGCACCGTCCAGGGGTCGACCACGTTGCCGAGGTGCTTGCTCATCTTGCGGCCGTCCATATCCTGCACGTGTCCCATGACGATGCAGTTTTGGAACGCCGCGTCGTCGAAGAGGCAGGTGGAGATGGCCAGCAGCGAATAGAACCAGCCGCGCGTCTGGTCGATGGCCTCGCTGATGAACTGCGCGGGATAGCGTTTTTCGAACTCCTCTTTATTTTCAAATGGATAGTGCCACTGCGCAAAGGGCATGGCGCCACTGTCAAACCAGCAGTCGATGACCACGGGTTCGCGCTTCATCTGCTTGCCGCATTTTTCGCAGGGGAACGTCACTTCGTCGATGTAGGGCTTGTGCAGCTCGATGTCCGGTGAAACGGACGGGTTGAGCTTTGTGAGCTCCTCGCGGGAACCTACGACGTGCACATGCCCGCATTCACACATCCAGACCGGCAGCGGCGTACCCCAGTAGCGCTCTCTCGAAACGCTCCAGTCGATCACGTTTTCGAGGAAGTTGCCCATGCGGCCTTCCTTGATGGAGTCGGGAATCCAGTTGACACTGCGGTTGAAGGCGATGAGTTTCTCCTTGACCGCGGTCATCTTGATGAACCAGCTCTCTCTGGCATAGTAGATCAGCGGCGTGTCGCAGCGCCAGCAGAAGGGGTAGCTGTGCTCAAACGGCAGCGCTTCAAAGAGCTTTCCGTTGTCCTCCAGCGCCTTCAGGATGGCTTTGTCCGCTTCTTTTACAAACAGGCCGTCCCAGGGGGTGCCGCCGGTCATATGCCCGCTGGCGTCTACGAACTGCACAAACGGCAGTTCCCACTTTCTCCCCACTCTGGAGTCGTCTTCGCCGAATGCGGGAGCGATATGCACCACACCGCTTCCGTCTTCGAGCGAAACGTATTCGTCCGCCACCACGCGGTAGCCTTTTTTGTTTCCGAAATTAACGGGCAGATCAAACAGCGGCACATACTCCGTGCCGACGAGATCCTTGCCCTTGCAGGTGGAGACGATCTCGGCCGTTTCGCCGAGAACGGTTTTCACCAGCGCTTCGGCGAGGATATAGGTCTGGCCGTCCTTCTCTGCCGTGGCGTAGGTTTCCTTTGCGTTGACGCAGAGGGCGACGTTGCTCGGCAGCGTCCAGGGCGTGGTCGTCCAGGCGAGGATGGCGACGGAGGGATCGTCCTTGAGGTAAAACTTCGCGATGGCGGACGTTTCGGAAACGTCCTTATAGCCCTGCGCGACCTCGTGGCTCGACAGCGCCGTGCCGCAGCGCGGGCAGTAAGGCACGATCTTGTGTCCCTTGTAGAGCAGGCCTTTGTCATGAATCGTCTTGAGCGACCACCATATGCTCTCGATATAGTTGTTGTCGTAGGTGATGTAGGGATCGTCCATGTCCGCCCAGAAGCCGACGCGGTCGGACATATGCTCCCACTCGGTCTTGTATTTCCAGACCGACTTTTTGCATTCCTTGATAAACGGCTCGATGCCATAGGCTTCGATCTGCTCCTTGCCGTCGAGGCCGAGCTGTTTTTCAACCTCGATCTCAACCGGCAGGCCGTGCGTGTCCCAGCCGGCTTTGCGCAGCACATCATAGCCCTTCATGGTCTTATAGCGCGGAATGATGTCCTTGATCGAGCGCGTGAGCACATGGCCGATGTGCGGCTTTCCGTTCGCCGTCGGCGGCCCGTCAAAGAAGGTATAGGGCTCGGCGCCTTTTCTCAGGCGCACGCTCTTTTGAAAGATCTGGTGCTCTTTCCAGAACGCGAGCACCTCTTTCTCGCGCGGTACGAAGTTGAGTTCGCTCGATGCCTTTTTGTACATGTCGTTTCTCCTGCTTTCGGTAAAAAAATAGCCTTCCGTCCCCGGAATAGGGACGAAAAGCACGTTTAAATGCTTAGCGCGGTACCACCCTGCTTGGCGGCAAAAGCCGCCCGCTCAACCCCCCTTAACGCGGGGGAACACGTCGCGCGTTACTCGGCATATCCGCCTTTGGCGCGCGCGCTCGCGGGTGATACCGTCTTCTCCTGCCCGCCGCCGCCTTGCACCATACGCGGCTCGCTTCTGTGGACATTGTGGAAATCGGCCTGTCCCGTTCAACGCTGTAACGTTAGCAGTATAGCGGGTTTTGGGTGGTTTGTAAAGGGGAAGCGCCTGTTTTCGGCGCATTTCCACTTAACACGGCGTGGATTCTTTGTTATAATAACTCATTGCGAACGCACTGGAAGGGATACGGAATTTTTTAACATGGATTTTAAACGGGCAATCGCCGAAGCGCTTGCAAAACCCGCGGCAATGCACGCGGACGAACTGATCAACTGGCTCGAAACGCCGCCCTCACCGGAGATGGGCGACTATGCTTTTCCCTGCTTCAAACTGGCAAAGACGCTGCGGAAGGCGCCGCCCGCCATCGCGGCCCAGCTTGCGGACGAGATCGTGCTGCCGCAGGGCGTGGCAAAGGCCGCGCCGGCTGGCGGGTACGTCAACTTTTTCCTCGACAAAGCCGCGCAGGCAAAAGCCGTGCTCGAAAAAGTATTTGCCGAAAATGAACGCTACGGCGGTTCGGACATCGGCAAAGGCCGCAATGTCTGCATCGACTATTCCTCGGTCAACATCGCAAAGCCGTTTCACATCGGGCATTTGCCGACGACGGTGATCGGCGCCGCGCTGTACCGCATCTATAACCACCTGGGCTACAACTCCGTCGGCATCAACCACCTCGGCGACTGGGGCACGCAGTTCGGCAAAATGATCGTCGCCTACAAGCGCTGGGGCGATCATGACACCATCGATAAAGGCGGCGTGGATGAGCTCGTCAAGATCTATGTGCGCTATCATCAGGAATCGGAGCAGAATCCCGCGTTGGACGACGAGGCGCGCGCCTGGTTTAAACGCATTGAGGACGGGGACGCGGAGGCGCTCGAACTCTTCGAGTGGTTCAAGAAGATCACGCTCAAAGAGGTCGAGGAGGTTTACGACATCCTCGGCATCCGGTTCGACAGCTACGCCGGCGAGAGCTTTTACAACGACAAGATGGGTCGCGTTGTGGACGAGCTAAGGGAAAAGAACCTGCTCAAGCTCGACCAGGGCGCGCAGATCGTCGATTTGAGCGACTACAAGATGCCGCCGTGCATCATCCTGCGGTCCGACGGGGCGACGCTTTATGCAACGCGGGACATCGCCGCCGCGCTCTATCGCAAGGACACCTACGATTTTGCAAAGTGCCTCTATGTGGTCGCCTATCAGCAGGATCTGCATTTCAGGCAGTGGTTCAAGGTGGTCGAGCTCATGGGTTACGACTGGGCAAAGGACCTCGTGCACGTTTCCTTTGGCATGGTCAGCGGCACGGAAGGCGCGTTTTCCACGCGCAAAGGCAACATGGTCAAACTCCGCAACGTGCTCGACGCTGCCTGCGAAAAGACCTATGATATTATCTGCGAAAAGAGCCCTGATCTGGAGGACAAACAAACGATCGCGAATCAGGTTGGCGTTGGCGCGCTGATCTGGAACAGCCTCTACAACGGGCGCATCAAGGACGTTGTGTTCGACTGGGACGCGGTGCTCAACTTCGACGGCGAGACAGGCCCTTATGCGCAGTATACGCATGCGCGCGCCTGCTCGGTGCTCAGAAAAGCGGACTACAAGCCGGGTGCGGTCGATTATTCGAAGCTGACCGATCCGGAATCTGCCGCGGTAATCGCCGCCATCGGCGCGTTCCCGGATGCGGTTGTCGAGGCGATGGAGAAGAACGAACCGTATCTGGTTACACGCTCGGTGATCAACCTTTGCGCGGCGTTCAACAAGTTTTATTACGAACAGCGCATCATGGCGGACGACGCCGCCGTGCGGCAGGCGCGCCTTGCGCTGACGGACGCGACGAAGAAGGCCATCGCAATCGGCTTGGGGCTCATCGGGGTATTCGCGCCGGAGCGCATGTAATTTTATAGAACAAAACGACATACAGGGGGATCGTATGCTCGATATCAAACTGGTCCGCGCACAGCCGGACCTCGTAAAAGAAAATATCAAAAAGAAGTTCCAGCTCGACAAGCTCACGCTGGTGGACGAAGTGCTGGCGCTGGACAAGGAATACCGCGAGGCGCATACGCGCGCGGACTATCTGCGCTCCCAGCGCAACTCGATCAGCAAATCCATCGGTGCGCTCATGGGGAAAGGCCAGCGGGACGAAGCGGAAGCCGCCAAGAAGCAGGTCAACGACATGGCGGAGGAGATGGCGCAGCTCAGCGTCCGCGAGGACGAGCTCTCCGCCGAAATCCGCAAGCGCATGCTGGTCATTCCGAATATCATAGACGAGAGCGTGCCCCTTGGCAAAGACGACTCGGAAAACGTGGAGCTCGCGCGCTATGGCGAGCCCGTCGTGCCCGCGTTTGAGATTCCATACCACGTGGAGATCATGGAAAAATTCAAGGGAATTGACCTCGACGCCGCCCGCAAGGTCAGCGGAAACGGGTTTTACTATCTCTGCGGTGATATCGCGCTGCTGCAATCCGCCATCCTTGCCTATGCGCGGGATTTCATGGTGGACCGCGGCTATACCTATTATATTCCGCCGTTCATGATCCGCGGCGGCGTGGTGGACGGGGTCATGAGTTTTGCCGAGATGGAAGGCATGATGTATAAGATCGAGGGAGAGGATCTCTACCTCATCGGCACCAGCGAACACTCCATGATCGGCAAGTTCATCGACACGTTCCTCGACGAAGGCGACCTGCCGCAGCGACTGACGAGCTATTCGCCGTGTTTCCGCAAGGAAGTCGGCGCGCACGGGCTCGAGGAGCGCGGCGTCTACCGTATCCACCAGTTTGAAAAGCAGGAGATGATCGTGGTCTGCAAACCCGAGGAGAGCATGCGGTGGTTTGACGTCATGCTCCAAAGCACCATCGACTTCTTCCGCACACTGGATATCCCCGTGCGCGCGCTGGAGTGCTGCTCCGGCGATCTGGCCGACCTGAAGGTCAAGAGTGTGGACGTGGAGGCCTGGTCCCCGCGTCAGCAGAAGTATTTTGAGGTTGGCAGCTGCTCTAACCTTGGCGATGCGCAGGCGCGCAGGCTCGGTATTCGTGTGAAAAACAAGGAGACGGGCAACTATTTCCCGCATACGCTCAACAACACCGTCGTCGCCCCGCCGCGCATGCTCATCGCGTTTCTGGAGAACAATCTCCGCGAGGACGGCAGCGTCGCGATTCCCGAGGCGCTCAGGCCTTATTTTAGGAACAAGGCGGAGATTCGATAAGGTAAGAAATGCTGTATGCGATGTATGAAACACACGCAGGCAGACGAAATCATGCAGGCAGAAGCGGGAGAATTTCTCTCGCTTTTGTGTAAACGGAGGATGCAAAGATGGATTTTGAGACGCTCAAGACGATTGAAAACGAAGCGGAGCGCACCGCGGCAACCTACGAAATCTTCAATGAGGACTCCCGCCTGAACCGCAGCAAGGCGGCGCGGGTCGAGTTTATCACCAACGTGCGCGCCATCGAAGCCGCGCTCTTCCCCGGCGCGCGCATTCTCGACGTCGGCGCGGGCGCGGGGGAATACAGCCTACATTTTGCGAAGCAGGGGTATGACGTCACCGCTGTGGAACTCTCTCCCTTGAATATTGCGGCGTTTCAAAAGAAGATCAAGCCGGAGCACCCTGTGCGCCTGCTGCAGGGCAACGCGCTGGATCTTTCCGCGTTTGCAAACGATAGCTTCGATGTTGTCCTGCTTATGGGCCCGCTCTATCACCTCGCCGATGCGACGGACAGGAATCGCGCGATCACCGAGGCAAAGCGCGTCTGCAAAAAGGACGGTATGATCTTTTTTGCGTTCATCTCCAACGACATGGTGGTGCTGACGGAGTTTTCCTACCGTCCGGCGTTTTTCTCGGAAACCACCTACGACCACGCATCATTCAAGGTGGAGGATTTTCCGTTTGTGTTTTTCATGCTGGAGCAGATGCGCGGCATGCTGCAAAAAAACGGCGTCGCCATCCTGCGGGAGATCGCGTCCGACGGCGTGAGCGAGCTCATGGAGGACGCAATCAATGCGCTGAGCGACGCGGATTATGATCAATATGTGCGCTATCATCTCTATTGCTCGGAAAAGCCCGAGATGCTGGGCAGAAGCAACCACTTGTTGTTTGCCGGAAGGTAATGCAAAAAAGAACTGCTTATGCAGTTCTTTTTTTGCTCTTGGGCTGCAACGTCAATCGGTTTGGTATAGAGCGGAGATTTCCCCGGCGCGCCGTTTCAGCTCCGCGCGAACACGCGGCGGCTCAAGGCACTCGCATTTGTGCCCGTAACTGAGCAAAATTCCGTAGTAGTAGTCGTTTTCGATGAACGGATAGCGCACGAGATAGTGCTCGTCTCCGTCCGGCGAAATATCCTCGTCATTGCAGTCATCCAGCACTCGTTCCAATATGGATTGGTGGATGCGGAGCTTGATCCGCGTTTGCAGGGACGCCGCAATATCGGAAGCATCCAGCTGCGGTTTGGGACAATCCCGTGGAGGGAATGTCTGCTCCAGAATTTGGAGGTTTGATGTGCGGGAGAGCTTGAACAGCCGAAAATCATTTCTCATACGGCAAAATGCCTGCCAATACCAGTGATTCCCTTTCAATACCAGCCGGTACGGCTCGGCGACGCGCGCGATTCTGTTTCCGGAGCGGTCCAAATAAGTAAACGAGAGCAGCCGGCGATCCTGCAAGGCTGTTTTGATGATTTCCAAATTCGGCTGCACGGTTCGGCTTCTCGTCCACGGACTTAGATCGATCAGGACTTGGTTGGTCTTCAGCTCGATATCCTTCGCCCGGTCTGCGGGGATGAAACTCTTCACTTTCGCCAGCGCGTTGACCAGTTCGTCGCCGCGCATCACATCGGAAAGGCTTGAAAGTCCCATCAGGATTGCGGAAAGGTCGGCGGTGGAGAAGACATTTTTGTCGATTTTGTATTGCTGCATGATTTCGAACCCGCCGCCCGCGCCCGGTGTTGCGCGTATGGGAATCCCCGCCATGTTGATGGCGTCTATGTCGCGGTAGATGGTGCGGGGCGAAACCTCGAACCTGTCCGCGAGCGCCTGCGCGCCGATTCTCTCTTTTTCCAGGAGGATCAATATGATGCTGACCAGCCTGTCGATTTTCATTCGATCGCTCCTTTCCGGCTTTTCTTGATTGTATCATAGATTGTTGCCATGAAGCTGTCAACAATTGCCGCGTATAGTAGAAGAGAAGTCAACACAACAGCAGGAGGGGAGATAACATGCAGAACAAAGCGCTGGTCATTATCGATATTCAAAACGATATCACAAAGAACTATAAAGATATCATCGGCAACATCAACCGCGCGATCGATTGGGCGGTTGAGAACGGGGTTCATGTCGTCTATATCCGGCACGAGAATCTATCGGCCGGAACGCGGACGTTTAAACACGAAACGCATGGAGCGAAATTCGTCCCGGATTTGAAAATCGTATCAAATCATATCTTCACGAAGTACAAGGGAAACGCTTTGACCAGTGAAGCGTTCACGGAGTTTATTCGTGAGAATGCAATTGATGATTTCTACATCACGGGTGCGGACGCGGTCGCCTGTGTCAAATCGACCTGTTACAACATGCGAGTAGCCGGATATGGCGTTACCGTCTTATCCGACTGCATCACCAGCTACGATAAAAGAAAGATCGACGAAATGCTGCGCTATTATGAGAGCAAAGGATGTAAAGTGACGACTATGGAGGGCCTGTAATCCGCATTGGCATAAAAAAAGAACTGCTTTCGCAGTTCTTTTTGTTTACTCGGTTTTAATCCGCGGGTTGTTCCGCCGCCGCTTCTAGCTTTGCTTCCGCGCCGCCTGCGCAAACGTCGCAGGGATCCCAGCGGTTTGCGTCAAACGCATCCTGCAGCGAACCGGCGAGCAGCGTGCCGCCTTCGGATACCGGCGTTTTGTTCACGATATACGGGCATTCGGGGTCGAAATGGTAGCTCTTTCCGAATTTCGTCCAGTACACGTCGCCTTCGGCGTTTTCCTGCGCCGCCTGCTGCAACTGCTGCACTTCCGCTTCGTTCGGCTGGTTGTAGTCCACGGACGCCGCACCCGCGCTGAGGAACAGCGCCGCGAGGATCGCGATGAGTATGGTTTTTGTCTTTTTATTGAGCTTGTCGGACTTCGCGAGCAGGAAGATGCCGATGGGCAGGAAGCACACGAGCACCATGATCACGCCGAGCTGGTGCCAGATGGTGCGAACGAGCTTGCTGCTGGCGAGGCTCGGACGGATCCGATTAGCTTTTTTCCAGAGCTGCGCGGCGACGATGCAGAAGATCGCGTCGAGCACGAGCGCGCCGACCAGCAGCTGCATTTCCAAATCCGCAAAGGTCAGCGCCTGGTTGCGCATCGCATAGCTGAACGCGAAGAACGCGCCGACTTCCGCCGCGATCGCGAGCACCCAGAGGATGATTGCGCCGATGCGCAAGCCTTTCACGGAACCGCCTGCACCGCCTGCGGGGGCTTCGACTTCCTGAGCAACTTCTTCGACTTCTTTGGCCTTAGCAGGAGCTTTTTTGACGGACGTGGATTTCGTCGCCGTCTTTTTCGATTCCGCCGCTTTTTTGGCTGCGGCGGCCTTTTTCGCGGCCTCAGCTTTCGCCGCGTCGGACACGGGTTTCTTTTCCATGCTCTACCTCCACGATCATAACTTGTATTTTTTTACAGTATATCAATAATGAAAATCGTTTGCAAGAAATCCCGCACAAGAGCAAGGGTTGTTGCCCGGTCGTCTTGAAACCTGTTATAATGAAATGCGGTCCGCGAGCGGATGCGCGTAACATATCTGATATGGGAGCGAATACAAAACATGTTGAATTTTGAGTTTTACAGCCCGACACGCCTAATTTTTGGAAAAGGAGCAACGGATCAGATCGGCGCGCAGATCGCGCCGCTGGCGAAAAAAGTACTCGTGCACTACGGCAGCGAGCGCGTTGAACAAAGCGGGCTGTTAAAGCGCGTAACCGATTCTCTCGATGCGGCGGGTGTGTCTTATGTCACGCTCGGCGGCGTGGTACCCAATCCGGACATCGGGCTCGTGAAAGAAGGCATTGCGCTCTCTAAGCGCGAAGGGGTGGAGCTCGTGCTCTGCGTCGGCGGCGGCTCCGTCATCGACTCAGGAAAGGGCATTGCGCTTGGGTTAAAGAACCCGGAACTCGACATCTGGGATGTTTATGAAAAGCAGATTGAAACCAAGGGTGCTCTTCCCGTTGCCTGCCTGCTGACGGTTCCCGCCGCGGGCAGCGAGGCGAGCCACAGCACCGTTGTGAGCAATTACGAGACGAAGAAAAAATGCGGTTACAACCGCGAATGGCTCCGTCCGGTGCTCGCCGTCATCGACCCGGAGTTGTATGAAACGATTCCGAAGTTTCAAATCGCCGCCGGCGTTGCGGACATGATGAGCCATATCTTCGAGCGGTATTTTTCCAACACCGAGCATACGGAGCTGATCGACGCACTGAGCGAGGCGACGCTGCGCACGCTGTTGCAGTTCGGGCCGAAGCTGATTCAAAACCCTGCGGATTACGACGCATGGAGCCAGGTTGCGCTCTGCGGAACCTTCGCTCATAACAACCTGCTCGGCATCGGCCGGGCGCAGGACTGGGCCTGCCATAAACTCAGCCACGAACTCACCTGTCGTTTTGGTGTGACGCATGGCGCTGGGCTCGCGGTGCTGACGCCCGCGTGGATGCGCCACGTCTGGCGCGCCAACCCGAAGCGCTTTCTCGATTTCTCAATCCGCATTATGGGTGAGGAGGAGCAGCCGCAGGCGGTCGCCGCAACCATCGAGAGCGGCATCTCCGCTTTGGAAACGTTCTTCTCGCGGCTGGGGTTGCCGAGCCGGCTGGTCAAGCTCGGTGTGGACGCAAAGCAGCTGCCTGAAGTTGCGCATGCGGCGACCCACGGGCTGGACGGCGAGGAGCGCCCGCTCGGCGGACTGCAAAAAATCTACGAAGCGGACGCGCTGGCGATCTATCAGCGCGCGATCTGATCAAACAAAAAAACGCCGCGCTAAGCGGCGTTTTTTGATGCATCGTCGTCATCCGTTCGTCAGGCTGGCGTCTCCCGAGATTGGGATCGTCTCGCCGAGATACGTTGGCAGCGGTTTGATGAGCGTGTAGACAAAATCCTTGCACCGCGCGAGGATTTCGCGTGCTTCAAACCGCGGCATGCCGGGATATGTGCGCAGGTCGGAGGCGACGCCGTAGGCGTCCAGCCCGAGTGCGCGGGCGACATACAGCGCGCGGTACAGGTGATATTCCTGTGTAACGATCAGTACGGTTTGCACCTGAAAGATATCCCGCGCGCGGTAGAGGCTCTCATAGGTGGAAAATCCTGCGTGATCCATAAACACCGCATCGGTGGGAACGCCCGCCTCGACGGCATAATCCTTCATGGCGTTGACTTCGTCATAATCCTCCCGCCCGTGGTCACCGCTCATGAGCAGGCGGTCGGATGCGCCGGATTCGTAGGCGTCGATCCCTGTGATGAGCCGGTCTTCGAGGATGCCGCTTGGGTTTCCGTTGTCCCAAACGCGCGCGCCGAGCACAAGGATTGCGTCCGCGTCCAGCGCGGCGGCTTCGTCCGGCGTGATGATCCGGTCCTTGACAGAGGCGCATACAACCGCGCTCAAGGCAAACGGAAGCAGAACGACGGCGAGCAGCAGCGCGGCGACGACGAGAAGCGCGCGCTTCTTTTTTGAGCGGGTTGTGGTTGTATCTTTTTTCATGGCGACAGGATACGATAACTGTGTGGAGAGAATGCGAAGATATGCCGAACAAACTGTTACGAGCGATGAACTTTTTGCCGCTTACACGCACACATAAAACCTGACATATATTTGTCAGGTTTCATCTGTTATACTGAAACAAACATGCGAGAGGAGGGAATAAACCGCCGATGCACTATGCCGACTACAAGACCATTCTCTCGCCGCAAAACGGCATGAATCTCTATCGCGGTTGCACGCACGGCTGCATCTATTGCGACAGCCGGAGTAAATGCTACCACATCGACCATGTATTTGAGGACATCGAAGTCAAGCGCGACGCGGTGAAGATTCTCGAATCCCAGTTGAGGAAAAAGCGCAGCCGCGGCATGATCGGCACGGGCTCGATGTGCGACCCGTACATCCCGCTGGAGATGGAGTTGGAGCTCACCAGACGGAGCATCGAGGTGATCGAACGATACGGCTTCGGCCTCGCGATATTGACCAAGTCCGCGCGGCTCTTGCGCGATATCGACCTGCTCAAAAAGATCAACGAGCGCACCAAGTGCGTCGTGCAGGTCACGCTGACCACCTATGACGAAGCGCTCTGCAAAAAGATCGAGCCGCATGTTTCCAGCACGCGGGAACGCTTTGAGATGCTGATGACGCTCAAGGAGGCGGGGATACCGACGGTGGTGTGGATGACGCCTATTCTGCCGTTTATCAACGACACGGAGGAGAACTTGCTGGGCTTGCTCGACTATTGCGTGCGCGCGGGGGTAAAGGGCATTCTGTGCTTCGGGTTCGGGGTGACGCTGCGCGAAGGTGACCGGGAATATTTCTACGCCGCGCTGGACCGCGCGTTTCCCGGGGTCAAGCAGAAATATATTCGCGCGTATGGCAACGCGTATGAGTGCACCAGCCCGAACAACGCAAAACTGATGGAGATCTTCAAACGCGAGTGCAAACAACACGGGATACTCTACAAGACCAACGATGTGTTCAAATATCTTTGGACGTTTGAGTCGAAAGAGGGGCAGATGAGTTTATTTTAAAAGGTAACTACTTACAGTAGCTTTGAAGCCAACTACAAAAAACAGGAAAATTTCTTGTCATTCATAGAGTAAATAGTTAAAATACAAGTAATGAAGTTGTGATAATATTAAATTAATCTCAACAAACTTATCTATTCAATATTATTTGTGATGCAAGCATTCAGGATCATTCACCTTCAATTGACTTTTATTCATGGGGGTAAAATGGAAAATACAATTGTAAAAAGCAAGGTATATGGAACTAATATTGAATATAATATTGAAGTACCAAACGAGTGCCCTATTTGTCATACACGAATCCACCCTATATTAGTATTTGCATCCAGAGATGACGTGCTTTATAAAATTGCTACCAACAAAGTCTCATGTGTATTTACTTGCCCAAGTTGTCACGACTTGTTTTATGTAAAAAATGAAAAGATGGTCGGTACTGATAGCAAATGCAAGTTATTAACGTATGGTCCAATTACACCAATTGAGGCTGCTTTTGAAGATGAGATTGCGAATACATCCCCAAACTTTATAAAGACCTTTAATCAAGCGCAAGCTGCTGAAGCATATAACCTAGACCAAATCTCAGGAGTTGGTTATCGTAAGGCTCTGGAATTCTTAATTAAGGATTATGCGTGTAAAAAAAACCCAAGCGATTCTGAAACAATTAAAAAAACACCATTAGCAAAATGTATTAGTAACTACATAGAGCATCCAGACATTGTTGCTACTGCTACGGCAGCAACTTGGATTGGTAATGATGAAACTCATTATATTCGAGTATGGGATAATATGGATATATCAAATCTTAAAAGT
Organism: Christensenellaceae bacterium; assembly: GCA_963674775.2. Taxonomy (GTDB): domain Bacteria; phylum Bacillota; class Clostridia; order Christensenellales; family CAG-138; genus UBA7703. The sequence goes on along the minus strand of CAXXPJ010000003.1, from coordinate 1,345,199 downwards.
TTCATTGAAGCATGCATTTTTTGGATTACTATGGAAGGCCGAGCTTCGAAAGCTAGAGAAATGATTACCAAAAGCAAGAGTAGCGATTAGTTCTTTAGGACTAATATTAGAGTTCAATGAATTTAATGCTGTTATTTTAATTTCTGGATGGGATTAATCAATCAGATTTTCTAGTACAAAAAAGAGGGCGCATATGCGCCCTCTTTTTGTATCTCTCGTTCTTAGTTTTTCGCTTTCGTCGCGATTTCTTCCAGCAGTTTGGCGCGGAAGTCGTCCAGCGTCATGGTGCCGAGGTCGCCGTCCTTGCGCGAGCGAACCGCGACGAGGTTCTGCTCGATCTCCTTGTCGCCGATAACGAGCATATACGGCGTTTTCTGCATCTGCGCCTCGCGGATCTTGAAGCCGATCTTCTCATTGCGCAAGTCGGTTTCCACACGAATGCCGTATTGCTCGAGCGATTTTTGAATCTCGACAGACGCGTCCGCCGTGCGGTCGGTAATCGGCAGAATCTTCACCTGTACCGGCGCCATCCAGACCGGCAGCGCGCCGGCGTATTTTTCGATCAGCAGCGCGAGCGTGCGCTCGTAGCAGCCGATGGACGTGCGGTGGATAACAACGGGATATTTCTTCTGCCCGTCGCTGTCCATATACTGCATGCCGAAGCGCTCCGCCAGCTGGAAGTCGATCTGAATCGTGATCAGCGTGTCTTCCTTGCCGTAGACGTTGCGAATCTGGATATCCAGCTTCGGTCCGTAGAAGGCGGCTTCGCCTTCGGCCTCGTGATACGGCACCTTTAGGTCGTTGAGAATGTCCCGCATCATATCCTGCGTGCATTCCCAGTCTTCTTTGTCGCCAATGTACTTATCCGTGTCGTTCTCGTCCCATTTGCTGAATCGATAACTCACGTCGTCCGTAAAGCCGAGGGTGTCGATCATGAACTTCGCAAGATCGAGGCAGCCCTTGAACTCCTCCGCCACCTGATCGGGACGGCAGGCAAGGTGACCTTCTGAAATGGTGAACTGTCTCAGGCGAATCAGGCCATGCATCTCGCCGCTGCTCTCGTTGCGGAAGAGCGTGCTGGTTTCGTTGTAGCGCATCGGCAGGTCGCGATAGGAGCGCGAGCGGTTGAGAAAAGCCATAAACTGGAACGGGCAGGTCATGGGACGCAGCGCGAAAACCTCCGCGTTTTCGTCCTCAATGTCCGGCGTGTCGCTCATGATGAACATGCCTTCGCGGTAGTGATCCCAGTGCCCGGAGATCTTGTAGAGTTCACGCTTGGCCATAAACGGCGTTTTGGTGAGCATATAACCGCGCTTTTGCTCCTCGTCCTCGACGAAGCGCTGCAGCAGCTGAATCACCCGCGCGCCTTTCGGCAGCAGGATCGGCAGACCCTGGCCGATGATGTCCACAGTGGTGAAAAGCTCCAGCTCGCGGCCGAGCTTGTTGTGGTCGCGCTTCTTGGCTTCTTCGAGCGCGGTGACATAGGCCTCGAGATCGGCTTTCTTTTCAAATGCCGTGCCGTAGATGCGCTGGAGCATCTTGTTCTTCTCGCTGCCGCGCCAGTATGCGCCGGCGAGGTTGAGGAGTTTGATGTTCTTCACCACGCCCGTGCTCGGAACGTGCGGGCCCGCGCAGAGGTCGACAAAGTCGCCCTGGCGATAGAAGCTGATGATCGAATCCTCCGGCAGGTCGCGGATGAGCTCGGACTTATAGGACTCGCCCTGCTCTTCGACAAACGCGATGGCCTCCGCGCGCGGCAGCTCAAAGCGCTCGATCTTCTGGTTCTCTTTTTCGATCTTCACCATCTCGGCTTCGATCTTGCCGAGATCCTCGGGCGAGAACGTCTCCGGCGTGTCAAAGTCGTAGTAAAACCCGTTTTCAATCGCCGGGCCGATGGCGAGCTTGGTCTCCGGCCAGAGGCGCTTGACCGCCTGCGCGAGCATGTGGCTCGCTGTATGCCGGTAGGCCCAGCGGCCGTTTTCGTCCGCAAACGTGAAAAACTTGATTTCATGGTCGCCTGTGATGGGACGGAACGCGTCCGTGTGCGCGCCGTCGATGGAGCAGGACAGCGTCGCCTTTGCAAGGCGCGGGCTGATTTCTTTCGCGATTTCGATGCCGGTCATGCCGTCGGCAAATTCGCGTTTGCCCCCGTCGGGAAATGTAATGATCATCTGATTTCTCCTCCTGTCGGTTGTCGTGTAATTCTGTCCGGCGTTTTTGCCGGAGCAAATAAAAACGTCCCAAAGCATTGAATGCCCTGGGACGATAGTCTTGCTACCGCGGTTCCACCCGTGTTCACGAATTGGATTCGTGCGCTTTTGTCCGCTGTATCGGGCGGATCCCGATTCGGTCGCCGGGCGGTCTTCACGCCGTCATCCGCCGCCGCGCTCACAGCTAAATGCGCGGCTCTCTGGGATGGATGTGCTTCTGGCGCTACTGCTTCCCGAGTCTTCCCGAAAGTAGTTACCAGTATACGCCCGCGCTGAAAAAAAGTCAAACACTGTGTGTGATAAACAGATTATACCGCGTCGGCCTTTGCCGGATTCTCCATATGCATGCCGAGCACGTCCTCCATGTCATACCAGCCGATGCGCCCGGCGATGAACTGCGCCGCAACCAGCGCGCCCTCCACGAACGCCCGGCGGCTGAACGACTCATGCGAGAGCGAGATGCGCTCGTAGTCGCTGGCTAACATGACGGTGTGCAGGCCGACGTAACCGCCCGCGCGGATGGCGTCGATGGGAACCGCCGTGCCCTCGGGCAGCTCTTCCTCGATGGCGGCGGCGAGCTTTTTCGCCGTGCCGGAGGGGATGTCCTTCTTCTTGTTGTGATGCGTCTCGGTGATGTGATAGTCAAACGCCGGCAGCGCGCGGGCGACGAGCTTGAGCGCCGCGAGCAGCACGTTGACGCCGAGCGTCACATTCGGCGCGAATACCACGCCGAGTTTGTTGTGCTTGACGAATTCGGTCAGCCAGAGCATCTCTGCCTCCGTGTATCCGGTCGTGCATAAAACGACCGCAGCACGGGTTTTCTTGCAGGCGCGCAGCAGCGCCCGCGTCGAAGCGGGGTTGGAAAAATCGATCACCACGTCGACCGGTCTCTCGCTGAGCGCCTGTTCGATCTGCGTGATTTCGCGGATGACGACGCCCGTATCGTTCCGGTTGAGCAACTCGCCGACGTCGCGGCCCGCCTTTTCGCTGTTTGGGCTGCAGAAGGCGGCCGTGAGCTGAAATTCTTTGCTGTCTAGTACCGCGCGGAGCACTTCGCTGCCCGTGCGCCCAACGCCGCATACGGCTGTTCTGATCATGCGTATTCCTCCTCTGTAAAAGGGGTTGGTCCTTCTTGCCAACCGTGCGGAAACGCATGTAATACAACAAAAAAATCATGCGTCCGCGAAATCGCAAGCGCATGAAAGAATAGACGCAAAAAAAGCTCTGCTTCCCACGCTTACGAGATTAGCTGACGGATTCGGACTGAAAGCTGTCCTACCGGCGCAATCGCCGGATTCACCCCATAAATTGGTTCTCCCGCTCTTCCGTGCCGCACACGAAAGATTCAGCTATTTGATTGCTTATAATTATATACGATTCGAAATGCCGTGTCAAACCGCAGCAGGCGCGCCGCAGGATGAAATTGAAAACAAATCGTGGCACAGTTGGGAAGAGATTTGCTACTTGTGATACGGCTCGTGCGCGTTGATCTTGAAGGCGCGGTAGATCTGCTCCGCGAGCACCACGCGGCAGAGGCCGTGCGGCAGCGTCATGTCGGACACGGAGAGCAAAACATCCGCCCGGTTGACGACGGCGGGACTCAGGCCGAGCGAACCGCCGATGACGAACGTGACGCAGGAATATGCGCGGTCAAACGTGGTTTGAATCAAATCCGCAAACGCCTCAGAGGAGAACTTTTTACCGCCGATGGCGAGGCAAACGACGAACTCGCCCGGCAGAATGCGCCCCAGCAGCCGTTCGCCCTCCTTGTCCAGCACCTGCACTTCCTCCGCGGCGGAGAGCGACTCCGGCGCTTTTTCGTCCGCAACTTCGATGATTTCAAACACGCAGAAGCGCTTCAGCCGTTTTGCATATTCCTCAACGGCTTCGCGATAAAATTTATCCTTCAGTTTTCCGACACAGGCGATTTTGATTTTCATGATGCATATTTGGAAATACGACCGTCGTTACAGTTCGAGCAACCCGCGGGGTTGGGTAACGATTCTTTTCTTAAAAAGAAATCAAATGTCTATAGTTCAAACAATCCGCAGGGTTGATAGCGGTCCGCAACCGTGACGAACATGCTCTCCAGCAGTCCCGCTTCCTCGAGCAGCGCCTGAACGGTGACCAGCGCGAGCTCCGGCGTGTTGTTCTCGTCCGAGAGATGCCCCAGAATTGCATTTTTTACCCCGCGGCCGTGCAGCTTTTGCAGCACCAGCCCCGCGTCCTCGTTGCAGAGGTGCCCGTTGGAGGAGAGGATGCGCATCTTGAGCGGATAGGGGTAGCTGCCCGCCTTGAGCATGTCCACGTCGTGGTTGGCCTCCAGCAGGATCAAATCGGACCCGGCAACCGCGTCGAGCATGCGCGTGGAGACATGCCCGATGTCGGTCATGATGGAGAGCTTCTTGCCGCCGTGGACAAACGTGTAGCCGACGGCGTGCGCCGCGTCGTGCGGAATCGTAAACGGGTGCACGCAGAGCTGCTTTAGATAAAACTCCCGATCCGGCTCGAACACGCGGATATTCTTTGGCGCGATCCGTCCGATGCTGGCGGGCATGTTGTCCCAGCACTCCGCCGCAGCGTAAACGGGCACATCGTACTTGCGCGAGAGCACGCCGATACCGGAGACATGATCGGAGTGTTCATGGGTAATCAGGATACCGTCCAGCCCTTCGGGCGAAACGTCGATCATCGACATCAGTTCACCAAAGCGACGGCCGGTGACGCCCGCGTCGATCACGACGCGTACGCCGCCTGCTTCCAGGTAGGACGCATTGCCGGAGGAACCGCTGCACAACGGCGAGAACAACATATTGGGTAATCTCCTTTGAGTTCAAACAAACTATAGTATAGCACAGGGCGTATAAAAGCGACAGCGAAAAACCCGTTGCGAGGCACATGTCCATCTGGCGGAAAACGCGGGTTTTTGCTATACTGTGAGCCATGGACAGAACAACGCAGCGCGCCTATGCAAAACTGAATCTCACGCTCGGCGTGCTCTATAAACGCGCAGACGGTTATCATGCGCTGGACTCGATTATGCAGTCGATCGATCTGTTCGATTCGGTCACAGTCGAGCGCGCGCGGGATATCGTCGTCACCGCAACGGGCATGACGCTGCCATACGACAACACGCTGCGCCGCGCGGCGGAGGCATATCGCGCGCTGACGGGGCGCGCCGCGCAGATTCGCGTGGTCAAGCGCATCCCCGCCGAGGCGGGTTTGGGCGGCGGAAGCGCGGACGCAGCCGCGGCGCTCAACGGCCTGCAGAGCCTCTATGGCGAGCTGGACGAGCCGACGCTGCTGGAGATTGCCGCCAAAGTCGGGGCGGACGTGCCCTTTTGCCTGCGCGGCGGCACGCAGCGCGCCGAAGGCATCGGCGAGGCGCTCACGCCTGTGCGCGGCATGAAGCTGCATCTCGTTGTCGCAAAACCCGCGCAGGGTGTCTCCACCAGAAAACTCTTTTCGCTCCTGAAGCTGCCGCGCAAAATGCCGGACAACGCCGCCGCATTGAAAGCGTTGTCGCTTGGCGATCTTGACGCGCTCTGCCCGCTGCTGTACAACGCGCTGGAAGAGCCCGCCATCGAGCTCGTGCCTGAGATCGGGCGCGTGAAACAGCGGCTGCTGGAAGCGGGGGCGAAAGCCGCCTGCATGAGCGGCAGCGGGAGCGCCGTGTTCGGCATTTTTCCCGACCGGTCAGCCGCCGAAGCCGCGTTGCCAGCGTTTTCGGATCTGCCTTTTGCGCGCGTTTGCGAAAGCGTGTAAACGGTCCTGGCGCACCGACTGCGGCGTACGTGTAGACGAGCTGTTGCCGCAAAGTGAACAATCCGAGAAGAATCAAAAAAACAGGTGCAAACGAGCGCGGGAATCCGATACAATCACATCACGAATAGTTTGTTACATCACCGTTGTTCAGAATCGACTTTTGGGGGACAAACCATGATACGTTCGATCCGGACCCGCAGAGGAATCGCCGCTCTTTTAGCGCTGGTTCTGTTTATGCTCGCGGTTCCGCTTTCCTCCGCGCCGGCGGACTCCGGCGTGAAATATATTCGTGTTCGGCTCTCCACCCAGTCGGTCAAATCGATGTCGATTCCGGTGAAGGGAACCTATGTCCTCGCGCAGACGCAGCGCACGTTTACGGACGGAACGCTCAGCGTATCCGCCAGCGGGAGCATGGTTACGATCACACACTCCGACGAGGGACAGATCTACTATGGCAGCGAAGCGGTCATAGAGCGGACGAATCTTGCGCGCAGCGCGGGATCGCTGACGATCCGGACCGCTGCGGGTTCGCGCAATTACCTCGGAAATTTTTCGATATCCGCCAGCAATGGCGAGCTGACGATCATCAACCGCGTGCCGCTCTCGCAATATCTCTATGGCGTGGTCGGTTACGAAATGAACAACGCCTTCCCGCTCGAGGCGCTCAAGGCGCAGGCCATCGCGGCGAAGGGCTATGCGCTGCTCAAAACCCGAAAAAGCGGAACCTATGACCTGACGGACACCGCGTCGGATCAGGTATACAAGGGCTACGACCCCACGCTGCAGAACGTCATCCATGCCGTGGATTCCACCATGGGTACCGTGCTGTATTACAACAACGTACCGCTCTATTGCTACTATGCCGCGAGCAACGGTGGTTGGATGATTTTGCCTTCCGACCGCTGGTCAAGCACGATCTACGACGGCGCGTATAACTACGGCGCGGACCCGTACGATCTGATGAACCCGATTACTCCTGTGGAGAAAGTGTTCCTCTCCTCGCGCTACAGCGAACAGGAGATGGGCACCGCGGCGTTCGCGTTTCTCGACGCGCGGCTCATGGCGGCGGTTGCAGAGCGCGGCGTGATTCCCAAAAACTTCTATTTTGGCGGTATACAGTCCATCGACAGCGTGGTATCCTCCGGTACGGCCGGCTATCCGGACGACCTGAACCACACCACGGTCAGCGTGACGGCAACGGTGCGCGCAAACCTCGAGGAAGCGCTTATCCCCAGCCCGACGCCGACATTTGCGCCGACGCCGAGCCCGACGCCGACGTTTGAACCGACGCCGAGCCCGACGCCGACGTTTGCGCCGACGGCCACGCCGGATGTTTCAAACGAGACGCCGCTGCCGGAGGGCGTGACGCCAACGCCGATACCGGCGCCCGACCCGACGCCGAGCCCGACGCCGACATTTGCGCCGACGCCGAGTCCCACGCCGGACTTCGACCCGACGCCCAGCCCCACGCCGGAGATCGAGACGGTGCGTACGAGCCAGGTCAGCATCAGTTTCCCGATTTCGGACATGGTTGCGGCGGGGTTGTACCAATCGACGGCACTCAAGATTTTCTATGCCGCGCCGACGAGCGGCGGCTGGTATATCTACCACGCACGCCATGGTCACGGCGTCGGCATGAGCCAGCGCGGCGCGCAGTATATGGCAAACATCGGGAAGAGCTACGCCGAAATCCTCGGGTTCTATTATCCGGGCGCGACACTCGGCACAATGAGCTATGTCTTCCCGGAATCGGTTGCCGCAACGCAGCCGGAAACAGCGCCGACAAGCGTATCCACTGGCGTTGTACAGGGCGGATCGGTCAGTGTGCGCTCTGCCGCTTCGACCAGCGGCACCACGCTGGAGATCCTTCCGGACGGCACGCAGGTGACGCTCGGTGGCATATCGGGCGAGTGGTATTATGTCACGACACCAAACGGCAGGTCGGGATTCGTCCGCTATGACTATATCCAGCTCACGGGCACCGGCCTGATTGCGCAGGGCAAGATCTCCGCCAGCGCGGTGAACTGCCGCAGCGGACCGGGCACGAGTTATTCTTCAATCGGTCAGCTCTCGCACGATACGCAGCTGGGCATCTACGGTCTGGTGGACGGCTGGTATAAGGTCAGAGTCGTGTCGACCGGTCAGGACGGGTTTGTCATCAAGAAGTATGTCATTGTGACGCAGGGCACCCCGCAGAGCGGCTCGCCGACGGCGACGCCGTCGCAGACGGGCGGATCGGAGCCGACGCCATTGCCGACGCCAACCCTGCCGGAAGAGACGCCGGTGCCAACGCCGGTGCCGGGACCGACGCTGCAGCCGGACTTCACAGCGGCGGGTGAAATCAACGCCGACGGCGTGAACATCCGCGCAGGTTCCAGCACCTCCACAAGAAGCTACGGCAGGCTGTTGAAGCACACCGCGCTCGATATCTATGAAAAGACGGGCTCCTGGTATCACGTCCGCGTGAAATCCAGCGGTCTGGAAGGATATGTTTACGCGAAATACATCACGCTGACGCAGTTGAGCAACTACAGCAGCGCGGGCGTTTCGTCCAGCGACGGCTATATCAACGCCTCCGGCATCATCCTGCGCAAGGGACCGGACACGCGCTATAACAGCCTTGGTAAACTCAGCCGCTTTACGAGCGTGCGCGTTATGGGGTCCTATGGAAGCTGGTATCAGATTGTGATTCCTTCCGCCGACCTGACCGGATATACGCTCGCCAAATACGTCACCATGACCGCCCCGATCAAACCGGTGACGGTGACCGGCGTGGTCACGGGCAGGCTCAACCTGAGGGAGCAGCCGTCTACGAGTTCCGGCTCGAGGATCCTGCTCACGATGGACAAGGGCTCAACGGTGACGATTTACTCGACCGCGAACGGCTGGTGTTATGTCGATTACGGCGGTACAAAGGGATATTGCTACGCGTCCTACGTCAAGGTTGGTTAACACCCTGACCGGACCGGAAAGGAACAAAACGGGAAACCTTGGATAAAAAGCTCCTCAACCGAATCTTTCTTCTTGCGGCGGCGGGCGTGTTGATCACGCTCGGCGCCGTCGGCGTGCTGCGCGCCAGCCAACCGGAGGAGCAGACGGGCCCTGTGGTGATGCAGGCGGTTCAGCCGGAACTGGTTCGAATAGAGGCGTCCCAGCCCACGCCGGAGCCGACGCTGTCTCCGATCTCCTACCAGAACACCGTAACGCTGCTGGTCGACCGCGTACCGGCGATGACCTTTTACTCGGAGCTGGCGGCCAAGCAGATCCTCTGGGAATACCTCAACAGCAGCGCGACAGCGCCCGAAGGGGAAAAGTTTATCTCCGTGCGGTTCGACTGCGAGCTGATTTTAACCGCAGCCGACCCGTATGAAAAGCCGTTGCAAGCGGGCGAGGCGCTTGAACTGCTGCGCCAGAACCCCGCGCTCGTGCCGGTTCGGTTGACGACGCTGCGCACGCAGACGCAGGAAGCGAGCCCGGAGGTCGTGCAGTCCGCCGAGGACGCGCTGCCGAAGGGTGCGCGCATCATCACCCAGCTCGGCGCGGGCGCGGTCACACAGACGAGCGCGCAGGCCGTCTATCGCGCGGGTACGCTGGTTGAGACCGGCACGCCCGTGACGAAAACGCTGCACGACGCGCGCGCGACGATCGTGCGCACCGGCACGTATACAAAGAAGGACACGTCCGGCACGCCGGAGCGACTGGAAGGCCCGGAGGGCAAGAGCAAGGGGGAACTCAAACTCGGCTACCCGATGCGCGGGCAGGTCGTCAGCTTCTTTGGCTATATCAACGGAAAGATGAATTACGGGCTGAATCTCTCCAACAGCGAGGGCACGAACATCGTCGCACCCGGCGAGGGCGTCGTTGTATACTGCGGCGAACGCGGCGCATATGGCTTTGTGGTGGACATCGACCACGGAAACGGGTTTGTCTCAAGGCTGACGCACCTGCAGGACGTGCAGGTGGAACTCAACCAACGCGTGTTCCTTGGCGACAAAGTCGGCACGCTCGCGCCGGACGAGGACGGCGGCAAACCGGTGTTCCACTATGAGCTCATCGTCGACGGAGTTCCGCATAATCCGCTGTATTATATCGACTAAAACCATATAACAGAAACGGGATGGCATTCGCCATCCCGTTTTATTATTTTTGCTTACTTCATCTCGCTTAATCGCGCTTCCAGCTTTTTCTTTACCCGCTGGATGGCGTTGTCAACGCTCTTTGTGGTGGTTTGCAGCGCGTCCGCAATCTGTTGATAGGAATATCCATCCAGATAGAATCCCAGCGCGCTGCGCTCCAGTTTGCTGAGCGAATGCTCAATGCTGTCCGCCACAGCCGCATAGTTCTCGCGGCCGATGAGCACCTCCTCCGGGTCGCTGATGCGCGTGCTGGTGAGCACGTCGATGAGCGGCCGTTCGCTGTCCCCCTCGCCGACGGAGCGGTTGAAGGAGATATAGGTGTTCAGCGGCATGTGCTTCTTGCGCGTCGCGCCCTTGATGGCGGTGATGATCTGCCGCGTGATGCAGAGCTCGGCAAACCCGCGAAACGACGCCGGCTTGTCCACCTGATAATCCATCACGGCTTTGTACAGCCCGATCATGCCTTCCTGAATGATATCTTCGCGATCCGCGCCGATCAGGAAATACGTGCGCGCCTTGCTGCGCACAACCTGCTTGTAGCGCGCATACAGCGCTTCCTCGGCGCGCGCGTCCCCGTCGCGCAGGCGGCGCAGGAGTTCTTCGTCCGCAAGCGCTTCGTACTTTGTCATTCAGGCCTTGTCCTGCCGCTTTTTCTCAAACATGAGCACACCCGCGGCAACGCCCGCGTTCAGCGAGCCGATCTTGCCGAATTGCGGAATGGCGACGAGGAAGTCGCACTTGTCCGAAACGAGTTTGCTTAAGCCCGCACCCTCGCCGCCGATGACCAGCGCGAGCGGCCCGTTGAGGCCCTGTTTGTCCATGGGCTGCCCCGTCATGTCCGCGCCTGCGACCCAGAGCTTTGCGCGCTTGAGTTCGTCGAGCGCGGAGGGGATATTCACCACGCGGGCGATCTTGACGTGCTCCGTCGCGCCTGCGCTGGCCTTGACGGTCGCCGCGGTGACGGATGCGCTCCTGCGCTTGCCGATCACGACGCCGTGCGCACCCGCGCACTCCGCGCTGCGGATGATGGAGCCGAGGTTATGCGGATCCATGATGCCGTCGAGCACGATGACAAACGGGTCTTCTTTTTTCTCCCGTGCGAGCGCGAGGATGTCCGCAACGTTGCAGTATTCCACACCAGCCGCGTAAGCGACGATGCCCTGATGGTTGCCGGGCTTGCCGCCGTGCCCGAAGGGCAGGCAGATTTCGTCGAGATGGCGCTTGTCCACTTCTCGGATGACGAGCTTGCGATCGCGCGCGAGGCCGAGGATTTCCCGCAGGGAACCGTCCGGCTCGCCGACAACCTCGATGCGATCGATGCTGCGCCCGCTCTTGATCGCTTCTTTCACGGAGTTGCGGCCGAGAATGAGAAACGGCAGTTCGTTCGGTTCTACGGCTGGTTCGTCTTCTTCCGCGTGGCGGTCGCGCAGGCGGGTGTCCTCCGCGCGGCGATCGGTGTAGGCGTCTCTTTTACCGTAAGGCTTCTTCTCGTAGGGTTTTTTTCCATACGGCTTGTCGCCGAAAGACTTTTTGTAGCCGCCTTCAGGCTTGTCGCCGTAGGATTTTTTATAGCCGCTCTCGGGCTTGTCGCCGTAAGACTTCTTGTAACCGCCCTGCGGTTTGTCACCGTAGGTTTTCTTGTAGCCGCCCTCGGGCTTGTCGCCGTAGGTTTTTTTATAACCGCCCTCGGGCTTGTCGCCGTAGGTTTTTTTATAACCGCCTTGCGGCTTGTCGCCGTAAGACTTCTTGTAGCTGCCTTGCGGTTTGTCGCCGTAGGACTTTTTATAGCCGCCCTTTGGTCCGCCGCTGGAGCGGGAGGAGGGAGCCTTGCCCCGGCCGTCCCGACCGGAGCTGTTTTGATTCTGCGCCATGGAAAATATTCCTCATTTCAATCGTAAAATAGTGTTTTTGTCGTTGGCCATCAGCAAACGGGTGTTTCATCCGTCTGGAAATAGCGCGCCATCAGCTCGCCCAGCCGCTCGTCCGCGCCGCTTAAAAACAGCCAGCCGATCAGCGCCTCAAGTCCCGTCGCCGTGTGGTAGTCCGCGGCGGAGGCATTCTTGGGGACGATGCCGCTGTGCGCGTTGCGCCCGCGGCGGAAGACGGAAGCTTCCTCCTCAGTCAGCAGCGGCTCCATCCTGCGATATGCCGCCGCCTGTCCCGCCGCGCAGACGAACTTGCTCGCGGCGAGGTGCAGCTCGCGCGGAGAGCGCGCGAACTGGTCGTTTAGATAGGTGCGCGCATAGAGATCGCACACCGTGTCTCCGATTTGCGCGAGCGCAAGCGGAGAGAGCTGGCGCGGGTTCCTGGAAACGCTGGGTTTCGTTGCGCGCCGTATTTCATCAATCATGGCCATACACAATTATTTTATCCGTTTGTAAAATGCAAAGCAAGAACAATCGCTTCCGAAGCCGCGAATTCCGGCATATGCTCCGAAATTTGTACTTGACACCCGCGTTGCAATCGACTAAAATAGCAAACAATATATCATATACCTAAAAAAGCGACGAAGGGAACAAGACATGGCCTCTTCCGCTCAGAGAACCGGCGGGTGGTGCAAGCCGGTGCGGCGGACCATGTGTATGGCTCATCCCGGAGCTTTACGCCTGAACAACACGTTAGGGCGCAACGATTGACCCCGTTACCGGTCGAGGCCTTGTTGGAGGCTGTAGAGGATCGTCAGGGAAACCGGCGGTCGAACCAGGGTGGTACCGCGTAAATTCACGCCCCTGACCAAATACGATTTGGTCGGGGGTTTTTTTCGTCTCCGGCCGCCAGACACAGGAGGAATGGAAAACATGAAAAACTCGTTTGAAAAGTATGTGCCGTTTGTGCCGATCGACTTTCCAGAACGCACATGGCCGGGCAAACAGATCGCAAAAGCGCCCGTGTGGTGCTCCGTCGACCTGCGGGACGGCAACCAGGCGCTCGTCGACCCGATGAGCGTGCAGGAGAAGCTGGAGCTGTTTCATACGCTCACCGATATCGGGCTCAAGGAGATCGAGGTTGGGTTTCCGTCCGCTTCGGAAACCGAGTTTGAGTTTATCCGCGCGCTGATCGAAGGCGGGCATATCCCGGACGACGTGACGATCCAGGTGCTCGTGCAGGCGCGCGCACACCTGATCAAGCGGACGTTTGAGGCCATTCAGGGTGCGAAAAACGTCATTCTGCACTTCTACAACTCCACCTCCACGCTTCAGCGCAAGGTGGTGTTCCGCATGGACATGGACGGCATCATCCAGATCGCCGTCGAGGCGGCGCAGCTCATCCGCGAACTTGCCGCGCCCGTGATCGCATCCGGCGTCAACCTCAGGTATGAGTATTCGCCCGAGTCCTTCATGGGCACCGAGATGGACAACGCCGTGCGGATCTGCCAGCGCGTGATGGAGGAGCTCGGCGCGACGCCGGAAAACAAAGTCATCCTCAATCTGCCGTCCACGGTGGAGAACTGCATGCCCAACTACTTTGCCGACGAGATCGAATATTTCATCAATCAGCTGCCTAAACGCGAGAACGCGATCATCTCGCTGCACCCGCATAACGACAGGGGCTGCGGCGTCGCGACCGCCGAGATGGGGCTTTTAGCCGGTGCGGAGCGCATCGAGGGCACGCTGTTCGGCAACGGCGAGCGCACCGGAAACGTGGACCTCGTGACGCTTGCCATGAACATGTATACCCAGCGCGTCGACCCGGAGCTGGATTTTTCCAACGTAAACGGCATCCGCGAGGTCTACGAGCGCGTGACCAAGATGAAGATCGGCGAGCGGCAGCCGTATGTGGGCGAGCTCGTGTTCACTGCGTTCTCCGGCTCGCATCAGGACGCCATCAACAAGGGCTTCAAATACATGCAGGAGAGCGAAAGCGAACTCTGGGAGGTGCCGTATCTGCCCATCGATCCGGCGGACGTCGGGCGGCAGTATGAGCCGATCATCCGCATCAACAGCCAGTCCGGCAAGGGCGGCGCGGCGTTTATCATGCAGCAGAACTTCGGCTATGATTTGCCAAGGGCTATGCATCCGGAGTTCGGCGCGGTGGTGCAAAAGGAGACCGACCGTGTCGGCAAGGAGCTCAAGCCGGATCGCATCTACGACCTGTTCCGGGCGGAATATGTGGATATCAGCGCGCCATACCGGCTGATGAGCCATGTGTTTTCGGAGACGACGGACGAAGAGGGCAACTCGCACGTGTCGTTTACGGGCACGCTGGCGCACCGGGATACGGTGTTCAACGTTTCCGGCGAGGGCAACGGCCCGATCGACGCGTTCTTCAACGCGATCCGCGGGCAGAAGATGGACCGCTTCACGTTTGTGGACTACAAGGAACACGCGGTGCAGAGCGGATCGGACTCCAAGGCGGTGGCATACATCCAGCTGCGCGATTTAAATGGCAGAGACGTGTTCGGCGTCGGCATCTCCGGCAACATCAGCCTCGCGCCCTTGCGCGGCATCCTCTCGGCTATCAACCGCGCCAGGAAGATAGATCAAAAATAACAGCACGATGCAAACAAAAAACGGCGGGCCGGTCAGCCCGCCGTTTTTTTGTGTTGTCGTTATACCATCAATTCGCAGACGGCGTTACTAAACGCCACCGGGTCGTCGATTGGCAGTCCCTCGATCAGCAGCGCCTGGTCATAGAGCAACGCCGCGTATTTTTCGACTCGTGCGTCGTCGGCCGGAATCTTTGCGATCGCCTCGAACACAGGGTGCGTCGGATTGATCTCCAGCACGCGCTCGGCCTTGACCGAACCGTCGGACGACGGCATGCTGGCGAGCACCTTCTCCATCTCGATGGAGAGCGGGCCGTCGCTCGTCAGGCAGACGGGGGAGCTCTTGAGCCGGTCGCTCAGGCGAACGTCCTTCACCTTGCCGGTCAGCGCCGTCTTCAGCGCGGCCAGAATATCCTTGTGCTCCTCCTGGGCGCGCTCCTGCGCGCGCTTCTCCTCGTCGGAAACGAGGTTGAGGTCTGCGTCCGAAACGGACTTGAAGGTTTTCTCCATGTAGGCGTTGAGCATGCGCACGGCAAACTCGTCCACATCGTCCGTCATGCAGAGGATGTCATAGCCCTGCTCGCGCACGCGTTCGGTTTGCGGCAGCTTCATGGCGCGCTCAATCGTTTCGGCGCAGGCGTAGTAGATGTGTTTCTGGTCTTCCTTCATCGCGTCCACATACTCTTTGAGCGAGTCGAGCTTGTTCTCGGCTGCGCTGTGGTAGAGCACGAGGTCGGAGAGGAAGTCCTTGTTCATGCCGTAGTCGCTGTACAGGCCGTATTTGATCGGCAGGCGGAAGCTTTTGTAGAACGCCTCGTATTTCTCGCGGTCGTTGTCCATGAGCTTCTTGAGTTCGCTTTTGATCCGCTTTTTGAGCGTGACGGCGATGGTCTTGAGCTGGCGGTCATGCTGCAGCAGCTCGCGCGAGATATTGAGCGAAAGATCGCTTGAATCCACGAGACCGCTGACAAAACCGAAATAGTCCGGCAGCAGGTCCGCGTTTTTCTCCATGATCAGCACACCGCTGGAGTAGAGCTGAAGGCCGCGCTGGAACTCCTTTGCGTAAAAGTCGTACGGCGGATTTTTCGGGATATACAGCAGTGCGTCGTAGTTGACCACGCCTTCGCCGCTGAAGTGGATGGTCAGCAGCGGGTCGTCGAAATCATGGAACTTGCTCTTATAAAACTCGTTATATTCCTCCGGTTTGATCTCGCTCCTGGTTTTTTTCCAGAGCGGGATCATGCTGTTGAGCGTTTCGTCTTCTGTAACGGTCTCCGTGTCGCCCGGGTCGCCGTTCTTTGGCCGCGTGTGCTCCGTCAGCATGCGGATGGGGTAACGGATATAGTCCGAATACTGCTTGACGAGTGAGGAGAGCGTATGCTGGCTTAAGAACCGGTCGTAGTTCTCATCGTCCGTGTTTGCCTTGACCACAAGCGTGATCACGGTGCCGCAGTCCGGTTTTTCCGCCGGGGTGAGCGTGTAGCCGTCCCGCCCGGCGCTCTCCCAGAGCCAGGCTTCGTCGCTGCCGTAGGCGCGCGAAAGAACCTTTACGTCCTCGGCTACCATGAACGAGGAATAGAAACCCACGCCGAACTGGCCGATGATGTCCACCGCGTCGCCGGTGTCGTGCTCCTTTTTAAACGCGAGCGTGCCGCTCTTTGCGATGGTGCCGAGGTTGGTGTCCAGCTCCTCCTTCGTCATGCCGATGCCGTTGTCGGAGATGGTGAGCGTGCGCTGATCCTTGTCCGCGGAAATGCGGATTTCAAAATCCTCGCGGTTCTTTCCCACCTTGTCGTCGGTCAGCGAGAGAAAGTAGAGTTTATCGATCGCGTCGCTTGCGTTGCTGATGAGCTCGCGCAGGAAAATCTCTTTGTGGGTGTAGATGCTGTCGATCATCAGGTCAAGAATACGCTTCGATTCCGCCTTAAACTGTTTTTTTGCCATGGATATTGCGCCTCCGTATCGAGTTTTTCGATTCGTTTTTAGCACTCGAATGAACCGAGTGCTAATTCAGAATAATACACTTTCCACGCGTTTTCAAGCGCATGCGCGCGCTTCTACAATATGTTCACATTTTTTTGAAAAAAAGACGGGGCTATGCCCCGTCCTGACCGTATGTGTGGATTTATGCGCCTGCGATGGCCGGTTGTTCGCCCGAGAACTCCTTCAGCAGCGACATGAACTCTTCGCCGGTGATGGTTTCCCGTTCGAGCAGGTGCGAGGCGAGTTTGTGCAGCGCGTTTTCGTTTTCCTTGAGGATCTGCTTTGCGCGCTGGTGCGCACGCTCTACGATGGAGATCACCTCCGCGTCGACCCGTGCCGCGGTGTCCGAGGAACAGGTCATTGCGCCCTCGCTGCTCAAATACGGATTGTTCTGGCACTCCAGCGCGACCATGCCGAATGCGTCGCTCATGCCGTAGCGAACGACCATTGCGCGGGCGATGCGCGTCGCCTGTTCGATGTCGTTGCTTGCTCCCGTTGTCACGGAGCCGAACACGACTTCCTCGGCGGCTCTGCCGCCGGTTAAGGTTGCAATCTTATTTTCCGCCTCTTCCTTGGTCATCAGGAAACGCTCCGTCTCGTCCACCTGCATGGTATAGCCCAGCGCGCCGCTCGTGCGCGGCACGATGGTGATCTTGTGCACGGGCGCGCTTTCCGCCTGCGTTGCGGCGACCAGCGCGTGCCCGATCTCGTGATAGGCGACGATCCGCTTTTCCTTGGGCGTGATGACGGCGTTCTTGCGCGCGTAGCCGGCGATGACCACCTCCACGCTGTCCTCGAGGTCCGCCTGCTCCACGGTGTCGCGCTTCATGCGCACGGCGCGCAGCGCGGCTTCGTTGAGGATGTTGGCAAGGTCCGCGCCGGATGCGCCGCTCGTCGCGCGGGCGATGGCTTCGAAGTTGACATTGGGTGAGATTTTGACGCCGCGCGCATGCACTTTGAGCACGTCCGTGCGGCCGTTCAGGTCGGGCAGCTCAACATGGATGCGCCGGTCGAACCGGCCGGGGCGCAGCAGCGCGGGATCGAGAGAATCCGGGCGGTTCGTCGCCGCGAGGATCACGACGCCTTTGCGCGCGTCGAAGCCGTCCATCTCGGTGAGCAGCTGGTTGAGCGTCTGCTCGCGTTCGTCGTTGCCTCCGAGCGCCATATCGCGGCGTTTGCCGATGGTGTCGATTTCATCGATGAACACGATGCAGGGCGCTTTCTGCTCTGCCTGCGCGAAGAGGTCGCGCACCTTTGCCGCGCCCATGCCGACGAACATCTCGACGAACGCGGAACCGGAGATGCTGAAAAACGGAACACTGGCCTCGCCTGCGACGGCTTTTGCCAACAGCGTTTTACCGGTGCCCGGAGGGCCGACAAGCAGCGCGCCCTTTGGCAGCTTTGCGCCGATATCGGCATAGCGGTCGGGATTGTGCAAAAAGTCGACGATCTCCAGCAGCGCTTCCTTGGCTTCGTCCTGCCCGGCGACGTCGTTAAAGGTTTTTCCCGTCTGCGCCTCCACATAGATCTTTGCGTTGGCCTTGCCAAACGAGAGTGCGTTGCCGATGCCGCCCGGCATGCCGCTCTGCATGCGTTTCATCAAAAACTGTCCGAGGGCGACGAATATGATAATCGGCAGCAGCCAGCTGACCAGGAAACTCGTCAGCGGCGAGGCTTGCGTCGGGATATTCGCGGCAAAGGGTACACCCGCGCTGTCCAGCCGGTTGGCGAGCGTGTCGTCCGGCCAGATGCCTGTTTTATAATACAGCGTTTCGCCGTTTTGTTCGCTTGTAAAGGTGATGGTCTGTGTTGTTTCGTCGCGGGCGACCTCGGTTACCTTTCCCGCGTCCACCATGGTGAGAAATTCGTTGTAGCCGACTTCCACAACCTCCTGCTGCGTCAGCGCGGGGAACACGAAGGCGTTGAGCATCAGCAGAGCGATCATCGCCAGCATGGCGTAGTAGAAGATTGGCTTCTTGGAGGGTGTATGTTCTTTCATGTTGTGAGGTTCTCTTTCTATTCGTGATAACGAAAATAATACTCCTGTACATAATCTATACGGGAATCATAAACGCAGCGTGAACACGCGTATCAGTTGCGCAGGCCGTAGAGAATGAGCTGCTCGGCCATGGACGCCATCTGCGGGATCGGCTCGGCCATGTCGTTGGCGTACCATTCCCGAATCACGCCCATGAACCCGGAGGCAAGGAAGGAGAAATAATAATCGTACTGATCGGGATCCTTGCGCTGCTCCAGATGCCAGAATTCCAAAACGCGTTCACGGAGCAGGGCGATGAGCCTATTGACAAACGACATATCGCCGTTGCCGCCGAGCAGCGCGGAGCAAAGATCCGCGTTGGCATGGAAAAACGAAAACAGATCGATCAACAGGTTGATCGGTTTCTCCTCCAGCTCTTCCGGCGGATGCGCGTTGACCATGTTCTCGAACTCTGTGGCAACCTCCTGCTCCACCTGCTCCACCATGTCATAGATATCCCGGTAGTGCAGATAAAAGGTGCAGCGGTTGATGTCGACCAACTGCGCCAGTTCGCGGACGGTGATGTCCTTGACGGCTTTTTCGTGCATGAGCTGCGTCAGCCCCGTGCGAAGCTGCATGCGGGTCTTGCGGACGCGGCGATCCATTTTTTTCGTTTCCAATGTTTCAGCCCTCGTTTTATCATATTTGGCGGCGCGGATGCGCCACGGACGAATTTGTGCTTTCAATATACCCTATCGCGGATGACAAATCAACACGATATGATGTAACTGATGTTAACACAACGTGAAATCGAATTGTCTTTATTCGCGTCGGTGTTTATTTGCGCCAGCAGGCTGCAAAAAAACGAGGCGGCATATGCCGCCTCGTTGCGAAACCCTGAAAAAACGGGTTATTTCGGATTGTTTTGCTTATATTCTTTGACGCGTGCGCGATAGGTTTTGATGTTTTCAAACGTATAGCCTATCAGGCAGTCCGAATTCTTTGCATGCAGCGCCTGCGCGACCTCCAGCAGCGTTTGTTCATTGGCGGCCCGTCCGGAGAGAAACACTGTTTTCCCGTTGTTGAGCCCGGCGACGAGCTGGGTTGCGACCGTGATGCCGTAGCTGCGCTGCCTGCGCAGATAGAGCCAGCCGACGTCCTCATAGGGCAGCACGTTGCCGCTGACACCTGCGTAGATGAAGTCGCGCGAGAGCACGAGCCGCATCTTCTCATAGCGGCGGGTGTCGTTCATCAGGAACTGGTCCTCGGCGTCATCCCATTTACCGCGCTCATAGAGGCGCGCTTCACTTTTGCGTAAGTTTTTTGCGACCGCGCCGTCCTGCAGCACGACTACGAGGAAGAACAGGCCGAAGAAGAACACACCGAGGATATAAAAGAACGCGCCGTCGTTGAGGTTGCTTGCTCCCTCGTTCAAGTAGTTTGCGCCGAAATAATCCGTCACCTGGGCGCTGCTGGCTTCGTAATAGATGGCGAGCTGGTCGACGTCGTCGTGGTCGATCAACCGCGTCATGCCGGTCAGGCGAACCGGTTCGGGATAGGAATATGTTTCATAATTATCCGAATAATAAGCGTAATATGCGTCCGTATACACGGTAAGCTCGTCGTACTTGGACTGGTCAAGCGAAATGATGTACCAGTAGCCTTCGGGGTCCATCGCTTCGTAGAAGGTATAATCCTCGTCTCCGGTAACATCGTAGATCCAGTCTGAGAGCAGCAGCACGTCCAGATAGGAATAGGTGCCGGACGGCAGGTCGAGGGACATGCGAACGGGATCCTCCTTGGGACGGGTGAAATCGTATGCCGCGCCGATGATCATTGCGGTGAGCAGCACGGCGAGGATAATTTTCCAGACGCGGTGGGATTTGCGTGGTTGAAAAAACTCGGACATCGTTTGTTGTTTGTCGTAGGATGATTCCATGGCGGTAGCTTCTCCTGTCTGTCTTTTGGCGGGCGGACACCGGGCGCTGCATCGCCAGCATAAAACGACCGCAATCCGCACTTGTCCTATTATACGATGCGCAAGCGCCGCCGTAAACCCGGTTTATCTGAAAAAGACGCGTCTGGCGCGTATACGGACGCTATGCTAAAATGGGTGAGGAGGAACTTGATACATGCTGAAAATCGCACAGTGCACCGACTCATTCTTGCCCGTTCACGACGGCGTCAGCCGGGTTGTGGATGCTTACGCGCGCGGGTTGAGCGCGCTCGGAAACGAAGTATATGTGATAACGCCTATGGTCACACAGGGATACCGCGGGCGCTACCCCTATGAGATACTGGACTATTTAGCGATGCCTGTTCCCGGAGGGATGCAGATGAAGGCGGCGCTGGCGCCGCTGGACATGCATTATCTCGCCCGTGTCAATGCGCATACATTCGACGTTGTACACGCGCACGGGCCGGACACTTCCGGCCTGGAGGCGCTGCGCCTGGCGGAGAAGCACCGCGCGCCGCTCGTCGGCACGTTTCATGCGAAATATATCCGTGAATTCCTGTTGGCAAACGGGGATGAGCGGCAGAATCAGATCGGGAAAGCGCTCGCGTTTGAGTTTTTCAAACGCTGCGACGAGATCTGGACGCCGAGCGAGGAAGCCAGGGCGTTTCTGAACGAACACGGATTCACCGGTCATGTGGAGGTTTTTGAAAACGGCACGGGACAGGATGTCGCGACCGAAGGCGCGCGCCGCCGCGCACGCGAGGAGCTGCACCTGACCGACGCGCCGGCGCTGCTGTTTGCGGGCAGTCTGGACAACCGGAAAAACCTGCCGCTCGCGTTCGAGGCGGCTGCGCTGCTGCGCCAACGGGGCGTTCGCTTTCAGCTGCTCATCGCAGGAGGCGGACCGGGCGAAAAGCAGGCGCGCGCAGTTGTAAAAGAACTCGGTCTGATCGGAGCGGTTCGGTTCCTCGGCCAGATTTCGGACGAAGAGCTGCTCGGCGGGCTATATGCCGAGAGCACGCTTTGCCTCTGCCCCATGCAGGGCATCAGCGCAGGCCTCGCTACGCGCGAGGCGGCGGTGCAGGGCACACCTTCGCTGGCCGTCGCGGGCAGCACACCGGGCGATCTGATCCAAAACGGCGTCAACGGCCTGACCTGCGCGGACACGGCTGAGAGCATGGCGGATGCAATCGAAGGATTCCTCGGCGACCCGAAATCCATCGCCGAGATGAGCGCCAATGCACGCGCTATTTCGCCCGTATCCTGGAATGCGGTGATGGAGCGGGTCAACGCGCGGTATGAAGCGCTCGCGGGGATGGAGCGCACAGCGCTGCGGCGCAAGTGGGGCATCTTCCGCAAGGAGCTGGACAAAGTCGATCTCACGCTGGAAAAGCGCGCGATGGACATGATCTGGCGGTTTCTCACGCAGGACACGCAAAATCTCTACGTCTACAGCCACCGCCCGCAAAAGCCCGCGTTTCAACCGCTGCCGGACAAATCGCCCCTGCCGCGCAGCACGCCGGAGCGGGAGGGGATTTCCACGACAGCGATCACCGCGTTGCTGGACACCATCCATGCGGATGAGGCGGCAATGGCACACGAGATCATGATACTGCGCAACGGAAAGGTGATTGCCGAGGCGAACTGGCAACCTTATGACAACCGACTGCCGCATCAGCTGTATTCGCTGAGCAAGAGCATCACTGCAACCGCCATCGGTATGCTGGTGGACGAAGGCGGGCTCGATTTGGACGAGCGCCTCTGCGACATCTTTCCCGACAATGCGCCGGAGCAGGAGTCGCATCCCGCGCATCGCATGACGGTCCGCATGCTGCTCAACATGAGCACCGGTTCCTATTTTAACGAAGCGGGTTCGGCGATCGGGTCGGATTGGGTGCGGGACTTCTTGCATGCGCCGACCAAGTTTGAGCCGGGCAGCGCGTTTGAGTACAATTCGCTCAACACCTATATGCTCGCCGCAATCCTGCGCCGCAAGACGGGCGAAACGCTCACGGACTATCTCAGGCCGCGACTGTATGAGCCTCTGGGTATCGAGTCCTATTATTGGGAGACCTGCCCCAATGGCACCGAAAAGGGCGGCTGGGGACTTTCGCTGACGCCGGAAAGCGTCGCAAAGATCGGACAGCTCTATCTGAACAAAGGCGTTTGGCCCTCGTTCTGGGGCAAGAAGCGGCTGATTTCCGAACGATGGATTGAGGAAGCAACGCACCCGCAGATTGCGACCCCGAACGGCGAAATCACCTACGGCTACGGACACCAGACCTGGATGACCGCAAAGGAAGGCTCGTTTCTGTTTAACGGCGCGTTCGGGCAGTATATGCTGGCCCTGCCGGATCAAAACGCGCTGGTGGTGCTCTTTAGCGGCACATCGCGCCTATTTGCGCAGGGCGGCGTCATGGACTACGTAACCGCCGCCTTTGACGGCGCGGGAGACAAGCCGCTGCCGGAAAACTCGCGCGCGGCGGATGCGCTGGAAACCACGATCCATGCGCTCAGCGCGCGATATCGCCCGCCGTTCTACAATACTGAACGCAAGAGCGTGCCGCTGGCGGAGTTGGCAGCAAAACTGCACGGGCGCGTCTACTCGTTTGAAAAGAACATCGGCGGGTTGTTCCCGTTTATCCTGCAGAGCGTGCACAACAATTTTACAACGGGCTTGACGCAGATGGCCTTTTCGCAGGCGGGAGATGGCGCGCTTTCCATCGAGATGGTGGAGGGAACACACAAGCACAGCTTTCTGCTCACGGAGAACGGCTATACCGCGGCGACGCTGAGCCAGCGCGGAGATTTGTTTGAGACGCGGTTTGCGGTGCAGACGGAGATTGCGGAATCTGGCGAGCTTTCGCTCAACATCATTTCGCATTTTATTGAAACGCCGTTTACGAGGTTGATGCGCGTCACGCTCACAGGGGAGGACACGATCAAAGTTCTGTTTGACGAGAGCCCGAGCATCAAGGACGCCTCCGAGATGCTCATGGAACTCACGGGCATCACGCGCGTGGAGATCGTTCGCAATGTGCTGCCGCTGCTCAAGCGGGATCGCATGCAGCACACGCTCCGCACGTTTACCACCGTGACGGTGACGGGACAACTCTAAACCGTGTGGGCGAAAGATATAAAAAAAGCGAACCCGACCGGGTTCGCTTTTTGGTGTTGCTTTGATTATGCCGACTGCTTGGGCTTCTTGAGCGCCTTCTTTTCGGGGGTGGCTTCCGCAATTTGCGGCGGGCAGGACTTGTCGATGACGTCCTTGGTGATGCGGCAGGAGCCGACGTCCTCACGCGAGGGGATGTCGAACATGATGTCGAGCATGACGTCCTCGAGGATGGCGCGAAGTCCGCGCGCGCCGGTGTTGCGCTCGATGGCCTTTTTGGCAACTGCGCGCAGCGCTTCGTCGTCAAACGCGAGATCGACGCCGTCCATTTCAAACAGACGCTGATACTGGCGCGCCAGCGCGTTTCTCGGCTCGGTAAGGATGCGAATGAGCGCTTCCTCGTCGAGGTTTTGCAGCGTGACGATGATCGGCATACGCCCGACAAACTCGGGAATCAAGCCGTATTTGAGCAGATCTTCCGGCAGGATGCTTTTGAGCGTCTCGCCGATGTCCTTCTGCACATTGCTCTGGATCTCTGCGCCGAAGCCTAAGATCTTGTGGCCGATGCGCTTTTCGATGATCTTGTCGATGCCGGAAAATGCGCCGCCGCAGATGAAGAGGATGTTCGTCGTGTCGATCTGGATGAACTCCTGATGCGGGTGCTTGCGCCCGCCCTGCGGGGGAACGGAGGCGACGGTGCCTTCGAGGATCTTGAGCAGCGCCTGCTGCACACCCTCGCCGGAGACGTCCCGCGTGATGGAGACGTTTTCGCCTTTTCTGGCGATCTTGTCGATCTCGTCGATGTAGATGATGCCCTTGCTGGCCTTCTCCACGTCGTAATCGGCGGCCTGGATGAGCTTGAGCAGGATGTTTTCCACATCCTCGCCGACATAGCCCGCCTCGGTGAGGCTGGTTGCGTCCGCAACGGCGAACGGCACATTGAGCACGCGCGCGAGCGTCTGGGCGAGCATGGTCTTGCCGCTGCCCGTGGGCCCGAGCATGATGATGTTGCTCTTTTGCAGCTCTACGTCGTCGTCCTTTTTTGCGGGTGTGTGGATGCGCTTATAATGATTGTACACGGCGACGGCCAGCGCGCGCTTGGCAGAATCCTGCCCGATGACGTACTGGCTGAGCTGATGCACGATTTCCAGCGGCTTGGGGATATTCGTCAGGTCGATGGGTTCGGCCTCGACGTCCTCCTCAATGATCTCGCGGCAGAGCTCGACGCACTCGTTGCAGATGTTTACGCCGGGTCCCGCGATGATGCGGTGAACATCCTCCTGCGCCTTGCCACAAAACGAACAGCGCACAGTGGACGATTCTTCTATCTTAGTCATAACCTGCCCCTTTCCGGGTTACCTGCGCGGCGGAAAGACCTCGTCGATCAGTCCGTATGCGCGCGCCTCCTCGGCGCTCATGTAGTTGTCCCGCTCCGAATCCTGCGTGACGCGCTCGATGCTCTGACCCGTGCGCTTTGCGAGGATTTCGTTGAGCCTTTTCTTGATCTTGAGGATCTGCTCGGCCTGAATGTTGATGTCCGTGGCCTGACCCTGCGCGCCGCCGCTGACCTGATGGATCATGATCTCGGCGTTGGGCAGCGCCTTGCGCTTGCCTTTTGCGCCCGACGCGAGCAGAAATGCGCCCATGGACGCCGCGAGGCCGATGCAGATGGTGGACACCTCACACTTAATGTACTGCATCGTGTCGTAGATGGCAAGCCCTGCGCTCACGGAGCCGCCGGGCGAGTTGATGTAGAGGTTGATGTCCTTGTCGGGGTCGTCGCCCTCTAAAAAGAGCATCTGCGCCACGACGATGTTGGCGGTGTCGTCATCGATCGGACCACCGATGAAGATGATGCGGTCTTTGAGCAGGCGGCTGTAGATGTCGTAGCTGCGTTCGCCCTGGTTGGTCTGCTCGACGACCATCGGGATGAGGTTCATGCGTTTTCCCTCCTTAATGGGGACCGTGTGTGATGTGCCTTGGGTTATTCCTTCGGCTCGGCTTTCTTCGTTGTCTTCTTCGCGGGTTTCTCCGCGCCGTCCTCCGCTTTGGCCGCGGCCGTCTTCTTGGCGGCGGGTTTCTTGGCGGATTTCTTGGCGGCGGGCTCGCCTTTGACGAGGACCACGCTGTCGGTTACGATCTTAACGGCTTTTCGGGCTGCGGCGTTGTCACTGATGTACTCGCGGTCGTCGTCGGAAAGCGTCTTTTCAAACTCCTCCGCGCTTTTGCCGCTGCCGGCTGCGTATTCTTCGATGAGCGCTTTGATGTCGTCTTCGGTGCAGGAGACGTTTTCCTTCTCGCCGATGGCTTCGATGACGAGCTGCATCTTGACGCGGGCGGTTGCTTCCGCACGGTAGCTCTCTTTCAGGCCGTTCATATCGGTGCCGGTGTACTTGACGTAGTCTTCCAGCGAAAGGCCGCTCATGCTCAGCTGGTACGCGATGTCGCGCAGCATGTAGTTGATCTGGCGTTCCACCATCACGTCCGGAATGTCGACGATGGCGTTGTCCGCCGCTTTCTGCAGCGCGATGTTCTCAATGGCGCTCTGGCGGTTCTTGGCCGCTTTTTCTTCCATCTGTGCGCGTTTGTCGGCCTTGAGCGCTTCGAACGTGTCGAAGTCCGAGATATCCTTGGCGAACTCATCGTCCAGCTCGGGCAGCTCTTTGACCTGTACGGCCTTGATCTTGATGGCGAATACGGCGTCCTTGCCGGCCAGCGGCGCGGAGTATTCGTCCGGGAACTTGACGTTGATGTCCTTTTCCTCGCCCGCCTTCAGGCCGATGAGCTGCTCTTCAAACCCGGGAATGAACGAACCGGAACCGATGACCAGAAACTGGTCCTCGGCGGTGCCGCCTTCGAACTTCTCGCCGTCAACGCTGCCGGAGTAATCCAGAATGACGCGGTCGCCGTTTTCAACGGCGCGATCGACCTCGATAAAGCGCGCGTTCTTTTCGCGCTCCTTCTCGATTTCGGCCATAATGGCCTCGTCGCTCACGGCAAAATCGGGTTCGGGCACTTCGAGCTTCGTGTAAGTGCCGAGCGTGACCTCGGGCTTTAACTGCACTTCTGCGGTGAACGCTACGCCTTCCGCGGAGCCGATGGTCGTGATATCGAGAGAGGGCTTGTCCACGGCGGTGAGCTTGTGCTCTGCAAGCGCGGCGTCGTATGCCTCGCCCCAGACCAGCTCGAACGCTTCTTCGTAGAACGCGCCTTCGCCATACATGTTTTCAATGACCTTGCGCGGGGCCTTGCCTTTTCGGAATCCCGGTACGTTGTAGCGTTTGGCTGTCTGCTGATACGCTTTTTGTACGGCGGAGCCGAACGCTTCGGGTGAAACACTGATCGTCAGTTTTGCGCGGTTATTCTCAAGTTTTTCAAAGGTTGCCATGTATTCCTCCAATGAATCTATCGCTAAATTGGCATAATACGCCAGTATCAAACCATATTAACATAGGAAATGCGGCATTGCAACACGGAAATCCCGGCGTTTTTGTGACTTTCGCACGGTACGCGCGCGCGGAAACAGGCGGGCGCGGCGGCAAAAACTTCTCCGTTTGGCGTTGACAGGGTATTCGTAATACGATACACTGACTGCATAAAAATGAATATTCGGATGACGGTATCGGGAGAGGCTGCCAAAGGGCAGAGCCGAAGGGGATTGCGCAGGAAACTCTCAGGCAAAAGGACCGATGCTCGACGAAGCTTCGGAAAGCTGTTTTTTCAGCACCGACGAGGCAATTCCGCAGGGCGATTTGAGCGATTGCGGAAGAATCTTTCAGGTACAGATACGGGGCGCGCGACTTGGTTCGCGCGTCCTGTTTTTATTTTCTCATTTTAATATTGAAAGAACACGGAGGGAATTATCATGAATCTGCTCAACGACCGCAAGTACACCGCATCCCACGAATGGCTGCTCGACCTCGGCAACGGCGCTTACCGCGTAGGTTTAAGCGACTTTGCCCAAACCTCTCTTGGCGACATCGTATTCATCGACCTGCCGCAGCCGGGCGACGCGCTGACCGCGGACGCATCCCTGGGCGACGTGGAGAGCGTCAAGGCCGTGTCCGAGGTGCTCAGCCCCGTCACCGGCAAAGTATCCGCCGTCAACGAAGAGCTCGACGCCGCGCCGGAGTCGATCAACGCCGACCCGTACGGTGCATGGCTCGTCGAGGTGACGGATGTGACCGCGACAGCGGAGCTCATGGACGCGGCGGCTTACGAAGCCTTCTGCGCCGAGGCGTAACGCAACCGGCAGCCTCCTGATCACAGGAGGCTGTTTGACGATCAAGAAAACAACGATCCTCATTCCATACATCCGTCATATAAAGGAGGGATTGCTTTGGGCAATTTTCTGCCGTCCACCGATACCCAGCGAAGCGAGATGATGCAAAAGATATGCATCACATCCGCCTGCGACCTGTACGGCGACATCCCGCAGGACATGCGGGCAAAAGCCGCCGAAGCGGTAGCCGAACTGCCGAAGGGCGTTTCGGAGTTTGAGACGCTGGCGCAGATGAAACAGCTCGCGGGGAAAAACCGCGTGTTCGACGCGATCTTTCGCGGAGCGGGCGCCTACTGGCACCATATTCCCGCCGTGGTGAGCCGCGTCGCCGCCAAAGAGGCGTTTGTCACCGCGTATACACCTTATCAGCCGGAGATCAGCCAGGGCATTTTGCAGACGATCTTCGAGTATCAGACCAGCCTCTGCGAACTCAGCGGTATGGACGCGGGCAACGCCTCGGTCTACGACGGCTCGACCGCCGCCGCCGAAGCCGCCGCCATGTGCCGCGAGCGCAACAAAACGCGCACGCTGCTCGCCGGCGGGCTCAACCCCGAATCCATCGAAACCGTGAATACCTATTGCTACGGTGCGGAAGCGGAGAGCGCAATCGTGCCGAACAAAAACGGCAGGCTCGACCTTGACGCGCTGAAAGCCGCGCTGGACGCCGGCGGCGTTGCGAGCCTCATCCTCCAGTCGCCGAATTATTTCGGCGTGATCGAGGATGTACCCGCCATCGCCGAAATCGTGCATGCAGCGGGCGCAAAGCTCGTGGTCAGCATGAATCCGACCGCGATGGGGCTGCTGCGCTCGCCGGGCGAGTGCGGCGCGGACGCCGCCATTGGCGACGGGCAGCCGCTGGGCATCCCGTTGAGCTTCGGCGGGCCTTTCCTCGGGTTCATGGCCTGTAAGAAGGAGATGATCCGCAAACTGCCGGGCCGTATCGTCGGACAGACGGCGGACGCCGAGGGCAAGCGCTGCTTTGTGCTGACGCTGCAGGCGCGCGAGCAGCACATCCGCAGGGAAAAGGCCAGCAGCAACATTTGCTCCAACCAGGCGCTCTGCGCCCTGACCGCCGCGGCCTACTGTGCCGCGATGGGGCCGCATGGCCTCGCGGACGTTGCGCGCGCATGCTATGACAATGCGCATGATCTCGCAGCCGAACTCGGCAAGATCGAAGGATTTGCACCGGCGTATCCGGATGCGCCGTTCTTCCACGAGTTCGTGACCAGAACACCCGCCGGATTAGCGGAAAAAGCGCTCAAGGCACTCGAAGAGAAGGGTATTCTCGGCGGACTCCCAGTAGACGGCGGCATCCTCTGGTGCGCGACGGAGCGCAACACGAAGCAACAGATCGACGCGCTGGTCGAGACGGTAAAGGCGGTGAGCGCATGAAACTTTCGTTTGAACGAAGCGTATCCGGCAGAAGAGGCGTCCGCATTCCCGAGACGCGCGCGCCGCACGCCGCCATCGACAGCTCGCTGCTGCGCAAAACGCCGCCGCGCCTGCCGGAACTGAGCGAGACGGACGTGAGCCGCCACTTCTCCGAACTGGAAAAGCAGGTTTACGGCGTCAACGACGGGTTCTATCCTCTGGGTTCCTGCACCATGAAATACAACCCCGCCGTCAACGAACAGGCGGCCTCGCTGGAGGGATTCTCCGGCATCCACCCGCTCCAGCCGGTTGAAACCGCGCAGGGCGCAATCGAGGCGCTGGTGCGCGCCAAGGAGCTGCTCTGCACGCTCGTTGGCATGGACGAGATGACCTTCCAGCCGGCGGCGGGCGCGCACGGCGAATTCTTAGGCCTGCTGCTCTTCAAGCGCTATCACGAAGCGCGCGGCGACGCGGCGCGCAAAAGATCATCGTGCCGGACTCCGCGCACGGAACAAACCCCGCAACGGCGAGTATGACGGGTTATTCGGTGGTCAACATTCCCTCCGCGCCGGACGGAACGGTGGACCTCGACGCGCTGCGCGCGGCGGTTGGCCCCGATACGGCGGGACTGATGCTGACCAACCCCAATACACTCGGCATCTTCGACAAAAACATACTCAAAATCACGGATATCGTACACGGCGCGGGCGGGCTTTGCTACTACGACGGCGCGAATATGAACGCCGTCATGGGCGCGGCGCGTCCCGGCGACATGGGCTTTGACGCGGTGCATTTAAACCTGCACAAAACGTTTTCCACGCCGCACGGCGGCGGCGGCCCCGGCGCGGGCGCGGTCGGCTGCAAGGAATGCCTGGCGCCGTATCTGCCCAACCGCCTGCCGGTGCGCAACGCGGACGGCACCTTCGGCTTCGCCGATTCAGAACTGAGTGTAGGGCGCATGAAATCGTTTTACGGCAACTTCATTGTCGTGCTCCGCGCGCTGACGTATATGACCATGCTCGGCGGCGATGGGCTGCAGGAAGCCAGCGAAAACGCGGTGCTCAACGCCAACTATCTGCGCGCGCTGCTGGAGGACGTTCTGCCCGCAGCCAACGAGGGATTCTGCATGCACGAGTTCGTCGTTTCGCTCGAAGCGCTCAAAAAAGAGACGGGGGTTTCCGCAATGGACGTCGCCAAGACGTTGATCGACTACGGCATGCACCCGCCGACGATGTATTTCCCGCTGATCGTACACGAGGCGCTCATGTTCGAACCCACCGAGACGGAGGGGAAAGAGACGCTCGATCAGGCGGCGGAGGCAATCAGGACGATCCTTGCGCGGGCGAAGACGGAGCCGGAGGCGCTGCACGCTTCTCCCGTCACCACGCCCATCGGCCGGCCGGACGAGGTCGGCGCAGCGCGAAACCCCATACTCAGATATGAATTCCCGGAGGTAGCGATATGAGCGAATTGAAACGAACGGTATTTTACGAGCGCCACGTCGAGGCGGGCGCAACGATGGTGGATTTTGGCGGCTGGGAGATGCCGATTCAGTATCCCGAAGGCATTGTAACCGAGCACCTCGCCACGCGGAGCGGCTGCGGCCTGTTCGACGTGAGCCACATGGGCCGGTTCCGCATCACGGGTAAGGACGCAAAGGCGTTTTTGCAGCATGTGCTCACCAGCAACGTCTCCGCGCTGGAGGTTGATCAGGCGCAGTATGCCATCATCCCGAATGAGAACGGCGGCGCGATTGACGACGCATATCTGTATCGCTTTGTCGAGGATGCGTATATCCTCGTGGTCAACGCCGCCAACGCCGAAAAGGACTGGGCGCACCTGACAAACGAGATCAAAGCCTTTGACGCACAGATTGAGAACAAGTCGGAAGCCGTTGCGCTGCTCTCCCTGCAGGGCCCGAAGTCCAAGCAGATCCTCAGTGACATGGCGGAGGGTGCGTTCCTCACCGAGCCGTTGAAAAACGCGCTCGGCACCGTGAAGCTCTGCGGTAAAACGGCGCACATCGCCAAGACCGGCTATACCGGCGAACCCGTTGGATACGAGATCTTCGCGCTCCGCGAAGACGGCGTGTTCCTCTGGGACGAACTGGTCAAGCGCGGCGCAAAACCGAACGGCCTCGGCGCGCGCGACACACTGCGCCTCGAAGCGGGACTGCCGCTCTACGGGCACGAGCTGGGGATCGACAAGGATGGAAACGAGATTCCGATTTTCGCGATCTCGCTGGCGCGCTTTGCGGTGAGTTTTGCCGAGGAAAAGAAGAACATGATCGGCAGAAAGCCGCTGGAGCAGCAGTTTGCCGCGAGCAGCCGCATCCTGAACCGCGACTTCTCCGATCTGAGCGCATTACCACACAGGGTAAGACCCGTCGCGCTGACCGGGCGCGGTGTGCTGCGCGCGGGGTTCCCCGTGTTCAAGGATGGAAAAGAGATCGGCTATATCACCAGCGGAACCATGGTGCCGCGCTATCTGGTGGAAAACCAGGGCAGCCTGTTGGAGAAGTTCACCGACCAGAAAGCGCTTCGATCCATCGGCCTTGCGCTCATCGACTCGGATGTGCTGACCGACGACGCGGTCGAGGTGGAGATCCGCGGGAGCCTCGTTTCCGCCGTGGTGCCTGCATGGCACCTGCGCGGAGACGCGCCGCCTTATGCGCGCCCCATCGTCGTGGATGCGCCGGAAGAGCCCAGGGACGAACCCTCCGCCGACCTGCCAAAGAGCGCGCTGACGCTGCTGCAAAAAGCGGCGGACAACCACGCCTGGCGGCAGGAGCAGTGCATCAACCTCATCCCCTCGGAGATGACCGCCTCGCGCGCGGTGCGCCTGCTTTCCGGCAGCGATCCGAGTTTCCGGTACGCAGAGCATAAGAAGACCGCGTCGTTCTACGACCACGAGGTGTTCTACTATCAGGGCACGAAGTTCATCGATGAAGTCGAGCGCGCGCTGGTTGCGGAACTGCGCAAATACTTCCACTGCACGGAAGTCGAGGCGCGCGTGATCTCCGGCCAGATGAGCAACACAACCGTGTTCTCCGCGCTGATGGACTTTAAAAACCGGCTCGACCGCAAGCATACGCCCAAACGCCTCGGTTACATCCTCAACAACCACATCATCAAGGGTGGACACCTCAGTGCCCAGCCGATGGGCGCGCTGCACGACTATGTCGCCGTCGATCCCGCGACGGAGCGGCCCGCCGTGGTCAACTTCCCCGTTTGCCGGGATAATCTCTTCAAGATCGACGTGGAGGAGACCAAGAAGGTCATCGAGCGCTACCGGCCGGAGTTCGTCATCTTTGGCAAGTCGATGGTGCTGCACAAAGAGCCCGTGCGCGAAATCCGGGCGTTTGTGGACGAGATGAAGATTCCCACCACGATCATGTACGACATGGCACATGTTTTAGGCCTCGTCGGCCCGCATTTCCAACAGCCGTTTGAAGAAGGCGCGGAGATCGTCACCGGTTCGACGCATAAAACCTTCTTTGGCCCGCAGCGCGGCGTGATCGCGGTCAACTACAAGGAGGACGAGCTCAAATACGACCTCTGGAAGACGATTCAGACGCGCGCGTTCCCGGGCGCGGTGAGCAATCACCACCTCGGCACCGTCGTGGGCCTGCTCATGGCGGCGTATGAGATGAACGCATTTGGCGATGCGTATCAAAAGAACGTCATCGCCAACGCCAAGTCGTTTGCAAAGAGCCTCAAGGCCGCCGGGCTGGACGTTGCGGGCGATCCTGCGATCGATTATACCGAGACGCATCAGGTCATCGTGAAAACCGGCTACGGCACGGGCCCGGAGATCGCCGAACGGCTCGAGGAGAACAACGTGATCGTCAACTATCAGGCGACTCCCGAGGAAGAAGGCTTCACCGCCAGCGGCGCACTGCGCCTCGGTGTCTCCGAGATGACGCGCTTCGGCTTCGGACCGGAGCAGTTTGAACAGCTCGCGCAGCTCATCGCAGACTGCGCATTGCGCAACAAACCCATTGCGGCGGAGGTGTCCAAACTCCGCGCGGGCTACACCACGCTCGGCTACTGTTTCTCGGACAAAGAGACCAACGCCGTGCTCGACGCACTGGCGCAAACGAGCGGCATGTAAACGAAATAAACCGCCCGCCGGGAAAAACCGGCGGGCGGTTTTGTTTTGCCGCCGGATTTTATATTATCCGTGACGCATTGAAATCGTCCCGCAAATTCGATACAGTCTTAGTGTATGACAATCAAGATAGAAAAGCTTTGATTTTGGAGGGATGCGATCCATGATTCCTGCCTATATGCGCGCGCTCGTCAAGGAGACCGCCGGCAAGGGGCTGACGCTCAAACAGGTCCACACGCCCGTACCCCAGATCGGCGAAGTGCTCATCAAAATCCACAAGACCGCGATCTGCGGCACCGACGTGCATATCTTCAACTGGGATCCCTGGAGCCAGCGTACCATCGTGCCGCCTATGACCATCGGGCACGAATACGTCGGCGAGATCGCGGCGCTGGGCCCGGGCGTGGACGACTACCACGTCGGCCAGATCGTCACGGGAGAAGGCCACATCGTCTGCGGACACTGCCGCAACTGCCGCGCGGGCAACGGGCACTGGTGCAAGTTTACCAAGGGCGTCGGCGTCAACCGCGATGGCGCGTTTGCCGAATACCTCTGTATTCCGGAGACGAATGTCATCGCCGTGCCTTCGACCACGCCGGAGGAGATCGTCGCGTTTTATGACGCATACGGCAACGCCTGCCACACGGCGACCATGTTCGACGTCACCGGCGAGGACGTGCTCATCACGGGCGCGGGCCCCATCGGCATGATGGCGGTCGGCATCTGCCGCCAGAACGGCGCGCGGCGCATCGTCGTGACCGACGTGAACGATTATCGCCTCGATATCGCAAAACAGATGGGTGCCTCCGCGGTGGTCAACTTGAAAAATCAGACCGTTGAGGAAGCGATGAAGGAACTGCACATCATTGAGGGCTTCGACGTAGGCTGCGAGATGAGCGGCAGCGGTGCGGCGCTCAACCAGATGCTCAAGCTCATGCGAAACGGCGGCAAGGTGGCGCTGCTGGGCATCGCGGGTCCGGGCACGGTGATCGACTGGAACGACGTGATCTTCAAGGGACTGACGCTGCAGGGTATCTACGGGCGCAGAATGTATGAAACCTGGTACAAGATGATGGCGATGGTGGAGGTCGGGCTGGATCTTTCGCCCGTGCTGACGCATCGTTTTCACTATACTGAGTTCGAGGAAGCTTTCGCCGTGATGAACAGCGGACAATCCGGCAAGGTGGTGCTCGACTGGACGGAGGAGAAGACATGAGAAAACCGGCACTGGATATCTACAGCGGATTACTCAACGACATCCGCAAGGCGGGGACGTATAAGGACGAACGCGTGATCACGACGCCGCAGGGCGCGCGCATCGATACGACGAAGACAGAAGGCGTGCTCAACATGTGCGCCAACAACTATCTGGGATTGGCGGATCATCCCGCGCTGATCGCCGCGGCGAAGGCGTCCTATGACAAATGGGGATACGGGCTGTCCTCCGTGCGGTTCATCTGCGGCACGCAGGGCATCCACAAAGAGCTGGAGAAGCGCATCGCAACCTTCCTCGGCATGGACGACGCGATTCTCTACAGCTCCTGTTTCGACGCAAACGGCGGCCTGTTTGAAACGTTGCTCACCGATGCGGACGCGGTGATTTCCGACACGCTCAACCACGCGAGCATCATCGATGGCGTGCGTCTCTGCAAGGCGGCGCGCTACCGCTACAAAAACAACGATATGGAGAGCCTGCGGGAGCAGCTGGAGGCGGCAAGCGACGCGCGCATCAAACTCATCGCCACGGACGGCGTGTTTTCCATGGACGGGTTTATCGCGAACCTGAGTGGCATCTGCAACCTCGCGGAGGAATACGGCGCGTTGGTCATGGTGGACGACAGCCACGCCGTCGGCTTCATGGGCGAACACGGGCGCGGCACGCACGAATATTGCGGCGTGATGGACCGGGTGGACATCATCACCGGCACACTTGGCAAGGCGCTCGGCGGTGCTTCCGGCGGCTACACGGCGGCAAGGCAGGAGATCGTGGACATGCTCAGGCAGCGCTCGCGTCCGTATCTGTTTTCCAACACCGTTGCGCCCGCCGTTTGCGCGGCGAGTATCCAGGTGCTCGACCTGCTGGAGGAGTCCACCGCGCTGCGCGACAGATTGCACGAAAATACGAAGTATTTCCGCGCGGAGCTCGGCAAACTGGGGTTCGATGTGCCCCAGAGCGAGCATCCCATCGTGCCGGTCATGCTCTACGACGCAGTGACGGCGCAGGAGTTTGCGGCAAAGATGCTGGAGCACGGCGTATACGTCATCGGCTTTTTCTATCCCGTGGTGCCGCAGGGCAAGGCGCGCATCCGCACGCAGGTCTCCGCCGCGCATACGAAGGAGGACCTCGACTTTGCGGTCTCGGCCTTCGCCGCCGTCAAAGCGGAGATGGGGATTTAATCGAGCGCAAAACAAAAGACCGGCGTTTGCCGGTCTTTTTATTGGTTTGGTGCTGTAGGGAGAAATTATTTTTTCTCTACTTTCAGCATGGTTTCGATGCTGTCTGCCAAGGCGTTGAGCCAGTCCCCTTCAAAGAGCTCGATGACGCCCGCGTCGCAGGCGACGGCGAGATCCCTCTGGATCGGCAATTCGGCGGTCAGGGGGATTTTGTGCTTTTTAGCCAGCGTGGCGATGTCGCTCTCGCCAAACGGGCGGATGATCTCCTTGCAGCCGGGGCATTCGACATAGCTCATGTTCTGCACGAGCGCGAGCACGGGGATCTTCATCAGCCCCGCCATATACATGGCCTTTTCAACGATCATGCTCACGAGCTGCTGCGGCGAGGTGACCACAACGATCCCGTCCACGGGAATGGACTGGAACACCGTCAGCGGTACGTCTCCCGTGCCCGGCGGCATGTCGATGAACATCACATCCACACTGCCCCAGATCACGTCCGTCCAGAACTGTTTGACAGAACCGGCGATGATCGGCCCGCGCCAGACGACGGGGTCGGTCTCGTTTTCGAGCAGCACGTTCATGCTCATGACTTCGATGCCGGTCTTGGTCTGCATGGGGAAGATGCCTTCCTCGGAGCCTTCCGCCTTGCCGTGCAGGCCGAACGCCTGCGGGATGGATGGACCCGTGATGTCCGCGTCCATAATGGCGGTGCGGTATCCCCGGCGCTGCATCAGCACCGCGAGCATGGAGGTGACGATGGATTTGCCGACGCCGCCTTTTCCGCTGACCACACCGATGACTTTTTTCACGTGGGTCAGGACGTGCGGGGCTTCGATCAGGCTTGTTGGTTCACGGCTGTCGCAGTTGGCGGAGCAGCTCGAGCAATCATGAGAGCATTCTTCCATTGCAGTTGGATTCCTCTGTTTCCGATATTTGCCGGAAACCCGGCGCTTCCATTATAAGCGCTCTGCCCGATATGTCAACCGCAGCGGCCGTACGTTTTGTAAGATCGTCACATGCACGCCCGAAATAAGGCGAAAACGGCGCGGTTTGTTTCCAATTTGTTGGTTTGCCAAGCGTTGTGCGATATGCTATTATATCGATCGAAGGTGAAACCATGACGCATTCGGGAAACGAAGAATCGAATAATCTGCAACGGCTCCGCGTCGCGCGGCGCTCGATGCTGTATCTGGTGCGCACGCTTTTGATGATCATCATGGGCGCCATCGTTTGCATCGGCGCGTTTTTAACCGCGGAGCGTTACAGCAACCTCTATATCCTGACCTCCGAGGGCATGGCGCTGCGCGCGGAGTGCGTGATTGCCGACGGCGCACGCAACGATCTGGAGGAGTATTTCACGCTCTCGTTTCTGGACAATGATCCGGCAATGTCCGACGCAACGTATTCCAACTATACGATTACGGACTACAGCTACGACCTGGCGATCAAGCGCATCAGCGTGCTGCCCTGGTCGATGAGCGCAACGGTGATTGCGACCGAGCGCGTGACGCTCAAGGGCACGATCAATGCCGACCAGTTCAGCGAGGATCAGAACGCGGACGATTTTCCGCTGCCGCAGTGGACGCCGCGGCAATATAAGATTAAATTCATCAACGCCAATGCGCGTTGGTATATCTCCGAGCTGACGGTGCTCCAGGAGAATCCCGACCAGTCCGACCTTGGCACGCCGGATCCAAACGTATCCCCGATTCCGGCGGCGACGCCGACGCCCAAACCCACGCAAGCGCCATGATGCGGCAGGTTCTTCCCGCGGGGAGGCCCGCCGTCTGCCTCGCCCCGATGGCGGGATTTACGGACCGCGCGTTCCGGCGGCTCTGCCGCGAACGAGGCGCGGATCTGCTCATCAGCGAAATGGTCAGCGCCAAGGGGCTGCTCCACATGAGCAGCAAAACCCGGGCGCTGTATTTGCCAAAGGACGAGGACGAGCCGTATTGCGTGCAGCTCTTCGGCAGCGAGCCGGAGGCGCTCGCGGAGGCGGTTCGCATCATTGAGGGCGACCTCGGCGACAAACTCCTCTCCCTCGACCTTAACATGGGCTGTCCCGCGCCGAAGATCACCGGCAACGGCGACGGAAGCGCGCTGATGCGCGATCCTGTGCTCGCCGGGCGGATCATCGAGGCGACGGTGAACGCCGCGTACGTTCCGGTTTCGGTCAAGTTTCGCAAGGGCTGGGATGCGGCGCACGAAAACGCCGTGCCGTTCGCCCGCGTCTGCGAACAGAGCGGCGCCGCGTTTGTCACCATACACGGCAGGACACGCGAGCAGATGTATGCCGGCACAGCCGATCTTGCCTGCATGGCGGCCGTCAAACAGGCGGTTTCGATCCCTGTGATCGCAAACGGGGACGTGCACGACGCTGCGAGCGCCCTGGACACGCTCCGCGCCACCGGCTGCGACGGGATCATGATCGGGCGCGGTGCGCTTGGCAATCCGTTTGTGTTCGAGGAAATCCGTTGTGCACTCGAAGGCAGGGCCTATCAGCCACCGACCTGGGACGGGCGGCGCGAAACGGCAATGCGCCATGCGCGCATGGCGCTGGAGGAAAAAGGCGGGCATGCAATCGTGGAGCTGCGCAAACATATGGCGTTTTATCTGCGGGGGGCAAAGGACGCGGCAAAACTCAGAACGCGCGTCAATGCCTGCAAAACACTAGAAGAACTCGAGCAAATATGGGGTTGACACACCATTTTTTCAAAAATATAATAGGTAAACACGGTAGGGGCGCGGATTGATCGCCCCATAGAAGGAGAAACAAACGATGGCAGAAATCTGGCTTACGCCTGCAGAAATTAAAAAACGCGAGGAGCGCCTGGAATACCTGAAATCGGCACGGCGGCTCGAGATCGCCGAACAGCTCAAGATTGCGCGTGCGTTTGGAGACCTCTCTGAAAACGCGGAATACGACGCCGCCAAAAACGAGCAGGCGAAAAACGAATACGATATCCTTCAGCTGGAAACTGAGCTGAAGAACGCAAAGGTCATTGACGAGAACGCAATCGACGTCACCATCGTCGGTGTCGGCGCAACGGTAAAACTTTCGGACGTCAATGACAAAACGAAGAAATACACCTTCCAGATCGTCGGCAGCGCGGAGACCGACCCAACCAACGGGCGCATCTCAAACGAGTCGCCGGTCGGCAAGGCGGTGCTTGGTCACAAAGTCGGCGATGTGGTCGACGTCATCACCCCCGTCGGCATGATGAAGCTGAAGGTCAACTCCATCGGCAAGTGACGGCGCGATTGAACTGCGGGGGCGAAGAGCCCC
Source organism: Christensenellaceae bacterium (assembly GCA_963674775.2). GTDB lineage: Bacteria > Bacillota > Clostridia > Christensenellales > CAG-138 > UBA7703. Next base: position 1,306,123 of record CAXXPJ010000003.1, on the reverse strand, counting down.
CTTGTTTTTTGCAGGATACGAATAGAGGAGAAGATAGCATGGAACACCCGCCCATTGAACCGGAACAGCAGCAGGAACTCACGCAGGAGCAGTTATCCGAACTGCTTCAGATCAGGCGCGACAAACTCTCCGCGCTGCAGGAGGCGGGAAAAGACCCGTTTGCGAACACGACCTATGACGTAAGCCACACCAGCAGCGATATTCTCGCCGCCGGCGCGCCGCAGGAGGGCGAGCACGGCATGCAGGTGTCGATTGCCGGGCGCATGGTCTCGCGGCGCATTATGGGCAAGGCGAGCTTTGCCCACCTGCTGGACGCGAAAGGCCGCATACAGGTTTACGTCAAGCGTGACGACGTCGGCGAGGAGTCCTATCGCGACTTCAAGACGTTCGATATCGGCGATATCATCGGCATCAAGGGGTTTGTGTTCGTGACGCGAACCGGCGAGATCAGCGTGCATGCCGAAGAGGTCACGCTGTTGAGCAAGTCCCTGCGCCCCCTGCCGGAGAAGTATCACGGCCTGAAGGATCCCGAACTGCGCTATCGCCAGCGGTTTGTCGATTTGATCGTCAATCCCGAAGTGCGAGACATGTTTCAAAAGCGCAGCCGCATCATCTCGGAGATCCGCCGCCGCATGGATGAGCGGGGATTTATCGAAGTTGAGACGCCCGTGCTGAACACAACCGCAAGCGGCGCATCCGCGCGCCCGTTTGTGACGCATCATAACACGCTGGATCTGGACATGTATCTGCGCATCGCCACGGAGCTGCACTTGAAAGAGTGTGTTGTCGGCGGATTGGAGCGTGTTTACGAGATCGGGCGGTTGTTCCGCAACGAAGGCATGGACGCCATGCACAATCCGGAGTTTACGACCATCGAGGCGTATCAGGCGTATACCGACTACAACGGTATGATGGAACTGGCGGAGGATCTCATCTCCCGCTGCAGCCTCGCCGTCAATGGCACGACACAGATCGTCTACCAGGGTCAGGAGATCAACTTGACGCCGCCGTATGCGCGCGTCACGATGAACGACGCTGTGAAGCAGGAGACGGGCGTGGACTTTTACGCCTGCGCAACGGATGAAGAAGCGCGGCAGAAGGCAAAGGGGCTTGGCCTGGAGGTCAAGGACAAGACGGCCTCGCGCGGCAAGCTGCTTGCCGAGGCGTTTGATGCGTTCGTCGAGGACAAGCTGGTTCAGCCGACGTTCATTACGGACTATCCGGTCGAAATTTCGCCGCTGAGCAAGCGCAAGCCCTCCGCGCCGCACCTGACCGAGCGCTTCGAGCTCTTTATCGCGGGGCACGAATACGCCAACGCGTTCTCCGAGCTCAACGACCCCGTCGACCAGCGCGGCCGCTTCGTGCAGCAGGCACAGGAGCGCGCCAAGGGCGACGACGAAGCCATGATGATCGACGAGGACTTCTGTCTGGCGCTCGAGTACGGCCTGCCGCCGACGGGCGGCATCGGCATCGGCATCGACCGGCTCGTCATGCTGCTCACTGACGCCGCGACCATACGCGACGTGTTGCTCTTCCCGACGATGAAGCCTGTGAAGTGAACGCAGAACGGATGTGCGTCTGTTCGCACTAAAACGTATATATGATGAAAGCGAAAAACCGTCTCTTCTTAGAGACGGTTTTTTCTCTTTTCAGCTTGATTTTCGCATATAGCGGATGAATTTTGAAAAAGCGAGAAAAAGAAAGAATAAGAACAAATTACGGGTATAATATTAAATAATCTTAAATATACGGATTTTTTGACGAATTATGAAAGATATTGAGCATAAAAGTGCTTTGTCTTGAGCTCGTTTGGCTGTTATACTAATCAAGCTGTCGCAAGAAACGAGCGAAACAAAAGCGGCACGGTCGGACGATCCGAAAGGGAAAAAAGGCCCAGAGCACCTTGAAAACTATATAGTGCAAGAAACAAAAAACAAGCCAGTAATTCTGAGGCAAGGGCGCAGAAATGCGCACAAGTTAAAGAATGAAACAAACGCAACGAATTTGAGCAAGCGTACAAAGTAAGTGAGCTAACGGATTTGGAAACAGATCTGTTTGAGATTAAACTCAAGAGTTTGATCCTGGCTCAGGACGAACGCTGGCGGCGTGCCTAACACATGCAAGTCGAACGGAGATATGATTTCGGTTATATCTTAGTGGCGAACGGGTGAGTAACGCGTGAGCAACCTGTCCTACAGAGGGGGATAACATTTGGAAACAGATGCTAATACCGCATGAGACCACACTGTGACATCGCAGAGAGGTCAAAGGAGAAATCCGCTGAAGGAGGGGCTCGCGTCCCATTAGATAGATGGCGGGGTAACGGCCCACCATGTCGACGATGGGTAGCCGAGCTGAGAGGCTGATCGGCCACACTGGAACTGAGACACGGTCCAGACTCCTACGGGAGGCAGCAGTGGGGAATATTGGGCAATGGGCGCAAGCCTGACCCAGCAACGCCGCGTGAGGGAAGAAGGCTTTCGGGTTGTAAACCTCTGTCCTTGGTGACGAAGAAAGTGACGGTAGCCAAGGAGGAAGCCCCGGCTAACTACGTGCCAGCAGCCGCGGTAATACGTAGGGGGCGAGCGTTGTCCGGAATTACTGGGCGTAAAGGGTGCGTAGGTGGCCTTTTAAGTTGGATGTGAAATACCCGGGCTTAACTTGGGGGGTGCATCCAAAACTGGGAGGCTAGAGTGCAGGAGAGGGAAGCGGAATTCCTAGTGTAGCGGTGAAATGCGTAGATATTAGGAGGAACACCAGTGGCGAAGGCGGCTTTCTGGACTGTAACTGACACTGAGGCACGAAAGCGTGGGGAGCAAACAGGATTAGATACCCTGGTAGTCCACGCTGTAAACGATGAATACTAGGTGTAGGGGGTATCAACTCCCCCTGTGCCGCAGCTAACGCAATAAGTATTCCGCCTGGGGAGTACGGCCGCAAGGTTGAAACTCAAAGGAATTGACGGGGGCCCGCACAAGCAGCGGAGCATGTGGTTTAATTCGAAGCAACGCGAAGAACCTTACCAAGGCTTGACATCCACTTAAAGTCATGGAAACATGATGTCTCTTCGGAGGAAGTGAGACAGGTGGTGCATGGTTGTCGTCAGCTCGTGTCGTGAGATGTTGGGTTAAGTCCCGCAACGAGCGCAACCCCTATTGCCAGTTACCAGCGGGTTATGCCGGGGACTCTGGTGAGACTGCCGGGGACAACTCGGAGGAAGGTGGGGATGACGTCAAATCATCATGCCCCTTATGTCTTGGGCTACACACGTGCTACAATGGCTGAAACAAAGGGAAGCGACAACGCAAGTTGAAGCGGATCTCATAAAAACAGTCCCAGTTCGGATTGTGGGCTGCAACCCGCCCACATGAAGTCGGAGTTGCTAGTAATCGCGGATCAGCATGCCGCGGTGAATACGTTCCCGGGCCTTGTACACACCGCCCGTCACACCATGGGAGTTGGGAGCGCCCGAAGCCGGTATTCTAACCGTAAGGAGGAAGCCGTCTAAGGCGAGACCAATGACTAGGGTGAAGTCGTAACAAGGTAGCCGTATCGGAAGGTGCGGCTGGATCACCTCCTTTCTAGGGAGTACAATAAAAGTGATCGGATACTTCACGGATCCGGTCAGCGCTGGTAAAAATTCGTGTTTGGCGGGACTTGCACTGTATAGTTTTGAGGGTGCTAACGCACACTCAAGGGCAAAAAGGACGAAGGCCGGGATCACCGTGGGGGTGTAGCTCAGCTGGGAGAGCACCTGCTTTGCAAGCAGGGGGTCATCGGTTCGAACCCGTTCATCTCCACCATCTTTTTTTTCGTAAAAAAGGTGGCAAAGAAAGCACATGCTCGAGGGTAGAGTTGCTTCGAGGGAGAAAACGGCCGGGGTCGAATTGTAAGGGCTCATAGCTCAGCTGGTTAGAGCGCACGCCTGATAAGCGTGAGGTCGGTGGTTCGAGTCCACTTGAGCCCACCAGAGCACCTTGAAAACTGCATAGAGAGCGTTAAGTTTATCGCAGAAGCGGAAGTTCGCAAGGACGGAAGCGGAAGCGGTAGAAGTAAAGCTAAGTAATTCGCGGAGAAAAAAGACATTAAGAAAAAAATAGTAGGTAATTGTGAAATTATTCTACTGCAATTTCAAATGCCGAGAACTCATGCAGACTCGAAAGAGTCTAAGAGAGAACTAGAGATCAAGCTAATAAGAGCACAGGGTGAATGCCTTGGCACCAAGAGCCGAAGAAGGACGCGGTTAACTGCGAAAAGCCATGGGGAGCTGTAAGCAAGCTTTGATCCATGGATGTCCGAATGGGGAAACCCGGCACGAGTAATCGTGTCACGTTCACATGAATACATAGTGTGATCGAGGGAACCCGGTGAACTGAAACATCTAAGTAGCCGGAGGAAGAGAAAGAAACATCGATTCCCAAAGTAGCGGCGAGCGAAATGGGAAGAGCCCAAACCGAGGGTCTACGGACAATCGGGGTTTGGACCTGCGTAATTGAGAGTTCCTGTAGTTGAACATCGCTGGAAAGCGGGACCAGAGACGGTAACAGTCCGGTAAACGAAATGGGAATGACAAGGCGGGTATCCAGAGTACCACAGGACACGAGAAATCCGGTGGGAACACGGGGGGACCACCCCCCAAGGCTAAATACTACTTGGTGACCGATAGAGAATAGTACCGTGAGGGAAAGGTGAAAAGCACCCCGGGAGGGGAGTGAAAGAGAACCTGAAACCCTGTGTTTACAAGCAGAGGGAGCGCAAGCGACCTCGTACTTTTTGTAGAACGGGCCGGCGAGTTACTATACGTTGCAAGGTTAAGGTGTAGAGCACCGCAGCCGTAGGGAAACCGAGTCTCAAATGGGCGACACAGTAGCGTATAGTAGACCCGAAACCGGGTGACCTATCCATGGACAGGTTGAAGCGACGGTAAGACGTCGTGGAGGACCGAACCAGACGTATGTTGAAAAATGCGGGGATGAGCTGTGGATAGCGGAGAAATTCCAATCGAACTCGGAGATAGCTGGTTCTCCCCGAAATAGCTTTAGGGCTAGCCTCGATTTTAGATTACCGGGGGTAGAGCACTGAATGGGCTAGGGGGCCACAAAGCTTACCGAACCCTATCAAACTCCGAATACCGGATAATTATGATCGGGAGTCAGACAGTGGGAGATAAGTTTCATTGTCGAAAGGGAAACAGCCCAGATCAACGACTAAGGTCCCAAAGTGGTGGTTAAGTGGGAAAGGATGTGCAATTGCACAGACAACCAGGATGTTGGCTCAGAAGCAGCCACTCATTCAAAGAGTGCGTAATAGCTCACTGGTCGAGTGAATGTGCGCCGAAAATGTACCGGGGCTAAACCACACACCGAAGTCTTGGGATTACAGTAATGTAATCGGTAGGGGAGCAACGAATACGGGCTGAAGCGGAATCGTGAGAGACCGTGGACTGTATTGGAGAGAGAATGCCGGCATGAGTAGCGAGAGCAAAGTGAGAATCTTTGCCGTCGAAAGCCTAAGGTTTCCTGAGGAAGGTTCGTCCTCTCAGGGTAAGTCGGGGCCTAAGCCGAGGACAGAAGTCGTAGGCGATGGACAACAGGTTGATATTCCTGTACCACGACAATTTGATTGACTGACGCAGTGACACAGAAGGATAGACAGAGCGGGGCGATGGTAGACCCCGTCCAAGCGGTGAGGCTGGTGTGTAGTGAAGTACGCACACTAAGGCTGGGCCGTGATGGGGACCGAAAATAAGTAGGGAAGCTGTTGAATTCACGCTGGCAAGAAAAGCTGCTAAGGAGAATTGTGGTGCCCGTACCGCAAACCGACACAGGTGGGCGAGGAGAGAATCCTAAGACGAACGGGAGAACCCTTGTTAAGGAACTCGGCAAAATGACCCCGTAACTTCGGGATAAGGGGAGCCTCGAAAGAGGCCGCAGAGAATAGGCCCAAGCGACTGTTTAGCAAAAACACAGGTCTGTGCGAAGTAGAGATACGACGTATACGGGCTGACGCCTGCCCAGTGCCGGAAGGTTAAGGGGAAGTGTTAGGGCAACCGAAGCACGGAACTTAAGCCCCGGTGAACGGCGGCCGTAACTATAACGGTCCTAAGGTAGCGAAATTCCTTGTCGGGTAAGTTCCGACCCGCACGAATGGCGTAACGACTTGGGCACTGTCTCAACAAGGGACCCGGCGAAATTGTAGTATGTGTGAAGATGCACATTACCCGCGACTGGACGGAAAGACCCCGTAGAGCTTTACTGTAGCTTGGCATTGGATTTTGGTAACATATGCACAGAATAGGTGGGAGGCTTTGAAGCAGCGACCCTGGTCGTTGTGGAGCCATCTTTGGGATACCACTCTTGTGTTACTGAGGTTCTAACGAACGGCCGTGATCCGGCGTTCGGACAGTGCCAGGTGGGCAGTTTGACTGGGGCGGTCGCCTCCGAAAGAGTAACGGAGGCGTTCAAAGGTTTCCTCAGAATGGTTGGAAACCATTCGTAGAGTGCAAAGGCAGAAGGGAGCCTGACTGCGAGACCGACAGGTCGAGCAGATACGAAAGTAGGACTTAGTGATCCGGCGGTATGAGAGTGGAATTGCCGTCGCTCAACGGATAAAAGCTACCTCGGGGATAACAGGCTTATCTCCCCCAAGAGTCCACATCGACGGGGAGGTTTGGCACCTCGATGTCGGCTCGTCGCATCCTGGGGCTGGAGTAGGTCCCAAGGGTTTGGCTGTTCGCCAATTAAAGCGGCACGCGAGCTGGGTTCAGAACGTCGTGAGACAGTTCGGTCCCTATCCATCGTGGGCGCAGGAGATTTGAGAGGAGCTGTCCTTAGTACGAGAGGACCGGGATGGACGCACCAAGGGTGAATCAGTTGTCGTGCCAACGGCACAGCTGGGTAGCCACGTGCGGATCGGATAAACGCTGAAGGCATCTAAGCGTGAAGCCGACCTCAAGATAAGATCTCCCATTCGGTTAACGAAGTAAGACCCCTTGTAGACTACAAGGTTGATAGGTCGGAGGTGGAAGCGTGGCAACACGTGAAGCTGACCGATACTAATAGGTCGAGGGCTTGATCAAAGTGAATTACACTCTATGCAGTTTTCAAGGTGTTTACACAAACACCACAGCTTTCCGGTGGTTTGGCTGAAGGGTTCCACCTGTTCCCATTCCGAACACAGCAGTTAAGCCTTCATACGCCGATGGTACTTGGCTGGAGACGGCCCGGGAGAGTAGGTAGCCGCCGGGATCCAAAAAACAGAACGTCCGCAACAGCGGACGTTCTGTTTTTCTGTTCTCGACAACTGCGCACGCTCTCGGGCCTCGACAACTAAAGCGCAGAGGGTACTTGGCTGGAGGGCAGAGCTGAGCGCGCCCAGTGGGCGATACAGCGAAGCGGCAGCCCGGTGAGCAAGGGAGCATTCCGAACTGCTTTAGCAGTGAAGGAAGACGACCATTGCGAACCGTGAGCGGAGCTTGACGGAGCTGAGCGCCCGCAGTGCGGGATGAAGCGAGGCGGAGGAACGGTGAGCAGCGGTGTTTGAGGAAGCCGCTTCAGCGGCAACGAGAAACGACGACTGCGAACCGAGCGGGGAGAGTAGGTAGCCGCCGGGATCCAAAAAAACAAGCCCCTGCAACTGCAGGGGCTTGTTTTTGTTCGACTCTGACAACAACCTATACTTACGTGCCTGAAGCAGACAGCGCGGAAACTATGCAAGCTTTTGTGACAACAACATAAAGCGCTCGGTTGGAGATGGGCGGAGGCGACAGGCATTGGCTAATACATATGACATGCTTTGCAAGGACAGACAAACTCGTGCTATAGTAATTTTCAGAAACAGAAAGAGGAATCATTCAAATATGGTACGGCTCGTAGAAATCAGCGAAGAAAACTGGCGCGATGTTACCCGCTTGTCCGTAAGTGAACAGCAGCAAGCTTTTTTGGACAGACCGATGGGGATCATTGCAAGAGGCTATGTATATCGCAATTGCAATGCTCGGGTACTAGCCATCGCCGGTGATGATGAAATCGTCGGGGTTGCACTGATTCGCGATATCGATGAAGAACCGGCATGCTATGAGCTGCAGCAGTTCATGATCGACCAGCGTTTTCAAAACAGAGGATATGGAAAGGAAGCACTGCGGCTTATCATTGCCGTTCTGCGGAAAGAAAGAAAGTATCCCTGCATTGAGGTTTGTGTAAATCAGCAAGATCACACCGCACTTCATGTTTATAAACAAGTAGGCTTTTCCGACACTGGTTACATTGATGAAGCTGTCCCCGACTGCCTGAATCTAATGTATTACTTTGAGAGTTCGCGTTCACAAGAGTAGATCGCAAGTCATGCTGCTCCAGTATCATCGAACTATCCCGCGGCAACAGAGCGTAAAAACAGAACGTCTGCATCAGCGGACGTTCTGTTTTCGACACCCGGACAACTGTCTGGTTGCTACAGACCGAGTAAGGAGTGCTTTGAGCCTGTGGTAGCAGCCTAAAGCTTGTAACAGGAATGCAACACAACCGTTATACACGCGCTTTCTTAGCGATATTTCGACAAAGATCACAAAAAACATATCTTATTTCCCTATAGATAGTAACGCGGGTGTAACATGCGTCATGTAAAATATGTAAAAAGACAAGTTCATGGAGTAACGAATGGTGAGGAGAAGGCATTATCCAACTATCATCATCGTAGTTGGATTGTTCTTAATCAGTCTCGCGATGTACGTCGGGACTTCTTTTGACGCATCCGCAAACCTCACGATTTCAACGGAACAAGAGCAAACCGAGACAATACCTGCCGCGGAGACAATAGAAAACAAGAGTATTCCGCCGATATCACCACAGCCGGTCCGTCAGCCGGCAATTGAGACGATTTCGGTCATGTCCGCGCAGTAATTATGATCAGGCAAAAGAGCGGCCGTCTTGGAACGGACCGCTCTTTTTTCATAAACAGGACATATCCGTGCAACACACTGTTTACAGAAAATAATAGAATCTTCATTTTCAAATAAAAATCTGTTCACATATATATAGTATGATACCGACATAGAAAGAACTATATGTATGAAAGAGAGCGAAAAACCATGTTAGACCGGCTGTATATCGTAGCGTATCTGCTCACACTGAAAAAACGTCACCCGGTCGCCAAAGCCAGCTGCTAGGCGCCGATCAACCTGCTTTTATATCCAAGCCTGAGCCGGAGCACATCCGGCATACAGGCCTGTGGTATTTGTTTCTCCTCCGGTCAATCCGGAGGGGTTTTTTTATGCGGATTTGACAGTTCTACCCGAGAGTTAGTCAGTTTGCAAAGGAGGCCTCCTGGCAAACTATTGGGCATGAACGTTATTCGGGTGCTATTTCAGAAAAATGTTTGTTCTTCGGGGTGACTGTGTTAGAATAGTCGGAACGGAGCGTAACAAATATGAAAGATCGAAACATCGGCCTGCTCAGCACACTTGCGTGCTACATTCTCTGGGGGATTCTTCCGCTGTACTGGCATGCGCTGGAACAGCTGGATTCATTCTTTATCCTGTGCAACCGTGTCGTTTGGTCCGCCGTGTTCACCGTCGGCGTACTGCTGGCGACGAAAAGGTTCGGTGAAGTCAAAGCCGTCTTTCGTGACGCGAAAAAGATGCGTTTCGTCATTCCCGCTGCTGTGGCGATCACAATCAACTGGGGAGTCTATATCTGGGCGGTCAACGCCGGCCATGTGCTGGATACCAGCCTCGGTTACTATATGAACCCGCTTATGGTATTCGCCACGGGTATCGTTCTGTTTCGCGAAAAAGCGAGCATTTTCGAATGGGTTGCGCTTGGCCTGGCTACGATCGGCGTGTTGATCACGACCCTGGCTTACGGCGCGTTTCCATGGGTGGCGATTATTCTGGCGTTGAGCTTTACGATCTATGGCACGCTCAAAAAACTCGCCGGCGTCGGCGGAGTCACCAGCATCGCCGTAGAGACGCTGCTCATCGGCCCGTTTGCGCTCGGCTTTCTTCTCTTTGCTCCGGCGAGCCATGCATCCGTTGCGGCGCTCAATCCGCCGCTGGCGGTGCTGCTGCTCCTCTCCGGCGCAATCACCGCCAGTCCGCTGATTCTGTTCACCTTCGGCGTCAACCGCCTGCCGCTTTCAACGGTCGGGTTCATGCAGTATATCAGCCCGACGCTGCAGATGTTCATCGGCATCTGGGTCTTTAAAGAGGTACTCACCCAGGACCGCATCGTTGCGTTTGCGTTCATCGGCGCAGCGCTGGTGCTCTATACCATCGGTATGACGCGCCGCGCACAGCAGGAGCGCCTGGCAGCATAGACGATTGCAGCCAGATGTGCGGCTATTCTGACGCGTAAACACATTGATGCCACAACCGCATCGCTATTGTGAAGCTCCCGTGGATTCGGGGGCTTTTTATTGCGATTTATCCCGTTTTCTGCTATACTGCTAAATTAGGTTATTATGCGGGTGAATGCCTTTTTGCGGCCGGAAATGCGGCAGGGCGCGCGGATTGAAGCGTGCTGCGGCGGATAAACCGCACTCGCCCACGGAATCAAACGTCAAAGGAGCTTCCGAATGGGATTCGTAGATACATTGCTCGGCAACTCGAGCGCGAGCAGACTGAAAAAACTGCAACCATACGTACGAAAAATTAATGAAATTGAACCGCGCATGCAGGCGATGAGCGACGAACAGCTCCGCGCGCAGACCGCGCTGTTTAAGGAACGCCTGAACAACTGGGAAACGCTCGACGACATCATGGTCGAAGCGTATGCAACCGTCCGCGAAGCGGCGGTCCGCACAGTGGACATGCGACATTTCGACGTGCAGCTCTTCGGCGGCATGGTGCTGCATCAGGGGCGCATCGCCGAGATGAAGACGGGCGAAGGCAAAACCCTCGTCGCAACGCTGCCGGTCTATCTCAACGCGCTGTTAGGCGGCGGCGTGCATGTGATCACGGTCAACGACTACCTCGCCAAGCGCGACGCGCAGTGGATGGGCAAGATCTATCGCTATCTCGGCATGAGCGTCGGCTGCGTTGTCGCCGGCATGGAGCGCGACGAGAAGCAGAAAGCGTATAATTCGGACATCACCTACGGCACGAACAACGAGTTCGGCTTTGACTATCTGAAAGACAACATGGTGGTCTTTCGCGAAAACATGGTGCAGCGCGAGCTGAACTATGCCATCATCGACGAGGTTGACTCCATCCTCATCGACGAGGCGCGCACCCCGCTGATCATCAGCGGAGACGGCGAGGAATCGAGCGAACTGTATATCGAGGCGAATCGATTTGTTCGCAGTCTCACCCGCGGCAAGGACCTGACACAGCAGTCCAGTTCGGACCGGTTGCTCGGCGAGGAGATACCGGAGGACGGAGACTATCAGTGCGACATCAAAAAACGATCCGTACAACTCACCGCGTCCGGCATCGAGAAAGCGGAAGCGCGCTTTAACCTCGAAAACCTCGGCGATCCCGCCAACATGGAGATCAACCACCATATCGTGCAGGCGCTGCGCGCCAACGCGATCTTCACGCGGGACAAGGATTATGTCGTGCAGAACGGCGAAGTGCTCATCGTGGACGAGTTCACGGGTCGCCTCATGATCGGACGACGCTACAGCGAAGGGTTGCATCAGGCGCTGGAGGCAAAGGAAGGCGTCAAGGTTGAAAAAGAGAATCAGACGCTGGCGACCATCACACTGCAGAACTATTTCCGTATGTATAAAAAACTCGCGGGTATGACGGGTACCGCCAAGACCGAAGAGAGCGAGTTCATGAGCATCTACGACCTGGACGTCGTGGAGATTCCGACCAACAAACCGCTGCGCCGCAGCGACTTTGACGACGCGATCTTCCCGACCGAGCAGGGCAAGTTCGACTCCATCGTAGAGAGCATTAAGAAGATTCATGCAACCGGACAGCCGGTGCTCGTCGGCACCATCAGCGTTGAGCGCAGCGAATACCTCAGCAGCAGGCTCACGCGCGCGGGCGTCGCGCACGAGGTGCTCAACGCCAAGCAGCACGCGAAAGAGGCGGAGATCGTCGCCCAGGCCGGTAAAAAAGGCCAAGTCACCATCGCAACCAACATGGCAGGCCGCGGAACGGACATCCTGCTCGGCGGCAATCCAGACTTCCTCGCCCGCAGGGACATGCGCAACGACGGCATGGAGGACTGGTTGATCGAAGAAGCGGTCGGCCACGCGGACACCAGCGACCAGGAGATTCTCGCAGCGCGCGCAACGTATCAAAAGCTCTATGCAATGCACAAAGCCGTAACCTCGAAGGAACACGACGAGGTGGAATCTCTCGGCGGCCTGTTCATCATGGGCACGGAGCGGCACGAGAGCCGCCGCATCGACAACCAGCTGCGCGGCCGTTCCGGCCGGCAGGGCGACCGCGGCGCAACGCAGTTTTACGTTTCGTTTGAGGACGAGCTCATGCGCCGCTTTGGCGGCGAGCGCGTCACCAACCTGCTTGGACGCTTTACCTCCACTGAGGAGCAGGGCGAGATTCGCCTCGAAATGCGCATGCTGACAAAGCAGATCGAGTCGGCGCAGAAGCGCGTGGAAGCCATGAACTTTGAAACGCGTAAAAACGTTCTGCGTTACGATGACGTCATGAACAAACAGCGCGAGATCATCTACGGCCAGCGGCACCGCGTGCTCATGGGCGAAGACCTCAGCGAAAGCATCAAGACCATGATCTACGGCACGGTGGAAAGCATTGCTAGCTCACACTGCAACCCGCACGCGCCCAAAGAGGAATGGAACCTCACCGCGCTCTCGCAGGAGATCTGCAAGCTTACGCTCCAGCCGGCCAAGCCGCTCTTCACCGAAGAGGACAGGAAAAAACTCAGCTATGAGCAGATGCTGCAGCGGCTCTATGATTTTGCGGACGCAACATACGAAAAGATGGAGACGCATCTGACGCAAGCGGGTGTCGACATGCGCGAAAACGAGCGCGTCGTCCTGCTGCGGACGGTTGACGAGCACTGGATGGTGCATATCGACTCCATGGATCAGCTCAAGCAGGGCATCGGCCTGCGCTCCTACGGACAGAAGGACCCTGTGTTCGCGTATACGAGCGAGGGATTTGAGATGTTTGACGCGATGGTCTCCGAAATCCGCGAAGAGACCGTCAAGCGCCTGTATACCATGCAGATCACCGGCGGCCCGCTGCACCGCGTGCAGCTGGCAAAGCCTATCGAACCCAAGACGGACGCCGCCACCTATTCGCGCGGCGAGAAAAAGGTCGGCAGAAACGACCCCTGTCCCTGCGGAAGCGGAAAGAAATATAAAAACTGCTGCGGCAAAAACGGCTGACTCGACAAAACGCGCCCGCATCCGCCGCCCGGCGGATAGCGCGCAAGACCGCACTGGAACACACAACAAACAGTACGATCGAGAGGAGTCAACAAACGATTATGATACCGCTGGACGAATATAAAGCAAAACTCGACGAATTCGGGGATCGCCTCAACGAGTGCCGCGAGGCGCTCAACCCCGACGAAATCAAACAGGAGATTCAGGCGCTGGAGGAGCAGATGGCCGCGCCGGACTTCTGGAACGACGTGGACAACGCCAACAAAGTCAGCCAGCGCTCGCGCCAGCTGCAGGGCAAACTCGAGCGCTTTCAAAAGCTGAACGGCCGCGTGGAAGACCTCGGCGCGCTCCTGGAGATGGCGGAGGAGGAGCAGGACGACAGCCTCGTTTCCGAAATCAGGACCGAGAGCGATGCCGTCGATGCAGAACTCACGGCCATGCGCCTCGAACAGATGCTCAAAGGCCCGTATGACGGCTCCAACGCCGTGCTCTCGCTGCACGCGGGCGCGGGCGGAACTGAAGCGCAGGATTGGACAGAGATGCTCTACCGCATGTATTCGCGCTACTGCGAAAGCAGGGGCTGGACGGTACGCGAGCTGGACATGCTGGACGGCGAGGACGCGGGCGTGAAATCCGTCACCTTTGAGGTGGACGGCGAGAACGCCTATGGCTATCTCAAGGCCGAAAAGGGCGTACACCGGCTCGTCCGCATTTCGCCTTTTGACGCGAGCGGACGCAGGCATACCTCGTTTTCCTCGCTGGATGTAACGCCCATCTTCGACGACGACACGGGCGGCATCAAGATCGAGACCGACGACCTTCGCGTGGACACCTACCGCTCAAGCGGCGCAGGCGGCCAGCACGTCAACAAAACCAGCTCCGCCATCCGCATTACGCATTTGCCGACCGGTATCGTCGTGCAGTGCCAGAACGAGCGCAGCCAGCTGCAGAACCGCGAAACGGCGATGCGCATGCTGCGCGGCAAACTGCTCGAACTGCAGGAGCGCGAGCGCGAGGAGCAGATGGCGCAGATCAAGGGCGAGATGAAGAAGATTGAGTGGGGCAGCCAGATTCGCAGCTATGTGTTCCAGCCGTACACGCTGGTCAAGGACCATAGAACCGGGTTTGAAAATGGCAACATTCAGTCCGTGATGGACGGGGATCTCGATCCATTTATCCACGCCTATCTCGTGCAATCCTGAATCAGAAAATCAATTCTTTTTGTTTCTTTTTCTTTTAAGAAAAAGAAGTAAGAAAAAGATGACGGATGTAAGTTCTTTTGCTTCTTTTCTTTCAAGAAAAGAAGAGGGTGTTTTATGAAATTCGATTATGAACTCGTCGGCAAGATCGGCTCCATGGCGCTGATTCGCAAGGCCGACAACGACATCGACTACAATATCTTCTCCCGCCTCGGCGCGGAGCTCCGGCCCGGTATGATCTGGGTCAGCAGCGGCGCGACCGAAATCGGGCGGCTGGACTACGTCCGCCGCAACGGAAAAGAGCTCAAGGGCGATATCGAGGAGGTCAAGGCCGACTACGCGGCGCAGGGGCAGACGATCCTCATGATGGAATACCGGCGCTACATCCCGGACCGCTATAGCGTGCGCCAGCTCCTCGTGGAGCACACGCACTTCAACGACGAGGAGAAGCGCAGACACATCCGCTCGTTTCTGCTGCGGGCGGCAAAGCAAAACGCGATCCCGATCGTGAACTACAACGACCCCGTCAGCATCGAAGAAGTGCGCAAAATGGAGCTTGCCAACCTGCGCAGCCAGGGCGAGCGCGTTGTGGAGTGCGTCGACAACGACGAGACGGCCTCCGTCATCTGCTCGCTTGTGCACGCGCGTTATCTGATCATCTTCACGAGTACTGACGGCATCTACCGCGACCCCAACGATCCGTCCACCCTCGTTCCTGCCGTGGAAGGGAAAAACGCGGACGAAATCCTGCAGCAGATCGACGAACTCTCCGACAGCTGCGTGGGTTCCAGCCGCGTCGGCGCAAACGGCGCGCGGGCAAAACTGGACTTTATCCGCCAGCCCATCCGCGAGGGGACGACGGTGTTTATCGCGGGCGCGCATCAGCGCATTCAGGACCTGCTCAACGGAACGGGTCGCTGCACTGTTTTCCGCGTGAGGTAGCAAAAATACCATAAAACGATAAAAATTTATTGACAAACGATAAATATGGTGATAGACTGTCGCTAATTCAAGGCGGCAGTCTGTTTTTTTATTCGGCTGCGAATCCAAATTTGGAGGATCAAACGCATGAAACCGTTTCTCAACCGTCTGGTGCAGGTTTGCATCGTTCTCGGCATGATCGCGGGTGTCGTACTGCTGATCGACATCTTCGTTTACGAAATGCCGATCGTGTCGGATTTCTTCGCCAAGGAGGGCAAGCCATATCTATTCACGGTGCTGTCCGGCATCATCGCAGCGCTGTCTTTTCTCGGTGGGGAATACATCGCCATCACCCTGTTTTGCATGATGCGGACGTTGGATCTCGATCCCTTTGTGCAGCAGAATGTCAATGCGCTCAGGCGCATGGGCTTTACGGCCATCATCATCGCGCTGCTGGGATTTGGCACGCTCCTTCTGCATCCCGTGCCGCTCGCGGTGATCGCGGCGGTTCCGGTTGCCATGTGCGGGTTGTTTTCTCTTGTGCTCAGCCGCGTGTTTGCGCAGGCGGTTGCCTACAAGCTCGAAAACGACCTGACGGTTTAGCGGGGTGGAGACATGATTCAAGTCAATCTGGACGTCATGATGGCAAAGCGCAAGATCAGCCTCAACGAGCTGGCAAAGCGCATGGATATCTCACTGGCGAACCTCTCAATCTTAAAGAACAACAAGTGTAGGGCAATCCGCTTTTCAACGCTGAACAGTCTGTGCGAAATACTGGAGTGCGACGCGGGGGATATCCTCGCCTATGTGAAAGGAGACGAACCCGATGGAACAAAATCCAATGCAAACTGATCTGCCGGAGGCGCATGCCTCAAAGACCGCGCCGACAAAGCCGCAGCTTTGGCTGCTCGGCGGCGCGATCCTCATCGGCGTAAGCTTCCGCATCACGATCGAGAGTACAAATATGATCTCTTACTCGGCTCTCTGGTTCATAGCGCTTGCTGTATTCATTTCGCTCAACTGGAGTCGCGTTATCAAAAACAAAACCGTGTTAGCCTTACTGGTGCCGGTGCTTGTACTCTGTATTTTGTTTCCGCTGGATTACATGGAAGATGTAGTCTTCATATTGAACGTCTTCGCCATCCCGGCGCTTATGATTACGATCGGCGTGTTCACAACTCAGAACATCGCATATAAGCGCGAAGGTAAGGCTGTCCTCGGCGCATTGGTCGCGGTGTTCGTCAAACCCTTTACGGCCATAGGCGCATATTTTCGCGCGTGGGGCGGTATCTTCCACACAAAGGAGCAATCGACATCGCGCCATGCTTGGCTCGGTCTCGTCATTGGCATTCCGCTCATGATCGTCGTGCTTGCGCTGCTCGCCAGCGCGGACGCCGGAACGGCGAAACTACTCGGCGAATGGTTTGAAAATATACTGGTTTGGCAGTGGTTTTGGCGTGTTGTGATTGCATTCGTGGTGAGCATGCTCTTCTACTCGCTGTTTTACAACCTCACATGGTGTAAGGCGGATGCGGACCTGACGTCTGTCCGGCAGAACTGGAAATTCGCAGGTCCCGGCGTTGTCATCACCATGATGCTCATGGTCTATGCGCTGTTTACCTATGTGCAGTTCACCTATCTCTTCGGCGGCACGCTGCCGGTCGACCTGACCTATAGCGAATATGCGCGCGCGGGATTCGGGCAGTTTCTGGCCGTGACAATGATCAACTTCACGGTGCTCGGTGTAACCCTCGCTAAAAGCGAACAGGGCAAGGGGATCAAGGTTCTTCAAACGCTGCTGATCGCGGCGAGCCTGATCGTGCTCGCGTCCGCCGCCTGGCGCATGCTGCTGTATGTCGGCGTGTACGGGCTGACCATCCGCCGCGTGATGCCGCTGTGGCTGATGCTCTACTTCGTGTTTCTCGCGGTGGTCGGTCTGGCGCGTGTGTATCGCGAGGAGGTGCCGTTCCTGCGCATCGGCGCGTTCGCGCTGGTCTACTGGTACGCGGCTTTCGTCTGCGTAGATTGGAACACAGTGATGTTGAATTATAACCTCACGTTCTTAGGATAATGGATTTGATGGAGCGGCAGACGATGCGACACATGAAAGCGAAACGCATCTATCAGGTGCTGATGATTTTGCAGGGTATATTCTGGTGCTGGCTTTGCGTTAGCAGTGCGGTTATGCCGCAGACCGTGCCCCTGCCGGTGACGATTCTGATGGGCGTCAACGCGGTATGCTTTACCGGGTTTGCATTTCTGTTCGACCGGGCCCGCTGGCTGAATATACTGGCACTGCTGTTTCTTCTGGGCAACCTGATTCTGACGGTGACCGACCAGATGGGTGTTTACGACTGGATCGCCCTGGCGCTGAACCTGCTGACGCTGGCGGCTTGGTTTTACCAGAATAAGCAACGCGGAAATGCTACGCGCTAGCGCAAATAAAAAACAGAACCGGACGGTTCTGTTTTTTTATGGATCGAGGATCGGTTTATTTGTTAAAAGCGAGCGCCTTTGCATACGCTTC
Organism: Christensenellaceae bacterium; assembly: GCA_963674775.2. Lineage (GTDB taxonomy): Bacteria > Bacillota > Clostridia > Christensenellales > CAG-138 > UBA7703. The sequence continues at coordinate 1,288,156 of CAXXPJ010000003.1, read as the reverse complement.
CTTTTTCGGTACACCGCAGATGCTCGCCGCTTCCGCCGCCGCGTCTCGCACGGACAGGCCGGAGGAGAGCAGGCTATTGAGCAGAGTCTCCAGATCGGGGGTATCCGCCGCATCTACCACGGCGCGGCAGAGGACGCAGAGCACGCATTCCCCGCGCGGCGGGGCTTCGGCATAGCGCGTTGCCAGCGCACCGAGCGTGCCGTGCACGGCCTCCTCATGCAGCTTGGTCAGCTCCCGCAGCAGCGCGGCGTCAAGATCGCCGAGCGTCTCATGCAGCAGGGACAGCGTCGCGTGCACGCGGTTGGGGCTTTCGTAAAAGATCGCGAGGTGATCAAGGCGCTTGAGCTGCTCGAGCAGCGGCTTTTGCGCCTTTTTCTCGCGCGGGAAAAACCCGAAAAACGTAAACGGCATGGAGGGCAGCCCGCTCATGATCGCCGCTGTGAGCACGGCGGACGCGCCGGGCAGCACGGTATAGGGCAGGTTGTTTTCGATGCATGCGGCAATCAGCGCCTCGCCGGGATCGGAGATACCGGGCATGCCCGCATCCGAAACATAGACGATGGTTTCGCCGGACTGCACCCGGGCGGCAACTTCCGCCGCGCGCTGGCGTTCGTTTTCGCGATAGCAGCTGATGAGTTGCTTTTTGACGCCGATGTGGTTCAAGAGCGTCAGCGTCCGGCGCGTGTCCTCGCAATAGACCGCGTCGCAGGAGGCGAGCGCCTCGCGCACGCGCGGAGTGAGGTCGCCGAGGTTTCCGATTGGGGTCGCGCACAACATCAGCATAGGCGTCACTTCACAGTGCGCAGATTCTCGCCCGTGAGGTGGAGAACCTGCGTGGTGTTTTTGTCGCATAGCCTGCTCATGAAGCGCTCGTCATAGCGTTGCTGCAGCTGCGCGAGCGAAAGATTGGTGCTGCAAACCGTCGCAAGGCCTGCGAGCGTGCGCTCGTTGACGACAGCGAACAGCCACTCGAAGGAAACGTTCGGAATCACCGGTTCGCTGCCGAGATCGTCCAGCACTAAAAGCGGCACGCTCTGATAGCGCGCTGCCTTCTGCGTCTGCTCTCTGATATCCTGCAAAACGGTTTGGATAAAAGCGTATGCGGTCACGCGCTCCGTGTCGATGCCGCGCGATAGCGCGTCGTAGGCAATGGCGTTGCCGAGGTAGGACTTGCCGAGGCCGGGCATGCCGAAGAGCAGAATGCTCGGCTTTTCAGGATGCGGCAGGGAAGCGGCGAACAGCTCGCAAATGCGCTTTGCGTTGAGTGTGCGCTTCTTCTGTTCCGGCGTTGGAAAAAGATCGGTGGAAAAATTGGCGAAGGTCTCCCGCGCGTTCACGCCGTCCGCACCGCGCAGTTTTTCGCGCAGCAAAAGCCGGCAGGCGCAGGGCTTGTTATTTGCGCCGACATAGCCCGTGTCGCCGCAGGTCTTGCAGCGCACGCGCAGCTCCAGCGCGTCCTGCGGCAGCCCGATTGACGCCAGCAGGTTTTTTTCCTCATCAAAGATCTCCGAAAGCCGCTGTTTGCTCTGCTCCGGCGTGATGGCGCGCTTGCCGAGGTCGATGAAAAGGCGTGCGCGTTCTTCGTCCAGCGCTTTGAGCCGCGGGGCGCGCGTATATGCGTCGCGCACGCGCGCTTCGCGCGCCTCGCGCTCGGCCGCGCGGACGCCTGCGTAATAATTATCGAGTTGACTGTTGATCATCGGCATGTTCCAATCACGTGTTAAAAATCGTTTGCGCCCAGTAGATCATTCGATATCCTGATCCAGATCGACGAGCAGGTGGTCGAGTTGTTCGTCGGTCAAATCGTGCTGGGCGAGCTTCGGCCGGTTCGTCTTTGGCGTCCGTGTCTTTGCGTGCGCTTCCATATTGGCGCGCGCGCCTTCTATCGTGGTGATGCCCGCGTCATGCCAGGCGCTCCAGAGTTTCTTCATCATGCCGAATGGCTCGTTTGCGCCTCGGCACTGTTCCGCGCCGAAGAGCAGCAGTTCGCGCGGCATGGCAAAATCGTTTAGATACATGCTGATCTGCGCGCGCTGCGTGCGCGTTGCGGGTTCGAGCTTGCCTGCGCGCTCAAAGATGAGCCTTGCAAACGCCTGCTCCTCCGCGCTCCTTGCGTCCGCCTGTTCGATCTTTGGCTTGCTGGTCTGCCCGCCCTGGCGCAGACCGTCGAGTAGTTCGTCGAGATAGACGAAATTCGGCGTGCCGCTGACGGCGAGCTTCGGCAGCGCGGCGAGGATCGCATCCGGCGTAAAGCCCCACTCCGACACCCATTTTTCATACAGCGCGGTTTCGGTCTTGGTTGGTTTCCTGAGCTTGTTCCACTGCCGCAGAATCTCGCTTGCGCCGTGTTTTTTCAGTTCAAACGCGGCGACATGCGCGCGCGCGGCCTCGCGGGTGACAATCCCGGATTCGGACCAGGTGCGCGCGACGGCGTCGATGTAGTTTACCGACACGCGGCGGCCTTTTTGATCCATGCTATGGGATACGAGCTCCAGCACGGTATCCTCGTCCAGCCCGTAGACCTCGATCCAGTCGTATACATGCTTGAGCTCGCGAAAATCAAACTGCCTCGGCGCGATCAGAGAACCCAGCGCGGACACGAGTTTTGCATATTTCCCCGGCACAACGCCGCCCGCTTCGCTGGGCTCGATGTCGAGGTATTCCACGACGAGCGGCTTTTCGCTGCGGATGCGGACGAGCCCCTGCTGCTGCCAGTAGACATAGGCGCGGGTCACCTCGTCCGGGGAGAGACCGAGCGCGTCGTCAACCGAACTCTCTGCGCCCGCGCCCGCGTAGCAGAGCATCAGGCCGTAGAGATAGACCCGTATGCTCGACTCGCTCGCATGCGGCAGATAGTCCAGTATAAACCGGTTGTCGACGGGCGTGAAATTGCGCCGCGCCGTTTCGAGGGAAAATCGTACGATCATGATTTCGTCTTTCCGGTAAAAGTTTATTTATGCCGTCCGCGGCTATGCGACGGCGGTAAAGAACGGATAAACCGTGCGGTTAAACCAACCGTAACCAAGGTCCACGGCGGGCAGGTATCCAAGCTTCATCAACACGCCCGCAAGCATCCAGAAAAGCGCTAAAACAAGAATTAGAACGAACACTTTTGCGACCGCGCTTTGCTTTGGGCGATCGGCTGGAGCCTGTTTTTGCTTCTTAATATAGAGCGCCTGCTCCGGTCGGCGGAACGAAGTGTCCCGGATGAGCGGGGGCAGATCGGTCGCGAAACCTTCCTTTGCGGAGAACGCGACCCGCGCGGAGGGAAGCTCCGCGTCCGCGGGTGCTTCCTGCGGCACGTCCAGGCCGTCTCCCAGCAGGAGCAGCTGCATGGCAACCTCTCGATCGGCGAGCCGACGGACGCTAGCGGGAATGTCGATATCGTCCGTTGCGGTGAGCATCTCTTCAAAGAGGGAAAGAAACGCTTGCTTTACGATCTGCTTTGCCAGCGTATGCGAATGCAGTGCGTTGAAAACAGCGCCGTACACTTCGCGGCCGTATGCATGGTAGACCTCCAAAAAAGCGTCTCGATCGCCCGAATGGATGCGCTTTTGCAGTGCGTTTGTGATCATAGCGGCGTTCCTTGTCAGTCTGTATTCGTTCCGGATCACCGGATCCGGCGTATTTATTATCATATCATGACGCGTCAAAAAAGAAAACACAACCGCGAGTCAAATCGTGTTTCACAGCAGGATATCTATGCTATACTTTCGCTATGGAACGGCTCGACGATCTGCAGCATAACGGCCTGATGCTCTTTCAGGATTCTGACGCACCGCGCTTCAGCGCGGACGCGCTGCTGCTTTGCGGCTTTCTCCGCCTTGCGCCAAAGGACGAGGTCGTGGAACTCGGCTCCGGAACGGGCGTCATCTGCGTGCTCGGTGCGGACAATACAGGCGCGCGCTTTACCGGCGTGGAGCGAGAGCCGGAGCTGGTTGCACTCTCGCAAAAAAGCGCGGCCTATAACAAGCAGGACATCCGCTTTGTCCGCGCGGACGTGGCGGAGGCGCCGCAGCTGCTAGGACGCGGCGCATATACCGCCGTCGTGATGAACCCGCCGTATTTTACGAGCGGGGACGTCAGCAGCACACCTGCGCGCGGCGCGGCGCGGCACGCGCAGGGCGATACGCTCGGCCTGTTTCTAGATGCGGCGTTTCAGCTGCTCAAAAACGGCGGCAAATTGTTTTTGGTATACCCGGCGGATGATCTGGCGCAGCTCGTGCTTGCGCTGCGGCAGCGGCGGCTGGAACCTAAGCGCCTCCGGTTTGTGTATGCAAAAGAGGACGGGGATGCGCTGCGCGTGCTCGTTGAGGCAAAGAAACTCGGCGGACCCGGGCTCAAGGTGCTGCCGCCGGTCTTCATCGGCGAACAATAAAAAACCCGCGCAAGCGGGTTTTTCTATGCACGCTGACGAGTGATCAGCACACCGAGTTTCGAATCAGGTCAAAGCAAACGTCGAACACCTTCGCGCGCATCGTTCCCATGACGGTGCTGATGTCTTCGTCCGTCACATAGGACATCATGCCCGTTGCATAGTTGGAGATGATGCCGATTGCGGAATAATTCATGCCCAGATCGCGCGCGAGCGGCGCTTCGGGAACGAGTGTCATGCCGATGATCTGCGCGCCGAGCATGCGCATCATGTGTACTTCCGCCGCGGTTTCAAAGCGCGGCCCCTCGGTACAGCAATAGATGGCGCGGCCTGAATAGGGAAGATTCTTCTCCAGTATCAGTCGTTCGAGCGCGTCGTTGAGCTCCGGGTTGAAGACGTCCTCCATGCCGGTGTGCAGCGCCAGGCGCCGTTCCCGCTCGAAAGAGCGCGGCCTGCTCTTTGTCAGATCGATAAAATCGCTGACCAGGCAGAGCGTGCCGAGCTTGCAGGCATAGTCGCATGCGCCGACTGACGAGAGCCCGATGATGTGCGTGACGCCAAGCATATGCATGGCGTAGATGTTCGCGCGGTAGTTGATGTCCGGCGGATCATGGCGCGATAACACGCCATGACGGTAACGGAAGATGACTTCCTCGCCGCAGTCCAGCATCCCGCGAAAGATCACGATATCGCCGTAAGGCGTTTTGATAAGCTCTTCTTTATATGGAATCGGAAGTGCTTCCACATTGTTGCCGCCGATGATCGCGTACTTCATAGTTCACACCCCCTTCTGCTTGACTATACCATAGCGGGGTGAAAAAGTGTATACTGAAAGGGAATATTCAGCAAGAAATCGCGCCGGGTACAGTCTATATTGGTGCGGCGCGGGCTAGTCAGGAGAAACAGTTATGGCAAGAGCAGATCACGACCTCGCATTTTTATTCCGGTTTGAAAACATCGCATGGTACGAAAACGGCAGGGTGCGCATCCTCGATCGGCGCGTTTATCCCGCCAAAGAAGAGTTTGTCACCTGCGAAACACACCGGGAGGTGGCGCAGGCCATCACCGACATGGTGACCCAGAGCTACGGCCCGTTTCACGCGGCGGCGATGGGCATGGCCCTCGCGGCACACGAATGCCGCGATCAGAGCGCGGCCGAACAGAAGGCATACTTGAAAGGCGCGGCGGACGTCATCGCAAACGCACGTCCGACCACGGCGCGCAAGATGCGCACCTGGACGGACGACTGCGAGCGGGACGCGTTTTTAGCCATCGATGCGGGGCAGGACGCCTGCGACGCGATCATGGCGGGCGCAACGGAGAAGTTCTCCCGCCGGTATGACCGCATCGACCGCGAGGCGCGGTATTTCATTGAGAAAATCCCAAAGAATCCGACCATCATGACGCAGTGCTACGGAGACGCGGATGTTGGCATGCTGCTGCGCGCGCTGCGCGAGCGCGGGGACGACGCAAAGTTCTTCACACCCGAGACGCGCCCCTATCTGCAGGGCGCGCGCCTGACCGCGAGCGTCATCTGCGACATGGGGTTCGATGTAACGCTGATTACGGACAACATGCCTGGCTATGTGCTGGGGCACAAGCATGTCGACCTATTCACCACCTCGGCGGACGTGATCACGCTCGACGGGCATGTGGTCAACAAGATCGGCACGTTTCAGATTGCGCTCTGCGCAAACTATTACGGCGTTCCGTATTATGTGGCCGGGTTCCCGGACCGCACGCATCCCGACGCGGCATCCGTTCATATCGAGGAGCGCAACGGCGAGGAGGTGCGCCGCGCGATGGGAATCGTCACCTGCAAGCCGGGCGTAAAGGGCTTTTACCCGGCGTTTGACATCACGCCGCCGGAGCTGGTGACGGGGGTGGCAACCGATATCGGCGTGCTCAAACCCACCGAGCTGAAGGACTACCGTCCGGCGGAGTGAGAACAAAGCGGTAAAACAAAACCAGCGGGGTGTCCGCTGGTTTTTTACTGTCCGAATCGGGCGGGTCCGTTCACTTCGAATAACGGATCTTCACTTCGTTGAGGCTCGGCATCATCATGATCCAGGTCGTGCCGGGCTCGAGGCGCAGCAGCGTCCCGTCGTAGATCTTATAGGTCGTCGGCTCGCTCAGCGAAGGCCGGCTCCAGCGGCCCGGAACCACGCGGCCGTTGACAAAGTACAGGCAGTCTCCGTTGCCGACGGTGTTGACGCTGCGGAAGGTGGAGTCAAACGCAGAGACGCGGACATATTGCACAATCAGGTTCTGAGCGGCGATCCGATCGTTTTGATAACCGAGTACATCGTCCGTCGGCGTCAACGAGCTGCTCGGAACGAGTACGTTTTTGGAGTTTTTGTCGCTGCGCAGCAGCAGATTGTGCGCTTCGTCGTAGGTGAAGACCACGCGCTCGGCATCCGAACTCGTAAACGGTATGCCGACGGTGGAAAACGGCTTGCCTTTTTCGTAGACGACGCCCTGCTCAAATGCAAACCGGTTCTCCGCAGGCGCGATGACCGTATTGAAGTTGACTGAGACATAGTCCCGCAGTTTAAAGAAAAACGTATGCTCCTCGACGGAGGTAATCGTTTTGTCGTGATAAAAATAGTTCGCAGCCAGGTTGTAGTCCTCGGCATAATAGGGCAGGCCGCTGTCCTTTAACAAAGGATAATCGCCTTTTTCCGACGGCGGATCGCCGAGCGAAAGGTAAAGGCCGCCCCATTCGAGCGCGGTGTTGGCCAGATACGCGCGGGACGTGCAGACTGGGCCTACGCGTTGAGGCAGATTGTCCGAAAAGATCGCGAGAAATCGCGTGCCGTGATCCGATCGATCGAGCGGGAACTCGTAGACGATATCCGCGAGCAGAAGCGCGGTCTGCGGGCGCGACTGCGCGGCGTTGTCCATCGCTACGAGCACGGGACGAAATACAGCACTCTCCGGGAGCGGACGGCCGGTGGTCGGCGAGACGATCTCGGTCGGCACGGTGGTTTCTTCGGGTGCTTCGGGCGCGGTGGTGTCCTCTGCGGGCGGAGCGCTCTCCTCCGGCGTCTGCGTCGGTTCCGGCGAGTTGGTGGGCTCTGCCGCGGTGGAGTCGGTTACGATGACGATATCGGCTTCGGCGGGATCCGCGCCGTTGGACTCGGGCATATCCAGCACCGTTTCAACAACGGAGCAACCTGAAAAAACCAGCAGGAGCGCTGCCAGAAGCGGCAGCGTCAGATGGCGAAACACAGTTCGTATGCGGTTGTACGCTGCGCTACTCAAACGTCACCGTGTCGTCTGCCGGATGCACGGCGATCCAGGTGTTGCCCGGTTCGAGCGTGACGAGCGTACCGTCGTCCAGCAGGTAGGTGGTGCAGTCTTCGGCGGTCGGGCGCGACCAGGTGCCGCTGACGTGCTGACCGTTGATGAAATAGTCGCATTTGCCGCTGCCGAACAGATCGCACGAGCGGCGGTATTTTGTGTCGCCCTTGACCGTGCCGTAATCGACATATTGGATGATGAGGTTCTGCATGTTCATCTGCTCGGTGATATAGCTGCCGTCCGCGTCGATCAGCGTGCGCGTCATGGTCGGCTCGCCGCCCTCACTGCGGTAGATGCGGTTGCTCTCCGGGTCATAGGTGAACTGAACCCACTGCGGGTCTCTCCTGTTGCCAAACGGCAGCGAAACGACGGAATATGGCGTGCCGTTTTCATAGGAGATGTCTTCCTGAAAATCAAACCGCTGCCGGACCTGGGATTCATAGTCGGCAAAATAGCGGTCTACCAGCGCGGCGATGCGGTAATAGAGCGCGTGCACATTGCCGCGTCCCGTCTCCGGTGCGCGGAATTTATAGCCGTTCTTGGCTTCAAAGTCGTCGAGCGCGCCCTGGGTGGCATAGTAGTTCGCGTTATAGCCGGAGAAGTCCCCGCCGGGCAGATAGAGGGAGATGTGGTTTGAGGGGATGCGCCGGTAAGGCTTTGCGAGCAGCACATAGCCTACGTGCAGATACATGCAGTCCCACTCCTGCGCGAGGTCGATGAAATAATAGCGGGCGGAGCGCACAGGACCGGCGTATAGCGGGTAGGTGTCGTTGAAGACGGCTTGAAAGCGCGTGATCTGCAACTCCGCGAGAAACTCGTACACGATGTCCGCCTGCATGAGTGAAGTCTGCGGTTTCGCGCCGTTTGCGTTGTCGATGGAGAGGATGAACACCTTGCTCGGTGTCCCTTCGGGGATCACGCGCCCGGACGTCTGCGAACGGTACTTCGGCTCGGGCGTGGGCGTCGGTGTTGGTTCCGGCGTTGCGGTCGGTTCCGGCGTCGGTGCAACGGTGACGACCGGCGGCTCCGCGGTGGGCGTCGGTGCCGGAGCGGGCACAAGCGAACAGCCGCTCAACAGAGCGGTGAGCGCGAGTATACCGGCGGTGGCGGTTTTCAGCCGTGCCGCAATTTGTTTTCGGTTTGGGTTTTTCGGGGTCATGTGTGCGTCCTTTCGAGGGTATTATCGATTTGATTTCTTCCGCCCGGAGCGGTCCCGCCGCGTTGCGATGATGACGACGAGCACGACGATGGCCAGCAGCAGACCGCCGCCGGCATAATAGACGACGGTCGGGATACCATCCGCCTCAACGGGAGGCGGCGTCGCCTCGTCCGGCATGACGGTGAGCTCTGACTGCATCGGCGTAGGTTCCGGCGTTGGTTCGGGTGTTGGAGACGGCGTCGGCACAGGCGTCACCGGAATCCAGGGCGTGACGGCGGCCTCCGGCAGAGGCGCTTCGTTTATGCTGACACCGCCGTTTTCGACGGATACATACGCCTCGGTCTGGAGATAATTTGCGTCGACGAGCGTGACGATGCCGCTGGTGACGGTAATGGCGCTTCCGGCGGCTGTGAGCGGACGAAAGCGGATGGTCAGCAGCGTGCCCGGGCCTTCCAGCCCGAGTGCGCCCGCACAGGCGACGCGGATGCGTCCCGGTTCGTCCGCATTGGCGATGGTATACTGCGCTTCAAAGAGATCTCCGGGCGTGACGGAAACAAAAGCGAGCGCCGCGCTGTCGTAATTGATATCGAACTGCACGGAATCCACGCCCGCGCAGTTGTCGAGCAAAACAGGCACGTCTACAACGCCGTCAACCTCGCCGGCGGCTGTTCCGATCTGGATGGTTACGATCTGTTCCTCAGCGAGCGCAAACGCCGGCAGAGACAGGCATACGACGGCCAACAGGGCCAGAAGGACATGTATTGTCCGCTTCATTCATTGCATCCCTTCGGGAAAAACTGTAATATATATCGTACAGCAATTTGCTGTTGAAGTCAATTTTGAGACGCGCTGCGCGCGCCGGAAAAACAGGCTGCACCTCACTGGAAAAACAGGGTATATGCATGGAGAATTTCGGCTATTACAACGGGACGTTCGCGCCCATCGATGAATTGAAAATTCCGGCCTGCGACCGCGCGGTTTACTTTGGCGACGGCGCATATGAAGCGCTGCGTGTGGAGAACCACCGCTTCTTTGCGCTGGAAGAGCACCTTGCGCGTCTGCGTGCCAGTCTGTCGTTTCTCGACATTCCGTTCGACATGCAAAACGAGACGCTCGGCGCTATTTTGCAGGAGGTTGCGGATCGCGTTGACAGCGCGTCCCAGCAGCTTTATTTTCAGATTTCGCGGGGCTCCGCGATCCGGACGCATGCGTTTCCCGAGGGTGCAAAGCCGAACCTGCTCGTCTTTTCGCGCGGGGTGCCGCTGGTGGATGTATCGGTTCACAGGCGCGTGATCACCGTTGAGGATACGCGCTGGGCGCACTGCAACATCAAGTCGCTCAACCTGATTCCAAACGTACTCGCGGCGGAGGCCGCAAAGCAGCAGGGCTGTTTTGAAGCGGTGTTTCATAGAAACGGCGTGGTAACGGAATGCTCCAGCTCAAATCTGTTCATGCTCAAGGACGGGATCTTGCGCACCGCGCCCGCCGACCATCAGATTTTGCCGGGGGTCACGCGCGCGCATCTGATCATGCTGGCGCGCGAACGCGGCGTCCCGGTGGACGAGACCGCCTTTACGCTGGAAGAGGCGAATGCGGCGGACGAGCTGATCATCACGAGCACGAGCCTGCACGGCGTGCCCGTAGGGGAACTGGACGGCAAACCGGTCTGCGGACGGGACGACGCGTTGCTGAAAAAGCTGCAGCAAGCCTACCGGGATTATTTTTACGATTGCCTGAAGCGGGCATAGCCTTCCGGAACATGTGAGAGGAGAGGGAACAATGGAGGAACACCGGCTGGACGGCGAACACGCGAAGTCCATTTTGCTGGCGATCACCGCCGCGGCGCTGTACGCTTTCTCCACGCCCTTGTCCAAACTGTTGTTGCAGAGCGTCCCGCCCGTGCTGCTTGCGGGGTTTTTGTATCTCGGCGCGGGTGTCGGCGCTTGTCTGGTGCTGTTCACCGGAAGCGTTGCCCGCCGGAGTGCGCCGGCGATGCACACGTTTACAAAACGCGACGCGCCGTTTGTCGCGGGGATGATCGCGCTGGATGTGCTCGCTCCGGTGCTGTTGATGCTGGGGTTGAAGCGCGCCGCCGCCTCCAACGCCGCGCTGCTCAACAATTTTGAAATCGTCGCCACCGCGCTGTTTGCGCTGCTTGCGTTCCGTGAGCGGGTCTCAAAGCGGCTCTGGATCGCAATCGGGCTGATCACCTGCGCGAGCTGTTTGCTTTCGTTTGACGCGGAAGGCGGGCTTGCGTTTTCATCCGGATCGGTTCTCGTTCTGCTCGCGGCCGCCTGCTGGGGGCTGGAGAACAATTGCACAAGGATGCTTTCCGATAAGAATCCGATTCTGATCGTGGCGATCAAGGGACTTGGCTCCGGCGCGTGCGCGCTGGCAATCGGCTTTTTCACCGGAGAGCGGTTTGGCGACGTGAAGAACCTGCTGCTTGCGATGTTGATCGGATGTTTTGCATACGGCTTGAGCATCGCCTGCTATATCCGCGCGCAGCGCACGCTCGGTGCGGCGAAAACCAGTGCGTATTACGCGGCGGCGCCGTTTATCGGCACCGCGCTGTCGTTTCTGCTGCTCGGCGAGCGGCCGAATGCGATATTCTTTGTTGCGCTGCTGCTCATGCTTGCGGGCGCGTATTTTGCAACGTTTGACAGGCCCGTCTCCCGCCGGACGGCATAGCGGGGTCAAACAAAAACAGCGCCCTGCTGGGCGCTGTTTTTGTTTATTTATTCTTCTTCCGAAACTAAAATTGCCCGACACGGCGCTCCTTCCGCGCCCGCGATTTTCAGCGGTGCGGCGTAGAGCATATAACGCCCGTCCGGCACGTTCTTGAGGTCGAGGTTCTCGAGCACGACGATGCCGTAGCTCAGCAGCGCAACATGGGAGGAGAGCTCGTCGGAATATGAGCCGATCGACTGGCTGTCGGTGCCGATGAGCACACAGCCCTGGTTGTAGAGGTAGCCGATGGCGCTTTCGGTGAGCTGTCCCTTGCCGCGGATGAGGATGCGCGGCGTGATCTGTCGGTTCATGAAGTACATCGCGTCGAGCGGCGCTTTCGGGATCGAGATCACCGTGCACGGGCCGACGAACGTCTCCACCGGCAGAGAGGCGATGTCGGTTCCGTCCGCAATAAAGTGCAGTGGCGCGTCGACGTGTGTGCCGGCGTGCATGCTGGTCTCAAGGCGCGTGAGGTTATAGTCCTCGCCGTCTGCCATGCGGTGCACGGCGCTCAGGCGCGGCGGCTCGTCGCCGGGGTACGGCAGCGTTTTGATCAGATCGCGGGAAATATCATAAACTTTCATGAATTATCAGTCCTTATTGCCTGTCTAGGGGCTTTTTTGCGGCAACCCTCATTATACGTTGCGAAAATGGAAAACGCAAAGCGAAAATGCGAATATCCGCCCGTTTGCAGAAAAAAACTCCCGCAGGCAGGTTTGCGGGAGTTTGATTGCGCAAGAAACGGCTTATTCGTTGCGAATTGCCGCCAGCGGGGAGAGTTTCATTGCCCTGAGGGCCGGATACATGCCCGCCGCGATGGCGACGACAATGGAGAATCCCACCGCGCCGAACACAAGATAAGCGGGAATGATGCTGCGCAGCCCTGAACTGGCGAGCACCGCGTTGAGCAGCAGCGAGATGCCAAAGCTCAGGCCCACACCGAGCGCGCCGCCGAAGAGGCCGATATACGCCGCTTCCGCGAGGAATAGGCCCGCGATATTGCCGATGCGGCAGCCGAGTACCTTGATGATGCCGATCTCCTTGGTGCGCTCGAAGATGCTCATCATCATCGTGTTCATGATGCCGATGGCGGCGACGAGCAGCGCGACGCCGCCGATGGCACCGAGCAGATACTGCACGTTCTGCGTGCTCTTTTCCGCCATCTCCACCGCGTCCTGCAGGCTGTAGGTGCCGTAACCCATATCGGTGATCGCGTTCTTGACGGGTTTCACGCTTTCAATGTCGGCGCATTTGACCAGCACGGTGTTATATTTGCCCGCTTCAAAGCCGATGAAGTCCTTGTTCGCCTTGGCGAGTTTTTCAAGCTGAGACGCCTCCATGACGCAGTAGTATGAGAACTCGTTGTTGCCCTGATCCATGATGCCGGTGACCTTGAGCTTGTAAAAATCGCCCGGCGGGGTGACGTCCCCGCCCTCTTCGCCTGCAAAGGACATCATCTGCTGCCTGTAGATGTTACGGTAGTCGAATGTCAGCTGCATGCGGGAGTCTTTGGTTATCTTCGGATTTCCGTTGCGGTCGATGGCCGGGCGGTAGGTGTCGGGGCTGTAAAAGTTCTGCAGCGTCCAGGCGCCGAGCGCGATTTCGTAGGTCGTGGACCCTCCCGCGCCGGGCAGCTCGCCTTCCGCGAGCGTGATGCCAAACATCTCGGCGTCTTCTTTTGTGACGCCGAGGATCGAGGCGTCCGTCGAGTAGTTGCCGCTCTTGATCATGCCGTAGCTTTCAATCAGCGGCATGACGGCCTGTACGCCGGGAATTTTCTTGAACTCCGCTATCGCTTTTCTGTTGAGTTCCTTCTGTCGGGACGAGCCCATGCCGTTTCCGCTGGAGACATAGGACCAGGCGCTCACGCGAATGGTCGTCAGGCTCCCGGTTCCGGCAAAGTTCTCTATGGTCGCCTGCCGTATACCGATGCCGAGGGATACCATCACGACGATGGACGCCACGCCGATGACCATGCCGAGCACGGTCAGAAACGCACGCAGTTTACGCCGCCACAGGTTTAAAAACGCCGTGGCCAGCAGATCGTTGATTTGCATGATTCCTCCAGTTTTGCGCTGTCGCGCAGGGCGTTTTACAGATCTTCGAGTTCTCTGTCGCGCTTCTTCTTGCGCTTGACGCCGAGGAAGACGAGTCCGGTTACAGCTGCCGCGCCGCCAAAGAGCCAAAAGATCCATCCGATGTTTGCGGCGGGCTTGCTCTCGGGCATGAACATCGCGTCCCCGGGCGAGGCAAAGGGCATTTCCATATCCTCGTTGACATACATGTTCAACGGAAGCAGCTCTTCGGTCTGTTTGCCGTTGACGTCCTCATAGGTGACGCGTACACTCGCGTCGATCTGCCCGCCTGCGGTCGGGATCACGCTCAGATCCGCGCGCATCGTGCCGCCGGACGTGATGTTGCCGCCGAAGTAGGGCTCTTCAAGCGTGATATTTTCGCCCGCGACGTCCACCATGCAGTTATACAGCGTGGATTTGCCGAGGTTGTAGAGCGACACGCCGATGGAGACATTGCTGTTGACCCACGGGTCGTCATAGATCACGGGGGTGTTGATGCGTACGCGCGCTTTTTGCTGCACTGGCACGCTGACGCTGGCGGACTCTTCAAACTCCTGCCGGTTCTTCGTGCCCTCGTAGGAGAGTTTCAGGGTAAGCAGCTGGGACTTTGGCTCCGCATCCGTTGCAATCTGCAGCCGTATCGTGAGCATATAGGCGTCGTCCTTGTCGATGGTGCCGATGAACACGCTGCTGCTGCCGCCGGGAGCGGGCAGAATCACACCTGCGTCGTTGGAAAAGTCGAGCTGCAGGTTCGTTACCGCCTCGCGCGTGGAGGTGTTGGCGATGACGAGACGCAGGGCGACGGTATCGCCCGCGTAGATCGCCTCCTCGTCAAAGTTGTAGGACTCGAGGATGACTTTCGGCTTGCTTTTATAGCTCGTTCCGCCGCTGCTGCTGGCAGCTGCGGTCTTTTCACGGATGTAGATATGCACGGTTACGGTATCCGTCATCTCGCTGCTGCCGTCGCTGTAGGAAACCACAAACGGCAGATAATAATCGCCCGGTGCGAGTGTCGAGAGCAGCGTGGCGGTCACCTTGAAGTAGGCGCGCTCGCTCACCGCGAGGTTGCCGTCCCAGGAGACGAGCTTTTCGTTTTCAGCATCCCATTTTTGATGCCGCGGCACGTCCCGCGCGACCTCTGTTTCGCTGCTTTTGACAAACGGAAATTTCGTTGCGTCTTCCACAACCGGCAGCGAACAGGTCAACCCGCTTGCGCTGTCGAGATTTTTGTTCAGCACGGGAACGTAGATGGTGACGGAGTCCCCGGCGTAGGACGCAACTGTTTGCAGATAGCTTTTTTCCGTGTCGTCCGTCACGTCCGTGAACAACACGATGTGCCCTGCGTCGTCCGCCAGCGCGGCGGAGAGGGGCAGCGCGGCGACGGCCAGCGCAAGCGCGATGGTCATCGCGGCGAGACGGAGTTTTTTCGTGATATGCATATCAATTACCTCGGTTCCCGAACCTGCGGTTCGTTTGATGGGGTCGGCTCCTTGCCGTTTTGTGTAATCTGTGTGATCCTGCCGTCCAGCAGGTGGATAACTTTGTCGCCAAAGCCCGCGATGTGCGGATCGTGCGTGACCATGACAAGCGACTTCTTCTCTGCGCGCAGGATGTTGATGATGACCCGCATGACCTCGTCCGATGTGGCGGAGTCAAGATTTCCCGTCGGCTCGTCCGCAAAGACGATTTCGGGGTTGGTCACGAGCGCGCGCGCGATGCCGACGCGCTGCTGCTGGCCGCCGGAGAGCTCGCTTGGCTTGTGCCGCATGTGCGTGGCGAGCCCGACGGCGTCGAGCATCTCCTTTGCCCGCTTGAGCCGCGCCGCGCGCGGCATGCCGCGAAACGACAGCGGCAGGGCGACGTTTTCCAGCGCGGTGTAATACGGCATGAGGTTGAACGACTGAAAGATAAACCCGATGTGCCGCTGACGAAACACGATCAGCTCGCCCTGCGTCATGCGCTCAAGGTGCTTGCCGAATACGACAACCTCGCCCGCCGTCGCTTGTTCGAGCCCGGCGAGCACATGCAGCAGCGTAGACTTCCCGGAGCCGCTGGGCCCGATGATGGAGCAGATGTCCCCGGGCGCAATTTGCAAATCGGTCCCGCGCAGCGCGTGTACGCCGACGGTGCCGACGCGGTAGATCTTTTTGACGTTGCGCACGTCGATGAGTGCGTTTTCCTGCATCGTTCCTCCGGAGCGGCGCTCAACAGAGCGATGATCCGCCTATAGTGTATTATTCGTACTAATACGCTCAATGATACGCCATGACGGGCGTCCTGTCAACGCCCGCGGGCAGTGCGATTGCAACGCAAATGTAAACTCCGGCGAAACCTGCTGAAACATCCGTCCGCGCCGCGCGCGGTCAAAACAGGGAGATGCGGCAAAAATCACCCGTAATGCTTGAAAAAACGCCGTATCTTTGGTAGGATAAGAAAAATCAACCGGTATCATCCGGAAAGAGAGCTAGAGCATGCTGGAATCGAATCAAAAAATTGCGATCCGCCGCGCCGGCAATCGTCCCGCTGAACACGCAGGGGTTGCCGAGTGTCTGCTTGCCATGCGAATGCCGGGGCACGCTGAGCGAGCGGATGCGGAGCGGAACTTCCTGTAGCGAGTTATAGGTTCGATCGTACCGCAGCCGGGCAGGGGTGATGCGCCCGCCTGCCGGAACGATTCGCACCTGATACAGCGTGCCAAATTGAATGAATCTGAGCTACGGGCGCCGACGGCCGATCCAAAGTATGCGTAACGCTGCGAACGGATGAGCCACGCGGCGTTTTTTGATCCGGCAAAGCCGGATAAATCCAACGGGCGCACCGAACCATATGGATCGAAACAACGAAAGCAGGTTATAGTATGCCGATTAAAATTCCGGACGGGCTGCCCGCGGTCGACGCGCTCGCGCAGGAAAATATATTCGTTATGCCGCAGCACCGCGCCGCGACGCAGGACATCCGCCCGCTTCGCATCGCGATTCTCAACCTCATGCCCACCAAGCAGGCCACCGAGACGCAGATTCTCAGGCTGCTTGCCAACACCCCGCTGCAGGTGGAGGTGACGCTCCTGCGCACCGGCACCTATCAAAGCCAGAACACGTCGCAGGATTATCTGGACTCGTTTTACCGAACGTTTGACGAGGTTAAAAACGAGCACTACGACGGGCTCGTCATCACCGGCGCACCCGTGGAAAACCTCGATTTTCAGGACGTGCACTACTGGGACGAGCTGGTGCGGCTCATGGACTGGGCGGACCACAACGTGTTTTCAACGCTCTATATCTGCTGGGCGGCGCAGGCGGGACTGTATCATTTTTACGGCGTGGAGAAGCATCCGCTGCCCAAGAAGATGTTCGGTATCTTTCCGCATTTTGTGCTCAACCGCGCGCATACGCTCGTGCGCGGGTTTGACGAGCAGTTTATGGCGCCGCACTCGCGGCACACGACGATCTATGTTTCGGATGCGGCGAAGATACCGGATCTGGATATCCTCGCAACCTCACAGGAGGCGGGGCTGTATCTGGCCGCTTCGCACGACGGGCGCCGTGTGTTCGTCACGGGGCACAGCGAATATGACGCAAAGACGCTGGAGCTGGAGTACCGCCGGGACAAAAACGCCGGCAAACCCATCGATATACCGAAAAACTACTACCCGAACAACGACGATACGCTCGAGCCGATGATCACCTGGCGCGCACATGGCGCGCTGCTGTTCTCCAACTGGCTGAACTACTTTGTCTATCAGGAAACGCCGTACGATATCAGCGCGATTTCTGCTGAGCATGGGCAATAGCGTATACACAACACAAAGCGGCTCCCGACAAGGGAGCCGTTCTTATGTTAAACTATTATAGATACTGATGGAAAGGAGCACACCGGATGCAGAACCTGCCGGAGGCGTATCTGATACGCATGCGCGCGCAGCTGGGCGAAAAGCAGTTCGCCGCTTACCTTGGCGCGATGGGGGAATCTCCCAGGCGTGCGCTGCGCGTCAACACGCTCAAGATCACGCCGGATGCATTTCGCGCGCTGGCGGATTTTCCGCTCACACCAACAGGCCTGCTGCCGGAAAGCTTCTTTTTTGAGGACGGGGTCGCCATCGGCCGCCATGCGCTGCACGCCGCTGGACTATGTTATGTTCAGGAACCTGCCGCGCAGATGCCCGCAGTTTTGACCGGCGCGCAGCGCGGCATGGCCGTGCTCGATCTTTGCGCCGCGCCGGGCGGCAAGACGACGCAGCTCGCCGCCATGATGGAAAACGACGGCCTGCTCGTTGCCAACGAAATCGTGCGTTCGCGCGCGGAGATTCTCGCGGGAAACATCGAGCGGCTTGGCGTGACCAACGCGCTCGTGACCAGCATGCGGCCCGACGCGCTGGCAAACGCACTCGGCGCCTGTTTCGATGCGGTGCTGGTCGACGCGCCGTGCTCCGGCGAAGGGATGTTCCGCAGGGACGAAACGGCAGTTCGGGAGTGGTCGGCGGCGCATGTGCTCTCCTGCGCGGCACGTCAGGAGCAGATTCTGCAGAGCGCGTCGGCTCTGGTGAAGCCAGGCGGGCGGCTCGTCTACTCGACCTGCACGTTTTCGCGCGACGAAAACGAAGACGCTGTCGAAACGTTTCTCTTAGCGCACCCCGATTTTTCGCTCGCCGAAAGCAGGCGCATGTATCCGCACAATTCCCCCGGCGAAGGGCAGTTCATGGCGGTGCTTACCCGCGCGGAGAATGCGGAAGCAACGGCCAGCGCGCTTGCCGAGCCGGAAGGAGAGCACATCCCCGTGTTCGAAGCGTTCTGGCGCGAGACGTTCACGCTTGAGCCTCCGCGCGCCATGCTGCTGCCGGACGGGCGGGTGTTTCTGCCGCCGGGGCTGCTGCCGCGGGAGCGAAACGGGCTGCAGATTCTGCGCGCGGGTGTGTTCGCGGGCGAGTTGAAAAACAGGCGTTTTATGCCGGGCCACGCGCTTGCGATGGCGTATCCTGCGGAGGCGTTCCGGCAAAGCGTTTCGCTGGGGAGCAACGCGCTGAGGCGCTTTCTTGCGGGCGAGACCGTCGCCTGCCCGCCGGAGTATTCCGGCTGGACTTGCGCGACCGCGTTCGGCTATCCCGTCGGCTGGGGAAAGGCCGTGGACGGCGTGCTGAAAAACCACATCCCGAAAGGGCTGAGGATACGATAAAATCCTTTTCTTGAAAGAAAGGAAGCAAAAGAACTTTTGGAATTTCGTTGGACGAAAACAGAAAGTTGGCGATTCGCAAAATGAAGTTTAAAAAAGAGAAAGACAAAATCTATAAGGCCGCGTTTTTCGACCGCGATCATACCCTGCTGCATGGCGATCCCGCCGCGAAGCAGGCGCGAACGGAGATGATCGAACGCTGGTCCGGCAGGCCGCTGGATCCGCCCGCGGGGTTATTCGACCGTCTCTATGACGGCAGGCAGTTGATGACGGTGGAAAACGAAATTGCGCTCTGGCGCGTATACTTTGCGGAACTGCTGCGCTCGCAGGGGATCACCGAGAAGGTTTCGTCCCGCGCGGACGCGCTCTTTGACGCGTTTTGGCTCAAGGGAAGCGTGGTCTATCCCGAAACGGTTCCCGTGCTCGACTGGTTCGCCGCGCATGGCTATCGCATGGGCGTCATCAGCGATACGTTCCCGTCGCTCAAGCTCACGCTCGAAGCGGTGGGGCTCGACCGCTATTTTGAGGTGTTCGTCTGCTCCGACCAAGTCGGCGTGATGAAGCCTGAACCGCTGATCTATCAGACCGCGCTCGACCAGCTCGGCGTTTCCGCTGCGGAGAGCCTGTATGTGGACGACTATGACGTGGAGGCGGACGGCGCCCGCGCGCTGGGGTTCACGGCGTTTCATGTCTGCCGGGACGAGGAGATTAAAAACGATTTGGACATCAAGTCCCTGACGGAGATGGTGGAGTTTTTGACCTGACTTGCTTTTCCTGAACGAAAAGCAAGCGAAGGAACCTATATGTTACCGTCCGATCAGCGCTTTGTTTGAGAAGCGCTTTTCTTTTTCAGCAGATAAAAGAACAATTCCACCCTTGCCAACAGCATCATTATGCGTCCACAAACCATTTCGGGTCCTCATAATAAAGATACGTGTCCTTGCGCCCGATGCGGCAGGTATAGCGCATGCCGCTGCCGCCTGCCTTGAGGCTCGCCGCGCGCCGCACGTCCGATATCGACGAGATTTCAAACCTTCGCCCGTCCTCCCAGAGCACGCTCGTCGGGTGCATGACGCCCGCTTCGTCGATGGTGAGCTCCACCGCAACATAGACCTTCATGATCTCTTACCTCCGATCACGCTGTCCATGGTCGCGTTTTGCAGATATCCCACGGGATGGATCGTGTGGTCGTCCTTCGGCGCCATGAGTCCGATCTCGCGGTCCTTGAGAAACAGCGCGCGCCCGATGGCGCGGTAGCCGAAGCGCCTGCGGATGTCGTCCACGGCGACCTCGGCCGCCTCCGCCTTGCGCCGCGGCGCCTCGTCGTCAAAGAGCGAGAGCTGCACGGGGCTGTCGGTTCCGATGAGATCGGAGCAGGACACGGTCAGCGAGCGGATGGGCGCCTGCCAGTTATAGTTTGCGCAGAAGAGCCGCATGCACGCGCGCGAAATCTCGCTGGTGATATTCGTCGGGTGGTCGAGCCGGGTCTGCCGGACAAACGAAAACAGACCGGAGTCGCGCACGCTCAGGTGCGCGACGTTGGCGCGCATGCCGTGCTCCCGTAGCCGCGCGGCGACGCTCTCGGCGAGCATGGCGATGGTCAGATAGACGTCCTCGTTGTTCACAAGGTCGCGCGGCGTGGTCAGCCCGTTGCCGACGGACTTGACCGGCTGCTGGTCGACGGTGCGCATCACGGGCGCGGCGTCCAGGCCGTTTGCAAACGCGGAGAGCATCGTGCCGCACTTGCCGAACTGCGCGCGCAGAAACGCTTCCGGCGTGTTGGCCAGATCGCCGATGGTGACGATGCCGTATTTGAGCAGCTTGGCCTCCGTCGCGCGGCCGACATACAGCAGATCGCGCGCGGGCAGCGGCCAGGCTACCTGCTTGTAGTTATCCGGCGAGACCAGCGTGACCGCGTCGGGTTTTTTGATGTCCGAGCCGAGCTTGGCGAAGACCTTGTTGTCCGCAACGCCGATGGAGACCGTGATGCCGAGCTCGTCCTTTATGCGGTTGCGGATGACGTGCGCGAGGCGGTTTGCGTCCGCCATGTCCGCCGTGGAGGAGGTGACGTCGACCCAGTTTTCGTCGAGCCCGAAGGCTTCCACCCGGTCGGAATACTCGCCGTAGATCTCGCGTCCCAGTGCGGAAAACTTTTGATAGGCGGCATAGTCCGGTTTGACCGTTACCAAAAGGGGGCATTTCTGCTTTGCCTGCCAGATCGCCTCTCCGGTCTGAACGCCGAATTTCTTGGCCAGCTGGTTTTTGGCGAGGATGATGCCGTGCCGCGCCTCGGGATTGCCCGCCACCGCCACAGGGTGCGGCCTGAGCGCCGGGTCGAGAAAGCACGCCACCGAGGCGTAGAAGCTGTTGAAATCCGCGTGGAGGATTCTGCGGCCCATCGGCGCGTCCTTTCCGCCGCGCCAAAGGAGCGCGCGGCATGCGCTATATACAAACGTATGTTCGTATCTATAGTATACTCCATCCTGCGGGAATGTCAAGCCCCGCTTCGGGCGGTTTCACGCGTGAAAGCCGTGGTTTGTATCGCATTGTAACAGCCTGTATGATATACTGATATACGCCACGCGGCGCCGTCGAAAGCAGGCGAAAACCGCGGGAGCGACGCAGGAATGCGAGCGGCAAAAAGAAAGACGAAAGGTACGGATACAAGATATGAAGACAAGGGATCAGATCGAAGCTTCACTGAAATGGAAACTTGAGGATATCTATACGACGGAAGACCTCTGGGAGGCGGATTTTGCCGCCGCGCAGACGCTGGCCAACGCCTTTTCGGAGCACACGGGTAAACTCGGCAAGAGCGCGGACGCGCTGTTTGCCGCGCTGAGCGACGAGAGCCGCCTCGGTCTCCTGATCGAGCGGGTGTACGCCTACGCGCACCTGCGCAAGGACGAGGACAACGGCAACGTCAAGTATCAGGGCATGACCGACCGCGCGATCCAGCTCTACGTTTCCGCACAGGCGACCGCTTCGTTTCTGGAACCGGAGATTCTGACCATCCCCGAAGAGACGCTGCTTAGCTGGGCTGCCGAGCCGAGATTCGCGCCGTTCCGGTTCCGCATTGCGGACGTCGACCGCCGCCGCGCACACACGCTCACGACGGATGAGGAACGTCTGCTCGCCATGGCGGAGGAGCCGCTCGCCGGCGCGGACAACATTTTCACCATGCTCTCGGATGTGGACCTGGATTACGGCACCATCATCGATGACAAGGGCGAGGAGGTTAAGCTCACCCACGGCAGCTACGGCATGTTCCTCGTCAATCCGGACCGCCGCGTCCGCAAAGCCGCCTACGAAGGGCTCTACAAAGCCTACCGCAGCATGAAGAATACCATCACCGCAACCTATGCCACCTCCGTCAAGAGCGACGTGTTCCGCGCGCGCACGCATAAATTCGAAGGCGCGCTGGAGGCGGCGCTGCACCACAACGGCGTGCCGGTTGCGGTGTACGAACAGCTCATCGAGGCGGTGCATGAAAAGCTGCCGGTGCTCAGAAAATACCTCGATATCCGCAAGCGCGTGCTCGGCGTGGATACGCTGGAGATGTACGACCTGTATGTGCCGATCGTGACGGACTGCGACATCCCGATGCCGTATCAAGACGCCACGCAGCTGGTCAAGGAAGCGCTCAAACCCCTTGGCGAGGAGTATTTGCAGTTGCTTGAGGATTCCTATACCAAGGGCTGGATCGACGTTTACGAAACACCGGGCAAGACCAGCGGCGCGTTCTGCGCGGGGCTCTACGGCACGCATCCATATGTGCTGCTCAACTATCAGGGCAAGATGGACGACGCGTTCACGCTCGGCCACGAATTGGGCCACGCGATGCATTCGCATTATTCCAACACCGCGCAGCCCTACGAAACCTCGCAGTATCGCACCATGGTGGCGGAGGTGGCGTCCACGGTCAACGAAACGCTCATGACCCACCATCTGCTCGCCAACGAAACGGACCGCATGAAGCGGGCGTATTACATCACACAATTTTTGGAAGCGTTCCGCACCACCTGCTACCGGCAGACAATGTTTGCGGAGTTCGAGATGAAAGCCCACCGCATGGCGGAAAACGGCGAGCCGCTCACGGTGGAGAGCCTCTCCAACATGTACCGCGCGCTCAACGAGCTGTATTATGCGGGCGCGAACGTGGACGACAACATCGCCATCGAGTGGATGCGTGTGCCGCATTTCTACAACGCGTTTTATGTCTACCAGTATGCAACGGGGCTGTGCTCGGCGGTGAAGCTGGCGGACGACATCCTGCATCACGGCGCGGTGGACCGCTACAAAACCTTCCTCCAGAGCGGAGGCAGCGATTACCCGATCGAGGAACTCAAGGCGGCGGGCGTGGACCTCACGAAGAAGGAGAGCATCATCGCCTCTCTCGACGTGTTCGAGCAATACGTCGAAGAGCTGGACGAGCTGCTCAAATAAACCAAACAAAAAAAGGAGCGTCTTTTTATGGAGACCAAAGAATACGACGAAGCGGAAGCGAAGCGGTATATTTTAGACTGCTTCCGCGAACAGGGCGATTTCACCGAGATCGCGGACGAAAAAACGCTGGAACAGATGGTCGGTGCGGTCATGGCGCTCGACGCGGCGTTTATGAAGGAGACGGGCGCGGATGAAGGCGCGGTGTACGACGACGACGCGGCCTACGACTACATGTACGACAAGATGACGGCGCAATTTGCGGATCATAAAATGTACATGATGCGCCTGGTCGAGGACTACATGGACTACAACGAGCGATATCTCGACAGCCTCGGCCTGATCGACTGGGAGTAAACAACACATACAATCCACAAAAAAAACGCCGCGTAACAGCGGCGTTTTTTGATTTGATGATTGAGATTGCCGTGCCGGTCATGGTAGAATATGCCTGTTCGACCGGCGAAACGCCGCTTCTTTTTACAGGCGGCAGCCGGCATTTTAGAGACAAACACCGTATAAACAGTATAACAGGCAGGTCTATTCTTGCTTTAAACCGGAAAGGAGACCCTATGTACCGAATCGTAACGAAGCGGGCGCTGCATGATACCGTTACGCTCATGGAGGTGGAGGCCCCGTATATCGCCAAGAAGGCGAAGCCGGGACAGTTCATCATCCTGCGTGTGGACGAAAACGGAGAGCGCATTCCGCTGACCGTCGCGGGTACGGACCCCGCGCGCGGCACGGTGACCATCATCTACCAGAAGGTGGGCTACACTACGCGCCGTATGGACTGCCTGAACGAGGGCGACTCGTTTATCGATTTCGTCGGCCCGCTCGGCACGGCGAGCCATCTGGAAGGCATGAAGAAGGTCGCGGTCGTCGGCGGCGGCCTCGGCGTCGCCATCGCGTACCCGCAGGCGAAAGCCCTGCACGACATGGGTGCGGAGGTGGACGTGATCGTAGGGTTTCGCAACACCGACCTCATGATCCTTGTCGACGAGCTGAAAGCCGCGAGCACAAACCTCTATGTCATGACGGACGACGGGTCCAACGGGCACAAGGGTTTCGTCACCAACGCGCTGGAAGAACAGCTCAACGCGGGCAAAGAATACGATCACGTCATCGCAATCGGTCCGCTGGTGATGATGCGCGCGGTCGTCAACCTGACCAAACCGCGCAACATCCCGACCGTGATCTCCATGAACCCGATCATGGTGGACGGCACGGGCATGTGCGGCAGCTGCCGCGTCACCGTCGGCGGCGAGACGAAGTTTGCCTGCGTAGACGGCCCGGACTTCGACGGATTCGAAGTCGACTGGGACGAGGCCATCGCCCGCGGCAGGATGTACCGCAAGGAGGAGGCCGAGAGCATGGAGCGCAAGGCCTGCAACCTCATGAACGTGGACCTGCAGACTAAGCGGGGAGGGAATTGACATGCCGAATATGAGAATGACGAAACTGCCCGCGCGCGAGCAGGATCCGGATATCCGCAACTGCAACTTTGAAGAGGTGTCCCAGGGTTACGATGAGGCGATGGCCGTTGACGAAGCCACGCGCTGCCTCAACTGCAAAACACAGCCTTGCGTTTCCGGCTGCCCGGTTAACGTACACATTCCGGAGTTTATCCAGAGCGTCATCGCGGGCAAGTTCATGGAAGCCAACGATATCATCCGCTCCACCAATGCGCTGCCCGCCGTCTGCGGCAGAGTCTGCCCGCAGGAGACGCAGTGCGAAGAGAAATGCGTGCGCGGCATCAAGGGCGAACCCGTCGGCATCGGCCGGCTGGAGCGGTTTGTGGCGGACTACGCCATGACACACGGCATGGAGACGCCCAAACCCCTGCCGGACAACGGTAAAAAAGTAGCCATCGTCGGCGGCGGCCCCGCGGGGCTGACCTGCGCGGGAGACTTAAGAAAGCTCGGCTACGGCGTGACGATCTTCGAAGCGCTGCATACGCCCGGCGGCGTGCTGGTCTACGGCATCCCCGAGTTCCGCCTGCCCAAACAGCTGGTGAAGGACGAGATCAAGATTCTAGAGGACATGGGCGTCAAAATCGAGACCAACATGGTCGTTGGCCGCAGCATCACGCTCGACGAGCTGCTCGAGGAAGAGGGCTACAGCGCGGTGTTTGTCGGCAGCGGCGCGGGGCTTCCGCGTTTTCAGGGCATCCCGGGCGAGAATCTCAACGGCGTGTATTCGGCCAACGAGTTTTTAACGCGCATCAACCTCATGAAGGCATATAATTTCCCCGAGACGGACACACCCGTGCGGGTCGGCAAAAACGCGGCGGTCGTCGGCGGCGGAAACGTGGCCATGGACGCGGCGAGGAGCGCAAAGCGCATGGGCGCCGAGAATGTCTACATCGTCTACCGGCGCGGCGAAAAAGAGATGCCCGCGCGTGTGGAAGAGGTGCACCACGCCAAGGAGGAAGGCATCATCTTCAAGATGCTGACCAACCCGACCGAGATCATCGGCGACGAAAACGGCTACGTCAAGGCCATGACCTGCGTGGAGATGGAGCTCGGCGAACCCGATGCGAGCGGGCGCAGACGCCCGATCGTGAAGCAGGGCAGCGAGCATACGATCGACGTGGACACCGTAGTCATCGCCATCGGCAACAGCCCGAATCCGTTGATCAAGAACACGACGCCGGGCCTCGCTACCGAAAAATGGGGCGGCATCATCGTGGACGAGGCAACGGGCAAGACCAGCCGCGATCATGTCTACGCCGGCGGCGACACGGTCACTGGCGCCGCGACGGTTATTCTCGCTATGGGCGCTGGCAAAACCGCGGCAACGGCGATTCACGAGGAACTGAGTAAAGAATAACTTCTTTTCTAAAAAGAAAGAAGCCAAAGAACTTCTCTATGTTGTACAATAAGCGTACACAGGAGAAGTTCTTTTTGTTACTTTTTCTTTCAAGAGAAAGTAAGAGCGTTAAAGTTCTTTTTGTTACCTTTTTCTTTCAAGAAAAAGCAAGAGTGTTTATGAAGATTAAAATTCCCGAAGAACTGCGTCCGCTCGCGGAGGCGTTCGAACAAGAGAATACAAAAATCTACGCCGTCGGCGGGCTGGTGCGCAATGCGCTGCTGCATCTGCCGCCGTCGGATATGGACGTCTGCTCGCGCCTCACGCCGGAGCAGGTTGTAATCGCGATGCCGAAACACGGCATCCGCGTCATCGAAAAAGCCGCCGAGATGGGCACGGTGGAGCTGCACTTTAACGCCACGCGCGTGGAGCACACCACCTTTCGAAAAGAGTCCTACGCGGACGGCGGCGCGCACCGGCCGGACGACGTCGCCTTTGGCGAGAGCCTGACGGACGACGCCTGGCGGCGGGACTTTTCGGTCAACGCGATCTATGCCGATCTGTCCACCGGGGAAGTGACCGACCCGACGGGCGGCATCCCCGATCTGGAGCAGCACATCATCAGCACCACGAGCGCAAATCCGGACGACATCCTGCGCTCGGACGCGCTTAGGGTGCTGCGCCTCGTGCGCTTTGCCTGCGAGCTGGGGTTTACCATCGACGATGATACATGGCAGGCGGCAAAACGAAGCGCGCCGAAGCTAAAAGACATCGCCGCCGAGCGAAAGCGGGAAGAGTTTGTCAAGATCCTGCTCACCGACGCACGCTATCCGGCACTGGACAGAGACGAATTACGCTCGCCCTTGCGCGGGCTGCGGCTGCTGGACGAACTGGACGTTTGGGACGTTCTCGTGCCGGAGTTCAACTTCGCGCGCGGCATGGCGCAGCGGCAGGACCACCACCGCTACGACGTGCTCGAACACAGTTTCCGCGTTTGCGCCGCCGCGCCGCCGACGGAAAAACTGCGCCTCGCGGCGCTGCTGCACGACGTCGGCAAGCCGGACTGCAAGCGCGAGACGGGCGTGCAGTACGATCACGATAAATACGGCGAGCGAATCTCCAAACGCGTGCTGGGCGATTTGCGATTTCCAAAGCGCGTCATCAACGAGGTGAGCGCGCTCGTCGGCGGGCATATGTACGACATACAGCACCAGGCAAAGCAGAGCACGCTGCGTGTGCGATTTGCGAGATGGGGCAGAGAGCGAACGCTGGAGCAGATCATACTGCGGGAGGCGGACATCCGCGGCTGCGGATACGACACGGACTATGTGGCCGAGGACTGGCGCGCGCTCTATAACACCCTGCTGACGGACGGCACGCCGTTTTCCGAGCGGGAGCTCGCGATCACGGGCGAGCAACTCAAGGCCGCATCCGGCCTGCCGGAGGGCAGGGAGCTCGGCGCGCTGAAGAAGAAACTTTTTCTGCACTGCGTGAAGCATCCGAAGGATAATAACCTTGTGCGCTTACAGCAGTTGGCAACGCGCAAGTAAAAGTCTTTTCTTTCAAGAAAAAAGGACAGTTGCTTTCCCTTGAATTGACATTTCGGGGCGGGTACACGATAATAAGTGAAGTAAAATTGGAGGCAAACGGCAATGGAAGAGGCAAGACGCCCGAAAAACTTCATCGAGGAGTTCATAGAAGAGGACATGCGCACGAAAGAGCCGCGCGTGCAGACCCGGTTTCCGCCCGAACCGAACGGCTATCTGCACATCGGCCACGCGAAAGCGTTCGCCATCGACTTTGGCATGGCGGAAACGTACGGCGGCATCTGCAACCTCAGGTACGACGACACCAACCCGTCCAAGGAGGACGTGGAGTATGTCGACGCGATTCAGGAGGATATCCTCTGGCTCGGGTTCCAGTGGAACGAGATTTTGTTCGGCTCTTCCTATTTTGACCAGTGCTACGACCTCGCCGTCAAGCTCATCAAAAAGGGCGTGGCGTATGTCGACGAGCTGTCCAGAGACGAGATGCGCGCCTATCGTGGCACGCTGACGCAGCCGGGCAAAAACAGCCCGTACCGCGACCGCCCGGTCGAGGAGAACCTCGATCTGTTTGCGCGTATGCGCGCGGGCGAATTTGAGGACGGCACCAAGACCCTTCGCGCCAAGATCGACATGTCCTCGCCGAATATCAACATGCGCGACCCCGCGCTGTATCGCATCAAGCATGTGCGCCATCATCAGACGGGCGACAAGTGGTGCATCTACCCGATGTACGACTACGCGCACCCGATTCAGGACGCGATTGAGGGCGTGACGCATTCGCTCTGCTCGCTGGAATACGAGGCGCACCGCCCGCTGTACAATTGGGTTGTCGACCAGTGCGAATTTGAACATAAACCGCGGCAGATCGAGTTTGCGCGGCTGAATATGACGGATACCATCATGAGTAAGCGCTATCTGCGCCGTCTTGTTGAGGAAGGGTATGTCTCCGGTTGGGACGACCCGCGTATGCCGACGCTCTGCGGCATGCGCAGACGCGGTTATACCGCGCCCGCCATCCGCGATTTTCTGGAGCGCGTCGGCGTTGCCAAGGCGGACAGCGTTGTGGACGCGGCCATGCTCGAACACTGCGTGCGCGAGGACCTCAACGAAACGGCTGCGCGCCGCATGGCGGTGCTCGATCCCGTGCTCGTGGAGATTGAGAACTGGGAAGAAGGCCGCGTGGAAGAGATCGAGCTGGAAAACCACCCGAACCACCCGGAGATGGGTGCGCGCAAGGTGAAGCTCGGCAAGCGGGTCTATATCGAGCGGAGCGACTTTGCGGAAGTTCCGCCAAAGAAATTCTTCCGGCTCAAGCCGGACGGCGAAGTCCGTCTCAAGAGCGCGTATATCATCAAGTGCGAGCGCTGGGAAAAGGACGAGGCGGGCAACGTGGTCAAAATATTCTGCACCTACGATCCCGAGAGCCACAGCGGCGAGTGTGCGCGCAAGGTCAAGGGCACGCTGCACTGGGTCAACGTGGACGACGCGGTGGAAGCCGAATTCCGGCTCTACGACACGCTCATGAAGAGCGAGAGCGCCGAGCAGGAGGACGAGGAAGAGGAGACCGCCGTCGAGAAGGATTTTGTCGACCAGCTCAATCCCGACTCGCTTGTGACGCTGAAAGGCGTCGTCGAACCTGCCCTGCAGAGCGCGGCGCCGGGTGAACGCTATCAGTTCATGCGCCAGGGATATTTCTGCGCGGACCTCGACAGCACGCCCGACAAACCCGTCTTCAACCGCACGGTTGGATTGAAAGACAGTTATAAAGCATAAATCTTTTCTTTCAAAAGAAAAGAATCAAAAGAAATTTACACGCATATGTGTTCCGCAAAGGAAACATATAAAGGAGTTATTCTCAATGGTACGAACCCGGTTTGCCCCGTCGCCGACGGGTTATATGCACCTCGGCAACCTGCGCAGCGCGCTGTATACCTATCTGTACGCGAAAAAGCACAGCGGTAAGTTCATCCTCCGCATCGAGGACACCGACCAGAGCCGCTATGTCGAAGGCGCGGTGGATGTGATCTACAACACCCTCCGCGATATCGGCATGCTCTGGGATGAGGGACCGGACGTCGGCGGCGATTACGGCCCGTATGTGCAGAGCGCGCGCAAAGCGATGTATAAACCCTATGCCGAGCAGCTCGTCAAATCCGGCAAGGCGTACTATTGCTTCTGCACCAACGAAGAGCTCGACGCGCGCAGGGAGGCGGCCTCGGCAAAGGGCGAAGTTTGGAAATATGACAAGCACTGCCTCCATATTTCGCCGGAAGAGGTACAAAAACGCATTGCCGCGGGCGAGCCGCACGTCATCCGCCAGAACGTGCCGCTCACAGGTGAGGCATCGTTTGACGATCTCATCTACGGGCACATCGCCGTGGACAGCGCGGAGCTGGACGACATGGTGCTCATCAAGGCGGACGGCATGCCGACCTATAACTTTGCCAACGTGATCGACGACCACACCATGGTGATCACGCACGTGATGCGCGGCAACGAATACCTCGCGAGCACGCCGAAGTATAATCTGTTATACGATGCGTTCGGCTGGGAAAAGCCAGTCTATATCCACATGACGCCGATCATGCGCGACGCGAGCCATAAGCTCAGCAAGCGCGACGGCGACGCGTATTACGAGGACTATCTGAAAAAAGGATACCTCAGGGAAGCGATCATCAACTATGTTGCGCTGCTGGGCTGGAATCCCGGCGACGAGCGGGAGTTTTTCACGCTGGACGAGTTGAAAGAGGCGTTTGATGTGTCCGGCATGTCCAAATCGCCCGCGATCTTTGACGTGAACAAGCTCACCTGGATGAACGGGGAGTATGTCCGCAGGCTTTCGCCGGAGGAATTCACCCGGCATGCCCTGCCGTATTACGAGCAGGCGGGCGTTGCGGGGATGGACCGGGACATCCTCTGCCGCATCCTGCAAAAGCGCACGGAGATCTTCACGCAGATTCCGGAGATGGTCGAGTTTCTGGCTGCATTGCCGGAATATGACGCGGAGCTCTTTACGAACAAAAAGAGCAAGACGGATGCTATCGTGTCCGCCGAGGTGCTGGACTTCGTCATCCCCGCGTTGGAGGCGCTGCCCGATTGGACGGAAGAAGCGCTGCACGGCCTGTTGATCGGCATGGCGGAGTCGCGCGGCATGAAGAATGGCACGCTGCTCTGGCCGGTGCGCATCGCGCTGGCAGGCAAACTCGTGACCCCCGGCGGCGCGATCGAAATCGCCGCGCTGCTCGGGCGGGAAGAATCCCTCAGAAGACTGAAGCTCGGCAGAGTAAAACTGTAGAATAGTTCTTTTGCTTACTTTTCTTTCAAGAAAAGTAAGAGAAAAGAAAAGGAGTATCTATTATGAAACTTGGAGTGATCGGCCTGCCGAACGTCGGCAAGAGCACGCTCTTTAACGCAATTACACAGGCGGGCGCACAGGCCGCGAACTATCCGTTTTGCACGATCGAGCCGAACGTAGGCGTGGTCGCCGTGCCGGACGAGCGGCTGGATGTGCTTGCAAAGATGTACAACCCCGAAAAATACACGCCGACCACGATCGAGTTTGTGGACATCGCAGGTCTCGTGCGCGGCGCGAGCCGTGGCGAGGGTCTCGGCAACAAGTTCCTCTCGCACATCCGCGAGGTGGACGCGGTGGTGCACGTCGTGCGCTGGTTCGACGACGAGAACGTCGTGCATGTGGACGGCAGCGTGGATCCTGCGCGGGACGTTGAGACCATCTCGATTGAGCTGATCTTCGCGGACATGGAGACGGTGGAAAAACGGCTCGACCGCTCGAGGAAGCTGCAGAAGACCGGCGATAAAAAAGTGCTGGCGGAGATCGAGCTGCTCGAACGCATCTATACCGTGTTGGAGAGCGGAAAACCCGCGCGCAGTCTGGAGCTCGACGATGCGGAAGCGGAGCTCATGCGCGGGCTGTTCCTGCTCACCAGCAAACCCATCATCTATGTCGCCAACGTGAGTGAGGGCGAGATCGGCGCCGAGCCGAGCGCGCACGTGAAAGCGCTGTATGATATCGCCGCCGCCGAAAAGGCCGAGGCGCTGACCATCTGCTGCAAGCTCGAGGAAGAGGTTGCGCAGCTCGACCCGGCGGAAAAGGGCGCGTTTCTGGCGGAACTGGGCATTGAAGAGTCCGGCCTCGACCAGCTCGTCAAGGCCTGCTATCGCCTGCTGGGGCTGATCAGCTATCTCACGGCGGGCCCGAAAGAGGTGCGCGCCTGGACGATCGCGCGCGGCACAAAAGCGCCGCAGGCGGCGGGCAAGATCCATACGGATTTTGAAAAGGGCTTCATCCGCGCGGAGATCGTTCCGTTTGAAACGCTTGTGCAGCTCGGCTCCATGGCCGCCTGCAAGGAGAAGGGCCTCGTGCGCAGCGAGGGCAAGGAATACGTCATGCAGGACGGGGATGTCACGCTATTCCGGTTTAACGTATAACAGATCGGCATAATAAAAGAGCCGCGCAACCGCGCGGCTCTTTGTTTGTTATTCGAATATTTCCTCAATTCCTAACGATTTGAGATATCGATAGGTTCCATCGTAAAATGCATCCATTCGTGTAGGATCATTTTTATTTCCTGGTGGTACGAATATTACCAATCCTTGACGGGCTCTTGTTAAAAGAACGCGATAGGTGTTTTTTAGATATTGACAATCATCTTCTTTCTTGACATTGTTCCACCGAGATCCGGTAAATTTAAACAACTCAAAGTGTTGATCAACAAAACGAAAATCGGCATCCCAAGCCACTATTGTCCAATCTATCTCTAAGCCCTGTATATCAAATTCAGTAGCGGTATCTTCTAGAAAGTAAGATGAGCGGACATCATCCTTGTCGTTGAGAAACCAGTTTTCAGCGTTTATTTGACTTTGCACCCAAATACCAAAGCTTCTCAACCTTTTTGCCCCAGAACTGGCAATGATGCCATATCGCTCACTGCCGCGGGCCATGTTTCGGACCCAATTTTTTGCTGTAGAAAGATTTCGAGTGATTTTTATTGGATAGTTTGCTGAAAGCTTCTCTAGTAATGCGACAGCAGTGGTCGTGTTTATATCAAGCAATGCTTTCACAAAGGCAGATACATGTTCACTTCGGAAGGAGCGAATGGAGGTCGCTAAATGTAAATGATCAATTGTTTGAACTGCTAGTCCTTGAAACATTTCATCAAGCGAATAACCACGATGATACTCTTCGTCGGAGATTTGATAGGATACAAAAACATCCCAATCTGTGAAGCGATTGCGAAGCGCGTCAAACCAAGCAGGCAGTCCAGCTTCGCCCGTGTTGATTTCTTGACCTCCGCCAACGAGGCATATGATAACAGCCCAGTCATCGTGACGATCCATTACGCTGATAAGAAACTCTGGTTCAGACATGGCCCATTCATAAAGTCCTCGATCGGCCATGAAACGTGCGGTTTGTTCTGCCGTCCATGCGCGTTGGGCTTCATCAAAGATAACAACTTTTTCGATCGGGGCAGCCTTGTTTTTCAAAGCATCGTCACGAAAATGATGGATGTTTTGTATGAATGTGCTTGCTTTTCGATAGGAGTCTTTCTTTCGAACAACATGCTGTGATCGTTCGTATTCGTCCCTTGCTAATGCTTCCCGAAGAACAGCAACGAGCGGACCATTGCCGGATAAAAACACAGTATGCTCATCGTCGCAAAAACTTTGTCTTGAACTAGCAATATTCAAGCCTGCCAATGTCTTTCCTGCACCTGGGACGCCGGTTACAAAACAAATGGCTTTTTTTTGCGTATCTTTCGAATGGTCGATGATATCGTTGATCGAGTTGGAAGTAAGGCTGAGGTTATATGATTCCGAATCGCAACGAGAAATTTCTTCAACAGAGTGTCCCCTGTATAATGCTTGAGCGGCCTCAATGATTGTAGGTGTAGGCATGTATAATGAGTCATGCCAGATAGAGAAATCTAGATGTGTATCTAATAGTTGGCTTGTTAACCAGAATAGCACTTGCTTTAAGTTTTTTGCATTCGTGTTTATTGGCTGGTAGATACCATCATGATCCATTTGCAATGTGTTTGAGCTTTCACCGGCATGTGTGCAAACTAGAAGAGGGACAACCTTTCGATTTTGACTTTCTTTGTGAAAGTATTTAAGATCAAGTGAGTAGTCCATTACTTGATCGATCGCGTGCCTTGGATAAGAATGCTCACCGACTTTGAATTCAATTAAGTAGACAATTCCATTATAGATAAAAACAGTATCGATTCGATCGCCGATTCGTGGAATAGTATATTCGAATATGATACTTCCGGCGGCGAGACTACTTAATGCATTTTGAAGGAGGCATATTTCAAAAATCCAAGCGTTTCGTTGCTTCTGCTCAAGCGCAAACTCATTATTACGAGATATCTCGCCTAATATTTCGTCTGAACTTTGATGCAGAAAGATTGAAATCGGTTGGGCGTAATATGATCGCTGCATTCTTACACCTCCATAATAACGTTGGTATCGATTATATCACGGAAAGTAGTTGTATATGAAAGGCCAAAATGAAAGAATTTCATTTTGGCCTTAACGATATGTTGTGCGAAGATAAACTTATCGAATGAGATCAATCGGCTTCTCATTCACCCTTCATATCGATGACGGTTGCCTTCTTGTCCAGCACGTCCATGCTCAGCAGCACCGATTCGCCGATGGCGGCGTCGATGTCGTCGTCCGTCACGCCAAGCGGCAGGCAGGCTTCTTCTTTGCCGATAAAGAGGTTTTTCGTCTGCATCTTTACAAACTGCTTCATCGAAAGGCCGCCCTCGTTGCCGGCGGAGCGGAGCCGTTTTTCAATCGGACCGGCGCTCAGGGCAAACAGAAAATCGGGGATGGTGATAATCTTCTTTTTTGGCACGCCCATATACTTGTTCATCACGGCGATCATCTCCCGCCAGGTGAGGTTAAACCAGCCGATGGGGTAGGCGTTGGCCCCGCGCCCGCGCTCCAGTGCGCCCGCGAACGCCTGGCCGACCTGCTTGACGGTGACCATCGCGGTGCCGCCGCGGGGATAAAGGATCGCGCCCTTCATGCCAAGAAGCATCTCAACGAGGAACACCCAAACGGGCTTTCTGCCCTTTTGCGCGCCGAAGATATAAGGCAGCTCCAGAACGGACACGTCGAACGATTCGTCCGCAAACGAGAATGCCATCGCTTCCTGGTCGATGCGGCTGCGGATGTAGGGGTGCCAGCGTGTCAGATCCATATCCGGCCACTTTCTGGCAAAATAGGAGAAGTAGGAGCCCGCGATGACCGCGTGCTTCACGCCGCTCTCTTTCGCGAGGCGGAGCAGACGCTCCAGCGGCGTGATGTTGTATTTTTTGAAGAAATCGTAGATGGGCGCCGGGCCTTCGACGCGCTCGTCCACGCCCGCGGCGAAGATGAACCCGTCCATGCCCGCAAAAAGCGCTTTGAGCTCGTCGTCGCTCATCTCGTTGCTGTTTTTCAGCGTGAGGGTCATGCTCGGCGGCAGGAGCGCGCCCTCGGGGAGCGGCGGCAGCGCGATGGAATGCACGCTGTGCCCGCGGGCGATGAGTTCGCGCGCGGCCTGGCTGCCCAGCAAACCCGTTCCGCCGATCATAAGGACTTTCATATCGGACACCTCCGTGCAGATGATTACACTTCATTATAGCAGAAAACAGACCGGGTATTCAGGCTGTTTTTCCGCATACGCAGTGGCGCAGCCGCCGCAAAACATGATACAATACCGATGATAAAACTTTCCTGAAAAGACGGATTCTGCGGCTGAAAGAAACGCGGCACGCCGGTCAATGGCGGGCTGTTGCCGGTCGGGTACGGGCGGTTGAGCGCAGGAGTTGTAGAATATTTAACCGATTGACGGTTTGACTGCAAAGCGTTACGATAGACAGGCAAACGAAAGGGGCAATGGAGCACATGTACTGCACGAGAAAAGTAAACGATGATATTACCTGGGTTGGCGGAAACGACCGGCGCCTCGCCATGTTTGAGGGCGTCTACTCCATTCCGGACGGCGTTTCCTACAACTCTTATCTGATACTGGACGAAAAAACCATCCTGTTCGACACGGTGGACAAAGCCGTCGGCAAGGTGTTTTTTGAAAACGTGGCGCATACGCTGGGCGGCCGCAAACTGGACTATGTGGTCGTGCAGCACATGGAGCCGGATCACTCGGCGACGCTGATGGATCTGCTGTGCCACTATACGGAGACCAAGGTCGTCTGCACAAAGAAGACGAGCGATATGATCCGGCAGTTTTTCCCGGAAGACATCTCGGACCGCCAGGTCATCGTGAGCGAAACCGATACGCTCTCGACAGGGAAGCATGAGTTTCAGTTTATCATGGCGCCGATGGTGCACTGGCCGGAGGTCATGTTCACCTACGACAAAACGGACAAGGTGCTCTTTTCGGCGGATGCGTTCGGCACGTTTAACGCGCTCAACGGCGCACTGTTTGCCGACGAGCTGGATTTTTACAATACGCTAATCGGCGAGGCGCGCCGCTATTACGCCAACATCATCGGCAAATACGGCCAGCAGGTGCAATCCGCGCTCAAGAAGGTTTCCAAACTGGACGTCAGGATCATCTGCCCGCTGCACGGGCCGGTGCACCGGCGCGATTTTTCCGCCTATATCGATAAATATCAGCGCTGGAGCAGCTACGAACCGGAGGAGACCGGCGTCATGCTGGCGTATGCTTCCATCTATGGCAACACCGAAAACGCCGCGGAGATTCTCGCCAGCCGCCTGCGCGAGCTGGGCGTAAAGGTCGAGGTGTTCGATGTGTCGGTCGTGCCGATGAGCGAGATCGTCGCGGCGTCGTTCCGATACAGCCACCTTGTCTTTGCGGCGACGACGTATAACGCGGGCATCTTCATCACGATGGAAGAGCTCATCCACGATCTCGCGCTGCACAATATTCAAAACCGCACGCTGGCGTTTATCGAAAACGGTACCTGGGCGCCGGTGAGCGGAAAGCTCATGCGCGAGACGCTGGAGCCGCTGAAAAACATGACCGTGCTCGAGCAGTCGGTGCGCCTGCGTTCCTCGCTCAAGGAGGACCAGATGAGCGAGATCGACGCGCTGGCAAACGCCATTGCGGACACCATGGTGCTGCCGAAAAACGAGAGCGTGCCGACGGGTGAGCTGGATAAAAAAGCACTTTTTGCAATCAGCTACGGCCTGTTCGTGCTCACCGCGAAGGATGGCGAACGGGACAACGGCTGCATCATCAACACCGCCATTCAGGCGACGAGCACACCGCTGCGGCTGACGTTTACGGTCAACAAAGCCACGCTCACACACGACATGGTGCTCAAGACCGGCATCTTCAACCTCTCGATCCTGACGGACACGTCGAAGTTCGACGTTTACCGCCGCTTCGGCCTGCAGAGCGGGCGGGATGTGGATAAATTCGCGGACTATAACGCCTATGCGCGCAGCATCAACGGCGTTACCTACGTGACGGAGAACGTCAACGTGCTGCTCAGCGGCAAGGTGATCGATACGTTCGACTGCGGGACGCACACGCTTTTCCTCGCCGACCTGACCGAAGCAAGGCGGCTCTCGAACGAGGCGTCCGTGACCTACGATTTCTACCAGAAGAACATCAAACCCAAGCCCAGTGCCGCCGCGCAGAAGAAAAAGGGCTGGCTCTGCACGGTCTGCGGTTATATCTACGAAGGCGAAGTGCTGCCGCCGGACTTCATCTGCCCCGTGTGCAAGCATGGCGCGGAGGTGTTCGTGCCGTTGTCGTCCGTTGAGGAGGGCGCCAAGCCGGAAGCGGCGAAGCCCGCCAAGCCTGCAGAACCCGCCAAGCCGGCAGAAGAAGTAAAACCTGACAAACCTGACAAGCCCGCCGAGGAAGCGAAACCCGCCGGGCCCGGCAAGAAGAAATGGCGGTGCACGGTCTGCGGCTATATCTATGAGGGCGAGACGCTGCCGCCGGACTATATCTGCCCCATCTGCCATAACGGCGCGGATGTATTCGTGCCGTTGGAGGAGTAAAAACGATCAAGAGCGCGGTATGTATGCCGCGCTTCTTTCATGCTTTCACTTGCGATTTTTTAAATTCATGCAGGGAATGTATGACGCAAATCGTGTTATTGGTATAAAAGCTGTGGATCAACTCCATGGGAGTGGTCTGGTAGCAGTGGAGTTGTAATGGAGAAAGCGAACTTGCCAAATCAACAGGAGATCACGAGGATTGTAGAAACATATGCGGATATGCTTCTGCGTGTTGCGCTCAACCGGACGCAAAATCCGGCGGAAGCGGAGGATATCGTGCAGATGGTGTACCTGCGCCTGCTGCGTGCCGATCCGCAGTTTCGCAGCGCGTCGCATGAAAAAGCCTGGCTTTTGCGTACGGCGATCAATCTGTGCAAGGATTACCGGAAATCGGCCGCGCGGCGATCCAGCGTTCCGCTGGAGGATCAGGCGGTTATCGAATATCCGAAAGAAACGATGGAAGTATTGGATGCGGTCTCACGACTCCCGGAGGACGACCGATACGTGGTATACCTTTTCTATTATGAGCATATGCCGATCGCGCAGATCGCCCGTATGCTGAAACAAAAAGAAGGAACCGTGAGTTCGCGGCTCAGCCGCGCGCGCAAAAAACTCAAACCGCTGCTGAAAGGAGAAGGCCATGAATCGTTATGAAGCCGGATTTGCCGGAGTGAATGCTTCGACGGAGATGAAAGATCGCCTGTATGCGCGGCTGAACGAAGAACGGCGGCTCCTAGCGGCGGAAGGATATGAGCCCGGAGTGCGCATCGGGAAAAAGCGTAAGGCGCTGCTGGCTCTGATCGCGGCGGTTATCCTGCTGATGTCCGCGTGCGCGGCATATGCTGTTTATTGGAGCAGCACGCAGCGGGCGAAAGAGTATTCGCAAAGCGAGCGGGCAGGGGACGACCGGTTGGCGTTGGCAAAACAAAGCGCGGATGCGATCATTGCGGGCACCAGGTATTATGCGCCGATCGATCAAACCGCTCAAGTGGACGGTATCTCCTTTCATTTCAAGGGGATTGCATACTGGCCAAATGACAATCCACCTCAGGTGTATCTTGTGTTCAACGCTGCGGATGCGCAAACCGGCGATGCGAGCCGTCTGTATGATTTTGATTACATCCTGACGATCGGCGGAACGGATTACCCCGCATACGCCAAGGCGGACGGCACGACACGCGCGTTGCCTGCCATTGCCCGCGCGGAAGATATGGATGCGCAATATGAAACCTGGTTCCGGGTGAATGATGAACCGGTTGCCGATCAAACAGATATGACGATTTCCGGAACGCTGTATGCTTTCGACGAGAATGATACACGGGGAGAAGCGATTGGCAGCTTTACATTCGACTTCGTTTACAGTGTGCCGACGGAGCAGATCGAAGCGGACCGCGAACGGCTGATCGCCGAAATATTGGGCAGGCTGGACGATGAGGCGGCAGATAACAAGGAAGCGCTGAAGCAGCTGCCGGACGATATGACAGCGCTGAATATCACGCAGGATGAGTATACCTTTACCGACGCGCAGGCGACAAAAGACGGCTTCCTGCTTGGACAGACGCGGGTGACTTACGGCGCGGATGCAGCAGTATTTTATATGGATGGTTATCGCCTGGAGGTCGAGCCGATCAGCGATATCTTCACGCCGGATCCATCAAGACCCCGTCAGGATGTCGCATGGGAAGTCGCGTATTATGGGACATTTGAGTCCGTCACGTGTTATCCATGGTATGCGCCGGTGGAAGAACTGCCGGAGACGGTGCTGATCGCGGTATTGCGCGACGCGGGCACGAAGCAGCGGACGAGGAGCGATATCAACGGTTATTATGAAGGCGACATGATTACCTATACATGGAATGCAGTGGAGCTGCTGCTGCGGGTCAATCCGCGAACCGGCGAAATCACCTTGCCAAAGGACGACGTGGAGCGGCAGGCATGGAGGGAGGAATCCCTTCGCCTCGCCGAAGACGGGCGAAATTTCGATTTTTTAGCACCGTTGAGTGGCGCGCAGACGAACAACGGCGTTACGATGTCTCTTGTTCAGCTTTATATCAAACCCAACAGGGGTTCTGTTTATATCGATTGTAAGGTTGATGGCATGTATGATCCGCGAGAGTTAAGTTACGATCTCATGCATCTCACCATCAACGGCGTAGAGCAGGATACGACGGAAGCCGAATCAATCAAATCTCAATACTCGTTTTCAGAGGAGCGGGGAAATATCTGGGTCGAAAGTTATGGCGGCTGGCAAATTCATAACGACTGGATTGCGGGGCAAGTATTTGGCTTGCGTGTTCCAAGAAGCACGTGGCAGCAGGATTTCACGATCCGTCTCCGGATGGATATCTATGATCGGGATGAAAACTGGAACAGGGTGTATATCGGCTCGTTTGATCTTTACACAACGGTGAAACAGGACGATATCATATCCGGCCCGGTGGAAGAGATCCATGAGTTGCATTGGAGACGATTAGTAATGGCGGAAGACGGAACCGGCAACTAATCTCTTGCGGCGGCTTTGAGACGAGCTGCGACAGATCCAAAGCAGCAGAAGAAGACAATCTCCAGTAAAAAACAGCACGGCAAGAGCCGTGCTGTTTTGATTTGTTGGTTGGTTTACTCGATCACTTCAACTCCCGGCGGGGACACGGTTGATGTCGATCATCAGCCGCAGGGGAAAGTGTTTTTTCTCACCGGAGGGGGTTGGCGTTGTGTTTGGCATATTGTAGAAAGCCTCGGTTTAGCGCTTTTGTTTAGGCTTTGGCTAGGCGTATTTATTCTGCTCTTCAAGCAGCGCGCGAGCATGAGATAGCACAACTCTTAGTATACATATACCATGGCGGGAATATA
This sequence comes from Christensenellaceae bacterium, assembly GCA_963674775.2. GTDB lineage: Bacteria > Bacillota > Clostridia > Christensenellales > CAG-138 > UBA7703. The sequence continues at coordinate 1,247,686 of CAXXPJ010000003.1, read as the reverse complement.
GGATATCCTAACCCCAACAAGAGATGAACGGCTACTTTCTGTTTTCCGGATTCCATCATACATCCGCGATTATTGCACCGTATTTTCCGCCATGCTGCCGCATGTGTTCCAGAACGCGTCTGCCCGCGCGACCCATTCGTCATAACCCGACTCGTCCGCGGGATAATCCGCATAGAGCGCCTCGGCGAGCGAACCGTTTTTCATGCCGCCGAGCAGCGAGCGGATGGTGGAAACGCGCAGCTGACGGATGAGCACACCCCAAATCATCTTGAGCGCCATCGTTGCCATTTCACCTAGGGAAAACGTCAGCGGCTCACCTCTGCCGAGTGCGGCGAACGTCTTTTCGCTGAAGATGACGTCGTTTTTGAAGAAGAAGTCGTTTTCCCTTGCGCTGGTGGACATGGCGCCGATCAGCGTTGCGAGCTGGCCGGCAAACGCCTTGCCCTGCGCCGCAACATAGCGCGTGTTGACCGGCCAGAGCCGCGCGCGGGTGAGAGACCCGCCTTCGCTGAGTAAGTTCCCGATCACGTCCGCCGCGATCTCCAGCTGCACCATGCTCGAGGTTACGCCCTCTCCCGCGGAGGGTTTGGTCAAACACGCCGCGTCGCCGGAGACGAGAAACCCGTCCGCGACAAAGGAATACGGCGGGCGGCGGTAGGGGGTTGTGCCGCGCTCAATGCGCTTGAGTGTATAGTCCGGCAGCTGCACCGCCTGCTCGAACGCGGAGAAGACCTTCTCGCCCTCTTCATAGGAAAAGTTGGCGCCAACGCCGAGGATCGCGCTGTCCGCGTTGCCCTCCGGCGCTTCCCAGGTTTTATAATAGGTCCAGCCGCGCGAACCGGTGAGGTAATCCTTCGGGTCGCGATAGGCGACGTAGCGGAGCGTCACGTAGAATTTCTCCGTGTCGGTGATGGTGAAGTTCTCCACGCCGTAGCCGTCCGGCAGCATGCGCCGCGCGACGGACGGAATGCCGGAGCAGTCGGCGACGAGTTTTGCTGTTACCTCGAACCGCTGTCCGTCCTGCTCGTAGATTGCGCCGCAGATGCGCCCGTCTTCATAGAGAAAATCGATAAACGCCGCACCGTAGCGAAACACTGCGCCCGCATCCCGCGCCCAGTCGTTCAACCGCGCGATGTAGCGGTGCATGTGCATGCCGACGACGGTGTTTTTCGTTTTCTTCGGATAGCGGTCAAAGGCGGAGCGCGTTTGCCCGTCGGAAAACTCAAACGCGAAGTCGTCGCCCTCCTGCGGCAGCGGCAGGCCGAAACGGGCAAAGTCGCTTTTAGCCACATGAAAGATGTCGAACCGCCGGCCGAGGGTGTCGGGGGTGAGTTTGTCGAGCACGAGCACGCTGTGTCCCGCTTCGGCGAGCCGGCGCGCAAGAAAGCTGCCCGCGGTCGCCGCGCCGACGATGAGAACGTCAAACTGTTCCATATTTTTTTCCTCCGGTCGATGGGTGAACAAGAGGGGAATGGCGGCGTTTTACGCCGAAATGATACAAACAGATTACTCCGAGAAACAGTATATCATAAAAACAGGCGGGATTTCTCCCGCCCGGTCAGAGCACTTCTTGACTGTGCGATCAAACGTCGTCCATCGAGCGGATCAGCGTCTGTGCGACGAGCTTTCTGGTCTGCCGCGCGTCCATCGCGAGTTTTTCGATATAGCGGTGCGCGGTGGCTTCGTCCATGCCGCGCTTTTCGATGAGCATCCATTTGGCGCGGTTGACGAGGCGGATCTCCTCCATCTTCTGCTCCAGCGTGGCGGCTTTTTTCTCCATGTCCGCCAGTTTCGTGCGCGTGGCGCTCATGATGGCCGCCGCCTGACGCAGCTGCAGCGCGGAGCAGGGCTTTGCCAGCGTAATCACGCCCGCGTCCTCCACCTGCTCGTTCACCTGGTCGAAATGATCCCCGGGAACGAGGAGCGTGACGCAGCAGTTGCGGTCGCTCGAGAGATCGAGCGCGAGCTGCTCACCCGATTCGTCCGGCAGCGGAGTGTTGATGAACACCAGCGAAAACGGCATGTCTAACAGCAGCAGCCGCGCCTCGGCGGCGGAGCCGCGCGTCGTAACGGGCGCATAGCGCGTCGGCGCGAACACTTCCGCAAGCGTGTTGCGGGAGCGTTCCGACCCCGAAACGATCAGCACGTTATTCAGTTTTGCGCCGCTGTAAGCCAAAACGTTACCTCCGCAGGGGTGTTACTCGTCGTTGTTGATGTATGCTTCGACGATGCCTTCCGGCAGCACCGAGCGCACAAACGCGCTGTTGCCGGCAAGAGCCGCCGCTTCCGCGCGCGTACGCGGCAGCTGTTTGAGCCCCTTCGTGACGGATTCATCCGCCGTGAAGAGGTTGACATTGGTCGGCGGCGGCGCGGAAAGGCCGCGACGGATGCCGTCGAGCCCGGCGGCGAGAATCAACGAAAACGACAGGTAGGGGTTGCCCGCCGGATCGGGCGAGCGCAGTTCGAGCCGCTCGTATTCGCCTTTGGCGGCGGGGATGCGGATGAGCTGAGAACGGTTTTCCGGCGACCAGGTCACATAGCGCGGCGCGCGATATTCGCCAAAGCGCGCATAGGAAGCGTCAACGGGGTTTAAGAACGCGGTGATCTCGCAGATATGGTCCATCAGCCCCGCCATGAATGCATCCCGCGCTGTTTCGGTGCGCGGCTTTGCCAGCGATAGGTTGATGTGCATGCCGTTGCCGCTCTCATTCGGGAGCGGTTTGGGTGAAAAGTCGGCGTTCAATCCGTTTCGCATGGCGATGGTCCGAACCACGGAGGGGAAGGTGATCGCGTTGTCCGCGGCGCTCAATGCGTCCCCGTAACGGAAATCGATCTCGTTTTGCCCGGGCCCGTTTTCATGGTGCGAACTCTCGGGCGTTATGCCCATTTCGCAGAGCGTGAGGCAGATTTCGCGGCGCACGTTTTCCCCGCGGTCGAGCGGCGCGATGTCCATATACTTCGCGTGGTCAAACGGGGTGTTCGTCGCGTTGCCTTCCGCATCCAACCGAAAGAGGTAAAACTCAAACTCCGTGCCGAAGTTGACGGTTACGCCCTCGCTTTCCAGCTCGGCGATCATCCGCTTGAGGATATTGCGCGTGTCGTAAGGAAAGAGCGAGCCGTCCGACTGGCGGATATCCGCGAACAGCCTGACCACGCGCCCGTGGCTCGGGCGCCAGGGCAAAACCGTGAGCGTTTCCGTATCGGGGAAGAGCAGCAGGTCGCTGTGTGCCTCGTCTCCAAAGCCGCGTATGGCGGAGGCGTCAATCGAGATACCGTCCGAAAATGCGCGGGGCAGCTCCTCCGGCATGATGGAGATATTCTTGGGAACGCCGAACACATCGCAAAACGCGAGGCGGATAAACTTGATATCCTCCGCCGCAGCGTAATCGACAATTTCCTGTGCGGTGTACATGATGAGTGCACATCCTCTCTCACTGAATAATTGGTGCGCGCCGCCGTTTGCGGCGGAAACGCAAAAAGCGCCCAAACCCGGGCGATAAATATCCTGCGGGCCGAACGCCTTTGTTCCTGCGAGTATACAAAATACGGTTGCTTCTGTCAAGCTGCACGTGAATGATATATACTTATAAACTGCAAAAAATGCATGTTCAGGCAAGTTCGGATTTTTATTACGTAACAGTCGTTGTAAATCCGTATTATAACGCAGGAAATCCTGCAAAATATGCGGGTTGACAAGCCTTGTCTTGCGCTGTATACTATCGTATATTATTTCAAACGGCAATGGCGCCGCGGAAATACCGTGGAGTCGTTGCCGCTTTTTATAAATTTTCAGGAGGAGAATGGACCATGAGTAAGGTTTCGGAAGCATTCGGGAGCAAGGTTTTTAACGATGCAGTCATGAAAGCAAGGCTGCCGAAGGACACGTATAAGGCAATGCAGACCGCCATTCGCGAAGGGGATCGGCTGGATCTTTCCGTCGCGAACGTCGTTGCCAACGCCATGAAAGATTGGGCGATCGAGAAAGGTGCGACGCACTTTACGCACTGGTTCCAGCCGCTGACCGGCATTACGGCGGAAAAGCACGACAGCTTTATTTCGCCCACACCCGGCGGCAGCATCATCATGGAATTCTCCGGCAAAGAGCTTGTACAGGGCGAACCGGACGCATCGAGTTTCCCGTCCGGCGGACTGAGGGCAACGTTTGAAGCGCGCGGTTACACCGCGTGGGATCCCACAAGCTTCGCATTTATTAAGGAAAAGGTACTCTGCATCCCGACCGCATTCTGCTCTTACGGCGGAGAAGCGCTGGATAAGAAAACCCCGCTTTTGCGTTCCATGCAGGCGATCGACCGCCAGGCGATGCGCATCCTCAAGCTCTTCGGCAACGAAGGCGTGAAGCATGTTGCCACCACGGTCGGCAACGAGCAGGAATACTTCCTCGTAGACAAAGCGGACTTTGACAAGCGCCCCGACCTGCTGTTCACCGGACGCACGCTCTTTGGCGCGCGCGCGCCGAAAGGCCAGGAACTGGAGGATCATTACTTCGGTTCCATCAAGCCGCGCGTACAGGCGTTTATGGAAGACCTCAACGACGAACTTTGGGAGCTGGGCGTGCTGGCTAAGACCGAGCACAACGAAGTTGCGCCCGCGCAGCACGAGCTCGCTCCGATTTTCTCGACGACAAATATCGCCGCGGACCACAACCAGCTGACCATGGAGATCATGCAGCGTGTGGCCAAGAAGCACGGCCTCGTCTGCCTGTTGCACGAAAAACCCTTCGAGGGCGTCAACGGCAGCGGCAAACACAACAACTGGTCGATTTCGACAGACACGGGCGCGAACCTGTTGGAGCCGGGTGAAACGCCATTCGAGAATGCGCAGTTCCTTCTCTTCCTCTGCGCAGTTATTCAGGCGGTGGACGATTTTCAGGATTTGCTTCGCGTCTCGGTTGCGAGCGCGGGCAATGACCACCGCCTGGGCGCGAACGAAGCGCCGCCGGCAATCGTGTCCATTTTCCTGGGCGACGAGCTCTCCGGCATTCTGGAGGCGATCGATTCCGGCTCTGCGTACGGCGCGCGTGAAAAGAAGCAGATGAAGGTTGGCGTGCACGTCATCCCGCATTTCCCCAAGGACACAACCGACCGCAACCGCACATCCCCGTTTGCGTTCACCGGCAATAAATTCGAACTGCGCATGCTTGGTTCGAGCCAGTCCGTTTCGGATGCGAACATGGTGCTCAACACCGCCGTTGCGGAGTCGCTGCGTAAATATGCGGACTTGCTGGAGGGAGCCTCCGATCTGCCGCAGAGCATCCACACACTGATCCAGAAAGTGGTGCACGAGCATAAGCGCATCATCTTCAACGGCAACGGATATGACGACGCCTGGGTCAAGGAAGCCGAAAAACGCGGCCTGCTCAACCTTAAGTCCACGCCGGAAGCACTGCCGACATACGTTGCGCCGAAGAACATCGAGCTGTTGACCTCGCACCGGGTGCTCAGCGAATCCGAGATTCGCGCCCGCCTCGAGATCGCGCTTGAAAACTATAAGAAAGTCGTGTGCATCGAAGCGATGACGATGGTCGACATGGCGCGCAAGGACATCCTGCCCGCCGCCGCCGGATTCCAGAAAAAGCTGGCGGACACCATTGCGGTGAAGCGCAACTATGCCAGCGACGCTGACAGCACCTATGAAACGGAAACGCTCATGACGGCGGCCGCGCTGACCAAAGCCGCGTATGAAAGCACCAAGAAGCTGGATGAAGCGCTGTCCGACGCCAAGACCGAAGAGGACGTCCACAAAGCGGCAAACATCTGCAAGGATAGAGTGCTGCCCAGCATGAGCGAACTGCGCGCCAGCGCGGATGCGCTCGAAATCCTGACCGCGACGGGCGACTGGCCGTATCCGAGTTACGGCGACATGCTCTTCAACGTCCGCTAAGCGACACCAGATACTACGAAATTAGGAGAACGAGACCATGTGTTCAATCATGGGATACCTCGGCAAGCGCATCCCTCTGGATGTGCTTGTCGATGGTTTCTATAAAACCATATACCGCGGGCCGGACCTTTCCCGCCTGCTGAACGTTGGAGAAGGCTACCTTCTGTTTCACCGCCTGACGATTATGGGTCTTGACAAAAACGGCATGCAGCCGTTTGAGCGGGACGGGGATGCCGTCGTTTGCAACGGGGAGCTATACGGCTTCCGTAAAATGCGCGACGAGCTGTTTCCGGACTATGCGTTCAAGAGCGGATCTGACTGCGAGCTGCTGCTGCCGCTGTACCAGCGGTATGGAACGGATATGTTCGCCATGCTCGACGCAGAGTATGCACTGATCATCTACGATCATAAGAGCGACTCGCTCATCGCAGCGCGCGACCCCATCGGCATCCGCCCGCTGTTCTACGGCTACGACGAGGACGGCAAGATTCTCTTTGCCAGCGAGGCCAAAAACCTCTCCGGGCTGACGGAGACGATCCACCCGTTTCCGCCGGGGCACTACTGGAAGGACGGCGAATTCGTTCAATACGCGGATCTCACCAGTGTTCAGGCGTATTCGCCCGATGAACTGGACTCCGTCTGCGCCAACATCCATGACAAGCTCACCCAGGGCGTAATCAAGCGCCTGGATTCCGACGTACCGCTCGGATTTCTGCTGAGCGGCGGCCTCGACAGTTCGCTGGTTTGCGCCATCGCGGCGAAAAACCTGCCGCACCCGATCCGCACGTTCGCCATCGGCATGGTGGGCGATGCAATCGACCTGAAATACGCCAAGCAGGTTGCCGATTATCTCGGCGCCGAGCATACAGAAGTCATGATGACGACGCAGGAGGTCATCGCGTGCCTGCGCGGTCTCGTGCGGATTCTCGAAACCTACGATATCACCACCATCCGCGCGAGCGTTGGCATGTATCTTGTGTGTAAATACATCCATGAAAACACGAACGTCCGCGTGCTGATGACGGGCGAGATCTCCGACGAACTCTTTGGCTACAAGTACACAGACTTTGCGCCGGACGAAGAGGAATTCCAGAAGGAAGCCAAGAAGCGCATCGACGAGATCTTTATGTACGATGTGCTCCGCGCGGACCGCTGCATCTCCTCAAACTCGCTGGAAGCGCGCGTGCCGTTTGGCGATCTCGATTTCGTCAAGTACGTCATGTCGGTCGATCCCGCGCTCAAGATGAACCGCTTCGGCAAGGGCAAATATCTGCTGCGGCGCGCGTTCGAGGGAGATTATCTGCCGCACGACATCCTCTACCGCGAGAAAGCCGCGTTTTCCGACGCGGTCGGGCATTCCATGGTCGACCAGATCAAGGCGTATGCCGAGCGGCTCTATACGGACGAGGAGTTTGCAGAGCGCAGCAAGAAATATACCTTCGCAACGCCGTTTACGAAGGAATCGCTGCTCTATCGCGAACTGTTCGAGGCAGAGTATCCGGGACAGGCGCATATGGTCAAGGATTTCTGGATGCCGAACCGCTCCTGGGAAGGTTGCAACGTAAACGATCCTTCCGCGCGCGTGCTCGCCAACTACGGCGCCAGCGCGGTGTAAAAAACATCCGATATTTCCGAACGCCGCGGGAATTCGCTCCTTCCGCGGCACACTATCGGTCTCCCGTTATTATGGGAGACCGATTTTTCATACTGTTGTTTTTGAAAAACAACAGCCAGCCAGTTTACGGGAGGCCGTTTTTTATACTGTTATTTTTGAGAAACAGCAGCCAGCCAATTTACGGGAGGCTGATTTCTTATACGATTGCATTCGGGGGGCAACAGTCAGCTTTTTCACGGAGGCTGTTTGATGAATGGTTTGCCGAAAACAAGATGGCGTGTATAATATACAAATATAAAAGATTTGATCAGAATTTGACAATTGCACATCGCACCGGTATTGAAAGGAGAAAAGAAATGATTACTTTTTCCGTTGACTGGCTGCAATCTCTGGCCATGCTCGCCCGGGTGACCATCGCGGGACTTCTCGCGGGGGTGATCGGTTTTGAGCGTGAGTTTGTGCAGCGCAACGCCGGCATGCGCACGCATATCCTCGTCGCCATCGGTGCCGCGCTTGTCATGAGCAGCGGCGAGTTCCTCGCGGCGCGATATCCCGGCATCGACCCCGCGCGCATCGGCGCGCAGGTCGTCAGCGGTATCGGCTTTCTCTGCGCGGGCACTATTATCAAAGAGGGCATCTCCGTGCGCGGATTGACGACGGCGAGCAGCCTCTGGTGCGTCTCCTGTGTCGGTCTTGCGGCGGGCTGCGGCAACTATGTGGTGGCGGCGGCCACCACCGCGCTCATACTCGTCGTGCTGCGCGTGCTGCGCTCCATGGCGCACAGCCGTCGCGGAAAGGCGAAGCGCCTCGTGCTGCAGGTCATGCTGTCCATGTCGGGCCAGAGCATCGTACATCTGCAAAAAGACCTCGAGCGCATGGGATGCGTGATCGACGAGTTCAGCTTTGCCGTCGACAACAAGAACATGAGACGCCATGTCTACGCGCACCTGACGCTGCCCGATCGCAACGACCTCGCGAAGATGATGGAGGAGCTCTCCAGAATCGACGGCGTGGAGTCGGTCGAGTCGGTTTACGAGTAACAGCCTTTCAAATCAACCGAATAAAAACAAGCTCCCCCAGAACGCACACGGCGAACGGGGGAGCTTTGTGGTAACAAAAGGGAAATCAATCTTCAAGCATCTGCTGAATAAACGCCTTGTTGCGCGCGCCGACGGCCTTTTTGACCGGGTCTCCGTTTTGGAACACCATCAGCGTCGGGATGCTCGCAACGCCGTATTGGGCCGCGAGCTGCGGCAGCACATCGATATTGAGCTTGCAAACTTTGACGGCGCCGTTCTCTTCGGCGATTTCTTCCACGATCGGAGCGATCATGCGGCAGGGGCCGCACCAGGGCGCCCAGAAATCGACGAGAACTTTTCCGTCGCTTTTCAGTACTTCAGATCTAAAATTCGCCTCGGTAATCGTAACGACAGCCATTTGGAACACTCCTTTTCGGATGATTGGGACGGTCAAATACAGCTCCCTGCTATCAGTATATAGGAAGAGATTTCATTTTGAAAAGCATTTCTCCAAAAAAAGTATCGCCAGGGCCACAATTCCATTTGCGCGGCTTGCGGGAAACGACCTTGTAGGATAGAGTAAGAAGAAACGGCGGAAAGGGACGAGCGGGCGGATGCGGACGCTGAAACGGACAATCGAACCCGCCGCCGACGGGCGGACAGTGCGGAGCCTGCTCAGGCAGGAGCTCGCCTGTTCGGACGCGCATATCTCCCGGCTCAAGCGCAGGGAGCAGGGCATCCTGCTCAACGGCGTGCGCTGCTATGTCACCGCGCGTGTACAGACCGGGGACGAATTACAGATCGAAATCGGCGACTGCCGGACGGGCACATCGTGCCGATGGCGTTTCCGCTGGACGTGTGCTACGAGGACGAGGATCTGTTGATCATCGATAAACCCGCGGGTATCGCCGTGCACCAGTCGACGCGCGATCCGGAGGAGCTCACGCTCGAAAACGCGGTTTGCCACTATCTCGGCGGCAACATCAGCCCGCATCCCGTCAGCCGGCTCGATAGAGGCACGTCCGGCCTGATAACGTTCGCCAAGAGCGGCTATATCCACGAACGGCTCCGGCGGCAGATGCATACGGACGCGTTTTTTCGCGCGTACCTCGGCGTCGCGACCGGGCGCGTGACGCCGGCGAACGGCACGATCGAGCTCCCGATCGGCATGGCGCAGGGGTCGACCTATCGGCACGCGATCCGGCAGGACGGGCAGGCGGCGAAAACAGCATATGAGTCGATTGCGGTCAACGAACGCTTTACGCTGCTGCGGCTGATTCCGCAGACCGGGCGCACGCACCAGCTCAGGCTGCATATGGCGGCGGTCGGATACCCGCTCGCGGGGGACTGGCTCTATGGCGCGGAGGATCGCGCTTTGATCGGGCGGCCCGCGCTGCATTCGCACGAGCTGACGCTGATCCATCCCATAACGGGTGTACGCATTGCGCTGACAAGCGAGCCGCCGGAGGATATGCGCCGGCTGATCGAGCCGCCGGAACAGGAACAGAGGGAAAGAGAATGAACATGAAAACCGAACGCAGAAACGGCATGCGCGTTGCGCTGGTCGAGAGCGCCGAACCGTTGATTCGGGACGTGCAGTCCGCGCTCGACTTCATGGCGACGGTGCGCTACGAGACGGACGCCGACCGCATCGCGCTGAACAAGGAGGCGCTTGACGCGCGGTTTTTCGTGCTCAGCAGCCGTCTGGCGGGCGATATTTTGCAGAAATTTGTCAATTACCAGATGAAACTCGCCGTCTACGGGGATTTTTCCGGTTATACGAGCAAACCGCTAAAAGACTTCATCTATGAGAGCAACAACGGTAGTCATGTGTTCTTTGTGCCCTCCGCGGAAGAAGCGCTGGAGAAACTTGCCCGCGCGTGATGAAAACAGGGCTGAACCGGTTGGTTCAGCCCTGTCGTTTCAAATTGATGATCGCTGCGCGCGGTTCAGATGATGCCGAGCGGCACGAGCACTGCCAGCAGCACGATGTTGACGCACGCCAGCGAGATGATCCATTTCTTCTGCGTCTTCGGCTCTTTGTCGTAGATCAGATAGCTCGCGAGGAAGAACGGGATATAGGTCGTGATGAACACCGGGATTGCGCCCCACCACGGATAAACCCAGATGAACGCAGGCGTTCCTGCGAGGAAGATCTCCACAAGCGAGAAGAACAGCGCGCTGCCGATGGCGAAAGCCACGCGGTTGTTGATGCCCAGTATCTTCAGGTTTTTATCCTGCGGCAGGAGCTTTGAGGTGAAGCCCGCGATGGCGAACATCATGGAGAGCTCCCAGCTCACGCCGATGAGCAGGATGTAAGACGTGCTCTCGGGCGATACGGTCCAGAGCGCGTAACCGGAAAGATGGCAGATGACCGCATTGGCGATTTCATAGAGCCAGTGCACGCTGTAGAGCATCAGCGCGGCGGCGATGGCCTTGTAGTTCTTCTTGTGAATTTCGTCCACATAGATGATCACCACGATGGCAAACAGCGCGATGAACGACCAGTTAAAGTTGCTCGTGTCGCGCACGGCGGCCTTGGCAAGATCGGCTAACGATTTCAGCCCGTCGTCTCCAAACAGCATGGATGATACCTCCCAATATCAAATTTTTTTCGATGAACGATGCGTAATAAAACATGGAAATGACTGGCATTATTTTACCGTGCCAAACAACCGTTGTCAATTTTCAAACACATTAGAGACGTAGATCTGTATAAAACAAGAGAGCAAAGGGGCTGAACAAAGTGTCTCGTGAAAATCTAGGCTGCTGCGGCGCATACTGCCAAACCTGCAGGGTATTTGCCCAGGGCGGCTGCAAGGGCTGCAAAACGGGCTACGACGACGGAACAAGAGATATCGCAAAGGCGAAGTGCGCCATGAAGGTCTGCTGCGTGCGGCGGGGCTTGATCAGTTGTGCCGACTGTGGCACATATGAGTCCTGCGAAACGCTCGCCGCGTTTTACGGGCACGAAAGCTATAAATATAAAAAATACCGGCAGGCGACGGTGTTTATCCGCGCAAATGGATACGACGCGTTTTTCCGCCTGGCCGACCGCTGGCGCGGCGCGTACGGTTCATATGATGAACCACGGGACGATTGATTTGTATGAGCATCAGCGACGAATGAAAAATCCCCGGCAGAGCGCCGGGGATTTTTCATGAAGCTTGCGTTATCCGCGCGTCTTCTGCGCGGCTTTTTCCATGAATGTCTCGATGTCAACGATGAACCGCTCCTGCGTGCCCTCGCCGATAAGCCCGGCGTTGTCGTATGCGCGGCAGAGAAATACGAGCCGTCGCCGGTCGATCTCGACCAGTTCGGTTTCGCAGCGCACCGTCATGCCGACGGGCGTCGCGCTCAGATGCCGGACGTCGAGATGTGTACCGACTGTGGAGCGGCCCTGCGGCAGACGCGCATGCACACTCTCGGCCGCGCAGTATTCCATCAGCGCGATCATGGACGGCGTTGCGTATACCTTCAACCCGCCGCTGCCGACCGCTTCGGCGGTGTTTTGATCGGTCACGGTTTCTTCACGGTACCCTTTCAGGCCAACTTCTAAATCCGCCATACTGCATTCCTCCGGTTCGTTTGTCTCTTCATCCGCCGCGTGCAATCACTCGGTGAACAGCCGCTTTGCCGACTCGCGGAGTTTTTCAATCAGAAACCGTTCGAGGCGGTTCAGCCGGTAGCCCGAGCGATAGATCAGCACGTCGCACAAGATGTTGCCGGGGATATCCGCGCGCCGCTGCGTCAGCCCGAAGCGTTCCAGAACGTCCTCCGGCATGGGTGAGGCGAGCGTATACGCCCGGTCGATGCGGCTGATGAGCTCGAGCAGGCTTGCCCGCTCGTAGACGGTGATGGTTTTCTTAGACTCGAGGGACTGTGCGATTTCGCGCGCGAGGTTGATGGGCAGGTTGGGAATGGCGCTGTCCCCGTAGATGATCTCCGTGCCTCCCAGGAGGTCGCGCTCGGTGATATGCGTGCGTGTGGCGAGTGGATTGCGCTTGCTGAGGATGACGACGGACGCGAACTCCCAGATGGACTCGTATTGCAGCGAGCGCTCGGTCAGCGCGTCGAGGTAATAGGTTTCGTAGATGTTCTGATAGCGGATCACACCGATCTGGTTGATGCCGTTGGCAACCTGCCGGATGGTACGCATGGCGCCTGCCTCGCGGTAGTCTACGCTGTAATCCGCTTCCGGCCCGAGGGAGAGCACGGCGTCCGTCAGCGCACGGGAGATATAGCTCGCGCGCGGTGCGCAGAGGTCAAAACGCGTCTTCTTGTCCTCGGAAGGTTTGTAGAGCGCTTCAACTTCCGCAACCTGCGAGAGGATGTTGCGTGCGTAGCCGAGAAACTCGCGTCCCTTTTCGGTCGGCACAACGCCCTTGGCCGTGCGGTCGAATATGGCGATGCCGATGTCGTCCTCCAGTTCGCGGATGGACTTGCTCAAGTTCGGCTGGTTCATATAGAGGTTTTCCGCGGCCTTGCTGATGGAACCCGTTTTTTCAACCTCCACCGCGTATTTAAGCTGCAATAGATTATTCATGGTCGTCTCCTTCCCGCCTTGCGGGATACGGCGCGGGGTGATACGCGCATTGCGCGCCCGGCGGCGGCAAACGCGGTTTCGTCGAGTTGTTCGCCGTTGAGCACAAGTGTTCCGTTGACATAGCCGCGTTCGATGCCGAACGCTTTGGACTGATCCGGGGTTGCGCTTTTCAGCGCTGTTTTCATGCGAACGTCCCCGTTTTTATCTCGGTAACATGGTATCACAAACCGCGGGGATTGAGAAGACGGTTGCGCTTTGGTGATGCCAGAAGCCATTGACGCGCCGCGCGCAAACGCCTATACTATAGTCAAATGAATAGCGTGCGTATCTGCGCCCGATGAGGGCGCTGGCGGAAGAGATTTTGCCAAGGGAATGCGGATGAAAATTCCGAGCTACCCCAGTAACCGTGAAGCGGACGAACGGACAAAAAGCCACTGCGAATCATCGCGGGAAGGCGTCCTAGTAGGATGAAGCGAAGCCGGGAGACCTGTTTATGCATGAAACATACTCCTGGGGTGGAGTGCAGCTATTGACCGCGCCGACAGCACGCGACGTCTCTATTGCTCCCTCTCCTCAAAAGAGCGGAGCAATTTTTTATTGCCTTCCTCTCGGCTCTATTCATTTGGAATACGCTTGAAGGGAAACAATCGACATGAAACACACAAGACTCTTTGCCGCGCTGCTCGCGGTACTTCTGCTGCTCGGCGCGTGCGCGCCCGCGGAGGCGCAACCCGTCGACGCAACCGAACCCACCGCCGCCCAAACCGCCGCCGAGGCGACTGCCGCGCCCGAACCCGCCGGGATACGCGTCACCGATATGGCGGGGCGCGAGATCGCGCTTGACGAACCGGCGACACGCGTCGTCGCGCTCAGCGCGGCGGACTGCGAAATCCTCTATGCCATCGGTGCGGGCGACCTGCTCGTTGGACGCGGCGAATACTGCGACTATCCGGCCGAGGTGCTGGACATTCCGGCGGTGCAGTCCGGCATGGAGACCAATCTCGAGCAGATCATCGCACTCGCGCCGCAGGTGCTCATCATGAGCGTCATGGCACAAACCGAGGATCAGGTGAACCAGCTGGAGCAGGCGGGCATCCACGTCGTCGTGTCCGACGCGCAGAACATCGAGGGCGTCTACACCGCAATCGGGCTGCTCGGCGCGCTCACGGGACACGGCACCGAGGCAGAACTTGCCGTCGCCAACATGCGCTCAAAGTTTGACGCGATCACCGCGCGCGCGGACGAACTGCAGGGCAAAAGCGTCTACTTCGAGGTTTCTCCCTTGCAATACGGCCTCTGGACGGCTGGCAAGGGCACGTTTATGGACGAAATCGCCACGATGCTGGGGCTGAAAAACATATTTGCGGATGTGAGCGGCTGGGCGGAGATATCCGAAGAGCAGGTGCTGCTGGCCGATCCCGATATCATCGTGACCATTGCAATGTACTTTGGCGAAGGCCAAACGCCGGAGGAGGAAATTCTCTCCCGTGCGGCGTGGCAGGGACTCAAAGCCGTCCAAAACGGGGACATTCTGAGCCAGCCGAACAACGAACTCTCGCGTCCCGGCCCGCGTCTCGCGGACGGCGCGCAGGCGCTTTTCGACTTTATTCTGGAGGCAACAGCCCAAGATGATGCGGCGTAACGCCAGACCGGGTGCGGAGGGCGAGCTGCCGTCCTCCGCGCCCGCAACAAATACCGGCGGCAAGCGGGACGGATTTCGCGCGGGCGAGCTCGTCCTGTTTGCGCTTGCAACGCTCGCCGTGATGGCGCTCTGCGTCTGCGTCGGCAGCGTGAACCTGCCGCTGAAGGAGACGCTCCGCGTCGTCTGGGGCGCGATCTGGCGCCTGCCGATGCCGGAGAGCGTATCGGTTCCGATCATTCTCTCCGTGCGGCTGCCGCGCGTGCTCTGCGTTGCGCTCACGGGCGCGGCGCTCTCGCTCAGCGGCGGCGCGATGCAGGGCCTCTTAAAAAATCCGCTGGCGGACGGCAGCACGCTCGGCGTGGCGAGCGGCGCGTCGCTCGGCGCGGTGGTCGCCATCGCGTTCGGCATCACGCTGCCGGCGCTCCCGTTCGCGGGCACGATGGTGCTGGCGATCGTGTTTGCGTTTCTTTCGTTGATGATCATCCTCTCGCTGGCGTACAAGATCGACTACTCGATGTCCACCAACACGATCATCCTCATCGGTGTGATCTATTCCATGTTTGTTTCGAGCATTCTCGCGCTCATCGTCACGTTCGCCTCCGACCATGTGCGGCAGATCACGTTCTGGACGATGGGGTCGCTCATGGGAGCCTCCATGAACAACGCGCTGGTCCTATCCGGCGCGCTCGTCTTGTTCGGCGGGGTTGTTTTGCGCTTTTCGCGTGAACTCAATGCTTTTGCCGTCAGCGAGGACAACGCGCGCAACATCGGCGTACCCGTGCGCCGGGTCAAGCTGCTGCTGCTCATCTCGGTTTCCGCGCTGATCGGCGTGTGCGTCTCAATCGGCGGCACGATCAGCTTTGTCGGCCTCGTCACGCCGCATATGGTGCGCATGATCGTCGGCCCCGACCACAAGCGGCTGCTGCCCGCGTCCATCTTCGGCGGGGCGGTATTCCTCATGCTGGCCGACCTCGTCGCGCGTGTGCTGCTCAACCCTGTCGAGCTGCCAATCGGCGTGGTTACCTCATTTGCGGGCGCGATTTTATTCGTCGTCATCTTTTACCGATACAGGAGGGCGCGTGCATGACCCTGCTGGATGTTAAAAATCTGACCGTGCGCTATGGCAGCCTCACGATTGCCGAAGATGTGAGCTTTTCGCTTGACGAAGGCGACTGGCTGATGATCGTCGGCCCCAACGGCGCGGGTAAAAGCACCGTGATCAACGCGGTTTCACAGGGTGTGCCGTACACGGGAGAGGTACGCGTTGTGGATCGCGACGTAAAGCGCCTCCGCCCGCAGGAGCTGGCGCGGCTCGTCGGCGTGCTGGCGCAGACGCACGCTATGGGCTACGGGTTTACGGTCGATTCGGTCGTGCGGCTCGGGCGTTATGCCTATGCGCCGGGACTGTTTTCCGGCGGACGGGACGAGGACGAGCGTATGGTGCAGCGCGCGCTGGAGCTTACGGGCATGACGCGGTTTGCCGACCACAATGTGCTAACGCTCTCCGGCGGCGAGCTGCAGCGAACGTTTCTGGCGCAGTTGTTTGCGCAGAACCCGAAGGTGCTGCTGCTGGACGAGCCGACCAATCATCTCGATCTGGTGTATCAAAAGCAGGTGTTCGGGCTCATTGCGGAGTGGATCAAGCTGCCGGGCCGCGCGGTGATTTCGGTCGTGCACGACCTGAGCCTCGCGCGCGCATACGGCACAAAGGCGCTGCTGCTCGACGGCGGAAAGACGGCCGCATACGGCGCGCCGGAGGACGTTTTTTCCCCGGAATGCCTGAACAAAGCTTACACCATGGACGTCGCCGCCTGGATGCGCTCCATGCTCGCGCAGTGGCAGGGTGAACAATAGGCGCATAGAAATGCCACGAAAATTTTACGAAAAACGGCATGCGCGGCAGGACGATGTGGTGTATAATCGACAGAACACCGCGTCCGCCGCACTTTCCTGTCCGGCGGATGGTGGGTTGAAAAAACCGGGAAGTTCGCCGTCGCGAAATAACCCGGCGAACCGGGAGGAACACGAATGCTGTCTATCATCCTGCTGCGGCACGGCAAGACCGAGGGAAACGAAAGCGGCCGATACAACGGTGTCACCGACGATCCGCTCAGCCGGGAGGGCGAGAGCGAAGCCAGAGCCGCGACACACTGGCCCGAGATCGAGCGCGTCTATACCAGCCCGCTGCAGCGCACGCGGCAGACGGCGAAGATCTGCTTCCCCAATGCGGAGCAGGTCATAGTCGAAAACCTGCGCGAGATGAACTTTGGCAGTTTTGAGGGGAAAAACGCGGACGAGCTTGTCGACAACCCAGACTATATGGCGTGGGTCGAGGGCGGTTGTGTGGATCTTTGCCCGGGCGGCGAGAGCATCCCGCTCTTTGCAAAACGCGCTGCGGCGGCGTTTGCGGGCGCGGTTGAAGACGCGATCGCGCGCGGGGAAGAGCGCGTCGGTTTCTCGGTGCACGGCGGCATCATCATGTCCGTCATGAGCGCGTTCACCGGCTCCGACGAACCTTACCATGCGTGGTATGTGCGCAACTGCAGCGGCTATGCGCTCACCATTGACGAGAGCGCCTGGGCAAACGAAAAACGGTTCGCCTCCTATCGCCTGTTCGGGCAAAAGGGCGACCGCTGGGATATGCTCGGCAGCAGAAAGAAAGCATAAGGCGATCAAAAACAAATTCAACATAAAACCGGCGGCATGGATGTCCATGCCGCCGGTTTTTTTGTATGCGTTATTCGGAGATCAGCTTTGTTTTTTGCAGTGCGAGCACGAGGGCGGGGAGCACGGCGAGCTGAATGATGATGCCCGGCAGTGCGGTGACAAACGAGGCGGTCAGCCAGAGCGGGAGCGAATAGCTGCCCGCGCGGAAGATCAGCGCGTTGAGCAGGCCGTAGACGAGGCGACCGGCGAGCATTGCCGCGATCAGCGAAAGATACAGATCGAGCAGGATCTTGCCGGTTTTGATCTTCTGCATGAGCAGTCCGGAGACCAAGCCGTATACCGCTAGTTCGCAGACCATGCTTGGCAGCATCGCCACCGGCGGCATGCCGGTAAACAGGCTGGAGAGCAGCGGCGTGAGCGCGCCGCAGGCGAGGCCGAACGGCCAGCCGCAGACAAGGCCGCAAAGCAGCACGGGGATGTGCATCGGCAGCAGGATGCTGCCCGCGTTGGCGACGGAATGGAACGCGATAGGCAGCACGACGCCGAGCGCGACGCACAGCCCTGCAAAGATGAGGCGCTTGGTTTTGGTCATGGTGAATCGATACATGAAATGAGTCTCCTTTTTTGATTTTTTCCAAACAAAAACAGCCGCAAAGGCTTCCCCGGTTGAACCGGAGCGCATGCCTTCGTGGCTGCAATCATCGCGAGAAAAAGAGATTGACGCGCTTTCGTCCGCCTTCGTGGCGAACATTACGCTGTTATTTTATAGAACGCGGCAGGCGTGTGTCAAGGAGCGTGTCGTATATCGTTTGCTCAGGCGTCCGCTGCGGGGAATCTGTGGTCGAGCTCCTCGAGCGTGAGCGCGATCATCTCCTTGATGCCGCAGGTTCCGAGGCCCGCGATGAAACTGTTGCAGAGGTTCATCGGGATGAGCAGCTTCACGGCATTGCTCTGACCGACTGCGACGGCGATGGCGGGCGTGATTTCGCCCATCATGGAGTCGGCGATGAGGATGCCGAGCGGGCCGATGATGCAATCCGCCGTGCGGCAGTTGACGACAACGGCGTTTTCGCCTGTTCCCGCGCGCGCGGCTCCGGCCTTCATCATGGTCGTGGTCGCGATGCTGTTTGTGCCGACGGCGAGGACTTCATAGCGCTCCGCACGGGCGGCGAGCTGCTCAACGAGCAGTCTACCGATGCGGCCGCCCTGGCCGTCGATGACGAGGATCACGGGTCTCTTCATGCGATTGTTCCTTTCGCTTGGTTCGTTTGTGTATATGGATTGTACCGAGCGCGACGAAGCGCTGATCAATATAAGGTTACAGCAGCAAAAGAAGAAGCGCCGCACAGAGTGCAAGCAGCGCCAACGTCGTCAGGCAGCCACCCTTGTTGCCGGAGGGTTTGTTCCCTCCGCGTTTGCCTTCCTTGAGCGCCTGCATATAGTGCGCGTAACCGGTCAGGCCTTTTCCAAAATAGCCGTAGTCGTCCGGCATGATTGCTCCTTTTTGCGTTTTCTGTCAGAAAAGATTGCTTAAATCGTTGGTTTTATGATAAATCGGATTGAACACATGTGCAACCTGTTTATTTGAGGTGTTATGAGGCAATGGATGCGTACGGGCAGGTTCTCCGGCGGCGAGTGCTGTGATACAATGGAATCAACTCGAAAAGCGGGAGGATGAATAGGATGAAACTCGTTGTCATCGGTGCAAACGCGGCAGGCTTGAGTGCGGCTTCCCGCGTCAAGCGCAGGAGACCGGAGTGTAAAGTCGTCGTGCTGGAGAAGACCTTCGAGGTGTCCTATGGCGCCTGCGGCCTTCCGTTTTATATTGCGGGATTAAACGACAACCTCAACCTCGTGCGCATCCGCTCGGTGGCGGACTTCGAGGAGAACGGGATCATCATGCATGTCGGCCACGCCGTCGAAAAGATCGACTTTGCGGCAAAGACCGTTTCGGGCACGGACGCGGCGGGCAATGCGTTTACCGAAGACTATGATAGGCTGCTGATCGCCAGCGGCGCATCCCCGCGTCATCTCGGCGCGCCCGGCGCGGACAAGCGGAATATCTTCTCGCTCAAGACCCCGCAGGACGCGGAGCAGATTCGCGCGGCAATCGAGCATAAGCGGGCGAACATGGTCATCGTCGGCGGCGGCGCAATCGGACTGGAACTTGCCGAAGCATGCCTGCTGCAAAAGGTGAAGAGCCTTCGCATCATCGAGGCGGCGGATCAGCTGCTGCCGGGATTCGACGCGGAGTTTGCACGCGCCGCGCAGGAAGAGCTGCAAAAACACGGCGTGCAGGTGCATGTGAAAGAGCGCGTGACGGAGTTTTCCGGCGGGGCGTGCGTCGAACAGGTCGCAACGGAGCGCAGCCGCTACGACGCAGATGTGGTGATTATCTCGGCTGGCGTTGTGCCGAGCACCGAATTTGCCGACGGGCTGAAGATGCTTCCCAACGGCGCGATCATAACGGATGCGGCGATGAAGACAAGTGAGGAAGGCGTATTCGCCGCGGGCGACTGCGCGAGCGTTTGGCACAAGCTGCTGCAAAAACCCGTCTACCTGCCGCTGGGCACTTATGCCAACAAGCAGGGGCGGCTGGCCGGGGACAGCATTTGCGGTGTGGACGTTGCCTATGACCGCGCAATCGGCACGGTTATGCTCCGGTGCATGGGCCTTGAGTTTGCCAAGACCGGCATCACGGAGGAGGAGGCCAGAGCGGCGGGGATGGACGTTAAGATCGTCACTGTGCGCACAAACTCCCGTCCGCATTATTACCCGGACGGATGCGAGATCGTCATCAAGCTGTGTTACCGCGCGGATGACCGGGTGCTGCTCGGCGCGCAGCTCATGGGCGCGCGCGACACGGCGCTGCGCATCGACCCGTTTGCCGTCGCCATCGACCGCGGCATGACTACCGGGGAAATCGGCTTTGCGGACTTTGGCTATGCGCCTCCGTTTTCCGGCGTTTGGGACGCGATTGCCGTCGCCTGCAACGCGGCAAAATAAGTCGAATACAAACAAAGCCGCCTTCGGGCGGCTTTTTTGCGGTGCAAACAGAATATATATCAAAAAGATAGGTCAAACGTATTGCAATTCTGAAATTTCGCAGTATAATATATCTAAAAGATATAAAGAGGGTAAACATGCGTCAGACGGATTATGTGATTCTCGGCTTGCTGGCGGAGCAGCCGCTGAGCGGATATCAGATCAAAAAACTCGTCGATATCCGGTTTAAGTTCTTCTGGAGCGAGAGTTTCGGGCAGATTTTTCCCGCGCTCAAATCGCTCGCGTCACAAGGGCTTTTGGAGGAGAATCCGGGCGGGCAAACGAGCGCGCGCGCGGCAAAGACATACCGCATCACACAATCGGGCAGGGCGGAGCTGGTGCGTTGGCTCAACCTGCCGGTCGAAAAGGAATCCCTGCGGCTGGAGATTCTGCTAAAGACCTATTTTTCCGGCTATGCCGCGCCGGAGGCGATGCTGGAGCATCTGTCCGCATTTGAAGAGAGCCACGCGCAGCAGCTGCGCATTCTGGACTTGTTTCAGGCGGAGCTGGAGCGCATTCCCGACGAGGACGAAAACCACGGCGACATCCTCCGTGTGATCGATTTCGGGCAGAAGGCAAACCGCGCGTACCTCGACTGGTGCCGCGAAACGAAACGATATTTTGAAGAAAAGCGGCGCGCCGTACCGGCCGGCGTCGAAAAGGAGTAATCAATGAGACAAAAAACCAGGCGCACCCTGCTGTATGTATCGCTGTTTCTATTTCCCCTTACAATGAACTTCTTCTCGCCATACGTCTCCATTGACGGCGCGTTTGCGGGTGTGCTCTCCGG
Source organism: Christensenellaceae bacterium (assembly GCA_963674775.2). Taxonomy (GTDB): domain Bacteria; phylum Bacillota; class Clostridia; order Christensenellales; family CAG-138; genus UBA7703. Next base: position 1,226,461 of record CAXXPJ010000003.1, on the reverse strand, counting down.
CAGCGCGATCATGTTCGGAGTTCTGTTTCTCTCCGGCGTGTTCCTCGGGCGCGCCTGGTGCGGCTGGCTCTGCCCGGCGGGCGGTATTGCGGAAGTCTGCCAAACGGTCAACCCGAGGCCCGTTAACGCAAAGCGGCTGCGTGTCGTGCGGTATGTGATTTTCGCTCTGTGGTTCGGCGTACTCGCGACGGGATTTGTGCTTGCCGGCGGCATCAAGGGAATCGACCCGCTGCGCATGACGGAGCGCTATATCTCCGTCGACGAGCCGGTCAAGTACATCATCTACTATTTCGTGCTGGGGTTGTTCTTCCTGCTCAACCTTGCCATCGGGCGGCGCGGCGCCTGCCACGGCGTGTGCTGGATGAGCCCGTTTCTTAACGCGGGCATGGCGGTTGGCCGCGCGCTGCACCTGCCGCAGATGCGCATCAAGGCAAAGCCGGAATTGTGCATCGACTGCAAAAAGTGCAACAACAAATGCCCTATGAGCATCGACGTGAACACCGCGGTGAAGACGGGCGGCGTGAAAAGCTACGACTGCATCCTCTGCGGTGAGTGCGTGGACGTTTGCCCGAAGGGCGTGCTGTCGTATCGGAAACCAAGGTAGCGAAAAACATCGATTCGGGGCCGGGCGCGTTTGCGCTCGGCCTGTTTTTCGTGATAATGTAATTGACGGATGTCGGTTTCAAACTTAGAATAAGCTTACATACAACTATCCAGCATCAATTTCCACATGAGAGGGGTTATATATATGAACTTTAACTACTACATCCCAACACGCCTGTTGTTCGGTGCGGGTAAGCTCAAGGAACTGCATGAACAGAACCTGCCCGGCAAAAAAGCGCTCATCGTGATGACGGGCGGCAAGAGCCTGCGGCAAAACGGCTATCTGGAGGCGCTTGAGAGCGAACTCAAACAGGCGGGCGTCAGCACCGTGATCTATGACAAGGTTACGCCCAATCCTGAGAATACGCAGGTGATGGAAGGCGCGCGTATCGCAAAGCAAAACAGCTGCGACTTCGTGGTCGGCTTTGGCGGCGGCAGCAGCATCGACGCGGCGAAGGCCATCGCGGTGATGGCGACGAACGACGGTGACTTCTGGGACTACATTGCGGAAGGAAGCGGCAAGGGAAAATCCGTGCCGAACGATCCGCTGCCCATCGTTGCGATTACGACGACGGCCGGCACGGGAACGGAAGCGGACCCCTGGACGGTGGTCACCAAGACGGAGACAAACGAAAAGATCGGGTTTGGATACGACAAGACGTTTCCCGTACTCTCGGTTGTCGATCCGGAACTGATGCGTACCGTTCCGCCCGCGCTGACCGCGTATCAGGGCTTTGATGCGCTCTTTCACAGCACGGAAGGCTATCTGAATATCAACGCGTACCCGATCAGCGACGCGTTCGCGCTGCGCGCGATCGAGCTCGTTTTCAAATCCCTGCCGGAAGCGGTCAGGAACGGCAAAAACCTGATTGCGCGCACGGACGTCGCGCTCGCCAACACGCTCTCGGGCATGGTGGAGTCCACGAGCGGCTGCATCTCGGCGCATTCGCTGGCGCACGCGCTGAGCGCAATCAAACCGGAGATCCCGCACGGCGCGGCGCTGATCATGATCAGCCGGGCATATTATGAGACGCTTGCGCAAAAAGGCTGCGCGGACGCGCGCCTGATCGATATGGCGAGGCACATGGGCATGCCCGATGCGAAGAATGCGCAGGATTTTGCAGAGGCGCTGACCGAGCTGCAGGTTGCATGCGGCGTGGATTCCCTCAAGATGAGCGATTTCGGCATCCGGTATGAAGACCTGCCCGACTATGTCGAAAACGCGTTCAGCAACATGAGCGTGCTCTTTCAGGTCGATCCCTGCGAGCTGACAAAAGAGAATTGCCTGCATATCTATCAGGCATCCTACCGGTAACGGTTTCGGGTGTGCCTCGCTTGAGGTGCACCCGTTTATTCTTTCGTTGATCGAGCGAAAAATCAACGGCTGCAGGGCTGGTTGATTTTTTGTTTACGGAAGCGCTTCGTTGGCGCTCCGAATTCGGGCGGACAAGCCAAAATAAAGCATGAATGCCGGAAAACGGCAGAACTATTGATAAAATTTCACTTTTTTGGATGTAAACAAATTCAATTTGTTATGATATACTATGCAATGATTTCTAATGAGTTCCTTACATCGTCACAAAAACAGGAGTTGGCCTGAAGGCCGGAACAGGAGGAAGGGGTGCAGAGCATACTCTACACCGAGATCAGCGCGACCGGAATTATTCTGCTTCTGATCGTGATATTCTCACAGCGTCAGTCGACGGGATCCTCCGCCGCGCAGAGACGCTTTAACCTCCTGATCTATACGGCGATCGCTATGCTGATCGTCGACGCCGCCTGCTGGATTCTCGACGGACAGCAGTTTCCAAACGCATGGGAAGTCGCATTTGCCGTTGAAACGCTGTATTTCATACTGCATCTGCTGTTGCCGTTCTTCTGGGCGAATTATGTTGAGATTGCCCTGAGCCCGAATCTGGAAGCTGCAAAACGGCGGCTCAACATCATCGCCATACCGCTCGTTGTCCTGATTCTTGCGTTGGTGTTGAATTACAAGCATGGATTCCTGTTTACCATCGACTCCGAAAACGTATATCATCGTGAGTTCGGCGTATACATATATGCCGGCGTGTCCTACGCGTATCTGATCTATGCGAGCGTCCGCGCGCTGATCAAGTCGAGAAAGACCGACTGGGTCGAGGACAAGCGACTCTGTTATACCATGGCGTTTTTCGTCGTTTTTCCGTTTCTCGGCGGAATCGTGCAGCTGTTTGTCTACGGCCTGAACCCGACCTGGATTTTTTCGGCGGTTTCCATTCTGCTGGTATATATCAATTCGCAGAACCGGCAGATTTCAACCGATCCGCTGACCGGGTTGAACAACAGGCGCGAACTGACGAAATTCCTGCTGAGAGAAACGCGCGAGTATAGAGGCGGCAGGATTACGCTCGTGATGATGGATGTAGACGGATTCAAGCAGATCAACGACACATACGGGCATTTTTACGGCGACAATGTAATCATAGCGGTTGCCGATATCCTCAAATCCAGCCTGAAGAGCACGGACCTGTTTCTCGCGCGGTATGGCGGGGACGAGTTTTGCATCGTGGTTCCGGCGGAAAGCCGCGTCGAGCCGGACGAGCTGCTCCGGCGGATACAGGCGAACATCACCGACTGGAACCGGACGCACAGGAGCTATAATCCCATCAGCCTGAGCGTTGGCTACGCCGATTGGAACGAGGAGATCGACAAGTCCTACGAGTCGCTCATCAGCAGGGCGGACAAGAAAATGTACGAAGTCAAACGGAAAAAGAAGCACGCGGCAGTTGAAGCAAGTTGAGTAAAAAACCCGCCGAACGGCGGGTTTTTAGCGCGGATTTGGCGAGCGCTGCGCGATGCTGCAGCAAGCGCGGCCCGTGCCGGAAGGCGAAAATACTACCCTTGTGACGGCGCGGGGTTGCAAATATATTTATGTATGATATCATAAATAGTTAGTAGTACGAAGCAGTTTCGGCCGCCCAGCCGCTAAGGAGTGAAAGAATGACCGATCAGCAAATCGAAGAGCTGCTCAACCAGGCGCTCAAAGACATGTTTTACAGCGTTCTGCGCCTGCAGGAGCAGAGCGTATCCAAACTGGCCAACGGCAACCTCAGCCGCACGGAGATGCACGCGCTCGAAATCGTGCAGGACATTCCGGACGCGACGCTGACGCGGATTGCGGAGATCCTCGGCGTGACGAAAGCGACGATCAGCGTCTCCGTCAACCGTCTCGTCGAAAAAGGGTTTCTGACCAAGGCCCCGGCGGAGAACGACAAACGCAAAAGCATCCTGCAGCTCACAAAAACGGGTGAAGAGATGTGCAGAAAACACAAACAGTTCCACGATATGCTCATCGGCAGCGTCATGCGCGAGTTCCATGTTGCGGAGTATCCGGAGGTGCTTCGCTCCATGCAGGCGCTTGTGAACTTTTTTAACCATCTTCGCGTGTGAGCGAGAAACGCAATATTGCATATACAGCGCGACTATGCAATTTGTGTGCAGCGTTTTCCCGACAATCATGCGGAAAAATCAGTTGAGCACAACCGTACGTTCGGAATAATTCATGATTCTCTGAATAAAAACCATACCTGTAGAACAGCACGGTGTCTTTGCGGGGCCCCCCCCCGCAAAACCGGTACAGCCTTGACAAGCTATACACACCGTGTTATGATTCTGCGCATGTTAGTTAGCAGTACTAACCAAACATGGACTTATTATACGTTATATCGAAAAGGAGCTTTAGGATGGATTTGGACGCAATTCTCAAGTTGATGGATCGCGCGGAAAAATCTTCCTTCACAAAGGTTGAGGTTCGCTCGGGCGAGATGCATATTTGTCTCGAGCGCGGCGCGGTTGCGCACGCCGCCGCACCGGCGGTGATGGTTGGCGTTGCGCAGGAGGCGGAAGCGGAGGACGAGAAGGATGCCGTGCGTTCCCCAATCTCCGGCGTGTTTTATCTTGCCAAGGAGCCGGGTGCGGAGCCGTTTGTCAGCGTTGGATCACGCGTGAAAAAGGGCGACACGCTCTGCATCATCGAGGCGATGAAGACCATGAACGAGATCCGCTCGCCGAAAAACGGCGTGATCGCCGCGGTTGTTGCGGGCGACGGCGAGACGATCGCCGCCGGTGATCCGCTCTTCTTATTGAGTGAAGGAAATTAACATGTTGACGGTACTCGTGGCAAATCGCGGGGAAATCGCCGTCCGGATCATTCGCACCTGCAAAAAACTCGGGTTGCGGACGGTCGCCGTGTATTCGGAAAACGACGAGCGAGGCCTGCCGGTTCGCATCGCAGACGAGAGCGTCTGCATCGGGCCGCGCCCCGCGGATAAAAGCTATCTCAATATCGATGCAATCCTTGCGGCCGCGAAAGCGTACCGCGCGGATTTGCTGCACCCCGGCGTCGGGTTTCTTTCGGAGAACGACGCGTTTGCGTCCGCCTGCGCCGAAGCGGGCATCCGCTTTATCGGCCCGGAGCCGGAGACGATGCGCGTGCTCGGCGACAAGGAAGCGGCCAGAAAGACCATGATTGAGCACGGGTTTCCTGTGATTCCCGGATCAGAAGGCGTGGTCGCGAACCTGAAAGACGCGCTGCAGACAGCGCGCACGGTCGGATATCCGCTGATGATCAAGGCGGCAAAGGGCGGCGGCGGCAAGGGCATCCGCATCGTGGAAGATGCGGCGTCGCTTGAGCGCGAGTTCCCGCTCGTGAAGCGCGAAGCCGAGCTTGCGTTTGGCGACGGCGGTGTCTACCTTGAGGCGCACCTGCCGGAAGCGCGGCACATCGAGGTACAGATCCTTGCGGACACGCATGGAACGGTGCTGCATCTCGGCACGCGTGAATGTACGCTGCAACGGAAGAACCAGAAACTCATTGAAGAAGCGCCGGCGGTCAACGTGCCCGTCGAAACGCTCGCCGCCATCGAAGAGACGGCGGTGCAGATTGCGCAGGCGGTCGGCTATCAAAACGCCGGGACGGTCGAGTTTTTGCTGACGAGGGACGGCACGTTTTACTTCCTCGAAATGAATGCGCGCATCCAGGTCGAACATCCCGTAACAGAGAGTATTTTCGGGCTCGACCTGATCAAGGCGCAGATTCAGGTTGCGATGGGACATCATCTGCGCATCACACAGGAAAGTTTGGTTCCGCGCGGGCATGCGATCGAGTGCCGCATCAACGCGGAGTGCCCGGCCGAGGACTTCCGCCCGTCTCCGGGCGTGATCAAGGCCATGAAACTGCCCGGCGGCAGCGGCATCCGTATCGACAGCGGCTATACGGCGGGAGACGAGATTTCGCCGTACTACGACTCCATGATGCTCAAGCTCATCGCGTTTGGGGACGACCGCGAGGAGGCGATCCGCCTTTCGTTGGCTGCGCTGAACGAGCTGGCAATCGAAGGCATCGAACACAATGCCGATCTTGCGCGGGCAATGCTGAGCGATCCGGACTATCGGGCCGGCAACGTCCATACCAAGTGGATTGAGCACTCGTTCCTGCCGCGTTATCTGAGGGGGCGCGCATGAATCTGTTTAACGAACAAATCGAATCCAACCTGACAGCCGAAGGCGAAAAGCCAGCCGGAACGCTGGACATGCTGCGCTGCGCGCGCTGCGGACGCGACCTTGTCGCGGACGTCGTGCTCGCCGGAGACGCGGCCTGCCCGTATTGCGGAAACCTCTTCCGCCAGCCTGCCTATCGCCGGATTGAAGCGATTGTGGACAACGGCAGCTTTATAGAAATCGAACGCGAAACCGAGACGGGCGACCCGCTCTCGTTTCCCGGCTACCGCACGAAACTCGAAAAAGAGCGGTTAAAATCCAAGATGCAGGAAGGCGTCGTCATCGGCAAAGCCACCATCAAGGGACAGCGTACGGCGATTGCCGTCATGGACAGCTATTTCATGATGGGCAGCATGGGCACCGTGGTGGGCGAGAAAATCGTCATCCTCGCGGAGTTCGCGCTGGTCAACCGCCTGCCGCTGGTGATCTTCTGCGCGTCCGGCGGCGCGCGCATGCAGGAGGGGGTACTCTCCCTCATGCAGATGTCCAGAACGACCATCGCGCTCGCGCGGCACAGCGCGGCGGGGCTCCTGCATATCAACGTGTTGACCGACCCGACCACGGGCGGCGTGACCGCGAGCTTCGCCATGCAGGGCGATATTACGCTCGCCGAGCCGGGCGCGCTGATCGGTTTTGCCGGGCCGCGCGTGATCGAACAGACGGTACGCGACAAACTGCCGGAGGGATTCCAGACGGCGGAGTATTTAAATGAACGCGGGCTGATCGACCGTATCGTGGAGCGCAGGGATATGCGCGAAACGCTGGCGGCGCTGCTCGCGCTGCACAACGTCGAGCGCGGCCACACATCCGGCTGGGAGGGGCGCGCATGAAACAGATGAAGACGAACACAAAGGCTGTTAAGCTGCCCGCCGGAGCGGAACCCGCCTGGGAGCGCGTCATGAACGCGCGCAAGGAGGACCGCCCGCAGGCGCGCGATTATATCGAAAAACTCTTTCACGGCGTGTTTGAAATGCACGGCGACCAGTGCATGGGTGACGATGAAGCCATCGTCACCGCGGTCGGATGGTTTGAAACATATCCTGTCACCATCATCGGCCAGCAGAAGGGACACACGCTCGAAGAGCGCATGCGCTGCAACTTCGGCATGCCTTCCCCGGAAGGATACCGCAAATCCATGCGCGCGCTCAAGCAGGCTGAAAAATTCAAGCGTCCCGTGATCTGCCTCGTGGATACGCCGGGTGCGTTCTGCGGCGTGGAGGCGGAAGCGAAAGGGCAGGGCCGCGTGATCGCGGAACACCTGCGCGCAATGGCGATGGTGAAAACGCCGACCATCTCGATCATCATCGGGGAAGGCGGCAGCGGCGGCGCGCTCGCGCTCTCGCTGGCGGACCGGCTCATCATGCTCGAGAACAGCTATTTTTCGGTGATTTCGCCGGAAGGCGCAGCGTCGATCCTGTTCAAGGACAGCTCGCTGGCCAGCGAGGCGGCGAAAAATTTGAAACTAACCGCAGGAGACCTCAAACGCTTCGGCATTGTAGACGGCGTGATCCGCGAGCCGCAGGGTTACTCCCGGTTTCATATGGACGACAGCGCGGAGGCGGTGAAAAAAGCAATCCGCAACGCGCTCAAACGGCTGACGCAGATGCCGCCGGAACGGCTGGTAGAGCAGCGGCAGCAAAAATACCTGAATATGAGGTGGAACGGATGATGGCACCGATAGAAATTGCAGGCTTGGCGAAGTGCGTACCCGAAAAAGTAGTGACGAACTTCGATCTGGAGTCGATCGTGGAAACGAGCGACGAATGGATCAGCAAACGTACGGGTATTAAGTCCCGCCATGTCGTGACCGACGAAACCGCGACGGGCATGGCCTCGCAAGCGGCAAAGGATGCGCTTGCGATGGCCGGTGTCGCACCCGAAGAGGTCGGTGTGATCGTCGCCTGTACGATTACGGCGGACGACTTGACCCCGTCTCTTGCCGGACAGGTGCAAAAGGCGCTCGGCATCCCCAGCTGCGCGGCGATGGATGTCTCCGCCGGATGTACGGGATTCGTCTATGCGCTCGTCTCGGCGGCATCGCTGATGGACTCCCTCGGGAGAGATGTCGCGATCGTGGTTGCCAGCGAGGTCATGACAAAATACTGTGACTGGTCGGACCGGTCCACCTGCGTGCTCTTTGGAGACGGCGCGGGTGCTCTGGTGCTCCGGCGCAGCGACAAGCCGCATCTGCTGCATCCAATCCTGGACGCGACGCCGGATACCGACGACGTGATCGTGGTGAAAAAGGAAGCGCGCGACACACCGTTTACCGATCCGGTGGAAGTACAGCGCGAATCCATTCGCATGAAGGGCGCGGACGTATTCACCTATGCCGTCGCCGTGATGGAAAACACGCTCAAAGAACTGTCCGAGCGCTGCGAGGACAGGCCCATCGATAAAATCGTTCCCCATCAAGCGAACGAGAAGATCATCGACTTTGTGATCCGCACGATGAAACTCAGCCGCGAGCAGTTTTTCGTCAACATTGCTACCTATGCCAATACATCCTCCGCCTCAATCCCGATCGCCCTGTGCGACGCATGGGAGTCCGGCTGGCTCAACGCGGGTGACCGCGTAGCCATCGTCGGGTTCGGATCGGGTCTCACCAGCGGCGGAGCGGTGATCGATTGGACAATACCAAACAAAAAGGAGAACTAATTATGCAAGAAATTATTATCAACAGCCTCGTAACCCAGCTTGACCTCGACCGCGACACCATCACGATGGACAGCCGCTTCGTAGAGGACTTCTCGATGGACTCCCTCGACATGGTCGAGATGCTCATCAACCTCGAAAAAGAGACCGGCATCAAGGTTCCCGTTGAGGAAGTCGGCGACATCCACACCGTCGGTGAACTGATCAAACACCTGGAAGGAAAACAGCAATGAAGTACCCCGGCACGATCTGCGAGCTGACGGGGACGCAGTATCCGCTTATTCAGGGTGGCATGGCTTGGGTCTCGGACGCAAGCCTCGCCGCCGCTGTTTCGATGGCGGGCGGCCTCGGCGTGATCGCAGCGGGCAACGCACCGCCCGACTGGGTGGAACGGCAGATCAACGAAGTGCGGGCCAAAACGGACAAGCCGTTCGGCCTGAACGTCATGCTCCTGAGCCCCTTTGTCAGCCAGATCGCAGATCTGGTCTACGACATGAAGGTGCCGGTGGTCATCACCGGCGCGGGCAATCCGGATGCCTATGTCAAGCGCTGGAAGGAGGCGGGCTGCGTGGTCGCGCCCGTCGTGGCCAGCCGCGCGCTGGCGATGCTCATGGAGCGCATGGGCGCGGATTTCGTCATCGCGGAGGGTAGCGAAGCGGGCGGACACATCGGCGAGCTCACCTCGATGGTGCTCTGGCCGGATATCGCGCGCAGCGTGAATATCCCCGTCGTAGCGGCGGGCGGCATCTTCGACGCCGCGGGCGTCGCGGCCGCGTTCTGTCTCGGTGCAAAGGGCGTACAGGTCGGCACCCGGTTCATCCTCGCGGAGGAGTGCACCGCGCACGAGGAGTACAAGCAGCGCGTCATCCGCGCAAAGGACATCGACAGCAAGGTCACCGGCCGCATCACGGGACATCCCGTGCGCCTGCTTCGCAGCCCGCTCCAGCGGGAGATGGCGGGCGTGGAATACGGCCCGGAGGGCGCCGAAGCGGTTGAAAAACTCGGCGAAGGCTCGCTGATGCGCGCGGTGCTGCACGGCGACAAGGACCGCGGCTCGTTCATGGCGGGACAATGCGCCTGTATGGTCAACCGCGTGCAACCCGCCGCCGAAATCGTGCAGGAGCTCTTCGACCCGGCGCAGATCGGGCAGACGCTGAAAACGGCGTTGTCGCTTCTGGAGGGAAACGGATGAAAACGGCATTTTTATTTCCGGGACAGGGGTCCCAGTCGCCCGGTATGGGTGAGGACTTATACATCTCAAACAGCCGTTACCGCGAAATCTTCGAGAGCTGCGAGGCGGCGTCGGGGCTTGACCTCAAGAGCGCCTGCTTCAAGGGCGAAGGCATGGACGGCAGCGATGTGATTCAGGCCGCGATCTATACGCATTCCGTTGCGACGCTCGGCGCGCTGGAAGCAGAGGGCGTTAAAGCGGACGTTCTCGCGGGGCTTTCGCTCGGCGAATACGCCGCCTTGTGCGCAGCCGGCGTGATCAAGGACGCGCAGGGCGCAAACCTTGTCAGGCAGCGCGGGGCGTTGATGGACGGCGCGGTTCCGCCCGGTACGGGCGGCATGCTCTCCGTCGTCGGACTGACGATGGAGCAGGTGGAGGCGGCGATGCAGCCGTTTCCGAATGTGTACATCGCAAACCACCTCTCCGAAACGCAGATGGCGCTCGGCGGGCTGCTGCCCGACCTCGAGTCGCTGAAACCCGTTTTGGAAACGGCGGGTGCCAGAATGGTGACCATGCTCGCGCTCAAAGGCCCGTCTCACTGCCCGCTGCTGAACGAAGCGGCGCGACGCTTTGCCGAGGTGCTGGGCAGCGAACCGCTGCAGAGCCCGAAGATCAAGGTCTACAGCAACGCGCTCGGCGCACCGTATCCGGAAGGCGCGGACATCCGCGCGCTTCTGTGCACGCAGATGAACGGACTCGTGCGCTGGCACGGCTGTGTTGAGGATATGCTCGCTTCCGGTGTGACCCGCTTCGTGGAAGTCGGTCCCGGTGGTGTGTTGACCAAGATGCTCAAACGCCGTGTCGGTAAGGATGCTTCGCTTTACAGCGTAAAGGACGAAGCTTCGCTCAACGCGTTTATCAGCGCATATCGGGAGGAAACGGTATGAGCAAGGTCGCTCTGGTGACCGGAGGTTCCGGCGGCATCGGCCGCGCGGTCTGCCTCCGGCTGGCAAAGGACGGTTTCGACGTGGCTGTGCACTACAACAGCGGCACCGAGCGTGCGGAGGAGGTCTGCCGCGAGATTGCGGCGATGGACCGCCGCGCGGTTGCGCTGCAGGCGGATCTGAGCGATCCGGACGCATGCGCCGCGTTGATTCAGGCGTGTGTCGATCAGCTTGGCGGGCTGGATTCGCTCGTGAACAACGCGGGCGTCACCGCCGACGCGCTCCTGATGCGCATGACCAACGAACAGTATCGAAAGGTCATCTCCGCCAATCTCGACGGGTGTTTTTTCTGCTCGCGCGAGGCGGTGAACCACATGGCGCGGCAAAAGAGCGGGAAAATCGTCAATATCACATCCGTCGTTGGACTGACGGGAAACGCGGGGCAGTGCAACTATTCTGCGTCCAAGGCGGGTATCGTCGGGCTGACGAAGTCCGCCGCAAAAGAGATGGCGCGCTGGGGCATCTGCGTCAACGCGGTTGCGCCCGGGTTTATCGAGACCGCCATGACCGATCAAATGAATGACATGGCGCGGGACGCGCTGAAAAAAAGCATTCCGATGCGCCGTTTCGGCCGCCCGGAAGACGTGGCTGCCATGACCGCATTCCTCTGTTCCGAGGACGCGGGATATGTGACCGGCCAGGTGTTCGTTGTGGACGGCGGAATGGCAATGTAGCCCTCGAATCGAGTAAGGAGGACACGCATGAACGTATATATCACCGGCGTCGGCGCGGTGTCGCCGCTTGGCAAGACCGCGCGGGAGAGCTTTGCCGCGGCGGCAAACGGCGTGAGCGGTATTTCCGCGCCGGAAGAGTTTTCTTCAGAGATTACACAGATCTTTGCCGCAGGGCAGATCAAAGATTTTACACCCGAACCATATGTGAACAAGCGCGAAGCAAAGCGCATGGCGCGCTTTACGCAGATGGCGATCGTCGCTGCCGCGCAGGCCTGGGAAGAGAGCGGCCTGCAGCAGGCGGGGTTTGATCCCGAACGTGTCGGCGTCGTGCTCGGTAGCGGAATGGGCGGGCTGGATGTCATCTGCGAACAGTATGCCGAACTGGTCAACAATGGGCCGAGGAGCGTTTCGTCGTTCTTCATTCCCAAGGCGATCATCAACACGACGGCGGGGCTGATCGCCATCCGCTACGGGCTCAACGGCGCCTGCTACTCCATTGTAACGGCCTGCGCTTCCGGCGCAGACGCCATCGGACACGCGTATTACGCCGTGCGCGAGGGGCGCGCGGACGCGATGCTGGTCGGCGGCGCGGAATCGGTGCTCAACGAGCTGGCCGTACAGGGGTTTCACCAGATGGGCGCCCTGACCGAGAGCGCGGATATCCTGCGCGCGAGCATCCCGTTTGACAAGGAGCGGCAGGGCTTCGTCATCGGCGAAGGCGCGGCGTTTATGCTCCTTGAAAGCGAAGAGAGCGTCAATAAACGCGGCGCAAAACCGCTCGGCATGCTCGCGGGCTACGCGCAGACCTGCGACGCGCACCACATCACCGCGCCGCAGCCGGAGGGCAAGCAGGTCGTCCGCGCGATGCGGGACGCCATGCGCGACGCGGGTATCGAAAAGGAGCAGGTAGGCTATATCAACGCGCACGGAACGAGCACACCGCTCAACGACGCGTCTGAAAGCGCGGCCATTGAAGCTTGCTTCGGGGATTACGCACCCAAGCTCAAGGTCAGCTCGACCAAGTCCATGACCGGGCATATGCTTGGCGCCGCGGGCGCGTTTGAGGCGATCATTTCGCTGCTTGCGCTCAACGAGGGGACAGCGCCCCCGACCATCGGTCTCGAGAACGAGGCCGAGGAATGCCACCTGAACTACGTCAAAGGCAAGGCGCAGGCACTCGAGAGCGAATACGCGCTGTCGAACTCCCTCGGGTTCGGCGGGCACAACAGCTGTCTCGTGCTCAAGCGAGGCGGGAGGTAAGCGGCGTTGGAAAGCATTGGAATTGAGAAAATCAAAGAGATCATCCCGCACCGCGAGCCGTTTTTAATGGTTGACCGCGTGGACGAGCTGGAACCCGGCGTATCCGCAAAGGGCGTCAAGGCTGTCTCCGGCAACGAGTGGTTTTTCCAGGGGCATTTCGAGCAGAAAAAGGTCATGCCCGGCGTGCTGATTTTAGAAGCGCTTGCGCAGATGGGCGGCATCGCGGTGCTGACGCTGGACGAGATGCGCGGCAAACTCGCGTTCCTCGGCAGGCTGAACAACGCGCGGTTTCATGATCCTGTCGTGCCCGGCGACTTGTTGGAGCTCGACGCGCGCATCACAAAGCTCTATGGACCAATTGGGATGGGCGAGGGCGTTGCGAGCGTGCGCGGCAAAAAAGTTGCCAGCTGCGAGTTCGTGTTTGCAATTAAAGACGCGGAGTAACGAACAACAAACATCGAACAAACCCCGGACAGCATCGTCCGGGGTTTGTTTTGCGCGCGCATGCTTGTTTATAAAAGTTCGCGGTAGTACAGTCCGCCGGTATGCGGCGCATCCGTCTTCTCGCCGGAGAGATACCGGCGAATCACGTCGCCCGCCTCGTGCGCGCTCTCGCGTGTAAAGTAGAGAATCTGAAAATCCAGTCCGCTCAGGGTTCGCCCTGCCAAATCGAGCGGCACGCTGTTGAGCAGCGTTGCGCTGCGCTTCTCACTGCACTCGACAGGGAACAATATCCCTTTCCGGTCGGTCAGCGAGCCCCTGCCGCCGCATGCGGCGCAGCTCGTAAACGCGCGCACGGGGCAATTGCGCAGGTGCATGAGCGGGAGTCTGCCGTAGGACACGATTCCGCGCGGAATGCCGCCGCCGAGAGACTTGATCTTACCCATCGCCAGCTCAAATGATACGGCTGCGCTGGTCAGTCCCGCTTCTTCGAAGAACAGCAGCGACTGTGTATTCATGATGTTGAGCGCAAATCCGCCGTGCAGACCGAGCCCGAGCCGTTTGCCGAGTGTGACTGCGTATATGTTGTTCGCCCAGACGGAGCCAAGCCCTGCCGTTTGTAACGCGGCAAGGTGTGCGCCGAGCGCGGCTTCGTCTTCGGGAAAGAGCAGCGTCGGCAACTCGGCGGTCAGTTTTTCGCCAAAGCGCGAGATCGTCTGTGCGTCGATCTGTCCGATCGGCAGTATGATCCGCTCGAACGCGTCCGGTTGTGTGATCTGCGCCGCCTCGTAAAACCTCGACCAGAGTGCGGGTTGCTCGCGCGCCGCGCGATAGCGAACCGGTTCGGCGGGTTCATATGGCTGCCGCGTATGCGGCAAGACGCGCCCGCGTATTTCCAGCAGTTCGTCCAGCGCCTGCCGCCTGAGCGCGTTGAGCGCGGCGGCGGGCAGGGTGTAGCCTTCCGCGATGTCCGCCTGAAAGCCGCGGACGAAAAACGGCGTGCCGCCGGTTTTCTCGAGATTTTTCCGCGCCAGCGTTTCGTCCAGCGGGCGGTTGATCGCTGTCTCCGGCGCAGGGCCGCGCACGGTGATTTCGTTTTGGCCGTCGCCAACTATCAGCGCGGTTTCGCCCGCGCGCATGGTAAACGCGAGATCGACGGGTACGAGCGGTGTTTCGTTTCGGTAGAGCGCGGCAAGGGAGGAGAGCACGCCGCCGGATTCCGCCGCGTCCTCTTTTGTGCGGTAGCCAAACATGGAAGCGTCCCGCCTGTCGGCCAGATATCCGTCCGTAAAGCCGCTTCGAGAAAACACCGCGCGCAGCTGCTCCGCGTCATACGGCTTGCCCTCAAGAGCGAGTTTGCAGGCGCGGGTCGCCGCGGCGACGTATTCCGGGCGCTTCATGCGCCCTTCGATTTTGAAAGAGCCAACCCCCGCTTGCGCCATTTCGCGGATGCGCGGAATCAGGGACATGTCCTTGAGCGAGAGCGCATAGGAGGCGTCGCCGCTGGACCAGTCCAGCCGGCAGGGCTGCGCGCAGAGGCCCCGGTTTCCGCTTCTGCCGCCGAGCATGGCGGAGAGATAGCACGCGCCGGAAACACTCATGCAGTGTGCGCCATGGACAAACGCCTCGGTCTTGACGGACACGGCGGAGCAGATATGCTCCATTTCCGCAAGCGTGAGTTCCCGCGCCAAAACGATGCTGTCGTACCCTGTATCCTGCAAAAACCGCGCGCCGTCGACATTATGCACGGCGGTCTGCGTGGAGGCGAATCGCTGGATCGAAGGATACCGGTTGGAAAAAAGCTTCAGCACAGCCATGTCCTGAATGATGACGGCGTCTGCGCCGGACGCGGCGATGAGAGCCGCCTCTGCTTCCAGGTCGGCATACTCGTCGTCCGTGATGACAGTGTTAACGGTGACATAGACCTTTACGTTGCGCGCGTGGCAATAGGAGACCGCCTGCCGGAGGCCGTCTTCGTCAAAATTGGCGGCATTTCGGCGCGCGTTGAAGCGCAGCCCGCCCATATAGACCGCGTTTGCGCCGCAGCGCACCGCGGCGAGCAGCTGCTCGCCGCCGCCTGCGGGCGCCAGAATCTCACACGACTCGACCGGAATCTGCATAAATCCTCCGAATACAATCTTGAACGCAACGGGCTATGCTGCACGCCGTGTTGCGTCGATACGATTGTATAACGATCCATCGCCCGCGGCAAATAGTTTGCAGATAAAAACGCTGATGCGTTCGGTGTTTTTTTGCATAAACTTGCGGATGAATTTGCAGGAAATCTGGATAAATAATGCATAAAGATGCATTAATATTAAGATAATGACTTAAATACATATATATTTGCCGATATAAAGCATAAATATAAAGTTATTTAGCATAAATATAATTTAGCTTTTCAAGCGCTGAATTGTGTGTTATATTACTCGCTAAAAGAATTTAACCGCACGGAAAACAACGCGCAAAAACGAAACCGATCGGAGGGCGGCATGGAACAGGCAAGGTATCTCATTCTGGAAGACGGGCGGGTGTTCAGGGGAAAACCGTTTGGCGCAAGCGGCCGGGTGACCGCTGAAATCGTGTTCACAACCGCCATGACCGGTTACCTTGAGACGCTGACCGATCCGAGTTATTACGGGCAGATGGTCGTGCAGACGTTTCCGCTGATCGGCAATTACGGGGTGATTCCCGCGGACTTCGAGGGAGCGGCTCCCGCGATGAAAGCATATATCGTGCATTCCTGGTGTCATGAGCCTTCGAACTTTCGCAGTGAAGAGGATCTGGACGCCTTTTTATTATCCAAAGGCGTCGTAGGAATTTGGGACGTGGACACGCGCGAGCTCGTCCGCATCATCCGCGAACGCGGCGTGATGAACGCGATCATCTCGGACACGCCGGAGATCGGCGAAGAGGCGCAGCGGGAGTTGCGCGCGTACAAAATCGAGCAGGCGGTGCGGCAGGTCACCTGCTCCGGGCAGCAAACGCAGCGCTCCGAAAACGGAAAACGCCGCGTCGCACTCTGGGACTTCGGCGCAAAGCGGAACATCGCGCGCGAGCTGTTGCAGCGCGGCTGCGACGTGACGAGCGTTCCCGCGGGCGCGACGGCAGAGGAGATTTTAGCGCTCAAGCCGGACGGCGTGATGCTCTCCAACGGTCCGGGCGATCCGGCGGAAAACACGGGCGTCATCGAAGAATTAAAACGCCTGTGCGAGGCAAAGGTGCCGATCTTCGGCATCTGTCTGGGGCATCAACTGCTCGCGCTCGCGCAGGGCGGGCAGACCGTGAAACTCAAATACGGGCATCGCGGCGCAAACCAGCCCGTGCAGGAGCAGGAGACGAGGCGGGTGTACATCACGAGCCAGAACCACGGCTACGCGGTCACCACGGGAAACACACTGCCGAAAAACGCGGTCGTGAGCTTTTTGAACCTGAACGACGGCACCTGCGAGGGAATCGACTATACCGGCCTGCCCGCGTTCTCGGTGCAGTTTCACCCGGAGGCGTGTGGCGGCCCGCTCGATACGCGCTTTCTGTTTGACCGGTTCATCCGGCTGATGGACGAAGCAACAGCGCGGGCATAGCGCAGAGCAGCAAGGCGCAACGGAAGGAGAAACGAAATGCCACTGGATACCAACATCAAGCGCGTCATGGTCATCGGATCGGGACCGATCGTCATCGGTCAGGCCGCGGAGTTTGACTATGCGGGTACGCAGGCCTGCCGCGCGCTGAAAGAAGAGGGGCTGGAGGTTATCCTCGTCAATTCAAACCCCGCGACCATCATGACCGACAAGGCCATGGCGGATCATATCTACATTGAACCGCTCACGGTCACGACACTGGAGCGTATCATCGAAAAGGAACAGCCGGACAGCCTCTTATCCACGCTCGGCGGGCAGACGGGGCTGACGCTGTCCATGCAGCTCGCCAAATCCGGCTTTTTAGAAGCGCACGGTGTGCGGCTGCTCGGCGCAAACCCGGAGACCATCGACAAAGCGGAGGATCGCCAGCGCTTTAAGGACACCATGGAGGGCATCGGCGAACCCGTCATCCCGTCCAGGGTCGTCACGGATACGACCGATGCGCTCGCATTTGCCGGCGAGGTTGGCTATCCCGTCATCGTCCGCCCGGCATTCACGCTCGGCGGCAGCGGCGGCGGCATCGCGCAGGATGAGCGGGAACTGATGGAAATCTCGGCAAACGGGCTGCGGATGTCACCGATTACGCAGATTCTGGTGGAAAAATGCATCTCCGGCTGGAAGGAGATCGAGTTTGAAGGCATGCGCGACCAAAACGGAAACGTGATCACCGTTTGCAGCATGGAAAACTTCGACCCCGTCGGCGTGCACACGGGAGACAGCATCGTCATCGCGCCAGCGGTGACGCTCGCCGACCGGGAGTATCAAATGCTGCGTTCGGCAACGCGGAAGATCATCGACTCGCTCGGCATCGAGGGCGGCTGCAACTGCCAGTTTGCGCTGCACCCGACGAGTTTTGAATACGCGGTGATCGAGGTCAACCCGCGCGTGAGCCGCTCCTCGGCTCTGGCATCCAAGGCGACGGGATATCCCATCGCCAAGGTCGCCGCGAAGATCGCGGTCGGCTACACGCTCTACGAGATCAAAAACGCGGTCACCGGCACTACCTCCGCGTGCTTTGAGCCCGCGCTGGACTATGTTGTGGTCAAGCTGCCCAAGTGGCCGTTTGACAAGTTCGTCTACGGCAAGTGCACGCTCGGCACGCAGATGAAGGCGACCGGCGAAGTCATGGCCATCGGGCGTACGTTTGAGCAGGCGATCATGAAGGCCGTGCGCGGCGCGGAGATCTCACTCGAGAGTCTGAACCTGCCGAAGCTGAAGGAAAAAACGACGCAGGAGATACGCGAGTTACTGCAAAACTGCGACGACGAGCGGCTGTTTGTGGTGTTCGAATCCCTCCGGCGCGGCATCTCCGTCGACGAAATTCACGGGATCACCATGATCGACAACTGGTTTCTGCACAAGCTTAGGAGGCTCGCGGCGTTTGAGTTTGTGTTAGTGGAAGAGGGGCTGACCAACGAGCGCTATGCGGAAGGTAAGCAGCTCGGCTATCCCGACCGGGTGCTTGAGCGCATCTCCGGCGGAACAGTCGAACAGCACCTGTCCGCGGGCTACCGCATGGTGGACACCTGCGCGGCGGAGTTTGAGGCGCAGACGCCGTATTTTTACGCGGACTACGGCTGCGCAAACGAAGCCGCCGAGTTTCTGCAAAAACACGAAACGGGCAAGCGCCGCGTGATCGTGTTCGGCTCGGGCCCGATCCGCATCGGACAGGGGATCGAGTTTGATTACGCGTCCGTCCACTGCGTCTGGTCGCTCAAACGCGCGGGGTTTGAGGTTGCCATCGTCAACAACAATCCCGAGACGGTTTCGACGGATTTCGACACCGCCGACCGGCTCTATTTCGAGCCGCTGACGCCGGAGGACGTGATGAACGTCGTCGAAACAGAGCAGCCATACGGCGTGGTCGTGGCGTTTGGCGGGCAGACCGCCATCAAGCTCACGCGGCATCTGACCGCCAATGGCGTTCGGATATTGGGCACGCCGGCGGACAGCATCGACGCGGCGGAGGATAGAGAGCGCTTCGACGCGCTGCTGAACGAACTCAACATCAAACGCCCGCGCGGGCGCACGGTCATGACGGCGGCGGAAGCGCTCGCCGCCGCAAACAAGCTGGGTTATCCGGTGCTGATCCGTCCGAGCTATGTGCTCGGCGGGCAGAATATGATCATCGCGTTTTCGGACGAGGACGTGAAGGAGTACATGGGCATCATCCTGCGGAACGAAATCGACAACCCGGTGCTCATCGACCAGTACCTCGCTGGCGAGGAGATCGAGGTGGACGCCATTTGCGACGGGGAAGATATCCTCATCCCCGGCATCATGGAGCACATCGAGCGCGCGGGCGTGCACTCGGGCGACTCCATCGCGGTGTATCCCGCCTGGAATCTCAACGGCCCGCTGATTGAGCGCGTGATCGACCACTCGAGAAGGCTTGCGCTCGCGTTGGATACGCGCGGGCTGATCAACATACAGTACGTAATCTACGAAAACGAAATCTACGTCATCGAGGTCAACCCGCGTTCCTCGCGCACCGTGCCGTACATCAGCAAGGTAACGGGTGTGCCGATGGTGGATCTCGCCACACGCGCGATGCTCGGCGAAAAACTTGCGGACATGGGATTCGGCACGGGGCTGTACAAAACGCCTCCATACGTCGCGGTCAAGGTGCCGGTGTTCTCCTTTGAAAAGCTCGCGGACGTGGACATCCTGCTCGACCCGGAGATGAAGTCCACCGGCGAGGTGCTCGGCATCGGAAAAACGCGGGACGAGGCGCTCTACAAAGGCCTTGTTGCGGCGGGCTACCGGATGAAGCGGCGCGGCGGGCTGCTCGTGACCGTGCGGGACAGCGACAAGGGCGAGATCACCGACGCGGTGCGCAAATTTGTCGATCTGGGATTCACCGTCTTTGCCACAAAGGGCACGGCAAAGGCAATCCGCGACGCGGGCATGGAGGCCGTCGAGGTCGAAAAGCTGCACGAATCGTCCGACAATATTCTGACGCTCATCGAAAGCGGCAAGGTGGACTATATCATCTCCACCTCGTCCAAGGGCAGGCTGCCCTCGCGGGACAGCGTGAAGATCCGCCGAAAAGCAATTGAGCTCGCGGTGCCCTGCATCACCTCCGCGGACACGGCAAACGCGCTGGCGGACAGCCTCGTGAGCCGCTTCACGCAGCAGAGTACGGAGCTCGTGGACATCAATCGCATGCGCACCGAGAAAATTCGCCTGCCGTTTACAAAGATGAACGGAACGAGCAACGACTATATCTACTTCGACTGCTTCAAGCAGCAGATCGACGCGCCGGAGTCGCTGAGCGTGTATCTTTCCGATCCGCATCACGGCGTCGGCGGGGACGGCGTCATCCTCATCTGCCCGTCCGACAAGGCAGACGCGAAGATGCGCATCTTCAACCGCGACGGCAGCGAGGGAAAGATGTGCGGAAACGGCATCCGCTGCGTTGGCAAATATCTCTACGACAACGGCATGACCGATCAGACCGAACTGACCATCGACACGCTCAGCGGAGAAAAACGCCTGCGCCTCTATGTGCGCGGCGGTAAGGTTAAGTCCGTCTCGGTGGATATGGGAAAAGCCGTGCTGACGCCGTGTGAAGTACCCGTGCTGCTGGAAGGCGCGCGCGTCGTCGGCAGGCGGGTCTCGATTGAGGGGATGGAGTATGACATCACCTGTGTGTCGATGGGCAACCCGCACTGCGTGGTCTTTGTGGACAACCCGGATCTGCTGGATATCGCAAAGACCGGCCCCGCGTTTGAGAGCGCGGCGCTCTTTCCCGACCGCGTGAATACGGAGTTTGTAACGGTGGTGGACAGCCATATGCTCAAGATGCGCGTTTGGGAGCGCGGCAGCGGCGAAACGCTCGCCTGCGGCACGGGCGCGTGCGCTGCGGTGGTCGCCGCCGTGGAAAACGGTTTTTGCCAGAAAGGCGAGGACATCACGGTGCGTCTGCGCGGCGGCGATTTGCTCGTGCGCTATACCGATGAAGCCGTCTGGATGACGGGCGACGCGCGCAAAAATTTCGAGGGCGTCGTGGAGCTCTGACGCGCTTGAAAATCTAACTGCCAGATGAAAAAAACATAGCTGTTACGCGTGCCGCCTGCTTTACAAAACACGGTTAAAATGCTATAGTTGTATCTAATTTGGTAGTACTGATAGGTAGTACCAATCAGTATGACCGGAAAGGGCGCAACGACATGGGCGAGCACACGCAATTGCAATCCGTGCGGAGCAGGCTGCTGCGCGAAATGAAGGAAGGCGCCTATCGTTATTCGGGCAAACTGCCGCCGGAAGGCGTGCTGGCCGAGCGCCTGAGCATCAGCCGGACACAGCTGAGGGACAGCCTAGCTCAACTGGAACGCGAGGGCTTTATCAGCCGCCATCAGGGCGTCGGCACCGTGATCAACCGCCACGTGCTGGCCGTGAAAGTGCGCATGGACATGGAGATCGAGTTTCTGGAGATGATCACCCAGTCCGGACGCAAACCGAGCCTGCTGCAGTTTGAGTACGATATTGTTCCGGCGGACGATACCGCGGCCGAGCGGCTGGCCATTCCGGCTGGAGACTGCGTGCTGCGCGTCGACCGGCTCATCGGCGCGGACGAAAAGCCGGTAATCTATTGCAAGGACTATATTCCCACCGTGCTCATCAAGAAAAAGGAGTATGGCGAGGAGGACCTGCAGAAACCGATCTTCTCGTTTCTCAAGCAGTTCTGTTCGCTGGAGGCGCATATGGATCTCACCGAGGTGCGCCCCGCCGTCGCGGACGCTGCGCTGGCGAAGCGCTTCGGGGTATCCGAACATACGCCGCTGCTGTATCTCGACGAGCTGGATTATGACAAGGAAGGCATGCCGATCCTGTATTCCCCGCAGTACTATATCGGCGGCGTCATTCAGCATACGATGCTGCGTATGAAGTTTTAAAGGCCCGAATATACTCGGGCTTATTTGATTGATTCGGAGGATGGATACGTGAAAAAAGTCGCGATTGTCATGGGCAGCGGATCCGACGCGCCGCTGGCAAAAGGCGCAATCAGCCTGCTGCAGGAATTCGGGATTCCGTGTTCGGCGCGCGTGCTCTCGGCGCACCGCACGCCGGACGAAGCCGCCGCGTTTGCCAAATCGGCGGAGGCGGAGGGCTATGGCGCGATCATTGCGTTTGCCGGAAAAGCCGCGCATCTCGCCGGCGCCATGGCGGCGCACTCCCTCCTGCCGGTGATCGGCGTGCCCGTCTGCGGCAAGGATTTAGGCGGCATGGACGCGCTGCTCTCCACCGCGCAGATGCCAAAGGGCGTACCCGTCGCGACCGTTGCGATCGACGGCGCGGCAAACGCCGCGCTGCTGGCCGTGCGCATCCTTGCGCTGTCGGACGAAGCACTGAACCTGAAGTTGAAAGATTACGCGCGCACGCTGGCGGAGAAGTCCGCAGAAGCGGATGCAGCGCTGCAAAAGGAGATTGCAACCCTATGAAGAAGATGGAGCAGATTTACGAAGGCAAAGCCAAGAAGGTGTTCGCGACCGACGATCCCGGCATCGTAATTGTGGACTACAAGGACGACGCGACCGCGTTCAACGGCATGAAAAAGGGAACGATCACCGGCAAGGGTGTGGTGAACAACAAGGTTTCCAACCACTTCTTCCGCCTGCTGGAGAGCAAGGGCATCCCGACGCATTATGTAGAGCAGCTGAGCGATCGCGAGACGGCGGTGAAGCGCGTTCAGATTCTGCCGGTCGAGGTCATCGTTCGCAATCGCGCGGCGGGCAGCTTCACCAAGCGCATGGGCGTTGAGGAAGGTACGGCGCTCGCCTGCCCGATTCTGGAATACAGCTACAAAAACGACGAGCTGGGCGATCCGTTCATCAACTCGTACTACATTCGCGCGCTGAGTCTCGCAACCGATGCAGAGATGGAGCAGGTGAAAAATTACTCCTTCCGCATTAACGATATCCTCACTGCGTATCTCGACGGACTCGGCATCGAACTCATCGACTTCAAGCTCGAGTTCGGGTTGAACGACGGCAAGGTGATCCTCGCGGACGAGATTTCGCCGGACACCTGCCGCTTCTGGGACAAGGAAACGCATAAAAAGCTGGACAAGGACCGCTTCCGCCGCGACCTCGGCGAGGTGGAGGAAGCATACCGAGAGATCATCAAACGGTTGATGGGAGAATAATATGCCGCTGCGCATTCGACTGCCTGAAGCATACGAGAGGCTCAAGCTGGACGACGACTGCATGAAAGAAGAGTGCGGTGTGTTCGGGTTATACTCCGACGGAAGCGGGATTGACGCGGCGGAGGCGGCCTATTACGGCCTGTTTGCGCTGCAGCACCGCGGGCAGGAGAGCGCGGGCATCGCCGTTTCGCGCAAGGGGCGCATCGAATGCCACAAGGAGATGGGGCTCGTGAGCGGTCGCTTCTGCGAGGGGCTCGCCGCGCTCAGCGGCGCGTCGCTCTCCATTGGGCATGTGCGCTATTCCACCATGGGCGACAGCTCGCTTTGCAACGCGCAGCCGGTCGTGGTAGAATCCGCGGCGGGGCCGCTGGCTGTTGCGCACAACGGAAACATCATCAATGCGCACGAGCTGCGCGCGGAGCTGGAGAGCGAAGGCGTCGTGTTTGAAACGACCATCGACTCCGAAGTTGCCGCCCAACTGATCGCAAAGCACATTGGCGAGGGGATGATCCAGAGCGTTGCCAAAGCTGCGGAGCGGCTCAAGGGCAGCTATGCCATGGTGCTGATGACGAAGAACCAGCTCGTTGGCGTGCGCGACCCCAAGGGGATGCGACCGCTCGCGCTGGGCACACTCGATGGAGCGTATGCGTTTGCCTCCGAATCCTGCGCGTTCGATACCATCGGCATGGAGTTCATCCGCGACGTGCGGCCGGGCGAAATCATCGTTGCCGAAAAGCGCGGGCTGAAATCGCACCAGGCCGTGCACGCGAACGACACCGCGCTTTGCATCTTTGAATATGTTTATTTTGCGCGGCCGGATTCGGATATCGACGGCATCTCGGTGCATCGCGCGCGTGAGCGCGCGGGCGAGCTGCTGGCGATCTCGTCGCCTGCGGACGCGGACGTCGTCGCCGCCGTGCCGGACTCCTCGCTGCACGCCGCGATGGGGTACGCTAAGCAGGCGGGGCTGCCTTTTGTCATCGCACTGTCCAAAAACCGCTATATGGGGCGCACGTTTATCGAGCCGTCGCAGGACCGGCGCGAGATGGATGTTTCACTCAAGTTCAGCGCGCTCAAGCGCAATGTGCGAGGCAAGCGCGTGCTGCTGGTGGACGATTCCATCGTCCGCGGCACGACGAGCCGCCGCATCGTGGAGATGCTCCGCACCGCGGGCGCGAAGGAAGTGCACATCCGCGTGAGCTCGCCGCCGGTCATGCATCCTTGCTATTTCGGCATCGATACGTCCTCCTATGAGCAGCTCATTGGCGCGAATCATTCCATCGAGGAGATCCGAAAATTCATCGGCGCGGATTCGCTGAGCTACATGAGCATTGAAGATTTGCTGAAAACCGTGGAGGGAGCGGCGTGCAACTTCTGCGCGGGCTGTTTCAACGGGAAGTATCCGGAAGACGTGTCCGCGCTGACGAAGCGCGACGGAAAGAAACTATTGGATCGATGAGGAGACAGTTATGCCGTTGACCTATCAGGACGCCGGGGTCAGCGTCGAGGCGGGCTACGAAGCCGTCCGGCGCATGAAGGCGTATGCCGAATCAACGTTTGACACAAACGTGATGCAGTCGCTCGGTTCGTTCGGCGGCATGTATTCGCTCGGTGAACAGGTGCTCGTCTCCGGCACGGACGGCGTAGGCACCAAGCTCAAGGCCGCGTTTGCGCTGGAGCAGCACGACACGGTCGGCATCGACTGCGTCGCCATGTGCGTCAACGATGTGGTTTGCCATGGCGCAAAACCGCTCTTTTTTCTCGATTATATCGCTACGGGCAAGCTCGTTCCCGAGGTTGCCGCAGGCGTGGTCAAGGGCGTTGCGGAGGGCTGCCGTCAGGCGGGCTGCGCGCTCATCGGCGGCGAGACCGCCGAGATGCCCGGCTTTTATCCGGAGGGGGAATACGACCTCGCCGGGTTCTGCGTCGGCATGGTGAAAAAAAAGAACCTGATCGACAACACCCGCGTGCGCGCGGGCGACGCGCTGATTGCGCTCGCGTCCTCCGGCGTCCACTCCAACGGGTTTTCGCTGGTGCGCAAGCTGATTTCGATGCAGCGCGACAAGCTGGGTGAATTTTTACCGGAGCTCGGCAAAACGCTGGGCGAAGAGCTGCTCACGCCCACGAGAATCTACGTCAAGCCGGTCCTCTCGCTCATCGAGCGCGTCGAGGTGCACTCCATCGCGCATATCACCGGCGGCGGATTTTTTGAGAATATCCCGCGCAGCATTCCAAAGGGCCTGTCCGTGCGGATCGAGAAAAAGAGCGTGCGCGTGCTTCCCGTGTTCCGGCTGCTGCAGGCGCTCGGCGGCCTGGAAGAAAAAGACATGTTCGCAACCTTCAACATGGGCGTCGGGATGACGATTGCCTTGCCCGCCGGAGAGGCGGACCGCGCGATCGCCGTGCTGGCGGACGAGGGCGTGGAAGCGTATCCGCTCGGCGAAGTTGTCGCAGGCGGGGAAGGCGTGCAGCTATGCTGAAGCCGCGTGTCGCCGTGCTGGTTTCCGGCGGCGGAACCAATCTGCAGGCGCTTGTCGATGCGCGGGACAGCGGCCGGTTTTCCGGCGGCGAGCTCGCGCTCGTTATTTCCAGCAAGGCAAATGTGTTCGCGCTGCTGCGCGCAAAGGCTGCGGGGATAAAAACTGAGGTTGTAGAGCGCGCCGCTTTTCCCGACCGGGACGCGTATGAAGCAGCGCTTCTAGAGAAGCTTGCTTTAAACGGTATCGACGTGATCGTGCTCGCGGGATATCTGCATATCCTCTCCGCCGCGTTCGTCGCGCGGTATCCGGATCGCATAGTAAACGTGCACCCTTCGCTGATTCCCGCCTACTGCGGAAAGGGCTTTTACGGGCTGAAGGTTCATGCGGCGGTGCTCGCCGCGGGAGAGCGCGTGACCGGAGCGACGGTGCACATGGTCAACGAAGTGCCGGACGGCGGGCGCATCCTGCTGCAAAAAGAAGTGCCTGTTCTGCCGGGCGATACGCCCCAAACGCTGCAGCGCCGCGTTATGGAGCAGGCCGAGTGGCTGCTGCTGCCGCAGGCGGCGCAGATGCTTTGCGCGGAGCTGACACAAAAACAAACGGAAGGAAATCATGATGGAACCGAACGACTTGTTTGATCTTTTAAAGAATAACCCGTATCCCGGACGCGGCATCGTGCTCGGGTGCACGCCCGACGGAACACGCGCCGCGTTGGCGTACTTCATCATGGGGCGCAGCGCGGGCAGCCGCAGCCGCGCATTTGTGAAAAACGGCGACGACCTCGGTATCCATATGCTCGACGGCGGCAAGATCGCCGATACGAGCCTGATTCTCTACGCGCCGCTTCGTACGCTGCCCGGCAAAACCATCGTCACCAACGGCGACCAGACGGACACCATCCGCGAAGCAATCGCGGCGGGCGGTTCGTTTGAAAGCGCGCTCAGGACGCGCACATTCGAGCCGGACGCGCCGCATTTTACGCCGCGCATCAGCGGGATACAATATTTTTCCAATCAATTTTCCTACGTGCTGTCCATCCTCAAAGCGGGAAACGCGGAGGGAACGGCGGCACAGAGGCAGTTTTTTGAGTATGAATCCGTTGCGGGCACGGGCCACTTTATCTCGACCTATCAAACGGACGGCGCGGTGCTGCCGAGTTTCTCGGGTGAACCCCGAACCATTCGTGTACCGGACGATTGTTCCGCGTTTGCCGAGGGGCTCTGGTCCGCGCTGAACGAGGCGAACAAGATCTCGCTCTATGTGCGCTATACGGATATCGAAACCGGCGTATACGAAGACAGGTTGTTCAACAAATACACGGCGGGAGGAACCGGCAAATGAAAGAACTGGCACTCAAATACGGCTGCAACCCGCATCAGAAACCGGCGCGCATCTACGCGGAATCCGGCGAGCTGCCGCTTGCGGTACGCAACGGTGCGCCGGGTTACATCAACTATCTGGACGCGCTCAACGCCTGGCAGCTGGTCAAGGAACTCAAGGAGGCGCTTTCTCTGCCCGCGGCTGCTTCGTTTAAGCATGTCAGCCCTGCGGGCGCTGCTCTGGGCCTGCCGCTGCGCCAGACCGATCTTTGCGCCTGCGCGGTGGACGATATCCCCGGCGTCAACGACTCGCCGATCGCTTGCGCCTACGCCCGCGCGCGCGGAACGGACCGCATGTCCTCGTTTGGGGACTTCATCGCGCTGAGCGACATCTGCGATGCAACGTGCGCCGCGATCATCAAGCGCGAGGTGTCGGACGGCGTGATCGCGCCGGGATATACGCCCGAAGCGCTGGAGCTTTTAAAAACCAAGCGAAACGGCAGTTATGCCGTGCTGCAGATCGACCCGGACTACGAACCCGGCGAGACGGAGCGCAAGCAGGTGTTCGGGGTCACGTTTGAACAGCCGCGCAACACAGCAAAGATCGACGGCGCGCTGCTCGAGCAAGCGGTCACCGCGAAAAAAGAGATTAACGATGCGGCAAAGCGGGACTTGATCCTCTCGCTGATCACGCTGAAATACACGCAGTCCAACTCCGTCTGTTACGCCGCCGGCGGGCAGACCATCGGCGTTGGCGCGGGACAGCAGTCCCGCATCCACTGCACGCGCCTCGCGGGTGAAAAAGCGGATATCTGGTGGATGCGTCGCTGCCCGCAGGTGCTGAACCTGCCGTTTTTGCCAGACATCAAGCGCGCCGAGCGAGACAACCTGATCGATCTGTACATCTCCGGCAAGAGCGGGGATGCGTTCTCGGAAACGGGTTGGACAAAGTATTTTACAAGCCGCCCTGAGCCGCTGACGGCGGACGAACGCGCGGCGCATATGGCGCGGCTTTCCGGTGTTTCGCTCGGAAGCGACGCGTTTTTCCCGTTTGCGGACAACATTGAGCGCGCGAAGGAGAGCGGCGTTAGCTACGTCGCCCAGCCCGGCGGATCGGTGCGGGACGAAGACGTGATCGCCGCGTGCGACCGCTATGGCATGGCGATGTTCTTTACGAAGCTTCGCCTCTTCCATCATTAAACAGGACGAGAAATCGATGAATGCTGAAATGAACGTTATGATCGTTGGCGGCGGTGGCCGCGAACACGCGATTCTGGAGCACCTGTGCACAAATCAACGCATCAAAAAAATCTACGCGCTGCCCGGAAACGGCGGCATGCGCGCGCACGCCGAATGCGTGCCGATCAAAGCGACGGATATCGACGGTATCGTGTCGTTTGCGATAGAACACAAAATCGATTTTGCAGTGATTGGGCCGGACGACCCGCTGATTCTCGGCCTCTGCGACCGGCTGCGCGCCGCTGGCGTCCGCTGTTTCGGTCCGTCCGCCGCCGCGGCGCTCATCGAGGGCAGCAAGAGCTTTGCAAAACAACTCATGAGACAATATGGCATCCCGACCGCGGCTTACGAGATATTCGACCGCGCGGAGGATGCTTACGCATACCTCGCTGGCGCACCGTATCCCGCCGTCGTCAAGGCGGACGGACCCGCGCTGGGTAAGGGTGTGATCATCGCGCAGAACGAACAGGAAGCAAAAGCCGCCGTACGCTCGATGATGGAGGACGGCGTGTTCGGCAAAAGCGGCAGCCGCGTGGTGATCGAAGAGTTCCTCACGGGAAACGAGGCGAGTGTGCTTGCCTTTACGGACGGAATCGCGATGATTCCGATGGTTTCCGCGCTCGATCATAAGCGCGCGCTGGACGGAGACCTCGGCCCGAACACGGGCGGCATGGGGACGCTCGCACCCAACCCGTTTTACACGCCGGAGCTTGCCATCGAATGCCGCGAGCGTATTTTTTTGCCAACCATGCGCGCGATGAACGCGGAAGGGCGAACGTTTAAAGGCTGCCTCTACTTCGGGCTGATGCTGACGGAAGACGGCCCGAAGGTAATCGAATATAACTGCCGCTTCGGCGACCCGGAGACGCAGGTTGTCCTGCCGATGCTGGAGACGGATTTGTTTGAAATCATGCTTGCCGTGGAGGAGGAACGCCTGAGCGAGGTGCGCGTGCGCTTCCGCCCGGGCGCGGCCTGCTGCGTGGTACTTGCGTCCAATGGATACCCCGGCAAGTATGAAACCGGCTATGAAATTACGTTTGACGACTTCGATCAAAAAGAAGCGGCATATATCTATCACGCGGGAACGAAGATGGACAACGATCGGCTGGTCACGTCCGGCGGGCGCGTGCTCGGCGTAACCGCACTCGGCGCGACCGCGCGGGACGCACAGCGCGCCGCGTATGACGCGGCTGAGCACGTTCATTTTGAGCAGGCATATTACCGCCGGGATATCGGCGAGCGCGCGATCAACAGCGCGCAGGGAAAGGCAAACGGTTCATGGTAAGTCGGATTTATGTGGAAAAACAACCCGCGTTTGCGCAGGAAGCGGCGGCGCTGCTCGGTGATCTTCACGGCGTGCTGGGGATACGGAGCATATCAAACGTTCGCATCCTGAATCGTTACGACGTGGAGGGCGTAGACGAGGCGTTGTTTGCGTCCTGCCGCTTTACGGTGTTTGCCGAGCCGCAGATCGATCTTGCTTACGATGCGCTGCCGGACGATGGCGCAGCACTATTCGCGGCGGAATACCTGCCGGGGCAATACGACCAGCGCGCGGACGCCTGCGGGCAGTGCATTGCGCTGCTCTCGCAAAAAGAAGCGCCGACCGTCCGCACCGCGCGCGTCTATCTGCTGTATGGCTCCGTCAGCCGCGTCGAGCTGGACGCGGTCAAGCGCTATGTCATCAACCCCGTTGAGTCCCGCGAGGCGTCGCTGAACGCGTTTGAAACGCTCGAACTCGGCGTGGAACAACCGTCTGCCATTCCGTTGCTGGACGGATTTTATGCAATGGACGATACGCAGCTTGCGGAGTTGATCCGGCAATACGCGCTTGCGATGGATCTCGACGACATCAAATGCTGCCGGACATATTTTCAAGAGGAGCAGCGCGACCCGACGCTGACCGAGCTGAAACTGCTGGACACCTATTGGTCGGATCACTGTCGCCACACAACGTTTCTCACGCAGCTCGACGAAGTTGCGTTCGACGACCCGCGCGCGGAAGAAACCTATCGCACGTATCAAAAGATGCGCGACGAGCTCGGAATCAAAAAACCGGTGACGCTCATGGATCTTGCGACCATTGCGGCGCGCTGGTTCAAGGCGAACGGCAAACTGCCAAAGCTAGACGACTCCGCCGAGATCAACGCCTGCACGGTCAGGACCGAAATTGAAGCCGACGGCGAAAAGCAGGAATGGCTGGTTCTCTTTAAAAACGAAACGCACAACCACCCGACGGAGATCGAACCCTTCGGCGGCGCGGCGACCTGCATCGGCGGCGCGATTCGCGACCCGCTGTCCGGGCGCGCGTTCGTCTATCAGGCGATGCGCGTCACTGGCGCGGCCGATCCGCGCGTACCATACGCCGACACGCTGCCCGGTAAGCTGCCGCAGCGCAAGATTGTGACCACCGCTGCCGCCGGGTACAGTTCTTACGGCAACCAGATCGGGCTTGCAACAGGGCTGGTCGACGAAATTTACCACGCAGGGTATATCGCAAAGCGCATGGAGATCGGCGCGGTCATCGGTGCTGCGCCGGCGCAAAACGTGCGCCGAGAAACACCTGAAGACGGGGACGTCGTGCTGCTGCTCGGCGGAAAAACCGGGCGGGACGGCTGCGGCGGGGCGACCGGCTCCTCCAAGGCGCACAGCGCGGATTCGCTGATGCTCTGCGGCGCGGAGGTGCAAAAAGGCAACGCGCCGGAGGAGCGCAAGCTCCAGCGGCTTTTTCGAAATTCCGAGGCATCCCGCCTCATCAAGCGCTGCAACGACTTCGGCGCGGGCGGCGTATCCGTCGCCATCGGCGAGCTGGCGGACGGCGTCAGCGTGGACCTCGACCGGGTACCGGTGAAATATGAAGGCCTCGACGGAACGGAGCTGGCCATCAGCGAGTCGCAGGAGCGCATGGCGGTTGTGGTGGACGCCGCGGATGCGGATCGTTTTATCTTGCTCGCGCGGGAGGAAAACCTCTCCGCCGTACCCGTTGCGCAGATCACGAGCGAACCAAAGCTCAAGATGCGCTGGCACGGGAAGACCATTGTTGATCTCAAGCGCAGCCTGATCGACAGCAACGGTGCACCGAAGCACACCAAGGCGCGCGTTGAGCCGCCGCAGCCGCCGCAGAAAACGGTTGAGCCGGATGACTTTTCGACCCGGCTCACTGCGCTGGTTTCAGGGCTGAAGCATTGCTCGCGGCGGGGACTGGGCGAACGCTTCGACTCCACCGTTGGCGCATACAGCCTGCTCATGCCGTTCGGCGGCGCGCGCCAGCTCACACCTGCACAGGCAATGGCGGCGAAGCTGCCGCTCATCAGCGGGGAAACGAACGCCTGCACGACGATGAGCTGGGGATACGATCCGGAACTCACGGAGGCGTCGCCGTATACGGGCGGATATGCCGCCGTTGTCGAATCGCTCTGCAAGCTCGCCGCGGCCGGCGCACCGCTGAGAGAGCGTTATCTGACCTTTCAGGAATATTTCGGAAAACCGGGCTCCGATCCCGCGCGCTGGGGTAAACCCGCCGCCGCGCTGCTCGGCGCGGTTCAGGCGCAACTCGACTTCGGCGTTGCAGCCATCGGCGGTAAGGACTCCATGAGCGGGTCGTTCGAGTCGCTCGACGTGCCGCCGACGCTGGTTTCCTTCGCGGTCGCGATCGGAAAAACGGACACGGTCTGTTCGCCGGAATTCAAGCGCGCCGGTTCGCGTGTCGCGCTGCTCGTTCCGGACTACCGCAAAGACGGCCTGCCGGAAGCGGCGTCGATGAACAGACTGCTCGAAAAGGTTTCGCAGCTGACCGGCTCGAAAAAGGCGCGTGCGGCATATGCGGTCGGCACAGGCGGTGTTGCGCAGGCGGTGTTCAGCATGTGTCTCGGCAACGGGCTTGGATTTACCTTTGACGACGGGCTGACGCAGGAGGCGCTGTTTGCGCCGCGCATAGGCGCGTTTGTGCTGGAACTGGCGGATGCAATCGACATCGGAAAGCCGCTTGGCAGAACGAGCGACGAGCGCGCGCTGGTCTGCCGCGGCGAGCGCGCCGCGATGGACGCGCTTGAAGCGGCATATGAACACACGCTTGAGGATGTGTTTCCCGTACGCAAGGATGTTGCGGCGGACCTGCCGCCGGTGCCGCCGTATCAGGCGAAACAACGCGCGGTATCGCGCGCGGGTGCGATTGCAAAACCGCGCGTGCTGATCCCCGTTTTTCCGGGAACGAACTGTGAATACGAGTCCGCGCGCGCCGTCGAGCGGGCGGGCGCCGTTGCGGACGTGCTGGTGCTGCAAACGCAGAATTCATCTGCAATCGAAGCATCGCTGGCGGCATTTGCCGCGCGATTGGATCAGTCGCAGGCGCTGTTTTTACCAGGCGGGTTTTCCAACGGGGACGAGCCGGACGGATCCGGCAAATTCATCACCGCCTTTCTGCAAAACCCGCGCGCAGCTAACGCGCTCATGCGCCTGCTCGACGGGCGGGACGGTCTCGCGCTCGGCATCTGCAATGGATTTCAGGCGCTCATCAAGCTGGGCCTTGTGCCATACGGGCGGATCGTGACCCCGTCCGCCAAGTCGCCGACGCTGACGTTTAACGCCATCGGGCGGCATCAGTCCCGCCTTGTGCGAACGGTGGTGACGTCTAATCTCTCGCCCTGGCTGATGCTGGCGGATGTGGGCGAAACGTATACCGTGCCGGTTTCGCATGGCGAAGGGCGGTTTTTATGCCCGCCGGATGTGTTTTCCGAGCTCGCCGAAAACGGACAGATCGCCGCGCAATATGCCGATGAACAGGGAAACCCCTCAATGGACGTGCGCTACAACCCCAACGGGTCGTATGCGGCTGTGGAGGCGATTACGTCGCCGGACGGGCGCGTGCTCGGCAAGATGGGGCACAGCGAGCGCATCGGTCCGGGGTTGTATCAAAACGTGCCGGGCAAATTCGACTTACGGCTGTTTGAGTCCTTGGTCCGGTATTATTCCTGATCAGCAAAGGAGCGCAAGAGACGAAACACAACCCCGCAAAGGGACACTTTGCGGGGTTTGATTTACACACGATGCGCCGTTTTCGCAGCGGTGAATGCCCGGCAGGGCTTCCATACAGAAATGGGCATAGGTACAGAGCTTCGGCGCGTGTTATCCTGTATGGACGGCATGCGGACGGCTTTTTATAGAAGCAGTGCATTGAAATGAAGAGCCTGTTCAGAGACGCGGTGTAACAAAGGAGACGATCCATGATCGAAGAAATATTACGCTTTAACCAGACATTTGTGGAAAACCGGGAATATGAAAAATACCTGACCGATAAATACCCCGCCAAAAAGGTCGCGATCGTCTCGTGTATGGACGCGCGGCTGACGGAGCTTCTGCCCGCGGCGCTCGGGCTGCGCAACGGGGATGCAAAGCTGATCAAAAACGCAGGCGGCGTAATTTCGCACCCGTTCGGCAGCGTGATGCGCAGCCTGTTGATCGGGATATACGACCTCGACATCCGGGAGATACTCGTGATCGGGCACACGGATTGCGGCGCGCGGCTGACGGATGTTCCGCAGATGATGGAGAAGATGAAATCCCGCGGCATCAAGGAGCAATCGCTCGAGATGATTCGGTATCACGGGGTCAATCTGGAGAAATGGCTCGGCGGGTTTGCCGATCTGGAGTGCTCGGTGCAAACGTCGGTCGAACTGATCAGAAAACATCCGCTGATGCCGGAGGGCGTCGAGATCTACGGGCTCATCATCGACTCTGTCACCGGAGAACTGACCAGAACCATTTGAACGCAACAAAAAAACCGGCGGATACTCCGCCGGTTTTTTGTGATCTGTTACTGGGCTGCGGGCGTGTCCTCGCCGGTATACTCGACGGGGATGCGGAGGATAAACGTGCTGCCTTCGCCCGGATTCGAACGCAGACCAACGCTCCCGCCGATCTTGCGCAGGTTTTCTTTTACGATATAGAGGCCAATGCCGTCTCCGGTCGTCTGCGCTGCGTTGCCGCCGCGGTAGTATGCGTCGAAGATGAGCGGCTGCTCCGCCTGCGGAATGCCCGCGCCGGTGTCCTTTACGCTGATGGCGATTAAGCCGCCCTCCAGCCGGTACTCGACATGCACGCTTCCGCCGGGTTCGGTGAATTTATACGCGTTGGTCAGCAGGTTATAAATCGCCTGGCTGAGTTTATACGGGTCGGTTCGAACGACGATTTTCTTCTGTGTCGCAGCGGTCAGCGCGACGCCTTTTTTGTCGAACTGTGCCTTCAGCCCGGCGATGATCTGACGAACCAGGGAGGAGAGCTCGATTTGCTCAATGCTGATCGTGTCGATTTCCCGCTCCGCGTCGATGAGTCCGCTCATGTTGGCGATGATCGAGGAGATGTTGTCGATCTGCGCGTCGCAGACTTGCACCTCTTCCGGCGTAAAGCGGATGATCCCGTCTAGAAAACCTTCCAGATGTGTTTTCAATATCGTCAGAGGCGTTCTGGTCTGATGGACCAGCTCGTCGACGAGCTGCTTGCGGCTCGTCTGCTTGAGTTTCAGGCGGGTTCTGAGCGCCGCGAGGCTTTGCTGTATGGTCTTGATCTCCTGCACATTCGACTGCGGTGTTGTCTCCTCGCGGCCGAGGTCGATGTCAACGGCCTGCTGCGCGGTCTGCATCAGATCCCGGCTCATGCGCTTGCTGATGAAATAACCCAGCACGAAGATGAGCGCGAACACGATGGCGAAGGAGAGCAGGCTGTTGACGACCAGTGAGGAAAGAAACAGCCTTGTACCGATCGAATTGCCGATTGCGCCGTAGCGAGTGATGTTGAGCATGCCGATTACCGCGCCATCCTGCGTAATCTCGATCGAGTCGATTTCCTCGGAGGTGGACGGGGACATGCGGCGCATCATGTCGCTGCCGCGCATGGATCCCATCATGGGATAGTCCAGATCACCGACGTCCGCCAGCAGGGTGCCGTCGCTGCTGTACAGCCGGATGCGGCTGATCGGGTCGCTCAGGTGCGACTCGAGCTGCATCTCCAGCTGTTGACGGGTGTAATCCTTGCTGGAGAGCGCTTCGGTTGCGAACGTGACCACCTGGGATACATGGCTGTCGTAATTTTCCTTTGAATAATCGATGAAGTACCGGTTGACCAACAGGCCGAACACGACGGAATTCACAATAACCGACAACGCGACCGGAATCACCAGTACGAGCATCCACTGCCGTCTAATCGTCATTGCTTTTTCCCTCCAAAGAGATAGCCCGCGCCGTATTTCGTAGTCAGGATCTTCGGCTTGCGGGGATCCGCTTCAATCTTCTGCCGGATTTTCTTGATAAAACTGTCGATGTTGCGGTCGTACCCTTCGTAGTCGTCGCCATATGCCTGCTCAATGAGCTGTTCGCGGGACATCACCATGCCCTCGTTGCGAAACATCGCGTGCAGCAGATGATATTCCGCCGTCGTGAGCAGAATCTCTTCTTCGCCGCGGTAGAGTTTCATGCTGCCGGTGTGCAGACGCAGCGCTCCGTAGGAATAGACGAGCTCGTCCGCTTCGTGGTAGACGCGGGTCAACAGCCTGCGCACGCGGAGCATGAGCTCCTTTGCACTGAAGGGCTTGACCACGTAATCATCCACGCCTGCGCGAAAGCCGCGCACGCGGTCGACCTCGCCCTGCCTCGCCGTGAGCATGACGACCGGCACCTCCGAGAGCTTTCGAATCTCCCGGAGCACTTCAAAGCCGTCGATGCCGGGCATCATAACGTCCAAAAGAACGAGGTGGACGGTGCTTTCGTTGAAGAGCTCCAGCGCTTCGAACCCGTTGGCCGCGCCCTGCACGGCGTATCCTTCCTTGCGAAGGTACTTTTCCACGATGGTTCTGATTTCCGGCTGGTCTTCAACGACCAATATCTGGTACTGCACCGTTCCACCTCGTTGTGTTGATCATGACGCATCCGGCGTTACTTGCCGAGGACGTCCTTCATCTTGAGATACTCTTCTTCCGTCAGCTCGCCTTTGATATAGCGCAGCTTCAGCGCGTCGGCCGCGCCGTCGGGCATAGCGTTCTTTTTCTTGGCTGCCAGCACGATCACGACGACCAGCGCCGCAACAAACAGCAGCCCGAGCCCGATCCATACGCCGGGATGTACATACCCGACTCCGTGGTAAAACATGCCTGTGCTTCCTAATCCTCTTACATACATCATTGTATCATACCTCCTTAGTCTCGGATGACTTTCAACATTTTTTTGTACTCTTCTTCCGTGATTTCCCCGTTGACAAACCGTTTGATCAGCAGGTCTTCAGGGTCTTCGCCGGTCTTCGGCCGGTCGATGATCCGTTTGCCGGATTTAGCCACCAGCAGATACACGACGACGCCGATCAAAATAAACCAAAAGAACATCATTTCGTTTTCCGCCTTTCCTGTCAGTTCCAGTCGTAGTAGCCGTAGCTGCCCATCATGCCGCCGCGACCGAAATCACGCATCATACCGCGTCCGTAGGCGACGTCATCGTCGCCGAAACAGCCGAACGAGCCGTCATAACCATACCAGTAGCCGTTCTCGGCGTGGTACGCCACCATCTCATCGAGCCGCTCGAGCGCCAGCTGCGCCTGCTCCTCGGTCAGAAGGCCGTCTTCCAGCATCGTGTTGATCGATTCTCTGCGGAGCGTGATCATATCCTGAAACGACGCTTCCAGATCCGCCTGCTGCTCTTCCGTCAGCTCCGGCTGGACTGCCTGCGCACGGTAGTATGTGCGGTCCGCGACGGGAGAAGCCGAGTTGGCGTACAGCGCGAGTGCCGTGACCGGAACGAGCAGCAGAACGGCGATGGCGATAATCATCAATGTTTTCCTCATGGTTACACCTCCTTTTGTCAGTTGGTTGGTTGAATTCTGTACCCCCATCATAGAGGCGGAATGTGGTTGAATTATGATCGTGTTAAATCGAATTGCAAAAAAATTCGGAGCAGCGCTGCGCCGCAATCGCGCGGAATCGATTGATCTTCGCGGCGCAATGTTGTAATCTTGTGGGTATGATGAAAAACACGAACGAATTGACGAAACCCCTGCGCTATGAATATCTGCTCTTCGACCTGGACAACACGCTGATGGATTTTCACGCGGGCGAAAAGGTCGCACTGTTTCAAACGCTGGAGGAGCGCGGCATCCCCGCGGACGAACAGGTATACGACGCGTATCACAGAATCAACCAGGAAGCCTGGGGCAGGTTTGAGCTGGGCCAGCTCAACAGCCTGAGCGTGCAGCGCGTGCGCTTTGAGGCGTTTTTGGAGCACCTTGGGCAGGACCCCGCCGGGGCTGACGCACTCAACGCGGACTATGTTGAAAAACTCGCGCTGCAGGCGATTCCGTATGACGGCGCACGGGAGCTGTTGCAGCGGCTCAAAGAGCGCTACCGCATCGCGGCCGCGACCAACGGGCTCACGCTCGTGCAGCGCAAGCGACTGGAGCGCACCGGGTTTGACACGCTGTTTGACGAACTCTTCATCTCGCAGGAGATGGGGCTGCAAAAGCCGGACAAGGCGTAT
Organism: Christensenellaceae bacterium; assembly: GCA_963674775.2. Lineage (GTDB taxonomy): Bacteria > Bacillota > Clostridia > Christensenellales > CAG-138 > UBA7703. Next base: position 1,188,776 of record CAXXPJ010000003.1, on the reverse strand, counting down.
TTTGCGTATATGCTGGAGCGCTTTGGCGACGGCGACAAGCGCAAGTATCTCATGATCGGCGATTCGCTCACAGCCGACGTGCAGGGCGGCATCAACGCCGGCATCGACACCTGCTGGCTGCCGCCGGCGGGCGCAAAGCCGCGCGAGGACATTCAACCGACCTATGTTGCAAACGGGTATGACGAGCTGCTGCGGCTGCTGGCGTAAAGGCGGCGGGCAGAGAACGCTGTTCGTTTGCCGGGAGATCGGTTATATAGATCAAATTGAGTGACGGATACGGGAGGAAACAGGCATGGATCGCTTTGAACAGGCTACGATCGTCAAGAAGGCGAACGTATATTACGAGGGCAAGGTCACGAGCCGCACGGTGTTTTTTGCGGACGGGACGAGAAAGACACTCGGCATCATTCTGCCGGGGAAATATTCCTTTGGCACGGCTCAGAAGGAGCATATGGAGATTTTGGGCGGAACGCTCAAGGCGCTGCTGCCCGGGGAAACACAGTGGCAGTCCTTTGCCGAGGGGCAGACGTTTGAGATTGCCGCCAACAGCAAGTTCGAGGTGGAGGCAGAGGGGGTTTGCGACTACTGCTGCTCCTATATCGCCGAATAGGGATAGAGATAAAGCGAGCGCGATCGATAGATTGCGTTCGCTTTTTATTTGCGGTTGGGTTGGACACGCCGAAAGAGCTGCGGTTGATCTCGACGCAGCGCTATAACGGCATCGTGGATTTGGTGTATGCGCCGTGGTGACGGGCGGCATATGGCGGGCGGGACTGGAGTCTGCTATAATGAGAGCGGAAACGTGAGGTAGAACAGATGAAAAAGAATATCGGCAAGCTGCCGCATTTGCAGCATAAGAACGACGAAGCCAATCCGCAGAAGGATGGGTTTCACGCGCTGGATAAGACCAGCCCGACCAACAGCGCCGCGCGCAACCCGTCGATGGCGGGCAAACTGATGAGCATGAGTATGCGGCAGTATACGAGAAAAGGGAAATAACTGGCACGAAAAATAACGAGGGCGGCTTAGGCCGCCCTTGTTTGATACGTGGGGTTATTTAAGGAAGATTGAAGCGTGATTGTGGGGGGTGGTGAAACGGATTTTTGAGTTAACTCTACCCTGCTGTCTGCGGTTGAGGTGGAGGCGAAGGGCGTTTGCGACTACTGCCGCTCCTATATTGTGGAATAGAGGATGAAACAAAAAGAGCACAATCGAGAGATTGGGCTCTTTTTTTATTGGCGGTGCAGGGTGCGATGAAAAGGGTAAGGGTGATTTTGTGCGGAGGGATAAGAGATTGTGGATTGGAGGATGGGGAGGGGATAGAGAATAAATAGGCGCGGTTGCTGTCAATTATAACTTCGAATCTATCGCATGACATGTTTTCTGTCATTAAGCTGCATTATTACAGGTTGCTTTAAAGCCAATCCTCTACCAATAGCGACAGCATGCCGCTCATCTAGTGTCGGCAGTAAATTAGCATATTGACTTCCAACATAGTTCTCGAGAAATGTTTTTCCAGTATCATCAAAAATCCTTAATGCAAATACTGTATTACACTGACTTAGAATGCTCTTTGTAACGTTTGCAGTCCGTTGAGTTACTACTAAACACCCCATTCCGTATTTTCTACTTTGCATAATAACTTTTGCAGTTCCATTAACTGCAGTCTTATCCCCCTCACATGATACGGAATTCCATTCCGGTATAATAGAATGAGCTTCTTCAAATACAATTAAACAACGTGCTGTTTCTGAAGCTCCTTTCTTCATGTAAAAATCGAGCACAGATTCACAAATGATGCGAGTTTTTTCGGCAAGAGTAACTTCAACCGTTTCTGTAATTTTAAATTGAGTCGCTGCTTTACCTACATCACAATCATCAGGATTGATTACAAAAACCGAATTTTCAGAATCCAAAAAAGTTGTTATTGTGGAGTCAATGATATTTCCAAATGATTTAATATTACCCCATGTCGAGTACTGATCAGAATAACCAGATTTTTTTGAAGTGGATGATAATGTTGTTATATCTTGTGCGCTGAGGCCATTTACAATTCTAGCAGAATCGATATAGCTGCTTAATCCAGATGTTGTAGAATATTGATTTGTTATATCGATACAGATAACTTTTACACCAGCCTGAATGACTTTTGTTATGATCTCCAGTGCTAGACAAGACTTTCCTACACCAAGGATTCCTAAAATTGCTGTATTATGAGTGATCAATTCATTTATAGACTGTAGAGGGATAGAGAAATCTGTTTGCGGGAAAAATCCTACAGCGGTTTTTGCTATAACCTTCAGTTGATCATCGGATAGTTGTACTGCTGGATATAAAAATACTGGCTCTGATGCGTTGGGAACCCACTTGCCAGATTCTATTGTATGTTCTTTGAATTTACCTAACTTTCTTGCAGTACAAAACAGGAAGCCATCTTGGCTATTTACATCAATTCTTTGCTCGGCAACGGTGCCATTCACTATTTGATAGTAGACACTTTCATTATATATACGAGTATGTACTATAAGTCCTTCAGTAATATTAAGTTTTGAATTGCTAATGGTGAAAAAAATGGTATCAATATTTGAATTAGGTAGTATGTGACCAATGAAACTATTAATGTTTTTCAGCAAATAATTTTGATCAACCATTTGTTTTACATGCAAAGCACAATTGTTTATATCAATAATGTATGCATAGAATATATCTATATCTCTGCTGTTTTTAGGTGTGATATTGAGCTCTTCTGTAGAAAACAATTCGTTTTCTAGATCTGGTCTAATCAAGTAAACATCGCAATAGGTTATGCTTTGTGTGTGATTTACTCCAGTAATTACACCTAAACAATATTTGTCAGATTTCTTTTGGATCGCCACGATACTCCCTAGCTTGTATTGCATTGAAGGGTTATCGACAGTAATTATAAAAATGTCTTCTGTTTTTGATTTTGAAATGATGCCGAGCGGGAATGAAGGGGATTTCAATATTCTGTTCAGACTTTTGCTTTTTTGCACTAACCATGTTATTGGATCACTAAAACATAGAAAAATCCATAAAGTTAAAATTAGGCAGAAAGCACTGATTTGATTGTTTATCGCATAAAACGAATAGGCAGATAATAAATAAAATGGAGAAAATATAAATTTTGCACTTCCGAAGTTCATTACTATAAAATGTATTATCCTGAGAAACCAATTTTGTGTATCTTTTAGCGTTATTGTGAGAATGCTCAGAGCTAACATAAACAGAGCCAAAGACAAAATTATCCAATAACCAATGAGTGTTTTTTTATTGGGCAATGCTAATAGAGCTAATATTACTGTGATGCTACTAGTAAGTGTGTCGGCAGGTTTACTAAAAAAAGGTTCTGTGATGAATACGCCGAAGATAATTAATAGTGCCCCTGTACAGAACCATATTCCGATATTGGTTGTATTATCTACAATTTCTGATATTTTTCCTCCGAAAGAAGAAAATATTAGTGTAATTAAAACGATATAAATAAGCGAGACAAAAAACCTTTGTTTCTGATTAAGCTTCATAATACAACTCCTCATACTATTACAATTATTCCAGGAGCTTTGCACTTCTACTCCCTCTCCCTCAACATCTCCTTCATCTCTTTCAACTCCGCCTCCATCCGGTGCAGATGCTTCTGCAGATCGTCAATCTCCTGCTCGGCCTTGTAGTTGATCGCAAAGTCGATGATCGACTCGTGCTTGTCCCGCGTGGCCTGCCGGTTCTGGCTCATCATGATGATCGGCGCCTGAAACGCGGCGATGAACGAGAGGATGAGGTTGAGCAGGATAAACGGCTTCGGGTCAAACTGCACGCCGAGCACCGGCAAGAGGTTGATCAGAATCCAGATAAACAGAAACGCCGCGAAGATGATGATAAATGTCCAGCTGCCGCCAAATGCCGCAACCTTGTCCGCGATGCGGTCGGACCGCCGCGTGTGCAGCACATATTCCTCGTCCAGCCGCGCGGCGACGCGCCGCTCGTAGCTCTCCACGATCTTGTCGATCCGGGAGAGCTTTTCGTCGTTGAGCTCAATGCCGTAACCGCGAATCTTCGCTTTCGGATCCGGCTTGACCGCCGGTGCTTCTTTTCCCGCCGCCATAACGCATTTCTCCGATCTGTGATTTAATAGTCACATTTTATCAGCATCGCGCGTATTCGTAAACGCGAATTCTGTTTTGCATGGTATAATTGGCGAAAACGAACGGAAAACGGGAGGATGCGGCATGCTGCGTGAATATTCGCTGAACACCGGACGCAACAACTGGACGGACGTGACGGATCGGGTGCGGGACGCCGTCCGCGAGAGCGGCGTGCGGGACGGGCTCTGCCTCGTCTACTGCCCGCACACGACGGCGGGGATCACCATCAACGAAAACGCCGACCCGGACGTGGTGCGAGATCTGCTGTTTGCGCTGGAGAAGACCTATCCCGACCGGCCGGAGTTTCGGCACATGGAAGGCAACAGCGCCGCACACCTCAAGGCGAGCGTGATCGGCAGCAGCGTGACCATTCCCGTTTCAAACGGCAGGCTCATGCTCGGCACCTGGCAGGGCGTGTATTTCTGCGAGTTCGACGGGCCGCGCGCGAGGCGGTTTTGTGTGCAGGTTCAGTAGGAGGAAGCATGAACAGCGTAAAAATCACGGTACTGAAACGGGAGTTTTATCCCGATCTGGCAGAGGAATATCTCGCCGAAGGCGCGGCGGCGGGCGCATGCCCGATCCAGGAGGTTGGGGACGAGTTCCTTTATACCGGCGGCGCGGAAAAGCCCGAGGGCCTTTGCCCTTGGGCTTGGATCGATCTGTATTCCTCGATTCGCACGCTTTACTCCGGAGGAGACGAGAACGAGTGGTATAAGGACGGCGGCACGCGCATCATTTGCTGCACCGACGGCGTGCGGCCGGTGGTGTACCGGCTGGAGCTCGTTCGCTCCTGAACGCAAAAAAACAGAGCGGCAGTATGCCGTCCTGAAAACGTCGGGATGCCGCACTCAGCGGCCGTAGGTGTGCTCGAGCGTGTACGCGTCTGTGACGACGACCTTGCCGTCCTTGTCGAGCAGCGGCGTGAGCCCGCCTGCATATCCGCCCGAATGGAAGAGATAGTTCACGCCGGTCTCTCTATCCAGCCAGATTTCATTGGTTGTCATTGATCCCTTGGAGTAGATGCGGATAAATCGATCGTCCCTGCCCATAAAAGCCTCCTGCATGATAGTTGATGATACACAGTATACCATATACGTTGTACAACTGTGGTATCACATTCTGCGATATGTTACACTGAAATCTCATTACGAGTGAAAAAAACATATCGGGAGTTGTCTATGAACCGAAGCAGAAACACATTTGTAGAACTTGCCATACGGATGATTGGTTTTGGTGTATTGATCGGAACCGTGTTTCCTTTTTTTATGCTCCTTCTCGGCACGCCGCCTCAGATCGTCATCAGCGGCCTGTTTTTCGTCAGCTGCATCATCGCGGGCGTCATCGTCGGCGTCGTCAACATCCTGATTTCCAAAGTGACGGTGCAGCGTAAGCTCACGCGCATGACCGGAAAGATGAACGAGGTCAAGGACTCGATCATCACGATTTCTGCCAGCGGCGACATCGGCGAGTGCAGCCCGGAGCACTGCACCATTCCGGTCGATACGGCGGACGAGTTCGGCCGCAGCGCGCAGGCGTTTAACGAGCTGATCGAGTCGTTCTCCAACTCCCTGCGCTTGCTCGACGGCATCAAGTCCTACACGGCGACCTTCTCCGGACAGCTCGATTTGCATGCCCTTGCGGACTACGCGCTGGAGCGCGTCATGAGCGAGACCGCGGCGGACGCCGGCGCCATCCTGTATGAGCAGGACGGGGAAATCAGCGTGCTGCATTCGTTCGGCATTCGGGACGCGGCAAAGCTGACCGCCGACACGCATATCCTCGAAACCTTTACAAAGGGCGTTCCGAGCGTTCTGTCTCACCCGGATGACGTCATCGTCGAAAGCACGCTGACGCAGTTTCATCCCAAGGCGGTCACCATCGAACCGGTGCTGTTCAAGAGTGTTCCGATCGCCGTTATTCTGCTGGCAAAAGCCGAACCGTTCAAAGCGGGATATGCCAAACAACTCTCGATCTTTACGCAGAGTCTCGCCATCGCCATGCATAACGCGCTCGAGCACGAGCAGCTGCAGAAGCTCGCCGCGCTCGACCCGCTCACCGGCGTGCTCAACCGCCGCTTCGGCCTGGTGCGGCTGCGCGAGGAATACTCACGTTCGATCCGCAGGGGCGCTCCGCTGGGACTGCTGATGTTCGACATCGACCACTTCAAGCAGGTCAACGACACCTACGGGCACGTCGTTGGCGACCGGGTGCTCAAGAGCATCGCCTCGTTGATTCGTCAGGGCCTTCGCGAAGGGGATGTGCTGATGCGTTACGGCGGGGAAGAGTTTCTCGCGATCTTACCGGGCGCTTCGAGAGAGGATGTGCTCGGTGTTGCGGAACGCGCGCGGTATCTCGTGCGCGACCATAAAACACGCTATGGGGACAATATGATCGGCGTTACGATCAGCGTTGGCGGGGATTCCATGCCGGAATCTTCCGTAACCAACGAACAGACCCTGATTGCCAATGCGGACGAAGCGCTTTACGTTTCCAAAAACAGCGGCAGGGACAGGGCAACGCTGCACTGATACAGAGGTCTTAATACAACAAGAAAACGCGAACGGGTTTCCGTTCGCGTTTTTATTTGTAATAACGGGTGGCAAAGCTGTGATCAGCCGCGCGGCAGGCCGAGGATATCAAGCACGTCCAGCGGGGTTTCGGGATAATAATCCGCCGGAATCGAGCGGTCCGCCGTTCCCCAGACGGCGAGCGCACCGTATGCACCCGCTGCGCGCGCGCAGTCCATGTCGTAAGGCGCGTCGCCAAGGAACAGGATATCGGCGGGTTCGATGGAAAAATGCCGCGCCGCGAACAGGAGCGGGTCGGCGGCGGGTTTGGGATTTTCAACGTCGTCCGCACAGACGGCGAGGCTGAAAAAGGACTCGATGCCGAAGCTGGGGAAATGCCTTTTATAAAAGGAACGTCCTTGTGAGGTGGCCACGCCGAGAGGAAGTCCCGCGTCACGAAGCGAGCGGAGCAGTTCTTCAATGTCGGGGAACGGACGGCTTGTTCCGACAACTTCGGCGTAATATGCGCTCCAGACCCGCAGTGTTTGCTTCCAGTCCGGCAGGTCGAACAGTTCGTCCAGCGAATAGCCGGGCAGGCCGAGCATTTTGCGCAGATATTCTTCCGGGTGGCGCCCTCCGCCGGTGTCGGCTAGCGCGCGGTCGAGTGTTGTAATCAGATTCGGACCCGAGTCGATCAGGCACGCGTCGATATCGAACATGACCGCCTTGAATGTTTTTGTTGTTTTTATGTTCATACTCCGTGCAGTGTAACAGGTTTTATACGGTTGGTCAATCGAATTCGCCATCCGACCAGAACGCAACCAGTCTGCTTTCCAGTTCCGATGTGGAGCGGACGCGTCGCACGGCCCAGTGCGCGGGCAGCAGCGCGCGGTACTCCGCGCGGGCGTAGCGCGTGTCGATGAGCAGCAGCGCGCCGCGGTCGGTCTCGGTGCGGATGATGCGCCCCGCCGCCTGCAGCACGCGGCTCACGCCGGGGTATTGATAGGCATATCGGAACCCGCTTTGGTATGTTTCCTCATATGCGTTTCGCAGCACATCCCGTTCCAGACAGATTTGCGGAAGCCCCACGCCGATCACCACCGCGCCGCAGAGCCGCTCGGCAGGAAGGTCGATGCCTTCGGCGAACACGCCGCCCGTGACCGCAAGGCCGACGGTGATCTGGCCGCCGTCCGGCAAAAACCGCGCGAGAAATTCCGCGCGCGCCGCCTCGTCCATCTTGGGCGACTGCTCGACCCATTCCACCAGCGGCAAACTCTCTTTCAGCAGCCCGGAGAGCTTGCTCAAATACGCATGACTCGGTGCGAACACGATATAGTTGCCTTTTTTGCGCGCGCGCACAAAGGAAAGCACCGCGTCCGCAACGGCGGGCAGGGTTGCCTCCCGCGCGGCGTACCGCATGTCCAGGGACAGATGAAAAATCGCGAGGTTATCCGGCGGAAACGAAGGCGGCAGCGAGAGAAACGGCGTTTCCGGCTTGACCCCGCTCAGGTCGCGGTAAAAGGGAAACGGCGTCATCGTCGCGGAAAAGAGGATTTCACTGCGGCACTTTTTATAGGTTTCGGCGAGTTTTTTGGCCGCGTCCGTGCAAAAGAGCGTGATGCTGCGCGTGGTCTTGCCGCCCTGATAGAGCGTGCGGTAGGCGTCGTCGTACAGATCGAGGATATACCGAAACGACGAGAGGTCGAAAGCGAGCTGCCGCGCGAGCGCGCGGTCGGCGGGCACGGTCTCGGCGGTCAGCGCTTCGAGCGCATCCTCAACGGGGCCGGTCAGCGTTTCGGGCGGCTCTTCGCGCGCGAGCGGCGGATCCAGCTCGGCAAAGCACGCGGACACCGCGGCCTCCAGCCGTTTGAGCGTGCGGTAAAGCGGACCTTTGCGCTGCGGCTTTGGCACCGAGCGCCGGACGGCCACGATATCGCGCAGCGAGATCATTGCGGAATACATCCCCCGCGCGCGGTCGGGCAGGTTATGCGCCTCGTCCACCAGCAGCACAAATCCTTTTCTGCCGCTGGTGAAAAACCGCTGCAGCCGCACGCGCGGGTCGAAGGCATAGTTATAGTCGCAGATGATCAGATCGCACGAGAGCGACAAGTCGAGCGAGAGTTCAAACGGGCAGAGGAAGTAGCGCGCCGCAATCGCGCGGATATCGTCCGGTGTATACACACCGTCGCTCTCGTTCATGCTTGAGAGCGCTTCGCCGAGGCGGTCGTAATATCCGCTTGCACGCGGACAGTCGCCCTCGCGGCAGATCGGATGGTCGTGCACGCAGATCTTTTCCTTGGCGGTGATTACAACCGCGCGCAGGTGCGGCGCCTGAATGCGCTGCGCCGCGTCGATCGCGGCGTACTGCTGCGTCGTGCGGGCCGTTAGGTAAAACACCTTGTTCGCGTGCCCGTCTGCCAGCGCTTTGAACGCGGGGAACAGCACCGCCATGGTCTTGCCCGTGCCCGTCGGCGCCTGCGCGAGCAGGGCGGACTTTTCGCGGATGGCGTAATAAACCTGCGAGGCGAGCTCGTGCTGACCGGCGCGGAACGAAGGATAGGGGAACGCCATGTTCCGTATGTCCTCGCGCAGCGCCAGCTCATGGCGGTGCTCCGTCTCCAGCAGGTCCAGATAGCGACCCGTGAGCAGCTTAAAGAAGTCTTCAAGCGCTTCCCGGTCATACCCTTGCGTCAGGGTCGTGATCTCGCCCGTGCCGAGGTTGATATATGTCACGCTGACGTCGATGCGCGGCAAATCCTCCTGAACGCAGTATAAAAAAGCATAGCATTTCGCCTGCGCCCAGTGCTGCGCATCGCCTTCACCAAGCCGTCCGGCGTCGAGATACGTCGTTTTGATCTCCTCGACGCGCTCTTGTCCGTAAAGCCGGTCGATGCGGCCGTAAACCGTAAGTTCGATATGCTCGGAAGAGACCTTGCCGGAGACGGAAACCTCGTTTTGCGCGCCTTCCGCGGCGACGCGCTGCAGCGCCTGATGGCCGCGGATGCCGTCGAGCAGGCGCGCCGAAGAAGCCGCAGGCGAGAGGCTGCCGGAGAGCATGACGGTCTCCACAATGGTGCGGACGGCGGCGCGGCGTTTCTCCAAAACGGGTGTCATCTCCTTACAACGAGTACATTGAGTACATTTGTTTGCTTTCGTTAGTATACCATGCCGGAGCAGAGAATACACGATGGAAAAAAGAGCTTGCACAACGATTGGAGTCTGTTATAATAAACTCAATAAACCAAATTAGTTTCTATAGTATCAAATCGATTGTTTCAAACAAAGAGGCTGCCATGACAAACGAAAATGAACTCTACCGCGAAACGTTCGCGCTCTTTCAGGAGTACGGCGCAAAATTTACGATGGACACGCTGGCCGAGCGGCTCGGCATCAGCAAAAAGACGCTCTACGAGCTGGTACCATCCAAAGAGGAGTTGGTGCTGCGCGCGCTGCGGCGATATTTTGATGCGGTGGAGCGCCAGCAGGCAGAGATCCGTGCCGATGCGTCGATCAGCGCGCTGGAGCGGGTGATGCGACTCCTGTGCGCGGTGCCTGAGATGCCGTTTGCGGAGTATCGCATCCGCGAGATTAAGCATGCGTTTCCGGAAACATATCTGATCCTGACCCGCTGGCTCGAAACCGGCTGGGACAAGACTTTTTCGGTCATGGATGAGGCGCGCGCGGAGGGGGAGCTTGCGGACTTTGACCGCGATCTCTTCAGCCGGCTCTATGCCTATGCGATGGAAGGATTGATGCTCGAACGGGAGCGGATGACCACCGCGGATTTTGCCGCGCTGCAAAAGCGCGCGGTGCGGATGCTGCTCGGCGGCGTCTGCACGGAGGCCGGACGGCAGCGGCTTTGACAACGAAATATCATCAGATCTTGCAGGAGGATTGAAACATGGGTGGCAAACAAAAACAAGGCAGACCAAAGAAGAAACGGCGTGGCCTCGGCTGGAAGATACTGCTCGGACTGATCGCGCTCGGTGCGATTTGCGCCGTCGTGCTGCTCGCGCCGTTCCGGCCGCACGACCTGTCGCCTGCGCCGACCACGGCGGTCAACGCGGATGGAACATACGACTACAATATTCCGCTCGATCCGTATAGCCCGTGGGCAAAGTTTCGCGCCAACGAGCTCAACAACGGCAGAAGCCCCGTTGAACCCGCGGTTGATGACACCCTCGTGCCTTGGAGCTACCGCACGGGCAAGGGCGTGTTTTCTTCGCCGGTCATCGACGAGGCGGGCAACTGCTACATCGGCTCTGCGGACACATGGTTTTACTGCTTAGCACCGGATGGAACGGTGAAGTGGAGCGTCAAGACCGGTGAGATCATCGACTCCTCCGCGTTGCTGGACGATCAGGGCCGCGTATACGTCGGCTCGGGGGATGCGCTCGTCTATTGCATCGACCGCGAGACGGGCGAGGTGCTCTGGAAATCTGCCGCCCAGACGACGGACGAGGTGGAAGCGCAGTACGGCATCGAGACCTATAACGTCAACTGGTTCGAAGGCAACATCGCCATGCTGGGCGACGGCACGCTGCTTGCGCCAAACGACAACTATCTGGTCTACGCGCTCGACCGGGAGACGGGTGAACGCAAGGCGGCGTATCTCGCCAATGAGATGGTCTGGTCGCTGCCGTCTGTCAACCTCGAGACCGGTCGAATTTTCTTTGCCTCGGACTATCAGATTCTCAAAAACGTGTTCGCCTTCGATGTCGGCGGCGAGCGTCTCTGGCAGACAGGCAGCTTCGGCACCGTTGCGGCGACGACGCTGTTGACGGGCACGGCGGAAAACGGCGCGGTTGTGGTCGGCGGGTTCGACGGGTTCGTGCGTGCGTTTGGGCAGGACAGCGGCAAGCTGCTCTGGAAATTCGGCACCAAGGATCACATCTATGCCAGCCCGGCGCAGCTGGGCGACGGAACGATTATTCAGGCCAGCACGGATGGCACGCTGTATGCCATCGATCCGCATACGGGCAAATCCGTCTGGGAATTTGACACGCTCGAACCCATCCGCTCCTCGCCCGCGGTGGATGGAAACGACAACATCTATTTCGGCAACGGCGAGGGCAAGCTCTATTGCGTCAATCCGGACGGAACGCTGCGCTGGAGCTATCGCTGCATCGACGAAGCGCGCAACGATCTCAACGGCTCGCCTGCGCTCGGAAAGAGCGGTGTCTACATCGCCGGTGAGAGCGGAGAGGTGTTCTTTGTTCCATACGATTATCCGCTGACGACGGCGGGAGCGGCCGACCCGCGCTGCTACTCGACGGGAGAGGATATGCCGGGCGACGGTGCGAACCTGCTCTTCACGACCGGGTTTGGCTCACTGCTGCTGACGCCGCCGGAAGAGATCGACGCAAACGAACCAATCACCCTGTCGCTGCTCGTGCGAAACGAAGGCGACAACGTGCTCTCCGCGCTGAACCGCCGCGATGTGCAGGTTACGATATCCGGAAACGAAGGATATCGCGTTGACGTCGGCGCGACGAATCGTTTTCTCAACATCGTGCCGCCGCTGTCCGGCTGGAAAGCGGATGAAAACGGCGAGATTACAATCCGCATTGACGCGGCGTATCGAACGAATCTCTCGCGCTTCGGGCTGAAGTTCTTCGGCGGGCGCAGGGCGGGCAGCGTGAGCGAGACGTTTACCTTCCGGCTGCGCGCGGGCGTGGACATCGACCATGGAATTAAGCTCGCCAGCGCAGGCGGGGATCAAACCGTGCTGGAGATCAGCCGTCTCTCCGCGCCGACGCCGGCGATCCTGCCGTCGTATAACCAGATCGGGTTCGATTCATTGCACTATATCGCGGGCGCGGTGGACTACTTGACGGACGGCGGTCTGCTCTTCTGGGTGATTGAGGGAAGATTGCAGGAGGATGGAACCTCCGCCATCGACCCGGACGCGATCACGCGCTATCCTTTGCTGCTGCATGTCGAGGATGGGCTTGTAACGCTTTATAACGACGACGGGTTTAAGATCAAGTTCATCGGCTCCTGGGATATGCCGTTTGCGTCCTATCGCATCAGCGCGGCGCGCAATGCTGAAGGGTCGTTTGCGCGGGACGCGGACCTGATCGCCGTAACCAACTGCGACGAGATCGAGTTTTACGGCATCGGGCTCAAGCTCATGGGCATGAGCGAGTTTCAGTCCGGCCAGATGTTCGTACGCGGCGGCCTGCGCTTGACCGAGCGGGACAGCGCGGCGATGCCCGAAGGCGTCGGCGAGGTCTATGTGGAGCAGCGTTTGAACGAGGGCGTGATCAACACACGCTTTACGGGCAGCACGCTCCGCGCGGACGAGCACGTGTTCAGCCTGCTGGTCACCGAGGCAAGCGGACATCCGCTGGCACTCTACTACACCAAGAATACGTCGATCTATGCCAACGACGACGGAACCATTGATTCCATCGTACTCAAGCTCGACAAAGGGGAGACCATTCCGGAGGACGTGCGCTTCTATGTGATGGTGGATACCTACCCGGTATTCATCGGATAACTCGAGTGCAACAAAAAAGCCCGCCGAACGGCGGGCTTTTTTATAATCGATTCAATCCTTACACCCGAAGCGCCGTGCGAAAGCCGCGTGCGGAATAATAGGACTCGGCTCCGTTGTGGTAGGTAAAGACGTGGTTATACCTCCGGTCGCAAAAAATCGCGCCGCCGAGCGAACGGATCTCAGGCGGGGTTAAAACCCAGCTGGACGTCTTCTTGTCGAACGCGCCCGTCTCCTGTATCGCGCGGTATTCTTCCTCGGTGAGCAGGGAAGCGCCGAACTCCGTCGCCATGTCGAGCGCCGACGTTGCCGGTTTATTTTCCTTGCGGGACTCAAGCGCCGCGGGGTCGTAACAGAGGCTCCTGCGGCCCGCAGGCGACTCCGGTGAGAAATCATAAAAAACATAGCCGCTATTGCCCGCGTCCAGCGAGAACACATCCGGCTCGCCGCCGGTCTCCTCCATGCGGTGCAGGGATAAGACTTTCTCCGGCTTTACGCGCAGTTGCTTTTCAACAGCCGACCAGTCGACGCCTTCATGTCGGTTCATGTTCGAATGAAAGCGGGATTTCAGCGTGTGCAGCAGCGCTTCCGTCTGCTCCGCCGATAGTTTTGATTGATCCATATCGCTCACTCCTTTGATTGCATTGTATCAAAAAGGAGCAGGATTACCGTGACATTGGTACGGATGGGGAAAGAGCGCATGGGTGCGTTTGCGCGCGCAGGATGAACCCGAACGCCCGAACGCGCTGTTACAGCCGGATCACTTTCATCCCCGCGATTCCGGCGAGTTTGATGACATTTCTGGCGGTGTTGCGGTCTTTTTCCTTCTGGTCGTCCGGCAGCTCGTCCCAGGCCAGCAGGCAGTCGTGCAGCTTCGCGTCGTCGTCGCGCTCTGCGCAATATTTCCAGCCAAAGCGCAGCTTGCCGTCCATCCAGTCGTCGTGTTCGAGAATTGCATAACGTTCAATCGCCGTTTCGCTCAGCTTGGCGACGGGCTCGCCTGCGGCGTCTTTCGGTGCGAGCGCATAACCCAGTTGATGCAGCTTTTTATCCATATTCATCGCCTGCCGGAGATTGGAATAGCGCGAGGAGGGCTCCAGCTGATCGAAGGCCTCGGCGACGTGGATCTCTGCGCCGAGCGCTTTCTGGCTGCGGATATAGTCCTCGTGAATCGCGCGCGCGAGCAGCTCCATGCTCTCGAGCAGCGGGCGCGGAACCGCGTTGTCCCGCTCCGCATCCTGAAAGACTTCTTCGAGTGCGATGCAATCGATCTTCAGCCCCTTCGGGAATATTTCGCGGATATTCAGGATACGCCCAAACAGCTTGTTTTTATCCGCCGTAAACTTCCTCGGGATGATACCCGTTTTTGCAAAATACGAGATGGAAAACTGCCGGTCGTCGATCTCGATATTGGCCGAGGAGATCTGCGTGCGCGTTTTTTCCAGTATGCCGTATCCCTTGCGGTTCCAGTCCTGCATCTCGTCGCAGAACATCAGAAGATACGCGATCGGATACCGCTTTGCGTCGAGCGGCGGCAGAGAGAACGCGTCGAGCAGCGTCATGCTGTAGTAGTTGTGCAAAAGGATTGCGCAGGCGCTGTCTACGATGGCGTGGTAAAAGCGCAGCGGTTCCTCGCCGGTGGTCTGAATCAGGTAGCCATACCATTTAAGCACGATGATCGCGCTGTAAAATCCGTGGTCGACAAAGCCGTGTTTCGCCATCTCCGAAAGGTAGAGGTCGAGCTTGTCCTTGATCTGGAGCATCGGCAGGCCGAGCGTGCGGTGCATATGCTGGGCGAGCAGGTCGATCGGCTGCAGCAGATCGATGTAAACGCAGCTGTCGTCCTCCTCGTAAAACGTGCGGATAAACTCCTTTTTCGGCTGCACCTCCGCAATCGAGTTGAGACGGCGGAAGTTTTCAAAGGCAAAATGTGCCTTGACCGTGCCGAGTGCCTGGTTATGGTCTGCGTCGGTTGCAAACTTTAAAAATTTGCCGATTTGCTTTGCGATGATCTCAACCGGATACCCCACGTCGTGAAACAGCGACGCAAGCCCCCAGCGAAAGAGGAACTCCTCTCTTGCCGTCGGGAAATTCTCCGGGTATTTGGTTTCGTCCATCACCGCCGCGGAGAAAGCGCCGCGATACGGTTCGTTTGAGGCGTAGATTGCAAGCCCCAGAACGAACACATTGACCGAGTGCACGAAATGGTCGCGCTGTTTTTCAATCAGCGTCGCGGCGCGCTCCTCATAGGAACGCAGCGTGTCCAACAGGTCGATAAACGGATTCTTTGCCCCCTGCAGCGTGATGCGGTAGGTGCCGAAAAAGATGTCGTATACCTGAAAGGCCGTGTCCTTCGAGCCATCTTGCAAAAACGCATAGATCGCCTCGGCGAGATAGTCCTTTTTCGCGCCCGCTCGTTCGGTTGAGATCTCCAGTGTTTCGAAAAACGCTTCTACGCTTTTTTGCAGTTTTGATTCGTTCATTGTCTCAGCTCCTTATCTTTTGCAGGGAACGCCCCGGCTGTTTTCTAAAACCCGTCGGTTGCAATGAGCTCCGGACACATCGGGTCTTCGCGTGTATCGTCGTTTTGATGATAGATTCGAAAGGTTGCGCTGGCGTCATGATACCGTAAAACCAGCAAGTATTCCGCGTTTGCGTCATATCGCCCGAAATCGTCGGGATTTAGCCAGAGATCGATTTCGTCGTTCGCCCGGCCCGGAAAGATCGTCGTCTCCTGCACGCGGTCAATCCGCACGGGAGAGCCGTTTTGGTAGAATTCGTAGCTGCATTCGCTGTAGATCGTCCAGCTCAGCGTGCGCAGGAAGACCATATATGGTCGCTTTGGTTCGCCCGGGTCGTCCGCGCCGCCGACAATATAGGTGTCAAGATGCAGCAGGTCCTGCATCGGCCCGATCATGACAAGCTCGTATGCATGCGTGTCGTCGCCGGACGAGAACGCGGCGTACTGTGCGGTGTCGACAAACACCTTCGCGAGATTGTTGCAGCCATCCAGCGGCTGAAGGCTCGTTATCCGGGTTCCAGCAATGTTCAGCTCCTCCAGGGCGTCAAGCGATTCGATACCGCGTAAATCGCTGACCGGATTTCCGGCCAGATCCAAAAAACGCAGCTTTTTCAACCCGGACAACGGGCTGATGTCTGCAATCTGGTTTCCCGCGAGGGAGAGTTCTTCCAGATTTTTCAGCTGGCCGAAGTCGGATAGATCGGCCAAGCTACCCCGCTCGGATTCCTCGTTCGCATCGTCATAGAAAATCATATCATGCCACGACTTTGCCTGCCAGTCGTATACGGTACCGCCAAATGTGTTTTCGCCGCGCGTATGGCGCGTATCCGATCCGTAGATATAGATTTGGCGAATGTCCGTCATCCGGCCGCTGAACCCGTATTGCCCGAGCAGGGAATCCTCCGGTATAACGGCGTTGGTGCTGAGCGTCAGAGCAACGGCTAACACGGCCGCTGCCAGCACGCCGCCCGCGATGCCCGCGATCGTCAGCCGCGCGGCGCGCTTCTGTGCGCTAGTTACCTGCAGGTTTTGCAGCACGCTGGAGCCAAACAATTTCTCAAAAAACGTCGCGTCGGAAACGTCATCGCGCCGTTCAACCGCCTGTTGCGTATTCAGCAGCAACCGCTGCGCGGGCGTCAGCTCCGTCGGCGAAAGATAGACGATCAGCATCGGGTGGTTCGTCTGCGCCGCGCGGGTAACGGCGCTGTTGAGCGCTTCGTCTTTTGCGGCGGCGGGAGAGAGGAAGAACAGCGCGAGCGCGGATTTTTTCATCCGCCGCTTGTCGTCCGTTTCGCTCGGCCAGAGCGCATATCCGCGTTCCTGCATGACCGAAAGAATCTCTGCGGCATCGGCGCGGTCTTGCGGTGCAAACTGCGCATAGACAAATGGTTTGTCGTTTCCAGCGTATGTTTTTTGGTTCATTATGCTCTCCTGCGCTTCGTTACGAATCAGGTAACCCTGTCGTCTCAATCAACTCTCCGATCCGGCAGTTTTTTACGTTTAAATGCAAATAATGCCACAGCTGATACGTGGCGCAGCTTGATCCATACTTGACGACTAACGTGTATCTTGCCGTCTTGTCATATCGGCCCATCGCGGCTTCGTCGATGAGCATATGTGTTTTATCCATGATCTCATCACTATAAGAACGCCCGGTAATTTGAATCCGTTGATCGTTTTTATAGAATTCATAGGTATAGTCTTCATACACGTTCCCGCTTACAGTTCTAGCGTATAAGCCATAAGCGCATCCTTCATCCGGTCCACCGAAAATATGGCAGGAGAGCTTCGCCAGCTCCTGCAGCGGACCGATGGGTGTAATGGCAAAGCTGTGCTCGTTCTGTTCCGCTGCGAAGAGATGATATTGATCCGGATCGACATATACCTGTTCAAGCCTTTTGCAGTCGTCCAGCGCGGATAGATCGGTGATTTGTGTGCCGCCGATACAGAGTGTTTTCAGCCGCGTCAGTCTACCGATGCCGCTGATATCGGAGACGGGATTGCCTGATAAATCAAGATATTCCAATTTGCGCAGTTGATACAGAGTGTGGACGTCCTCGATATGGTTACCTGCAATCGAAAGCTCTTTTAGGTTCTTCAGCTGCTCGAAATCAGCAATATCTACAATCTCCCCGTACGCGGCTTCGTTGCTTAAGTCGTTATAGAACACGGATTTGCGGGTGCTGTCACTCACGCTGTCATAAATGATGCTGATGATGACCGGATCGCTTCGCTCCGGTGTAATATCTTGACCGTAAATATTTATATTCGTGAGATCGCTCATGCGCCCGGAAAAACCCAGCTCGGCAAGCAGGGAGTTTTCCGGCACTTCTGTGCGCACGCCAAACGCAAGCACGACGGAGAGTACCGCCGCTGCCAGCACGCCGCCTGCGATGCCCCAGGCGGTCAGCCGCGCGGTGCGCTTCTGCACGCTTGTCACCTGCAGGTTTTGCAGCACGCTGGAGCCGAACAATTTCTCAAAAAACGTCGCGTCTGAAACGTCATCGCGCCGTTCAACCGCCTGTTGCGTATTCAGCAGCAGCCGCTGCGCGGGCGTCAGCTCTGTCGGCGCGAGATAGATCACCAGCATCGGGTGATTCGTCTGCACCGCACGGGCGATTCCGCCGTTGAGCGCCTCGTCTTTTACGGCGGCGGGAGAGAGGAAGAACAGCGCGAGCGCAGATTTTTTCATCCGCCGCTTGTCGTCCGTTTCGCTCGGCCAGAGCGCATATCCGCGTTCCTGCATGACCGAAAGAATCTCTTCGGCACCGGCGCGGTCTTGCGGCGCAAACTGCGCATAGACAAACGGTTTTGCGTTTCCGCTGTATCTTTGTTGGTTCATTCAGCCCTCCTGTTTTGGTTACGAATCGAAGAAACCCGTTGTCTCAATCAACTGTCCGACATGCGAATAAACAGCGCTGTTATCCAGATGATGCCATATTTGATACGTCGCGCTGAAGGATCCGTACGATACGATCAGCGTGTATGTGGCGTTCGGATCATATCGGCCCATGACGGCTTCATCGACGAGCAGATGCACTTTATCCATGATGTCGTCGTCGTATGCTCTTCCAGTAATGGGAATCGTGCGCCCGTTTTTGAAGAGTTCATACGAGTAGTCTTCATATACATTGCCGCTGACCGGCCTGATAAAAATGCCGAACAGGCATCCTTCATCCGGCCCGCCGAAAATATCGCAGGAGAGATTCGCCAGCTCCTGCAGCGGTCCGATGGGTGTAATGGCAAAGCTGCGCTCGTTCTGTTCCGCTGCGAAGAGATGATATTGATCCGAATCGACATATACCTGTTCAAGCCTTTTACAGTCGTCCAGCGCGGATAGATCGGTGATCTGTGTGCCACCGATGCAGAGCGTTTTCAGCCGCGGCATTTGCCCGATGCCGCTGATATCGGAGACAGGATTTCCCGACACATCCAGATGCTGCAGCTTTTTTAACCGGTACAAAGACTGAATATCACCGATCTGGTTTCCGGCGATCGAAAGTTCCTTCAGGTTCGTCAGCTGCGCAAAATCGGAAATATCCGTGATCGTGCCATATTGAGCCTGGCTGTCCAATCCGTTATACACAATGGATCTGGATGTGCTGTCGTTCGATTTGTCATGGATGACGCTGCAGATGATCGGATCGCTTCGCTCCTGCGTGATATCTTCACCGTATATATAAATGTTTGTGATATCACTCATGTGCCCGGAAAAACCCAGCTCGGCAAGCAGGGAGTTTTCCGGCACTTCTGTGCGCACGCCAAACGCAAGCACGACGGAGAGCGCAACAGCTGCCAGCACACCGCCAGCGATGCCCCAGGCGGTCAGCCGCGCGGCGCGCTTCTGTGCGCTAGTTACCTGCAGGTTTTGCAGCACGCTGGAGCCGAACAATTTTTCAAAAAACGTTTCGTCTGAGCCGGAGTTGTTTCGTTCAACCGCCTGTTGCGTATTCAGCAGCAGCCGCTGCGCGGGCGTCAGCTCCGACGGCGAAAGATAGACAACCAGCATCGGGTGGTTCGTCTGCGCCGCGCGGGCAACGGCGCTGTTGAGCGCTTCGTGTTTTGCGGCGGCGGGAGAGAGGAAGAATAGCGCTAGAGCGGATTTTTTCATCCGCCGCTTGTCGTCTGTTTCGCTCGGCCAGAGCGCATATCCGCGTTCCTGCATGACCGAAAGAATCTCTTCGGCACCGGCGCGGTCTTGCGGCGCAAACTGCGCATAGACAAACGGTTTGCCGTTTCCGGCGTAGGATTTCTGTTTCACATTTCCTCCAGACTCAATAAACATGCAAAGGTCGAAACCGGATTAAAACCCGCTGGAGTCGATCAGTTGGCTGGTTTCTCCGCTCGGCTTGGCGTTGTCGGATTTATGCCAGACCCGATAGCTTGCACTCCAGTTTTTGTAGGTCACGACCAGCACGTATTCTGCGGACGGATCATATGTTCCAAAATCTGACTGGTTTAGGAAAAGATGCAGCTTCATCTCGCTGCTGCCGTCGAAAACAGGCGGACGAGCCAACCCGGTGATGCGGACCGTTTTGCCGTTCTTATAAAACGAATACCGGTAGCCGTCATAAAGCTGCCAGCTTTTTGTCTGAACATAGATCGAATATGTCGCGTCGTAATCGCCATATTCCTCAAAGCCGCCGAAAATGTGAATAAGGATATTCCGCAGATCCTCTTTCGGGCCGACTTCAACAAGCGTATATGCCCGTGCGTTGCCGTCGTTCGCGAACGAAGCGTACTGATCCTTGTCCACGTAAACGGTTCGCAGATTGTCGCATCCATCGAGCGGGGCGAGGCTATCCACCTGCGTGTTTGCGATGCACAATGTTTGTAACGACCGGAGCGCTTCGATTCCGCTCAGATCCCGCACCGGATTTCCCGCGATATCCAGATACTCCAGCTTGCGCAGCCCGAACAGCGGGCTCAGATCGGATACCTGGTTTCCCGAGATGGAAAGTTCAGTCAGGTTTTTGAGTTGCGCAAAATCGGAAATATCTTCTATTTTGCCAACGTATGCAACGTCTGACCCATCGCCATACAGAATCGTATCCTGCCACTGCGCCTGCTCCCAGAGACAGTCTTTTCCGGCAAAGGAAAATTCGCTTCGGGTCTGCCCGACGGTTTCGCCATAGAGCAGAACGCTGGTGATGTCCTTCATCCGGCCTTCGTAGCCGAGCTGCCCTGCAAGGGAGTCCTTCGGAATGATAGCGCCGGGCTGAAACACCATCAGCGCGGCTGCGACCGCCGCCAGCAATACTCCCGTGCCGATGCCCCAGTTGGTCAAGGTCGCGGCGCGCCGTTGCGACGGGGTGATAGTCAGCGTGTCCAGAGCCGATGTGCCGTAGAGTTTCTCATAAAACGCTTCTTCCGTATCGCAGTCATAGCGGAGTATGCCCTGCAGCGAGTTGAGCATGAGCTTCTGGGCGGGGGTCAGCTCCGTTGGCGCAAGGTGGATAATGAGCACCGCTTTATTCTTTTCTATGGCGTAGTTGACCGCGCGGTTGATTGTGTCGTCTGCGGCGGAATCGGGAGACAAAAACAGGAGCATCAGCGCGGCTTTGTCGACGCGGCGTTTATCATAGCCTGATGCCGGCCAGATGGAATAACCCCGCTCGGCCATATTCTCCAGAATGGATTGCGCCTCAAAGCTGTCCTGCTTAGAATAGATGGCGAAAATAAAGGGCTTCCCGTTGCCGGCGTATGGTTGATACTGCATTGGATCTCTCCTTGCTGGATTTCTCAGGCAATCGTGTCATCGAATACGAGCCGCATCTTTGGGAAACACGTTGTCGGCGATGATCTAACCTCGCAGCGCGTAATCGTGCGTGTTGTCATGTTTGTGGCTGAGCAGGAAAGTCGCGCTCCAGTCGCCGTTGGACACAACGAGCGTATAGTCCATCGACGGATCGCAAGCGCAGAAATCCGACTGATTTTTAAAACTCCTGTTTATGCAGTCCTTCAACATCGAAAATATGTAGCTTCTTCCTATTCTGCGATCCAAACCGGTTTGCCGTTTTTGTAGAGCGTATAAACGTAGTCGTTCAAGGTGTTCTCGCTTCGAGTTCGGAAGAACAATACGTCGCGCCCCGATTAATAACACGCTTCCGCTGCTTTATGGCTTGTCATTCGAATCAATCCACAATAAAATTCCCTCATTTGCGAATGGGTGATTGCTGTCAGCTTCATGCCATAGCTGATACGCAGCCGTTCGATCATCATATGTAACCTCTAAAATTAAAACGTCGTTCGTATCATAGTCTCCCATGGATTCTTTGCTTAGGATCCTATTCGGTTGATCCGTTATCGCGTCGTCATCGGGTTCGAGCTCCAAAATTGTGACCGGCTCACCATTTTTCGTCAAGCTATATGAATAGTCCGGATAATATGATCCGCTTCGTGTTATACATACGAACCCGTAAGTCTGATCCAGATTCCCGACAAATGGACCATCGTGAATCAAACATTTTATTTTATCCAACTCTTCAGCAGGTCCAACAGCGGTGACGGTGATCCCCGCCGGTAAGAGCACGCTTTGCGCAGCTTCCTGCTGTGTCTGGTCGACGTACACTTGTTCCAGGCTGGGGCACGCGAGCAGCGGAGAAAAATCCGTTATGCCCGTAAATCCCAAATATACCGTCTGCAACGCTTTCATAACACCAATTCCCTCAACCGACTGAATCGGATTTACGGAAACATCCAGGTAGTAGAGTTGCTCCAAATTGAACAGCGGGGAAAGATCGGTGATCCTGTTTCCAGCCAGTGCTAGCTGCTGCAGATTCAGCAGCTGTGAGAAATCCGATATGTCATCAATACTTCCAAAGGTCATATAATCCATACCGTTGTCGAAGTATAATGCCCTATTGTCCGCATTATCGTCAAGATAGTTCGGGCTCGCGAATACTTTCTCAACGCACACATCCATTGTCCGTGCCCCATAAACCCAAATCTCATTGATATCGCTCATCTTGCCGCTAAACCCCAGTTCGGCTATCAGTGAGTCCTCCGGTACAATTGCGTCACTTGGGCTTAATAAAAACACCGCCGCCGCTGCTGCCGCGAGTATGGCAGCACCACCGAGCAGCAAGGTCAGCCTGCGCGAGGCACGCTTTTGTGCCGGCATAACTTTCAGATCTTGCAGCAGTACGGAACCATAGAGTTTTTCATAAAACGCTTCTTCCGTATCGCAGTCATAGCGGAGTATGCCCTGCAGCGAGTTGAGCATGAGCTTCTGGGCGGGGGTCAGCTCCGTTGGCGCAAGGTGGATAATGAGCACCGCTTTATTCTTTTCCATGGCGTAGTTGACCGCGCGGTTGATTGTGTCGTCTGCTGCTGCAGGGGGAGAAAGAAACAGCACCACCAGAGCAGCTTTGTCCATACGGTGCTTGTCATAAACGGAGGTTGGCCAAATTGCATAGCCCCGACCTGCCATGCTTTCCAGAACGGGCTGAACTTCGTCCCGATCCTCGGATGTGAACATGGCGTACAGATACGGTTTTCCATTACCGGCGTAAGTTTTGTAACGCATACGTCCTCCTCCTTTTTACTTGGTTACAATCACCTCAAAACTGCCGGAGAGAATGTCCCGGACAGCGTCGACCATGTCGTAACTGACGAAAAGCCATTTGAGCGATTCCATGTTGGTCAGCGGCTCGAGATCAGTTGCGTTCGTGTGAGCAAGTTTCAAAACGGAAAGATTTGGCAGATTTGTCAGCGGGGAAATATCGGTTATATCATTGCCGGACAGATCCAGATAGGTCAATTTCGTCAAAGATGTCAGCGGCGAAACGTCCGTTATACTCTCGTAACAAAGCGAGAGTTCGACAAGGCCGGAGTGGCTTGTGATGACGTCCAGCTGCGAGATATCGCCTCTCTCAACCGGCTCCCCAAGCACGAGGTATGTTCCGTCGCGGTAGTCAATCGCGGCCCGCGCCGTTACAAAAGCATTGCCGCAGCAGTAAATCGCTTCTCCGGTCACCTGAGAGAGGAAGAGGTTGCGTGAAAACTCGCTGGACCAGGTTGTCACTTCCACGTCCAGATCGCCGCCAGGAATCGCCGGTTCTCCGATTGCACCCGAATTTTGCTCAACCGTGCCGGTTGTCGTATTGAGGCCGGTGTCTCCGCCGAACCAACCCTGCAGATAACCCAGCAGCGTAAGGCCGAACCCGAGCGCGAGCGTGACGCCCGCGATGCCGAAAAACAGCGCTGCGTTAAAGCGGCGTTTAGCGCGGCTGGTTTCAACGGCATAACCCTCCACGCCGTCGCCGATCAGGGATTCGTTCAGCGCGCCGGAGGCTTCAATCCGGCTGACGGTTTCAACCGCGTCGGCAACCGCGGGAACGGAGGCTACGGTTGAAAGCTGCATCTTCAGCCCCGGCGGCAGTTCCGCGTCGTCGATCGGTATGCGGAGCATCGGTTTTTTCATATCAATCGAGAAGTTGACCTCTCGTTCGCAGTTGTGGCTGGCATTGAACTGCGCGGACGGAAAAAACATCACCAGCCCGGCGTTGAGCAGATGCGTTGCAATGTACTCCGGCCAGTTCTTGCCCGCCTCGATCCCCTCGTCGTACCAGACGCGGTACTTGCGCCGGTGCAGTTCCTCAGCGATAGTCAGCACGCGATCGGAATCGGCATGGGCGTAACTGATAAAGATATACGGCTGTTCGCCTCGATACACGGGAAATTTTGCTCTAGACGCCAAGTGAGTACCTCCAAGAACAGTGTTTAGATGGATGAAAAAGAGCTGCAGGCCAAGCGAACTGCTTTTCTGTTGAAAACAATTGCGGCTCACGTACATAATAAACCAATGTTGTGTGAAGAACAAGAAAAGCAGATAAAAATACAGTTGAAAAATAGTCGTGTTTCAACAAACGTCCGCGCGTGAATCAAAAAGGATTGCGACTAACGCTTCGAAGGGATGAGTGAAACGATGTACGGCGGAGACGGAGAGCCGAATATGGACTTCGATTTCGATCGACGGTATAATGAAACATAACATGTAACAGATTTCCGATATTTGGCTTTTTCACAGTAAAACATATACTCTCTGAACAAACTAGCACGGGCTTACCCAAATCCGTATCAACTAAAATCACCAACTTCGATCGGGATGTTGATATTTTTTAGACAGGTACGCATCCAATTGAAAAGACGGTATCCACATCCGCGATTATTACATTACGACAATACAGCAGAAAGAAGTGACTCCGGCACCGGAGAGACACGTGAATGATCATGAAATCTATCAAAGCAGCGCGCACAGAAAATAATCCTGCAACGAACACGGATGCACACATTCCGTTTGTCGTTGGCGTAACCGGGCATCGCGATTTGAGAGACGAGGATATCCCCGCGCTCGAACGCCTGGTGCGCGAGCAGTTGGTGCGATGGATGGAACTCTGTCCGCACACCGAGTTTTTCTGCATGACAAGCCTTGCAGAGGGCGCGGATCAGCTGGTCGGCCGCGTCGCAAGCGAGCTTGGCATGAAACTGCTGGTTCCGCTGCCGATGGAGCAGACGGAGTATGAAAAAGATTTTTCCGAGTCCGCGCGGGACGAGTTTCGCTCGCTGCTGCGACAGGCGGATGCGGTGTATGTCGCGCCGGATACGGAAGGGTTGGATGACAACACCCGAGAATACGGCTACCGCAAAGCCGGCATCTACCTCGCGCGGCATTGCCATGTTTTGCTGGCGCTTTGGGACGGGCAGGCGGGTGAGGGAGGTTGCTGCGGCACGGCGGAGGCGGTGGATTTTAAGCTCAAGCGGGCATACCGCGCGCCGGATACGCTGCTGAGCGCGCCGGACGAGGGGATCGTGCTGCATGTCGTAACGCCGCGCATGTCCGGTGCTGAAATACCGGAGCGGGCGTTGACAATCCGGCTGATCCAGAACGCCGACGGTGCACTCGACGCACTGCTGACCGGAACGGAGCGGTTCAACGCGGACGCTTCTGAAGAGACTCCGATCAGTACGGATGCCGTGTTCGACCGGGAAACGATGGCTGCACTCGGCCCGGACGCCGTGCGGCTGCAAAGCATATATCACCGTGCGGATACCCTCGCGCTGCGATACAGGGATCGGTATGTTGCTGTTCTCAAGTGGCTTTGTATCGCGGGCGCGCTGCTTGTCGCGGCATTTCTGCTCTATGACGAGTTGGAAGCAAACCTGTTCCTGATCGTGTATGGCTCAATCGCGCTCTTTGCGCTGATTCTATTTGTGTCTGCAAAGCGCAGCCGCTGCCATCAACGATATATCGAATACAGGCTGTTTGCCGAGACGCTGCGGGTGCAGCTCAACCTGATGGCGTCGGGGTTGCATGTTGACGCGGAGGACCTGATGCCATGGTCGCAGAGGACGATTTCCCCGTGGATCAGGGAGGCGATGAACACACTCCCGCGCAGCGGGAAGCCGGTTTGCGGTGCGTGCGCGGATGTGCGAGAGGTCTGGATACGCGAACAGCTCAACTATCAGAAAAACACGCTGAAGAAGAACAGGGCGAAGCTGAAAAAACAGAGCGCGATTGCGGGGGCTCTGCTGGCGCTGACCATCCTCTTTTCTGCCGTCGTCGTGATGCTTGAGTTTTTTGTTCCGGAGTGGATCGGGGGCGCAGTCAGCCTGCCCGACTGGTTTTTGAGGGCGACGCTCGCGCACAGCGCGGATTTCTTCAGCACGCGAGGTGTGTTCAAAATACTACTCGGTCTCATTCCGGCTTTTACATTCGTGGTATCGAGTTATTATGGCAAACTTTCGCTTGAGCGCAAGATCAGGGATGGACAGCGCATGATCGCGCTGTATGCCGAGGCGCTGGAGGCATATGACAACCCGCTGACGGACAGGGCGCGGCTATTGATCGAGCTGGCGCGAGAGGAACTAGTCGAGGCGGGAGACTGGCTCTCGTATACGTTTGAGAACCGGCCGGATCTATTGATTTGATTGAGAGATAAAACAAAAACCCCGGGAGGGGTTTTTTATTTTGGCGTGACGGGGGTTCGTTTGACTGTGCGTTGCCGGTGCTCCGTGCGGCGCAAGCGCTCGCCTGCGCTGCCCGGCCACTACGCTTGTTACCAGCGGAGATTAGGAGATCCCATACCGTACATCCTGCCCGACTTACTGTTGAAAATCCAGCTGCCCGAAAAAGCATTGTGTTCCACTATCGCACAAACACATCCACAATAGCCGGATCAAAGTGTGTGCCGGAGCAGCGTTTCAGCTCTTCTATCGCTTCCTCGTGGCTGATGGCCTTTCGATAACTTCGTTCACTCGTCATTGCATCATAGGCGTCCGCAACAGCAATAATCCTCGCTTGAATTGGTATCTCTTCTCCTTTCAAGCCTTTCGGATAGCCTTTGCCATCAAATCGCTCATGGTGACAAAACGCGAATTGAGCTACTTCCGAAAATTCAACCTTCGTGCTCAATATGCGCCAGCCCGCTTCAGGATGCCGCTTCATCGATATCCATTCGGTATCGTCAAGAACCTGGGCTTTGTTAAGGATCGCTTCATTTATGCCGATTTTTCCGATATCATGTACCAATCCGGCCATTCGGATCTGCTCTACGTCATCCTCGTCAAAGTCCATCTTCATCGCGATTTCTTCGCAAAGTTCGCTTACCCTTTGCGAGTGCTGCGCCTCCCTGTCGCTTTTTTCAAACAAGGCGCTCATGATCATTTCGACCGTTTTGCTGCGCATGCTCGCGCGCTCCGTGAGCTTATGGGTATACATATGATTTTCAGCATTTGCGATCATCTCTGCCATCAATTGCTCTTCGGAAGCTTTCGTTTCAAATCCAAACGAAACGGACAGAATGATGCTTGCGACTTTCGTTTTCGAAATCAGGTCCTTCATTCGATTGATCACTTTTGCTGCTGCAGCGGCGTCGGTTTTCGCCAGAATGATGCCAAATTCATCCCCACCGAGCCGGGCGATGATTTCATCGGCACGACAAGTGGCTTTGAGGATATTGGCCAGGCCAATTAAATACTTGTCCCCCATCGCATGACCAAATGAATCGTTGATCAGCTTCAAACCGTTTATATCGGCCATGACTACGGATATGGGCAGGTTTCTTTTTATATCGATTCGTTTGAGTTCTTCTTCGAAAAATCTGCGGTTGTATAATCCGGTCAATTGATCATGATAACTCAAATGCTTGAGTTTTTCTTCACTGTTCTTGCGTTCCGTCATGTCAGTGACAAGTACGGCAAACTGCCGCTCTCTCGGAGAATATGTGTATGTGGCATAATAGCCGCCCGTTGCCGCCAAATAGTTCTCGTAATACATCGATTCGCCCGTTAAAGCGACTTTGCCAAAGACTTCGATCCAATATGGTTCCACCGTTGGTATCACTTCTGAAATTCTCTTCCCGATCGCCATCTCTCTGGTTATACCCAGTAATCGCGTATAACTATCATTGATATCAAGAAATACATAATCAACGGGTTTCCCGTTCTCGTCGGTTATAATTTCGTGAAGCGCGAGCCCCTGTGACATGGACGTGTAGAGCAATCTGAATTTTTCTTCGCTTTTGATCAGTGACTGCCGCGCTTCTTCAAGCTCTTGTAGATCCTGAAACTCTTTCAACGCTCTATGAATAGAATGCACCAATCTTGAAAAGGATTCTTTTGACACGTAATCCGCAGCACCTTGCTTCAACAACTCAGCCGCTGTTTCCTCTCCGATATAACCAGACAAGAAGATAACCGGAGTATTGCAGGAAATGGATTTCATATACTTCAGCACTTGAAAACCGTCAATATCCGGCAACATGAAGTCGGAAAGAATTAAATCATAATGCTTCGCAGCTAATGCCGAAACAAATTCTTTTTCATTGGCTGCATGATCCATGTTGAATTTTTGATCTAACTTCTTTTTCAGGTATTGGGAAAAAAGCTCAGAGTCCATAGTGGAATCCTCTAAGTGCAAAATTTCCAATGTTGAATTACTGTT
The DNA here is from genome assembly GCA_963674775.2 of Christensenellaceae bacterium. Taxonomy (GTDB): domain Bacteria; phylum Bacillota; class Clostridia; order Christensenellales; family CAG-138; genus UBA7703. The sequence continues at coordinate 1,160,143 of CAXXPJ010000003.1, read as the reverse complement.
TTCGCCAAGGATCATAGCGGATACTTAGTCTTTCGGTACTTCATTGATGATCGCCCAAAAAATGCCGATCTCCTTGATTGCCTGAGCAAAATCTTTAAAATCGACAGGCTTAACAACATATGCATTTACACCCAGATTATAACCTTTGATCAAGTCGCTCTCTTCTCTGGATGAGGTGAGCATGACGATTGGAATGGCTTTGAATCGTTCGTCTTTTTTTAAAGCGGCCAATACTTCCAGGCCGTCCATGCGGGGCATTTTCAAATCAAGCAATATCAAACCTGGATTGCCAGCCGGCCGGCCTTCATATTCGCCGGTCCGAAGCAAGTAGTCCATGGTCTCAACACCGTCTTTTACAACGATCAATGGGTTCAAAATATTGTTTTTTTTCAGTACATTTCGGGTTAACTCAACATCAAAGCTGCTGTCTTCTGCATAAAGAATTGTCTTTAGTGTTGTTTTCATTTCCATATTAGGCACGTTCCTCTCTTTTTGGCAATAAGAAATAAAATGTTGCTCCTTCTCCGACTACACTTTCAGCCCAAATCTGTCCACCGTGTCTTGTTAATATCCGTTTCAATATGGCAAGGCCGATTCCGGTGCCCTCATACTCATCTCTATCATGAAGTCGTTGAAAAATGGTGAATAGTTTTGATGAATAGGTTGCATTGAAACCGACGCCATTGTCTTTTATATAATAAACGATGCCGTCGTCTCTCTCTTCCGCTCCAATGCTTATCTCAATATGTTCTCTTGTTCTCGAGAATTTCACAGCATTATCAAGCAGATTCCCCCATACGGATTTAAACATCTCAAGATCCCCATAAGCTTTGGACTGGATGGGATAGCTTATTATAGGAATAATATGGAAAAACCGTACCGAAACATCGAACCCAACCGGAGGGATATTCCGCTTAGGCTGCGGCTTCCAATCCCTCTGAATGACAAACAAAACAAAAACCCCCGAATCGGGGGTTTTGTTTTGGTGCGACCGGAGGGATTTGAACCCTCAAGCTTTCGCCGACGGATTTTAAGTCCGTTGTGTATGCCGTTCCACCACGGTCGCAGCTAAACTATTGTACCATGCCGGGCGATAAAGTCAATTCCGGAAAACAGCAGTTTTTTCATCTTGTCCGTCACAGATATCCCATCAGAACACCCGCTGCGCCGCCCGCGAGAAAGAAGAAAACCGGGTGCAGCTTGCGCACCTTCGGAACGAACAGAAGCCCAAGCAGCACGGCAAACAGCGCAACGTTGTGCCAGTCGAATGCCTGCAGAAACCCGCCGGAAAGCGCGCCCGTGATCAACGCGGCGCGGATGACCGCCCATGCGGCGGCGGCGATCAGCCCGGTGACAGCGGGGCGCAGCGTTGATAACAGACTGACCAGCAACCGGTGCTCACGATATTTTTCGAGTACACGCGCAACCAGCGAGACAATTAGAAACGACGGCAGAATCAGCGCGAATGTCGCGATGACCGCGCCAGGCACACCCGCGGCGCTGTAGCCCGCGAACGTCGCCGCATTCACGCCGACCGGACCCGGCGTCGCCTCCGCGATTGCCGTGATATCCGCCAGCTGCAGAGAGCCGAACCAGAGCGGATAGCGCTCTATCATCTTCTGGATGAACGGAAGCGCGGCATATCCGCCGCCAACGGTAAAGAGCCCCGTTTGAAAAAATTCTAAAAACAGCAGAAGATACGTCATTTTTGCACCCCCCACAGGATAAACCCGACGATGATCGCGAGCAGTACCACGAAGATAGGCGAGAGGTGCAGCACGGCGATGATAACAAACCCGGCGATACAGAGAGCGATGCCGAGCCAGTTTTTCACATTGGACCGGATGAGCCGCACCACGGCGGATGTGATGACCGCCGCGACCGCGACTCGGATGCCGTTGAACGCGCTTGCAACGACAGGACTGCTCCAGAACTGCAGCAGTACGGCGACGACGAGAATGATGGCGGCAACAGGCGCCGAGATGATACCGAAAATCGCCGCCGCGGCGCCGCCCCAACCGGCCTGTTTCTGACCGATGAAAGCTGCGGTGTTGACAGCGATGATACCGGGCACGCATTGCGAGAGCGCGTATGCATTCAGGAGCTCCTCTTCGGAGGCCCATGCGCGGTGCTCGACGATTTCATGGATTAAAAGCGGCAGCATGGTATATCCGCTGCCGAACATCATTGCGCCGATTTTGAGAAACGAGAGATAGAGCTGGAAAATATTACGCATATGAAAAAGTCCGAACGGTTCCATTGACGACGCAAAGGGTTCGGGTGCACTGGTTAATAGACATACCACTGGTTGACGAACGCGAGCAGATACAGCACGAACAGTGCGCAGCAAACGAGCGTTACGATCCGGTCGACCGATTTCTTCTCGGTCAGCGCGCCGAGCGCGAGCGCGAGCGGATATGCCGCCGTGAGATAGCGAGGCGCGGACAATAGCCAGGTCGCGCCCATGCACACTGCATAGTACGCGATAAAATACGCAACGTTCGATGCGCGGAGCTTGTTCTGCGCGGCGATGACGATGCCGAGCGACGCAAACAGGAACACGAGGTTCGGAATCCAGAGCCCCCATAGCATACGCGTGTTGTCCGCAAACGAACCTGCCGCGCTGTTGACGATGGTTGCCGTGGTGCCAAAGAACCAGCCGAGCTGTTGGTGCCAGTGCTCGCTTTGATAGGTCAAAAACGTCGTCGCGCTGCCCGTAACACGGAAGTTGACATACAGATACAGCAGTAACCCTGCGGGAATGAGCAGCAGGGAGAGCGCTTTGCCCGTCGTGCGCCATTTCCAGCGGGAGTCGCGGCGGCGGGCGTCCGGCTCCCGAATGATCGAACCGACGAGCTCGAAGCAGGCCGGAGCGAAGAGCAGGATGCCGGGCATGCGCGTGAACGCCGCTAGAAAACCGACCGCGCCCGCCAGCAAATAAGCGTTTTTGCGAACGGCATAGACGCAGGCGACGGACAGCAGCAGAAACAAACTGTCTGAAAGCGGCGCGGAGAAGAGGAACGACGCTGGCAGGATGCAGAGGTATTTCAGCGCGCGCAACGCACCTTTGCGGTCCGTATCCAGCAGCGCGAGATCATAAAACAGATATGCTGCGAACACCCAGCAGAGGTTGCTGACGAGCAGCCCGCTGACGAGATAGTTCTGCACGATGAAGTTGACGACACGCACAAGGTAAGGATACAGCGGTAAAAACACGATCAGCAGCCGGTCATCTCCCGTGTTGACATATCCGTTTTCCGCAATGTTTAAATAGTGCCGGCTGTCCGTGCCGAGCTGATTCCAGACGCCGAGGCTGTCAAACAACCCGCCGGCATACCCCTCGGGGATGAGCGAGAGCAGATAGGCAAAAACGAACAGTAGAATACGAAACAGCGCGAGATAGAGCAAAAGCTGTGCCATCGGATGCATGCGCTGTTTGCGCGCGCTCCGCTTGCCTTCCTCCGCGCGCACAGGCAGCCAGGGCTTGCGGCTCCAGGCGGCCATCCACTGCGGGATGAAGCGGATGCCGAGCAGCGCGAAAAGAAACGCGCTCACCGTCGCTGCGGCGACGGCAAGTGCGTTGTGCGGTGCGCGCGTGAGCACCCATAAAGCGAATGCTGAAAACAGTACGATTAAGGGTACCGATGTAAACAGTACCCTTTTCCAGAACCATACGTCTTTTTTGGAAGGCGTGTTTCGCATGTATCCCGTCAGTCGCGCATCGCGAGGCACGGGCCGAGGATCTCGCCCATGATAAGCCCGCTTCGCGCCTGTTCAACGTCCCAAACGAACGCGCTTTCGCTGGAGACCTGCACGGCCCGCGCTGCCAGAACGGCCTGCGCGGCGCGCACTTCTTCCGGTGCGCACTCTTGCTCGATGCCGGTCATACTCGTCTCTTGATGTGCGTGGCCGCTGTTCGAGCTGGCGGTGATGGTGTGCGTGATGCTGGTCTTGGCCTCTGTGAGGTTGCTCTTTACTCGCGAGAGGTTGTCATCCAGATCATGAGGCGCAACGCCTTCGACGATCGGACCATAGTTCCCCTGCCGCGTGCCGCCGCCTTCGACCGAAGGGACAGCTGTCGAGCGCGTAGGGGCTACGCGAGGTGCAACCGGAGTGGTGCGCATCGGCTGCTGGCGAGCAGACTGCTGCGCAGCGGGCTGCTGCGCGCGTTGTTGTGCCGCGCGCTGCCGCTCCGCCTCTGCTTTCGCCTGCTGCTGTTTTTTCTTCGCGAGAACCGGAACGATGATCCAGATAATCGCAAGAATGATGAATAAAGTAGGCATAACTTATTTCTTGGCGTCGGTGGACGCGGGTTTCGTGCCCTTTCCGATCGCACTGCGCATCTCCGTATCGGAGTGGATGTTCTGCATACGGTAGTAGTCCATTACGCCGAGATGTCCTTCGCGGAACGCCTGCGCCATAGCTTTGGGAACTTCGGCTTCGGCTTCGACAACGCGCGCACGCATGCTTGCGATTGCGGCGATGTTTTCCTGCTCCTGCGCGACGGCCATCGCGCGGCGCTCTTCGGCTTTGGCTTGCGCGATGCGCTTGTCGGCTTCCGCCTGGTCGATCTGCAGCTGTGCGCCGACGTTACGGCCGACGTCCACATCCGCGATGTCGATGGAGAGAATCTCAAACGCGGTGCCCGCGTCGAGGCCCTTGTCCAGAACCGTGCGGGAGATCCTGTCCGGGTTTTCGAGCACGTCCTTATGGCTCTTGCTCGAGCCGACGGTGGTGACGATGCCCTCGCCGATACGGGCGATGATGGTCTCTTCGCCGGCGCCGCCGACGAGGCGGTCGATGTTTGCGCGGACGGTGACACGCGCTTTTGCACGCAGCTCGATGCCGTCCATGGCAACCGCGGCGATGATCGGCGTTTCAATGACCTTCGGGTTGACGCTCATCTGAACGGCGTTGAGCACGTCGCGTCCGGCGAGGTCGATGGCGCAGCTCTGCTCGAAGCCGAGCGGGATGCCCGCGCGCTGTGCGGCGATGAGCGCGTTTGCGACGCGGTCCACGTTGCCGCCGGCGAGGTAATGCGCCTCCAGCTTGTTGATGGAGATGTCAAGGCCGGCTTTGGTGGTCTTGATCATCGGGTTGACGATGCGGCTGGGTACGACTTTACGAACGCGCATACCGACGAGCTGGAAGATACCGATCTTCACGCCGGATGCACGGGCGGAAATCCACAAGCCCAGCGGCACGAAACTGAAGAAGATAATCAGGAAGACAAGTACCAAAACGATGGTTAAGATAGGACCGAATAACATAAAATACCTCCTATTATTGCAGATGTGAGTCGGTCTTTCCAAGGCGATGGAAGACCCGTTTAACTACAACGCCTCGTTTGGCGTTTAAATGATTGGTTTACGCCTGCGCTTTGTCGGCCGCACCGGCGCTCACAAGAATATGGATTCCCTCCGCCTTGACGACGGTGATGGGTTCACCCTTTTGAATGAACGCGCCGACGGTCATAACGTCCAGACGCTTGCCGTCGATTTCGGCGATGCCGGACGGGCGCAGTGTGGTGATAGCGATGCCGGACTTACCGACTATATCGCTTTTTGCCGCGTTAACATCTGGAACGGACGTGCCGTCCGACTGCTCGTTGAGCACGAGGAACGACTTGCTCAGTCGCCCGCGCTGGAGCGATCGAATGACCCAGATCAACCCGAGCACGATGAGCAGCAGCGCAATGGCGATGATGTAAAACGCAACGCGCGTATTACCCCAGCCAAGCTGCATAACGACGACTGCAATCAAAGAAAGCAGCCCTGTGAAACCGGCGGCGCCGACACCGGGCGTGAAGAGCTCGATCACGAATAGAACGAGCGCGAATATCAGGCAGATGATGGTAGGAATAGCGGTAGGTCCAAGCAGTTCAAGAAAACTCATGTGCATATACCCCCTTTTAGCGGAAGATCATACCCATTATACCATAAGCCCGCATGCGAATCGAAACATTATTGTATCTTTGAAGAAAACACTTTTTCGTATCTGTTCAAAAAAAGCCGCAATATCGTTATGCGGCCGGAATGATCATTGGCTAAACGTCATTGTGCAGACGAGGAGATCACCGCCGTCCCGGGTGGTTCGATAGGCGATAAAGCGGCAGCCGCTCTGTATATCCTCGTAGTCTGTGCCGTCTTTTTTCAACAGCAGTGCCTGCTCCGCCCAATAGCGCGCTGTGGTGGCCGAAAGGCGGTTTTTCATATCGCACACGGGCAGCAGGTCCGAGAGCAAGACGCGAAGCGCATCCGGCATGTCGCCTGTCTGCTCGGCGGTATGCTCTTTGAGATATTTTTCGATTTCGGTCGTCGCCTTCCCGTCGTAGACTTGCGGGATATCGAACGCGATCTCAAGCGAGGAAACGCTGCCGTCGTTCACCGTGAATCGAAGCTGCGCGGTAATACTCCGGTATGCAAGCGTCCAGACCTTGTCGTCTTTTTTAGATTCTTCGGCGGAGAAGAGCTCGGTCGTCTCCAGATGCGTCCGAAATACAGACGCCGGAACACCGCGCGGCGAGGATTGCGAGGAGTCATCAGCGTCAGGGACCGGCGTTTCGATAGAGGACGCCAACGCCGCAACTTCCGTCGCCGACGGCGGCGTAGACGATGAGACGATCTCTCCGCGCGAAAGCAGATAGATCGTCAGCGCCGCGCCCACGATCAGCACGAGAAAAATGATGTTGGTCAGTTGCCGGTTCAAAAAACGCTTCATCGAGAAACTGTTCCCGTTCGTAGAATTCGCGGATTGCGGTTTCGCGCCCAGTCTGGAACAGTATATCAGAAGACAAGTGGTTTTCGCAAAGGAAAAGACGGCGAATATACCAAAGCAGAACAGCCGTATTCAACCGGGCTATTCCAGCTTGCCCTCGTGCAGATAGCGTACGACGCGCTGTGCCGCGTCCGCGCGGCACACGTCTCTCTGCGCCGAGATCATCGCCGCTCGTCCCTCGGCATCGGACGCGAGAGACACGGCCCGATCCGCCGCTTCCGCCATGCTGCTGGAACTGGCGCCCATGCCGCGTTCCGCAAGAAAAGCGGCTGTCTGCTCTTCAAAAACATCTCGCGCAGGCAGGAGCGCCAGGGGTACCCCTGCGACGGCGGCCGCCGCGGAAACGGCGCCAGAAGGAGCGCTCACGAGCACATCGCAGGCGTTTCGATACAGCGCCAGCGGGTCGTCAGGTGCGACGGGGATGACCCGGATCTCTCCCGCAAAGCGCGCGGAGAAGGGATTTCTCGGAAGTATTGCTTCGGGCGAGAGCGCGCAGATGCGCGCGTCCGTGCCGTTGAGCCGACCCAGCAGCGCGGTCACCGCAGCCGCGGGATCGGCGGAGGCATGGATTAAGTAACAGGGAACACCCTGCGGCAGATCGAGCAGCGTTCTTGCGTCCGCCCGCTCCTCTTCGCGGAACCATGCCGCGGGAAGCGGGATGCCGGACGGTATAATTTTCTTTGCGGGGATTCCGCGCTTGACATACGCCTCCGTCAGGCTCTCGTGCGCGGTGAAAAACAGGTCGAGTCCCGTTTCCTCAAGGAACGGTATGCAGGCAAAATCCGTGCCGACAAAACAGCACCGCGCGGAAAAAGCGAGCGTTTTTCGCACATGCGCAACTGCTTCGGCGGGATATCGATGCAGGCAGAGCACCGCGTCAAACTCTCCCTCCGCCAGCAGAGTGCGCAGATTTTCCGCATATTTGGCGTTGACTTCGTAGACGGGTGATTTTCGCTTGTTCGTGCGCTGAAACACACCGCCCGCCGTTAAGAACGAAAACGCGCGCGGTGTTTTGAGCGCTTTGCGCTCCATAGCGGCCGCCATGGAAACTGGCGTATGCTGACCCAGCATCGCAAGCGCGCCGACGGTGAGGCTGACCCCCTGGCGCACCGCCAGCGCCGCCTTGAGCGCCGCGGCTGCCGCTTGTTGTTCTTCTGTGTCGGGTCCTGTCAGGATCAATGTTCGCATGTCGGTTTTCCTCCCATCCCCATGTGAGAAAAGCCTGCCGAGGGGTTCAGCCGCATTTGCTGAACCCGCAGGAGCGGCAAATGACGCAGCCGCCCTCGTGCTCAACCTTCCCGCCGCATTCCGGGCAGGAATGCACCTCCGCCGCACTCGCGGGAATATCCGCTGCGGCGACGGGGACAAACGGTACGTCGCCGCCCTCCGTTGAGACGGGTGCCGTTTCGGCCTTTTTCGTCTTTGCCTGCGCATCCGGCGTCGCGTAGTCCGCGCCGTTATCGATATACTTGCTCACCTTCATCAGCACGCGGGCAATCGCGTCCGGACAGGAGGTACAGCTCATGTTCTTCTGACGAATCGTCGAGGGGCAGCGGATGCCCTTGAGTTGGTCGTATACCTCGCTCATAGAGATGCCGCTGCGCAGCGCGATGGATGCAAGCCGCGCCGTCGCCTCGCTCTGGCTCGGGCAGCCGCCCGCTTTCCCGGTGCTCGTAAACACCTCGCAGATGCCGTTTTCATCGTAGTTGACGGTGACGTAAAGCGTACCGCAGCCGATGCTCATCTTCTCCGTGAACCCGCGGGTCACAAGCGGGCGCGGGCGCGGTTCGATCTTCCCATAGTTCTCCGGCAGAGGTGCTTCCAGCTCCGGCTTGTCCGAATCGGCTTTTTTGTCGTTGACTCTGCCGATGTTGAGCACCTGTCCCGCGCGGCTTCCGTCGCGATAGATGGTGACGCCCTTGAGCCCTTCGCGGTAGGCGAGCAGGTAAACCTCGCGGACGTCCTCGCGCGTCGCCGAATACGGGAAGTTCACGGTTTTGGACACGGCGTTGTCCGTGTGCCGCTGGAACGCGGCCTGCATGCGCACATGTGCCTCCGGCGTAATGTCGTGCGCACAGACGAACACGCGGCGAATTTCTTCCGGAATCTCCTCGATATGCTGAATCGTCCCTTCCGCGGCGATGCGGCGCAGCATCTCCTCGCTGTCGAGCCCGAGCGTGCGGAGTTTATCCATCAGCAGCGGGTTTGCTTCAACCAGCTGCGTGCCGCCCATGACGTTGCGGATATAGACATACGCAAACACCGGTTCTACGCCGGAGGAGCAGCCTGCGATGATGGAGAGCGTACCCGTCGGCGCAATGGTGGTGACGGTCGCATTGCGGATCGGTTCATCGGAAGCGAGCGTGCTGACGGAAAAGAGCGGAAACGCACCGCGCGCTTTTGCGAGGCGGCGGCTCGCCGCATGGCCTTCTTCTTCGATAAACGACATCACCTGCTCGGCGAAGTCGACGCCCTCCGCGGAATCGTAAGGGATACCGAGCGCCAGCAGCGCGTCCGCAAACCCCATGACGCCGAGACCGATCTTGCGGGTGCTCTTCGTCATCTCGCCGATTTGTTCGAGCGGATAGTTGTTGACGTCGATCACGTTGTCGAGAAAATGCACGGCTTCTTCGATCGTGTCCTTTAACAGATCGAAGTCGAAGCGCGTCTTAACGTCCTCAGTTTTGAGCATGGTCACCAGGTCGATGGAGCCGAGGTTGCAGCTCTCAAACGGCAGCAGCGGCTGTTCGCCGCAGGGATTTGTGCTTTCGATCTCGCCGACCGAGGGGACGACATTGTCCCGGTTGAGCCGGTCGAGAAATACGATGCCTGGTTCTCCCGTCTGCCAGGCCGCGTCGATGATCTCGTCATACACGTCCCGCGCGGAGAGGCTGGACACGGGCTGCTTCGTCTTCGGGTCGATCAGGTCATAGCGTTCGCCCGCTTCGACGGCGCGCATAAACGCCTCCGTGATGCCGACGGAAAGGTTGAAATTGTTGATGTCGCTCGTGTCGCTCTTGCAGCGGATGAACTCCAGGATATCGGGGTGGTCGACGCGCAGGATGCCCATGTTCGCGCCGCGCCGCGTGCCACCCTGCTTGACGGCCTCGGTTGCGACGTTGAACACGCGCATAAAGCTCACCGGCCCGCTGGCGACGCCGCCGGTGGAGCGGACGGTCGCGCCCTTCTGGCGCAGCCGCGAAAACGAGAATCCCGTGCCGCCGCCGGACTTATGGATCAGCGCGGCGTTTTTGACCGCCTCAAAGATATCCTCCATGCTGTCGCCAACGGGCAGCACGAAGCAGGCGGAGAGCTGGCCCAGCGGACGACCGGCGTTCATCAGCGTCGGCGAGTTGGGCAGAAAGCGCAGGGAGGTCATCAGCGCGTAAAACCGGTCCGCAACGGCATCGACGTCCGCGGCGTTGTCATAGGTTGCGTCCGCCGCGGCGACGGCGCGCGCCACGCGCGAAAAAAGCCCTTCGACGTCCTCGACGACGCGCCCTGTCTCGTCCTTTGCCAGATAGCGCTTTTCAAGCACTTTCATTGCGTTTTCGTTGATACCGTTGAGTGACATAGAAATCCCCGCCCCTTTGATTTATGATAAAATTTTACGTTTCACCGTTTGCAGATGAGAAGGCGCCCCTTCAGGCGCAGACTAAGCATATCACTATATGTGGTGTCAGGCAAGTACGCAACATGCTACATATTGCGAGTTTACAGATCGTTAATTTTGTTCCGGCGCAACGGAATCCGGAAGGTCGGCCGGGCAAAAAAAGCATACCGGCCAAACAAAAAAGCCCGGGAATACGTCCCCGGGCGGGTGCAGCTGTTTACGCCTGAAATTCAGCGGTTTTATCGCTTGTAGTCGAGGATGATCAGCCTGTCTTCTCCGAGCGTGTCGCAGAAGAGCGAGACGGTGTTTGCGTTGAGGTGGTGCACATGGCGGTTCGCGTTTGCGGCCAGCAGCGGCTCGAGGCCTTCGATGTCGAAGTGCAGCGCGGGCGTTTTGTAGTGCATGGGGATGAGTACCCGCGCATGGAGCTTGTCGGCAAGCTCGGTTGCGGCCTTGGCGCCAATGGTAAACACACCGCCGATGGGCGCGAACAGGATGTCCACGTTCCCGATTTGCGCAATCGTCTCGTCGGAGAGCATATGGCCCAAATCGCCCAGGTGCAGCAGGTTGAGCTTATCGATGCGGTAACGAAACACGGTATTGTTGCCGCGGCGCGCGCCTCTCGCTTCGTCGTGAAAACACGGGAAACCCGTTACCTCTATTTCGCCCGCGCGGTACTCGCCGGGCGTACGGATGACGAGCGGCTGGCCTTTCACAGTGGTCAGGCAGTTGTGGTCGCCGTGTTCGTGGCTGATCGTCACCGCATCGCAGACAATGTCGTGCAGTTCATACCCCGTTTCCTGATCGCAGGGGTCTGTCAATATGGAATAGCCGCTTTCGGCGGTGAGAAGAAAGCAGGAATGCCCGTACCAGGTGATTTGCATAACATCGTCTCCTTTATTAAAGTATCATAATTTAAGTATCATAACGGCGTTGGCTGTTGCGAAAGATTTATTCTGTTCCGTTCCCGCGTGCGGCAAACAGGAGCCGGGCGAGCGCGCCGCCGAGGGATCCGCTTTCGGACAGCAACGCGCCTCTCTCACGAGTGGGGACGTTGTGAAACAACATCAAAGCCGCCTGCGTCGCCCGCCGGTATGCCGCGCGGCTTTCGTGCGCGGAGACGGCCAGCAGCAGCGCGCGGCGCGCCGCCGGAAGATCCGGACAGCCGGAGCCGCCGTGCCGCGCAAGGGCGAGCATACGGTTGACGGCATATACGCCGCCGTCGTGAGCGGGGAGCGGCAGTTTTTCGTTGACCCTTGCTGTGAGCGCGTCAAAAAAAGCGCCGGAGAACGTGAAGAGCTGCCAGCCGTTCACTATGCGGATTTGCTCGACCAGCGGCACGCCGTAGAGCGCGCCGATATCGGCGGGCTGCACGGACGAGGGAGAAGCGCCCTGCGGCGGGCGGAAGCTTGCGTCGGCCGCGCGCGCGGGCAGATGAATCCTGCGCGCGTCGATGAGCATCCCGAACGCGCTGCCCAGCGCTTCGGCCATGCGGGCGCGGATTTCGCTGTCAAACGGCTCTGCCATACCGCAAGTTTAGCCGCAGGTTCCCGCGCTGTCAATAACGGCGGCGGCAAACGGGCGGATTCTGTCGGCCGGGAGCGAAAATTTGCCCAAAGGGTATTTAAAATGTAAACTTGCATGCGGCGCGCTTTGCGTGATGACACGGTGTGGTATAATGTAAAAATCAAAATTACTGATTCTGCTGACCGGATGCATATACACGTCCGGCACAATGCGCGAAACCGCCGCATCCGCGGCTGGACAAATGGAGGCGGACATGACAAAAAAACACCTTCGCTGTCAGGTAGGCGTTCGCATCTTCGGCGAAGTGAAATGCTTCGGCCCGGGCGTCGCGGATCTGTTGGAGCGCGTTGACCGGTTAAAATCCCTGCGCAAGGCGACCATCGAGATGGAGATGGCCTACAGCAAGGCCTGGAAGATCGTAAAAATCGCGGAGGAGAACCTGGGCTTTCCGCTGCTCAAATCCGTTACGGGCGGTAAAGGCGGCGGCGGCGCGGAACTCACCCCGGAAGCCGCGCGGTTTCTGTCCGCTTACCGGCGGCTTGAGGCGGCGGTGCGCAGCTATGCGGACGAAGCGTTTGTCGAGATCATGGGCGGTTGACGAGCAGGATAAAGGAGTAAGCAAGGCATGCAGTTTACGAAAGTACACGGGCTTGGAAACGATTTTATCATTATAGACGGCAGAGCGGAAACGAGGGACTACAACGCGCTTGCGCCGCGCCTCTGCCACCGGCAGACGGGAATCGGCGCGGACGGGCTGTTGATCGTTCTGCCGAGCGACAAGGCGGATATCCGCATGCGCATCGTCAACGAGGACGGCAGCGAGGCGGAGATGTGTGGCAACGGCATCCGTTGTTTTGCCAAGTATGTCTATGAGCGCGGCATCGTGGACAAGAGCGAGTTCGGCGTCGAGACGCTTGCGGGCGTGATGCGCCCCAAACTCGTGTTCCAAGGCGGCGCGGTCAGCGGCGTCACCGTCGACATGGGCGAACCATATCTGGAGTGCGCGGAGATTCCCGTCGTCGGGGAAGGGCGCTGCGTTGGCAGGGAGCTTAGCGTGCAGGGCCAAACGCTGCAATATACGACGGTGCTCGTCGGCGTGCCGCACACATTGATCTATGTGGACGACCCGAAAGACCCCAAATGGATGGGGATGGGCTGGGACATCGAACACGCGGACGTGTTCCCCAACCGCACCAACGTGAACTTTGCGCGCGTGATCGACGAGAACACGCTCGAAATGCGCACCTTTGAGCGGGGCTGCGGCCCGACGCTCGCCTGCGGCACGGGCGCAAGCGCCGCCGCGGTTGCGAGTTTTCTCAACGGGCGCACGGCGCGCAGCGTGGACATCAACATCGAACTCGGCACGCTGCATATCGACTGGGCGGAGGATAACCACGTATACATGACCGGCCCGGCCGAGATCGTCTATACGGGTCAGATCGAGCTGTAATTCGAGCAGTTTTTGATCAAGAGCGGGTAACACCGCTCTTTTTTTGCGTATTGTGCAAAAAAAGGCCCGTTTGATCGGAACAGAAACGCGCGCGAACCATTGTCATCGGGCGCGGGATATGGTACGCTGATTCAGACGGTCGCCCGACCGAACGATCAAATCGCGATATCTTTATATATGAAACAATTTAATCGGATGGGAGCTTGCAGCATGGAGACAAAACCAGCAGCCGCCGGCGTGCCGGACGGAATCAGCGAAGCCGAACTGCTTCGCCGAAAGACGTTTAACCGTAACAAATGGTTCTATTCCGTCAGCGGCATCGGCCGCGATATGAGCTATGCGCTCATCGACTCGTTTCTGTTGATCTACATCCAGTTCGGCGTGTCGCTCACGCTCGCGCAGTTTACGACACTGAGCCTGATCATCGGCGTCGGCGGGCGCATCTGGGACGCGCTGAACGACCCGCTCATGGGCGCAATCATCGAAGGCTCGCATTTCAAGAGCGGCAAGTTCCGGCCTTGGATCCTGCTTGGCGGCATTCTCTGCGGACTCGTGATCATCACGATGTTCAATGTGCAGAGCATTCCCGGCTGGCGGTTCGTGGTGTTCATGACGATTATGTACCTGCTCTGGGAATCGACGTTTACCATGAATGACATCGGTTACTGGGCCATGCTGCCGAGTCTGACGAGCGTGAAGAAGGAGCGCAACACCATTACGACGCTCACGGTGCTGTTTGCCGGCGTCGGCGCCATCCTCGCGCAGGGCATCATTCCGCAGGTCACCGTTGGCGACATGCGCGCGGGCTACCGCTTCGTCGGCATCCTCGTTGCCGCCGTGTTTATCGGCTGCCAAGCGCTGCTGTTCTTTACGGTCAAGGAGCCGCCGCGCAGAGCGAACGAGAAGAATGAGCATATCTCGATGAAAAAGATGTGGAAGACCATCGCGCGAAACGATCAGGTGCTCTGGATGACGCTCTCGATGCTCTTTTACAACGTTGGCAGCACGATGCTCATCGCGCTTGCCGCCAACCTGCTGTATCTGGAAATTGGCTATAACGGCACGCTTTACTTCTATGTGGTCGTGGCATACGGCATCACGACCGTCGCCGTCAACGCGCTGTATCCATTGGTGGTCAACAAGCTCGGCAGAAAGCGTTTGCAAAACGTGAGCATCATCGTTGCGGCAATCGGCTATGTGCTCATCGCGCTGATGGGCTGGCTCCCGATTCTGCCGTTCAACATTGCGCTGCTGTGTGCGTTCTGCGTCATGGTCGCCGCTGGGCAGGGCCTCTTCTATATGACCTGCATCATCAACATGGCCAACTGCGTGGAATACAACGACTTTAAATACGGCGAGCGCAACGAGGCGGTCGTCTCCACGCTCCGCCCGTTTATGGCGAAGTTCGCCGCCGCCATGCACACGTTGATCGTCACGATCGTGCTGGCGATCTCCGGCACGTTCCTGCTCAGCCAGTCGATCAGCACGCTGGAGACCCAGCGCGACTTCTTCGACAAGCACACCCCCGCCGAGCAAGCGTACTATATTTCACAGGTGCAGGGCTATCTGCCCGAGTTTGAGGGATTGACGGCGGGAACGGACGCGTATCAGGCGGCTGCCGATACAGTCGGCGGAATGATTGCGGCGGACAGCCTTGTCAGCAAGTTCCAGCTCGACCCGGCTTATGTAACCGCACTGAGCGACGCGATGGTGGTGCTCACCACGGCGGACGGGGAACAGCGGGAGCTGGGACGACTCGGCACGTTTGACGCGGCGTCTATCTCTGCGGAAAACGGCGTGTATTCGCTCAAGATCGACGACCTCGCGAGCGGCGGCGAGAGCGCGGCAAACCTCCACTTCCGCGACAAGCGGACGGACACCATGCGCATTTGGGTCCGCCTGGCGGCGACGATTCTGCCTGCGATTCTGCTGTTCATCTCGCTGTATGTCCAGAAGAAGAAGTTCTTCATCGACGAGGACTACTATGACAACATGATCGAGCAGATCGGCAACCGCGATCTGCAGGAACGGTTTAACGCGTAATCACGTTTGAAAAAAACAACGCGTCCGGTAACGGGCGCGTTGTTTTTGCTTGTTGTCCGGGAGACATTGCTGCTTACCTCACCCACTCCGCCGCCTCGGGAAAGCAGTGCATATGCACCGGCGCGAGCGCGCGGTAGCCGTCGCACATCCCCTTCAACCGCCTGAGCCCGAATCTCGTAGAGCGCAGCTTAAAATACATCGTGATATCCTTGATCGCCTGCTCGTCAAACTGGCTTTTATGGCAGGCGAGCGCTTCCGTGCGCGCGAAGAAATGTTTCTTGATGGAAACATAGGCGTTCGGCCTGTCGGTATAGTACAGCGCGAGCGCTTGGATCGCGTGGCTGCCGGAGGAGCCGATGCTCCGCATCACGCTTTCAAACGGGGTCATGGACGCGGTCATCTTTGCAGCAAGTCCCGCCTTGAGGTGGTCGGCATGGCATTCGCTGATCACATTCGGATCGGGCGCGAACACCGCATCCGGCTTGAGCCGGACGATCTGTTTTGCAATCTCGCAGGCAGCGTCCTCAACGCGGTACATACCGCCGTCCTGAAACGTCAGAAACGTTACGTCCGTCACGCCGAGCAGACGAGCCGATGCGAGCGATTCGGTTTGGCGGAGCTGAACCAGTTCGTCGCCGGAGAGCTTGGGGTCGAGCGCACCCATGCGCCCGTCCGCGACGACGAGAAAAGAAACCTGCTTGCCTGCTTCTCTCAGCGCGCGGATGGTCGGCGCGCAGGCGACCTCGATATCGTCCGGATGCGGGCCGATGAAGAGATACCGCTCAAACTTCGTTAACTCCGGAATCGGCGCGACGCGCCTGAGGATGGAAAGAAACATATCGTTTTTACGCCTCCGATGCCGCCCGACGGGCTGTTTTAACCAGTATATCACGCGCGCGGCGTTGCCGTAAGCCGGAGGGCGCGGTATAATGAAATTCGTATCCTTACATATAACAGAGGAAAAAAACAGACGGAGGATGATGATGCCGATACCACAGGTTCGCTCGATGAACCGTTATGAAGGCGCTGCTGCGTTTGACCGCAGGGCAGTACAGATGGACAGTGCGCTCGAGGGCGCGCGGGAAGGCGTGCTCGCCATGCTCTCGCTGGGCGAGGACAATCCCGCATCCGGCGGAACAGTGATCAGATTTTCAAAGAACACCGCGTTTCCGGCGGAGCGATACACGCTCAACGCAGGCGAAGGCGGCATCACCGTCGAAACCGGCGGCGAGGCCGGCGCCGTGCATGCGGCCGCCACGGTTTCGCAGTTGGCTGCGGAGAGCGGCGGCCTGTTGCCGTATTGCATGGTCGAGGACGAGCCGCGCGGAGGCTGGCGCGGACTCTTGATCGACGTGAGCCGTCATTTTTTCCCGATGGAAACGCTCAGAACGCTCGTCGATTTGTTGGCGTATTATCGATATAACCGCCTGCATCTGCACCTGACGGACGATCAGGGGTTCCGCTTTGAGAGCGAATGCTTTCCTCTGCTCAACAGCGTCGGTTCATGGCGCACCAGCACGCTTGAGAAAAGAAACGGTGCGCGCACACAGGACGGCAAACCGCACGGAGGCTTTTATACCAAGGCGGAGCTGCGGGAACTGGTGCGCTTTGCCAGAGCGCGGGGCATTGAAATCATACCCGAACTCGACATGCCCGGCCACGCGCTGTCCGTCATGGCGGCGTATCCGGAGCTGGCGTGTTTTCCCGACCCGGTGCAGGTCGCGACGCGGTTCGGCGTGACGGACTTTTCCAAAAAACTCTACTGCGCGGGCAGTGAGGAGACATATGACTTTCTCTTCGCGCTGCTGGACGAGGTAATGGATGTCTTCGATTTTGAATACATCCACATCGGCGGGGACGAGGCGCTCAAAGCGGACTGGAAGCGCTGCGAAAAATGCCAGGCGGCGCGGCGCAAACACGGGCTGAAGGACGAGCGCGAACTGCAGGGTTATTTTCTCAACCGCGTGATCGGCCATATCGAGTCGCGCGGGCGGCGCGCCGTCGTTTGGAACGACGGGGTATGCGACACGCTGACCGAGCGGGCGATCGTGCAATACTGGACGCCGCTGACGCACGCGGGCCCGGCGCAGATTGCGCGCTATGTCAACGCGGGCGGGGAAGCGATTTTGAGCCCGATTACACGGGTGTATTACGATTATCCTTATGCCGCGACGCCGCTGAAGAAAACCTATCGCTTCAACCCCAACCTGGGTGGCGTACACAAGAGAAGCAAAGGCAGCATTCTCGGCGTAGAAGCGGCGATCTGGACGGAGTGGATCGATTCGGAAGCGAAGCTCTTTTTCAACACACTGCCGCGCCTCGCCGTAACGGCGGAGACGGGCTGGACGGCCCGCGCCGGCAGACGATATTCGGACTTTCGGAAACGCCTTCAGCCGCATTACGCGCTGTATGAATGCCTGGGGCTGACATATGCAAAAGACGCGGAACACCCGCCGCGCGGAAGGTTGAAAACCATCACAACGTTTATCCGGAGCGAAACGCACACGGAGTTGTTGGAACAGGACAAAAAGCAGAATGCAACGAAAGCTCAGAACACAGGAGGAAGAGAACGATGAATGAAGCATTGAACAATCTCAAAACGCGCCGCTGCGTGCGCGCATACAAACCGGAACAGATCGATTCTGCATTGCTCGAGCAGGTGCTGGAGGCGGGAACATATGCGCCGACGGCGAGCGGGCGCCAGTCGCCCGTCATCGTAGCGGTGCAGGATCCCGATACGGTGAAGCAGCTGTCCGCCATGAACGCGGCGGTCAACAACAACCCGAGCGACCCGTTTTACGGCGCGCCGACCGTGCTGGTGGTGCTCGCCGACCAATCGCGGCCGACTTACATGCTCGACGGCGCTGCGGTGATCACAACGCTGCTCAACGCGGCCCATGCGGTAGGCCTCGGTTCCTGCTGGATCCACCGCGCGAAGGAGGAGTTCGAAAGCGACGAGGGCAAAGCGCTGCTGAAGAAATGGGGCATCGAGGGCGATTACGCCGGCGTCGGCCACGTCGTGCTCGGCTATATCGACGGCGCATATCCCGAACCCGCGCCGCGCAAGGCGGACTATATCGTGCGCGTATAACGGCGTACATACGGATATATAAGGAGCGCAGCACATGAAAATCCTCGTCTGCAATGTCGGCAGCACGTCGTTGAAATACCGCCTCTTTGCGTTTGACGAGGCGGAGCGGACGCTGGCCGAAGGCAAGATGGAGCGCGTCGGCGCGCAATCCGGCGCCTGGACGCACAAGGACGCGGGTGAAGAGGCGCAAAAGCAGATCATCCCGATTCCAGACTACGCAACGGGCATCCGGCTCATGCAGGGTGCGTTGTTGGCGCGCCAGATCGGTTCTATGGATCAGCTCGACTGCGTTGCGTTCAAGGTGGTGCATGCAAAGGGCGTCACCGGCGTGCAGCTGCTCGACGAGGACGTGCTCGCGGCCATGGCGGCATTCAACACCGTTGCGCCCAGCCACAACCCGCCGTATATCGCCGCGATCCGCCAGTTTCGGGATGTGCTGCCGGATACCCCGCTTGTCGGCTCGTTTGAAACGGGGTTTCACGCGGACATACCGCCGGAGGCGTATCTCTACTCGATTCCGATCGAGGTATCGCGCAAGTACGCCATCCGCCGTTACGGGTTTCACGGCGCGTCGCATGAATATGTCTACCGGCGCACGGCAGAGCTGATGGGCGCGAAAGAATTCAAGCTCATCTCCTGCCACCTGGGCGGCAGCGGCTCGCTCGCGGCCGTGGTCAACGGCAAGTCGGTCGACACCAACCTCGGCCTTTCGCTGCAGTGCGGCGTGATGCACAACAATCGCTGCGGGGACATCGACCCGTATATCCCGATCTATCTGATGAAGGACTGCGGCTATACGCTCGAACAGGTCGAGACCATGCTCAACCGCGAGAGCGGCTTTTTGGGCATGAGCGGCGTTTCCAACGACATGCGGGACGTAGAGGACGCAGCCGCGGAGGGGAATGAGGACGCGAAAATCGCCGTGGAAAGCTACTGCTACAACATCCGCAAGCAGATCGGCGCGTATGCCGCCGCGATGGGCGGCGTGGACGCCATCTCGTTTGCGGGCGGCATCGGCGAGAACAGTCCGCTCACCAGAAGGAAGGCGCTCGAAGGGTTGGCGTTTTGCGGCATCGTGCTGGACGAAGCGAAAAACGAGGTTGCAAAGCCGGACTGCGAGCTCACCGGCGCGGGCGGGCGCACACGGATCTTCGCCATTGCGACAAACGAGGAGATCGTCGTCGCGAGAAAAGCAAAAGCGTTTCTGGAAAGCCGCGCAAAACCGCTTTGATCGACCTGAAAACGGCGGACAAATTGTATAAAGCGGGCATTCACAGAATTTTTACGATCGTGAAACAACACAAAAAAGCTGTATGATTACGGCTTTTTTTACGCAACGCGCGTGGCCGGCCGGCTGTATCGCGCGGTGCGGTTATGCATTCGCGTTGCAATGCGGCTTTGTTTGGTTTATACTGCGCTTATGAAGCGGAAAAAACGCAGATCCAGAACAAAAGCGGATATTATCACAGGCGTGCTGTACGTGATCTTCGGCATGATCGTGCTCGCCGTGCTGTACGGGGCCGGTCGGCTTGCGTATCTTGCGATGGGGACGACCATCGGCAACCATTATTACGCGGCGCTCGCGGAGAAAACAGTGGTTGACGATAGGGTGGACTTTTCCGTGCTTTCGGCCGAGAACCCCGAAATCTGCGCCTGGGTGCGCGTGGACGACGCGGCGATCAGCCTTCCGGTTGTGAAGACGACGGACAACGCCTATTATCTGACACATCGCTTTGACGGGACGAAGAACAAGCTCGGCACGCCGTTTATCGACGCCGGCAACACCGGGGATTTTTCCGACCGTCATACGCTCGTTTATGGTCACGCGCTCAAGAGCGGCGCGATGTTCGGCTTCCTCTGGGAGTATGAAAACCCGAACTATGTATCGCGCCATCCGCAGATTATTCTCGACCTGACCGACGGGCGGCGTCTGACGCTGGACGTATTCGCCTGTTCACGCATGGAAGGCGTGCGCAGCGCGATTCCGATCTCGTTTGAGACGGAAGCGTCCTTCCTGTCCTTTATCGACGATCTGCACGAAACGTCCGCCTTTTTCAGCAACGTCAAGCTTTCCTCCGCAGACAGGATCGTATCCTTCTGCGTTGTGCCGCCGAACGGCGGGGAAGGGCTGATGCTCGTGAGCTGCCGCATTGCCGACGAGAGCACGCCGTCCGCTTCAACGGGTACTGGGGTACAGGAGATCTCTGGTGAAACACCAGCCGGATGACGCAATAGTATCGGTTACACACGCCGCCTGATGGCGGCGTTTGATTTGGCGAGACCACTCTGTGCGCTGCGGTGCGCAACGCTCCGCTGCTGTTCTTTTTAAACGAAATGTGGTATCCTATACGCAATCTGAAGAAGTCTGTGTTTGGTTTTTGCTCTGACACCTGACTGACCGACAACGAAGAAAGAGGAGAGTAAACGATATGAAACTCAAACGTACCCATATTGCACTCGTTCTCTGCGCGGTGATGCTCTTTACCCTCGGCTGCGCGGCAAAGAGCTCCGTCTCGAGCGGCGCCATGTACAGCGAACCGGCGGCGGCATACGACGGCGCCATGATGGAGGAATCCGCGGATTACGCACCGATGCCCGAAAGCGCCGCAGGAGAAGCCGTCTCCAACAACGCGGTGGAGCAGACGGGCGACTTCAACGTGCGAAAGATCGTGTATACGGCGAACATGAACTTGACGACGGACGATCCGGCGCTCTCGCTGGACACGCTCGTCGCCAAAGCCAAAGCGCTCGGCGGATATGTCTCTGGTTCGTATACCTCGACGGACGAACGCGGGGCAAACTACGCAACCGCGACGCTGAAGGTTCCGGCGGAAAAGCTGGACGAACTCATAACCGCGGCAAACGAGCTGGGCAAGGTGGACGACTACCGCCTGAGCTCGGACGACATCTCGCTGTCGTACTACGACATGCAGGCGCGGCTCGATAACGCCAAGGCGGAGGAACAGCAGCTGCTTGAGATCCTCGCCAAGTGTGAAACCGTTGAGGATATCCTCGCCGTTCGGGAGAGCCTTACCAGAGTTCGTTCGGACATTGAGAGCTATACTGCCCAGATGAACCTCTGGGATAATCTCGTTGCATACGCAACGCTCAACGTCAACATCAGCCGCACACCCTTGACCGCGGTGGAGGGCGAGAAGGATCTCATCCAGCTCTGGAAAGCCTCTGACGTATGGGATAAGATGTCCCGCGGGTTTACCAACAGTCTGCGCTTTATCGTCAATGCGGTCGGCGCGATCGGCATCTTCATTGCCGTTGCGGCAATTCCCGTCGGCCTGCTGTTCTTGCTCATCGGGCTGCCGATCATACTGCATAAAAAGAACAAGCGGAAAAAGGCGGCGGCGCTCAGAGCGCAGCAGGGTCTTGCACCCGAGCCGGACAACACCGTGAAGAAAAAAGAATAAATCAATTGAAATCAGGGGGATGGAATTGGTGGTAACGATTAAGGAAGCCGTGACCAAGAGGGACTTGGTCAAGTTCATGGAGTTCCCGCTCAAGCTCTACAAGGGGAATCCTTACTATGTGCCGGACATACTCTCAAGTCAGGTAGCCGACATGCAAAAGGATAAAAACCCGGCGTTCGAGTTTTGCGAATCCAAAGCGTTTCTCGCCTGCCGGGACGGAGAAATCGTAGGCAGGATACAGGGAATATTCAATACCCGTGCGAACGCGACATTCGGCAAAAAGTATATGTGCTTCACGCAGGTCGATTTTATCGACGACGACGAGGTTGTGGACGCGCTGTTTGACACGGTGGAATCGTGGGCGCGGGAACTCGACTGCGAGGCCGTGCACGGTCCGCTGGGCTTTTCGGACATGGACCGCGAGGGCATGCTGATCGAAGGATTTGATCAACTGAGCCTCTTTCACACCTACTATAACCACCCCTACTACCCGGAGCACCTTGCGCGGCGCGGATACGGCAAAGAGGTGGACTGGCTGGAGATGCGCCTGACGCTGCCGACCGAGCCTATCGACTCGCTCGTGCGTGTGGCGGAGTATGTGAAAAAACGCAAGAAGCTGCACGTCGTAAACATGGGCGATAAACCGCTCAAAGAGCTGATCAACGACATGTTCAAGCTCTACAACGACGCGTACACGCTCTTTGGCATGATTCCGCTGACCCCGGCGCAGATCGCGAAATACGTCGGCGAGTTTCGGCCGATGGTGGACAAGCGCACCACGTCGTTCGTCTACACGGAAGAGGGCGAGATGGTCGCGTTCGGCATCTGCTGCCCCCGCTTGGACAAAGCGATGCAAAAGATGCAGGGCAAGACGCTTCCGTTCGGATGGATCCATCTGCTCAAGGCGCTCAAAGGGAAAAACGACACGGTCGACCTGCTGCTCATTGCGGTTCGTCCCGATCTGCAGGGGCAGGGTGTCAACGCCGTCGTGCTCAATGACATGCAGCACAAGGTCATTAAAAGCGGCGTCAAGTATGCGGAGACCGGGCCGATGCTCGAGATCAACGACAATATCCTCGCGCAGTGGGATCGGTTTAATGGCGTACAGCACAAGCGCCGCCGCTGCTTCGTCAAGGACCTGTAACGACAAAAAGCGGTCGCCCTGCTATCGGGCAGCCGATTTCTCAAACAGGAACCGGAGAAAGAAAAAAGTAATCAGTGACTAAACTACTTTTTCCGGAATGCAAGTGTGGTAGCATAAAATAAAAAGGAGTTGAATCACATGAAACTAAGCGCACCGAAAACCGTTATTTGGCTGATCGCTCTCGTGCTCGCCGCGCTGGCGATCCTGAGCAAGTTTGTTGGGATTCCTTTCATCGGCGGATTTATCCGGTCGAACGACTTCTGGGTCATGACCGCGGCATACGGCCTGCTTTTCCTCGGAACACTGTTCAAAGGAATCTGATCGTGTCCAAACAAAAACGCCCGCATCGTTGCGGGCGTTTTTTGTAATCTTATTTCAGCGCGGACAACCGCCGGATGAAGTAATCGCGCAGTTGATCCGCTGCTGCCTCCGCGCCGGAGGGAGAGGGTGCGGTGCCCTGCGCAAGCGTGCCGCGCCCGCCGCCCTTTCCGTTTGCCGCCGCGTTGACGGCCGGAATGAGTTCGGAGACGTCCAGCGGGAATTGCTCCCCCGCGGATAGCACATAGAACAGCCGCCCCTCGTGCTCGCTCATGAGCAAGGCGAGTGTTTTTTCTTTTGACACGGCCTGCGCTAAATCCTTGAGCCGCGCCGCGTCCAGCCCGCGCATAAAATGTACTACAACGCGGCATTTTCCCGCCTGTGCGGCGGCGGTGAGCAGCTCCGCAGAAAGATAGCCATTCAAATCGCGAATCAGCTCCCGCTCGCGCTTCTTGAGCGCGCCGTAATCGTCGGAAAGTTTCTTCACGGCCAGGAGCGCCTCCTCGCGCGGGCGGGAGAACCGGCGCGCGATGGCATCGAGGGTGTCGTGCTGTGCGCGGTGCAACTTCAGCGCGCGCTCGCCGCAGAAGAAGGTGATGCGCGTACCGCCCTTGTAGCTCGACGCATCCGCAACGAAAACGGAGCCGACTTCGCCGGAGTGATAGCAGTGAGGCGCGCAGCAGGTGCACATGTCCGCGTGTTCGATTGCGACGACGCGGATCGGCGGCGCCAACCCCTCCGCCTGTTTGCGCAGGGGAAGGTCCTGCACCGCCTCCTCGTCCTCGTAATATGTGACGGACACGGGCAGGTTGCGCCAGACGAACTGGTTTGCCAGCAGTTCCGCCGCGGCGATCTGCTCGCTGGAGAGCGGCTTGTCAAAGTCGATGGTAGCGTAATCGACTGCAAGGTGAAAGCCGATGTTGCTGGCCGAAAACAGATGATAAAACGAAAACGAGAGCAAATGCTCGCCGGTGTGCTGCTGCATGAAATCGAAGCGGCGCGCCCAGTCGATGCTTCCCGTTACGGCGGATCCAACCGTAAGCGCGCGGTCGACGCGGTGATAGATCTCTCCACCCTCTTCACGCACATGGGAAACGAGCGCGTCGCCGAGCGTGCCCGTATCGGACGGCTGACCGCCGCCCTCCGGAAAAAACACGGTTTGGTCGAGCACAACGTCGAACGCATCGCCGGCGGCGACGCAGGAGACGACGACGCTCTCCGCTTGGGTCAAATGGCTGTCCTGGTCAAATAATCTTTTTGTCATGGTTCGATTCTCCCGAAAAATGCTGTGTGGTTAGATGAATGCGAGCTGCTTGAGCACGAAGACAAACAGAAACATGGATACGATCGACAGCGCGCTCGTTACGGCGACCAGCGTGCCGGCCAGTTCCGCATCCGCTTCCAGCACGACAGACATCGTATAGGTGACCATCGCCACCGGCGCGCCGAAGACGACGAGCGCGACAACAACGTGCTCCCCGCGAAAACCGAGCAAAAGGAACGCGGTTAAAGCGAGGACGGGAATCACGAGCAAACGCAGCAGAGATACGGCGATGACCGCCGCGCGGTTCCTGCGCAGCGCGGAAAACGAGATGGTGCCGCCGAGCAGCGTAAACGCCAGCGGCGTCGTGACGGATGCGAACCCGTCCAGCGGCTTTTGCAGCAGTGTCGGCAGCTCAAGACGCAGCAGGTTGGCGGCAAATCCCGCAATACAGCCAATGATGATCGGGTTGGTGAAAATGCGGAAGAGCACCCTGCCGAACCGGATCCGTTCTCCGCGGTAGCGCTCCATGATGACGACAGACAGAAGATTGTAGAGCGGCACGCAAAGCGAAATGGCGACGGACATCAGCCCGAGGTTCCCCTCACCCAGCAGCGTTGCGGCGACAGCCAGGCCAAAGATTGCGTCGTTTGAACGAAAAATACCCATGACGAGCACACCCCTGCGGTTGTCCTGCTTGCAAAAAACAGGCACGAGCAGCACCGACAGCGTGAAGAGGAACAGCACGCCGATGGTCATGTAGAGCAGATACGGCGTATCGAACATAACGGCAAGATCGCTTGCCGCAATCGCGCGGTAGCACATCAGCGGAAGGGTGACGTAAAAGATCAGATTGTTCGCGCCGCGCATGACGCGCTCTTCCATGACGCCGGTGCGTCTCAGGACCGCGCCGACGATCATATAGATCATCAGAGGAGCGACGACATTGAAGGATAGGAGCAGATTTTCCATGGTGTCCCCCGGATTGTTCAGCCTTTACCCGGCAGCGCCGGGCGATATTGGAAGATTATACCATAATCATACCGATGCGGCGCGATTCGGCCGGAGGTTCGGCGTGGTTTTTTTCGCGCTTGCGTGATGTGCTGCAAAGCGAAAGACAAAACGAAGACACCGCCTTACGTTTGAAATTTCGTTGCGAGGTAACGAAAGCTGGAGCATGAACGATGGCGAAAACAAACGCCCGCATTGTCAAATCGGGCACTTACCTGTTCACTTTGTTGGAAAATGATGGTATGATGACATAGAAGCGTAGTACCCGGGGGTAGCATGGATGAGCAAATTTTCTGACGAAACAGCACTCTACTACTTTAACCGCGGCGTCTCTACGGCCGCTTATCTCGAACTCGGCTGTCATGAAGGAGTCGGCGAATTCGGAGAGAGAATCTATCGTTTCTCTGTTTGGGCGCCGAATGCCGAGTTTGTCAGCGTTGTAGGAACCTTCAACTTCTGGAATATCGAGGCCGATCATATGGAACGCGTCGGTGAAACCGGCGTATGGGAGATCGCCATCGGCGTAACGCGCCCGGGCGATCTCTATAAATATGCAATCGGCACCTATACCGGTGAGGTCGTCATGCGGGCGGATCCGTTTGCGTTCCGCGCGGAAGAGGACGGCACCGCGTCCGTCGTCGGCGACATGCCGTATTACGATTGGTCGGACGAGAGTTATCTGGACTGCAGGGATGACGCCAACAGCGACTACCGCCAACCTATGAACATCTACGAGGTACACCTCGGCAGCTGGAAACAGGGGTTGGGATACCGCGAGCTGGCGCATGAGCTGGTCGATTACGTCGTGGACATGGGCTACACGCATATCGAACTCATGCCGCTGATGGAATATCCCTACGACCCGAGCTGGGGATATCAGGTGACGGGCTATTATGCCGCGACGGCGCGCTACGGCGACCCGGAGGACCTGATGTATTTCGTCGACTGCGCGCATGCGGCGGGCATCGGCGTGATCATGGACTGGGTGCCCGCGCACTTCACGAAAGATACGCACGGGCTCAGGCTCTTCGACGGCACACCGCTGTTCGAGCATCCCGACCCGCGCAGGGGAGAGATGCCCCAGTGGGGCACGCTGCTCTTCAACTTCGAACAAACGCAGGTGCAGTCCTTCCTGCTCTCGAGTGCGATGTACTGGCTCAGGGAGTTCCATTTCGACGGCCTGCGCGTGGACGCGGTGAGCGCCATGCTGTATCTCGATTTCTGCAAGTCGGCCGGCGAATGGCTGCCCAACCGCTTCGGCGGCAGGGACAATCTGGACGCAATCGCGTTTTTCAGAAAGCTTAACTCAGCAATCGGCAACCTCTCCGGCGGCAAGATGCTCTTTGCCGAGGAGAGTTCAGCATATCCCTATGTGACGCGCCCCGTCGCCGAAGACGGGCTTGGATTTGCCTATAAATGGAACATGGGATGGATGAACGACATACTCACCTATATGGGCATGGACAGCATCTATCGCAAATATCATCATGATAAGCTGACGTTTTCGCTGTGCTACGCGTTTTCGGAGCATTATGTTCTGCCGTTTTCGCACGACGAGGTCGTGCACGGCAAGAAGAGCATGCTCTCGAAGATGCCGGGCGATTACTGGCAGCAGTTTGCGCAGCTTCGCCTGCTCTATGCCTATCAATACGCACATCCCGGAAAGAAACTCATGTTTATGGGCGGTGAGTTCGGCCAGTTTATTGAGTGGAAGTTTGACGACTCGCTCGACTGGTTCCTGCTCGATTACCCGAAGCATGCCGAGATGCATCATTACGTGCATGATCTGAACCACTTATATCTGGATAATCCGCCGTTGTACGAAATAGACGACAACTGGGCGGGATTTCAATGGTGCGGCGTGGACGACAACATCCACTCGATCCTTTCATTCCTGCGGGTCGATGCCGACGGCAACGCGCTGTTCTGGACGTTTAACTTTACACCCATGCCATGGACGGATTATATGATCGGCGTTCCGGTTTACGGACTGTATACCGAGGTGTTCTCCAGCGACGCGCCGTATTACGGCGGCACCGGGGACTATCCCAACGCGCCGACGATGTCCGTTTATGAGCACTACGGCGAGCATCCCTGCCGCATTCGCCTGCGGCTGCCGCCGTTTGGCGCGGTGTGCTATCATATCACCCCGAAACCTCTGCCGGAAACCGGGACGAAACAGGAGGAAGATGCATGAAAAAACGAATTGTGGCAATGCTCCTGGCGGGCGGGCAGGGCAGCCGCCTCGGCGTGCTGACGTCGAGCATGGCAAAACCAGCCGTGCCGTTTGGCGGAAAGTATCGCATCATCGACTTTCCGCTGAGCAATTGCGTCAATTCGGACATCGATACCGTCGGCGTTCTGACGCAATACCGCCCGCTCGCGCTCAACAGCTACATTGGCGCCGGCCAGCACTGGGACCTCGACCGCATGAACGGCGGCGTGTTCGTGCTGCCGCCGTACGCAACCGCGGCGGGCAGCAGCTGGTATACCGGCACCGCCAACGCCATCTATCAGAACCGCGAGTTTGCCGACCAGTACGATCCGGACTATGTGCTCATCCTGTCGGGCGATCACATCTACAAGATGGATTACGGCGCGATGCTCCGCTTCCACATGGAGAAAAAAGCGGTCGCAACCATCGCCGTGCTGCCCGTGCCGATGGAAGAGGCGCACCGATTCGGCATCATGAACACGGACGAGGACGACAAGATCATCTCGTTTGAGGAGAAGCCGAAGCAGCCGAAGTCCAACAAAGCCTCGATGGGCATCTACATCTTCAACTGGGCCGAGTTGAAGGAGTGCATGCGGCTCGACGACGAGAACCCGGATTCGTCCAACGATTTCGGCAACGATATCATCCCCGCCATCATCAACAGCGGGCAGGCGGCGTACGCCTACCCCTTCAGGGGATACTGGAAGGATGTTGGAACGATACAGAGCCTCTGGGAGGCGAACATGGATATCATCTCCACGCCGCCCAAACTCGTGCTCAACGACCCGAACTGGAGGATCTACAGCCGCAACCCCATCATGCCGCCGCACTATGTCGGCAACAATGCTTCGGTTACGAAGAGCCTCGTCACCGAGGGTTGCCGTGTGGAAGGCACGGTTCATCACAGCGTGCTGTTTAACAACGTGTCCATCGCACCGGAGGCGGAAATATACGATTCCGTCGTGTTCCCCGGTGCGGTGATCGGTCGCGGGGCAAAGATTTACAAGTCGATTATCGGCGAGAATTCGAGCATCGGCGAGGGCGCGGTGATCGGCGGCGACCTGCGGCTTGGCGACGAGGTGGACAACGTCCTGACCGGCACGATCACGCTCGTCGGAAACGACATCTGCATCCCGGACGGAACGTATCTGCCGCAGGGCACGGTTGCAACCGAGGACACCTGCGCGGGAGGTAGCTATGACAAGTAACGCCTTTGGCCTCATCTATACCGGAGAGACAAACCCGATGCTGCGCGATTTGGCGCTTTCCCGCTCCGTCGCGGCGGTGCCGTTCGGCGGCCGCTACCGCTGCATCGACTTTATCCTTTCCGATCTCGTCAATTCCGGCGTCACCAGCGTCGGGCTCATCGCACAAAAAAACTATCATTCGCTGATGGATCACCTCGGTGCCGGCAAGGAATGGGACCTCCACAGAAAGCGCGAGGGTCTGTTCATGCTCCCGCCGTTCATGACCAAGGAGAACACGGGACTCTACCGCGGCAGCGTGGACGCCATCCGTTCGTGCCTTGGATATGTGCGCCGCTGTCCGCAGGAGTATGTGATCCTGTCCGGCAGCCATACGATTTTCAACATGACGTTTGACGAGATGATCGCGCGGCATATCGAGACGCGCGCGAACATCACCATGCTTTACAACGAGGTGGATCTCACCGCGGGTGACGAGCAGAACCTCGACCTGCGGCTGATGCTGGACGCCGACGGGCGCGTGACGGAGATGGAGTTCAACCCCTTCACGCCGCGCTCCACGCACAGAAGCTGCGATTTGATGATCATGGACAAGCTGCTGCTGGAGTATCTGGTTGAGGAGGCGTATTCGCGCGGGGACTATGATTTCACGCGCGACATTCTGCTGAAAAAGTGCAACACGCTCAAGATCATGGGCTTCCGGTACGACGGTTATGTTGCGCGGCTGGATTCGGCAAACGATTTCTTCCGCCACAACCTTGCGTTGCTCGAAGCGCCCGTTCGAAACGATCTGTTCAATTCGGCGCATCCGATCTATACGAAGGTCAAGGACGAGGTCAGCGCAAAATACGGCGAAAATGCATCCGTCAAAAACTCCATGGTAGCCGACGGCTGCCAGATTGACGGCACGGTCGAAAACAGCATCATCTTCCGCGGCGTGAGCGTGAAAAGCGGCGCCGTGGTCAAGGACAGCATCATCATGCAGGCCGTCAGCATCGGCGAAAACAGCAGGCTGGATCATGTCATCCTCGACAAAGGCGTCGTGATACGGGACGGCAGAACGCTCAACGGCTACGAGGGTTTCCCGATCATTTTGAAAAAAGGCACTGTAATTTAACCTTTTTTCCGCGGGGACAGCGACAAAACGGAACAAAGGCTTTTTCGGAGGACAACACCATGAAGGTACTTTTCTGCGCGAGTGAGTGCGTACCGTTTGTCAAGACGGGCGGACTGGCGGACGTTGCCGGCGCGCTGCCGGTCGCGCTCCGGCAGGAAGGAGTCGACGTTCGCGTGATTCTGCCGAAGTACCGGTCGATCGACGAATACTGGAAAAACCGCATGGAGCATGTCTGCAGCTTCGAGATATTGTTCGGCTGGGAGAAGCTCTATTGTGGTATCGAGCGGCTTGTTGACAAGGGAGTAACCTACTATTTTGTCGACAACGAGTCGTTTTTCTATGTCAGCGAGATCTATGGAGACGGACTGTCCGAAGGGCTGCGGTTCGCGTTTTTCTGCCGCGCCGTACTGGAGGCGCTGCCGCGCATCGGATTCTTTCCGGACGTGCTGCACCTCAACGACTGGCAGACGGGCCTGATTGCGGCGCTGCTCAAGACGCAGTATACCGCCAGCGCGGATTATATGCGCATCCGCACCGTTTTCTCCATCCACAACCTCAAGTATCAGGGGCTGTTCTCCTGGAAAGAGGTTGCGGGCAGGCTGGGGCTGGACGAGCGCTATTTCACCTATGAATACCTCGAGTTTTACGGATGCATCAGCTGCATGAAAGGCGGGCTGGTGTTTTCGGATCGCATTTGCACCGTGAGCCCGACCTATGCCGAGGAGATCAAGACGCATTTTTACGGAGAAAACCTGGACGGCCTGCTCCGCGCGCGGGGGGATACGCTCAGCGGCATTCTCAACGGCCTGGATTATACGATTTTCAACCCCGCGGACGACCGCTTCTTGAAGCACCATTTCGATGCGGACAATCTCGAAGGGAAGCTCGCCTGCAAACGGGACCTCCAGCGCGAATGCGCGCTGGATCAGCGGGACGTGCCGCTCATCGGCATGATCGCGCGGCTCTCTCAGCAGAAAGGGCTCGATCTTGTTGAGCGTATTTTGGGTGATCTGCTTCGAAACGATGTGCAGATCATCTTCCTTGGCAAGGGCGACCGCCGGTTTGTCGATATGCTCAACTGGGCAAACTGGCGCTATCCGCGGCGCGTGCACGCGCGCATCGCGCTGGACGAGGGGTTCGCGCACCGCATCTACGCGGGCACCGATCTGTTCCTCATGCCGTCCCAGTTTGAGCCGTGCGGCTTGAGCCAGATGATCGCGCTGCGCTACGGCAGCATCCCCGTTGTACGAGAAACCGGCGGGTTAAAGGACACCATTCAACCGTATAATATGTATACCGACGAGGGCAACGGTTTTTCGTTTGCCAACTACAACGCACACGAGCTGCTCTTCACCGTCGAGCGCGCGGTAAAATATTGGAACGACGATAAGGAGATGTGGCGGCGCATGATGCTGCGCGGCATGGCGCAGCGCTTCGACTGGGGTAAGCAGTCGCGGGAGTATGCCGCGCTGTATCAAACACTCCTACCGATCAAGAAGGACAGGGAAGACCCCTGCCCCTGCGCGCAGCCGCCGGAGCAAGCCGCCGCGAACCAGCCGAAAACAGAGAAGCAGGCAGAGGAACAGCCAAAACCGGAAGAGCCGGTTGCGCCGGAAGAACCGTCGAAGACCAAAGAACCGGCCAAGCCGGAAGAGCCTTCCAAGCCGCTTTCTTCCATAAAAAAATAAAACAAACAAAAAAGGCGCCGTTTGGCGCCTTTTTTTATTTGGGATATCAGACGAACTCGCGGCTGCTGGTTTCGCCTTCGCCGGGCTGCGGCGCGGCGGTCGTTCCCGCGGCGGGTGCGGCTGGCGCGACGGGTGCTGCGGCATATTCCGCCAGTGGCAGGCGTCCGCTCAACTCGAGATAAAACGCGGTTTCTGCGGCTTTGACATAGGGCGCGAGGAAGAGGAAGCCAATTCCCCAGGTAAGTGCAGCGAGCAGGAACCAACCGATGAAGCTCAGATGCAGGCCGAACATCCGGCCTTTGTTGCCAGCCATCATTTGCTTAGAGCGCTCGATGGCTTCGGACGGGGTCAGCTCCGGCTGCTCGGCGAGCAGATACGGCGCCATTGCGTAGCGGTAGGCCGCGATGATGCCGGGAACGACCAGCAGCAGAGACCAGAGCAGGATCTTCACCGCCATGAGCACGCGCAGCAGCAGCGCGTTGCCGAAGATGGAAAAACGCGAAAACAGCGTTTCGATCTTCGGCGCATCCTTGCTCTCATAAAGTGAGATGAAAAACCGATCGTAGCCGAGTTCCACCGCGCTGCCGACGATGAACAGACCGACGCCGTAAACGAACGCGAAGCTGCCGATTACAGCGGCGATGCCCGCAAACGGGCGGATGACTGTCGTGAAGATCTCCGGTTGGAAATGTCCCTGAAACAATTCCCGCATCTGCTCCGGCACATGGCTCAGATTCGGGTCATAGCGGAAACCGAGCGGATTTTGACCTGCTGCGCCGCCGAGTACGACGGCGATCAACGCGGCCAGAACCGCCCACCAGTACTTGCCGCGCAGCGTGTTCCACGCGGTATCACGAAACTCTTTTGCGCTCCTCATGATTTCCTATCCCCCTAAAGTTATAATGGTTGAATATTGTCCTGGTTACTCGATTGTGACCCAATATTTATCGATCAGCCGGATTGGGCGATACGACATTTTCGAGTATCTGAGCCGCTCCTCGCCGGAGTCGTCCTCGCGGTTGATATACAGGGTATCCGGCTCCACGGCATAGCGCGCGAAACACGAAACAATTGCCTGATAGGAGCCAGCGTAGTCCACACGCGCTTTCTCCACGTGACAGTAGAGCGTGTCGCCGACGACCTCCCCGACGGATAGCGCGACGATGGTTCCGGCGACGTCGATATAGCCCGCCTTTTGCCCGAGCGTGAGCGAATGGGCCAGCATCTCCTTCGAGCGCTTCATCTCCTCCGCTTCGATGACCTTGTCCAGCGGAACATGCTGCTCGTACTCCTCGAGGAACGTGACCGCCAGCGGCAGCGTTTCCTCTGTCACCGGTACGAACTGCGCGCCGGGGTTGTCGCGGTAAAAGCGGTTGAGGTGGTTGCGCTGCGTATGGAATTTCTTGCCCGGAAACTTGATCAGATCACACGCGTTGTAGAGATAGTCCGCCCAGTCGCGCTGGGTGGAAACGATTGCGCTTTCGCCATAGCGCGCCTGCAGAACGGCGAGCCCCTCTTCCGGAACGGCGCAGTAACGCAGCGCCATGCCGGACTCTTTTGCGTGTGCTTCAATCGCGTTCAAGGCGGCGTCCATGTCGCCGTTGCCTACGGGGAACACAAAAAAGGATCCCTCGCCGGGGTAGGTTGCGAGCATGACAAGCATGCCCGATACGATTGCGTATGCCGAGTGAAAATACGCGCGCCACTGGAACACGGCGCCGAGGGTATAGTCGCAGGTGCGAAACGACTGCGACTCCAGATAAGGGCGCAGTTCGGCGGCGTTTTGAAGAGTGATTCGGGAAAATTCCAACATAAAGCCTCAATATGGTACGGCGCCTTCCGGCGGAACAACCCGACCGGAACCGGCGCGATGAATTTGCGAAAATCGCGAGTACCGCTGCATGTTTCGGGAACAAAACGTTCGCCAAAAATGCCTTTTTTTATGATACCACGACTTTTCCCGGCAGGCAACGGCGCGCAGCGGTTCGCAAGTGAACGGATTGCAACATTTTCAAATAACACAGCACTTATCGGTAAAAAAACGATTGAGAAAGATAAAAAACGGAAAATTACGACGGAATATAACAATCAATAAAAAAACAATTCTGATATTTTTTCTCAAATGAGCAAAAAAAATAGCGACAAACCAAGTAAAAAGACGTATAATAAGCGTACAAACGTTCGCATCACGCGAACAGAGGAGGACCGATGAAAGAGATCACGTTATCGCGGCTGCGCGCCGAGGCGAAACGGCAGCTGCTCAATTACAGGCGCAACCATTCTCGCTCGTTTCGCAGCAGGGCGCCGCGTGCGGAGCGCGGCGCAATCCTCGGCTGGCAGCGCGCCATAGACGCGGCACGTGCGTATTTGCGCGCCGGCAACCCGGTGAAGGAGCGGTTCATGAGCCGCTTATACGGGCTCGATACACCGCTGCCGCGCAGTCAGCCGGTGCGCGCGCGCATGCTCCGGCTGAGCTTTGAACTCAATGTATCGGAGTCTACGCTCTACAAGTGGCGTGAGGACATACTGGAGGTCGTGCTCTATGCTGCGATCGAGGCGGGGTTGATCGGGCTCTTCGGTATCCGCGCGCTGACGCCGGAAGAGCAGGACGAGGCGGGAGAGGGCACCGGGTGCGATTGACGCGCGGGCACGGAGGGTGTTAGAATGCAGCAGAACGAAACGCATGCCGGCGGGTTCATCAAGCGCGCCGGTGCGCCGAACAAACGGCGGGGGTATCGGGTGGCAAAAGCCGTACGCATGCGCGCGGGCGCATATGAGCTGACCGTAACGAAAAAGAATATCAAGAATATGTATCTGCGCGTGTTGCCGCCGGAGGGGACGATTACGCTCCATGTTCCGCTGCGCACCAGCGAGGCGGAGATTGCGCGCTTTGTGCTCAGCCGCACCGCGTGGATTGAAAAACAGCGCGCGCGGCAGGCGGGCGTCAGTCCGTGCCACTATGAGGATGGGGAAGAGATAGCCTATTTTGGCAAGCGACTGACCCTGCGGGTGCTCTATCGCAACGGGCGCGTCGGTGCGCAGCGAAAGGGCGACACGCTGGAGCTTTCGGTCAAGTCGGACGCGGACGAAGCCGCGCGCAAGAAGGCGCTGGACGCATGGTACCGCGCGGAGCTCTACGAAGCCGCCGGAGCGATGCTCCCGTCGATCGAGCGCACGGTCGGCAGGCGCGCGGGCGAACTGCGCGTGCGCGACATGAAGACGCGCTGGGGCACCTGCAACACACAGACGGGCACCGTAACGCTCAACCTGCGCCTCGCTCAGAAGCCCGCCGAGTGCCTGCGCTATGTGATCACCCACGAGCTCTGCCATCTGCACGAGCCGGGGCACAACGAGCGCTTCTGGCGGCGCATGGACGCGTATTATCCGGACTGGAAGCGCGTTCGAAAACTGCTCAAAGAGAGAGCGTAATATAATAAAAACCGGCGCGGTTGCGCCGGTTTTTTGTATGCACGCGTCAGGACAGGTTGTTTTTTTGCAGCACGGGTATCATGCGCTTTGCGATCAGCGCGGCGACGACGCTCTTGAGCAGATCGCCGGGCACGAACACGAGGAAGCAATACAGAACCGCCGTCCAGACGGAGACCTGGTTGCCCAGATAATAGTTGCTCAAAAAGTAGAAATACGTTGTGCCGAGCACATAGACCGCGAGCAGCCCGAGAAGCGCCGCAGACAGCAGCCGCCAGAACGAGGGCTGCCCGGCCCTTCTCGCGATTGCGCCCGTGACGAACGCACCGGCGACAAAGCCGATCAGGTAGCCGAACGACGGCTTGAGCACATAGCCGATGCCGCCGCCCTGCGTGAACACGGGGATGCCCGCAAGGCCGATCAGCAGGTAGACCAGCGCGCTCGCCGCGCCGAGTTTTTTGCCCAGCAGCATGCCCGCGAGCACGATGAAGAACGTCTGCATCGTAAACGGCACGAGCGGAACGGGGATACGGATAAACGCGCCAACGGCGATGAGCGCGGCAAACAGAGCCACGAGGATCATCTTGTAGGTGCGGGATTTTGCGACAGGGTTCATTGGGCGTTTCTCCTTGCTGTTGAATCGTATAATAAGCCGGTCAGCGCACTTTGATGCTGATTTCGCCGGTGCTGAGCGTTTCCTGCCTGCCGTCCGCGTATTCTACGACGAGGCGGCAGCGGTCGTCCACGTCCAGCGCGTGGGCGGGTGTTTCGCCTGCGCTCGAGAGCACGGTGATCTCGCGGCCGATTGCAAAACTGCGGCGGCGGTATTCCGCGGAGGTCTCCGCGCTGCCGAGGTTGCGGTAGAGCGGGAGAAAGCGGTTGAGGTATTCCGCAACGGCGCGGTTTTTCGCGTCCGGCGCGGGGGCGTCCAGCGCGCTGCCTGCGATATCGGCAATCTCCCTGGGGAAACAGCCCGCGGGGGTATAGACGTTGATCCCTACGCCGAGCACGGCGTATTCGAACTGCCCGCTCTCCATGTCGAACGATCCCTCGGTCAAAATGCCGCAGACCTTTTTGCCGCCCATGAACACGTCGTTGACCCATTTGATTTCGGCTGGTTTGCCGCTGAGCGCTTCGAGCGCGCCGCAGACCGCGATGGCGGCGGTGGTGGTGATCAGCGTCGCGTCGTCGGGCGCGATTTTGGGTTTGAGCAGGAGGGAGACGTAGACGCCCGTGCCCTGCGGGGAATAGAAGCTGCGCCCCTTGCGCCCTCTGCCGCCGGCCTGCTGGGCGGCGACGACAACGGTGCCTTCCGGCGCGCCGTCGCCCGCGAGCTTGCGCAGCACGAGGTTGGTGGAGTCCACGGCGTCGTAAACGATTAGATCGAGCGCTTGCGCCTCGCCGGTGAGGTAGCGGAGGATGCCGCTTTCGGAAAGCACGTCGCTTTCCGCTGCGAGGCAGTAGCCGCGGTTCGGCGCGGCGGCGATGGGGTAGCCGCCCGCCTGCAGGGCTTTGACCGCCTTCCAGACCGCGTTTCGGCTGACGCCGAGGCGGCGGGCGATCTCCTCGCCGGAGAGGTAGACGCTTTTATTTGATTCGAGCAGCTCGCGCAGGTGGTCTTGTACGGTCATTGGGAAATTCTCCTTAGGGGGTAGTATAAGGGTGGATAAAATAAATGTCAACCAAAGTATTCTCTATGGTTGACGAAAATTCCGTCTCAGCATGCTATAATTTTATGAGATTAGAGCCTTTTAATAGGGGGTAAGTATTTTCGAGTATGTTTCTAAATAAATGGTTTTTATCAGTTACAATAATTAAAAAACCTAGCGAACAAATGAACTCGTCTTTGAGATTATTCATTGCAAGTATTTCCATATTTGCGTTAAACCCATCTCTATTCTGCAAATCCGAGCTAAATGCAATAAAACTTAGTTGTAATTCTTGCATCGGAGCAAGTAGTATATATTCATTTAAAAATCCAAGGGCTTTTGTATCATATACAACTTCTAATTGATGATCTGGGAAAGATGTTAAAATAAGGCTTTTTACTTTTATAGTTGTATTGAAACTGGAAAGATTTTTTAATGTAAATAAAAAGCGATGACACTGCTGATTTAAATACTCTTGAGTATATATTTTTTTCTTACTAACATTTTGACTACAGAAAATTACAGCGTCAAGATCTTTGATACTATTGAGATTGTTTTGTTCAACCTTAGGTGAAATAACTTTTAAGTTTGGATAACGTTCAAAAAGGCTACTAGTTTCTTCAATCTTTAATAGTCGATTGTTAATATCTATATTACGTTCATTATGTCTGATAGCAATCATACCTAGAATAATTGTACCAACGAACGCTTCAAACCCAGCAATATAGGTAATCAATTCACCTGGATTCCATGTTGAAGTAAACCATGGCGAGATAGCTGTAATCTTATAGGCAACATGCACAAGAATCAAAGGCAAGAGGAACAGACCGAATCCAATCAAAATTGTCTGCCAAATATGCTTCTTTATCCAATCAAGAATCTTTGACATAGAATTGTACCCCTCCGAATCTCATTTCACACTAATAAGTTTTGGTTATTTATTCTTTTTGTCGCTTATCTTTTTCACGCTTTCACTGACTGTTTTCATATAACCGCTTATGTCATTTATTGGAGAATTGTACACTAATCCCCAGCCATATTGTGAAATTGCAATTACTCTTTTTTCATGGCATAAAGAGAATGAATCATGATAATCAAGAGTAATTTCAATCGGTTTTTCGCTAAGAGCATCAAAATCGGCACGAGTACCAATTCTAACAAACCACGATTGACCGATACCGATTGAAAATGTGCTATTGTTAAGCAACTCTATTTGTTGCCTACAATGGGTATCTTGCATTATGTCAAGAAAGTCATCAGATATATCAATATGAACATCCTTTGCAGTTCGGTGCCCATTATTAGTAATCTTCAACACGAATAATGCTTCGCGAATTACTTCAAAGTCTATATTTACGAAGGCACGATTTGCTTCATTAAACTGTTTACGAGACTCTTTGATCTGGTCGCGAGTCGCTTTGGACGTGTAAATATTAAAAATTGAAATAACGATTGTCGCGATAACGTAAATTGCTGTTAGAATTATCATTACTGTTTGCTCCACTATCATGCCTCCAAAATACTAGAATTACTAATATCATACTGTTTAACAGTTTAAAAAACAATTACCCCCGCCGACCAACCGCCAGCGGGGGCAACACCCGTCCCATTTTCCCTATATGTTACTTTCTCTTTCTGGAGAGATTGATTAACGACAGCCCCAGGAAAAAGATCCCCGAAACGACGAGTATCCCGATGCTCGTCAGCACCGTCACCGTATTGTCTCCGACCTTGAACGACACGCCCATGAGCTCCTTGAAACTCTCCACAGCGCTCGCCGGCGCGCCGGCAAAGCTCGTCTTGATCGTATCCTCCATGATCACCTGTCTAAGCAGCACCGCGGAGTGCGACGGCGGGAAGAACTTGATGACCCACTGCACGCTCTCCGGCTGCTGGCCGATGGGGATATAGATGCCGGTCAAGAAACCGATGATGGTGCCGATGATCGTGCTCGCGATGGAAAACGCGTTGTTGCTCCGAAAGAACGACACGAAGAACAGCACCAGCGCGGTGTTGGAAAACGTTGAAAGCAGGATCAACCCGAACACTTTGAGCATCTGCAAGCCGGTCAGCAGCTCGCCGCCGCCCGCGATGATATAAACTTCGCACAACGCGAGCGCGATGATGCACATGACCACGCCGATGATGAACGCGCTGAGGATATAACCGCCCGCGATGCTCACGCGCGGCAGCGGGGAAGAGCGGATGTCCTTGATGATCTTCTTGGACTGGTCCTCCACCATGGTGCCGAACGCGCCCATCGTGGTGGTGACGGACGTCACCGCGACCAGGCCCGCGACGATCCAGCTGTCCATCACCTGGCGCGCGCCGGGCATATCGCTCATTGCGTTCGTCCAGACGTCGCCAAGAAACAGCGCGTACATGCCGATGATGATGAACACCGACAGCAGCGAGAAGAATACCGATGCCTTGTCCTTGAAGAAGACGAGGAGGTTGCGCTTCATAAAGTTGATCATTCGCGAATCTCCTTTCCGGTGATGGCGATAAACGCCTCGTCCATCGTGCCCGTGGTCACCGTAAAGCCTGTGATTTCGCCTTTATGCGCCTCCAGCAGCGGCAGCGAATCGAGCGTGTTGGAAACGGGCACCGTCACGCGGTTTGCGGACACGGAGAACGCAAAGCCCTCCTTCTCCAGCTTGGCTGCCAGCGCCTCCGGTTCTTTGGCGACCAGCGTGAGCTTGTCGCTCGTGAACCGTTCCTTCAGGTCGGAGGGCGTGCCCTTGGCAACGATGTCGCCGTTGTCGATGACGATGACGAAATCCGCCTCGGCGGCCTCTTCCATATAATGCGTGGTTAGGAATATCGTCATGCCCGTGTCGCGCTGGAGCTGGGTGATGGTGTCCCAAACGTTTCTGCGCGTCTGCGGATCGAGGCCGGTGGTCGGCTCGTCGAGAAACAGAATCTTCGGCGTGTTCACCAGCGCGCGCGCGATGTCGCAGCGGCGGCGCTGCCCGCCGGAGAGCTTGCCGTACGGGCGGTTGAGAATCTCCGTGATGCCGACGCGCTGGGCAACCTCGTCGATCAGCGATGAGAGGCGCTTGCCGCGGATGCCGTAGAATCCCGCGCGGATCTTCAGGTTTTCCCGCACGGTGAGCAGGGGGTCAAGCAGCCCGTCCTGAAACACCGCGCCGATGCTGCGGCGGATGGCGTTGTCGTCCTTGCCGAGCGTGTGCCCGTCCACGACGATCGTGCCAGCGTCCGCCTGCAAAAACGTGCAGATGATGTCAATGGTGGTGGATTTTCCCGCGCCGTTGGGGCCTAAAAACGCGAAGATTTTACCGGTCTCCACGTAAAAATCGATCCCCTTGACCGCGTGCACCGGGCCATAGGATTTTTGCAGCCCGCTTACTTCGATGATGTGGCTCAATGTGCGTCTCCTTCTTGTTTGATGAATATCCTGTTGCATTGTATCATAACATGCATCATCAAATGCCACAATAAAGTTCGTGTAAAATGTGCCGCAGACTCTATCACGAACACGATAAAATCCCCGCTGTTATCGGCAACGGGGATTGCGGTATCCATGTTATAAAAGAGTAAAAACGAGTCTTATTCGGCCAGCACCACCCGGTCACGTCCTTCGTGCTTTGCGCGGTAGAGCGCGTTGTCCGCGGCCTTGAGCAGGTGCTCAATGGAGGAGTCGTCGGACGGATATTCGGCTACGCCGATGGAGATGGTGCACTTTGCCAGCGGCTTTCCGAGATGATAGACCAGCAGTTCTTTTACGCTGCTGCGAATCTCCTCCGCGCGCTGGCGCGCCTGTTCTTTGGAAGCGCCCGGCAGAACGACGAGAAACTCCTCGCCGCCGTACCGGCAGACGATATCCGACCCGCGGATAGAGCGGTTTAACAGCGCGCCGAGCTCCCGCAGCAGCGCGTCGCCCGCGTCGTGCCCCTCGAGGTCGTTGAATCGCTTGAAGTGGTCGATGTCGAACATCATGATGCCGACCGGCACTTTCTCGCGCTTGGCCCGGCTGAGCTCGCGCTCCAGCGTTTCCTCCATATACCTCCGGTTATACAGCCCCGTCAGCGCGTCGCGAATGGACTGCTGGCGCAGGGTTTCCTTGAGCTTCAGGTTGGAAAGC
Organism: Christensenellaceae bacterium; assembly: GCA_963674775.2. Lineage (GTDB taxonomy): Bacteria > Bacillota > Clostridia > Christensenellales > CAG-138 > UBA7703. Next base: position 1,119,081 of record CAXXPJ010000003.1, on the reverse strand, counting down.
GCGAGCGCGATATGCTCGGCAACCATGGTGATGAGCTGCGCCTTGTGCTCCGTGTAGAGCGTTTCCTGCGGCGCATTTTCCGGAGCCTGAGCGTCTGCATGGTTCATGTGCAGAATGCCGAGGGCTTCCCCGTTGATCATGAGCGGAATACAGAGGTAGTCACCCGTAGCTGGCCCGTTGATATGCGAGCACCTTAGCCCCGGATGCTGCGCGTCCACCAGATGACTTCTGCCGCGGCGGATCGCCCAGCATTCTGTCGGTTCAAAAACAGGCACGGTATAGACCGGATCGCCCCAGCTGCCGACCATCTCTGCAAAATTCTTCGATTCTTTGATCAGATAAAGCGCACCCGCACTGAGCGGACAGATTCTCTGGATATACTGTGTGCTGATTTGGCAGGCTTCCGGGAGGTTCATACAGCTCTGGAGCTGCTCGCCCATCTGATTGACGAGATCCATTTCATTGCTGCGCATTTGCAGCTCTTTGACACGGGAGGCGAGCTCTTTATTTGCCAATCGCAGCTGCTCGGTTGCATGTCGCTGCTGCGTGATATCGATGCCGGTCGCAATGACATGCAGGTGGTTGCTCGCGCGGTCCATCACGGTAGAAAAAGTCCATGATACAAGCCGGATGTCTCCGCTCTTGGTGTGTATCTGCGATTCGTATGAGCCCATTTTATCGTTGCGGAAAAAGGTTTCGATTCGCTCTTTTGTAATGTCTTTATCGAAAAAGCCGGTGTCCCAGAGGAACTTGCCGCGCACTTCGCCGAACGTGTGGCCTGACAGCTGCTCGCAAGCGCGATTGAATTGCTGTATGGAGCCGTCGTGATCCAGCACGACGATCAGAATCGCGGCGATGTCGAGCAGCGCATTGGAGAAATCGCGTTCGACGGCCAGGGCGTGCTCCGCTTGCTTGATATACGAAATATCGCGAATCGAGGTCAGCAGGATATCGCTTTGCCCGTTGAACGTGATCAGGTCGGTGTTTAACAGCACGGCGATCGAGGTACCGATCTTATGCTTAAACATGGTCTCGAAATCCCGCACCTTGCCGTAGCGGTTTGTCAGATCAATGAGCCGCTTGCGTTCCTGCGTTTCGAGATAGAGCGCGCGGATGCCGATTTCCTCGAGCTCCGGTTCGGAGTATCCGGTCATCTCGCTGATTGCATTATTGGCCAGCAGCAGATGGCCGGCTTTGTCGGTTACGGTGATGCCGACCGGGGCGTTGTTGAAAAGCGCGTGATAATTGATGCCGATATTTCCGTCGTCTTCCTGCCGGTTGACAAAATGCGTGATGTCCTGCAGCGAGGTCATGAGTACAGACTCGCCATTGTATTCGATGCGGTCGATGTTGGCGAGAACGGTGCGCAGCGTTCCGTCTTTGTGCTTAACCTGTGTTTCAAAATTCCGCACGCTATTGGACTTTTTGAGCTGCTTGAGCATCTCCTGCCGCGCGTCGGGGTGCGCATAAAGATCGCTGATATTCGTATCGATATAATCTTCCAGCCGGATATCGAACATATCCTGGATGGCCTGATTAAAGCTGATGATGTTGCCGGACGTTTTCGTTATAACCAGGCCGATCGGAACGGCATCGGAAAGAAGCGTAAGCTCGGCTATGCCTGCGGCAGAGGCGGTTTGGATTGATTGCAGGAGGTCGTTTTTACGGGTGTTTTTGATAACGTCCATATGTATTGCACTCCTTGTGTGATGCCTGGATTCGAAGCAGAAGAAACAGAAAGGTTTAGAAGAGAGCTAATAATCAATACATAGTATCATACTTTTTAGGGATAACGCAAAAGACGGTTCCGCCATTTTTGCGAAACCGTCTTTTTGTTGCATAGATGAGTGCGGAATAATTTACTTGTTGGTGTTGATTTTAAACAACAAGTAAAGGGGGCAAACCTGGAAGATACCGGTCAGGAGGGGAATCAATCCCAAAAGACCGATCCAGCGGATGCCGCCGGAGAGGAAAAAGATCAGGCTCAAGAGCACAATGCCGAGGACGATGCGTACCCAGCGGTCAACCATTCCTACATTCTGTTTCATGATAATATCCTTCTTTCTGATGTTGCGATTGTTTGGGGCACGACGTTTGCGCGCAGATTCAGTTGGGGTTACGGCAAATCTACAAGCACGTCGTTCCCTTCCGTTCTGACAGGGTAAGACTTTGCGTTGCCTACCTTCATCTTGACGAATGCAATCTTTGCGTTGGCAAGATTGTCGCCGGTTCTTACGTTAAACTGTGCCCCGTGCCGCGGACAGGTTATTGTTTCGCCATCCAGCTCGCCGCCGGAGAGGTCGCCGCCCATGTGCGGACACTTGTTGTCCAGCGCATAGAATGCGCCGTTTACGTTTGCCAGTAGGATCGTGTGCTGATCGATTGTGAACTTCGACATCGATTCGGGTTTCACTTTGTCAACTTCTGTCACTTTACGATATCCCATGCTGCAACCTCCTTACTGATGAGCTTAGTATATCACGCGGGAGACAGAATACTGTGTGAAAGTCACCCAAATCAGGGATTTCTTTTTCAGCATGCTGTTTTTCGTGATGAAAGCACTGTAAAATAGAGATAGTAATGATATAGTTACTTACATAATAAGAGTGTACAGTAGTCAGGGACAGGAAGAGAAGATTGTAGAAAAGGAGAGGTAACCATGTTTACAGAAAAAGTGAAAAAGTTGCTCAACGAGCAGATTACGAAAGAGTTTTACTCGGCCTACCTATATCTATATTTTGCAAACTACTATGAAGAGCAGGGGTTGAGCGGATTTGCCAACTGGTTCACCGTGCAGGCGCAGGAAGAGCGCGACCACGCGATGCTGTTTATCAAGTACATGCAGAATAACGACATCAAAGTCACCTTTAAGGCGATTGCAAAACCCGACACAGTGATGAACGAGCATATGGATGCGCTCAAGGCGTCCCTTGAGCACGAGCAATTCGTAACCGCTTCCATCCACTCGATTTACGAAGCCGCTTACGAGGCGAAGGATTTCCGCACCATGCAGTTTTTAGACTGGTTTGTCAAAGAGCAGGCGGAAGAGGAGACCAATTCCGCCGACAACATCAAAAAGATGGAGCTCTTCGGAACGGACAGCAAGGGGCTTTATATGCTCGATCAGGAGATGGGTGCGCGCGTTTATGCGGCACCGAGCCTCGTTCTGTAATCCAATTTGTATGCATCAGGCCGCCGGGTTACCGGCGGCCTTTTCTTTTGATGGAAATGAGCTGATCTTCCGACCGGCGTTCGGTGAAAAATCGTACTTGCAAAATCTCCAACTGCAAAACACGGACGATCCATTCTAACATTGTAAGACAATGCAAATCCATCCCCGCCGTTCACGACGGCAGTTGGGCGATTCGTACGATGATATGAGAATGGCGAAGGTACTTCTATTAAAGCGTTGTTAACATGATTATACCGAACGAACGTTTGAATTGCACGTAGAAAAATTGTGAAAAACCGGATTGTACGTTTTTGCCATCATAAAACGCGCCGTCGTTCACCGGCGCTGAACGACAACATCTTGTTGGGGTCGGATGCGCCGAAAAAGCGCGTAACTTGGCGCTTTTCGGGTGCTGCGCGCTTGAAGAAGGGTAGATTTTTTACGAAAAAGGGTGTCAGCAATGTCTGAATCATGTAAAATATCAAACAAATATCCGAAAAAAAACTATTTGCTTTCGCTGTAAAATGCGAAATAATCAATGGGGAGGCTTACGCTCCCGTCCTATCGTCAAACAGTTCGTTCAGGAAGGCAGATCAGATGTTCAAGGTTTTTCTCGTCGAAGATGAGATTGTGGTGCGCGAAGGCATACGCAACAACATCCATTGGGAACAATATGGTTTCATCTATGCGGGCGACGCGCCGGATGGCGAACTTGCGTTGCCGCAGATTCGCCAGATTCAGCCCGATCTGCTGATTACGGACATCAAAATGCCGTTTATGGACGGGCTCGCGCTCAGCGAGCTGGTCCGAAAGGAGCTTCCGCGCACAAAGATCGTCATCATCAGCGGATATGACGATTTCGCGTTTGCGCAGCAGGCGATTCGCATGGGCGTCGAGCAATATCTGCTCAAACCCATCATCAAGGAGAAGATGGTGGAGCTCTTAATCTCGCTGCACAAAAAGATGGAGGACGAGCAGCGGCAGCGCGAATATCTCGCTATGTTTCAGCGCGAGGCGCGGGAGTATGAGGCGTTTTCGCGCAGGCGTTTCTTTGAGCAGGTCGTGACCGGCGGGCTGAGCGTTTCGGAGATATTCGAAACCGCAAAGCTCATGGACATTGAGCTGAACGCGCCGTATTATAACATCTTGTTATTCTCCCTCAACAGCACGGAGTATAACGGCAGCACGCCGGAAGGGTATACGGACGCGCTCGCTTCGGTGCAGGAGCGGGTGACGCGATATTTTCTGGCGCATCCGGAGTTCATTTTATTTCGCTGGAATATCACGACGCACGCCGTTTTGATCAAAGGGGATGAAACGGACATCGCGCGACAGACGCAGGACTGTGTTGAGAGCATCCAGTCGCTTTGCGGCCAGGCGGGGCGCGAGGTGAACTGGCATGTTGCCCATGGCACGCCGACGCCCCGGCTCAGCGCGCTGTCGATCTGCTTTGCGGAAGCAAACCGCATCTTATCTTACCGTTATCTCTGCCCGGACGAGCATGTGCTCTCCGAGCAAAACATCAGGGCGATCCGGCAATCCGGCGGCTCGAGGCGCGCGGACGACCAGCAGGTCGACCGCGAGCGCATCCTGGGCTTTTTCAGCGGCGGAACGACCGAAGAGATCGGTCCGTTTCTCGACCAGCTGCTGCGCGGCGCGGGAGACGAGGGGCTGCCCGTCGCGATGTTCTGCCGCTATCTGACCATGACGGTGTATTTTGCTTCGACCGAATATCTCGATTCCATCGGATTCCGGTCCGACAGCTTCTGGCCGCCGGAACTCAAGCCGAAGGACACGATAGACACACCGGACGAAGCGCGCGCTTACGCGACGCAGATCATGACGCATGTTATCGAGCTGCGCGACAGCGAGAGCCGCAAGCAGCAGCACGATCTGCTGGCGCAGGCGATCGAATACATCGACCAGCACTATGCGGAAGAAACGATCTCCCTCGACCGGGTAGCAAAAAAAGTCAACATCAGCCCGAACTATTTCTCCGCGATATTCAGCCAGGAAGTCGGGCAGACGTTTGTTGAATACCTGACCGGCAAGCGTATCGCCGAGGCAAAGCGCATGCTCCGGCAGACGGACAAACGCTCCAGCGAGATCGCGTTCGCCATCGGCTTTCGGGACTCGCACTATTTCAGCTTTGTCTTCAAAAAGGTTGCCGGGTGCACGCCGAGCGAGTACCGAAAAGGAGAAAAACGTTGACCGAATTGTTCAGCCGGGCGGCAAAGAGCGCAAAAACCACGATGCAGAGAAAACTGTGGAAGATGATTCTCATCGTCACCATACCGCTGATGCTGACCATCATTCTTGTGGTGGGAATCGGCATCGGGTACGGGTTGCAGTACAATTCGATTCTAAACAACGTGACGACCGCGTCGGACTTTAACCGCGAGTTTACCGATAACATTAAAACGAAGATGTACTATTACGTCATCGACAGCCAATATTCCGAGGGGCTGCCGACACAGGAGGTCAAGTCCGCAGAGGCGATTGCACAGAAGCTGGTCGAAACCACGGTGGAGAAGGACAGCCTGCGCGCCATCAACAGCGTCGTCAACCTCTGCCATAATCTCGAAGACAAGATGCAGGAGATCTCCCAGACCGAGGGGTACGACTCCCGCATGAGCCAGCTCAACAACAACATTTACGTCATGGCCGACCTGATACAGGAGTATATGTATACCTATCTGTATTACGAGGCGGTGCATTTAGACGCCTTGCAGTCCACGATGATTACGAATATGGTGGTGCTCATGGGCGTCGTCGTCATTCTGGCACAGGGGCTGCTGTTCTTCCTCCTGAGCTACTCGCGCAAACTCAGCCGGCGCATCGTCGACCCGATCGACAAGCTCTGCGAACGCCTTGTAGATATCGGGCGGGGAGGCCTTCTGGTCTGCGCGCCGATTCAGGCGGACGTGGAAGAGGTGCAGGTGCTCTCTGACGGAATCGAAAACATGGTAGGGCACCTTAAGCGGCTGATCGAGCGAAACACGGAGCAGGAGAAGCAGCGCAGGCGCACTGAGCTGGCGCTGCTGCAGGCGCAGATCAATCCGCACTTTCTCTACAACACGCTGGATACCATCATCTGGCTGATCGAATCCGGCGAGATCAGCGAAGCGGTGAAGATGGTTGGCAGCCTGTCGAATTACTTCCGCTTTTCGCTCAGCCGCGGACAAAACGTCATCACGCTCGAAGAGGAGCAGCAGCACATCCGCAGTTATCTGGAGATTCAGCAGATGCGATACCGCGATCTGATGGAATATCAAATCGACATCCCGGACGAGCTCAAGAGTTACACCCTGCCAAAACTCACGCTGCAGCCGTTGGTGGAAAACGCACTGTATCACGGCATCAAGATACGACGCCGCAAGGGACTGATTCGCGTCACCGGGCGCAGGCAGGGCGACCACCTGATGCTGGAGGTGGCGGACGACGGCTGCGGCATGACGCCGGAACGGCTCGAAGAGGTGCGCGCGTCCCTCGTGGACGGTCGACCGGAAGGGTTCGGCCTTCGGACGGTGCACCAGCGCATCCAGATTCTCTTTGGAGCGGACTACGGCCTGAGCTTGAAGAGCGATCCGGAAACGGGAACCGTGATCTATGTGAAGATACCGATGCAGACAATAGACAAGGAGATCGGCGCATGAAGAAATTCTATACTCTGTTTTGCATCCTGCTGCTTGCGGCCTTGCTTGGCGGATGCGCAAACCGGCCTGCGCAGGACGAACCGGATGAAAAACTCGATCGCCTGATCGTCGTCGGGTTTTCACAGGTCGGCGCGGAATCCGAGTGGCGCGTTGCTAACTCCGAGAGCATGAAAGCGGCGCTGTCCGAGGCGAACGGATACGAACTGATTTTTGACGACGCGCGAAACGAAGAGGAGAACCAGATTCGCGCGATCCGCACGTTTATCCAGCAGGATGTGGATTACATCGTGTTTTCCCCGCGCGTAGAGACGGGCTGGAGCTCAATTCTGCAGGAAGCGCGCGAAGCCGGGATACCGGTGATCGTCATCGACCGCGATATCGAGGTGGAGGACCGCAGCCTGTATACCGCGTATATCGGGTCCGACTTCCGCAAGGAGGGCGAAACGGCGGTCGCCTGGCTGGAGGATCTGCTGAAACAGCAAAACAAGACGCAGGATCCGATCAACATCGTGCATATTCAGGGGACGATCGGTTCCTCCGCGCAGGTTGGACGCACCGCGGCGCTGGAGGACGCGATCCTCCGCAACACCAACTGGCAGATCATCGCGCAGGAACAGGGTGATTTCACCCGTGCCAAAGCATATGAGGTCATGGGCACGATTCTGTCCAAAACGACGGACATCGACGTGGTGTATTGCGAAAACGACGGCGAAGCGCTCGGCGCGATCGACGCGATGGAGGAAGCGGGGCTATACTGCAACCCCAACGGCGGCGTGATCGTCATCTCGTTCGACGCGACGAAACTCGGACTTACCTACTGCCTGCAAAAGAAGATCGCGCTCAACGTGGAGTGCAACCCGCTGCAGGGGCCGTATGTCGCGGACATCATCCAGCGGCTTGAGCGCGGGGAAACCGTTGAACAGGAAAAGTACATCGACGAAGCCTGGTTCGACTGCTTTACCATCACGCAGGCGATGATCGACGGCAGGGGATATTGATACCAATACGGTTTTTTGAGAGGGCTTCGCACCGGCGGAGCTCTTTTTTTTTCATTTGGATGGCGGTAGTCGATCGGTTTTTTTCCGGCGCTTGTTGGAAAAAATAAGACGCCTGTCGATGCAGCCCGGTTGATATTTTTCCGGTCGGTCGATTATCCAATCGATACGGTTTACAATCTTATGCGCTTGCCGCAAAAGCATTGGGTTCCGTTTTTTGGTGTGTTATAAAAAAAGCGTGGGGCCGATTACGCCGGCCGCCATCACATCAAAAAATGGAAGGGAATAAAGGAATTATGAAAAAACTGATTGCTGTTCTCCTGATCGCCATCTCGGTGCTGGGCTTGTTTGCCTGCGCCAAGCCGGCGGAACCTGCTCCCGCTGCCGCGGAGGCGACCGAAGCCGTCGCCGCAGCACCCGAAGCGACCGAAGCACCCGCGGCGCCCGCGATGATCAAAGTTGGCATCGTCAACAACCCGCCGTCCGAGAGCGGATACCGCGCGGCGAACGTTGCGGACTTTGAAAAGGTCTTCACGGAAGCGAACGGATACGAAGTTGCTACGTTCTACAGCCTGAAGAACGACGAACAGCTCAACGCCGCAACCCAGTTCATCACGGACGGCGTGGACTACCTGCTCATCTCCGCTGCGGCGACCGATGGATGGGATTCCGTTCTGGCCAGCGCGAAGGAAGCCGGCGTCAAAGTGTTCCTCTTTGATCGCATGATCAACACGGACGAGAGCAACTATGAAGCGGCCGTTGTCTCCGACATGTCTCAGGAAGGCATCACCGCCGTTGCGTGGCTCAAGGCGCAGAACCTCGATTCCTACAACGTCATCCATATCCAGGGCGCGATGGGATCCGACGCACAGATCGGCCGCACGGCGGCGCTGGACGCGGAGTTCGCAGCCGGCACCATGAACATGGTTGTGCAGCAGACCGCCACCTGGGACGAAGCCGAAGCCAAGAAGATCGTGGAAGCGGTCATCAACTCCGGTGAAGCGTTCAACGTTATCTACGCCGAGAACGACGGCATGGCCAAGGGCGCCGTTGCCGCACTCGACGCAGCCGGCATCACCCACGGTGTTGGCAAGGCCGTCATCGTGATGGGCTTTGACTGCAACAAATGGGCGCTTCGCGAACTGCTCGCAGGCAACTGGAATTACGACGGCCAGTGTAGCCCGTTCCAGGCATCCGTCATTGCGGACATGATCCAGAAGCTCGAAGCGGGAGAAACCCTCTCGGCAAAGAAGGTCATCTCCGAAGAGCGCGGTTTTGACGCGACGACGATCACCCAGGAAGACATCGACATGTACGGCCTGGGAGAGTAATCCTAGCCTCAGATTTCGTCCGATGAAGGGCGATTGACACAGGAAAACCGGCGCCGAGTATGCGGGATAGCCCCGCATACTCGCGCCGCTGTTTCACCCGATCCGGCTGCTTTGCCCGCAGCGGATCATCGACAAAGGACGGTGCCCTATGCAAAACGACATTGTTCTGTCCATGAAAGGGATCAGCAAATCCTTTCCCGGCGTGCGCGCGCTGCACAACGTGGATTTTACGCTCCAAAAGAGCGAGATTCATGCCCTGATGGGGGAAAACGGCGCGGGAAAATCGACGCTGATCAAGGTGCTCACGGGTGTTTATCCGAAGGACGCCGGACAGATTTACCTCTTGGACAGTCAAAAGGAGATACAGGTCAAATCCCCGCAGGAGGCGCAGAATCTCGGCATCAGCACGGTGTATCAGGAGATTACGCTCTGCCCGAACCTGACGGTTGCGGAGAACATGTTCATCGGCCGCGGCAATTACCGCTTCGTGAACTGGCGCTCCATTGAGAAAAAGACGACACAACTACTCGAAAAACTGAATATACCGGCAAGGGCGACCCAGCAGCTCGGCACCTGTTCCCTCGCGGTGCAGCAGATGGTCGCTATTGCTCGCTCCGTTGATATGGAGTGCAAGGTGTTGATTTTGGACGAACCGACCTCGTCGCTCGACGAGCGGGAGGTGGAAAAGCTTTTTTCGCTGATGCGCGAGCTGAAAGCCCGCGGCGTCGGCATCATTTTTATCACACACTTTTTGGAGCAGGTTTACGAGGTTTGCGACCGGATCACCGTGTTGAGAAACGGCGAGCTCGTCGGCGCATACGACGTGAAGGAACTGCCGCGTGTGCAGCTCATCTCCAAGATGATGGGCAAGGAGCTCGACGACGTCTCTGAGCTGGAGAACCGGAAAGCGCACCGGGCGGCTGCCGGCACCGCGCCGGTGCTCGAGGCGGAAGGTCTCTCCAGCGCAACGGGCACGAAGGCGTTCGATTTCAGGATTGAAAAAGGAGAAGTCAACGGGTTTACCGGGCTGCTCGGCTCCGGCCGCAGCGAGTGCGTCCGCGCGATCTTCGGCGCGGACAAGATCACGGGCGGCAAGGTTCGCATCAACGGGAAACCCGCCAGGATTGCAAAGCCCAAAGACGCCATGAAACACGGTATCGGTTATCTGCCGGAGGACCGGAAGCTCGACGGAATCGTGGAGGATCTCTCCGTGCGGGAGAACATCATCCTAGCGCTTCAGGTGCTCAGAGGGTTCTTCCGCCCGTTTTCCAGAGCGGAAGCGGAGGCCTTTGCCGACGAGTATATCCGTCTTCTCGGCATCAAAACCGCGTCTACCGACACGCCCATCCGTTCGCTTTCGGGCGGAAACCAGCAAAAGGCGATTCTCGCGCGCTGGCTGCTGACAAAACCGCAGTATCTGATACTCGACGAACCTACGCGCGGCATCGATGTCGGCACCAAAGTGGAGATTCAAAAACTCGTTCTCAAACTGGCGGAGGAGGGCGTCAGCGTCACGTTTATCTCCTCCGAGATCGAGGAGATGCTGCGCACTTGTTCGCGCCTTATCGTCATGCGGGATCGAAACATCGTTGGCGAACTGAGGGGCGCGGAGATGTCGCAGCAGAAAATCATGCACACGATCGCGGGAGGGACGTCGCAAAATGGGTAACAGACTGAAAAAGCTAACAAGCTCGCAGCTCGTCATTCCGCTGTTCGCGCTGCTGCTGATCATCGTGTTCAACCTGATTCGGGACGCAAGTTTCTTTTCGCTCCGAATCGCCACCAATAACAACGGCAACACCGTGCTCACCGGCAACATCATCAGCATCCTCAACGGCGCGTCCGAGCTGGCGATTCTCGCCATCGGTATGACGCTGGTCACCGCCTCCTCGCGCGGACAGGATATCAGCGTCGGCGCGGCGGCGGCAATCGCGGGCAGCGTCTTCGTGCGCGTGCTGCGTGAGCACGACGTAACCATGACCGTCATCCTGCTGGCGTTTATGGCAAGCTGCGTCGTGGCGATTCTCTTCGGTGCGTTCAACGCGCGCTGGTGGCGTTTTTCAAGATTCAGCCGATGATCGCAACGCTGATTCTCTTTACCGCGGGGAGACCGATCGCCTACTGGATCAACGGCGGCGCAACGCCAACGGTTGAGAGCCCGCTGTTGGAGTATATCGGCAGCTTTATACCGGGCATTCCGATTCCAACGCCGATTCTCATCGTCGTAGCGTTTGCAATCATCGTGTCTCTTGCGCTGCGGTTCACCAACCTCGGCCTCTACACGCAGGCGGTCGGCATCAACGAGCAGTCCGCGCGCCTCAACGGCATCAACAGCGTCGGCATGAAGCTGCTCTCGTTTATGATTCTCGGCGTCTGCACCGCGATTGCCGGCTGCATCGGCGTGAGCCGCATCGGACTCATCAACCACGAAACGCTGCTGCTGGATATCGAGATGGACGCCATCCTCGCCGTCGCCATCGGCGGCAACGCGCTCAGCGGCGGCAAATTCAGCCTGACCGGGTCCGTAATCGGCGCATATATCATCCAGGCGCTGACCATCACGCTCTACGCGATGAAGGTCTCCTCTACGGCGGTCAAGGCGTATAAGGCAATCGTCATCATCGCCATCGTCATACTCGGCTCTCCGGTGGTCAAGAGCTATATGATGCGGCTGAGGGACTGGCTGATGAGCGGGCCGATGCGGAGAACGGAGAAAAAAGCGTATGAAAAGTAAGATAAAAACCGGTCTCCCGGGTGTGTCGCGCCAAAGAGAACCGATTTCAAACACCACGCTGCTGCTTGCAATCACGATCTGCACATTTGCGGGCATGTATGTGATGGCGATGGTTACTTGGGGCGGGGGATTTTTAAACCCGCAGCAGTTTCTTGACATCTTCAACAACAACGCGTTTTTGATCGTGCTCTCCTGCGGGCTGACCGTCGTCATGATTGCGGGCGGGATCGATATTTCCGTCGGCGGCATCACCGCGTTGGTTACGATGACCTGCGTGGTGTATCTGGAAGACTACGCCGGCAGTGTGATGGGCTCTATCGCGCTTGCGATTCTCATCGGGCTGCTGTTCGGGCTGGTACAGGGCGTGCTGGTTTCGTATCTTGAGATTCAGCCGTTTATCGTTACGCTTGCCGGTATGTTCTTTGCAAAGGGCATGACAACCATCGTCAGCGCTGCGCCGCGCACGGCTGCGCAAGAAGCGTTTCTCGCGCTCAAACAGTTTCGCATCGTGATTCCCGGCATCGGGTCATACGGAAAGGCGGGCAATTTCATTCCGGCGCGCGTGGAGCCCGGTGTCCTCGTCGCGCTCGCGATCGTACTGATCGTGTTTGCAATTTTGCGGTGGACGCGCTTCGGGCGCAATCTATACGCCGTAGGCGGCAATCACCAGAGTGCGCTCATGCTCGGCATCAACGTCAAGCGCACGAAGTTCTTTGCCTACCTGCTCTGCGGACTGCTCTCCGGCATCGGCGGATATGTCTATCTGCTGCACACGGGAGCGGGCAACGCTTCCAACGCCACGGCGGCTGAGATGCAGGCAATCGCATCGTCCATTATCGGCGGAACGCTGCTTACCGGCGGCGTCGGCAACGTGATCGGTACGCTCTTTGGCGTCCTTTCGCTCAAGACCATCAGCAACATCGTTATCGCGTCCGGGCTGCGCGAGCCGTATTGGCAGAGCATCACGACGGGGCTGATGCTGTGCTTCTTTATCCTGCTGCAGAGCGTCGTGCTGGCTCTGCGGGAGAAGAGGCAGGCGCGCAAATAGAGCGGACAAACAGGGTTTGATCAGCGTTTTTTAATTCTAAGGAGCATACATGACAAAGAAACTCTATTTTATTACAGGCAGTCAGGATTTATACGGCGAGGAGACACTCGAAGCGGTCGCAAGAGATAGCCGGGAGATCGCGGCGTATCTGGACGGACGGATGAACGAGATCGTCTCGGTTGAATGGAAACCGACGGTGTTGAATTCGGAAGGGATCGTCCGCGTTTGCCGGGAAGCGTCGGCGGATGAGACGTGCGTGGGCTTGATCACATGGATGCATACGTTTTCACCTGCTAAGATGTGGATCAAGGGATTGCAGCTGCTCCATAAGCCGCTGCTGCACCTGCATACGCAGGCAAACGAACGTCTGCCGTATGAGACCATCGACATGGACTTTATGAACCTCAACCAGAGTGCGCACGGCGACCGGGAGTTCGGCTTTATCCTGTCCCGGATGGGGCTGACACACGAGGTTGCGGTCGGTTTTTACCGGGATGAAGCAGTGCTGAACCAGATACGGCGGTTTGCGGAGGTTGCCAAGGCAATTGCATATTCAAAGGATCTGAAAGTTGCGATGTTCGGCAGCAACATGCGCGAGGTGGCTGTGACCGACGGCGACCGCGTCGAGAGCCAGATTCGTTTCGGATGGGAAGTCAACTACTATGGCGTCGGCGATCTTGCCGCGTGCATCAGCGAGGTTTCCGAACTTGAAATCGACGACCAGATGGCGATATACCGCGACGAATACGACATGGATGCGCCGGCCTCCGCCGCCGTGCGCGAGCAGGCGCGCTATGAAATCGCCCTGAGCCGTTTTCTCGGCGAAGGCGGGTTTGGCGCCTATACCGACACGTTTCAGGACCTGCACGGACTCAGGCAGCTGCCGGGGCTTGCGACCCAGCGCATGATGGCGAAGGGCTACGGCTTTGGCGCGGAGGGCGACTATAAGACGGCTGCGCTCGGCGCGGTGCTGGGCAGAATGGCGGAGCGGCGCAGAGGCGCGACCGGGTTTATGGAGGATTATACCTACGACTTTTCGGACGGGCTGGTGCTCGGCGCGCACATGCTGGAAGTTTCACCCGCGTTCGCCGCGTCGAGACCGCGGGTGGAGGTGCATCCCCTCGGCATCGGCGGAAAGGATGCGCCGGCGCGGCTTGTGTTCGATGGTGTGCAGGGTGCAGGCGTCGCCGTCTGCATGACGGACATGGGCGATCGGTTCCGCCTCGTCGCGGCCCAGATCGAGCTGGTCCGTCAGCCAAAACCGATGCCGAACCTGCCGGTAGCGCGCATCATGTGGAAACTCAAACCGGACTTAAAGACAGGCGCTGCGGCATGGTTGTATGCCGGAGGCGGGCATCATACCGTCGTGAGCACGGCGCTGACGATGGAGGATATCCGACTGTTCGCCAGGCTGACAGAGACGGAACTCGTCGCCATCGACGGCGAAACGGACTTACGCAAACTACAGACTGATTTGGCGCAGTTGAATCGCAGATAGAAGACCCCTTCTCCTCCTTCAATGCAAAGCGGGGTATGGCATACGCCATACCCCGCTTTGTGTTGGGAAAAGTGTTTGATATTCATGTTGTGTGTTTTTCGGCACGGATAGATCATTCTAATTCAGACGAGGAAACGCCCGAGGAACTAGATGAGTCTCGCCAACATCCGTTATTAAAACTCAATGCCATCCGTGACGGGCGTGAAAACATCAACGCTGCCAACAGGGAAGCTGGTTTCGCGATTACTCAGGTAATCTCTGCAACACAGGTTGCCATACGTGTTGATATAAAAGCATTCCCACCAGTCATAAAACTCACCGTTGTATTGAGCATTATCTCCAACAAATACCCACACTTCTCTGGTATCCAGCGAAAATTCATATCTGTACTGAGCCGGTGCTTCTCCTAATGAGGCGCCGAATTGTTCGATGAGCGTTCCGTCTGCTTCAAATATCAACACGATCGTATAGCCTCTGTAATATTCGAAAGAGCTAATATCCCAATCTGCATCGGGAATGTCCGAGGTATGTGAATACTGCCAGGAGTTTGCGCAAAGCGCATTCAGAAATTCCTGCTTACTGCTCAAGTCCGCGGGTACCCATTCGTCCGGGGTATCTATGCCGCTGCTTTTGTTACCGCCTGTCACGGGCTTATAAATCTCTCCCCAGTTGAGTTTAAAGGCTGCCTTTCCGTCCGAATTGATCAGCACCCAGCGGATAACAAGATTTCCGTCGGTATTGATATAGTACATCAAGCCCCTATCGTAGTACTCACCGTCATGCTGGATGCTGTCTCCGAAGTTGG
Organism: Christensenellaceae bacterium; assembly: GCA_963674775.2. GTDB lineage: Bacteria > Bacillota > Clostridia > Christensenellales > CAG-138 > UBA7703. The sequence goes on along the minus strand of CAXXPJ010000003.1, from coordinate 1,103,842 downwards.
TATACACGAGTCTTAAGCTTCTTGTAAAATCGTAAGTATAAGAAGTAGTGCTGCCGTCAGCGATTCGAATAAATGTTTGTGCAACAATCCCGCTTTCTATGAAACTGAACTGGATACGATATGTATTGCTGTAAGCATCGTTTGAACCGATCCCGGAATACTCTATCCCGCTGGAGAAATCTGCCTTGTGAGAAAACTCCCAAACGGTGCTGGTCAATCTGCTGAAGAACTCCTCCTGACTCAAGTTAGCGCTTTCGCTGCCGTCATTCTGACTATTTTCGTTGCTATCCGCAGTATCGCCCGTGTTTGGCACCGGAGTTACCTCCGGTGCATCTGGAACTGGGGGAACAGGCGTAACTTGCCCGGAGTTGCCACTACTCGCTACGGCAGGAGTTGCAGTTGGTTGCGGGGTTTCAGCCTGCACACTTGCGGGCGGCAACGAATCGCCCCCAAATGAGACTTTCCCGTTGAAGTATAGCATTGCGAACCAGGTTATCCCGGCGACGATTGCCACACCAAGCAGCGTAAGCAGTACGATCCACCCTGCGGCGAGCCGTTTTTTTCCGTCGCTCTCTATCGCTGGTTGCGTCGGTGTGAGAGCTTGTGCCGAAGAGCCGGAGCCGGACGGCTCCTCGTCTGGCGGCAGCATCTCGCTGCCGCAGAAACGGCAAAACACGGCCGAGTCGGCGTTTTTCTTTCCGCATTTTGAACAAAACATAATGCATCCTCCCGTATTGAATATTTACCGGAATCAGTTCATCTGATCCCGCAGCAGGTAGATATCGGTTGTAGCACCGTAGTATCCATATATGATGTCGTTGCCGCCGTCGCGGTCAACATCGAGGAATGTAAAATAAAGCGTATCGAGTCTGACGGGGAACACCTTTGGCGAGAAATACCCGTTTCCGTCATTGACGAGCAGCAGGGGTGTTGGTAAACGGTCGTCCCAGATTTTTGCGACCAGATCGGAGTCGCCGTCATGGTCGACATCCATCAATATCAGCCGGTAGCAGAAGTTGAGGTTCGGGTTGCTGGCACCGGGAAGCCGCTCCGTGGATTCGTCGTGGAACGTACCGTCCTGATTGTTGATATAAGCTTTAAAAAACCGGCCTTCGTAATCATCTGTAAACACGAAGAGCAAGTCGATCCAGCCGTCTGCATTCAGATCTGTCGGAACGATGCTCAATACGAGCGAGCGCGTGGACGACTTCTCCGGAAGCGCCTGCTTGAGCAAGCTGAATTTGCCCTCGCCGTTGTTGAGCAGCACCAGCGAGTCCCGTGAGGAATACTGATTGTTCATTGTATCGTCTGCGTCGCCGAGGATCAGATCGGGGTAGGAGTCGTTGTTCACGTCCGCAAACACACTCGCCGTATAACCGTTCTCGCCGAGGCGCAACTGCGCGGGCAGGCGACCCTTGCCGATTGAGAATCGTCCGCTGCCGTCGTTGATTAAGAGGTACGGAGCGATATCCTCGCTCGACCAGATGTTACCGGTATAGATGTCGATGTCACCGTCTGCATCGATGTCCGCACTCGCGATCGAGTGCGGGAAGTCCTGCTTTGGCGGAAGCGTTGCGGTGGCGTCGTGTAGCAGACCGTCAGGCTCGGTCAGGAACAGTGCGTTTTGATAGCCTGTATAGCCGCCCGCGTCGTTTTTTGCGATGCCGATGTATACATCGTTTTTTCCGTCGGCGTTTAGATCCTCCACGACGACCATCGTATCCGGATATGGCACAAACAGTGTCTGGATCGTTTCGCTCCCGAGCAGGTCGGCGTTGCCGTAACGCAGCCCGCCTTTCCTGTCGTTGAGCAGGATCACCATTTTAAAGTCGTTCGTCTCCAGCCAGGTCATCCATAGTATGGCGACGTCGTCATATCCGTCTGAATTGAAGTCGCCGGCTACAAACTTAGGCTCGGCTTCTATGTTAAGGCTGTTTTGTAACGTGATGATCTTCTCGGGTGCGCTATAGGCGGGTGGCGGTGTTGCCGCAGGCGCGGCGGTTGCTTTGGAAGACGCGGTTGTCGTATTGGGACTTGTGAAAACGCTTTGAAATGATTTGAGAGATATGGAGGTCTCCTTAAAGAAAAAGCCGAAGTAGATTGCGGCGGCCGCTACGACGCAGAGAATGACAAGCAGAACAATCCATATGAAGCGTTTGCGCGTTTTTTTCGGTTCCTGCGCTGGTATCTGGATGGCATATCTGCAATGCCGGCAAAATGAAGATGAACTGGAAACCTTCTTTCCGCAATTCGAGCAACGCATGAGAGTTCTCTCCTTTGGTAATATGAAATTAAACCTGCCTACAGGCTGCGCACCAGCATGCGGTGGCGCAGTGTATCGGGTGGTGTAAGGTTGTTATCGCGTGCGTTTCGCGGAAAGCAGGTCGAGTGGCTGTGACTACGGAATGCTCTAACGAGATAGGAAGATTACTATGTTACAGAGTGACAGACGAAAAGCGACATAAATCGAAGTTTTGTTATTTAATTTTATTCTAGTTCGAGTTGACGCTGAGGTCAAGGGAATTGCTGGTATTTTCACCATATTAATGCGTGTAAACCGCCTTGTGATTGTATTCCGGAAGGTATTGACAGCTGTTTGACGTGTAGCAGGACACGCCCGTTTCTCATCTTTTGACAGGCATTGGATGATGGGATATGTTATAAGTAACATACTCGTTACTGCTTCTACTCTTGCGATTCCAACAGGAGGTATCTGAATGACAGTTTCAAGACATTTCCAAAAACACATGTACCTTAGAAACGCATACCGATATATAGCTATCATCATATGTTTCATCACCGTTTTAGCGGCGTTCTCCGGTTGCGGCCCAACCAAGCGTGACCTTGCAGCGATCGATTACAACCCGGGAGACGGCACGGATTGGGAAACTTCGACGCCCGGAGAGCAGGGCCTCGATCCCGAACTGATCGCTCGGCTTTACTATAACGCTGAAAGCGTCGAAACGATCACCAGCTTGCTTGTGATCAAAAACGGGAAGCTTATTGCAGAGAAGTATTTCCATGGCAACAAAATCGATTCGGTTAACCGGCTGCAATCGGTCACAAAAAGCTTTACTTCTGCGCTTGCCGGCATCGCTATCGACAACGGATATTTGAGCGTGGACCAAAAGATGATGAGCTTTTTCCCCGAGCTGACAGGCAGCATAGTCGACATCCGAAAATATGATATCACCGTAGAGCAACTGCTGCAGATGCGTGCAGGCTATCCGTGGGAAGAATCGACCGAGGAACTCTTCAAGATGCTCTACACCGGCTTTCGGCCATCGTTGCTTGCGGATGTGCCGCTTGTATACGATCCGGGAACCGGTATGTGGTACAGCAATCTCACCTCACATATACTCGGCATTATCGTGGCGCGCGCAGCAGGACGGGACTTGATGACGTTCGCACAGGAAACCCTGTTCGGCCCGCTCGGCATCTCGCCTGACGAATGGATTCAGGACTGGGAAGGCAATTACAACGGGCATGCCGACCTATTTATGACGGCGCGTGATATGGTGAAATTCGGCCAGCTGTATTTGGACAACGGCGAGTACAACGGCGAGCAGATCATCTCATCCGAATGGGTGCACGATTCTCTACAGGTATATTCGGAAGACGCGTGGGCATACCGGATCGGGAAAAACGTCTCCAAAATGGCATATGGCTACCAATGGTGGTCGGCAGAGGCGGGGGGCTATCGTTACTTTTTTGCCTGGGGGCATGGCGGACAGCAGATCGCACTGGTGCCGAGCCTTGATATGGTCATTGTCGTCACGGCAGATCCGCTGTTCGGCGAGCACGGCGATCGTTCGTGGAAGTTCGAAAAGCAGAACCTCAATCTGGTGGGCGATTTCATCGCAACACTGCCGATTGATGAATAGATTGGAGCCAACTCGCTTGGCAACAGTACACAGTAATTGCTTTTCCAATGGCAAAAAGTCTGTTGCGCTACTCCGAGTTTCCGGCATATCTCCGATATCTGTGTTCCCGGTTCCGCATGATTCAACGCAAAGGCGATCTGCGCTTCATCATTTTGTCCACCTTTTCCTTTTTCGCAGTTTATCATTTTCGCTCATTTCAGATGGACTACTTTTTTTGGGAGCAAATCAAATGAGATCAAGCTTGTGTTTTTGAGAAAAAGCACGAACAAATGCTGCACGGCTTCCATAAAGGCCACCGCTTTGCTTCAGATCAAGCTTAATCTGTCGAAACTGTTCATACGCCGCTTCATAAAGGCGGTTTGCACAGTCGTCCATGAGCTTATTGAGCAGAGCGTCGGCTTGAGCGGTATTACCGGATCGCCGCAAGGCGATTGCCTGCGCTTCAACTCGATGGGTAAGATCGGCGAACTCTTGCTCAAGAATATTCAATGCCTCCCGGGCGCGCGTGGCGAACCGGGACGAGTCCGCTTCGACGGCACAATGCAACCGTTCCATAACCCACCAGAGCGAGTCTGGCGAAAACTCGCCGCCACCCTGTTGAAACAATGCCGGCAAATGACCCGTCAGATAGATTGGGATATAGACAGATGTACACGGATTTGAGAAGCAGTGTCGGCAGACAACGCCGAGTTCGTCGTTCCAGGTGACGATGAGCGATGCGGCGGTCTTACTGTCCTTTTCGGATAGCGCATGCATGCAAATGCTAGGGAACTGGGCGTCGCCCGCTGCGTAGCGTGGGGCGAGCAAGTCGTCTTCAAAATGATCACGGAGTATTGATGCGACACTCTCAGTGTCAATGGACCCGGTCAACCGACCTAGGAGGGTTTGCAGCCTGCGATAGCGCGGCAGAGCGCGTTGCTGGCGGAGAACCATGCGCGTATATGCACGGGCAAAATCAAACGGAGCATCCGGCGATAACAACCGCATGGTGCGCGCGTAGGATACGATATCCTCACTTCCCTCGTCGTAATCATCATGAATGCTATAACAATTTGATATGGCGGCATAGTCAACGACCCGTTTGGCAACCCATCTGCGTCCTGCGGTTTCCAGCACCCAAGCCTCTTTCGCGTCGGCAATGATGTAGGAGTTGTCATAACGGTAATCTGCGCTCACGTGAGCATTTGCATTTTGGCCGTAACGAATCAATAATTCCACGATAACATGCATGGCCTCGTGGGCGGTAGCGCCGCGCTCCAGCCCTAGTCGCACGAGATCCATACCCAGCAATCCGTCGGCAGAATCGATCGGTAAATTGGAATCCTCGGCTTCATTGCCGATGACCACACCGCGTTCGTTGACACCAATCTCGCATCCCCACATCCAATATGGCTTGGAGGCAAGCAGAGCAAAGGTCCGCGGCTCTTGCGGTATTTCGATATGCGTGCAGCGGAGCGTTGCGCCGCCACAATGCGTTTCGGCAGGAAAGAACAACAGCGGCTGCGATTCGCCCAACGGGCGATCGCTGTTTTTTGCAAACAGGTTGTTACCGCTGGATGTAGCACAGCCCAAGGCAACGAGGGTATCACAGGAAAGCATGAGAATATCTCCTTTTATAGTTATCATTTCTTCAAATAAAGACCGTCAAGATCGATCAAGATAAGGGAACAACAGCGTGCACAGTGAAAGCATCATAATGGTATTGCGGTCGGAAAAATCTATTCCAGCAATTTGTGAAATCTGATCCAGACGGTACCGGATGGTGTTATGGTGAACGAACAATGCGTCCGCACACGGCTTTACTTCTCGATTTTTCTCAAAGTACATGCGAAGCGTTTTCATCAGCGTGCCGTCATGCGCGGTGTCGTGCTGCTCAATTGGCTTTAAATATCTTTGGTAATAATTATTAAAATGCACGATCACCTTTTGATCCGTCAGGAAGTTTCTCAGATCAAAAGGATCAAAGTATGTAATGCATTGAGACGGATCATTGTCCTTGCAGATACGTAGCGCTGCACTGGCCTGATGATAACCGATGTTTGAAGCGCTGATATCCGTTGGTGAACTAACGCCGAATCTAAGCGGCACATTTGGTATACGACTTTGGATGTACCCTGTAATTTTCGAGATCATTCGCTTTCCGTGAGCCTCGTCCTTAAACGGAATAATGCAGAAGAAAAGGACGTCGCTTTTCCAACCGCAAATGACGGAATGCAGGTTGTAAAGCTTTGGAATGAGCTCTAGTATCGAACTTGTGATCTTATGCTGCGGATTTATCGCAGATGTATCATGCAAAGCAGGGCTGAACAGAACGATATAATTCACTTTTTGCAAAACAAGATTGTATTCGGTGGCAAGCGCCTGAATTCGGCGGATGTCTTTTTCTTCATGCGGGTGCGAAATAAAATCAAGAATCAGGTTGTTGCGTATGACCAGATCATTTCGTGTCAGCTCAAAAACGTCTCTGCAGCGAAGACGAATCATCAATAGAATATAGCGAAGAGATTCTTCCAGGGTTTCATCGTCGAGGATTTGATCGGGTTTTTCTACGATGAGGATGTGTCCGAAGTAAACATTGTTGAACGCCAACGTGCTGACGAGCAGGGAGTGACCATTCGTTAAATAATGCCGATAAAGGTCGCTGGAATTTTCGACAGAAGCATTTCGAACCTCGAATGCGCGCACAGCGATTTCAATATCGTTCGACAGGTTATGGTCTTCGGGGCAGGAGATGATGGCGCTGTTATTAAAATTGTATATCAGGCAAGCAAGCCCGAAGAATTCATGGATCAGCGTGGGAATCTGCGAAATATCGGCTAAATTCTTCATTGACGAGAAGAAGTATTCTACTGTGCTGTATATGTTTTTCCTTCTGAATCCACTATCGGCAATCTGCGCATGGTGTTCCACGTCAAATGAAAACAAGATGCTCGCCAGTTCATACCATGTGATAGATAAGGGAAGTGCGATGATGGCGAAAGAGTGCTGCTTGGCATATTCGATTATATTTTCGGGGATGCTAACATAATTACGCTCGAGTTTTACTCCGAAAGCGGCTGCTTTTTTATGGATGAGTTGTTTAACGACATCGAGAAGGAGTGCTTCATTATTTTTGAAAATATAACCCGAAGTAGCGACTAACTCGTTCTCCTGGACAAACATGGTTGCGTCCGGAGCATCCAAAACGCCGAACTTGGTAACGGGTGTGTCAAGACATTCCGTACCGGTAAGGACGTGTGCCATAGAGAGAGGGTATCTCTCTAGCAATTGTCTTAATTGCGGTGGTTGATGCAATTTTATCGCTCCCCTTTTCTGTTTAAATTGGTCAAGTCCAATACTGGGTGCTGATGTTTCCTTTGATGGCATGGATTGAGTGAAGGCATAGTGTGGATTTGCAGTGGGTTAATAATCGGATTACTGTCGTCGATGATGAGATGGGCTGCCTCGTTTGACTTGCAACAATGAATTGTTGGAAATCTTGCAGGAACATGTTATATTCATACACGGCGTTACCGTTATGAGTATTTGAGTTGCTGCTTCTTTTGTTATACTTCACAAGAAACAGATTATATAACCTAATTCTAAATAAAAAGAAGTGAACATGCAATTGTAAAACTTCACAATGAATTACGCAATTTTTATGAGATTTACTATTGGAATGCTGTGTTTTTTCTAGCATAATCAACTTGTGGTTCAGAGAATTGCATTTTCAATATTTCAAATAAGCTCATCCGTTTGGTAAGTGTACTAAAATTCAGATTTTCGTTCCTTATTAACCAATATCCAGACGTGAACAAAAATTGACGAGGAAAAACATGAAAACAACTACGGCGGTTGTGGTGGAGCCTGCAAAAATCGACTTCATCGATCAAGAGATTACACCTCTTGGGGATCATGATTTGCTGATTAAAATGGATGCGGTAGGACTGTGTCACTCGGATGTCCCCAAATACACCGGCACATGTGATGTTGACTACAACCGGTTCGGATACCGTCACGTTAAGGCTGCTGAGTTTCCCTGCGCAATTGGCCATGAACCGTTGGCTACGGTGATGGAAACAGGTAAAGCGGTAAAAAAATTCCAAGTTGGCGATCGAGTTACCGGATTTATCTCGGCGGCGTTTACAAAATACATGGTGATTCGCGACGACTCGGTATTTGTGCGCGTCCCGGATGCGCCGTTTGATCCACTGACCTGCATCGGCGAACCGCTTGGCTGCACAATGAACATTGCGGATAACGCTATGGGTGAGAGTATATCCCGTGTAGCGATCGTTGGTTGCGGAGCGATGGGGTTAATGGCGATTACAGCGCTGCGCAACTGTAATTTGACGGATCTGGTTGCGATCGACCTTGCAGAAGATAAAAGAGAGCTCGCGCTTCAAATGGGTGCGACTGCGGCATTTGATCCGAGAGCGCAGGAGTTTCAGCAAGCGATGTTTGCTGGCACGGACGGTAACTTCTTCGACGCAGTCATAGAGATCACCGGAAGTCTGCGCGGGCTGGAAACAGCGGTCTCGATTGTGAAATTCCCGCATAGCGGCGGCCACCATGAACTTCCGTTTTCTATGCGTGGCCGGATTGTAAGCGCTTCCGTATATGGGAAGGAAGAAGTTTTTTCGCGAAGGCTTGGTTATGAGCTGATGATCCGCTCGCCGATGATCTGCGTAGCACATCCCATCGGTGCGGTATCTGTTACTCGCAACATAGAGCGCGGCGTTGACGCTTGGAAAACGGGCAAAATACCGATGGAAAAGCTGATAACGCATCGTGTGAAGTTTGAGGAGATCGAGAAAGGCTTTGAATGGCTACAGTATGCGCCGGAAAATTACATTAAAGGTATCGTAACGTTTGACTGATCATCGAGAACGAAGAAAGGAATGCACATATGTCGTATACGTTTGACATGACGGGTAGGAAAGCGATCGTCACAGGCGGCGCCGGGGACATTGGATCCGCTATTGCTCGCGAGCTACATCGGCTCGGCGCAGAGGTTGCGATAGTAGACATCAGCCGCAACCTTGCGGAGAAATGCAAAGAGATCCAAAGCGAGGGCGACGCGCCGGTTCACGGCATTACGGCAAATATGCTCAATCGCGACGATGTTAGAAAAGCGTTTCATGAGTCTCTGGAGGCTATGCACGGGGTGGATATTTTGGTCAACGCGGCCGGTATCGTCCGCCGAGGCATGTCCTCCGAGGAATTCAGCGAAAAAGACTGGGACGAAGTACTCGAGATCAACCTGACGGGAACCTTCCTCTTTTCGCAGATGGCAGGTAAAGAAATGATCAAAAACGGGTTTGGTCGTATCATCAATTTTGCCTCCATGAATAGCTTTTTCGGCGGATTACAGATTCCTTCTTATGCTGCGAGTAAAGGTGCCGTCGCCTTGATTACAAAGTCACTATCGAATGAGTGGGCTGCTAAGGGTGTTACGGTGAACGCTGTTGCGCCGGGTTATATTGCGACACAGCTTAATCCATTCTACAGAACGCCTGAAGGCGCCGAGCAGAATAAAATCATAGTCAGCCGTATCCCCGCTGGGCGCTGGGGTAAACCCGAGGATATCGTAGGACCAGTGCTGTTTTTTGCCTCTTCCGCTGCGGACTATGTTACCGGGGTAACCCTTCCCGTCGACGGCGGGTACTTGGGCAGATAGAGGAAACGAAGATGAAGCTTGGATTCAACGAGTCGACGGCAAAAGGTTGCTCGACACTGGCCAAAGATCTCGAACTATGTAATGATATTGGATTCGACTATATTGAAATACGCCTGGACATGTTGCGAGAGTATCTAAAAACACATCAACGGCAGGAGCTCAAGCGCTTCTTTGCGGATCACCGGATCCGACCGCATGCATTCAATGCGCTGTATACCTATAAAGATCTTTTTTCAAAAAACGATGTAAAAGATCGGCAAAATGCGCTCATGGACGACTTCATGCTTGGCTGCAAAACGGCCGAGCTGATCGATTCCCATTCGTTCATCATCGTACCACCGATGAGTGCGGATCCGTCCGAGCCTTATGTCGATTCTCAAGAAAATATTCGACAGGATTGCATGCGTATCTTTAAAAAGCTGGGAGAAATCGCGGCCGACTACGGGGTCAATCTCTGCTTTGAACTTGTTGGCACACCAAAGTGCAGCGTACGCACAATTCCGTTTGCGATTGATATCGTTGAATCGATCAACGAAAGAAATGTCGGATATGCGTTTGATCCGTGCAACATCTTCGGGTACAAAAAGACCAATGAATATTCCGGAATGGCCGATGCCGACCCGAAAAAAATCTTCGCAGTTCATATCAACGATTATGACGATGTTCCCGAAGACCAATTGGTTCCGGCGAACAGATGCTTCTGTGGAGAGGGCGTACTGGATCTGATGAACTATCTTACCGTGCTCAAGCGTATAGGATATCAGGGGATGGTGTCAATTGAGACATTTCGCCCTGAGCACTATGCTATGAAGCCCGAGGACGTCATAGCATTGGCATATTCCACAACGCGGGAAACACTCTTAAAAGCTGACTGCCTCTAATCAAAACGCCAGATCAACTTTTCTATCGGATGAATCCAATCATGAAGGATTATCGTTCCAATTATTTCACCGGCGAAAGGATTCGATTTCAACAACACCGATCAAGAGCATATAAACAAATTGAGATATTTTACTAAGGAGAATCCGGATGAATCACTCGATCATTACTCACGACACCAAAGGCGACGTAAAACACCTTGAAGGAAGAGATGTCTACTGGCTGCAATTACCGGTGCATACGGGAGCGAATTATTCTTCCGTTTGCTGTACAATCTATCACCCAGGCGGGCGTGCCAAGCCGGCGCATTCGCACCAAAAAGGTGAGGAGACAGTATATATCGTTTCAGGAACAGGGAAGGTCAAGATTGGTGACGACATCTACGAAATCGGCCCGGGCTCGTTGTTTTTGTTCCCGCAGGGTGTGCCGCACATGGTTTGGAATAACGGCACGGAACCGCTCAAACTGATGTGCTTTTATGCTCCGAGCCCCGAAGCAATCGAATATACATTCCATGAGGACTTTGACTTCCCGGAATTCCAATAATACTCGATGCGGGATATTGTGTAGAGATTTTTGAAAGGCAAAGCCTTTCACATTCCCGAAAGGGATAAATAAAAAGGAGGAAGAAAGATGAAGACTCGAAAACTGTTGCGTCTCTTGACTCTGACAATTGTGGTTTTGCTGATGGCAACCGGCTGCGTTTCGCAGACAGCGGCACCGGAAGCAGAAGAGGCTCCTGTTCAGGCGGCGACTGAAGCTGCGACTGAGCCCGCGACCGAAGGCACAGATGTACCTGTTGTGAAGATTGGTTTTGTCTGGCCGCTCACAGGCGGCAGCGCGACAATCGGCCAGCAGCACAGCGACGGTGCGTTAGCCGCAATTGAAGAGGCAAACGCAAACGGCGGAATTCTGTCAATGGGCGGAGCGAAAATCGAAGCGATTGTGTACGATTCCGAAACTACCCCCGACATTGGTTCATCTCGTGTTGAGACGTTGTGCACCAAGGATAATGTTGATATCGTAATCGGTTGCTACAACAGTGCCGTAACATTCCCCGCTTCTGAGGTTGCACAACGCTACTCCACTCCGTTCATTAGCATGGGCGGCGTGAAAAACGAAATCACTGAGCGAGGTTATGAGTGGGTTTTCCGTGTAAACAATAAAGCGAGCTATGACGTAGCAGAAATGCTCAAGGGTGTTGACCTGTGCTTAACGACCTATCCTGACGTGGCAGCCGAAGTCGAAGCAGATGGCGGTTTGACCTATGCGTTGGTTTATGAGTCCACCGATTGGGGCAGCGATAACGCGAGAATCTGGAAAGAAGAAGCTGACAAGCGCGGATGGACATGCGTTCTGGACGAACCGGTTACCTCTGGTCAGTCTGACATGTCGCCGGTGGCGCTGAAGATTAAGAAGGCTAACCCCGACGTCATTAACTTCTCGTTCTACACCAACGATGCCATCGTGTTCACAAAGGCGCTCTTTGCAAACAAGATCAACCCGAGACTTGGTATCTGGTCTGTTGGCGGCGGTTCTCAGGATGCAGCTTTCTATGATGCCTGCAGCCCCGCAGAATATGAGTACTCCTTTGTTCAGGAAGACTGGAATGTCTCCATGCCTTATCTGTATGACTGGGCAGCGCAGATTTCCGAAGACTGCTATGCCAAGAACGGCTACTATATCACGAGCTTCTATGCACAGGGCTGGACGGCCGCCAAGGTTGCCATCGCCGCCATCGAAGCCGCTGGAACGACCGACAAAGAAGCCATCAAAACTGCTCTGCAGAACTTTGATGTAAGCCTTGAAGACTGCGCAGACAGCCACATCATTCTGACGGGTTATCCCCGCATTAAATTTGACGAGAATGGCCAGAACACGTATTCTTCCGGCACGATCATTCAGTATCAGAATGGCGTTCAGATCGGTCTCTCGCCGCTCACCGCCGCAACACCCGGGTATACCCCGATCATTCCGATTCCGGATGATTTCGCAACGCGCGGTAGCACTTCCGAACCGTGGGGTACGAAACCAGAAGTTAAGTAAACGAAATTTCTAAGACACAGGGTAGAAGGGGTACTACCCCTTCTACCCGAATTTTTACCGCAGAAAGGATGGCGAATTTATGCTCGATTCAGTGTTACTCGCCTTAATATACGGAATTGTACAGGGAGGGGCATACGGCGCGATAGCGCTTGGCTTAAGCGTTATTTTTGGTGTTACAAGGGTTACCAACTTTGCGCACGGTGCAATGCTGATGCTCTCAACGTTTCTGTACTATGAGCTCTACACAAGATTCGGGATCGATCCGTATCTTGGATTACTGATTGTTACTCCAATTTTATACTTCCTCGGCATGGCATCCCAGAAATACCTGATCACGCCATTACTGAAAAAAGAGCGGGGCACCACACAGGATCCTGCCTCACTTCTTCTGATTACTTTGGGACTTGGATATGCGATCAACAACCTGTTTATGATGATTTACGGGTCGAACTACAAAACCATTCCCACGGCTGCAAGCAAAGCGTATTTGACCATAGAAGCCGGGGATTTCCTTTTCACAACGCAGTGGGCCAGAATCATCGCTTTCCTTGCTGCATTTGCAATTGGTATTACCTTATGGTTCATCATTAATAAAACAGAACTCGGCAAGCGCATTCGGGCGGTCTCCCAGAACAGAGACGCGGCCGCAATTTGCGGAGTTGACGTTTACAAGACCTATGCCATCGCTTTTGGCCTTGGCATAGCAGCTGTTGCAGTAGCTGGTGCATGTCTGTCCGAATACTACTTCGTACAACCGCAGGTCGGAACGCTGTTCGGCGTAAAATCGTTCCTCATAGTCGTACTTGGCGGGCTCGGAAGCATTCCGGGCGCGATTTTGGGTGGACTGATATTCGGTATTGTCGAATCAGTTGGCGCTCAGTTTATTACCTCATCCGCTTCGTCGATGCTAACATTCATACTCTTTATGATTATGTTATTCGTAAAGCCGAGCGGGTTGCTGGGTAAAGGAGGAAAAACATGAAAACAAACGAGCGCACGAACTTTTTCGAAGGCAGGATCTTTGCAATTCTTGGCGTTGTGATCTTGCTTGTTGTGCCAAATTTTGTTTCTACAAACACACAAATCGTATTTATTCTGATTCTGTTCTATGCGTTGTGTGCATCCTGCTGGAACATAGTTTGCGGTTTTGTTGGTGAATTATCCCTCGGACATGCTGTTTTCCTTGGCATGGGCGCTTATATTTCGACACTGTTGCTGATGGATTTATCGCTTTCACCGTGGGTTGGTATGTTCATCGCCGCGTTGATCACCGCAGTGTTCGGCGTCATCGTTGGATTGCCGTGCTTCAGATTGCACGGGCCATACTTCGCATTGACAACGATTGCTTTGGGTGAACTGATCCGGATTTTCGTTGAAAACAATGAAAAAGCGCTCGGCATCAATCTCCGCGGAGCAATGGGACTGGTTTTGAAGCAAACGGGGAATCAGCCTATCGCGTTTGAATTCGCCAATAAGATCACATATTACTACATACTTGTCGGATTCGTCGCGGTCACTATTCTTGTTACCTGGCTGATCAAAAACAGCAAACTCGGATTCTATCTGACGGCGATCAAGAGCGATTCGGATGCGGCGGAGTCCCTTGGCATCAAACTTACGAAGTACAAGCTTATTGCAATGGGAATCAGCTGCTTCATGATTTCATTCGCAGGCACCTTCTATGCGCAGTATTTTCGCTATGTAGGGCCAACGCGGATATTCAGCCATGATATGTCGGTGCAGATTGCGTTGATCGCTCTTGTGGGCGGTCAAGGGACCGTTTTTGGGCCGCTCATGGGCGCATGTCTGCTTGTTCCGATTACGGAGTTCCTTTCGGAGGAATTTGGTGGTGCCTTACCAGGACTGCATCTGTTTATCTACGGCATCATGATGATATTTGTCGTGTTGTACATGCCCAACGGAATTTACAAGACTGTTACCGGGTTCTTTACAAAGATGGAGAATAAAATTTTCAAATGGAATAAGACGGATCGTAAATCCATTGGGAAAGGAGTGAAGTGATATATGGAGGAAATCATCAAGCTTGAACATGTAACCAAAAAATTTGGTGGGTTAACTGCCGTTGACGACTTCAGCGGCGCAGTCGAAACCGGAACAATCGTCGGGTTGATCGGACCGAATGGCGCAGGTAAAACAACGCTGTTTAACATGATGTCCTGCACGTATCCGCCGACCTCCGGAAAGATTTATTACAAGGGCACGGATGTAACAAAGGCCAGAACGGACTCTATGGCGATTCGTGGACTTGCAAGAACGTTCCAAGTGACAAAACCGTTCGGAGACATGACGGTGGTAGAGAACATTATGGTTGGTGCGTTTCTGCATACACGCGACAAGCACAAAGCTAGACAGCAGGCCGAAGAAATCTATGAGTTCATCGGCATGACCTGCGGAGAATGCAAACCGGCAAATGAAACGACGACCGTTGACAGGAAAAAGCTCGAGATAGCCAGAGCGCTCGCTACAAAACCAGAGCTGCTCTTGCTGGACGAAGTCATGGCAGGTTGTAATCCGCAGGAGAAACTGGAACTGGTTGAGACATGCCGCAAGATTCAGAAAGCGGGTGTAACACTGCTTGTTATCGAGCATGATATTAAAACAATCATGTCGCTTTGCGGAAAGGTTATCGTTTTACATCGCGGGGCAAAGCTGGTTGAGGGTACGCCAAAAGAAGTTGCGAACGACCCGCATGCAATAAACGCCTACTTGGGGGAGGATTACAATGCTGAATGTGAATGATATGCATGCCGGATATGGCGATATAGAGATTGTGCACGGCATTTCCCTTGAGGTGAAGGATAATCAGGTCGTTGCGATTGTCGGTGCGAACGGTGCCGGAAAATCGACGTTTATCAAAGCACTGATGGGCATGATTCCCATGAAAAAGGGCAGTATCACCTTTGATGGCAAAGCGATTACCAACCTTGAGACGCATAATATCAGCGACCATGGCATTACGTTGATTCCGGAAGGAAGGCAACTGTTCTCAAACATGACGGTTGAAGAAAATCTGGATATCGGCGCATGCACGCATAAAACGATTAAGAACCGTGCCGCGAAAAAAGAGGAGATGTTTGATCTTCTGCCGCGCTTACGGGAACGAGCCAAACAGATAGCGGGAACGCTCTCCGGTGGCGAGCAGCAAATGGTTGCAACGGCTCGTGCCTTGATGAGCAGCCCAAAGCTTCTGGTAATGGACGAACCGTCCTGGGGTCTTGCGCCGATACTTGTAGCCGAACTTTTTCAAACGATAGAGACGGTTCGCAGCGAAGGCACGGCGGTTCTGATCGTGGAACAGAACGTTGCAAAGACGCTGTCCATCGCCGACTGGGCTTACGTGTTCGAAAACGGATGCGTAACGATGGAAGGCGTTGGGAGCGAGTTGCTATGTGATGAAGGTCTGAAAAAGGCATTCCTTGGGATCTGATTCCCACAAGTTCATTTTATTTTTGAGTGATTGAGGTGCTTTATGTTAAGCGAGAGCAAAGTCAAAGAACTGAAAGTATTTTCCAAACAAATTCAAATCGAAACGGTCAAGATGATCGCGAGCCTTGGAGTAGGACATCTGGGCGGATCGCTGTCCATTGCTGATGTGCTGGCGGTTCTATATGGTTCTCAGATGAAATACGATCCAAAAGATCCCAAGTGGGAAGATAGAGACTGGTTCGTCTGCTCAAAAGGGCACGCCGGTCCGGCAGTTTACGCTGCATTGGCGTTAAAACACTTTTTTCCAATGAGCGAATTGGAAACACTGAACCGGCCGGGAACGAACCTTCCGTCCCACTGCGATCGTTTGAAAACTCCCGGAATTGATATGACCACCGGCTCTCTGGGCCAGGGGGCGTCCACCGCTGCAGGAATCGCGCTTGCACATAAGATGGAGAACAAGACAAATACGGTTTTCCTGCTGATGGGTGACGGTGAAATTGATGAGGGACAAGTTTGGGAAATGGCTCTGTTTGCCGGCACCAAGAGTCTTACTAACCTGATTGCATTTGTTGATTGCAATAAGCTTCAGTTGGATGGACCTACTTGTGAAATCTGTGATCTTGGCAACATTGCCAAAAAGTACGAGGACTTCGGGTGGTACTCGCAGACGGTTGACGGACATGATGTGGCGGCGATTGACAAAGCGATTGAAAATGCCAAGGCGCAGAACGACAAACCGTCAATGATTGTTCTGAACACAGAAAAGGGGCATGGCTGGAGCATGTTTGCCAATAAAATCAGCAGTCACAACGCTACCATTTCCGCTGAACAACTCGCGGATGCAATGAGTGAGATGAATGCGGCAATGAAAAGCATCGAGGAGGGTAAGTAAGCATAATGAGCATCAAGATCGCTAGTAAAATGCTTCCAGAAAGTGAAGAGATGCGTCACGCATTCTGCAGTGTGCTAATGGAGCTTGCGGAAAACAACAAAGACATTGTCATTTTAGACGCGGACCTCATGGGTGCGATGGGAACAAGAGACTTTCTGAAGAAATATCCGGAGCAGACGGTGAACTGCGGGATTCAGGAGGCGAATATGATCGGCGTAGCTGCCGGCTTGTCCGCCGTTGGGAAGATACCGTTTGCCCATACGTTTGCTACTTTTGCGACCAGACGTGTTTGTGACCAGGTTTTTATGTCTGCGGCATACGCTCGGAACAACGTTAAGATCATTGGCTCTGACCCGGGTATTACCGCGCAGCTAAACGGCGGAACACATATGCCGTTTGAGGACATGGGCATAATGCGTGGGCTGCCGGAACTGACCGTTCTGGAACCGACGGATGTCACGATGCTCAGATGGATGATTAAAGAGATGGCGGGGACGTTTGGTGTCCAATATATGCGGCTCGTGAGAAAGAAAAGCGTGCAGGTTTTCGAAGAAGGATCAACCTTCCAAATGGGGAAAGCGGTTCAACTGCGCGATGGCACGGATGTGACGATTATCGCCAGCGGTTATTGTGTTTCGGAGGCTTACAAAGCGGCTGCAATGCTCGAAGAAGCGGGCGTCAGCGCGCGCGTGCTAAATATCTTTTGCTGGAAACCGATCGATCAGGATGCAATCCTGAAAGCAGCTATGGAAACCGGCGCAATTGTTACGGCAGAAAACCACAATGTCATCAATGGTCTCGGATCCGCCGTTGCGGAAGTGATCGTGAAAAACAAGCCGGTACCCATCGAAATGATCGGCGTACAGGATGAGTTCGGCGAAGTCGGCCCGCTAGATTATCTATCCGAGCGGTTCAAGCTAAATGCGCCTTACATTGCGGAGGCCGCGCAAAAGGCTATCGCGAGAAAAGCATAAGTGCTAATAAACCGCCGAAAAACAGTGGGGGCGAACGAAGATTCGCCTCGCTGTTGCAAAAGACAATGAAAGGTTTATGAGGATAGAAGAAATGCTGGCAGCAATCATTCAAAAACCGGAAGTGCTGGAACTGTGTGAAACACCCAGACCCGTTCTTGAAGACGGAGAAGCTTTGATCCGCGTTCACTATACCGGCGTGTGCGGAACAGATGTACATCTGTTGCATGGACACCATGCAACGGCGACATTTCCGCTGATACCGGGGCATGAGATGATAGGTGAACTGGTCGAGATCAAGGGCGCGGAAGCAACCGGATTCCATAGCGGACAACGTGTTATTGCGCAGGAAGTGCTATCATGCGGACGGTGTTCGGCCTGCGCAAAAGGCGAAGATAACGTCTGCCAGTCGCTTCAAATCATCGGCATTCATGCGGCGGGAAGTTTTGCCGAATACATTAAAGTGCCTGCCAGAAAAATGCTGGCCGTTCCTGACGAGATCGACGATCAACTCGCGGCGATGACGGAACCGCTGGCCGTTGCCGTCCACGATGTCCGTCTCAGCGGCCTCAAAGTCGGCGAAACGGTGCTAATCATAGGCGGCGGTCCGATCGGAATGCTGATTGCGATCGTTGCGCGCGCCGCGGGTGCAAAACAGGTAGTGATCTCCGAAATCAAGAAGTTTAGGCGCGACTTCGCGGCAGACATGGGGTTTGACGTAATCGACCCGACAATCGACGACTTTGATGAAAAACTGACCGAACTCTCGGGAAGCGAAGGATTTGACGTCAGCTTCGAGGTAGCGGGGGTTAAGTCCGCCATTTCGACTTGTATCGACCATACGAAATGCACGGGAACTGTAATGGTAATTGCCATTACGAAAGAACCGATTCCGATTAACACGGGGAAGATATTCTCAAAGGAGTTGACGCTCAAAGGAGCACGCATTCACAACTTCTACAGTTTCAAAGGCGCAATGGAACTGTTGCAGATAAAATCCGTAGCGGACACCGTAAGAAAACTCATCTCCAAGGTATATCCATTCTCTGCGATCGTCGAGGCGTTTGACTACGCCGAGCATGGAGAAGACGGTTTTAAGGTACTCGTGCGTATCAACGAGTAGCGAAGGGGTCGTGTCGATAGCAACCATCGCATAAGGTTGGCGGAGGGAAATGATATGCCATATATTCGATTTGAGTTGAATCAATACCTACCGGAGGAGGATAAGATTTCGCTTGCAAAAAAAGCTGCGGATTCTGTCGCTGTAATACCAGGCAAACGCGCCGATAGAACGATGGTAAACGTCATGACGGACTGTACATTCCACTTTCACGGATCGGACCGCGCGATTGCATTTGTAGAAATCCGGCTCTTTGGACAGTGCGAACGGGAGCAGAAAACGACATTAGCAGAGCAACTGGCAGCCGTGCTAGCTGAGGAATTGAATATTTCTTCGGACGACATATATATGAATATGATCGAAATGTCTTCATGGGGAAAAAACGGTTCGCTTTCGTTTGCCGCAACATGGAAAGGACAGGGGTATGGAATCGATCAGTAAAGTAGACCTTCTGTTCGAGCGACACTCCGTTCGGAAATATTTGGATGAAAAAGTGGATCCGCGGGATATCAAAACCATCCTGCAGGCGGGTATGTCGGCACCTTCGGCGCGCAATGCTCAACCTTGGGAGTTTCTCGTCATTCAGGACAAAAAGCGATTGGCCGAATGTGCGGAAATACGAAAATTCTGGGCCATGCTCAAAGAGGCGCCGCTGGCGATTCTTGTGATGGCAAATTTGGAAGGATACACGGGCTCGAGTAGGGAGTTTTTCATCCAAGATTGCTCTGCCGCCGCGGAAAACATCTTGCTCGCCGCTACCGCGCTGGGCTACGGTGGCGTATGGCTCGGCATTCATGCGATGGAAGAACCACAGGCGCAGGTTCGGGCGCTCTTTGGAATTCCCGAGAATATCGTGCCTGTCATGTTGCTTCCCATTGGCCGTCCATTGTCTTTGCCAGAAGCAAAACGGCGCTTTACGCCTGAAAAAATACACGAAGAGCTTTACTGAGAAGTTCAATTAACACGCAAATTTGCAAGCAGAATTTCATATGGACGAGGTAGAAAAGTGGTAAATTTTTCGTTGAATATAACGACAAAAATGATTTTTGGACAAGATGTTCAAGATCAGATTGGCGATGTGATTAAAGAATACGGGTTTAAGAAAGTATTGTTGGTTTACGGCGGGCAGAGCATTGTAAAGTGCGGGCTGCACGGCAAGATTGTAAAGCAACTGCGAGACGCCGGGATCGGCTTTACCGAGATCGACGGCGTACAACCAAACCCGACGGTGGCGTTTTGCCGCAAAGTTGCAGCGAAGGCGAAACAGGAAAACATCGAAATGATTCTGGCTGTTGGTGGTGGCAGCGTCATCGACACCTGCAAATGTGCGGCGCTTGCGGTCGCAAACGAGGCGGATGTAGCGGACGTTCTATATATGAGATCACCCGTGCAGAAAACGATTCCCGTAGGAGTGGTGTTGACGATTTCCGCTGCGGGTAGCGAGACAAGCGACGGCATCGTGCTGACCGACGAGGAAAAAGGCGTGAAGCGCGCAATGGGGCACCAGCTCAATAGGCCGCTTTTTGCAATTATGGATCCAACGGTGACCTATACAGTCTCCCCGTATCAGACGGCAAGCGGCGTGACGGACATTATGATGCACACTATGGAGCGATACATACACCTGGACGAGGGGGATCACGATCTTGTGGATCGCGTCTGCGAGGGTCTGCTGAAAGCAGTGATTGACGCAGGACGAAAAGCACTCGCGAATCCGAACGATTATGATGCAAGGGCAACGTTGATGCTTGCCGGCAGCTGGTCGCATAACGGGCTGACGGGAGCCGGATGCAAATATAACATGATCGCGCATAAATTAGAGCATGAGATGGGCGCACTCGATCCCAAAATCGCGCATGGGGCGGGGTTGGCGGTCGTTTGGCCTGCCTATCTGAATTATATCTACGAGGGTGACATCCCGAGGTTTGCACAATATGCGGAACGAATTTGGGACGTTGCTCCTGGAGAGCCGAAAGCTATGGTACAGGAAGGGATTCGACGCACCAGAGCATATTTCAATGAAATTGGCATGCCATCAACCCTGCGCGACTGCGGTCTATCGGAAAAAGACATCGAAGTAATGGCGAACAAGATGACCAACAACGGTACGATCGCATTCCAGACATGCATGACGGTAGACCGGCAGGCGTGTATTGATATTTATACTGCTTGCCTGTAAGGAAAGTCGATCAATCAGGAGGACAAGTTGATGAAAATCAGAGTAGGCGTGGCCGGATATGGCACGATCGGACAGCGGCTGGCGGACGGCGTTGCGCTGCAGCAGGATATGGAACTCGTCGGCGTGGCGGATCTTGCACCGACGCTGGCGATTCGCGCGCTGAAGGAAAAAGGGATGCCCTACAACCTGTATCTGGTGGACGGAGCGGACAAGAGCAAGTTTGATGCGCTGGATATTCCGGTGAGCGGCACATTTGACGAGCTGATCAAGAGCGTGGACATCATGCTCGACAGCAGCCCGGGCGGCGTAGGCGTGAAGAACAAAGCGCTCTATGAAAAAGAGGGCGTCAAAGCCGTTTTCCAGGGCGGAGAGAAGAACTCCGTTGCGGACGTGTTTTTCCACGGTTATGCAAACTACGAAAAGGGCGTCAACAAGGATTATCTCAAGCTCACGAGCTGCAATACGACGGGTCTGATCCGCACGGTGGACTGCCTCGACCGCGCATTCGGCCTTGAGCGCGTGGCGATCACCATCATCCGCCGCGTAGCCGATCCGGGCGACTATCACCGCGGGCTGACCAACGCGCTGCAGGTTGACAAGGCGCCGAGCCACCAGGCGGTGGATCTGATGACCATCATGCCGCACGTTGCGGCGACGGGTATCCTTGTGCACACGCCGGTAACGCACGGGCATATCATCACCGTGGTTGCGCACGGCAAGGAAAAGATCACCAAAGAGCAGGCGCTGGCAGCGTTTCAGAAGCATCCGCGCATCCGCGTGGTGTCGATCGATGAGGGATTCCTTGGCAACGCGAGCCTGTTTAAGTATGCGCGCGACCTTGGCAATCCACGCGGCGACATGTATGAAATCGGGCTGTGGGAAGATTCCATCGTGGAATCGGGCGACGACATCATGTTCGCCATCAACATCCCGCAGGAGAGCGTGACCATTCCTGAGACGATGGACGCCATCCGGGCGGCCTGCGGTATGCAGGCAACGCGTGAAGAAGGAACGGCCGCTACAAATAAACATCTCAAAATCGGAAAATGGAAAGCTAAGGAGCAATGATCTGCCGCGATGAATGAAACGCGGTAGCCAGGAGGAACATGACACATGATACAGCTGAACTATAAACCGAGCGTATACAAATTCAACACCTGCAAAGAATTTGCTGAAGAATTCAAGGTTGGAAAAGACGACCTTGTGTTGTCCAACGAATATATCTTTCAACCGAATTTTGGTGGCCTTAATTTGCCGGTGACCACCATTTTTCAGGAAAAATTCGGAACCGGCGAACCGACTGACATCATGGTTGAGGACATCATGGCTGAGGCGGCAAAGACAAGCTATAAACGCATTATCGCAATCGGTGGAGGCACGGTGATCGATATCGCGAAGGTGCTATCTCTTCAAAACGCAGGTAATGTCGACGGGTTATACGACAAAATGCCTGACCTGCAAAGAAGCTGCGAACTTGTAATCGTTCCGACCACATGCGGAACGGGTAGCGAGGCAACGAATCTATCGATTCTTAACCGCACAAGACTCGGCACCAAGATGGGGCTTGTATCCAACGCTATGTATGCCGATTCCGCGGTGCTGGTTCCTGAACTTCTACATAATCTGCCGCTCGGTGTGTTTGCAACGAGCTCGATTGATGCACTGGTTCATGCAGTGGAATCCAGCCTTTCTCCGAAAGCAACGGCATATAGCAAGCTCTTTGGTTATAAAGCGATTGAGATGATCATTCAGGGCTACCAAAGAATCGTGGCGGCGGGAAACACCAAGGAAAGTCGCATTTTGGAGTCGGAGAATTTTCTGATCGCGTCAAACTTTGCGGGCCTTGCTTTTGGCACCGCGGGCTGCGCAACCGTGCACGCAATGGCTTATCCGCTTGGCGGCGCATACCATGTTGCGCACGGAGAGAGCAATTATGTGTTGTTTACCGCTGTTTTGAAGAACTATCAGGAAGTTCAGGATTCCGGCGAAATTCGTGTTCTGGACCAATATCTGGCCGATTTGCTCCATTGCTCTTTAGAGACAGTGTATGACGAATTGGAGAAACTCTTGAACCATATTCTGCCCAAAAACCCGCTTCACGCGTTTGGCGTCAAAAAGGAAGATCTGGAAATGTTTTCAGACACAGTGCTGAAAACACAGGGCAGATTGCTGGCAAATAGCTTTATCCCGCTCGATTACGCGCGGATACTGAAGATTTATAAAGAGATATTTTAATCTCAGACATCGAAAGGAGAATTATCATGGCACTCATGACGGGAGAACAATATATTGAATCGATCCGCAGGATGAAGATGCAGATCTATATGTTCGGCAAAAAGGTGGAGAATCCGGTTGATGATCCCATTCTTCGCCCTTCACTGAACTCAGTGCGGATGACATACGATCTGGCGCAGATGCCGGAATATAAGGATCTGATGACGGCAATGTCTCCGTATACCGGAGGGACCGTCAACCGCTTTACACACCTACATCAGTCGACTGGCGATCTCGTGAAAAAAGTAAAGATGCAGCGTCTGCTGGGACAGAAGACGGCAGCATGTTTCCAGCGTTGTGTGGGGATGGATGCATTCAATTCAGTCTTCTCCACAACATTTGAAGTGGATAAAAAATACAACACTCGCTACCATGAGAACTTCAAGAAATTTCTCATTGAGTGTCAGGAAAAGGACCTGACGGTAGACGGCGCGATGACCGATCCCAAGGGCGACCGCTCACTTTCGCCAAGCCAGCAGGAAGATCCGGATTTGTATCTGCGCGTCGTGGAGCGCCGGCCGGACGGAATCGTAGTGCGTGGTGCGAAAGCGCACCAGACGGGCATGCTCAATTCACATGAAGTGATTGTCATGCCGACCATCGCGATGAAGCCGGAGGACAAAGACTACGCGGTGTCTTTCGCAGTGCCGCTGGATTCGCCGGGCTTGTTTATGATCATCGGTCGTCAGAGCTGCGACACGCGCAAATGCGAAGGCAGCGAGATGGACGTTGGCAATTCGGAGTTTGGCGGTGTGGAAGCGCTGACGATCTTCGACGACGTGTTTGTGCCCAACGAACGCATTTTTCTCAACGGTGAGACCGAGTTTGCTGGCATGTTGGTCGAGCGGTTTGCGGGCTATCACCGCCAGAGTTACGGCGGGTGCAAAGTCGGCGTCGGCGATGTGTTGATCGGCGCGGCAGCGCTTGCAGCGGAATACAACGGCGCGGCGAAAGCAAGCCACATCAAGGATAAACTGATTGAGATGACGCACCTGAACGAAACACTGTTCAGCTGCGGTATTGCCTGCTCGGCGGAAGGTTCCAAGACAGAAGCTGGCAACTATATCATTGATCTCCTGCTGGCAAATGTCTGCAAGCAGAATGTCACACGCTTCCCGTATGAGATCGTTCGTTTGGGAGAGGACATTGCAGGCGGGCTGATGGTGACCGCTCCGTCGGAAGCGGATCTGCGCGATGAAAAGCTCGGGCCGTATGTTGACAAGTATCTCAAAGGCGTCGGTGCGGTTTCAACCGAAAATCGGCTGCGCATTCTGCGGTTAATCGAAAACCTCGCGCTGGGAACTGCGGCGGTAGGCTATCGAACCGAGTCGATGCATGGAGCCGGGTCTCCGCAGGCACAGCGCATCATGATCGCGCGGCAGAGCAACATTGCGCACAAGAAAGAACTTGCAAAAGCGATTGCGCACATCAAGGATTGAGGCGAAGTTCATTCGCAAGCCGGATGGCGGGCGCGTATTCCCGCGCGGACTTTTTCAGAAAACTGAGGGAACGACATGAACGCTGATGATGATGTGATGGAACGGATCAATCAGGTGATTGAGAGCCGCATCCGACCGCAGTTAATGCTGCATAATGGTGACATGAAGGTGGCCGGATTTTCCGACGGCGTACTGCGCTTTCAGATGCTTGGGCAGTGCGCCGGGTGCGCGTCTGCGGACATCACTACAGAGAAAATTGTGGAATCGGAATTGGTTGCTGCGATCCCGGAAGTGAAGCGGGCAGTGCTGGTTCAGCACGTCAGCGACGACTTGATCAAACAAGCCTACGCCATTTTACGTCATGAGCGGTAAGCACTCCGTCGGTTTCCGGTATTGCGGAGGTTGCAACCCCAGATTTGACCGTGTCGGGGTCGTGCGTGAACTGCAGGAGGATTTTCCGGAGGTTTCGATCGAATACGCCGAAGAAAACCGGCAGTATGCGGCCATTTTAATCGTTTGCGGCTGCCATGCAGTGTGTGCAAGCCGATCCGGGTTGTCGAGCGACGCAGAGGTATTCGTGATCACAAGCAAAACGGATCTTCCAGCGGCAAAAGCTATGCTACAACGCTTGACGTTGCAATAGGAGGAAAATTCGATGGATTGGAAATCCAAATATCAATTTCAGATTACAACGCTGCAGGAAGCGGTAAAAAAGATTAAGTCGGGTGACCGTGTTGTTGTTGAACACGCATGCGGCGAACCGTCCGAACTTCTGGCTGCCATGGTGGATAATGCCGAAGCGTATCACGACGTGGAAGTCGTACATATGGTGGCAATGGGAAAAGCGCTGTATGCACAGCAAGGTATGGAGAAGCATTTTCGCCACAACTCGATTTTCGTTGGCGGAGCAACGCGGGATGCAATTGCTTCCGGACGAGGAGATTTTACGCCGTGTTATTTCTCAGAGATTCCAAATCTGTTTACTACAACGCTGCCTGTTGACGTTGCGCTGATTACGGTCAGCCCGCCGGACGAGGAGGGAAAGTTTTCACTCGGCGTATCGGTGGACTATACTTTGGCAGCGGCGAAAGCCGCAAAACTGGTGATTGCACAGGTCAACGAGCAGATGCCGTATACGATGGGGAATTCGTTTTTAACGGTGGAGGATATCGACTGGTTTATTCCGATATCCATGCCGGTGATTACGCTGCCGCCGCCGAAGATCGGCGAGGTGGAAGAGGCGATTGGCAGACACTGCGCCAGCTTGGTGAGAGATGGAGACACACTGCAACTGGGCATCGGCGCTATTCCGGACGCCGTGCTGTTATTCCTGAAGGACAAGAAAGATCTAGGTATCCATTCGGAAATGTTTTCGGACGGCGTTGTCGAGCTTGTGCGCGAAGGGGTAATTACAAATGCGAAGAAGACGTTGCATCCGGGCAAATTCATCGTCACATTCCTGATGGGTACACGACGACTTTATGATTTTGTCGATCACAATCCGGATGTTGAGATGTATCCTGTCGATTATGTCAACCACCCCTCAATCATCGCAAAAAACGACAATATGGTCTCGATTAATTCCTGTGTTCAGGTGGATCTGATGGGACAGGTTGCCGCGGAATCGATTGGTTACAAACAGATTTCCGGTGTCGGCGGACAGGTGGACTTCATTCGCGGAGCCGCGCAGAGTAGAAACGGCCGCTCGATCATCGCCATGCCATCTACGGCAGCAAAGGGAGCGGTTTCCCGCATTGTCGCGTTGCTTGACGAGGGCGCAGCGGTAACGACTTCTCGCAACGACGTAGATTATATAGTAACGGAATACGGCATTGCGCCGCTCAAAGGAAGAACGTTAAGAGAGCGCGCCCGGAATCTGATTCAAATTGCTCACCCGGATTTTCAATCTGCTTTGAAGAGTGAGTTTGAGAAGCGGTTTCAATGTGCGTATTAAGGCAAGTTACAGCCCGGTGAATATGAAAGGGAAATCGATATGCAGGAAATTGTGTTAGCTGGCGCGGTACGTACGCCGATTGGAAAAATGGGCGGTGCACTCGCCGGTACACCGGTTGCGGACCTAGGCGCTATCGTGATCCGCGAAGCTTTGACAAGAGCCGGCATCGCGGCCGATCAGGTGGACGAAGTGTTGATGGGATGCGTGCTCCAGGCTGCGCAGGGACAGAATGTCGCACGGCAGGCAACGCTGAAAGCGGGCCTTCCACAGGATGTGCCTGCGCTTACGTTGAACAATGTCTGCGGATCGGGGTTGAAGTGTGTCAACCTTGCCGCCGCGATGATTCAATCAGGTCAAGCGGAGGTGATCGTTGCAGGCGGCATGGAGAACATGTCCAGCGCGATCTATGCGCTGGACAACGCGCGCTTCGGTTATCGTATGAACGATGGTAAGCTCGTGGATACGATGATTCGCGATTCCTTATGGGATGCGTTCAACGATTATCACATGGGAATTACTGCGGAGAACCTTGCTTCCCAATATGGTATTACCAGGCAGATGCAGGATGCGTTTGCCGCGGCAAGCCAACAAAAATGCGAGGCGGCGCAACAAGAGAATAAATTTGCCGAAGAGATCGTAGCCGTCCCCACCAAGGTGAAAAAGGATATCGTTCCGTTTGACGAGGATGAATATCCGCGCGCGGGTGTTTCGATTGAAAGCCTTGCTAATCTAAAGCCGGCTTTTATCAAAGATGGCACCGTAACCGCGGGCAATGCCTCGGGCATCAATGACGGGGCGGCCGCCGTCGTTGTGATGAGCGCGGCAGCGGCGGCGCGCCTTGGCGTAAAGCCGATGGCGAAGTGGGTTTGCGGCGCATCTGCGGGAGTTGATCCTTCCATTATGGGTATCGGTCCGGTCTATTCCAGCCGTAAGGCGCTGGAGCAGGCCGGATTAACAATTGAAAACATGGATCTGATCGAAGCGAACGAGGCGTTTGCGTCGCAGTCTCTGGCGGTCGGCATTGAGCTCGGTTGGGACCCTGACAAAGTGAATGTGAACGGCGGAGCAATCGCACTCGGCCATCCCGTTGGCGCATCTGGAACACGGATTCTGGTGACGTTGCTGCATGAGATGAATCGCAGAGAGTCTCGCTATGGACTTGCAACGCTTTGTGTAGGAGGAGGAATGGGCGTCTCTACCATTGTAGAGAGATTCTAGGAGGAGAAAAGTAGCATGCAATACACCAGGTTGGAGTATAACGGCAACACCGCAATTATTACGATTGACCGACCGGACGCACTGAACGCACTCAACGAAGCGGTGCTGGATGACCTCGCGACCGCAATCGATGCGCTTGAGCCGAAAGATCGCTGCTTGATCATTACGGGTTCCGGTAATAAATCTTTTGTTGCCGGTGCGGATATTGCTGCGATGTGTAGCCAAGACAAGGCAGAGGCGAAGGAGTTCGGAAAAAAAGGATCCGATCTATTTCGCAGGATAGAGACGCTGCCGATACCGGTGATTGCGGCAGTTAACGGATATGCGCTTGGCGGTGGGTTTGAGCTTGCGATGGCTTGCGACATGCGAATCGCGTCGGAAAACGCCGTATTCGCATTACCAGAAGTCACGCTCGGCATTATCCCCGGGTTCGGCGGTACGCAACGCGTCGTAAGAATCATGGGCATCGGTTTGGCCAAGGAACTGCTGTTCAGCGGAAGGCGGATGAAGTCGGACGAGGCTAAAGCGTGTGGTTTGATCAACGCGGTCTATCCGCTTGAAACGCTGATGGAAGAAGCGCTGAAATTGGCAGGCCGCATTGCAACGAACGCGCCAATCGCGGTTCGCGCAGCGAAGACAGCGGCCAATCTATGTATGGATGCCGACATAGACGCCGATCTGGACAAGGCGATGCAGCTCTATGTGGGTTGCTACGAAACCGCGGATCAACGAAACGCGATGACGGCGTTTCTCGAGAAGCGGAAACCGGAACCATTCGAAGATCGATAGAGAGGAAAGCACGATGAAGATAGGTGTAATTGGTGCCGGGGTCATGGGTTCCGGTATCGCGCAGACGTTCGCGGCACAGGTGGAATATGATGTGATCCTTTGCGATATCACGGCAGAGCTCGCGGAAAACGGCAGGAAAAAGATTGCAGCGAACCTTTCGAGGCTGGTACAAAAAGGGAAACTGGAGCAGTCTGCAATGGATGGCATACTTTCACGCATTGAAACGGGGGTGATCGAAGCAACCGACGTGTGCGATCTCGTGCTGGAAGCAACGATGGAGAAGATGGAAATTAAGCGAAAGGTGTTTTCCAAATTGCAGGAAATCTGCAAAAAGGACTGCATCTTTGCAACAAACACTTCATCGCTCTCCATTACGGAGATGTCGCGCGGGCTCGACCGTCCGATCGTCGGCATGCACTTCTTCAACCCTGCTCCGGTGATGAAGCTCGTGGAAGTGATCACAGGCCTGGACACACCAGATTCACTCAGTGATACGATCGTGAGTATCGCCACTTCCATCGGTAAAACGCCGGTACGAGTCAAAGAATCGGCAGGCTTTGTCGTCAACCGAATATTAATACCCATGATCAATGAGGCGATCGGTGTTTATGCCGACGGCGTAGCGTCTGCAAAGGAGATTGACGTTGCGATGAAACTCGGCGCGAATCATCCAATGGGACCATTGGAGCTTGGTGATTTGGTAGGTCTGGACGTTTGCCTCGCTATTATGGAGGTGCTGCAGAATGAAACTGGTGACCCGAAATATCGGCCGCATCCGTTGCTGAAAAAGATGGTGCGAGGGAATCAACTCGGTAAAAAAACAGGCAGAGGCTTCTTCGAATATTGATTTCGAGTCCAACTATCCGGAGTAGCTACATCGTAGTTGCCCAATTTACAGAATTGCATGAATAAGAATATCAGGAGAATCATATGGATTTTCGGATTGCGACCGGTCGCGTCTTCAGCATAGATGAAAACAAGGAGTTGATGGCGGAAACGACATATGTTTACAAAGAAAACGGTGAGGTTGACATCGATTACACTTATGTCAATCCTATTTTGCGCGGACAGGGTGCAGCCGGAAAGATGATGCAGGTGGTGGCAAGCCATTTGAGAGAAAAAGGCTTGAAAGCAACGGCAAGCTGCTCCTATGCAAACGCCTGGCTGCTGAAAAACAGAAAAGCATATGCCGATATCATTTCGGAAGATCTAGCTAATTAAGAACAAACTGCGCGGCTATCCGCCCGGTTTTTTTGAACACTACATACAGGAAAAGAGATATATCGGTACGCGCGAAGAATGGAAGAGTAGGATGAATAACCAATATTCTGAACTGTTTTGCTCCACTAGGATTGGAACGTGCACAATAAAACCGTTTTGCGATGGCACCGATGGGGCCTATGGGTTTGGGAGACGCGGACGGAGGATTTAACCAGCGGGTAATCGACTACTATACGGAGCGCGCAAAGGGTAGGGTGGGACTGATTTTTACCGGCGTTACGCTGGTGAACAACCGCATCGAAGAACATGCCATGCCCAACAGTCCTTGCTCCATTATGAACGCGGTGCATTTTGTGCGCACAGGCCGTGAGCTGACGGAGCGGGTTCACGCATATGATGCAAAGATATTTTTGCAGCTCTCCAGTGGATTCGGGCGGGTGACCATTCCCACTAATTTTGGTGAGAATCCGTCTGTTGCACCTTCAGCCAATCCGCATCGTTAGCTAGACAAAACCTGCCGACCGCTGACGCGCGAGGAAATGCGCGAAATCGTTGAACACTTTGGAACTGACGCATATAACGTAAAGCGAGCGGGTTTTGACGGCGTGCAGATTCACGCTGTGCACGAAGGATATTTGCTCGACCAGTTCGCCATATCGATTTTCAACCGGCGCAATGATGAATACGGCGGCAGTCTTGAAAACCGACTGCGGTTTGTGTACGAAATTCTGGACGAGATTAAATGTAAATGCGGAAAAGACTTTCCCATCGCGATGCGATACAGCGTGAAAAGCTTTAATAAAGACTGGCGGAAAGGTGCGCTGCCGGATGAATTGTTCGCGGAAAAGGGCAAGGATATTGAAGAAGGGCTAGAGGCGACGAAGCTGCTGACGGAATATGGCTATGATCGTTGGACGTTGACGTAGGATGCTATGACGTCTGGTGGTGGAATCATCCGCCGATGTATTATAAGAAGGGCTGTGCATTCCGTATTGCAAACTTGTGAAAGGCGCTGTCGACGTTCCGGTGCTTTGTGCGGGACGGGATGTACAATCCTGACCTCGCGCTTTCTACATTCCGTGATTTTTGCATCGGTCATCATCCGGATTTCATCCGTGATGGCTTAAAACACAAAAAATTCAATTATAAAAGATTTTATCCCGGTGAGTATCTTATGCTTATCCAACACTATATCATAAATGGAAATGGAGAGATAACCGACAAGGGCTTGCATTATTTGCGCAAATGGTACAATGAAAACATTAATAACTCGCAACAGGGAAAACAAACTGCAATTGAAAACAACAATGACTTTGAAAATGACAATAAATGATGAAAACATGATTTTATGACTACTACATTAGAGTTCGGTTCCCTGCCGTCCCTAATTTGCTCCGTGAATTTTTAGTTCTTGCCAATTTCTTGCCACTTTACACAAAAGTCATCCGGCTTTGGACATCTTGCAATCCGAAAAACCCGCATAAACAGGGCGTTTTTTGAGATTTGGCGTTCCTTATTCACTCAAAACGATGTATGGTTCATACCCAAAGTGTGATGCGTTTTTTCACAGAATAAAACGAGAATTCAAACAAAACAAGAATAGTTCATGCTTCAACTTGCACTAACTCCCTGAAATGAGATTTAGAAGCAATGTTTTTAACTGATTTGTCAACAGTCAGTCGGACAGATTTTATAAGGTACGGGATCTCTTAAACTCTGCTGGTGACAAATATCCAAGCGTTCCGTGTAAACGGATGTTGTTGAACCAGTGAACATAATCCAGCAGCTCCAGCTGGAGCTGCTCTAGCGTTTCAAAGCGGCGAGAGTAAACGAATTCGGCCTTGATCATTTTGAAGGTTGATTCGGCTACAGCGTTGTCGTATGGACAGCCTTTCATGCTCAGCGAGCGGCTGATCTGGAAACTGTAGAGCAATTCGTCGATCAGCATATTATCGAACTCACTGCCTCGGTCCGTGTGAAACATTTGGATATCAAAGAGATTCCCCTTCACCGTTGAGAACGCCTTGTGTACCAACTCGGCGTTTTTATTTGCACCTGCGCTTTGTCCAATGATCTCACGGGCTCCAAGCTCAAGCAGGATGCAGACGTACGCCCATCTTGTTCCAACACGGACATAGGTCAAATCGCTCACGACACAGGCTCCAAGAGCCTGGTTATTGAAATCTCTGGCCAGAAGGTTGGGAATAGCGGCCTCGTTGCTCTGTGATGAATGCACACGGTATTTCTTGCAAGTATAGGCCGAAACCGGGCCGCGTTTTGTCATGATTCGTCCGATTCGGCGACGTGAAACCGTCCGGCCTTTTTCGGGATAACACGCGCTTCAGCTTTCGCTGACCATATACACGGCGGTTCTCGTCGTATGCCGTTTGAACCGCTTCTTCCAAACAACTGTCATCTCGATGATCGTGGCATTCGTAGTAATAGGTGCTCCGTGCAATGCCTACACATCTGCACAGCGCTGATATTGAGTATTTACGGGCATTGGCTTTGATCACAATTACTTTCGTGCGAATATCAGCGCTGCTTGCTTTAAAACGTCATTCTTCATTCGCAGCTGCTGATTTTCTTAACGGAGTCGGATCAATTCCTGTTCTTCGATGGTGCGGTTGTCTTTCTCGCGGCTGGAGCCTGTGGCATTGATCCGCTTCGCCCATTTGTCGAAAGCTGAGGCAGTCAGATCATACTCCCGGATGATTTCGCTTCTGGGTTTGCCGTGGTTGAACAGTTCAACCAGCTTCTTCTTCTGCTCTTCGCTGAACGTTCTTCTTGCGCGTTTTTCGGTCATGGTTTTTCCCTCTCTTTCATCTTCAAGAGAATACCATTACCTTATCTTTTCTGTACAGTTTAGTGTAGCTAATCCATACTAGCGACAGAAAGACATGAGCACAATATTATAAGAACGCAAAAATGTGGTGTATAGTTCTTACTGTTGCTACAGTGCTGATATATATTATACTAGAATCGATAAATTAAGAAATTCCATGATGAGGGAAGACGATGTGTTATTTGCCCCTTGAGTATTAGTTCAGATTGAATTAACATAGATCGTTATCACACCCCCAAAATACGAAATCAACAAAGATTAGATGAATTTGCATTTTTTTATAGTCTGAAAAGCATATGCTATAAGGATTCAATTTCGTTTATGAAATCGCCTCAAAATTAGTTTTAGGAACTAAAAAAATATGGTATTAAATCGTCTTGATTACGCTGCCCCAAGACGTCCGAATCAGGTTATTTATTCCGTATATGGGTATACAAAAGGGATAACGACATAATATCAGCTTTGTTGGAATTAGGTGATTTGGGTATCTGAATTAAAACATCGATATCACACGAAATATCACACGACGGCCT
The DNA here is from genome assembly GCA_963674775.2 of Christensenellaceae bacterium. Lineage (GTDB taxonomy): Bacteria > Bacillota > Clostridia > Christensenellales > CAG-138 > UBA7703. The sequence goes on along the minus strand of CAXXPJ010000003.1, from coordinate 1,070,489 downwards.
GTAACCCGCATAAACAGGGCATAGTTCAGGTGTTCGAGTCCCGTTATCGCTGCATGCAGCTTCAACGATCACCCAAACAACCAATCAAGTGGGTTACAAAGTGGGTTTTGGGGAAAAGAAAAGAGCCGAAAACTCTAGAGTTTATCGGCTCTTTTTGTGGTCGGGGTGACTGGATTTGAACCAGCGACCTTTTGGTCCCGAACCAAACGCGCTACCAAACTGCGCTACACCCCGAAAAAATGGAGCCAATGTGGGGACTCGGACCCCAGACCTGCTGATTACGAATCAGCTGCTCTACCAACTGAGCTACATTGGCAATTCGCACTTTTCAATTATAGGCAACGCGGCTATGGGTGTCAAGCTATTTTGAGTAAAACGGAAAAGGTTTATCGAGCGCCCTCCCGGCGAAGCCGTCAATCGGAATCGAAGCCATATTGCTCGTGATATGCGCGCCACTCTCGGTCATACCAAAACGCGCCGATGACGCCCAATATGGCGCTGATGATCGGCAGCGCTGCGATAAAGCGGCCTTCCGTGACGAGATAGATCACGGCGTTGAGCACGCAAAAAGCCAGATATAGGAAGGCGACCGCGCGATTCTTTGTGATATGAAGCAACAACCCCAGCAGAAGCAAAAACGAAACATCAACAAAAACGATCGCACTGGAATCCCGATAGAAGTAAACCACGATTGCCAGCATGGCAATCGCGCTCAAGTACCCCAGAATCGCCGCCGTGCCGCAAAGCCGCGCCCCTTTTGAATAGTATGTTAGAAACTCCTGCTTTGTCAGCCCGATCGGCGTATCCGCGACAGAGAGCTTGCGCATGCTGCTGCCCGGTCTGCGACCTACCCTGCGCCGACAGTCGGGACAGAGATCATCATTGGAGTGATTCAGTTTTTTACCGCAGTTTTCACAATATTTCATCGAAAACTCCAATTCTTTGAATACAATCATCATACAGAATTGTGTGTACTCTTACAAGTGTGGATCAAGTGGCAAATATTGCATCCGAAAACAAAAAGCCCGATGCGCTTGCACCGGGCCTGATTGATATTCGCCTGATCAGATGGCCTGCTTTTCCAGCTCCTCTTTCTCCAGAACGGTGTAGGCGACTTTGCCCACCAGCGTCTTTGGCAGCTCGCTGCGAAACTCGATATCATACGGCATGGCGTATTTGGCGACGAGTTTGCCGCAGTGCGCGAGGATCTCATCCTTGAGCACGGGCGTCGGCAGGATGTTGGGCTTGAGCACGACAAACGCTTTGATCTTCTGCATGCGGTAAGCGTCCGGCACGCCGATGACGCAGCTCATGAGCACCTTCTCGTGTGCGTCGATGGCGTTTTCCACCTGCGAAGGATACACGTTGTATCCGCTCGTGATGATGAGCCGCTTGATGCGCTGCTTAAAGAAGATGAACCCGTCCGCGTCCATGTTGCCCAGATCGCCCGTGTGCAGCCAGACGTGTCCGTCCGGGTGCTTTTTGAGCACGTTTGCAGTCTCTTCCGGCTGGTTGACGTATTCCATCATCACGGACGGCCCGCAGAGGCAAATTTCGCCGTCCTCGCCGCAAGGCAGCTCGTCCGTCGTGCCGGGGTTGACGATCTTATAGTAGGTGTCCGGGAACGGCAGGCCGATGCTGCCCTCGCGGTACATGTGATACGGCGTGAGGCAGCTTGCGGTCACGCACTCTGTGGTGCCGTATCCTTCGCGCACCTGCACGGATGCGCCGTGCTCGGCCAGGAACGAGTCAAACTTCTTCTTGAGCTCGATAGAGAGCGTGTCGCCGCCGGAGAACACGCCGAGCAGCTGGCTCATATCCACGCCGTCCATATAGGGATTGCGCGTGATGCCTTCGTACAGCGTCGGCACGCCGGCGATATAGTTGGGCTTCTCTTTTTTGAGCAGCTTGGCATAGCTCTCGACCGATACGCGCGGCACAAGAATCGCCGTTACGCCGGCTGCCAGCATCGTATGGATGCAAACGCCCAAGCCGAATCCGTGGAACATCGGCATGGCTGCGAGCATGCGCGCGCCGGGCACAACGCAGTGGCCCATGGCGAGCGTCTGCAGCGCGAGCGCGTTGAAGTTGAGGTTGCTCAACAGAATTCCCTTTGTCGTGCCGGTCGTGCCGCCGGAGAAGAGGATGACGGCGGCGTCGGTGCCGCGCCGGGTGACGAAACAGCTATCGTCCTGTGTTTTCGCGCCGTTGAGGAACGCCTTCCAGAAGAGCACGTCCGCGCTCTTGGGAACCTTCGGGATTTTTCGTCCCTGTGTGAGCGCAAAACCGACCTTCATGACGGGAGAGAGCGCGTCCTTGATACTGGTGAGCACCAGCGTTTCAAAGGAGACTTCCTTGCGCACCTCCTCAAACTTGCCATAAAACGCATCCAGCGAAACGACGGCTTTTGAGCCGGAGTCCTTGATGTAAAACGCGATCTCGCCGACGCTCGAGAGCGGGTGGATCAGCGACGCGATCGCGCCGATGCGGTTGAGCGCGTAGAAGCAGACTACGATCTGCGGGCAGTTCGGCATGCAGAGCGTCACCTTGTCGCCCTCGCGGATGCCGATGGCAGCAAACGCGCGCGCCGCTTCGTCGATCTGACGCATCAGGTCGTCATAACGCGTGCCCTTGCCCATAAAGGTGACGGCGTTGGTGTCCGGATAGCGCGCGGCGGCCTGCTGTACCAGATCCAGCATGGAGCTGTCGGGGTAGTCGAGCGTTGCGGTTACTTCGCCGTAGAACGCGAGCCACGGTGCTTTCACGTTTGACATGTCCTCGGACCAGGGATGGCTGTTGGTATCAATACTCAATTTCGAGCGCCTCCTTTGCGGGGATATCGAGCAGCTCCGGCTCGGCGAAAAACTTCTTGAGCAGGCGGATGGTCTTCGAGTAATAGTATCCGTCGGCGATGCGCTCGTCCAGCGTGAGGCCGAGGTTGAGCGCGGGCTTCATGCGCATCGTTCCGTCTTCTTCGTAATATGGCTGCATGTGCTTTTCGCCGACCACGACGAACACGGAGTTGGTGCTCCAGTTCGCCAGGTGGTGATAGCCCGCGTTGAGCTTGATGGAGCCGAGGTTGGAGATGAACACCGTGCTGTTGTATGGATCCTCCTCGGCGAGGTCTTTGGGCATATGCCCGTGCTCGTCCAGCGCGCGCAGAATAGCGACGATGAGCTTGCGCATCCACATCGGGGTTTTTGCGAGCGTGTCGAGGATGTCCGTCGTGCCGTCTTTTTTGTCGTGCGTGCGCACGGAATACACGAAGTCGCAGATCCTGTCGTGAATCATGTCGATCGCGGGTTTTTCGCTCGAGGGGTCGTATTTCAGGATCATGACGGATTCGTCGGCATTGTCGGAAAATGCTTTTTTCACAATAAAAGAAAAGGAGATGTGATTGCGGTCGTAATAGCGGTTGCCGATGATAAAGCGGTTCATGCGCGGGCGCATTTCGACCGTGCGCGCAAGCGCGGCGAGGATAACATGGAAAAACGTGTACTTGTATTGGGGAGAGCCTGCGTTTTTGCGCTCGAGATATGCCTCTATTGCGCTCATGTCGACAAGCTCCTGTATGAATGCCTCGTTGTCAGCCCGGTTCGGCATCATGATCGGCATAAATACGTGCATCGAGTCGAGATCGCGTACGAGAGTTGCGTCGCGGCGGTCGCCGCGGCGTCGTTTCTTCTGTTGTTCCATTCGGGTACCTGTCCAATCTTGAATGATAAGTGCGAATAACGTTTAAAATATAAACGTTTCTCAACAAATTGTCAACGAACGAACACAACAGAGAAACCTGTTGCATAGACAGGTTTGGCATATCTGCGGGTAAAAACCCCCGTATTTGCGCGAAACATTGACAATATGGGCTTAGATCGGTATACTTTTTCTATATTTAACCGAGAGGATCCCTATGAGCGACGAAGAAAGCGACAGTACCGGCGACCATTACTGCAACCGAATGACCGGATTTTTTTTGAAGCACATAATCTGTCTCTGCTGAGAAAAGGAGAACAGGTTATGCTTTTTCTATTTCATCAAAGTATGAAACAGGGGAAAGCGTGCTTCTTTTTTTCGAGCAAAAAATGATCAACGAAACGACCAACCAGGATATATAACGGAGTACAGGAATGGAAAACGACCCCTTAGTATGGCAATTGATTCTGCAGGCTGTGCTGATATCACTCAACGCAGTGTTTGCCTGTGCGGAGATTGCCGTCATCACCATGAACGACGCGAAACTCGCCAAGCTCGCATCGGAAGGCGACAAGCGCGCGATCAGGCTTGCGCGCATGACGAGCCAGCCGGCGCGATTCTTAGCCACCATTCAGGTAGCCATCACGCTGTCGGGCTTTTTAGGCAGCGCGTTTGCGGCCAATAACTTTGCAAAGCGCATCACCTTGGCGATTACCGAAAGCGGCGCGGCGATCTCCGCGCAAACGATCAATACGATATCGGTCGTCATCATCACGCTGATATTGACGTTTATCACGCTCGTCTTCGGCGAGCTGGTGCCAAAGCGCGTGGCGATGAAGAACGCGGAGAAGCTCGCGCTCGGCATGTCCGGCCTCATCAACGGCGTGGCGACGGTGTTTGCGCCGCTCGTCTGGCTGCTGACCATATCGACCAACGGCATCCTGCGGTTGCTTGGCGTCGATCCCAATGCGGAGGACGATGAGGTCACCGAGGAAGAGATCCGCATGATGGTGGACGTCGGCTCCGAGAAGGGTACGATCGAGGCCACCGAAAAAGAGATGATCCACAACGTGTTCGAGTTTGACAACGTCGCCGCGGAGGACATCCTGACCCACCGCACACAGGTGGACATCCTATGGTTGGATGAGAGCGACGATGACTGGGCGGAAGTGATCCATAACTCGCGGCACTCTTTTTACCCCATCTGCCGGGACAGCTCGGACGACGTGGTCGGCATTCTCGACGCAAAGACGTATTTCCGCCTGAGCGACCGCACGCGCGAAACCGTGCTGCAGCGGGCCGTGCAGCCCGCGCGGTTTGTGCCGGAGACCATCAAGGCGGACGACCTGTTCCTCGACATGAAGCGCAGCCGCAACCACTTTGCGGTGGTCATGGACGAATACGGCGGCATGTGCGGCATCGTGACCATGAACGACCTCATCGAGGTGATCGTGGGCGACATCGACGAAGAGGACGACGATGTCGAAAACGTCATTTCGCTCGTGTCAGACGGCGTCTGGAGTACGCATGGCTCCGTTCCGCTGGAGGATATTTCCGAAGCGATCGGCTGCCCGCTGCCGACGGACGAATTCGACACGCTCAACGGCCTTGTCTTCAGCGTGCTCAACGAAATTCCGGACGACGGCACGGTGTTCAGCGTGAACGCGGGCTGTTTGCATATCGACGTGCGGGAGATGAAGAACCACGGCATCGAGCGGGCGGAGATTTCTCTGCTGCCGCCGCAGCCGCTGGAAGAACAAGCGAAGTAACGAATGAAATTTAAAAAAGCGCCGGTTAACCGGCGCTTTTTTTTATAAGCTGTTATTCGATTCCGATCACGTCGTCGTCCAGCACGACGGCAACGAGCATGTTGCCCTTGCCCGCGCGCGGCTCGAGGTGCGCCTCCTGTGTGCCGATCGGCGTGCGCGCACCGTGCCGCTGCACGAGCGTGATATTCGTCGGCTCCGTGAGTACCGCGACGGCGGCAATGCAGGTGCCGTTGGCGCCGTTCTTCTTGAGGTCGAAGGTCTTCAACCCTTTGCCGTTTCTGCCCTGAAGGTCATAGTCAAACAGCGGGGAGCGCTTGCCGAACCCCTTGTCCGTGATGGTCAGCACCTCGCCGTCCTCCGGCACGAGCGCGGCATAGATCACCTCGTCGCCCTTGTCGAGCTTGACGCACTTCACGCCGCCGGAAACGCGGCCCATGGCGGGCACGGTGTCCGCCGCGAAGCGGATGCTCATGCCGAGTTTGGTCACGAGCAGAATCGACCGCGGCTCATATTTTTCAACGGCCAGCACGCGGTCCTTGTCCCGCAGGGAGACGGCGGCGGTGCGCTTGGTACGCAGGCGGTAGTCCGCGGCGGCGGTGCGCTTGACGTTGCCGTCGCGCAGGTAGAAGAGATAGTCGCCGTCCTCTTCGTCGGGGAAGAGCGCAACGATCTTCTCGTTCTTTTCAAACGGCAGCAGCGCGGCGAGGTTGGCCGCGCGCGTGGTTGCGCGGGTTTCCGGCAGCTCGTCCGCCGAGATGGAGAGCATCGCGCCCTGGTCGGTGAAGAGCCGGATGCGCTGGTTGGAGCGCGTCTCGAGCACGAACAGAGGCTTGTCCTCCGAGATGGCGGCGAGCGAAAACACCTTGGTTGGCATGCGACGGATCTTGAGCCCCTCGCAGACGCAGATGGTGACGTCCTCGACAAATGCGAGGTCCTCGGCCTCGTCGACGGGCGTGTCATCCGGGGCGACAAACGTCGTCCGGCGCGGGATAGCCAGCTGTTCCCGGATTTCCGTGAGTTCTTTTTTGATCAGCGTAATCAGCTTTTTCTCACTCGCGAGGATTGCGCGCAGCTCGGCAATGTGCTTGACGACCTCGGCATACTCGCGGCGTATGGTGACGAGCTCCATGTTGGTGAGGCGTTGGAGCCGCAAATCGAGGATGGCCTGCGCCTGCATCTCAGTGAGCTCGAACTTCTTCATCAGCCCTTCGCGTGCTTCTTTCGGCGATTTGCTTGCGCGGATGAGCGCGATGACCGCGTCGAGATTGTCCACGGCGATCATCAGCCCGGCGAGGATGTGCTCCCGCCGCAGCGCGGCGTCCAGTTCAAACTGTGTGCGCCGCGTGACCACGTCCCGCTGATGGCGGATGTAGTGCGCGATGATCTGCTTTAAGTTGAGCTGCTGCGGCTTGCCGCCTGCGATTGCAACCATATTGACGCCGAACGTCATCTGCATGTCCGAATACTTAAACAGATACTGCAGTATGCGCTCCGGGTCTCCGTCCTTCTTGACCTCGATGACCGCGCGCATGCCGGTGCGGTCGCTCTCGTCCCGGATATCCGCGATGCCGGAAAACAGCGCTTTCTTCTCCTGGCTGACGGCGAGGATTTTCTCGAGCATGTTCGCTTTGTTGACCTGATAGGGCAGCTCGGTGATGACGATGAGCGTCTTGCCGTTTTTCAGCTCCTCAAAATGCGTTTTGGCGCGCATATAAACCCTGCCGCGTCCGGTGCGGTAGGCCTGCTCGATTTCGGAGGTTTCCAGAATGAACCCGCCGGTCGGGAAATCCGGCGAGGGGATGATCTTCATGAGCTCTTCCAGCGGGATGCGCGGGTTTTCCATGACCGCGATGACGGCGTTGATCGTCTCCACCGGGTTGTGCGGCGGAATGTTGGTCGCCAACCCGACCGCGATGCCGCTGGCGCCGTTGACCAGCAGGTTGGGAAAGCGCCCCGGAAGCAGATCCGGCTCTTTGAGCGTGTCGTCGAAGTTAAACGAAAAGCCGACGGTGTCTTTCTCAATGTCGCGCAGCAGCTGCATGGCGGCGTCCGTCATGCGCGCCTCGGTGTATCGCATGGCCGCCGCGCTGTCGCCGTCCACGCTGCCGAAGTTGCCATGGCCGTCCACGAGCGGCACGCACATGTTGTACGGCTGCGCCATGCGCACCATCGCGTCATAAACGGAGCTGTCCCCGTGCGGATGGTACTTGCCGAGGCAGTCGCCGACGATGCGCGCGCTCTTCCGGTGCGGCTTGTCGGGCGTGAGGCTCAGTTCCAGCATGGTATAGAGGATGCGCCGCTGCACGGGCTTGAGGCCGTCCTCCACGCGCGGCAGCGCGCGCTCGAGGATGACATGCTCGGCGTACGGCATCATGGACTGATGCATCACATCGTCCATATTGCGCTGGATGATCTTCTCCAGCTTGAGTTGTATGGGTGTCTTCGGCATAATCTTTTCCTTATATAAAGTCGCAGAAACGTCAGTCTTTCAGTTTTTCAAACATCCGGCTGGTGTCTGTGTGAAAATCAGCAGTTCACACAGCAAAGATTCAGTCTTTTAGCTTTTCAAACATCTGGCTGGTGTCTTTGTTGAAATTGGCGTTTTCAAAGATGTACTCTTTGCGGGACTGAACCTTGTCCCCCATGAGCACGGTGACGAGGTGCTCCACGTCTGCCGCGTCCTCGATGGTCACCTGGATCAGCGCGCGCCCGTCGGGGTTCATGGTCGTCTCCCAGAGTTGATCCGGGTTCATCTCACCGAGGCCCTTGTAGCGCTGGATCGTGTAGCCCCGGCCGACGGATTTGGTTGCGGTGCGCAGTTCGTCGTCGTCATAGCAATAGATGCGTTTGGTATCCTTCTGCACCTTGTAGAGCGGCGACAGGCCGATGTATACGTGACCCTCGGTGATGAGTTCCTTCATATAACGATAGAAGAACGTCAGCAGGATTGCGCGGATGTGCGCGCCGTCCTGATCCGCGTCCGATAGGATGATGATCTTGTCGTATTTGAGCGACGAGATGTCAAAGTCCTCGCCGATGCCGGTGCCGACCGCGGTGATGATGGAGCGGAACTCCTCGTTTTGGAGCACCTGGTCGAGGCGCTTCTTTTCGACGTTGAGCGGCTTGCCCCTCAACGGCAGAATCGCCTGAAACTTCCGGTCGCGCCCCTGCTTTGCGGAGCCGCCCGCGCTGTCGCCCTCCACGATGAAGAGCTCGTTTCGGCTGTAGTCACGCCCGGTGCAGCTGGAAAGCTTGCCGACCAGCGGCGCGTTTTCGAGTTTGTTCTTCTCGCGTGCGGTGGCCTTGGCTTTTCGCGCCGCTTCGCGCACCTTTGCTGCCTTGACCGCCTTTTCCGCAATCGCAGAGGCGGTTTCCCCGTTTTTGAGGTCCTCCAGATACGGCACGAGCTTCTCCATGACCACGCTCTCGACGGCGGGCCGCGCCTCGGTGTTGCCGAGTTTGGTTTTGGTCTGACCCTCAAACTGGATGGTGCGCATCTTGAGCGAAAGCACGGCGGTGAGCCCTTCGCGGAAGTCTTCGCCGTTGAGCGGTGCGTCCTTGTCCTTTAGGTAACCCGATTTGCGGCAGTAGTCGTTGAGCGCTTTGGTCAGCGCGGCCTTGAGGCCCGTTTCGTGCGTGCCGCCTTCGGAGGTTGGGATGTTGTTGACATAGGAAAAGATATTGTCCGCGTATCCGTCGTTGTGCTGCAGCGCGACCTCGACGTGGATATCGCCGGAATAGCCCGCAAAATGGATGGGCGTGTTGTAAAGAGGCGTTTTGTCGCTGTTGAGATATGCCGCAAAGTCGCTTAGCCCGCCGCCGTATTGATACTCCGCCTTGCGCTGGCGCCCGGCGCGCTCGTCCGAGAGCATGATCTTCGTGCCGCGGTTGAGATATGCCAGCTCGCGCATGCGCTTGGCGATGACTTCGTAACTCATCTCGATGGTTTCAAAAACCCGCGCGTCCGGCAGGAAGGTCACGCTGGTGCCCTGCTTTCTGGTGCGGCCGGTTTCCTCGAGCGGGGAGACGGCCTTGCCGGAGATGATCTTGCCCGTCTCGTCCGGCTCGCTGACAAAGCGCATGCGATACATGCGCCCGTCCGTTGCAACCTCGACCTCCAGCCATTCGGAGAGCGCGTTGACGACCGATGCGCCGACGCCGTGCAGGCCGCCGGAATATCCGTAGGAATCGTTGCCGAACTTGCCGCCGGCGTGCAGCTGTGTAAAGACGACCTCCACGCCGGAGACGCCCGCTTTTTCGTGAATCTGAACGGGGATGCCGCGGCCGTTGTCGGTCACCGTGACGGAGTTGTCCTTATGCAGCGAAACGGCGATCTCGCTGGCGTAACCGTTGGCCGCCTCGTCGATCGCGTTGTCGATGATTTCCCAGAGAAGGTGGTGGAGCCCGCGCTGTCCGGTCGAGCCGATATACATGCCGGGGCGCATACGCACCGCGTCCAGCCCTTCCATGATTTTAATCTTGTCTACTGTGTAATCCGATGCCATAATGACTCCCATTCGATGAAAAATACGCTTGCCTGGCGGCTCACACAGGAAAAAAGCCGCCGCTAAACGAAAAGAACCCCGGCAGAAAGGAAAAACCGCGGATTTTCGCGGGTTCTGCCGGCTGTTTTCGAGGTTTGCACCATATCTGGCGCATTGATGGAAACAGTATACCATACTTTGTGGGGGGACGGAACTGGCGCGCCCGGCGGAAACACCCGCACAACAGGCAAACAAACGTTTATTTTCAAAAAATTCAAAAAAAAAGCACCGAATTACCCTCAAAGTGGTGACAAATGGGGAAAAGTGGTGTATACTCTTCGTACATCCGAAGGGATTCTTTCCTATACAGATAATCGTATCGGATTGCCGAAGGAGGGAAGCGCGTGCTGATCGGTTCGTTCGAACATATGCTGGACGCAAAAGGCCGCGTATTCATTCCCGCCAAATGGAGGGAAACCCTCGGCGATGTGCTGATCCTGACGATGGGCTTGTTGGAAACGCAAGCGAGCAAGTGCCTTAGCGGCATGTCCATGGAAGAATGGGAGCTCTTTTCCGCAAAGCTCTCTTCGCTTCCGGTATCGGACACGAGCGGACAGGCAATCAGGAGAAAGATTTATTCCATGGCGGCGGCCTGCGAGATCGACAAGCAAGGCCGTATCCTGATTCCCGCGCAGCTGCGGGAACTGGCCGGACTCTCGAAGGACACGACGCTGATCGGCGTTGGCGAACGGCTGGAGATCTGGAATCCGGAGACGCTGTCCGACTATAGCGCCAAGTGCGACGAAAACTATGACGAAGCACTCGCGCATCTGGCGGCGCTCGGGATATGAGCGAGCCGTTTAAACACATTCCGGTACTGCTCGACGAAACGCTGGAGCTGTTGGCTCCCGAGCGCGGCGGCATTTTTGCAGACGGAACACTCGGCGGCGGAGGCCATGCCGAGGCGGTGTTAAACCGCCTGCCCGAGACGGGCAGACTCATTGGAATCGACAGGGACTGGGATGCCGTGCACGCGGCGGGGGATCGGCTCAGCCGTTTTGGCAGCCGTTTTACCGCGTTGCACGGCAACTTTTTTCAAATAAAAGCGCTGCTTAGCGAAATAGGTGTAACCGAAGTAAACGGGATTCTGCTCGATCTTGGCGTGTCTTCCTATCAGCTGGACACGCAGACGCGCGGGTTTTCGTATAAATCGGACGCGCCGCTGGACATGCGCATGGACCAGAGCGCGTCGCTGACCGCGCGGGATGTGGTGAACACATACACGCAAGAAGCGCTCGCGAATATCTTCTTTTCGTTCGGGGAGGAGCGTTTCAGCCGCAGGATTGCGGAGAGAATTTGTCGCACCCGTGAACAATATCCAATCGAGACGACGCTGCAGCTCGCGCAGATCGTGCGCGAGGCGATTCCCGGCAAGTATCGAAACGAGCCGCAACACCCCGCGCGCCGCACATTTCAGGCGCTTCGCATCGAAGTGAACGACGAATTAAGAGGCCTCGACCACGCCGTTGAGGACGCCTGCGATCTGTTGCAAAAAGGCGGGAGACTGTGTATAATTACATTTCATTCGCTGGAGGATCGCATTGTCAAGCAGGCGTTTCGGCGATTTGAAAACCCTTGCACCTGCCCGCCTTCCGCGCCGATCTGCATCTGCGGAAAAGAGCCAAAGGCAAAGGTGCTCACAAGAAAACCGCTGACCGCCTCCTCCGAGGAGGAAGCGCGCAACTCCCGCTCGACCAGCGCAAAACTCCGTTGCATCGAAAAGATCTAGCGGAAGTCGCCTGCCGGGCGGCAAAGCCGCGCCGGTGAGCGGAATTTTCGCTTGATGAAACGGATTGTTCGAAAGGGATTTTGCATTGGATATTCGCTTCGAAGACGAACACAAGAAGGGGAAAACCCCGACGACGCGGCTGCATATGCCAAAAGACGGCGAGGAAACACCAGCGCCGGAGCGCAAGACGCGCAGGCGCGCAGGCGCGCGCGGCGCGCACGAACCGGGTGTTCGAGTGGAAAAGCCGGAGATGACGTCACTCGGCCGCATCGGGCTGATCATCAGCGGGTTCATCTTTGCCGGCATGGTGCTCTTTACGCTGGCGGGCTATGAACGCATTGCGCGCGCGTATGCGGACATCAACGCGCTCAACAGCGAGATTGAGCAGACCAAGCTGCGCATCAACGCGCTGGACGTGCAGATTGAGTGCGCGGTTACCATTCAGGACGCGCAGCGAGTTGCGGAAGCATACGGTATGCGCTATCCGGAGCAGAGCCAGTATGTCAGAATCGGCGATGCGCTGCCGTTTTCCGACAGCGCGCCGGCGGAAACTACCGCTCCGGAAACGACACCCGATCCGAATTTGGATCCGACAGGCGGAACAGAAGAGCCGCCTGCGGGCGGTTAATCCGACGAAAGGAAGATTGACCAATGGCAAAGACGAAGACTCCCGCGCCGAAGATCAAACGCAAACTCGTTCTACTGATGGTTTTTTCCGGTCTGCTGGTGCTGCTGCTGGCGCTGCGGCTCTCGCAGGTCATGATTATACAAGGACCGGAACTCAAGGCGAAGGCGGAAACACAGTGGACAAGGCGCCAAAACCTCGCCGCGCAGCGCGGCAAGATCGTTGACCGCAACGGGCTCGTGCTCGCGCAGAGCGGCACGGCGTACCGCGTGCTCGCCAACCCGCCCGCCATCGCGGCGGACGACCGCGTGCGCATCGCGACCGAGGTGTCCGACATCCTCGGCTTGAATTACGACTATGTGCTGGAGCGCATCTCCGATCCCGAGCGTCTCCAGGTGCAGCTCAAGCGGCAGGTGGAGAGTTCGGTGATCGACCAGCTCGAAGCGCTGCAGCTCGGCGCCGGCATCTCCTATACGACCGACATGAAGCGGTACTATCCGTTCGGGCAGCTCTTTACGCAGCTCATCGGATTCACCGGCATCGAGACGGAAGGGCAAACGGGCCTGGAGGCGGAATACAACTCCTACCTCGCCGGTGTACCGGGCCGGCTCGTCATCGAAGTGGACCGCAAAAACAACCCGCTTTCCTATGGCGAGGAGTATTACCTTGCGCCGACGGAAGGGTATAACATGGCCATCACGGCAGATTCCGTGACGCAGAGCTATCTGGAGAAGTATCTGCAGAAGTGCTACGAGGTCAACCGCGCGAGCACGGTCTCCGGCCTGATTATGGATCCGCGTACGGGTGAAATACTGGCGAATTCAACCTATCCTTCATTCGACCTGAACGCACCGCCGCGCGATATGGTTACCGAACTTATGGCGATGTCCCGCTCGCGCATCGTGACGGATACCTACGAGGCGGGCTCGATGTTTGACGTGATCACAACCGCCGCGGCGGTCGATTCCGGCGCTGCGACGCTCAGCAGCACATACCGCTGTTCGCCCAGCGCGCCGTATCGGATTTTCCGCCTGGAGAAAGTGCGCTGCTGGAATACGGACGGGCACGGCAACGAAACGCTCAGCGACGTGCTCAACAACTCCTGCAATGTCGGCATGATCGATATGGCCCTCGCGACAGGCGTAAATAAGTTTTACGATTATATCTACGCATTCGGGTTCAACGAGGAGACGAACAGCGGCATTCCCAGCGAGGATACCGGAGAAGTCGCCCACAGGAAATACATCCGCGAGAGCGACCTTGCGCGCATCTCGTTTGGCGAAAACATCACCACGACCGCGATCCAGATGGCAAACGCCTTCTGTGCCGTGATCAACGGCGGAACACTCATGCAGCCGTATGTTGTAGACAGCATCACGGCAAACGACGGCACGGTGATCCTGAAAAACGATCCTACGATTCTCCGGCGCGTCATCAGTTCCAGTTCGTCCGCTACGATGCGCAGCCTGCTGCAATCCGTTGCCGAAAAAGGCAACAGCAACAACGCACAGGTGATCGACTATTCGATCGGCGGAATCGGCGGCGTATCGCGCAAGTTTGAGGAGGACGGGGTAACGCCCTCCCGCACACGTGTAGTCGCGTCGTATATCGGTTTTCTTCCGGTGAACGACCCGCAGCTCGTCTGCCTGGTCGTCATCGACGAACCGCAGGTGCCTTATATGGAGGCGAGCAGTACGGCGGGTTACTGGGTTTCCCAGATATTCTCCGAACTCGTGCGGTATTACGGCATCCTTCCGGATACGACCACGCGGACGTCCACCGTTCCGGACATCGTCGGCATGACGGCAAAGGACGCGGTTTATCAGCTCAATCAGGCTGGATTCAAGGCCTTCGCCGTGCCGAGCGAGGACACCGCCGTGGTACTCACGCAGTTTCCCGCGGGTGATGAAGTCGTGCCGTCTGGTTCGACCGTCATTCTCTACACGACGATGACAACGTTCAACGACGACGGACTCTACAAAGAGCGGGTTGCCGTGCCAAACCTGATCGGCAGGCGCAGGCAGGATGCGTTCGACCGGTTGGTGGAGCTGGGCCTTGTGTTGAGCTTCGATAAGACGCAGTGTACGGGCCAGATCGATACGCAGTCGATCGAAGAGGGCACGCTGGTCGACCCGGGAACGACGGTCTATGTCACATTCCCGTCGCCGACGCCGTCTCCGGAGCCGGAAGAAACGCCGGCGCCGAACCCGGAAGGATAAACGCGCCCGCAGGAAGGCCTGCAAACAAGACGCGAAGAATTCTGAAAAGAAATAGAAATATTATCGAAACTGCGCGGCGGGATCCGCGCAACGGGAGGTTATCGAACATGCTGCTTTCGGAACTGGCGATGGCATCCGGCCTGCGCTATGAAGGCGAAGACACGGATATCGTATCCATTGAATATGATTCGCGGCGGGTGAAGAAGGGCAGCGTGTTCTGCTGCATCGTCGGCGTGTTGTTCGACGGGCACTCGTTCGCGGAATCGGCGATTCAAAACGGAGCGACTGCGCTGCTGGTCGAGCGGCATCTGGAAATCGACATACCGCAAATCGTTGTGAAAAACGCCAGAAAGGCCATGGCCGAGATGGCCGCCGCGTTCTACGGCTATCCCCAGCGCGAAATGATGATGCTGGGCGTAACCGGGACGAACGGCAAGACCACCACGACCTACATGGTCAAGGCGATCGCCGAGCAGGCGGGCAAGAAGGTTGGCGTCATCGGGACGATTCGCAACCTCATTGGCAACGAGAGCATCCATACCGACCGCACCACGCCCGAGTCCGTGGATCTGTTTCGCATCCTGCGGATGATGGCGGACGCGCATGTCGACCTCGTGGTGATGGAGACGAGCTCCCACGCGCTGGAGCAATTCCGCGTGCACGGCATCAAGTTCGACGTAGGCCTGTTTACGAACCTGACACAGGACCATCTGGATTATCATAAATCCTTCGACAACTATCTTGCTGCGAAGAAAATCCTCTTCCAGAACAGCAAGAAAGCGGTCGTAAACGTGGACGACCCGTATTCCGCGCGCATCATGGAGGGGTTGACGATTCCGATTCTGACTTTCGGCGTACGCGACCGCGCGGATATCTCCGCGACGGATATCGACATCACGACCGACGGCGTGTGTTTCGATCTGCATACGCCCGAAGGCGAAGTGCTGATGAACCTCGCCATCCCCGGCCTGTTCTCCGTGTTCAACGCGATGGGCGCCGCGGGTATGGCGCTTGCAGTCGGCATCAAGATCAGCGCCGTCAAGGCGGGGCTCGAGTCGCTCACGAGCGTATCGGGCCGTCTCGAGCCGGTGAAGACGAATCGCGGCTTTTCCGTGTTCGTCGACTATGCGCATACGCCCGACGCCCTCGAAAACGTGCTCAAGACCGTACAGCAGTTTGCAAAAGGGCGCGTGATCTGCGTCTTTGGATGCGGCGGCGACCGCGACCGCGCCAAGCGCCCCATCATGGGCGAAATCGCGGGCCGGTTCTCCGAGCTGGCGGTCATCACCAGCGATAACCCGCGCACGGAAGACCCGATGGTCATCATCGACTCCATCGAGGACGGCATGAAGCGCAGCGGCACGAAATATACCGTGATTGAAAGCCGCAAGGATGCCATCCGCTATGCACTGCAGATTGCAAAGGAAGACGATGTGATCATGATTGCCGGAAAGGGCCACGAGAACTATCAGGAGATCAACGGAACGAAGTATCACTTCGACGATAAAGAGATCGTAGAAGAGCTGCTCGAAGAGCTGTAACCGACAAACGCATACCGCCCGCGTCCGGCTTCACCGCCGGGACGCGGGCTTTTTTATATCGTATCGTTGGAACGGGGTTGTGTCGAAAAAGGGATTGTCCGGCGCGCGGTCGGCGGGGTATAATATCGTTATGTTTCAAATCGTTTTATCAGCGCTCACGGCGTTTGCCATCGTCTGGCTGCTCGGCCTGCTGCTGCTGCCGCTGCTGCGGCGCATCAAGCCCGCGCAGCCGGAGCGGATGCTCGCGCCGGAGCCGCCGCCGACATCAAAAAAGAACAAGCAGCCTCCGCCAAAACCGCCCGCGCCGCGCATGGGCGGGTTGCTGATGCTGTTTGCAATCGCAATTGCGACGCTGATCTTCGGGCTCGACGGGATGGAGTTTGCGCTGCCTGCGCTGGTGTGCGTGTTGGCGCTCGGCGTGCTTGGGTTTGTCGACGACTTCATGCAGGCGCGCGGCGGTGAATCCGAGGGGTTGAAACGGTATCAAAAACTGCTGGTGCAGCTGGTGATTGCGTCGATTGTCGCCGTCTGGGCGTACCGTTCGCCGCTCATCGGATCGCGGCTTACGATTCCGTTTACAAAAACCGAGTGGGATATCGGCATTTGGTATGTGCCGCTCGTAATCGTCGCATTCCTTACGGAAACGACCGCGGTTCAGATTACGGACGGCATAGACGGCCTCATCACAAACGTAACCATGGTTTACGCGCTGTTCATGATCGCAATTCTATCGGCGATGACCATGTTGGCAAATCAGAACGGCGAGTTGCTTCTGGCGGACAACCTCTCCGGAACGATCGTGTTCTCGGCGGCTGTCGCCGGCGCTTGCGTCGGGTTTTTGCGGTATAACGCCTATCCCGCGCGCGTTCAGCCCGGCTCGACCGGCTCGCTTGCGCTGGGCGGCGCGATATCGATGCTCGCGATTCTGAGCCGCTCGATCCTGATTTTGCCGCTGATGGGGTTCTGCTTTGCCGCGTCCGTCGGTTCGGTGATCCTGCAGGCGTTCAGCCGCAGAGGCGAGGGCGGAAAGAAGCTGTTCCGCGCCGTGCCGGTTCACCGGCACTTTGAGCTCGGCGGACATCCCGCGCCGCAGATCGTTTCGATGTATACGATTGTAACAGCGGTGCTCTGCGCGATCTGTCTGCTGCCCTATTTGGTATAAAAAATGGTTCGCCCGGTCATATCGTCGGGCTTTGTTTGGAGGCATATTTCATGGAACAACGCAAAAAAGCGCTGATCGTCGGCATGGCAAAAAGCGGCGTCGGCGCGGCAAAGCTGCTCGCTGCCGCCGGGTGGGATGTTGTGATCAACGACAAAAAGCCGGAGATACCAGACCTTGCAGAAGCGCTCGCCGGGATACGCGCCGAATGGCGGCTCGGCGAACAGCCCGAGTCTCTGTTTGACGGCGTTTCGCTGATGGTGATCAGCCCGATTATCCCGATGACGGTGCCGTTCGTACGCGCCGCAAAGGAGCGCGGCATCGAAGTCATCGGCGAAATCGAGTTGGGCTACCGCTACAGCCACGCGGAGTTTGTCTGCATCACCGGCACCAACGGGAAAACGACCTGCACCGCGCTGACTGGCGAGATGTTTCAAAACGGCGGACGGCATACGTTCGTGCTCGGCAACATCGGCGTTGCGATCACGGAGCATGCGCTGGACACGCGCGAAGGCGACGTGGTCGTCGCCGAGACGGCGGCGTTGCAGCTGGAGGGAAACACGCTTTTCACGCGCGCGCGGCGGGGGTTTGCAACATTACGGAGGATCATCTCGACCACTTCGGCACGATGGAACACTATATCGCCGCCAAGCGCAAGATATTCGATCACCAGACGCAGGACGACATCGCCGTGCTCAACTACGACGACCCCGTGGTGCGCGCCATGGCCGGCGACACTCCGGCGCGCGTGTATTACTTCTCCCGCAGGGAAGAGGTTGCGCGCGGGCTGTTCGTCCGAGATGGCGTTGTGATCTATCGGGACGAGACGCGGGAGTATCCGCTGATTCAGGCGGACGAGATCAAGATACCCGGCGGACACAACCTCGAAAACGCGATGCTCAGCTCATTGCTCGCGCTGGGCATGGGTATTTCCGCCGATGCGGTGCGGCAGACGCTGCGCGCATTCCCCGGCGTGGAGCACCGCATCGAGTTCGTGCGGGAAGTGGGCGGCGTGCGGTACATCAACGACTCCAAGGGGACGAATCCGGATTCGACGATTAAAGCGATTCAGGCGATGACGCGGCCGACCGTGCTCATCCTCGGCGGCTATGACAAGCAAAGCGATTTTCATGAGCTGTTTGAGCACTTCCGCGACAGCGCATTGAAGGCCATCGTCGTGCTCGGCGAGACAAAGCAAAAGATACTCGATACCGCACAGGACACGGGATATCTTGGCTACTGCCACGCGACGGGTTCGTTTGAGGATGCGCTCTCCTGCGCGCGTACGCTCGCCGCGCCGGGCGACGCGGTGCTGCTTTCGCCCGCCTGCGCGAGCTGGGATATGTTCGACAACTTCGAACAGCGCGGCAGGGTGTTCAAGGAGATCGTGAACAGTTTTTTAGACGCGTAGTCAAAGGTGCGCCTGCGCCATTAATGCAGCTGTTTATGATGAAGTAGTTTCAGCTTCGCAAAAAAGAAGAGCGGAATGGGAAAAAACGATTGAGGATAGACGCTCTAGAGGATTCAAAAATCGTAGAGAAGCTTGCGAGAGCTTTGTTTCGTGTCTAATACAAGCAACTCGGGAAGCTATGTCAACACATCAAAACGAGAAGATTGATAGATTGGCAAACGCGGTGGTTAACTCAATAGATTCAAGTCTTGAAGATGAACGGAAAGAGATATTCCTACATTGGATTGAACGTTATTCTGAATTACATGTAAAGTTATTAATATTCTTTAATGATCCGGCAAAAATGCTTACTGAAGCTGGATTTGATTTGAGAGCTCCTTCAACGAAGCTCCCGCTTGAATCAATCATCAGGATTGCTTACCCATACAAAAAGATTGATGCAAGTATTGCCAGCGTTATTATTAATGAACTTTACTCCGATGGTCTAATTTCGACCAAAGGGCTTAATTCGACGATTGTTTATAACAGAGGTTTTGATATAGCAAAGGAGTTTATTGAGTTTATTTCGCAGAAAACGAAGATATAAAAAACGCCCTTCGTTTTTTTATATATGCAGGTCGTTTTCGATGTCGATATGGCAGGTTTTCATGGCACTCAGTGCGGTGAAGTGCCCTTCGGGCGTTGCGCCCGCGCTGGCCGCGGCATCCACGGAGATGTCCGATTCCGGATAAAACGCCTTGAGCAGCAGCGCGTTGCTGATGACGCAGATGTCCGTGCAGAGGCCCATGAGCACGATCGACTCCGGCTCCTCGCCGCCGAGCAATTCATGGATGCGCATCGGCAGGCTCACGCCGCCGAAGGTATCCTTGGCGATCATGTGCTGCTCGTCCGCAACGTTTTTTGCTTCGAGCGCTTTCCAAACGGCCGGATGCGGCGCCCAGCCCTCGGTCCCGGCGATGCAATGCTCAACAGGGAGCTTTTTGCCTTCTTTCGTTTCGAGGTAGCGGTCGGTATGCGTATCCAGCGTGTAGAGGATCAGACCGTCGAACTCAAGGATGCGCTGCACGACATTGTCCACGATTGCTTCCGCTTCCTTTGAGCCGAGCGAGCCGGTGACGAAGTCGTTTTGCATGTCTACGACGACGAGTACGTGTTTATTGAGTGGCTGTTCCATTAGGTTTGATCTCCTTTTCTGTTCATCATTCAGCGCGGCATGGCTTGCGATACGACATACAGCAAAACGCCCGCCGCGACGGAGGCGTTGAGCGACTCCGCGCGCCCGCGCATCGGGAGGCGGTAGCGTTCGCATAGGCCGGCAACACTCTCGCTTACGCCGGCGCCCTCGCTGCCGATGACGAGCGCGACGCGGGAGGACAGCGCGGGCAGCGTCTCGCCGCCGCGCAAATCGCCGCAGAGAGCGGCGAACCCTTCTGATTTCATCTTTTCAAGCTCGGGTTCCAGCGCGCCTTGCCAAACGGGCAGGTGATAGGTGGACCCCATCGCGGCGCGGAGGGTCTTTGGCGCATAGACATCAGCGCAGGCGGGAGAGAGCAGCAGGCCCGCAGCCCCGAACGCATCCGCCGAGCGCAGGATACCGCCGACGTTGCCGGGGTCCTGTACACCGTCGAGCACGACGACCAATCCTTGGGGATACGTATCCGGCGCGGCGAGCGAAGGCGTCTCCACGATGGCGACCACGCCCTGTGGTGTCCGGCTCTCGCAGAGGGACTCCAGCACGCTTCTGGTCACGTAATAGAGGACAGCATCGCCCGGCGCGGCAAAGTCGAATCCGGTCTCCACAAAGAGCGAGACGACGTGTGCGCCGGAGTCGATCGCCTCACGCACGAGCTTTTCGCTCTCGATGAGGTGCAGCCCGGTTGATTTTCTCTCTTTTCGAAGCAGGAGCTTGCGCGCCTGTTTCACGCGCTCGTTTGAGCGACTCTCAATGATCAAGTGCGTGCGCCTCCTTCCGGGCGGGATGCTTCCGGCTGGCGCGCGAGCCAGTCTTCCTTCAACAGGGAGTAGACGGACTCGTCGAACACCGCGCCGTCATAGCGCAAAAACGTCTGCCGCAGCGTGCCTTCATAGGTAAAGCCGCATTTTTCGATCACGCGGCGCGACTGGTCGTTAAAGGTGTAATGCGATATGCTGATCAGCCGCAGGTTCAGCTCGCAAAACCCGTGGCGGATCGCTTCTTTGACCGCCTCGGCCATGTAGCCTTGTCCCCAGCAGTCTTTGGCGAGTACGTACCCGATCGTTTTCACGTCCGGCAGGTTGCGCCATTTGTCCCGGTGCAGACCGAGAGTGCCGATCACCCTGCCGTCGCTCTTTCGCTCGATCGCCCAGACGTTGTCGTCGGCGAGGAACATGCGGATCACGGCGAGCGATTCCGCGCGGGTTTCGTGCGGTTTCCAGCCCGCGCGCGGTCCAACATCCGGGTCGGCGGCGTATACAAAGAGGTCGTCGGTATCCAGCTCGGTGAAATTTCGCAGGATGAGCCGCCGGGTTTCAAGCCGCTGCATACACGCCTCCTCCTCACGTTTTCATATAGTATAGCACAAGAGCCGATCTTTACGGCGATGGCATCCGCAAAGCGTGTAAAATTTTCTTCAGGGTGTTTGTACAGGCTCGGGAATGACGGCGGAGGTTCCGGATTCCGAAGGGGGTGTTGCGGTAATCAGCGTGTCGTGTCGTTTTATTTTGTTCAAGAGGACGCCAATCAAAACGCTGAACGAGAGCATGAGTACTCCGGCGATCAGCCACATGTTCTGGTAGCGCGAGTAGGTGCTGACGAAAAATCCGCCAAGCGAGGTAACCACGCCGCCGATCTGCAATACGAGTGAGAACAGCGAGAGGATGCTCGCGCGGTGGCTCGCGGGCGTCAGGCGGTTGAGCAGCGTGTTTTCCACAACACTGCTGCTGCCGATGAGCAGATAGAGCACCAGATAGATGGCGATGATCGAATGCGCACCGCCGGCAAAGGCAAAGAGAACCAGCGCGATCCCGAGCGGCGCTTTCAGCAGAAGCAGCAGCGCGACACCTGCGTCCGGATGCTTTGAGATAACCCGCTGGGCCGCCCAGCTGCCGAGCATGACGAAGGCGAACCCGGCAAAGCTCACCGCGCCGAAAATCCAGTACACCACCTGATGAGACGCGAGCGCTGGTTGCCAGTAGATTTCAACGGCGCTCAAGCCAAATCCCATCAATAGACTGAAGACGAGCAGAACACGTACGGTGCCGCGCTTTTTCGCAAACGCCAGACTGTCCCTGACCTGCTTGCCGAAGAGCTGGCGATGAGACATGTTCGAGAGGTGCGTCTGCTCGCGCGGCGCTTCCCGCACGAATAGGACTGTGATTCCCATCAGCACTGCGGACGTGACGATGTTGACCCCGAGGTTGGCGGAAAAGCGGCTGCCGACATCGGCGAGCAGCCCGCCCGCGAGCGCGCCGGCGGCGAGCCCGGCGCTCTCCAGAATCGAGAGCCGCGCGGTGACGCGCTCCAGCGGCACCTGCCGCAGGGTTGCGTCGTCAATCATGAGCGCTTCGACACTGCCGGAGGCAAACGCGCGGCTGAGCCCGTTTGCAACCATGCCGATGAGTAGAGCGGCGGCGGAGCGCGAGAAGAGAAACAGGCAGTAGCTCGCAAGGTACAGCACGCAGGAGAGCAGGAACGCTCTTCTCCTGCCGTACAAGTCCGCAAAGACGCCGCTGGGGAACTCCGCCGCGATCACGGTGATCGAATACAGGCCGATGATCAACGACAGGGTTTCGATTGTTGCGCCGCGCGTTAGCAGCATCAGCGTCAGAACGGGAACAATGGTGCCGGTTGCAAAAAACCTTAAAAAGTAGATGATCTGTATCGGTTTATTCATTTGTTTTGTGCTCCACAGGGTAGGCGATGAGTGCGTATTCCCAGGCGTCGGTGTCCGGCTTGCCCGCTTCATGCTCGTCCAGAAAAGCGCGGATCATGGCGTAGAGTTCCGCCGCTTCGTCAGGGCGCAGATGGGTGATGCCGCTGAGCATGTCGCCGTGCTGTACGCCGCCCGGCTTTATCTCGGGATTCGACGTGTAATAATCGACTAGGCCGGAGAAAACATGTGTAATTTCCGCCTGCAGAATGGTGCGCCGCTGCGTTTGGTGTTCGTCGGCGTTGTAACTCCCGATCTGAATGTTCTTTGGCAGGATACGATAGTATCGCGCCGTGATGCCGTGAATCTGTTCCGTATGGCTCAGTTCCACCAGCCCGAGCTCCATCAGTTGGCGGATATGGTGCTGCACCGAGGAGGACGATATGCCGAGACGACCCGAAATCTGCTTTGGCGTCATTGGCACACCGGATATTTGCATGCAGCGGATCAGATTCTGTCGCTGCGGGTTCATATAGATGTCCAGCTCCCGCTTGCCGGATAACACGATGGTATCCATTGTATCGGCTCCTCTGCTGTGATACAGAGATTATAACGATACAGAGTATGTAACGTCAATAGAAAAATTGCTTTGCACAAAAAAGAACCGCCGGTTGGCGGTTCTGATTTTTGCGTTTTCTTACGCTCTGGCCTTCATGGCGACGTCGACCAGTTCTTTGAACGCGGTCATGTCGGTGATGGCGAGGTCGGCGAGCACCTTGCGGTTGATGTTGACATCCGCAAGCTTGAGCCCGTTGATCAGGCGGCTGTAGGTGGTGCCGCAGAGGCGCGCGCCGGCGTTGATGCGGGCGATCCAGAGGCGGCGGTATTCGCGCTTCTTGAGTTTGCGTCCGACGTATGCATACGCCATGGACTTCATTACCTGCTGGGAAGCGGCGCGATATTGTTTGCTCTTTGCGCCGTAGTAACCCTTGGCGAGCCGCAGGACTTTGCGGCGTTTCTTGACTGCGCTGACAGCTCTTTTAATTCTGGCCATAATTCATTTCCTCCTTATGCGTACGGCAGCAACTTGCGGATCTTCTTTTCTTCGACGTCGGCAATATAGCCGGTCTGACGAAGGCCGCGCAGACGCTTGGTGGACTTCTTGGTCAGAATATGGCGACGATAGGCCTTATTCCGCTTGATCTTGCCGGATTTTGTGAGGGAGAAGCGTTTTGCCGCTCCGCGATGGGTCTTAATCTTTGGCATGGGTCGGTTCCTCCTGGTTATTTCTTTCCTGCGTTATTTTTTGTCAGTTTTTTGACTGAGAATCATGAATAAGCTTCTGCCTTCCATTTTTGGCGCGCGCTCTTTTACCACGCCTTCGCCAAGCATCTCATAGAAGCGGTTCATCACATCCCTGCCGATCTCGTTGTGTGTGATCTGGCGTCCGCGGAAGCGGATGGACACCTTGACTTTGTCGCCGTCGGCAAGGAACTTGACGGCCTGCTTGGCTTTGATCTCCATATCCCGCACGTCGATGGTTGCGGAGAGACGGATTTCCTTGAGCTCGATGATCTTTTGATTCTTACGCTGCTCCTTCTCGCGCTTGCTCATCTCAAAGCGGTACTTGCCGTAGTCCATGAGCTTGCAGACGGGCGGAACGCTGTTTGGCGCGATTTTGACGAGATCCAACTCGCGGTCATCGGCCATTTTCTGCGCCTCCCGGACATCCACGATGCCGAGCTGGTCGCCGTTTTCTCCGATTAAGCGGACCTGCGGGTCGCGAATCTCCTCGTTGATCATCAATTCCGTGATAGCGATGGCAGAACACCTCCGTAAATAAAAATAGTGGGCGCAAGTCAGATTGCGCCCACATAACAAAACGTTGTTAGCCAGTTGTTGTTGCTACCATGCCTGGCAATCGCCGGCAGGTGAGAAGCGGGCGCTTCTGCTTGAACATGACTATTATATGGATAAGTGATCGCCATGTCAAGCAGAAATCGCCGGAATACGCTGTGTTTTTGAACCTGCGGGTCAGAAAACTCAGTCGTCCGCGCCCTGTAAGGCTTCTAGTTTGGACTGCGGTTTGCCGGGCTTGCTGTCGCCGTACTTGGTCAGCGCCACGGGGATGATCGCAAGGCCGACGAAGATTGCCGCGTAGGGAAAGAGCGTGTTGTAGCCGACGTATTGGAGCAGGTAGCCCGAGACGATCGGCGTCACGATCTGCGCTGCCATCGAGCAGGTGTAGTAGTAGCCGGTGTATTTGCCGACGTTGCCAAAGCGCGAAATCTCCCACACCATCGGAAAGGTGTTGACCGTGACGGCTGCCTGCGCAAAGCCCACCGCGGCGAACATGACATACAGCGCGGGCGTAAAGGTGCGGGCAAAGAACGCGCCGAACCCGAAGCACGCAACTGCGATCACGAGGCCGATGATGATGGTCTTCTTTCTGCCGATGCGGGAAGCGAGAAAGCCGATTGGCAAATAGGAGATGATGGCGGCGCCCGTCGCGATCAGCAGGCAGTTGGCGACGTGCTCGAGGCCGGAGGCCCACATCTTTGTCGCGAATTTGCTGAACGCCGTGGTGACCGCGTTGTAGCCGAAAAACCAGAGCGTGATCGTTGCGAGAATGAGCAGCAGGCTCGTACGCACGGCGGGCGGCAGCTTCTCTTTTCCGTTCACCTCGACGGCCTTGCCCTGGTCCTCGTCTTCGGAGACGCCGTAGTTGATGTCTCGCATCTGCTGCACGAATTTATGCTCCGGCACCGTCAGCACGACGGTGAGCGCCGCGAGTATCATCAGCACGCCGACCGCGAGGAAGAGATAGAGATATTCCCGCTCGCCGGTGACATTTTCTTTCACGAGCAGGTTGATCGCAACCAGCGAGAACGCACCGCCGACCGCACCCATGAGGTTGATGATGGCGTTGCCCTTGCTGCGCACGGGCTTGGGCGTCACGTCCGGCATGAGCGCAACCGCGGGAGAGCGATAGGAGCCCATGAAGATGAGCAGGATGCCCAGCGCGGCGCCGAAGAAGAGCAGCCCCAGATTTTGCTCGGCATATTGCAGCACAGCCATGGAAAGGACTGCGCCGATTGTGCCAAAGAGGATATACGGAATCCGGCGGCCGAGCTTGGCGAAGACGCGCGCAAGCCAGGTCATCAGCGGCAAAACGATGAGCGCGGCGGCGCAGATGCTCGCGAGGATCTCGGAGATGAGTTCGATGATGCCGAGAGAACTGGCGATCCACGGCAGGCCCTTCACGAGCCAGGCGGATGCGGCGGCCGTGCCCGTCAGGAAGCTGACTGCGCCGGTCACGAGCCCCGCGCCGAGCAGCGCGAACCAGACCCATTTCGGGGCGCGGTTTCCGTCGCTGACCGAGCCGAACAGCGGCAGCAGAAAGAGCGCTACGACGTTGTCGAGGCCCATGATGATGCCCGCAGGTCCGTCGGGCAACGCGTAGGTATCCCTGAGGATCAGCGGAATGATGGTGTCGTACATCTGCCAGAACGCGGTGATGGAGAGGAACGCGAATCCGACGAGGAACGTTCGCTTGTAATTCAATTTCATATGCAGTTCTCCGATTTCATAAGATGAGTGCAGACGGGAAAACGCGGCTGACTGTACCGCGGTGTTATATACATGTTAGCGCAATTATCGTATAATAACAATACAAATCGACGTAAAAAATAGACCGGAGGATGGATATCATGTGGATTGCGATCGCGGTGCTTTTGGTGCTGGCGGCTCTCTGGCTCGCGCTGATCATGCCGACGCGCAGCGCACGGGCGCAGACAGAGCCGTTTCTTCGCCGAACATTCGCGCACCGCGGCCTGTTCTCGGCCGACCAAAGCATCCCGGAGAACTCGCTTCCCGCGTTTCGCGCAGCGGTTGAGGCGGGCTACGGCGTTGAGCTGGATGTGCAGCTCTCCAGCGACAAGGAAGTTGTCGTGTTTCATGACGACGGCCTCAAGCGCGCCTGCGGCGTTGACGCGCGTGTGGACGCGTATCCGCTAAGCGAGCTGCAAGAGATGCCATTGTTTGACACCGACGAGCGCATCCCGCTCTTTTCGGAGGTGCTTGCCGCAATCGACGGGAAGATTCCCGTCATCGTGGAGCTCAAGAGCGGCGGGGACTGGAAGGAGCTCTGCGAGAAAACGCTGGCGCTGCTCTTGGCATACCAGGGGGACTTCTGCGTTGAGAGCTTCGATCCGCGCCTCGTGCGCTGGTTTTATCAGCATGCACCGCACATCTTGCGCGGGCAGCTCTCGGAGGCTGCGCGATATTCGAGGAAGGGTCTGCCGCTGTATCAGTCGATCATGCTCAGCCGGCTGCTGACCAATTTCCTTGCGCATCCGCAGTTTATCGCCTACCGCATCGGGCCAAAGTGTCTCTCGGTTCGTGTCTGCGAGGCGATGGGCGCCATGCGCGTCGCCTGGACGGCGCGACCGGAACATGACCACACGAGGCTCACGCGACAAAACGATGCGATCATCTTTGAGCACTATTTACCGGAACCGCGATATTGAATCAGCACAACAACAAAACCTGACAGCTTTCTGTCAGGTTTTGTTTTTTATACTGTAAGCGAACATTAAAGAATAGTTGTGAAAAGGAGAACCGAAGATGGAGCAGACGTTTGATTTTGTACGGGAACAGAAGGAGCTTTATCAACCGAAGACAAAGCCCGGTATTGTAGACGTACCGCAGATGACGTTTTTCGCCGTGGACGGCGCGGGAGACCCGAACGAGGCGGATGGCGCGTATGCGGCTGCTTTGCAGCTGCTCTACGCGCTGAGCTATACCGTTAAGATGAGCGGCAAGGGGAGCACGCCGCTGCCGGGGTACTTTCCATACCGTGTGCCGCCGCTGGAGGGGTTCTGGCAGCTATCGGGCGGACGGCCGGGGATGGACTACGCGAACAAGGGCGCGTTGGAGTGGACAAGCCTGATCCGGCAGCCTGCATTCGTCGACGAGGCGGTGTTCGACTGGGCCTGCGCCGAGGTAGCGCGGAAAAAGGGCCTGGACACCACAGCCGCGCGGCTGATGTGCTATCGCGAGGGGTTATGTGTGCAGATGCTGCACATCGGCCCATATGATACGGAACCGGAGAGCGTTGCGCAAATGGAAGCATTTCTCGCCGAAAACGGATACCGCAGCGACTTTGGGGCGCGGCGGCATCATGAAATCTATCTGAGCGACCCGAGGCGCGCCGCGCCGGAGAAGCTCAAAACCGTGATCCGGCATCCGGTTGCAAAGATGTAATCGTTTGGAAACAAGAAGAGTAATTATGCGCGAGAAATGGCGCAAACAAATCAAAAGCGCCTGCTTTTCAGCAGACGCTTTTGATTGGGATGGGATGGGAGGTAATATTAGGGGTCTGTCTATGTCCTTGCTCTGAAAATAAGATACTCCTAGCATGTGGATTTGCAATGGATAGAAAGTGAACTTCCTGTTACACGCGGCGGGGTTTTTCTCTCGGCTGTTTTTCCGCGGCAAAATCATGCGGCAGCGTCTCTGAAAAGGCGACCGGTTCGTGCCGCAAAACGGCACCGCCGGATTGAAAAACAGGCGCTGTATTCGGAGCAATATTGAAAAGCGCTGGCTGTCGTCAGGATGAAATCGTCGATATTTCCTATGCGAAAATAGAAAAACGTCTTGCTTTTTCATGCTCCGTGTGTATAATAATATGTGCACTCGGGGTTATAGCTCAGCTGGTCAGAGCGCTACGTTGACATCGTAGAGGTCGTTGGTTCGATCCCAACTAATCCCACCACTTTCACAATTGAAATATCCTGCGGTGTACGTTACGCTTTCGGTTATAAACCCACAGAGTGACTACGGGAACGTTCGTTGGGAAGACAAGGTCAAGCTCGTTACGTACGGGAAGATCGCGGCGATCACGGCGTACCCACCTGCCGGGAGGCGGGTATTATAACAAGAGCGAACGGCACTTCGGGATCCTTTCATTCCAGCCATTGCGGAATTGTGTAATGGTAGCACCTACGACTCTGACTCGTATTGTCTAGGTTCGAGTCCTAGTTCCGCAGCCAAGAAAAGCCCTGAAAAGGGCTTTTTTTATTTTCCTTGTCGTTCAAGAACTTGCGGAATCTGATGCTCTAGTGTCATCACCTTTCCACTTCTTTTTCCTGATATTTAGCTGGTTTGGCGTTCCGGGGCGGGATCATACTGCGGATGGAGAATCAATGACCGAGAACCTTTTTCGCCGCTCACAAAAACGGGGCGTTGGCATGATGCCGTATTTGCGTACGAATTCGTTTCACGATATAATGAACTGAATTTTATAGAAGTTTAATATCTGTTGTTTGAGAATATCGTGTTTCTGCTTCAGCCATGATCGATGGCTGAGATGCATCAAACAAAACAGGAGGAGAGGTTAATGCCAAAAGAAAAGCTCCTGGTTTATTCATATTATTTTTATCCGCACGAAAACGCAAACACAAACGTTGTCATGCCGGTTCTGGAAGAGCTGCGCGAAATATACGATATAGACATTTTTACCTACGACCCGAACAGGAACCTGCCTCCGGTCGAACAATATAAGGGCATGACGCTGTATCGGTTCCGTCTCAAGCCCTTCGAGGTTGCGGTAAGCAAACTCTTTAACGTTTATGACAGGCGAATTCAGGATTTCAATCTTCCGCTTCTGCCGCTCGTGCGGTTGGTTTGGCGAATTTTACATTTGTGCTTCACACGCCCTGGCCTGGAACGGATTCTGAATGAGTATCCGGTCCGCAAAGCGCTTGTGCAGCGCCTGAACAGCGAAAAATACAAAGCACTTCTAACGCTCTCTGCGCCGATTATGCCGCAAATGGATGCGCTGACGCTTGCGCAGGAGGGGCTTCTCAACAACATTCCCTGGTTTGCATATGTCGCCGATCCGCACGCAACCTTCATTGGTCTTTCCGAACACTACGAAAGGCTCATGCAGAAGGAGATGGACATCTATCGCCTGGCCGATGCGGTGTTCACAACACAGGAACTCTATGAAGATAACGCGTATCATCCATTGGGTGAATACCGCGATAAAACCATCCCTGTCGCATACGCCAACCTGCGCCGGCTCTCATGTTTTGCAAAGCCGGACTTTTTGGCGGAAGGGAAGATCAACTGCGTATACGCCGGCAGTCTTTTTAACAACCGTGTTCGCAGCCCGGAATACTTTTATAAACTGATACAGGCTTGCGACGACAGGTTCCAGTTCCATATTGTCTGCAACAGCATGGACGGCACGAATCGCGTGCTGAAAGAACAGTATGTGGATTCCAATCCGAATGTTCACTGGTATGGCAACACCGCGATCGATCAGTGCCTGAACCTGATGTGCTGGGCGGATGTGCAGATCAATCTCGGCAACCGCTGTACGAACCAAACGCCAAGCAAGATTTTCGACTATATTTCCGCAGGCAAACCCATTGTGAACATCCATCCACTGGAGAACGACACGGCAAAGCGCTATCTGGAGCGATATCCGTTGGCGCTCAACATTCTGGAAAAAGAGTCGCTTGATCCGCAGGATGTGAAGGCATTTGCTGATTTCTGTGAAGCTAATTATCATAAATCGGTCGATTTTAACACGGTACAGACGTTGTATGAAGGCATGACGCCCAGGCGTGTCGCCGAACAGTTTATACAGCAGATTGAACGTGACTGGCAACCGCACGACCGCGTGTAAACGGCACCAATGCGAGCGAAAGCAGCCGAAGGACAGCCGGACCGCCGGGTAAAAGAAGAAGGGTAACAACATGCGCTTGGAGAAGATCATCCGAAACGGAGCGCTTACAATTGCCGCTCAAATCGGAATCGCTATTCTTCAGTTGGTAAACCGAAAGCTGTTTGTACTGTTTCTGGATATCGACTACCTCGGATTCCAGAGCGTATTTGGCAATGTCTTTATCCTGCTTTCCGCCGTGGAACTGGGCATCTCAGAGGTGATCATCTACCAGCTCTACAGGGAGCTGGCGCAAAACAGCCAAGACGGCATTCGCAATCTGATGACGATCTATAAGCGATTATACTTATTAGTCGCTGTCATTGTTACGTTTATCGGCGGTCTGCTGTATTTTGCTCTGCCATATTTTGTCACAGACACGACCGCAGACTGGCATACGGTTTCCACCATCTATATCATATATCTGTTTGGAACAGCGCTTACCTACGTACTCTCATACAGGCGCATCATCCTGATGGCCGATCAGCAACAATACGTGTGCGAAAGCTTTGACCTTGCTACGAGACTGGCCGCTGCAGTTGTGCAGCTGTTGGTGCTGGCGTTGCTGCACAATTTCATATTTTATGTGTTGGCCGGAACATTGAGCACCGCGCTTGGAAATTTGTTGATTTCACGCAGGGTCGGCAAGCAATATCCGTATCTGAACAAACCAATGCCGTTTCCCAAAAATGAGCTCAAAAAGCGAAATATTTTCTTCGACATCAAGAATTACGCTGTCCATAAGATCGCCGGGGTCGTTTACTTTGGCACAGACAATATCATCATCGCGACATTTCTTGGCATCAGAACCGTAGCGCTCTACAGCAGTTACTATCTGATTCAATCTCAGGTACAGCAGATGCTGATTGCGAAGCTCACCCAACCGATACGAGCGTCTGTGGGCAATCTGATTAACTCCGATAACGATTTGATCCGGCATTGGAAGATATTTAAAATGTTGGATTTTTCCATGCTTTGCGCAGGCATGTTGATAGGCACCTGTTATCTGGTTCTGTTTCAGCCGTTTATCCAGTTATGGTTGGGCGCGTCATTTTTACTGCCTATGCAGTTTGTGATACTGCTCGTTTTTACGCTCTGTGTCGGATACAGCTGCGAAGCACTTTTCTTTTTCAGAAGCGCGATGGGGAAATTCAATCTGGATCGAAATGAAATGGTTTTATCGGCCGTTCTCAATGTTGCCGGATCCATTCTTCTGGTGAGGCAATTCGGAATAACGGGTATTCAGTTGGGCACGCTGTTGGGTATGATCCCGATTCTGACCGGGCGCTCCCGCCTCGTCATCAAGCATTACTTCAAAGGATCGATGCTGCGCTTCTGGGGCATAAAGGTGTTTCATATTCTGATCGGCACCGGTATTCTGGCCGCGGCATATATCGCGACGCTTTGGATTCCGATTACGATCCCCGGCTTGGTGTTAAAAGCCGTGATAGGGCTTGCGGTTACCACATTGCTGACCGTGCTGATTTTTCATCGCTATCAACCGTATCAGGATATGCTAGTCTATTTACGAAGAATCGCGCGTATCGTAATAAATAAATTTCGAAAGCAGCCGCAAAGCACATCATGACCGCCAGCGTTCCGTTTCGATTTTTCCGGGCTGTATTTTTTGCCGCCGCGCGCGTATCCCCGGCGATTGCACCGGGCGGGCGGCTTTGATATAATTCAGAAAAATTCCGGCAGGTGCGACTATGAAGATCAAAGCGTTTTTCAAACTTGTTGAAATACAAACCAAAGTAGCAAGCGTCATTCCGTATACGCTCGCGCTGTTCTATACGCTCTATAGCACAAAGCATCTAAACGCACTCAATATGATCGTGATGTTCTGCTCGATGGTGATCTTCGATATGACGGTCACCGCACTGAACAATTTTTTCGACCATAAACGGGCGGTTAAAAAACACGGCTACAATTACGAGGTGCACAATTCGATCGTCCAGTACAGACTGAAGAACAGTACGGTCGCAGCGGTGATCGCCGTCATGGGCACCATCGCCGCCGCGCTCGGACTCCTGCTGGCGTGGCGGACGGGCATGGTAACGCTGCTGCTCGGCGCCGCCTGTTTCGCCATCGGCATCGCGTACTCGTTCGGTCCGCTGCCGATTTCGCACACGCCGTTCGGGGAGATCTTTTCCGGACTCACGATGGGGCTGGGGATCCCGTTTATCACCTATTACATCAACGTCTACAATCAGGACGTGCTCAACCTGTCCCTGTCTAGCGGAAGATTTCTGATCTCGTTCGACATCTACCAAATCGCCGGGATTCTGCTTGTGTCCCTGCCCGCCGTATTCGGCATCGCCAACATCATGCTTGCCAACAACATCTGCGATATCGAGGACGACATGCAGAACAAACGATATACCCTCCCGATCGTGATCGGGAAGGAGAAATCGCTGACGTTGTTAAAATTGCTGTTCGGTCTTGGATATGCGGCGATTGTTGCGGCGGTTGTCCTCGGTGCAGCGCCGCTCTATTCGCTGCTGGCGCTGATTTCGATCATTCCGGTATCGCGCAATATAAAAGCATTTGCATCAAACGCGACAAAAAAAGACACCTTCGGCGCGATTGTCGGCAGCTTCGTTTGGATGAACGCGGCGTTTATCGCCACGCTCGCACTCGGAGTGCTCGACGCGGCGACGCTGCGCTTGCTTGGTTGATTGATTTGAAAGCGGGTTAATGCAGATCCGACAGTTGATCGGTGATCGTATAGTCCGCAATCAGCCTGCTCTGCACTTCATACTTACCGCGCAGTCCCTCTGTAAAATAGATATAGTTGTCCTTGGTCATCAGGATCGCTTCAACGCCGTCGAGAGACTCGACCAGGCGCATGCCGTCCTGCACACCAAGCAGCAGCACGGAGGTCGACAACCCGTCGGCCATCTGTGAGTTTTGGGTCACGATGGTCACCTGCTTGATGTTGGTGTCCGCGGGGAATCCGGTTTTCGGGTTCAGGATGTGGTGATATTTTTTTCCTTCGTATTCGAAATATCGTTCATAGTCGCCGGACGAAACAACCGCTTCGTCGTTGATCTCCAGACTGAGCAGATATTCGCCGCGGCCCTTGTCCGGATCCTGAATCCCGATGACAAAACTGCTGCCGTCCGGTTTGGAACCGACTGCGAGCACGTTTCCGCCCAGATTGATCAATGCGCTCTGTACGCCGTTTTCGATTAAGAATGCTTTCAATTCGTCGGCGATCGTGCCTTTTGCGATGGCGCCGAGGTTGACGACCATGCCCTTGTCACGCAGTTCAATTTCGTTGTTGCCAAGGAACTCGATGCGGTGATAATCGATCAGCGGGAGCACCGCGTCCAGCTCCGTCTTGGACGGATAATGCCCATCCGGCGGGTCAATCGCCCAGAGATCGATCAGCGGACCGGCGGTGATGTCGAACAGACCTCCGGTCATCGCGCTGAAAAAGAGCGAATCCGCCAGCAAGCGGTAGGTCAAATCGCTGACTTCCACAGGTGCGATTCCGGCGTTTTGCTTGAGATTGTAGATGTCGCTGCCTTCGACATGCAAGCTGAGCGTATCTTCCAGAGAAGTGAGCAGATCAAACGAATCCTGTATCAGCGCCTCGCCGGCTTCCTGATTGCGATAGCCGTATATCTTGAGATCGACGAGCGTGTCCAGCGCAAACGTAGCGCCGGAGACAATCTTCGGCTGCGCGCAGGCAGACAAGAACAAAACCAGTATCAGAACTGGAGCCAATACTTTTTTAAGCATTTACTTTTCCTTATTGCTTTCTATATTGAAATACAGTTTTTTCGGGCGACCGATCTCGCCGTATTCCAGCTGCGTCTTGAGGACGCCGTTTTCACACATGCATTCCAGATAGCGCCTGACAGTAATGCGGGAGAGTCCGGTCACCTCGGAAATATCCTTTGCGGTAAAGCCGCCCTGCTTGCCGGAGACGACGCTGCGGACATAGTGGAATGTTTCGGTGAAGACTTCCTTCACCTGGCGGTCGGCGGGCGCTATGACGACGCTGAGGGAGATACAGTGATCGATCTCCTCTTGCGTCATATACTTAAACTGCATCAAACACTCTCGTTTAGAAACAGCGCGCATAAGCGCGGCTTTGAAGCGCTCGGGCGTATATGGCTTGAGGATATAGTCCGCAACGCCGTAGCTGAATGCTTCGGAGATATACTCCGCGCTGTTTTCGTCGGACAGCATGATCGCGCAGATAAATATCTTTTCGGCACGGATCCATTTGAGCAGGTTCATGCTCTCTTCCTTGGAAGAGCTGAGATCCAATATGATGATCCCGTAAGAGAACTTTTTCAGTTTAACGATCGCCTGATCGGCGGTAGAAGCCCGGCCGATCGCGGAAAACTGATTCATTTCGGTGAGGAAATGGAATTTCTCTTCCCTTGAGGATTCCACATCGCTCACAATCAGGCATCTCATAATCAACACTCCAAGTACATTTCGTTATCCGTAGTATCGTTCTATTATACTATATCTTTCGTAAGTATCAATGAAACCTTTTTCAAACCGGTGCAACAAGAAGAGGCATAGTCGAGTTGACTATGCCTCTTGTGGGTTGCTGAATCAGTTCTTATTTTCCAAACGCTTCGTTGAACAGCGCATAGAAGCCGCTCGCATGGACGGAGACGCCCGCGACATCGTCGGTGTAACCTTCGTCATTGACGCTGAAGATCGTCTGGTTCTCGAGAACGTACTTCTCGAGCAGTTCCGCCTGCTGATACCATTCAAGTTCGCTGCCCGCGGCGGTCATGCCGTAGGTTTCCTTGAGCTGGTCTTTCGACTGCGCGGTGGCTTTGTCGCCATCGACCACAAAGTACTTGGCGTTGGCGTCGTCGCCTTCTGCAACATACTCTTTGGTGTAGAGCGCGTCAAAGTCGACGCCGACGATCGTTCCGTTCACGACGATGAACTCGGCGAGTTCCTGCCAGCCGTTATCAGACGGTTCGCCCTTGGCTGTGACAACCGCGACATCACCGTACGGGCCGGCCGGAATCGGATCGGACGCCAGAGCTTCCGCCGCCAGCGTGAAGAATTCCTTCACGTGGACCGATACGGTTGCGCCGCCATCGGTCTTGAGCGCGTCGGTGTGGCCCTCTTCATCAGTATAGAACTCTTCGAACTTGGTCGGGTCCTGATTCTTGAGCAGCCAGGCTTCTGCGGCCTCCGCCTGCTCATACCAGTAGGACTGCGCTCCGCCGAACTGCACCATGCCATATGTGCCGTTTTCGGAAAGAACGCGTTTGTCGCCTTGCGGGACAAAGTTGGTTCCGCCCCAGTACGCGTCGGTGATTTTGCCCTTTTCAACAGTTACGATGACGAAATAGGTCCAGCTGCTGCCGATTTCGTCGCGCGCATAGTAGACGCCATCCTCATATTTGGCTTTTGCACAGCCACCCAATACGGACAACACCATAACAAGCGCGATCACTACAAGCAATAATTTTTTCTTCATAATTTAATCCTCCCCAAAAGTAATTTAATTATATCAGCTGATACTGATTTATCAATCTAATGAAATTTAAATTAGTTATGTAACTTTTGTATCATGCGTGTCAATATTCTTTTTTGTGATCAAAAAGCGTCGGGCGCTTATGCGGCGGAGGTTCGATTCCAGTATCCGGTGACAACGCACAAGGCGCAAAAGCTGCGTCCTGAAAGAGGATCAACGTGCGCCCAAAAGAGCCGAATGAAACCGCAAAGAGCCAATATAATATAGGATTTTGCGGAAAAAACGCATTTTTTAACCAATTTCATACCTGAAAACGGCTCTTGATGCAATTTGACGGAAGACGATGGGATATCGCATCGCCGATATCGAATGAACGATAAGTGCGCGCCGGGTACGCGGTATGACCGTGCTTCAAAAACAAAAAACTTTTAAAAAGTGTTGTTTTACTGATATATGTGAAAAAGAATTGTATGCCCCTTGATAAATTCCCGACAATCGGTATAATGTAACAGTATTATTTTGTATGGCTGCTGAATGTTCAGCGACTGAAAGATCAGCGTGATGAAGTTCAGTCAACGGGAGGGCATAATAAGATGAAAAAAAAGATTCTCATCGTCGGCGGAAGCTATGCGGGCGTAAAAGCGGGGAAGACCCTGCATAAGATTTTCCGTAAAAACGATGATGTTGAAATTACCCTGGTGGACAAGAACCCATTCCACACGCTGATGACCGAGTTGCACGAGGTAGCCGGACATCGGACGGATCCGGATTCGATCAAGATCGACCTGCGCAAGATCTTCCGGGGACGCAAGGTAAAGGTCGTGACCGACGAGATCATCAACTGCGATATCGCCAACAAGCGGCTTCTGAGCGCGACCAAAGCCTATGAGTTCGATTATCTGATCATCGCCATCGGCAGCCAGCCGAATTTCTTCGGTGTAGAGGGCGCGGCCGAGTATGCGCATACGCTCTGGTCGTTTCAGGACGCCATCAAGCTGCGCGACCACATCGAGAAGATGTTCGAACGCGCGTCCTATGAAGAGGATCCGCTGGAGAGAAAGCGCCTGCTGACATTTGCGGTTTGCGGCGGGGGCTTCACCGGCGTCGAGATGGTCGGTGAACTGGGCGAGGCGAAGAAGCATTTTTGCACCAAGTACGGCATCGACAAATCCGATGTGACGATTTACAGCATCGAGGCGCTCGACCGCATTCTGACCATGCTCAACAGCGACAAGCTGGTCAAAAAGATCGAGAACAAATATTTTAAGAAGCTCGGCGTCACGCTGTTGAAGAACTCCGCGATTGTAAAAGTCGAGCCGGACGCCTTCACGCTCAAAAACGGCACCGTCATTCCGAGCTATACGCTGATCTGGTCGGCGGGCATCAAATGCGTGGAAGGCGCAAAGGATTTCTGCCTGGACAAAGGCAGGGGATCCAGAATCTGCGCCAACGAATATATGCAGGGCCTGCAGGACGGCCAGCCGCTCGAGAGCGTGTATGTCGCCGGCGACTGCGCGTTTTATGAAGACGCGAAGGGGTCGCTGCCGCAGATCGTTCAGGCGGCCGAGCAGTCCGCCCATACCGCCGCGCTGAATATTGCGGAGGAGATCAAGGGCACCAAGAAGCTGCACGTCCACGAGCAGAAGTACAATGGATTTATGGTGTCGGTCGGCTCGCGCCGCGGCGTCGCCAACATCGGCTTCCTGGCGTCCGGATGGTTCGCCATCTTCGTCAAGCACTTTGTCAACGTATTCTATCAGTTCATGGTAGCGGGATTCATGCAGGTGGCAAACTACCTCAGGCATGAGATCTTCAACGTCAAGAATAAACGCTCGTTTGTCGGCGGGCATTTCTCCAAGCGCAGCCCGAATTTCTGGCTCGTGCCGTTCCGGCTCTGGCTCGGTTTCATGTGGCTGACCGAAGGCGTGGTGAAGATAGCCGAGGGCTGGTTCAAGTCCCCGCAGGTCGTGGACACCGTGAACTATCTTGCCGGTAATGTACCGGCGGCAGCGCAGAGCACCGCGGATGCCGTCACCGCCGCATCGGGTGCCGCAGAGGTCGCTGCCGACGCCGTCAGTGCAGCGTCAGGCGCTGTGACCGAAGCCGCAACCCAGGTGGTGCAGACCGCCGCGGTCAAACTCCCGGGCATCTTCCAGTGGGTTGTCAACCACAAACCCGCCGGATACGGCGAAGCCCTCTTCGGCGCGCCGAACTTCGTCGTCTGGATCATGAACCACTGGATCGCACCGATCGAGGTGCCCGTGCAGATCATGATGGTCATCATGGAGATCCTGATCGGCCTGAGCTTCATGGGCGGGTTGTTCACCTTCCCGATGGCGTTGATCAGCATCATCATGACCGTCGCCATCGCCATGACCGGCATGGCGGATCTGACGATGATCTGGTACTTTGTCGGCGGCATCGCGATCCTCATGGGCGCAGGCCGCACACTCGGACTCGACTACTATGTCATCCCGTGGCTCAAGAAGCACTGGATCCGCTCGAAACTCGCGGGCAAGAGCTATCTGTATTTCGACCACACGGACGACGAATAAGAGCAAACGGGCGGCGGTTCCATTTTCCATATGGGATGGGATGTGGAACCGCCGCATTCCGACACAAATATGAAAAAAAAAGAAATCGCGATTCTGGCGGTCGTCGTCGCCGTTGTCGCAGCGATCCTGCTGTGGATGAACCTGGCCAATCAGGACGGCGGCAGGCGACTGGTGATCACGGTCGACGGGGAAGTCTATCAGGAGATCGTACTCACAGAAGACACGAACATGGAGTTCAGGATTCAAACGCCGTACGGATATAACGATGTCGTGATATCCAACGGTGTGGTAGACGTTGTGTCCGCGGACTGCAAAAACCAGGTCTGCGTGGAAACCAAGCCTGCGAGCAGGGTCTACGACAAAATCGTTTGCCTGCCGCACAAGGTGATCATAGAAATTGTAAGCGACAGCGATGAAACGGATTAAGGAATGAAAAGAAAAGGCTCCAGATACATAACGTTTATGGCGATGATGGTCACGCTGGCTCTGATATTGAGCTATGTGGAGACTCTTGTTCCGGCAATTCCAATTCCCGGCGCAAAAATCGGCCTGCCGAATATCGTTACGCTGCTGGTGCTCTCCACGCTGGGATTTACCGACGCATTTATCGTGCTGATTCTCAGGACGACGATCGCGTCGCTGCTGTTCACCTCCGTGTTTTCTCTGGCCTATTCCCTCTCCGGCGGAATACTGAGCCTGATCGCGATGTACCTGGTGCTCAGGATATTGAAGGACAAAATTTCCATCGTCGCGACCAGTCTGGTCGGCGCCGTCATGCACAGCGTTGGGCAGGTGCTCTTTGCTATGCTGATTGTCGAGTCGTTCAGCATCATCGGCATTCTGCCGATTTTGATTCTGATTTCGATTCTGGCGGGACTGATCACGGGCTTCAGCGCAAAGTTTATGCTGAAGTATTTCAGACAATTATTGGCAATCAAAGGAACGACATGAGCAATTATTGGATAGATTATCCGAATCTGCAATCGGAGCTGGACCGCGTCAGAGCGTTTATGCTGGACGCGGTTTCCGATGCGATTCCTCTCGTAAAAGAACCCTTGACGCAGATCATTCAATCCGGCGGCAAAATGCTCCGGCCCGCGCTGGTGATTCTCGGCGCGAAGCTGGGCAAGTATAAAAGCGAGCGCGTCATCCCGATTGCGGCGTGCGTTGAGCTGCTGCATACGGCAACACTGATTCACGACGACATCATCGACGAATCGAAACTGCGCCGCGGGATTGAAACCGTTCATTGCAGATATTCAAAAGAAGTCGCCGTACTCGTAGGGGACTATGTGTTTGCGAAAACCTTCGACATCCTCGCGGGCGACTATCCCGCGGAGATGCTTAAGAATCTTTCACACAGCATCATGTCGATCTGCGAGGGCGAGCTGTCGCAGTTTTCCTATCGCTACAGCGACGCACTGGATTTGGATCATTATCTGGAGATCATCGCCGGCAAAACCGCTGCGCTGTTTTCCATGAGCCTGTTCGCGGGCGCATATGAAGCGGGCGTCAGCAACCAGACGCAGCGCGCGCTGGTACAAGCGGGCTACTGCATCGGCATGATGTTTCAGATCATAGACGACTGCCTCGACTTCGTCGGCAACCCCGCTGACATCGGAAAAAACATCGAAAACGATATCAAAAAGGGAGACATCACGCTGCCGATGCTGTTTGCGCTTAAGAACGACACATCCGGCGCGCTGAGTGAGCTGATCTTCAGGAGCAGCTTATCGGCGGAGCAGATTTCCGGCATCCGGGAGCTCGTGATCGCGCAACGTGGTGTTTCGATGGCCGAGGAGAAGGCAGAGGAGTACAGTCGGGACGCGATGAAAGCGCTCAAGAAAATCAAAAAATCGGAAAGCCGCACGGTGCTGGAAGATATGATTCAGAAGATTTCGGAAAAGAAGTTCTGATAAAAAATTCGATTAAAAAACAAGGCGCTCAGTGAGCGCCTTGTTTTTGATTGATCAGTCCGGTGCGTTTTCCGGGAACTCGTCTTCCGGCGGCGGTTCGGGTGCCCAAAGTCCGCGCGCAAGGTACCAGTCTATGGACTCGCGCAAGAACTCCACGCTCACGTTGAGCGTAAACGCGATTTCGTAGATATCGTCGGTGTTGCGCGCGGCGGTGCGGATCGCCTCCGGCGAGAGCAGCCGGTCGTGCGCCCATTTGCGCGCCTTGGCCTCCGCGCGCCAGTCGTCCACAGCGTTGTAATGCAGCCTGCGGTCCGAGCCGGTGTAATGGTGACCGAGCTCCTCCGCCAGCCAGCAGGCGCGTTCGGCCTGCGTGCCGTCCTGCCGGATGACGATATGCTCGCCCGTCTCGGTTTTGATATACGCCGCGGACATGCCGGGCACCGGGATCTCGCGCTCGTGCACGTCGATTCCGCGTTCGCCCGCTTCGATTGTGAGTTCTTCTACCTTATCCATCGCCGCCGCGCCCTCCGCACGCACGATCCGTCCCACTCGTAATTTATAACTTGATCCGTCGGAAATATTAAAGCTTGTCATGCCGTTATTTCGAAAACTTGTCCGCCAGAAATTCGATATATTCCTCATACCGTTCCTGTCCTTCGGGCGTGAGGCGGGTGACGTCGAAATGCCCCGCAGAGGCGAAGATGCGCGTGCCGCGCTGGTTCACGCTGTCGTCCGCCAGATAATCCATCGAAACATTGAAAAACCGCGCGAGCGCCAGCAGCGTCGAGCGCTTGGCGTTTTGAGAGCCTTTTTCATACAAGCTGGCAATCGTGGTATACGGCACGCCGGACTGCGCGGAGAGCTGGGACTTGTTCAGCCCGCGCTCGTCCATCAGCAAATCGAGCTTTTCCGTCAGCGTCATATGCGTTCACCTCGCATCTATTATAAGCCGCGAGCTACGATGTGTAAACAATCAATTACGATACAGCGTAATTGCGCGATA
This sequence comes from Christensenellaceae bacterium, assembly GCA_963674775.2. GTDB lineage: Bacteria > Bacillota > Clostridia > Christensenellales > CAG-138 > UBA7703. Next base: position 1,029,281 of record CAXXPJ010000003.1, on the reverse strand, counting down.
GAAAACACCCGCCGTCGCCGGTCCGGTCCGGATGGCAAACAGCGGGTATGTTGCGCAAGGTTTTCGTTTCAGGGTGCGGCGCCCGCGTGGACGAACACGGCGTAGAGCTTGTCTTCGAACACCATTTGATAGGAGTCGTCATGCGGTAGATAGGTATAGAGGATGTCCGTCTTGGCGACCAGCAGGTGCGTGAATCCGTATTTGTCCAGGACGTCCTGATAATAGAGCCCGCCCGTCTGGAGCAGGAAATACTCCAGCATGATGTCGTCTTTTTTGTTGTTCTTTTTCACGAACACTTCCGCTCTGGGATCAAGATACGGTTTGAACCCCAGATACTCCGCGTAGCCGCCGTCGTTATAGCCCGCGTAAAGCACCATATCGTCCTGCTCGGCGTTGGTGAGCAGGTATGAAAGCGCCGGCGCGCTCTCCGGAACGGCTTTCGTCGCCGCGTTGACTGCATACTGGTAAAACACGCCATAGCCCAGCATGGCGGCGATCAGCGCGATCAGTACGCCTCTGAGCACCAGCGTCTTTTTTGTGACCGTCTGCTTGCTCTTCGGTGGCTGGACGTCTTTGAGATAATATGCCAGCGGGAAGATGCCGCAGAGGATGAAAAACGAAAAACTGCGCACGTTGGACAGCGCGAGCACCGCCGTGCCGCCCGTGAGCAGGACGTAGCGCAGCCTGGTCTTGCCTGCGCGGTAGAGCAGATAGGCCGCGCCGACGATCACAAATGTGCCGAAGATGACCTTGCCGAACACCTCGTTGATGTTGGGCACGCGCATTTCGGAGACAAACGAGATCTCCGGGTGCCCGTAGGAGCGCGCCAGATAGCTCATGGCGTCGAACCCGTAGGGGTTTAAGAACCCGGCGGCAAACATCAACAGTATCGCCGGATAGAAGAATTTCTTGTCAAAGCCCTGCCCTTCCAAAATGGAAACGCGGAACCGGAAGGAATCGATGACGTACGGCAGCAGGATGACGAACTGTATCGGCCACATGGACGCGTGAAGATTGACCAGAAGCGCGGACAGAAGCGGGAGCGGGATCAGATGCGACGGTCGGTTGGAAGCCGTGTAACGCTCGAGCAGATAGAGCTCGGCAGCCAGAATCAGGAGCGTAAACATCGTCGGCCGCGTCACCGTATAGGTGGAGAGCAGCACGGAAAAAAACATGGTCACGACGAAACTCACGGCGAGGTTGCCGTCCGAGAGCAGGTTGTTCAGCCGGTAGATCAGCGTGATGACCCCGGCGAAAACGACCGCGACGAGCGCGAAGAGCCCGAGTGCGCCTAGTTTGGAATACACAAACCAGAAGATCACGGTGGACAGCCACTGCTGCGAGACATAGCTTAAATTCTGGTGCAGCGTCAGCGGCTCGATAAACGGGATGCCGTTTTGCAGGATATAGCGGCCGTTGCTGAGGAGAAACCAGATGTCGTTGTCCAGCTCCGTGTGGACGAAGAGGCAGGGCAGATACAGCAACAGAATCAGAAACAGTTTACCTCGATCCGTGCGCCGCGCGGGCGCGCCGGACGCGGTCAACTCCTGTCCGGTCAGCCGCTGCTCAGGCGTTTTCAGAATGTTTCGTCTCATGATACGCCTCCTCGGTGTTGATCTGCCAGATGTCGTCTTTGCCTGCGCCGTCGTTTCGATAGGCCGCAACCGCGTCGATGGCGGTCTTCATGGAGTGGTCCATGTTGTTGTAGCGGTGCTGCCCGTTGCGCCCGATGCAGTAGAGGTTTTCAATCGTCATAAGCCAGGATTTCACGCGCTCAAACGAATCGTAGGCGCCGAAATACGCGGGATATGCTTTTTTCACGCGGATATGCTCCGTGTCCAGCACGTTTTCGCGGCTCAAAATTCCGATCTGTTCCGCCTCCGAAACAGCCATGGAGACGAATGACTCGGCAGGCATGTTCCACATATCGTCGCCCTCCGTGCAGAAGTATTCCAGCCCGATCCAGACCGTGTCTGGATCGGCGACGAGGTAGGGCGACCAGTTGTTGAAGACCTGCACCCTGCCGAGACGGACGCCGCGGTCCTGCACATAGATCCAGCAGTCCGGCACCAATCCGCCGATGGTTTGAATCCCGCTGTCGTTGACAAGGTCGAGTTTGTTCACCAGCAGTCCGACCGTGATGAAGTCGCGATAGGGCAGGTCGGCGGCGATTGTGCGCACGTCCTCTTCGGCAGCAGTGCCCATCGCGGCGATCAGGTCCTTGACCGCCATGGAGGAGAATACATCGGAGACTTCAAATGTTTCCTCCGCTGCATCTGCGCGCTTTGCACGCACGGAGACGATGCGGTTTTCATTCAGCTCAATCCCGGTTACTTCGGACTGCGTCAGGATCGTGCCACCCATGCGCACGATCTCGGCGGCCATCTTTTCGTAGATCTGGCCTGGGCCGCGCTTGGGATAATAAAATTCCTCGATCAGCGAGGTTTCGACCTCGCGCTGCGTATGAAACAGCTTGCCGATCATTGAGCGCAGGATGCCGACGAGCGAGAGCCCCTTGACCCGTTGCGCGCCCCAGTCCGGCGAAATCTTGGAAGGATGGATACCCCAGACCTTCTGCGTGTAGTCCTCAAAGAACATCTCATAGAGCGGGCGCCCGAAGCGGTTGATATAGAAGTCCTCGAGGGAGTGCTCGTCGCGCTGATGCAGCATGGCGGCAAGATAGCCAAACCCCGCGCGCATCGTGCGGCGGAAGCCCATATTGGAAAACGTCTTCCAGCTTGGACTGATCGGATAGTCGAAGAATTTTTGCAGAAAATAGATGCGAGACACGCGGCGCCGCAGGAGCATGACGTCGTCCTCCTGCTCCGGGTCTGGGCCGCCCTCTGCGAGCTGCACCGCGCGGCCAAGCGCGATATCGTCCCGCGCGGGCGCGCCCTGCAGCGGCATGAGCTCCAGCCAGAGATCCATGACCTCCGGGCACTTGGTGAAAAACCGGTGACCGCCGAGGTCCATCCGGTTTGAGCGGTATTCGTGCGTGCGGGAGATTCCTCCGATATAGGGCGAGGCCTCCAGCACAAGCGGCTTGATGTCCGTTGTCTTGAGCAGTTGGTAGGCGGCGGTCAGCCCGGCGGGGCCTGCGCCGATGACGAGTACGTGTTTCATCGATTCACCTGTATAAAAAGAGTTTTCTCGCGGCAAAGTTCCAAATCAGCACAATCGCCGCGCTGACGACCTTGGAGAGCATAAAGTAGACGCCGAACACACCTGTCATGAGGTACATGATTAGCTCCGTCAGCCCCAGCCCCGCAAGGCCGATCAGGCCGTAGGCGACGAATTCGCCCATCCGCCCGACGGAACGCGCGTCTTGCGAAAAAACGAAGCGCTTGGTGAGGAAGAAGTTGACCGTCAGCCCGACCAGAAACGAGAGTGCAGCCGCAACCAGATAGTGCAGCCCTGCTTTTTCGAGCAAAAACAGCGCACCGGCGTCCGACAGAAACGCGATTCCTCCGACAAACACGTACCGCAAGAGCTGCAGCAGCGTGCTGTTGGTCGGCGTAACGAAGAGTTTTTGAAAGCGTTGAGTCAACGCGTTTTGTTTGTTTGTCATCGAGCCTCCGTTTCAGCCATCGTGTTTCGTGTATCAGACTGCGCTTATTTTCAACCGCTGCAGCGATTCGTTCCGCCTGCGATTGACGGCGCGGTGGATCCAGTAGAGGTAGGGGAGGCCCATATTCGTCTCCAGCAGCGAGTTGACCACAATGGTGCTCAGGCTCTGGTTGCGGATACCCGTCACCGCGAGTACGAACTCCCAGCCGAACTGGACGAGAATGCCGATGGCGAGAATCCAGAGAAGCGGCGCGCGCTTGTTTTTGTCCGGTTCGCGGATGTTCTGCACACACAGGATGCCGTAGCCTGCAAACAGCAGTAGCGCCATGACTCCGTGATAGGCGGACGTGCCGCGCACGATGGAGATCTGCTGAAACCCTGCGCCGAAGTTCTGGCTCAGCAGCGCGGTACAGAACCACCCCGCGAGGATGAAAAGCGACCATTCCAGCGCGTGCGAGTCGCGGTCGAGCCAGACCCAGATCCAGACGAAGTTGGTGAACCCGTAGCTCATCGAAAGCCAGAGCAGAAAGACAAGGGTGTTTGCTCCCGTCACCTGCCGTGTGCCCAGCGCCAGATAGAAGATGCCGTAGTCGACAAGAAAATACAGCACGCCGGCCAGCAGGCCCGCGATGATCGCCTGATACCGCTTTGTATAGAGCAGCACGGCAAGCAGGATGCAGAGAAACGCAATGTCCAGCCAGATATACAGCGTATTCATGGTACGCGCGGCGATGACTTCGGCCATAGGTACACTACCTCCGTTGATAGGATCGGTATTCTTACAGATACAGAATCGCGAGGATGGCCGCACCGAGCAGGCCAACCATCGCCATCAGCCACTTATCGCCAAACAACACCTCGACGGGATCGCCGTCCGACTTGCCCTCAATCGTCATGCTGTATTTCATGCAGATCAGCAGCACGAGCGGCACGGTCCAGAGCAGGTAGTTGCCGGAGATCATGCCGGTTGTAGACGCGTCCACGCACCAGAGCGCATAGAAGACTACGGACAGCATCAGGCACATGTACATGCTCTTATCGAGAAACGAGGCGGTGTATCGGCTCAGCACTGCGCGCGTTTCGCCCGCTGTATCGCCGGACTCGTGCGCAATCAGCTCGTTTCTGCGCTTGCCGAGCCCCATGAAGAAGGACAGCGAAACGACGGTTAGATACAGCCATTCGGAGATCTTGATGTCCACCAGCGCGGAACCATAGAGCAGCCTGAGCAAAAAGCCCGACATCAGTATGGTGACGTCAACAAGCGGCACGTCCTTAAACCGCAGGCTGTATCCGGCGTTGAGCACCGCGTACAGCACCAGGAATACCCAGGGGAGCACCTCGCCGCGGCTGGCAAGCGCGTTGATGACCAGCGAGCCGATCAACAGCACAATGGAAATCACGCGCGCGACGGGGATGGAAACCGCGCCGCTGGCGATGGGACGGTTCTTCTTGGTTGGATGCAGTCTGTCTTTCTCAACGTCCAGACTGTCGTTGAAGATGTAAACAGCCGACGAAAGCAGGCAAAAAGCGGCAAAGCCGAGAACGATCCGCCAGAGAAGAGCCGTGTCCGACAGCGCCCGCCCGAACACGAGCGGAAGCAGCAGCAGGACGTTTTTGCTATAGTGCTTGATGCGGAGCAGTTTAAAATACGGTTTCATTTTTTCACCTCAGGGGAGTGTTCCGGGCGGCGCGGCGGCTGCAAGGTTGACAGGTGTGTTTTAGTCTTTTTGCGGCTTGGTTCGGTGGCGAAACGCGAACAGCTTCAGCAGCAGGAATGTCACGGGCACGCCGATCACCGCCGCGAGGATATACGCCAGCAGCGGCTTTTGATGCAGCAGGGTGACCACGACGAAGACCACAGCGTTCTGAATCAGGAAATTCGGGATATAGGAGATGGAAAACTTGATCATTTTCCCGAATGAGAGGCGCTCGCGGAACGTAAAGAAGCTGTTGAGCAGGTACGATATCATCAGGCTCGAAATATAACCGCAGATGAACGCTGGCTGCGGCGGGAGAATCCGCGAGTACAGGTAGGCAAAGAGTATGCCGTTTAGCGTGTTGATGCCGCCGATGATCAGGAAACGGAAAAACTCGAAGTTGAAAAACTGCCGTTTTACCTTCTGCCATGTGCCGGGTTGATATTCCTTCCATGGAATGAGCGTATCCTCATCCACGAGGAAGCTGTTTTTTGCCAGATCCGCCATGGGCTGGTCCGAGAGCGAATCGGAATAGAACTCGTCGATTTCGGCTTCGCCGACCGCCGACTGCACGCGGACGACCTTCTCCGCGCCATAGCAGTTTTCGCCCGTGAACGCGCCCGTCTTCGGATCGACAAGGGACGCGACGAGCCGCCCGACGCCCAGCGTCTCGCAGATGGGTTTGAGTAAAAACTCCGGTGAGGCGGATACGATCAGATCATCCGGCCGCTGCTGTTCCAGATACCAGCCGCGCAGATAGCCGCGGTGTGTTTCCCAGAATGTGCGCGCTTCGGACTCCGCGTCGTCCAAGCCCTCCAGAAACGAAAAGAACCGTTCTTTGAACGCGGTTTTTGAAATCAGCCCCAGGGCGTAGAGCGCCAGCCCCCAGAGCTGTCGAAACAGATACCGGCGCAGTGCCGGATATTTTTTGAAGCAGTAGGCGTAGAAGTCCCTTGTGCAGTCCCGCGCGTAGATGCAGCGGTCGAAGTCGTAAGCGTTCATAAACAGTCCTTTGCAAAAAAAAGTCGATTGCGGGTCAGAGCGCGGGATAATATGCTACACCGAATCGTATCAGCTGGAGCATAGCCGCGCCGTTGACGATGATAAGCAGCGCGAGGCACGCCGCCAACAGTATCAGTTTCGCCGCGCGGCTGTGCGAAAGTATGCGCGCGACCAGCTCGTGAATCAACACGAAAAACGCCCAGGAAAAGTAGAGCGTATAGAGCACGAGCCCGTTTTCGGAGGTGCCCCAGCCTGCGATGCAAAGCAGAAGAAACGAAAAAGCGGCCCAACAGGCGGCGACGCGAACGATCTTCTTTGAGAACCCCAGCACCGCGCCCGCCGCAGCGGCAACCAAAACCGCGATACCCGCGATATTGGCGGAGACGACCGGGCTGAGCTGATAGGACACATGCGCGAACGTCGCGCTGTCTACGGCGGCGGCAGGGCGGACGAAACAAGTGGCTGCAAAATTGAGATACTGCAGCAGCCGCTCGCCAAACGGCAGCGCGCCGCCGGAGAACGACGCGATATCCCTGAGCTTATCCAGCGTGCTGTTGAGCATCGGAACGCGTCCAAAGAGCGTAAAGAACACAACAAACGCAAACGCTGCAAGCAGCAACCGCCTGACGTTCTCTCGCAGCTTGTTTTTCTCCAGCAGCAGCGGAAAGAACACGCCGCTTGTGAGCAGAGAGCCCGCCGCGGCGACGAAGGGCAGCGTGCTGTCCCTGCGTTCCTCATGCCAGCTGTAGACCAGAAGCAGCACCCAGAACACCGCGAAGATATACTGCTCGACGGCAAACGAAAACAGCAGCGCCGGGTAGGACGCGGCCAACAGACAAAGAAACAGGGCTTTCTCGGCGCCGCGCAGATTCAGCATGCGCACAATCAGCGTAAAGCCAAACAGCAGCAGCAACACCTGCACCGCACTGAGCATAATCGGAAAGGCGTCCGGAACAAAGAACAGCAGCCGGCTGCACAGCATGGCAACAGCCGCAAACGGCATTGAGAACACGCCGAATAACGGTTGGCGGATGTCGTTTTCGTAGGCGCCAACGTAGAAAAACGCGTTGGACTTGACCAGTTGCGGCGAGTCCGCGGTAAAGACGACGTCATAGTTGACCGCACCGCCGTAAAAGGCAGTGGTGGAGCGATACACGATTGCGACAGCGGCGGTGAGGAGTATCCATGCCGCGATCAGGAACACCCGCTCCGTTCGATCCGACTCTCTCAGCCACCGCGCAAAAAAGTCCGCCGCGGAATCGACGAGCCACCAGAGCCAGAGAAACAGCGCGAACGAGGCGACAACCGCAACCAGGGCGGGCAGCACGCCGCCGATCACGCCTGCAACGGCGGACAACGGAGAAGCCGAGAGGAACGAAACGATCAGCTCGTTGACCGAGCGCGCGAAGAGGACCGCATATTCATAGCAAATATACGCCGTCAGCATCGCCGCGACGCCCATCGGGAGAAGGTTTACCCGCGGCAGGAATCGCTCGGCCAGCCGGAAGCGAAACGCCAGAAGCGCGCAGAGAACAAGCGCGAGCAGAACACCCGCGCCGATGAACAGGAGCGATCCGCCGCTGGAGAAGAGCAGCGCCATCGCCGCCCCGGAGACAAGAAAAGCAACCTTGAAAACAGGCGACGCTGCCACGCCGTCAACACGGCGGGCGGAGGGCTGTTTCGCTTCATAAGCGGCGGGTTGCGGGTCTGTTTGTTTCATGCGTTCTCCCTTTAGAGGAAACAGATTTAGTCCTTAGCAGGCTGGAATTTTGCGCGGAGACCGTAGAGCGCCTGCACGGTGACATACGCTTCATTTTCCTTGAGCCAGACGCTCATGGCATACTCGGGGCTTCGCTGATTTGCTTTGATGAGGGTGTCCGGCATCGCCTGTTCGAGAGAGGCGATCTGCTCCTTGCTCAAGCCCGTGGTGTTGATCCAGAGCCGCTCGAGCTTTGTGAGCGCATACAGCGGCGCGGGGTCCGCAATCACGTTGTCGCTCAGGTTCAGGAAACGCAGTTCCTTGCAGTATTGCAGCGGCGAGATATCCGAAACGAGGTTGTACATCATCTGCAGATAGATCAAATCCGGCTGGCTTTCCAGCGCGGAGATATCGGTAAAATCGCACAGTGCGATATCCAGATACTGCAGCTTTGGCAGCGTCCGGAGAAAATCGAGGCTTTTCACGCGGGTGCAGTGGCCGATATCCAGCGCGATCAAATCCGTGCAGTACTTCAGGTTCACAAGGTCTTCGGCCTTGATGGCCTTATAGGAAAACTTACTTTCGGTATACCAGCCCGCGCCGTCCGGGAAACGCGTGCGGTTTCCGGTACTGAAGCCTTTGATATCCGTGCGGATGATCCAGCCGCTGACGCGCGTCAGCCAGATGAACTTGATGTCGGGGTAGCGCTCGCGCATGGCCGCCATCTCTAAATCATCCGGCCCGCAGCCGCACATATCGAGACGGGTCAGCGCGGGCAGCAGGCACAGCCGCTCGGAAAAGGCCGCGGCGTCCGGTACTTCGTAGTCTCGCAAATCGAGCTCTGTGGTATCCGAACGGACGATCAGGTCGTCCAGCAGTTGTACGTTCCAGATGAACTGAACAGACGGGAACGCGTCGACGAGGGCGAGTTGATCCGCCTCGGAAAAAATATCGCTGCCGAATGTCACCGCCTGCAACTGCGGAAACAGCGGAAGAACTGGCGTCAAGGCGGCTAGATCTGCGGGTTCGCTGCTCAGATCCAGCACCTGTGCGTCGCCCGGATATGTTTTATCGCCGATGTTCACATCCCAGAGGAAGCGAACATCAGGATACTCCGCGCCAAAGGTGGCGATCGCGGTTGCATCGGGCGTTTGCTCCAGCCGCACCGTCTCAAGAGACGGAAAGAAGCCAAGCGCGTCGGGCAGCCCGCTCTCAGCCGAAGCAAGCGTCAGCTCGGTCGCCGTGCTGTCGATCCGTTCGCCGCCGAGCGGTACGCTCCAGCGGATGTCGCAGTTTGGCAGGGCGGTTTGCAGCGCGGTATATTCTTCAATCGTGATGTCGCTGCCCGTCAGGTTCAACGAAGTCAACTGCGTCTGCTGCATCAGGTCGGACAAATCGAACATGCTTCCGTCGCTGAAATCCAGCGATGTCGGGGCGGGTTCGTCCGGCGCGGTTGCGGGCGCAACCGCACAGGCGAAAATCGCCGCAGAAACAACGAGGCAGAGTGCGAGGAATACCAGTTTTCGAGCTGTATTTGAACGATCCGATTTTTTCAACAATATCACCGTATTCAATCCGTCCATGAAATGCTTTTCGCGCTTAATACCGTTGCCGATGAGCGCAAAAACCGAGTAAAAGTGCATGGCTCATTATATCAGCGGCGCTTGCGGTTGTAAACTCACGCAGCGCGTGGTGGAGCGTCCTGCAATCAAAAAGAGACCGCCGCAGCGGTCTCTTGATTATTTTGTGTTTTGATACATGGAACCGGGTCAATCAATACTCCACCTTGACCGTTTCCGCCCAGCCGCCGTATCGATCGCCCGGCTCAACCGGGGTTTCGTCCATGGCGATGAGCTCCGATACGGTCACGAGCTGATACCCCTGCTCGATCAGATCGGGGACGATGCGCTCAATGGCGTCCGCCGTGAAGTCGTAGATGTCGTGAAAGAGCACGATTGCGCCGTCCTGCGCGCAGTTGAAGGTGTTTCTATAGATCTTGTCGGGGTCTTCGATGCTCCAGTCGTGCGAACTGCCCGACCAGAGAACCATGGTATAGCCCATGTCCTCGGCGCCTTCTTCAACGTCCTTATTGATCGAACCATACGGCGGGCGGAAGAGCGTCATGGTATAACCGAAGTTGGTCTGCATCGCCTCGTCCACCTGCGACAGGCTGCTGATGAGGATGCGCTTCGGATACTTGGTAAAATCGCTGTGACCCCAGGTGTGGGAACCGATTTCGCAGCCCAGCGAGATGGCGCGGGCGATGACCTCCTGACGGCCTTCTACGCGCTTACCGATGATGAAAAACGTCGCGCGGGCGTTGTATTGCTCCAGAACATCCAGAATGCGGTTGGTGTTCCTGTTGCTCGGGCCGTCGTCAAACGTCAGCGCGATGAGCTTTTTGTCCGGATCGATGGCGATTTTATTTAGTGCTGCTTCGATGTTACCGTCCGCGGGCGGATATCTCATCAGAAACGCACGCTGCTGCGTTCTCAGATTCCAGGCGCGCAGTGCGCGTCCGGTCGGCTCGGGCGAAGGCGTCGGGGTTGGCGTCAGTGTCGGCGTCGGTTCGGGAGTAACGATCTGCATGAGAATCGGGCTCTGCGCCGGTGCCGGTGTTCCGGCGATCTCTTCCGCGGCTTCCGGCTGTATGCGCGCGCCGCAGGAAAACGCGCTGCCGAGAAATAACAGCGCGATCGATAAAGCCAGAATCCGTCTGATGCTCATAGTAACGTACCCATCCGTGTGACGATGTATTATTTTGGACTGTACCATAATCGGTTATCCTTGTCAATTTGACCAATGCGGTATCGGGCGACAGGTCACGTTTCGCCGGTCTGCAGATAGGTCAGGTATTCACGCGGGGACATGCCGTATTCGTTTCGAAACGCTTTGTAAAAACCGGAATACTCGGAAAACCCGCAGGAGAGCGCGATTTGCGTGAGCGGCTGGCGCGCACGCATCAGGCTCCGCGCGCGGATCATGCGCTTTTGCAGCAGCATGCGGTGGATCGACATGCCGGTTTCCTGCTTAAATCTGCGTTCGAGGTGATATTTGGAGAGAAACACCGTCCGGCTCAGCGCATCGAGTGTGATCTCCTCGTTGAGATGTGCGTCCAGATAGTCGGAAACGCGCTGCAGCAGAGAGCTGATGCGTAGCTCTTCGCGCGGAACAGCCGCGTTATTGCCGCGCGCTGCGCGGCAGATGAACACGAGGATCTGCGCCGCGAGCGAGCGGCTGAGAATGCCGCGCGCAAAGCGTCCTTCTTCCGTTTCGGCGATCAACTCACTCAGCAGGCGTGAAACCTGCGCGTGCTGTGCGGCACCGAGCCGGATCGCACCTACGCGTCCGGCGGCAAAACATTCGGCTAAATCCGCATCGGGTGCGGAGAGCCGCTCAACAAACGGCCTGCTGAGCCAGAAGACGATGCGCTCGTAGGGCTCCTCGTCGTGGATGAACAGCGGTCTGTGCAGCAGGTTCGGCCTGATCAGCAGCAGGTCGCCGGGTTGCTCGGCAAACGAAGCGCTCTCAATCTGATAGGAAAGCTTTCCGGAAATCAGAAGCGAGCACTCATAGAAATCATGGGAATGCAGCGCAATCTGCATTCCGTTTTTCCCCTCGAAGCGAAACACCTCAAAATCCTCGCGCAGCATATGCTGCCTGAGTTGTATATCCCTTAAGATCTGCTCCAACGCAATCACCTCATATAGACAATATAGAGCAAGAATGGAAATAAAACAAGCAATATTCGGATAGAACATGTCTATCACAACTGCTAAACTGTAGGCATAGTTTTATATATTAATAGAAAGAAGTGTTCTATATGCCGAATCAAACACGTTACGCCATCGCCGCGCCAACGAGCATGGGCGTCCGTATCACACCGGAAGAGAGGCAGAGCGTTCAGACCAGTCAGCGGTTTTTGATGCGGTCTTCGAGCGCGGAGAGCAATGTGCTCAACATCGCCTCGTCGCTGGGGCTCGAATGTCTGGTGCTGACAAAGTTTATCGAAGGCAGCCCGGTCTCGGCGTTTATACAGGGCGAGCTCAGAGCGCGCAATATTCGATATGAGGGAGTCAGCGTGCCGCAGGGCGGGCCCTGGGGCTACCGGCACCAGTTCAATATCGCGGACAGCGGATTCGGGCTGCGCGGGCCGCGCGTCTGGAACGACCGCGCGGGAGAGGTCGGGCGAACGCTCTCGATCAACGAATTTGATATCGATCGAATCTTCGGGCAGGAGGGCGTCGCCATCCTGCACATCTCCGGTCTGATCGCAGCGCTCTCGCCCGAGACGGCGGTGTTCTGCGCGGAGTTGGCAAAGCGCGCGAAAGCCTACGGCACGCGTGTCAGCTTCGACCTGAACTACCGCGCGTCCTTCTGGAACGGACGGGAAACCGGGCTGCGGCAGGTATTTCACGAGATTGCGAGCCTCGCGGACATCCTCGTCGGCAACGAGGAGGACTTTCAATTGGCGCTTGGCGCAAAAGGGCCGGAAGCGGGCGGTAAAGGGCTCGCGGCGAAGGTCGAAGGCTTCAAAGGCATGATCGGCGAAGTGCGAAAAACCTATCCCGACACGCGATTCTTCGCAACGACGCTGCGCGAGGTGGAAAGCGCGAACGAGCACCTCTGGGGGGCGATCCTCAGCGCGAACGGGCAATGGTTTGTCGAGGAGCCGCGCAGGATGCCCGTGCTCGACCGCATCGGCGGCGGGGACGGGTTCACCGGCGGGCTCTTGTATGGCATTTACCGTGATTGGGAACCGGAGAAGTGCCTGCAGTTCGGGTGGGCGAGCGGCGCGCTTGCGGTCACAGACCTTAACGACTATGCAACACCCGCGGATGAGCAGCAAATCTGGAGCATCTATCAGGGAAATGCGAGGGTAACGAGATGAAACAAGCGGATATCGGACTGATCGGACTCGCCGTCATGGGCGAAAACCTGGTCATGAATATGGAATCGAAAGGGTTCACCGTCGCGGTGTACAACCGTACGACGCAGAAGGTGGACGCGTTTACCAGCGGGCGCGCGAAGGGAAAGAACATCGTTGGCTGCCACACGCTCGAAGAACTCAAAGACGCGCTCGATAAGCCGCGCAAGGTCATGCTCATGGTCAAGGCGGGGCATCCGGTTGACGATTATATCGAGCAGCTGCTCGCCGTGCTGGAGCCGGGGGACGTGATCATCGACGGCGGCAACAGCCATTTCCCGGATACGATCCGCAGGACGGCGTATGTCGAGAGCAAGGGACTGCTCTATATCGGCACCGGCGTGTCCGGCGGGGAGGAAGGCGCGCTGAAAGGGCCGAGCATGATGCCCGGCGGGTCGCCCGCCGCGTGGCCGCTTGTCAAACCCATCTTTCAGGCGATCTGCGCCAAGGTGGAGGATGGATCACCCTGCTGCGACTGGGTCGGCGAAAACGGCGCGGGCCATTTCGTCAAGATGGTGCACAACGGAATCGAATATGGCGACATGCAGCTCATCTGCGAGGCGTATCAGCTCATGCGGGACGCGCTGGGCATGTCGGCAAAAGAGATGAGCGAAGTGTTTGCGGACTGGAACCGCGGCGAACTGGATAGTTATCTGATCGAGATCACGCGCGATATCCTTGCCTTTGAGGACGAGGACGGCAGTGCGCTGGTGGACAGCATCCTCGACACGGCGGGACAGAAAGGCACCGGCAAATGGACGGCTATTGCCGCGCTGGACGAAGGCGTTCCGCTGACGCTGATCGGTGAGGCGGTGTTTGCCCGCAGCCTCTCGGCGATGAAGGACGAGCGCGTCGAGGCCGCGACAGTGTTTGCGCGGGAAGCAGCCGCGTACAAAGACGACAAACAAGAACTCGTCGCCGCCATACGGCAGGCGCTCTACGCGAGCAAGATCGTATCGTATGCGCAGGGCTACGCGCTCATGCGCGCGGCGGCAAAGAGCTACGGCTGGAACCTCAACTATGGCGGCGTGGCGCTGATGTGGCGCGGCGGGTGCATCATCCGCAGCGTGTTCTTGGGCAAGATCAAGGAAGCATTCGATCGGGACGCACAGCTGAAAAACCTGCTGCTCGACCCGTATTTTACTGAGGCGGTCAAGGCCTGCGTGCCCGCCTGGCGCAGGGTGGTATCCGCCGCGGTTGCTTGCGGCATCCCCGTTCCCGCAATGAGCGCGGCGCTGAGCTATTTTGACGGTTACACGAGCGAGCGGCTCCCGGCAAACCTGCTGCAGGCGCAGCGGGACTATTTCGGCGCGCATACCTACGAGCGTACCGACCGTCCACGCGGTGAATTCTATCACACGAACTGGACGGGCGAGGGCGGGGACACGTCTGCCTCGACGTATAGCGTTTAAACACACGACGAAAACGAGAAGTTTTGCGGTTGCAGGAAGAAACAGAGGAGATTTTTTGAGCGCCAGATGCTATAATAAATGTTAATATAGTGATAAAGATCGCAAAAAGAACAGTCAGGAGCGAATGATATGGATATCAATGAAATCATCAAAAGAGTCACAGAACAGGTGCTGGCGGAGATTGAAGGCGCCAACACGGCCGCTGAGACCCGGAATAAGGTCGATCTAGCAAAATACGTCGACCACACCCTGCTCAAGCCCGACGCGACGGTTGAGAAGGTCAAGAAAATCTGCGACGAGGCGAAGCAGTATCATTTCGCGAGCGTTTGTGTCAACCCGACGTACACGGAACTCGTGGCAAAGGAGCTCAAGGGCAGCGCGGTCAATCCCTGCGTCGTCATCGGGTTCCCACTCGGCGCAACGCTGCCATCCGTCAAAGCCTTTGAAACGAATGAAGTGATTGAAAAAGGCGCCAAAGAGGTCGATATGGTGATCAATGTCGGCGCTGTGAAATCCGGCAATTGGGATCTGGTTGAGGAGGATATCAAGGCGGTTGTCCGCGCGTCGCGCGGGCGCGCGCTGGTGAAGGTCATCCTCGAGACATGCCTGCTGACGGACGAGGAGAAAGTGAAAGCCTGCACAGTCAGCAAACAGGCGGGCGCGGACTTCGTAAAAACCTCCACCGGTTTTTCCACCGGCGGCGCGACTGAAGCGGACGTGCGCCTGATGCGCTCGACTGTCGGTGAGAAAATGGGCGTCAAGGCGTCCGGCGCTGTACGGGACTATGAAACCGCCGTGCGGATGATCGAGGCGGGTGCAACCCGGCTTGGCACGAGTTCGGGCGTCGCGATTGTTACGGGCGGTCCGGCGGGTAAAGGCGTCTATTAATTCAATATAACGAAATAAACAGCGCTCCGGCAGAATGAAACATTTCGCCGCGAGCGCTGTTTTTTTTCAGCAGCATGTCTTCCCGCAGAGCGAAGCGCAGCCTGAAAATACGGCTGATTGCTGATACACGTGATATAATCAAGCCGCAGAGAGATACGTCTGATCAAACACATCGGTCTGGCAAGGAAGCAAACCGTTAATATCGACCGGAACAATGAACGGAGGGGAGATCAATGAACAGGGTGATGCAATCCGTTGCGCGCGTCTTGCGCGGCGCGCTGAACGCCTGGAAGCGATATCCGGGTTCGCTCGGTTTCGCGGTGGCGTTTGTCATCGTCACGATGATTCGAATCCAGCTCGACTGGCAGCAGCAGCAACCATATAATTTCCTGTTTAACTGCATGCATTGGTCGATGGCGCTCGGCGCCGTTTTCAGCCTGACATGTGTCGCGTTTGCATCGAGCCGCGGCAGCGGAAAAAAAGCGCTGGTCGCAGCGAATCTATCCGGCGTACTGGCGGCGGTCGCGGCATTCGTGCTGCTGTATATGTTTTCCGGATACACGCCGGCGGGTTTCCTATATCCGGTGATTGCGGCAGCCGCGCAGCTACGCGTCGGCGGGCTGATTTTGATCAGCCTGATTCTGTTTGTGATGGTCGCCGGTTACCGGGGCGGGCGCTGTGAGTTCGATAAGTCTCTGTTTATGGCAGAGAAGTCCTTCTTCCTCTCGGCGATATACGCGCTCGCGCTGCTCCTGGGCGCGTTCGGTGTTGCAATCGCCGTCGAGGCGTTGATTTATAGCCAGATGAGCGAAAAAGTGTTCCTGTATATCGGAACATTCGCGGGTTTGATCGGGTATATGCTCTTTGTCGGTTATTTTCCGGATTTTGCAGCAGGGGTTGACGACCCGAAGCGCGAATCGGCTGAGCGGCAGCCGCGCTTTATCGAAATCCTGTTTTCCTATATCCTCGTACCCATCGTGCTTGCGCTGACGCTCGTGCTGCTCATCTGGGCGGTTCGTTCGATTGTGACCGGGATGCACGTGCGGTTTCTGCAGCTGTATTCCATTGCGGCGGCTTATACGCTCGGCGGTCTGTGGCTGCACGCGATGACAGCGCGCAGCGCGTCCGCTCCCGCGAAACTGTACCGCGCCGTCTATCCGTTTGCGTCCATCGTTATACTCGTGTTCGAAGGTTGGGCGGTCGTTTCCCGGTTGATCGAAAGCGGGCTGAAGAACACGGAATACATCTTCATTTTGTTGGGACTGCTTGCGCTCTTTGGCATTGTGTCCCTGCTGATGAAAAAAGAGCGTGCGCACACATATATCGCACTCGCCGCGTGTTTTCTCGCGCTGCTTGCGATTTTACCGGGTGTGGGATACAAGTACCTGCCCGTCTCCGCACAGGCGGCGCGGCTCGAAAGACTTCTCGCCAGTCAGGACATGCTGCGGGACGGCGCGATTGTGCCAGCCGCCGCAGAGCCGGAGGAATCGGTGAAAATCGCCGTGACCGACGCGGTCTATTATCTGCTGAACGAGCGGGAAGCAACCCTTCCGGCATGGTTCGACACGAACCGGATCGACCGAGCGCAATTTGAAAACGTGTTCGGATTCGAGCAGACCTGGCCGCAGCCGGAGGATGAAAACACGGGGTATAGAGATGATAGAGGCGTTTTTATCATGCGCGGCGGAGAGGCGATGGAAGTGGGCGGCTATGATTGGGCGGTCGAATTCCGGGGCTTGACAGATCCGGACGCACCGATCGTTTTCACGGGTAAAAACGGGACATACGCCGTCTCGCTCACCGGCAGTCAGGAAAACAACCCTCCCGTTCTGCGCATTACGCTTGACGATGTGACGGTTGTTGAACAGAGCATGGAGGCATATTTTGACGAGCTGGCGGCACGGTATGGTCTGGAGGCGACGGGCGAGCACACCGGATCGCTGGAGGAGATGCGCGTCGCGATCGTGGCGGAGCCGTTCGACGCGCTCCTGATCCTCGATTTTGCGGACTTCTCACTCGATCCGTCCAGCGGACAGACGTATTATTACGTCGAGCCGCACGTGTTGTATCTGAAGGAGAAGTAGAGGAAAAGAAAAAAAGCGTGCGCTTTCGCGCACGCAACGAACTGCTTGTAAAACATAAAAATAAAGGACACTCTGTCGGGGGATAGAGTGCCCTTCTTAATTGCATGGTATTAATCTTTTTGGGATTGGGACAGATTGTCAGGGTAGGTCATACCATGCAAGCCTTTATTTACCTGTATAGTAACAGATTTTCACAAAGAACTCTATGAATAAAATATGAATTTTTGGTGTTTCCGTGAAGAAAATCGCAACATTATTGATATTTATGTTGACTATATGTCAAATAGATGAAAAAAAGCAACAAAACAACCAATTGTGACGTCCTGATGCAGCCCGGCTCGGCCGCAATCTTGCGACGACCTTTTATTCCACGCCTTAGTGTGGTAAGATAGCAGGAATTAAAAATACGGTTTTTCTACCTCAGAAAGGTCTCCTACATGTCGGATAAGCAAAAAAAGGACTTGATGCTCTTCTTCGTTGTCGTTGCGGCGGTCAATTTGGCGATTGGCTTTAGCGACGGTTTGTTTTCCAATTATTTTAAGGATGTTTATCATGTCGATGGCTTTGGCCGCGGGTTGATCGAGTTCCCGCGGGAGCTGCCGGGTGTTATCGTCTTTTTCCTCGTCAGCGCCGTGTCGTTTCTCGGCGATATTACGCTGGCGATTATCGCGCAGGGCATCGTGGCGTTCGGCCTGACCGTGCTCGGATTCTTTACGCCGTCTTTCGGGGCAATGCTGTTCTTTCTGTTCTCCGCGTCGCTGGGCACACACCTGTATCTGCCGCTGAGAGACAGCATCGGTATGTCGCTCTCGGAGCCGGAAAAGCTTGGCAAACGCATGGGCCAGTTCGCCGGGGTGCGGTTCGCGGCGCTGACGGTTGCGGGGATTGCGGTGTTCTTTTTGTTCCGCTTCGGTGTATTCAGTTTTCAAAGCAGTACGAAATGGACGTTTGTCGTCTCCGCCGCGTTTTATCTCGTTGCGATGGCGTTGCTGATCAAGCTCAAAATCGATGTCGGACAGGTGCGCATCAAGCGAGAAAAGGTCAAATTCATCTTCCGAAAAGAGTATACCTTGTATTACCTTATTGCGGGAGTGTTCGGCGTGCAGAAGCAGGTCATGCTCGTTTTCGGGCCATGGGTGCTGATTGAAACGCTCGGGCAGCAGGTCGATACTATCGTGCTGCTCGGCATCATCGCGTCCCTGCTCGGCATGTTTTTCATGCCGCAGCTCGGCAGGTGGATCGACCGCTTCGGCATCAAAAAACTGCTCTTTGTGGACGCATTTTCCTTTATCACGGTCTATTTTTGCTACGGGCTTTTGTCCCAGTCGTTCAACAACGGAACGCTCGCTAAAATCGGAATTCCGCTGATTGTGGCCTGTGCACTGTTTGTTGTCGACCGGCTTTCATCCCAGATGGGTATAATCCGCACGATATATCTGAGAAGGATCGCAATTTCGGACGCGGACGTTACACCAACGCTCTCGCTGGCGATGATGATGGACCATGTTGTCTCCATCATCGTCGGAGTTACGGGCGGCATCGCCTGGATCACGTTCGGCTCGCAGTATATTTTCTATGCGGTTGCCGTTCTCTCGCTGATCAACCTTGTCGTCGCCATACTCGTCAAAGAACCACCCAAACTCGTGCTGGACGCACCGGAGAGCGCGGGCTGAGCGACCTGCGGCGCGCCGCAGAGCGAGCACAAAAACGAAGCGTACTCTGGTACGCTTTTTTTTGTGATATACTGTGATTGATCGATACACAACACACACTTCCCAACTTGTTGCTGATAAAACAAATACAACTGAAAACCGACTGGCACTGCTTCCACTACAGATACGAACGAAGGGAAGGAGAAGAGAGCGATGAAACGCAGGCGCGTATCGGGCATTATGTTAGCCGTCGCAATTCTGTGCGCGGTTTGTTTGACGCCCGGCAGTACCGATGCGTCAGACTACGAGAGTGAGCTGCCGTCGAAGGATTTCTGGTTTCAGGCGACGCCTTCCGTCGTTTGGGCGGGCGATCCTGCGTCCGTTACGACGCTGGAGGTACATATCGTTGAACGGGACGACATTGAGCGGGTTTGGATGACGGGACTTGGATCGGAAGAGCTTTATGGCCGCAGAGAGCTGTTTGACGACGGGACGCACGGCGACAAACGCTCCGGTGATTCCGTGTTTACGCTCTCCGGGGTCTCGCTTGATTTTCAACTGCCAAACGAGGACGGCTACGGCCTCTGGTGGGGATATGTGCGCGCGGAAACGAAGGACGGCGTCATGCTCGGGGATGAATACGGCAGCCTTGTCGGGCTGGTTGATCCGGTCTATCGGGATGTGTTTCCCGTTCAGGATCTGGGGAACGGCCTGTTTGCCACACATTACGCATTCTTTATCGAGGACATGAATCACGAAGTGATAGACAGTTATCCTGTTTCGAACGTCTATTGCGGCACGTCGAATTTCGCGGCGTATCAAAAGCTCTACAGCGTTTTTCCCGACGTGTTTGACTTTGCTTCCCTGATGCCCGGCATGCAGATATTCCGCCCTTCTGACCTGCACGAGAACGTTCCCTATAACAACGGCGTCTCCAATCAGGTTGCGCATATCGGGAGAACCATACTGGACAACACCGCGCACTTTGGATCGTCCGGCAGGCTGAAATCCGTGACCTACAGCTCGTTTGGCAGCATTGCAATCATGGATCACGAACTGGCTCATACCTGGGGCATGGCGATTGGAAAAGACCTCGGCCTCATCAAAGAAGAGGATATGAACGCCGAGCTCGGACACTGGAACAAAATGACGGATATCGGGGGGCAGATGAGCGCCGTCTATCTTGGAGACGGGCTTGCGGGCCATTTTGCGTACAATGGGGACGGGACCTGGCGGTTGATTCCGAACACCGCGAATCAGCCGTATGCGCCGCTGGAGCTGTATCTGATGGGACTGATTCCGTCGTCGGAAATTCCGGACATCCATATTCTGCATGCGCCGGATCTGACGGATCCGGCGCGCATCACTGCGCAATCGTATGAAACCGTGACGGCACAGCAGATCGTTGAGAGCGCGGGCGGCGAACGCGTACCATCCGCCGGTGAATCGCAGAAGGAATTCAACCTGGCGTTCATCGTGACGCAGGATCTGCCGTATAACGATGCGGCATATGCGTATTTTTCCCTGTTGTCCAAAGCACTCATGAGCCGGGAACCGCCGAAGGAAGGCTCTTATCTTGCGCCGTTCTACTGGGCCACCGGCGGGCGCGCGACACTAAACACGTATTTGGGAGACTATGGCGTGCTGAGCCTGCCGGAGGAAGAAGCCACACCGGAACCCGCGCCAACCGGGACTCCACCCGCCGAAGCCGCAACGCAGGTGGTCGCCGTTTCTCCGGTGGACGGGCCGGCGGCTCAACAGACGCAGATTGCGCCTGCCGCCGCACCCGCAGAACCGGAGCAGAACCCGGCAAATCGCAACGGGTTGCTGCTTTTCGGGGGTGGCGCGCTGATCGCGCTGATCATCATCGTCGCGCTGCTGATACGGACCGCAAAGAAGAGAAGGACGAATTAGACGCCGCGCGAACTGCGCCGGTTCCGGTATTTTCGATTCGGATGCGGGTTTTGCCGAAAAAGACAGCGGGTCGGGGCTTGACGCAGGCATGAACATGTCATTACAATCAGAGCAGGTGTTACCCGAAACAGGATCATCGAACTTCATGGATCGAACAGCCAGAATATGGGAGGGATTAATCATGGAAGAAGAAACAACGAAAGCAGTGAACACAAGCGATTGCGGAAAATCAAAACATAGACACGTCAGATCCGAGGGGGTGTATTTCCTCGGATTTGTAGGCGCCGTCATCTATTACATTTCAACAGCGACAACATTCTGGATCGGTGTGCTCGGCGTATTGAAAGCGATCGTTTGGCCCGCCTTCCTCGTCTTTGAGGCGCTGAAGTTTCTGGGCGCGTAGTCGCGCAAGAACACAACGAAAAAGCCGTCTTAGGACGGCTTTTTTTCTGCGCTGTGAGAGTTGAGAGCGCAGTGTTTCAGCGTGGACATCAGTCGATCATCCATAGAAGCCATGCCGGGATCAAAGCGCGCATCTTTACTTGAATTGAATCTGTCCGCCCTGAACGGTGCCGCTGTTGAAATAGACCATGTCGGCGCCGTCATACACTGCGATCTGCAGCCAGTCCGTTTCGTCATCCATGCCGACCTGCAGATAAACATCCAGGCCCTCGCTGGTTGTGCCGGAAAAGCCTTCTTCAACGAACCCGCTCAACGGCGCGTTGAACTTCTGTCCCGTTCCGTGATCGAAGAACTGAACGTGGCCTTGCACTTCCTCCGTGTCCGGATCGATCTGCACATGGAAGCCAAAGGTCGCTTTCTGATCTTCCAATCCTGTCGCCGAGGTGATCCATCCTCCGCCGGCGGCTTTGGTGTAGATCTCGCAGCCTGACACAAACGCGATCAAACAGACGATTGAGACGACCAGTACGACGATTTTCCTGCGTAAAGACATATGAACACCTCCTTTATCGATCGTTACGTCAAATATAACGCCTGATCCCGGACAAACAAAAAACCGACCTGAAGAATGGCCGGTTTCGCTATTGACTCTGCAAAGGACAAGCGCCCAAATAAATCCTTTGTTTCTTCGTCTCCTTTGACACCTAAGATATATCATAGAGCCCTGGAAAATGCAAACAGTTATATTTCATTCGAAAGCGGGTTTGGAGACGAAACGAAACAACCCGCTTGTATGCGCTCAGGAACCGATGGTAAACGGGCAGACCGCGGCAATCGCGTCCGCCAGATACGGCACGGTATTCATCGCCGCCTTGAACGTATCCGCGTTGGTGCCGATCTCCGCGAGCAGGCAGAGCCCCATATGCTGGTTATAGCGGCCGACCTTCAACCGGATCGGTTTGACCAGATCCGGCTGCTTGGCGAAGATAGCCTCTGTGAGGGAATGTGCCAGCGTGTAGTTGTGCTTCCAGTCCGGCGCGGCGTCATATTCCCCTTCGTAGGTGCCGATTCCGGTGCCGACGACGAAAAACAGCTTTGCAAGCGGCATGCCGTCGATGAAGATCGTATTCTCCGAGCGCCCGCGCGGATTGCCGACATTTCGGTGCAGGTCGATGTAAAGATCGATGTCGTCATACTGCTGCATGACCTGAAGCGAGCGGGAATATGCGCTGAGAATCTCGTCTCCTTCAACGTTGGTCGTATCGTGAATCACGGTGAAACCCCGCTCTTCAAGCGCGGTTTTGAGCGCTTCGCCGATGGCGATGATGTTATAGCGCGTGTCGTCGGTGCGCCCTCGCTCGGTTTCAACATAGTCTGCGTCCTTGGTGAGCAGATAGGACTCCGTCGCGTGCGTATGATAGATCAACACCACGGGCGTGTGGTCAAAAGCGAAGACAGCCTCGTGGAACTGCGCCGCGATGTCGGCGCGCAGCGTGATATCGCCGTCTTCATCGATCATCATCTCAGGCTCGGGCGTTGGGGATGGGGTTGGCGAGGGCGGCTGTGTTTCGATATAGATAGGTTCCGGCAGCACCTCAATCTGCACCGGAGTGGGCGTCGGTTCGGCGGGCGGCGCGCATGCGCTGGTCGCGACCAACAACGCGGCGGCCAGCATAGCGGCGGCGATTCGCTTGAACGGCAGGAGAGCTCTCAATGCGTTTCCTTTCTGACGAAACGGAACGGACGCGTCAGGCCGGCGTACAGATATACCAGGCAGCGCGCTTGTCCACATCTATCACGGTGACCGAGGAGAAGCAGCCCTTCAGCTCGGAGACGCAGTTTTTCATCTCGGATTCGGCGCCCTTGATAAAACGAAAGTAATCGCCGCGCTCCATCCATTCGATCAGAGACGTAAGAAACGCCCTGTTCTGGTTGTAATCGTAGATGATCACTGCGGACTTCGTCACCCGACTCATTTCGGCATAGAGCTTGACCCGCTGCTCCTTCGGCATTCCGTGCGCAACGTAGGAAGCAATCGACAGATCGAACGATTTGTCGTCAAACGGCAGATGCTGCACCACGTCCGCATGGAGAAAGCGAATCTTCTCGTTCTCAGGTTGCTTTCTGGCGTAAGCCAGCATTTTTTCGGCGGAGTCAATCCCGGTAACGTGCAATCCGCGCGCGCTGGCTGCCGAGCAGAACGCCCCGGTGCCGCAGCCGACGTCGAGCAGGCTCTGATAAGCGGTTACATCCAGATGGGGCGCAACCTCCAGTATGATCTGGGTGTAGCGCCGCTTTTGCTTTTGATAAAAAAGGCCATAGACCGGCGCGATGATATTAAATAAGGATTGATTGTTCTCTTTTTGCAAGTAAATGCACCGCCTTTCCGAAACGATACCGGAGAAACAGAATGTACAGGGGTTGACATGGATCGAAGTGAAAAATGTCAACCGGGCTGGGCTGTAGCCTTCGCCTGCTGTAAAAATATCACAAAATACGGCTCGCGTAAATGTGATCCTCTGTTTGCGTGCGCTGTGCCGGAGGCTTCCGATGGGCGCAATGGCGAAGGGCGCGGGCTGTGTCGAGCGAAATCCTCGCAACGCAGGACACTTCGATGTAGTTCAAACTATAGAAATCAGACGAGTGTGGAAGAAAGAATCAGAATAATATTAGATAAATATCTAAAATACTATTGACAACGAAGTTAGACGCGTGTATGATTTGGGTGTAACCTAGAAGGGGGTGATCGGTGATGTTGGACCGAATCAGCATGGATTTTATAGACGCGCAGAGCAGCGAACTCAAGCAATACTGCAAAATGGAACATGTGATGCCTTTCTCTCTGGTGCACGCCTGTCAATCAAACAACAGTGTCAAGCGCAGGATACAGGCGGTGGTTTGCCGCATGCTGCAGCGCATGAACAACTGGCTGACTCTCGTCATTGACCGGCTCAAAGCCGACATGGAACACAGCGGCGGAGTCCGGAGGCACTTTTCATGAAGCAGATTGAACTGTCCATCGAAACCAACCCCGTATTTGAAATGCTCGTGTCGCTCAACCGCATTGCGGACAGCGGCCAGCTGGAGAGCAATTATTTTGAAAATGCGGGGTATTCCCCGCATCCGCGCATGGCAGAAATCATTGAAGAGATCAAGGGCAACCTGTCGATTTTCTACCGGCAGGAAATCGCGTTTTTCTTCGGCAAACCGGTTTGCTCCCTGTTCTGGGATTTCGTTATTTGCGAGGGAATCAAAGACATTGGTGAACTGCCCGCCAAGATCGCCCGGCTTTCGGATGAGGATGGATTGAAGCATCTGATGGGCGACGCGCTGGAAGCATTGTGCGTGCAGGACGGAGATATCTGCAAAAACTGGGATGATATTGTAAACCTGCTCAACGATCGCGTGGCGTTTGAAAAACGCTTGCTCGAGAGCGAGGAGCTATCGAGCACCGATCTGGAAAAGGCACTGGAAATACTGCGCTATCCGGCGGAAGCGAAGCAGAGACTCGTCCGGCTGCTGGAGCAATATGTACAGGTCTTTAGACCATATGTTGCGGAGCTGGAAGAGCTGGACCGTGCGGAGGTGGAAAAAAGCCGCGCATCCTGCCTCGCCGACCCGGAAGCGTTTGTTGAGAACTATCTCAAGATCAACGCAAAAATTTTGGAACCGGCGAAGCAGATGATCTTTATTCCGAATGCGTTCTCGGAGATTCTGACCTTCTTCATTCAGCCGAACAGGGGTCAATTCGTGCTGGTATACGGTACATTTATCAGCAAAAAGCGACAGCGTGAGCAGCGCAGCGAGGAAATCAAGCAGTTTTTGAAAGTGCTCTCGGAAGAGAAGCGCATCGATATCATCAAAAGCCTCGCTTCGAAGCCTGCAATCGGCAGCGACATCGCCAAGCAGGTGGGGCTGACCAGCGCCACTGCATCCTATCACCTGACGATGCTGCTCGGTATCGGATTGGTCGACTACGAGCGCATCGGGCAGAGACTGCACTATGTGCTCAAAAAGGATGTGCTCAGAGACCTGTTGGACAAAGCCTATGAGGATCTGATCAACCAGTAAATATTGGCTTTGAGCACGTTAAATCTAAGTAGGAATTGAACAAATAAATTGAAAAATCACCGACGGCGAGGGTTGGATATCATGCGTGATGGCACATGAGATCCGCGCGTCAATCCGAGAGGCAGACTGCAGGCTGCCTCTATTTTTTTGCCTTGGCGCTACGGATTTCGCCGGATGACGATATCCGGAATGGACGGGACGAAGCGAAAAACAGGCGGGGCGCGCGCCCGGTCCGCGGCGCTAGGATTCGGTTGAGGCGGATTGACGAAATCCGCTGTAGGCTCTACTATGAAGACAGGAGAGAGAAACATCCGCTGACAGTTACAATTCGCCGCGAATTTTCCCGCTCAACCAAGACCCTATCACGATCAGGAGAGCAACTATGAGTACGGAATCGCCATATATCAACCGGGAGCTCAGCTGGCTGGACTTCAATGCCAGAGTGCTGGAGGAGGCGCAAAAACCGGAGAACCCTCTTCTGGAGCGGTTGAAGTTTTTGTCGATCTTTTGCTCCAATCTGGATGAGTTCTTCATGGTGCGCGTCGGGGGGCTGTATGACCAGACGCTCGCCGGTCTGGTCAGCGAGGATAAAATCACCAACCTGACACCCAAAAAGCAGCTCGACCTGATTTTCAGGAAGACGGCCGCCATGGTGGAGCAATACAACGCCGCGCAGGCGGAGCTCCTCTCGGCGCTGGACAAAATCGGCGTCCGCCGCATCAAGTCCGGCAAGCTTGCCGACGATCATATGGAGTTCTTTCAGGCGGAGTTCAACAACACCATCCGCCCGCTGGTATCCGCCATCATCGTCGACGGAAAACACCCGTTTCCATACCTGCCGAACAAGGCGGTGCTCATTGCCGCGCGTCTGAAGTATAAAAACGGCGAAAAACTCGGATTGATGCTGTTTCCGGAAACGGCGCGGAAAATCGTTTTTCTCGATTCGGAGGACGTCGTCTTCTATCTTGCGGAAGATATCATTAAAGCCTTTGCGCAGGAGATGTTCCCGAAGATGGAAGTCATCGAGATCGGCAAATTCCGCGTCACGCGAAACGCTGACCTGGAGCTGGACGACGAGGTGGCCGGCAACGAAGAGGATTATCGAGAGGCGATGCAGCGTATCCTCAAGAAGCGCCGCAGACTGATGCCGGTGCGCCTGGAAACCAACCTCTCCACGTCGAGCGAGATTTCAAAGATGATGGCGAGCCGCCTTGGATTGACGCAGAAACAGGTGTTCACGCGGCGCGGCCCGCTCGACATGAGCCAGATGTGGACCGTGCTCGACGCCGCAAAGGCGAAGCGATTTACGGATTACTTTTTTTCGGACATCAAGAGTGTTTATGTGCCCGGCCTGCTGCAGGGCGAGAGCATCCACCGGCAGATCCGGCAGAAAGACTATCTGCTCATCCATCCTTACATCAACTTTGAGGCTGTGCTGGATCTCTTGCGGGAAGCCATTCTGGACGATTCCGTCATCGCAATCCGGCAGACGCTTTACCGCGTGTCCAACAACTCCGAGGTGGTGAAATATCTTGTCGCGGCGGCGGAAAGCGGCAAAGAGGTGACCGTGCTCGTGGAGCTCAAGGCGCGCTTTGACGAGGAGAATAATATCGAATGGGCGGCGAAGCTGGAGGACGCGGGCTGCCATGTCATCTACGGCAAGGACTACATGAAGGTGCACGCAAAGCTGCTGCTGATCACGCGCAAGTTCGCAATGGGAATTCAGCACACCGCGCATGTCGCAACCGGCAACTACAACGAGAAAACCGCGAACCTGTACACCGACGTTGGCATTCTGACCAGCAGCGAGGAAATCGCCAACGACATCATCCTTTTTTTCCGTGAATTGAGCATGGACGATACCGGAGAAACATACAAGGTGTTCGACGTGTCGCCCGCGGGGATACGAAACAAGTTTTACGAGCTGATAGAAAACGAGATTCGCTGCGCTAAGATGTACGGCAGAGGCGGTCACATCGTTGCCAAGCTCAATTCGCTGGCCGACAGGGAGATGATCGACCGGCTGATCAAAGCGTCTCAGGCAGGGGTTCAGATCGACCTGATCGTGCGCGGCATCTGCTGCCTGAGGGCAGGTATCCCCGGCCTGACGGACAATATCCGCGTGATCAGCGTCGTCGGGCGGTTCCTGGAGCACTCGCGCGTATACTGGTTCCTCAACGGCGGGGACGAAAGGCTGTTTATCTCGTCTGCAGATTTGATGACGCGCAACCTGGACCGGCGCATGGAGGTGCTTTGCCCCGTAAACGACCCGGAGATCGCACGCCGCATCAAGGAAATGGTATTTTCGCTGGCGGAAGATACCGAAAAAGGGCGTATCATGCAGCCGGACGGCAGCTATGTGCGGCTTGAACTGGAAGACGGATGCAAAAACGCGCAGATGGCCGAGTATCAAAAATGCCTGGACGACTACAAAATGCTGCTGCCCCATAAAAAGGTGCTGTTTTTGCGCTCGATCCGCCGCGCGCTCGGCGGTGCGCTAGTATGGCTCGGGCGGCGCATCTCTCCGTCGGCTTCCATCGATTAGGCCCGGGCGCGGCTCGGCATGACACGAGATACAGGAACTTAGATACAACATCAAACGATCGCTTCACCACGAGGAAAGGAACAACTATGAAGGTCGGACTATTGACGAGCGGAGGAGACTGCCAGGGACTCAACGCCGTACTGCGGGGCGTTGCAAAAACACTGTTCGGATGCATCCCGGATCTTGAACTGTATGGCATTCTGGACGGGTATCGCGGGCTGATTGAGGGCGAGTGGCGAAAAATGGGGCCGGCGGAGTTTTCCGGTATTCTGCGGCAGGGCGGCACGATCCTCGGAACATCGCGCCAGCCGTTTAAAGAGATGCAGACGCTCAACGAGAACAACACCAACAAGCTCAATATGATGATGAAGAACTACAAAAAGCACGGATTCGACGCGCTTGTCATCATCGGCGGAAACGGAACGCACAAGACTGCGCACCTGCTCTGCAAGAACGGCGCGAACGTCGTGACGATACCAAAGACCATCGACAACGACGTTTACGGCACCGACCTGACATTCGGGTTCGACAGCGCCGTGGAGAAGGCGACGTACGTCATCGACGCAATCCACACGACCGCGGCGTCCCACGGGCGGGTCTTCGTGATTGAGCTGATGGGGCACAAGGTCGGCTGGATCACGCTCTGCGCGGGCATTGCCGGCGGCGCGGATGTGATTCTCATCCCGGAGATTCCTTACGATGTGGAGCGGGTGATCAAAGCCATCGAAAACAGAAACAAGCAGGGCAAGAATTTTTCCATCATCGTCATCGCGGAGGGTGCGGAGCCGAAGGACGAGTTCATGCTGCCGAAGAAAGAGCGGAACAATCCCTATATGACGCCCGGCAATATGCTGGCAAAGGTGCTGTCCGATCATCTGGAGCAGGACGTCCGCGCAATCGTGCCCGGACACTTGCAGAGGGGCGGCGACCCGACGTCCACCGACCGCCTGCTTTGCTCCCGGTTCGGCGCAATGGCAGGCGAGCTGGTTCAAAAGGGCAAGTTCGGGTATATGGTCGCGCTGAAGGGCTTCGAGATCGTCGCGGTTCCGCTGAGCGAGGTTGCGGGCAAGCTCAAGAGCATTCCGCCCGACGCGCCGCTCTTAAAACAAGCGCAGTCGCTGGGAATCTCTCTCGGTGTATAACGAGTAATGATAAAAGCAAAAACGCCCGCATCCAGACCGGATTGCGGGCGCTTTTTCTGCCGCTTGATCATATCTGTCAGAACAGCCTGCCGCCGGTTTTGAAAATATGGATGGTGCGGTAAAGTGTGTTATAATATCAGTCGTGCCAGATTTACCTGCGTTACTATCGCACCATTTTTGCCCGATAAAGGTGATATTGCCATGTCTTTTTCCGTATTGTTGTACCATGAAATCCGCGAAAGCCGGATGCTGCGCCCCGGTCAGGCCTCACCGATCGAGGTCAGGCAGGCGTATGAGGATCAATTGCCCGCGCCGCTCTTCGTCACGCTGGATCATTTCGCCGGGCAGATGGCATATTTGGCCGAGCAAAACTACCATACGCTGACGCTTTCCGAAATAACCGACTATTACTACAACAGCATACCGCTGCCGGAGAAATCCGTTCTATTGACGTTTGACGACTGCTATCAGTCGGCGGGACATTATGCGTACCCGATTCTGAAACAGCACGGGTTCCACGCCGTTGCGTTTGTGGTGACCGGGTGGTTGAACGAGCAGGTGAAGCCGTTTGATCCGGAGCGATCCGTCTGTATGACGCCTGAGCAGCTTGAGCGCATGACCGACGTATTCGAATACGCCAATCATACGCATGATTTCCACACGCGGCTGAATCCGGCAACCAGCAGGATGATGGCAGCGGGGGACGCGGAGCTCGCCGCAGACCTGGCGCATTGCAACGACAACCCGCTGATTCAGGCAAAGGACGTGTTCGCCTACCCGTTCGGCCTGTATCAAAAGCAGAATGTCGACCTGCTGCGGCAAACCGGCTTCCGGCTGGCGTTTACCTGCATACCGGGCCAAAACGACAGGCAGACAGACCCGCTCTTGCTAAAACGAAATGTCATTCCGCACACGATGGACATGGAGACATTCCGCGGCGTAGTTGCATAAAACAAACGACCCGACCAACATGACGGGCCGATGAGGAGAAGAAACGAATGAAGAAACGATTTACCCTGATACTCTCGCTGATACTGGCAGCGGCGATGCTCCTGCCCGGCTGCGCACCGAAACCAACCAAAGCGGAGGCGCCTCCGTCCGCAGCGCTTGCGTTGTCCGGAGAGGTGTTAAACATCGGCGTGCTGCCGGCCGAGTCGGCGATTCCAATCATCCTGGCGCTGGAAAAAGGCTTTTTTGAGGAAGCGGGGCTGCAGGTTTCCATCAAGACCTTCTCTTCGCCGAACGATCGGAACGTTGCGGTGCAGGCAAAGGAGCTCGACGGCGTGATTGGAGACGTGATGACGTGCGCCGCTTTTGTTGACAACGGGATCGCGATGAAGATCACATCGGACATCGCGGAGGATTTCAAAATCCTGTCTTCTCCGAATTCGGGTGTCAGCCGGATGGATGAGCTGGCGGGCAAGACAGTTTCGCTGGTGAAAAACTTCATTCTGGAATATATCATGGACCAGTTCGCCGCAAGGGACGGCTTTACATATGAGATTGTGGAGATTCCGTCCTTCTCCGGCCGAACGGAAGCCCTGATGTCCGACCAGATCGACGGCGTCGTCTTCACGGAGCCGCAGGCGGGCATGCTGGTGCAGCAGGGCGCCCATCTACTCGGCAGTTCCAAGGAAGCCGACATCAAAGGCGGAACGCTGATGTTCATGGAGAGCGTCGTCAACGATCGACCCGGAGATATTGCGGCGTTTTATCAGGCCTACAACAAAGCGGTGGACTATATGAACAGCACGGATGTGGCGCAGTACAGTGACATCCTCGCCAACTATCAGTTCCCGGCTGCCATCGGCGATTATCTCTCCGGCATGTACGGCACGTTCCAGCACGCCGGGGTCATCGACCGGGACCAGTTTGACAGCATCATTGCCTGGACCAATGAAAAAGAAGTAATCGGTACTATCTATACATATGAAGAATTGACCGACTTTACGTTGATCCAGTAAACGTACACATATAAAACATCCCTTCCGTCAGCCTCGCTTTGTCATCAGGAATCAAAGTGCAGTGCAGCCGGAAGGGATGTTTTTATTTGGATGCGCCGTTTGCTTGCGTCTGCCAGGGAACGCATGCCCGCTCGATTTTATCCAGAACGAAGAATAGCAGGATGCCGACAAACCCCAGCGCGAGGATGCCGCTGAACATCTCAACATAATCCATCTTCGTCCATGCACTGAGAATATAATAGCCAATGCCGAATTTTGTCGCGTAATTCTCCGCAAAAAACAGGGAGGCGAGCGAGATGCCGATGCTGATCCGCAAGCCGGAGAAGAGATGTGGCAGTATGGCGGGGAAGATCAGGTATCGGTAGCGGTGGTTCAGCGAGACGCAGAAGCTGTCCATCACCTGAAAATACACGGGTGCAATCTGAGACACCCCGTCGCGAACCGACAGTATGATCTGAAACACGATGATAAAAATGATCAGGATGATCTTGGAAGCGTTGCCCAGCCCGAACAGCAGCATGAAAACCGGCAAGAACGCAATTTTCGGAATCGGATAGATAAAATACAGCAAGGGCGACAACAGGCGCTTGCAGGTCTGATTGACGCCCAGAAATATGCCTGTCGGAATGCCGATCACGAGCGAAATGCCGACCGCCGCCAGCACCCGCAGGATGCTGGCTCCGGCGTGCCGGAGCAGAACCAAAGGCACGGAGACAAAATAGACAATCGTTTCCAGCGGAGCGGGAACGGTATGCGTTTTCAACAGCAGATGCAGGACCTGCCAGACGATCAGGAAGCAGACAAAACCGGTGAGCTGACTGCCGGAGAGACGCTGTAAGAACCGTTTCATCATGACGCGACCCTCAACAGCTTCCGGATCTTGATACATTCGTCATAAAACGCGAGCTGTTCCCTTGGGTGTTGCATCGCAAAACAGGGATTGTCCAGAGAGCTGAGCGTTCCATCCTCGTTCAGCAGCAGGATGGTTTGCCCCAGCAGCACCGCCTCCTCGATATCATGGGTGACGAACAGCAGCGTAGCCCCGCGCTTTTGCGTCTGGCGGAGGATGAGGGTTTGCAGCGCTTCCTTCGTCATGGCGTCGAGCGCCGAGGTGGGTTCGTCCATCAGCAACAGATCGGGGTCGCCAACGAGCGTCCTCGCCAGAGCGACACGTTGCTTTTCGCCGCCGCTCAACTGATGCGGATACGTGTTGGCATGCTGCTCGATATGCAACTCGGTCAATAGCGGCCAAACCAGATCGTCGATACGCTTTGCGTTTCCGCGCACCCTCAGCGGCATGGAAACTGCTTCAAACACGGTTTGCCAGGGAAAGAGACCCAACTCCTGAAACAGAAAGGCTGTTTCTTTTCGCGGTCCGGCGACAGGTTTGCCGGCTATGGTCAGCGCTCCCCGGTCGGGTTTCATGAAACCCGCGATGAGGCTGAGCAGCGTAGTTTTACCGACGCCGGATGTTCCGATCAGGGCATAGGTGCGGCCTCTCTGCAGCCCGATGGACACGTCCTTTATCATCTCGCCCGCTCCATATGAAAAACAGACATGCTCCAGATTGATATGATATTGTTCCGCGCTGCCGTGCTGCATAAAGGTTGCTCCATTCACATCGTGCTGTTACGATTTACCGGCTGAATCATCGTGTGGCTTGTCCGCCGGCGGATGCTTGTTATGCAATAGATTGTAACATTCAAAAGTGAAACTGGCAAAGTTTACCGCGCTGCAAACCAGCACCGCACAGGCATGTAACGGTCGCCTGAAAGCGGGCGTTGTGGCGCACCGGCAACGGCGATCATATCAGTAAAACAAGTGTCAATTCGGAAAAAAGGTTGACATATGCTGTGAAATCAATAAGAATAGATATAGGTATGTTGCAGAAACGACCGACGCGCTGCTGAAGAAATCGTGCGATTTCTTTGACGGGCGGATTGCTGATTAGTAAGACGACCTATTGAAAATTGCCGAATGTAGCGCAGAAAAGCGGTGAATTTCAGCTTTTCGAGTTGCATTCCAGCAGTTTTTATTTTTTTGATGGGCTCATTGAATTGAAACAATTCTAACGATTTATTTCGGTTCGCTTCTGCGTTTGATTCGATAATCATTGAAACAATCAATTACCAGGTTCCGATATTTCATCATGAAACACGGGGCCAGGCGGTAGCACTCATAGAAAAGGTAGGATTTGACGTGATAAGACTTGAAAATGTAAGAAAATCGTACGACGGTGTAACAAATGTCGTCGACCGGTTGGATTTTGAGATCGATCAGGGCGAGCTTGTCGTATTGGTCGGAGAGAGCGGATGCGGTAAGACGACGACCATGAAGATGATCAACCGTCTGATCGATCCTGACGAAGGCAACATCTACATCGACGGGCAGAACATCATGGGCCTGAACAAAAACGATCTGCGCCGAAACATCGGCTATGTCATTCAGGACATCGGACTGTTTCCGCATCTGACCGTGCAGAAAAATGTTGCGATGGTACCGACCCTCTGCAAAAAAGATAAAGAGGAGATCGAGAAGCAATCATATGAGCTGCTGCAGTTGGTCAATCTTCCTCCGGAAGAGTATGCGCACCGCTATCCAAGCGAGCTTTCCGGCGGACAGCAGCAGCGCGTCGGTTTTGCGCGGGCGCTCGCCAACGACCCGGACATCATCCTCATGGACGAACCCTTCAGCGCGCTGGACCCCATTACCCGCGAGCAGCTGCAAAACGAGCTGCTTGGGTTACAGGAGGAGCTGCACAAGACGATCGTGTTCGTTACACACGACATCGACGAAGCGATTAAGCTGGGAGACCGCATCGCGGTGATGTCCGAGGGCCGGATATTGCAGTTTGACACGCCGGAAGAGATTTTAAAAAAGCCGCTGAACAGCTTTGTTGAGGCGTTTGTCGGTAAGGACCGGCTCTGGAAAAAACCGGAATTCCTCAAGGCGGAAGACATCATGAGCAGCAAGGTGGTCACCATCGGGCAGAACCGCTCGGTAGCGCACGCGATTGAGCTGATGAGACAGCACAACACAAATGTGCTGGTGGTGGTGGATAAGCCGGGCGAAGGCTCCGGCGTTATGCTCGGCATTGTCGGAACCAACCGGCTCAAAGGTGTCGAGGACAATACCATTAAGATGAAAGATATCATGAAGCGAGACATCCCGCAGATTTCGCGAGACATGTGCCTGGTGGATGTGCTGAAGATCCGTCAGGAAAAGAACACGCTTTACAGCCCGGTGACGAACGAAAAAGGCCGGGTGGTCGGCATGATAACGAACGCCAGCATACTTAGCGTATTGACAAAATTTATACCGGACAGGGAAGATTACTGATGAAACTGATTCAATTTGTTATAGACAACAGCGATTTTATACTGGAAAAAACCGGGGAGCATCTATTCCTTGCGGGAATTGCGGTGCTGCTGGCCTGTGCGGTCGGCATTCCGGTTGGATTCTTGATTACAAACAATAAAAGAGTTGCGAACATCGTTATCGGCATCGCGAACACGATTCAGACGATTCCGTCGCTTGCGCTCTTTGCCTTTGCCATCTCCGTCTTTGGCATCGGCGCGGACAACGCGATCTTCGCGCTGTTCCTCTATGCGCTGCTGCCGATCATCAAAAACACGTTGATTGGCATTCGCAACGTCAGCCCGTCCATGATTGAGGCCGCGCGCGGCATGGGAATGTCCCGTGCACAGATCATGTTCCGCGTTGAAATTCCGCTTGCGATCTCCGTCATTATGGGCGGCGTGCGCATCGCAACCGTTACCTCGATCGGTATCGCGACCATCGCAACGCTCATTGGCGCGGGTGGTCTTGGCCAGCTGATCTATCAGGGCATCGGCTTGATGAACTATCCCATGATTTTTGCGGGTGCAATCTGCTCGGCAGCGCTGGCGCTGACGGCGGACTTTTTACTCGGACTGGTGGAGAAGAAACTAACGTCAAAGGGTATTACAAGAGAGAACCCTATGAAATAGTGCTCATATAATAGAAGATAGAGTGCGAAGAGAACATGTGAAGTGCTGGCCATCGTGCCAGCCGGAAGGAGAATGGAATTGAAGAAAGCACTGATTATCACGTTGGCCCTTGTCATGATGGTGTTCGGGTTTGCCGGGTGCCAGAAGAAGAGTGATGTCATTCGAATCACACACAAAGACTACACGGAGCAGCGCATCACCGGGCAAATACTGTCCGTTTACCTGGAAAGCAAAGGATTTGAAACCGAAGTTTCCGAACTCTCGGGAACCATGCTGTGCTACACGGCGCTCCGTCAGGGAGACGTTGACGTCTACGCGGAGTTCACGGGATCTGCTTATTCCGCAATCTTTGATCAAACAGAGATCATTGGCATACAGGAAACCTATGACTATGTAAAAGAACGCTGCGAAACGGAACACGGCATCACGTGGCTGACCCCGCTGGGTTGGAATAACACGTATATTCTGGCGGTTCGCGGCAGCACCGCCGAAGAACTCGGCATCAGCGACGTCTCCGGTCTGGTCCCCTATTCGGCGGACTATATCATCGGCTGCGACGATGAGTTCCTGCTCCGTGCCGACGGTCTGCCGGGTCTGAAAGAAGCCTATCCCGGATTGCAGTTTGCGCAGGAGATTCCGATGGATCAGGGCCTTACGTATGCCGCTCTGAAAAATGGCGACCTGGATGTCATCTCCGCCTATTCCACGGACGGACGTATCGCCAAGTATGATTTGGCTACACTGACGGACGACAAGAACTTCTTCCCGCCGTATTATGTAACCCCGATCCTGCGGATGGACTATGCGGAAGAGAATCCGGACGTTATTGAAGCGCTGTACGAACTGGGCGGCAAGTGGTCCGACGAAGACATGCAGCAGTATAACCTCATGGTGGACGAAGGCGCGGACGCAAGAGAAGTTGCAACGCTCATGCTGCAAGAGGTCGGTTTAATCGATTGATGCGCAGCAACCTCGTAGCATGAAACACCTTTCGGAAAGTTCAGGTGATGGATGTGTCTGTTTGTGCGACAGAGCGAACTGAGTGCTTTGACGTAATCGTCATCGGCACCGGGTTTGCGGGGCTTACCGCCGCGATCGAAGCAAAGCGCGCGGGCGCGAGCGTCTGTGTACTGGAAAAGATGAAAGCCGCGGGCGGAAATTCGATTATTTCGGATGGCGGCATTGCCGTTCCCGCTTCGCGTGCGCAGGCGGATCACCATATCGCCGACTCCAAGGAACTGCTATACAATGACATGATGCGGGCTGGTTTATCAAAAAACCAGCCCGCATTGGTTCACACGCTGGTGGATGGCGCAAACGACGCCTTCGAATGGTCAAAGTCGTATCTGGGCGTCGAGTATCTGGACAAGATCGATATCTTCGGCGGGCATTCCGTTCCCCGGTGCTTCACGGCAAAGGGGATCTCCGGCGCGGAAATCATCAAAAAAATGCTCGCAAAGGTGAAAGAGCTGGGCATTCCTATCTACTACCAGCATCTCTTTCGCGAATTCTTGCTGGATTCATCCGGCCGGATCACCGGAATCCGTGTGATTGCAGGATATGACTACAAGGATCAGACCGTTGGGGAAGAGAAAATCATCCGTGTGCAGCGCGGCATTGTACTCGCGACCGGCGGATTCGGCGGCGACGTTGCCTTCCGGCAAAAGCAGGATGCGCGGCTCGACGCAACCATACAAACGACGAACAAGCCGTTTGCAACCGCAGAGGCGATGCAGGAAGCGTTTCACATCGGCGCAAAAGGAATCGATCTCTCGTTTGTCCAGCTTGGTCCTTGGGCCTCGCCGGACGAGCCGGGCTACGGCGTCGGCCCGTATTTTTCCGAATACGTTGTGTTTCAATATGGCGTTGTGGTCGATCCCGCGACAGGGCAGCGGTTTTGTAACGAGCTTGCGGACCGCAAGACGCTCTCGGACGCGATGCTGGAAATCGGGCATCCGTGCATCGGCATTGCGGACGGCAGAGCGGTGGAGCAGTCCGGCTGGTCGATCGACCGCGGCCTGAAGCGCGGCGTCGTTCGACGGTTCGAGTCGCTTGAGGCGCTCGCTGCGGTGTATGATATCCCGCTTGGCAAACTGGAGCAAACAATCGAGGTGTTCAACCTTGCTGTAACGGCGGGGCGCGATAAAGAGTATGAAAAGCCGATCTTGCCCGGAGCGAGCCCGCTCCGACATCCGCCGTACTATGGCATGCGGCTCTGGCCGAAGGTGCATTTCACGATGGGCGGCGTCGGGATCAACGAGTGCGCCCAAGTGCTGGATGCAAACGATACACCGATTCCAAGGCTGTTTGCAGCCGGGGAAGTCACCGGAGGCGTACACGGCGCAAGCCGACTGGGCAGCTGCTCCATCACCGACTGTCTGGTATTCGGCAGAATCGCGGGACGGAATGCGGCGAGAACAGGAAAACTGGAGAGGCTAGCTATAAACGGCGGCTCACAATAAATCACCGATCCGGAAGTAAACAACAGTTTTATAAAGACATATCATATGATACGCGCCATGCGAATGAACGGGTTTCGGTTCTTTCGCAGGTGCGTTTTTTGCGCTCGCTTTGGTTTGGAGACAAAAAGCGGTGCACACCAGTGAATCTTTTTTGTTAAAACGGCTTTTCCGTACGAAAAATGTTGAAAATCAAAAAAAGGCTATTGACATGCGAGTATTGCAACACTATAATGCAAGTAGGTTAAACGTTTAAACGACTTTTTCGCATTAACCCCTGCATTTTTGACGTTTCTTTACCAAATTCGTGGTAATATCTTTCAAAAACCGATTCTTGTTCTCGATCTGTATCGATCAAACTGAAAAACGATTAACCAAAATGCATGGTACTAACGCACATCTCAAAAACATAAAGGAGGAAGAGAACCCAATGAAGAAGACACTTGCACTGTTCCTTGCCCTATGCATGATGCTGGCTGTTTTCGGCTGCACTGCGCAGACGACGCCGCCCGCAGAAGCGGAAGCCGCCGCACCGGAAGCGTTGAGTGAAGCAGTCGCCCCGGCTGCAGAAGAGCAAATCACGATCGATTTCATGAACTTCTCCGCAAACGAAGGCGGACTTCTGACGCTCGGCCTGATGAAGGATCTGTTCGAAAAGGAAAATCCGAACATCACGGTCAACATTGAGACCTTTGGCTGGGATACCTACGGTACGCAGCTGCAGACCCGCGTTGGCGGCGGCGATGCGCCCGATTGTTTCGAACTCGGCGTGGACGCGTTCCCGTCGTATGTCGATCAGCAGGCCGTTCTTCCGCTGAACGACTTCATGTCTGCCTCGCAGACCGACCTGAGCGTGCTCACGGAAAAATCGCTTCAGGCGTTCTCGCTCAACGGAACAACCTATGGCATGCCTTACAGTTACTCCACCGTCGTTTTGATATATAATAAAGATCTGTTCGATCAGGCGGGCGTCGCGTACCCCACTGCCGACTGGACCTGGGCGGACGCCGACGCGGCTGCGCTGAAGATCAAAGCGCTCGGAGAAGACTATTACGGGCTGATTCAGCCGATCTCGACCTATGAGTTCTTCAAAGTCGTCAAACAGTACGACGGCGGACTGCTCAACGACGACAACACCGCGTTTACGGTCAACCGCGCGGAAAATGTGGAAGCACTGCAGCGCCTCTGCGACAACGTGCTCGTCTCCAACATCTGCCCGAGCGCGGAGCAGAGAGGAAGTCTGGACGAGTGGGGCGTCTTCAAACTCGGTCAAACCGGCATGATCGTCACCGGCATCTGGGCGTTCCCGTCGTTCACTACCGACTGCGCCTTCAACTGGGACATCAGCGTTGAACCCGGCGCTGCGACCAAAGCCACCCACTATTTCGCAAACGGCCTGGCGGTCAGCGCGGACTCGAAAAACGCGGAAGCGGCCTATAAGTGGATCGAGTTCATCGGAACGAGCGAGCAGGTTGCGCAGCTGCGCGTGCAGCTCGGCTGGGAACTCCCCTGCGCCACATACCAGTCCGCAATGGACCAGTATGCGATGCTGACCCCGCCGGCAAACCGGCAAGCGGTGTTTGATTCCCTGCAGTATGTCGTGCCGGTCCCGCAGATCTCGCAGTTCAACCAGATGGCGGACATCCTCGGCGCGCAGCTCGAAGCGGCGGCCAACGGAAGTAAAACCCCGCAGCAGGCGCTCGATGATGCGCAGGCAGAACTGGAAGCAGCCATCACACTCGGATAAGTCAGTAAGTTGCTTGACTGACGGGGATGGATTGCGTCCGTCCCCGTCAGTTCAAATATGGAGGGTACCTGCATGCAGAAAAAACGAAGCAATCATATCCTCGCCGCTTCTTCTTTTCTCGCTCCCAGTATGGCTGGTTTTTTGCTGATCGCCGCAATTCCGTTTGCGCTGTCGTTTGCAATCAGCTTTACTTCCTGGAGCGGAATCAAGGGGTTGCAAATTTTCTCGGCCGAGTTCTGGCAGAGCAACTTCATCGGCTTTGAAAACTATCAGAAAATACTCAAAAGCAAAGAATTCTGGGAATCGTTGCTGCATGTCGGATACTATATGGTTCTCTATATTCCGCTGATGCTGGCGTCGTCCCTCGGCATCGCGATGCTGCTCAACAAGCCGCGCAGGGGTACCGCGTTTTTCCGGTTGCTGTTCTACATCCCGGTGTTAACAAGCTGGGTCGCGGGAGCGATCATCTGGAAATGGGTGCTGGATCCGCAATATGGCATACTCAACGATATTCTGGCAAGAATCGGGATAGCCGGCCCGGCCTGGTTGCAAAGCAGCGACTGGGCGATGGTTGGAATCGTGCTTGCCTCCGTCTGGAAGGACATGGGGTTCTACGGGCTGATTTTCCTCGGTGGGCTAAAAAACATCAACCCGATCTATTACGAAGCGGCGCATCTGGACGGCGCGGGAAAGCTGCAGAGTTTCTTAAAAATCACGCTGCCGATGCTGACGCCGATGGTGTTTTTCGTGCTGGTCATCAGCCTGATCAACTCTTTCATGCTCTTTCCGCAGGTGATGATCATGACCAACGCCGGACCCGCGGGTGCGACGCAGGTCATCGTGGAACGCATCTATAAATACGGGTTCAGCTACTATAAGATGGGCTATGCGTCCGCGCTCTCCTGGCTGCTGTTCGTCATCGTATTTCTGTTTACTTATTTACAGCAGAAGCTGCAGAAAAAGTGGGTGAATTACGATGCGTAAATCAGTAGCAGGAAAAAGGACGCTGTCCAACATCGGGTTCTATATCATCGCAGGCGGCATCGGGATGATGATCGCGCTGCCGCTGTACTGGATGATCATCACGTCGATCAAAACGCAGACGGCGATCTTCACGTATCCGATCGAGTGGTTCCCGTCCGAGATTACATTTGAGAATTTTGTCGACCTGTTTGCGCGCTTCCCGTTCGGGAAGGTGCTGCTCAACAGTGCGATCGTGTCGGTGTCATACGCTGTGGTGTCGATTATTACCTGCAGCATGGCCGCATTCGCGTTTGCAAAAATCCCATTCAGGGGCAGTGAAGTGCTGCTCAAGATCTATCTGGCTACGCTGATGATCCCGTTTCAGAGCACGCTGATTCCGCTGTTTATGATGTTCAACAGCGCCGGGCTGAGCAACACGTATATGAGCGTGATCATTCCTTCGCTGTTCCGGGTGTTCGGCATCTTCCTGCTGGTGCAGCATATGCGAACGATTCCGGACGACTATATCGACGCCGCGCGCATCGACGGCGCGTCGTATTTTACCATTCTGTACAAGGTGATATTGCCGCTGTCGGTTCCTGTGATCGCAGGGTATGCGGTCATCACCTTCATGGACGCATGGAACGACTATCTCTGGCCGCTCGTGATGCTGACGAAGCCGGATATGATGACGGTGCCCGTTGCGCTTGGTATGGTGAACGGACAGTTTGAGCGCAACTTCGGCGTGCAGATGGCAGGCAGCCTGATTTCGATTTTGCCCGTGATCCTCATCTACCTGTTTGCGCAGAGTAAGTTTAAAGACGGGCTGTCGCTTGGCGGCATCAAAGGGTAACAGGCCGCAACATATTAAAATTGATATTGTTTCCCGTTGAAAGGCATTTATGATTCAACTTCACGACCACGACAACAATAAAATCAAAAACCTGACGCAGCGCACCGAGGGCGGACGCGTTCTGTTCTCATATGACTGCAACGCCAGCGTTGCGTACGGTATGGGCGAGCGTTTTGACGGAGTGAACCGGATGGACAAGCGCACGGAATGCACCATTGTGGAGAAGTTCACGCATCAGGGCGAAAACACCTATTTTCCGCTGCCGTTTTTCTTCTGCAACGACGGGCACGGGCTTTTCGTGCAAACCGACGCGGCGGCGGTGTTTACGCTCAAAAAAGGGCATGTTGAGGTGTCTTTGCCCGCAGGTGACTACGATGCATACTTTCTGTTCGGCACGCCGTCGGATATCGTGTCGCAGTTCGTGAACATGACCGGCGCACCCGCGCTGCCGCCCAGGTGGGCGCTCGGCCCGTGGATCTCCGCAAACCGCTGGAACAAGCAAAGCGACGTTGAGGAGCAGATGGCGAAATTGCGGGAGACGGGATATCCGGCAACCGTGCTGGTCATCGAGGCCTGGAGCGACGAGGCGACGTTCTACATCTGGAACGGTGCGGAATATGAAGACAAGGACGGGGCAGACCCGTTCGGCGAAGCTGATTTTTCGTTTCGCGAACCATGGCCCGATCCCAAAGGGATGATCGAAAGCCTGCATCAACAGGGCATCCGGCTCGTGCTCTGGCAGATTCCGGCGCTCAAAGAGCTGGATCCCGGCCAGGTCTGCACACAGCACGACGCAGACGACGCCTATGCGCTCTCGCAGGAGCTGGTTGTGAAAAACGCGGACGGCTCGCCGTATCGCATCCCGAAGCAGTGGTTCATCGGCGCGCATGTGCCGGATTTTTCCAACCCGAAGACCAGAGCATGGTGGATGGAGAAACGCAGATATCTGCTCGAGATGGGTGTGGACGGATTCAAGACCGATGGCGGCGAATTCATCCATGATCTGTCGGTTCGTTTTCACAACGGACGCGACGGGGAGCGGATGCGAAACCGGTACGTCGCGGACTATGAAGAAACCTATACCGCGGCAATCGGGCCGGAGCGCACGCTGTTTTCCCGCGCGGGCTATCTCGGCGCGCAGAGCTGCCCGATCCACTGGGCGGGCGATCAGGCGTCATCGTTCGAAGAGATGCGCGCGGCGCTGGGTGCCGGGCTGTCGCTTGGGCTATCCGGCGTGCCGTTCTGGAGCTTTGATATCGGTGGTTTTGCCGGTGAGATGCCAAGCGCGGAGCTATATCTGCGCGCGACCGCGATGGCGGCGTTTGTGCCTGTGATGCAGTGGCACAGCGAGCCGCTTGGCGGACAATTCGGCGGCGTGGAAACAGGGCTTGTCAACGACCGCAGCCCTTGGAATATCGCGCTGCATGCAGGCGACGAGAGCGTGCTGGATGTTGCGCGGTTCTATGCGCGGCTGCGTATGAACCTGTTGCCGGAACTGCTGCGGCAGGCGAAGATCTCTGTCGACGAGCGCCGGCCGATGATGCGGCATCTGGTGTTCGATTATCCGGCGGACGAGCGCGCGCAGCGCTGCGATGATCAGTTTATACTCGGCGACCTGCTCGTTGCGCCGGTTTTGAGCGAAGGAGCCAACGGGCGTGAGGTCTATCTGCCCGCGGGGCGCTGGTATAGTTTTCTTAGCGGGGAAACGCTGGAGGGCGGAAGTGTCGTTCATGCGGCGGCAAACCGTGACCAGATACCCGTTTATCTGCGCACACCCGGCGCCGTCGCGCTGAATCTGCCGCAGGATATGCGCTTAGGCGGGGATGTCGGCAACGCTGCCGACGCGCCGCAGAATCTGGTGATCGCGGTTTCCGGGGACGCGGATTATGCGTTTGCAGACGAATTCGGCAACAGCGTGAAACTGCGGCAGGGAAAAATCGTCTCCGGCAGCGCCCGCGTGGTCGACGTTGCAGACCTGGCGTTTGCCGAACCGCTTTCTTCATGACGGATGACCGGCGCGTGCGCGCGATTGCGCGCATGGAGGCGTTAACGTCGTACTATGCCGCGCAGCGGGGCGTGCTCGGCGTCGCCGCGTTCGGCTCAAACGCCGAGCGCGAACGGTTCGACGCATATTCGGATCTGGACTTCCTCGTGCTGGCCGAGCCCGCAGCGATGGATAAACTTCTGCAGGAAACGCCGCTGCTTTATCAGATCCACCCGATTGCAGGCCTCGCAACGAACGCGGAACACACGGTGAAACTGTTGTTCCAAGACGGAGTGCTTTGCGATTACGGCATCATTGCACCGGAGCGCGTTGCTGCATTCTGCCACGGTGAGGGTCGTTACCTTTGGCGCAGGGAGGGCTGGAACGCAGTCGATCTATCCGCACGGGAACCGGTGCGCAAAACGCCGGAGGAGCTGGAAACGGACGCGCTGTTTCACCTCTATGTCGGGTTGCTGCGCGCAAAGCGCGGCGAAGAAGCGGCCGCGTTTTATGAGATTCAAGTTGCGGCGGCGCAGGATGTCCTCGCGCTGCTCGGCGGCGCGGATACGGATGTGTTCTCACCGGTGCGCCAAATCGAAAAAACCGTTTCCGCCGATGTGCTTGGTTCGATCTTTCCGGGCTACAGGCGATCCGTGACGGCGGCAAAAGGCATGCTCGGTTTCATGGAACACCTGCGCGGAACACCACTTTTTGAGACTGTTTTCGCACTTCTGAATTGACAGCCGATGCACAGGGCGGTATGCTGATATAAACGTTTAAACGAGGACTGGTATACATGAGCCGCGTAACGATCAAAGACGTTGCAAAGGAAGCGAACGTATCCACAGCGACGGTTTCCTATGTAATGAACGGAAAAAAGAATATACCGGAAGCCACGCGCCTTGCGGTGCTCGCCGCGACGGAGAAACTCGGCTATGTGTCG
Source organism: Christensenellaceae bacterium (assembly GCA_963674775.2). Classification (GTDB taxonomy): domain Bacteria; phylum Bacillota; class Clostridia; order Christensenellales; family CAG-138; genus UBA7703. Next base: position 985,377 of record CAXXPJ010000003.1, on the reverse strand, counting down.
AATTATTCCGCGCGCAGCATGCGCCTCAACCGCTCAAATCTCATCGGCGTGATCATTCCGCAAACCGAGCCTGGCAACCAGATGGTGTTTGAGAATCCGTTTTACAGCGAGATTCTCTCCAGCATCGAATACTGCGCGCGGCTCAACGGATATCATGTGATCATATCCGGCACCAATGCGGACGAAAACTACCTGAAACTTGCACAGCAGAGAAACCTCGACGGCATCATCATCATAGGTATGTACAAAGAGCAGTCCTATGCCGACCTTCGCAGCACGCGTATCCCGATCGTGCTGGTGGACAGCTACATGGATGATCATTATTTTCATACGATCCGCATCAACGACCGGCACGCGGGATACATTGCAACGCGTCATCTCGTTGAAAACGGGCACCGCAACATCGCGTTTTTGTCCGGTTCCATCAAGGAAGGCGGCGTCATGAAGCTGCGTCTCGCGGGATATTATGACGCGCTGAACGAGTTTGGCATCACCAGCGGCGAGAGCATGATTTTGACAGACAATATCAGCTTTGACGCGGGCCGCAGACTCGCGCGGCGCATGCTGGAACTGCCGGACGTCACCGCCGCGTTCTGCACGGCGGACGTGCTCGCCGTTGGCGCCATCAAGGAACTCAACGAACATGAACGGCTCGTGCCGAGCCGACATTCCGTCGTTGGCGTGGACAACCTGAGCATCGCGCAGTATACGAACCCGGGGCTGACAACCGTCGGGCAGAATATCTATCACAAAGGCGAAAAAGCGGTGGAGATGATCCTCAACGCAATCGCCGATCCCGCGGCGGGCAAGCAGGAGTTTGTGCTGCCCATCACGCTGGTCGAGCGCGAATCCGTGCGGCGGCTGGACGCATAGGGCGAAACGCCCGACGCAGCGGAATATTGTTTGAAAGGCAATACAAGATGCAATCTTCTTCTCTCAACAGAGCCTGGTGGAAAGAATGCGCGGTGTATCAAATCTACCCGCGCAGCTTTTTTGATTCCAACGGGGATGGAATCGGCGACATCAACGGTATCGCACAGAAACTGGATTACATCGCGTCTCTCGGCGTCGGTGCGGTCTGGCTCAATCCGGTCTATGATTCACCCAACGACGATATGGGGTATGATATCCGGGATTACGAGGCCATCATGCGCGAGTTTGGCACGATGGAGGATTTCGATGCGCTGCTGGAGGGGCTACACGCGCGCGGGTTGAAGTTGATTATGGATCTTGTGGTAAACCACAGCTCGGACGAGCATGCGTGGTTTGTCGAGTCGCGTAAAAGCAAAGAGAATCCCTACCGGGACTACTATATCTGGCGGGACGGGGCGAACGGCGTGGAGCCCAACAACTGGGCCTCGTTCTTCACTCCGTCTGCCTGGGCGTATGACGCGAAGACGGATCAATGGTACCTGCACCTGTTTTCGGAAAAGCAGCCCGACCTGAACTGGCGAAACCCCGGTCTGCGCGAGGAGATCTACGCCATGATCAACCGCTGGTTCGATCGAGGCGTGGACGGGTTCAGGATGGACGTCATCAACCTCATCGGCAAAGCACAAGGGCTGCCGGACGGAACGGGGCCCGCATCCCCGGAAGGGTATGTCTTTTCGCCCGAGATGTTTGCGGACCGGCCCGAGGTGCACGTGTATCTGCGACAGATGCGGCGCGCCTGCTTTGACGGGCGGAACTGCATGTGCGTCGGCGAGACGCCGTTTTCCGACAGCAAGACTGCGCTGACGTATGTCGACCCGGCAAGTCATGAACTGGACATGGTCTTCTCGTTCGATCTGATGGATATCGACAGCGGGAAAAGCGGCAAATGGGAGATCGTTCCCTGGAATCTTGAGCGGATGAAGCAGATCGTGGAAGACTGGCAGACCACGCTCGCAACCGGCTGGAACAGTCTGTTCTGGTCCAATCACGACCAGCCGCGCCCGGTGTCCCGTTTCGGCTGCACGAGTACCGATGCAATGCGCGTTCGCTCGGCGAAAATGCTCGCTGCGGCGATGCACCTGCTGCGCGGCACACCGTATATCTATCAGGGCGAGGAGCTGGGCATGACGAATGTGCCGTTTCGCAGCCTGGACGATATCCGCGACATCGAGAGCCTGAATTTTTACCGGCTGGCGGAGGCGCGCGGTGAAGCGGACGCAGCCTGGAATGCGATATTGAAAAAAGGACGCGACAACGCGCGCACACCAATGCAGTGGAGCGCCGGGAAAAACGCAGGGTTCTCGACCGGCGAACCCTGGCTGATGGTGAATCCGAATTACCAATCGATCAATGCCGAGCAGGCCGAACGCGACCCGGACTCCATTCTGCACTTTTACCGCAGGCTGCTTCGGCTGCGCTCCTCAAGCGATACGTTGATATACGGCGCGTTTGCTTTGGCGGAGCGGGAGAACCCGCAGGTGTTTGCCTACACCCGTAAGCTGGAGCGCGAAACCTATCTGATCTTATGCAACATGAGCGCAACGGAAGCGCAGCTGTCGACATCGTATGCGGGCGAATGCGTGCTGCGCAATCTGGATGGCGAAATGCGAAACGACCGGCTGGCGCCCTGCGAGGCGCGCGTGCTGCGCATTAACCGGTAAAATCGCTTTCGTACCACGAAAAAATACAGTCATTACCGCAGCGCCCTTTAAGGGCGCTTTTTGATCATGACGGCGTCGTTATGTATCTTCCAGACACGCCGCACTTTTTCAAAAAGCGCCGCTACTTGATCGCTATCGGCTACCCTGATAGAATTGATATACAGTTCTATTGAGAAAGAAGCGATGATGGTGAAGATGCGCTCCGCGAAAAAAAGCATGATAAAATACTTTCTGACGCTTCTTGTCGTTACGCTGCTGTGCCTGATTTCCTATAGCGTGTATTCCATTTGGATGTACGAACAGCAGTTGATCTTCAGCAATCAGGCCGCGCTGGATGTGTACTCAAACAACCTGATCTACACGCTGGAAGATATGACTTCGTTCAATCAGGACGTTTATTCGACCGATACGGACTTCATGCTGCTGGCCGACAAAGCGGATGATCTGTCGGACAAAGACAAGATTCTGCCGGAATACAACCTGAGAAAACTGATTCGCAACCGGGTTCCGCAAACGGGCGCCATCTTCATCTTCAACGAAACCCGCTCCGAGTTTTTCTATGGATTCGGGTCCGAGTTTCTCGGCGGAACGCTGACCCGGCCGATCATGGACTTTATGAACGAGATCCGGCAGCACTGGATGGACGCATCGCAAAGCGATCTGATGCGCTGGCAGGCATATTCAAGCGATGACATTGTGCTGCTGATGAACGCCTATCGCCTGCATGATATGTATGTCTGCTCCATTCTGGACCTGAACGCCTTTATCAGCCGGCATATGAAAGGGATCGATTCCATAGAATATGCGTTCTTTACAAAGGATCGCATCCTGACGAACACGGATTATGTGGCACAGGAAGGCATTACGCTGGAAATGATACAGAGCGCGGAAGCGAATCTGGTCAACAACTTCTATATCGGAAATCTCGTCCAGTCCGACTATTATCCGATGTTTGGCATCGGGCTCAGCGGCATCATGTCACTGCAGGGAATCTGGAGCTATTCGCGTATATCCGTCGTCCTGTTCTTAATCGCGGTGATCGTCATCTGCGCGATGTATTTCGTCATCTATGCGTTTATCAATCGCATTATGATATTCCCGCTCAACCAGATCACGCTTGCCTCCCAGCAGCTCGCTGGCTCCGGCGAGGTCATCCGGCAGGAGCACGAAAACCTGCTGGAGTTCTATACGATTCGCGACGCACTGAATCGTCTCGTGGAACAAAAAGTGCAGCTGGAACAGGAAAATACCAGCAAAACACAGGAGAAGGAACATGCACTGCTGCAGTATTATCAGTTGCAGACCAGGTCGCACTTCTTCTTAAACTGTCTAAAGAGCCTGTATAACATGTCCGAAAAAGGCGAGATGGACAAGATAAAGATGATGATTCTCGCCTTCTCCAACCACCTCAGGTACGTCTTTCACGACAACCTCCTGCTGGTCACCTTAAAGTCGGAGCTGGACGAGGCGCAGGACTATTACCGCATTATCCAGATGGACAGGGCAAGGCCATTGCTGCTTAATCTCGAAGTGGATCAAAGCCTGATGGACTGCCTGGTGCCGCCGCTTGTCGTGCAGACCTTTTTGGAGAACTCGTATAAATACAACACGGACAGCAGGAAGTTCTTGCGCTTTAACGTGCAGATCGACCGGATTGAGCTGGACGATAAACCGTATGTGCGCCTGCGTCTGCGCGATAACGGAACCGGATACAGCAACGAAGTGCTCAAGATGCTCTCCGAGCCGGACGAACAGTTTGAGCAGTATCACGTCGGCATCAGCAACCTCAAAAAGAGAATGGGCCTGATCTACCAAAATGATTTTCAAGTCGCGTTTTTCAATGCGCCCGGCGGCGGCGCGTGCTCTCTGATCTACATCCCGTTGAAGCGGTAATTGCTTTGGAGGAATGGGTATGAATGTGCTGATCGTAGACGATCAGGTTTCGGTGCTCAACGGAATACTGTCCGGTGTGCACTTTAAAGAGCTGGGCATCGACGTAGTCCGCTCCGCCGCCAGCAGCAAACAAGCGCTGGAGGTGTTTGCGGAGATACCGATCGACATCATGCTTGCGGATATCGAGATGCCGGGCGAAAACGGCCTTGAACTGAACCGCCAGGTGCAGCAGCTGTATCCGGACACGCTCCGGATTCTGCTGACGTCCCATGCGGAGTTTGCCTATGCGCAGGAGAGCGTCAAGCTCGGCTGCTTTGACTATCTGCTTCAACCCGCGCCGTATGAGGTCATCGAGGACTGCCTCAGGAGCGCGCTGCAGCATATCTACCAGCAGCGCAAGAGGGCCAAGCTACAGCAATACGGGCAGCTGCTGGAGACGAACGAAACCGACCTGATGAATCACGTGGTGACAAAGCTGTTCTCTAGAATTCCGGAGGATGTGAACTCATCGCTGGAGTTTTTGAATCAGATGGGATATCCCATCGATAAAGAAAAGCGCATTCAGGTTGTCATCATCAACGTGCAGTCCTTCCGGAACTCGGAAGAGCCGATCTTTTCCGAAAAGAGCATCCACAAAGCGATTTCGAATGCGCTCAAGCAGGCGAAGATCATCTATCCGGTTTTGAAACTCAGCACGGTCAGCCGGTTCAGGCAGTTTGTGCTGGTTCTGTTATCCGCGACAAACGAGGATATTACCCTTTCGCCCGAGCAGTATCAGGCGTTTTTCGACATGCTCCGCGCGGAGCTGCCGGATGAAACGCTGACCTGCTATATCGGCAACTGGGCGCCCTGCAAAAACGTGCGCGACGAGATGAAGCTGATCCACCGGTATATCGACGAGAACATCAGCAACACCGAGGGAATTTTTTTCACATCCGGCCAGGCGAGCGCAACGATCACGACGACCAACCTCGCGGAGAGCGCGGAGCGCTGGGAAACGCTGATTGCCGCCGGACAGAAGCGGATACTCGAATACGAGATTGAGGATTTCCTGAAAAACACGGTGCTAAACAGCAAGAACAAGTTTATGGCGCTCTGCGAACTGCATCAGCAGCTCACGCATATCTTCCTCGGGTTCTTCTACGACAACAATGCGGACATGAGCGATTTATTCCATTCGGACTATACGTATACGGACTATATGGACAGTTTCAAGGACATCGACTCGCTTAGAAAAGGTGTGAGCTTCATGCTCAGCGCCGTCGATACCATCCATAAAAACAATATGCCAAAAAGCGATGTTGAGAAGGCAAAGACTTACATCGCAAACAACATCACAAGCCCCATAACGGTCAAAGACGTTGCCGAACACGTCAACCTGAGCGCCGAGTATTTCACCAAGCTATTCAAGCGCGAGACCGGGCAAAACGTGAAGGAATACATTGCGCTCTCAAAAGTATCCGCGGCAAAAGAGATGCTCGAACACTCGCAGCTCTCCGTCGGCATGATTGCGCTCGAACTCGGGTATTCATATTTTTCGCATTTCACGCAGGTATTCAATAAATACGAGCGCATGACGCCAAGTGAATATCGCAACCAGTTTGCGAAGCAATAAAAAACGGATAAAGAATCAAACAGCATCCGCCCGTCCGGGCGGATGCTGTTAATATTGTATGTCAGACGCAGAATTACGCTTATTTTTCTTCCAGCTGCCGAATACAACCGGCGATTTCGGCGGCCATCTTTTCGTGCGTCGCCATGGACGGATGCCCGGCGGCGCCGTACCCGTCGAACGGATGGATCAGCTGGAATTTGTAACAGCGAATCCGCCCGTCGCCGGTTTCGCTTTGATAGCGTTCCACCGCGCGGACGATATTGTGCCAGAGGAAGTAATTCATGCTGCCAAGCGTGCAAACCAGATGCGCCTCCGGGCCGTTGAGCTGCCGAATCTCGCGAAGAAACGCAATATAGTTCTCTTCGAAGACGGCCTCGCCGTTTTCTTCCTGCCCGAAGAGGATGGCGTATGCGTCGTTGGTTCCGAGGTTGAGCACGATATAATCGCTGGGATGGTCCTGAAAACTCCAATCCGTCGGCGGATTCTGCCGCCCGGATTTGAGTTGATGCGGTTTGTCGGCATACCGGTAGAGTTCATCCATCGAATAGGGCATGAACGATCCTTTGTGCCCGCAGGCACTGATGCCGGAGATGCAGACGCAGCTGCAGTCCATGCCGAGCAACCGCGCGGCGCGCGCGCCATACGAGAGCCAGCCGTCCTCTTCGGCGGAATAAAAGCCTCTGTCCCGCTCCAGCGTACCGTTGCCGAAGCCGCACGTGATGGAATCGCCCACAAACTCGATCTGCTTTCGATCCGCCCGCGCAACAGGGAGCAGCTCGCCTTCAGCTAGCAGCGAGTGCAGGCCGGCGAACGTCTTGCCGTTTTCAGTGCGTTTGACAATCCGGATGCGATGGGTTTCGGGTGTTTCACTGTCAAAGATCAGGTGCTGCTCTTGGCCGGAAGAAACTTCGAACACGTGCGCGGGCGTGTCCCTGCCGTCCAGAAACACAGAAAGCCAAGGCCAGGTCTTACGGCGCGGCGCGGTCTCATCCCAGGGGAGGCCTTCCACCTCTTCGCCGTACTCGGCGCAAAAACCGGCGGTCAGGCGCGTACCGCGAAACAAGAGTTCAAAACCGCTGTTTGTCCAGTTAAAATGCAGCGTTTGCGAGTGCTCGTCATAATACGTGCGCCCGTATGTGACCAGCAGCGCGCCATCGATTAATTCGCCGACATCGTATTGTTGCATGTGCTTCACGCTTCCGTAATTGCCCTGCAGGAGTAGATCAGGTAGTTATCCTCCGGGTTGAGCCGGAGTTTTTTCACCGTGATTTGGAGGCCGTCATCCGCGCGCTCGAAGATCACGATTGTTTCAAACCAGCCGTTGAGCCAGTGGATGCGCAGTTCGAGGGTGTGTTCCGTCGTGCATCTCGCGCTCGCAGCATACGTGCCGAGGGCGGGAAACGGGGAATCGATCGTGCGCGCCGTCAGCGAGCCGTCCCAGGAGGCGACCAGCGTTTCGCCGGAATCCAGCAAAACACGCAGCGCATCGTCTCCGGTTTCCAGACGAAACGCGGACACGGGACCGTCCTTTGCGGAGCTTCGAAACGCGGCAAACAGGTCCCCGCCGCCAGGAGGGGCAACGCCGATCCAGGGATCAAACGAGCCTGCGCTGACCCGGTAAGCGCCTGAAAAAGCAGCGCTCGGCGGGATTGCGTTCGGCGCGTCCGGCTGGAGCCGGATCGAGGCTTGCAGAGAGAGCAGCGCCTTGTAATCCTCCGGCGCGGGTGGAACCGGTTCGTCCAGCATGGGAAGCAGGAGCGTTTCATACAGCGTGTCGAGTGTTTTCTGCGGTCCGAGCGGGGAGACGGCGCCTTCGTGTACCGCAACGACGAGCTCCTTTTCCGGCCAGATGATGCCATATTGACCCTGCCCGCCGTCAAAGCGGAACACACCGGGGATGCTGCAGGCCCAGAGCAGATAGCCATAGCCGCAGCGGCCGTCCTTCTGTTCCGGCGCATAGGGGTTTTCAATTTGAACCGAAAGCGCGTCTTTCACAAAGTCCGGCTCGAGAATCTGCTCGTCGTTCCAGCTGCCGCCGTTACAGTACAGCATCGCGAGGCGGAGGTTATCCTCCGTCCGGGAAAACGTGCCGGGCTGCGCGTCGATTCCGTTTGGAAACTTGAGCCAGACAAAGCGCTCCGGATCGATGCCGATCTTGCGAAACAAGCGGTCGGAGACGTATTCCTTCATGTTTTGCCCGGTGCGTTTGAGGATTGCCGCGCCGAGCATGCAGGAACCCGAGGAGTTGTATGTGAAATGCGTACCCGGCTCATAGGCCATCGGGGTACGGAAATAATTGCCGATCCAGTCTCCCGCCATCGAAGGATGGTGCGCCATCCCGTTGGTCATGGTCAGCGCGTGGCGGACGGTGATGCACCGCATCTGCTCGGTCAGATCGAGCCCGCGCTGCGCGATTTCCTCCGCAAACACATCCGCCATCTTGTCATCCAGCGAGAGTTTGCCTTCTTTTATGGCGAGGCCGACCGCCGTTGCGGTGTAGCTCTTGCCGAGCGAGTGGTTGCAGTGCACGAGTTCGGCGCGATAGGGAGCCCACCAGCACTCGGCAAACACCTTGCCGTGCCGCGCGGCCATGAAGCCGTTCATGGTGGTCAGATCGTGCTCGAGTGATTGGATGCAGGTCATGACCTGTTTACTGGACAAGCCCGCCTCTTCCGGCGTACAGCGGGGCAATGGGTTTCCGTTCATCCGAGGTTCCTCCTTTTGTTTGCAAAGTAGAAATACACCAGCGCGATGAGAATCAGTACCCCGCAGAAACTGAACACAAATCGAAAGCCGGGTAGACCGACGATCTGCGCAAGCATTGCGCCTGCCACCATCGGGCCGAATCCCTGACCGATATCGCCGCCGAGAAAATAGGTGCTGGTTGCAACGCCGCTTCTATCCCGCCCGACATAATTGATGCACCCCGCCTGGAGCGAAGGCTGAGCCGCGCCCTGGCCGACCGCCCGCAAAAAGCTCGTAATCAGCACAAGCCAGATGGTGTTGCTGTAACCAAGTATAAACATGGAGACAGCTGTGAGCACCATGCCCGGATATACAGTGTAGCGGATACCTTTTGCATCCATCAGCTTACCGGCGAGCGGGCGAACGAGGAAGAGGAACACGGCGTACACCGTGAAATAGATGCTGATGTTTTGAATGCCCTGTGCATCCGCAAACAGCACGAGATAGGAGGAGATAATGCCGTTGACAAACGACAGCGTTGAGTAAGGCAGCACAAAAGGAATCGCCTTGGGTTCAAAGAAATCGCGGAATTGAATCTTGGTTTTTTCCGCGGCGGGCGCGGCGGGTTTGAGGTTTTTGATGAACAACAGCATCACGCAGGTTAGCGCGGGCATTGCGGCAGCGGCGAGAAACGTTGCCTTCATTCCGGCAAGATCCGCAATCATAAGCCCCAGCGCCGGTGCGCACGCGGTGCTGATGAGCATGCTGATTCCCATATAACCGATGCCCTCGCCCGTCCGGTTCTTCGGAATAAAACGGATGATCAAAGATACCTGAACCGTACTGCCAACCGCAAAGCCTATGCCGCTGCAGATGCGAAAGAAGAAGAGCAGCGGGATATTCTTTGTAAACGCAAAACCGACCAGGCCGATCGCCATGAGTATATTACTCGCCAGAAGCAGATGGATGTTATTCAACCTGTCCGCCATGAGCCCGCAAAACGGGCGGCTAAACAGCGAGGTCAGCGAAAACAGACCGACGATGATGCCGGCGAGCGCAATGGTTGTTCCGATGCCCACAAGGTATTTGGAAAGAATCGTAGCCACCATGAAAAAGGAAAACGAGCTCAACGTACTGATGACAAGGACAAGGATGTACGATTTATTCCATAACTTGGTTGGCTCTGACAGTGTGTTCGTGTGTTCCATTGTAATATCCTTTCAAAAAACGAGGGCACAGGGTGCCCTCGTTTTTTGTTAACCAGTAGTAACCTGTTATTTCGATGCCAGCCAGGCGTCCAATTGTGCCTGCTTTTCGGCGATGACTTGTTCGATGCCCGCGTCACGCAGCGCTTGCTGGAAGACGGGGAGCACTTCGTCTACGTTAACTTCGCCGTTGATCAGCGGCAGATAGTATTGCGCGATGACGTTGCTGCATGCGGTGATCTGATCCGCAACCGGCGTGCTGTCGAAGTTGAAACCCAGAGCAAGCGAGGGCTTGCCGGATTTGTTGGAGTCTGCCATCATCTGCCACATGTTGTCGGGCTGATAATACCACACCGGGCAGCCAGAGGAGTTGGGCAGGTTGTAGGAGGCGCCGAGGCCGGTCCAACCGCTGTTGGTCATGTCTTTGCCTTCGGGGAAGCGGACATAGCCGTTGTCATCCACGATGAAGTTCTCGCCTTCGATGCCGTTGCCAAGCAGGCTGGCGGCTTCGTCGTTCGTGTAGAAGGTTCTCAACACGCGCATGGCGGCTTCTTTGTTTTCACAGAAGCTCGTGATGTGCCAGAGGTAGGTGGTGGCGTTGCCGGTGGTGATGAGCGGGTCGCCCAGCGTCGTACCGACGATGTTGTCGCCATAGGTCTGCTGGAGGTTGGCTTCATAAATCCACTCGTCGAGATCCCAACAATACCTATATCGACGGCGGGTGTCGCGCGCTGGTCGATCTGTTAGCCGGGGTGATCAGGACAAACGGCGGACAAATACACACAAACAGCGAAGTAACCGGAATTGTTGTTGAAAACAACCGGGTACAGGGTTTAACACTTGCCGACGGAAGCTATCATGCATGCGACGCCGTCGTCGCGACGGGGGGAGCCAAAGAGACCTTTGGCGGGCTGCTGCAGGCGGACGCGCTGCCGGATGAGTTCCGGAAGGTCGTCGACGAAATCCCGCTGATGGAGTCCGTATTCATGATTCATCTCGGGCTGGATATCGACCCGTCGGAGCATCTGGAGTCCGGCATCAACTATTTCTATCGCACCTATGATATCTCCGGCAGCGTCAATCGGTTAAGAACCGGGATCTACCATGAAGGCAGAGAGGGGTTCTTAATCTGCAACCCGTCCCTCTATTCGCCGCAGTCCGCGCCGGAGGGGCGCTATGCCGTCACCATTTATACGGTTGCGCCCGATCAGGCGGCGGACTTCCAATGGGCGGATCAAAAGCAGGCCATGGCGAAAAAACTGCTGGATCTCGCGCAGGAGGAGTTTCCGCAGTTGCAGGAACACATTGTGGAGATGGAGATCATTACGCCCGAGGACTTCAGGAAGCTGACGCATCAGCAGCACCACGCGTTTGGCGGATGCGCGCCTGTTATGAATCAAAAAGCGACGCCCTATCGCACGCCTGTGGACGGACTCTGGTTTGCCGGCGCGCAGAGCGAAAGCGGCGCGGGCATCAACAATGTGGTGGAGGGTGCTTGGCGCGTGGCGCATCTGATCCTCAACGAGAGTGATTCAAACGCCGGGAAACATTGAGCGGCATACCCTTCTGACAATTAGAAAGGATACGCAATGAAACAGGATCATCAAGTCCGGGAAACCAGCGCAGCGAAGGTATCCCTCGGCACGAAGCTCGGGTATGCAATCGGCGACTTTGGTGCCAACATGGCCTTTCAGGTCGTCAGTTTCTATCTGCTTTTTTTCTTCACGGACATCTTTGGAATTCTGCCGGCTCTTGCCGGAACCATCATATTGGTATCCAAGATATGGGACGCGGTGTCCGACCCGATCATGGGATACGTTGCCGACCATACGCACAGCCGCTGGGGCAGTAAACGGCCATATCTGCTGTTCGGGGCGGTTCCGCTCGGCATCGTGATCTTCCTGCTCTTTGCCGCGCCGAATATTTCGCAGAGTATGAAGGGCGTGTATGGCATGGCGACATTCCTGCTATTTTGCACCATCATCACGATCGTCAACGTGCCGTTTCTCGCGCTCACACCATCCCTGACACCGGATTCGCACGAGCGATCGGTCGTGACAGGATACAGGGTGGTGTTCGGCCTGATGGGAACGCTGGTCGCCGCCGGGGCGACACTGCCGCTGGCAAATGCGATCAGCTCCAATCAGACGATTGCGTTTCGATCTGTCGGACTCATCTACGGAATTATCGTAATGCTTGCAACGCTGGTGAGCTTTTTCACGGTCAAAGAGCGCGTCAAAGTGGTTGCGTCAAAACCGGCGAAACCCAAAGAGGCGTTTCGCGCCGTGATCGGCAACAAACCGTTTTTAATCATCACGGCCGGCGCGTTTATGCATATGATCGGAATGAATATCCTGGCCGTCATCATCAATTACTATTTTAAGTATTACCTGAATGCAGAGAACCTGATCTCAATCGGATTCCTGTGCATCTTTGTAACGGCGGCGTTGTTTATCCCGGTCTTTGTGTGGGTCTCCAAGAAGACAAGCAAGAAAACCGCCTATAATATCGGTATGGCAATCGTCGTCATCGGCCTGATTCTTGTGTTCTTCTTCGGCACACGCAGCATAACACTGTTCAACATGAACATTCCCTTGATCTTCGTGTTTCTGTTCCTCTGCGGCACGGGGCTCTCCACCAACTGGCTCTCACCCTGGTCTATGCTGCCGGATACCGTGGAGTATTCCGAATGGAAAACCGGCAAGCGGAACGAAGGCACGATGTACGGGCTGTTTTACTTCTTTTTCAAACTGGGAACTGCAGCCGCGGGCTTTTTGGTTGGCAACATACTCGCGTTTTCCGGGTATATTGCGAATATCGCGCAAACCCCGCAGACGCTCTCTGCAATCCGCATGCTGTTTACGCTGGTACCGTCGGTGTTTATCGTCGCCGGGATTGTTTTCATCAGCTTTTTCCCGATCAACAGCGCCGTTCACCGAAAGATGACAGAGGAAATCAATCAAAAGCTTACCGAGACAACAGAGCAATAACACGGCTGACACACCAAACAAACGAATCATAAAAAGCGTTCTGCTATCAGAGCGCTTTTTTGACGGTGCAGGATACTCCGATCCGATAAGAAACGACTCGAGGAGACGCAGGGCGAAGTCCGGCTGGAACGCAGACGGCGCACATCCCATCAAGCATATTGCGAAACAAAATGGATACAAGTGAAAGGCGCAACAAACGAAGACTTGCACATACTTCATACAACTATCATTTGTAAATTTCTTGGTTGCGCTATTGCATCCCCCGATACGAATAAGGTATGATAGAAATGATATCAATTAGTAAGAGGCACAAAGCATGGAACTGACTTGGATTGGCCGCTATCGCTCGGTTGTTGCGGCGATCATCCGCCATTCAAATGTAACGCAGCGCATTATACCAATGCGACGATACTATAAAAATTATCATCTGTCATTATCGGTACAGGAATGGCAGGTTTTGGAGTTTTTACTGGAACACCCCGATAATACCGATTGCATGGCAGCGATTGCGTATCAACTCGGTATTGTTCCGAGTACGTTTTCGAAATGCTCCGCTTCGCTGGTCAAGTGCGGACTAGCGGAGAAATATCGTGCTGCAGGCAACAAGAAGAACATTGTGTTGCGAAGCTCGGAGAAAGGGCAGCGCTTCTATGAAGAGAACGTAAAATCCGTTGTGAGCCTGATGTTTGCCGACTTTTTTGACGGGTTATCCGGGCTGTCGGATGAACAATTAAATATGGTTGCGCGCTCGATCGACAAGCTGACGGATCGGCTCACGATGACAGAGACGGATGAAAATGAGGCTTTGATCAGAATCGAATAAGTATTGTGCTTGTAAACGAAGTATACATACGAAACAGCCGTCCATTTGGACGGCTGTTTCGTATGTGGGAGGTAATCAATGGCTGTCTGAGTACCGGTGATTGTTTTCCGGGAAATGACAAGGGCCGCGGATAAGGTCCGCAGCCCTTATCTTGTTATACGATGATGGATAACCGGTGATCAAACCACCTGCAGGATTAGAGCATGGTACGTGTGTTCATGCAGGCAAACAGCGTGATCATCAGCGCGTTGATGATACCGGCGAGGTATGGGTTCTTTGTCGCCTTGTAGATCCAGCGCGATATTGCAACCGCCGCGGGGAGGATCAGAATCAGCGGGAAGAGCCATACGATGAACATCGGCTGCACGCCCGCGGCCGACGACGTCCAGAACATTTGATCCGTGCCGTAATAGGTGATGTACTGAATTGCCAGCATCAGGATGGCGGGGGCGCCGGCAAAGAGCGACACGATCAGCGTGTTCACCCAACCATGTTTCCCGCCGACCTGGTTGTAGTTGAAGCAGTTGTTGGCCATGGACGTTGAGATGAAGAAGACCAGCAACAGTGGCAGATACGGGAAGAGCGAAGCAAACAGCAGCTTCTTGTCAAACACCTTGAACGCGAGCGTCCAGAGCCTGAAATCGGTCTTGAAGAAGTAATCCGCCAGGAAGACCCAGGCATAGGTAACGCTGACGACGATGACGGCCAGCAGCAGCGTTTTTCCGAGGTTGGGCATAGAGATCTTGATCCCCCTGTCCTCCAGCGTTACGCCGCGTTTTTTCGCGTGCAAGAAGTAGAACAGCGCCATAACCACGAGTACGAACGCGCCGCACACCGCTGCCCACAGACTGATTGCATATACTTCAGATTGTCTTACAGCTGCGCCCATGCCAAGCGGGTTGGCAATCGGCAGGTAGACGAGAATCGAGAACAGCGCGCCGGCGATGAGCGAACCCCAGAACCAGAGCTTGCCGCCCGTATTGGCCTGCAGCGGGGGTACGACCTCTGTTGCGCGAAGCGACGAGAAGAACGGCGTATACAGCATTAGCACCGCGAACGCCATCAGGAATAACACAAAGCCGATCAAGCCGACGAAGTTTAACGCTTCCTTAGCGGGCCAGATTTGATTATTCGGAGAGATCGGGTTCGGCGCGCCAAGCGTCTTATCGAAGAATTCGATGGTGTCGTAGGTCGCCTGTGTGCTGAAGTGAGACCATGGATGGATGATCGGGTTGCGGTAAATAACGCGGACTGTGTCCTTTCCGTCTACGGTATCATGATAGAACGTGTCGGGATTTCTGGTATCAAGCCCGGCGGGATCTTTGCCGAAATTCAGGAAAGACTGCGCGTTGGCAGTGTTCAGGAAATACGGCGAGGCCTGCGGAACACCGTTTGCGTCCATGGATCCATGGAAGAACTCATCATAGATCGCGGACATGATGCCGACGTCTCTGGAACCGTAGATATTCGCAAAATCACCGGTTGCAGGTGCGCCCGGCGCAGGAGCGGGCCCGTCTGTATAAACCGCGTCAGCGCAGTTGAGCAACACGGCGGAAATCAGATTGGTTCCTTTTTCCGTTTCGACAGATATTGCGACGTTACAGGACATACCACCCATGGAGTGTCCGGTAACACCGATCCGGCTCGCATCAACGTACGGCAGTCTGGAGAGGATCACAGCACCCTCGTAAACACCGTTGTTGTAGGTTGAGGCGATACCGTTTGTTGCGCCCTGATCCGAGACGCCGTGGCTTACCTGATCGATGGCAAGCACGACGAAACCGCGGCGGGCGAGTTCAACAAAGTTTGCATCCTGCATCTCTTTGTTATTGAACAACCCGTGGCTTGTAACGACTGCGGGCGCCGGATTGTCCGGGGTTGCCGTGCTCGGGACAAATAGCAGCGAAGACTGGCCGAAACCATCGTCCGTTTCCACGAACAACTCTTTCACCGTTACGTTTCCGCTGTTTGTCTGAATAATGGAAACAGTAACCATGCTGACCAGCATGAGAGCAATTCCGACACACAGCAGTATTTTTGCGGTCTTTTTAACCTTTTCCATTCCGTTTCTCCTCTCTTTTTATGAGCTTTTCAATTGTTGGGAATGCGTTGGGATACTGACGTGAGTGCTTAGACAGACCTGTCTCCTCCTTTCTGCCGGATTGATGAAGCCATCCACTTCATAAAACAAAAAAGTCCGGATGAAAATTGTTACTACACAACTTTTCATACAAACTCCATTTCTCCGTATGAACATGCAAAGATGTTAGGCTATTTAATTCGATGGTACTGTGTTGCGAATTTCAAAAGGTGTCTGTGCGCAGAAAGTATGATCGCGAATACACTAAATAGTTTACGTATGAATAATAACATTCACAAAAGATACTGTCAAGAGCGCTGCATTGGTATGATACTATGCTTGGTTTTACGACCGGCAAACGACACCGAACCAACAGCAGCCTGCCTACGTAGCGTAGACAGGCTGCTGTTGTACCTAAATTATGTACGGAAACGGTTTGTGATGGAACTCGTTATTTTCTTTGCTTCACTACGGATTGACAACATTCTCGGGAGACCCCGCGAGAAACACCTCAAGGTTACGCACGGCGACGTCCATCAGGCGCTTGCGGCATTCCTTCGGTGCCCAGGACATATGCGGCGTGATGATGCAGTTTTTTGCGTTCAAAAGCGGGTTTGTGCCTTTGATCGGTTCTGAGGAGACGACGTCGACGGCAGCCGCGGCGATCTTGCCGGAGTTCAGCGCGTCCGCGAGATCCTGCTCCACGACGAGCGGGCCGCGGCTGTTGTTGATGATGATGACGCCGTCCTTCATCTGCGCGATATTCGCTTTGTTGATGATGCCCTCCGTGGCGGGGAACAGGGGGCAATGCAGAACGATCACGTCCGAAACGGCAAACAACTCGTCGAGCGGTACATAGGTTGCAACCGATTTTCCCTGTTCGCTTTGCATCGTGTCATAGGCGACGACGTTCATGCCAAGCGCGCCCGCGATCTTCGCGGTGGACTGACCGATGCGCCCGAGTCCGATGATGCCCATCGTTTTCTCCGCGAGCTCAATGAGCGGAAAATCCCAAAAACACCAGTCGAGGTTATGTTCCCAGCGGCCTTCGTGCACCGCGCGGTCATGATGGCCCACGTGGTGACAAACTTCCAGCAGCAGGGCGATCGCCATCTGCGCAACGGCGGTGGTGCCGTAGGTCGGCACATTGGTCACAGGGATGTTGCGCTCTTTCGCGGCGACGACGTCCACGATGTTGTAGCCTGTTGCGAGCACGCCGATGAAGCGCAGATTCGAACAGGATTCGATGGTGTTCCGGCTGACGGGTGTTTTATTCGTATAGACCGCGTCCGCATCGCCGATACGGCGGATAATCTCGGCTTCATCGGTGAGCGGCGTACGGTCGTAAACCGTCAGTTCGCCGAGTGCTTCCAGTCCCGCCCAGCTCAAATCGCCGGGGTTTTCGGTGTATCCGTCCAACACGACTATCTTCATTCAATTTCAACTCCTGCGGTATTGTTTGTTTTTGTTTTGGGGAGCGTGGAACCGACCCATAGCAGCCGGAACACGCGGTATGCGGCGCTTGCATACAGCTCTTCGGAGCGTGCCAGCGCCTCGCTCAGCGGCATCGTGTCGTCAACGGTCGGTATGATGGACGTGATGCCGTGATCCAGCAGTTTCTCCGAGCCTGCGCCCATGCCGCCGACGATCGCAATGGCGGGAACGCCTCGCTTTTTGCAGGCGGTTCCGACGCCGTAGACAACCTTTCCATAAATCGACTGAATATCGCTGTGCCCTTCTCCCGTGATCACGAGATCGGCATCCGCGAGCAGCTCATCAAAACGGCATAGCTCGAGCACGGTCTCAATGCCGCTGCGCAGCCGGGCGTTTAAAAACACCATCAGCATGCCGGAGAGTCCGCCCGCGGCGCCCGCGCCTTGTTCCACCGAAAGATCGATGCCGAACTGTCGCCGGATCAAGCATGCGTAATGTACCATGCCGGATTCCAGCTGATCGAGCTGCTCCGGCGTGCCTCCCTTTTGCCGGCCGAATACGCGCGTCGCGCCCTTCTCGCCGGTCAGCGGGTTGTTGATATCGCACATCACGGTGAAGTTTGCCTGCTGGATTGCGGGATGCAGGCCGGACACGTCGATCGTATCGATTTGCGACAAGCCGATGCCGGAAAGGGGCACTTCGTTTCCGTTTTGATCCAGAAAACGGACGCCCAGCGCCGCCGCCGCGCCAATGCCGCCGTCGTTGGTCGCGCTGCCGCCAACGCCGATGATGATCTCGCGGAAGCCTTTGTCCAGCGCGTCGGCGATCAGCTGTCCAGTGCCGTAGGTGGTTGTGAGCAGCGGATTACGAGATTCGGCTGGCACCAGCGGGAGGCCGGATGCGGCGGCCATCTCCACAACTGCGGTCGTATCGTCCAGCACCGCGAAACTGGTTTCCCGCACGTTGCCGAGCGGGTCCTGCGCAGGACAGGGAACATATCGCCCGTTACGGGCGGAAACAAGCGCCTCCATCGTGCCCTCGCCGCCGTCGGCAACAGGCAGGGAGACGATATGACAGTCTGGGAAGACACGCTTCGCCTGCTGGGTTAAAAGCCGGCTGATATGGCTCGACGAAAGCGTGCCCTTATAAGAATCGGAAGCGAAAATAAACTTCATCTGCTGCTCCTGCCTGCATGAATGCTTTTTCGGGCCGTCTGCTCGCCTGCGCGCGTACGGCCTGATCTGATTGTAGTATCGGACTCAACGCCCGTCAACCTTATGCAGTGAACACGGCGCCAAAAGTTCCGGATCGAGCAGTATATTGCAGGCATCGTGCCGGTGTGGTGCGCCGGGAGGAGCGTCTGAAGCTTTATTCATTCGTTGGGCAAAAATTGTTCCATCGGATATTGGCGTTTTCGCCGGATCGCGATATGATAGGAACGTCACGGAGATTCGCGCCGGCGGCAGTGCTTGATACTGCGCTTGAGCATAAGACGATTCGTTATCAAAAAGTCGCTAAAATACAAATATTATCATTCCCATCAATTTGTTTTATGAGGTGTGAAGCATAGAATCATACTATAGCAGACGGCTGTAGTACAAAAGCCGTCCATTCACATCCTAAAACAAATCACATTGAGGAGGAAGTATCCGTATGTCTTGGAAGAAACTGATTTCCCTGATCATTGGCGTTATGATGGTGCTCGGCAGCCTCGCGGCCTGCAGCGGCACACCCGAAGCAGTGGTCGAAGAAACCGCGCCGGCAGCGCAAACCGAAGCGGCGGAAGAGCCAGCGGCGGAGGAACCAGCGCCGGCAGAACCCATCACACTCACATTCTGGCACACCTATGGCGACGGCGAAGAGGCGCAGTTTAAGGATGTCGTTCTGCCGATGTGGAACGAACTCCATCCTGAAATCACCATCGACGCGGTCCGTCAGGACGGCGGTCAATATCACGAGATGATCGTAACATCCTTCGGCACGGGACAAAGCCCGGATGTTGCGCGCATCGATATCGTCAACACGGCGGCATATGCTGCGCAGGGCGGCCTCGTCGCGCTGAGCGATATGGAAGACTTTGCAGCCCTCAAGGACACCTTCCTGGAAGGCCCTCTCTCCACCAACCTCTATCAGGGCAGCTATTACGGTCTGCCGCTGGATACAAACTGCAAAGCGGCCGTGATCAACACGGCCATCATGAAGGAACTCGGCATCGAAGGTGCGCCCGCCACGATGGAGGAGTTCATCGCCGCCGCTGAAACCCGCGGCTCGTATTCGCTGAACGTCTCCGGCGTTGGCGACTGGGACCTGTATCCCTACTTCTGGCTCTTCGGCGGTGCGCTGACGGACGAAGGATTCACCAAGGCCAGCGGATATCTTGACGGCGCGGCCAGCGTTCAGGCGATTCAGACTATGCTCGATCTGCACGCGAAAAAGGTGTTCACGATTCGTGACGTCGACGGTTCGGTAGACGCATGGGATGGCATCAACAGCGAATATGCCATGTTCTTTGAAGGGCCCTGGTTCTTCGGCTCCTATGAAGAAAAGCTCTCGCAGGGTATCATAGCTTCGACGGTTCCGACCTATGAAGGACGCAGCGCGTCCGTCGTTGGCGGCGAGAACCTCGCGGTGTTTGCAACGGGCAAGAACCCCGCTGCGGCGTATGAATTTGCAAAGTTCATGACGAGCGAAGCCGTCCAGCTTGCAATGCTGGAAAAGGGCCAGCTGCCGGTGCTCAAGTCTCTGGTCAACAACGATAAAGTGTTGGACAACCCCGTTTGGTCGGTCTACATGGCGCAGCTGGAATCCGCCTCCGCGCGTATTCCTTCGCCCAACAACGAGCAGATCAAGCAGGTTTGGAGCGACGCGATGACGGAGATCTTCGTCAACGGCGCCGACGTACAGACGACGCTGACTGCCGCCGCGCAGCAAATGGACGGATTCCTGGGTTAACGGAAAGACAAGCTCACTGTGCCGCGAGGCAAGCGCCTTGCGGCACAGTGCTATTGAAACACCAAAACGCAACCAACCGTTGAGAGGTCAAGCAATTGCAATCGAACGCAGTTACAAAACGAAGATGGAAAAAGGGCGTAAGGGGCTGGATTGCCGCGCTTCCGTTTATTCTGCCCGGATTGATTCTGGTTGGGCTGTTTGTGCTGTACCCGATGCTCTTTACCATCCGCATTTCGCTGTCCAACTACAAAATCGTACAGGGACAGATCGATTTTATCGGGTTAAAAAACTACATCAGCATCCTGACCGATGCGTCCGGCAGGTTTTGGTATGCCTACCGCAACAACTTCCTCTACGCGCTGGTGACAGTTCCGCTGATTCTCTTTGGCGGCATGGTATTTGCGTACTTAATCAACAACCTCAAGCGCGGCAGAACCATATTTAAAGTAGGGTTCTATCTGCCCGTCATCACATCCTGGGTGATCGTGAGCCTGGTGTTTACCTACATGTTCAACAACTCCGACCGCGGCCTGATCAATTACATTCTGGTGGACAAACTGCACATTCTCAATGACTATGTGCCGTGGCTCCTCAGGGAGTGGTCGGGCAATGCGGCGATCTGGCTCATGGGCGCCTGGAAGAACATCGGCTGGGCGATGCTGATCTTTCTGGCGGCGCTCCAGAGCATTCCGCGCGATTTATACGAGGCGGCGGATCTGGACGGCGCGGGCATTTGGAGCAAATTCAGGCATATCACCATCGCCTGCCTGAAACCAACGGCCTATTTTGTGCTGGTGAACATGATCATAGGATCCTTCAACGTGTTTATCCAGGTGCTGATGCTCACGGAAGGCAAGCCCAACGGCAGAACCTCCGTTTTGCAGTATCTGCTCTACGATAAGGCGTTCGGACAGTTCCAGTTTGGCGAGGCTTCGGCAATCGGCCTGATTTCCGCGGTTACGATCGTGATATTGACGGCGCTGCTGAACCGCCTGTTGAAGCTGGATACCGTGGAGAAGGGAGGATCGGATCTATGAAGCTGATCCTGCGCGGCAAAAAAGCACGGGACGTGTTTGGGCAAGCGGTTATCTGGACGATTCTCGCCGTATCACTCATCGTGTTCTCGGTTCCGTTTCTGTTCATGATCACCAACTCCTTCGAAACGTTCAGCTTTGTACTGCCCTATCCGCCGAAACTATTTCCAACCCGGCTGGATTTCTCGGCCTTCCGGTATGTGCTTTCACAGCCGTTCTTTCCCGTTGCGGTCAAGAACAGCGTGATCAACACGGCCATCACCGTTGTGCTGTCTGTGTTCATTTCCACACTGTCGGCCTATGGATTCGCGCGGATCGAGTTTCCGGGACGGGAAGCGCTCTTTAAAATCTATCTGTTTACACTGATGGTGCCGAGCTTTCTGAACATCATCCCGCAGTTCATCATTCTCAAAGGCATTCATATTCCGGGAACGGAGTTGAACCTGATCGGCACCCGCGCGGGACTGATCCTGGTCTATGTTGCAACCAACGTCTGCGGGCATACGTTCTTTTTGCGAAACTTCTTTCGCGGCGTGCCGGACGCGCTCTCCGAGTCGGTCATCGTGGACGGAGGCGGGCATGCGGCGATCTTTTTTAAAGTGATGCTGCCGCTCTCCAAACCCGCAATCGGCACGATGAGCATCTTTGCGCTGCAGGGGTTCTGGGAAGAGTATTTCACCGCAAAAGTGCTCGTTGGCGCAAACGAGTCCATGATGACGCTCCCGTTGCTGCTGCAGCGGCTGCACGGGCAATATGCAACACGATGGGAATGGGTGTTTGCCGCGTCGCTCCTTGCGCTGATCCCAATCATTCTGCTCTTCATCCTGTTTCAGAAGAAACTGGTCATCGGCGGGCTGACGCAGGGATCCGTGAAGGAATAATGCATGCATGACGCATGCGCCGCCGTACCGGCGGAATAAAAATTTTATGTGATTGGCGGGCGCACCGTTCGCTTCGCCAAGGAGATTATATGGAAACAAATATGCGCAACACGGCGTTTTGCCGTCCAGACCGCGCGCAATATCGTGTTGGAGAACCGGTTCGTCTTTTGCTCAATCCGTTTCCGGGGTTTCCGGAAATTCGGAACGTGAACCTATATTGTCTGCAGCGTGCTGTTTCTGCCGACTGGGAAACGGCTGACGGCGTCATCACCATACAGTCGTTACAAGCGGGCAGTTACGGCGTTGCCGTGGACACGGAAGCAGGCGTATTCGAAACCGCGTTCGATATTACCGCTTCGGCGAAGATGTCGATCCGGTACGGTTTTTTATCCGATTTTTCGCCGGATGACGGCGACACGGACGATCTCGACTGGCTTTGCCGGGTGCATGTCAACACGGTCCAGTTTTACGACTGGATGTATCGTCACGATCAACTGATCTCGCCGGATGATGCATATCTTGATCCGATCGGGCGGCGCAGCTCGTTGAGCGTGATCCGCAACAAGATTGCGGCCTGCCGCGAGCGGGGCATGCGCGCGTTTGCATACGGCGCGGTATACGCCGCGACGAAAGAGACCGTTGCCGAACATCCCGACTGGGCGGCATATATGTTCGACGGAACGCCGATGGTGTTTGCCGATTGGCTGAACTACATGAACATCGACCCAAAGAGCGGCTGGACAGGGCATATTTTGGGTGAGTTTAAAGCGGTAGTGGAGACGCTTGGCTTTTCTGGCATCCATATGGATACATATGGGTTTCCGAAGCGCATTTATCATTTAGACGGCGGGCGCGTTGCGCTGGAAGAGGCGTTTCTTCCGCTGATCAATGCGGCGCAGGCGCAGGTTTGCGCCTCCGATCCGGAAAACGGTGTTATCTTCAACGCGGTCAACGACTGGCCGACGGAGAAAGTTGCCGGAGGAAATCTGGACGCGCAGTATATCGAGGTCTGGCCGCCGCACGATACCTATCGGGATCTCTACCTGCTGATTCAGAAAGCAAAGCGGGCGGCGCCGGACAAGGGCGTTATACTCGCAGCCTATGACAAGCCGTTTTTAAACACAGAGAGCGACGACGCGGTAACCGGCGCGGAGCATGCCTTCCGGCTTACAAACGCCGTGATCCTTGCCGCAGGCGGCACACAGCTCGTCCACGGCGAGCAGGAGAGCCTGCTCTGCGACAGCTACTATGTGAACCACGCAAAAATCAGGCCGTCGTTTCGCGAAACCGTGGTTCGATACGCCGATTATCTTGTGCGATATACACTGTTGTTGTATGATGACAACGGATATGATGTCTCCATGACGGC
Organism: Christensenellaceae bacterium; assembly: GCA_963674775.2. Taxonomy (GTDB): domain Bacteria; phylum Bacillota; class Clostridia; order Christensenellales; family CAG-138; genus UBA7703. Next base: position 961,822 of record CAXXPJ010000003.1, on the reverse strand, counting down.
GGGCGGAGGCATCAACGAAGACGTTGTCGCAGCTGCGGATGGCGTTGTGTTTTCCGCAGACGGGCGCGCGGATACGGTTTGGATGATACTCAAGGAATCCAAAAACCGGTTGGTGATCCATTTGATCAATTTTACCGGCAACGATTCGCTCTGGAATACCGCGAAAAACTGCCCGGAGGTGATTCGGAATATCCGGCTGAAGCTTCGGCTGGATGTGAAGGTCACCGGCGTCTACGCCGCTTCGCCGGATGCGGAATCGACCGGCGCAACGGAACTGAGCTATCAGACGACAGGATCGCAATACGGGCGGATTCAGGAGTTTGTCCTGCCGCAACTGCAATATTTTTCGACGATTTGGGTCGAATGGGAGTAGATCATTCATGCTGTTGAATTATGACACCACTGTCTTACCGCGCGTCCGGTTGATGGGACGCATCCGGTATCACGAGCCGTGGTGTCATTTTTCGCGGGTCATTGACGAATACATCCTCTACGTCGTGCGGGACGGCGATCTTTACATCGAGGAAAACGGCGTACAGATGCATCTTCGGGCTGGCGATTTCCTGCTGCTTGAGCCGAATCTGCCGCACACGGGATATAAGGCCGCAAGCTGCGACTATTACTATGCGCACTTCAAGCAGGACCGCATCACGCGCGCGGCGGACGACGAGACCGCGCTGGAAGCCGTTCTGGAGACGCGCAGAAAGTCCATGACCAGCTACAATCTCGACGAGATCGATCCAACCGACCCGACGGTTTGCATCCCCAAACGCTGCCATATCGCAGGGGTAGACTACAGGACGATCCTGCACGCCGCCGTAGAGGCATATGACCGCAGGGAAGAGCAGTATAAGCGCTTCGTGTCGACGCAGCTGCATCTGTTTTTGATGATGGTTGCGCACTCTCACCTGACCGCCTATTACGCGGAAAAAGACGGAAAGCGTAAGAAGTCCGACGTAGCGGCGGACGGTTTAATCCGCTACCTCAATGCACACTACACCGAAAACATCTCGAGCGCGCAGATTGCGGAGCGGTTTGAGATGAATTTCGATCATCTGAACCGCGTTTTTTCGAATGTGACCGGCAGCACGATATTCTACTATATCAACATGCTGCGCATCAGCAACGCAAAGCAGCTCATCACAACCACGAATCTGACGTTTGCGGAGATTGCCTATCTGGTCGGCATCGAAGACCGCTATTATTTTACGAGGCTCTTTAAACGGTATGTCGGCATGACGCCCACGGACTTTTACCGCGCGGCGCATACGCTGAGCCAGAAAGCGAGCGATGGCGTATGAGCCTGCAATCAGACGGCGCCGAAGGAAAATACAGCGGCTTACGCCTGCTGTTTCATACGATGATTTCGCGCCTGCTGACGTTGATTGCGCTGAACGTTCTGTTTCTTGTCGGGTGCATCCCCCTGATTACCATACCAAACGCGATTACCGCGCTCTATCGCTGCGTAATATCATTGCTGCGGGAGGAAGACTTTCCGGTCGTCAAGACGTTCTGGAATGCCTATAAAAGCGAGTTTTTGAAAACGATAGCAACGGGATGGATCGCGCTGCTGCTGCTTTGCGGCGTGCTGTACGGCGCGTTGTTTTACTGGGCGGCAGGGTCAGCTTTTTCAACGGCGATCGCAATGCTCTGCGTGATATCCGGCTTGATCTTATATGCTGCGGCGTGCAATCTTTTTTACATGCTCGCGCGGATCAGGCTGCCTGTTGGCGCGCTGCTGAAAAACGCGGTTTTGCTGGTGTTCGTGCGTCCGGCAAAAGGCCTGCTTTGGTGTTTTGTATCGTTTTTGATACTTGCTGGCAGCGCCTGGTATTTTCCCGCGTCATTACCGATGATTGCGTTGATTGGATGCTCGGTTTCGGCGTTGTTCGCTTGCTTTGGCGTGCGGGACAATATTGAAAAAAGCGTTGTATCATAGATCCTGACGGCGGGTTTATCGGCAATTTGCATGAAGAATAAAGTTGAAATATGAGGCATAACATGAAGCAAGCCTGGTGGAAAGAGCGGGTGTTTTACCAGATCTACCCGCGGAGCTTCCTGGACACGAACGGGGACGGGATCGGCGATCTTAGCGGCATCATTGAAAAATTGGACTATCTCAAAGCGCTCGGAATCGGCGCGGTCTGGCTCTGCCCGGTCTACGATTCGCCGAACGACGACAACGGATACGACATTCGGGATTACGAAGCCATCATGGCGGAGTTCGGCACGATGGCGGAGTTCGACGCGCTGCTGGAAGGGCTCCACGCGCGGGATATCAAGCTCGTAATGGATCTGGTGGTCAACCACACGTCGGACGAGCACCGCTGGTTTACCGAGTCACGCCAGTCAAGGGAGAACAGCTACCGCGACTACTATATCTGGCGGGACGGGAAAGACGGCGGAACGCCGAATAACTGGGCGTCGTTCTTTTCGCCATCCGCATGGAAGCTGGACGAGGCGACGGGGCAGCATTACCTGCACCTGTTTTCGGAGAAACAGCCCGATCTCAACTGGGAGAACCCCGCGATGCGGCAGGACGTTTACGCCATGGTCAACCGCTGGTTCGACAAGGGTGTGGACGGCTTTCGCATGGACGTGATCAACTGCATCGCCAAGGACGAAGGGCTGCCGGACGGAGCGGGCGCGCCGAACGAGGCGGGCTATGCGCTCGCGTTCGAGCACTTCGCCAACCGGCCGAAGCTATATGACCACCTGCGCGAACTGCGGCAAAACTGCTATGCGGGGCGGGATTGTCTCTGCCTCGGCGAAGCGCCGTTTACCACGCCGGAAGAAGGCGCAAAGCTTCTGGACGAAGAGGCGGGCATCTTCGACATGATCTTTCCGTTTGACCTGATGGAGATCGACGACGGCCCGCGCGGAAAATACGATCCCGTACCATGGACGCTTAAGCGCTTCAAGGAGATCATAAACGCCTGGCAGGAGGCGACGAAAAGCGGCTGGGGTAGCCTGTTCTGGTCGAATCACGACCAGTCCCGCGCGGTGTCCCGCTTCGGGTGCACGGAGACGGAGGAGCTGCGTATCCGCTCGGCGAAGATGCTGGCTGCGGCAATGCATCTGTTGCGGGGCACGCCGTTTGTCTATCAGGGCGAGGAACTGGGCATGACGAACACGCCGTTTCCGGACGAGGGCGCGATACGCGACATCGAGGGGATCAACGCCCTCAACGAAGCGAAACAAGCAGGACGCACAGGTGAGACCTGGCACGGCATCCTGCACAAAGGGCGCGACCATGCGCGAACGCCGATGCAGTGGAGCGCGGCAAAACACGCGGGCTTCACGTCCGGTGAGCCGTGGATCATGGTCAATCCGAACTATTCATCGATCAACGCAGAACAAGAGGAACAGAACCCGAACTCTGTGCTGCAGTTTTACCGCAGGCTCATTGCGCTGCGCAACGACTCAACAACGCTGCAATACGGCGAGTATCGCCCGCTCTGGACGGAACACGCGCAGTTCTTCGCCTACGAGCGCAAGTTAGACGGCGAAACCTTCATGATTATCTGCAATATGAGCGGCGAAGAAGCGCTGCTGCCGGAGGAGTTGCGCGGGGAGGTCGTGTTGACGAATTGCGCGAACACAGACGAGAGACGGTTTGCGCCGTATGAGGCAAGGGTGTTGCGGACTATAGTAAAGCAATAGAGCGCTTTTTGGCAGGATACCGACGTGCCCAACAAAATAAAACCGATGCCGCTGAGACATATCAACGGCATCGGTTATTTTTTATATGCAATGAATGATCTAACTCGCGAAACAGATCATTCGCACAAGGATTCGTAGATGGTTCGAATATCGTCGGCGTAGAGCTTCACATAGTTGCCAAAGATGAGTTCGCCCGGGCAGCAGAGCTTTGCGTGCTCAACCAACTTCGGAATATCCTCCCGGGTGATACCCAGATCGTTCAGCGTGCGCGGCATGCCCAGCATGTTCAGGAACTCCCTGAACCGCGCAATACCTTCCAGCGCGGTGATCTTCGGGTCGGCGAAGTTCATGTCACAGCCCCAAACGCGAACCGCGAACTGCGCGGAGCGCATCACATTATGATCCACGACGTATGTCATCCATGCAGGCGTGACGACCGCGAGGCCCGCGCCGTGCGCGCTGTCGTTGAATGCGCCCAACTCCTGCTGCAGACCGTGACTCGCCCAGTCGTTGATGCGCCCGACCCCGCAGATGTTATTATGCGCAACCATGCCCGCCCACATGATGTTTGCGCGCGCCTGATAGTTCGACGGGTCGGCCATTACCTTTGGCGCCTCTTCGACGATGGCTTTCATGACGCCTTCACAAAGCCGGTCGGTCGTCTCCACGTCCTGCACATTTGTAAAATACCGTTCTACTACATGCAAAAACATATCCGTGATGCCGCAGGCTGTCTGGTAAGCGTCCAGTGTCATGGTGTATTCCGGGTTGAGTATCGAAAACTTTGGACGCAATCCCTCGCCGTGCGCGCCGAATTTGAGCATGCCTTCATCTTTTGTGATGACGGCGTTTTCGGACCCTTCGCTTCCGGCCGCGGCGATGGTGAGCACGGTGCCGACGGGCAGCCCTTTTTCAACGTTTTTCCGGTGCGGGAAAAAGTCCCAGAAATCACCGTCGTAAACAACGCCGGCGGCGATGGCTTTTGCGGAGTCGATTGCGCTTCCGCCGCCGAGCGCGAGGACAAAATCGATGTTTTCTTTCCGGCAGAGGTCGATGCCCCGATACACGAGGCTGCTGCGGGGATTCGGCTGCACGCCGCCGAGCTCAACAAACGGTATACCGGCTTCGTTGAGCGACTGCACGGCGGCATCATAGACGCCGTTTCTCTTAACGGAACCGGAGCCATAGTGCAGCAGTACTTTTGTACCGCCAAACCTCCGAACGAGCGATCCGATCTTTTCCTGGCTGCCTTTGCCAAACGCGAAATACGTTGGCGCATAAAACGTGAAATTGTCCATGATGAAGTTCCTTCCCGATCAATTTGACTGTAAGTGAAATGACATATTATCTTTAGTTTGCACGAAAAAACAGAAAAGTCAATGCCGTAAATGTCTGTGACCGATTCGATACGGGGAAAATCGCCAGGTCAATATTTGGAATCGTGCGTCTGCTGATTATTGCGCAGCAAAATAATGCTCGATTGCAAATAAAAACGATTTGTCCAAAAAAGCAAGCGCCCTTTGCGATACGTCAGCATAGGGGTACGTGATATCGAACGCGTGAAAACAGCCGGGAAACAGCTCGAAATCCACGGGAATACCGACCTTTTTGAGGTTGGCGACATATTGAATTGTCTCATCCCGAAACGGCTCAAGATCGCCCACATAGATGCAAGCCGGCGGCAACCCGCGAAAGTCCTCGTTTCTTGCGGGAGCGGCATAAATCGGCACTTCGCTTTCCTTGAGCCCGCCTAGATACAGCTCCCATGCGATTCTGTTCGAAACCGAGTCCCAGACCGGTGCATCGTTGTCCGTCGCGGATTCGCTCGTCATGGAATCGTCGATCATGGGATACAGCGGCATTTGAAAGGCGATCTTGACGCCGCCGATATCCCGCTCATACAACGTGAGCGCGGCGGTCAGTCCGCCGCCGGCACTTTCGCCGCCAACCATCAGCTGATCGGTTCGAACACCAAGCTCTTCGGCGTGCTCCTTTATCCAAACAAGCGATTCGTGACAATCTTGCAGGGCTGCCGGATAAGGCGCATCCAGAGAAAGGCGATAATCCGGCGCAACGACCACGCAGCCGCTTTTCACGATGAAATTCTTGATGCGGCGCAAGCTGGATTCGGGAAGGTTGAGGGCATAACCACCGCCGTGCATCCAGAGCAGTCCGGGGGCACGGGCGGCTTGCTCAAGCGGCTTGTATACGCAGATGCGCAGCTTGGAACCATCCTGTTTGCGCAAAATCCAGCGTTCTTCGCATTGGATTCCGCGGATTTTCTTTCCGCGCAGATAGGTTCCCTTTTTTCGAAGCTTCACAAAATCATCAATGCTTGCAAGTTTCAGGATGCTTTTGGCGATTGCGCCGGGAACCCGCAGCTGTTTGTCTATCATATGCGATTCTATCTTCATGTTTAACCGATTCTCCGTCATATTTTTATATAATACTTTGAATGCTTGCTGGGGCGATGCGTGATCAGCGATTGACTAAATTGTAATATCGAATCCAACGCTGCGTCAACACCGGAGCGTTCAGGAGCAGAATATATCGCAAAGGAAACGAGCTCAAAACAATGGAAAGGTTGCAGCAAGGAATATAAACCCCGGGCGGCAATAATAACACGGTTTCAGGTAGCAATCGTGCTACACCTCAAACCGTGTTTTTTCATTCGTTATCCAGTGCGATTCTACGCTTATTTTTTCTCCCGATTGATGGAGATTCCATCGCCCGGCCGCATCAGCAGGAAGGTTCAGTAGTTGACCCAGGCGCTTCCGTTATCGGCCGACTCGACGCATTTTTCGCAGAATTTTACGCCGGATATGCCCGCTTCTATGCCCGGATACCAGAACCCGTCGTCCAGCGATGAATCGTTGGCCAGTTTCGCATGGATCACAAGCGCAAAGCGGTGATACAGGTTCGCCCAGGATTCAAACAACCCTTCCGCATGGCCGCCGCCGATGCGGCTGCAGCGGATGGCGGGCTCTTCCTGATAAAGATACGGCATGCCTCGTTCTAAAATCTGGACGGGCTGCCCCTGAATTTCATACCTCAGCTGGTTGGGATATTCGTCCCACCACTCGACGCTGGCTTTGGAGCCGATTACGCGGATGATCTGCTTATGCATGCTGCCCGCGTTGACCGCGCTTGCCCAGAGCGTCCCGACGCGATTGTCCTTGAACTGGATCAACACGGTGGCGTTATCCTCCAGCGGCGCGCGGCTCTCAATGAAACTCTGGCGGCTGCAGAGCAGGCGTTCGATCTCCAGGCCGGGCACCATCACCTCGGCGGCATAGAGTGCGTGTGTGCCGATGTCGCCCAACACATAGGTCGGGCCGGATACTTCCGGGCTGACGCGCCACTTTGTGCCCGGGTCGTCGCGCTCCACTTCATGTGTGTGGAAACCGTGCGCAAACTGCATTTGAACGATTCGAACATCGCCGATGTCGCCCTGCGCAATCATCTTTCTGGCCTGCTGGAGCATGGGATACCCGGTGTATCCATAGGTCACGCAGATCGCAAGGTTCTTTTCCTGCGCGATCTTCTTGAGTTCAAGCGCTTCCGAGGTTCGAAAGCAAAGGGGCTTTTCGCAGATGATATGAAGCCCCGCTTCCAGGCTTGCCTTTGCGACTTCATAGTGAAATTTATTCGGTGTTGCGATCGAAACGGCCTGGATGCCGTCCTCCCGCTGCGCTTCGAGCCGGATCATTTCGGTGTAATCTTTGTAGCAGCGGGTTTCATCGACGCCGAGATGCGTGCCGAAATCAACTCCGCGCGCGGGGTCGATGTCAAACGCTCCGGCTACGAGCTGAAACAACCCGTCCCTTGCCGCGGAAGCCCGATGGATATATCCAATTTGGCTGCCTCTGCCGCCGCCGACCATCGCCCACCGGATTGGTTCTTCAAACCGGAATTCCTCGTTAAACATAGTCAGTCCCCCTAATGCAGTTCAATTTTTTGCGTTAAAAAGTTCAAATAGCAAACGTTTGCGAAGTGCTGAAATAAATGGGTTTTGCGCAAGCAAAACCTTGATGGTGAGATTATATTACAACGAGAATCCAAAGTCCAGAAGATATTTAATGCTTTTTTGTATGGATGGAAGCACGTTTTCGCTGTCTTTGGCGCTTCTATCCTGCTCGACCGTGATGAATCCGCGATAGTTGATTGCATCCAGCGCCCGAATGATGGCGCTGTAGTCGAGACAACCGTCGCCAATGGGGCACATGACGCGGTCGGCACACGCTTGATAAAAATCCGTATCGGTTTCGATCGAGCGGGTATAGATCTGCGCGTCGATATCCTTAAAGTGCATGTAGTCGATGTAACCGGCATACTTCCTGATTGCATATGCAGGATCCATACACGAATAATATGCATGTCCGGTATCAACGCACAGCCCGGTGCAAGTTCTGTCGATGCGGCTGAGTATCCGGTCGATTTCGTCCTCGAACTCGATATACCCGCCGGCATGGTGATGGATGACGGATTTGATGTTGTATTCGTTCTGCGTGATTTCGCTGATCCTGCGAACATTGGAAACCAGACTGTCAAACGCAGCCTGATCCAATCGTTTCGCCTTCTGCGGCTGACCGGCATAGTTCTGTTTTTCGGGCTTCACCATGTCGATCAACACAAAATACTGCTGCTGCGCCGGAAAGTGCGCTGCGATTTTATTGAGCGTCCGGCAGGTCATATGTGCTTTGTTGAGAAGATTTTCGCGATTGGAAGAAGAAACCAGATCGTCATACAACGTACCCGCGACGACGAAGAGATTTCGTTTTTTCAGCTCCTCAGCCAGCAGTTGTGCGTCGTGTGGAAGGTATCCGTAGGGCCCGAGTTCCGTTGCGCGGAAGCCGACATCACGCAGCCCGTCCAGCACCAGATTCCAGGGCGTATTGTTTGGATCCGCCGCATCCTCGATGCCCCACATGCCGGGGCAGCCGCTTAAAGAAAACTTCATGATAGATACTCCTGTTGTAGTGAAATTTCGCTGCAGAAACGGAATAGGCATTGGTGAATTTTGCATAAGCAGGGCAGAGAAAGATGATTGAAAGGACGCGTATCAAATAATTATGCACTATACACCCGAAGACTACGCTCGTCAATCCGGAAATTGCAGTTGCACCCCGGTTTTTGTTGGAAGCCGCGCGTTATAGTTGCTGCTGTTTCCGCTGCTTGAGGGAATCTGGCGCAACGCAAGTGATGATTTGTTTGCCGCTTTCGACCGGATTCGCCGCTGCGAGCGGCTTTCAAAAACCGGAGAAAGCGAATTTCTCGCGCGGAAATGCAAAAAAGTGTCGATGAAATCGAAAAACATGTTGCAAATAGATAGCAATTGGTGCAAAATAAAAGCATACAAGCAGAGGGTTTGTATGAATTACCACGGAAAACCGCAATTCTTTTTCTTTGAGATGGCACGCAGAACCATTATTTTTTTCTCCGAAGAGCAAACGTTTGAGTTTAGCAGACCGGAATCTCTTTCTACCAAATGCGTGAAAATTCAGATCGGGCAGGCAAAAATAGCATTGAACATAGAAACGGCTCGTTGACGCGAACGCGATCAAGCACCACAAAACGGAAGCAGATGATAAAGGAGCAGAACGAATGAAGATTAAAGGCACGAAAAATTTTCCCTTTGGCTACAACAGCATAACGGAAGTCGACGGCAGGGACGCGGACATCATGATGGACTTCGGCGTGCTGAAACTCGGCAACGGCACGCGATATAACGACGAGAGCAAGAAAGAGAAAGTGTTTCTGCTCCTGCATGGCAAGGTAGAGCTTTCCTGGGGCAACGAGACGAAAGTCATCGAGCGCAAGTCCTTTTTAGACGAAGGCCCCATTACGCTGGATGCGCCGAGCGATGTTTCGGTCAGCGCGGTCGGCCTTGCCGACGAGAGTGAGATCCTGATCGTGCGCACCTATAACGACAAGCGGTTCGAACCGGTCCTGTACGAGAAGTGCCGCATTGAGCATCGCGGCAAAGGCACGATGAATGAAGCCGGCACGAGAATCGTCAAGACGGTGATGGACTACTCCATCACGCAGTCGTCCAACTTCATGCTCGGGGAAGACGTTCAGTATCCCGGCAAATGGGCCGGGTTCCCGGCGCACCACCACGAGCAGCCGGAGATCTATTTTTACCGGTTCGACAAACCGCAGGGATTTGGACTGGTCAAGCTTGGTGACGAAGGCGTACTGGTTGAAAACAATGACGCCGTGAAGATTTATCCGAGCACGGACCATCCGCAGGTCGCCGCGCCGGGCTATGCGATGTACTTTTTCTGGGTGATCCGTCACCTGGAGAACAATCCCTACATCAAGCCTGTTTTCGTCAAGGAGCATCTCTGGCTGGACGATCCGAACGCGGTGATCTGGCCTGAGAAAGAAGCATAGTCGGAGGGCTGAACATGATTCAAAAAGCATTGCACGGCAAGACCATCTATAAAAGCAACCTTGCAACGGATATCCGCATCGCAAGTGAATGCGGCTTCCGCGGCATGGAAATCGTCGCGTCGAAGCTCTACAGCTTTCTGGAACAGCGATCGATTGAAGAACTGAAAAGCCTCTTGCAGCAATATGAGATTCAGCCCGTCTGCATCAACGACATCTGCCATGTCGAAACACCGGACGCAAAACGGCTGGAAGAGCTGCTGGAAGAGACGGATACGCTCAGCCGAATCTCAAGCGAGATCGGTTGCCCGACGATCCAACTCGTGCCGCTGCTTGCGCTCGAAGGCAGACCCTGGAAAGACGTTGTGTCGATTACGGGAAAGAACGTTGGACAGATCGGCAAGATCGGCGCAAAGCACGGCGTGCGGTTTCAGATGGAGCCGGTGGCATGGTCGCCGATTCACTCGCTCTCCAAATGCCTGGAGATGATCGAAGTTGCCGGCGTTGAAAACGTTGGCATGGTCGTAGACTTCTGGCATCTCTGGTCGGGCGGGGAGACCAAACCGGAAGAGGTCGCAAAGCTGAACAAGGACATGATCTACAACATTCACTTTTGCGACGGGAAAAAGCAGCCGAGAGACACGGTGTGGGACGAAACGATACTCAGGGGATATTATCCCGGCGACGGCGACATTCCCGTGCGGGACTGGGTGGATGCGGTAAAAGCCACCGGGTATGACGGTTTCTGGTCCTGCGAGCTGGTCAGCGCGAAACACTGGGAAATGGACGTTTTGGAAGTTGCACGGAACATGAAACAGTATATGGATGCATATATCGGCTAGCCGGAATCAAGGCGAAGAAGAGGTGTCTGAAGTGGAGATGAAAAAATCAGAAGCTGCGGTTGAGATCGCTGCGTTGATGGAGCGGGCAAGAAACGCTCAGCAAATTGCGGAGGGATTTTCGCAGGAAAAGGTGGACGAGCTGGCCGGGGCGATCGCCTGGGAGTTTGTCACCAACACGGAGCTGGTTCGGGAAATCGCCCGGTTTTCGTTCGACGAATGCCGCCTTGGAGATTATGCGTCCAAGGTCGCGAAGATCGAAGGGAAAGTCCGCGGCGTATATTACGACGTCAAAAACGTAAAAACGGTTGGCGTCGTGGAAGAACTCCCGGAAAAAGGGCTCACGAGAATCGCAAAACCGGTCGGCGTCATCGGCTCTCTGGTGCCGAGTACGCAGGCGGAGATGCATCCCATCCTGCAGGCGATCAACGTTGTGAAATCCCGCAACGCGATCATATTTTCGCCGCACCCGAGGGGCGCGAAAACAACCCTGAAAATCTGCGGCATTCTGCAGGATATCATGACGCGTTACGACGCGCCCGAAGATTTATTTCTCTGCGTCGAAAAGCCGTCTATCGAGAAGACCAACGAACTCATGAAGCAGTGTGACCTGATCATCGCCACCGGCGGCGCCGACATGGTGAAGGCCGCATACAGCTCCGGAACACCTGCCTATGGCGTCGGCGCGGGCAACTCCTCTATCATCATCGATAAAACCGCCGATCTGACGCAGGCCGCGCAAAAGATCAAGGCGAGCAAAACGTTTGACCTTGCCGCGGGCTGTTCGTGCGACAATGCGCTGGTCATCGACGAGTCGGTATATGCGGACATGATCCGCGAACTGGAACACGTGCAAGCGTATCTGGCGACGCAAGAGGAAAAGCAAAAGCTTCAAAAAGCAATTTGGCCGAACTGGCCGAACGACCATGTGCTAAACCGCAGCGTCGTCGCGTCGCCCGTGAGCAACATCGCGCGTATCGCGGGAATCGAAATACCGGAAGACACCTGCATGATCCTGGTCGAGGAAGACAAAACGGGTGGTATTTCGCCTTTCTGCGGCGAGAAAATGTGTCTGGTGATCGCGGTTTATAAAAGCAAGGGCATCGATGATGCGATACGGATTACAAACGAAAATCTCGCATACAGCGGCGCGGGGCATTCCTGCGGAATCTACACGGCAGAGCAGAGCAGCGTGAACGCGCTTTCTCTGAACACCCACACCACGCGCGTCGTGGTGAACCAGCCGCAGGCGCTGACGAACACCGGCAGCTGGGTCAGCGGTATGCCGGCGACGAGTTCGCTCGGCTGCGGCACATGGGGCGGCAATATCGTTTCGGAAAACATTTCGCTAAAGCACTATATGAACAACACCTGGGTGATTCGCGAAATACCGAGTTTTAAACCGACGGACGAAGAGCTGTTTGCGGGGTTTCATCCGAAACCGAGCCGCTGACAACAGCCAACCGCGCATCAACCCGGATACGGAGCGAGCGATGAGAAAAAACACAACCGACGCGAAAACCGCAGCAGAAAGCATTCAAGACGGTATGACGGTCGCCATGAGCGGATATGCGATGGCCGGATATCCGAAAGCTCTCGTGCGTGCGCTCACAGAACGGCGGGCGGCGGGCGATGTGTTTTCCATCCGGCTGATCACCGGCGCCAATGCGCCATGGTTGGACGAGCAGCTCAGCGGACAGAATATCATCGCATCGCGCGCGCCCATGATCGCCAACAAAACCCTCGCTGGTCAGGTGAATCGCGGCGAAGTGCGCTATATCGAGCAGCAGATGTGCCGGATGCCACGCCTGATCAGGAGCGGATCGTTCGGCAAGATCGACGTAGCGGTGGTGGAAGCGCTAGAACTCACGAAAGACGGAATCATTCCGACGACGTCTTCGGGGTTTACGAAGCTGCTGCTGGATGCGGCGGATCGCGTGATCGTAGAGATCAACGCGGCGCAGCCGAGAACACTCGGCGCGCTGCACGACATCTATGTGCCGGAACCCGGCAAACCGATCCCGCTGACAAGCGCAGGGCAGCGCATCGGAAAAAATCTCATACGCTTTGATACCAAAAAGATTTCGCACGTTGTCGAGGCGAACATATCGGAGTGCGAAGAACCGACGCCTGCGGCACGAAATATACAGGCCTCCCGCATCGCGGCGCATCTGTTTGAGTGCCTGAACCGGGAATATGAGCAGGAAGGCGGGGTGCTTCCGCCAATCCAGCTCGGTTTTGGCGGCATTGCAGACGAAATTGCGCGGTCGTTTTCGACATCCGGATTCCACGATCTGTCGTTCTTTTGCGGCGGCGTGACGGAACCGGTGCTGGAGCTGCTGGACAGCGGCAAAGCGTCCTGTATATCCACGGGCGGCATCAAGATGAGCAAACGCGCGGAGGAGATACTCGGCACTGACGGCATAGAAAAGCGGCTCATCCTTCGCAACGGGGAGATGATGAACAACGCGGAGATCGTTTCCCGCCTCGGCGTGATCTCGCTGAACACAGCGCTGGAGATCGATATCTACGGCAACGTGAATTCGAGCCATATCGCCGGCACGAGTGTTGTCAACGGAATCGGCGGCGGCGCAAACTTTGCGCAGAACGCGGCGCTGTCCGTGATAATGATTCCCGCCAGCAGTAAAAAAGGCGCAATATCCGGCATCGTGCCGATGATGTTCCATCAGGATATCTGCGAGCATGATATCGACGTTGTCGTGACGGATGTTGGATGGTGCGATGTGCGCGGCATGGACGATATCTCTCGCGCGCGAGCCATCATTGAACACTGCGCGGCGTATGAATACCGCGGACGGTTGCTGGACTATCTGGCGTGCGCCGAACAGGCATATCCGGGGCATCATCCGCAGATACCCGAGGAAGCGATCAAATGGCACCGCAGGCTGAAAGAAACCGGATCCATGCTATGAGCAACGGGGGATATGGATCGATATGAACAGAATTGAACTCTATGAGGTTGGGCCGCGGGATGGCTTCCAGAACCTTTGCGATTACATTGCGCCGGAGCTGAAGCTCGATATCATCGGGCGCATCGTCGGCGCGGGTGTGAAAAGCATACAAATCACGTCCTTTACCAGTCCAAAGGCGATTCCGCAGCTGCGCGATGCGGCCGAGATCGCCAAAACCTGTGTGAAACAATATCCGGACGTGATGCTCAGCGCGCTCGTACCCAATCTGCGCGGGGCGCAAAACGCGCGCGAAAGCGGGCTGAAACATATATCGTATGTTGTGTCGCTGAGCGAGAGCCATAATCAGGCGAACGTGCGCAGAACGCACGAGGAATCCTTTGCGGAGCTGCAGAAGATCATGCAGGAACTCCCGGAGATGGACGTCTGCCTTGATCTGGCTACCGCCTTTGGATGCCCGTTTGAAGGGCGCAAAAACAGCGGCGACGTGTTGGCGTTTATCGAAAGATATATCGATTCCGGCATCAGGACGATCAATCTCTGCGACACGATCGGCATCGCAAATCCGGCGCAGGTTCGAACCGTCATTCGGGATGTTTGGAGCGCGTATCCGGACATGAAACTGTTGGTGCATATCCACGACACGCGCAACATGGGCATGGTCAATACGCTCGCGGCAATTGAGCTCGGCGTCACCACGGTGCAGTCGACGCTGGGCGGACTCGGCGGGTGTCCGTATGCCCCCGGCGCGTCCGGAAACCTGGCGACGGAAGACCTCGCGTTCATGCTGCGGGATATGGGGTATGAAACGGGCGTCGATGTGGAAGCGTTGATCGAGGCGGCGAAATTTGAGGCCGAAGTCGTGCCGGCAGGTCAGTACAGTGGACATCTTTACCATATTTAGCATATGTTCTGGGACATTGGAGGTAGATGATATGAGTTTGAACAGCGGCCAGACAGATACGAAGCAGATCGCGCGCGTCGCGCATCAAATGCGCCGGGATTGCATCGAGATGGGGCATGCCGCAGGCTCGCAAGGCGCGCATTTCGGCCCCGCACTCGGCTGCGTGGACATTGTCGCGTCCCTCTTTTTCGGCGTGATGCGCCACGATCCGAAACAACCCCTCATGCCGGAGCGGGACCGCTTTGTGTTGAGCAAAGGCCACGCGTGCCTTTCCTATTATGCCGCGCTGATCGAGGCGGGCTATATTCCGAAAGACTACATTTCAACATTCAAAGGCAACGACAGCATCCTCTGCGGGCATCCGAGCCAAAACCCGGAGCACGGAATCGAGATTTCATCCGGCAGCTTGGGAAACGGATTCTCCATCGCCTGCGGCATGGCGACCGCGGCAAAGATGAAGGGCGAAGGGCACAATGTCTACTGCGTCGTCGGCGACGGCGAGTGCAACGAAGGCATTGTACACGAAGCGGCGATCTGCGCCGTGAAATACAAGCTGGACAACATGATCGCAATCATCGACCGCAACGGATTCCAGCTCTCCGGAACGACCGACGAGGTCATGGACATCAATATTCCGAACATTTGGACCGCATACGGATGGGACGTTTCACATGTTTCCGATGGACACGACATTCAGGCGCTGCTGGACGCGTTGGACACAGCCCGGAGCAAAAAGAACGGCAAACCGCAGTGCATCATCGTGGACACGATCAAAGGCAAGGGCATCTCTTTTATGGAGCGCGTCTTAAAATGGCATGCCTCGCCGATCACGGAGGCGGAATATCAACAGGCTCTGGCCGATCTGGACGCGGCGGAAAAGGGGGTTAACCCATGAGCACATTATCACTGGAATTGCTCAAGGAATGGTCGAAACTGGGTCATAGAAGCGCGTTTGGCGAGTCGATGGTGCTGCTAGGCGAGGAGAACCCCAAGGTTTGCGCCGTGCTGGCGGACATCACCAATACAGCTCGGATGGTCAATTTTGAAAAGCATTTTCCTGATAGGCTGCTCAACGTCGGCATCGCGGAACAGAATATGATCGGCATGACCGCAGGGCTTGCCAGAGAAGGGCTGGTTCCGTTTGCGGTGACCGCGGCCGCGTTTGCGCCGATGCGCTGTGCCGAGCAGCTGCGGATGGGACTCGGATACATGAATCTGAACGCCAAGGTGGTCGGCATTGAAGCGGGTATGCGCTTCGGATCGCTGGGAAACACGCATTTTGCGATGGACGATATTGCGGTTGTGCGGGCCATGCCGAATTTCACGGTGATCAGCCCCAGCGACCCGCATCAGATCTACAAGGCGGTGTTTGCCGCGGCGGCGCATCCCGGACCCGTGTACATCCGCCTCACCGGGGCGCCGGGGTTTCCGAACCTGTATGAAGAAGATTTCGACTTTACGATCGGGAAAGCCATCGAGTACAAACCTGGCACTACGGTTGCGATCATCTCGACCGGGTCGATGCTTGCGGCCGCGATTGATGCGGCAAAAATCCTCGAAAAAGAAGGCATATCAACCAGGATCATCGATATGCACACGATCAAACCGCTGGACACGAAAATGCTCGACGATGTGTTTAAACACAACCGTCTGATCGTCAGCGTCGAGGAGCATTCAATCATCGGCGGTCTTGGCAGCGCAATTGCGGAATACAGGGCGGGATTTGAACACGCGCCCAAGCTGGTCATGTGCGCGATTCCGGATCGATTCCGGAAAATCGGCTGCTATGATTTCCAGCTGGAGGAAAGCGGGCTGACGCCTGAGACGATTGCGACCAGAGCGATGGAAAACCTGTAACAGCGTTACAATTTGATATTCCGAAATCTTGTATTACGAAAGGGAAGAAACAGTATGAAAACTTTACGAATCGGTGTTGTCGGCGCCGGGCGAATCGGCAAACTGCACGTCTCCAACCTGATGACGCGCGTATCCGGCGCAACCGTCACCGCCGTGACCGACGTGATTGCGCAAAACGCGCGGGAGCTCGCCGCACAGTACGGCATTCCCAACGTCTACGGAGATTACCGCGAACTCGTGCAGGATCCGGAGGTGGACGCGGTCTTCGTCTGCTCCTCAACCGACACGCATTCCGCGATTTCCTACGATGCGGCGATGGCGGGCAAACACGTGTTTTGCGAAAAACCAATCGATCACGATCTGGAGCGGATTGAAAAAGTGATCGCGGCGGTGGAAAAAACCGGGGTAAAATTCCAGGTGGGGTTCAACCGCAGGTTCGACCGCAACTTCAAGCGCGTACGCGACGCCGTGCAGAGCGGGTCGGTCGGCGATCCGCATATCATCATGGTGACGAGCCGCGATCCCGCGCCGCCGCCGGTCAGCTATGTCAAAGTATCCGGCGGAATATTCTTTGACATGATGATCCACGATTTCGACATGGTGCGCTATCTCTCCGGCAGCGAAGTGACGGAAGTCTTCGCAAACGGTGCGGTTCTGGTCGATCCGGCCATCGGAGAAGCGGGGGATGTGGACACCGCAATCGTGACGCTCAAGTTCGCCAACGGCGCAATCGGGGTGATCAACAACTCGCGGAAAGCGGTATACGGCTATGACCAGCGCGTGGAGGTATTTGGCAGCCAGGGATGCATCACGGCGGACAACGAAACCCCGAATCTGACGACGCTGTACACGGAAACTGGCGTGATGCGCGAAAAGCCGTTATACTTCTTTTTGGAGCGGTATAACGACGCGTTTATCGCAGAAGCGCAAGGCTTTGTGGACGCTGTGCTGGAGGACAAGCCGACGCTCGTCGATGCGACGGATGGATTAAAGCCGGTGCTGATTGCGATGGCCGCGCAGAAGTCTCTGGAAACAGGCATGCCGGTCAAACTTTAAGTTGATATTGGCGTAAAGAGACGATAAGGAATCACAGGTAATGTTAAGCTGCCACAAGGCGGCTCGAATTGATTGAGTCAGGAGGAATTTATAGTTATGGCAAAGAAAATCAGAGTAGGCGTGGCCGGATATGGCACGATCGGACAGCGGCTGGCGGACGGCGTTGCGCTGCAGCAGGATATGGAACTCGTCGGCGTGGCGGATCTTGCACCGACGCTGGCGATTCGCGCGCTGAAGGAAAAAGGGATGCCCTACAACCTGTATCTGGTGGACGGAGCGGACAAGAGTAAGTTTGATGCGCTGGGTATTCCGGTGAGCGGCACATTTGACGAGCTGATCAAGAACGTGGACATCATGCTCGACAGCAGCCCGGGCGGCGTAGGCGTGAAGAACAAAGCGCTCTATGAAAAAGCGGGCGTCAAAGCCGTTTTCCAGGGCGGAGAGAAGAACTCCGTTGCGGACGTGTTTTTCCACGGTTATGCAAACTACGAAAAGGGCGTCAACAAGGATTATCTCAAGCTCACGAGCTGCAATACGACGGGTCTGATCCGCACGGTGGACTGCCTCGACCGCGCATTCGGCCTTGAGCGCGTGGCGATCACCATCATCCGCCGCGTAGCCGATCCGGGCGACTATCACCGCGGGCTGACCAACGCGCTGCAGGTTGATAAAGCGCCGAGCCACCAGGCGGTGGATCTGATGACCATCATGCCACACGTTGCGGCGACGGGTATTCTCGTGCACACGCCGGTGACGCATGGGCACATCATCACCGTGGTTGCGCACGGCAAGGAAAAGATCACCAAAGAGCAGGCGCTGGAAGCGTTTCAGAAGCATCCGCGCATCCGCGTGGTGTCGATCGACGAGGGATTCCTTGGCAACGCGAGCCTGTTTAAGTATGCGCGCGACCTTGGCAATCCACGCGGCGACATGTATGAAATCGGGCTGTGGGAAGATTCCATCGTGGAATCGGGCGACGACATCATGTTCGCCATCAACATCCCGCAGGAGAGCGTGACCATTCCTGAGACGATGGACGCCATCCGCGCGGCCTGCGGCATGCAGGCAACGCGTGAAGAAGGAACGGCCAAGACGAACGAATATCTCGGCATCGGCCGCTTCAAATAAGCAGGCAAATTGCAGGAATCGGTAAGGAGGACGCATATGCGCTATGGAATCCGTACGCTGGATGAATTTGATCCGGCGGGTAAAACCGTGCTGTGCCGGGTCGATATCAACCAGCCGGTCGATCCTGTGACGGGCACGCTCAAGAGCACCAACCGCATTCGGGCATGCATACCGACGGTGAAGGAACTTGCCGAACGCAAGGCAAAGGTCGTGCTGCTGGCGCACCAGGGGTCGGATATCGAGTATAAAAACTTCTATACTACCGCGCCGCACGCAAAGGTGCTGACAGAGCTCTTAGGCCGCGAGGTGCGATTTCTGGACGACGTGACCGGCCCCGCGGCGCGGGAGGCGATCCGCTCTCTCAAAGACGGAGAGATCCTGCTGCTGGACAACGTTCGCTTTTGCGCAGAGGAGCAAACACTCTTTGAGATGAAGCTCAACTTGAGCCACGAGCAGCAGGCGAAAACGCAGGTGGTGACGAAGCTCGCGCCGCTGGCGGACTTGTATGTCTGCGACGCGTTTGCTGCGGCGCATCGCGACCAGCCGTCGCTCTGCGGGTTTGAGCAGGTGCTGCCAAGCGCGATGGGGCGGTTGTTTGAGAAGGAGTTCTGCGTCGTTTCCGGCGTGATGGAAGCGCCGGAGCGGCCCTGTGTGTTCGTGCTCGGCGGAGCGAAGGTGTCCGATGCGTTCCTGATGATGGAGACGGTGCTCTCCAAAGGCACAGCGGACAAGGTACTCGCCGGTGGGCTTGTCGGCAACATCCTGCTGGCGGCTAAAGGCGAGCAGATCGGCGGCGGAAGTCTCACATTTATACAAAAATCAAATTACGGCGCGTTCATCGAGTCGTCGAAGCCGCTGTTGGCGCAATATGGAGAAAAGATTATGTTGCCCGTCGACGCGGCGTATCTGGACGAAGACGGAAACCGCAGGGAAGCGAAGATCGGTTCTGTTCCGAAAGACGCCGGCCTGCTGGACATCGGGCGTGAGACGGCGGGGCTATATGCCGAGGCGATACATGCCGCAAAAACGGTGTTTGTCAACGGGCCGATGGGTGTGTTTGAAAAACAGGAGACGGAATTTGGAACAAAGGCCGTCTGGCAGGCACTGGGTGAAACATCCGCCTATACGGTACTCGGTGGAGGGGACAGCATCACGGCGACAGAGCAGTATCAGCTGATGGACCGTATGGGGTATATCTGCACTGGCGGCGGCGCGTTGATCCGGTTTTTAACCGGCGAAGAGCTGCCCGTAGTCCGTGCGCTGCGCCATGCGGCAAAGGTTTTTCCGGCGGACAGACCTAAAGGGTGAGATAGACATATGGAGTTTGAGCTTGGATTCGGCACGTGCACACAGAAGCTGAACGTGCCGGATGAAAACCTGATTTGCGTGCTGCTGCCCAACCCGGTTTCGCTTGAGCTGACCGGGCAGGAGGAGGTTCTCCGCGCGCTGCAGCATCCAATCGGCACGCCGCGCCTCCAGCAGATCGTGCAGCCCGGCGAGAAGATTGCGATTATTACGAGCGACGTGACACGCCCGCTGCCGAGCGGTCAGATTTTGCCGCCGCTGCTGGACGAGCTGTATGCAGCCGGTGTTTCGCGAGAGGACGTCACGGTGGTGTTTGCGCTCGGAAGCCACAGAAAGCAGACGCCGGACGAGATGAAAAAGCTTGTGGGCGAGCGTGTATTCGCGGAAATCAGGTGTATCGACGGGGATGATTCGGACTGCGTGCAATACGGCAAAACGAGCCGCGGCACGCCGGTCGATATCGTGCGCGTCGTTGCCGAAGCGGATCGCAGAATCTGCCTTGGCAACATCGAGTATCATTATTTTGCAGGGTATTCCGGCGGCGCCAAGGCGATCATGCCGGGTGTGAGCACGCGCGCAGCGATTCAGAGAAATCACAGCCGCATGGTGGAAGCCGCCGCCGCAGCAGGGCGGCTCGAGGGCAACCCCGTGCGCGAGGACATCGAAGAAGCCGCCGCTATGGTGGGCGTAGACTTTATCGTAAACGTCGTGCTGGACGAGCATAAACAGATCGTCCGCGCCGTTGCCGGAGATGTTGTGGAGGCGCACCGCGAAGGCTGCCGCTATCTCGATAAGCTATACGGAAAACCGATTGCAGGGAGCGCGGATATCGTCGTTGTGTCGCAGGGCGGCGCGCCAAAAGACCTGAACCTCTATCAAACGCAGAAAGCGCTGGACAACGCAAAGCATGCGGTGAAAAAAGGCGGTGTGATCGTTCTCGTCGGCTCCTGCAAGGAAGGACTCGGCGAGCATGTGTTTGAGGACTGGATGACGCATTCCCCCAGCGCACACAGCATGATCGAGCGCATTGAGCGGGACTTTCAACTCGGCGGACATAAAGCCGCAGCCATCGCCATGGTGCTGGAAGACGCGGACATCTATCTGGTGTCGGAACTCGATCCCGCGTTTGTTGAGGGGATATTCTTAACCCCGTTTGCAACGGTGCAGGACGCGCTGGACGCAGCGCTGAACAAGTGCGGCAGCGACGCCGGCGTGATCGTCATGCCCTATGGCGGCTCGACGCTGCCGCTATTGAAGCGCATGCGCTGATTAGGCAAGGCAAAGCGCGCACTTGCGCGATAAACCAAAGAAAAAAACCTCCGGTTGGCGGGCATGCCGACCGGAGGTTTTATTTGTGGTTAGAACATAACGAATGGAACGTGTTGTTGTTAGATCCCGAGGTTTTCGCGAATGAACTTGCGCGCTATCAGCGCGTACTCGAACGCATTTGCTTTTGCCGGGTCCTGCTCCGCTTCCACAACGATCCAACCTTCGTAATCGCTCTTTTTAACGATATCAAATGTGCTCTTGAAGTCGTAATCGCCGTCGCCGGGGACGGTGAAGACGCCTGCGTAGACCGCGTCGAGGAAGGAATAGTTCTCCGCCTTGACTTTTTCATAGACGTTCATGCGGATATCCTTCAGGTGGATATGGGCGGTTCGACCGATATACTTTTCGAGGATTTTCGGGCCGGCTTCAAAGTTACCCTGCGAAAACATGAAATGGCCCGTGTCGAATACGAGGTGTACGTTGTCATTCGCCATATCCATGAGGCGGTCGACCTCCGCGGGTGTTTCGATCTCGGTGCCCATATGATGGTGGATACCGAATTTCATGCCTTTTTCCGCAGCCAGATCGCCCATCCTGTTGAATACGGGGATGACCTTTTCCCATTCTTCATCCGTCCAGCAGGGTTTTCCGCCGAAGACAGGGACATTACGCTTGCCCTGGATGCTGCGGCTTTGCTCGCTTGCTCCAATCACCCTTGCGCCGAGTTCGTAAATGAAGTCGCGGTGCTTGATGAACGCGTCGATGGCGGCCTCTTCACCATCCTTGAGAATATTCGCGGAAAACCATGCGTTACAGATCACGAGATTTCTTAGATCCAGATGCTTTTTTAAAACCTGCAGGTCTTTGGGGTACTTTGTGCCGATCTCGCTGCCCTGATAGCCGGCGAGGGCCATTTCGCTGATGCATTGTTCAAAGGAATTCTCTTTGCCGAGGTCGGGTAGATCATCGTTTGTCCAGGCGATCGGCGCCGCGCCGAGTTTAATTTTGCTGTTGTTCATCGTTTACTCCTTGTAAATATCAGAAATAGCGAAAACAGGGTATGATGCGCAATATAACGCGAGACGAACCGCCGCGCGACCGCGGCCGCGGATCAGTATTCCCGCGCGTTTGCCAGCTCTTCTTTGTGCTCCTTCGAGATGCGGAGGATGCCCTCGTCTTCTGCCGCCTCAAGGGTGCAGGCGTTCCAGAACGCTTCATAGCCGTGCGTCATGGTCTTTGGCAGCACCTTGATGTCGAGCAGCGTCGGCAGGGTTTGCTTGCGCGCATCCTCGAGGGCGGCTTTGAGCTCTTCACGCGTGCGTACGGTATATGTTTTGCAGCCGTAGCCTTCGCCGATCTTTGCAAAGTCGATCTGCATGATCTCGCCGTCGTGAATGATCTTGCTGGAGCCTCTCTTGCGCATCTGCGTGCCGATTGTTCCGATGCCCTTGTCGTGCTGGAGGTTGTTGATGCAACCGAACTGCGCGTTGTCGAACAGGATCAGATTGATCTTGAGATTCTCCTGAATCGCGGTGGCGAGTTCCGAGTGCAGCATCTGGAAGGAACCGTCGCCAAGCATCACGAAAACCTCTTTATCGGGCTGCGCAATCTTGACGCCAACGCCCGCCGCAACCTCGTAACCCATGCAGGAATAGCCATATTCCATATGGAACGAATCCGGTTCGTAGCTGACCCAGACGCGCTGCAGGTCGGAGGGCAGGCTGCCCGCCGCGCCGACGACGATGCTGTTTTCTTTGCAGCACTCGTTCACCATGCCGATGACGCCCGTTTGCGTCAGACCGGTTTTGAATATTCGCGCGTATTCGGCGAGCTCTTCTTTTGTGATGGAGTCAATCTCCGGCTCGAAGTTTTCGCCGTCATAATGGGCGGCATACAGCCGTTCCCGCTCGGTTTCCCAATCCTTTTTGGCTTCGGCAATCTCGTTGGTATAAGCGCTCCGGTAGTCGCCGAGCGCCTTGCTCAGCTCCTCAAGGCCCGCCTTTGCGTCGCAGGTCAGCGGCAGTGCGTCGAGTTTGGGAGAGTCGAACTCGGCGATGTTGATGTTGATCACGTCGGCGTTGGCAAAAAGCCACTTGGAAGCCGTCGTAAAGTCGGTGTATCTCGTGCCGACGCCGATGACGAGATCTGCGCGCCGCGCGATGTGGTTTGCAGAAGAGCAACCGGTCGTACCGATACCGCCGAGGTTATACGGATGCGAGGAGACGATGGCCGATTTTCCGGCCTGCGTTTCGCCGAACGGAATTGCATGTTTCTCGCAGAATTCACGCAGCACATCGTGCGCTTCGGAGTATTTTACGCCGCCGCCGCAAATGATGATCGGCCGTTTGCTCTTGCGGATCATCTCGGCTGCTTTTTCGATCTTTCTGGCGGTCGGCGGGGTGCGGTCGATCACATGGACGCGCTTTTTGAGGAACGACACCGGGAAATCATACGCTTCGCCCTGCACATCCTGCGGCAGACAAATCGTCACCGCGCCCGCTAGGGAGGGGCTCGTCAGCGTTTTCATGGCGTTGAGCATCGCACTCATGAGCTGCTGCGGCCGCTCGACACGGTCCCAATATTTGGATACGGCCCGGAATGCGTCGTTTGTGGTGATCGACTGGCTTTGAAACTGCTCGATCTGCTGCAAAACCGGGTCCGGCTGCCGGGAAGCAAACGTATCGCCGGGCAAAAACAGCACCGGGATGCGGTTTGCCGTCGCGGTGGCAGCGGCGGTGACCATGTTTGCGGCGCCGGGGCCGACAGATGAGGTAACCGCGCAGATTTGC
Source organism: Christensenellaceae bacterium (assembly GCA_963674775.2). Lineage (GTDB taxonomy): Bacteria > Bacillota > Clostridia > Christensenellales > CAG-138 > UBA7703. Next base: position 937,689 of record CAXXPJ010000003.1, on the reverse strand, counting down.
TTGCGGTTCATCTGCTTTGCAAAGCCCGTCGCGACATGGCCGATGCCCTGTTCGTTGCGGCCTTGATACAGCGTGAGGCTGCCGGGGTTCTGCATGATCGCCTGCCCCAGACCGATTACATTGCCGTGCCCGAATATGGACAAAATGCCGTGGACAAACTTAATCTCTTTGCCATCGAACTCGATATATTGATTGTCCAGAAAGCGAACCAGCGCCTGGCCCGTCGTAAGCCGGATTGTCTCCATAGGGGACCTCCTTCATTGAATTAAGCTAAATGAAATTACTGGAGAATAGATAAAGCAAACGTTTGAGTAAATCATATAATAAAACAATTCACGCGTCAAGCAACAATTCAATTTTTTCATTGAGAATTAGATCAGTGCTTTTTTGTGGTTCCGCGGACGACCAACTCGGGTTGAAAGATGACCCGATGGGGAGGGCTGCCCTGCATTTGCTCATATAGGAGGTTAAACGCGCTTCTTCCGATCGAATTGGTCGGCTGGCTGATGGTCGTTAACCCGATCGTGGGGTAATCGCTCAGTTGGATATTGTCGAATCCGACGACGCCGATCTGTTCGGGAACATTGATCTGCTTTTCATGCAGATATTTCAGCACGCCGAGGGACATCACGTCGTTGCTGCCAAAAAAGGCGTCGATTTCCGGTCGTTTTTCCAATAGCTCTTTGGTCTGCTGATAGCCGCTGTCTAGCGTGAACTCGCCGAATGAGACGCGCTCCTTGACATAATCAAACCCGGATGCTTTCAGAACCTCCGCATACCCCTTGTGCCGCAGCACGCAGGATCGCGCGTTCTTTAACCCCCCGATGAAGGCAATATTCTTATACCCGCATTCCAGCAGATGCTGTGTCGCAATGGTTGCGCCGAGGTGATTATCGACTTCGACATAGCCGAAATGAGAATCGGAACTGCGGTTTTCGATGATGACCGCGGGGACGCCGATGTCTTTTTGGGTGTATTCTGTGTAATCATTCGTTCTTTTCAGAATTAATCCGCTGATGCGCTTTTGCTGGAGCTCGGCGATATACTGTTTTTCGCGCTCCTTGCTCCAGTTGGAGATGCAAAACACGGAGGTGTAGTTCGCTTCGGATGCGCCTTCCAGGATTCCCTGCAATACTTCGCTGAAATAGGAGTTTTTGATGTCCGGGAGAACAACACCGATCGTATTCGACGCTTTTCCAACCAGGCTTCGGGCCAGTTCATTTGGAGAGTATCCCAGATCCGTTGCGACTTTTACAACCGCCTTTCTGGTTTCATCGCTCACACCGGCTTTGTTGTTCAGCGCTCGGGATACCGATGAATAAGAAAGATCGAGCTTATCCGCTATATCCTTGATTGTAATGGCCATGATCGTGCGCCTTTCATACCGTATTCGGAAAATTCATATTTTCTGCAAAACATCACGTTAAGAACGCAAGCGTTTTCTATAAAACCCCGGGAAATCAGGCTTTTCACTATGATTTCCGCGATTCACGAATGAAAACACCGGAAAAGCATCGTGTACAACGGAAGAGATGAAGACAATAGAAAAACAACAAAAAAATCTTTATTTATATATTTTCCCAGAGTTAGAGACATTTTGCAAGTGTTTTCAGCCTTTCAACTGGAGAAATAACATAAATATTTATAAAAAACGTTGTAGAAACGGACGATCATCAGAATGCGGCGCTGTTACGTTGCGACGAAACCAAAAAATAAATCAATTACCTGTTGACAGAAATCTTGAAGGATGATATATTCGCAGAAGAGAAAACGTTTGCTCTATAAGCACATAAATCTTACTACTTTTTTCATCAAGTTGCAAATATACCCATAACAATCTAAGAGATAAACAACAGAATCACCATTTTATTTGTCCCCCAAGTGAAGGCTAAAGCACCGGATACTCATAGCTTTATAATAAGCGATTCAAAAATCGGGCCGCTTATTATAGAATAAAAAAGGAGGAAGAAAGATGAAACGGATACTAATGATGGCTCTTGCGCTGATCATGGTACTCGGGCTTGCCGCTTGTGCGACGCCCAGTGCTACGACTGCAGAACCCGCCGAAGCGGCGGAAAGCACGACGACGGAAGCGGCTACCACCGAAGAAGCAGCTCCGGCGGTCGAGGATGACTATGTAGTTGGCTACCTCTGCAGCAACTTCAACGACACCGGCCAAGTGTTCATTAAGGACGGCGCAAAAGCCAAAGCGGAAGAACTCGGGATGGTATTCCTTGAGGCGGACGCACAGGAAGACGTTATCAAGCAGCAGGATCAGGCGAAAGCCTTCATCGTCGAAAAGGTCGACGTACTGGTTTGCATCCCGGTCAGCACCGATGCAGTTCAGCCGATTATCGATGATGCCAAAGCCGCCGGCATTCCCCTCGTGTTTGTCAACCGTAACCCGTTTGGCGAATCCGAGCCGCCGGATGGATGCTACTATATCGGTTCTGAAGAGATCGTAGCCGGCCAGAAGGAAGGCGAATATCTCATCGAGCTGCTTGGCGATCAGAAAGACGCGAGCATCTTCATTCTGGAAGGCAAACTCGACAACGAAGCTGCCATCAAGAGAACCAAGGGCGCGAAAGAAACGCTGGAAGCAGCCGGCTTCAGCATCAAGGCGATTGAAGTTGGCAACTGGCAGCGCGACCAGGCCGTTACGATTACCGAAAACTGGCTGACGGCGTATGCCGGCGAGATGACCGCTATCGTTGCGAACAACGACGAGATGGCGCTCGGCGCAGTCGAAGCACTGCAGAAGGCCAACAGGCCTGACGTCATCGTGTTGGGCGTTGACTTTACACCGGATGCGAAGTCCGCGATCCAGGAAGGCAAGATGGCCGGATCCGTTCGTCAGGACCTGTCCGGACAGGGCGCAGGCGGCATTCAGGTAGCGTTCAATCTGCTCACGACAGGCTCGGCGGATAAAACAACCTGGATTCCTTTCGTTCTGATTACAGCTGCTGAAGTGGACATGTACTAAGCATTCAGCGGGTAGTATCTGCACCAGCAACATCATGGAAAAGGGGTTTCCCCTTTTCCATGATTGTTTAGGAATCCAAACGCATTCTGCGTGTATTGATGAGAGGAATTCATATGGCAGAGACCAGCTATATCTTAGAAACGAATAACATCGTTAAGAATTTTCCGGGCGTGCAAGCCCTGAAAGGCGTTTCCATAAAAGTCAAACGCGGCGAGATCGTCGGGCTTGTTGGAGAAAACGGCGCCGGAAAATCAACGCTGATGAATTGCGTGATCGGGATGCTCGCTCCGACATCGGGCGAGATTGTTTTTGACGGAATCCAAAGAGGGCGCTATTCAACAATCGACGCGCTTCGCATGGGAATCTCCATGATTCATCAGGAACTCAGCCCTGTTGAGCACAGACCGATCATGGAAAACATATGGCTTGGGCGCGAGCCGAGAACCAAGATGGGGTTTGTTGATCATAAAAAAATGTTCGCGATGACGAAGGAGCTCCTGGCAACCATCGGCATGAACGAGAACCCGCGCAAGCTGGTGCGGGAGCTGACGGTAGCAAAGGTACAGATGCTCGAAATCGCGAAAGCAATTTCCTACGACGCAAAATTGATCATAATGGATGAACCTACTTCAGCACTGACCGACAACGAGATTGAAGAGTTGTACGACGTGATGAACAGGCTGAAGAGCCAGGGCAAGTCGATCATATATATATCGCATAAACTCAACGAGATTTACAAGATTACAGACCGGGTCATCGTGCTTCGCGATGGCGAGTATATCGGAAGCGAGCTGACAAAAGACATCGCCATCGAAAAAATGATCGAGATGATGGTCGGCCGTGAGGTTTCCGAGATGTTCCCGAAGATTCCTTGCGAAATTGGCGAGGTGAAACTGCGGGTAGAGGGGTTGTCCAGCGGCAATCGATTCAAAGATATTACTTTTGACGTCAGGAGAGGCGAAATCCTCGGCATTGCCGGGCTCATCGGGGCCGGCAGAACCGAAGTGGTCGAAACCATATTCGGCGCAAGGAAAAAGACGGCCGGGAGAATATTGATCGACGGAAAAGAGGTCGCGATTAAGTCCCCGAGTGATGCGATCGCAAACGGCATGGCGTTTTTAACAGAAGACCGAAGGCTGACGGGCGTTTTTCCGATGCTTTCCGTCGCCATCAACATGATGATCGCAAACATGAACACGATGATCAACAACGTCGGGCTTCTCAGCCCGAAACGGATCAAGAGCAAGTGCAACGAGTTTGTAAAGGCAATTCAGGTAAAAACGCCAAGTCTGGAACAAAAAGTGATGAACCTTTCGGGCGGCAACCAGCAAAAAGTGCTCGTCGCAAGATGGCTGATGACCAACCCGGAAATTCTGTTTTTAGATGAACCAACCAGAGGTATCGACGTCGGAGCAAAATCGGAAATTCATAGATTGATTACACAGCTTGCTGGTCAGGGAAAGAGCATTGTCATGGTCTCGTCAGAACTGCCGGAAATCCTGGGTATGAGCGATCGCGTCGCAGTACTTCACGAAGGCAGGTTGACAGGCATTCTCGAAAACCGCAACCTGACACAGCAAGATGTAATGAAATTTGCAACATCGCAAACAAATTAACGGAGGGGCAGTTAACATGAGTAATCAGTCTTCACACGCAAAAGCGAAATATTCAGCAATATTGAGCAAATACGGTATTGCTTTCATCTTGCTGGGTATGATTATTTTAATGACAATTTTAAAGCCGCAGTCGTTCCCGACATTAACAAACATTTTGAATGTCATGAATCAAAGCGCGATCGTAGGTATTCTGGCGCTCGGCATTACGCTCGTTATCATATCCAAGGGAATCGACTTATCCGTCGGTTCGGTGCTGGCTCTGTCAGGATCCGTTGCCGCCAGCCTTGCGCAGACGGATGCGGCAAGCATCAAAGTATTTGAGAACCTGGGACCGTTGCCCGTCTTCGTGCCGATCCTGGCGGCATTGCTCGTCGGAACCCTGTGCGGTGCCATCAGCGGCGGGCTCATCGCCTATACGGGCATTCCAGCGTTCATATCGACCTTGGGCATGATGACGGTTGCGCGCGGCGCGGTATATCTCTACACGAAAGGGCAGCCGATCAGCAAACTCTCCGACGGCTTACTCTTCTTCGGGTCCAATGTGTTCCGCGTGATCCCGGTTCCGATCATCGTCTATGGAATTGTCATCATATTGACTGCAATACTCCTGTCGCATACGCGCTTTGGCAAAAGTGTTTACGCAATCGGCGGCAACATCCACGCGGCGCAGATCTCCGGCATCAAAGTCAAGCGCAACCTCATTCTCATCTATGCGTTTTGCGGATTGATGGCGGGCCTTGCGTCGATTGTGTTCGCCGGACGCGTTGCGAGCATCCACCCCGGCGCAGCGGACGGATACGAGCTAAAAGCGATTGCCGCAACAACGATTGGCGGCACGTCGCATTCGGGCGGCATCGGTACTATATGGGGAGCTGTCGTCGGTGCTGTTATATTGAGCGTGCTGGCAAACGGCTTTACGCTAATGGGAGTCGACCCGTATTGGCAGAAGATCGTTGAAGGCTGCATCATCATCGGCGCGGTCATACTGGACATGAGAAAGAATGCGAAAAAAGCGTAAGCCTCTCGCGTGATCAACTCGCGCAACAAGCCGCTTTCCAGTTTCGTTCCTGTTCAGGCATGAATGTCGGAAAATTGCAGGGTTAGGTAAAAAAACCTAACCCTGCTTCTTTCAATCAGCCGCAAGGTTGTATAATGTCTAGAAGCAGGCACAAAAAAAGCACTGCAACAGAAAAGGAACCGCGTCAAATGTCGCTGAAATCGAAGAAGCTGTATATCACAGTGGGAATCGCCACCACGTTTTTGTTGACGGCGGTTTTGAATGCTACGCAGGGATATATGCTTCCGCAGTATGTTGCATATTATCCGCAGCTGGCTGTCAATCAAGGGCTTATGAGCGCCATGCAAAGCGTTGGATCGATTGCCGCATCCGTGCTGACTGTCCTGTATTTTCGCAAGGATGCCGCCAAGCGGTCCATATACAAGGTATCGCTGCTGTTGATGGTTGTCTTTTGCCTGACGATGTTTCTCAAACCGCAGCTCGGCTTCGCCATGGCGGCATATGTCCTTTTGGGCGGCGCATTGGCCTGGCAGAGTTCAACGACGTCCTCAATCACCGCGGATATCCATTCGACCGACAGAGTTGCGCCGTTCATGGGCCTGCTGCATGGTGCGTTCGGAGTCGGCGGACTCGCCGCGCCGATGCTCTTCTTGCTGTTGGAGAATGCGCATTTGAGCTGGAATCAGATCTTTCTGGTTCTATTTGCCGTTGTTGTTGTCGCTTCGCTTGCGGTATGGCGTATCTTCAGAAATTACGACCAACTACAGGTAAAGCACAGCCTGGTCGCATCCGCAAGCAACGGCCTGGATATGCAGGGAATCAAGCGGTTTTTGCTGCGCCGTTCAAATATCCTGCTGCTGGTGTGTGCGTTTCTCTATGCAGGGCATCAGATCAGCATTTCCTTGTGGATCAAGCAGTATATGCTGCTGCAATACAGCGATCGCTTTTTGGCGGCGCTGGCGCTCTCCTTGTTCTGGATCGGCACTGCCGCGGCAAGAATTGGTCAAATCGTCATCCGCGTGCCGCTGGAGCGGCAGCTTGTCGCCGGGAATTTGCTCGCGGCGATTTTTTGCGCTGCGGGGCTGGCGATACATTCCCCTGTATTCATGGTTTGTGTCATTTTCTGCGCCGGGCTGGCCGCTGGCGGCAGTATACCGATCCTGCTTTCACTGTCGACAAAAATCAATCCGGGGAACTCTTTTCTTGCGACCAGTGTCGCGCTGTTCATCATCTTCTTTGCCCAGTTCACGCTTCCGATCATCGCCGGAGCGCTTGTAAACGTCTTTACATTTCGCGTGAGCATGTATCTGGCGGTCGTTACCGCGGCGGTCTGCGGCGTATTTGCGTTGTGGCTGAAAAAGGCCCGCCTGCGGGATCACGTGGACTGATCCTTGAACAGAAACGCGGTGCTGCGTGATAGATACGCAGGGGAATCGATATTGAAAAAACCTCTCCGGGATATGACCGGAGAGGTTTTTACTATCGGATTGATTACCTCAGATCAACTCTCTTTTGCGTAGGGAACACCGAGCTTGGCGGGCACTCTCAAATTGCTGCGCGCAATGGTCAGCACGATGGTTAAAATGTACGGAAGCGCGATCACAAGCTCGTTTGGCAGGATGGTGCTTCCGCTGACTGCCTGAATATAGATTGCAACCGCGTCGGCAAGTCCGAACGCAAGCGTACCGAATATGACGCCTTTGGGATTCCAGTTGCCGAGGAAGCAGATCGCAAACGCGATCCAGCCGCGTCCGCCGATGATGCCGCTGGTGAACATGCCGAGGTAGCCAACCGTGTAAAACGAGCCAGCCAGCCCGCCGATTGCGCCCGCGACGAGCACGGTCAGAAAGCGGATTCGGTTGACGTTGAGCCCCGCGACGTCAACCGCCTCGGGGTTTTCGCCCGTGGAGCGGAGCGTCAGCCCCAGAGAGGTCTTATACAGCACAAACACCGCAACGGGAATCAGCACATAAGCAAGGTACGTGAGAATGTTCTGCTGAAAGAAGATCGGGCCGAGCACGGGGATCTTGGAGAGCAGCGGGATTGCGATCTTCGGGAGTGTTTGAATCTGCAGCGGTGTGGTCGGCACGCCGAACAGCACCCGCTGGAAGAATGCGCACAGACCCGCGGCGAGGATGTTCAGCGCGGTGCCGGTGACCACCTGCTGCTGCTTCATATACACCGTCACGACGCCGTAGAGCGCCGCCATCGCCATGCCACAGAGAATTGCGACAAGCAGGCCGACGACGAGGCTGCCCGTCATATACACGCCGACAAAGCCGCCCCATGCGCCGATGAGGAAGATACCCTCGATGGCGCAGATCATCATGCCGGTGCGCTCCGCGAACACCTCGGCCAGCGCGCCGAGAAACAAAGGCGTGCTCATCATGATGGCGCGAGTGAGAAGATTGACCATACTATTTTCCACCTGCCTTCTTCAACCGCTGTTTTTCGCTGCGTGTTTCCGCCGCTCTGCGTACAAAATAGGACATGATCACGCAGATCATCACGACACCTTCGATCAAGTCTATGATGCTTGCGGGGATGTTTAAACCCGGCAATCTGCCCATCGTCGTGCCCATGACGTTGAGGAACCCGAACAGTATGGACGCAAAGATACACCCGATTGGATTGCCGTTTGCAAGAATCGCGATGCCGATGCCGAACGAGCCGATAGAGGCGTTGAAGTTTTGCAGCAGCATGTGCTGCACACCGTTGACCTCTGTAAAGCCCGCCATGCCGGCAAGTCCGCCCGCGATGAAAAATGCGGTGACGTAGATTCTGCCGGAGCGGATGCCGCCGAGTTCCGCCGCGCTGTGGTTGTAGCCAACCGCGCGGATGCGGAAGCCAAGCGTTGTTTTATACAGCAGCACCCAGATCAGGATTGCGGTTGCAACCGCAATCACGAAACCGAGGTGTATGCGTGTGCCGGGCACGATCACCGGCAGATACGCGCTTTTTGCGATGGCGTCGGTCTGCAGATATTCCGCCTTGGTCTCCTGCAGGCTCGTGCGCAGCAGAAAGCTCATCAGCGCGCTGACCACATAGGTGGACATCATGCTCACCAGAAACTCGTTTGCGCGAAATCTGGCTTTTGCCAGGCCGATGAGCCCGCCGACTGCCGCGCCGGAGGCAAAGGAGGTAAGCAGAACGATGAGCAGCAACAGCGCCTGCGGAATGTGATCACCCAGCGCGAGCGAGAGCGCGATGGCGGCGATTGCGCCCGCGTAAAACTGTCCCTGCGCACCGATGTTGAACAGGTTTGCCTTGAAGGTGAATGCAAACGCGAGCGAGGTGAAGATCAGCGGCGTGGCTTTCACCAGAATTTCGCCAATCGTGTAGCCGTCCGACGTGATTTTTTTGACGGACAGCGCGATCACCTCGATGGGATTGAGCTTGAGAAACAACAGCAGGCTCGCGCTGATCAGGAGGCCGACGAGCACCGCGCCGATGTTGTAGAGCGGAACACCGAGTCGTTTTTTCATGCCTGCACCTCCTGCTCATCCGAAACGCCGGCCATCAACAGGCCGATTTCGGCGGTCGTTTTTTCGCCGTTGTGGAACACGCCCATCAGCCGACCGCGATACATCACCGCGATGCGGTCGCAGAGTTCAAACAGCTCCGTCAGCTCGGTGGAGACCAGCAGAACCGCTTTTTGATGTTCTTTTTCCTCAAGAATCACCTTGTGGATGCGGTCGACCGCGCCCATGTCCAGTCCGCGCGTCGGCTGATTGAAGATCAAGAGCTTCTTGCCCAAATCGACCTCGCGCGCGAGCACGACCTTCTGCTGGTTGCCGCCGGAGAGACTGCGCGCCGTGTCGCTTGGGCCCGTCGCTTTCACGTGGTGCTCGGTGATCTTCTCAGCAGTGTAGCGGTTCAGCGCTTTTTGCCGGATGAAGCCGCGGCTCTGCCAGCGGCGGGAGAAACTGCTTTTGAGCAGCATGTTTTCCGAAAGGGTCATGTCCATCACCATCGCGTCGCGGTAGCGATCCACCGGTACATAGCCGATGCCCGCCTCGATGCGCGCGCGAATGCTTTCGTTCGTGATGTCCTGACCGAGGAAACGGATTTCGCCGCAGGTTGGCTGACGCGAGCCGCAGAGGATGTCGCAAAGCTCGTCCTGCCCGTTTCCGCTGACGCCCGCTATGCCGAAGATTTCGCCTTCGTGGACGGTGAAGCTCACGCTGTCCACACAGGCGGACGATCCCTTGAGCGCGAGGGAGACGTTGCTGAGCTCCAGCACGCCAGCTGCACTCTCGTAGTCGAGCGCCTTGTCGCGTTCGGGCGGGACGATCTCCTGCCCGATCATGAGGCGCGCGAGCTGCTGCTCGTTCGTTTCCGCGCGATTTACGGTGTCCACCACAACGCCGTTTCGCATGACCACGATGCGGTCGGCTACCTCCATGACCTCCTTGAGCTTGTGGGTGATGAAGACCACGCTGTTGCCCTGATTCGTGAAATCGTGGATGAACTGCATGAGCACCTCGGACTCCTGCGGCGTGAGCACCGCCGTGGGTTCGTCCATGATGAGGATGCGCGCATCGATATAAAGCGCTTTGAGGATTTCAATCTTTTGCTGAACGCCGACGGCGAGCTCGCCGACCTTTTTGTCAACGGGAATATCGAAGCCGTATTTTTCCGCGAGCGCGCGGATGCGGCTGTTGCATTCGTTTAAGGGAATATAGCCGTGTACGTTACCGAGGATGATGTTCTCGGTCGCCGTATGCGTTGGCACGAGGGAAAAGTGCTGCTGAATCATCGCGATGCCGAGGCGCATCGCGTCCGCGGGGGACTTGATCTGCCGCTCTTCGCCGTAGATTTTGATCGTGCCTTCGTCTTTTCCATACAGGCCGTACAGAATTTTCATAATCGTGCTTTTGCCCGCGCCGTTTTCGCCCAGCAGCGCGACCACTTCGCCCGCATTCACGGAGAGGGAGACGTCCTTGTTGGCGACGACTTTCGCAAAATACTTCGATACACGGGAGATTTCAACGACGGGGGCTTCGGGCGCGGCGTTTGTCGCGCCGGAATCGGAATGAGCTGATTTGACAGGAGCAGACATGTTTTGGTCTCCTTCATAAATGCACCGGACGCCGGCGTGCGCGCGCCGTCTTGGCGAATGCTCGCGAAAGAGGGCTTTGGCAGCCGGCGTCCGGACGGATGATGCGTTTGATTGGTTACGTATCAGTGGTTAGCAAGTCCGAAAGGGGTACAAATCAATCAAACAGCGCTTTGAGGTCGACCGAACCAGCCTTGAGGGCTTCGACCGCCGCGTTGCAGGCGTCGATGGCTTCCTGCGGGCAGTTATCGGTGTAAACGGGGAAGTAGATGCCTTCGGCAACGCCGACTTCGATGGTCTGGTGGCCCTTCAGGTTGCCCTGCAGCCAGTTGTTGATGGCCCAGACGTACATGGTGGCATAGTCAAAGTTGATGGAGGCGACGACGGTCGCGGGATCGATGGTGGTTTGGTCGGACGAGAATCCGACGACCTTTGCGCCCTTCTCGATTGCGCCGTTGATGACGCCGAGGCCGAGCTCGTTGGCATAGGCAAACATCACGTCTGCGCCTTCGTCGATCATGTTTTCACTCATCTGCTTGCCCAGCGCGATGTCGCTCCAGCTGTTGGCATACGCAAGGTTGAAGGAAGCGTCCGCAATGCCGCGCTCTTTGGCGATGGAGACGGCGGATTTGCCGTACACAGCCATGAGGTCCTGCATCGCCTGGTTCGGGTCGCCGCCGATCATGCCAAACTTGCCGCTCTCGGTGATGTAGCCGGCGATGATGGACGCGAGGTAGGAAGCTTCATACTCTTTCGGGAAGAGCGGGCAGAGGTTGTCGCCGTCGTTGTTCGAGCCGTTGACCAGCATGAACAGCGTATCCGGATAGCTCGCGGCAACGGTTGCGGCGGCTTCGTCAAACTGGGAACCGGCGGCCATGATGATGTCGTAGCCGCGCTCGGCGTATTCACGGAAGGTGGACTCAAAGTCGGCTTCGGCAACGGCTTCAACATATTCCATGCTGGTGCCGAGCTGTTCGTTGCAGGCGACCACGCCGGCGTAGTTGGAGGCGTTCCAGCCCTGGTCGTTGATCTGACCCGGGAGCAGCAGGACGATTTTCACATCCGCGGCGGTCTTTTCGGCGGCGGGTGCTTCAACTGCTTCTGCGGCAGGGGCTTCGGCTGCTTGCGCAGGCTCGCTGGGTGCGGCGGGCGCACAGCCGACGAACAGCGCGGAGATCATGAGCAGTGCAAGTACGAGTGCAATAGACTTCTTCATTTGGATCCTCCTTAATTCTCTCTTCAAACTATAGCCTGAACCATCGTTGTCCGGCTATAAATCGATTGTACCCTGTTGAAAAAGAGCTTCTCAATGCGGCCAGATTACGGTTTTGTTGAAAATATTACACATCTACACAATTTTGTCACAATCAAGGCCCTTTGACAGCGCATCGCCGCCCGAGAGGCGGCGAAAACGGCGGATGCGGTTGTTTGATTGTATGCCGGTGTTAGGACTTTTTGTCGACGGCGGCGTGCTTATTGCGGTAGTCCAGCGGGGTCATGCCGAATTTCTTGCGAAACGCGCTGCTGAAATACCGCGCGTCAGCAAAACCCACCAGCGCTGAGACGTCGCCGATCTTCCGGCTGATATCCGCGAGATAGACGCGGGAGTGTTCCATGCGCACATCGTTGAGATAATCGGAAAAATTCTGCCCCGTTGTCTTTTTAAAGAGCTCGGAAAGGTAGTTGGGCGAGATGTAGAGCGCGCCTGCCGCGTCTTTGAGTGTTAACTTGCTTGCGTAGTTTTTCTCGATATATTCGATTGCGCGCAGGATCAGCAGGTTCTGCACGGGCGCTGTTCCCTCCGGCGCCGCGACGGACTGCCGCAGCGCTTCTGCATGCGCGGCAATCTCCTGCTCGATCAGCTCGAGCGTCTGCGTGAGTTCCTCCGGCGAGGTTGGCTTGGTGATGTATTTCTTTACGCCGAGTTCGATGGCGCGCTGCGCGTAGTCGAAGCGGCTGTAGCCGCTGATGATGATGACGGGGATTTCGCGGTTGACCTCGCGAATCTTGTGCACCATATCGAGCCCCTGCATGCCCGGCATCTGGATATCGGTAATGACGACGTCCACCTCGTTTTCATAGAGAAACGAGAGCGCGCTCCTCGCCTCTTCAAACGCGCCGGAGACGACCCAGCCTTCGTGCAGGCTCAGCAGCCGCCCGAGGCCCTTTCGGATCTTGGGTTCGTCGTCTACGATAATGATGTTCATGCGCGATCTCCTTTTGCGCCGGGGATATCAGATATCAGGATGATGTTCATGCCTGATCCTCCTCGCTGATCGGAATTGCGATATGCTCCGGCAGCGCGCCTTCGTCCAGCGGCAGCACGATGGTGATGGAAAGCCCGCCGCCCAATGTGTTGTCCACGACGAATTCGCAGCGGTCGTTGAAATGCAGCTGGAGTCTTCTGGCAACATTGCGCACACCGATGTTTTTATACCCGACGGAGTCGTTGCTCAAGAGCCGTTTAAACTGATACAGTTCGTCGGGCGTCATGCCGCGACCATTGTCGCTGACGGTGATGTAGACGCGATTGCCCGCGCGGGCGGCGTTGATGCGGAGGATGCCCGGACGTCCGGCGTGATGGATGCCATGCTCGATTGCGTTTTCAATCAGCGGCTGCAAAATCAGCTTTGGCACCTTGAACGTCTCCAGCGACGGATCGAAATACAGAGAAAACTCCAGCCTGTCTTCCAGGCGGAACTTCTGGATGAGCAGGTAGTCCCGAACGTGCCTGCACTCCTCCGAGAGGGATACCATCGCGGTTGCGGTATCCATGCTGTACTGCATGAGTTTACCGAGCGCGACCACGATTGCGCTGACTTCCATCTCGTCGCGGTCGATCAGCATCCAATTGATCGTGTCGAGTGTATTGTAAAGAAAATGCGGGTTGATCTGCGCCTGCAGAGCCTCGATTTCGGCGGTCTTCTGCGCGATCTTCTCCTGATAGACCTGATTGACGAGTATATGGATGCGGTTGACCATGTAGTTGAAGGTCTCGGTCAACTCGCCGATTTCGTCCTTGCGGTCGTTCTCCAACTGCAACTCAAAGTTTTTGTCCTGCACCTGCTTCATGCCGGTCTTGAGCCGCGCGAGCGGCTTCGTGATCGCGAGCGCCTGAATCATGAGAAACACCGACGCAAGCACGATTGAGACGGCGACCAGCGCTACAGTGTATTGCTTGAGGGAGTTCGCTTCGGGAAAGAGTTTGTTTTCGGGGATCATCGTAAACGTGACCCAACCCGTGAGGCCGTTGTATTGCGAGCAGACATAGTATTCCGTCCCGTCCAGCTCGATGTTGGACTTTCGCTCGCCTGCTTGATAGCGCTGCAGAATCGCTTCGCGCCAGCCCTCCCGGACTGCGTTGTCGCCAAAGATAAACGCGCCTTCGCGATCCGTGATAAACGTTGTCTGGTAACCGAGGATTTTTTGCTTGGTGAGAATATAGCTGCCGAAGGTGCGAGGGTTGACTTCCGCCACCACGAGCCCGACCGTCTTGTCGCTTTCGTCGCGCAGCCCCGTATAGATCAACAGACCGTCCGCGGTTTTCAGCTCTCTTGCATAGAGTCCGGTGGTCAGATTGGACCAGATTGCCTTGTCGGGGTAGCGCTCCGCGCGTTCATACAGCATCGCCAGAATGTCCGGGTCGAGCGCGGAGTCCTCCGTGCGGCTTGTGTAGATCACACGTTCGCCCAACAGAATGTTGACATCGCTGATTTCCGTAAACGGGCTGAACAGATTCTGGCAAAGCTGCCTGAGCCCGGCGGTGTCCGCTGGTGACGAGGAGCCGGGCTGGTTCAGGGTTGTCAGCTCCTGCGCCTCGGCGCTGCCCGCGACGGTTTGCATCAGGCTGTCGATCTGACGTACCTTCACATTGAGACTGACGTCTACGCGGTTGATCGTGTCGGAGAGCACGCGCTTTTCACTTTGCCGCACGACGGCGTCCGCTTTTTGAAAGGAAAGCACGCCGATGACAACACCAAGAAGCGCGAGTGGGATCGCGCCCATGATGAGCAGTTTTTTCCAAAATGAGAGATTCTTGAAAAAGTGCATCCGTCGCTCCAAGATGTTGCAGGTATCCATGAATTGTATCTGATTGGAGCGTATATTTCAAATATTCGCGAAAGAAAGCGAACTGTTTATTCGCGTTGTCAACGGAGAATCATCTGCTGCGCATGCCGTATGGCTCAGGCTTTCAACTGCCCCGTCAGGGCTCGATTTTTAAGCTTGCAATCGAGTCGGCTGCGAGCACAAACTCGATTACCTCTCCGTTTGCCCGCAGATATACGCGATGCAAATCGGAGGTGTTGTTGAGCAGAATAATGACGAGGCTGCCGTCCGGGGTTTGAAACGCCGCAGCTTCAACCGCGGTGGAAAACGTGGTTGAGGCGATCTGCTTTGAACCCGGCGCGATGAAATGGCTGAAATGCCAGATATAATAGTAGGAGAGGCGCTTTTCATAGGTGCCCTTCTCCGGATCGCAAAGGATCGGCGCTTCGCAGTAGTTGCCCGCGTGATTCGGGCCGCCCTCGCTGTTGAGCGCGATGTTCCAGTCAAAAAACGTGTTCATTCCCGCGTTGAAGTTGCCGATCATGTCATGGGCATACATCCGCGCGCTATAAAGCTGATCGAAGCTGGAATAATGCTTATACTCGATGCAGCCTTCGGAAAAAAGCAGTTCAAGATGCGGATACTGCTCGCGTACCAGCCGCAGCGCGTCGAAGTGATCTCCGCTATACCAGTGAAACGCCACGCCGGAGACCAGATCCGCCGTCGAAGCATCCATGATCTCGTTCACGCGGTCGAAGAGCCGCTCCTTGTTGTGATCCCAAATATAGACGGCGATATCACTCAGATTGTTTTGTGCCAGCGTGGGGCAAAGATAGTCCCGCAGGAAACGCTTTTCTTCCGCGCTTGTAAACTGGCAACTGTCCCAAAGCTGGCTCGCGTTGGGCTCGTTTTGCACCGAAAGACGGGGAACGAGCAATCCGTGCCGCCGGTAGACGAGGATGTAGCGGTAGATGTAGTCCGCCCAAAGCGCATAGTACTCCGGCTTGAGTCTGCCGCCGTTGCTGCGCACGCCGTTGTCCTTCATGAATGCCGGTGGGGACCACGGGGTCAGCATAACCTGAACAGGCTCGTTGCGAATCTCCTGCGCCATTTTGATATACGGAATGACATACGTTTCGTCATGCCAAAGATCCAGTTCCGCGCTGGGCAGGGAAGCAGCCTCGTATTGCGACAGAGCGAAATCGCAGCTGTCAATGGACGTTCGAACCTTCGTGTAGCGCAACCCGTCGCTTCCGAACACATCCTCTAGAATCTGCCGCTGCGTGGCGGCGGACAGCTGCGAGAACACGGCGCCAACGGCCTCCGTGATCGCGCCGCCAAATCCTCGAATTGTTTGACGCGTGATATCGGGGTAGAGGTTGACGATGTTGCGCTCCTGCGTGCCGTCGTCCAGTGCAACAGCGCAAGCGCTGATTTGCTGCTCGATTGTTCCGTCGGCATATGTTGTCTGATAGGCTGTTGCGCGCAAGGAAGACACCTCGTTTCCTGAATTCCGTGAAAAAGCAGTGGATATCTGGAGCGGGCATGCCGGAATCAGCAAGCCTGAACACAAATATAGATGGATAATCGATACTAGCACGCGATATCGATCGATCGCAAGCGCTCAGTAAGCGCCAAACGCGCAAAAACCGCCGTTTTCTGCGAAAAAAACCGATGCCAGATTAATATGATACAAAAAAATAAACCTGTTTCATACAAACACTTGTAAAGGTAAATTTGATGAGGCTGTATTATAATGAGTACAGAGTCATTAGCGAAACACTTCGCAACAATGGCGCTGCGAAAGATTCCCTGCAGCTTCTTGGCGCACTACATACGGGGGACATGATGAAAAAACCGCTCATTCGCGGCTCGATTCGAAAAAAACTGTTTTACAGCATGCTGCTGCTCACCGTGCTGATCACCACCGCGGTCACTTTTGTCGCGCTGATCAGCACGTATTCTACCATGCGAGAACAGCTGATCTTCGACCGGCGCACCAACATCGGTTGGCTGGAAAATCGTCTTTATCTGGAGACAAAGAACGACACAAACCGGTTTTATGAGTTCGAGGTCGATAAAACATTGAAAAACGACGTACTCACCTGGTATACCGACGGCAACAACGCGGACATCACTGTCAAGCTCGACCTGATCAAAGCGTTGAACTCCATCATCAGCCTCGACAACAACATCAACTCGATCGACCTGTTCAATCTGGGGAACGGCACCGTACTGCGTGCGCAGCGCTCCGGTGCGGGGTTTGAGGAGACGGGCGACCTGCTGACTGCCTGGAACGCGCGCCAGGAAGGGTTGCAAACCAACACGGCCTATCTCAGGGACGGTCGCGAGATCGTAGCCTATCATCAGATTCACCGATTTTTGGACAACAAGCCGCTCGCGCTGATCGCGATCCATCAGCGGCAGTATAAGCTGCAAGACATCCTGGCGGACATCAAGATTACCAACAACGAATCCATTCTCATCTTCAACGACCAGAATGACCTGATCGAATCCGACCTTGGAGAAAACGGAGATGCCGCTATGGAACAGGCATTGACGATCATGGAAGAGATTGCGGACACCGACAGCCGCGAAACGGTGCGGGACGGGAATTTCTGGTTCTATCGCGCGGTGAACGGCGGCAAACTGCGCATCCTGCTCGTCGTGGCGAACAAAGCCATCGTCTCGTCGCTGCAAA
Organism: Christensenellaceae bacterium; assembly: GCA_963674775.2. GTDB lineage: Bacteria > Bacillota > Clostridia > Christensenellales > CAG-138 > UBA7703. Next base: position 920,265 of record CAXXPJ010000003.1, on the reverse strand, counting down.
AAACGCTCATCGCGGGCATTTTGGTTGCGCTCGCCGCGGTTGCGGCGGCGGTGGCCGCCTCGGCGGCGTTCGCGAGGCTCTTGTCCAAACCCTTGATCGCGCTCGCCGGGAGTATGGGAAAAATCCGGCTCGACAGCTCGCAGCAGCTGGAGCGCAGCGAGCGGGACGACGAAATCGGCCTCTTGCAAAACAGCTTTGCGGATATGGCGGAGCGAACGCAAAACCTGATTGCCAGCGAGTATATCGCAAAGATCGAGAAACGCAACGCGCAGCTGCGCGCGCTGCAGGCGCAGATCAACCCGCACTTTATCTACAATACGCTGCAGGCCATCGGCGGCATGGCGCTCAAACACGAGGTGCCGGGTATCTATGAGGTTACGCTCAACCTGATCGACATCATGCGCTACTCGCTTAACTTCTCAAAAGACCGGGTGCGCCTCGGTGATGAGTTGAAATATCTGCAGAGCTATCTCCAGATTCAAAATCTGCGCTTCGGCAAGCGCCTGCGCCTTTCGTTTGACGCGCCGGAGGATTCCTTTGAATACCTTGTGCCAAAGCTCATCCTCCAGCCGCTTGTCGAAAACTGTTTTGAGCACGGGCTTGCCGAGCGAGCGGGCCGCTGGACGGTGAAGGTGTCGGTCGCGCTGGAGGGTGAAGACTTGCTGCTGACCGTCAGTGACAACGGCGTCGGGATTCCGCTGGAAAAACTGGAGCAGATCCGCGCGACATTGGAGTCCGGTACCGAGTCCACACTGCACGGCGCGGAGCACATCGGGCTGACGAACGTCAACGCCAGAATCCGCCTGATGTTCGGCGGGGAAGATTACGGGCTGACCATAGACAGCGATCCCGAGGAGGGAACGAGCATCACCGTTCGGCTTCGTGCGGTCAAGGAAAGCGAGGGACAGGATGTGCAACTATAGCGTCGTCATCATCGACGATGAGCCATGGACACGGGAAGTGGTCAAGCATCTCGGCCAATGGAAGGAGCTTGGGCTCTCCATCGTCGGCGAAGCGTCGGACGGGGATCTCGGGCTGGAGATGGTGCGCGAACTGCGACCGGACATCATCCTCACAGATGTGCGCATGCCATATCTCAACGGCATCGATCTAGTGCGCACGCTGCGCGCGGAGGGCAATCAGGCGCAGGTGATCTTTTTCAGCGGATACGATGATTCTGCCTATGTTCGCAGCGCGCTCCGGCTGGGCGCTTCCGACTATCTGCTCAAACCGATCAAACCCAACGAGCTCAACGAGCGGCTCAAAACCTGCGTCGAGGCGATCAAAAAAGTCAGAGCGGAGAACAGAGGCGCAAACGCTACAATCACCGAAGCGCCGGGGTTTATCGATACATCCTGGGCAAAGTCGTTCTATCTGCTTTGCTCGGATCTGCAGATGGCGCTGCAGACAGGCGAAGTTGCGGCGGTAGAAAAGAAGCTCGCTGAAATTCGCGCGCTGTTGACGCAAAACGAAGGTGAAATACCGCAGCGGGGTTCGTTGATTCAGGTGTATTTTGCAATCATGGGTATCCTCCAGCGGTATATTTCTGACAGCGGGTACAGCGTAGACGAGGTATTCGGAAAGAGCAACACGTCGTTCGTCTTCGGGCGGGACAGCACGAGCGAGCAGCTGTTTCGCTATGCGCGCGAGCTGTTGAAAACGGCGGTGGTTCGCGTTTGTGAACTTACACGCAACAGCACAAAACTCAACCTTGATGCCGTTCGCGAGTTTTTGAAGGAGAGCTACGCCCGCGGAGTGACGCTGGAGGAGACGGCGGCGCGGTTTTTTGTCACCAAAGAGTACTTGAGCAAGGTCTTCAAACTGAAGTTCGGCGAAGGGTTCACGGAATATGTCACCAAACTTCGCATGGAACGCGCGCTGCGGCTGATGTGTGAATATGACATCGCGATCAAAGATATCGGCCCTGCGGTGGGCTATTTTGACACCGCGCATTTCTACCGCGTGTTTAAAAAACACTTTGGGTTCACACCGGGACAGATGCGCGCCGCATTAAATATAAACAATCCAAAAGAGCAAGAATAACAAATGATTCATACCCTTCCTGTGAGATATGGTTGTATCACAGGTCAACAACATCATATCGAATTTGGAGGAAGAGAAATGAAAAAGGTATTCATCTGCATCATGGCACTGCTGCTTGCGTTCGGCGCGTTCGCTTGCACGGCTGCTCCCGCAACCACGACAGAAGAACCAAGTGCACCGGCACCCGCGCAAACCGAAGAGCCGGCGGCTGAACCGCGCGAAGCGGAACTGAACATCATGATGAGCTTCCCGCAGTACATGGACCAATGGGAAACCTACTGCAAGCAGTTTGAAGCAAAAGTGCTTGCAGAGCAGAACATCAAGCTCACCATCAACCTCGAAATGCCGAGCTCCGACCAATACGAAAGCGTTCTGCAGGCACGCCTGACGGGCGACGACGCGCCGGATCTCTACACCATTCATCGCAACAACCTTGGCGTTTATAACGAGGCCGGTAATCTGGCAGACCTGAGCGATCAGCCGTTCGTCACCAAGCTCTATGAAAACGTCCGCGACACCGTGACGGTCGACGGCAAAGTGCTGGCGGTTCCGATCGAGTCGATGGCATGGGGCGTGCTCTACAACAAGGCGATCTTTGCCGAGTGCGGCCTGACTGCGCCGAAGACGCTCGACGAACTCAAGAACGTCGTCTCCGTGCTGGAAGCCAAGGGCTACACGCCGTTCATGCTCGCGTTCCAGGAACAGTGGGTTCCCCAGCTGATGACCGCGCTGACCCTCGGCGGCAAAGTCTCCGGCGACCTGACGGACTGGGTCGATCGCATGTATCAGGATGCGGGTTCCTATGAAGAAGTCCGTGAAATCTTCGACGTCATCGATCTGATCATGCAGCACGGCACGGATCGCGCGATGGAAGAGGGCTCCCAGGCGGGCGCCGCCGACTTTGCAAACGGCAAGGCCGCGATCTTTGTGCAGGGCACCTGGGCTGCGGGCACCATCCTCGAGACCAACCCTGACTTTGAACTCGGCGTATTCGCATTGCCGATCAACAACAACGAGAATTGCACCCGCGTCAACCTTTCGACCTCTACGACGCTGGCCGTGCACCCCTCCAGCAAAGAGATGGATCTCGCGCTCGCGTTCGCCAACTACGTGCTCGACGATCAGGATTCCTCCGCGCTTTTCCAGAGCTGCACGTTCAACCCCATCGCCACCTGCCATACGTTTGAGGCGGCATCCTGGGTCAACGACGCTTCCGCCTATGTCGCAAACGGCCGCGCCTATCAGGACCTCGTTCTGCCCAGCGCTGTGACCGACGAGCAGGGCAAGCTGCTGCAGGAATACTATGTTGGCAGCGTGACCATCGACCAGTTCATCGCTCGCATGGACGAAGTTTTTCAGCAGGCCAACGCGCTGAACTGATCTAAGAACCAAACAGGCAACGGTACCGAGAGGGACGAAAGTCCCTCTCTTTTCAAAAACGCATTGGGCAGGGATGCGCAAGAACAGCATCCGGACCAATTTACAGCTCCGCACACAAAGCGCGGAGATTGGGGAAACCATATGAAACAACCTTCGTCGCTGCTTGCTCGAAACAGCAAGACGCACAAACAAAACCTGTCGCTGCTCCTATTCACGCTCCCGGCGCTGATCGTCTACACGCTGTTTAAGCTGTATCCGGCATTTTCCGGCATCTACTATGCCATGACGGATTGGAACGGCGTCAACAAGACGTTTTCGTTCATTGGGCTGCAAAACTTTGCGCGCGTGCTCAACGACGTATATTTCTGGCGGTCGATTCTGTTTACATTCAAATACGTCGCCGTGATGGTCGTCGTTGCAAACGTCGTTGCGCTGACGCTCGCGGTCGCAATCGAGACGCGAAGGCGCGCGCGCGGCGTATTTCGCACAGTGTTCTATCTGCCGAATATGATCAGTATGGTCATCGGCGGATATATGTGGATGTTCATCTTCACCAAGGTGCTCTATTTTCTGGCGGACAACTACAACGGGTTCTCGTTTCTGGATCATATGTGGATCGGAGATCCGCAGTATTCGTTTGTCGCGATCATCATCGTCTCCGCCTGGGGCGCGGTGGGGTACCTCATGATCATCTATATGGCAGCTTTGCAGGGCGTTCCGGAGAGCATGAAGGAGGCGGCGGTGCTGGACGGCGCAAACGCCTGGCAGCGCTTCTGGGGCGTGGAATTCCCGATGATGCGCTATGCGGTGACCATCTGCGTGTTCTGGACGCTCAACTCCGCGTTTCAGGTGTTCGACGTCATCTTTACGCTCACGGGCGGCGGCCCCGGCCGGGCGACGCAGTCCGCTGCGATGAACATCTACGAGGAAGCGTTTCGCGGGAACATTCAATACGGCTATGCAACCGCAAAATCCACGGTGCTGTTTCTCATAGTGCTGGTGATCACCGCAGTGCAACTTTCCATCATGAAGCGCAGAGAGGAGGAGCTATGAAAAAGCGAAGCGCGATTTCTGCGGGCGTGTATCTTTTTTTGATTCTCGGCGCGCTGTTTACGCTGGCGCCGCTGTTGCTGGCGCTCTTAAACTCTTTTAAGTCAAACGGCGAAATCCTCACCAATGTGCTCTCTCTGCCGAAGAAGATTACCTTCGAAAACTATGTTCGCAGCTTTGACAAGATGCACTATCTGCGAAGCCTCGGCAATACCGTGTTCCTCGCGGCGGGCGGCGTAGGCTTGATTGTTTTATTTTCTTCGCTCGCGGGATGGAAGCTCAGCAGAACCAAGACCAAACTCTCGGGTTTTCTGCTTTCGCTGTTTGTCTTTTCAATGTTGATTCCGTTCAGCTCCATCATGATTCCGCTCTACAAGGTCGTGCTGGCGCTGGACATTAAAAACTCGCTCTTCGGGCTCTGCTTTGTCTACGCCGGGCTGGGGGTGAGTATGGCGATTTTCCTCTATCACGGCTTTGTGAAGGGCATCCCGAAAGAGCTGGAGGAGGCCGCGGCAATCGACGGTTGCTCGCCGCTGCAGACATTTTTTTTAATCGTGTTTCCGATGCTCAAGCCGGTGACGGCGACGATCTGCATCACAAACGTACTGTGGATCTGGAACGATTTTCTGCTGCCGCTGATCATACTCTCGAATAACAAAAAATACACGTTGCTTCTCTCGACGAACACGCTCTTCGGCCAGTACAGTTCGGACTGGTCGGCAATTCTCAGCGCGCTGGTGATCGCCGCGCTGCCGGTGATCGTGTTTTATGCGTTGCTGCAAAAACAAATTTTGAAGGGGATCACGGACGGAGCGATGAAGGGATGAAGAAAGATTTTTTACAGTGCCGCTCGGGAAAAATGTATCTAGGCGATACGCCGATGCTGTTACGTGGGTTCGGTCTCGGCGGCTGGCTGCTGCCGGAAGGCTATATGTGGCAAATGGAGGGATCATATGACCGCCCGCGCCGCATGGAGCAATTGATTGAACAGCTCTGCGGAACGGTCTACGCTGCGTCCTTTTGGGAGCGGTATGAGGAGCAATATATTACGCGCGCGGATATCGAATGGATTGCAGGCTGCGGATTTAACTCCGTCCGCCTACCAATCAATGCGCGGCGACTGTTCCGGTTTGACGGACAAGACGCGAAATTCGTTGACGACACACTCAGACATGTCGACAATCTGATCGACTGGTGCAGAGCGCTCGGTGTTTATGTCATTCTCGACATGCACGCAGCGCCAGGCGGTCAGACAGGGCAGAACATAGACGACAGCGAAAACGACCAACCGCAGCTTTTTATCACCCCGCTCTATCAGGATCGGCTCTGCGCGGCCTGGGAGCTGCTCGCCGCGCGATACGCGGACGAGCCGGTGGTTGCGGCATATGATCTGTTGAACGAGCCGCTGCCGGATTTCTTCCGGCAGTATAACGGCGGCGTGCTGCCCTTGTATCGGCGGGTGATCCAAGCGATTCGTGCGATCGACCCGCATCATATGATCATGCTCGAAGGCGCGCATTGGGCGACGGATTTCACCGTGATGGACGATATGACGCGCGAGGAAGCGGCGGACAACATCTCGCTGCAGTTCCACCGCTACTGGAGCGAACCTGACGAGGAGAGTCTGGATCGTTACAGGGCGGCTGCCAAGCGACTGGATGTGCCGCTCTATTTGGGTGAGAGCGGCGAGAATAATCTGGAATGGTATACGGCGATGTTCCCGCTTTGCGAACGGCTCAACATCGGCTGGTCCTTTTGGAGTTACAAAAAGATGAACTGCCAAAATTCCCCGGTGACCTTTACGCGGCCAAAGGGATGGGACACGCTGATGGAGCATATCCACACCGGCAAAGCGCTGCCAAAAGAGCGGGCGCAAAATATATTTGACGAGTTTCTGAACTGCATCAGTCATCCGGTTTATCAGGATGCTGTCGTTTGCGCGCTGACGCGGACGTCGCCGTTCGTGTTGCCCTGCGAAGCGTTTGACGAGAGCAGCATACAAAGCGCACGCACACCCGGCGCAGAACTGCGGATGCGGGAGCAGGTGAGTTTGCTTTTCCGTGATGGGCACACGGGCGCGCCGGACTACCGCAGGCTCAAAGGAGAATCGCAACCGGATGAGGAGAACATCGTGGTGCGGCTCAAAGCCGGGGACGAACTCGGCTTTTTGATCCATATGAGCGATTTGCCTGTCTCCGTAAAACTGTGGGCATATGGCGATGGTACGCTCGAACTATCCTGCAACGGCGAGCTTGTGGATTTCTCGTTGGCGGAAGACGATACGTTTGATTTTGCCATCCGCGCATCCGGCAGAACGATGCTGAAGTTGCGTTGCCTGTCCGGAGTGATCGACGCAGACCGGTTTGCGTTCGGCCCGCCGCGCAACGGGCAGGCGCAGGAGATCACCGGCTGAATCTCCCGTGCGTTCTGCAAAATATTTAGATACAAAAAAACCTGCGTGTATTACGCAGGTTTTTATGATGTGGTTCATAGATTCGCACAATCCGCGCAGCGCATGCGCGTTAGCGGGGAAAGATCTCCTCCAGCGGCCAGGTTTCCATTTTATAATACATATCGCGCCACTGCAGCAGTTCATAATTGCAGCCGATCGCGAAAATCTCCAGCAGGCGCTTGAGCTCCGCACCGCTCTTATTTGCGCAGAGGCGGTTGATCATTTCGATCTCACGCTCGCACTTGGAGCGATAGGCCGGGAGCGTATAAAACTCGATCCACTTGTAGAACATATTATCCGGATCCAGCTTGCATAGCGGTAGCAGATCGTCTCCCATATGCATGTATAAAACGTTGCAAGGGAAGAGCCCCATCATGCCTGCCGCGAGGTCGCCTTCAAAAGCGCGCGCCAGTTCATGCGACGTATAGCTGCGCTTTTTTTCCGCCATGACGGTATTCTCCAGATCATCGCAGGAGATGCCGATCTGCTCCGCCCAGTAGCTGCGGTTGATTGCGACGGTATCCTCAAACGTGGATTTCACGATGGAGTACCACTGCTGCATCTCCTCAAATCCGTGCGCTTTGGCAAAACCGACGGCCCAGCACTTGGTATACTCCAGTAAATACTGGTAATTTTGGCGTATTTGCCAGCGGAACCGTTCCATTGGCATTTCCCCGCGTAAGATCTCCTGCATTTGCGGGGTTAGCTCGAGTGCGGCGCAGGTCGTCCGGATCATGGGCAGCAGGTGTTCTTCATAGATGTTCATGATAACCTCCAATATCGTTGAGAACGGTTGTCGGCTTGACTGGATTCTGTTACAATCGACTCAACCAAGCGTATTTCGGGATTGAGAGAGTGAGAATGATGCAGATGCAAAAGATTTTATTCGTCGCGCATTGCGTGCTGAATACCGCATCCAAAGTGGTGATGTATAATGAAGCGGAGATGGCTGCGGAAGAATCGCTACGCGTCAGTTTTGTACAAAAAGCGGTGCAGAACGGCGTGCAGTTGATTCAGCTTCCCTGTCCGGAGTTTCTGCTGTATGGCAGCCGCAGGTGGGGGCATGTGTCCAACCAGTTTGACACGCCGTATTTCCGCAGGGAGTGCCGCCGGATGCTTGCGGACATCGTGCTGCAACTCAAGGAATACCGCTCAAACGGGGAACGCTTTGAGGTGCTGGGCGTGGTTGGAGTCGACGGCAGCCCGAGCTGTGGCGTGGACTACACCTGCCGCGGCGAGTGGGGCGGCAACCTGAGCGACAGGGACGACCTGAACCGCGTGATTGCGGGCGCAACGCTTGTTGAAGGATCCGGCGTTATGATCGAAGAGCTGCGCGCCATGTTGCAGGAAGAGGGAATCGACCTGCCGCTGCGCGGCCTGTTTGCCGACGAGCCGGAAAAAATCCTTTCGCTTCTGGCGGATTAAGGCGCAACTTATTTTGCGCCGAGCATGCGGAAGATATAGTCTTTGTAGACGTCGCTTTTCAGCTTGGAGCAGATCAAAGCGTTCGGTTCTTTGCCGGAAAAGCCGTAAATATCAACCAGAACAGCACCGCTGCTGATGCCGGGGCTGGTATCTACCTCGCAGTAATATGCGTCGCAAACATCGATGCAGTCCGGGTGCAGGGCGGCGGCCATAGCGGCGGGATCCGCCATGTCCAGACAGTTGAATCCGAAACGGCCCGCGTTCATCTCCATCAGGCAGCGATTGCAGTCTATGGCGAATTGGCCCAGCGGGCCGCTTTCGCGGATGCGCGCGATTTCTTCGGGATTGAGCATCGACTCGCCGAGACACGCATCCCAACCGACAAACAAGAGCGGCAGACCGGACTCCATAACGATCTTCGCCGCTTCCGGATCCTGCCAGATGTTGAACTCCGAAGCGGGGGTAACGTTGCCCGTTCCCAGGCCGGCGCTGCCCATAATCGAGATGCGCTTGACGCGGCGCATCGTCTCCGGCGCGAGTCGAATGGCGAGCGCCAGATTGGTCAGCGGTCCGAGTGCGACGATTTCGATTTCGCCCTCTGCATGCCGCTCGAGCGCTTCCAGCATCTTGAGGACGCCGTTTCCTTCGGCGCGCTTGAGACGACGCGGGATAAACCCGATATCGCCCATGCCGTCCTCGCCATGCGTTTCATGCGCGAAAGCAAGCGGCTTGACGAGCGCAAGGGAAGAACCCAGATAGACCGGCGGCTCATAAGTGCCCGCGTATTCGATTGTGGTCAGCGTGTTCAGAACCGCCTGATCGGCGCATACGTTTCCGGCGCAAATGGAGAAAAACAGTATCTCGTAGCGCTCGTCCCGCAGTGCCATGGCGATTGCCATGGCGTCGTCCGACCCACAGTCCGTATCGATAATCAGCTTGTTACGTTCCATCATTGTTCTCCCGCTTAAAGTGATGATTCAGAGGGTAGCACAATATTTCATAAAAAACAATGCCAATGACAAGACGTGGACGTTATTCTAAAAATAATACAACCATGTGTTGCTTTTTTAAAAACACCATGATATGATTACAGAAATTTGTTTCGGAGATAATACTACGTGCGTTGCATAACAGAAAACATTTCAACCGTGCCTCTATTCTAATCTTTGCCTTGATGGGCTGCTTTTTTGCGGCGAATCAAAATTTAGTCAATAATATATCGGTTTCGCTGGGTGCAAACCAAACGCAGATGGGTAACATGATCAGTGCGCTATATTTCGGGTGCGTGATCGCGGTGCTCTTTTTTGGTGAGCTCGCGCAGCGAAAGGGCATGCGCTTTACGGCAATTGTCACGGCGCTCATCGTGGCTGCCGGCGCGGTGATGATCACCGTTTCGTCCAGCATACTTGTTGTGACGATCGGGTTTTTTGTCTACGGCATCGGCAGCGCGGGATACGAGAGCTGCGCAATGGCGCTGATTTCGGAGAACAACGGTGAAAACGCCAACCGCTCGCTCAACCTGACGCAGGCGATTTTCAGCGTTGGTGCAGTCATCACGCCGATTTTGCTTTCGCTTTTGCTCAGGCACGACGAGTTCCGCCCGGCCTACGCAGTCATTGCCGGCTGCTATATCGGGTTTTCGATCTACTGGATGCGTTCGCGCGGAATCGGTGAACCGCAGCCGCGTGAACAGCGGGAGAAAGGCGCGGTGATTTTTCGCCTGCTGCGCCGCCCGTATATGCTGCTTTATATGCTTGTCATGATCATTTTCGTCGGTTCCGAAACTGCGGTCACCTACTGGATCGGCAGCTATTTTGCGGGGCAGAGCATCGGCGAGTTCAGTGCGTTCGCGTTGTCCGCCTACTGGTTTGCCAGCATCTTCGGGCGCCTGCTGGGCAGCCTGGTTAGAACGCCGTCTCTGATGATGCCATATTATTTTTCGCTTGCGGCGCTGGGTTGTCTGCTGCTGACGCTGCTGCCGGGCGCGGCGCTGAAAATCGTCGCCGTAGTCCTCGTCGGCCTTGCGTTTGCGCCGGTCTACGGCAGCGTGGCGTTTCTCGCCGCGCAGCACTTCTCGGACGCTGCCGCCGCGTCGTTTTCCCTCATCGTATTTTCTGCCGGCATCGGCGGAATGATTTTTCAACCCGCGATCAGCCATTTTCTGACCATTGGCGAAACGCGCTCACTCTATGTCATCATCGCTGCTCTCAGCTTTTTCGCCGCGCTCATCATGGCGCAAATGCATCGTTTAGATCGAAAAAAAGCGGCGGCCGCGCAGTAAAAAACCATTTTGTGCGCCGAGATATCCTTGCTTGAGATTCAAAAAGCGTATCCTGCAGGCAAGTCCTGCCGAATCATCGTTGCTCCCGCTTTATGACGGAATATCCAGCAGGCTTGTCCTGTTGAATAGAAAAAAAGGATGGAGGTAACCCAACAAATGGAAATCAAGAAGAAGTATTCCCTGAAAAAAGACTTCAGCATGGTTGCTCTGCTGCTGATCCCGATTGCGGTCGCGATCAACTTTGTCGGCGGACAGCTTGCGTCCCTGCTGAAACTCCCGTTCTATCTGGATACGATCGGTACGATCCTTGCCGGTATGCTCGCCGGTCCCTGGGTTGGTGCGGTTGCAGGCGCTCTGACGAACGTCGTCACGGGCATCGCGAACCCCGTCAACTTCTATTTCATTCCCGTCAACGTCGTTGTCGGTCTCGTAACCGGCTTCCTCTCCAGAGGGAACATGTTCAGCAAATGGTGGAAGTGGATTATCTCCATGGTCATCATGGCGCTGGCTTCGATCATCACCGCTGCGCCGATCGTCGTCCTCGTATTCGGCGGCATCACCGGCGGCGGCACGTCTCTGCTGACCGCAACGCTCATGGCGTCCGGCCAGAGCATCTGGCAGTCGGTTATCAGCGTTGAGCTGGTCTTCACCGTGCTCGATCGCATCATCTCCTATGTCATCTGCTGGCTCATCATCATGGTCATTCCGATGAGAACGCTCGTCAAGTACAGCTGCGGTGAATTCTATATCACAAAGAAGGCGCGCGCCGCTGCCGAAGCCTCCAAGGCCGAAGCGGAGAGCGATGAAGACGAAGAGTAGTCATCCCCTGTAACCACAAGTCAATTTGACATTCGTCTCACAATCAGGCGGGTGTGGGCTATGCGTCAACACCCGCCTTGTGAATTTCCTATTGGGAGTGTAACAACATGTACATTGAACAGATTCAGGTCAAAAAGGCGAACCGGCTTGCATCGCTCTATCCGATCACGAAACTGTGGATCGTTTTGATCTACTCCGTGATGTCGGGTTTGATTGCATCGATCCGTTTCGACGGCTATGCATATCTGCTGTTTGTCTGGTTTTTGATCGTGCCCTTACTGTCGTTTTGCAGTGGAGTCACGCTTGCACGCTTCTGGAAAGCGATTTCAAAGGTGCTGATTATTGCGCTGATGATCATCATTCTTCAGATGTTTCTTGTGCAGACGGCCGGAGAAGGCAGGCCGATCGTTGCGCTTGTCCGCTGGCATATCACCGACAAACCGTTTGTCATTGCGCCGACGATCTATCAATACGGCCTGGCAAACGGCATCGAGCTTTCCATGAACGTACTCAACGTCGCGGGTATCTTCGTGTGGCTGTTCCAGACGACGGAAAACAAAGAGCTTTCCCGCGCGCTCGAAAAAAGCGGGATGCACTATAAATCGACCTTTGTATTTATGTCCTCGCTGCAGATGATCGAGGTGCTCGGCAAAAACAGCAAAACGATCATGAACGCGCAGCGCGCGCGCGGCGTTGAAACAGAAGGAAACGTGTTTGTCCGCATGCGCGCGTTCTTTCCATCCATCGTTCCGCTCGTGCTGAGCGCTGTGACCAACACGGAGGAGCGCGTGCTGACGCTGGAATCCAAAGGATTTGATACGACCTGCAAAAAGACCAGAATTTTTGAAGTTGAAAAGAACGGATACGAGGCGCTTGCGCTGGGTGTTATCATCGCGCTGTCTCTCGTATTCGTGGTTTGGAAGGTGCTGCTATGGGTACGGTAATTGAACTTGTCGATGTGACATACAACTATCCGCTGACTTCGCGGCCCGCCATTAAAAACCTGAACCTCAAGATTGAGGAAGGGAAATTCTACGGCGTCGTCGGGGCAAACGGCTCGGGCAAGACGACGCTCTGCGCGCTGATTCGCGGATTTGCGCCCAGTTTTTATCAGGGCGAACTCAAGGGCCAGGTCCTTGTTGAGGGTAAACCCACGGAATCGTACGGCCCGGGCGATCTTGCGCTGCGCATCGGCTTTGCGTTTCAAAATCCGTTTAACCAGATCAGCGGCGTCAAGGACACCGTGTTTGAGGAAATCGCGTTTGGCCTGGAAAACTTCGGCGTGCCGGTTTGCGAAATCGAAGACCGTGTCATCAACGTAATGCGGCTGACGAATATCGAGTCGCTTGCGATGAAGAATCCGTTTGAAATCTCCGGAGGTCAGCAGCAGCGCCTTGCGCTCGCGTCCGTACTCGCGCTGAATCCGAGTATTTTCGTCATCGACGAGCCGACGTCCCAGCTGGATCCCGAGGGAACGGAGAGCGTGTTTGAGATCATCAAAATGCTCAAGGAACAGAAGAAAACCGTCATTCTTGTGGAGCATAAAGTGGACCTGTTGGCGGAGTTTGCGGACGAGATCATTGTCTTTAAGGGCGGGGAACTGATTCGATTTGGCGACAAGCAGACGATCCTTTCGGACCTGTCGCTGCTGGAATGCGGCGTGCAGCTGCCGCAGTATGCGATTCTCGGCGACCGGCTGATGAAAAACGGACTGCCGCTGGAGTATATTCCAATTACGGAAGCGCAGGCGTTGGACGTCATCGGAAAAGCTGTAGCGAAAGGAGGCAAATGATATGGCATATATCGAGTTAAACGATGTCAGCTTTGCCTATCCCGGCGGATTTCTTGCCGTAGACGGGGTTTCGGTGTCGATTGAAAAAGGGGAAAATGTCGCAATCGTCGGCCAGAACGGAGCGGGAAAAACCACGACCGTCAAGCTCATGAACGCACTGCATTACCCGACCGGCGGAGACGTCGTCATCGACGGCAAGAGCACAAAGGGCAGGACGACCGCGCAGGTCTCCCGCACCGTTGGATACGTGTTTCAAAACCCGGACGACCAGATCTTCCATTCGACGGTTCTGGCCGAGGTGGAGTTCGGACCGCGGATGATGAAACTGCCGGAAGAAAAAGTAAAAGAACTGGTCGATTATGCGCTCAAGATCACCGGAATGAAACGCTTCCGGGAAGAAAACCCCTATAACCTGCCGCTGTCCGTGCGAAAGTTTGTTACGATTGCTGCTATCATCGCGATGGATTGCGACGTCATGATCTTTGACGAACCGACGGCGGGACAGGATTATGCGGGGAATCGCAGGCTTTCCAAAATCCTGCGCGAACTGGGCGAAAAAGGAAAAACATTGATCACGATTTCGCATGATATGGTGTTTGTTGCGGACAATTTTTCCCGCGTCATCGTCATGTCCAATAAAAAAGTCATCATGGACGGAACGCCCAAAGAAGTGTTCTGGAACATGCCCGTGTTGGAAGAAGCCATGCTCAAGCAGCCATATGTCAGCCGGGTCTGCAATGCGCTGGGGCTCTCGGGAGACGTGACGCAAATGGACGAGGCGGTTGAGCGGATCACCGCCGCATGGAATAAGAACATTGGAGGAGATCAGGCATGAACTGTGTTGACAGCTTAAATGATAAAGGACAGCACTATCACATCTGCTGCACAAAAGGGGATGTCGGTAGATATGTGCTTCTGCCCGGCGATCCGTTTCGGACGGATCTGATCGCGCAGCGGTTCGATAACCCGACGCTGGTTGCGCACAACCGCGAACATAAAACATGGACGGGCACGCTGGACGGGGTTCCGGTTTCGGTAACGTCAACGGGCATGGGCTGCCCCTCCGCGGCGATTGCGCTGGAGGAGTTGATCCACTGCGGCGCGGATACGTTTATTCGCATCGGCACCGCCGGCCGTGTTTGCGACGATTCTATGGATGAAGCGCTGCAGGGTGTGATCGTCACCGGTTCGGTTCGGGACGAAGGAACGACGCAGCAGTATATTCCGATCGAGTATCCCGCGCTGGCGAATCGTCATATTGTTGCAGCGCTGGCGGACGCCGCCGAAGCGCACGGCTACTATTATAAAGAAGGGATTGTTCAGTGCAAGGATTCCTTCTACGGGCAGATTGACCCGGACGGACTGCCCAACGGCCCGCGGCTGAAAGAACGCTGGGAAGCCTGGCGCGGCGGAAACGTCATGGCCTCGGAAATGGAGACGGCCGCGCTGTTTGTGATCTCTTCCATCCGCAAGTGCCGCGCGGGAGCGGTGATGTCGTTCCAGAGCATGGAGCAGACGATCACAATCGCTATCGACGCGCTTCGCACGTTGATCAAAGCCGACAAAGCAAAGTAACGACATTTGACATTAGTTGAGTCAGGAGAGGGAACGATGGAAAAACTGAACGTATACTTTCTCATGGGCCCGGTGGACTGTAACGACGCGAACATACCGTCTTACAGCGCCGATTTTTTGAAGCAGCTCAGCGAAAAAATGGGAATCGATATCAAAAACGGCACGTTGGAAGAAGTTGCGGCGCAGGAGTTGCCGATCTTTTATATTGCGTCCGGCGGCGCCGAAATGGGATTTCAGGAGAGTTACCGCGCCGCTAAACCGCCTTATATCCTGTTGACCACACCCGCCTACAACTCTCTTGCGGCGGCGATGGAGATCATGGGCTATCTCGACGAACAGGGCGAAGCGGGAGAGATCCTGCATGGTTCGATTGATACCATCGCGAAGCGTCTGGGTGTATTGCTGCGCGTTGCGCACGCAAAACGAAAAATCACGGGGATGCGTCTCGGCGCAATCGGCAAGCCCTCCGGCCTGATTGCCAGCGAAGCAAATGCGGAGAAGCTCAAAGCCGCCAGCGGCATGGAGATTATCGATCTTTCTCTGGATGAGCTCGTAGAGGAATATCATAAAGGCGGTTACCCGGAAAACGAGTTGACAAAAGAGCTGAAAGCACAGGGGTACGCGCCCGATGAAATCGAGAAAGCGCTGGACGTATACGGCGCGGTCTGCCGCGTGATAGAGCGGCACAACCTGCAGGCGGTGACCGTTCGCTGCTTTGAACTGCTGGGTTTGATCGAAACGACAGGGTGCCTCGCGCTGGCGATTCTCAACGCGCAGGGGATTCCCGCCGCATGCGAAGGCGATACCAAGAGCCTCGCGAGTATGGTGATTCTCAATGCGATCACGGGGCAATCTTCGTTTATGGCGAACCCGAGCTGCATGGACGCCGAAACGCAGGAAATCATCTTTGCGCACTGCACGCTGCCAATCGATATGCCGGACCGCTACCGATTGACGACGCATTTCGAGTCGGGCATCGGCGTTGCGGTAGCAGGGGAGATTGCGCCCGGTGAAGTGACGGTATTTAAGTCCAACGACACGCTCACGCGTCATTATGCCGGACTTGCGGAGCTGCTGGAGTGTCCGAGCCGGTCGGATCTGTGCCGCACGCAGATGCGCCTGAAAATGATCAACGGCGTGGACTATTTTGCCCGCGGGCCGATCAGCAACCATCACATGATCGTGAAAGGCAACTGGATCAGCGAGATCGACGAGTTCTTCTCCTGATGAAGCATTGCCGCCAAACAACACAAAAACCGCCCATAAGGGCGGTTATTGTTTTGCTGAATGATGAAGGCTGGTGCTTGTGACCACCGGCACTGAATACGAATTGATGCAATAAATCGTTATAATCCCACCCTCGAAAGCCGGATCTGCTGCAATATTCGGAACAAGAAAAATATTGAATTTCGTGCCGGTATGATTTGCTTGATGCTCATGGCTGCACGTCATTGCGGAATAAATTTTTTAAATAGATTGTTTGAGTTATACAGTAAATAATGATAAGGTTAATAAAGATAAAAAAATCATCATATTTATGATTACAAACAAAAAGCGGGGAGAAGAGTGAAAGATGAATGTTTTGGTAATCAATGCGGGTAGCTCATCGATTAAATATCAGTTAATCAACATGGAGAACGAAAAGGAACTGGCCAAGGGCATCGCGGAACGAATCGGCTTTGACAACTCTGTCTTGAAGCATAAGCCGGACAATAAAGACGCTTATATTGTCAAGCAGGCTATGAAGAATCATGATTCTGCAATGAAACTGGTGCTGGAATGTTTAACGCACCCAGTACACGGGGTCATTGAAGGGCTTGACCAAATTGGTGCGGTTGGGCATCGCGTTGTGCATGGAGGCGAGAAATATTCGGCTTCTGTGAAAATTAGCGAGACAGTAATGGAGACGTTACAGGAACTCGTTCCGCTGGCTCCGCTGCATAATCCGGCAAACATCCTGGGCATCAGAGCGTGCCAAATGGAGATGCCGAGCACGCCGATGGTAGCCGTATTTGACACGGCATTCCACCACACGATTCAAAAACATGCTTATCTGTACGGGATCCCATATGAGGATTACACGGACTTAAAAATCAGAAGATACGGATTCCATGGAACATCACATTCTTTCTTATCTCGCAGAGTTGCAAAGCTCTTAGGCAAACCTGTCGAAGAGCTGAAAATTATCACATGCCATTTGGGTAATGGGGCAAGCGTTGCGGCGGTGAAATATGGAGAATCGGTTGATACAAGCATGGGTCTTACGCCTCTTGAGGGGCTTATCATGGGCACTCGATGCGGAGATATCGACGCGGGTGCGGTGATCTACCTCATGGAAAAACATGGGTTCAACAGTCAACAGTTGAATGATTATTTAAATAAGAAGAGCGGCGTTTTAGGATTATCCGGAATCAGCAATGACTTCCGCGACCTGGAAGCGGCAGCAGTATCAGGCAACAAACACGCTGCTTTGGTGCGCCTCGCGTTTTGCTATAGAATTAAAAAATATATTGGTGCATACACGGCGGTCATGGATGGCGTTGATGCAATCGTTTTTGCCGGAGGGGTAGGGGAAACAAACCCGGATATACGATACAATTCCCTCGCAGATATGAGTTATTTAGGGATAAAAATCGACTCTGCAGCAAATGAAATCCGGGGCAAAGAGATCTGCATATCTGCTCCGGACTCAAAAGTTGCCGTATGGAGCATACCCACAAATGAAGAACTCACCATAGCGCGAGAAACGTATGAGATGGTGGGCGGCAATTAACACTCGTATGAAATAAATTTCTATCAAGCACCAAAAAACCGCCCGTTTTGGGCGGTTTTTTATTTGGTTGCGCGGGAAGGACTTGAATTTGCGACCTCCGGCCATCCATGCTAAGATTTGCTTTTTCGATATCGTGGCCAAGGCTTTCGGCAAGTGTATCAACCCTTCGAGTGCTAACGCAATTGATATAAGCGTCCTTGATCAAGCTGACATGCGCTTTGCGAGAAGCTGTTATTGCTTATTTAATAAAACTGCCTTCTTATGTGTACATAAAAATCGCAATTTTCGCAAACGATATATCAAATTTCGCAGGATTTTTTCAATCAGGGAACGGTTTTACTAGTAAATCTCAATAAAAAATGCGCTGCACTGTTATGTCTATCCAGAAGCCATAATGCGAATTTGCTTGGTTTTGCGCCTTGTTTCAGCGTTAGAGCTGCCCAAACAGCGTGGCTTTTTTGCTTGTGGCACCGAGGAGCTTATCATGTTTTCGCACCGTTGCCGTTGCGCCGGTTGATGCGGGCATCTCTTTTTCGGACGGTTTCTGTCTCGATTTCACCAAACACTGGTATAACGATTGCGCTAGATGCGCTTGACGCTCTTTATATGTGATCAATATAATTTAAGCATAAGAGGTCACGATTCGTAACATTTCTGAAATTCATTCTGTATTTTGCAATGCAAATATAAAGAAACGACATCCGTTTTGAATCACAAAAATCAACATGCAAAGAGGAACATCGCCTATCGACCAAAGGAGATTATCGTGGCAAAAAACATTTTGCTTATTCTCATCGATCAACTGCAAGCAAGCATTCTCGGCACATATGGAGGAACGTTTGTTCCAACGCCGAATATCGACTTGGTTGCAGGCGAGGGGTGTGTGTTTGAGCGAATGTATTGCCAGTCTCCCGTTTGCGGACCGGCCCGGGCAAGCTTACTGACGGGGCGGCATGTTTTTCAGCACAGGGCAACCAACAACAGCCATCTTCTGCCGGATCAGGAGTTTTCGTATGCGCGTGCTTTGCGTGAAAACGGGTATACCGCGGCAGCAATAGGGCGTACGCATAATTTTGCAAACGGTTATCAAGTCGTTCCGGTTCCCATTGGCGATTCCTTTGAATACAACTTAGACAACAACCCGATTTTCGGCATTTCGAATTATTTCGAGCGCGGCAAGACAGAGCATGTCAATCGCGCTTACGATTTGCGCGTTGCAGAAACAACCTGTATGTTTTTGGAAGACACGGCACGCATGCAGCCGTTTGTTATGTTTACCGGTTTTTTAGCGCCGCATGCGCCGTTTGCACTCAGCGAGCCGTATGCAAGTATGTTTGACCCGAACGATGTGCCGTTACCCGTTCAGCCTGAAACGATCGATATTCCGCCGATATTGAAAAAACGTTACGCCAAATATGCTTGGCTCACCGAGGAAGACTCCCGGAAGGGCATTGCATTTTATTGCGGCATGGTAGCTATGGTCGATGACTGTATAGGAAAGATTGTCGAAAAACTCAAAGCACTTGGCTTATACGACGATACTCTGCTGATCATCACCAGCGACCATGGCGAGATGCTCGGCGAACGCGGCCTTTACGATAAGTTTGTTCCCTATGAGAGTTCGACGAACGTGCCGTGTATCGTTCGCGGCGGCGAGTTCACCGGGGGAAAGCGAATCAGCGCTCTCACCGAGCACATAGATTTGACCGCAACCATACTCGAATATGCGGGTGTGGAGATTCCCTCCCGCATAGCGGGTAAACCGTTGACAGGGTTAGCACTCGGTGAAACACAACACAAGGACTACATCTATTCTCAAATTACGGAATGGCGTATGATTCGCGATGAACGCTATAAACTGGTGATCTATACCGATGGCTATGGCGAACTGTACGACATGGACACCGATCCGCTGGAGAGCAAGAATCTTTATTATGACGAAACGTTTTTATCTGTGCGCAGCACGATGGAGAAGAAAATGCTGATGCACTACATCAACACAGTGGATCATTCAAACGACATGTTTCCGGAGTGCCTGCAAAAGCGCGGTGCATTCAATAACGGAATTGGCAACTAATCCGAAACCGGATTAACCCAACGACCGAATATCATAAGGAGGAAGAGAAATGAAGAAGACGATCACATTGTTACTTTGCTTGATGCTGGTTGCCTCTATGGTTGCTTGCACTGGCGGCGCAACAGAACCTGCGGCACCTGTTGTGGAAGAACCTGTTGCGGAAGAACCCGTTGCCGAGGAAGCTCCTGCGGCTGTCGAGGAGGCTGTTGAGCCAGAAGTTACCACCGTCGCACAGCCGGATGGGTACCCGAGCCAAACCATCGAAGTCATCCTGCCCATCGGCGCGGGTGCATCGCTGGATCTCCACTTCCGTGCGCTGGAGGCGGCAATGGATCTGGGTGGCGCAGTTGCTATCATCAATATGCCGGGTGCAAGCCAGGTGACCGGAGTAACGGAAATGTCCAAGAGAGACGGCGACGGCTACAACATCGGAGCCAGCGCTTTTGCCGGTCTTGTTATTCAGCCGAACGTTGTTCCTGTGGAATACAGCCAGGCGGATTTCCGGCATATCGTCGCGCTGAATGAAGCATCGGGCGTAGCAATTGCAACACTGCCCGGTACGGGGCTCGACACATTCGATGACATTCTGGCAAAGATCAATTCCGGCGATAAACTTGTTTTCACAACGTCCAACGTGCAAAACGTTTCCCACCTGGCAATGGTCTCGGTCTTTGACCAACTCGGCATTTCGCTGGATCAGGTTACCTATGTTCCGTTCAGCGGCACTGCGGAAGTAAAAACTGCGCTGCTCGGCGGTCATGTCGATATGATCGTCATTGATACAGACTTTGTTGCTGAAGAAGTGAAACAGGGCACCATGGTTTGCCCCGCCGTGCTTGAAAACGAGCGCAATCCAAAAGTCGACGCGCCGTCCATTACGGAATACGGCGTAACCAACATGGATCCGTTCTCGGGTTTCCTCTGGGTCTATGTTCCCGCTGACACACCCGACGAAATCGTTGAGTGGCTCAAGCAGCAGATGAACGAAGCGTTGATGTCGGATTCCTATCAGGCGTTTCTTGCCAGTCTGAACAAGGAGATGACAGAAATCCGTTCGGAAGAAGAGATTACGGCAGCTCTGAAGAACGCAAGCGAAACCTATGGTGCGCTTCTGTCCAAATACTTTAGTTAAGCGAACCTGCCGCGTATTACAGTAGTTAAAATCTAATCAGGTGTTGGAGTTGGTTGAAGTCATTCAGCCAACTCCAACATATGAGGATTGGGAGATCCAATCCAAATTGAACTCCGACCGGAGGAAGAACCATATGAGTAAAAAAGAAAACATCTATGCAAACATCGTGTTCGGGGCACTTTTTCTCACGCTCGCACTGTATGTAATCTTCATTGCAATTCCGACGCAAATCAATATGGCCGGGCGCTGGAGTGGTGATGCCGGCGTCAACAGCCGGAGTTTTCCGTATATGGCCAGCGTTGTAATGGGTGCGGCCGCCGCGATTCAGCTGATTGTCAACTCGATCAAACTGATCGTCATCAAAGCAAAGAATCGCGAGATGCCCGGAATCAAAATCGAATGGAATAAAGAACTTCGTACTATTGCAGCGTTTATTCTTTGCGTTTTGTACGGATTGCTTTTTGTCAATATCGGATACATTTATGCGACGCTCATCGTTCCGCCTATTATGTTAGCGTTGCTGGGAAGTCGGA
The DNA here is from genome assembly GCA_963674775.2 of Christensenellaceae bacterium. Classification (GTDB taxonomy): domain Bacteria; phylum Bacillota; class Clostridia; order Christensenellales; family CAG-138; genus UBA7703. Next base: position 898,933 of record CAXXPJ010000003.1, on the reverse strand, counting down.
AATGGCAACACTATTTATCTCTATATATCGTTGGCGCGATTATGTATGTGTTGTTTATATATGTGCTTCGAATCCGGCTTCCGTAAGGAGAGTGATAGACTATGATTGAATTGCTGTCGCAAATATTTACGCTAACCAACATCCTGATGATGGTCATCGGCGTTTCGGCCGGTATCTTCATGGGGGCGTTGCCTGGGCTCAACGGGGTACTCGCGGTAACGATTTTATTACCGTTTACGTTTGGAATGGACTCGCTACCCGCAATTTTCATGCTATTGGGAACGTATTGCGGCGCGCTGTACGGCGGCTCGATCACCGCGATACTCATCAATACGCCGGGAACCCCGAATGCTATTGCAACCGCGTTTGACGGTTACCCGCTGACGCGAAAAGGCCGCTCGGGCGACGCGCTGAAAGCGGCGCTGGTCGGCTCCACGTTCGGCGGTATCGTCAGCTGTATCGCGTTGATTTTCTTTGCGCCTCTCATTGCTTCTGCGGCGTTGAAATTCGGTCCTGCAGAGTATTTTTCGCTCTGCTTGTTTGGCTTGTGCGTCGTCATTGGTGTGAGCGGAAAATCGCTCATCAAAGGCATTACCGTTATGGGGTTAGGGTTGTTGATTTCAATGGTTGGCATCGACTCCATAGAAGGCGTCACGCGCTTCACGTTTGGCAGAAGCGAACTCTATCCGGGCCTGACAACCGCGGCGGTTATGCTTGGCGTATTTGCTATCAGCGAAGTGCTCTTCAAGAGCCATTCGCGCGAAGAAACCGTGACCGAGGCGGCTGAGGCTAAAAAAGCAACGCTGAAGCTGAAAGACATTTTCAGGTATTGGAAAACGCTGATTCGCGCTTCCCTGTTCGGCGTCGGCATCGGCGCTGTTCCCGGAACGGGCGGAGCAATCGCTGCGTTTCTGAGCTACACGGTCGCGCAAAACACATCCAAGACGCCCGAAAAATTCGGGCAAGGAAGCATCGAAGGTGTGCTCGCCTCGGAAACGGCAAACAATGCCGTTACCGGCGCAACGCTGATTCCGCTGCTTACGCTCGGCGTACCGGGCGACGTCGTTATGGCGGTTATGTTGGGCGCGCTTACGATGCAGGGTATCACACCGGGACCGCATCTGTTTACGCAGGATAAGTTCTGGGTCTACTGCATCATGGGCGGTCTGGTAGTGATTAATATATTGATGTATTTAATCGGAAATGTGTTTATCCGCACATCCAAGATCGTTACAAAAGTACCAACGAAGATCCTGGTGCCGATTATCATGATATTCTGCGTACTGGGCGGGTTTGCTGCAAGGAACTATTTCTTCGATGTGATCATCGTTCTTGTATTCGGATTCATTGGATTCTGGATCAAGCGATTCGGTTACCCGATTGCGCCGCTTGCAATCGGCATGGTATTAGGACCACTGGCAGAAACGAACTTCAGACGCGCCATGGTGATCTCCGAAGGCGATATTTCAACGTTTTTCACAAAACCGATTTCATTGGTATTTTTGTTGATTTCGGCGCTTGCACTGATGTGGCCGTTTATCAAGAAGCAAATTGAAAAAAGAAAACTGAAAAGAAAAGCAGCTATAAAAGCCACTTTAGAACAGGAACCCAATTTGGAGGAAGAATGAAAGAACGCCAAAATGTCTTGTTGCTTACCGTTGACGATATGAACTATAACTCCTTGGGCTGCTATGGCAACCCGATGAAGGATGTTACACCAAATCTCGACAAGCTTGCTTCGCAGGGAATGATTTTTTCCCACTCGCATGTCACCATCGCTGTTTGTCAACCGTCCCGCTCTGCGCTGCTCACCGGAAAATATCCGCATCACAACGGTGCGCGAGGGTTTCAGGATATCGACGCCAGCACGACGACGCTGACGGAAGTGCTCTCAAAGAACGGTTATTTCAACGGTATCATCGGAAAGGAGACGCACTGCGCGCCGCGAGAAAAATTCTTCTGGGACATTTACGTGCGGACCTATTGCGATGAATTAGGCATGGGACGCGACCCGGAAGTATATTATAAAGAAGCAAAAAAGCTGATCAAGCAGGCAAGGGACGAAGAGAAACCGTTCTTCGCTATGGTCAACTCGCACGACCCGCACAGGCCGTTTGCGGACGCCGAAGACGAAATCAGCTTATTCGGCAAACATTGGCCGGTTCCGAAAAAATTTGATCCGAACGACGTATTTATACCCGGCTGCTTGCCCGACCTGCCGGGCGTTCGGGAAGAGTTGGCGCAGTATTATGCTTCGTGCCACCGCGCGGACCTGTCGATGGGCCGCGTGCTCGATGCGCTGGATGAGAGCGGCGAACGAGAAAACACGCTGATTATCTTTATTAGCGATAACGGCATGGCGCTTCCGTTTGCAAAGACCAACTGCTATCTCAACAGCACGCGCACGCCCTGCATCGTCAGCTGGCCGGGTAAAATCGAACCCGGTTCGAAGAGTGAAGCGCTCATCAGCGGCATTGACTTTACGCCGACCATTCTGGAACTGCTGGGTTTGAATCCCATCATGGACGTTGACGGAAAATCCGTTCAGGAAGCGCTCGCAACTGGAGGCGAGCATTACGAAGACATTTACACGTTGTTCTTCCGCACGGCTAAGAACTCCATCACGCTGCGCGAACTGGACTTCCCGATGCGCTGCGTGCAAAACAAGCGATTCGCCTATATCTTCAACGCTTGGTCCGATGGCGAGTATGAGTTCAGGAATGATTCTCGTGAAGGCTTGACGTTCAACGCCATGCGTGAAGCGGCAAAAACCGACAGTGAAATCGCGGCGCGTGTGGAGCATTACATGTATCGCTGCACCGAAGAGCTTTACGACTATCATGCGGATCCCGATGCGCTCAACAATCTCATTGACGACCCGGCTTACGCCGAACAGGTTGCCGAACTGCGCGAACGCATGATTTCGTACATGAAGGACTCGCAAGATACGCTCATCGACTATTACTACCGCAGAGTCATCCGGGGAGAAGACTTTGGTGCCCACATCGATCATAAGCTGTAACGGCGCAAACGGAATACGCCACAAATAGCCGGCACCCAAGAAACTGGGCTTACGCAAGATCGAATGGACTGACGCCGTTTTCGAACGGCGTTAGTTTTTTGGCGTCAGCTTTATGCATTTTGCGGCGCATTGTGCAATCGTAAATAACATGAACTCTTTCGCAACAAACAACGATAGGGTTTACGCAAAAACAGTATATCGTTTGCGCTGCTAAACATTGAAAATTTATATGCTCGCCTGTACAATGAAATATAGAAGACGCATTTTATGCGCAAGTCAGGAAAGCTTTTTGAGAATGCGTTTTCGGTTTTGGAAAGAGAAGGAGGAGTTTGTGCCGCCCATTAATGTATTGATCAAACCCTCTTCCAGCAACTGTAATCTTAACTGCAGCTATTGTTTTTATCACGATGAGGCGAAGCATCGCAGCACGAAGTCCTTCGGGTTTATGAATGCGGATACGATCGAAACGATCATCGAGAGGTTTTTGTCATACGCTGAAAAAAGTTGTACGTTCGGGTTTCAGGGCGGCGAGCCGATGCTTGCTGGGCTGGACTTCTTCAAGCGAGTTGTTGAACGGGAGAAAAGGTATAATACCAACCACCTTGAGGTTCATAATGCCATACAGACGAACGGCACCCTGATCGACGATGCTTGGGCAGCTTTTTTTACGGAACACAATTTTTTAGTCGGAGTGTCGCTGGACGGCTATGAAAGCCTGCACAATCTCTACCGCAGGGATGCGCAGGGCAACGGCACATTCTCACGTGTGATGCAAGGCATAGAAGCACTCAAACGCAACAAGACCGAGTTCAATATCCTGACCGTTGTCACCGCGCAAACGGCGAAACATATCAAAGAAGCGTACGCTTTTTTCATGCGCGAAGGATTGAACTATCAGCAATACATACCGTGTATCGAACCTCTCGGAGGGTCAGAAGGAACGCAAAAGCACACCTTGACGCCAAAGCTTTATGCAAGGTTTATAAAGGATCTGTTTGACGTTTGGTACAACGATCGGGTGGCGGGCAGATTTGTATATAACCGCTATTTTGAGAATCTCGCGGCATTGCTGCTGGGATACCGCCCGGAAAGCTGCGATATGAACGGAGCGTGTTCTATCCAATACGCCATTGAAGCGAACGGCAGCGTATTTCCATGCGATTTTTATATGCTCGACGGTTATTGCATCGGTAATTGCAGCATAGACAGCTTGGAATTGATCGATGAAAACAGAAGACAGCTGGGTTTCGTCGAAGCGTCGCTGCAACTGCCGCAACAGTGCCGCACCTGCGGCTGGTTCCGGTTCTGCCGCGGTGGTTGCCAAAGAAATCGCAACCCCGCCGGCATGCTGAACGCGGGTTTGAACCACTTCTGCGAATCGTATCGGGAAGCATTTCCTTATATTTTACCAAGGCTGAAAGAGTTGCTGTAACAATGCTGCATTATTGTTGAAAAACGGTGCGGGAACACCTCGTTTTCTCTTTTTTCTAACATTGCAGCCGGTCCGGTTTTCGATGGCTGGATCAGCGCTACGGCTTGTATACGCGGAGGTCATGGACACGCTGGTCAGCGGTCGTACCGCCTGCACAAATCCCTATTATATATAGTCTCCCGTACGCAAAAATCCCACAATTTCAGCGTACACAAAGTGAAAACCTGCGGCGCAGAATCTGCGCCGCAGGTTTTTGTTTTGTCGTCAGGGAGCTTATTCGTCCTTCATGCAAAGATGCACCGCTGCGGTTTTGAAGGTTTTCGGCAGCGCGAGGATGTTGGGGTTCGGGCCGGTATGCTTTTTTATCGCGTCGGCCAGCGCTTCCTCAAACGTCGCGAGTGTCTGGAGACCCATGCTTCGCGCAACGCCCGGTTCCTTTGCGCCGACGATGTAGATAGCGCTCGTGTTCATCTGGGCGATGTGTCCGCAGCTGATCATGGAGAACCCGTGGAACGGGTGGAATGCATAGTCAAACCGGTAGCGGTTGATATAGTCCTGATTGACGGCGAAAGTCTCGCCGTATTGGTTGAGGTCGGGCAGCGTGTTGTGATTTTGATATAGCTTCATCATCTCTCTGGTATACGGCCACAGGCCTTCGGAATAGTCACCGTCGCAGGCGGAACAGCAGATGATGACACAACGGTCGGACATGACACGTTTGTGCCGGATCACCTGTGCGGAAATCGCCTGCATGAACATCACAGGGTTGGTGCCCATGCCGTCGCCATAATGGAAAAAGCGCGGCATGCCGAACACCATAATGTCGTATTTTTTTGTTGCCCAGGGGACATAGGTGCGTTTGTCGGCCGTGATCCAGCTCTTTGGCTGCATCTCTTCCGCCCAGCCGGAATTGATTTCGATCTGGCGGGCGACGCTGTCGAGCACCGCGTCGCAGCAGAAGAATTTCTTGTTCATCTTGCGCTCCATGTGCCGCCCGATCTCGTCGAACTTGCTGCGCATGGTGCTCGCGCTCGAAACCGGCACGAAGTCGGGAAGATGCATCACCTTTGGCACATGGTGCGAGGCGATGCTCGTCCAGTGGTTGATGCCCGTCGCGCAGTGCTTGTATCCGCCGGAGTAGCCGCCATACGGATTTCCCTGCGTGTGGCCGACCAGCACCGCGACATCCGCGTCGTACACATATTTGTTGATGTATACCGGATCGCCTTGATCCGTCGTGCCGAGATCGACAAGGTGATCATAGTCCTCGCTGTCGTGGTTGATGATCTGGCCTGTCGGCCAGTACTCGTTAAATAATGCGTCGCCAAGCACGCCGCGAATCTGGGGTTCCGTATTCTTGCTGTGGAGTCCGTTGGAGCAGATCAGCAGGACGTCCTCTTTTTTCACGCCTGCGGAGAACAGCTCGGACAGGATCAGCGGGATGCAGACTTTTCTGTGGCTGGTCGGTTGCTCGCCGCCCTTGACGCGGTCCGGAAAGATGATCACGCACTTTGCGCCGGGGAAGGCGAGCTCGCTCAGCGGCTGCATGCCAATAGGGTTATGCAGGCTCTTGCGCGTCTCTTCGACGATGAGCTTCTCGGGGATATACGGCGGATCCGGCACGGTTTCTCCGGGGATGAATACATCCGTATTGTCCGGCAGCGTCGCCTCCATCATTTCTGTTCCGTACTCAAAGGACAGTTTCATGCGTTTGTTCCTCCTTGCATGACATCAGGCGTTGCTCTTTTCGGCAGCGGCCATGTATGCTTCGATAATTGAACGGCATTCTTCGGGATAGAACCCGATTTCGCCCGAAAACCGCGTCAGCGCGATCAGCCCGCCGTCGATTGTCGCAACAGAAGCGATCATGGCGGCGTTTTCGAGCTTCAGCCCGCCGCCGTAAATCACCGGAACGGCAAAAGACTCTTTAATAAACGCGGCAATTTTCTCGATATACGCCGCGTCGGGCACCGGCTTGCCCGGCCCAATCGACCAGACGGGTTCATAAGCAACGACGACGTTTGCCAGATCCGCGCCATTCAGACCGATCTGCAGTTGATCGGATATCACCTGCCGCCAGCGATCCTGTTCATCGGAATTCTCGCCGACGCAGTATAAAACGCTGAGTCCCGCCTGCTGCGCGCAGAGAATCTCCTGATTGAGTAGGCGGTTGATCGCCGCCGGGTCGGTTACGCCGGCTTCTCTGAGCACGCCCGCTTTTTCGTTTCTCTCTTCACAGTGGCCGATGATCACATGCGTACAGCCCATCTGGGCGACTGCCTTTGCGGTTCGCAGCGTTGTGAACCCGCCAAAGTTTCCACCGATGGAGACATCCTCCCTGTGCACGCCCTGCGCGCCGATGAACAGCGCGGAGCCGTTTGACTGCGCGGCAAGCGCGGGCAGCAGATGCGCCTCAGGCAGCAACAGCGTACATGCGGCGTCCGCACCGAGGCCGTTGACAAACGGTTCTGTCCGGCGGACGATGGTCTCGCCCCATTGTTCCATGGGCGCAAGCCTGTTCACACCTCCTTGCGAAACGGGAATATCGAATCGCTTGAGGTTGACAAAAAAGAATTTCATTTTCATCTCCTGAATGGTGGATGATGTTCTGCGATATGAAAAACATCGATTGAAACCTATTTATATAATTAATATATCGTCTATCCGCCGCGCGGGGCAATCGGTAATTACGCAAACGTTATTCCCTCGGTATGTCGTTAAAATCTTGCGCAAAAGTGGTGTATCGTTTGCGCTGGTACCCATTGAAAGAGGTCCGTTTACCCGCAAAAGAGAGATGGGAATACAACACTTTTTCGGACAGTTTGCTAAGCAACACATTTTTGAAGTCTCTGATTCCAACGCGATAAACATTGCATAGGATTCAAGTACCCAATACGTTTTTGCACTCGTCCGGTAGTATCGAGTCGTTCGCTATAGACAAAGTCCTTCCATCTTCGATTCTACTTCTTCAGGCCAAAGCGCTTTTGCGCCTTTTCCATTGTGGCAATTGAAGTTTTCACGCTTAATGCCGTATTTTTCTTGACTTTGGCATCGTGTTGTATTCGTTGATTCAGTGTGGGTTTTCTTCCTGCTATCTATTTTACGCTCTTACCAGGTGTCAAAAATTAAGCTGACTCCAGGCAGAAACATGTAAGAAAGTGTACAAAAACTGTAATATCCTCGAGCTTTCCGGTTTCGAGATCACATTGTGATATAATAAAGAACACAATTCGTATCACTAGACAGAGCAAATGAAGCGTACCATCGAAAACTCTCATATAAACACCATATTCGATACAGGCAATATGAAGGCAATTTCTCTTCTGAAAAAGTATTATACAGACTACATTGGCAGCAAGCTGTTCAATCAGGTGATTGCAATTTGCCTGCTGATTTTTATCCTGCTCGCGGTTATTTTATCCGTTGGGTATTATGCGACAGTCAAGCAATCGATCAACGATTCCTATGTTGAAAATACCGAAAGCATGCTTCGGATTGCTGCAAATAATTTCTCTTCTTATATCAATCAGATTAGCGAAGTTTCTTTGTCTCTGAGAAGCAATGAAGATCTGATTTATAAAATCATGGACGATGCGCACTTGTTTGAAATCAAGAACGAATTGAGACTTGCGGATTATCTGCGCTACGAAGAGCTGGGCATTGTTATGATGGAATACTATTGCCCAAAAACGAGCGCGAACTACGAGATTGTTGGGGAGGGGATCTCTCAAAAAACAGCTTTTTTAACAGATCAGAGTTGGTATGCAAAGCTGCTGCTATCCGACCGATACAGCTATATCGAAAACCGCTACAATACAGATAATCCCTACTATGAAGTGGACAGTTACGCTCTCATCTTTCGCAGAAACATTCTCGACATTCCCCTGAAACAGCCGGCAATCATCGTAAGTATTTACATTGATACGAATACGATAGAGAAGATGATGGATTTTTTGCGGAGCGATGCGAACGACATCGTTTTGCTGTTTGACGGAAACGATCAACTCTACTATGTATCATCGGGTGTTGGTGAAAACTTGATTCACTCGAGCGAGTTGGGAGAACTAAAAGAGAAAGAGCAAATTGAGATTGAGGACGTGAGATACCAGATCGCCAGTAGCACATCCGACGGCGGCGAGTGGTATTTGGTAAAACTCGTGAAAGAGGACCTGCTGATCAACAACCTGAACAGAATGTTTTCTGTGGGTCTGTTCGTCATCGTGTGTTTTTTGACGTTGCTGTTTCTCGTGTTTCTATTTTTAATCCGAAAGATACGACAAAACATTGCTAATTTAATTACGCAGATCAATAAAGTCGGGAAAGGTGATTTCAACAACCAGATCGCGGTGACCGGAGATGATGAACTTGGCCGGTTGACCGATGAGTTCAACCGGATGACGCGCAGGATCAAACGCCTGATCGATAAAAACTACAAGTTAAAAATCAAAGAAAAAGACGCGATGCTGAAGGTGCTGGAGTCCCAGATCAACCCGCATTTTCTATATAATACCATTCACGCAATTTCCGGCCTCGCAATTGAAAACGGGCAGACGCAGATTGCCGACATGCTCAAAGAACTCTCCACTTCATTCCGGTATAAGATCAGTACGCAGACGTCCACGACGGTTTACGACGAAATTGAACACATGCGAACCTATATTAAACTCTGCAAGCTTAGATTTGGGGAGCGGATTGATGCCGAATACGATATCGATATCGAAGCACTCGACGTTATCATACCCAAGATGCTGTTTCAACATCTTGTCGAAAACACGATCAAGCACGCAATGGAGAAGACAATGTCCGATGTACTGATCGAACTCTCTGTAACAAAGCGGGAGAACGTCGTTGATATCTATTATCGCGACAATGGAATCGGCGTACAGCAGGACGAACTGGCGCGAATCCGGGAACGGATTGCGCGGGCCGGGGCGGAGGACGACGAGCAGGACAGTCCCGGGCAACAGGACGGGATTGGTTTGGTGAACACCTATCAAAGGCTGATACTGGGGGGCCTAAACTTGATTTCGTTTGAAATTGAGAGCGAGTATACGAAGTGTTTTTCCGTTCGAATCAAGTGGAAGGAGAGTGCAGGCGATGTATAAACTGCTGATCGTTGACGATGAAGAGCACTGTATCGCGACGATTAAAAACTTAATCGATGTCAACCGTTTTCAAATATCGGAAATCTTCGAGTGCCGGGACGGTTTGACGGCGATCGACCTGATACGGCACAAGATGCCCGATATCATCATGATGGATATGAATATGCCTTATCTCGACGGGATCGGCTTTTTGGAAAAGTGCGGCGCTCTGAAGACCACTGCGCAGATCATCGTCGTCAGCGGATACAACGACTTTAAATACACACGACCGGCAATCAAAGCCAATGCGCTGGATTATATTTTAAAACCCGTATCAGCGCTGGAGGCAAATCAGGCGCTTGCCAGGGCAATCAGCAACATTCAAAACGCAAGTGTGCAGCCGGCCATGGAGCCGACGGAAGAGGAGAGTGCCGAGGCGAGTATAAAACTCTATATTGAAGAGAACTACGCGAGCCAGATCAGTTTGGATCTGCTGGAAAGCAAGTTTTTCCTCTCGAAGGAGTGCATCTTAAAGTCGTTCAAGGGAAAGTATAAAATCGGCGTCTATGAATACGTGGTAAAACTGCGAATGGAAAAAGCGAAGTATCTGCTTGAGAACTATGACTATATGATTTATACGGTTTCTGAGATGGTCGGGTTTAACGACAGCAACTATTTCAGCAAGGCATTTAAAAAATACTTCGGGATATCCCCGCGCGCAATTCGAGCGCAAAAGAGCAGCTAATCGTACAACTTCTTACCTTTTTGAATAACTTTATTCCATTCTTTTTTATCCATCGCGCTCGTAGTATTAGATTATAGTAATACTTGGAAAGGATGGAAAGCATGAAAATACTGTTATCTGTCATGTTGGTTGCCCTGCTGGTTGTATCGCTGTTTGCGGGGTGCAAAGCACAGGATACTGCCGCGGTAACGTCAGCCGCGGAGGAGCCTGCCGCAGCTGCCGAAGCAACGGATGCCGCTGTTGCGGACGAACCCGTAACCATCACCTGGATGGATTACAACGGGTATGCGTTGGACGAGATGGACGCCGTATTTGATGAGCTCGCCGCTGAAGGAATCATCGTTAAGGCGGAGCATGTTGCCAACGACTACACAACGGTACTCAACACGAAGATCAACTCGGGAGATATTCCGGACATCTTCATCACCGAGGCCGGCCCGTTGAACGAAGTCTACGCAGAGTACACATACGACCTCTCGAACGAACCGATCAAAGATCTTTTTGCCGATTGGGCGCTCAAGTCCACGATGGTTGGCGACGAGCTGATCGGGTTACCGGTAAACGTCGAAACATTCTCTCTGATTTACAACAAGGATCTATTTAAACAGGCGGGCATCACCGAACTGCCGAAGACGCAGTCCGAGTTGCTTGCGGTCTGCAAACAATTGGAAGCAAACGGCATTACACCGTTTAGCGACGGCTACAAGGAATGGTGGGTCGTGTTCCAGCATCAGGTATCCGCCTTTATGATGGCGGGCGGCGATACCCCCGAAGCACTGGCTGAGAAGCTGACATCCGGCGAACTTTCTTTTGCCGACATGCCGTATATGAGCAACTATCTGGATTTCATCGACATGTCCGTTGAACACGGCTTGCCAAAACCGCTTGAAACAGACTGGGAAACGGAAGAAGTCAATGTTGCGACGGGTAAAGCGGCGATCATGCATATGGGTCAGTGGTGTGAACCGACACTTGTTGGCGCAAACCCCGATGTCAACGTGGCGTTTCTGCCGATGCCTGTCAGCGAAGACCCGAGCATGGCGAGCGTATCCTCCAACGTTTCCTGGGTTGTGCGTGTGAGCGACACCTGCCAGAACAAAGAAGCTGCGCTCAGGGTGATTGAGTATTTCCTGACCAGCCAGAGCGGTCTGAACTATACGGTTGGCCTCAGCGGCTGGACACTGGCGCTGAAAGAGACGCCGATGGAATCTCAAGGCATGCTGACCGCATCCGCCAACGATATCATCGCACAGTCTACCCCGTATGCCTGGGCGAACACGGCATGGCCGAGCGGATTCAGCGAAGGCGCAGGGCAGATCATACAGAGCTACATTGCAGGAACCAAAACACGGGATCAGGTCTTCTCAGACCTTGACGCACTCTGGGCCGAGCTTTCGGCGAGCTAAGGAACACACAAACGATTCAACACAATATGCCGGCATGTCTTCACGGCATGCCGGCATGCTTCCATCGCGTACAATCTGCTTTCGGCCTATGCATATATGCGCGCGCACGCAGAATCCAAGGAATTGTTAAATCGACCAATCTTGCGGATTGCTGGCGCGGCAGCACAATGCGGAACGCAACAGGCGGTTGGCTCGGAATATGAAATTTGGGGATGGATATGAAGCCTTTTAAAATACTGAAACATGATCAAAACAGAAGAAAGCAGAACATTGTTTTACTTTGCTTTATTGCGCCTGCTTTGTTTTTAGTACTCAACACATCGATTATCCCGTTTGCTATGAATATCGGGTATTCTTTTACCAACTGGAACGGCGTGAGCCGGGTAAAAGACTATGTTGGGCTTGCCAACTACATAAAGATATTCACGCAGGATACCGCATATTGGCATCATCTGGTGTTTACGCTGAAATATTTCATCGTCTATGTCGTACTTGTTAATGTGATTGGCCTTCTCATTGCGCTGCTGCTTGCAAAGAGCACCCTGTTCAACAGCGTTGTGAGAGCATCGGTATTTCTTCCATATGTCATCAGCCTCATCGCAGTCGGCTTGATTTGGAAGTTTATGTATACGATCGGTTTTGAGTCGATTGGAGCGATGACAGGCATAGAACTGTTTTCGAGAGGATGGCTGAGCGATCCGCAACTGGTCAGCGTCTCCATACAGATTACCACGCTCTGGCAAAACATCGGATTTGTGATGATCATCTATATCGCCGGGCTGGTATCCCAGCCGAAATCCGTTATGGAAGCGGCGGAGATTGACGGTGCGAATTCGCTGCAGCGTTTCTGGTCGATCAAGCTGCCGCTCCTGATGCCATCCATCACGACTTGCCTCTTCTTTACGATTACGTATTCGCTCCGGCTATTTGAGGTGCTTCTGGTGCTCACGCGCGGGGGTCCGGGGGATCTTTCCATGACGATTGCGTATGACATCTATAACGAAGCATTTTTGAGAAACCGATATGGGTACAGCACGGCGAAGTCCGTTGTGTTTCTGGTGATTGTTCTGGTGATAGCGCTGGTGCAGTTTCGGGTATCAAAACGGATGGAAGTGGAGGCGTAATATATGTTGGTTCGAAAAATTGGAAAAATACTGCTCAGACTCCTGATCGTTGCCGCGTTTCTCTATCCGGTGTTGCTGCTCGTGTTCAACTCCTTCAAGCCCTACTCGGAAATCATGACGAATTTCCTCTCTCTACCGAAGGATATCTCCTTTGAACCGTACATCAAGGCATGGAAAGAGCTGGATTTCAGCCGTCTTTTTCTCAACAACATTTTATACACAAGTGTCGTCATGATCGTAATCCTGTTTGCGGCCTCGATGGCCGGATATGCGCTTGCCCGAACCAATACGCGCCTGAGCAAGTTACTTTCGGTCATTATGGTGCTGCCGATTATGGTGCCGTTTCAGTCTTTCATGATGACGATGACCAAGCACTACAGCACGCTCGGATTGACCGGAACGCGCGGTGGTTACATGATGGTCATGGCGGGGCTGTTGATTCCGTTTGCAACCTTTCTTATTAAAAACTTCGTTAGTACCGTACCGTTGGAGCTGGAAGAATGCGGCCGAATCGACGGAGCAGGCAGGTTTCGCATATTCTTCAGCATCGTTGCGCCGCTACTGACGCCGATATTGATTACGGTGATTGTGATCGACGTGATCAGCATCTGGAACGACTTTTTCATTCAGCTGCTGATGCTCAGCGGGAAGAACGAGCTGTATAACATTCAATACAAGCTGTATGCGGAATTTTCCGCAAAAGCGTCCAATTGGGAAACAGCGTTGCCCGGTATTGTGATTTCGCTTGTTCCCATCGTTGTCTTCTTCATTGCGCTGCAAAAGAAAATTGTCGAGGGCATTGTGTCCGGCGCGCTGAAAGGATAACCGCGCTTTTGGTTGATCGCATGATATAAACAGATCGGGAAGGGGAGAACGCTCTTCCCCTGGGAGGCTACCACTTGAAGACGATAAAAGCGATATTGATTGGCGCAGGGGCGCGAGGCGCAAAAGCATATGCTCCCTATGCGCTCGCACACCCCGATGAACTGAAATTTGTTGCCGTTGCCGATCCATTGGGAAAAAGAAGGGATGATTTTTCTCGAGAGCATGAAATCCCGGCAAGGAACACGTTTGACAACTATGAAGACCTGCTCGATGCGCAGATCGAGGCCGATCTGGCTTTGGTTTGCACACAGGATCGGCTGCATTACGGACCGGCCAGGATGGCGATGGAACGAGGGTACGACGTCCTTCTGGAAAAACCGATCGGATCTCTGGAAGAGACCGTCGATATCGGGAATATCGCGGAAAGAACCGGACGAAAGCTGATCGTTTGCCATGTGCTTCGATATACGCCGTTTTTCATAAAAATAAAAGAGGTGATCGATAGCGGCGTGCTTGGGGACATCGCTGCGATCACGCACAATGAAAACGTAGGATATTATCATGCCGCGCACAGTTATGTGCGCGGGAACTGGAGAAAAACGGAAGAATCCAGCCCGATGCTTTTGGCGAAGTCCTGCCACGATATCGATATCCTTCTGTGGCTTGTTTCAGATCGTTGCAAGCGCGTGAGCTCCTTTGGCTCTCGGATGCACTTTCGAGAAGAAAATGCACCCCGTGGTTCGGCGAAACGATGTGTCGATTGTGAGGTGCGGAACACCTGCCCGTATGATGCGCTCAAAATCTATATGGACGAAGAGAACACCGGCTGGCCGGTCAACGTAATCACGGATGACTTCAGCAAAGAGGGAAGACTGCGTGCATTGCGGGAAGGCCCATACGGACGGTGTGTTTATCGTTGTGATAACGATGTAGTGGATCATCAGGCGGTGCTGATGGAGTTTGAAAAAGGGTCTACCGTCGCGTTTCATATGAACGCGTTTACACACGACATCAGCCGCACGATTCGCGTCAACGGAACCAGAGGCGAATTGATTGGAAACATGGAAGAATCGAGCCTGATCCATTACGATTTTCTGTCGAAGGAACAAACGAAAATAGAGATTGAGAGAATCGTTGCAAACGATTACGGGCATGGGGGCGGCGATTACGGATTGATGAAAGCCGTGGTGCGGTATTTGCAGGACCAGATCAGCAACCCGATCAGCAGCGGCGTACACAGCGCGGTAGAAAGCCATCTTGTGACGTTTGCCGCCGAACAAGCGCGTCTCTCGTGTGACGTGGTGGAGCTGGGATAGTGCACGGGTTCGCTGCGGAATCCAGGACACAGCGTTTTTGAGCGGCGAAGCAACCAAATCGTGCTGCTGTGAAAACATGAGAAAAGAGAAGCGGATATGAGATACGGCAACGCAATGGTATATTGCAACGATTTTCACTTTCACAGGGGCGGTTTTTCGGTGAAAGACGGGCGTTTTGACGACGTGCTGACTGATTCCGACGAATCTGCGATCGATTTAGACGGCGCATATGTGATCCCGGGGTTGATCGATATCCATATCCACGGTAACTCCGGATATGATTTCTCCGACGGCGATGCCGCGGGGCTCGCAATCATCGCGCGGTATCTGGCAGAAAACGGTATCACGTCCTTCGTGCCGGCATCCGTGACATTGCCGGAGGATCAACTGAAACACGCATATGAAGTTGCCGCCGCGTTCGCTCAGCAAGCGCCAAAGGGATGCGCGGTACTGCGCGGCATCCATATGGAGGGGCCTTTTTTTTCGGAAAGAAAAAAGGGTGCGCAAAACGGAGCGTTTTTACGCGCGCCGGATCTGGAGATGTTTTTGCGACTTAATCATGCCGCGAATGGGCTGATAAAAATTGCGGATGTCGCGCCGGAACTCCCGGGTGCCGAGGAATATATTCGACAGGCCAGCAAAACCTGCGCGATATCCATCGCGCATACCGAGGCGGATTATCAACAAGCCAAGACAGCGATCGCGGCCGGAGCTTCACACATAACGCATCTGTTTAACGCCATGCCGCCGTTTCTGCATCGCGCTCCGGGCGTCATCGGCGCTGCTGCGGAATCTCTGGGGATGTATGCAGAGCTGATATGCGATACCATTCACGTACACGAGAGCGTGGCGCGTGCGGCGGTTGCTATGTTTGGAGCTGAGCGCATTTGCCTGATCAGCGATGCGCTTTCCTGCTGTGGCATGCCGAGTGGCAGCTATATGCTCGGCGGACAACGAATTCTTCTCGACGGAACGGTTGCGCGGCTGGCGGATGCGCCGGAAACGATAGCGGGATCTGCTAATCATCTGTTCGGTATATTCCGCATTGCGCTTTCGATTGGCATATCCGCGGAAGACGCGGTGCGCATGGCGAGTTATAACCCCGCCTGCGCAATCGGCGCGCAGCGAGAGGTAGGCTCTATAGACAATGGCAAACGCGCGGATTTTTTGGTACTCAACCGTGATTTTTCGCTCAGGAAAGTCTTCCTCGAAGGTGTGGCTGTACGTTCGGACGGATGATGTTTCTTTCCGACGGATCGCCTGGTGGACGGCAAATAATCAGGAGGAATGTAAACTTACATGAGAGTCATCGTAACCGGAAACTTCGATCAAACCTGTGAAATTGCTGCCGGTATGATCGCAGAGACCGTTCAAAACAAACCCGATGCCCGACTGGGGCTTGCAACCGGCGGCACGGCGCAAGGGGTATACCCGTATCTGATCTCCGCGTATAAAAACGGAACGTTGGACTTTTCCCGGGTGGATACGATCAATCTGGACGAGTATATTGGCCTGGCGCCGGACCATCCGCAGAGCTACAGGCGATTTATGAACGAAAACTTCTTTCATCATATCAACATCGATCTTAAGCGAACCGTTGTAGCAAAAGGGAGCGGCGACATCGAGACGAACCTACGGGAGTTTCGTCTTGCGCTTGCGAAAAAGCCGATCGATATTCAGTTATTGGGGATCGGGATAAACGGTCATATCGGTTTTAACGAACCCGGCGAGGTGCTGATCGGCGGGGCACACATAGAGACGTTGAACCAAAGCACGATTGACGCAAATGTTCGTTTTTTCGCCACGCGGGACGAGGTGCCCGCATGCGCGATCTCCATGGGAATTGGGGATATCCTGCGCGCCGGAAAACTGCTGTTGCTTGCCACGGGCGAAAACAAGGCGCAAGCGATGAAGCAATTGCTGCTTACCGAAGAGATCAGTACGCAGAATCCTGCAACGTTTGTGAAAACCCATTCCGATGTTACAATTATCATCGATAGAGAGCTCGCGAACGCCATAGGATACCAATACTAGAGAGGATACGCAAATGGAGTATTTAGGCATACCTTACTCGATACAGCGCTTGCCGGAGCTGGATAAAGAGTTTATCCCGATGGGAGCATGGGTACAGGCATATGAATCCATGGCACACAAACCGCTCCAGATTGCCGTGGAGGCGGCCGACGGACGTGTGATCACGCGCAAGACTGCGATCATTGACGATGGAATTCACGACGCGGCGGATAATCGATATGTAGAGCGTCTGCTTAAATTTCTTCTTTGGAGCGTCGGCGGACACCGCGTTTTCCTGTGCGGCAACGACATGATCGCCGAACGGCTCAGAAACGCGTATGCACCGGACGGCGAGCGCGCTTTTGACGCCCGGTTTATGGACGATGTGTTCGAACGCGGGTTCGACATTGTCACTTGTGACGAAGCAAGCTTTCCGTCAGACAGAGGGGCGCCGATCTCCGTTGGCGGACACTTTGACGGTTGCCGCATCGGTTTCGACGCGGGGGGAAGCGATCGCAAAGTTTCTGCGGTCGTCGACGGCAAGTGCGTGTATTCGGAAGAGGTCATATGGCATCCGAAAACGACTGCCGATCCGCAGTATCACCTAAATGAAATCGAGAAAGCGTTTCAGACAGCGGCCGCGCATTTGCCGCGCGTAGATGCGATCGGCGTCTCGTCCGCGGGTGTGTTTGTCGGCAATAGCGTAAGGGTTTCGTCGCTCTTTCTCGAGGTTCCGAAAGAACGTCGCTCATTCATAAAGAATATCTATCAGCAAGCGGCGAGCAGAATCGTAGGCGCTAAGGTACCGATATCGATAGCCAACGATGGGGATGTAACCGCTTTGGCGGGCTCGATGGAGTTGAAAACGGGGTCGGTCCTGGGACTCGCGATGGGGACAAGCGAGGCGGTTGGCTACGTCGATGAAGCGGGCAGCATTCTCGGCTGGATCAACGAACTTGCGTTTGCGCCGGTGGATCTCAACGAAAAGGCCTTGGCGGACGAATGGTCGGGAGACACCGGGGTAGGATGTAAATATTTCTCTCAGGACGCCGTGATCAAGCTTGCGCCGGCGGCGGGAATTACACTGAGCGAGCGGTTGACTCCCGCAGAGAAATTGATAGAGGTGCAGAAGCTTTTGGAGCAGGGAACGGATGCAGCTGCGAGCATTTATCGCACCATTGGAACATACCTGGGGCATACTGTGCCGCTATATCAAATGTTCTACGATATTCGTTACTTGCTGGTTATGGGTCGCGTGGTTTCCGGCGCGGGAGGGGAGATCATCGTCTCGACTTGTGAGGAAGTTTTGAAAAACGAATATCCTGCACTTGCGGAGAAGATTGTCATTCTTCTCCCGGATGAGAAATCCCGGCGCATTGGCCAGTCCGTAGCTGCCGCCAGCCTGCCTGAGTTGTCCACAAAAGACGAATTCACTTTGAACGAGAAACAATAGATGTTCAATTGACTTCAGAACCCGATTTCGAACAAATATAGATAAATAGCGCTGTGCGGACGGAACTTGTTGCGGTCCCTTCGCCAGCGCTTTATTTTGTCCCTGGTGTTCTCCGGAGACATGGATCATTCGTGCCGAAGGATACATTGTATAACGTAAGTGGTCGTTTCTTTTTTCACATCCTCTTTGCTTCATCTGCTGTCTATGCGCTGTCGTATGTATGCCGCGGCGTTGGCATGATGAGAAGCACCTGCCATTCTCCTGATTCCGGATTTGGGTGTGCATCTGGTTGGAAGTTTGAAAACTGAAGGCAATTGTTATATATTAAATTTATTACAAAGTAAAGCAATATCTTTTTTCTGAGGTGATGAGATGAAAATCGTCCGTTTGCTCTCCCGATATTTGATTTTGCTCCTTGCGTTGATATCGATAGGATCGTTATTGTTATTGACGGCCGGGTTGCTTCCGCAAAAACGAGTTGAAACGAATGTCCTATCTTCTTTGGATCAAATAGAAGCGGAGATGAACACGAGTTCCCCGAGTATTCTGGATTATGAAAACTGGGCATGCAGGTTAGACGTGTATACTGATTATTTCATCATTAACCAGAGTTACTATATGAATACACTGGAAAACCCTGCTTCAGTATTTACGAATTCGCAAAAGGCCGGCGGCCACACATCGCTGCGTACTGCTATAGAGCAGCAACAGGATCCAGATGACACCTATTCGCGTTATTGGGGGGGATTTCGTGTCACGGTCAGATTGCTTCTGACATTTTTTTCCTATACACAAATTCGCCGCATTATAACCATCGTTTTCATTCTGCTCGCCGGCGGAACCGCCATGTACTTGCATACTCGCACAAAAAGCATTGCGATCGCGTTATCATTTTTGTTAACGCTCGGCTTGCTGCATCCCTCGATTATTACAGCTTTGCTTCAGTATTCATGTTGCTTTTTGATCGCGATGGCAGGCATACTCTTACTGCCTAAAAGAGAATATAAATACTTGACCTATTCAATGTATTTTTTTATTCTGGGAGCCATAACGCAGTTTTTCGATTTCTATACAACACCAGTTCTTACGTTCGGGTTTCCGATGCTTGCGCTGCTTTTGATTAGTCAGCAAGAGCGTCCGCAGTTATCCGCAAAACAGATGTTCCGTCTCAGCGGACGCGGTTTCGCCGGTTGGTTAGCTGGCTATATTCTGATGTGGATTGGCAAACTATCGCTTACGACAATTTTTACAGCGTTAAACGCCTTGGACGATGGGTTCAGCGCAGGGTTTAATCGAATATTTATGAGCACTGGAAACGTGGACGGCTCGTTAATCTATCGAATTGGCTTAGTAATATGGCGTGTATTCATAAGAGTGTTTGACAAGCCCGTTTATATCCTGCTGGCTGCGATCGGTACGCTTGCTGTCTGGTTGCTTCTGTTTATCATGCGAAAGAAAACGAAAGAAGACCTGAAATCGTCAGCCGTATATCTTGCTGTTGCATGTTTGCCGCTTATTTGGTTTGTCGTTGTATCCGGTCCTACCATACAAGCTTCTTGGTTCCAATACCGAGGAATTGGAGTATTCCTTTTCGGTGTTCTTCTATTTGTAATCCAATCAACAAAAAAGCGTCCATTGCTCGGTGAAAATGAAAACTTGAGTGAATGATCTGCAACTGTACTGTGGTTCGCGAAATGTTGCGCTCAAGCGTGATCATAAAATATGCATCCACTTTTTTCTATTCAGGGGGTCTCGCGCACGTATAGCCGGTATCAGGCGTGAGTAGAACGTGATGCAACGCACCGGAATGCAGATCTGATTTTAAAGAATTGATTAAAAGGGATGAGCGATCGCAACGTGTGATTTATAGAATTCCCAATAGCTTCGCCTTGATCAGTGCTTCCTGCTTGCCGGATACGTCTAGTTTGCGATAGATCTTGCTGGTGTAGTTTTTGATTGTTTGCGCGGAAAAAGACATTTTGTCTGCAATTTGCACGTGGCTCATATCTTGAGAAAGACAGGACAATATTTGTTGCTCTTTCTTCGATAGATGGATTGATTCGGGCTTCATGTCTTTGTAACGAATGGTAGCTTGCGTATAAGCTCTGCTGAGCTGAACGAGTTGGTTGAGATATGTCTCGGTCAGTTCCGGCTCCGTTTCAAAGATGCGACGCGATACGGCGAACTCCAGCACAGGCAGCAAATCCTGTCCGAAATCGGCAATGGTTCTGTAATACCCATGTTTCTGTCCTATTTTTAACACACGAATCAGATGCGAAAGCGCCTGATCCATATTTCGCTCCTTGATGGATAATATACAAAGCAAGCATCGAATGGTAATTTTATAGATTAAATCTTCATACGGCTCGATTGCTTCGGCTAAATGGGTGAGTTGAACTTTTGCAATTGCGGTTCTCCCGGTTTTGATTAAGACCTTTCCCAAGGCGATTTGAAGATATAGATTTAACCTGGATTTCTCAGATACATCATCATACGGACTGATTTGCAGGGATTTTTCCCAGTCCTCTACATCCTGTCTTTTTCCAAAGTCCAAATCTAAGCCGGACTTATATGCGGATACAAGCTGCGCCTCGTATTGCGCGTTTGCTTCATATAGAGTCTCCAGGCATGTATCAATCGTCGCGTATGCAGCATCGACATTACCTCTGGATTTTTGTATATTTGCCAGACAAAGCATTGCCGGCAAGTAAGAGCTCATATCACCGCGTTTTTTGGTCCGTTCGATATTGCCGGACAATTGAGACAGCGCTTCATCGGTTCGATCCAGTTCATATAGTATTTCAGATCGGGCGACGCAGAGAGCAGGAACCCTTGCGACGCCTGCGAGCAGAAGGAATTCCTTGTTCTTTTCAAGCTTGCTCCAAAACTCGACATGAAATCGATTTCTACCCCAAAAGCCGAAAACCGTATTTCGCAGCGTAAACTCTCTTTCGCACATAGACATAACATTGGACACACCTAACACGAGCGTCTCGGTATGATGTGCAACCAATTGTTTTAGGTAGTAGAGCGTCAGATCATAATCAAAATCTAATACCGCGTATGGTAGCGACATGGCGCATATTTCTATGAAGAGGAGTTTGGCTTCCTTTCTGCTCAAGCTCTCTTTCTGCGCCTCGTATTTCAGCTTTAATTCTCTTATAAATGCTTCGGTGCGAATGACCTGTTTTGTGTTGTGAAGCGCATATGCATAGCAAACACAGATGCGCAACCGGTCAAACGCACCATACGGCTCGAGGCTCTCGACGAGCGCAACCAGTTTTTCCGCCTCGTCTGACAGCAAAAAATCGGAGCAATTCTCCTCAATCAACGCCATTAACCCATCAAAGTCATTTGCTTTAAGATAATAAGGAACTGCTTTGGATGTGTTTTTCGACTTTCTATAGTAGTTCGCTGCTAGCCGATTTTGCTTCTGCGCGCTGAATTGCTCGTCCCGACTCAGCATGGTTGCCAGGAAGTCGCGAAAAACATGATGATACCGGTAGAGCGTCTCGTCATGATCGAGAGTTACGATAAACGCTTGATGATCTTGCAGTTTTTTGAGGATATCACGGCTATGCTCCATCCCGGTCATTTCTACCGCGAGTGGTAATGAGAACTCATCCAGCACGGAGGTCAGCATGAGAAACTTACGTGTGTTCTCATCCCATTTGGCCCATACTTCTTGCAACAGGAAATTTTCAATATAGCGGGCGCCTTTAAAATTGTGAATCTGAGCTGTGTCGACCACTTTATTCATAGTCAGGGAGAGCGCAACCAGCGCAAGCGCCCACCCGTCGGTTTTGCGGGAAAGCAATTTAACCTGGTCTTCGTTGACCAGGAAGTTTTTCTTGCTTAAAAACTCTTTGATTTCGTCTGCGCTGAATCGCAGCGCGTCTTCATCGACTAGAACGATTTTATGATTGAGAAGCAATGGCTCAAAAGAGAGCGGCAGACTGGAGCGTCCAGAGAAAACCACCTGAATATTATTCGTCTTATATCGCAAAAAATATACCAATAAATTGTATACTGCCTGATTCGTAATGTAATGAAAGTCGTCTACAACGATCAATAACGGGTGGTCAATGTTTTGCAGAACGATCAGCAGCCTGTCGAGCATGCCTTGATAATCTTGTGTTTCGAGGACGCTGCTAAACGGTGTGTCGATTTGCAGTTCGATGCTTGTGCAAAAATACTGCATGAAACTCGTAGGATTATTGTCGTTCTCGTCGAGGGAGATCCACGCACAATCGATATCGTTATTATTAATCCATCTGCTGATCGAAGTTGTTTTCCCTGCGCCGGCAGGCGCACTTACAAAAATGGTACTGTAGTTTGATACAGTATCAAATGTTTCAAATAGCGCCCTACGCTCTATGGTATTGCTGTCAATACCCGGCAATATGAGCTTTGATTTTAATAAGTTTACCTGTGCACCCATGCCTATTTTTGTCACATCTCCTGAATGCTGATTAAAAAAACAGAGAACCAAATTCCGAATGTATATATTAATGAAATTATACTATGTCCTTGCCGGTTTTACAAACACGAATATTATCAAAACAACTCTTGCTTATCAGCAGAACAGTATGGTTTTTGTGATGAGCAAAACTGTATTTTGCGCGGTGCAACATCCTCGCCATCTGAATCGCATAAACTATTTAACAAGCGGGATGTTTTATTACCCGCGTTTTACGCTCAATCTAGGTACTTTTTGAGTACCGAGCCATATAAAAAATCATGCTAAAATAGTAACAATATGGTGGATTTTCTCTAGGCCGTTTACTGACGCGGAGATTAACAGGAGTGTTCGAGCCGTTATTGCAATGCCATTCCTGTATCGCATACTATCAGGATTTGTTGCGTTTTTGTTGATGGCATCCATCATGATAAACACTGCCATCAATATCAAGATGCAAGCCGATGATCCAAGCAGTATGAAACGCGCCGCGGCACATTTTCTGTCCCTGTTGCACTGAACTTCAGGATGCGGCTGTTTGTTATGAATACGTTAACTAGATATCGCAAAGTAGCACCGTAGAAAAACGGCAAACCCGGCGAAAACCGGGGACGCAAAGCTTGGGAGTCTAAGGCACTTGTGCTAGGACAGTCCGGTTGCCTACGCATACGGAAGGGCTTTCATGGTGCATTGTATTCTAAGATTATTGAGAAAGACCGGGCTCTGCATATTTTTTGCAGTGTTCTTCTTGATTCTTCTTCCTGCAACCGCACTGGCAGAGGACTCCTCTGAGCAAGAGCCTGCGGCGGAAGATGGTTCCGCTTATATCGGTGTGGTTGAAGATGCTGGCGCAGACGTTACGACAGAGCCGGAAATTCAACAATCACTGGGTATGGATGATGAGGACGCCATCGCGTTTGAAAACACAGAAACGGATAATGCGATTCAGCTGGCAATCAACGCCGCTTTAGCCAATGCAAGCGGTGCGGATTCGATTTCGTCTATCACGATTTATGTTGCTGACGGGACATATCTAGGCGGACTGAGTATTAGCAATGAGAATGATGCGTATGACCTGGCACAGGATTTCGTGCTGCAGATCATGGCGGAAGATGCCGCCGGTGATGACGACACACTCACAAACTCGTGCGGCGGCGTTCAGGTAGATGGACCGGTGATGATCGACAAGATAAACGTTTTGCTTGCAGGGCTTTATCTTGTTGGCACAAATGTAATCAACGCAAAAAATGGCAATGCTGAACTATATGGTACCTCCGAAGATGATGCAATCGACCTGAATCTCGCTGACGGCGCAACGGCGCAAGTAG
The DNA here is from genome assembly GCA_963674775.2 of Christensenellaceae bacterium. Taxonomy (GTDB): domain Bacteria; phylum Bacillota; class Clostridia; order Christensenellales; family CAG-138; genus UBA7703. Next base: position 874,726 of record CAXXPJ010000003.1, on the reverse strand, counting down.
CCGGCGGAGACGGGAATGATTGCATTTCTGTTACCGGTGAAGATTCAGGAGAACCTGCAACAGGCCCCGGACAGGTTGCAATTGATGGCGGCGAAGGCGATGACATTATTACGCTGGATACATCCTTAACGAATGCAACCACGGCAGACACAACCGTGCTGATCGATGGCGGCGAAGGGTTTGACAAACTGGAACTAACCGGAGCGCTCGATTCTGACGCAACGCATACGGCAAGCCGGTTTGGTGACGACAATGATAAGGCGACGATTGCTGCGGGAACAACACCAAGCACAACCATGAATATCAACGCCGAAAGCGTTGAAGCATATACGGATACACTTGAAAATAAAAATACGGTAGAGTTAACTGGCAGTTCCGTCTACCAGATAGACGACGTTTTAGATTTCACAGATTACATCATTCAGAATTACTTGGGCGGAAATGTGAGCATCCTTCTCCCGGCGGGCAGCAGCCCGTTTTTGTCAAACCTGATTTTTGAGAATGACTCGCTCACGCTTGATTCTGTCAACGCGGACGAACTCAACATTCTGATCAAGGGACAGGACATTACCATAGATGGTAACATCACGGGAAAGAATATTACCATTGTCACACAGGACACAGATGTGCAGGCAGAATTTTCGACCGACTTCAACAGCTCTGTGATACCAGATGCCGCGGTTGAATTCAGCCTGTTTGATTTTTATACGAATGCGAGTATTACAATCAACGCGTCTGCAAGGCTGTTTGCAACGGAGACAATCAAGCTGATATCAGAAAGCACGCAGACGCAGCCGCTTGTACCCGACTTAACAGCGCTAAAGGAAAAAATAGAGGAGCTGGAGGCGGTTGCGGACGATCTTGGAAACCCGGAACATGAGCAGGCGCAGGAGAAGCTAGATTCACTCAAGGCGCTGTTGATCAATCCGAATTTCGTCAATGTAAAAGTGGGCTCCGCTACAATAACGATTTTAGGTTACTTACTGGCTGCGGACATCAGTGCTTCGGCTTCGGCCTTGACCATTATGGCGGTTACAAACGAAGACCTCGCGGAGTGGTATATTCCGCTCGGCGTTTGCGTAGCCGCAGTGGAAGCACTTGTCACGGTTGGCGGCAATGCGTCCCTCACCAGCACGCTAGGCGGTGTAGACCTCAACGCCGCCGCTGCGGTTGCGGTCACAACCAATTCTGTAACGGGCGCAATCCCGTTTTCGCTAGCGCTGAGCGTTGTAGTCGCAGATGCGCACGTTGTTGTGATGAACAGTGCAGCCATCAGCGCGCTCTCGGGCGATGTGGTGATGCATGCGTCGGGCGATGTTCAGGTAGAGACAATATCGACCAGTGATGAAGATCCGGAAGAGCCTGCGTCGAGCGGGGGATATTTTGCAATCAGTATCGTCCTGCAGGATGTTGCCGCAGCGGCGCTCGGCAACGCCTCGATTGCTGCAAACAGCATATCGCTGACATCCGATGCTAACGAAGTTGTCGTTACGCATGCACTTTCAAATAATGAAGCAGCCGAGCAGGAGACGGAACCGGGTGAAGAGGAAGAAAGCGATTTCTCATTAACCGACATCATACAGCTCATCATTGGATTGTTTGATCAGCTGACGGACGATTCGGAACCCATGGTCTCCGAAGAAGGTTGTAACGGCGTAGACGACGCCAAAGATCAACTCTCCCCAAGTGGCGAAGAAGATGAAGATGACCTGGGACTTAATAATCTGTTTCATGAAGAAGACGGCAACGAAGAAGATGATGAGGACCTGGGGCTTGCCGGACTCTTTGACGAAGGAACCGCCGGAGCGGGCGGACAGGAGGGAGCCTCCAATTCGTCTTCCCAAATCGTCGGAGCGCTTGCGGTAACGTATGCCAGCAATTTGAATAATGCGGCAATCGTAACCGGCGGCAATATTCTCTCCGGCGGAGCGCTTGCACTGGAAGCAAATGCGCTCCAAACAATAACGACAGTTGCGGACGGTTCCCCCATAGAAGGACAGGAACCGGGTGATCCTGCAAGCACGGCGATTGGAATCGGCGTTGGTGTTGGTGTTGTTGATTATAGCAATACCGCATATCTGCAAGCGGGCGCGGCTGCGTGCAGCGACATTTCCGTTGTTGCCAATTCGGAGGATGTATCGTCGGATACTGAAGCGATTGCGGGAATGTCCGAATGCAACATTGGCATCGCCGGTGCGGTTGCGGTTCAAATCGTGTCGGCTTTGACCAACGCCAGAATCGGTTCGGATGTGACGGTAGACGGCGGGGATGTCGTCGTTGCCGCGTCGCAGAGCAGCAACTTTACGACAATTGCAAATGCGATGTCGGATGACGGCGCGGACAAGCTCGGCGTTGGCGCAGGCATTGTGATTGCCATCATTGGAGTAGATGTCAACGCAGTCATTGAAGACAGCGCAGAGATCCTGATGCCGGATGGCGTTTCTCAGCTGGGATCGTTGGAAATAACCGCAGCCTATACGGCGCAAGAAAGTGCTTCAGCTGCGGCGGGAGCAACAGCCACCGGTGGCGTAGCCGCTGTGCCGGTGCTGTCGCTCGTGGTATCGGGCGCTTCGACCAATGCAGCGCTCGGAGCCGGTAACAACGAGTTGTCCTTTTCGGGGGATGCAATCATCGATGCATCCAGCAGCATTACACGCGCGCTGGATGCCGATGCGGCAGCTGCTGGCAGCAGCGTCGCCGTAGGAGGGGCGTTTGCAATCTCCATCACCAACGATAACGCGAGTGCAAAACTCAGACGCTCGGTTGCTGCGAGAAATGTTACTGTTCGATCGAGCTCGACTAGCGCAGTCACTTTAGCTGCGCAGGCTGGTGCTAACGGAGCAACCGAGAGCGAAGAAGCAGAGGACGCTTCCGGTGACCCGGCTGGGGACGGGGAAGGCGAAGGCGAAGAAGACGGCGAAGCAGACCAGCTTGCGGATAAAAACATTGAGGCGGCGGGAACGCTTGCCGGGCAGAGCAACACCAACAATGTAAACACAGAGGCAGTTTCATCTCTGAGCGCAAACAGACAAAAGGCCCAGACTTCTGAGGGCAATGTGTCGGTGGCGGCAGGGTTTGCACTCAACATTCAAAACAACACGGCTGAATCCATCATTTCTGACGGACTAGAGATAGAAGCAATCGAAACCGCCGAAGACGAAGTGTCCGGCGAAGTTCTCGTCCTATCGATCAATAAAACAGATGCAGATATATCGGCAAATGCGAGCGCCGTTGGTTCCGATACCGGCGTTGGCGTTGCCGTTGCCATTAATATGGTGACCTACGAGAATATCGCAGAAATCGGTAACACGGCAGTATCGTGTGCAGCCCTGACGGTTATGGCAATGATGCCCGAAGAAGATACAGAAGAAGCAGCGGGAGAAGAAAACGAAGAAGAGCCGCAAGACAATTCGCTCAACGGCATATTGACCAGAATCATTACGGAATATGTGATGGACGCCGTCTCCACGGTGTCGTTTGCTGCGGATTTCAGCGATCAGATCGAAGGCCTTGTAACGGAAATACTCGGCATCCTTTTAACCGAACTCCAGGCAGATACCGGCGTAGAAGGGTTGTTTCAAAATGACCTGACGACACTGTTGAGCGAGAAGCTGGATGATTTAGCAGGAATCCCTGCGACAGAACTGGAACATGCCAAAACCGCGATCATTGACGAATTACAGGCCCGACTTGAGAAGTTGCTTGCGGGAGAGGACTATACAGAGTTTGACACAGCGGCGCTGAACGAAGCGCTCAGAGATGAAGCGAAGGCCATCGTTGACGAGCTTACGGCGGACTTGGTCAATATTGAGCAACTGAGAGATTTCCTGAAGAGTGATATTGCCGATGCGGTGAAAGAGAAGCTAACAAATATTATTCAAGCTTCCGGTTCGGCGGCGATGAACAATGCGCTCGCTTTGCTCAAGGGTTGGATCGGCGAGGATGCCGAGGCGCTTTACGGCCACACAATAGCAACGGAATCGATTGCAGGTGCGGGTGCTTCGGATGTCGGTGTTGCAGGTTCGGTCGCCATCACCCTGCTAACGGCTAAAACAACGGCGACAATCGCGGCGAGCACTGCCTTAGTGGAGCGTGACATCGTCGTTGCGGGCGACACGTTGATTTCGGCGAATGCCGTCAATATCATCAGCACGGTCGCATCATCTGCAGTCGGTGCGGACGGAAAAGCCGATGAAAACAAAGCGGCAGCGGAGAATGCCAATGGGGCTTCAACGGGCGGCAGCACGACACCCGCAACCGATGTGTCCGAGGATAGTTACGACGCTGCCGGAACCGGCGCAGATGCGCAGGCGGCGCAAGTCAGCAGCCCGAACACATCTTATAACGGAGCTTCGGTCGGCGTTGGCGCAGCCTTTGCGCTGAACTGTTTGACCATTGATGTAGATGCCGGGATAGATGCATATAGAAAACTCGAAACCGGCACGCTGAATATTCTGGCAAAAAACAGGAACAAAATCGATACGATTGCCGTATCGGGAACAGACCCGTTTGCCTCGGAAGAGCCGGGTGAAACAGAGGCGGCAAAGATAGCGGTCGACGCAGCGGTGGCGGTTGCAATCGTGGAAACGAGCGTAAACGCATCTGTTGCATCCAATACCCGCTTGGTAACCGACGGCGGCAATACGCTGAACATTGCTGACTCGGATGTTGAAACAGTGTCGCTGGAGGAACTCGTAAACGTACACATTTCAGCGGAAGAATATGGGCAGACGCATGTGAAAGCCAGCGGGTTCACGGTTGGCGGCAAGGCCGCTGTGGGTGCCGCCGTTGCTGTGAACATTGTCGAATCCAACGCAACTGCGGCGTTTGAAGGAAGCGGAGCGATCAACGGCGCGCTTAAGGTTGCGGCGACGACCTATAACGAGGATGATTGCCATGCGATTGCCACGGCCATGGGGGCCAAGGCTCAGCGGTATGCAGACAAATTGAAGGCTACTCTGGATAGCGGCGAAGACCAGGTGAATGCTGTTGCAGACGGCAACTACGGCGACGATTCGGAAGCGGACAATGAAACCCTGGAAGAGATTAACGGAAATCTTGATGCGCATGAAAACTCCGAGCAGGACGGCGCACCGAGTACGAACCAAAACGCTTCGTTGTCTGCAAATGTTCTTTCTTCGCAAGATGCTAGCACGGAAAGCAGCCCCGACCAATCGGAAGGGGAAGCGGCCGCAGACAGAAGCGGGTCAAGCGCGAATCTGAGCGGCAGTTCCACCGTATCCAAAACAAAGATTCGGATAGCGGCTGCCGTCGCGCTCAATATAACGGAACATATCGCGCAAGCGACCGTGCGCGGGGATATTGCGTCGGCCGATGTGCAGGTTCTGGCGGAGAACAAAGGCAACTTCAACACCTTGGCGACAGGTGCCGCGATTAGTCTCGATAGCGGCAATTCCATTGGCTTGGGTGTTGCGATTTCGCTCAACGAAAACCAGTCCAACGCATCCGCGGGGGGAACACTTGCTTGCGACGGGGACATAACCGTTGATGCAGATTTGTCGCAGAATATGGACGGCAAATACGCGGGACTCCTGGGTGCGCAGGCATTGGGCGGAGCGGTATCGGGAGACGGCAGCAAGCTCTCCATCGCTGGCGCGGTTGCAATAATCGTCTCAAAGTCGCAAACAGCTGCCGGCGTGCTTGCGTCCTCAACAATGACATGCGAAGAACTGTCGATTTCGGCAAAAGATAAAAGCAAGCTTGCCGTGCGAGCGGGCGCGCTTAGCGCGGGCGGCGCTTCGGTTGGCGTTGGGGTGAGCTTTGCGTTGATCTATGCGCACAATGCGGTTTATTCCGAAATCATCTCCGCGACGACGGCAACCCCAACGCAGATAACCGCCGATTCCTTGAGCCTGAGTGCCAGAAAGATCAAGGTCGATTATGAGGACTACAATCTCTCATTTGACAAAAGCACCGTTGCGAGCGTAGAAGAGAATTCCGGCTGGGAAGATGAAGAACTCGACGACGAAGACGAAAACGACGAAGTTGATGTATATAACATCGATATCACGTTTGACACGGATACCATCCTGGAAACCGTAAATCTGCTCAACTTCCTCTCGTCCACCAACTATTACATAGAGGCGATCTCCGGGGCAATCAATACTGGAACCAACAGCAAATTTGCGGCATCCGGTTCCTTTGCGATGATGTTTTTCTACAATGACACACGGGCTCAAATCGGGAACAATATCAATATAACCATCAGCGACGGACCGGATAGCACCCATGATGTTACGGTGCAAGCCAGCAGTGATACGACGGCCAGAATCATCGCCGGAGCGGTCGTGGCGGGCGCGTCAAAGGTCGGCGTTGGAATCACAGTCGGGTTGATCGATAATGCCGACACGGTATACGCAAGAATCGGCGAATTGGGTATATCGACGAGCACTTTGAGCAATACCGGCATTTCAACCGCGGGCCAGGTAAACGTCGGGGCGTCTTCTACACTCGACTTGCTTTTGATAACGGTCGCTGTGTCGGCAACGAGCGGATCGGCACTGGGCGGCAGCGTCAGTTTACTGCTTACAGAGAATGACGTTCAGGCAACGATAGGAGATTATTGTACGATTACCGCCGCAAACGGCGTATCGGTACTCGCCGCAAACGATGTATACGAGTGGCTCGTTGCGTTGTCCGCGGCGGTTAGCGGGGGCAAGGTTGCGGCAGGCGGAACAGTAGCGGTCATCATCACCAAAAACAGCACGCTGGCCGCTGTAGGCAGCAACACGGATATTCAAGCCACCGACGGATCGGTTGAAATAGCGGCAAGCAATCAAGAGGAGCTTTATGCAATTCTTGCCTCGCTTTCCGGTTCAACAGGAAGCGTTGGCGTTGCAGGAACGGTCAACGTGCAGCTGACCGAATCTTCGACAGAAGCCAGAGTCGGCAATGAAACAGAAATCACGGCCGGATGCAATATTGCGATAAACGCCGATAGCGACACATGGATGATGGGCGTAATGGCGGCGGTAACGGCAAGCAGCTCTGTTGCGGTCGGGGCCGCAATAAACGTGAATCTGTTCAACAGAAACGCAAAGGCGCTTGTTGGAGAAAAATCGAAACTTGACGCAGGCGGAAACATCATCATTCAAGCAGCCGCAAAGGATTGGCTGCTCACGGTAGTTGCCGCAGGTGCGGCGAGCGGAAACACCGGAATCGCGGGCAGTATCCCGGTCATGATTGGTGAAAGTCATATCGAAGCATCGGTTCAAGACGAAACAATGCTGCTTGCGGACGGCACGATTGCGGTAAACGCGAATCTCATGTCGCATATCATCGTTCCGGCGATTGCAATCGCGGTCGGCGGAACGGCCGGCGTTGGCGCAACCGTGGTTGTCCTAATCCTCAAAAATGTGATTCTGGCGGTGCTGGAAAACGGCTGCGCGCTGGATGCAGGCGGCACGATGGCTGCAACGGTTGTCTCGGGCGGAACGACGGAAGAAAAACACGGCGTTTTTGTTCAGGCAAAAGGGCTGCAAAGCATCATTATGGTTGCTGTTTCCGGCGCGGCCGGAGGAACAGCGGCCGTTGCAGGCGCTGTAACAACGCTGCTGCTCAACAATCTGATCGAAGCGAGATTAGGACGCAATGGGGGAGCAAAGGAAACGAAGGTTGACGCACAAGGCGACATTCAGGTCAGCGCTGAGGACGACGTAGACATTATAGATCTCGCCGGCGGCATCGCAATTGGCGGAACTGCGGGCGTCGGCGTTACGGCAGTTGTATTGCTGTTTGACAGCCAGGTATCGGCACAGATTTGCGATGATGTAAAGATGGCAGCCGACGGTAATGTGCTGGTCAACGCAAAGGCGACGGATGATCTTTGGATGTTCTCTATCGCGTTTGCTGTTAGCGGCACGGCAGGTGTTGGCGTAGACGCCAATGTCGTATTGTTCTCAAACAATGTATTTGCTGCCATTGGCGGCAGCGTGTCTTCAACGGGCAAAATTGATGTGCGCGCCACTTCGGATATCGAGTTCGACTCTATGGGCGTTGGCATGGGCATTGGTGCAACTGCCGGTGCCGTTGCAGTTGTCATTATCACATATTTCAAGTCGGAAACCATCGCCAAGGTATATGCCGCGGCGGTCCTGTCAGCGAATTCTGAAATCACAATATTAGCGAAATCAAACGAGTATCTATTCGCAACCGGCGCGGGCGCGGCTGGCGGAGCAACTGCGGGCGTAGCCGGCACGGTTAACGTGATCTTCGTAGAGGTTATGACGCAGGCTATTACAGAAAGCAGCGTTTCTATTTCAGGAGCCAGCGTTAGCCTGCTCGCCGACGATCATTATGAAATTCTCGGCGTTGTCGGAACGTTTGCGGGCGGCGGTGTAGCCGGGGTTGGCATTTCCGCGCTTGTTGGGTTGGTCTACTCTACCGTAACGGCGCAGGTAGGCGAAAACAATACGATATCGGCAACGAGCGGCGGCGTCAACATTCGGGCGATCTCCACCAGAAAATTCGATGCGTACTGCATCACATGCGGCGTTGGCGGCACGGCGGGTATCTCCGTGGCGGTGGCAATCGTCATTGCCGGAGGCAAGTTGAGCGACGACACCAGCTCATTGTTCCATCCTGATCCAGACGCAGATGGCGACGGGTATGGGGATAACGAAGAAAAAGATGCGGGTACAGATCCAAACGACGACAGCGATCATCCGGAGGAAGAGAAAACAGGCAACGGACACTTCGACATGCAGTCGTATATAGATGATACCTTTGGCAAAAACGGGGGTCAAAGCGATATTCAAGGCTACAAAGGCGAGGTTGCAATCGGCTCAAAGCTGGACTCCGACGGCACAAAGGCGGAAGATTACGGCGTGGATGTTGACGGGGACAATGACCTTGACGGCGACGGAGAAATCGAAGAAGACAGCAAAGAGGACGGCAAGGGATTTGGCGAGACCGAACCCGAAGACGACCTGACGGAGGAAGAGCAGCAGCAGGCGGCGCAGGATCAGGCAGACGAAGATACAAATGCTTTGATCAACAGCAACCCGGCGCCACAATATGACCCGATGGATGCGGTTACGGCCGTTGTTATGTCGGGCAGTGTCATCGAATCCGGCGGAACCATCACTATCCTGGCTCATGACAGCTTGCAGGTGGATATGGTGACCGGTGCTTTGGGCGTTGGCGTCGGTGGCGTTGGCGTCGGTATTGGCGTTGGCATTGCAATCCTGAATTCCAATGTCATTGCACAAGTCGAGCAAGGTGCAAGGCTCGGGGCGGCGGGCGACATATCGATCACCGCGACAGGCGGTATCGAAGATTTTGTCGGTCCCGGTGTGGCCTCGGATAAAAAGAAAGAGATGTATGAGCAGTCCGGAACGACGAATGCGGACGGAAGTTTCACCGTGTCCGGCAGCAATGATGATAACGATGACGAGGATCATGAGCAAGAAGATCGCGACAATGACACGAAGGATACCAAAGGCGAAGACACGATCATAGACTTTGCCAATGCCGGAACAAAAATTATCACCGTTACAATCGGCGGCGGGGTGGTTGGCATTGCGGTTTCCGTTGCGGTGCTGATCATGCAGACGCAAACGCATGCGATAATGTCTGGCGACGTTTACCGCATAGATGGAAACGGAACCCATGTAGCGGGAGCGGATCATCTGACAGTCACCGCAAACAGCAACTTCGGCACGGTGCTGACTTTGACGCTGGGCGTTGCCGCCGGCTTTGGGGCGGTGAGTGCAACGGTTGCATTATCGCTGTATCAAGCGGATGTATCGTCCTGCATAGCGGATGATGCCGAAATCATAGCGCTTGGTACGGTATCGGTATTGGCCAACTCGGACTCCATCGTGCAGGCAATTGCAACGGCTCTTGGCGGAGGCGTGGTCGCAATCAACGCCGGTGCCGCAATCGCGATCAATCGAACCAGAGTCGATACGTTTATCGGACAAGGTGTGAAACTCACGGCAAACAACGTATTGGTTGCATCGGATATCACGACCGGAGCGTCCGCCATCATACTGGCGGTTGCAATCGGCGTTGGCGCAATCAACGTGACCTGCACGGTTGCCATATTAAATCCCACGGTGCTCACATACATCGGAGTAACGCCTTACGGATTGGCTTTTGCCGGTTCGGCGGGCACGGGCGGATCGATTCACGCGGCTAACAACGTAACCGTGGAAAATTCGGCGGTTGGGAATGCATACTGTCTAACGGTTGCAATCGCCGCAGGCGGCATCGCTGGCAACGGAGCCGTTGGCGTATCGGTCAACAAAATCATCGGATACGCCGCCATCAACAAAACGAGCGTATCGGCAAAGAATATCTATGTGATCGCCGTCATGAATGGCGATGCCACGATAAAAGCCTACGGCTTGGTGTTGGGATTTATCGCCGGTGGAATCATCGTGGCGGTTGCCAATATTTCTGCCGAAAACGTGGCGTTGATCGATGTGACAAATTCGAACGTTACGGCAACAAACGACATCTACGTTGGCACACAGGATCCAAACGGCAGCATCACGAGATATGCAAGCACGGCCTATGTTGATCTGAAAACCGCGGCAGTTGGCGCAGCGGCAATCAGTGTAAATATCGCGTTTGCAAACAATAAATCAATCAACAAAGCGATCGTAAGGGGCAGCGGAGCTTTGACGGCTGACACCCTGGAAATAGAAGCCGACGGGTGGACGGTGACACATGTCAAGATCGCCGGCATCTCGGCAGGCGGGCTAGTAATATCGGTGTCCGTGTCGCTTTCGATTCTGCAGAGCCAGCAGGAGGCAAGCCTCTCCGGCTCCGGCACATATACGCTCAACAACCTCAGCGTAGTGTCCAAACAAAACTACGGGAAAAGCAGCGGGTTTGACGCATGGTCTGAGATATTCTCCGGCGGCGGCGGTCTGGTATGCGTGATGGGACAAATCGGCATTATCATCGCCAATGCAACAGGAATTGCCAGTGCGGGCGCGGCCTCGCTGACGGTTACAGGCAATATTCAGGTTAAGAGCTTGGCAAGGTCATACACGGACGTGTTGCTGGCAAAGACCAACATCAGCGCCGTGTCCATTGGCGTTATATACGCCCGGGCAGAGGCGCAGGGTCTGTTCGTTGCACGACTCGACGCGGCAAACGCGCAGATCAGCGCGGAGAACATTGACGTAATAACGGAATACACGGCACATTCCACAACAGATCTGACGCCTGCTGATGGCGGCGTTAGCGCAAGCCTGCTTAACATCGCGGGCAACACTGGGAAAGCGACGATTAGCACGGTTGCATCTGCCGAGGTGATCAATACAGGCACTGTTACATACTCCGGTGATTTTACCGTGAAGGTGGCGGGGCAGGTATATGCTTACGCAGTCGTTCGCGGCACGACCGTAGCGCTCGGTGTTGCAAATATTGCCGTTAACATTGTGCAGGCGACGCTGATTGCCGCACAGAAGGCGTGCATCGAAAACGCACATATTATAAGCGCTCAAGACACGACGGGAACCCTTTCGGTATTGTCTCACTACAACCGCTCAAATGACTGGGGCGCAACGGCCAACGTCGGAGAGAACAACGGCGATGGCAGCGTTACAATCTCCATGCTAGGCGGATCGGTCAATACGGCAGCGGCGCTGTCAAATTCAGCTGCATTCGCTTATATGAGAGGCGTTACAACGGATATTGGCGGCGATATCATAGTAGAAAACGAATCGCACTCGTATGCGGCAGCGGATATCGTTATGCCGAATGCGAACGTTGGACTTGTCAGTATTGCCGCAAATATCACAACCGCCAATGCGAGCGGCACATATGAAGCCTATCTGGATTCAACCGGTTCACTCCTTGGCATCAAGGCGAGAAATATAACCGTATCGACTGACTACACTGCCGATGCGATCACGCAAATCGGCAGCATCGGTGCAGCCGCGGAAGTCAACCTTGTAGGCGTCGATATCAACTATGCAATTTCCAATTGCCAGGCATCGGCAAACTCATATCTCAAGGGCAGCGGATTGATTTGCGCCGACAAAGCTATCCTGATAAGCACCACAGGCGATGGCTTGGCGGAAGCATATGTGAAGACCGCGCTGGTAAGCGTATCGCTCGTGAGCATCAAAACAAACGAGACGCAAGCAACGTTTAACGCACAGCAAAGCGCATATATGGATATTGCAGGTGAAGTTTCCGCACATGACGGCATCGAAATCGCATCTGTATTCAACGAATACAATCATGAGAACGCCAAAGCCACCAGCGGAAACAATCTGTCTGTTTCGGTCAGCCTGGCTAGCATTAAAGACAGCAAGTCAACCGCTGCCACAAGAACCACCAACAAGGCATATATTACAGGAACAGGGAACATCAACATCACGAGCGGCTCGTTAGAAATAGCAGCAAACACAAAGACCTACTCTTACTCAAGTGTCGCGGAGGGAACATCCATTGCAGCAATCGCATGGGGCGGGAACGAGGTTTACGCCTATACGGGCGATGATACCGAAGCATATATTACCGGAGGGATTGCGATAGACGTCTCCAATGACGTAACGGTTATTGCAACAAGTTTTAGCAGGGCATCTGCAATTGTCAGAAAGGGATTCAGCTTAAACTTGATTTCCTGCGATACCGTCAAAGCCCTTGCCGAGATCGGGCATGTTGCGCAAGCGCTCAGGCAGACGGTTAAGGCGTTTGTCGGCGAGGATACGACGATTCGAGCGGGGCGCGACATTATCATTATGGCGCATAATATGGGAACGCCGCTGACAAAAGTTGATCTGGGAACAAATGTTGGCGCTCTTGAAATCAGCGTAATCGTCATTCAGGCGAGCCACTACTATACAACCGAAGCAGGCGTTGGAAACAATAGCGCATTAACGGCCGGAAGAGATATTCGTATTACAGCAACAAACATTGCAACTGCGAATACCAAAGCTGAAGCCGTCAGCGTCGGGCTCCTGGCCGCGATCAGTATCTATTATGCTTACAATCTGGTGGGACAAATCACGAATGTAACCATCGGCAATTATGTTTCGATGGCAGCCGCAAGACACATTGAGATTTTAGCAAGCACCAATGCTGAAATAATCGCTTTAACCGACTTTAGCAGCATCGGGCTCGCAGGCGTTACAGAACTGATTACGCGGAACGAAATCATCCGCGAAACCAATCTTATTGTGGGCACTCATTCCTCCTTTGAAGCAGACGAAGGCAACATCACCATCTGCGCGAGCGCGGGAACAGCGGACACGATCGTAACCATCAGCAGGGGATTTGGCGCTGGGGTGGTCGGTGTCGCCGAAGGTGAAGCAAGAACGAGCATCACTTCGAATTGTCATACGATAATCGGCGCAGGGACACAGATCGTAAACACCTTTGGTACTGTTACGATTGAAGCGAATACGGGTGTCGGGCATTTGGATTCCGTCATCTTTGTCGATAGCGGTGGAATCGTTGGCTCTACCGATGCATTTTCTCACGTGAATAATTTGGTGCTGAATGCAGATGTAATCATCGGCTCTTCTACCGGCTCACGGGTTTCAATTGCCGCGCGCAACATCAACATCTATGCATTGCTCAAGAACATCTACGTATACAGTTCTTCGAATACAACCGTATCTGGAGCAGGCGGTGAAGCAGATTCAGTAAGCATGCTGACGTTATCATCTACGATAAAGACGGATATTTTTCGTGCTGAACTTAGAGCATATGATACGATGCGCATTCTCTCATCCACGAATCCGAGTGGTCAGATTGTTCTGCTGGCGTTTGCGACCATCAACGCCATCGCTGGGCATTTGGATGTCACGGCGTGCTTTAATGAATACACCTCTAGCATTTTAAACATTTTTGAAGGTGCGGTGCTGTATGGCGCGCACGTTGATATCGATGCATATATCCTCTCCTGTCCGGTATTCATGATTGCAAATGGCACGCGTAATGCGATAGCGACGGAAACCGAGAGCAGATTATGGTACAGACACGTAGCAAGAACGCTAGATGTTAACCCGGCGGTAGAGTTCCATATTGGAGATGCGGCCGCGGGCATCGTGATTGCAATCTCTGCCAACGGCACGGTGCGTGCGGTTGGAATTGCCGGGGAACGAACTATTTGGACCATTGGCGACCCCATATCATTCATTCAGGATTTGACCAATGCAGCACCGGGATACCTGAGAGTCAATGGCGCGCTGAACGGAAATATCATTCATACACAGGAATACATACCGTACATCACCATTATCAATCGATCCAGCTTGGCAATATCCTTGGCGGGTGCGGACTTATACAACGATACCTTCGCAAATCCCACAATCACAATTGCCGGCGGCAGCTATCACCTGGTCGGGAAAGAGGCCGACGAAACCACACCGTGCATTCCCGAGCAGACCATCAATATTACATCCTATCAAGGGACGGATGTTACGATTGGCTACGGGGACAGACCGCTGCTAAACGAAACAGGCACCACAAACATTGTTTGGATCGATCAGGATACAACCGACGATGATCCTGGCAGCGGGAGCCTCTATGGCAACGCTGGCCAACTGGCGAACCTGCCGGTCGCGATACTATGGACGCACAAACTCAACATCATGAATGCCGCAAATATCGGCAACGATGCGTTTGATCGCTTCCAGGTCTATTTGGTCAAAAAAGGTGCTTCCGCACCCGATATATCGATTGACGCAACGGGTGATGTCTACGTGTCGCTGGCGCTTGCCGAGGTTGAGATGGCGTCTGAGTTGCCCGCGCAAATGAATACCACGCAATTTGACATGGATCTAACGTTAAGAAACATCAAGACCACGGGCAAGCTGGATCTGCTGCTGGAGTTGGATGCGCGCATCACCTATCTTGCAGGCGCAGCCGGTCTGATGATCGTGTTCCCAGGGCTTGTGATGTATACCGACGATGCGTATGCTCTGGTCAGCGGGCGAACGTATACGATTGACGAATTGGCACGCTATCAGGCGGGCTACAACCCTGCCGATCAGTCGCTGGCCTACGAACTTCCGGACGGCACGAAAATTTACACTGATGCATACGGAAAAGTCGTTCGCGTGCTGGAAGATGCGTTGGCGGAAGCATCGAATGATTACGATGATAATGTTGCAGGAATCCATGATTTATCAAACTATGCATACAGTATCGTTGGAAGCGACGTAATCATCACGCTCGTCAACGAAAACATTTCCATCAACCTGACAACAGGCGAAATAACGGTGCTGGAAAACACGGTGAATGAAGGCGGAGAGAATGCATTCAGCGCGTATTTGGCTTACAACTATAATACGGGCTGCGTGTATCTTAACTACGAAACGTTCAGCGGTGAATGGCAGATAACCGATGTTGCCAAGGTTGAAGTAAAAAGACTCTATACAATGATTACCACGGTTGTTGACGCCGGAGGTATCATAACCGATATTCATTATGATGCGACATTCGGCGCCCGTGCAGCAACGCCTTGGGTCAGCATAACGCAGTTGGACTACTATATCATAAACGGATCGTACGGAATAGAATGGAACCCTGGAATCAGTGAGTATGGCATCATTGTAGTTGCCAATACGGACTTCTATCATTCTGAAAGTGGAAAATACTATGTAGCAGGTGAAGTATTTGCTGCTTATACGTCAACGAGACAAACGCTTGATTATCGCAGCGACAACTACGAAGAAACCTACACGGATCTCGAGGGCGAGGACGACCGGCAAGATAATGAAGCGGGGGCTGGAAGCTATCGGGTCAAGTATTTCGTTGGAAATATTGATAATGCTGAACTCTATATCTATTATTACGAGTATAAAAACAACTATGTGCCGTATGATCAATATTATGTGGTTGACTTTAGAATCCCGGATGAAGACGGCGACTATGACGATGCGCTGCATCTGCAATACACCTACGCCTCAAACAGCGCAGGCTTCCGGTTTGTAGCGCAAAATGAAACCAATGCAGATCGGCTGGGCGGCTATGAGGAAAAGATGTTTATATGGGCGGCAACCAATCTGTTTATTGCTGCATATGATGCTGCAAAAAATGAAGTCTTCATCAGAATATCGCGCATGCCGTTGTATCAGCAACCCGGATGTACCGTTATTCCCTTACAAGACCAAACAATTGTGAAAAACGAGGGGAAAGACGACGAAGAAACCATCGAGTTCTATGGTTATGATTTCGGAAACGGTTTATATGTTCAGCACCAGCATGAATACCGGTATTATGACGATGAAACGTCTGAAGAGTATAGCTTAATCGAGCTAAACGAAGGCGCAGATGTGTATGATTTTCAGGGAAGAATAAAGGTATACAACCTCAAAGACGGAGCGGTGAAGTTGCTACAGGGCGACAGCATGCGGCTCAAGAAGGCAACATTTAACGAGGTTGAGGGATATATCGTGAAAAAAGATCTGTTCATCGGAACGGATGGAACGCTGTATTTCAACTTTAATTACGCAGGCGCTTCAACCACGTTGAACGGTCTGGCAACCTACGATATCGATTTGAATGGCGGAACCTACAGTGACAGATCAATTTGCATTCAAAATTGCCTGAATCCCGAAAGCACGACCATTCAGATCATTGCTCCTATCCGATATGAGATGCTGTCTGAACATGTTGCGCGGGATTGCAGCGGTCAATATCACTTCCTCGACAATAATCAGTGGCATGATGCAACGTATACATCTGGCGATATTGGCGCAATTTCTACCCTTGTGGGTTGGAATGCCGGAGCGATGAGCGAAGCAAACGAAGTGAAAAACGCAAGCGGGGACGTGCTGCTGACCATTATTGTCGATACAGACGGAATTGTTTACTATCTGGTATCGGCAGGGGAAGACCTAATGGTGCTTCTTGGCGGCGACGGGTCGGTGCGCTATATCGGCACGGGAGAAGTGGCGCAAAAAACCGAGATCGGCAAGCAGTCCTATCTGCTGGGCGAGCTTGCGGGCAGCGAAGTAATCATTCGGATGGAGGATCCAAACGGAAGCATTCTGGACGATGATCTGGATGGCTCAACCGATATCACGGCGAGTTTGAGCGTTACGTTCATGGCGGATTCCTTAACCGGATCGATCGGAACAGATAATAACAAGCTCGACATCGTTTCGCCGATTATCAACACCTATGACAAAACAGGCGCAGATGTCGTAAGCATTGATACCTTTATCACGGTTACGGGCGACAGCGTGATCAATGAAGGTGAACCGTTGCTGGTTAATGGAGCACATCTGCAGATCATATGCATCGACGGCGACCTCTATTACGGCACGATATCAGCAACAGATAATGCGATAGGCGACGGCGCGCTGCTGGAGTTTAACGTTACAAACGGCAGGATACTGCCGACCAATTTACATCCGGACGATCAGATGAACATTGTAAACGGTAAAATCGTGCTGCTGAATTCCACCGCTGATTTCAAGGCAACGGGGGATATTGTACTCAATCATTTCGAAGGCACAAACAGCGAGTTTCTCATGCAAAGCACGGCGGGAAGCGTATTGACATATGCAAACGAGAACGATGCGCTTGAGGATGGATATATCGATCTCGATCAAACGACCTGCACCATCTTGGCGCAGAATGATATCAGCTATATAACATGGGGCATCTTCAACAACAGCACATTTACGGCAAGCGCCGCATCCGGGAATGTGACTGCGGTGAACGCAGAGAGCCGTATCGAGGTTCAAAACGCAACGGCGATTATCACCGCGCACGGGGATATCACCTATCACGAACTGGATGTCATCGATGGATCGACCTTCACGGCAACGTCGAGCAACGGAGGCTTTTATCTGGTAGACGTGGATAGCTATATCAACGTTCAGGATTCTGCGGCGACGATACAGGCATACGGGGATATCACCTATCACGAACTGGATGTCATCGACGGATCGACCTTCACGGCAACGTCGAGCAACGGAGGCGTTCGTCCCGTTGACGCAGACAGTTATATAAAAATAGATACTCTATCGCAAGCAGATGTTCGTGCGGAACTTGACATCGTATACCATCTAACGGATGTGTACGCAGGCAGCGCAATCGCACTGAGAAGCGCCGGTGGCAACATCATTCCGTTCAACAGCGACAGCCGCGTGATTATTCATGACGACGATTGTGCAATCACGCTATCGGCACTGTATGACATAGGCTATGCGCATATGCATCTGCTGTTGGATATCCCGCAAGCCGTTCCGCTGATGATTGAACATGTGCGGAACTACTGGATCAACGCGGTACACTTCCCGTTGGCTGTTGACCCGGCGCTGGGTGCGGTTTACGGCGGAATAGACGAAAACGGCGATGAAATACAAAACGACAGTCCGATATCGAATGAGTTTATCTCGTTTATTGAGCTGCAAGAAGTCATAGAGGAATACGACGACATTACGGACACGGAGTGGGCGGCGATATTCGTTGATGGAATGAGCAGAATCGAATGGTTGACTCTCGTGGCTTCGGGCAACATCGCGAACTTGATTCGCGGGCAACAGATCAATGCAGAACTCCTCGGAACTTGGTTGGAAGATGAAACCATTACAGAAGAAGTGGTTGCGGGCTATCTCGCGGCGCTGAACGATTTAGCACCGGGCGATCCGGACTACGATGCCGCGGCGCAGTGGCTCAGCGACATGGAAACCGGACTGCGTCAAGCGATTGTCGATAAACAAAGCCCGTTGCCGCCAGTAGACCCGAACGAACCGGAACCCTTTGAGATAACGAATGCAATGGCTGCGGAAATCCTGGCGATGCTGCTCGGAGAAGACGCGGTTGGAAGAATTGACGACCCATCCGGCATTGTAACACCAGAAATTTGGGATGCGTTTATTGGGGCGATTGTCGATCAGATTCTCCAAAAAATCGCAATTGCGGCTGATGCTTATGCCGATCCCGATGAGGAAGATCCAAGGGATCTGTCGATCGATTTACAGGAGAGCACCGGTGCTGCCTACGTTATAAACGAGGGCAACATCACCATTACCCAGCACAATGGCGACATGACGTTGGATCGAATTGATTCTACAAGAGAAGACGTCACATTGACGAATTTGGGCGGCAGCATACTGAGTATTGCAAACCCGAATCATACAATTATTGAAGCCAGAGATATCACGCTCAACGCATCGGGCAGCATTGGCTCCGCTGCCCAGCCTCTGCTGATCGATCAGATGACAAACGATGCGGTCATGGTAGCGAACATTCTGGATGCATACCTCGACTTGATGAATGTCGTCGTGACCGCCGATGATCCCCTGACTGAGCTGGATGAAACAGTTGAGTACATCAAGGGCATGATAACAGGCAGTGTACGGTTTGACTGGATCAGAGTATTCGACGAATTCGTTCCAACCAATCTGAATGCAACTGCAACAACCGGCGGCATCTACCTTGTGGAAGTAAACGGTGTCCTGGGACTCAACACCCTGACAGCGGGAACGGACATCGTGGTTCGCGCAAACAGCGTGTCAGACACGCGTGCAATAAGCGATGCGAACAACATCATTACGGCGGGTGGAGATGTTACGATTGAAGTCGTTGCGGGTGGCATTGGCACGGCGGATGATTACTATCATACGGCTGTCGGCGGAGCGATCACCATCACTGCGCCGGAGGATATCTTTATAACGGATACGGCGAACATGAACCTAACCGTCACGACACAGGGACATGTAAACGCCGAGGCGGAGAGTGATCTAACGTTGGCGAATACATCTGGCGACTTACTGCTGGGATTTATCGGAGCAGGCGGCATGGCCGACATCACATCACAGGGGGCGATCCTTGAGGGCGAGAGACGCGCACATTCAGTCACGCTGGAGGCGGAAGGGATAGCGCTGCACGCAAACGGGGTGATCGGAACCTATGAGAATCCGTTTGAAATCGATATTGGAGCCGGAACGTTCAGCGCAACGGCGGATCAGTTAATCGTTGACGAGCTGGACAGCACAATCTACTTGAGCGCAATTGATGTTTCTGGCGACGTGAAAATCACCACGCCCGGCAGCATTTACGACATGAACGGGACCGCGTTTAACGATGCGCTCGCAGCGCAGCGCAATGCAAACGAGTTGCAGAGTGTGGCAACGCAGGCGCAAACCACGGCCTCGGTATTACAGGATTATGCCGACAGAATAAAGGCGATCATCGACGCGGGTGATGCAGCGGCGCAGGATGCGCAAGACGCGCTTGATCAGACGATTCAACAGATTGCAGCCTTGACGGCACTTCTCGCAACGGGTACGTTGGATGCAGCCGCCGCAGCGGAATTGAACAAGCAGCTCATCGCCTTGCAAAAGGATATTCCTCAACTAGAGAGCGCACGGGATGACGCAATCGCGGCCCGGCTTGCACTGCATCTTCTGTATGACAGCCCGCTTGCGCAAGCGCAGGCCGAGGCGGACGCGGCGAAGCTTGCCGCCAACGTACTGCAGGACATTGCAAACACGGCGCAAGCGCAGGCGGACGCGCTGAAGCAGATTGCAGATGCAACACCCACCACTGTACGTGCAGGTGGAGACCTCACTATGCTGGCAGGCGGAAGCATCGGCGAAGTTGGACATGGCTTATCGGTTCATGTCGATGGAGATGTGACGCTAGAGGCAAATGAAACTATATCGATTGCCGGCGGGACAGCACTGCGCATTGCGGGTATTGCAGCCGCGAACGACATACAAGTAGCAATGCTCGGCTCGATCACGGCGGCATCCGGCGCGAATACGCCGGTAATCTGCGGACAAAGCCTAGATATCGGTGCGATTTGGTTTGATATTGGGGAGAAGGTTAATCCACTGCACGTGCGTATCGCGCAGCTCAGCGCAATTGGAGAAAACATTTATCTGTATAACGAGGGGCCGCTTGCGATCGAGCAGGTCAATGTGCGAGAGAATGCCGAATTACATGCAACCGGTGCCGTCATAAGCGGCGGAAGCGGCGTCAACATCACCGCACAAAACCTAGTGTTAACGGCTGGCGGAGCAATCGGGAGCACAACCTCACCGCTGAAGATTGATGTTGGCCTGTTGTCCATGACGGGAGATGATATTGACATCAACAATATTTCTCAAACGCTTGACATCAACAAGCTGACGGGACGTCATGTTTCGATTGGCGCATCAGGCAATGTGACGGGCAGCGGACTGAAAGCGACCACTCTTTGCATTGACGCGTTCGGATCGGTTGGCAGTATAAACGCTCCGCTCAGGATAAACGTCTCGCGCAGCGTTGAGATTACTTCGGCAATGGGATCGGTGCACTTCATCAACACGTATCGACCGGAAGACACCCACTACTTGTCTCTGCTCATTCTGAAACTGCACTCCATGCTTCGTTTGGGAGGACAGGAGAGCCCAATAGCAGTTTATCTGGCAATAGGCATTCGTGCGAACGGAGAGTGGGAGGTTTTGGGGATGTGGGCGAGTGTGATTTCTACGCCTGCAACCGCAGATGCAATGGACGGAACACCTCCGGATCATGGTACAATCGGCGCGACAATACTAGCGGATCTAGCGGCACTCGGATACGAGTTTGACATCGCACTTGTCGATGGGCTGGAAGGGTTTGGTGACGCGGCAAGCGAAGCTTACCCGGAAACGAAGATCCAATCATATTTGCCCGTATGGCTGTCCAACAAAGGGATGCAGATCGATCAGACGGACCATGAGGCGTTCTTTGCGGATGTCGACGCGATCTACGCGGCAGATACCTTGCAAGCCGCGCAGGAGGCATACAAACGCTTTTACGCGGCCTGGGGGGCAGCATATCCCGATGCAGCTGCTCAATTGGAATGCAACTGGCATGACTGGTGTGAGGACTTCGACACAGCCAACGCGCTCAATGAATCCGGATGTGATATTTCAGTGATCGTCGAGGGCGCAAAACAATTGGCTGATTCCGTGTGCAACAATGATCGTTATTGGAATGAGTTCGACCAAAAGCAGCTCTTCTTCATACAGATACTGGAAGAGATCAATTGATTTGACAAGCTGGAATGCAATAGTGAATAAGCGAGAGATCGCGGTTTCGTTATGCGCCATTTGCGTACAATTGGTTGCGGGGGAAGGACTTCTTTGCTCGAGTCATACACGTTTGCCTGCGCTACGCGCTGCGCAAGTGCTCTTTTTCGCAAAGCCTGCCGCTAAAAACACCGACACAGCGGCGTTTTTGCCACCGCGAAACGACGGCGGTCGCGGCTTCAAGTCCGTTTGAATCACGAGCTAAACAAACAAAGGGCATCCGGTTGGATGCCCTTTGTTTGTTTGGTTGCGGGGGAAGGACTTGAACCTACGATTTCCGGGTTATGAGTGCGTATTCAAGCGAAATATCGTTGTAATTACGCGATCATGATCGCGAATAATCGCCGATCATTGTGGATAATATGAGATGCATTTCTGGCGATCATGAACCATTACGAGCCATTATTAATTGAGATAAAACATCAAATAAATATCAGCTGGCAGGGTTAAGTCTATCAATAACGGCATCATGCTACTTGGTTGATTGGATAACGTAAAACCATCTGCATTGGCTGTTAGCTACGGTGCCGGCCAATAAACGTCATGCATTTTTGCATAGCTTCTTCCCGATCGCAGCCTAAGAGCAGATTATGCTCGCCTTCCCGGAAGTTAAACGCTTCAACAAGATTCGGGAACAATTCGACAGCTTCGGCGCAGGCTTCTGCATCTACGACGGTATCTGACTCAGTATAGAGCAATAGTACGGGAGCAGTTACTTTATTCCGTATTTCAAGGGCAGCTTTGTTGAGCGCAATAACTGGACCGAAAACTTTCAACGGAGCTGAATCATAGCCAAATATGCATTCGTCCATTTCGTCATCTTGAGCAGCTCGCTTCGGTATCGGTATCATTTTGGATTCGTTTTCAGTCGAATCCGTCCATTTATCTAACCCTAAACGTTCCACAAGCAGCTTATTAAAACCATAGCCTGGAGAAAACAGCGAAACACACCCCAAAGTTCTCTCCCCAGCATGGTTCGCTGCCAAAAGAGTAGCCAGCGTTCCTCCAAGCGAGAGGCCCGCGAGATGGACGCGATTATATTTGCTTGCAAGCTCTATATATACTTGCTCGACTGCGCCAAGCATCTGCTCGGCAGTTACTTTTTTCAAGTCCTCAGGTGTTGTGCCATGGCCAGGCAGCAGAGGTGCGCAAACTGTAAGAGATGCGGCGTGTAGCATCCGCCCAAGCTTGCGAAACACGCCTGGTGAGCCGACGAAACCATGGATACATAGCACCGCTTCGCGGCTGTTGCCTTCCCACAGAAATGGATTTCTTCCTTCCAGCATATCAGATTCGCTCATATGTCATTTCCCCTTTCAGGTTTACTAAAACTTTCCGTATGAATGTGAGTTGAAATATTAAAGAGGGCAGGTTTAGAAATATTGTAGTAAGCGAAAATATTCTGAGATATCGGATTTAGTATATCGACGAATTCCAGGGAAGAGGGTAATTAGTAAACGAAGTACCGTTGCTGCTGGTATACAGCTATAATATACAATGTTTTTTTCAGTGAGGTGTCCCCCAAATAGTAGTCTAGGCTGAATGAGAAAAAATCGATGTTTAAACGACCTCGGGGCTCGATTTTCGGGCAAATTCGACCGGTGTCAGGTATGTTAGTACGCTGTGTGGACGGAATTCGTTGTAGTCCCTTCGCCAGCGCTCTATTTTGTCTCCGGCGTTCTCCAGAGACATAAACCAGTTCATGTTCAGGCATTCATTCCGGAAGCTGCCGTTGAAGGATTCAATATGCGGGTTGTCCGTCGGCGTGCCGGGCCGGGAATAATCCAGCTTGACCTTGTTGAAGTACGCCCAGGCGTCCAACGCCCGGGAGATGAACTCAGGCTCGTTGTCGACCTTGATTCGCTGAGGCAGCCCACGGGCTGCCTTGAGTTTTTCCAGCTCGACGCAGACCTGTTCGCCCTTGGTCGATTTGTCCACATAGATGGCTAAGCTT
Source organism: Christensenellaceae bacterium (assembly GCA_963674775.2). Taxonomy (GTDB): domain Bacteria; phylum Bacillota; class Clostridia; order Christensenellales; family CAG-138; genus UBA7703. Next base: position 850,762 of record CAXXPJ010000003.1, on the reverse strand, counting down.
TCCCGGCTGAACATGTCAAGCACCGTCAACGCCCTGAATCGCTTACCATTGTACAATTGATCGGATACGAAGTCCATACTGGCGATTTACTCCTCCGTGTACTTGGCCCTCTTCATTTCGTCCACCTTTTCCTTTTTCTTAGTTTACTATTTTCTCTCTTTTAAGGTGGACAACTTTTTCGGGGAGCAGGTCAATTATTTGCTGGGGCATGAGAGACCATGTGGGTGTGAGGACAAGCACTTAGATATTTAGCTACATAGCTGCTGCGATGTTTTACCAACGATTTTCGAACCATGATTGCGAAGGAATCTCTATTCGAAATCAAATGATGGGTAATCCCTAATGATTTGCTTGGATACGCATATTGTGAAAGAAAGCAGAAGCTTGCCATAAGGCAACGGGGTTATCCTGCGTGGTTTCAATACTGCGCTAAAACATTGTTTAAATTCGTGAGCATTCCGGCTGCTTTGTTCTCTTTATATTCCACCGGTGTGAAATATGAGTATTTTTTAAACACCTTGAAGAAATAATTATAGTTCTCAAACCCGCACTGCAAGGAAATCTGCTTAACGGTCAACGCTGTAGAGAGCAGGAGATCTGCGGCGTGAATAACGCGACATATATTGATGAACTCCATAATACCAACGGACTTTTCAGCCTTGAACAACCGGCTTAGATAGGATGGGTTGATATGCACGCTGCTGGCCAACGTGCTTAGAGAAAGGGAATGATCCGCAAATTCCCGCCGGATCATCTCGGCTGCGGAATATACGATTGCTGAGCAGCTCTTTTTCTCTTTTTCAGCAAGATTGTGCAATAGGTTCGAGAAGTGATTGAGGATATAGGACTGCATGCCGCTGTCGCTTTTGAGGCTGAAGATTTGCGTGATTTCCATGTCGGATAACACGCTGAGCGTATGCTGGAATTGATTGGAAAGCGAAAGATAAATTTTGTATAAATCTATCGTTAGTTCGATAAACTGGCCGCGTGAGCATTTTCGCTCTCTTGCCTCGTCAAAAAACGAAAGGATGCCGTCCTGAATTGCGTCGATGTCGTCCAGAATAATGCGATACTTCAAAATGTATGTAAAGCTGACCGGTACGGAGACAGGTTTACTGGAGAGCGCCTCTTCTTTTGGATGGTACTGCCCGAGTTCTTTGAGAATGTGATAGTACGCATGACGAACATCCCGAATATCGCGACAGAGCGGAGCGGCGATAATCGTACTCGAAGTATTGAAGTATGTCTTGAGCGAATTGCGCGCCTGGGTGGCAAAGAGAGTTGCCGTGTCCTCGGCAAAGTGAATATTCTCAAAGCTGACGGAACTCAACAGCGCATAAAACCGCTGGTCATCCTCGCTGAAAAAAACGACACCTTCGCCGAGTTTGTCGAGAATACTCTGTAGCATGGAGCGTATGGTCTGATTCCACTGTATATGTTTATTTAGACGCATGAATTTCTCGAGAAGGCTAACATAATCCTCGAGTTCAATGGAAAACAGCAGGATATTTTTCCGGATATCGGGCAGATTTGAGGCTTTGAGAATCACTGCAAAATCATCCGATGCAGCATATGTGCCGTTGAGCAACCCGTTTAACACATCATATCGCATCGTCTGTGTTAACTCAGCTTCGTTCCGAACGCTCGCTACAACGGATTGATCCAGATGTTTATAAGTGGTAATAACGCGCTCGAGGTCCTGCTTGGTCAGCGTATGTTTTAATAGATAGTCTATTGCACCGTGCTTCAAGCTCTCTTTCACATAAGAAAAATCATCATATCCGCTCAGCGCTACATATCGTATGTGCGGCATGTGGCGCGAGATGTAGTCGATTAACTGTACACCATTGACAACCGGCATGCTCATGTCGGTAAACACCAGGTTGATTCGGTATTGATTGAGCAGTTCGATTGCGTGCTGACCGTTTTCCGCTTGATATGAGAGCTCGCAGCCGTAGCTGCTCCAATCGATCAAAGTTGAGAACATTGATCTGAAAAGAGGATCGTCGTCGACAAGCATAATGCGAATCATTCGGCAGCCTCCTTGTTCAAAAACGGGAACGTGATTTTTACTTTCGTACCCTTTCCCGGCTCGCTTTTGATTTTTATTCCATACGACGGACCGTAGAAGAGCTTGATCCTCGATTGAATGTTGCTCAGCCCGATACTAGGCAGACCGCTCTCCTTTTTGGAGGACACGACCTGATCGCTCAGCACATCACGGATGCGCTGGGTCGGCATGCCGACGCCGTCGTCGTTGACCGAGATATGAATCTTGTCCAGCCGCCGGAAGACGTGGATGGCTATATGGATCATGGCGGTATTTTCGGAGAGACCGTGCATCAGGCAGTTTTCGACGATGGGCTGCAGCACAAACTTGAGAATCTGGCTGGAGGCGGTGCTTTCGTCCACGCGGATTGAGACATCGAAGCGGCCAAAGTAGCGAAACTTTTGAATCGTGATATACTTCTCCAGCAGGTTGACTTCTTCCCGCACGCTGATCAGGCTGGTATCGCTCTTTAGGATGTTGTTCATGATGATAACCAGAGAGGACATCAGCTCCTTGATGTTATCCGCGCCCTGCAGGTCTGACAGCCATATCGCGGTGTTTAATGTATTGATGAGAAAGTGCGGGTTGATCTGTGCTTGGAGCGCTTTGAGCTGCAAGGAGAACTTCTGTTTCTCGGCGGCTTTGACCTGTTGCAGCAGTGCTTCAATGCGCTCCGTTGTGTCGTTCAGCAGATTGCGTAGTACAGCCAGCTCATCGTTGTGATAATCTGTGTCGGCAAGCGTGAAATCGCTCGCCGACACAGCGCGCAGAGAATTCAGCAGGCCGTTGATCGGAATGGAGATGCTCTGCGCAATATGCCGCGACATAAAGGCGGACGTCAGGCTGAGGATAACCGTGAATACAACGAGTAAAAATGCGACTAACAGCAACTCGGAAGCAAAGAAGGAATACGGGATTGTCGTGACGACATAGCAGTTAAAAACGTTGATGTAGGAAAAAGCACACATCGAAAACTGGTTGCGCGGATAGAGGTTTCCTGCATAGAAATAGTTGCCGCCTTTTGCGGACTCTTCGCGGATTGCGCCGATCAGGTCGGATAGGTTGGTGCCCTCCACCTGCGGGTCACTGCTGAAGATGACGCTGCCGTTTTGATTGATGATGTGGTGCTGCGCATGCTCTTTGATGCGCGGCGATAGTCCGCTGTTGAAATCGAACAGCGTGCTCTTGCTGATGTAGGCGAGAAGGTATCCCGCATTGATGCTTTCGTTCTCGTGGTCGGTGATTCGCTTTGCGTATAGCAGCCCGTCGGAAGTGACGCCCGAATTCCCGGCAATATAATCCCCCGCATCCATGAGTACGGTTTTGTTGGGTTGCGGAATCGTCATCTTTAAAAAGGTTTCATAATCGAGCGAATCGAGCGAAAAGTCACTCTGGCGTCCATTGAACACATGAATCGGGATGAAATTGTTCGTAAACAGGAACGCATCCAATACGCTGTTGGATACGCTCAGCAGCCTGGATATGTTCTTCGTGAGCGATTGCGAGGAAACATAGCGCTCGAAATCGCTCATGATCAAATATCGGTTGATGATCTCCTGATTTTCCGGTGTCTGTGTGAACTGGATGAACTCGCCATCGATATTGAACAGCTCGTTTTCGATGTTCTTGGAGTAATAGTAGAGGGATTGCCCTTCGTTCTCACTCAAGTGAATCATGGATATGCTGGTATAGAGAGCAATGGAAACAACCGCGATCATCAACAGCGAAGTGATAGCGATTACGAGGTTGAAACGATGTACCCTGGAATAGATACTACGATTCCGGAGGTAATGGTAAATGCTGTTTTTCACGACAGGTCCTTTGCTCAGGTGATATAATGATTATAATCGTTTCGGGAAAGACTTGTATATCAATTTCACAGTTCGTCATATAACTATAGTGTATGTCAAAATAATTGAGTACTCATGATTTTCAATCACTGTATAATGAATATGTATTAACATATCCGCAGGTACATTATGAAAACCCACTTGAAAGCTACAATCCTTTTGATCGTTGTGGCGGCGCTGCTGTTCGCCGGATGCGATCAAAACAAAGAAAAATCTGTCAATCACACAACGGAATTCACGTACTGGACAGTGAACTCCGTATACGAACAGTACCATCTCGACATGGCGCAGAAGTGGAACGCGGCGCATCCTGACAGACGGATCAGCCTGAAAACACGTGTGCTTGAAGGCAACCAGATCAACGACAAGCTATGGACAACCCTGCACAGCGGAATGCTGGTTTCCGGGTACGACGTTCCGGATCTGATCGATATTGAGTATCAGGACTTTGCGGATTATGTCGCGCAAAACAATTGCCTGCTCTACCCGCTGTTTGAGAGTGAGCAAGTGAAAGAAAACAAACAATTTGAAGCATATATCTATCGCGATCTTTGCTTCGGGATACCCTATGGCATGGATAAAATGGTGCTCTATTACAACGAGGAGCTGCTGGCCGAAGCCGGGATACACGTGGACGATATATTGACCTGGGACGATTTTGTCGCGGCCGGCAGACAATATTATCAGAACACCGGGAAAGCGTTTACCGCGATTGATGCCGGGCACTATGACTTTTATATCACGCTCTTATCGCAGCAGGGGATGGATTATAACAACACGTCGCTTGGACTCAAAAGTGAGAAGAGCATACTGATGCTCGAATTTATGGAGCGGCTGGTGATCGAAAACGTTGCGGTGCTGATGCCCGGCGGCAGAGCGGACAGCAGTTTGTTTTACAGTGCGTTCAACAAAGGCGATATTGCGGTTTTTCTGGATCAGCTCTCGCGTGCTGCGGTGCTTGCGGAAAGACTCCCGGAGCTGAGCGGGAAGATCGGAATTTCACCTATTCCGCAGATGAGCGGCGGTGAACCGACTCAGGTGTGGATTCCCGGGTATGCAACTGCAATTACGATGACGTGTGAATCAGAGGCGTTGCTCAAGGAATTCCTTGAGTTTGCGAGACTGAATAAAACCGCCTGGCTGAGCATGCTGAGCGAAACGGGAGGCGGATTCTATTTAACCGATGCGCAGGCGGACGCGGCATTGCAGTCGGCTGATTTTTCGGCGTATTTTTGCACGGATATCGCACCGTTGTATTATGGTGCGGCCATGCAAAACCAATATCTTCCAAATGTGACGAACATCAGCAAGTGGATCGAAAATTACGAATACGAGCTAGCCAAAGGCATATTTCCCGACTAATTGTCGGAAATGTTGCAGCGGAGGTTCCAATGCGAAAAAAAGCATGGTTTCTACTTATTTTTGTGCTTGCAGTCCTGCTGATTGCGGGCTGCTACGCAACGAGCGAACAAACGGAGCAACCTGCGTCCCCGGCTGCGGATTCGGTGGCGCTTCCGCTGCCCAGCGACTCTGCAAGTACCGATGCCAGAGCAGAGACGACTGTCGACGAGCCCTATGTCATCGGCTTCACCATGCTGGGAGAAGAAGCCACTTTTTTCCAGATCGTAAAAAGCGGCGTGCTTGCAGCTGCAGACCGGTATGACGTGAAGCTGCTCTATGCCGTAAACGACCGGATTCCGGGGCAAATGGAGGATATCATCAACGGCTTTGTCGCCGATGGAGCCGATATTATCGTTGATTTCACCGTGTTGCCGGAGCCGGGCAACACGATTGCCGCGGAGTTAAAACAGAAGAATATTCCCATGATCAGCGTTGACTGTCTGTATGATGAAGCATATTTCTTCGGAATTGATAATCAGCAGGCGGGAGAGAAGATCGGACGATTTCTCGCAACTCAGATCATGACTCGCTGGAGCGGGCAGGTCGACGCCGCTTTGATACTATATGCGGAGGTGAATGGCGAGACCGTAAAGAAGCGCGTGTCCGGCGCATACGACGGGCTGATCGACAGCGGAATTGCGCTTGATTCCAGCCTGCTGACGTATACGAGCATCAACACGCCCAGCAGCAAGCAGACAAACATTGCTTATGTAACGCTGCTGGTCTCCGCCTATCTGGAGCAGCATCCGAACGAAAGCCATATTGCGATCATCGGGGCTTCGGACGATATCGCAATCGGCGCGCTTGCCGCTGTACAGGCTGCCGGGCGGGAGGACGAGTGCCTGATCGTGTCCCACAATTGCGACCCTTCCGCTATCGAGAATTTTAAGAAAGCGGATAACTGCTGGATTGGATCGGTCAATTACGCGCCCGACTCTTATGGCGAGCAAATTGTGAAAATCTGCGTTGATCTGCTCAATGGCGTCGAATACGATCAGGAGATATTTAACGACACATACGTCGTGAGCATATATAACGTAAACATGTATTTCCCGGACTAAGATCGATATTAACCGCGAAGAAACCCGGCGCGAGCCGGGTTTTTTCGTGTGCGAAATTGACTAAAATAGTGCAGTCTTCGTAAAAAATCTTCAGTATCGAAGAATTTTTCGGGATTCTATAATGACACTGTCTCACATCCGCCGCAGGGCAACCGCACATTATAAACTTTGATCGATATAAACCAATCCGCTGGGAATACAGTCATAGATCATCAGAAAACATCAAAAACATTGAAATCAACTTTGCCGTGTATTTACATGGCAGAAAATAAAACGCATAAGGAGAAAGAGATGAAAAAAGCATTATCATTACTACTCGCGTTGATTCTTGTGGCAGGATGCTTGACGGCATGCGCAAAACAGGAAGCCCCGGAAGCAGCCCCGGCCCCGGAGGTCACCGAAGCCCCGGCCGCTGAAGAAGCTGTTGAACCGGAAAGCACGGAAGCTCCCGCGCAGGAACCGATCAAGGTTGGTTACACCGCGCTTGGCGAGAACTCCATCTTCTTTAAGACGGTGAAAGAGAGCCTGTATGATGCCGCGGAAAAATACGGCGTTGAGCTGATGTACACGATCAACGACCGCGATGCCGGTAAGCAGCGTGCAGCGATCGACACCTTCGTCCTGCAGGGCGCAGACTTCATTCTCGATTTTACCGTTCTTGCAGAGTCCGGCAACGCAATTGCGACCGAGCTGAAGGCCAAAGGCATCCCGATGATGAGCATCGATGCTCTGTATGATGATGCTTATTTCTTCGGCGTAAACAACTATGAAGCTGGTTACGGCCTTGGCACATCGTTTGCCAGCGCGATCAAAGAACGCTGGGGCGGCGAAGTGGACGCAGTCCTCGAACTGTATGCAGAAGCGAACGGTCCTGTCGTGCGTCAGAGAACGAGCGCTGCGATTGAGTCGCTTGCGGCAAACGGCATCGAGTTTGGCGACGATATGCTCACGTCCATCAACATCAACTCGCCCGGTTCGAACCAAACCGACGTCGGCTATGTCAAGCAGCTTGTCGTCGACTACCTGACTTCCCATCCGGACAATCACAAGATCGCCATCGTCGGCATGACCGACGAGATGTCGCTTGCTGCGCTCGCCGCGCTGGAAGCACAGGGGCGCGAAGCGGACGCCTTGATCGTTTCGCACAACGCGGACCAGGCGGCACTGCCGTATATTAAGTCCGGCACGAGCCCGTTCATCATGTCGCAGCACTACAATCCCTATGGCTACGGCGACGCAATCATGCAGCTCATCATCAAAATCGCGAGCGGCGAAACCGTGGAGCAGATGAACTACAACGTAGTGGAACCGGTTACCGCGGAAAACTTTGATACAAAGTTCCCGGATTTTGAAGGCTGATAAATCACGTTTCAATAATCATGGGCAGCGGGCTCCTTTTCAAGGCAGCCCGCTGCCGAACGCAATAATCGGTAGGAGGCGGACAATTTGAGCGAGACAGCGCTGAAGATGGTTGGTATCTATAAGCAATATCCGGGCGTTATCGCGGTTGATACGGTGGATCTCGACGTGAACTACGGCGAGGTGCTGGCATTGATCGGCGAAAACGGAGCGGGTAAATCCACGATGATGAAAATTTTAGCCGGCGCCGAAACACGGGACAGAGGCGACGTATTGATCGAAGGAACGTCCCTGGGATGCTACAACGCAAGACAGGCGATTGACAACGGGATTTCCGTTATTTATCAGGAACTGAATTATCTGAACCTGATGTCGATTGCCGAGAACATATTTCTCGGGAATATGCCGGTAAAGCCGAACACGAAACTGGTCGATTTTTCCGAGTTGCGGCGCAGGAGCCGCGAGATACAAAAGCTCGTCGGCTTGGATCATCTGGACCCGATGACGAAGCTCACCGGCCTCTCCGTCGGCGAAAAGCAGTTGGTTGAGATCGGCAAGGCTTACGCAAGGAACGTAAAGATCCTCGTTTTGGACGAGCCGACGTCGGCACTCAATGACAGGGAATGTGAAAAGCTCTTTTCGCTGATCGAAATGATCAAAAAGGACGGTAAGGCGATTATCTATATATCGCACAAGCTGGACGAGATCATGCGCATTTCAGATCGGGTCCAAGTTATGCGGGACGGGAAAAACGTCGGTGTAAAACCGACCGCCGAGATCACGAAAAACGAGATGATTTCCATGATGGTAGGCCGCTCGATCAAGGAGATGTATCCGATTTCACCGCGGGAAATCGGGGAGCCGCTGCTCGAAGTCAAGGGCATGAGCTCGGACTTTCTCAAAGATGTCAACTTCACGCTGCACAAAGGCGAGATTCTCGGCTTTTTCGGTCTGATGGGCGCGGGCTGCGACCAGATCGTGAGAAGCTTGTTTGGAGAACTGCCCGTTACTGCTGGAGAAGTCTTTATCGAAGGCCAGAAAAAGAAAATCGACTCGCCGTCAAGCGCGATCAAAAACGGAATCGGGTATGTGCCGAGTGAACGCAAAACAGAGGGATTGATCCTGTCTTCGACGGTGAAGCGCAACGTCACGCTGCTCATGCTCGACCACTTGTCGAAAGGACTCTGGTTTGATGCGCAGGAGGAAGATCGAATCGCGAAAGAGAGCAAACAGAAATTCAACATTAAGGCTCCGACGGTGGATACGGTTGTCGAATCGCTTTCCGGCGGGAATCAGCAAAAAGTGGTGCTGGCAAAATGGATGACGAACCGGCCGAAAGTGCTGGTTCTCAACGATCCGACACGCGGAATCGACGTTGGAGCAAAGGTGGAGATCTACAAGTTGATGGAACAGTTCTGCAAGGAAGGGCTGGGCGTCATCATGGTATCCTCCGAGATGGCAGAAGTCATGTTTACGTCCGACCGCATGCATGTGGTCCACGAGGGCGCGATTCGCGCCGAGTTTATAAAAGGGAAAGCGACGCAAGAAGAAATCATGAGGAAAGCGGTGGGAGAATAATGAATACATCAAAGGAAAAACCCAGGCGGAAGATTAATGTAATAGGCTTTGTAAACGACTATGCTTCGGAACTGAGTATTTTTGTCGGGTTGATCGCGCTCAGCATCGTCGTCGCGATCGCTTCCCCATATTTTTTGAATCTTCAGAATTTCTTGAATATCGGTGTATATATTTCAGTTGCGGGTACGATGGCGGCCGGCTTGACGGTCGTTATGCTGATGGGCGGCATCGACCTGTCCCAGTATGCGGTTCTCGCGGTATCAAGCGTGACGATGGGAACGATGCTGCAGGCCGGAATCAGCCCGTGGCTTGGCATGCTTGCTGCCGTCGCCATCGGCGCGGCGGTCGGGTGCATCAACGCCTTTGCGGTCACAAAGATGCGGATCGTGCCGATTATCGCAACGATCGCCGTGCAGTTGATGATGCGCGCGCTCGCGTATATCATCACCGGTGGTCAGTATATCATCGTTACGGACCCCGTGTTTAAGGCGATCGGATACTCCAAATTTCTGGGTGTTCCGATTTTGATCTGGGTACTTGTAGTAATCAACATCGTGCTCGCTTACATCTTGAAAAACACAACATTTGGCCGCAAAGTATATGCCGTCGGCGGCAATCCGCTTGCATGTAAACTCTCCGGGATCAACGTGGATCGTATGCGCCTTGTTGGATATATCATTAGCGGTCTGACGGCTGGCATCGCCGGCATACTGTCGACTGGTCAGGTCAGCGCGGCGCTGCCGACGGCGGGTTCCGGACAGGAATTTGACGTTGTTGCGGCCGTTATCCTTGGCGGGCTGAGCCTTGGTGGAGGCAAGGGCCGCGTCGTCGGCTCCTTCATCGGCGTGCTGCTACTCGCGGTGTTGATGAACGGCATGACGCTGCTTTCGGTCGATGCGTATTATCAGATTTTCCTCAAGGGACTTGTGCTGCTCACCGCGGTTTATCTGGACCAGGCGCGTCAGGCAAAGCGCACGCGCAAAGTGAAAAAAGTGGTACTCGAAGCAAAATGATTTGATAGTACCTTGAGAACCGGGCAGAAATAGAATCGAGGCAAGCGACATGAAGTTTATGGTGGGATACCAGCTGCGCAGTGACGGGGTGTTCATGGATACGATCGTCCGGCTGAAAGAGCACGTTGCCGAGGTTTATTACTCCTGGTTCAACATTGCCAACGGACGCAATAAGACGATACAGAACCGTGAACTCTATCCCTGGGAGACGCTGGAAAAACAGATCAGCGATCTCGATTACCTGTCCGAAAACGGTATTCGGCTGAACCTGTTGCTCAACGGGAACTGCTATGGCGCGGAGAGCTGCTCAAAAGCACTCTTCGCGCGAATCGGAGATTCGATTCAGTATTGTTCGGATCGATTCGGCCTCGCCAGCATAACGACGACGTCGCCGCTCATCGCCGCGTATGTCAAAGAAACGCATCCGGAACTGGAAGTGCGCGCGTCCGTCAATATGGACATCGGAACCATACAGGGGATGGACTATGTCAAGAACCTGTTTGACAGCTACTATCTGCAGCGTGAGTATAACCGCGACGCCGCGAGGATACAGCAGATGAAAAACTGGTGCGAAGCGCATGATAAGCGGCTGTACCTACTCGCCAACAGCGGTTGTTTTAACCATTGTTCGGCGCGAACCTTTCATGACAATCTGGTATCGCATGAGGATGAAATCGCGCGGATGGAGAACGCGGTTACATTCGAAAGCATATGTTCAACCTATCTCAAGGAGCCCGGCAACTGGGTCTCTTTGCTGCGGGATACGAGCTTTATCCGACCGGAGGAGATGTTCCTGTACGAACCATGGTTTGACACGGCCAAGTTGGCGACGCGTGTGCATGCCCACCCTGAGCGCGTTCTTGAGGCGTATGCAAGGGGGATCTACAGCGGCAGCTTGCCGGACTTATGTGAACCCAATCACGCGGGGCAGATCCGCCCGTTCCTGCTGGAGAACCGGCGGCTTCCCGCGGACTTTAACAAAAAACTTCTTTCGTGCGGCAAGGATTGCGCAAACTGCCAGTATTGCGAAACAGCGCTGAAAGAGGCGCTGGTGGATCTGACTGCCATTACGAAATGACGACGGAGGAACTAGGAATGCTGACCAAGGAAATGATCATAAAAGCGGCGCTGGAATCGGGCGCCGACGACGTCGGATTCGCGGATCTGGCGCGTTTTGATGGAGCTCCGCCCGATATGGACCCGCGATATATCTATCCGGGCGCGAAATCGATGATCGGGCTGCTCTTTCGCATGCCCAGAGGCGTGCAGCGGGGCATAGAGGAAGGGACGCAGTTTTATCAATACCCGTCACTTGCGTACGGCGGCATCAACGAAGTGTTTGCGCCGCTCGTGCTCTACGAGGTAGGAAAGCTGATCGAGGACAACGGATATGAAGCGGCAGTATACCGCAATACGGGCGCGCGCGGCGTTGTATCCGATATGACAGGAGAGCTGGGAAACACGCTCTCGCCGGAAGAACAGGTCACCTTTGACGCGACTCGGTCGTCCGAAAAAACGCCGCATCACCGCAGCGTTCAGTACACGCGACCGGTTACTGCCAACAAGCGTCCGCCGGATCTGCAGTTTCATTTTCGCGTGGCGGGCGTTGCCTGCGGTCTGGGTGAAATCGGATGGAGCAAGATGTTTCTCTCGCCTAAATTCGGGCCGATGGTCCGGCTTGTCTTCATCCTGACGGATGCGCCGCTGGAACCGGATCCAATGTACAGCGGAGAGCCGCTGTGTAAGCGCTGCATGGCCTGCGCGCGTGAATGTCCGGGTAACTGCATCAGCACAGATAAGAACACCAGCAACAAAATCTACATCGGCGACAAGTTGATTGAGTGGGGCGCATACGATCCCTGGAAGTGCTATGTGTTTTATACCTATCCCGGCCGCAAACATGATCCTTTTGTTCCTACGGAGGTATTCGAGCAACATAAGGACGATAAGCTCGCGCTGCTGGAGAACGGAGACGTGCAGTCCGGCGAGGAGGAGAGCCTGAAGGTTTATGAAACGTTGGAAGGATATTTTCCGACATGGATGGGATATAACATGGCCAAGTGCGGCGGTTGCATCGGCGCATGCGTCAACATGCTCGAAAAAAGCGGATGCCTGAAGGACCGGTTTGAAGAGCCGTTTCGAACCGGTAAATCGCGTTGGACGCTCGAGCGTTAAGGAGATCAGGATGAAATTGAACAGTGAAATGATCAAAAAAACTGCAATACAATACGGCGCAGATCTCGTCGGCATAGGAGATATTGATCTCTACGAGGGATTCCCGCTTAGGGAGGACCCGAAGCAGATTTGTCCGACGGCAAAATGCGTCATTACCGCGGCATTCCGCATTCCCAACGGCGTGATCGAATGCATGACAAACGGAAGCCAGCCATATACCTATACTGCATTGGGTGTAAAAGCAAATGCAGAAGAACGCTCAACCGTTTTTCTGATGCGCATGGCGCGACTGATCGAGGACGCGGGTTACGAAGCCTGCGTACAGCGCACCTCACCCAACCTTTTGCTGCGCGACGACGAAGGAACCAACCCGGAGGTGCGCGAAGCGCGCCGGCTGTATCAGTCGATTGCGGTTGCCGAAGGCAAACCGGAACCAGACGTGCTGCTAAACTTTGACAAAGCGGGTGTGATTTGCGGCCTTGGAACGCTGGGATGTCGGGGAAACCTGCTGACACCTCAGTTCGGACCCATGCAGAGGCTGGTGGTTATTGTTACCAATGCGCCTTTGGAGCCGGATCCGGTGTGCGAAGAAGCGCTGTGTGATCAGTGCGGGCTGTGCGCCGACGCTTGCCCGGGTCACGTCATCGAACGGACCGCGGACGGATGGGACTATGACACCTGGAGCTGCAGCGTATATTACAGAGGCGCGCATAAAAGCAACCCGCTGATGAACGATTCGTTCTTGCGGGGCGATCCGGAGCGGGAGCGCATAATGGAAGGAGAGAAACGGTTTTCTCCGGACGAAGCGAAGAAAATCTATCCCAAACTGGACTTTTTGCCGAACACGCAGTATGGATACGTGCCATGCCTCTGCGGGAAGCGCTGCGACACGGCGTGCTATCAGCACCTGAAAGACACGGGAAGGTTGCGCATACGGGAACAGGAGATACGGCAATGAGCGACATGAAAACAAACAGAGTTAAAGAGCAAATCATTGATTATGCACGATCCCGGGGCGCGGATCTGATTGGCTTTGCTTCGATAGACCGGTTCTCAAAACAACCGTCAGAAAAACATCCGGCAACGATATTTCCAGCGGCAAAAACCGTCATCGGCCTTGGCTTTCGCGTGCTGCGCGGGATGCTGCGCGGCATTGAGGAAGGATCTACGTTTTATCAATACACAACAATGGGAATCGAGATGCTGGAAGAGACCTATATGCCGTCTGTCATGCTGGAAATCTGCGGCATGATCGAAGACTTGGGCTTCACAGCCGTTCCGCAAAAGAAACTGCAGCTGCTGATGAACGACACGGGTCAAACCAATCCAGAGATGGATTTTCACAAGATTCGGCGAAACGCCAAGCATGCGCAACTCGATTTTCCGTTTGCGGCGAGCGCATGCGGCCTTGGAGAGATCGGGTTGAGCGGCGCGGTGCTCACGGACGCGTTCGGGCCGTTTCAGCGGTTCTGCTTTATCATCACCGACGCGGCGGTTGCTGAAGACCCGGTCAGCCAAGCACACCTTTGCGACCAATGCGGGGCCTGTCGCGCGGCTTGCCCCGGTGCCGCGCTGGGAGAGGAAACGAACTATACGCATACGGACATGCCGGTCTATTCGCTCGACACCTGGCAATGCGCGGCGTATACGCAGGGCGCGAACAGATCCGTCAATCCGTTTATGCCACCGGACGCCCTGCAGGGAATGCCCGACAGGATGCAGATTTTGACGGGACAAAAGCGGCTTTCTCCGGAAGAGTCCCAAATGGTGATGGATCAACTCGTGTTCTATCCGCCGTTTCGGCACGGGTATGCCACTTCGATTTGCGGAAGGGCTTGCGATCGAGCATGTTACGCGCATCTGGAGGAAAAGGGTGTGCTCAGCCGCGCGTTTGACAAACCGTTCCGTACGAGCGAACCCTGGGTGCTGGACGCCGGTCAGGAATAGGAGTCTTCTAGTCAAATGGTGATTTTGGAGAAAAATGAAGTTCCTTTGTTTGCGGCATACGACGTAATCGTCCTGGGTGGCGGAATCGCGGGCGTCAGTGCCGCGCTTGCGGCGCGAAGAAGCGGCAACAGCGTGTTGCTGATCGAAAAAAGCGTTATGCTCGGCGGGCTTGCAACAGGCGGACACGTCAACAAATACCTGCCGCTCTGCGATGGGGAAGGCAAGAAGGTTTGTGCCGGTATCAGCGAGGAACTCCTGCTCGATGCAGTCGGTTGCGGCTATAACACCCTGCCGCCCGAGTGGCGCGGTGGCAAGCGGACAGACGAAACAAAGAAACGCTATATGAGCGAATTTTCGCCATACGACTTTGCGATCTTTTTGGATGAAAAACTGGAGCGCAGCGGCGTTGAGCTGCTGCTTGATACGGTATTCAGTAAACCTCTGATGAACGGGACAAGATGCGAAGCGATCATCGTTGAGAATAAATGCGGCAGAAGCGCTTACCGGGCGAAAGCGTTTATTGATGCAACGGGTGACGCGGATTTGATGCATGGTGCCGGTGTGGAATGCATTATGCAGGATAACTGGCTTACGAGCTGGTCGTATGTAACGAGCGGCAGGCACCTTGCGCAAGGCGCGCGAGAAGGAAGTATCGCACGGGGCGTTCCGCTGTATGAGCTGGGCGCGACCGATGCGGGGATCGGAGGGGAAGCATATCCAAAATATGACGGCCTAGATCCGATTCACAGGACACGCTTTTTAATTGATGGCCGACGCCTGACGAAAGAGAGGATTTTGCAACTTGGCGAGGCGGACGCAAGCGTTGTCGCGCTTCCCTGCATCCCGCAATTGCGTACGACGCGGCGTATCGCAGGCGAATATGAGATCGATCAGCGGGATATTAACCTAAGGAATGAAAGATCGATTGGCTGCGCACCAGATTGGCGAAGAAGAGGCGAAGTATACGAAGTGCCGTTCGAGGCGATGTATTCGAATCGTGCGGATAATATTCTGACAGCGGGGCGGTGTATCTCTTCGAGCAGGGAAAGCTGGGAAGTGACGCGTGTGATCCCCGCGTGCGCGGTGACAGGACAGGCAGCCGGTGTTGCCGCAGGTATCCTGGTAAAGTGCGGAGGTGCGGCGAAGGAAATCGACATTGCGAATTTGCAAAACCTGCTTGAACACGAGGGCGTTCTTCTACATTACCGGTAAGCGGGCGAGACGCACACTGACCGTTTGGAGTTGATCCTTGATTCTTGTATAATGAAACCAAGTTCATCCACATCGTTGCATTTCAGTTATCAATCAGACCATACGGAAGGCAAAATGCGAAATAAATACAGCTCAATATTCATAGTCTTGCTAATTTTGCTGCTTTCGGCTTGCTCGATTCATTCCGGCAAACCTGAAGCGACGGGGCCCTCACCGACGCCCGGCATCGACAAAACCGGATATCGCATTGGCTACTCCTGTATGGATCTGGATGATTCGCTCAACCGGGAATTTTGCGATTATCTGAAAAACTATTGTCAAGAGCAGAATATAGAACTCGTGCTGCACGATGGAAAATCGGATGTTGCACGGCAGATCATGATGCTGCAAAGATGGGCCGGAGAAGACATTGACGCCGTGATTTGCTCGCCTGTCGATCCGACCGCGATTCAGAGTGCGGCGGATATGTGCATGGACGCGGGCATTCCGTTTATCAACATCGACTCCGAGTGCGAGAGAAAAACCGCTTACATCGGCGTTTCGCAATATGACTACGGATATGCCGCCGGCAGAATTGCGGCAGACTGGATCAATGACAACCTTGCAGATCAGGAGGTCGTCACCTGCGGCATTCTGGAGTCGCCGCAGTCGTTTGACTATATCGACCGTGCCAACGGCATGATAGCGGGTCTGCTTGAAAACTGCGACAGGGTGAAGATGGTGGCCCACGAAGGGTATATGTCCGAGGAGGAGGCATACCAGGCGGCGAGCAGAATACTCGACCAGAATATCTTTATCGACTGCTTTATCACGGTTTCCGAAGCGGGCTTAAACGGTGTGTATAACGCGCTTTTAGCGACAGGGGTCGATACCAGCCAGAGGTGCCTTGTCGGCCTTGGAGCGTCCAACAGCGTTTTAAAACTGATTGCCTACAACACGATGGTGCGGGGTACGGTCGTGCAAGGAACCGACCAGTTTGCAAGGCTGACGCTCGAAGTGGCGGTTGACGCGATAAACGGTGTGTTCACGAATAGGACCTTGCTGGACATTATTCCGATTACGATCAGCAATGTAAATCAATTTTTAAAATAGGCGAACAACGTACAGAAAAACAGCAAATCGTCGGAACGACGTAAAAAACATTGCTCCGGTGGCTATGCTTTGCTGTTGCCGAGCCAGGAAATCAAAATGAAAGAGCTTGAGCAACTGGAAGAGGGATCGATATGGAACGATATGCATGGAAGGCGCGGGTGTTGCCCGGGCAACTTGAGGAATACATCAAGAGGCACGATGAAATCTGGCCGGAGCTGACACAGCTGCTCAACAGCGCCGGAATCCATAACTACTCGATTTGGAACGTTGGGTCCGATCTGTTTGGCTATTATGAGTGCGAGAGTATTGAACAGGCCGCAAGGGTTCAAGCGGAAAGCCCTGTGGTTGCACGATGGAATGAGTATATGAAGGACGTTATGGTCATGGAGATGGACCCCGATACCGGTGCGCAGCCGCTGATGAAACAGGTTTTCTTTCACCGGTAACAGAGCGGATTTGATGATCTTCTGCCGGCATGCCAGAGTCTGCGGAACTCTGCCGGGGTCATGCTTTCGTGTTCGCGAAACACACGGATAAAATAGCTTGTGTTCTCAAAGCCCACCTCTTCGGCGATTTCGAAGACGGGTTTTTTTGTCATGCGCAGTAGCTCTTTTGCGCGGGATATTCGCACATTTGCCAGATATTGGTTTGGCGTGAGCGCGGTTTTTTGAAGAAACAGCTTTTGCAGATAAAACTTATTCAGGGAAACGGCCTCGGCCAGTTTTTCCAGTGTAATGCGCTGCTTATGATTGGCGGTGATGTAATCCTGCGCCTGCCGGATATAGATCGATTGAATGCTTTCGTCCTCATGATCCATAGAGGAAAAGATTTCCGATTGGATTTGCAACAATAACGACGCAGCTTGAATGTCCGCGTCGGCTGGTGGCTTTTGCCGATACAGGTTCATGAGGGTGTATAGTTTCCGGGCGATGGTGTTGTTCGCCGGGAGCTGCCCCGTGTTCCCTCCGTTTGCCGATACAAATTTCCGATAGAGATACTCGCTTTCTCCGCCGTAAAAATGAACCCAGAGGACGCGCCATTCCTTCGTGCGGGGGCTGGTTAAATAGTGCTGCGGATTCTGGCAGTCGATCCAGAAGAAATGCCCTTGCGGTAAAAACGCTTCCTGATTTTCATAGCGCAACTGCCCCTCTCCGGACAGCGTATATTTGATTAAATAGGACGGTAGCCCTTCTCGCGTGGTGAAGTATTTTTCATGCGCGATAAAATCTCCCAACTCTTGCACATAAGAGAGATGCTCCTTGGTTTCCTGCTGTGCGGAGATGATCAGCCACTCCGACTCGGGAGACATATCGATTTGATAGGTGAGATTCATACGCGTCCTCAAAATGCCAATATTTTAATATATTCTACCAAGAACAGCTGATGAAATCAATAGATTAGTGATTTATTGTAATAGTATCATAGCAAGAATACGTTAGAAGAATCAAATTTTATCAAATCGGGAGCGTTGAATGGAACATAAAAACATCACACAGGGTTTCGAGCTGGCCAAAGAAGTATACGCATCAAGCGGCTTAGATGTGCAGCAGGCCATCGACCGGGCGAACGCGATCGCCGTGTCCATGCATTGCTGGCAGGGTGACGATGTAATCGGGTTCGACGGATCGGACTCCCTTTCCGGCGGCATCCAGACCACGGGCACATATCCCGGGCGGGCGCGCACACCGGACGAGCTGCGCGCGGATATCGACCTGGCCCGGTCGCTGATCCCGGGCAAAACAAAGCTCAATCTGCACGCGTGCTATGCGGAAAAGAACGGCAAGCGTGTGGACCGGGACGCTTACACCGCCGCGGAGTTCTCAGGATGGCTGGACTGGGCGAAGGCCGGAAACATCGGACTGGACTTTAACCCGACTTACTTTTCGCACCCCATGATGGACGGCAACTTCTCGTTGAGCAGCTTTGACGAGTCGAAACGCTGGTTTTGGGTTGAACACGGAAAACGCTGCCTTGAGATCGGCGAAGCATTTGCGGAGGCGACCGGTCAAGTTTGCGTTGTGAACTATTGGATGCCGGACGGCTATAAGGACACCTGTGCAGACTCTGTCAAACGCCGTGAACTGATGACCGAGTCACTCGATGAGATTTTTTCTACGACATATGATACGTCGAAGGTGCTTGCATCTATCGAAAGCAAGCTATTCGGTGTTGGCGTTGAGAGCCATACGGTTGCGAGTCACGAATACTCGCTCGGATACGCGATCAACCGCGGCAAACTGTATACGCTCGACGCGGGGCATTTCCATCCAACCGAGGTCATCAGCGCGAAGATCTCAGCCGTTTTGCAATTCGTCGAGCAAATACTGCTGCATGTCAGCCGCGGCGTACGCTGGGACAGCGATCACGTCATTACGCTCGACGACGAGTTACAGCGCATCATGGATGAAATCGTATGGAACGCGTTCGAGAACCGCGTACATATCGGGCTGGATTATTTCGACGCGTCGATCAACCGGATCGCCGCATGGGCCATCGGCATGCGCAACGCCAGAAAAGCGATTTTGAACGCATGCCTCGCACCCGCCGAAGCCATTCGGGAAGCGGAATACGACGAGGATTATACCCGGCGGCTTGCGCTGATGGAGGACCGGAAAACGCTGCCGTTCGGGCTCGTTTGGGCATATTACTGCCAGTGCAATGATATCCCGCAGGATGGAGATTGGCTGAAAGAAGTGAAATCATACGAGCGGAAGGTGCTCTCCCTGCGCTGAGGCGCTTGGACGGTGTGGAAAGGGTGATGGATATGTCGTCGTTTTTTGAGCGGAATGCGGGGCCGTTGCAGGATTTTGCGCGGCTTTCGCAGAGTGTCGGAGCGCGGCGTGACTATGTGCAGGGAGGCGGAGGAAACACCTCCGTGAAACTGGACGAACAACAGATGGCGGTCAAGGCATCCGGCTATTGCCTGGGTGATATTACGCCGCAGAGCGCCTACGCGGTGATGGACTATGCGGCGCTCCGCGCGTTTTATGCAGACAACGATCCGGCCTTGCTGGAGGGCGTGGAGCAAGCCGGTTCGGAGCGGGCCAAGGCCGGCACGCTTGCCATCGAGGGATTGAAGCAGCTGCGCCCGTCCGTCGAGGCGGGGTTTCATTCCTTGTTAGACAGATTCGTGATACACAGCCATAGCGTTTATGCAAACCTCGCCTGCTGCGCCGTGGAAATGGAGCAGATTTTGACGCAGGCGCTCGACGGTGCGGCGTATGCCTGGGGCTTGGTGCCGTATATCGATCCCGGAGCGAGGCTCTCCTTTGCGATTCGGGACGAGCTAGCGCGCGTCAAGCGCGAAACAGGGCGGCCGCCCAAAGCGATATTCATGCAAAATCACGGCTTGATCGTGCTGGAAGAGACGGCGGATGCCTGTCTGGACCTTCACGAAGACGTCAACCGGCGGATCTGTACGTTCTTCGGAATCGCGTCCAATGCTTTTTTGCAGCTGGATCTCGAGCAATATATTGCAAATCGTCTGCGCGAGAGCAGCCATACGGGTTCGTTTTTCATCGATGCGCCGCTTTACCCGGACCAGATGGTGTTTTTCATCGGCACGCTCGGCTTTGGCGCGGATGCGGTGCCGGCAGGCGAGGTACTGCTCGACTTGGCAACCGGAACCATCCGGTCTGCCGCGGGCGAAGCGCAAACACGCGTCGTGACGGAAACGCTCGCGGCGGTGCTCTTTATCGAAGCGTGCGTGCAGCGCAAGGGATACACGCTCTCGACCATGGGTGAACAGGCGAAACGGTTTATCGCCAACTGGGAGAGCGAAAAATATCGAAAATCTCTGCTGGGAGCAAAAGTATGAATCCGTTACATCTGCTGGCGTTTGATCTGGGCGCTTCCAACGGGCGGGCGATGCTGGCCCGATTTGACGGGGAGCGGATCGAGATGCAAGAGCTGCACCGTTTTGAGAACGCGATTCTGGAGGATGGCGGCGCGCACCGCTGGGACGCGCAATATCTGACCCGGCAGTTGAAACTGGGGGTTGCCGCATGTCATCGCGAAACGGGAAATGGAGCTGACTGCTTCGGTATTGACACCTGGGGTGTGGATTTCGGCCTGCTTGATGCATCCGGTACGCTGCTTGAAAATCCGCGCTGTTATCGGGACGCAACGGACGAAGAAATGTTTGCAGCCTGGCAAATCGTACCCAAGCGCGAGTTCTTTGCGCGCACCGGAATCGCGGCCATGAACTTTAACACCGTCTATCAGCTCGTGCGCCGTGTCCGCGAGCAAGACGCAGCGCTGCAGCAGGCGGAGACGCTGCTGCTTCTGCCGGATCTGCTGGGCTATCTTCTCACGGGAGAGAAAGCGAGCGAATACACCAACGTCACGACGACAAACCTCTATCACGCGGCGGAGCAAAACTGGGACTTTGAGCTGATCCGTAAGCTCGGGATACCGGAACAGGTGTTTACGAAAATCGACCGCGCCGGTGCGCTGCGCGCAAGATTGCTTTCGGATGTCGCAAGCGAGTTGGGGACACCGAGGATACCGTTTGCGGCGGTAGGCACGCACGACACCGCGTCGGCGGTTGCCGCCATTCCCGGAGAGGGGAGCTTCGCGTTTTGCTCCAGCGGCACCTGGTCGCTCTTTGGCATAGAAACGGACCGCCCGCTGACCGGGGAGACCGTCTATGAGTCAAATTTTTCAAACGAAGGCACTGTGCAAGGCGGATTTAGGTTGCTGAAGAACATCATGGGACAGTGGATCATGCAGGAATGCCGGCGCGAATGGGCGCGACAGGGCAGAATGTACAGCTGGAGCGAAATAGATGATATGACCGCGCAATCAAAACCGTTTGCCGCGATCATCGATCCGGACGACGCACCGTTCTTTTCGGCGGGGGATATGTGCGGGAAGATCATACGGTTCTGCGAGAGCACCTCTCAAACACCGCCGGAGACGCCGGGCGAGTTTGCCAGATGTGTTTACGAGAGCCTCGCGCTCAAATACCGCTGGGCGCTGGAATGCCTCGAGAGAATGAAAGGCGAGCGAATCGACACACTGAATATCACCGGCGGCGGCATCGGGAACACGCTGCTGTGCCAAATGACCGCGGATGTTTTAGACCGGCGTGTTGTTGCGGGCCCTGCGGAAGGCTCCGCGATGGGGAACGCGCTCATGCAGGCGGTCGCGCTCGGCGAAATAAAGGACGTCGTGGAGGCGCGGCAGGTCGTGCGCCGCTCCGTGAAACCGGCGGTTTACGAACCGCGGCACACTCAGGCGTGGGATGACGCATATGGGCGATTGCTGGGATATATGGAGAAGAAAAATGATTGATCTATCGAAATGGGAACAAATCACTTCCGATCAGGTTGTGAACCGTAAACAGACAGACGGCCGGTTGGGTGGTAAGATCGCGATTGTCACCGGCAGCGCGCAGGGGTTTGGCAAGGGCATCGCCGAGGAGTTGTATCGGGAGGGCGCCTGCGTCGTCATTGCGGATCTCAACGAACCGCTGGCAAAGGAAGTGGCTTTATCGCTCGGCGCGCGCGCCGTTGCGGTGCGGGTTGATGTAACGAGCGAGGAGAGCGTTGCGGGGATGATGGCCGCGTGTGTGGAGTCGT
Source organism: Christensenellaceae bacterium (assembly GCA_963674775.2). Lineage (GTDB taxonomy): Bacteria > Bacillota > Clostridia > Christensenellales > CAG-138 > UBA7703. The sequence continues at coordinate 828,442 of CAXXPJ010000003.1, read as the reverse complement.
TTGGCGGGCTGGATTTGTTTGTCTCAAATGCAGGCGTACTCAAGGCGGGCTCGCTGGACGAGATGGAAAAAAAGGATTTCGAGTTTGTCACAAGCGTCAACTACACGGCGTTCTTCACCTGCGTTAAATACGCGCAGAGGATTATGCGCGCCCAATCTGCCGCCGATCCGAATTGGATGGGCGATATCATCGAAATCAACAGTAAATCGGGCTATCAAGGCAGCAATAAAAACTTTGCCTACGCGGGCAGTAAGTTTGGTGGCATCGGCCTTGTGCAGAGCTTTGCGCTTGAACTGGCGCCGTATCACATCAAAGTCAACGCGATCTGTCCCGGCAACTACTACGACGGGCCTCTTTGGAGCGACCCCGAGCGCGGCTTGTTTGTGCAGTATCTTCGCGCGGGCAAGGTGCCGGGCGCGCAGACAATCGAGGATGTCAGGCAGTATTACTTAAACAAATCGCTGATCAAGCGGGGCTGCCTTCCTTCGGATGTTGCAAAAGCGATCTTTTACGCTGTGGAACAGACCTATGAAACTGGACAGGCGATACCCGTGACCGGGGGTCAGGTGATGCTGAGATGATCGATCTTGCACTGTTGCGGAAGTTGAACGCGCCAAAAAAAGAAGAGCGCTTGCGGGCGTTGCGGAGCCAGGCCGGGCATGCCAACTTTCCCTCCGTTGATCTGCGCATGGTGAACAACCATATCCATACGACCTACTCTTTTTCACCTTATTCACCTTCGGCGGCGGTGTTTGCCGCGCGCACGGAAGGGCTTGCGATCTGCGGCATTGTGGATCACGACAGCATCGGCGGCGCCAAGGAGTTTATCGAGGCTGGAAAGATCGTAGGGATACCGACGACCATCGGTGTTGAAACGCGTGTATCCTTTCGGGAAACGCCGCTTGGAGACAGGCGCACAAACAATCCTGATCAGGTCGGCAATAGTTATATGGTTCTGCATGCGGTGCCGCACGAGAACATCGGCAAGGTGCAAGCATATTTTGCACCGCTGCGGGAAAAGCGAAACGTGCGCAACAGAAAGATGCTGGAGCGCATTAACAATCTCTATGCCGCGGACGGCGTCTTGCTCGACTTTGAGAGGGACGTGCTTCCTCTTTCACAGTATCATGACGGCGGCAGCGTGACCGAACGCCATCTCATGCTTGCGCTGGCGCGCCAACTCATCGCGCGCGGAAACACACGCATGACGCTAGATGCAAGCGAATGGGAGCGGATGCTCGCGGAATACGATATGGTCGGCACGCTAAAGAAAGATTGCATCCCCAAGGTGTTTGTTCCTGCGACGGATGAATGCCCGATGCTGAGCGAGTTTGTCCGCTTCTCCAACGAGGTTGGCGGGATACTTGCGTATGCGTATCTCGGCGACGTGACCGCGAGCGTGACCGGCGACAAGAAGGCACAAAAATTCGAGGATGACTACCTTGAAGAGCTGTTTGAAGTCATCGGCGAGGCAGGCATCCGCGCGGTGACGTATATGCCCTCGCGAAACTCACAGGCGCAGATTGAGCGGCTGCGCGGGCTCTGCGAGCAATACGGCATGCTCCAGATCAGCGGCGAGGACATCAATAATCCGCGGCAGAAGTTCACGATTGACCGGATGCAAGAGGAACAATTCACCAATCTCATCGATAGTACCTGGTATTTAATCCACCATGAACATGGCGAAAAGGAGTAAGCAAATGAAAACGAAAGCGGTACGGCTCTACGGCGCGCACGATATACGGCTGGAGGAATTTGAACTCAGCCCCGTCGGGGACGATGGCGTTCGCTGCAAAGTTATTTCGGATAGTCTCTGCATGTCGTCATATAAGGCCTTGGAGAAGGGTGCGGCCCATAAGCGTGTGCCGTATGATGTTGCGACAAACCCAACGATCATCGGTCATGAATTTTGCGGGATTGTGGATGAGGTCGGAAAGAACTGGGCGCACAAGTTCAAAAAGGGCGACGGGTTCGTCATCCAGCCGGCGCACTCCTACCGGGGCGCGTTGACCGCGCCGGGCTACTCGTTCCGCGAATGCGGCGGCGACGCGACCTATGTCAACATTCCCTGGGAAACGCTGCATATGGACTGTCTGTTGCCTTACAAGAGCGACGTATACTTTTATGGTTCCCTCGCGGAACCCATGAGCTGTATCATCGGCACATATCACGCGATGTACCATACAAGGGACGGCGAATATGTGCACGATATGGGCATTGTTGAGGGCGGAAAGCTTGCGCTGCTCGCGGGAGTGGGCCCAATGGGGCTCGGTTCGCTCGATTACGCGCTGCATTGCGATAGAAGGCCGAGTCTGCTTGTGGTGACGGATATCGACGAGAACAGGCTGAAACGCGCCGAAAGCATCTTCACGATTGAACACGCAAAAACGTGCGGTGTCGAGTTGCATTACGTGAATACCGACAAACTCGAAAACCCGGCGGCAACGCTGCGGGAGCTCTCGAGCGGAACGGGATATGACGACGTGATCTGTTTCGCGCCTGTGAAGCAGGTGGTAGAGCAAAGCGTCGCGATTTTGGCGGTTGACGGCTGCCTGAACTTCTTTGCGGGACCAGCCGATCCTTCGTTTTCGGCGATGGTCAATTTTTACGACGTGCATTACAACCGCACCCACGTTGCGGCGACAAGCCACGGAAACACGGACGATATGCGAGAAGCAATCGAGATGATGAACGCGGGGCGGCTCAATCCCGCCGCGATGATCACACATATCGGCGGGTTGGACTGCGTGATTGAGACGACAAAAAACCTGCCGAGGATACCCGGAGGCAAGAAACTGATCTATACACACATCGAATTGCCGCTGACCGCGATTGCGGATTTTGCGGAACTTGGGAAAGCGGATCCACGCTTCACAGAACTTGACCGCATCGTTAAAACACACAACGGGTTATGGAACGCGGAAGCAGAACAATATCTGTTGAAAGAACTACAGAAAATATAACTTTTTCAGAGGGGAGTATGCTAAAATATCGGACAGCATGGCAAGAGATTATTATAGGGATCAGGAGGACAAAACCATGCTGAAACAACGAACCCAATACGACGATGGGATATTCCAGCGGGATTTATTTTTCACAGTGATCGCGGGAGCCAGTACACATCGAAGAGCGTAATGAACTTGCTTGCTAAAGAAGGCCTTCGGCAAAGCTTCTCACGCGTAGGTATGCCGGGCGATAACAGTTGGAGCGAAAGCTTCTTTGCAAACCTGAAGAAAGAAACGATTCATTGGACCCATTTCCAAACGCGGGACGAGGCCCGGCAAAAGGTATTTGCCTATATCGAGGGGTTCTATAATACCAGGAGAGTTCAAAAACGTCTCGACTACTTGAGCCCCATGCAATGGTTATCGCGTTGGAATCAGAGCCTTCAAATATGTGTTGCTTAGAAAACTGTCCAAAATTGTTTTGTATTCCCGAAATTTACAAGCGGAGTGTTGAAATTTCGGATAACGTGGGGTTGACGATCCTTTGTGATCAATAATAAAATACAAGTAACCAATTCGATCCAGATGGATGTTAGTGCGTATTTGTCAAGTTTCTACACTACAATTCTTTTAAGAATACTGGATTATATGTTTGACAGTCTCTACATGCATACAAATATCAAAAAAAGAAAAAATCGGGACGGCTTGTGTTAGGAGCCTTATCATGGCACATGAAGTATTTATATCATATTCGAGCAAGGACAAGCAGATGGCAAATGCTATTTGTCATTACTTAGAGCAAGAAAAAATAAGTTGCTGGATTGCCCCTCGCGATGTAGGATTGGGGATGAATTTTGCCGATGAAATTGTTAACGCAATACCGAAGTCAAAAATAATGATTATTATATTTTCCGCGAACTCAAATTCTTCTAAGCAAGTAATGCGTGAGCTGGAGTTGGCGGTAAATAACGATATCATTGTTATTCCTGTCAGAATAGAAGATATAATTCCTACAGGCGGGATGTCATTTTATCTAGCTACTATGCAGTGGATTGACATTATAGATAAAAACATGGATCGGAACCTTTCGCTACTAACTGATAAGATCAAGAATTTTCTAGGCATAATTGAAGAGGAAAAAACGCAGAACAAAAAAGGCGAAAAAGCTCAGAAACAAGTAAAACCGATCAACAAAAAACTAATAATAACGATATCATCTTTTGTACTCTTATTTGCTATTGGTGTGACTCTTTTTTTATTGCGTGATAATATATTCAACGATAAAAATTCGTTGCTGGAAACAACGCAAGAGGGTTCGCACACAATTTCTCCAGGATCAGAGACTTCAACAACAAAACCCGCTGCAAGCGTACCAACCGATAAACCGATACCTCCATATACACCAGAGGATTTTGGTTGGGATCCTAATATGAACGTTGAGTTTAACGACCCAATTCTTATGGATTGCATTGCTCAAGTATTGATAGATTTAGGAATAGATTTTGAGGATAAAGGTTTTGCACTTTCTAATATTTTTAGAATCGAAACATTGTTTATCACCACAGCTCACGCAGAAGAAGAGAGCGGTTATAGCGATATGGAGAATTATTTAATTGATAACGGATATCATTACACTAAATACATCACTGATGGCAGCGTTGTTAATCTAGAAGGAATGCAATATGCCAAAAATCTTAAATGTTTGATAATAACGGAACAGGCCCTAAGTGATATTTCGGCACTCGATCAGCTTGATCAACTTGAAGTCATTTATCTGCTTGGCGACAATGTTTCAGATATTGACGCTCTATACAACAAACCTAATCTCAAATATGTGAACCTTACTGGCAACCCTATACAAAATGTTGGCCCTTTGGAGCATGCTCAGGAAAATTTGGAACATTTGGTTATAAACGACTGTAAAAATATTGATAATATTAATGTTGTATCTGTATTAAGAAACTTAAAAGTTTTAGCCATGATCAATGTGAAAATTGAAGACATTAGCCTACTTATAGATCTTGAGTTGAAAGAGCTTTATATTGATCAAGACGTGTATGATAAAAATATTATTACTGTTGAAATATTAGTTTCAAATGGATGCAACGTTTTCACTACGTGATCAGCTCCGTTTTTATCCAAGTTCAATTGTTATAAACTATTCCTGTTGCAGTGGGTGTCATATTCTTTTAAACTATGAACTTCCCTATAAATATTTGTCCACTTTACGGGGTATATTTTAGAAAAAGATCTTAATAAACATCAGCTAGTTGGTTTCATGCCTGTTCTGTGCCTGAATAAAATCCTCAAGCAACGCAAAAACCGCCCGAATTGGGCGGTTTTTTACTGGTTGCGGGGGAAGGACTTGAACCTACGACCTCCGGGTTATGAGTGCAGAGATATGCTTTTAATGGTCTTATGCATTCGTAGATCAACCTGAATAACCGCCAGTTTGTGCGGGTTATCGGTGATAATCATTGATAATCAAAAACCGCTTTTAGTTAGCTTTTACCATGATAAACATCAAATAAACATCAGCTGGTAGGTTAAAGTCTATCAATAACGGCATCATGCTACTTAAATGTTTGGATAACGTGAAACCATCTGCATTGGCTTTTAGCTACGGTGCCGGCCAATAAACGCCATGCATTTTTGCATAGCTTCTTCCCGATCGCAGCCTAAGAGCAGATTATGCTCGCCTTCCCGGAAGTTAAACGCTTCAACAAGATTGGGGAACAATTCGACAGCTTCGGCGCAGGCTTCTGCATCTACGACGGTATCTGCCTCAGTATAGAGCAATAGTACGGGAGCAGTTACTTTATTCCGTATTTCAAGGGCAGCTTTGTTGAGCGCGATAACTGGACCGAAAACTTTCAACGGAGCTGAATCATAGCCAAATATGCATTCGTCCATTTCGTCATCTTGAGCAGCTCGCTTCGGTATTGGTATCATTTTGGATTCGTTTTCAGGCGAATCCGTCCATTTATCTAACCCTAAACGTTCCACAAGCAGCTTATTAAAACCATAGCCTGGAGAAAACAGCGAAACACATCCCAAAGTTCTCTCCCCAGCATGGTTCGCTGCCAAAAGAGTAGCCAGCGTTCCTCCAAGCGAGAGGCCCGCGAGATGGACGCGATTATTTTTGCTTGCAAGCTCTATATATACTTGCTCGACTGCGCCAAGCATCTGCTCGGCAGTTACTTTTTTCAAGTCCTCAGGTGTTGTGCCATGGCCAGGCAGCAGAGGCGCGCAAACTGTAAGAGATGCGGCGTGTAGCATCCGCCCAAGCTTGCGAAACACGCCTGGTGAGCCGACGAAACCATGGATACATAGCACCGCTTCGCGGCTGTTGCCTTCCCACAGAAATGGATTTCTTCCTTCCAGCATATCAGATTCGCTCATATGTCATTTCCCCTTCTAGGTTTACTAAAACATTCCGTATGAATGTGAGCTGAAATATTACAGAGGCAGGTTTAGAAATATTGTAGTAAGCAAAAATATTCTGAGATATCGGATTCAGCATATCGAAGAATTCAATGGAATGGGTTGTTTGAATACACGAAGCACCTTTACGCTAGTATACAATTATGATATACGGTGATTTTTTTAATTGCAAGGGGCGATAACCAAATGAAACAAACAAAAGATACACTGCCAGGGGATAGAGTGTCTTTTAAAGCGATTTTTGCGATTATGCATTCAAAACGCTTGGATGAATCCCCGCTGAGCGCAGTTCTCGATAGAGTGCTACAAGAGGTTAAAGAAAGGATGGTGATCTGGCGTTAAATATTGTACAATTCTAGTATAGGCGCTTCACATATCAGAAGCTTTGTTCGGCAGCGTAATAAACAACAATTTTCAAATCCATGTAAGACAATATCAATATTGACCCACTACGAGAAATGAAAGAATACCTTATGAGTTCATGCAGAAGTCTTATATGCGAAAATGAAGAAGATGTAGTTTCACCGCAATATAACACAGAGCACAATTTTTAGGAGAAGAGATGAATTTTTTCGTTGACTTGATTGAGCTGCTACGATCAAGAATTGATTTCTTTTTTCAGTTGGTTGTCGAGCACTTGCTCCTTAGCCTCACTGCCATCATCATCATATTGCTGATTGGAATTACCGCAGGCATTCTAATCTCGAATTTTAAGAAAGCCGCTGCCACAGTGATCGCAATAACGAATTTTCTGTATACCATACCTTCGATTGCTTTATTTGGGTTCCTTGTATCATTCACGGGTATTGGAAATACGACCGCGATCATTGCGCTGGTCATCTACGGAATGCTGCCTGTCATTCGAAATACCTATACAGGACTAACAGAGATTGATGAGCAGGTTATTGAAGCAGCGGTTGGATTGGGGAGCACTTCCTGGCAGTTGCTGTGGAAAATCCAGTTTCCCTTGGCACTTCCCGTGATTATTGCCGGCATCCGGAACATGGTGGTGATGACGATTGCACTTGCTGGTATCGCTTCTTTCATCGGCGCGGGCGGGCTTGGGGTAGCCATTTGGCGGGGGATCACGACCAACTTCGATGAGATGACAGTGGCAGGAAGTTTACTCGTTGCAATTCTGGCGATTCTTTCAGACGCGTTACTAGGGGTTGCTGAAAAGAAACTATTGAGGAGGATAAGATGAAGAAGATTATTAGTATTCTTATGCTTGCAGTTTTCATTTTTACACTGACGGGCTGCGAGGGGGCGGAGAAGAAAGTTGTAATCGCTTCAAAACCGATGGCGGAAAGCTATATCATCGCTGAGATGCTTGGCCAGCTGATCGAAGAATACTCTGACATCTCAGTAGAATTCAAAATGGGCATCGGCGGCGGGACATCTAATATTCATCCAGCCATGGAGGCTGGAGAAATTGATATGTATCCCGAATATACAGGAACAGGTTGGCTATTCGTGTTAAAAGAAGAACTTATCTCTGACTCCGCTGAATTATATGCGGCAGTGGCGACGAAATATCAGCAGCAGTACGAGTTTAAGTGGCTGGAGCTGTATGGGTTTAACGACACTTACGCATTATCCATGAATCGCGAAGTTGCTCAGCAGCACAACATAACGACCTATTCGGATCTCGCGGCCGTTAGCGAAAACTTCATATTAGGAGCAGAATACGATTTTTATGAGCGTGAAGACGGTTATCCCGGCTTGGTTGATGTATACGGGTTCCACTTTAAAGAGACAAAAGATGTCGATATCGGCTTAAAATATAAAGCGATCGGTGCTGGCGAAGTGGATGTAATCAATAATTTTTCTACTGATGGTCTTCTGAGTGAATACGACCTTACGGTCTTGCAGGACGATAAAAACTTTTTTCCGGCTTACCAAGCTGCAACAGTTATCAGGCAGGAAACACTGGATCAATATCCTGAATTGGAAGCTATTTTGAACAAGCTCGCTGGACAAATCAGCGACAAAGAAATGCAGCAGATGAACTATTATGTAGAACACGACAACAGAGATGCCAAAGATGTTGCAAGAGAGTTTTTGGAGTCAAAAGGATTGCTCTAATGGCTATTATTCAGTTTGAGAACGTCAGACATGAGTATGAAACAGGACGACCAGTCATAAGGGACTTTAGCCTCTCCATCGAAAAGGGCGAACTGGCTGTATTGATCGGTCCGTCCGGTTGCGGGAAAACGACGCTCCTTAAGATGATCAACGGCCTGATTAAACCAAATAGCGGCAAGGTATTCGTCAATAATAAAGACGTCAACGAGTGGGACTCCATATCCTTGAAACGGAATATCGGGTATGTGATCCAGCAGTTTGGCTTGTTTCCGCATATGACAATCGAGAGGAATATCACATATTCACTCGAAATTCAGGACATACCTGAGAGAATCAGAAAATCAAAAGCGGTCGAACTCATCAGTCTCGTTGGGCTGGATACGAGCCTTCTCAAAAAATATCCGAAAGAATTGAGCGGTGGTCAGAAGCAACGAGTAGGTATCGCTAGAGCGCTTGCCGCAGACCCTGAGATAATACTGATGGACGAACCCTTAGGCGCGGTTGACCAGGTCAATCGCAAAATATTACAGGACGAGATACTGCGTCTTTATCAATCATTGAAAAAGACGATTGTACTCGTGACCCACGATATCGAAGAAGCAATCAAGCTCGGCACGAAGGTGGTCGTTTTGCGCGAAGGCATGACGATGCAGATCGGTAGCCGGGATGAGATTGTGTTTCAAAAAAACAAAGGGTTTGTTGATGATTTTATCGGCAATAAGGGGTATCTATCGTACCTGAACATCACCGCGTTAGATAAATATATCACTCCGTTAAACAAAGAAAACACATTGGAAATGGCAAGCGGGTACGTATCCATACATGATCCTTTGATTGTAGGTATTCGTTACTGCCTTGAAACGGGAGTTGATCGCGTATTGGTGCGCGATGAAACGAACGCTTTGGTCGGCGTATTCAAATTAGAATCGCTTAGTCTGGCACCACCGAAAAACATATAGCACAAGATCACGTCAGATAACGACTAACGGATGCTAACTCTTCATTCTCCGTTTCGACCTCTTTGGTCTCATAATATTACAGTTTCCCGCCAAATACTGAATAGTGCTATTCTGATTTCAATAAGAGTATTTGACCTGCAAATTATAAAGTTTTTTCGGAGGGTATAAAATGGAAAGCTGTGCGAAAATGCTTGGGGCGAAGATCAGGGAAATTCGCCGCATGAGAAATGAAACGCAGCAAAAGCTCGGGCATGCAATAGGAGTTGCACAGCAGTCCGTTGCCGCATGGGAGGGTGGTCGTAGCATGCCAAATGCCGAGTCTTTGTTAAAAATTGCGGAGCATTATGGGATATCAGCCGATTGGCTGCTAAGCCTCTCTTCAAGGATTGAACTTAATATGGAAAGAGATAAATAATCACGATATACTAGCAGTTCAAAGACTTACTCCGGGATGATGCCTATTAATTTTGTTGGTCGGGGGTCTCAGATGTTTCGTTTTATCTCAAAAAGCGATATGTTTCTCAGCATACTATCATGTTGTTTCCATGCCAAGCCATGAACGTTGCTTTTTAACATACACCATAACGAATGATCGGTCACATTAAGTCCTGACGGTTGTATAATATCTTACGAATAAACAAAACCACCGAATTCGGTGGTTTTATTTTCATCCATGTATAAAGAGAATATCAGTTAAGGCTGCATCGCTCCGAATAGTACAAGCCAAGCCAGAAGGGATTTTGCAACAAGACTTAAAATGATATAAACGCGCTCGCCATACACATAGTCCGCCCATTTTCCGACACGCTTATACTGCAGGATCATATTGACAGGGAATGTATTGAAGGCGACAAAGTACATGCCCACAATAGCCCATACAAACCAGGGAATCATATCAAAATTGCCTGTGCCGAACATATACAGAAGAATTGCAGCCCAAGGTGCGAGGCCGGCGATTGAACCCCAAATGAATGGCCCCCATTTCACGTTGGTTTTCTCTGCCCCACTGTTGAGTTGCTCCATGACCAATCCAAACAAGTTCATGGACGCATTCACAACGAAAATCAAAACCAAAGAAGCAATGTCATATATGCCGAACAGTGTGCTGATCAACACGATCATAATGGAAGAACTGAGTGCATACTCAAACCAACGAAATTTATTAATGCCGGCGCGGACTCCATTCAGGTATTTCTCGCCGCTGAAATAAATAATAAAATGCGCCAGAGCAGAGATAAACAGGAACGATGCTACCAGTACTCCAAATGGCAATGTAAACAGTGTTTTTCCTGCGGGTTCTAAGGTTTTGGTTGTTAAGTTAAAAGCCAAGTAGTTTTGCGTTATCTGAGGTTGAAATTCTGCAATCTTTTGAATCACACTGGTTGATAGAATCAACATGATTGCTGCTTGAATAAAATGCAGGATTCCCATTACTATATTGAACCGTCTGAGTTTATTAAGTTTGTGTTCCATTTGAATTCACCATCCTTTATGATTCATTTATAACAAGATATAACTACGAATACAAGTGATCAAGTCACGCAGAATGTCAGCAACATAAAGTGCAACGATGCCAGATGCAAAGCAAGCATAGCAATGGACCTTTGGTGGAGCATTTTTTTGTGAGTACTGCTTTATTGAAGTAGGCCATCGATGCAAGCTCTTGTGAGATCATACAGCCTCGAAAGCTGGTTCTTAAAAATTCGGCTAGCGTCTAATAAAAAGACGAGGTGCGTTATCGGGGCACCTTGTCTTTTAACGTTATCAGTTTAATACATTCCGCCCATATCCGGTCCAGGAGCTGCGACAGGCGCAGGAGGTTTGGGGATATCGGTCACGAGACTTTCGGTTGTTATCACCATTGCTGCGACGGACGCCGCGTTCTGTAGCGCGCTGCGGGTGACCTTGGTCGGGTCGATGATGCCCTCGTCCGCAAGAATCGAGTAGGCGTTTGTCAGGACGTTATAGCCATAACCAGGTTTGTTTTCGCGGCGGATGGTCTCGACGACGACAGCGCCGTCCACGCCCGCGTTAGTCGCGATCTGGCGGACCGGTTCCTCGAGCGCGCGGAGGATAATGTTGACGCCTGTCTTGAAGTCGCCGGTTGATTTCTCGGCGAGCCTCCTGATACGGTCAGACACATTCAACAGTGCAACGCCACCGCCAGGAACGATACCTTCTTCAACAGCCGCACGGGTTGCTGAGAGCGCGTCTTCAATGCGGAGCTTGAACTCCTTCATCTCGACCTCGGTCGCTGCACCGACCGCGATGACGGCTACACCGCCGGAAAGCTTTGCAAGGCGTTCTTGGAGCTTTTCCTTGTCGTAATCGGACGTGGTTTCACCAATCTGCATCTTGATGGCCGAGATACGGGCCTTGATGACTTCGGGGTCGCCCGCTCCTTCGACGATGATGGTATTGTCTTTGTCCACCTTGACCTGGCGCGCGGTACCGAGCTGGCTCAGCTGCGTTTCCTTTAGGTCGAGGCCGATCTCAGAAGAGATGACTTCGCCGCCGGTGAGCGCCGCGATATCCTGCAGCATGGCCTTTCTGCGGTCACCGAATCCGGGAGCTTTGACTGCAATACAACTGAGCGTACCGCGCAGTTTATTGAGCACCAGCGTCGTGAGCGCTTCACCCTCTATGTCCTCCGCGATGATCAGCAGGGATTTGCTCTGCTGCGCAATCAGCTGCAGGACCGGTAGGAGTTCCTGGATATTGCTGATCTTTTTATCGGTTATCAGGATATAAGGGTTATCCAGGACGCCCTCCATTTTCTCAGTATCAGTTACCATGTACGCGGAAGCGTAGCCGCGGTCGAACTGCATGCCTTCGACGATGTTGAGCTCGGTCTTCATGGTTTTGCTCTCTTCAACAGTGATGACGCCGTCGTTGCCGACCTTTTCCATCGCGTCCGAGATTAATTTGCCGACGTTTTCGTCACCTGCTGAGATCGAGGCGACCTGCGCGATGGCGTTCTTGCTGCCGACGGGCTTGCTCAGCTCCTTGAGCCCTTCTACCGCTTCGACAACCGCGGCTTCGATGCCGTGCCGTACAACCATTGGGTTCGCACCTGCCGCTACGTTTTTCTTGCCTTCGCGGACGATCGCTTGGGCAAGTAGAATTGCCGTAGTCGTACCGTCGCCTGCGACGTCGTTGGTCTTGGTGGCGACTTCCTTGACAAGCTGCGCGCCCATGTTCTCAAATGGGTCGTCCAGTTCGATTTCCTTGGCGATGGTAACGCCGTCGTTGGTGATCAACGGAGCCCCGTATTTCTTGTCAAGCACGACATTGCGGCCCTTGGGCCCGAGAGTAATTTTGACCGTATTCGCTAGCTTATCCAGGCCAGTCTGAAGTGTTCTGCGTGCGTCTTCGCTATACTTTAATTGCTTAGCCATTGCTCATTTCCTCCTGATTATTCGACAATCGCCAGAATATCGCTTTGTCGGACGATAAGGTATTCTTTGTCGTCCAACTTGACTTCAGTGCCCGCATACTTGGAGTAGATTACTTTATCACCGCGCTTGACATGCATGACAACTTCCTTGCCGTCCACAACGCCGCCGGGGCCGACAGATACTACTTCCGCCATCTGCGGCTTTTCCTTTGCAGTGGTCGGCAGGACGATACCGCCCTTAACAACCTCGTCATTTTCGATACTGACCACAACCACGCGATCGGCCAAAGGTTTCAGGTTCATACAAACTTCGCCTCCTGAATATTTTATATAAGATATCAATTAGCACTCTCGGACACAGAGTGCCAGAACTGATCTAATAATATCAAACTTGCTGGAGTAATCAACTCTGCAAATGAGATAAAAATGTGAAATTTTCTTAAACGGCAGTTGTACTCTGTTCCGAATTATCAGCTTGAGGATAAACCCATTTTTTGACGATCTACCAGAATAGCGATTTGCGCTGCATACTTTTCACGCTTAGAATCGCCGGATGATTAAAAAGCTCAGAATAGATGTCAATCCGCTTACGACGCTGCCCCAAACCAAATCTATCATTGTGATGAGTACCGGCCAGTCTTTGATCGTTGCCAAATTGGTCAGGTCATAGGTGGCGTAGGTCACAAGACCGAAAAACATACCCGCAAACAGCGCAATTTTCCAACTGCCGCTTGCCAGCGCAGGATTCAACACAAAGAATTGCAGGCCCAATACGAACAGCAGGTAGAAGAGAAGTGCCACATACAATTTTGCCTTTGGCGCCATCAGATACCCAAGATGCTGCGCATACAGCGTCTTAGAAATAACAGTTAGCCAAAAAATGTCGATTACCAGAAAAATGACCAGTGCAATGGCGTAATTACGGATGCCAGTCCAAGTGAATGAAAAGTTCATTTTGACCCTCCTATTTGACTGATCGAATTTTAAACCCATAGGTAAAGGACTTTTTCGATTTCACAGTCTAATAGTTAAATTGATTTGTAAGCTGGTTTGAAAAGAACTACGAAGACTATTATAAGAAACGTAACTGAACAAAGAGTTAGGAATGCGACATGTCAACGATAGATCGTGCTTTTATTGTTAATACCGTCCAGCAGAAGCTTTTTTTCAATTTGTATCTGAATGACAAGACATTGGCTGTCGTTAGCCAGTTCTGCCAAGGCGGGAAACCTGTCAACCATTTGATTTACCAATGTTTGATACTGCTGCGGATCCTGGACAAATTCAGCCTTACCATAGACTGTCAGGGCCAAAATAGGTAGACCTGACCGCTGGGTATCTGTCCGAGTATCGATTAAGATACTGACTTGTGGATTAGATGCGATATTGGTTTGCTTCGAACTTCCTTTCAGAGTAAGCATAAAAATACTCATGCGACTGACGTCATAGATATAATGCATCAGCGAGCTGTTCGGTAGATTATTGGCGCATGTCGATAGAACACATAACGTGTTCTCTTCGAGCACTTTTTGTGCGAGTGTCAGCATTTTCATCACCCGTGCAGATGTTTCCCGGGCCGGCTGAGCCATGCTTCTAGTATCACACCGTACAAGATTCCCATCACAAAGCTAATGTGATCAACAAATCCCGTAGAGCTGTAAAAAGCAAAAGATACTATTAGGCCCAACAATGCTCCACGAAGTAATGCTTTGCTTCTATTCGTAACTGCCCAGGGAGCGCCCACGACCAAGCCAATGATAACACGGTTAAACCAAAGTGCGAACACAAATGTGGGCGAAGCCGTTAGCCCGGAACGAATATATGCACCTGCCACGCATACAAGGCCTAACAACGCTCCACCGATAAGAGCGACTTTCATTCTTTTGTTCATTTCTGCTCCTTCCGGATCTTGTCGATCCATTTTTGTATAATTGATAAGACTTCTAGCATTCAGCTTCCTAGTTAAGCCGGGTAATACTTAATTGAAGCGCTGTGGCAAAGTGAGGTGTCCGCCAAATTATTGTCCAGCCTGAATGAGAAAAAATCGATGTTGCTGCCTAGATGGATAGATTTACTAACAATGCTCCTGGACCATATTTCGGGGGCTAGATCAATCTCTTATAATGCTGTCCGAAATTTTAACATAATCCCAAGACGCAACCAAGGCCATGACATCAATGAGTGTCGCAGAAGCGCATATTTACTATATTATTTATAGACTCATCAATACTGTAATTACCTTGAAACAATTCTCTGAGTGATTTTCCTAAATTATACTCGAAATTGTAATTTGTAAGGGTAGAGTCACCTATCCGACGTCTTCCGTTCTTTAGATTTTCCTGCACTAGCTTTAACCACGGGTAAATTAAAGATATGTCTTCGTTCTCGTAAACAAATTTGCTGCCAGAGGCGCCACATAAACAAGCAAAAACAATGGAATTGCTTCTTGAGTAGAATTCCTCAAGAAAATTACAGGCAAGATTAATCTTTTTTGATCTCTTCGAAAGCCCAAGTACACCGCCACCAATCATTTGTTTGTTGCCTGGTATTTTCACGAAATTATATTTACCAAGGACGTTTGATATTTTACTGTCAATTATACTAAGTGCTCTATTCGAGAAGGTAATAGACATTGCAGCATCACCAATAGCAAACTCATGAACAGCATCTTCCCAAAATGCGTTACTAGTATTGACAAAATTCAAAGATTCTAAGTGTAATTTTAGGGCTTTTCTCAATAGACTGTAATTAAACTCTAATTTATCATCTGTAATTGTTATACCACCCATGTTATAAACTATTGGTAAAAACTGGCATGCCAAACTTTGCGGCGATTCTGTAGTTATCGTCGTGCCAAAAATGGTTGGCGATTCATTGTTTAAATTTTTGGTAAAGAAGGAAGCAATTTGGTTATATTCTTCGAAACTTTCAGGAGCTTTGAGCACACTCTTGTACTTTTCATAATATAAACGAGAAATAATTGAATTTTCAAATAAATCGCTTCTGAAAAATAATAGAAGCATACTTGGATCAAATGGCAAAGTATATTTTTTTGATCCGATATAAGAATACTCTCTTGATATTCCATCAATAAAAGAATTAAATATTGTTGAAAAATCATAATCAATATCATCAAGAGGTAGGAATGTTTTTTCTCCAAACCATGACAACCAAGCCATGTCGAATCTGAAAATATCTATATCCTTAATTTGATTGTTTTTTACAAGATTAAACAGGTTGTCATAGTCATAGGATATTATATTCGATTTAATTCCTGAGGATGAATAAATTATTCTAGAAATATACTTCAAAGCATCATTTGATGGACCATTTATACATGCGATATTTATTTCTTGATTATTCTTAATGAACATAATATTTTTGTCGAATATAAATTGTGGAGGATCATAAATCACGGTTGGTGCATTGTAGTTGCTAACAATCGCGTTTCCTAATTCGGAACCCAACTTTTTATAGTTTAGTTTACATTCAATTATACTATTATTATCAAGAATATCAGTTGAAGTTAGTGCCATTATTTTAACATTATCTTTCATAGAAGTTAACTCAATGATCTTCTTAATAATTTCAGCTTTTTTTTCTGTGGTAGTTATAATTAACTCAAATGACATTGGAGAAAATAAAATATTAAAAGCAGTTTGAATATCGCACGTGTTGTCACAGTGAAATTCAGATAACTCAACATTTGCATTCTTACAGTTGCTCAATAAAGAATTATAAATGTCATTTTCAAAAGAATATATTTTATTGTTCGAAAAATAAGCCAGCTTCTTAAAACCGTTTCTTATAATAAAGTTAGAAATATTTTGCCCTATTTTATCGGTGTCATAGGCGTAGAACATGCTTCGGGTAGTTTTTATATTTACCTTTCGCTCGACAAAACATATTTTTGTATTTCCTAGATTTATCTCATTATAGAAATCATCTTCCTTACTTAAGCATGAAATAATAATTATTGAATAAACACGATCTGATAATACTTTTTTAATTATATTTTTCTCTTTGTGAGGAATATTATTTGAGATATATAAGCTTGATGTATATTCGTATTTATCAATGCAACTTGAAATACTGTTATATAGATCTCGATACCTCAACACTTCACTATCTGGAATGATTATTGCGATTGTATTGGATACGCCCTTTCTTAAAGTTTTAGCACTCGAATGTATATTATATCCAAGTTGATTAGCTGCTATTTCAACACGTTTAACTTTTTCCGCACTAACATTCCCTTTTTTATTCAACACATTGGAAGCTGTACCATGTGAAACCCCAGCGGCTTTTGCGATATCTTTTATTGTAGGCATATAGATAAGTACTCCAATTTTATTTTTATAACTAGTATTATATCACAAGAAAATAGTAATTAAATACATTTAGAAAAAAATAATGAAACGTGTCAAATGATTTATTATAAATATTGACACGTACCAATTTTCGTGTTAAAGTAACGACACACTAAATAACATATTAGGAAAAGAATATGAAACACACAAATCTACTAGACAAGAAATTGAGAGAGAAAAAGATACTAATTGCTGCACACCAAGGTTTTGCAGGAGGCAATATAGTATTAAATTCTCCAAATGCAATGATAAACGCCATTAAGAATGGTGCTGATATTGTTGAAATTGATGTTGCAGAAACGTCGGATAAAAAATATTATGCATTCCATCAAGATTTTGAGCCCAGACACTTGTTAATTGATAGAAAAATTCGCGACCTATCATCGCAGGAACTAGATAGCCTGTTTCTATACAATAACTCATTCTGCAAAACCGATTTTCATGTTCCGAAATTGAGCGAAATGCTGAATTCTTTAACAAACATGGATGTACTGATAAATTTAGACAAGTGTGACGAATTTGACGGACATTTACTAGAAGAACTAGATCAATATCATTTGGAAGAGAAGCTTATTATTAAGGGGAAATGCGATCAGAAATTTCTTAATATAGTTAACAAGCATATGAATAAATATATGTTTATGCCAGTTATTTACACTAAACAAGATTTTGATGTTCTGTCACGGTATGAAGATATTAATATTGTAGGTTATGAATTTATTTTTGAAAAACTTACGGATGAACATGTTTCAGAAGAAATATTATCTGATATAAAGGGGAAAGGATATTTTCTATGGGTAAATTCTTTAACTTTAGGGAAGGGTCATTATTTAAGCGCGGATATGGATGATGACATTTCAATATTGAACAACCCAGACGAGGGATGGGGTAAACTGTTCAAAATGGGATTCAACGTTATTCAAACGGATTGGCCAAATATGTTAAGAGATTATATTAATAAAAAGTTTCCCTCCAAAGAGAGGAAAAAAAGAAAGGGGTAAGGAAATGAAAAGGAATTTAGCTCTAGTTCTTGTTGTGATTACTCTGGTTTTTAGCTTCATTGGTTGCACAACTACTACGGCACCTGCTGAAAGCAAAACTAGCGAACCAGCAGAGGGCACGGAAGCCGCACCCGAAGTAACAGCGGAACCAACAGCAACAGCAATTCAGTATGATGATCTAGTTATTTATACTAACTCAGGAGGTGGCGGCAGAAAAGAATGGTTGACAGACGCGGCGGCTCAAAACGGATTTACTATTACAGTTGTGGACTTAGGCGGCGGCGACATTAAAAACAGATTGATTGCCGAAAAAAACAATGCCGTAGCAGACGTAGCGTTTGGTATGAGTATGATGGAATTTGAGGATTTTAAAGCTCAAGATATGCTGGTTCAATATGTCCCTTCTTGGGCAGGTGAAGTTGACGATGCTATGAAGGACTCGGACGGATACTACCATGGTGTAGTGAAACAGGCTATTATTGCGATTTACAACTCCGATTTATATACTGCGGAAACGGCGCCAAAGGATTGGCCAGATATGTGGCAGAATCAAGATTATCACGGGAAATACAATATATTCGGGCTAGGTGGCGGAACATCCAGAACAATCCTTGCTGGTATCGCGACAAGATATCTGGATCCAACCGGTGAGCTAGGCGTATCGGATGAAGGATGGGAAGCGATTAAACAGTTCTACCAGAATGGTTATATTTGTGGCGAAAGCGAAGATTTCTTTCAGAATCTGGTTGACCAAAAAGTCCCGATTTCAATGATCTGGGGAAGTGGCGTGGTACAATATCAAAATGATTATAATCTAAAACTTGGCGTTATGACACCTGATATTGGGGTTCCCTTCCTTGTAGAACAGGTGGCTATTATTAATGGAAGCAAACATATTGAGACTGCAAAAGCATTTGTTGATTGGTTTGGTTCCAGCGAGGTGCAGTCCGCTTGGGCTCAGGAGTTTGGTTCATCCCCGGCTAATAAAGTAGCAATGGAATCAGCAACAGATGACGCAAAATACCTCGATTCTATTCTTACAAAGGCGCAAAAAGTAGATTGGAGCGTCGTTAGACAATACATTGAACAGTGGGTTGAAAAGATCGAATTGGAATTCATTAATTAGGAAAATGAAATTCGACATTTTATAGTCTCGTTATCAGGTCGCTTCGTTTACCTGAAGCGACCTGAGACTTTTTATCGAGAGCAGACGAAAGTATTTTGTCATATGATTTCCAATCGGAGGGTAATGTGATCAATTTCAATAATGTAGAAATTAAATATGATGATTTTATAGCAATGCATGGCCTGAATTTAGAAATAAAGAAGGGGGAGTTCTTCACACTTCTGGGACCATCTGGATGTGGAAAGACTACTACTTTGAGGTGCCTTGTTGGGTTCATGCTCCCACACTCAGGCAGAATATTGGTCGACAATGAAGATATTACTGACTTACCTACTGAAAAGAGAGGCATAGGTATCGTATTCCAGAGTTATGCATTATTTCCAACAATGAATGTTTTTGAGAATATTGCATTTGGCCTAAAAGTAAAAAAAATTCCCGCGAAAGAAATTAAAGATAGAGTTCTCGAAATTGCAGACAAAGTAGATTTTAGCACGCAACAGCTTTATAAAAATGTTTCAACGCTTTCAGGCGGCCAACAGCAAAGAGTCGCCATTGCGCGAGCTTTGGTGCTTAGACCGAGGATTCTATGTTTAGATGAACCGCTCTCAAACCTTGATGCAAAACTAAGAGGACAATTAAGGCTTGAACTTAAGAAATTGCAACGTGATTTCGGAATTACAACAATATATGTTACTCATGATCAGGAAGAAGCACTGACGCTATCTGATAGAATAGCCGTTTTTAATAATGGTTTTTTAGAGCAAGTTGGAACTCCATATGAAATTTACAACAAATCAGAATCAGAATTTGTTTGTGATTTTATTGGAGACACTAATATATTAAACAACAAAATCATAGATGAAATTAACAGAACATCATCGAGGAAATTTGACAGGGAAAAAAAGGCTTTTATCAGATTAGAGAGGATTCATAGCAAGAGAAAATCCAGTAATGATATATGTATAAAGGGTAAGCTAGTAACAAATGAATACTTTGGAGCGTTCACAAAAAAGTATTTTGAGATAAATGGTGAAATCATAAAAAGTCTTGAAAAAAATGATGGAGTTGCGGAGAGTAATTATCCTGAAACAAAAACAAGTCTATATTTAAACACAGGCGACATATTGCAGTTTTGAGGTAAATTATGGTTAATTTTTTTCATAACTTAAGAAAAACAAACCTTAGAAAGATCTTAATGTTTATTATCGTCGGCTGGTTAATCATGGCTTTTTTAATTTACCCAAATATTAATCTTCTTTTTAGAACATTTATCCAAGACGGTAATTTTTCATTTAGTGCTTTTGAAAGGCTTTTTTCATCACGCAGAGCGGTTAATGGTTTGATAAACAGTTTTATATTAGCTGTATCTATGATTATTACGGTCAATATTGTTGGAACTTTTATTGTTCTAGTCACAGAATATTTTGATATAAAGGGGGCGAGAATATTAAAGGTCGGATTTATGACGACTTTAGTATTCAGTGGGATTATTTTAGTTGCAGGGTATAAGTTTATGTATGGGGAAAATGGATTTGTGGAAAATCTGATTACTAATATTTTCCCAGCATATAGTGCAGGATGGTTTAAGGGATACGTAGCTGTATTATTTATTATGACATTTGCCTGCACATCTTACCATATGATCTTTCTAAGAAATGCTGTACGGAGCCTAGATCAAGGCATAATTGAAGCGGCTAAGAACATGGGGGCATCGCAGTTCACTATAGTATGGAAAATTCTTTTACCCACGCTAAAACCGGCTTTTTTTGCTATTACGATTTTAACCTTCATAACAGGATTAAATGCGGTGTCGGCGCCTCTTGTAGTGGGGGGGAACTCTTTTCAAACAATTAATCCAATAATCCTGCAATTCTCAAAAACACAGACATCAAGAGACATTGCGGCTTTGATGGCTATAATACTAGGTTTATCGACATTTATCTTATTGTATATTATGAACCGCCTAGAAAAGGGAGGCAATTATATATCGATATCCAAAGTAAAAACGAAAATAGTAAAACAGAAAATAAACAATCAGCTACTAAATGTAATTACCCATATATTTTCATACCTTCTGTTTGTAATATATGTATCACCTTTAATTTTGGTACTGCTATTTTCATTTACGACTTCAAAATATATCAATGCGGGTGAGTTGTCTTTTTCGAATATGACATTATCAAATTATCAGAATTTATTCAAGTTACAAGGAGCGATCAAACCTTATATAGTAAGCATTGTTTACTCGTTTGCTGCTGCAATTATTGTGGTTATCATTTGCTTCGCAGCTGCAAGAATAATACATAGAAATAAAAAGATATTTGGTACGTTTCTAGAATTCTCGCTATTGATTCCATGGTTGTTGCCCGCAACGTTTATTGCTTTAGGTTTAATAATGGCATATGACTTACCGCGACCGATTCTTCTTAATCAAATTTTGATTGGAACGCCGGCAATCATGTTATTCGCTTATGTAATAATAAATATTCCTTTTGGCTTAAGAATGATCAAAGCTTCATTATTTGGGTTAGATCATTCTCTAGAAGAATCGGCAAAAAGCATGGGGGCTTCAAAAATTAGAATCTTAGTGAAGATAATAATCCCTATCCTCCTGCCATCCATATTGGCTGTTATTGCATTGGTTTTTATTGACTTGTTAGCTAATTATGATGTATCAGTGTTTTTGTATTATCCATCTTATACACCTCTCGGAATTGTCATAAAAGATGCGACGGATAACATGACGGCACAAGACACAAAAGCTATGATGTTTGTATATTCGGTAGTAGTAATGACAATGTCAACCATTGTTTTGTATTTTGTATATGGCCGAAATACTAGTGAAAAAACAAAGAGACAAAAAAGAGGTTAGTTTTATGTTGGACAGAGATAGATTAAATCTAAGTATGTTTAAAGCTTATGATATCAGAACACCGGCGGAAGAACTTCCCTTGCATCTTTCTGAAAGATTAGCTTATGCGAATGCATACTATTTTAGAGAAGTATTATGCACAAATAAAATTGTATTATGTAGAGATGCGCGATTATCCGGTGCACAATATTTAGAGCAAGCTACAGAGATATTTAAAAGTTTAGGATTTCAAGTATATTTGTATCCTCTTGTAAGTTCGACGAGTATGTTTTATTTCTCATGTATGCAGCATATGGATGCTGCTGGGATCATGTATGGAGCATCACACAATCCTGGGAAAGATACAGGGCAGAAGATAATAGGACCTGGATTAATTCCTATAGCTATGGATTGCGGCCCATGTGGTGGTTTAAGTAAAATAAAGGAGTTTTACATAGATAACAAAATTTGTAGCAAATTTGCTATCGGAAAGATACAGGTTATTAATTACCTGGAAGATTATGTAAACTATTCCATGAGATTGGCTGATATAAAGCCATCAGATCTTAAAGGACTAAATATCGTTTTAGATTTTTTATCCGGTGCTGCAGGCTATGAGTTTTTATACGCATTTGATATTGCTGGAGTAAATGTTGTTGCTAGAAATATTATTCCAGACGGATTATTCCCGGCAGGTGCACCAAACCCGGTAATCAAAGAATCTATAAAGCCAACATTGGATTTACTCAAAAATGGCAACTACTTATTCGCAATATGTTTTGATGGTGATGGGGATAGAATAGATTTTCTAAACAATGAAGGGCAACAACTAAATCCTGGGTTTAATGCTGCGTTAATAGGTTTTGAATTAAAAAGACTCTTCGAAAATTCATTTGGGAATTCCTATTTACCACAATTTTATTTCGATCTAAAAGCAAATCCATTTGCAGTAATTGAATTAGCAAAAAAAGGATTTGAAATTCATTTAATCAGAAATGGACATTCACAAATAAAAAAATCGCTCAAAGACAATTTTAAAAACCAATTTATTGGTGCTGTAGAAGAATCCGCGCATTATTATCTAAATTTCCCACTAAATATTGACGATTCGAGTAAAGGATATGCTGCCACTGAAAACACACTATTCTACGGTCTATTAACTGCTAAAACATGGTTAAACAAATCTTCAGAGTATGAAGATGCATTTAAAATACAAAACAGAACATATAGAGAGCGCGAATGGGGTTATATTTTCCCAGATAATGATAGCAGGCAATGTGCTATGCAAGAAATTGAACAGGAATTCATTAAAAAGGGAGGCGCTTCAATGAAAACCATGGATGACGGTACTGAGCTTCAGGCAACTATTATACGCGAAAATCTTCCTTTCATAATTAATACATCAACACCGATTACAAAGGATTGGACTCAGATTTGTCAAAGAATTTCTCAAAGCGAAGAAGGGTTGGCTAGATGGGAAGTATTAGCGGGAACTGAAACAAGAAAAGAAGATGCTGTTGAAATAATAAAAAAGGTAGTTAAAAAATATACAGATTCAGAAATTTACGTTGGTTAATCTGAGAATTTTAGTTACCAGAAATGATTCGATTTAAAGATATGGAGACGTATCAGCATCTCCAGACAATCTAAAGCAAAACAAGACGAGGAGAATAATAATGAAACCTTATGTCATGATGTCCGATTTCGGATTGGCCGACGGTGCGGTCAGCGCCATGTTTGGCGTTGCATACTCCGTCAGCGAAGCGCTCAATATCTCGAACCTTACACACGAAATCCCTCAGTATAACGTTTGGGAGGCGAGCTACCGCTTGATTCAAACGGTCGGTTACTGGCCGAAAGGCACCGTCTTTGTCTCGGTAGTCGATCCGGGCGTTGGTTCTACTCGCCGCAGCATCGTCGTTGAGACGCGCGACGGACAGCATATCGTCACACCAGACAACGGTACGCTCACGCACATCAAGCGGATCAGCGGCATCGTAGCTGCGCGGGAAATCGACGAGAGCATCAACCGCTTGCCGGGTTCGGGCGAAAGCTACACCTTCCACGGACGGGATATCTACGCCTTCACTGGCGCGCGCCTTGCTGCGGGCGTGATCGACTTTTCCGGCATCGGCCCTGAGATAAACCCTGATACCGTTGTAGAACTGCGACTGAACGAGCCGGAATTTGACGGCGGCTGCATTCGCGGGGATATCGACGTGCTGGATGTACGCTTTGGCAGTCTCTGGACAAGCATCCCACGCACGTTGTTTCTCAAGCTTGGGGTGAAGCATGGAGATCGGGTGGATATTAAGATTCAAAACGGGTCGCGTCTGGTCTACCGGAATTCACTGATCTATGCACGTTCGTTTGCGGATGCATTCGTTGGCGAGCCACTCGTCTACGTCAACAGCCTTGATCGCATGGCAGTGGCTATCAATCAGGGCGACTTTGCGCGCGCCTACAACATAGGTACCGGCACGCCTTGGACCATTGAAGTGCGGAAGCCCACAGAGAAGGAACTGCGCAATTGATATCGTTTCAATCTACACGCGTAATTCGATGCAATAGGATTCCATCATTAATTGCATCCGAGCCGGGTGGCATATCTTGTGTGATAAACCGATTCTACTCATCTATACGGAAGCACAAGAATTAGAACCACTCTCCATGAAAAATCAGAACGTCGAATGGAACCCTTAGGCCCGTTTTATGGGATATGACGTGATGTTCTTGAATACATAGATGCATTTTATAGAGTACAAACAACGCAACTGCATCAAATACTATAAGAAATCCATACTGCATAGAACTATTTTGGAAAGAAGGATTGAGAAACACGCAAACTCGCGGTTTTCTCAAAGCACTTCGCGCTCTATCGCGCGGGCAGGTGATTTGTGTTATGTCAGCAACGTTTTGGGTCCTGGTCGCAATGACCTTTCTCTTTACCTATGTAAACGGGTTTCACGACGGGTGCAACGTTGTTGCAACGCTGATTGCAAGCCGCGCCATGAAACCGTATCCGGCGCTGATCTGGGCCGCAACGGTTGAGATGCTTTCCCCGTTCGCGGTTTTTTTAATCGGGTCCGGCGTTTCGAAAACGATTCAACATCTGGTTGCGGAGAGTTATTACATCAGCGCGCAGTCCCAAAGCGTTGCGATGGCTTTCATCACAGCGGGAATTCTCGCGGCCATCGCCTGGAATATTGCGACATGGCACTATGCCATTCCGTCGTCCTCGTCCCACGCGCTGATCGGCGGCGTGATCGGTGCGGGTATCGCGGCCTTTGGCGCCGCTGCCATCAGCTGGAACTATGTTTGGCTGAAAGTTGTGTTGATGATCTTTCTTACGCCGATTGTGAGTTTTCTGGCCGGATACTGCATCCTGTCGCTGCTGCGGTTTTTCACGCGCAACGCAACCCTTCGGGCAAACACGTTTTTTACGTATGCGCAATGGTTCAACATGACCTTTCTTGCGTTTAACCACTCGTTCAACGATTCGCAGAAGTCAATTGGTATCGTTATGATTCTGATTGGCGTTTGCGGCGGCGTGGCGGGCGGCATTCCCGTTTGGGTGGTTGCGCTCGCTGCGGCGAGCCTGGCCTGCGGAATCGCGTTTGGCGGATTCAAGATCATCAAAACCGTTGGAACCGGCATCTATAAGGTCAAGGCCATCGATTCGTTTGCCTCGCAGATGACCGCAGGCACCGTACTGCTCGTTTCATCGCTTCTCGGCGCACCCGTATCGTCGAGCCAGATCGTCTCTTCCTCGATCATGGGCGTCGGCACAGCGGAGCGGTATAAGGCGGTCAGATGGAACGTTGCCGGACGGATTTTGATTTCCTGGGTGATCACGATCCCTGCGGTGGGGTTGCTCGGCACCCTGCTGTTTTATCTCCTGCGTTTTATCTTTTGATTGAAAGGAGTCACTTCGATGTTTCAGCGAAAATCCCGTCCCGATTTCTATGCGCTCCTGATTCAACAGGCAACCTCGATCCGTGATACGGTTTGCGCGCTCTGTTCCTACTGCGACAACCCCACAAAGGAGAACGGGGATTTCGTGAAGGAGAAGGAGCACGAGTCCGATCAGGTGCATTACACGCTGGAGGATGCGATTAACTCGACGTTTATCACGCCGATCGACCGGGATGATCTGTTCCGGCTTTCCATCGCAATCGACGATCTGGCGGACTATGCCTGGACCACCGTAAGAGACCTGCGCATTTACGACATACTGCCCGAACAAAATCTGATCGACATGGCGAACATTCTGCTGCAGATGTCCGATGGCTTGTTGCGGTGCGTACAGTACCTGAAAACCAATCGCGCGCTCGTCGCCGCGGAGGCAAAGAAGGTGAAAAAACTGGAAAACCGGATGAACGAGAAACATCACGCATCCATCGCAGAGTTGTTTGCCTCGGATGATGTGAAAAAAATCCTGAAATATCGTGAAATCTACAGCCATATGAACAATGCCTCCGACAAAGGCGACATCTGCGCGGACCTACTCCAGAATATCGTTGTTAAAATGTAAGCAATTTTGAATTCAATAGGCCAGCGAAACACTTAATCCGCTTTAGCAGCTATCTCTATAAATCCAAAATTTTCAGTGGCCGGGCATTGAGCTGCAGTGCAATTTCATCCAGTTCTACCAGCGAGTAATTCGAGATATTCTTGCCTCGCGGCAGATATTGTCGATGCAACCCATTCACTTCAACAACCGAATGGTGACATAATCAAAAATTATTAACCCGGTTGTTTGATTTATTAAATTCTAGACAAGGAAAATCAAAATGAAACCCATTTTAATATTTCAAACCGACTTTACTTATAAAGAAGGCGCGGTCAGCTCCATGTACGGCGTGGTAAAGACCGTAGACCGCGAATTGGAGATCTTCGACGGCACACATGAGCTGCCGCAATACGACACGTGGAGCGCGAGCTATCGCCTCTACCAAAGCCTCCGCTTCTGGCCGGAGGGGACTATCTATGTCTCCGTAGTCGATCCCGGCGTGGGCACCGCGCGCAGGGCGTGCGTGGCAAAGATCGCGGGCGGCTACTATGTCGTCACGCCTGACAACGGCGCGCTGACGCACATCGACTGCGAGATGGGCGTGCTGGAGGTGCGTGAGATCGATGAATCGGTCAACCGCCTGCGCGGTAAGGACACCGAAGGCGTCGCGATCTTCCACGGGCGCGACCTGTTCGGCTATACGGCAGCACGACTCGCGAGCGGTATCATCGATTATACGGGCGTCGGCCCGGCCTATCCTGTCAGCGAGATCGTGAGACACGATATTCTAGAGCCCAAAGCGGAACAGGGCAAGGTGGAAGGTATATTCGAGATCGACGACCCGAACTTCGGCAATCTCTGGACGAACATTCCTACGCGTTTGTTCTTCGACTGCGGTTTTGCATACGGGGACACGGTTCGCGTCCAAGTCATGGACGGCGAAAAGCCCGTGTTCGATCAAAACGTGCTCTTCCACAAGAGCTTCGGCTTTGCCAAACAGGGCGAACCCATCATTTACAACAACGAGCTGATGAAGATAGCGCTTGCGGTGAGTTGCGGCAACTTTAAGGAACGATACTGTATTTCCTTCGGCTCTAACTGGCGCGTCACCATTACAAAATCATAAGTGTAATCTAGCCACACTGAATTGGTCCAGCTACAATGTTTGGAATAAGAGAAAAACGACTAACACAAGAGCTATAAGAAGATGGCAAGAAAGAAATACACAGTCTAGTAAATTATTAAATATCGGCGTCTAATCGACACATACGAAAGGGAAACAATATGGCTGAAATATTTATCAACATCCCCAAGATTCGATATGAAGGATCAGATAGCAAAAACGCGTTGACATTTAAATACTACAACGCCTCTTCCATCGTATCCGGAAAACCTATGTCGGAACAGCTGCCCTTTGCGATGGCTTGGTGGCATAACCTCTGCAACGAAGGGAAGGATATGTTTGGTGACGGCACGGCGGATAAGTCGTTTGGCGCGTCGGAAAAAGGAACAATGGAACACGCGCGCAAAAAAGTCGACGCGGGATTCGAATTCATGCAAAAACTCGGCATCCGCTATTTCTGTTTCCACGATACAGATATTGTACCCGAAGCAGATGATATCAGCGAGACGAATCGCCGCCTCGACGAGATCACAAATTATATGCTCGAGAAAATGAAAGCAACGGGTATCCGCTGCCTCTGGGGTACGGCGAATATGTTCAGCAATCCACGCTTTGTCAACGGAGCAGGCAGTTCAAACTCCGCCGATGTGTTCTGCTTCGCTGCGGCGCAGATCAAGAAGGCTATTGAGCTGACCGTCAAACTCGGCGGACGCGGATACGTCTTTTGGGGTGGACGCGAGGGTTACGAAACGTTGCTCAATACGGATATGAAGTTTGAGCAGGACAACATAGCCCGGCTCATGCATATGGCGGTCGATTACGGCCGCAGCATCGGCTTCCAGGGCGATTTCTACATCGAACCCAAGCCAAAGGAACCCATGAAGCATCAGTATGATTTCGATGCCGCAACGGCGATCGGATTTTTGCGTGCCTATGGATTGGATAAGGATTTCAAATTAAATATCGAAGCCAACCATGCGACGCTGACCGGGCATACCTTTCAGCACGATCTTCGCGTCAGTCGCATCAACGGAATGCTCGGCAGTATCGACGCAAATCAGGGCGACCTGCTGCTTGGCTGGGATACGGATGAGTTCCCGTTCGACGTGTACGATGCTACTTTGTGCATGTACGAGGTGCTTAAATCGGGCGGACTGACCGGCGGACTCAATTTCGACGCGAAAACCCGCCGTTCGAGCTATACGTATGAAGACATGTTTGAAGCATTCGTGCTCGGCATGGATACGTACGCACTGGGTTTGATCAAAGCCGCGGCTCTCATCGAGGACGGGCGGATTGACGCGTTTATAGAGGATCGCTATGCGAGCTATCGGGAAGGAATCGGCGCGCGTATCGCCGCAGGTGAAGCCACGCTCGAAGAATGCGCCGCAAAAGCGCTCGCGCTCAAGAACCCCGCGATGCCCGGCAGCGGAAAACAGGAATATCTCGAAAGCGTCGTAAACAGCGTGCTCTTCGGTTAATCCATCGGGGACAACAACAGGGCGGCGTTTGCGTCGCCTCGTTGATTTGAGGTGAAAATATGTATTACATCGGAATTGATCTTGGAACTTCCGCACTAAAAACACTGCTGATGGACAGCTCCGGCGCTGTATTAAACGTCGTATCGAGAGAATATCCATTGGAGTTTCCACACCCGGGATGGTCTCAGCAAAAACCGGAGGATTGGCGAGATGCGGTTTTTGCCTGCATCCCCGAGTTGTTGAAAGGTTACGATGTCTCCAAGGTTGCGGGCATCGGTGCAGGCGGGCAGATGCACGGGCTCGTCGTGCTCGATCAGAGCGATGCTGTCATTCGCCCTGCAATTCTCTGGAACGACGGACGCACGGCAAAGGAAACGGATTATCTGAACCTTGAGATCGGCAAAGAGAAGCTCTCCGAATTGACGGGTAACATTGCGTTTGCAGGGTTCACCGCGCCAAAGCTGCTCTGGATGCGCGCAAACGAACCGGAGAACTTTCAAAAGATCGATAAGATCATGCTCCCCAAGGACTATATCGTATATCTGCTCACCGGTGTTCACAGCACCGATTTTTCCGACGCGTCTGGCATGCTCCTGCTGGATGTAAAACACCGGCGCTGGTCCCAGCCGATGATGGACATCTGCGGGATAAACGAACGGCAGATGCCAAAGCTGTATGAAAGCTACGAATCCGTCTGCACGCTCAAGCCGGACGTGGCGCGGTCGCTCGGCCTGCCCGAAACGGTGCGTGTCTGCGCGGGCGCGGGAGACAATGCCGCAGCTGCAATTGGCACGGGCACGGTCGGCGAAGGCCGCTGCAACATCTCCGTCGGCACCTCCGGCACGGTTTTCGTCAGTAACTGCGGTTTCAGCGTGGACAATTATAATTCGCTGCATTCCTTCGCGCATGCCGACGGCAACTATCACCTCATGGGCTGCATGCTCTCCGCAGGTTCCTGCAGTAAGTGGTGGATGGAGGACATCCTCGAAAGCAAGGACTATAAGGGACTTGAAAGCCCGATCTCCGATGATAAACTTGGCAGAAACCACGTGTTCTTCCTGCCATATCTGATGGGTGAGCGCTCACCGCACAACGATCCAAGTGCACGCGGCACGTTTATCGGCATGACAATGGACACCAGCCGCGCGGATATGACACAGGCGGTGCTCGAAGGCGTTGCGTTCGCCATGCGTGATTCGGTGGAGGTAGCAAAATCGCTGGGCATTAAAATCGACCGGAGCAAGATCTGCGGCGGCGGCGCAAAAAGCAAACTCTGGAAAAAGATGTTCGCCAATATCCTCAATTTTGAAATCGATACGATCTCCTCGGAAGAAGGGCCCGGCCTCGGAGGCGCGATGCTGGCGGCGGTGGCTTGCGGAGAATACGCGAACGTGGAAAAGATTACGGAAAGAATAGTAAAAATTAACGGCACGGTAAAACCGGATCCTGAAATCGCCGAGCGCTATGAAACGCAATATCGAAAATTCATCAGAATCTATCCAGCCGTCAAGGAACTATTCAGCCAAATCGAATAACTTCTAGGTTTGACCTACCTAGATAATCAACAGTATCGTGCAAAACGGACTGTAGACAAAGTGCCTCTTGTATGTCTCTTCCCGGAGGCACGGCGCGGCTAACGCGATGTTTTTACCTTTTTCAACCTTGGAATCGGACTCGGAAATCTCATTTCTAGCGTACTGGCCGCTCCATTCGGAAACGCCAACATGTATTTGAATATGTTGGTGCCTCTCTGCATCGGTTGCGTGCTTTACTATTTTCTCATCGGTATTTATTCGAAAAGAAAGAAATCCGTTTTTGCGCGACTAAAAAAGAAAAACTTACTGAGGCGGTATATGAGGCGTCGCGGGTTACGAAAGGGACCTGAAAGGCAAATGCAATTATGCTTTACAGATGGAAAAGGTCACTTATTTGTGACATCCTTTTTTCAAATAAATGGTGCAGTCTCTCAATTACTATTATCCCCCCAGGCAAGTCAATTTCCTAGCATTATCTTGCTACTGAGGGGCCACCAGCTCTTCCAACTACGCGCGGGAAAAAAGGAGGGGGGGCGCAAATACTCGACAAAATACCGCTCCTCATAACGATCGTAAAAACTCTGAAACCCCGCATAAACGTTGCTTTTTTTCGACTTGTGGTGCAATAAATTTCGAACGAAACATCAAGAATAATTGCGGGTTGCGACGCTTTTAAAGAAGGGCAGATTCCGTGAAAATCAAACAGCTTATTTGAATCTGCACCAGCCATATCGAACCATATCAGATCCATGGCGATCTACCTGGTGAGATACTGGCTTCTATATCTTTTTGATGTCTTTTACCAGTACCGATACCAGCAAAACATCTCGCTGGTATCGGTTTTTGATTGAGTAACAGAGAATACATGCGCCTTGAACCAAACGAAAGATAATATTGAGAACAACTCAAGGCCCCCCCAGGGGGGTGCAAATCTCTACAGCAATTCAACGCATAACCGCGCGGGCTCATACGCGGAAATATTTTCCGTTTTATTCCAAAAAAACGCAGGAAAAACCGTAAAAAAGCCCATACCTTAGGGGTTTTTTGGAATTTGAAATGAAACAAGCGGAATGAGCAAAAAAGTCGGATTTTGCACACTGCAATCATCCGCCGAAACAGATGGATCAAGACTAGCAGACGAGTAATTTTCGAGAGATAGAGAAAGACGTTAAAAATGAAAATAGACGCGGCGGAAAAAATGATTGGACAAAGAAAGGAGGACCGAATGTCAGAAGACCATGGAGCCGTGCTCCGCATCCCGCGCATGCGTACCCTCTCTGAAGTGTATGCATACATAAAGGAAGCAGACCCGGACACGGCAATCTCAGCCAACTATATACGCTGCTTGATTATATCCGGGAAAATACCGCGTGTGAAGTGTGGAAAGAAGTATCTGATCGATATCGACCTGCTGCAGGACCATCTGACAAAATGCATGGAGGGGAACGGTTAAATTTCTCGATAAACATCGGAAAAGAACTTGATTGTAGGTTCGACAAGAGGGAACATGTCCAATGACGGAAGAAGGGAGGATGCGAATATATGGCAACCATTACAGAACGAAACGGCGGGTATCTGATCATGGTGAGCGAAGGGTACGGCGCAGACGGACGGCAGAAACGGAAGCTCATGACCTGGCGACCGGAGCCGGGGATGACGAAGCGGCAAGTCAAAGAGGCACTCAGCCTGCAGGCAGCGTTGTTTGAGCGCAAGGTGCGCTCCGGACAGGTCCTGGACGGGCATGTGATCTTCGCGGAGTTCGTGGACCGGTGGAGACGCGACTATGCCGAACCGAACCTTGCTCCGAAGACGCTGGTGCGGTATGAAGAGCTGTTAAGGCGCATCCTCCCTGCGATCGGGCATATCCGGCTGGACAAGCTACAGCCGCACCACCTGATGGCGTTTTACGCCAGTTTACAGAGCGCAGAAAACCAGAGCGGGGTGTCGTACAAAGCAACATCCTACTTCCTGACTGCATTTGAGCAATCGGGCATGACAAGGCAGACGTTGGCCGACGAAGCGGGATGCCATGTGAACACAATCTACCGCCTGATCAAGGGGCAGGGTGTGGATCTACGCATCGCACAGGAAGCCTGCGATATTCTCGGCGTTTCTTTCGAAGAAGGGATAGAATCCTCAAAGCCTTTACGGCAACTGGCAGGGAAGACGATCAGCCATCATCACCGGCTGATCTCATCCATCCTGAACCAGGCAGTGTTCTGGCAGGTTATCACGGATAATCCCACACACCGGGTACAACCGCCGAAATACGAACGAAAAGAAGCAAAATACCTGGACGAGGAACAGACGGCAAAGCTTCTGCATCTTCTGGACAACGAGCCATACCAGAATCAGGTGATGATCAGGCTGTTCCTCTACAGCGGACTGCGTCGCGGAGAGCTGTGCGGTTTGGAGTGGAAAGACATTGACTTCAGCAACCATATGATCACGGTAAGCCGGACATCCCAGTATCTGTCCGGCAAAGGTATCTTTACGAAAGGAACAAAGACGGATTCATCCGTTCGTACAATCAAGCTGCCGGAGCAGGCATTCGAACTGTTGAAGGAGCATCGTAAATGGCAGCGGAAGAAGCGGATCGCGATGGGGGATCGGTGGACTGATTCGGACAGAATCTTCGCACAGGATGACGGTACCCCAGTTCATCCGGACAGCATTACAGGTTGGTTCCACGATTTCATTGCACGGACTGACCTGCCGCAGATATCGATTCATTCACTAAGGCATACGAACATCACGCTCCTGCTTGCGGCGGGAATTCCGCTGAGGACGGTGAGTTACAGGGCAGGACACGCGCAGACATCGACTACTTCGAATATCTACTCCCATGCGATCCGAACAGCGGATGAGAAGGCGGCGGAGGTGTTGGATAATGTTTTGGGGATAAAAAGGTCATAAGTGTTGACGAGTCTTTGCGCATAATATTACAATACGAAGATTATCAGTCAACTTCGGATAAATACCAACTGGGTTCGTCAATTCTATTTATATAGCTGTTCTACGTAGGATATCGAATAGAATCATCAGTTATCTCTATGAGAAAACATATAACGTGCTAGGTCTTAATTAGAGGAGGTAAACAAAGTGGAAAAATATGCAGAAAGAGTTGGATCGAGAATTAGAGAGATACGCCAAAGTAAGAACGAAACACAGCAACAGCTAAGCATCGCCGTTGGCGTCGTGCAACAGTCAGTTGCCGCGTGGGAAAGTGGGCGTAGCTTTCCAACGATCCCCTCGTTAATACGGATTGCTGAGCATTATGGGGTCTCTGCTGATCTACTTCTTGGAATAACCAATAAAGATGAATCAATATAGTGTTTTGATGCGATGGCATGCGATGACATGCGGTGGTTAACGTTCGACATCGAGCGACCTCGAACGTCGCCGTTCGGCGAGTTGGTATCCCTTGGTATACGGTCTTATTCGATGGTACGCTGATCGGCTTGCGGGCCGAGCGGCAATCTAACATTTGTTTATAACTTGCCACGCCTGACTAAGGAGAGATAGCAGCCGCTCACCGCGCAGGAGATCATCAACGCCAGAATGCTTTTTCACCCGAGGAAACCGCCGCAGCGCGCGTATATTTTGCGTTTGAATACCCTGCGCGAGGATTTGTATCCCCGGCCTGCAAAAACGATTTTTAGCGGCGCTGCTCGCCGCCATTCGGATGAACGATCATAACCGCGCGCAGAATTGCTGCTCTCGTCATTTGCAAATGCTCACATCGTTAGTTTCGGGGCTACTGGCATAATCTTGCCGCCCGGGCAAAAACCCTCTCAAATCACCTCTCGAGCGGTCGTTTATAAGCGGCTCTGATGCTTTGAGCTTGCTTGTCTGAGGATGATTTTCTTTCATCAGTTTTCTGCTTGCATCTAAGCAAAAAGCCACGCTTGAACGTGGCTCTTTGACTGAAAATTTCTGTAAAATGGTAAGGCCTCAAAAGTGGCTAAGGTACGCGGCTTTTTGGCTCTTCATGTGCGTTTTTTTGGAATAAACGGGAAAATTTTTCCGCGAATGAGGCCGCGCGGTTCTGAACTTGAAATCTGTAGAGATTGTTTCCCCCCTCCCTAGGGATTTTTTAGATGCAGAGGCAACTACTCAATTATCAGAATCAGTCGCACCTTTCCCATTCTTTTGATCTTCGCTTTTGCACAAAAATAATTTCGGCTATCGTTGCAATTTTATCAAAATTTCATTTAATATATTATTCGAAATAATCCCATAGGTTAGCCGTTTTTTAATGCTTTTTCCACGTTTTTTGATAATTAAACGAAAATAATTTCTACGAATGAGACCGCGCGGTTCGGAACTGATATGTTGCAGATATTTGACCTGCCCTCCCCACTATCGCCGGGCAGAAGAAATAACATATAATAGTATTAAACCCAAATACAATATTGATAATATTTATTACCAATAAACCCTCGGCATATAACATTTGCCGAGGGTTAAGTGCTTGGATGCAGATATGTCGCAGGGGCAAGTAGCAGATGTTAATACTTTATAAATCTATCTCCTGGAACGCCGCATATGCTGCACTTTTCCGGCCGGAATTTCTCGATGTTGCCGCAGACGGGACAGAGGTAATAAAATACTTCTTCCGTTTGATCCAGGTTCTCAAGAGCTTCCTGGTACAGCCTTGCGTGGACTTCTTCCGCTTTCATAGCGAACGTAAAGGACATCAACGCTGCCTGATTTCCTTCCGACTTGGCTTCTTCTACGAAGTCGGGATACATCTCCTTGTACTCATGTGTTTCCCCGGCGACGGCATCTTTTAGATTTTCAGCGGTAGAATGAATTTTTCCAGCCACTTCAAAATGCTTCAATGCGTGGAGCGTCTCGGCGTCGGAAGCGGCTTTGAACAGTTTAGCGGCATTTATATACCCATCTTTTTCGGCCTTTTTAGAATAAGCCAGATACTTTCTGTTTGCCTGTGATTCCCCCGCAAACGCTTCCATTAAATTGCCCAGTGTTTTGTTTGATTCCATCGTACTATTCTCCTTTCTGTTTGATATGATGTCGATTAATTTTTCGACGGCGTCCTTCGGAAAACCTTCCGGCTGTTTGCTGTCAAGCAGCGATTGTAGAAATTTCACTGTGTTTTCGCTTTGTGGCAGCATATATCCGGCCTCCCGTATTAGGTCCTCTGCCATGATGTGGTTAGACATCTCTATTGCCTTTGCCAGATTACCGGGCAGCTGGGCAGCCATGTTTTCCTGCTCCGACTTGCTGCGAAGAAGGAGTTTTAAAGCCTTCACGACCAAATCCGCCTTTTTCTGTTGCGGCGGGTAATCGACAGGCACCATTGAAATCGCCCCGGACGGGCAGGCATCCGCGCAATCTCCGCAACCGGTACATGTAGCAATATCAATGATGCTGTTCTCAGTGTCCGTTGCTCCGGTCGGGCAGACATAGAGACACAGGCAGTCTTTTGTGCAGAGGCGTATATTTCTCACCGCATATTTCTTTGACATGATGCCTACCTCCCTTCGGCTTTCTCAAATTTCCAATCCGGCGCTTTACATACGGGACAAATACCGGGAGGATTATCGCCGATATAAACAAATCCGCAAATGGTACAAACATAAACCCCTGTATTTTTCAGCATAGCGTTGCCGTTTTTGCGATATCGTGTCAGCAGCGACTTTAAGATACGCGTGACCTTCCTGCTCCAAACAAGCGCCCGAAGGGCTCCTCGATCCCCGGCATCGGACGCAACAGCGTCGGCATTTGGCAAACCTTCCGCCAGATCTTTTTCAATCAGCGCCATCAACTGTTCGAAATCGGGATTTTCGGCAGGGTTCGAAGATGTTTGGAAATAATCCGCCAGATCGGAAAAGAGAGCGGCTTCTTCTGCTTTGTATTGCTTTTCGCAGCCTCGGGCAAGATTTGAGCAAAGAGCGCTCATCTCCAGGGGGGATAATTCCGTTGCATCATAATCAACATTCATTTTCGGCGCTGATTTTTCCTTGGAAGCTGTAGTTTGGTCGCTTTGCTTTGCAAAATCAGCTTTCACTGCGCCGCATAGAGGGCATACCCAGTCTTCCGGCAGGTCGTCCCATTGAGTACCCGGTGCGATTCCCGCTTCCGGGATGCCCTTGGCTTCTTCATATATGTATCCGCAAACGGTGCAGATATATCTGGCCATAATAATCACTCCTTCTTATCAAATATTATTTCAAATCAAACCGGTCGGCATTCATGACCTTCGTCCAAGCGGCGACGAAGTCCTTGATAAACTTCTCCTGAGCGTCCGCCGCGCCGTATACTTCGCACAGCGCGCGTAGCTGCGCGTTTGCGCCGAATATAAGATCCACGCGCGTCGCGGTCCATCTGCGCTCGCCCGTGGCGCGGTCTACGCCCTCAAACACGTCGGAGTCCGGCGTGAGTGGCTTCCACTGCGTGCACATGTCGAGCAGGTTGACGAAGAAGTCGTTAGTCAGCGTCTCCGGTCGCTTGGTGAGCACGCCGTGCGGCGCGCCGCCGTAGTTGGCATTCAGCGCGCGCATGCCGCCGAGCAGCGCGGTCATTTCCGGCGCGGTGAGGGTAAGCAGCTGCGCGCGGTCGATCATCATCGACTCGGCCGAGACGGAGAACTTTGTTTTCTGATAGTTGCGGAAGGCGTCCGCCTTGGGCTCAAGCACGGAGAAGGAAGCGGCGTCCGTCTGCTCCTGGGACGCGTCAGTACGGCCCGGAGCAAAGGGGACCTTCACGCTGTGCCCCGCACGTTTGGCGGCAAGTTCGATCGCCGCGTTGCCGCCGAGCACGATCAGGTCGGCCAATGAGACGCGCTTGCTGCCGGACTGCGACATATTAAAATCGGACTGCACTTTGGCGATCGCGTCTAGCGCGGCCTTGAGTTGCTCCGGCTCGTTGACTGCCCAGTCCTTCTGCGGGTCGAGGCGGATGCGCGCGCCGTTTGCGCCGCCGCGCTTGTCTGAACCGCGGAACGTTGACGCGCTCGCCCAGGCGGTCTTGACCAGCTGCGGAATGCTCAGGCCGCTTTCCAGCAGCTTAACTTTGAGCGCCTCCGCGTCGCGCTCGTCTATGAGCGGGTAATCGGACTTGGGTACGACGTCCTGCCAGATCAGTTCCTCCGCGGGGACTTCCGGCCCGAGGTAGCGCGCGCGCGGTCC
The DNA here is from genome assembly GCA_963674775.2 of Christensenellaceae bacterium. GTDB lineage: Bacteria > Bacillota > Clostridia > Christensenellales > CAG-138 > UBA7703. The sequence continues at coordinate 790,458 of CAXXPJ010000003.1, read as the reverse complement.
CATATCGCGGTGGGTCAGCTTGAACCAGGCGCGGGCGAACGCGTCCGCAAACAGTTCGGGATTTTCATAGAAACGGCGCGCGAACGGCTCGAATTTGGGGTAGAACCGCAGCGAGAGATCCGCCGTGGTCATCATGGGCCGGAGTTTCACCGTCGGGTCGTGTGCCGCGACGACCATGTCTTCTTCCGCGACGTCTTTGGCAAGCCACTGATTCGCGCCCGCGGGACTCTTGACGAGCTCCCACTCGTAGGTAAAGAGTGTTTTAAAATAACCCATGTCCCAATGAGTTGGGTTAGCTTTCCATGCGCCTTCGATGCCGCTGCCGATCGTATCTCCTCCTTTACCGGTGCCGAAGCTTGATCGCCAGCCGAGGCCCATGTCTTCGATGGGCGCGGCTTCCGGCTCGCGGCCGACGTGGGTTGCAGGACCTGCGCCGTGGCACTTGCCGAAGGTATGACCGCCAGCGACGAGCGCGACGGTCTCCTCAGGGCTCATTGCCATGCGCGCAAAGGTTTCTTCAACGTCTTTACCGGAGGCGACGGGAACAGGGTTGCCGTTGGGCCCTTCGGGATTGACGTAAATCAGGCCCATCTGCACGGCCGCGAGCGGGTTCTCCAGATCGTGTTCGCCGGTGTAGCGCATGTCGCCGAGCCATTCGGTCTCCGAACCCCAGTAGATATCCTCGTCTGCTTCGTAAACATCCTCCCGACCACCCGCGAAACCGAAGGTTTGAAAGCCCATCGATTCGAGCGCGCAGTTACCCGCCAGGATCATCAGATCCGCCCAGGAGATCTTTTTGCCGTATTTCTGTTTGATCGGCCAGAGCAGGCGGCGTGCCTTGTCAAGGTTGATGTTGTCCGGCCAGCTGTTGAGCGGTGCAAAGCGTTGCGTGCCGTTGCCTGCGCCGCCGCGTCCGTCTCCCATACGGTAGGTGCCAGCGCTGTGCCAGGCCATGCGGATGAACAGCGGCCCGTAATGGCCGTAGTCCGCAGGCCACCAGTCCTTCGAGTCGGTCATGAGAGCGTAGAGATCCTTTTTTACAGCGGCGAGGTCGAGTGAGAGAAACTCCTTCCGGTAATCAAAGCCTTGCTCCATCGGCGTACTGAGGCTGGAATGTTGATGCAGTATGTTGAGATTGATCTGATTCGGCCACCAGTCTTTATTGCTGGTGCCGCCGCCCGCAACGGGGCTACGCGTCATACCCGTGACCGGGCAGCGTACTGTTTCGTCCATGATGATGCCTCCTTCTTTCATGTTAATTTAAGGTTCTGACGCTCTGGCGTCTGCTTGGCGTAAAACGGCGGCTATTCTTTGGAACGGCAGCGCTTGCAGACGTCCTGATAGAACAAATCCTACTGGGCTAAACTTGCCACCTCCGGGAAAAATAGGTTCGGCTTGGTAAAGTCGATCGCTTCGTTATAGATTGCCCCGTTATTGTCGCGGACAAAGTCTTCGTGACCAACAGCGAGTATGTTATTCCGCACTTTGTTCCGGTCCAGTTTGACTACGCGCAGCAGACCTTTTTATACAAACAGAGTAAGAGTGTTGTACTCGGTCGCTTTATAAAGTGCGTTCCCTAACGCGGCGAGATCCTCGTAGATACGCCCTGCGGTTGGATGCATGTGGCACTTGTGCACTAGTTGAGCGGAAGAAGCCGTTGCAGCGAGGGTTTTATTCCTTTTGAATTTAGTGCATCCTTAAGCGAAGGGTGTTTTATTATAGCCAATAGATAAAAGAAATTTTGCTAAGAATCTTTCTATATTGAACGTATCAAAACAAATACCGCGCGTCAAGAGTAACAACAATTGATTGCCAAATTAAAGCAATCGTGCATGAAGAGGCAGCCATTGGCAGATGAATCGGGATGCCATGTAAACCATAATTTATTATATATCAGATATGTAAAGAAAAGGGAATACTGCGGTTGCTACGGAAAGCTGGACGATGCCGATCAATGATTGGGTCCAACTCCAAATGCATCTGATGATCTTATTCGGCGATCGAGTCAACGTGACGCTTTAACGAATAAAACGGCGCGAGAACGCGTCAAGGCGCGCTTCGTTTATAACAGACAATCTATTATAGTAACTGAATCTCAGTTTGAAGGTATATCGCAATCAGTTCACCCATCACCATTTGTATCCCAGAAAGAGCCACTAGAGTCTTCGTAATGATAAAACTTACCCTTACCCATATTGCCAATATTGCTAATCATGGTTGGTCTTTTTGTTTTGCATTTTTCAGCTTTTTGTGCTACGATACGCATTTTCAACCGCTTTTTCAATATCAAAGAATATTGTTCTGCTTTCTGCATCAAAATACCCTGTGACCTTATAGCGGTGGGTTGAAGTGCACGATTCCTTCAGAAGCGTTCTGACGGATTCAACGACATTCTTATTACTGATGCTGAGTGTATTGGTTTGTTCACTTTTTGGTTTTGAAAACGGGGTGCTTTTCACCTCGTTACCCTTGCAGGCACGAACTGCAAACACCTTCTCCACAGCACTTGTGCAAAACTGTACATTCGCCGGATACCCTAAATCCTCCAGCACCTTTTTTGTAAACGTGATGGTGTTCTTGTTAATATAAATATCAGGTGTTGCGTTTACGGTTAGGTCGATGACGTCAAAATTGATATTTTTAAAGTCCTTCAAAATATTAACTCTTTCTTTGCGAGTTTTCTAACGCGTCTATTGATTTTAATATGTTGATGAATTTACTGCGTTCTTTCTTGTTCCACGCTGGGTCTATCAGATAGAAACCATGCAAACGTCCGGATTTCACTCTTGCTACCACGAACTTTTTAGGTATATTCTTGATTTTGGCATGATGAATGCTCCACTTCTTAGCAATAAGCAGTTCCTGAGTCTTATCCCATTTATCCCGTTCAATGATTGCGGGATGGCAGTTCTCCCAATAATACTGTATCAGGATATTGTCATTTTTTGCAGACTTGTGAGTCAGGAAGTCCTTTGTATAGGTTTTCTGATATAAAACATCCCCGCAATACTTTTCGTTTGACAATATTCCTTTTATCGTACTTTGCCGCCAATGTTCCATGCCCTTTGGTGATGTAATCCCTTGTTTGGTCAGTGCATCGGCAATATCCTGTGGTGAGGTACCTTCAAAAAAACTATCGTAAATGTAGCACACAATCTCAGCTTCCGCTGGCTCGATTTTTACTGCACCTGTGTAATCACGATAATAACCGATGGTGTTCTGAACGGCAAATTTATACAAGCCTTCATGCATTCTGTAGCGAATACCGGATTTGATAGCTTCACTTTTTTGCTGAGACTCCAGTTCGGCAAGCGCCGATAACAGTGAAATTAGCAGCTTGTTCCTACCATCGGATGTGTCGATACCCTCCGTCTCAAAATTAACAGCAACAGGCGGGTTGAGGTCGCTAAGTTTTCGGAGCGAAGTTAGTATATCAACAATATTTCGCCCGAATCGGCTAATGCTCTTTGTGAGGATTAGGTTGATTTTGCCGTGCTGTGCGTCATCAATCATCTCCTGAAACTCCTTGCGCTTTGCTACGGAGGTGCCGGAAATCCCTTCGTCTTTGTAAATTCGAGCAAGTTCATACCGCGGATTATTTTCTATCACTTCGGTAAAATGCTGTACTTGCATTTCAAAACTGCCAACTTGAGCCTCCTCCGCCGTACTGACTCGACAATACGCAGCTACTCGTAATTTATTCGTGGATTGGTCAGTGTTGTCCTGCTTTGTAGGCAATATAACAGTAACTTTGCGCTCTCCGTTGCGATTTTGCTGAATTGTGTCACGCAGTCGTTTTCGCTCTATTTCTTTTCTATTGACCGTTTCGACTTTTTTTCGTGCTTTTTCAATACGGTCTGCATCCAGGTTTTTTGCCAATTATCCACACTCCGTATTCATCGTATATTGCGCTTTCAAAACAAATGCCAATCATCACCGACAATAATTTCCGATCGCTACTCAAAGCGATGTGTCTATGATGTGGGATTCCATATTTGTTTTTGTCCACTTTATGGGGTACATTTTATTCTATAAATCCTTATAAACATCAAATAAACATCAGCTGGTAGGTTTCGGTTCTATTTTGTGATAAAAACGACTTTAAAAACACGAAAAAAGTCCCTAACTTAGGGACTTTTACTTGGTTGCGGGGGATGGACTTGAACCAACGACCTCCGGGTTATGAGTGCAGAGATTTGCTTTTCATAAGTTTATGCATCCATTGACAGCCATGAATTATCGCCAGTTTACGCGATTAATCTTAGATAATCATGGAGAATCAAAGGATGCTTCCAGCAATCATTTACTGCGACAAACATCAAATAAACATCAGCTGGTAGGTAAATGCGATTACTAACGGCATCACGCTACTACGACTTTACGAACGAAACTGGATAATACATTCATCCTTGCGCCTTTTAAAGATGGCCGAATAAATTTGCTGAGAAATACTGGGTGCCGCATATCAGACTATACGCGTTACGCCACACGCAGGCATCGGTGCTCTACCAGAACAACGTCGATCCGGTGACCATTTCACGCAGGCTGGGCCACAGCCGCGTTTCGACGACGCAGGATATCTACTGCCACCTGCTTGAGCAAGCGGATGATAAGGCGCGGGATGCGATCGGAGAGGTGCTGTTTGGGAATGAGGAAAAGAAACCGCCGAAGCCGGAGCAACGAAATGTGTAAAAAGGCTAAATAACGCTATGCTGAGTTTTTTACGGGACTAAGACAGGGCACTGTAACAAGAATTATCTTAGATATTTGTGAGTACTCTAAGAAATACTGGTATCTTTTTACTTGTCTTTCCGAAACCGCAGGTTGTTCTGCTCAATACCTGTAAACTGGCATTGGAATGAATTTTTCCTGATGAATGACGACCAACATGATGCAATGTTTTATTCTGCGACAGGACTCGTTGAAAAAGACGTATTCAAAGTGCTTCCCTTTCACTTTTTTTTCATCCATTATCCGGTTCTTTGTTTCATCCTGAAATCGAATCAGGCGTAGGTTTTCCTTCTGCGTGCGTAAGCCAATATTGCCCCCAGCGCAATCGACAAAAAGGACGCGAAAAGCACTCTGTATTGTTCGGGTAGAAGGAATGATATCGTGTGAGCAGGTATCCAAAAGAGCGGAATCGTTTTACACAACACAAACTTGATGAAATCCGGCCAATCAATAATGGTGATGATCTCAGATGCCCTCTTTTTTTCTCCCTGAAACCTGCTGTCAATATAACTATCGGTGAAACGGTGCACCGACATAAATACAGGCGCAAACGTCAGATTCATCAGAGCACTTGTCACGAATGCGGTCAGAATTTTACCAGACCACCCACCCGGCATCGGCAGATATCCCTTTTGAATCGTCGCAGCAACACCCGCGGGGAAAAGCTGAAACATGAATACGATTAAAACGCCAACGAACCCCCATATCACAGCCTTAAAGAAAAAACCTGATGGCGGCTTCCATCTTCCAGATGTGATCCGTATCGCAAGAAATTCTCCCATGGTAGCGAGCAGCGCAAATTTAATAAAACCCATCAGATATGGGAATGAGCTTGTTGCACTACTAAATAGCTGATTGGTTGCGGGTATGATTAAAAAAGTTGTGATCGTACACAGTATGCCCGCCCAGACGAATGCCCCGCGTTTCATATTTTCTCCCTGCTAAAAAAGAAACCTGACCATGATGCGCGAGCGATCACACATCATGGTCATAACAGATTACAGACGCTCGAATCTTGCGTTGAAGAATCTAAGCATCGGGGGTTCGTAAATGAATTTTAGACCCGATATGCTGTTGCGGTTTGCATAGAGGTCAATAATAGCGTCCGCAACGATATCCATATGGGCATATGTATACACGCGTCTAGGAATTGTGACCCTTACCAGCTCCAATTTCGGATGGTGATTCTCGCCATTTTTATCCCGCCCCGCCGAAACAATTCCGCGCTCCATCGTTCTCACACCGGATTTGATATACAAATCTGCTGCAAGTGCCTGTGCCGGTAACTGCTCCTGTTTGAGGTGTGGCAGGAAGCGTAGTGCATCCAGAAATACCGCGTGCCCTCCGATTGGCTTTACAATAGGTACACCCGCTGCGATCAGTTTATCGCCAAGATAAGCGACTTGCTCGACGCGGTGTTCAATGTAGCTGTAATCGACCGACTCGACAATCCCGATAGCCATCGCTTCCATGTCTCTACCGGCCAATCCGCCGTAAGAGGGCATACCTTCAAATACGACCACCATCTCTTTCACCCGCGTAAAAAGTTCGTCGTCATTTATAGCAAGAAAGCCGCCGATGTTGACGAGGCAGTCCTTTTTGCCGGACATCGTTGCGCCATCCGCATAGCTCATCATCTCAAACAGGATATCCTTGATCGACTTTTCAGCAAAGCCCGGCTCGCGCTTCTTGATGAAGAAGGCGTTCTCCACGCAGCGCGTTGCATCGAAAAATATCTTGATACCATATCGGTCAGCAAGCTTGCGCACCTCGCGCATGTTCTGCATGGATACCGGCTGCCCGCCCGCTAAGTTAACCGTCACCGCAAGGCAGATGTAGGGGATTTTATTCGCACCGACCTCGTCGATGAGCTTTTGTAGTTTATTCAGATCGATGTTGCCCTTGAAAGGAAGGTCGGCCTGCGAATCGTGGGCCTCATCGATTATCACGTCCCTAAACGTGGCGCCATTCGCTTCCTGATGGTACCGAGTAGTTGTAAAATACATATTGCCGGGAACATAGTCGCCCGGTTTAATCAGCAGCCTAGAAAGCAAGTTTTCAGCGCCTCTGCCTTGATGCGTGGGGACCATGTGCTTAAAACCGTAATACTCTTTGACAACCTTGTCCAAATGCAGAAAATTTCGGCTACCGGCATACGCCTCGTCGCCGATCATCAGCCCGGCCCATTGCTTGTCGCTCATCGCAGAAGTTCCGGAGTCGGTCAGCAGATCGATATATACGTCTTCGCTCTTAAGCAAGAACGTGTTGAATCCGGCCTCCGCCATCGCTTGTTCGCGCTCCGCTTTGCTCATTATTTTTACTGGTTCGACCACCTTGATACGATATGGCTCTGCAGGATAGTTTTTCATAAAAATACCTCCTTAATTAGTATATTAAATAGTCCCGCCTGATTTTTGTCTCAGGCCGTCTTTGATACAATATAAATTAACGTTTAAAGTTTAAGCCCTACGCTGTTCCTCGCTTTTTGTGTCTGCGTATTTTATCAAGCGCGCGGAAAGTGCTGTCGCCGATTTATGCATAAATCTCATAGCCAGGAAACCAAGCACTAAGTTCACTGCAACCGTAGCGACGACGATTTCCCATATGCTAAAACTGCTAAGCATATAAACCCGGTAAAGTACCCATATGGTTGGGATCGCAGTCAGAACGGCGGTGATAATTCCCGGCGTATAGCCTTTGAACTTAATCGCATCTTTCGTGTGCAGGAAGAGCGATATCCCTGGATTTAAAACCATGAAAGCAAACCAAATCAGATAGTAATTGAAGAGAACGGAAAATAGGGTGATCAGCGCAATCAGTATAAATTGCATGCCGATACCGATGGAAGCCGTCTCTGTTATCGGAGCTGTAGTGTAACCGACACCATCAAAAAGATGCAGACCGAAAGGCTTTACTTTAGGCCATAGCGCCCTTACCTTTTCGTCATGTCGAACGGCCCACGCCTTGATCATGATGATTTCTTCGAACTCATGAATCATGAACAATACAATCGAGAACCAAACAAGACCTTCCAACGTATTCATAATAGCCTCTTTCCAAACGAATTATTTCATGTTGCTGCTACTCTTACCTGTTTTTGATGGCTTTACATCAGCAGGAAGGGGACAGATGTATTTTTGCCCTCCCAGCCTTTCATTCAGCTCGCTCTTTGCTTTTTCAGCAATTTCGGGATTATGTAAAATATCGGCAGCAGTAAGCGCGATAATTTTTCCCGCGTGTAGCATTCCCTTATGCGCTATTGATGTCTTCCCCTGTGCAACCATCTCCCAAGAGTGCAGCTGGGTCGCATTAGCCGCACAAGCCACCCAACATTGCGCCGTCGGAACCACCCAGCTCACATCTGCTACGTCGGTAGAGCCCATATGCGTTACTTCTTTCTCGTCGAACGGCATAAGAACGTCGAAAACAGGCTTATCGGTAAATGGGGCGGGTATGCTTCTTTTTACAGCTTCAGGTTGTATTGCTCTGAACGATTCAGCGATCTGAATGTCCCTATCGTCATATTCCGGTGTCCCCAAATTTGCGAAATTTTTATAAATCAGCTTATCGAGAGTCAAACTAGGCACCGCTTCTGATACGGCCGAATCAATTTCATATTCGACTGTCGTACCCGTCATGAGTGCCGCACCTTTCGCAATTTCGCATACTCTTTCGTAAATCGCCCTCATGTGTTCAGACTTGGGTGATCTCATGCAGAAATACTCCTCACTTTCCGCCTGAACCACATTGGGCGAGCGGCCACCTGCATTAATAATTGCGTAATGCATCCTCACTTCTTGAGGGACGTGCTCCCTGAGAAAGTTCACGCCGATGTTCATCAGTTCCATCGCGTCGAGAGCACTTCGCCCGAGCTCCGGCGAAAATGCCGCGTGGGAGCTGATTCCTTTGAATCGATAATACGCGTTGATGTTTGCAAGCGATGAACCGTGTACGATCATGTTAACGGGTGCGGGATGCCATGTCAGTGCGCAGTCCACGTCTTTGAAGTAACCATCCCGGACAAGGTATGTTTTACTAAAGCCACCCTCTTCACCGGGGCAGCCGTAAAGCCGAATTGTACCGGCAAGCTTATTTTCGGTGATATATTGCTTGAGCGCAATCGCGGCAGCTACTGAACCTGTACCAAGAAGATGATGTCCGCAGCCATGTCCTGACCCTCCACTTACAACTGGCTCCTGGTGGGTTATTCCGCTGATCTGACTTAAGCCGTCAAGCGCGTCATATTCGGCTAAAATTGCAATTACGGGTTTTCCTGCTCCATAGCTGCCAATGAATGCCGTTTCCATCCCGTCGACATTGTGTTCGACGGAGAACCCTTCCTTCTCCAACGCGTTGCACAGCAAATCAGCGGAGCGGTACTCCTCAAACTTTAATTCTGCGTTGCCCCAAATTTCATCACTGATTGCAATGAGCAAATCCCTTTTCGACTCGATAATCTGCGCAATCCTTGCAGTGTCACTCATACCATTCCCTCCGCTTTATACTTAACTACCAAACGATATTTCTTAACGGTTTAATAATAATGCGGCGAATGATCGTATTCAATGTGGTTTCGTTCACATTATAATCTGTAATAATGTGAACTTACACATATGGATTTGTGAAACTGCAAATTATGAATTCTTTGTGTTTCTGGTATCCGGATAATAGTTTCTTAAATAACGGGCTAGTTGAAGCTTTAAAAGGTCATCGGGATTGTCAAACGATATGTTCAAACAATTTTCGATTTTTTTAAGGCGCTGATACAACGTATTTGGATGTATAAATAGCTTTTGCGCTGTCTTCTTCAGAGAGTAGCTCGACTCTATATAGGTGATAAGAGTAGCCTCGAGGTTTTCTGATTTTTCTGACAACGGCTTGAGGACGCTGCTGAGAAACGTGGCGGCATCATCAGATGACAAATTTACAAAAACCTGATTAATTCCCATTTGTGCATACTGCTGTAAACCACTTTTTTGTTGCGACAATTGGTACAATAAAGCCTTTTCCGCTTCATGGTGTGACTTCGCGATTTCGCTCACACCGTTGCATGGCGACCCGAGCCCAGCGCAAAGCATTAAATTTTCTCTTTGCAGCAAATATCTAGAAATCCCATCAATCTGACGTGAAGTTGTACGTTGCCAATCTGCCGATTGCACGGCTAGAAGCGCCATAATTCTTTCGTGGGAACCAAATATCAGCTTTTGAGATGCTCCAAGCTCTTTTTTTATATATGAAATCACACGGAATATGGTGGATTCTTGTAATTCATTGTTTTCGTTCAGAAGGAAGGCAAATACTAGCACCGCGTAGTTGGCTTTTATATTGATCCCCAAATCGGCACATTTTTCAGCAAGGCTCGCGGAATTATTTGCTGACAGCAACTCAGAAAAGCTTTGCGCCATTCTTTTGTAAGAAATGTCCAGCCTAGATTGTGCTTTCGAAAATTCCACTGCAAGCACCATTCTACCGACCTCGAGTAACATTCTTTTAAGTGGATAATCGGTTTCTTCTGGCTGGACAATTAAATAACCCAGGCATGAACCTTCCGCAGTAATAGGATATATTTTATAGGATTCCCCACAGCTTTCCGACTCTACAATAAACGCGTCGTTGTTCTTGACATTTTTTTGCGTCAATGCAGAAATAATACTTGTATCTCCAAAGGCATTTTGGGGATACCGTTCGTTTGTCATTAAATTGATGACCACCACGGGAATTTCAAGTGCTCTGCTCAATTCATTCACGATGTTAGAAATGCCCGAGTTGTTGATTGAAAAATCGGTCAGCGTTGCGTAAAGGTTGTTGCATTTTCTGAGGCTGCCAATCTGAGCTTTCAGCGCAATGAGCCCTCTAGCGTTGGAGAGCGCAATTTCAATCAAACCAGAAAAGATATTCAGCGTTTCAATATCGGCCGGCGAAAACGGGGTATTCCTCTGCGCACGGTAAATGATCAGTATACATTCTATTTGCTTGTTGACGTATATAGGCATTAGATACGCCGAATTGATCTCATCTTTACCAAAGAGCTTTGTCATTGCATCTTTGTTTTCGGCAGAAAAGTCGTTAATATCATTCTTTATTTCGTCCAAATTGTAATAAAGCTTGGGAGTGCCTCTTAAATATGTTTTCCCGATCAACCCTTCTCCCAGCTTAAGGCGTAAAGACAGCGCGATATCTCCCGCAATACCTTTGTACGCTTTGCAAAAAAGCTGGTTTAAATCCGCATCGTATTCCCAGAGCAGTCCTGCATCTGCTTGAACAATTGACAATGTCTTTTCCAGAATCTCATTTACGATAATATCCAAATCTGCAACTGATGGTAGTTCCGCCATATCCCGCGCGATCTGCTCTAAATCGTTCATCTGATTCATCTCCCAACAAATGTGAATTGACACATAACAACTATAAAAATTATAAAACAACATACATTGAACAATCAAGTTTCTTGTATGACAATAAGATATAAGTTTAGAATTTCATATATAGTAATAAGTTTAATTTCAAAATTAAATAAAGGGGATGTAAATATGAGCAATTTTGAGAATCGAAAACCAATCTATAATAAATGGGGTCAGTTTGGCAAAGACTATGAGGAAGGCATCAATTTTGACAGGCTTCGACGCGAAAGGTTGAGGAAAGCACGCGAATCCATGATTAAACACGATCTAGGTGCGGTCGTTGCGATCCGTGCGGAAAACACCCGATACATCACCGGGTTCAAGGGATTGCCTGTCCCTTCTACGGTTCTTCGTTATGTCGTGTTTCCGGTAACAGCAGACCCGGTTATTTTTGAGTTGGGTGCCGATATGGGACGCCTAAAAGAGAGCGCAACGTGGATTAAAGAACAAAACATCACAGCGTCCATTCCTGTTTTTGCCACACCTCACCATGCAACGCCTATCGAACTGGAAAACCGCGAAAGGTTATCGCATGTTTGGGCGGACGGCATAAAAAATGTGCTGCAGGAGTACGGGGTTGCGGATAAAAAAATCGGCTTTGATTACATACTCGATATGTCCATGGTGAAGGCGTTGGAGCACGCTAATATCCATGTAGTGGATGGCATGCCAGTGATGATGGACGCAAGGTCCGTAAAAACTGAAGACGAGCTTCAGTTGCTCAGTATCGCAAGCCAGATCGCAGAAGCAGGTTTGTATACCATCGAATCGAACATGCGGCCTGGAATACGCGAATGCGAATTGTGGGGCGAAGCGGCAAAAACCATGATTTCTCTGGGCGCTGACAGCCTGGAGGGTATCTGCACAACGGGTGGGCGCACCAATCCATACTACCGGCTTGAGGGCACTGATAAGATATTGCGACCCAATGACCTGCTAATTACCGACATTGTGGTTTCATATATGGGATATCACACCTGCGTTGTCCGGACTTTCTTCAATGGAACAAGACCGTCCAAGGAGTTAAAAAAGTTTTACCGGGAATGCTACGACTCACTCTATAAATCGATCAACACCGTAAAGGCGGGAGTAACCACCGATATTGTTGCAGAAGCCTTGCCTAAGGGTGATTGGAACAATTATAGCCTGAATATCGGCCACGGCTTGGGATTAATCGTTCATGAAACACCGTCGATAGTGGATGCATACTCTAAAGCTTGCCCGACCGAAATAAAAGAGAACATGTATATTGCTCTGGAAACATATGCTGGTGATACCGAAAGTGAGCAGGGGGTAAGGCTTGAGGAGAACTTAGTGGTAACCAAAACGGGTTATGAAATTTTCAGTCGATACCCATTTGATGAAAAGTTGCTTGATTGACGAAATTGCAAGCTGTGGCATTAACCGCGGCTTGCAATTTTTCCTTAAAACCCATTAATAACGCCAATTTTTTCACCAACGTGATTGCTACTTTTTTATGATATTTCCGATAGGCTCTCAGTTTCTTCAAAAAATCATGAAATACTAAAGGAGGCAAAAAATGTCAAGCGACACAACAAAAAGCAATAGGTTACCAATTAAAACAGGTATTAGTTACGGGCTCGGCAATTTGGCATTTGCCAGTCTCTCCGCTGTGATCGGCTACTTCATGCTGTTTTATCTGACCGATTACGCAGGTATCGCACCTGCGGCAATCGGCACCATGATCCTGATCGCAAGGATATGGGACGCAGTGAACGATCCGATCATGGGCACCATACTCGATAACACAAAGCCCAGCGCAAGATGGGGGCAGGCAAAGCCTTACGTGCTTTTCGGCGCAATACCCATGGCTATGTTCTTTGTGATGATTTTTGCTGTCCCCCAAAGCCTTTCAGTCTCAATGAAACTGGTGTGGTCCTATGTAGCGTATATCGGTTTCGGTATGGCGTTTACAGTAGCTTCTATATCATTTCTTTCAATGCCTATGCGCATCACTTTAAACCCGGATAAACGGGTGACGCTGGCAATGTGGGTAGGCTTTTTTGCGTTTCCTACAATGCTGGTTTCGGCGCTGGTACCTGCGATGGCTAAAGCATTCTCGGGCACTTCCGGAAATATTCAATCGGCGTATATGCTTGTTGCCATCGTTTTTGCCTTCGTGGCAATCATTTGCATCATAGTTACTTTCATTGGGGTAAAGGAAAAGTATATTGAAGACAACCGCAAAGAAAGGATTTCGATCTTCAAGGGCTTGGGAGTGTTTATTAAGTGCAAGCCATGGCTCAAACTGATATCTATTACATTGCTGCTATTTATCTTTTTCTCTGTCAACATGTCATCACTGGTTTACTATTTGACATACTATATAAAACAACCCGGGTTAATGGCGGTTGGAGGCCTTCTGGCGATGGCTACTATTGCAGTAGCGTTGTTAGCTGTAAAGCCGCTGGTGAAAAAGTTTGACAAACGCCGGGTGGTGCTTATCGCAGTTGGCATCAGTATTGCAGCTCTCATTGTAAGGGTGTTCACGAAAGATCACAACGTCGCGGTATTTCTGATTACGCTTTTTTTGACCTTTATTTCATACGGCGCCTACAGTGTTGTCAAAATGCCGCTTTTGTTTGACGCGATCGAGTACGCCGAATACAATTCTGGAGTCGGAGCAAAAACCATCGGTGTAACGGGCGATACCTTTATCGCAAAGCTGGCGCAGGGCCTTGGCCCAGCAATTTTAGGATATGTACTTCAGTGGGGCGGTTATGTGGCTCAGGCGCCAGAGCAATCCGAAAAGTTGCTTAACGGACTGTTTGCGCTCAATGTCTACCTACCATTGGGGTGCCTAGTGTTGATAGCCATACTGATGTTCACTTACAACATCGAGGATAAGATGCCTAAGGTGCGGGAAGAGCTAAGGCAAAAAATGCTTGAAGCGCAGGCACAATCAGTTACTGATCAATAGCATTACGCAATATAGCCGGCTGATGCGCTTGAGCTTAAAAGCTGCCGCATCAGTCGGCTTTTTTCATTTCTTGTTTATAAAGAGTTGGACAAGCAGGCGGCAAGAGCTTCACTGACCGGAAACATAAATCGCCGGATTTGCCGAAAGGATCTTTTTTGCCAGCTTGTCGAGCCTTTTCACCTCAAGAATTTCTGCGCTGCTAAGGCTACTGTTACTGGTGCCCGCATCGATCTCATCAAGCAAATGTTTAAGATTTAAAAGCTTGTAATCAACACATTTGCCATTTTCCTTCTTTGTGTAAAAGTACATAGGCTGTATTTTTAAGTCGGATATTCGTGCTGTGGTTTTCCCACCAAGGCTGCCTTTTATTATTTCCAGGCGCAGGAGGTTGTTGATTCGGGAATTTGGCGTAAGGTTGTGCTTTTCCGTACAGGAGACAAGGTCCCCTAGCGCATAAGCAATCAACCCTTCTTTTTCGAGCCCGGAAAAGGGATCAATGTAAATATATTTTTCGAGTGGCTGTATACCATGGGCATGATTGCCGATTATCACATCGACGCCAAGGTCCATAATCCTGTGACCTGTTTCAATCAGGAACTGAAAAGGGTAAGATTCGAACTCAAAGCTCCAGTGAAGGCACGCTACAATGATGTCTGCGTTTTTCTCAAGCCGTGCTTTTTTTACATGGCGTTCAATCATGGAAAGATCTACTCCCGGTTTGTTGAGCCGAACGTAGTTGACAAGGTAATCTTTCCCTTCTGGTATCTTCTTGCCGTTTACCGCGTACGTATAAGATACAAATGCAATCCGTATGCCGTTTTTCTCGACAACCAGAATATCCTCCCTTTCATCCTCAGAGGATGCTGTCCCAGTATGTTTACAGCCTTTTTTGTTCAGAAAGGAGAGCGTTTCAAGAAGGCCTTCCTCGCCCATATCAAGGCTGTGGTTGTTTGCTGTCGAAAGAATATTGATTCCCCGTCCACCCTGACAGAAGATGTCAAACATCTCCGCTGAATTATTTAATGCAATTTTCGTTGACATTTTCTCTGGCAGAAAAGAGACGTTCCTTGATGGCACGACCGGCGTTTCAAGATTGGCACAGCAAATGTCTGCATTAAAAAGGAACTCCCGCGCCTCATCCCAAAGATGCCGGGTAGTATCTGGTCGGGCATCTCTAGATGCAAGCAAATCACCACCCGAGGAGAGCACTACGGTTGAATTCTTAATAAAACCTTCAGGGGGTACAAACTCAAGATTCTGATTCGCAAAATGCTCTTCGATGTGCTTATCTTTTTCGCCTTTTTCCATCGGATGTCCCAGCATCATTTTATAGGCTAGCCACATAAGATCTTTCAGCCTGACATATGCGAGATTCTCTTCGCTATAAACGGGGTATTGAAATTTCTTTTTATGAAGAAATGAATACAGTTTCACGAGACTTAAAGTCAATTGGTACATACGCAATCACCTCCTTATTAATTTACAGTTTCAATCCTACGCGATCAATGTGCGTTGTACTATTATTATGGAAATAAGTTTGTGGCATCACACATTTGCTTCCAAAGCTTTTTCCGTGATTACAGCGCTGCTCGAATATTCAACCATGCATCTCATGAAGATGATTTTTATGTGACTTTTCATATAATTGATAGTTGTTTACATACGGATATCACATTGAAAAACATCTTACACTAAATTAGTATAAATATAAAAGCTGATCTATCCGTATTAAGTGCATACATTATATGTTGGCAAACACTCACAAATAATATTTAGCGAGGTTATTTACATGATAAATGCAGAACCATTCAGAATCAAAATGACTGAACCAATCCGCCAGATATCCACCGAAGAGCGGCGCAAAGCATTGGAGGCAGCCGGATTTAATCCGTTTTCCCTGAAAGCCGAAGACGTCTATATCGATCTACTGACTGACAGCGGCACCGGCTCTATGAGCGATAGTCAATGGGCAGGTATGATGATGGGGGACGAGTCGTATGCGGGAAGTCGGAATTATTATCATTTGGAAAGCGCCGTAAAAGACATCATTGGCTACAACTATATCATCCCAACCCATCAAGGCAGGGGTGCCGAGCATGTGCTGTTCCCACTACTTATTGGCAAGGGTCAATATGTCATCGGGAATATGCATTTTGATACGACAAGCGCACATATTGAACTCGCGGGTGGTAGGCCAGTCAATTTTGTTACCGAGAAAGCATTCGAGACCACGACACCCTATGATTTCAAAGGCGATTTTGACCTGGAAAAGTTGGAGAGATTTATTGAAAAAGAAGGTTCCGATGCTTGTGCCTTTATACTGATTACCATTACCTGCAATGGTTCCGGCGGTCAGCCTGTGTCAATGCAGAACATTAGGCGCGTTAGTGAAATTGGCCACAAACACGGGATCAATGTTTTGATAGATGCAGCACGTTTTGCCGAGAACGCATATTTCATAAAAAAACGAGAAAGCGGATACGAAAACAAGCAGATCTCGGATATCGTCCGCGAAATGTTCAGCTACGCCAGTGCTTTTACCATGAGTGCGAAGAAGGATGCGCTGGTAAATATCGGCGGCCTGCTGGGTATAAAGAACGACAGCGAGCTGTTTACACAGGCACGTTCAAGGCTGGTGCCGTACGAAGGATTCCCGACCTACGGTGGGTTGGCGGGAAGGGACATGGAAGCCCTTGCCCGGGGACTGCGCGAAGGCATTGATGAATCCTATCTGGAATACAGAATTTCGCAAGTTGCTTATCTGGGCAAAAGGTTAATGGACGGAGGCGTTCCCATTCAGACCCCGCCCGGCGGACACGCGATATTTGTGGACGCAAAGAAGTTTCTGCCGCACATACCAAGCTTTCAGTTTCCCGCGCAGGCTCTTGCTAATGAGCTTTATTTGGAAGCAGGTGTACGAGCGGTCGAGATCGGTTCGCTGCTTGCCGGAAGAAGCGCCGAAAGTGGTGAGCAGGTAGTCGCTCCGATGGAACTACTCCGCCTCACGATACCCAGAAAGACTTATACGAACAATCACATGGACGTCGTTGCCGAAGCCCTGATCAGTATTTTAAAAAGAGTTGAATCAATTATAGGGCTTGAGTTTGAATTTGAACCCCCTCTGCTGAGGCACTTTACGGCAAGATTAAAACCGGCAACATTTTGATAAGGAAGTGATTACAAATGAAAAGGATCATTCAGACCCCTGATGCACCGGAAGCCATTGGACCATATTCCCAAGGCGTAAGAACCGGGAATTTTCTGTTTGTGTCTGGTCAACTGCCGATCGACCCTTCAAGTGGGAATATCATCGAGGGAGATATTATGCACCAGACACAAAAGTCTTTTGAGAATATTCGTGCCATCATTACTTCAGCGGGTATGAAGCTGACCGACATCGTGAAGGTAACCGTATTTCTTGCGGATATGAATGATTTTCAAGCCATGAACAAGGTTTATAAAAATTTCTTCTATGCGGAATACCCTGCGCGAGCAGCCGTGGAAGTATCGCGTCTCCCAAAGGATGCGTTAATAGAAATTGAAGCGGTCGCTTTTAAAGAATAAGCAATAATAAGGTGTGGATCATAAAACTCAATTTGCAATAAAAATAATGTTACAGAAACATCAATCGTGATGTTTAAGCGGACAAGCAGAATATTGCAATTAATCGGAATATGTTTGATCGTCCCGGTAATATTAATGTTGTTAAAATTAACCGTAAATTGATGTTCATTTGCACAAATGTTTTTCATATTGTTTATTCAAAATAGAGTGTGCTTCGCCCCCACCACTAAAAGCCACAATTGCTTATATTTAGATAAACTATTAGGCGAATAATTTCTTTATGAAAGTAGCCATCCTCTTTTGGCCTTATCGTCTCGGACATTTTCCTTCCTAAATACTTTTAATCGCAGTAAGAAAATTCTGACGGGGGCTGTTTGGAGGAGCCGTCGTGATCGGCTATTGGCCTATTAGCTTGCCTTTCCTTATTTGCAGAATCACGATGCAGAGACTCCCTGCCAAACTGGGTCGGCTTACAAAGTTCGACACCTTGCTGCTTAATTCCTTATCCAAAATTTTGCAGCGACTCCGGTTGCAGACGTTTCTGCATGTCTCACCAGTACCTGTGCGCTATTAACGTCGACATCTGAGTTTTGAATGTAGTCGTATAGGTTCATGGAAATATGAGCCGTAATTTCCTGTTATGAATAATTAAATAACATGCAGAACATACACAAAATACATATGTTACAGACTGAATCAAGTTAAAATATTTTTATAAGGGCATACTGAGAGCTTGAACTTAAATCTTTATCAGTGATACAGCGTTGAAACTTGATTTCGTCTTTGATGCAGTTTATTCGCCGAATACTATTTCAGAGCCGGAAAAGCGGGGTGCCCGTAAGCTCAAACGATGACCGCAAGTACCCAGTATATAAAAATAAGTGAAAAAACTTTTTTCTGAATATGCCTTGTGAGGCGGTATTTCCTGGTCATGATATAACTGCTAAAGTTGCAGAACTCGCTTTGGAGGAATCAGTATGGTAAGATACGTACTAAAAAGAATACTATCTATCCTACCCATCGTATTTGGAGTGACACTCATCACGTTTTCTATTATGTCTTTCACACCTGGCGACCCGGCACGTATTATCCTTGGTACCAGCGCTACACAGAATGCAATTGATAATTTAAACCATCAACTTGGTTATGACAAGCCATTTTTTATTCAATTTTTTAATTACGTCATTAATGCAGTAACAAAACTCGATTTCGGAAATTCTTATCTTAGCCAAAAGCCAGTTTTTGACGATATCATGCTCCGATTCCCAACTACGCTCACATTGGCTTTTCTGTCTGTAGCTGTTGCGGCCACTATAGGAATCCCAATTGGAATTTATTCTGCGGTAAAACAGTATTCAATCACGGATACAGTGACGACTTTTATGGCGATGTTTTTTGCCGCAGTTCCGGGATTTTGGCTCGGGATGATGTTTATACTGCTATTCTCGTTACAGTTAAGATTACTTCCGTCGAACGGAATAGAAAGCTGGAAAGGCTTTATTTTGCCTGTCATAACGCTGGCGCTTCCGCCAGGATCAGAACTTATGCGTATCACACGGACGACGATGCTTGAAACCATTAGACAAGATTACATCCGTACAGCTCGCGCTAAAGGTGCGCCTGAAAGAACCGTCGTGTTCAAGCATGCATTGAGAAATGCGTTGCTGCCGGTCATCACACAAATGGGTGTCACGTTTGCAATGATGCTGGGAGGTACCATCATAATAGAGTCGGTTTTTGGTTTGCCGGGTATTGGTTCCTTGATTGTCAACGCAATCAAGATGAAGGATATACCGCTCGTGCTGGCTTCCACCATTTTTTTGGCGACGATATTCTGCATCATCATGATTATTATTGACATTCTGTATGGCTTTGTAGATCCACGAGTAAAAGCCAGATTCTCCAGATAGGAAGAGCATTATGAATATGATAAAGATAAAAAAACAAAGCCAAATCAAAGAAACATGGCGTCGTTTTAAAAAAAACAAAAAAGCCATCGTAGGCTTAGTTGTAATCGTAATATTTATTTTGCTGGCAATTTCTGCGGATTGGATTTCTCCATATATGAACGGAATAACTCAGAATGCGAATGAGCGTTTATTACCACCGTCTGCGGAGCACCTTTTTGGAACTGATGCGTTTGGTCGTGACCTGTTCACCCGCGTAATTCACGGCGCGCGAATATCGTTGGCTATTGGCTTTATTACAGCGCTTATTTCTTTGACAATTGGATGCATATTGGGTTCATTTTCAGGTTATTATGGAGGCATAGTGGATACCATCATTATGCGCTTTTGCGACGTATTTAGTACTATTCCGCCGATCCTTCTTATGCTGGCGATTGTAGCTGCATTAGGGCCAAGCCTGTTAAACATGCTGATAGCAATCACCATTTCTACTGTTCCTTACTTTGTGCGTTTCATAAGGTCAGTAATATTGACTATTACTGAACAGGAATATATTGAGGCTGCGCGTGCGTACGGCGCTTCCGATATGCGAATCGTGGGCAAACATATTTTGAAAAATGCAATCGGTCCAATCATAATACAGGCTACTATGGCGATGGCTGGAATGATATTAGCGGCCGCTGCATTGAGCTTTATCGGAATGGGTGTACAACCGCCCCAACCGGAATGGGGAGTCATGCTTTCAGATGCGAAGGAATACATGCGACAAAGTCCATACCTGCTATATTTTCCAGGCGGCGCAATTCTTCTTGCTGCACTGTCTCTCAATTTGATCGGCGATGGCCTCAGGGATGCGCTTGACCCAAGGTTAAAGAGCTAATAAAGGATAAATTTTATGGACGGAAGTTTGTTAGAAATCAGAAACTTAAAGGTAATTTACAAAACTGACCTTGAAACGGTTCATGCAGTCAATAAAGTGTCGCTGTCGCTGAACCAAAGGGAAGCAATTGGGATTGTTGGGGAAACTGGCGCAGGGAAGACGACGACAGCACTTTCAATCATGCGCTTGCTTCCTGAAAAAACTGGACGCATTGTAAACGGTAGCATCCGGTTTAAGGATATAGACCTGCTGTCATTGAAGGAAGCAGAAATGCGGGCGATACGTGGCGACATGATATCAATGATATTTCAGGATCCCATGTCGGCACTTAACCCAACATTAACTGTGGGCGACCAAATTGCCGAAGCACTGATACTGCACAACGAAGCCAAACGGTCAAAAGCAGAGATCGAGAAGCGTGTTGATGAAGTTCTGGAGTTGGTAAGTATACCGGCTTCCCGAAAAAAGGACTATCCGCATCAGTTTTCCGGCGGAATGAAGCAGCGTGTAGTAATAGCGATAGCTTTAGCTTGTGAACCCGAGCTATTGATCGCAGATGAACCAACTACCGCGCTGGACGTCACCATTCAAGCTCAAGTGCTTGCGATGATGGCTGAGCTTCGCGATAAACTCGATACATCGATGATTCTAATTACGCATGACTTGGGCATTGTGGCGCAAATTTGCGATAAAGTTGCGGTTATTTACGCTGGCGAAATCATTGAATACGGCACAATGGAGGATATCTATAGCGGTGACAGGCATCATCCCTACACAATTGGATTATTTAAATCCATACCGAGACTTGAAATGGATACTGACCGGCTTCATCCGATTGATGGTTTAATGCCAGATCCGACAAACCTGCCGATTGGATGCAAATTTTCACCACGATGCCCCCGCTGCATGGAAGTATGTAAAACTTCAGAGCCGGGAGAGTGGATTAATGGGTTGCACAGGATCGCCTGCCATCTCTATGCCCGGGAAGGAGAGACCTTATGTCAAACGTATTAATCAAAACAATAGGGCTTAAAAAGTATTTCAAAGTACCAGAGGGCAACCTACACGCAGTGGATAATATTAATTTATGCATCAATGAGGGAGAAACACTTGGTGTGGTCGGAGAGTCAGGGTGCGGAAAGACAACATTGGGGAGGACCTTGCTACGATTGCATGAACCGACCGAAGGGGAGATATGGTATGAGAATCAAAACATCACCGCGTTAAGCAGAAAACAGATGAAAACAATGCGTAACAAGATGCAAATCATTTTTCAGGATCCATATTCCTCAATCGACCCCCGAATGTCTGTGGAAGAACTCATTGCAGAACCCATGATTATTAATAGGAAGTATAAAACCAAACGGGAAATGATGGAACGGGTGCACAGCCTGATGGATACTGTAGGACTTGCTGAACGTTTGACGACAGCTTATCCGCACGAACTGGACGGGGGACGTCGGCAACGCATTGGCATTGCTCGTGCGTTGTCGCTTGATCCAAGGTTTATTGTTTGTGACGAACCGGTTTCAGCGCTCGATGTTTCCATTCAGGCACAGATATTGAACCTTATGATGGACCTGCAACAAGACATGGACCTTACCTATATGTTTATCACACACGATCTGTCAGTTGTTAGGCATATTTCAACTGATATAGCAGTGATGTATCTTGGGCAGTGCATCGAGCTTTCGCCTTCACGGGAGCTTTTTAATAATCCCAAACACCCTTATACACACGCATTGCTGGCGGCTATACCGGTTCCAACAGTTAATGCGAGGGACAAAAAAGTACAGGTTATTAGGGGAGAAGTTTCCAATCCGGTTAATCCCAAGTCTGGTTGCAGATTCGCACCGAGATGTCCATATGTCAGCGACCTATGCTCAGCTCCACAGCAATTGACGGAAATATCCCCCAAACACTATGTAGCCTGCCATCTAGCCTCAGAGGATAAAATCAGAAGATGAAGCTATTTTCGAAGAACAGATGAATTGGTGTAGAAAATAAATATATGGGGACACGTACGAGAAAACTAAAAGAATCATTTCCTGAGCGCGTAAAGGGGAAAATGGTGCGACCAGCTTCCCCATCTCAATAAATTTCAATGATGTCCGTTGTTACTGTGAACGATGTCAATACGAGTATGTTCCTGAAAATTCCGGGCAGGGGGTGCGCGATATCTATGCGCCGCTCCACGCCGAAGTTGAGAGTACCGAGTACATATTTAACCAGTGAGGCTACAATATTAAGTCAAAGAAGCTATACTATCTTAAGGACAGCGCGGTAGATTCAGACCAGGCTGAATGGAAAATGATTTTCGTGACAAAGGTAGGACGGATTGTTAGGATTACCAAAGCGGAAAACGTTAGAGTGGTATTATTGAATGATGATTTAAACTGCTATTTAGAAGAGACGTGAGAATCTTGGCAAGATTCTGACCGTCACAGAGCTACCGCTTATGCGTGAGGAATATCATTTTACAATCAAACATATAATACTACTTCGGGATGAATTAATACGCGAAAAAGACATTTAAGTTGAGTGATGGATCTAGAGCGCCTCTTACGCTCTTCCAAGCAACGTGGTATTATCTATCATGAGAGAGGACTCGCGTATATGTTTTTTATAGGAGGGATAAAAATTCAAAAAACCGTTTTAGTGGTCGAAGACGAAGAAAAGTTGCGCCATGTGATTGCTTTGTTCCTGCGAGATGAAGGACTAAGAGTGCTTGAGGCCGATTGCGGTGAAGTAGCGTTGGAGATGTTTCATTGTAACACGGTTGATCTTGTGATTCTTGATGTTATGCTGCCTGACATGAGTGGGTTTGAAGTGTGTTCCTCGCTTCGGAAAGTTTCTGAGGTTACCATCCTATTCCTGACCGCGCTCGGTGATGACGATTATTTCATGATGGGTTATCGGTCTGGCGCCGACGATTATATTGCTAAACCATTCAAAGCATCTATTCTTGCTATGAAAGTTAAGCGCATACTGGCTCGACAGAACAAAGCAGACGCGACCCAAACGTCTTCTGAGCATGGAGTAAAATTTGAGGAGGATGCTTTTCGCTGTTTTGTGGATGACACTGACGTTGGATTGACACATAAAGAATTTCAGATATTACGGATGCTAATTAATAACGAAGGGCGTGTTTTGACGCGGGATTATTTGTTGAACGTTGTTTGGGGTTACGAATATACAGGCGATACGCGCGTAGTTGACAATCATATCAAAAATATAAGGAAGAAACTGGGCGCGCAGTCCTCTTGTATAAAAACGGTGATCTCTGTAGGTTATAAGTATGAGAAATGCTTATAAAGCGTTTAAAGTCTCCATTGTATTACAAGTTTTTTTATCGTTGCTTTTTATTTTCTTATTAGTTCTTGTTATTCAAACGTTAATATTCGCGAATTATTTTAACCAGTTTTACAAATTTTCAATGCTTAACGATATTCGATCAGAGTTTAAGAGAATAACAGATGAATTTTCGGACGGTGGCGAAGAACAGGTTAATGAGGCATTGCGTGAATATACAATAAAACATCAAGCCCCGATATTGGTGTTCAACAAAGATTACCTGATTATGGATCGATATTTTTTCGATCAATTGAGTATGCTGACGCT
Organism: Christensenellaceae bacterium; assembly: GCA_963674775.2. Taxonomy (GTDB): domain Bacteria; phylum Bacillota; class Clostridia; order Christensenellales; family CAG-138; genus UBA7703. The sequence goes on along the minus strand of CAXXPJ010000003.1, from coordinate 766,413 downwards.
TTGCGATTCTAATAATGTGATGTACAAAATTCCTCTGCAGAGAATCAATAAACTGACAAACATTAGTGTATATGAAAAACTAAATGTTGAGGCAGTGCGGTTAGGCAGCAGTACATACTATGAACCGACCTTGATAAGATCTGAAAAGCAAACATACCTAATTCGTCAACCCTCAACTTATAATAATTATGATAGTGCGAATCTGATGATATTCAATTCAGTTCAGAGCAAGTACTACCAGCAGGGAGGGGGTAGAATGGAAAACCGCGCATGGTATATTTATGACCTAGTAAAGGATTGCCTGATAAACCGCACGGATATTGACGCGCATTTAGCCAAAATTGCACAATTTCCGTTTACCGATAATACAGGAACAGTATACTATGTTATTTCGCAAACTCGCCAAATTAATGAGCAAACGCTCTATTTTGTTACGATCCGGCAAATTATATTGACTGGCACTGAGGGCCGATATTTTAATAAATTCTTCTATTTTATATTTATATTTTTATGCTTTGCATTAACGGTAACAGCTTACATACTATCGAGGCGGTTCAGTGCCCCCATAAGAAAATTATCCTCAGTGACTGAAAAGCTGGCCCATCAGGATTTTTCCGTTCGGACTATAATTAATTCCAGAAACGAAATCGGACAGTTATCATCAAACATTAACCTTTTAGCGGATAACCTTGAGAGTGCGATGGATGAATTTAGAAAATCTGCCGACAATGCATGCCAAAACGAAATGAAAATGAAAATGCTTCTCGCAGATCTAGCGCATGAGTTCAAGACGCCTCTAGGTATAATATCACTTTACGTTGAAGTAATCGAAAAACAAAAATTTGAAAAAAAACCGCAATACTACTTCAATATTATTGAACACGAAATTGAAAATCTTACCCAAATGATTGATGATACCATTCAACTGACAAAAATGCAAGCAGGCTACCTTGAGTACAATCCAGGATCAGTTGAGCTCAATGACCTGATCAACATTGCGCTATCTCGCTTTTCCGAGAAATTAGCGGAAGAGAATTTTACATTGAATGTACAATCACTTGATTTAATTGTGATAGCGGATGGACGCCGTATTGAACAGGTATTAACAAACCTGATATCGAATGCAATCAAGTATTCGACCGAGATCAAGCGAATTGAGGTAGAAGTTACCCAACAGGGTCAACTCGTGACGGTTGGGATATCGAATTACGGGCATGTATCGGATAAAGATTTAAATCGCATCTGGGAACGTTATTACAGTGCGGAAAAGGATTCTACGACACGTCTGCCTAGTCAGGGAATTGGTCTTGAGATTGTCAGAGGTATTCTCCAAATGCATAATAGCCATTTCGGCGTAAAACAGGAAGGCGGCAGAATATGCTTTTACTTTACTTTGAACTTAGCATATGATAATTAGGATTATCAGCAATAAGTCGGACAGATTTTATAAGGTAAGGGATCTCTTAAGCGCTGCTGTAGACAAGTATCCAAGTGTTCTATATAAACGGATGTTGTTGAACCAATGAACATAATCCAACAGCTCAAGCTGGAGCTGCTCTAACGTTTTAATAGCGGTGCAAAAGATAATTAATTCAATCTTGATCAATTTGAAGCTTGATTCGGCGACAGCATTGTCATAAGGGCAGCCTTTCATACTCAGTGAACCATTGATATGGAAACTGTCGAGCAACTCGTCGATTAGCATATTATCAAACTCGCTGCCCCAATTCGTGTGAAACATTTGAATGTCGAATAGATTTCCCTTCACCGTTGAAAATGCCTTGTGTACCAGATCGGTGTTTTTATTTGCGCCTGCGCTTTGTCCGATGATTTCCCGAGCTCGGAGCTCAAGCGGGATGCAGACATACGCCCATCTTGTTCCTATGCGGATATACGAAGCTTGATCAATGATTGCTCTTCAATGGTTCGGTTGTCTTTCTTGCGGCTGGAGCCCGTTTCATTGACGCGCTTGACCCATTTGAAAAAGGCTGAGGCAGTCAAATCGTACTCCCAGATAATTTTACTTTTGAGGTTGCCGTGGTTGAACAGCTCAACCAATTGTTTTTTTTTCTTCGCTGAACGTTTTTCTTACTCGTTTCTCTTTCATGGATTGATCTCTTTTTTCTCTTCTGAAAAATGCCATACCTAAACTATTATGTACAGTTTAATTTAGCCAATCTTTTTGGCAATCTGAAAACACAGGGCAATTTAGGATACATGTATGAAAATCAACAAAACAAACACAGACGAAACACACATGCGAATTTTCAGTCGATGCTATAATTTATGTACCCTATTGGGAATATTTGACTTGATGGAGGGAAATATGAACAAAACGCTTGTGCTTGTTATATCTATCGTGCTGACAATATCGTTAATGTTCGGATGTGCGCCCTCAGCCGATGTGGGGATGTCGGCTGGCACGGAGACATCGGCTGGCACGGGAACATCGGCTGACGCGGCAGAAGCCCCTACTAGGACGGATTTGAATTTGATGCTCCCAATGACTGTTGCAACGTTTGATCCATATTATAACGTATCCGACCCGGTAATTTCTTTACTTGCCAACGTTTACGAGCCTCTTGTCGCTGAAGTATTTAAAAAGCAGGTCGATGGTACGGTTGCCAAGGAATTTGAGCCTCGCCTAGCTGAAAGTTACGACATAAGTGAAGACGGAATCACGTATACATTCCATATCCGTCAGGGGGTAAAATTCCACGATAAGTCTGAATTGAAAGCGTCGGATGTTGTTTTTTCGTTCAACCGCGCAATGGAATCTCCTGTAATGCAAAGCTATACCGGCGCAGTCTCTGAGGTAAGAGCGTTGGATAACAAGACGGTTATGATTACATTAAGAGGAAAATCGGCGACTTTTATCAATGATCTTTGCAATATTATCATCATGAGCGAAAACTTTGTTACAACGGCTGGAGAAAAGATAGCTGAGCAGACATGCGGTACGGGTCCATACTATCTTTATGAAAGCGTTCCAGATCAGAAATATAAGTTGAATGCATTTGAAAGCTATTATCGCGGCGAAGCTAGCATAAAAACCCTGACATACAAAGTTATACCGGACCAATCTACGATGGTGATTGCGTTTGAGTCTGGCGAGTTGGATATGATGCAGGTTCCGGCATCAAGTTGGGAACAGATTCGCACTTCCGAGGAATACAAAACATACTCATACGCATTGCCACGCCCGTATTTCATTACTATGAATTTAGAAAAAGCACCATTTGACAATTTGATGGTGCGCCAAGCGATTAACTATGCAATCGACCGCGAATCTATAAACACCATAGCGTTTGAGGGAACCGGCATTGTTGCTGATTCGATGGTGCCTGATGTGGTTTTTGGGGCGTGCAAACCTGATAACCAATATATATACAATCCTGAAAAAGCAAAAGAACTGCTAGCTGAGGCAGGTTATACCGATGGGCTAGAAATCTCGGCGATCAAGACATTGGGTGGCGAGGCTAGCAAAGCCGCGCAAGTGATTCAAAGGAACTTTGCCGAAGTAGGAATTACTTGTGACATTGAAACAGTAGAGGGAAACACTTTATTTGCAGCTTTCGGGACAGGAGCTTATGATATTGCAATCGGATCGATTGGCTTGCCCTATGATTTCCAATATTGGCGGTTGATCTTTACTACGCAGTTTATCAACGTGCTAAACATGGGGCGTTACAGTAATCCAACCGTCGATGGAATATTTGACACCGCTTCTCAGGAAATGGACCTCACTGTGCGCGAGGGAATGTACAAAAATGCTGTAAACATTATCAGTGATGATGCAGTATATGCCCCGTTCGTATATGCCACAAATCTTACAGCAACTAACGCAAACCTCTGCTTCGATGTACCAGTGGAAAGCGTCACATGCTACGATATGTATTGGACTAACTGATTTCTCGGCTCGCCAGTAAACAGATGGATTTATTAAGGCGGGAGGTTTTACCTCCCGCTATCCATATAGGCATGTGGCCAAGGCACTTAATATATTGAAAACCGACGAATTAATGAGAAGTCCAGAAAATACGAGTATGAGTATATCTATGCTGACCAGATAAACGGGGTTACAGAAGGCCAGCAATAATAATTATTTAACACGACAACGTTTCCGCCGAATTTCAGCAGATGGTGGAATAGGCATAACGCTTTAAGAAAGAATTAATATGGCAACAAAATATCGGTAATGCTTTATATTGCAAATCACAAGAGGAGAAGAGATACGGATTAACGAAGCAAATTGCTAATCCGGACCAATGGGGGTACTGATGAGATACAGGATGCGGAAAAGCCTGCAAAACTACTCAAACCAATGTTATGCATATACCCCGAGCGAAGTGTTTCAAGTACCTCAAGATCAGGTAATTGATTGCTCCTTGGGAGTCAACCCTTACGGCCATTCCGAGTTTGTGGCCACGGCGCTAGAAGAGTTTATCGAAGGTCTTAAGTGTAAGGATCTGAATTACTTTTACCCGGATGCAAGCTATTTACATTTAAGAGATGTCATCAGCAAAAGCTTTGATCCAACCTGTAAAATTACCGCCGACAATATCAGAGTGGGAGTCGGGTCGATTGGCGTGTTAGAAAAGGTCGTGAAAATTTTTGTTGACAGTGATTGCCATACCCTGGGGTTCTGTCCCCAATTTCCGGATTTTTATACTCAGGTGATTGTTTTTGGAGGACATTTTGATGCTATACCGTTAAGAAGGAAAAGCAACTTTCAGATTAATATAGATGAAATCATTGGAAAACTAAGCGCCAAATATAGCATTGTCTATATTGACAATCCCAGCAACCCGACCGGTCAAATCATCCCGGTTGAATCTGTCAAAAGAATGGCAGTTCGTGCGAGAGAGATGGGAGTAGTAGTCGTGGTGGATGAGGCATATGGCGAATTTATGGAAAAAGACAATTCAGCCGTCAATTTATTAAGTGAATTTGATAATTTGATCGTTATTAAGTCTGCCTCGAAAGGGGTTGGGCTGGCAGGTTTGAGGCTAGGGTATATCATTTCAACTCCAGAAATTATAGAACTATACGATAAAGTAAATATTCCTTTTTGCGTATCCGCTGTTGCGGAAGCATTGTTCAATAAAGCCATACTGGATGAACGCTTTTTCATTGAGTCCAGAAAAAAAGTTGCGGACGCAAAGAAAAAAATTATCGGAGCACTGAAGAAGATTAAAGTTTGGGAGACAAGTGAAACTACGCCTATTATGGTATTGGAGCATCCTGACAGTGAGACGGACCTGTTCAGAATCTTTTTAGAACATAATATTTTCGTAGAGCCGCATTATGGATTTATTAATCTTTCAAAAAACTGCATTCGTATACGTACTGCTTCGGAACCTGAAAACATTATCGAAGCGATACGACAGATTGAGAAGTCGATATAGCACAAGAAGGAGAAATGAATTTACTTGTTTACACTCAGCTTGTATACCTAATTCTTTCAAGTAATAGTAAAAATGAATTTGTTTTCATAAAGCTCTTCGGAGAATATGAAGAGCCACTTGCTTTAATAAGCGAAAATCGGGCCAGTCATTATAGTTGAAAAATGATCCAATAAGAAGTAGTGAGGCTTACGCTTTGCGTCCACATTCGTGCGATATTCTCAAAAATACGGGTTTCTCATTCCACAAGTGGATGATGTTTCAATCATAATATCTTGCTATTTTGGACCATTGCATAATTTACATATACAACTGAAGCAGTTTAGATATGCTAAACGCAAAAGTATGAGTTGGTAGGGAGAATCGCATATGAAAAAAATCATGACAGGGAATGAAGCAATCGCTCGGGGAGCATTCGAAGCGGGATGTGCCATTGCTGCAGCCTATCCCGGAACCCCTAGTACCGAAATTCTAGAAAACATTTCAGAATATAAAGAAATTTATTCGGAATGGTCACCCAATGAAAAGGTTGCGCTTGAGGTAGCTTGCGGTGCTTCCATCGCAGGTGCTAGATCTTTATCAGCGATGAAGCATGTAGGGTTGAATGTTGCATCCGATCCTCTGTACACAATAGCATACACAGGTGTCAATGGTGGTCTGGTTGTTGTCACAGCGGATGACCCCGGAATGCATAGTTCACAGAACGAGCAGGATAACCGCTGGGTTGCGCCACATGCTAAGGTGCTGATGCTGGAACCTTCCGATAGCCAGGAATGCTTGGATTTTACAAAGGCAGCATTTGATCTGAGTGAAAAGTTTGACACTCCGGTGCTCTTCAGAGTGACAACTCGTGTTTGCCATAGTAAAGGAATAGTAGAGTGTGGAGAACGTATTGAAGTCGGTGTTAGAACCTACGCTAAAGACGTGGCAAAATATGTTATGACACCTGCAAATGCACAGAGTCGACACCCAATTGTAGAAGAGAAGATCGGCCAATTGAAGGAATTTGCTGAGAACTGCAGCTTCAACCGGATTGAATTTGGAAGCAACAAGGTTGGAATAATCACCAGCGGTATTGCCTATGAGCATGCAAAAGAGGTTTTTGGAGAAAATGCTTCATATTTAAAGTTGGGGTTGACGTACCCTCTTCCTGAAAAAACGGTGAAGGAATTTGCCGCTCAGGTGGAGACGCTCTATGTTATAGAAGAGAACGATCCCTATCTGGAGATGCATGTAAAATCGTTGGGTGTTAAATGCAAAGGCAAAGATTTAATTCCGATCTGTGGAGAACTCAACACCCAAATTCTTCGTAAATTATTGCTTTCCGAGGATGAACCTGAGTGTTACGCTGTGGATCAAAATCCGACTTCCCGCCCTCCGGTGCTTTGTGCGGGCTGTCCTCACAGGCCCCTCTTTCTGGCACTAAAAAAGTGTAAAGACATCGTGGTAACAGGAGATATCGGCTGCTATACTTTAGGAATGGTGCCTCCGCTGAATATGTTGGATACCTGCATCTGCATGGGGGCGGGTATCTCGGCTGGTATTGGATTTGATAAAGCAGCGAAAAAAGGCAGCCGCCTAGAAAAGGTTTTCGGGATCATGGGAGACTCGACATTCTTCCACTCAGGAATTACCAGCCTTATTGACGCAGTCTACAGCCAAAGCGGTATGGCAGTCATTCTGATGGATAATAGCATCACCGCGATGACAGGTCACCAAGAAAATCCGGGAACCGGTAAGAATCTTATGGGTGCAGAAGCTCCGGCCATTGACCTCGTTGCGATTGTCAAAGCTGTTGGAGTAAAGCCGGATAACATTATTATTGTTAATCCATACAACCTCAAGGCAACTGAAGAAGCGGTGCGGATGGCATACACCTCTAAAGAACTGTTTGTCATTATCACTAAGCAGCCGTGTGCACTGGTTAAGGATGTCCAAAAGCGCAGAGCGGGACAATACTGTTATTCCGATTCCGAGAAATGTAAAAAGTGCAAGGCTTGCTTGCGAACCGGATGTCCTGCAATCGCTTTCAAAGATGAGAAGATCATAATGGATAGAACTCAATGTAATGGATGTGGCCTGTGTCAACAGGTGTGTAAATTTAATGCAATCATAAAGGTGGGTGAGCAGAATGAATAAAAGCATAATGCTTGTCGGGGTGGGCGGACAGGGAACCATACTCACATCCAAAATACTGACGGAAGGCTTGATGCGAGCAGGTTATGATGTAAAAATGTCTGAAATTCATGGGATGGCGCAAAGAGGAGGCAGCGTGACCACCCATATCAAATATGGGGGAAAAGTGTATTCTCCGATTATATGCAGCCGGGAAGCAGATGTCATCGTTGCTTTTGAAAAGACTGAAGCGCTTCGGTACCTTGACCAGCTTAAAGCTGGAGGAACTATGATCATCAACGACCATGAGATTTATTCACAGTCTGTGCTTTCAGGAACTGAGGAATATCCTAACGGAATTATAGAAAGCCTTAAGAAAGCGGCAGTTCATGTCGTTGCTTTGAAGGCATCAAAAATCGCCGAAGATGTTGGAAATGCCCGTACGCAGAACATTGTCTTGCTGGGATTGCTTGTAGTTGCTTTGGGTTTGCTGGATATTAACTGGCAGGAAGTAATGAAGTGTATTATTTCCGAGAAAATGCTGGAAGTCAACCTTAAGGCGTTGAAGGAAGGTATGAGCCTGTAAGAGCAACCAAGAATATGCGGGGAGGTTGACTCAATCCGTCTTTTTGGATGGTGGTTAAACGAATGAGAGACTTAGCAATCAATCAAGGATCGACTTCAACCAAGGTGGCTGTATATGAGGGCAATATTAAAATTCTGAGTGAAAGCGTCGAGCATTCAGCCGAAGCTCCTTCAGCATTCAATTCAATTGTAGAGCAGCTGCCGATGCAAAGGGATGTAATACTGGATTTTTGAAAAGGGGAAGAAGTGATCCCTCTGCCATTAATGCGGTTGTTGGACAAGGTGGTATATTTGCCTCCCACCCAATCGGGAGTATATATTGTCAATAGATGCATGGTTGATCGCTTATTTAACCGACCGATATAAGAGCATGCATACAATGGAATGTTTTAATTGCCCATGAACAAGGCAATCTTCTTGGCATTCCAGCATTCATATACGATTCAGTATACATTACATTGAAAGATTTATTATATAATTATCTGTCGGTGTGTCTTCATACGTCGCATCGACTTCGTCTCGGAGCCGACATTATTTTGTATTCAAAATTCTTACGCTTTCTTCTGACGCATTATTTGACGCACATGATCGCAAGAGGTTGCGTCAAATCGCATGAGATAGCGAAAATTACTAAAGGTCGACTCAAAAATTATGCCCAATAACGGGCGATAGTTGAAGACTACATGAGATTGCGCCAAAATAATTGGTCGTCTCTGACTTTGCAGGTCGCATGTTCGAATCGCGTCGAGTACATCAAAACCAGTAAGAGTCGATATTATTAGTTAAACTACAGCTCGCCATTGAATACGTTTGCAAGCCTGTGTTGGAATACGTTAATCGGGGTTGACATTATTGAAGTATGCCCATGCGTCTAGCGCAAAGTATATGATTCAGAGCATCTAAATCCCCCCCCCGTCATAACAACTATGTTGTATTTTCCGGCGACCGGGGGCCACCAGCTCTTCCAAACACACGCGGCATATAAATGGGGGAATAGGGAAAAACCCGACCATAGGAGCCAATTTTACGAAGCAAGCAATCTTCTTGAAACCCGCATAAAACGGGCTTTTTTTCGCTTTGCAAGGGTTCGGCCGACAGAACTGAAAGCGGGAGTTTTTACCCCCTTGTGAAACTCAAGGCGTGTGATGAATTTTGTGAAACGGAATAGTTTTTCTCGAGTCGTCACTTGCCGTATTGAGCCATATAGAATCCATGGCGATCCACCGGGTGAGATACTTGCTTCTACATCTTTTTGATGTCTTTTTACAGTACCGATACCAGCGAAAATATCCCGCTGGTATCGGTTTTTGCTTGAGTAGCAGGGCATACATAAGCCTTTCACCAAACTAAAGATAATATTGAGAACAACTCAAGGAACCCCGCAGGGGGGTGTAAATCTCTACAGCCATTCAACGCATAACCGCGCGGGCTCATACGCGGAAATATTTTCCGTTTTATTCCAAAAAAACGCAGGAAAAACCGTAAAAAATCCCATACCTTAGCGGTTTTTGGAAACTCGAAATAAAACAAGCGGAATGAGCAAAAAAGTCGAATTTTGCACATTGCAACCATCCGCCGAACAGATGGATCAAGACTAGCAGACGAGTAATTTTCGAGAGATAGAGAAAGACGTTAAAAATGAAAATAGACGCGGCGGAAGAAATGATTGGACAAAGAAAGGAGGAACGAATGTCAGAAGACCATGGAGCCGTGCTCCGTATCCCGCGTATGCGTACACTCTCTGAAGTGTATGCCTATATCAGGGAAGCGGATCCGGACACGGCGATCTCAGCCAATTATGTACGCTGCTTAATCATATCGGGTAAAATACCGCGGGTGAAGTGCGGAAAGAAGTATCTGATCGATATCGACCTGCTGCAGGACCATCTGGCAAAATGCATGGAGGGGAACGGTTAAATTTCTCGATAAACATCGGAAAAGAACTTGATTGTAGGTTCGACAAGAGGGAACATGTCCAATGACGGAAGAAGGGAGGATGCGAATATATGGCAACCATTACAGAACGAAACGGCGGGTATCTGATCATGGTGAGCGAAGGGTACGGCGCAGACGGACGGCAGAAACGGAAGCTCATGACCTGGCGACCGGAGCCGGGGATGACGAAGCGTCAGGTCAAAGAAGCACTCAACCTGCAGGCAGCGCTGTTTGAGCGCAAGGTGCGCTCCGGACAGGTCCTGGACGGGCATGTGACCTTCGCGGAGTTCGTGGACCGGTGGAGACGCGACTATGCCGAACCGAACCTCGCTCCGAAAACGTTGGTACGGTATAAGGAGTTGTTAAGGCGCATCCTCCCTGCGATCGGGCATATCCGGCTGGACAAGCTACAGCCTCACCACCTGATGGCATTTTACGCAAGTTTACAGAGTGTAAAAAACCAGAGCGGGGTGTCGTACAAAGCAACCTCTTACTTGCTGACTGCATTTGAGCAATCAGGCATGACGCGGCAGACACTGGCCGACGAAGCAGGGTGTCATGTGAATACGATTTACCGCCTGATTAAAGGACAGGGTGTAGACCTCCGCATTGCGCAGGAAGCATGCGATATCTTGGATGTTCCTTTCGAGGAAGGCATCGAATTTTCGAAGCCGGTGAAGCAGTTGGCGGGGAAGACGATCAGTCATCACCATCGACTGATCTCGTCTATCCTGAATCAGGCGGTATTCTGGCAGGTCATTACGGACAACCCGACACAACGGGTACAACCGCCGAAGTACGAACGGAAGGAAGCGAAATACCTGGACGAGGAACAGACGGCAACACTGCTTCATCTTCTGGACAAAGAATCGTACCAGAATCAAGTGATGATCAGACTGTTCCTCTACAGCGGACTGCGTCGCGGAGAACTGTGCGGGTTGGAGTGGAAGGATATCGACTTCAGCAACCATATGATTACGATCTGCCGCACGTCGCAGTATCTATCAGGCAAAGGGATCTTCACCAAAGGGACAAAGACGGATTCTTCCGTTCGCACGATCAAATTGCCGGAGCAGGCATTCGAACTGTTGAAGGAGCACCGTAAATGGCAGCGGAAGAAGCGGATCGCGATGGGGGATCGGTGGGCTGACTCAGACAGGATATTCACGCAGGAGGACGGCTCGCCGGTCCATCCTGACAGTATCACGGGCTGGTTCCACGATTTCATTGCACGGACTGACCTGCCGCAGATTTCGATACACTCACTGAGGCATACGAATATCACACTTTTGCTGGCGGCGGGGATCCCACTGCGGACGGTGAGCTATCGCGCCGGACACGCGCAGACATCGACTACTTCGAATATCTACTCGCACGCGATCCGAACAGCGGATGAGAAGGCGGCGGAAGTATTGGAGGGAATACTGAATTGAATGAGACAGCTGCAGAGAATATAAATGCTTTTACATATAACGGAAGACATTTGTTCTCTAAAAAACAGGAGAAATGCGAAAGGCACCTCTCTCCAGGAAGTGCCTTCGCCGATTGCATGGAATCATTGAAATTAAGGAAGGAATTTCTCTGATAACTGGTCGTGATGCAATCTTAAATACAGGATAAATGATGCGGCCTGTTAAAACAAACAGTTCAATTCAATTATCTGGATAAATGTAATCCTCATGTCTTTCTCCATGAAAAAAGCCACGCTTAAACGTGGCTCTTTGACTGAAAATTTCTGTAAAATGGTAAGGCCTCATAAGTGGCTAAGGTATGCAGTTTTTTGGCTCTTCACGTGCGTTTTTTTGGAATAAACGGGAAAATTTTTCCGCGAATGAGGCCGCGCGGTCCCTGCAGAGACACTTACAGAGATTTTGCCCCCCCTAGGGGGCGCATCTGCGGAGATTGACAGATATGGAGTGCTGGATTACAATGCAACCTAGCGGAGACCAACCAATGAAGAATTACCCTGACGACTAACTCTATTTTTGGACCATAAAATGAGGGCTGATCACATTTTCAGTTTGGATTGGGAGGGTGGTTTAGTGAAACGCTAGAGACATAATTGTTATTTTCAATGGATTTCAGACGGTAATGAATTATAAAGCATCGAAGCGCATTTTGTATAGTGGAGAGAAAATAAATGCAACGCAGTTCGGTGAATCAAGAAATTACTAGCGGCCCAATAACAGAAAAGCCATCTATTCAAGTGGTTCAACATTCGATATTAAAATCGATTTTGCTTCATCTTTTACCCGGGGCTCCCATACTTTTGGTCTATATTATTGCCGCCCCGTTTTTCGTCAAGTTAGGATTTCCACCAGCATTTGCGCTATGCCTTGCTATTCCTATAGCACTCATACCAACTCAGTTGGGCATTTTACTATTTACAAGTAAAAAGGAATATGGAGAATGGTCACTAAAGAGCATGCTTTCGTATACTAAGAAAGTATCAGTTTGGCAATACATAGTTTTTGGAATTATTATTATCGCATGGTCTGGTCTGTGTTTCATGATTCTTTCGAAACCTGTGGGAGGATTTTTAATAGAAAAACTATTTTCATGGGCACCTGAATGGTTTATTAATGGAAATACTTTTGAAGGTTCAAAAAAAATACTACTCATAACATGGATCATGATTATGGTTCTTGGGAATATCTTGGGACCGATTGTTGAAGAACTCTATTTCAGAGGATACCTTCTTCCAAGAATTTCAAGGCTAAAAGGGTGGGCAATAATTCTAAACGCAGTTTTGTTTGCGACCTATCACTTTTGGTCTCCTTGGGAGGTTATTACTAGATCAATCGCGGTATTACCGGTATCATATATCGCATACAAAAAGAGAAATATATATATTGGTATGATAGCGCACGTAGTATTAAATATTGTATCGTCAATGTCTCTTTTGTTCCTAATATTAAAAATGTCTTAAAGGTATTCGACTGATTTGAGCTTACTCCGATACATTCGTTTCGACGTTGGTTTTGGGGATCGCATTCCCCTTTTTTGCGGCTCCCGCGCTCGCCTTGTGAGCCTTGATATAGGTGCTGTCGATACTGATATCCTGCAAATCTGGATCATGAAAGATGCTCTAGAAACCCTGCTTCTTGCCACTGAACGAGCCGCTTATAGATGGTTTGCCACGCGCCACATCGTTCTGGCAAATCTCTCCACGCAGCACAACTGCGCGCGGCCCACAGAATTGTCGAGAGAATCATGAAAATATGAGAGGAAATTTTCAAGAGGAGTGTTGAAATTCAGATAGCGTGGGGTTGACGATCCTTTGTGATCAATAATAAAATACAAGTACCAATTTGATACAGATGGATGCTAGTGCGTATTTGTCAAGTTTCTACACTACAATTCTTACAAGAATACTGGATTATATATTAGCTGCTTTGCATGCCGAGCACAAGCGCGGCATAGAGCTTAGTGGAAAAGTTAGTGTGATCGGCAAAATGATAGCTTGCAAGAGCTATAGATATTTTGAGGGAGAAGAGCATTGATATTTATTGTTATTGGCATTTTGATTCTCTTATTGTTGGTTTTTTGTGCCGTTCTTGTCAAGCTCACTCTATATCCGACTACGCGAACATATATCGAGACGTATAATATTGAGATAGCAGACGGCAACTTCACAGAAGATTACTTCAACAGCCTACCCAAGGAAGAAGTCTATATTCAAGTAAAGCAAGGGTATAAGCTGCATGGCTTCTGGATAAAAGGTGACGACGAAAAGAAAATTGTCGTGCTTGCACACGGATATAGATTTTCGCTATTCGGCTCGATTAAATATATTCCGATATTTTTAAAACTAGGATACAGCGTGCTGGTTTTTGACAATCGTTATCACGGATTAAGCGGCGGACCTAACACAACTTTCGGCATCAAAGAACAATATGATTTAATGTCGGTATATGACTATTTGATGGATCGATTTGGAGAAGACATTAGGATAGGTACGCACGGCGAATCCCTTGGTGCAGCAACAGCGCTCATGCACGGCGCGAAGGACGAGCGCGTAAGCTTCATCGTTGCAGATTGTGCTTACTCCGGCATGAAGGAGATATTAGCGTATCAATTAAAAGTTAGATATAAGCTTCCTATGTTTCCGTTTATTCCAATCGCGTCGTTCCTTAGCATGTTTATTACAGGCGTTCCTTTTTGCGCAGCTTCTCCCCGAAAAAGCGCTCAAAAAATAACTGCGCCAACGTTTATCATACATGGAAGATGTGATTCGAACACACCTTTTGAACAAGCGCAAGCTATATACGATGCACTCAAATGTAAAAAGCGTTTCTACGGTGCAGAGGGCGCAGAACACGCCCGCTCAGTTGTGACGGACAAGGAGAAGTATTTCGATGAAGTAGAGCAGTTTTTAGAAGAAAATGATCTATTATAAGTATGTAAAAGAAGGAAAAACATGAACAAAAATTCATTTGGAACAAAAGCAAGCTATGGTGTTGGAGACATGTATGCCGGTGGTGCGTTCTTGCTTATCGGTTTGCTGTTTCTAAACTTTCTTACAGACGTGGCAGGGCTTAGCCCGGCACTTGCCGGCATCGTTTTCTTAATCGGCAAAATCTGGGATGCAGTTTCAGACCCGTTGATGGGATTTCTTAGTGATCGCACAAAATCACGTTTTGGAAGAAGAAGAATTTATTTCCTCATAGGGATTATTCCCATATTCTTCAGCTTTTTTCTGTTGTGGTTTAGAGTATTAAGCGACAATCAATGGGCGCTGTTCGCCTATTATACCGCAGCATACGTATTATTCAACACTGTATTTACGATGGTGATGGTGCCGTATAATGCACTTTTGCCGAACATGATTACCGATTACAAGGAAAGAACTTCTTTTAATACAGTAAGGCTAACATTTTCTGCACTTTCGGCAATTCTTTCCGGCGTGCTGCCCATGATAATAGTCAACAGCGCAAAGTCAATTAATACGGGTTATATGTTGATGGCGGCTGTATTTGGTCTGCTTTATTCACTGCCTTGGATCGTTGTTTTTAAGAATACATGGGAAAGACCCGTCAAAGAAACTGGCAGGATTGCGTTCAAGGATGTAATAAAAGAATTGCTTATATCGTTCAAGAATAAAAGCTTTCGAACGCATGCAAGCTTTTTTGTCTCAGGGCAGACTGCCGTTGATTTTTTGACAACACTTTTCATCTACTACTTAACCTATGTTCTGGATCGCGCGAGCGAGTTCTCGGCTGTCTTGGGTGTGCTTTTAGTTGTTCAGCTAGTGAGCATGTCGATACATGGTAAGATTTCCAAGAAATTTGGAAAAACCGTGCCGCTAAGAATAGGCCTTGCTGTTTGGCTTGCCGGGCTTTTCATCACGTTGTTTATTACAAAAGACAGCCCTGCTTTCCTGATATATATTGTAGCCGCTATGTCCGGCATAGGCAGCTCAGCTTCTACTTTTGTTCCGTGGTCAATTCTTCCGGAAATTTCTGATGTCGATGAGATCATTACAGGCAGGCGCAGGGAAGGCGTATACGCCGGAATGTCTACGCTGATAAGGAAGATCGCGCAGGCTTTGAGCGTATTTGTTATTGGCGTCGTTCTTGAACGAATCGGATATATTGCGAATATCCAGCAGAGTCAAAGCACTGTTATCGGAATACGGTTGCTTTTCTTTGTGGGCCCTGTAATCTTTATGATGATTGCGTTTATTGCGTCACGCCGATATAAGATGACAGAAGAAAAGCATCAGATATTAATGAACGAGATTGCTGCGCGTAAAGAAGGCAAGGCGCCAAGCAGTGATGTAGACGTCATTGAAGTTTGTGAATCTCTCACGGGTGTTCAGTATGACCAGCTAAGCACATTTCAACCAGAATAACTGCGCCATCTCTTCGCCGCAGCGATAGTAGATGATCGCCGATATAATAGGTAACAATTCTTGATAATCGTTGATGATCGCCAGCCAACGCGATTTGCTAAAAATCCTGATAAACATCAAATAAACATCAGGTAGTAGGTTTCCGCTCGGTTCTGTGATAAAAAACGATCTCCAAAACATGAAAAAAGTCCCTAACTTAGGGACTTTTACTTGGTTGCGGGGGAAGGACTTGAACCTACGACCTCCGGGTTATGAGTGCGTATTTATTCGATAGATGGTTATGAATATGTGATTGTCATCGAAGATAATCGCCAATCTTTGCGAATGATTCGACATGAATTTTAAAGATGACGAACGATTTTCAGCCATTCTGGATGGCGATAAACATCAAATAAACATCAGATAGTAGGGTTCTCTTCCACATTTTGCTTCAAACAACAATTGAGTAAGATTCTCTTTTTCTTAACGTTGTAGCTGGCCCGGTTCCGTGGGGTTAGATCAACATCAAATAAACATAGTGTTGTAGACATATTTTCGCATTTTGCTACAAGGAACTGAGAGATTTCGCTTCATCTGATTAAATTAAGCACTTCATAGCAATACAGAATGCTCAAATGAAAATATGAAAATACAATTAATCAATAAGATCAAGCTTGTATTTTTGAGAAAAAGCACGAACAAATGCAGCTCGGCTGCCATAAAGGCCACCGTCTTGCTTCAGATCAAGCCGAATCTGTTGAAATTGTTCATCCGCCGCTTCATATAGGCGGTTTGCACAGTCGTCCATGAGGTTGTTGAGTAAAGCGTTGGCTTGAGCGGTATTGCCGGATTGCCGTAAGGAAATAGCTTGCGCTTCAACTTGTTGGGCAAGGTCGATGAACTCTCGCTCAAGAAGATTTAAGGCCTCTCGTGCGCGCGTAGCGAACCGGAGCGAGTCCGCTTCGACGGCACAATGCAACCGTTCCATTACCCACCAGAGAGAGCCTGACGAAAACTCACCGCCGCCCTGCTGGAACGATGCCGGCAAATGACCCGTCATGTATATCGGGACATAGACGGACGTGCACGGATTTGAGAAACAGTGGCGGCAGACAACACCGAGCTCGTCGTGCCAGGTGACGATGAGCGAAGCTGCGGTCTTACTGTCCTTTTCGGATAGCGCATGCATGCAGATGCTAGGGAACTGGGCGTCGCCCGCTGCGTAGCGTGGAGCGAGCAGGTCATCTTCGAAATGGTCTCGAAGGATCGAGGTTACGCTCACTTTGTCAATGGACCCGTCCAGCCTCCCGAGAAGGGTTAACAATCTCCGATAGCGCGGCAGAGCGCGTTGCTGGCGAAGAACCATACGCGTATATGCACGGGTAAAATCAAACGGAGCATCCGGCGATAACAACCGCATGGAGCGGGCGTATGAGACGATATCCTCGCTTCCCTCGTCGTAATCATCATGAATGCTATAACAATTTGATATGGCGGTATAGGCAACGACCCGTTTGGCAACCCATCTGCGTCCTGCGGTTTCCAGCACCCAAGCCTCTTTCGCGTCGGCAATGATGTAGGAATTGTCATAACGGTAATCCGCACTCACGTGAGCATTTGCATTTTGGCCGTAACGAATCAATAAATCCAAGATAACATGCATAGCCTCGTGAGCGGTAGCGCCGCGCTCCAGCCCTAGTCGCACAAGATCCATACCCAGCAATCCATCGGCTGAATCGACCGGTAAATTGGAATCCTCGGCTTCGTTGCCGATGACCACACCGCGTTCATTGACGCCGATCTCGCATCCCCACATCCAGTATGGCTTGGAGGTAAGCAGAGCAAAGGTTTGCGTCGCTTGCGGTATTTCGATATGTGTGCAGCGGAGCGTTGCGCCGCCAGAATGCGTTTCGGCAGGGAAGAACAGGAGCGGTTGCGATTCGCCCAACGGGCGATCGCTGTTTTTTGCAAATAGGTTGTTACCGTTGGAAGTAGCGCTGCCCAAGGCAACGAGGGTATCACAGGAAAGCATGAGAATATCTCCTTTTATAGTTATCCATTCTTCAAATACCGACCGTCAAGATCGATCAAGATAAGGGAACAACAGCGTGCACAGTGAAAGCATCATAATGGTATTGCGGTCGGAAAGATCTATTCCAGCAATTTGTGAAATCTGATCCAAGCGGTATCGGATAGTGTTATGGTGAACGAACAATGCGTCCGCGCAAGGCTTTACTTCTCGATTCTTTTCGAAGTACATACGAAGCGTTTTCATTAGCGTGCCGTCATGCGCGGTGTCGTGCTGCTCTATTGGCTTTAAATATCTATGGTAGTAATTATTAAAATGCACGATCACCTTTGGATCTGTCAGGAAGTTTCTCAGATCAAAGGGGTCAAAGTATGTAATGCATTGAGACGGACCATTATCTTTGCAGATGCGTAGCGCTGCACTGGCCTGATGATAACCGATGTTTGAAGCACTGATATCCGTTGGGGAACTAACGCCGAATCTCAGCGGCACATTTGGCATACGACTTTGGATGTACCCCGTAATTTTCGAGATCATTCGCTTTCCGTGGGTTTCGTCCTTAAACGGAATAATGCAGAAGAAAAGGACGTCGCTTTTCCAACCGCAAATGACAGAATGCAGGTTGTAAAGCTTTGGAATGAGCTCCAGTATCGAACTGGTGATCTTATGCTGCGGATTTATTGAGGATGAATCATGCAAAGCCGGGCTGAACTGAACGATATAATTCACCTTTTGCAAAACAAGATTGTATTCGGTGGCAAGCGCCTGAATTCGGCGGATGTCTTTTTCTTCGTGCGGGTGCGAAATAAAGTCGAGAATCAGGTTGTTGCGTATGACCAGATCATTTCGCGTCAACTCAAAAACGTCTCTGCAACGCAGACGAATCATCAACAGAATATAGCGAAGAGACTCTTCCAAAGTTTCATCGTCGAGGATTTGATCGGGTTTTTCTATGATGAGGATGTGGCCGAAGTAAACATTGTTGAACGCCAACGTGCTGACGAGCAGGGAGTGACCATTCGCTAGATAGTGCCGATATAGGTCGCTGGAATTTTCGACAGAAGCGTTCCGAACCTCGAATGCACGCACGGCGATTTCAATATCGTTCGACAGGTTGTGGTCTTCGGGGCAGGAGATGATGGCGCTGTTATTAAAATTGTATATCAGGCAAGCAAGTCCGAAGAATTCATGGATCAGTGTGGGAATCTGCGAAATATCGGCTAAATTCTTCATCGAAGAGAAGAAGTATTCTACTGTGCTGTATATGTTTTTCCTTCTGAATCCACTATCGGCAATCTGCGCATGATGTTCCACGTCAAACGAAAACAAGATGCTCGCCAGTTCATACCATGTGATAGACAAGGGAAGCGCGATGATGGCGAAAGAGTGCTGCCTGGCATATTCGATTATATTTTCGGGGATGCTAACATAATTGCGCTCGAGTTTTACTCCGAAAGCGGCGGCTTTTTTATGGATGAGTTGTTTGACGACATCGAGAAGGAGCGCTTCATTATTCTTAAAAATATAACCCGAAGTAACGACTAACTCGTTCTCCTGGACAAACATGGTTGCGTCCGGAGAATCCAAAACGCCGAACTTGGCAACGGGTGTGTCAAGACATTCCGTACTGGTAAGGACGTGTGCCATAGAGAGAGGGTATCTCTCTAGCAATTGTCTTAATTGCGGTGGTTGATGCAATTTTATCGCTCCCCTTTTCTGTTTAAATTGGTCAAGACCAATACTGGGTGCTGATGTTTTCTTTGATGGCATGGATTGAGTGAAGGCATCGTGTGGATTTGCAGTGGGTTAATAATCGGATTACTGTCGTCGATTATGAGATGGGCTGCCTCGTTTGACTTGCAACAATGAATTGTTGGAAATCTTGCAGGAACATGTTATATTCATACACGGCGTTACCGTTATGAGTATTTGAGTTACTGCTTCTTTTGTTATACTTCACAAGAAACAGATTATATAAACTAATTCTAAATAAAAAGAAGCGAACATGCAATTGTAAAACTTCACAATGAATTACGCAATTTTTATGAGATTTACTATTGGAATGCTGTATTTTTTCTAGCATAATCAACTTGTGGTTCAGAGAATTGCATTTTCAATATTTCAAATAAGCTCATCCGTTTGGTAAGTGTACTGAAATTCAGATTTTCGTTCCTTATTAACCAATATCCAGATGTGAACAAAAATTGACGAGGAAAAACATGAAAACAACTACGGCGGTTGTGGTGGAGCCTGCAAAAATCGACTTCATCGATCAAGAGATTACACCTCTTGGGGATCATGATTTGCTGATTAAAATGGATGCGGTAGGGCTGTGCCACTCGGATATCCCCAAATACACCGGCACATGTGATGTTGACTACAACCGGTTCGGATACCGTCACGTTAAGGCTGTTGAGTTTCCCTGCGCAATTGGCCACGAACCGTTGGCTACGGTGATGGAAACAGGTAAAGCGGTAAAAAAATTCCAAGTTGGCGATCGAGTTACCGGATTTATCTCGGCGGCGTTTACAAAATACATGGTGATTCGCGACGACTCGGTGTTTGTGCGCGTCCCGGATGCGCCGTTTGATCCACTGACCTGCATCGGCGAACCGCTTGGTTGCACAATGAACATTGCGGATAACGCTATGGGTGAGAGTATATCCCGTGTAGCGATCGTTGGTTGCGGAGCGATGGGGTTAATGGCGATTACAGCGCTGCGCAACTGCAATTTGACGGATCTGGTTGCGATCGACCTTGCAGAAGATAAAAGAGAGCTCGCGCTTCAAATGGGCGCGACTGCGGCATTTGATCCGAGAGAGCAGGAGTTTCAGCAAGCGATGTTTGCTGGCACGGACGGTAACTTCTTCGACGCAGTCATAGAGATCACCGGAAGTCTGCGCGGGCTGGAAACAGCGGTCTCGATTGTGAAATTCCCGCATAGCGGCGGCCACCATGAACTTCCGTTTTCTATGCGTGGCCGGATTGTAAGCGCTTCCGTATATGGGAAGGAAGAAGTTTTTTCGCGAAGGCTTGGTTATGAGCTGATGATCCGCTCGCCGATGATCTGCGTAGCACATCCCATCGGTGCGGTATCTGTTACTCGCAACATAGAGCGCGGCGTTGACGCTTGGAAAACGGGCAAAATACCGATGGAAAAGCTGATAACACATCGTGTGAAGTTTGAAGAGATCGAGAAGGGCTTTGAATGGCTACAGTATGCGCCGGAAAATTACATTAAAGGTATTGTAACGTTTGACTGATCATCGAGAACGCAGAAAGGAATGCACATATGTCGTATACGTTTGACATGACGGGTAGGAAAGCGATCGTCACAGGCGGCGCCGGGGACATTGGATCCGCTATTGCTCGCGAGCTGCATCGGCTCGGCGCAGAGGTCGCGATAGTAGACATCAGCCGCAACCTTGCGGAGAAATGCAAAGAGATCCAAAGCGAGGGCGACGCGCCGGTTCACGGCATTACGGCAAATATGCTCAATCGCGACGATGTTAGAAAAGCGTTTCATGAGTCTCTGGAGGCTATGCACGGGGTGGATATTCTGGTCAACGCGGCCGGTATCGTCCGCAGAGGCATGTCCTCCGAGGAATTCAGCGAAAAAGACTGGGACGAAGTACTCGAGATCAACCTGACGGGAACCTTCCTCTTTTCGCAGATGGCAGGTAAAGAAATGATCAAAAACGGGTTTGGCCGTATCATCAATTTTGCCTCCATGAATAGCTTTTTCGGTGGATTACAGATTCCTTCTTATGCTGCGAGTAAAGGGGCCGTCGCCTTGATTACAAAGTCACTATCGAATGAGTGGGCTGCTAAGGGTGTTACGGTGAACGCTGTTGCGCCGGGTTATATTGCGACACAACTTAATCCGTTCTACAGAACGCCTGAAGGCGCCGAGCAGAATAAAATCATAGTCAGCCGTATCCCCGCTGGGCGCTGGGGTAAACCCGAGGATATCGTAGGACCAGTGCTGTTTTTTGCCTCTCCCGCTGCGGACTATGTTACCGGGGTAACGCTTCCCGTCGACGGCGGGTACTTGGGCAGATAGAGGAAACGAAAATGAAGCTTGGATTCAACGAGTCGACGGCAAAAGGTTGTTCGACACTGGCCAAAGATCTCGAACTATGTAATGATATTGGATTCGACTATATTGAAATACGCCTGGACATGTTGCGAGAGTATCTAAAAACACATCAACTGCAGGAGCTCAAGCGCTTCTTTGCGGATCACCGGATTCGACCGCATGCATTCAATGCGCTGTATACCTATAAAGATCTTTTTTCAAAAAACGATGTTAAAGATCGGCAAGATGCGCTCATGGACGACTTCATGCTTGGCTGCAAAACGGCCGAGCTGATCGATTCCCATTCGTTCATCATCGTACCACCGATGAGTGCGGATCCGTCCGTGCCCTATGTCGATTCCCAGGAAAATATTCGACAGGATTGCGTGCGTATCTTTAAAAAGCTGGGAGAAATCGCGGCCGACTACGGGGTCAATCTCTGCTTTGAACTTGTTGGCACACCAAAGTGCAGCGTACGCACAATTCCGTTTGCGATTGATATCGTTGAATCGATCAACGAAAGAAATGTCGGATATGCGTTTGATCCGTGCAACATCTTCGGGTACAAAAAGACCAATGAATATTCCGGAATGGCCGATGCCGACCCGAAAAAAATCTTCGCAGTTCATATCAACGATTATGACGATGTTCCCGAAGACCAATTGGTTCCGGCGAACAGATGCTTCTGTGGAGAGGGCGTACTGGATCTGATGAACTATCTTACCGTGCTCAAGCGGATAGGATATCAGGGGATGGTGTCAATTGAGACATTTCGCCCTGAGCACTATGCTATGAAGCCCGAGGACGTCATAGCATTGGCATATTCCACAACGCGGGAAACACTCTTAAAAGCTGACTGCCTCTAATCAAAACGCCAGATCAACATTACTACCGGATGAATCCAATCATGAAGGATTATCGTTCCAATTCTTTCACCGGAGAACTGAAACCATTCGACTCTACCAAAAACTAAGCAATCAGGTTTGATCAGATCATTCACCGGCGAAAGGATTCGATTTCAAAAACACCGATCAAGAGCATATAAACAAATTGAGATATTTTTACTAAGGAGAATCTGGATGAATCACTCGATCATTACTCACGACACCAAAGGCGACGTAAAACACCTTGAAGGAAGAGATGTCTTCTGGCTGCAATTACCGGTGCATACGGGAGCGAATTATTCTTCCGTTTGCTGTACAATCTATCACCCAGGCGGGCGTGCCAAGCCGGCGCATTCGCATCAAAAAGGCGAAGAGACAGTATATATCGTTTCGGGAACAGGGAAGGTCAAGATTGGTGACGACATCTACGAAATCGGCCCGGGCTCGTTGTTTCTGTTCCCGCAGGGCGTGCCGCACATGGTCTGGAATAACGGAACTGAGCCGCTGAAACTGATGTGCTTCTATGCTCCAAGCCCCGAAGCAATCGAATATACATTCCACGAGGACTTTGACTTCCCAGAGTTCCAATAATACTCGATGCGGGATATTGTTTAGAGATTTTTGAAAGGCAAAGCCTTTCACATTCCCGAAAGGGATAAATAAAAAGGAGGAAGAAAGATGAAGACTCGAAAACTGTTGCGACTCTTGACTCTGACACTTGTGGTTTTACTGATGGCAACCGGCTGCGTTTCGCAGACAGCGGCACCGGAAGCAGAAGAGGCTCCTGTCCAGGCTGCGACTGAAGCTGCGACTGAAGCTGCGACTGAGCCCGCGGCCGAAGGCACAGATGTACCTGTTGTGAAGATTGGTTTTGTCTGGCCGCTCACAGGTGGCAGCGCGACAATCGGCCAGCAGCACAGCGACGGTGCGTTAGCCGCAATTGAAGAGGCAAACGCAAACGGCGGAATTTTGTCAATGGGTGGAGCGAAAATCGAAGCGATTGTATACGATTCCGAAACCACCCCTGACATTGGTTCATCTCGTGTTGAGACGCTGTGCACCAAGGATAACGTTGATATCGTAATCGGCTGCTACAACAGTGCTGTAACATTCCCCGCTTCTGAGGTTGCACAACGCTACTCCACTCCGTTCATCAGCATGGGCGGCGTAAAAAACGAAATCACTGAGCGTGGCTATGAATGGGTTTTCCGTGTAAACAATAAAGCGAGCTATGACGTAGCAGAAATGCTCAAAGGCGTTGACCTGTGCCTGACGACCTATCCTGACGTGGCAGCCGAAGTCGAAGCAGATGGCGGTCTGACCTATGCGTTGGTTTACGAATCCACCGACTGGGGTAGCGACAACGCAAGAATCTGGAAAGAAGAAGCCGACAAACGCGGATGGACCTGCGTACTGGACGAACCGGTTACCTCTGGTCAGTCAGACATGTCTCCGGTGGCGCTGAAGATTAAGAAGGCAAACCCCGACGTTATTAACTTCTCGTTCTACACCAACGATGCCATCGTGCTCACAAAGGCGCTCTTTGCAAATAAGATCAACCCGAGACTTGGGGTCTGGTCTGTTGGTGGCGGTTCTCAGGATGCAGCTTTCTATGATGCCTGCAGCCCCGCAGAATATGAGTACTCCTTTGTTCAGGAAGACTGGAACGTCTCCATGCCTTACCTGTATGACTGGGCAGCGAAGATCTCCGAGGACTGCTATGCCAAGAACGGCTACTATATCACGAGCTTCTATGCACAGGGCTGGACGGCCGCCAAGGTTGCCATCGCCGCCATTGAAGCAGCCGGAACGACCGATAAAGAAGCCATCAAAACTGCTTTGCAGAACTTTGATGTAAGTCTTGAAGACTGCGCAGACAGCCACATCATTCTGACGGGTTATCCTCGCATTAAGTTTGACGAGAATGGCCAGAACACGTATTCTTCCGGCACGATCATTCAGTATCAGAATGGCGTTCAGATCGGCCTCTCGCCGCTCACCGCCGCAACCCCTGGATATACTCCGATTATTCCTATTCCGGACGATTTTGCAACGCGCGGCAGCACTTCCAAGCCGTGGGGCACGAAGCCGGAAGTAAAGTAAACTCAGATTCTAAGTCGTAGGGTAGAAGGGGTACTACCCCTTCTACCTAAAATTTTACAGCAGAAAGGATGGCGAATTTATGCTCGATTCAGTGTTACTCGCCTTAATATATGGAATTTTACAGGGAGGGGCATACGGCGCAATAGCGCTTGGCTTAAGCGTTATTTTCGGTGTTACAAGGGTAACCAATTTCGCACACGGTGCAATGCTGATGCTTTCAACATTCCTGTATTATGAACTCTACACAAGGTTTGGGATCGACCCTTATCTTGGATTATTGATTGTCACTCCCATTCTCTATTTCCTCGGTATGGCATCTCAGAAATACCTGATCACCCCATTGCTGAAAAAGGAGCGGGGTACAACACAGGATCCGGCATCACTTCTTCTGATTACACTGGGACTTGGATATGCGATCAACAACCTGTTTATGATGATTTACGGGTCGAACTACAAAACCATTCCTACGGCTGCAAGCAAAGCGTATTTGACCATAGAAGCCGGGGATTTCCTGTTTCACAACGCAGTGGGCCAGAATCATCGCGTTTCCTTGGCTGCATTTGCAATTGGTATTACCTTATGGTTCATCATTAATAAAACAGAACTCGGCAAGCGCATTCGGGCGGTCTCCCAGAACAGAGACGCGGCCGCAATTTGCGGAGTTGACGTTTACAAGACCTATGCCATCGCTTTTGGCCTTGGCATCGCAGCTGTTGCAGTAGCTGGTGCATGTCTGTCCGAATACTATTTCGTACAACCGCAGGTCGGAACGCTGTTCGGCGTAAAATCGTTCCTCATAGTCGTACTTGGCGGGCTCGGAAGCATTCCGGGCGCGATTTTGGGTGGACTGATATTCGGTATTGTCGAATCAGTTGGCGCTCAGTTTATTACCTCATCCGCTTCGTCGATGCTAACATTCATACTCTTTATGATTATGTTATTCGTAAAGCCGAGCGGGTTGCTGGGTAAAGGAGGGAAAACATGAAAACAAACGAGCGCACGAACTTTTTCGAAGGCAGGATCTTTGCAATTCTTGGCGTTGTGATCTTGCTTGTTGTGCCAAATTTTGTTTCTACAAACACACAAATCGTATTTATTCTGATTCTGTTCTATGCGTTGTGTGCATCCTGCTGGAACATAGTTTGCGGTTTTGTTGGTGAATTATCCCTCGGACATGCTGTTTTCCTTAGGCATGGGCGCTTATATTTCGACACTGTTGCTGATGGATTTATCGCTTTCACCGTGGGTTGGTATGTTCATCGCCGCGTTGATCACCGCTAGTGTTCGGCGTCATCGTTGGATTGCCGTGCTTCAGATTGCACGGGCCATACTTCGCATTGACAACGATTGCTTTGGGTGAACTGATCCGGATTTTCGTTGAAAATAATGAAAAAGCGCTCGGCATCAATCTCCGCGGAGCAATGGGGCTGGTTTTGAAGCAAACGGGGAATCAGCCTATCGCGTTTGAATTCGCCAATAAGATCACATATTACTACATACTTGTCGGATTCGTCGCGGTCACTATTCTTGTTACCTGGCTGATCAAAAACAGCAAACTCGGATTCTACCTGACGGCGATCAAAAGCGATTCGGATGCGGCGGAGTCACTGGGCATCAAACTCACGAAATACAAGCTCATCGCAATGGGTATCAGTTGCTTCATGATTTCGTTCGCAGGCACCTTCTATGCGCAGTATTTTCGCTATTTAGGGCCAACCCGTATCTTCAGTCATGATATGTCGGTACAGATTGCATTGATCGCTCTTGTCGGTGGGCAAGGGACCGTTTTCGGGCCGCTCTTTGGCGCGTGCTTGTTGGTTCCGATTACGGAATTCCTTTCAGAGGAGTTTGGCGGCGCATTACCTGGACTTCATCTGTTTATCTATGGTGTCATGATGATATTTGTCGTATTGTACATGCCCAACGGAATTTATAAAACCATAACCGGGTTTTTCAAAAGATGGAGAACAAAATTTTCAAATGGAATAAGATCGGATCGTAAATCTATTGGGAAAGGAGTGAAGTGATATATGGAGGAAATCATCAGAGCTTGAACATGTAACCAAAAAATTTGGTGGGTTAACTGCCGTTGACGACTTCAGCGGCGCAGTCGAAACCGGAACAATCGTCGGGTTGATCGGACCGAATGGCGCAGGTAAAACAACGCTGTTTAACATGATGTCCTGCACGTATCCTCCGACCTCCGGAAAGATATTATTACAAGGGCACGGATGTAACAAGAGGCCAGAACGGACTCTATGGCGATTCGTGGACTTGCAAGAACGTTCCAAGTGACAAAACCGTTCGGAGACATGACGGTGGTAGAGAACATTATGGTCGGTGCGTTTCTGCATACACGCGACAAGCACAAAGCTAGACAGCAGGCCGAAGAAATCTATGAGTTTATCGACATGACCTGCGGAGAATGCAGACCGGCGAATGAAACAACGACCGTTGATCGAAAGAAGCTGGAGATAGCCAGAGCGCTCGCTACGAAACCAGAGCTGCTTTTGCTGGACGAGGTCATGGCGGGGTGCAACCCGCAGGAGAAACTCGAACTGGTGGAGACGTGCCGCAAGATTCAAAAAGCGGGAATAACATTGCTTGTTATTGAGCACGATATTAAAACAATCATGTCGCTCTGCGGCAAGGTTATCGTTTTACATCGCGGGGCAAAGCTGGTTGAGGGTACGCCAAAAGAAGTTGCGAATGACCCGCATGCAATAAACGCCTACTTGGGGGAGGATTACAATGCTGAATGTGAATGATATGCATGCCGGATATGGCGACATAGAGATTGTACACGGTATCTCCCTACAGGTGCGGGATAATCAGATCGTAGCGATTGTTGGAGCGAACGGTGCCGGTAAATCGACGTTTATCAAAGCGTTGATGGGTATGATTCCCATAAAAAAGGGCAGTATAACCTTTAATGGCGAGACGATTACCAACCTCGATACCCATAATATCTGCGACCATGGCATTACGTTGATTCCAGAAGGCAGGCAGTTATTTTCAAACATGACGGTCGAAGAAAATCTGGATATCGGTGCTTGCACGTACAAGACGATCAAAAACCGTGCCGCGAAAAAAGAGGAAATGTTTGATCTTCTGCCGCGTTTACGCGAACGAGCCAAACAGATAGCGGGAACCCTTTCCGGTGGCGAGCAGCAAATGGTTGCAACGGCCCGTGCCCTGATGAGCAGCCCGAAGCTTCTGGTAATGGACGAACCCTCCTGGGGCCTTGCGCCGATACTTGTAGCCGAACTTTTCCATACGATAGAAACGGTTCGCAGCGAAGGCACGGCGGTTCTGATCGTGGAACAGAACGTTGCAAAGACGCTGTCCATCGCCGACTGGGCTTATGTGTTCGAAAACGGATGCGTAACGATGGAAGGCGTTGGGAGCGAGTTGCTATGCGATGAAGGCCTGAAAAAGGCATTCCTTGGGATCTGATTCCCACAAGTTCATTTTAATTTTGAGTGATTGAGGTGCTTTATGTTAAGCGAGAGCAAAGTCAAAGAACTAAAAATATTTTCCAAACAAATTCAAATCGAAACGGTCAAGATGATCGCGAGCCTTGGAGTAGGACATCTGGGCGGATCGCTTTCCATAGCGGATGTGCTGGCGGTGCTTTACGGTTCTCAGATGAAATACGATCCGAAGAATCCCAAGTGGGAAGACAGAGACTGGTTCGTCTGCTCAAAGGGACACGCCGGCCCGGCTGTTTACGCTGCACTAGCGCTAAAACAATTCTTTCCGATGAGCGAACTGGAAACACTGAATCGGCCGGGAACGAACCTGCCGTCCCACTGCGATCGTCTGAAAACACCCGGAATTGATATGACCACCGGTTCTCTGGGTCAGGGTTCGTCCACCGCTGCAGGGATCGCGCTCGCGCATAAGATGAATAACATGGTAAATACAGTTTACCTGCTGATGGGCGACGGTGAGATTGACGAGGGACAAGTTTGGGAAATGGCTTTGTTTGCTGGTACCAAGAATCTTACGAACCTGATTGCATTTGTAGATTGCAATAAGCTTCAGTTGGATGGACCAACTTGTGAAATTTGCGATCTTGGCAACATTGCCAAAAAGTTTGAGGACTTCGGCTGGTACGCGCAGACGGTTGACGGACATGATGTGGCGGCGATTGACGAAGCGATTGAAAACGCCAAAGCACAGAACGATAAGCCGTCGATGATTGTTTTAAACACAGAAAAGGGGCATGGCTGGAGCATGTTTGCCAATAAAAGCAGCAGCCACAACGCTACCATTTCCGCTGAACAGCTCGCTGACGCAATGGACGAGATGAATGCGGCAATGAAACGCATTGAGGAGGGTAAGTAAGCATAATGAGCATCAAGATTGCCAAAGAAATGCTTCCGGAAAGTGAAGAGATGCGCTACGCATTCTGCAGCGTGCTTTTGGAGCTTGCGGAGAATAACAGGGACATAGTCATTTTGGATGCGGACCTGATGGGTGCGATGGGAACAAAAGACTTTTTGAAGAAATTCCCGGAGCAGACCGTGAACTGCGGGATACAGGAGGCGAATATGATCGGCGTAGCCGCCGGTTTGTCCGCACTTGGGAAAATACCGTTTGCGCATACATTCGCAACGTTCGCTACCAGGCGTGTTTGCGATCAGGTGTTTATGTCTGCGGCATATGCCCGGAACAACGTTAAGATCATCGGCTCCGATCCGGGCATTACCGCGCAGCTGAATGGCGGTACGCATATGCCGTTTGAGGATATGGGTATTATGCGCGGACTGCCGGAACTGACCGTTCTGGAGCCGACGGATGTTACGATGCTCAAGTGGATGATGAAAGAGATGGCCGCGACGTTTGGCGTCCAGTATATGCGGCTCGTTAGAAAGAAAAGCGTCAAGGTTTACGAAGAGGGTTCAACCTTTGAAATGGGGAAAGCGGTTCAACTGCGTGAAGGTACGGATGTGACGATTATCGCCAGTGGTTATTGCGTCTCGGAGGCGTACAAAGCGGCTGCAATGCTCAAAGAAGCGGATGTCAGCGCGCGTGTTTTGAATATCTTCTGCTGGAAACCGATCGATCGGGATGCAATCCTGAAAGCCGCTATCGAAACCGGCGCAATCGTTACGGCTGAAAACCACAATGTAATCAACGGACTCGGGTCCGCCGTTGCGGAAGTAGTCGTGAAAAACAAACCGGTACCTATCGAAATGATCGGCGTGCAGGATGAGTTCGGTGAAGTCGGCCCGCTGGATTATCTCTCAGAGCGGTTTAAGCTGAATGCGCCGTACATTTTTGAAGCGGCGCAAAAGGCAATCGAAAGAAAAGCATAAGCGCCGTTAATCCGGCGGAAAACAGCGGAGGCGAACGAAGAGTCGCCTCGCTGTTACAAAAGACAACGAAAGGTTTATGAGGATAGAAGAAATGCTGGCAGCAATCATTCAAAAACCGGAAGTGCTGGAACTATGTGAAACGCCCAGGCCTGTTCTTGAAGATGGAGAAGCCCTGATCCGGGTTCGTTATACCGGAGTGTGCGGAACAGACGTGCATCTGCTTCACGGTCATCATGCAACGGCGACGTTTCCGCTGATTCCCGGGCATGAGATGGTAGGTGAACTGGTCGAGATCAAGGGACGGGAATCAAGCGAGTTCCACAGCGGACAACGTGTCATCGCGCAGGAAGTGTTATCCTGCGGACGGTGTTCGGCTTGTGCAAAAGGCGAAGATAACGTCTGCCAGTCGCTTCAGATCATCGGCATTCATGCCGCGGGAAGTTTTGCCGAATACATTAAAGTGCCTGCCAAAAAAATGCTGGCCGTTCCTGACGAGATCGACGATCAACTGGCGGCTATGACGGAACCGCTAGCCGTTGCCGTCCATGATGTTCGTCTCAGCGGCCTCAAGGTCGGCGAAACGGTGTTGGTCATAGGCGGCGGACCGATCGGAATGCTGATTGCGATCGTTGCGCGTGCCGCGGGTGCAAAACAGGTAGTGATCTCCGAAATCAAGAAGTTCAGGCGCGACTTCGCGGCAGCCATGGGGTTTGACGTAATCGACCCGACGATTGCAGACTTTGACGAGAAACTAACTGAACTCTCCGGCAGTGAAGGCTTTGACGTCAGCTTCGAGGTAGCGGGGGTGAAGTCCGCCATTTCAACGTGTATCGACCATACGAAATGCACGGGAATCGTGATGGTAATTGCCATTACGAAAGAACCGATTCCGATTAACACGGGAAAGATATTCTCAAAGGAGTTGACGCTTAAAGGAGCACGCATTCACAACTTCTACAGCTTCAAAGGCGCTTTGGAACTGCTGCAGATAAAATCCGTAGCGGACGACGTACGAAAACTTATCTCAAAAGTATATCCATTCTCGGAAATTGTCGAGGCGTTTGATTATGCCGAGCATGGGGAAGACGGCTTCAAGGTACTCGTGCGTATCAACGAATAGCGCAGGGATTGCGACGAAGGAATCGCCGCAAAGAATTGGCGGAGGAAAACGATATGCCATATATTCGATTTGAACTGAATCAACACCTGCCTGAGCAGGACAAGATTTCGCTCGCAAAAAAAGCTGCGGAATCTGTCGCTGTAATCCCGGGCAAACGTGCCGATAGAACGATGGTCAACGTCACGACGGACTGCACATTCCACTTTCACGGTTCGGACCGCGCTATTGCGTTTGTGGAAATCCGGCTCTTCGGACAGTGCGAACGGGAGCAGAAAACGGCATTGGCGGAGCAACTGGCAGCCGTGCTATCCAAGGAACTGAACATTTCTAAAGACGATATTTACATGAATATGATCGAAATGTCATCCTGGGGGAAGAGCGGTTCGCTTTCGTTTGCCGAATCATGGAAAGGATAGAGGAATGCAATCGATAAATAAAGTCGATCTTCTGTTCGAGCGGCACTCCGTTCGAAAATATCTGGATGAAAAAGTGGATCCGCAGGACATCCAAACAATCCTGCAGGCGGGCATGTCGGCACCTTCGGCGCGCAATGCCCAGCCATGGGAGTTTCTCGTAGTTCAGGACAAAAAGAGACTGGCTGAGTGTGCGGAAATCCGAAAATTCTGGGCTATGCTCAAAGAGTCGCCGCTTGCGATTCTTGTGATGGCTAATTTGGAAGGGTATACGGGCTCGAGCAGGGAGTTCTTCATTCAGGATTGCTCTGCCGCTGCCGAAAATATCCTGCTCGCCGCTACGGCGTTGGGATACGGCGGCGTATGGCTCGGTATTCACGCACTGGAAGAGCCGCAGGCGCGAGTGCGGGCGCTTTTTGAAATTCCTGAGAGCATCGTGCCTGTCATGTTGCTTCCCATTGGCCGGCCGCTGGCTCCGCCGGAAGCAAAGCGGCGCTTTACGCCGGAAAAAATACACGAAGAACTTTACTGAAGATTTCGACCAACGCGCAGATTCGCACGAAGTAATTCATCAAGACGAGGTGTAGAAGTGGTAAATTTTTCATTGAATATAGCGACTAAAATGATCTTTGGGCAAGGGGTTCAGGATCAGATTGGCGATGTGATCAAAGGATATGGGTTTAAAAAAGTACTGTTGGTATACGGCGGTCAGAGTATTGTTAAGTGCGGGCTGCACGACAAGGTTGTGAACCAACTGCGGGACGCCGGGATCGATTTTGCCGAGATCGGCGGTGTACAGCCAAACCCGACGGTGGCGTTCTGCCGCAAGGTTGCTGCGTTGGCAAAACAGGAAAACGTCGAGATGATTCTGGCGGTTGGTGGCGGCAGCGTCATCGACACCTGTAAATGTGCGGCGCTTGCGGTCGCAAACGAAGCGGACGTAGCAGACATTCTCTATATAAAAACACCCGTGGTGAAAACAATTCCCGTGGGTGTTGTGCTGACAATTTCTGCTGCGGGCAGCGAAACAAGCGACGGCATCGTGTTAACGGACGAAGATAAAGGCGTGAAGCGCGCAATGGGGACCCAGCTGAACAGGCCGCTTTTTGCAATTATGGATCCGACATTAACCTATACGGTATCCCCGTATCAAACAGCAAGCGGTGTGACAGACATTATGATGCACACCATGGAGCGATATATCCATCTGGACGAGGGGGATCACGATCTTGTTGATCGCGTCAGCGAAGGCCTGCTCAAGGCTGTGATTGACGCAGGACGAAAGGCACTCGCGAATCCGAACGACTATGACGCACGGGCAACGCTGATGCTTGCCGGAAGCTGGTCGCACAACGGACTGACGGGAGCCGGATGCAAATACAACATGATCGCGCATAAATTGGAACATGAGATGGGCGCACTTGATCCGAAAATCGCGCATGGGGCGGGGTTGGCGGTCGTTTGGCCGGCTTATCTGAATTATATCTACGAGGGCGACATCCCCAGGTTTGCACAATATGCGGAACGAATCTGGGACGTTGCTCCGGGAGAACCGAAAGCAATGGCGCAGGAGGGAATTCGCCGGACCAGAGCCTATTTCAACGAAATCAGCATGCCAGCAACGCTTCGCGACTGTGGTCTGGCGGAACAGGACATCGAAGTAATGGCGAATAAAGCAACCAACAATGGTACCGTCGCATTCCAGACATGCGTGACTGTTGACCGGCAGGCGTGTATTGATATATTCAACGCTTGCCTCTAAGGGAAGCGGATCAATCAGGAGGACAAGTTGATGAAAATCAAAGTCGGCGTAGCAGGATACGGCACAATAGGACAGCGACTGGCGGACGGCGTAGCGCTGCAGGCGGATATGGAACTTGTCGGCGTGGCGGATCTGGCGCCGACGCTGGCGCTGCGCGCGCTGAAGGAAAAGGGAATGCCCTTCAACCTGTATCTGGTGGAAGGGGCGGACAAAAGCAAGTTTGACGCGCTGGATATCCCGGTGAGCGGAACGTTTGAGGAACTGATCGGCAGTGTCGACATCATGCTCGACAGCAGCCCAGGCGGCGTGGGAGTCAAGAACAAAGCGCTCTATGAAAAGGCGGGCGTAAAAGCAATTTTCCAGGGCGGAGAAAAGAATTCCGTAGCGGACGTATTTTTTCACGGATACGCGAACTATGAAAAGGGCGTTGGAAAAGATTATCTGAAGCTAACGAGTTGCAACACGACAGGGCTGATCCGGACGGTCGACTGCCTCGACCGGGAATTCGGGCTCGAGCGCGTGGCGATAACGATCATACGCCGCGTGGCCGATCCGGGCGACTATCACCGCGGGTTGACAAACGCGCTGCAGATCGACAAAGCGCCAAGCCACCAGGCGGTGGATCTCATGACGATCATGCCGCATGTGCAGGCGACAGGCATCCTCGTGCATACGCCGGTAACGCATGGGCACATCATAACGGTGGTTGCGCACGGCAAACAGAAGATAACGAGCCAGCAGGCGCTGGCGGCGTTTCAGAAGCACCCGCGCATCCGCGTGGTATCGATTGACGAAGGATTTTTAGGAAACGCAAGCCTGTTCAAGTATGCACGCGATCTGGGCAACCCGCGCGGGGATATGTATGAAATCGGTCTGTGGAAAGACTCTATCGTGGAGTCGGGCGACGACATCATGTATGCCATCAATATTCCGCAGGAGAGCGTAACGATTCCCGAGACCATCGATGCGATTCGCGCGGCGTGCGGCATGCAGGCAACGTGCGAGGATGGCACAAGTGCTACAAATAAATATCTCAAAATCGGAAAATGGAAAGCAAAGGAGCATTGATCTGCCGCAGAGAAAGAAACGCGGCAGCCAGGAGGAACAAGACACATGATACAGCTGAACTATAAACCGAGCGTATACAAATTCAACACATGTAAAGAATTCGCAGAAGAATTCAAGGTTGGAAAAGATGACTTGGTGTTGTCCAACGAATATATCTTTCAGCCGAATTTCGGCGGCCTGAATCTGCCCGTGGCCACCATTTTTCAGGAGAAATTCGGATCTGGTGAACCGACGGATATCATGGTAGAGGACATCATGGCCGAGGCGGCAAAAACAAGCTATAAGCGCATCATCGCAATTGGCGGAGGCACGGTGATCGATATCGCGAAGGTGCTTTCCCTTCAAAACGCAGGTAATGTCGATGGCTTGTATGATAAAATGCCGAATCTGCAGAGAAACTGCGAACTTGTGATCGTTCCGACCACATGCGGAACAGGCAGCGAGGCAACGAATCTATCGATTTTGAATCGTACACGGCTCGGCACCAAGATGGGGCTTGTGTCAAACGCGATGTATGCCGACTCCGCTGTGCTGGTTCCTGAGCTGCTGCACAATCTGCCGCTCGGCGTATTTGCAACCAGCTCGATCGATGCGCTGGTACACGCGGTAGAGTCCAGTCTTTCTCCGAAAGCGACGGTTTATAGCAAGCTCTTCGGTTACAAAGCGATTGAGATGATCATTCTGGGCTACCAGAGAATCGTAGCGGCGGGAAACACCAAGGAAAGCCGCATTTCGGAGTCGGAGAATTTTCTGATTGCGTCGAACTTTGCGGGTCTTGCGTTTGGCACCGCAGGCTGCGCGACTGTGCACGCAATGGCTTATCCGCTTGGCGGCGCATACCATGTTGCGCACGGTGAGAGCAACTATGTGTTATTTACTGCCGTATTGAAGAACTATCAGGAAGTTCAGGATTCCGGTGAAATTCGTGTTCTGAACCACTATTTGGCCGATCTGCTCCATTGTTCCGTAGAGACGGTGTATGACGAATTGGAAAAACTCTTAAATCATATTCTGCCCAAAAAACCGCTTCATGAACTTGGCGTGAAAACGGAAGATCTGGAGACGTTTTCGGACACTGTATTGAAAACCCAGGGCAGATTGCTGGCAAACAGCTTTATCCCGCTTGATTACGCGCGGATATTAAAGATTTACAAAGAGATATTTTAATCTCAGATATCGAAAGGAGAATTATCATGGCACTCATGACGGGAGAACAATATATTGAATCGATCCGCAAGATGAAGATGCAGATCTATATGTTTGGCAAAAAGGTGGAAAATCCGGTCGATGATCCTATTCTTCGTCCTTCGCTGAATTCCGTGCGGATGACATACGATCTGGCGCAGATACCGGAATACAAGGATCTGATGACGGCGACGTCTCCGTACACCGGAGGAATCGTTAACCGCTTTACACACCTGCACCAGTCGACGGGCGATCTTATCAAAAAAGTTAAGATGCAGCGCCTGCTGGGACAAAAAACGGCGGCGTGCTTCCAGCGCTGCGTGGGAATGGATGCGTTTAACTCGGTATTTTCCACAACGTATGAGGTGGATAAGAAATACAACACGCACTATCATGAGAACTTCAAGAAGTTTCTCGTTGAGTGCCAGGAGAAGGACCTGACGATAGATGGCGCGATGACCGATCCCAAGGGCGACCGCTCGCTTTCGCCAAGCCAGCAGGAAGATCCGGATCTGTATCTGCGCGTCGTGGAGCGCCGGCCGGACGGCATCGTCGTGCGCGGCGCAAAGGCGCATCAGACGGGTATGCTCAACTCCCACGAGGTGATTGTCATGCCGACCATCGCGATGAAGCCGGAGGACAAGGACTACGCGGTTTCCTTCGCGGTGCCGCTGGATTCGCCTGGATTATTTATGATCATCGGACGTCAAAGCTGCGACACACGCAAGTGCGAAGGCAGCGAGATGGACGTCGGCAATTCGGAGTTTGGCGGCGTGGAAGCGCTGACCATATTCGACGACGTGTTTGTGCCTAACGAGCGCATCTTCCTCAACGGTGAAACCGAGTTTGCGGGTATGCTGGTCGAGCGGTTTGCAGGCTATCACCGCCAGAGCTACGGCGGATGCAAAGTCGGCGTCGGAGACGTGCTGATCGGCGCTGCAGCGCTTGCGGCGGAATACAACGGCGCGGCAAAGGCAAGCCACATCAAGGACAAGCTGATAGAAATGACGCATCTGAACGAAACGCTGTTCAGCTGTGGTATCGCCTGTTCCGCGGAAGGGTTCAAGACGGAGGCGGGCAACTATATCATCGACCTTTTGCTGGCGAACGTGTGCAAACAGAACGTCACGCGCTTCCCGTATGAGATCGTCCGTTTGGGTGAGGACATCGCGGGCGGGCTGATGGTGACCGCTCCGTCGGAAGCGGACCTGCGCGATGAAAAGCTCGGGCCGTATGTTGACAAGTATCTCAAAGGTGTCGGCGCGGTTTCAACCGAAAATCGTTTGCGCATCCTGCGGTTAATCGAAAACCTCTCGCTGGGAACTGCGGCGGTAGGCTATCGAACCGAGTCGATGCATGGAGCCGGGTCTCCGCAGGCGCAGCGCATCATGATCGCGCGGCAGAGCAACATTGCGCACAAGAAAGAACT
Organism: Christensenellaceae bacterium; assembly: GCA_963674775.2. GTDB lineage: Bacteria > Bacillota > Clostridia > Christensenellales > CAG-138 > UBA7703. The sequence continues at coordinate 729,145 of CAXXPJ010000003.1, read as the reverse complement.
TGCAAAAGCGATTGCGCACATCAAGGATTGAGGTGAAGTTCATTCGCAAGCCGGATGGCGGGCGCGTATTCCCGCGCGGACTTTTTCAGAAAGCTGAGGGAACGACATGAACGCTGATGATGATGTGATGGAACGGATCAATCAGGTGATTGAGAGCCGCATCCGACCGCAGTTAATGCTGCATAATGGTGACATTAAGGTGGCCGGATTTTCCGACGGCGTACTGCGCTTTCAGATGCTTGGGCAGTGCGCCGGGTGTGCGTCTGCGGATATCACTACAGAGAAAATTGTGGAATCGGAATTGGTCGCTGTGATCCCGGAAGTGAAGCAGGCGGTGTTGGTTCAGCACGTCAGCGATGACTTGATCAAACAAGCCTACGCCATTTTACGTCATGAGAGGTAAGCATTCCGTCGGTATCCGTTATTGCGGAGGCTGCAATCCCAGATTTGACCGCGTCGGGGTCGTGCGCAAGCTGCAGGAAGAGTTTCCGGAGGTTTTAATCGAATATACCGAGGAAAACCGGCAGTATGCGGCCATTTTAATCGTTTGCGGCTGCCACGCAGCGTGCGCAAGCCAATCTGGGTTGCCGAGCGCTGCTGAGGTTCTTTTGATCACAAGCGAAGCGGATATTCCGGCGGCAAAAGCTCTGCTACAGCGCTTGATGTTGCAATAGGAGGAGAATTCAATGGATTGGAAATCCAAATATCAATTTCAGATTACAACGCAGCAGGAAGCAGTAAAAAAGATCAAGTCGGGTGACCGCGTGGTTGTTGAGCACGCATGCGGCGAACCGTCCGAGCTTCTGGCCGCCATGGTGGACAATGCCGAAGCATATCACGATGTGGAAGTCGTTCATATGGTGGCAATGGGGAAAGCGCTGTATGCGCAGCCAGGCATGGAGAAGCATTTTCGCCACAACTCGATTTTCGTTGGCGGAGCAACGCGGGATGCGATTGCCTCCGGACGCGGAGATTTTACACCGAGTTATTTTTCGGAGATTCCAAAGTTGTTTTCCACAACGCTGCCTGTTGACGTAGCACTGATTACAGTCAGCCCGCCGGACGAAGAGGGAAGGTTTTCTCTCGGTGTGTCGGTCGATTATACGTTGGCAGCGGCAAAAGCCGCAAAGCTGGTGATTGCACAGGTCAACGAACAGATGCCGTATACGATGGGAGATTCGTTTTTAACAGCGGATGATATCGACTGTTTTATTCCGATATCCACGCCGGTGATCACACTGCCGCCGCCGAAGATCGGCGATGTGGAAGAGGCGATCGGCAGACACTGCGCCGGCCTGGTGAAAGACGGAGACACACTGCAGTTGGGTATTGGCGCGATTCCGGATGCCGTGCTGTTGTTCCTGAAGGACAAAAAAGATCTCGGCATTCATTCGGAAATGTTTTCGGACGGCGTTGTCGAACTTGTGCGCGAAGGGGTCATTACGAATACCAAGAAGACACTGCATCCGGGCAAATTCATCGTTACGTTCCTGATGGGGACAAGACGGCTTTATGATTTTGTCGATCATAATCCGGATGTGGAGATGCATCCTGTGGACTATGTAAACCACCCTTCAGTCATCGCAAAAAACGACAATATGGTCTCGATCAATTCCTGCGTTCAGGTCGATTTGATGGGGCAGGTTGCCGCGGAATCGATTGGTTACAAACAGATTTCCGGTGTTGGCGGACAGGTGGACTTTATTCGCGGAGCCGCGCAGAGCAAAAATGGACGCTCGATTATCGCAATGCCATCTACAGCGGCAAAGGGCGCGGTATCCCGCATCGTTACGCTGCTCGACGAGGGCGCGGCGGTAACGACTTCCCGCAACGACGTAGACTATGTTGTAACGGAATACGGCATAGCGCCGCTCAAGGGAAGAACGCTGAGAGAGCGCGCGCGAAATTTGATTCAGATTGCGCATCCGGATTTTCAACCTGCTTTGAAGAGTGAGTTTGAGAGACGGTTTCAGTGTGCGTTTTAAAGCAAGTTACAGCTCGCTGGAATAAGAAAGGGAAATCGATATGCAAGAAATTGTGTTAGCTGGCGCGGTACGTACGCCGATTGGAAGGATGGGCGGCTCGCTCGCCGGCACACCGGTTGCGGACCTTGGCGCAATTGTGATCCGCGAAGCCCTGAAGAGAGCAGGCATCGCGGTCGAACAGGTAGACGAAGTTCTGATGGGCTGCGTACTTCAGGCTGCGCAGGGACAGAATGTCGCGCGGCAGGCAACGCTGAAAGCGGGACTTCCGCAGGAGGTGCCCGCGCTTACGTTGAATAACGTTTGCGGCTCCGGACTGAAGTGTGTCAACCTTGCCGCCGCGATGATTCAGTCAGGTCAGGCAGAGGTGATTATCGCAGGCGGCATGGAAAACATGTCCAGCGCGGTCTATGCGATGGAAAATGCGCGCTTTGGCTACCGTATGAACGATGGCAAGCTCGTGGATACGATGATTCGCGATTCCCTATGGGATGCGTTCAACGATTATCATATGGGAATCACCGCGGAAAATCTTGCGTCCCAATATGGGGTAACCAGGCAGATGCAGGATGCGTTTGCCGCGGCAAGCCAACAAAAATGCGAGGCGGCGCAACAGGCGAATAAGTTCGCCGATGAGATCGTAGCCGTCCCCACCAAGGTGAAAAAAGATATCGTTCCGTTCGACAAGGACGAATATCCGCGTGCGGGCGTCACGAAAGAGAGCCTTGCAAACCTTAGGCCGGCGTTTATCAAGGACGGCACCGTGACCGCGGGAAATGCCTCTGGCATTAACGATGGCGCAGCCGCCGTCGTTGTGATGAGCGCGGCAGCGGCGGCTCGTCTAAGCGTTAAGCCGATGGCGAAATGGGTTTGCGGCGCATCTGCGGGCGTTGATCCCTCCGTTATGGGCATCGGCCCGGTCTATTCCAGCCGTAAAGCGCTGGAGCAAGCCGGATTAACAATTGAAAACATGGATCTGATCGAAGCGAATGAGGCGTTTGCGTCGCAGTCTCTGGCAGTTGGTATCGAGCTTGTCTGGGACTCTGACAAAGTGAATGTGAACGGCGGGGCAATCGCACTCGGCCATCCTGTTGGCGCATCCGGAACACGGATTCTTGTGACGCTGCTGCACGAGATGAACCGCAGACAGTCTCATTATGGACTTGCAACGCTTTGTGTAGGCGGTGGTATGGGTGTTTCGACCATCGTGGAGAAAATCTAGGAGGCGCGAAATTTATGCAATACACCAAACTAGAGCACAGCGGTAATATCGCAATTATTACGATCGACCGGCCGGATGCACTCAACGCGCTCAATGATGCGGTGTTGGATGACCTTGCCGCCGCGATCGATGCGCTTGAACAGAAGGATCGCTGCCTGATTATTACGGGTTCTGGCAGCAAGTCTTTTGTTGCCGGTGCGGACATCGCCGTGATGCGCGGTCAGAATAAAGCGGAGGCGATGGCATTCGGGGAAAAAGGATCCGATCTGTTTCGCAGGATAGAGACATTGCCGATACCGGTGATTGCGGCTGTTAACGGATATGCGCTTGGCGGTGGATTTGAGCTTGCGATGGCTTGCGACATTCGAATCGCATCGGAAAATGCGGTGTTCGCATTACCGGAAGTCACGCTTGGCATTATCCCCGGGTTCGGTGGTACGCAACGTGTCGCAAGAATTATGGGTGTTGGGTTGGCAAAGGAACTGCTGTTCACCGGACGGCGCATGAAGTCGGATGAGGCCAAAGCGAGCGAGTTGATCAATGCAATTTATCCGTCAGAAACGCTGATGGAGGAAGCGGAGAAACTGGCAAACCGCATTGCGGCGAACGCGCCTATCGCGGTGCGCGCAGCAAAGACTGCGGCTAACCTTCGCTTGGACGCCGATATGGATGCCGATCTATATGAAGCGATGCAGCTCTATGTGAGTTGCTACGAAACCGTGGACCAACGAAACGCGATGACGGCGTTCCTTGAGAAGCGGAAACCGGAACCATTCGAAGACCGATAGGGAGGAAAGCACGATGAAGATAGGCGTAATCGGCGCCGGGGTTATGGGCTCTGGCATAGCGCAGACGTTTGCCGCACAGGCGGAATATGAAGTTGTCCTTTGCGATGTCACGGCGGAACTCGCAGAAAACAGCAAGAAGAAGATTGCTGCGAGCCTTTCGAGGCTGGTACAAAAAGGAAAACTGGAGCAGTCCGCAATGGATGCCTTGCTTTCCCGCATTGAAACAGGCCTGATTGAAGCCGCCGGTGTGTGCGATCTCGTGCTGGAAGCGACGCTGGAGAAGATGGAAATCAAGCGATCCGTGTTCTCCAAATTGCAGGAAGTCTGCAAAAAGGACTGCATCTTCGCAACGAATACATCCTCGCTCTCCATTACGGAGATGTCGCGCGGGCTCGACCGTCCGATCGTCGGAATGCACTTTTTCAACCCTGCTCCGGTGATGAAGCTCGTGGAAGTGATCACAGGCCTGGACACACCGGATTCGCTCAGCGAAACGATCGTGGACATCGCTGTTTCTATCGGTAAAACACCTGTGCGCGTCAAAGAGGCCGCAGGTTTTGTCGTCAACCGGATTTTGATTCCGATGATCAATGAGGCGATCGGCGTGTATTCCGACGGGGTAGCGTCTGCTGAGGAGATTGACGTTGCGATGAAGCTCGGTGCGAACCACCCGATGGGGCCGCTACAGCTTGGCGATTTGGTAGGGCTGGATGTTTGCCTCGCCATTATGGAGGTATTGCAGAGTGAGACCGGGGACCCGAAATACAGGCCGCATCCGCTGCTGAAAAAGATGGTGCGCGGAAACCAGCTCGGCAAAAAGACGGGTAAAGGCTTCTTCGAATACTAATATCCGGTTCTGCTATCCGAAGTGACATCATCGTTGTTGTCATACGTTGCATGATTGCATGAATAAAAAATATCAGGAGAATCATATGGATTTTCAGATTACGAACGGTCGCGTCTTCAGCATGGATGAAAACAAGGAACTCATGGCGGAGACAACATTTGTCTACAAGGAAAACGGTGAGGTTGACATCGACCACACCTACGTCAATCCCGTGCTGCGCGGGCAGGGCGCAGCCGGAAAGATGATGGTGGCGGTGGCGAACCATCTACGTGAAAAGGGTCTGAAAGCAACTGCAACCTGCTCCTATGCAAACGCTTGGCTTCTGAAAAACAGGGAAGCATATGCCGATATCATTTCGGACGATCTGGGTAATTAAAAAAACAGACCGCGCGGTTTTCCGCGCGGTTTTTTAGAACCCAACGAACAGAAAATAAAAGAAATAATTTGTTTCGCGCGAAGAACGGGAGAGAAGAATGAACAACCAGTATTCCGAACTGTTTAGTTCCACTCGAATTGGAACATGCACGATCAAAAACCGCTTTGCTATGGCGCCGATGGGGCCTATGGGTCTTGGGGACTCGGATGGTGGATTTAACCAGCGGGGAATCGATTATTATACGGAACGCGCAAAGGGCGGGGTGGGACTGATTTTTACCGGCGTAACGCTGGTGGACAACCGCATTGAAGAGCATGCCATGCCCAACAGCCCTTGCTCCACCATGAATGCGGTGCATTTTGTACGCACAGCCCGTGAGTTGACGGAGCGGGTTCACGCATATGACGCAAAGATATTTTTGCAGCTTTCAGGTGGATTTGGACGGGTGACAATACCCACGAATTTTGGGGAGAATCCGTCCGTTGCACCTTCGGCAATCCCTCATCGCTGGCTGGATAAAACCTGCCGGCCTCTGACGCGCGAAGAAATACACGAAATCGTTGAACAATTCGGAACAGGCGCATATAACGCCAAGCGAGCGGGGTTTGACGGCGTGCAGATTCACGCTGTGCACGAAGGATATCTGCTCGATCAGTTCGCTATACCGATTTTCAACCGGCGTACGGATGAATACGGTGGCAGTCTTGAAAACCGCCTGCGGTTTGTGCGCAAAATTCTGGACGAGATTAAGCGCAGATGCGGAAAAGATTTCCCTGTCGCGATGCGATACAGCGTTAAGAGCTTCATGAAAGACTGGCGTGAAGGCGCCTTGCCGGATGAAGTGTTCGAGGAGAAAGGAAAGGATATAGAAGAGGGATTGGAAGCGGCGAAGCTGCTGACGGAATATGGCTACGACGCGCTGGACGTTGACGTCGGATGCTATGACGCGTGGTGGTGGAATCATCCGCCAATGTATCAGAAAAAAGGGCTATACATTCCGTATTGCAAGCTTGTGAAAGACGCTGTCGACGTGCCGGTGCTTTGTGCGGGACGGATGGATAATCCGGACCTCGCGCTTTCTGCGCTGCTTGATGGTGCATGCGATATCATTTCGCTAGGGCGCCCGCTGTTGGCTGATCCGGATTATGTCAACAAACTCTATTTGGGAGATACCGCGTCGATCCGGCCATGTCTGTCCTGCCAGGAAGGCTGCATGGGGCGTATTCAGGAATATTCCGCGCTGAACTGCGCGGTGAATCCGCAAGCCTGCCGAGAGCGGGTTGAAAAGCTGGAAAAGACAAGGGCGCCCAAGCGCGTTTTGATCGTAGGCGGTGGTGTCGCCGGTTGTGAGGCGGCGCGTGTTCTCGCGATGCGCGGGCATCAACCTGAAGTATTTGAGCAGAGCGACAGACTCGGCGGAAATTTGATTCCCGGCGGAGTTCCGTCTTTTAAGGAAGATGACCATGCGCTGGCTGCGTGGTACGAATACACGCTGAAAAGCTTGAACGTGCCCGTTCATCTGAATCATAAGCTGGACGCGGAGAGAATTCGGGAAGAAGAAGCGGATGTCGTATTGATTGCAACCGGTTCAAAGCCGAATATGATTTCGCTCGGTGGTGCGGTATGCACCGCAAAAGAAGTGCTGATGGGTGAGAAGTCAACCGGGAAACGCGTCGCCGTAATCGGCGGTGGATTGGTCGGTTGTGAACTGGCGTTATATTTGCAGGAACAAGACAAACAGGTCACCATCGTTGAAGTACTGGATCGGATTCTTGCAGTCAATCGTCCGCTTTGCCACGCAAACAGCGATATGCTCGAAGCGCTGGTTCCGTTTAAAGGCATTAAAACCATAACATCCGTAAAGGCGACTGATTTCAACGGAACCACACTGGTCTTACAGGGAAAGGACGGAAAGCAAGAACTCGAAGTCGATACTGTTGTGCTGGCGATTGGGTACTCACCGGAAAACGAACTCTATGAGCAGCTAAGACACAAGTTGCCAAAGATCCATGTACTTGGCGACGCGAGACGCGTGGCGAATATTATGTACGCCATCTGGGATACGTATGAAGTGGCGGGACACATCGAATAATTATACCGGTGGATAAGGCTCGCAATTATAACACGGAGGCGAAAATGCAGAAATGGAAATTCGCTGTTTCCTGTGCGGAGAATTCGCCGCGAACAGCGCCGCTACCATTAGAAGGCAGTCTTCAGGACTGCATGAAACAAGCAGCATTTCTCGGGTATAACGGCGTTGAATTCCATACTCGCGAAACATATAGCCCTGACGTTGCGAGCTTACAGCATATAGAAACAGCTCATCGCGTTCAGATTTGCAGCATCGTAACAGGGCGGCTTTTGACACAGAGCGGGCATAGTCTGCTTGATGCTGATCCGGCGAGCGAACGAATGGCTGTTTCCGGCATGCGCAAATATATCGATATGGCAAGCGAGACGGGAGCGGATATAGTAATTGGCTGGGCAAAGGGCACGATTCCGGCGGGAGCGGAGAAAAAATTGTATCAGGATAGGCTGGCGAAACATCTGATGGATTTGGCCGCATACGGAAAAAGAAGCGGGGTAAAGCTTTTTCTGGAAGTAATCAATCACTATGAAACCAACCTGTTCACCACCGCAAAGGAGACACTTGCTTTTTTTGAAGCATACCAACTCGAGAATTGTTATATCCACCTGGATACCTATCACATGTGCCTGGAGGAACTCGACCTGTTTGATGCGATACAACTTTGCCGCGGAAAACTGGGATATCTTCATGTAGCTGACAATTCGCGCAGATATCCGGGTAGCGGGCAGATCGATTTCAAGCGAATCTTCTCGGTTCTTGAGGAGATCGAATACGACGGATGGATAACGGTGGAGTGCTTGCCGGATCCGGACGGGGTTACGGCGGCTCGTAAAGCAATCGATTATTTGAAAGTCTGCGAGCAGGCAAGATATTCCGCAACACTTGAACAATCACAAGCAAGTAATAACGAATGAAAAACGATTACGCTGCATAAAGAGTACGAGAATATTGGAGCCTGAACAGGAAGCGGTAAGGAGGACGCATATGCGCTATGGAATCCGTACGCTGGATGAATTTGATCCGGCGGGTAAAACCGTGCTGTGCCGGGTCGATATCAATCAGCCGGTCGATCCTGTGACGGGCACGCTCAAGAGCACCAACCGCATTCGGGCATGCATACCGACGGTGAAGGAACTTGCCGAACGCAAGGCAAAGGTCGTGCTGCTGGCGCACCAGGGGTCGGATATCGAGTATAAAAACTTCCATACTACCGCGCCGCACGCAAAGGTGCTGTCAGAGCTCTTAGGCCGCGAGGTGCGATTTCTGGACGACGTGACCGGCCCCGCGGCGCGGGAGGCGATCCGCTCTCTCAAGGACGGAGAGATCCTGCTGCTGGACAACGTTCGCTTTTGCGCAGAGGAGCAAACGCTCTTTGAGATGAAGCTCAACTTGAGCCACGAGCAGCAGGCGAAAACGCAGGTGGTGACGAAGCTCGCACCGCTGGCGGACTTGTATGTCTGCGACGCGTTTGCCGCGGCGCACCGCGACCAGCCGTCGCTCTGCGGGTTTGAGCAGGTGCTGCCAAGCGCGATGGGGCGGTTGTTTGAAAAGGAGTTCTGCGTCGTTTCCGGCGTGATGGAAGCGCCGGAGCGGCCCTGTGTGTTTGTGCTCGGCGGAGCGAAGGTGTCCGATGCGTTCCTGATGATGGAGACGGTGCTCTCCAAGGGCACAGCGGACAAGGTACTCGCCGGTGGGCTTGTCGGCAACATCCTGCTGGCGGCTAAAGGCGAGCAGATCGGCGGAGGAAGTCTCGCATTCATCCAAAAATCAAATTACGGCGCGTTCATCGAGTCGTCAAAGCCGCTGCTGGCGCAATATGGAGAAAAGATTATGTTGCCCGTCGACGCGGCGTATCTGGACGAAGACGGAAACCGCAGGGAAGCGAAGATCGGGTCTGTTCCGAAAGACGCCGGCCTGCTGGACATCGGGCGTGAGACGGCGCGGCTGTATGCCGAGGCGATACATGCCGCAAAAACGGTGTTTGTCAACGGGCCGATGGGTGTGTTTGAAAAACCGGAAACGGAATTTGGAACAAAGGCCGTCTGGCAGGCGCTGGGCGAAACATCCGCCTATACGGTACTCGGTGGAGGGGACAGCATCACGGCGACAGAGCAGTATCAGCTGATGGACCGTATGGGGTATATCTGCACCGGCGGCGGCGCGTTGATCCGGTTTTTAACCGGCGAAGAGCTGCCCGTAGTCCGTGCGCTGCGCCATGCGGCAAAGGCGTTCCCGGCGGACAGACCTAAAGGGTGAGATACACATATGGAGTTTGAGCTTGGATTCGGCACGTGTACACAGAAGCTGAACGTACCGGATGAAAACCTGATTTGCGTGCTGCTGCCTAACCCGGTCTCGCATGAGCTGACCGGGCAGCAGGAGGTTGTCCGCGCACTGCAGCATCCAATCGGCACGCCGCGCCTGCAGCAGATCGTGCAGCCCGGCGAAAAGATTGCGATTATTACGAGCGACGTGACACGCCCGCTGCCGAGCGGTCAGGTTTTGCCGTCGCTGCTGGACGAGCTGTATGCAGCCGGTGTTTCGCGAGAGGACATCACGGTGGTGTTTGCGCTCGGAAGCCACAGAAAGCAGACGCCGGACGAGATGAAAAAGCTTGTGGGCGAGCGTGTATTCGCGGAACTCGTTGTAGTCCCTTCACAAGCGTTTTTATTTTCCCATGGCGGGAATCACTCCAGAAAATATCTGATATAATACCCCCCCGCCAGAGGAATTTAGGTACAATTTCCGGCGACCGGGGGCCACCAGCTCTTCCAAATACACGCGGCATATAAATGGGGGTATAGGGAAAAACCCGACCATGGGAGCCAATTTTACGAAGCAAGCAATCTTCTTGAAACCCGCTTAAAGCGGGCTTTTTTCGCTTTGCAAGGTTTCGGCCGACAGAACTGAAAGCGGGAGTTTTTACCCCCTTGTGAAACTCAAGAAGTGTGATGAATTCTGTGAAACGGAATAGTTTTTCTCGAGTCGTCACTTGCCGTATTGAGCCATATAGAATCCATGGCGATCCACCTGGTAAGATACTGGCTTCTATATCTTTTTGATGTCTTTTACCAGTACCGATACCAGCAAAATATCTCGCTGGTATCGGTTTTTGATTGAGTAACAGAGAATACATGCGCCTTGAACCAAACGAAAGATAATATTGAGAACAACTCAAGGCCCCCCCAGGGGGGTGCAAATCTCTACAGCAATTCAACGCATAACCGCGCGGGCTCATACGCGGAAATATTTTCCGTTTTATTCCAAAAAAACGCAGAAAAAATCGTAAAAAAGCCCATACCTTAGCGGTTTTTGGAAACTCGAAATAAAACAAGCGGAACGAACAAAAAAGTCGGATTTTGCACATTGCAACCATCCGCCGAAACAGATGGATCAAGACTAGCAGACGAGTAATTCTCGAGAGATAGAGACAGACGTTAAAAATGAAAATTGACGCGGCGGAAGAAATGATTGGACAAAGAAAGGAGGACCGAATGTCAGAAGACCATGGAACCGTGCTCCGTATCCCGCGTATGCGTACCCTCTCTGAAGTGTATGCATACATAAAGGAAGCGGATCCGGACACGGCGATCTCAGCCAATTATGTACGCTGCTTAATCATATCGGGTAAAATACCGCGGGTGAAGTGCGGGAAGAAGTATCTGATCGATATCGACCTTCTGCTCGAATACCTGACGAAGTGCATGCAGGGAGACGATGAATCTTTCGGATAAACATCAGGCAAAGAACTTGATTGTAGGTACGACAAGAGCGAACATGTGAATGACGAAGAAGGGAGGATGCGAATATATGGCAACCATTACAGAACGGAACGGCGGGTACCTGATCATGGTGAGCGAAGGGTATGGCGCAGACGGACGGCAGAAGCGGAAGCTCATGACCTGGCGACCGGAGCCGGGCATGACGAAGCGTCAGATCAAAGAAGCACTCACCCTGCAGGCAGCGCTGTTTGAGCGCAAGGTGCGCTCCGGACAGGTCCTGGACGGGCATGTGACCTTCGCGGAGTTCGTGAACCGTTGGAGACACGACTATGCCGAACCGAACCTTGCTCCGAAGACGCTGGTGCGGTATGAAGAGCTGTTAAGACGCATCCTCCCTGCGATCGGACATATCCGACTGGACAAACTCCAGCCGCACCACCTGATGGCATTTTACGCCAGTCTACAGAGCGCAGAAAACCAGAGCGGGGTATCATATAAAGCGACGCCACACTTGCTTGCCAAATTCGAACAATCGGGCATGACAAGGCAGACGTTGGCAGACGAAGCGGGATGCCATGTAAACACGATCTACCGTCTGATGAAGGGGAAGGGCGTCGATCTTCGTATTGCGCAGGAAGCATGCGATATTCTCGGCGTACCATTCGAGGAAGGAATCGAATCTGCTAAACCAGTGAAACAGCTGGCAGGGAAGACGATCAGCCATCACCACCGGCTGATCTCATCGATCCTGAACCAGGCGGTATTCTGGCAGGTTATTACGGACAACCCGACACAACGGGTACAACCGCCGAAGTACGAACGGAAGGAAGCGAAATACCTGGACGAGGAACAGACGGCAATACTGCTTCATCTTCTGGACAATGAACCGTATCAGAATCAGGTGATGATCAGACTGTTCCTCTACAGTGGACTGCGTCGCGGAGAGCTGTGCGGGTTGGAGTGGAAGGACATCGACTTCAGCAACCATATGATTACGATCTGCCGCACGTCGCAGTATCTATCAGGCAAAGGGATCTTCACCAAAGGGACAAAGACGGATTCTTCCGTTCGCACGATCAAATTGCCGGAGCAGGCATTCGAACTCTTAAAGGAGCACCGTAATTGGCAGAGGAAGAAGCGTATTGCGATGGGGGACCGGTGGGTCGACTCAGACAGGATCTTTGCGCAGGAGGACGGCTCGCCGGTCCATCCTGACAGTATCACAGGCTGGTTCCACGATTTCATTGCGCGAACCGACCTTCCGCAGATATCGATACACTCACTGAGGCATACGAACATCACTTTGCTGCTCGCAGCGGGGATTCCGCTGCGGACGGTGAGCTATCGGGCCGGACATGCGCAGACATCGACTACTTCGAATATCTACTCGCACGCGATCAGAACGGCGGATGAGAAGGCGGCAGAGGTGTTGGAGAGCCTACTGTAAATGAGAGCATGTATTCCCAATACAAATACATAAACGAAAAGCGCTCTATCGGGGGATAGAGCGCCCTTCTGAGTTGCATGATATTATTTTGTGGGACTGGGATGCACAAGGTTAGGTTTACAGATCATATCATGCAAACCATAATTGATTATATTGTAGCAGATTCATTCAAGAAACTCTAAGAAGATTTCTGAGGAGGTGTCTGTTCGGATGCTTCCTGCGAGATTCGCTGCTTGAATTTTCATACTGTTTTCGTATTGTTTGGATATGGAAACAGGCGCGCTATCGGTTAATAGATTTTCATTTCTTCCATCTCTTCCTCCATGAAAAAAGCCACGCTAAAACGTGGCTCTTTGACTGAAAATTTCTGTAAAATGGTAAGGCCTCAAAAGTGGCTAAGGTATGCAGTTTTTTGGCTCTTCACGTGCGTTTTTTTGGAATAAACGGGAAAATTTTTCCGCGAATGAGCCCGCGCGGTTCGGAACTGATATGTTGCAGATATTTGACCTGCCCTCCCCACTATCGCCGGGCAGAAGAAATAACATATAATAGTATTAACCCAAATACAACATTGATAATATTTATTACCAATAAACCCTCGGCATATAACATTTGCCGAGGGTTAAGTGCTTGGATGCAGATATGTCGCAGGGGCAAGTAGCAGATGTTAATACTTTATAAATCTATCTCCTGGAACGCCGCATATGCTGCACTTTTCCGGCCGGAATTTCTCGATGTTGCCGCAGACGGGACAGAGGTAATAAAATGCTTCTTCCGTTTGATCCAGGTTCTCAAGAGCTTCCTGGTACAGCCTTGCGTGGACTTCTTCCGCTTTCATAGCGAACGTAAAGGACATCAACGCTGCCTGATTTCCTTCCGACTTGGCTTCTTCTACGAAGTCGGGATACATCTCCTTGTACTCATGCGTTTCCCCAGCGACGGCATCTTTTAGATTTTCAGCGGTAGAATGAATTTTTCCAGCCACTTCAAAATGCTTTAATGCGTGGAGCGTCTCGGCGTCGGAAGCGGCTTTGAACAGTTTGGCGGCATTTATATGCCCATCTTTTTCAGCCTTTTTAGAATAAGCCAGATACTTTCTGTTTGCCTGTGATTCCCCCGCAAACGCTTCCATTAAATTGCCCAGTGTTTTGTTTGATTCCATCGTACTATTCTCCTTGCTGTTTGATATGATGTCGATTAATTTTTCGACGGCGTCCTTCGGAAAACCTTCCGGCTGTTTGCTGTCAAGCAGCGATTGCAGAAATTTCACTGTGTTTTCGCTTTGTGGCAGCATATATCCGGCTTCGCGTATTAGGTCCTCAGCCATGATGTGGTTAGACATCTCTATTGCCTTTGCCAGATTGCCGGGCAGCTGGGCAGCCATGTTTTCCTGCTCCGACTTGCTGCGAAGAAGGAGTTTTAAAGCCTTCAAGACCAAATCCGCCTTTATCTGTTGCGGCGGGTAATCGACAGGCACCATTGAAATCGCTCCGGACGGGCAGGCATCCGCGCAATCTCCGCAACCGGTACATGTAGCAATATCAATGATGCTGTTCTCGGTGTCCGTTGCTCCGGTCGGGCAGACATAGAGACACAGGCAGTCTTTTGTGCAGAGGCGTATATTTCTCACCGCATATTTCTTTGACATGATGCCTACCTCCCTTCGGCTTTCTCAAATTTCCAGTCCGGCGCTTTACATACGGGACAAATACCGGGAGGATTATCGCCGATATAAACAAATCCGCAAATGGTACAAACATAAACCCCTGTATTTTTCAGCATAGCGTCGCCGTCTTTGCGATATCGTGTCAGCAGCGACTTTAAGATACGCGTGACCTTCCCGCTCCAAACCAGCGCCCGAAGGGCTCCTCGATCCCCGGCATCGGACGCAACAGCGTCGGCATTTGGCAAACCTTCCGCCAGATCTTTATCAATCAGCGCCATCAACTGTTCGAAATCGGGATTTTCGGTAGGGTTCGAAGATGTTTGGAAATAATCCGCCAGATCGGAAAAGAGAGCGGCTTCTTCCGCTTTGTATTGCTTTTCGCAGCCGCGGGCAAGATTTGAGCAAAGAGCGCTCATCTCCAGGGGGGATAATTCCGTTGCATCATAATCAACCTTCATTTTCGGCGCTGATTTTTCCTTGGAAGCTGTAGTTTGGTCGCTTTGCTTTGCAAAATCAGCTTTCACTGCGCCGCATAGAGGGCATACCCAGTCTTCCGGCAGGTCGTCCCATTGAGTACCCGGTGCGATTCCCGCTTCCGGGATACCCTTGGCTTCTTCATATATGTATCCGCAAACGGTGCAGATATATCTGGCCATAATCATCACTCCTTCTTATCAAATATTATTTTAAATCAAACCGGTCGGCGTTCGTGACCTTCGTCCAAGCGGCGACGAAGTCCTTGATAAACTTCTCCTGAGCGTCCGCCGCGCCGTATACTTCGCACAGCGCGCGTAGCTGCGCGTTTGCGCCGAATATAAGATCCACGCGCGTCGCAGTCCATCTGCGCTCGCCCGTGGCGCGGTCTACGCCCTCAAATACGTCGGAGTCCGGCGTGAGTGGCTTCCACTGCGTGCCCATGTCGAGCAGGTTGACGAAGAAGTCGTTGGTCAGCGTCTCCGGTCGCTTGGTGAGCACGCCGTGCGGCGCGCCGCCGTAGTTGGCATTCAGCGCGCGCATGCCGCCGAGCAGCGCGGTCATTTCCGGCGCGGTGAGGGTCAGCAGCTGCGCGCGGTCGATCATCATCGACTCGGCCGAGACGGAGAACTTTGTTTTCTGATAGTTGCGGAAGGCGTCCGCCTTGGGCTCAAGCACGGAGAAGGAAGCGGCGTCCGTCTGCTCCTGGGACGCGTCAGTACGGCCCGGAGCAAAGGGGATCTTCACGCTGTGCCCCGCACGTTTGGTGGCAAGTTCGATCGCCGCGTTGCCGCCGAGCACGATCAGGTCGGCCAATGAGACGCGCTTGCTGCCGGACTGCGACATATTAAAATCGGACTGCACTTTGGCGATCGTGTCTAGCGCGGCCTCGAGTTGCTCTGGCTCGTTGACTGCCCAGCCCTTCTGCGGGTCGAGGCGGATGCGCGCGCCGTTTGCGCCGCCGCGCTTGTCTGAACCGCGGAACGTTGACGCGCTCGCCCAGGCGGTCTTGACCAGCTGCGGAATGCTCAGGCCGCTTTCCAGCAGCTTAACTTTGAGCGCCTCCGCGTCGCGCTCGTCTATGAGCGGGTAATCGGACTTGGGTACGACGTCCTGCCAGATCAGTTCTTCCGCGGGGACTTCCGGCCCGAGGTAACGCGCGCGCGGCCCCATGTCGCGGTGGGTCAGCTTGAACCAGGCGCGGGCGAACGCGTCCGCGAACATCGCCGGGTTTTCATAGAAGCGGCGCGCGAACGGCTCGAATTTCGGATAGAAGCGCAGCGAGAGGTCGGCGGTGGTCATCATGGGACGAAGCTTCACCGACGGGTCGTGTGCCGCGATGACCATGTCCTCCTCGGCGACGTCCTTGGCGAGCCACTGATTCGCGCCTGCGGGACTCTTGACGAGCTCCCACTCGTAGTTAAAGAGTGTTTTAAAATAACCCATGTCCCAATGAGTTGGGTTAGCTTTCCATGCGCCTTCGATGCCGCTGCCGATCGTATCTCCTCCTTTACCGGTGCCGAAGCTTGATCGCCAGCCGAGGCCCATGTCTTCGATGGGCGCGGCTTCCGGCTCGCGGCCGACGTGGGTTGCAGGACCTGCGCCGTGGCACTTGCCGAAGGTATGACCGCCAGCGACGAGCGCGACGGTCTCCTCAGGGCTCATTGCCATGCGCGCAAAGGTTTCTTCAACGTCTTTACCGGAGGCGACGGGATCAGGGTTGCCGTTGGGCCCTTCGGGATTGACGTAAATCAGGCCCATCTGCACGGCTGCGAGCGGGTTCTCCAGATCGTGTTCGCCGGTGTAGCGCTTGTCGCCGAGCCATTCGGTCTCCGAACCCCAGTAGATATCCTCGTCTGCTTCGTAAACATCCTCCCGACCACCCGCGAAACCGAAGGTTTGAAAGCCCATCGATTCGAGCGCGCAGTTACCCGCCAGGATCATCAGATCCGCCCAGGAGATCTTTTTGCCGTATTTCTGTTTGATCGGCCAGAGCAGGCGGCGTGCCTTGTCAAGGTTGATGTTGTCCGGCCAGCTGTTGAGCGGTGCAAAGCGTTGCGTGCCGTTGCCTGCGCCGCCGCGTCCGTCTCCCATACGGTAGGTGCCAGCGCTGTGCCAGGCCATGCGGATGAACAGCGGCCCGTAATGGCCGTAGTCCGCAGGCCACCAGTCCTTCGAGTCGGTCATGAGAGCGTAGAGATCCTTTTTTACAGCGGCGAGGTCGAGTGAGAGAAACTCCTTCCGGTAATCAAAGCCTTGCTCCATCGGCGTACTGAGGCTGGAATGTTGATGCAGTATGTTGAGATTGATCTGATTCGGCCACCAGTCTTTATTGCTGGTGCCGCCGCCCGCAACGGGGCTACGCGTCATACCCGTGACCGGGCAGCGTACTGTTTCGTCCATGATGATGCCTCCTTCTTTCATGTTAATTTAAGGTTCTGACGCTCTGGCGTCTGCTTGGCGTAAAACGGCGGCTATTCTTTGGAACGGCAGCGCTTGCAGACGTCCTGATAGAACAAATCCTACTGGGCTAAACTTGCCACCTCCGGGAAAAATAGGTTCAGCTTGGTAAAATCGATCGCTTCGTTATAGATTGCCCCGTTATTGTCGCGGACAAAGTCTTCGTGACCAACAGCGAGTATGTTATTCCGTACTTTGTTCCGGTCCAGTTTGACTACGCGCAGCAGACCTTTTTATACAAACAGAGTAAGAGTGTTGTACTCGGTCGCTTTAAAAAGTGCGTTCCCTTACGCGGCGAGATCCTCGTAGATACGCCCTGCGGTTGGATGCATGTGGCACCTGTGCACTAGTTGAGCGGAAGAAGCCGTTGCAGCGAGGGTTTTATTCCTTTTGAATTTAGTGCATCCTTAAGCGAAGGGTGTTTTATTATAGCCAATAGATAAAAGAAATTTTGCTAAGAATCTTTCTAAATTGAACGTATCAAAACAAATACCGCGCGTCAAGAGTAACAACAATTGATTGCCAAATTAAAGCAATCGTGCATGAAGAGGCAGCCATTGGCAGATGAATCGGGATGCCATGTAAACCATAATTTATTATATATCAGATATGTAAAGAAAAGGGAATACTGCGGTTGCTACGGAAAGCTGGACGATGCCGATCAATGATTGGGTCCAACTCCAAATGCATCTGATGATCTTATTCGGCGATCGAGTCAACGTGACGCTTTAACGAATAAAACGGCGCGAGAACGCGTCAAGGCGCGCTTCGTTTATAACAGACAATCTATTATAGTAACTGAATCTCAGTTTGAAGGTATATCGCAATCAGTTCACCCATCACCATTTGTATCCCAGAAAGAGCCACTAGAGTCTTCGTAATGATAAAACTCACCCTTACCCATATTGCCAATATTGCTAATCATGGTTGGTCTTTTTGTTTTGCATTTTTCAGCTTTTTGTGCTACGATACGCATTTTCAACCGCTTTTTCAATATCAAAGAATATTGTTCTGCTTTCTGCGTCAAAATATCCTGTGACCTTATAGCGGGGGGTTGAAGTGCAGGATTCCTTCAGAAGCGTTCTGACGGATTCAACGACATTCTTATTACTGATGCTGAGTGTATTGGTTTGTTCACTTTTTGGCTTTGAAAACGGGGTGCTTTTCACCTCGTTACTCTTGCAGGCACGAACTGCAAACACCTTCTCCACAGCACTTGTGCAAAACTGTACATTCGCCGGATACCCTAAATCCTCCAGCACCTTTTTTGTAAACGTGATGGTGTTCTTGTTAATATAAATATCAGGTGTTGCGTTTACGGTTAGGTCGATGACGTCAAAATTGATATTTTTAAAGTCTTTCAAAATATTAACTCTTTCTTTGCGAGTTTTCTAACTCGTCTATTGATTTTAATATGTTGATGAATTTACTGCGTTCTTTCTTGTTCCACGCTGGATCTATCAGATAGAAACCACGCAAACGCCCGGATTTCACTCTTGCCACCACGAACTTTTTAGGTATATTCTTAAATTTGGCATGATGAATGCTCCACTTCTTAGCAATAAGCAGTTCCTGAGTCTTATCCCATTTACCCCGTTCAATGATTGCGGGATGGCAGTTCTCCCAATAATACTGTATCAGGATATTGTCATTTTTTGCAGATTTGTGAGTCAGGAAGTCCTTTGTATAGGTTTTCTGATATAAAACATCCCCGCAATACTTTTCGTTTGACAATATTCCTTTTATAGTACTTTGCCGCCAATGTTCCATGCCCTTTGGTGATGTAATCCCTTGTTTGGTCAGTGCATCGGCAATATCCTGTGGTGAGGTACCTTCAAAAAAACTATCGTACATGTAGCACACAATCTCAGCTTCCGCTGGCTCGATTTTTACTGCACCTGTGTAATCACGATAATAACCGATGGTGTTCTGAACGGCAAATTTATACAAGCCTTCATGCATTCTGTAGCGAATACCGGATTTGATAGCTTCACTTTTTTGCTGAGACTCCAGTTCGGCAAGCGCCGATAACAGTGAAATTAGCAGCTTGTTCCTACCATCGGATGTGTCGATACCCTCCGTCTCAAAATTAACAGCAACAGGCGGGTTGAGGTCGCTAAGTTTTCGGAGCGAAGTTAGTATATCTACAATATTTCGCCCGAATCGGCTAATGCTCTTTGTGAGGATTAGGTTGATTTTGCCGTGCTGTGCGTCATCAATCATCTCCTGAAACTCCTTGCGCTTTGCTACAGAGGTGCCGGAAATCCCTTCGTCTTTGTAAATTCGAGCAAGTTCATACCGCGGATTATTTTCTATCACTTCGGTAAAATGTTGTACTTGCATTTCAAAACTGCCAACTTGAGCCTCCTCCGCCGTACTGACTCGACAATACGCAGCTACTCGTAATTTATTCGTGGATTGGCCAGCGTTGTCCTGCTTTGTAGGCAATATAACAGTAACTTTGCGCTCTCCGTTGCGATTTTGCTGAATTGTGTCACGCAGTCGTTTTCGCTCTATTTCTTTTCTATTGACCGTTTCGACTTTTTTTCGTGCTTTTTCAATACGGTCTGCATCCAGGTTTTTTGCCAATTATCCACACTTCGTATTCATCGTATATTGCGCTTTCAAAACAAATGCCAATCATCACCGACAATAATTTCCGATCACTACTCAAAGCGATGTGTCTATGATGTGGGATTCCTTATTTATTTTTGTCCACTTTATGGGGTGCATTTTGTTCTATAAATCCTTATAAACATCAAATAAACATCAGCTGGTAGGTTTCGGTTCTATTTTGTGATAAAAACGACTTTAAAAACACGAAAAAAGTCCCTAACTTAGGGACTTTTACTTGGTTGCGGGGGATGGACTTGAACCAACGACCTCCGGGTTATGAGCCCGACGAGCTACCAACTGCTCTACCCCGCGACGGCGTCTTTCGACGTGCAAACGATAGTATAGTACGAATCATGCAGAAAGTCAACCCCGAATGGTAACATTGTCAGAATGGAACAAGAAGCTGTAAAAAAAGCAGCATTCGTTTCAGCCTATTTGTCAGGAATAAGTTGCGAAATCTCAAATAATCTGTAATAATAAAAGGAACATTTCTCTGTATTCCAGCGCGCGGCGTTTACTCCACTTCTTAGCCACCGCGACGCTCAATAAAGGAGGGATACCGATCCGCATGGCTTGCGGTGCGGCAGTGTGGAGACCTGTCGTAATGCGACCGTCATATTTTACGGGCGGTTGCGAGTTGGGGGATGAGCGGATGCTGCCCTTGACGAAGCCGAAAAACAATGGCACATGTAACACTCAAGAACATCAAGAAGATCTACGACAAGAGCGTAGTGGCGGTGCAGGAGTTTTCTCTTGACATCGTGGACAAGGAGTTTATCGTACTCGTCGGGCCGTCCGGCTGCGGCAAGTCGACAACACTCCGCATGATTGCCGGACTCGAAGAGATCACCGAAGGCGAACTCTACATCGGCGACCGGCTCGTCAACGACGTTGCGCCGAAAGACCGCGACATCGCAATGGTCTTCCAGAACTATGCGCTCTACCCGCATATGACCGTGTATGAAAACATGGCATTCGGGCTCAAACTGCGCAAGGTTCCAAAGGCTGAGATCGACGAGAAGGTGAAGGAAGCGGCGGAGATCCTCGGCATCACCGAATATCTCCAGAGGAAGCCCAAGGCGCTTTCCGGCGGCCAGCGGCAGCGTGTTGCAATCGGCCGCGCGATCGTTCGCCATCCGCAGGTATTCCTGATGGACGAGCCGCTGAGCAACCTCGACGCCAAACTGCGCAACCAGATGCGCGCCGAACTCATCAAGCTGCGCCAGAAGGTCAACACGACGTTTGTCTACGTCACACATGACCAGACGGAGGCGATGACGCTGGGCGACAGGATCGTCATCATGAAGGACGGTTTCATCCAGCAGATCGGCACACCGCAGGAGGTGTTCGACCATCCGTCCAATCTCTTTGTCGCCGGATTTATCGGCACACCGCAGATGAACTTCTTCGACGCTGAACTCGTTCTGGAAAGAGGCAAATACGCCGTACGTCTGGAAAACGCGGTCATCGAGCTGCCGGATGTAATGCAAAAAGCGCTCAAGGCGAGCAACGCCGAGGCAAAGAAGATCGCCCTCGGCATCCGCCCCGAACATATCACGCTGGCGAATGGAAAGAGCAAGGACTCGATCGGCGCGACGGTAGATGTGTCCGAGATGATGGGCAGCGAGCTGTATGTCCACGTCACCGCGGTTGGCAAAGACTGTGTGCTTCGTATCGCAACGGTCGACCTGCCCGCTGAAAACCGCTATGGCTTCAAGTACGGCGACCAAATGAGCTTCACGTTCGACGGTGCGCTGGCGCACCTGTTCGATCCGGAGACCGGGTTGAATCTGCTGTAACGAAAGCATCCTATCAGTACCCCCGTGCATGCGCGGGGGTACTTTTTCGTTAATTTCGTGTAAATAACCGGATTCGTACTGGCACAATCCGTTATCTTTTGCTAGAATAATGATGATGTACTTGGATAAGGCATGTGTGAAAGGATTAAAATCAAATGCGAATTAACGCAATGGGCAAGGCCTGCCCGCAGCCTGTGATCATGGCCAAGAAAGAACTCGACGGCGGATGCAGCGACCTGACCGTACTGGTCGACAACCGCATCGCGGTGGAAAACCTCACGCGGTTAGGCAATTCCGCAGGGATGCATATCGTCAGCGGCGAAACGGAGGGCGGTTACTATGTGCGCCTGACCGGTGAACCGAAGACTGTTGAAGACCCTGTCATCGCTTGCCCTGTGACAGGGAGCGGCTATGCCGTGTTCATCGGCAAAGACACCGTCGGGTCTGGCGAATATGAGCTCGGGTATAACCTGATGAAGATGGCGCTCTATACGCTTGCGGAGTCGGATATCGTGCCGGCGCACGTACTCTTTATGAACGAAGGGGTGAAGCTGCCCGCGGGCGAGGAGCAGCAGGTCATAGACAGCCTGATGACGCTGATTGAGAAAGGCAGCCTGATCTTTGTCTGCGGCACATGCTTGAACTATTACGGGCTGGCGGACCGGCTGAAGGTTGGAACGATCAGCAATATGTACGATATCCTCAACGCGATGCAGCGCGCGGACAAGGTCATCTCGCTTTGACGAGCGCATATTGGCTCTTTGCGTTCGACTCACCGCACGCCGCCATCGCGGCGCAGAAGCTGCTCGCGCCATGCGGTGCGGCCGTCATGCCGACGCTCAGGAGCATTACCGCAAGCTGCGGCATGTCTCTCAGACTCAGCGACGAGCAAATCGAGCAGGCGATTATATTATTGAAAGAATCCTCTATAGACCCCGTGCTTTACCGTCTGTATCGCGTGGAACGGGAGGAGAAAGAAACACGCTGCACGCAACGCGCGCTATAAGCAAATCAACATAAACCCGCCGGATGTCCGGCGGGTTTTTTGTGTGCTGTACAGTTGAAACTCGTAGTGCGGAGATACCTAAAATAATATATATAAGTTTTTTCGTGAAATACCTTGACAGGTGAGGTATCTTGCGCTAAGATATACCTGCAAACGGAAAGGAGGTGCGCCATGTCCGTTGCATCGGAACTCATCCGTGGAAATACGGAAACGATCATCCTGGCGCAGTTGATGAAGGGCGATGGTTATGGTTACATGATCAACAAAGCGATTTTGAACCTGACGGGGGGAAGGTTTGAGCTCAAGGAAGCAACGCTGTATACGGCGTTTCGCAGGCTTGAGGACGCGGGCTGCATCGTCTCGTACTGGGGGGACGAGATGACAGGCGCGCGGCGCAAATACTACTCCATTACCGAGCTGGGGCAAGAATCGTATCGGCTGCGAAAAAAGGAATGGGCGACTGCGGAAGCAGTCATTGACAAACTATTGGCTGAAGGAGAAGAAGGGGTATCCAAATGAACGAGAAATTAAGACGTTATATTGACGACCTTTTTGCAAACGCTCCCTCCACGGTTCGTGCGGTGGAGCTCAAAGAGGAGATGTACCAGAACCTGACCGACAAATACAATGACCTGATTGCGGAAGGCAAGAACGAAGAATCGGCCTATAACATCGCCATCGCGAGCGTTGGCGACGTAGACAGCCTGATTTCGGGGTTGAGCGACAAAAAGCGCGAGGTGAACGAGGCGGCAAAGAAGCGCTCCGCCATCATCGTTGCAATCGCGATCTCGCTCTACATCTTAAGCCCGGTGCCGGTCATTTTGATCCAGCATGAAATCGGTGTGATGTTCCTGTTCCTGTTCGTGGCGGCTGCGACTGCGTTGTTGATCTACAACGGCGCGACGCGGGAACGCTACGTCAAGACGGACGACACCATGGTGGAGGAGTTCAAGGAGTGGAAGCAGAACAGCAAGCAGAAGAACAAGGCTGTCAGCGCCATTCTCGGCTCGTTCTGGCTGATCACGGTGTGCGTTTACATCGTTGTGAGCTTTTTAACCGGAGCATGGCATATTACATGGATCATCTACCTGATTGCGGCGGCGCTGTCTTCGATGATCAAGGGCATATTCATGCTCAAACAGTAAGGGGGAAGTATCAATGCGTACAGCAGGGATTATACGAGTTATCAT
The DNA here is from genome assembly GCA_963674775.2 of Christensenellaceae bacterium. Taxonomy (GTDB): domain Bacteria; phylum Bacillota; class Clostridia; order Christensenellales; family CAG-138; genus UBA7703. The sequence continues at coordinate 705,461 of CAXXPJ010000003.1, read as the reverse complement.
CGGCCTTGTGATTGCGGTATTGCTCACCGCGCTTCTGGTTGTCATGCTGACGGGCCGCAACGCAATCGACGTTTTCGGCTTGAAAGACACCTGGATTGGCCGAGTAGTAAACCGTTCCGTCTATATGTCGGGCGGCGTAAACGAAAACACGAACGAAATCGTTGTTTCGGAAGAGGCGCGGGTTTCCGCGGATGGAATCAATAGAATCCAGATCGACTGGGTTGCGGGCGAAGTCAATCTCCGCGTTGGCAGCTCGGATGAGATCGTCTTCTCGGAAACTTCGTACGGAAGTCTGGAGGACTGGCAGAAGATGCGCTACAGCGTGTCGGACAGCGGAACGCTCCAGATCCGGTTTTATGACAACCAGGGCAGCAACTTCAACTGGTTCCTTGAGAACCCGACCACACCGGCTAAGAAGCTGACCATGGAAGTGCCGTCTTCGCTCATCGGTGAGCTGTCGAATCTCGTCATCGACACTGTGTCGGCCGAAATTGACGTAAGCGATGTATACGGCGTGAAAACCGATCTCTCAACGGTATCCGGCTCGATTTCCGGCAAAAACCTCGTGTGTGACAGACTCGCTGTCTCGTCTACGAGCGGATCGATCGCGATCGAAAACTGCACGGCGGACTCGCTGAAGCTCAACGAAGTCAGCGGCAGCATCCGCGTGGAAGGCATGTATCAGAACATCGAAGCAGACACCGTCTCCGGCAGCGTACGCCTCGTGTGCGCCAATGTTCCGGATTCGATCGATGTGGATGGTGTGAGCGGCAGCATCACGGTTGCACTGCCCGAGGGCGCGTCCTTTAAGGCGAAGCTCGACTCGGTCAGCGGCTCCATCAGCTGCCAGTTCCCCGGAACGATCGGCGACGACATGGTTGTCGTCGGCGAGGGCGGCGCTACCTACCAGTTCAACACGGTGAGCGGCAGCCTGAAGATCGAAAAGAACTGATTCAGAACAACAAGGCGACAATCGTTTGCACGCCGGCGGATCACCGCCGGCGTTTTTTTCATACACGATTACAATTTTCGGGCGTTTGCCCGCTCCCTGTTCACATGGTATAATCGACCCGAATGATTGCGCGGGCAATGCGTTTTTCAACAATCAAATCGGGTTGCGGGGAGGGGATAGTATGACGATCGTATGGTCGATTCTCGTGGTTCTCATCATGGCGCTCGGACCGAGGTTAATGGTTCTGCTTTCCCAGCGGGTGCGGTTTTTCGGCATACTGGGCCCTGTGTTTCTCTGTTATGCGGGCGGTATATTGCTCAGCCTCGTGCTGCCCGAAACCAAGATTGCAATGAGCATATCGGAAATATTGATTCCCATCGCCATTCCGCTGATTCTGTTTTCCGCGGATCTGGCGGGCGTAAAACGGCTCGCCAAGCCCATGTTGAATTCATTCATTCTCGTCGCCGTCGCCGTTTCGCTGGTCGCCGCTGCGTCCTATTTCATATATCGCAACACGATACCCGAGGCATATAAATACTCCGGCATGATCGTTGGGCTCTATACAGGCGGAACGCCGAACCTCATGGCGATCGGCTCTGCGCTCTCTGTCAGTGAATCGCATATCGTACTGGCGAACACGTCGGACGTTCTGGTTGGCGGTATATACTTTCTGCTGCTCATTTCCGTGATGCCGCGGCTGGCGCGGCGGTTTCTTAAGCCGTTTGTCAAGGCCGAGGCGGAAACGGACGCGGGTTATATCGAACACTTGGAGCAGAGCTTTGTTCCCAAGAAGGAGGCGTTCTCGCTGCGGCAGATCGCGCGGCATCTCCCGGTTGTGCTGCTTGGTGTGCTTTCGCTCGCCATTGCCGCCGGGCTTGCGCTCCTCATCACCGGCACGCTGAACGTCGTTGTGATCATGCTCGTGGTCACGTCCTGCGGCATCGGGTTCTCGTTTATCAAAAAAGTACGCAATGCGCCCGGCTCCTATACGGTCGGACAGTATCTGATACTGGCGTTTTCCTTTGGCATCGGCCTTTCCTTCAACTTCGGCGATCTGAACAAGGAAGCCCTGTTGATGCTGGCGTTCTTTGCAACAGCGCAGTTCGGCGCGCTCCTTGTGCATCTGCTGTTGTGCAAGGCGTGCAAGATCGACTCCGACACGGCGTTAATCACATCCACCGCCGGTATCTATGGTCCCGCGTTCATCGTTCCGGTTGCGGACTCGATGCAGAACCGCGAGGTTGTGCTGCCGGGGTTGATCTGCGGCATACTCGGATACGCCGCCGGGAATTACCTCGGCATCGGCATCGCGATGGGACTGAGGTTATTTGGCGGCTAGGGGATGATTATACACACGCAGAATATTACGCGTTTTTTTGAATTTATCACGGAGGATTTGACGGTATGCTGCCCATTCGGACAAAGCTGCTCAACGGAGAGCTGGATGACCAGCTGAACTATCTATACGGCGACGATTACGAGGCGCAGAAGGTAAAATACGGCGTGCTTGCGGACGTGTTTGAAGAGACGTTCGGAGCGCGGGACGGGGCGGTCCTGTTCAGCGCACCCGGGCGCAGCGAGATCGGCGGAAATCACACCGACCATCAGCGCGGGCGCGTGCTCGCGGCGGCGGTGACGCTCGATACGCGCGCGGTCGCGGCGAAAAGGGACGACAACGTCGTCCGCATCCACTCGCAAGGGTATACGCCGGTCAGCATTACGCTCAACGACCTCGCGCCGGACGGCTCCGAACGCAACGCCAGCGAAGCGCTCGTGCGCGGCATCGCCGAACGGTTCCAGATGAACGGGCGCACCATCGGCGGGTTCGAGGCCGTGACGGCGTCCGATGTACCGAAGGGGTCCGGGCTCTCCTCCAGCGCGGCGTTCAGCATACTCGTCTGCACCATATTTTCAGAGCTTTATAACGATGGCAAGATTCCGCCGGTCGAGCAGGCTCTCGCAAGCCAGTACGCCGAAAACAAACATTTCGGCAAACCCAGCGGCCTGATGGACCAGCTCGCCTGCGCGAGCGGCGGGCTCATTGCGATTGATTTTGAGCATCCCGAAAACCCGCGCGTGGATGCGGTCGAGTGCGACCTGACGGCGCTGGGATACGACATCTGCATCGTCAACTGCGGCGGCAACCACGCGGATTTAACACACGAGTATGCGGCGGTGACCTATGAGATGGGCAGCGTCGCCCGCTTCTTTGGCAAAACGGTACTGCGCGAGGTGGACGAGGGCGCGTTCTTTGCCGCCCTCGGCGAGTTGAGAAAATCGGTCTCCGACCGCGCGATTCTGCGCGCGCTGCACTTCTTTGGCGACAACGAGCGCGTACCGAGACAGGCGGAAGCGCTCCGGCGCAAAGACATCGAAACCTTCCGTCTGCTCATGAACGAAAGCGGGCGCTCGAGTTTCATGCAACTGCAGAACGTCTGCCCGTCCGATGCGGAAGAGCGCAGCCTCGCGCTCGCGCTCGCGCTCTCCGAGCGCGTGCTGGGCAAGCACGGCGCGTGGCGCGTCCACGGCGGCGGGTTTGCAGGCACGATTCAGGCGCTCGTCCCGCTCGGTATGGTGGAGGCGTATCAGGCGCAGATGGAGCGCGTCTTCGGCGTGGGCTGCTGCTATCGCTTCGCGGTGCGTCCCGTGGGCGGGGTAAAGATCGGGTAAAATCTTAATAAGCAAACGCCGCTTTCCGAATGGAAAAGCGGCGTTTTTCATTTGTTCAGATGTTGATGCGGCACGGGCTGCGTTAGCGCAGGAAGAGGACGATTGCGATAAACGCGGCCACGGTGACCATGGTCTGGAGCGAGAGGGACATGGACACATCCGCGCGTTCCTGTTCGTTGAGCGTATACATCGTCAGGATATACGGCGCAGGCGTCAGAAAGATGATGATGACCGCCCATCGCATTGGCTCGGGCAGCGGGGTAAACGCGCCGAATATGAGCAGCGCGGCGATGCAGAGCACGCCGCAGACGAGCGTGCGCATGACGGCTGATATCGCGGCAGTCGCAAAATTCTTTTTCGAAAACTCGATGCCGTAACCGACGACGATGAGGATCAGACAGGACAGCGGCGCGGCGATGAAATTGCAAACCGTAGTGATCAACTCCGTCACGCCGGACGGCTCCAGCGCGCGGGAGACGCCGAGGATGGAAAGGATTGCACCGGCGACCATCGCCCAGGGGATCGGGTTTGTCAGCAGCAGATGCAGAGAGGAGCGAAAGGTGCGCCCGGTGCGGACACTGAGCGCGAGGACAAAGCCGGTAAACACAAACAGAACCTGGCCGAAGTCCATCAGCGCCATATAGTGCAGGTTTTCAGCGCCGTAGAGCAGCGTAAACAGCGCGTAACCGAGCATGCCGACCTCCCAGCCGGCTGTCATATACCGGAGCATCGGGCTGCGGCTTTTGAACAGCCCGCCGAGAAGAAATCCCAGGCCGAGGCCGACGAAACCGAGCGTGAACATCGTAGCGGCAAACAGCAGAACGCGAGGAGAGTACTCCGCCGTAAAAAAGACTCCGAAGAGCATCGCGGGCAGCGCGAACTTCATGGCAAACGCCTTCATACCCTCGATTGCTTCCGGGCTGAAGACAGCGCGTTTGCGCGAAAAGTAGCCGATGCCGAGCGAAACCAAAAGAGGAAGGATGATCTTGAGAACGGAAACGATGCTTTGCATGCAGGATCTCCAAAGATAGAGTGAGGAAAAACCGGCGCGGTGCTAGTTTGCGCTTTTTACCAGCGCCGCAATGCGCCGTATATGCTCCGGCGTGGTACCGCAGCAGCCGCCGAGCCCCCAGACGCCGCCGGACGCGAGCTTTTTCATCTCGCTTGCAAAAGCCTCCGGCCCACAGAGGTACACGGTCTTTCCATCGCGGTATTCCGGCAGGCCCGCGTTGGGCTGCATGAGGAGCGGTTTGTGCGCACAGGCGGAAAACCGCGGCAGCAGCGCGACGAGATCTTCCGGACCGGCGCCGCAGTTGCAGCCGAGCGCGTCCACGCCCGCCTCTTCCAGCGCGGCGACGACGTGCTCAACCGGTTGCCCGGTCAGAATGTTACCTCGGCTGTCGTAGGTCATCGTGCAGATGACGGGCAGGCCGCCGCCGTATGTCTTTGCGGCGCGTACGGCGCAGAGCGCTTCGTCCAGCGCGCCCATGGTTTCAATCAGGATGCAGTCCGCTCCGGCGGCCGCGCCGGCTTCGATCGGTTCGCGAAAATGCGCTTCCGCTTCCTCAGGCGTGAGGTCGCCCAGCGGCTCGAGGAATTCGCCGAGCGGGCCGATGTCGAGCGCGATATAAGCCGCCCGGCCGGAGGCCGCGATTGCTTCGCGCACCAGGCGCACACCCGCCTCGGCCAGTTCGGAGGGTGAATACTTGCCGTGCTTTTGGCGCGGCTGATTGCTGCCGAAGGTATTGGTGGTAATCACATCCGCGCCCGCAGCGAGGTAGGCCGCGTGTACCGCGCGCACCGCGTCGGGGTTCTCGATATTCCACATGTCCGGCGACGCGCCCGCGGGAAGGCCCGCGGCGAGCAGCATGGTGCCGAGCGCTCCGTCGAAAACGAGATGTTGCTGTGATAATGATTCTGAAAACTGCATAATCCTATACTCCTTGTTTGGTCGATTCTACCATGATATGTCCAGCCGCGCAATGAAATACACGTGGTTGTATGAAAAAAAGCGGCGGGCATCTGCTGCCGCGCCGCTCTATCATCGGTTGATTCAGTCCAGCCGGGTGTTGACGACCTTCGGCGGACCTTCCAGCAGCGCGGGATTGGTTAGATACTGCTTAAAGCGATGGAACACGGCGGAGAAGTAGACCCCGGAGCAAATGCGTTCGTCCGTAACGATGCCCATCGGCATCGAACGTTCGAAAACGACCTCGTCCCCGTTGCGAACGGGCACTTCGCGCATGTTGCCGATCGTGATGAGGATGCTCGTTGTGCCGAAGTCGTAAACATGATGGAAGATATGGTTCGTGCGGATGCTCGCAAGGTTCGAGATTGTCATACTCGTGTGGAACGGGCTGGCGTCGATGAGGCTCTTGGGAAGCAGGCCGTGACGATCCATAAACTTTAAAAGCCATGCGCCAATCGACAGCAGACCGGGTATCTTGACGAGCGTGCGCGCGATATCGTCCGTCGCGTTCACGTCTCCCGCCTTGCGGTTGTCTGCAATGAAGCGTTCCATGGTTTCATGCACGGAGAAGATGTCGTCCTCCATATTGAAGTACATCTTGCTCATGGTCTCGTCCATCGTGCCGGGTTTGAGCACAACCATCGCGATAGAAAACTCGGTGCGGCGGTAGATTTTTTTGTTGACGATAAAGCGGTTGAGCAGCGGAAACTCCGCCGCGGTGCGCAGATAGGCCGCGAGCACGAGGCCCAGGTGCGAGAAGCGGTAGCCCTGCTTGCGCTTTTCGTTGAGATATGCCTGCATCGGCGCGAGCGGGATGTCGACCTCGACCATATTCATCGCGTCGTAGCGGTGCTTCATAATATAGGGCATCACCGTGAAAATGGGATCCGCATCCTTTACGCGCTTTCCGTCTTTTCGCATGCTGCAACCTGCCTTTGCCGAAAGATTTTCAACAAGAATACCATATCTGACGTGTAATCTGCAAGCGCGCGGGCCGGCTGCGCGTATGCAAGCGTTTGAGACAAGAAATATTCGGTACGTATACGGAGAGTATGGTATACTAAATCGGATCAAAGAAGGAGGAGAATCAAATGAAACATATGAAGAAAATATTTGCTGCGGCGCTCGCGCTGCTGATCGTTTTTGCCATGCTCGGCTGCTCGTCCAAAGGGCTGCCCGAAGGATTTGACGCGGATCAGGTGACGCAGAAAGCCGAAGAAATCGTGCGCCTTTCGACCGACGGCGATTATGATGCGGTGATCGCGATGCTGCGCGACGACCTGAAGAGCCAGGTCACGGCAGACCAGCTCAGAGAAGGCTGGGCGGCGACCTATGAAAAAGCGGGTGCGTTTGAAGAAATCTCGAAAACTTACCTCGCAGGAACGGCCGATAAAACAACTGGCGAAGAATACGCCGTTGCGCAGGTGATGGTGAAGCACGCCGATGCGAGCCTGCTGTATACGCTCTCATTCGATCAAGACCTCGCGCTGGTCGGGCTGTATCTCAAATAATTGCAGCAAAGTGATTCGAGAGTGACACGAAGGAGGGTACCGTTATGCTGACACAGGCAACGATGGATACATATTGCGCGTTGCTGATTCAGGAGCTGATCCCCGCGACGGGGTGCACCGAACCCATCGCGATTGCCTATGCCGCGGCCATCATGCGCGATACGCTCGGCGGATTGCCGGAGCGCATGGACGTCGCCGTCAGCGGCAATATTCTGAAGAATGCCAAGAGTGTCGTCGTGCCCGGCACGGGCGGCAGAAAGGGCATTGCGGTTTCTGCCGCGGCGGGTGCGCTCGCGGGAGATGCATCCCGCCTTCTGGAGGTTATCGACGGCATCACACCCGAACAGCTTGATGCACTCGGCATCTATCTTGAACACACGCAGATTGGAGTTCGCTGTCTCGAAGATGGCCTGACGCTGGATATCCGCGTCTCGGGACAGCGCGGGCAGGATTCGGCATATGTCCGCATCGCGGGCGCGCATACGAATGTCGTACGCGTCGAGAAAAACGGCGAGATCCTGCTGGATCAGCCGACGGTGGACGCGGAGCATGAGCACGACGCACCGGATATTCTCAACACGGCGGATATCGTCGCGTTTGCAGATGAGGTGGATCTCGATCGTGTTGCTGCGCCGCTGAAAAAACAGCTCGAGCTAAACCTCGCGATTGCGGAGTACGGACTTGAGAAAGGCAGCGGCGCCAGCATTGGACGCGTGCTGCTCAGCGGGGACGACAGCCTGCCGACGCGCGCACGCGCATGGGCCGCCGCTGGTTCGGACGCGCGCATGAGCGGCGAGGAAAAACCGGTCGTCATCCTCTCCGGTTCCGGCAACCAGGGTATCACGGCGAGTGTTCCCGTCGCGGTCTGGGCGCTGGAACGCGGGTATGACGAGGAGAAGCTGCTGCGCGCGCTGATCGTCTCCGATCTTGTCACGCTGCATCAGAAAACGGGCGTAGGTCGGCTCTCAGCGTTCTGCGGCGCGGTCTGCGCCGGATGCGGCGCGGGCGCGGGCATCGCCTATCTGGAAGGCGCGGGGTATGAGGGCGTTGCGCACGCCGTCGTCAACGCGCTCGCCATCATCAGCGGCATGGTATGCGATGGCGCAAAGCCAAGCTGCGCGGCGAAGGTTGCCGCTGCGGTGGACGCCGGCATCCTCGGCTACCGCATGTTTACGCAGAAACACGAATTCATCAGCGGGGACGGTATCGTGGTCAAGGGAGTCGACAACACGATACGGAACATCGGGCGCCTCGCGAAAGACGGCATGCGTGAAACGGAGGCGCAGATTCTCTCCATGATGCTGGAGACGGATACACAGTAACGCTGCTTCTATACAAAAAAGCGCCTGTTAAGGCGCTTTTTTGTTACGGATTTTTATGACTTACGGCCAGTATACCTGCTCAACGAGGGTGACGCGTCCGTCGTCGTCCACATGGATATAGAAGAAGTACGTTTCCAGCAACAGCGAGGTATCCAGCGCGTAGACCGCGCGAAAATCCGCCGGCGAGGCGGAGATCGGCGTTGAATCGCTGACCTGGTCGCCGTTGGGCTTCCACATAAGCTTGAGTGGAACGTCGTCGATGTCGATAGCGCGAAGCTGCGGGTTGGTGTTCTTTTTGACATACTCGGAGTCGGCGAAGTTTTCGACAAGAGCCTCGGCGGACGTTCGGGTATATCCTTCGTTGCCGACGAGAAACTCGATTGCCGCGCTGCCGCGCAGCATGTCAAAGTAGTCAAACTTGGCGATGCCTGTCTCGGGATCAAAGGAGATCAGATCGGCATAGCTGGAATACATGCGCGGCCCTTCCGGCGTTGGGGACGGCGTCGGCGCAGGCGTTGGGGTCGGCAAGGGCGTTGGCGTCAGTTCGGGTGTCGGGGAGAGTGTTGGTGTCGGAGTGGGTGTATCCGTCGGCGCGGCGGTCGGTGCGGTGGTTGCCGCAGCCTGCGCAGCCGTCGCGGCCGGTTCCGGGGCCGGTGGGCTGAAGCACGCGCCCAGCAGCGCAGACGAGAGACATACAGCGAGCACGATCAGGAATAACCGACTCAAGCGTTTCATGTTGCAACATCCTTTCTTTATTAATACATACAACATTCATACATACAACGTTCTTGAAATCAAAAAGGAGCAGGCGCTCCTTTCGATTGGTTATTTTACGGTGATCAGCTCGTACTGCTGCGTACCGACGCCGATCTTCTCCGCGTGGTCAAGTGTAAAGGTCCAGTCCGATCCCGGAGCGGAATCCTTGAAGTGGTCGTGCTGGCTTTCATTCTTCGCCAGACGATCGCTCAACTGGCTGCCTTGGATGACCGGCTGTTGATTGCAGGCGTCCGCGCAGGCCTGATCGAGCGCCACGGGGTCGAAGGAGGCGAATATGCCGACGTCCGGGATGATCGGCATATCGTTCTCCGGGTAGCAGTCGCAGTTCGGTGATACCTGCATGACGATATTGATGTGGAAGTTCGGGCGGTTTTGCAGGACCGCCAGTGAGTATTCTGCTATCTTTTCGCAGAGCGCCCTTTCGCCGCTGAAATCGGTGCTTTCGATTGCGTCAAAGTTGCAGGCGCCGATGCAGCGGCCGCAGCCGACGCAGAGGTTATGGTCGATGCTTGCGATGTTCTTCTCGTCGTAGCTGATTGCGCCATGCGCGCACTGCTTGATGCACTGACGGCAGGCGCGGCAGAGGGATTGGGTTACCTTCGGTTTTCCGTCGCAGTGCTGTTCCATTTTGCCCGCGCGGGAGCCGCAGCCCATGCCGATGTTCTTCAGCGCGCCGCCGAATCCGGTTGACTCGTGACCCTTGAAATGACTGAGCGAAACGAACACATCCGCGTCCATGACCGCCGAGCCGATCTTAGCCTCCTTGACGTGCTTTGTCCCCGTCAACGGAACGATTCTCTCTTCCAATCCTTTTAATCCGTCCGCGATGACGACGCGGCAGCCGGTGGACTCGAAGGAGAACCCGTTTTCCGCGGCGGTGTCCAGATGCTCCAGCGCGTCCTTGCGCCGCCCGGGATAGAGCGTGTTGCAGTCGGTCAGGAACGGTTTGCCGCCTTTTGCGCGGATGACGTCGACGACGGCGCGCGCGAAATTCGGCCGGATAAACGCGAGATTGCCGGGTTCGCCGAAATGGACTTTGATCGCGACATAGCGATCGGTCATATCGATGGACTCTATGCCGGCGCGCTTGATTAAACGCTGCAGCTTTACCGTCAGCGGGTTTTCAAGGCTGGTGCGCGGATTGGTAAAGTAGACTTTTGATGGCTCCATATTGAGGGAAACTCCTTGCCGTAGTATTCAGAATCTTTCTGCATTGCAATCGTAGCATAATCGACCGGGTTATACAACCTGTCGTAAGGGCTTGCGTTTTTTACGAAAACAAAGTATCATATCTCGTTAATTACGGTTGTGCGCGTATGCCGCGCAAAACAGAAAACGGTATGTAGAACGAACATGACAAACACAGCACACAAAGGCCGCGGGATCGGTGCGGCAATGCTCCTCGGCGCATCCTTGATTTGGGGCGTCGCTTTTGTTGCGCAGAGCGCGGGGATGCAATTCGTCGGCCCCTATACGTTTACGGCCACGCGCAGCGTGCTCGCCGCACTCGGACTCGGCGTCATCATCTTGATTCGCAACCGGAAAGGCGTCCGGTCGAAGGCGATCGATCTGAAAAAACACTGGCGTATTGGCATTTTGCTCGGCGTTGTACTGACGATTGCGAGCAATCTTCAGCAGATCGGGCTCGTGACCACCTCCGCCGGAAAAGCGGGGTTTATCACCTCGCTCTACATCGTTTTTGTTCCCGTGTTCGGGCTCTTGATCAGGCACAGGCCGCATCCGATGCTCTGGCTGAGTGTGGCGATTGCGCTTTCTGGGCTGTACTTTCTGTCGATTCGCGGCGATTTTTCGATGAGCAAGGGAGACCTGTTGGTTCTCCTCAGCGCGTTCGCCTTCACGGTTCATATTTTAATCGTCGATCGATACGCGAACCATGTGGATGTTCTGCTGCTCAACTTCATCCAGTTTTTCGTGATTGCGTTGCTTTCGACCGGGCCTATGCTGATTTTGGAGCACCCGACGGTTCCGGCAATCTCCGACGCATGGATCACCATTGTGTACGCGGGCCTGTTCTCCGGCTGCGGCGCGTATACGCTGCAGATGCTCGGACAGCAGCGGATCGAACCCGCTGCCGCATCGCTGCTGCTCAGCCCGGAAAATGTGTTCTCCGCGCTTGCGGGTTGGATCATCCTCGGGCAGACGCTCACGCCGCGGGAGCTGGCAGGCTGCGCGCTTGTGTTCGCGGGGGTGATTACCTCCCAGCTGCCATGGGACAGGTTGTTTCGCAAGAACACCGCAAAAGCCCGGATATCGCCGGAAACGGCGACTCCCGCCGGAGAGATGACAGAATAAAAGAAACAGCAAGGTTTTACCGCCTTGCTTTTTTCTTGTTTTTCCGTATCATGATGTTATGAAGAAACGATTGCCTGAGAAGATCGTCGTCGTCTCCGTCGGCCGGCACACACGCCTTGGCGACGTACTGGAGCGCGCGCTGGAAGACGTTGCGTTTGAAACGACGGAAGCGGACGCGCTGGCCAGCGCAGATTTCCGGAATCGCCGGGTGCTCTTTGCCGTCAGCGCGGATCAAAGCGGGGTAAACACTGTGCTGCGCGCGCTGACCGCAGCGCTCATCGGCGCGCCGGATTGTCTGGACGGCTGCATCTGCGCGTTGATTGCGGACGGTGAGCAGGGCGGAGCAGTGCAAATCGACGCGCTCAGACTCCTGCTTGCAGCGAATATGGCCGGAGCGCTGATTCCTCCGAAATCACTTTTGGAGAGTGGCGCAGGGTTGAAACGCTTCTCGGATGGCAGGGGAACGCCGTTTGAGCGCTATTGTGCCGCTGCGCGCGCGCTGGTGGAGCGTCTTGCGGGCTACGAGCCCGTTTCCGCCGATCATCCGCGCGTACGGCTCGCTACGCTGCTTGAAGATGGCGCGGCAAACGACTGGCATAAGTTGTTGGCGCGCACCGCCGCCGATGTGGGCGGGGAGTTTGCCGACAGCACGGAGGCGGAGAGCACCATCATGCTTTGCGAAAACGCTACCGGGTTGCCGGACGAAGCGACGCTCTCGCTGCTTGACGGCAGCGGCAGGATACGGTTCTGGATCGCATCCCCGGAAGACGGAAGTGAATTGTACTTGCTTGCGCTGCTCGAGCGCGCCTGCGTGCGCGGCAGCTATGCGCTTGCGCCGCGCGGTGTCGCCGTATTCGACGGGCTGAACGCGGTGGAAGCGATCGCCGACCAAGCGGAAGCGGTGCGCATCAGGAAACTATCGTTATTTTAAGCGTTCGATCAGCTCATGGTATCGTTTCGTCGCCAACTCGCTTGGTTCGCCTTTTTTGCAGAAGTCGAGCTCCGAGAGTTTTTTATGCGTTCGCTCGACCACGATCCTGCCACCTGCCAGTTTTCCCTGCAGCACGGAGAGTGCGTCGAGAAAACGCGGATCGCGACGCGCCGCATCGTAAAACGAGAGCACATAGACGTAGTAAAACAGATTGTAGCTTAAAAAAGGAAATGCGACCTGGTGAAACAGCGTGCCTATGCCGTAGTGGCACGGGCCAAGCGGCGCTCGGGTCTCCCAATGCTGGAGCAGGAAGGAGACGGCGTTGTCGAGGCGCGTGTCCGTATTGACATATGGCGTAAAGCGAAAAGCATCCAGTGCGGTCAGCGTTGGCCCGGGGTTGGAAGCCTCCGTCTCCGGTCCGCGACCGTAGAAAAATTTATTACAACGCCAGCCGCCGTCCGCATACTGCGTCTCCAACAGGTGGTCAAAGGTTTTTTCCAGCCGCCGATCCGTCGCGAATCCCAAGCAACAGAGCGTCTTTGCCGCGTGGATCGTATGGCAGGGGAATATGGTGCTCTTCGGAACGGGTGCGAAACGACCGTCCGCGCGCTGCGCGTTCCAGATCAGTGCGGCAGCAGCTTCCAGCACCGGTTCATCCGGCGGGCAGCCGAGTTCCGCGAGAATATATGCCGCTTCCAGCGTAGAAAACGGGCCGCCTTTCACGAGGTTGCCGTCCGGCGCGGCCCAGAGGTCCGCGCCGTTGTCGCGCCGGAGCGAAAGAATGGTTTCGATGTTGGACGAAAAGTCTGTCATATTGCTGCTCCGTTTCGTTCTACTATCAAAGTTTTTTTTCGTAAAGATAGAACAACCCTTTGCGATAGCGGATTTCTCCCGCTTTATCATAGCCTCGCGATTCATAGAGCCGAAGCGCGGCGGGATTAAGAGAATACGCGTCCAAGCGGATCGCACGAATGCCGCTTTCGAGCGCGGTTCTTTCAATATAATCCATCGCCTCGCGTGCCGCACCGCGGCCCTGATGGGACGGGTGCACACAAAGCCGGTGCAGCACCAGAAAGCGCGGCTCGTCATAGCGCCAGTGCGCGGGCTCATATTGCCCTCGGACGCAGGGTTCGAGCGTGAACGCAATCACAATTCGGGCGTCGACCCGCCCGACTTGCATCTCTCCACGCTCGATGTCGCCCGAGATGACTTGTTTGTCGGGGTAGATATCGTCCCACTGAAAAATTCCCTGCGTTTCCATATGGTGCGCGGCGGAGTGATACAGCATTTCAAGTTCCGGCAGGTCGTCCGGCAACGCTGGCGAAAAGACCATTGGATGCTCCTCCAGTAAAGATACATTTATTATACTGCCGAACACGGGAAAAATCACCATAAAATCAGCACATACAATTAATAAATCTCTTTTTTTGTGCATGATTATGCATCCATTCGGCTCGTCAACCGACTGCGCCGGCGGGGTGTTGCAACCAGAGGAATATTGCTTTCAATCGGCAAAATAACATGAAAATAAGGACGGAATTTTACAGGCGGCTCAATTTTGTATTGACTTCATACATGCATATATGGTTATAATATAACAAAGCACCGGTCTTTTACCGGGGTCAAATTTCAGAAATAATCGGGCGTATTTGCGTACGCCCGAAACAATTGTTCTATAGGTCGTATACGATGAGTATGCAATTGTTGTTCCAGAAAACGGGCAACATGCTTTTTCTTGAAACTGTCAACGCCGTATTCGGCGGCAGATCGGCGATGAGCCGCGGTGATATGCAGCAGGCGGCAAGACCGCGCGGAGGCTTTCCCTTCGCACAGAAGCACGACCAAATAAGCGAACGAAATTCTGATGATGTTTAGCTGGGGGTACTGTGAATGACAAAGAATGACGGCGGGTATGCGATATGCTGAAATACCTATTAAAGCGTATCATATCGGCAATAATGGCCGTTTTCATCCTGATTACGGCGACTTTTTTTCTGATGCACATGGTGCCCGGAAGTCCGTTCCTCTCTGAGAGGATGACGGATAAGGTCAGAGCGAACCTGGAAGAGAAATACGGCCTTGATAAGCCGCTCACCACGCAGTATCTGATCTATCTGAAAAATCTGCTCAAAGGCGACATGGGGATGTCGCTCCAGAAGAAGGGCCGAACTGTAGTTGGAATTATCGAAGAGAAATTCCCTTACTCTGCGCGACTCGGCCTGATGGCGATTGCGCTCGCGGTTATGGTCGGCATTCCATTGGGAGCGATCGCCGCAATCAATCACGAAAAGCTGCTTGACCGGCTCGTGATGCTCTACACGACGATTTTCATATCCGTGCCGGGATTTGTATTGGGCACGTTGCTGCTGGTGGTATTCTGCGCCCTGCTGAAGATCGCCCCGGCATCGTGGAGTAATGAGCCAGCCAACTATGTGCTCCCGGTCATCGCGCTGTCGTTCTATCCGATCTGTTATATAACGAAGCTAACACGCTCGTCCATGCTTGAAACGCTCGGACAGGACTACATTAAAACGGCGCATGCAAAGGGCCTTGCGGCGTTTGTCGTCAACTTCAAGCACGCGCTGAAAAACTCCGTCATACCGGTCGTGTCCTATGTCGGCCCGCTCACCGCGTTTTTGATGACAGGAACGTTCGCGGTTGAGAAGCTCTTCAGCGTACCCGGGCTCGGGCGGTTCTTCGTCGACAGCGTAGGAAACCGCGATTACCCAGTGATCATGGGAACAACGATCTTTCTTGGGTGCATCATGGTCATGATGAATCTGGTGGTTGACTTAATCTATGGTGCGGTCGATCCCAGAATCAAATTGCGATAAGCGAGGCGGCCATGAAAAAAAACACTGAAATTAAGAATAAATCGAGCTTGCGGTTAAACCCGCTGAGCATGCATGTCAATCCGGACCTCTTTGAACGGGCTTCGGACGAGGAAAAACAGGATCTCGTCGTCGTTCGTCAGGGAACGTCGCTCTGGAAAGACGCCATGCGCCGCTTCAAGAAGAACAAGTTTGCAATGGTCGCGCTTGTGCTGATCATTCTGCTTTTCCTCTTTGCGTTTATCGGGCCGCTATTTTCGCCGTATGACTACGATCAGTTCAATCCGGGCGAGGAAGATCAGAGCCCGAATATCATACATCCTTTCGGGACGGACCGATTTGGAAGAGACCTATTGGTGCGCAACATGTACGGTGCGCGAATATCGCTCTCCATCGGTGTTGTCGCAGCGTTTCTGACGTTCGTTATCGGTTCGCTCTATGGATCGATCAGCGGCTTTGTCGGAGGTAGAACGGATAACATCATGATGCGCGTGATCGACGTTATCTATTCGCTTCCCGACTTGTTGATCGTTATTTTGCTGTCGGCAACATTAAAGGAACCGCTGGAGAATATTCTGCAGAGCAGTGCGGTCTTTGCTGGCATCAGCGAGCTTGGACCGGCGTTCTTCTCCATGCTCATCGTGTTCGGCCTCATGTACTGGGGCACGATGGCGCGTATCGTGCGCGGCGAGGTGCTGCGCATCAAGGAGCAGGAATACGTGCTCGCGGCACGCGCGCTCGGCGCAAACAGCGGCCGCATCATCCGCCGCCATGTGCTGCCGAACTGCATCGGCCCGATCATCGTCACCACGACACTGCAGATTCCGGCGGCGATCTTCACCGAATCGTTTTTAAGCTTCATCGGCCTTGGCATATCGGCACCGCTCGCATCGCTGGGTTCGATGGTAACGGACGCGCTGCAGGGTGTTTACTCCTTCCCGACTCGCGTGCTGTTCCCGTCCCTGATCATTGCCTTGATCATACTGGCGTTCAATACGGTTGGCGACGCGCTGCGGGACGTGCTGGATCCCAGAATGAAGAAGTAGAGGTGCGGTTTTGGAAAACAAGCATTTAATCGATATAGAAGATCTTCGAGTTTCGTTCTTCACGCCGGGCGGCGAAGTACAGGCCGTCCGCGGCGTGTCATGGTTTCTCGAAGAAGGCGAAGCGCTCGGCATCGTCGGCGAGTCCGGAAGCGGCAAATCCGTTTCGGTCTACGCCGTTATGCGGTTGCTGCAACACCCCGGAAAGGTCGTTGGCGGTCGGATCTTATTCAACGGAATCGATATGCTCAACCTGTCGGAGTCCGAGATGCGCTGCATCCGCGGCAACGACATTGCAATGATCTTCCAGGATCCGATGACCTCGCTCAACCCGGTTTATACGGTTGGCGACCAGATTCGCGAGCCGCTCAAGCTGCACATGCACATGAATCGGAAAGAAGCGGACAAACGCGCGGAAGAGCTGCTCAGCATGGTAGGCATCCCCAGTCCGAAGCGACGGCTGAAACAGTATCCCTTTGAGTTTTCCGGCGGCATGCGCCAACGCGCGATGATCTCGATGGCGCTCGCATGTGAGCCGAAGCTGCTGATTGCGGACGAGCCGACAACCGCGCTCGACGTTACGATTCAGGCACAGATCCTTGAGATTATGAAGGATCTCAAACAGCGGCAGAACATGAGCATCGTGCTCATTACGCACGATCTGGGCATCGTCTCGGATATCTGCGACAAGATTATCATCATGTACAGCGGCGAGATCATGGAGTACGGTCCGATCGAAAGCCTCTATTATAATCCGAGTCACCCGTACACCATCGGCTTGATCCATTCGCTTCCGAAGATTGACCAAAAGGAAGGCGAACCGCTGACCCCGATCGAAGGCGCGCCAGTCGACTTGATGCACCCGCCCGCAGGCTGCCCGTTTGCGCCGCGCTGCGAGCAGTGCATGAAAGTCTGCCTGACGGAGAAGCCGCCGTATTTCGAAATGGATACCGGCCATTATTCGGCTTGCTGGCTCCATTGCGATGAGAAGGGAAGCTAACCCATGGAAAAGCTGCTGGAAATCAACAATCTGAAGAAACATTTTATCATCAAGGGTGAAAAACGCGGCCATAACCGGCTGCGCGCCGTTGACGGTATTACATTTGACATCTTAAAGGGCGAGACCCTCGGCCTCGTCGGTGAATCGGGAAGCGGCAAAACAACGGCCGGACGGACGCTTTTGCGCCTCTACGAACCGACGGAAGGTTCGATCGTCTATAACGGCAAGGACATCACCAAAGAGCCGATACAACCTTACCGCCGCAAGATGCAATACATCTTCCAGGATCCTTACGCATCGCTCAATCCACGCATGACGGTTGGCGATATCGTTGGAGAGCCGATCGATATTCACAAGCTGGCAAGCAATAGGACTGAGCGCAAAGAGCGCATTGCCAATCTGCTCGACCAGGTGGGACTCAACAGCGAGCAGGCAACACGCTATCCGCACGAGTTTTCCGGCGGGCAGCGGCAGCGCATCGGTATCGCTCGCTCGCTCGCGGTGGAACCCGAGTTTATCGTTTGCGACGAGCCGGTCTCCGCGCTGGACGTATCGATTCAGGCGCAGATCATCAATATGCTGGAGAAACTCCAGCACGAGATGGGGCTGACCTACCTGTTCATCGCGCATGATCTGGCGGTGGTGAAGCATATTTCCCAACGCATCGGCGTGATGTACCTCGGCAAGATCGTTGAGATCACGGACACGAAGGAACTGCACGCAAATCCGGTTCATCCGTACACGCGGGCGCTGCTTTCTGCCATTCCTGCGTTTGATCCGAAGATCAACCGCGCGCGCAAGCGGATTATCCTGGAGGGAGAGATCCCGAACGCGCTGACACCGCCGACCGGCTGTGTGTTCTCGACGCGCTGCCCATATGCAAAGGACATCTGCCGCGAGCAGAGCCCCGCCCTCGAAGAATTGCGCCCCGGCCATCAGGTCGCGTGCCATTTCGCCGGCGAGTTTTAAATCGTTTTCCAACAGGCACGGGCCTGTAAATAAATAAGGAGGAAAATAGAATGAAGAAAACTCTATCCTTGATTCTTACCCTGGTTATGGTCGTTTCCCTGGCGTTCACCATGTTTGCATGCCAGACCACGGAAGCGCCCGCACCGGCGGCAGAGGAACCCGCTGCTGCAGAACCGGCCGCGGAAGAACCCGCCGCGACGGAAGTGCCTATTACGGTCCCCGAGACCAGCGCGACAGTTTGCGTTGGCCCGGAGCCCGCAACGCTCGACCCGAACATGAACGAGTCGGTCGACGGCATGATCTACATCACGCATCTGTATGAAGGCCTCTATCGCCCGAACACCGACGGTTCGTTCTCGCTCGGTCAGGCCAAAGAAGTCACGATTACGGATAACCCGGACGGCACGGCGCACGTGGTTGCCACGCTGCGTGACGACATTTTCTGGAGCGATGGCGTACCCGTCACCGCCAATGACTTTGTCTACTCCTGGAGACGCCTGTGCGACCCGGCCACCGGTTCCTCGTACGGCTATATCGGCCAGGAATTCTTCGCCAATGGCGTTGAAGTTGCTGAAGAAGCGATCACCCCGGACGAGCTCAGCGTTACCGCTGTCGATGAAAAGACGCTGGAGTTTGACATCGTTTCCAACGTACCGTACACCAAGGACCTTCTGGCGTTCCCGAGCCTGATGCCGCTGCGCGAGGATATCGTGGAAGCGAATCCCGAAGGCTGGTCCGTCGAGATTGACACACAGGTTTCCAACGGCCGTTATGTCATCTCTGAGTTTGCGCATGAGAGCCAGATCGTTCTGACCATGAGCACAACGTACTGGGATGCGGCAACCACCAAGCTGGGCACGCTGACCTGCATGCTCTCCGATGACGACAACGCCATCCTGGCCGCGTTCAAAGCCGGCGATCTGGATCTTGCCGATTCGATGCCTGCCGACGAGCTCGCAGCGCTCCGTCAGACCCCCGAATACACGCAGTATGGCCAGATCGGCCTGTACTACCTGCAGGTCCAGATGATGGAAGGCGGCATGGAAGTGCTCAAAGACCTCAAAGTCCGCGAAGCGCTCTCCCTCGCGATTGATCGTGCATACATCAACGATACCGTCTTTGCAAGCTCCCGTATTCCTGCGTACGCCCTGATTCCGTTCGGAATTCCGGATTCAACCCCAGGCAGCGACTTCCGTAAGACGGCTGGCGAAGTGGTTGGCGGCGAACTGACGACCGACTATGCAGCCAACGTTGCAAAGGCGAAGGAACTTCTCGCAGAAGCCGGTTATCCGGATGGCGTGGGCTTCCCGAAACTGGAGTACACCTATAACACCAACACCGGCCACCAGGCGGTTGCCGAAGCGCTCCAGAAGATGTGGAAAGAAAACCTTGGCATCGATGTTGAACTCTCCTCCATGGATTGGCCGACATTCCAGGGCTTCCGCAAGACGACAGACGCAGAAGTCTCCCGTCAGGGCTGGATCGGCGATTACACGGATCCCGCAACGTTCTTTGATCTCTTAACGAGCACCGCGGGCACCAACGATGGCCACTACAACAACCCGATGTACGACGAACTCGTTGTCTCTGCGAGAACCGAAACGGATCCCGTCGTGCGTATGCAGAAGTACCATCAGGCCGAAGAAATCCTGATGAACGATATGGGCATTATCCCGATCGTGTACTATGCTGACGACGTTCTGTCGCAGACCTACTTCACCGGATTCGGCGTAACCGGTACGGCTCTCAAGATGTTCTGGGATGCTGTCAAGGCTGAATAATCAATCCGGCAACGAAACCTAACAAAAAGCCCCGCGGCATATGCCGCGGGGCTTTTTCTCGCCGTGTGATCTCTCTAGGCTTGTGTTCCGTTGCGGCGGTTTGGTCTTGGCTGTACTCCGAATAAGATACTACAAGCGCGCTTTGATGGGCTTGGAGCGGTTGAGTCAAGACACTGATATTAGCAAGCCAAGCGCGGCGCAGCTGCCGCATTCTATATTGAGGTAGATCAGCGCGTACCTGCGAGAGGATAGCGGACAAAAAAAGAGCGCCTTGCAGCGCTCTTCAATGTTGAGTTGTATTACGGAGCGGGCGTTGTCTCTGTGCCGCTCGGCGAGGTAGCGGGAGCTGGCGTGATCTTGGAGAGGTTGTTCGCGGCGCCTGTCGCGGCGTCCATCGCGGAAGCGCTGTAAAGCAGCGTCAGCGTTTCTTGCCCGGCTTTTCCGTCGTCCTCCAGACCGTGATACTCCTGGAACTTCTGAACCGCCAGAACGGTGGTGTTGCCATACAGTCCTGTCGCGCTGCCCGGCGTGAGATAGCCGAGTTCGATCAGGCGGTTTTGCAGCTTGGTGACGTCTTCCACCAGCTTGGTGATCACCTTGGTGCGGTCATCTCCGTCGCCGCGGGTGAGATAATAGGCCTTTGCCTCATCGCTCATGAGCAGCGTATAGGTGCCGTTGCCGATGATGCCGTCCCAGTCCTTTGAATCGTTGAAGTTTTTCACCTGGAAGAGGCGGATTGCCGTCTTGGTCGCGGGGCCGTACTTCGTCGTATAGCCGCCGTCCGGTTCTTCCATGTAACCCAACTCAACCAGACGCTCCTGAATGGCCGGGATCAGATCGCTGACCGTTCCCGCAACGGCGATATTCTCCGTCAACGGCGGCAGATCCGGCGTTGGTGTAACCTCTTCCGTTGGGGCGGGCGTATCCGTAGGCGCAAGCGAAGGAACAGGCGTAATGTCGGTCAGTGCTAGCTGCCCGTCGTCCACGCGGTCATCGCGGTTGATGTTAGGCAGGAGCACGGCGAGCAGGATGACCGCAGCCATGACCATGACAAACGATCCGCCGATGATAATGAGCGTTCTGGAGGGAAGCTGCGCCAGATAGAGGCCAAGCGCATGCATGAACTTGCCGAATTTGCTGCGTTTCTTTTTGTGGCGGGGCGGTTCATGCTCGTAAAAATCCATTTCGTCACCCACTTCGCGCGTATAGCGATCGTCGGAGTCCGGATAACGCGTCCTTCCGGTTGCACCGCGCGGATCGTATTCCTCCACATCCTCGGGAATGCGCATGCGGCCGGTGCTCCCGCGCGGAGAATAGCCGTAGCGGTCGTCTTCCGGCGAAACGGGGGTTCGGGCGGCTCTGCGCATCGGATGATATTCGTTTCCGGGTTCTTCGGTGGAATACGGCGAGTTGTCGACAGCGCCATATTGTGAATAATCCGTCTGCCGCGAATAATCCGTCGGTTGATGACGGGGCGTATAAGGATAGTTCGGGTCGTCATAATACCGTTCACTTTGGGGTTGCGAATCATAACCGTCGCTGACGGGTTGCTGCGGATAGTCTTGCCGCGTCTGGTATCCGTCACCCGCCGGCTGCTGATAGCTATAGCCGTAATTGGGATCGATCGGGTGCGGGGCAAAAGGATTCTCCGCATCGGGATACCCGGGCTGCACCGGATTGACAGGATTAGCGGGATCGACATACCCCGATGCGTTCGGATCGTAACCCTGAGGGTAGGCGTTTACGTCACGGGGATACTGCTGCGACGCATCTGCGCCGTATGATGCAGGATCATCCCGATACGCGCGCGGGTCACCCGGGTTCTGCACGTTTTCGCGCGGGTCTTCTTCATATGGCGGGTATCCATAACCGCCGTCGTGGTGATCCATAGGTTTCACGCTCCTCTGCTGAGAATCGGCAGGATAATTGATTATCGGCCGGTATGTCTGAATGGATGAGCTCCCTCAAGAGGAACCGGATCAATCCGGCAGGAGGGAAGAATGCGCCAACGAGCTTGATTCCGATTGCACAAAAATAAAAACACGTTTGCGCATGCTCATAGTACCCCATTCAAACGCACTTATAGTTTATCATAGAAACAAGGGGTAAATGATCAGGATTATTGTGAAGAATCTATGGATAAATTGTTAATCCTGATACTACTAAAACACGCAAAGTGGGGGAATCAAACGAAAAAAAGAGCTGAAATGAGGATTTTTCTCATCCAGCTCTCTCTTTTGGTACAGATTTCGACTGTAAATTGTGAACAGGCAACCATGTGGAACCCGTGTTGCAACAGATGCGGGTTGCCATCGCAAAAAAGTTACTTGGAGAAGTAGCGTGCTAACAGCCCGTCAAACCCTTTCCCGTGGCGCGCTTCGTCGCGGGCCATCTCGTGCACGCTGTCGTGAATCGCGTCCAGATTGAGCTCCTTTGCGCGTTTGGCCAGCTTTGTCTTCCCGTCGCATGCGCCGAACTCGGCGGCGGCGCGCAGCTCGAGATTTTTCTGCGTGGAGTTGGTCAACACCTCGCCGAGCATCTCCGCAAAACGGGACGCATGATCCGCTTCTTCGAACGCATAGCGCTTAAACGCCTCCGCGATCTCGGGATAGCCCTCGCGCTCCGCTGTGCGCGCCATGGCAAGATACATGCCGACTTCGGCGCACTCGCCTGTGAAATTCATGCGAAGCCCTTCGAGTACTTCGGCATCTACGCCGGCCGCGATGCCGACGACATGCTCCGCTGCATATTGCTTGCTTGCTTCCTCGACACGGACAAACGTGCTTCCCAAAGCACCGCAAACCGGGCAGACGTCTGGCGCGGAATCTCCGGTATGAACATAGCCGCAGACGGGACAACGAAATTGAATCAACATCATAAATGCTCCTTTACTTGTGTTTTTCCGGTTCTTTCCCGAAGGAAAGACGATGATAAAGACAAGGCCCTTAACAGTTTCAGTATAGCCGCCGGAATGTTAACAATCAATCACAAAAGGGGAAAACATCTATCATAGAATGTCGGATTTTGCTATACTTCAAAACGATGATCACTGATATTGGGAGTTTACGATGAAACGGTTCTTGAGCGCGTTATTGATTCTGGCGATACTGATCACGCCCGTTGTCGTTCTGGCGGAGTTCGACTATGAGTCGATCCCGACGCCGAACATCATTGTTGTGGACGGCAACGACACAAACGTGGTGTTCTATGAGCGCGGTGCGGATCAGAAAACATATCCTGCCAG
The DNA here is from genome assembly GCA_963674775.2 of Christensenellaceae bacterium. Taxonomy (GTDB): domain Bacteria; phylum Bacillota; class Clostridia; order Christensenellales; family CAG-138; genus UBA7703. The sequence goes on along the minus strand of CAXXPJ010000003.1, from coordinate 682,148 downwards.
CACGACAAAGATCATGACCGCGATCCTCGCGCTGGAAAAAGGCAATCTTGACGACGAGTTTATGGTAGGCGAGGAAGTGCTCGGCACGATCATTCGCTTTTCCTCATACTCTTCGCTGATGGGAATTCAGCCCGGCGAAACGCTGACACTGCGCGACCTTGTCTACGGGCTTATGCTTGCGTCCGGCAACGATGCAGCCGAAGCGATCGCCGTACATATCGGCGGTTCGATCAGCGGCTTTGTTTCGATGATGAATCAAAAAGCGTCGGAGCTTGGCATGACCGGTACACACTTTACCAACCCGCACGGCATTCAGAACGACGATCATTACACGACCGCGCGCGATATGACAAAGCTGTTTGCATATGCGCTGCAGAACGAAACATTCGTCAAAATCGCGGAAACGACGAGTTATACCGTGCCCGCCAACAGCGTGCGCCCGACCGAACTGCTGCTAAAGAACACGGATCTGCTGCTGCACGAAGCGGAGGGAGCGACGATCAGCACCGTTTATCCGTATGCAATGGCCGGAAAGACGGGCGATACGGACGTTGCGGGCAAGTGCCTGGTCGCCGCGGCGCAAAAGGACGGCGCGCGTGTCATCGTCGCGCTCTTTGGCGACAAAGCGGACCTCTACAACAACGATACGGATCTGACGAGAATCGCACGGTTTCTCAACGCAAGAAGCATTTTTGATCATGTGTTTGAAACCGCCTATCAAACCCTGACGCCGGATGAACTGAACCTGCAAAGATCGTTTTCGACTGGCGTTGTCAACGCTGACGCGGCAAATCTGGTCGACGGTCAACTGACCATGACGGCGCTGCTGGGCGATGTAGCCGTTCGCGCGCTGCCGGACAAAGTTGCAAGTATCCGGGCAAACGCCGGTTCAATTACCGCCAGCGTCGTCCTGACGACGGACGCGCAGGCGCCAATTTCAGCTGGTCAGAGCATGGGCATGGTAGAGTACAAAATCGGTAACGACGTCATCTGCTCCGCACCGTTGGTCGCGGACTTCGAAGTGGCACGGATGATGGAGATATCCTCCGTACAATCCGAAGAGCCGGCTGCCGTCACGTCGTCACCGGACAGCACACCGCTGATCGACAAAGGACGAAAAGACTGGACCACGGGCGATACGCTGACGCTGACGTTTGTACTTCTGGTCGTACTGCTCATCGCGCTCATCGTCATATTCATCATCTCCGAGCGCAAGCGCAGATATGAGCGCAAGCGCCGCGCCCGCGCAAAGAAGCGTAGACAGCAGTATTACAAATAAAGAACAGATTCAACCGCCGCAGGATCGCGGCGGTTTTTTTGCGCCGCAACGGAAGGAAGCACAGGCCGCGCGCTTGAAAAACAGGCGTGCAACGCGTATACTGGTATCTGCGGCGGATGATTCCGCCACCGTATGAAACACGGAGGAAACGGGTAATGGCAGAGCGAAAGCGGCCCAATGTCGTCGGCATAGGCGCCGCCAATCTGGACGTGCACGGACGCAGCCGGAAGGCGATCCTCATGCGCGACTCCAACCCGGGTTATATGGAGACCAGCGTCGGCGGGGTGACGCGCAATATCCTCGAAAATCTTGCGCGGCAGGGGGTAGCGACTGCGCTGCTTTCCGCCGTGAGCGACGATGTTTATGGTGAGAAGATCATACAAGACAGCATCGCCGCGGGAATCGATATGTCCCGCCTCCGGCGCAGGCACGGCGTGGCGTCTTCGAGCTATATCGCCATACTCGACGAGCGCGGGGACATGCTGCTTGGCATGTCCGACATGCGCATCATTGAGGATTTGCAGCCGGCGTATCTGGACGAAAACAGGGAGCTGCTGGCACAAGCCGATGCGGTCGTTTGCGACGCATGCCTGCCGGTTGAGCTGCTGGACCACCTCGTATCCGCGGCAGCGGGCACAACGCCCGTATTGATCGACCCGGTCTCCACCGCATACGCGCGGCAAATGGAACCGCTGGCAGGAAAATTCTTCGCCATCAAGCCAAATGAGATGGAGTTGAGTGTCCTCTCCGGCATGCCTGCCGGAACCGAGGACGAGATCGAGCGCGCCTGCGAGGCACTGCTGAAGCGCGGCACGAATCGCATCGCCGTCAGCCGCGGCGAGAAGGGCTGCTATTACGCGGATACGGAAGGAAACCGAGTCTTCCGCGCGCTTCGGCCCGTTGGGCAGATGGCAAATGCGACCGGCGCGGGCGACGCGTTTATGGCTGGATTCACATACGGCTTTGTGAATCACTTGCCGCTGGAGGAACAGCTGGACTTTGCGCTGGCTTCCGGCGCGACGGCGATTCAGAGCATAACGACGATCAACTCCGATATGAGCGAAGCGCTCGTACGGGAGAATATGAAACGGTATCGGGTCGATTGAACCCGACGGTAAGGAGCGAACAACATATGGATGGAACAAAATATCTGGACGTATTGCCGGAGATTCAGGACGCGCTGAACAAAAACAAACCGGTCGTTGCACTTGAGAGCACGATTTTGAGCCACGGCATGCCGTATCCGGAGAATGTGGATTTCGCAGCCGAGGTGGAGAAGGTCGTCCGCGCGGAGGGTGCAATCCCCGCGACGACAGCGCTGATCGACGGCCGCGTCAAGGTTGGCCTCAGCCCGCAAGAACTGCAGATCATGTGCAAGGCGGAAAACGTTGGCAAGGTGAGCCGCCGCGATATGGCTTCGTATCTGGCGATGAAGAAAACGGGCGCGACGACCGTCGCCACAACGATGATCTCCGCCGCGATGGCGGGGGTCAAGGTCTTCGCAACCGGCGGCATTGGCGGCGTGCACCGCAACGGCGAGGTGACCATGGACGTCTCCGCCGATCTGCAGGAGCTCAAGCAGACGCCCGTTGCGGTGGTCTGCGCGGGTGCCAAGCAGATTCTCGACATCGGTCGTACGCTGGAATATCTCGAGACAATGGGCGTGCCTGTGCTCAGCAACGGAACGGCGGATTTTCCGGCGTTTTACTGCCGCAAGAGCGGCTATGGCGTCGATTATGCGGCAAAGGACGAAACCGAAATCGCCGCGATCATCAAAACAAAATGGGAGCTCGGGCTGGAGGGCGGCGTACTCATCGCCAACCCGATCCCAGAGGAATACGCGCTTGATTTTGCATATATGGAGAGCGTGATCGACCGGGCGCTGGCCGAAGCGGACGACCTTGGCATACGCGGCAAGGACATTACGCCGTTCCTGCTCGCCAAGATCAAGGAGATTACAAAGGGTGTTTCGTTTGCTTCCAACGTGCAGTTGGCTTACAACAACGCGCGCGTCGCCGCGCGGGTTGCAAAAGAGCTCAGCAAACTGATCTAAACCGCGAAACAATCAAATAAAGCGCCGTCCCGGATGGGACGGCGCTTTTCTGATGCGCAATTCACGAATCGATGATGCAGGAAAACAGCTCGTCCAGCGTAATCTGATAAAAGTAATCCGGCGCACGCTCGGTGACGAGCGCCTGCTTAACGGTGTTTGGTTCATAGCGACAGCCGACCAGCGCGTTCTGCAGCTGTTCAAGCCCCTCTTTGGCGAAGAAATCACCGTAAAAGCGGATGGAGGCGATTTGCCCGTTTTCTACGAACACATGCGCGGAGAGCTTTCCGCCGGCAAAGCGGCCCTCGCGGGTCACATTGAACTCGGGGTCCTTGCCGAAGTTCCAGTCCCACTGGTCGAACTGCGCCGAGCGCAGCTCGATGACGCGGCGCATGTCGTACTCGGTGAGGGTATAGGTTTGCATATCCGCCAGCAGATAGGAGAGCATCCTGTCGCGAAACGCGAGGCTCGCCATCTTCTGCGGCAGGTAGTCGGCGATGTTGGTGACGCGCTGGCGCACGGACTGGATGCCCTTTGCGATGATCTTCTCGTCGTCCACATTAAGCGCGCGCACAAGCGCCTCCAGATCGGTGTCGAAGAGCAGCGACCCATGGTGCAGCACGACGTCATGACGCACATACTGCGCATTGCCGGAGAACTTCTTGCCGTCGATGGTCAGGTCGTTGCGTCCGGAGAACTGCGCGTTTACGCCGAGCGAATGGAGCGCCGCTAGAATCGGTTTGGTAAACTCTGAAAACTCGATGCGCCGCTCGCCGGGATTGCGCACAATAAACGAAAACTGCCACCCGTTCGGGTCGGTGTATATGGTTCCGCCGCCGGTGATGCGGCGTACGATGTCGATGTTGTGCGCGCGTGCATACGGCATATTGATCTGCGCGAGGGTATTCTGATAGCGGCCGATCATGAGCGTCGGCGTCGTCCGCCAGAAGAGAAAATACGACGATCCGATGTCGAGCTCCTCTATGGCATACTTTTCCAGCGCAAAGTTAAACTTTGCGTCGTCTGGCCGCCAGGCGGGCAGATCGGGGGAGAGTGTGTTTGGATCGGGCGGCACGAGAAAGATCATATTGTTTTCTCCATTTCTGCCATTCCTTCCGCAGCGTGGTATGAGCTGCGCACAAACGGCCCGCTCGATACATAGCGGATGCCTTTTTCCAGCGCTATGGCTTTGTATACGTCGAACTGCTGCGGTGTGACGAACTCGGCAACAGGCAGGTGGTTTTTACTAGGCTGGAGATATTGCCCGATGGTGAGCATGTCGCATCCAACTCCGACGAGGTCGTCCAGCAGGGCGTCCACCTGGTCCGGCGTTTCGCCGAGGCCGACCATAAAACCGGTTTTGCTGAAGAAGCCTGCTTGCTTGACGCGCGCCAGCAACGCCAGCGAGCGCGCATAGTCTGCCTGCGGGCGCACGACGGGATAGAGTGCAGACACCGTTTCCACGTTGTGGTTAACGATGTCCGGACGCGCATCGAACACGCTCTGCAGCGCGCTTTCGCTGCCCTGGAAGTCCGGAATCAGCACCTCAACGGTACTCCCGGGCAGACGGTGACGGAGCGCCTGAATCGTTTGTGCAAAGTGCGCTGCGCCTCCGTCGGGCAGATCGTCCCGTGTGACGCTCGTCACGACGACGTGCTTTAAACCCAGCCTTTCGGCCGCTTCTGCAAGGCGCTCCGGTTCGTCCGCGTCGAGCGGCTCCGGCTTGCCTTTCGCGACCGCGCAATAGCGGCAGCCGCGCGTACAGACACCGCCGAGGATCATGAACGTCGCCGTCCTGCTCTTGAAGCATTCGCTGCGGTTGGGGCAGTTTGCGCCCTCGCAGACGGTATGCAGCTCCAGCGAGCGCAGCAGCGCGGTCATGCGGGCCTCCGCAACGGGATCGATCGTTCGCTTCAGCCATTCCGGTTTTCGTTGAACTGTCATTCGGTCACTCCATATTTATCGTTCGTATTGCTAACAATATCGCACCCGCCGGTAAAAATCAACCCCGGATAAAGGGCTCAAAGTGAAAGCGGCTCAAACGGGTTTTTCAAACCATTTGAGCCGCATGCGAAACGATCGGGGATCATATTATCCCAAAGCGACGTCCAGAACCATCATGACCAAAAAACCAAACATCACGCCGAGCGTGCCGATGTTGGAGTGTTCGCCGAGATGCGCCTCCGGGATGAGTTCTTCCACGACGACATACATCATCGCGCCGGCGGCAAACGACAGCATCCAGGGCATGTAAGGCGCGATGAGCGCAGAGGCAAGCACGGTGAGGATGCCGAAAATCGGTTCCACGATGCCGCTGAGCATGCCGCTGACAAACGATTTGGTTACGCCCATGCCTTCCTGCCGCAGCGGCAGGGAGATGGCGGCGCCCTCGGGGAAGTTCTGTATGCCAATGCCGAGCGCGAGGGCGATTGCTGCCGCAAAGGCCGCCGGAGACGATGCGCCGTGCTGCGCCGCGAGCGCGAACGCTAGACCGACCGCCATGCCTTCCGGAATGTTATGCAGCGTCACGGCCATGACGAGCAGGGACGTGCGCTTCATCGAGGTGCTCGGGCCTTCCGCTACTTTTGAACCGGGATGCAGGTGGGGGATGAGTTTATCGAGTCCAAGCAGGAATCCGATCCCGAGCAGGAATCCGCCCGCAGCGGGAATCCAGCCGATCTGGCCTGCCGCGCGTGCTTCGTCGATTGCAGGAATCAGAAGGCTCCAAACAGATGCCGCGATCATCACGCCGGCCGCGAAGCCGAGAAAGATTTTCTGCGCGGTGCCGCCCATCTGCTTGCGAAAGAAAAACACCATGGCAGCGCCGGCGGTCGTCATTAAAAACGTAAAGCCTGTACCCGCTGTAGCATAGAGAAGAGCCAGTTTCATATTGTACACCATCCTGACATGCGTGTTTGTTACGCAATGATATTACCATGATCGTACTGTTTTGCGTTCCGTCCGTCAAGCCCTGCGTTTTGTGCTGACTGAGAATAGAAACGGAAAAATGCCGTTTTCGTCGAATTATGCAGGTTTCCCTTTCTTTGCCCGCGCCATCTATGGTATCCTCAGTAAAATGACATGAAATGGAGCGCGTATGAGAAGGGCAGATCGAGAAATCAAACTGATAGAAGAAATTGCGGAGGTGCTCTCGCGCTGCGACACCATCCGGCTCGGCATGGTGGATGACTGCGCGCCGTATATCGTGCCGATGTCGTTCGGATATGAGCTGATTGACGGCAGGATCGCCGTGTATTTCCACGGCGCGAAAGCAGGACGAAAAGCGGAACTGCTGGGCGCTTCGCCGCGCATCTGCGTTGAGGCGGATCTCTGCCACGGGTTTCCATATAACGGACAGGGCGGCTATACCTGCGATTTCGAGAGCGTGATCGGATGGGGTCGCGTTGAGCTGCTGACCGGAGACGCGGCCAATCGCGCCTCCAAGCAGCTCTCCGAACACTGCGGTATTCAGGCGGAGGGCTGCCCGCCGAGCGAAATGGGGCGTACGAACTTTTACCGCGTCGAACTCGACGAGGTGACGGGCAAGCGCCGATATCCGGCAAAATCGGACGCTAAGAGCGACTCATGACATACGGGAGGACGGAATCATCATGCTTTTGACGCTGCCGACGTTCGCGATCGTCATCATCTATATCGCTGCGGCAATTCTGCCGGCGCTGTTTTTGATGCGCTATATCTATCGCAAGGATACGATCGAGAAGGAGCCGAAGCGGCTGCTCGTCGGCCTTGTGCTGCTCGGCGCTGCGGCGGCTATTGTCGCGGGCATCTTCGAATGGATCGGCAAGAGCGTGCTGCTGACGTTTACCCAGGAAGGAGATCCGGCGTATACCATCATCATGGCGTTTCTTGTCGTTGCCGTCGTGGAGGAGGGGGTGAAGTTTCTCTTTCTGCGCTGGCGCACATGGAAAGATCCCAACTTCAACTACAGTTTTGACGGCATTGTTTACGCCGTGTTTGTCTCGCTCGGCTTTGCGGCGCTCGAGAACGTCACCTATGTGCTTGGCTACGGGCTGACGACGGCGCTGCTGCGCGCGCTGCTCGCGATTCCCGCGCATATGGGGTTTGCCGTGTTCATGGGCATCTTCTATTCGCGCGCCAAGCTCTGCACGGACGTTGGAAATAAGGCGCGCAAGCAACTGAATCTCTGGGCGGCGTTTATCGTCGCGGTGCTGCTGCACGGGTTCTATGACGCTTGTATTATGATGGGGACGGTTCTTTCCACTCTGCTGTTTGTGGCGTTCGTCGTCGTGATGTACATCGTCGTCATCCGGCTTGTGAAGAAGGAGTCCAGAACCGACAGCCCTGTGTAACGAAACACGACTTCTCCACCGCGAAAGCGGCGGTTTTTTGGAGGAACGCATGAAAACAGAAATGGGTGAATCGCTGATCTATTCCTGGATGCGGCATATCAAAAAGTGCCAGATCACGCAGACAAATTGGAAGTCGTCCCCTGAATGGAAGCTTGAGAACGAGAAACGGCTAACCGCATTCATGAAGTAGGCAGATAAAAGGTTTGAGGCGGTGTATCAGCGGCACGTGTTCAAGGGAACAAGCCAGTTGTCCCAATTACTACGACAAGGGGAGATTGATGCGCTCGGAACACATTTCAAGCAGAACGGATCCAAACATCTCATCGCTGTTGACGTAGCTTTTCATGCGGGTGGGCTACTTTATGGGAGAACGAAAGAGGACACGGCACTGGCAGTCGCGCGAAAAAATCTTCGTACCGCAATGTGCTTGATTGGGTTTTTCCCACCGGATACAAGCGGTGAAATTCTCTTCGTTTCACCGAAGGTGACGCCTGCAACACTTGTGTTGATGAAGTCGTCAGTCGAGCTGGCAGCGATTTTGATCTCAGAATATTTCCCGCAACTGAAAGTACGACTTATTGTCAATCAGGAATTCTGCGATACAATATTGGCCCCGGTGTTGAGACTGGGCGATAGCGTAGCGGATACGTCGGAACTGTTTTTGCGCGCTTATCAGATGCTAGAATTATTCAACCTGAACATTACAATACCTTAAGAAACTGACTTATTCAGCCTGCCGTGGCAGGCTTTTTTCTTGCAAGAAAAGAATTGTCTGGAGAAACAAACAAGATTGCGCGCAATACAATCAGCACTCTAACGAGAAGAGTGCTAAATTTCACATTTCCATTACAAGTTTTCTGTTTTTTTGTAAAAATTATTTTGTAAGATACAGTTGTTCCGAGAGGAAAGGTTTTCTGCAACCCGTGTTGCAGCCCAGCGCCGGGGAACGGCGCGAAAGAAAAACAATATTTTCCAGAGGAGGAGAATGGATATGTTCGAACTGGTACCGTATAGCAGAAGGCGCAACCTGACGTTTTACAACCCATTTGAAGAACTCGAAGCAATGCAGAACCGCCTGTTTGGCGACAACGTTGTTCGCGAGTTCAGGACCGACATCCGCGACGCCGGCGAGAGCTATATGCTGGAAGCCGAACTGCCCGGATTCAAAAAGGAAGACATCGCCGTCAACATCGAGGGCGACACGTTGACCATCCGCGCAGAGCGCAACGAGGAAACTGAAGAGAAGGACGGCAAGGGCAACTTCGTCAAACGCGAACGTCGCTACGGCAGCTTCTCCCGCAGCTTCGATATGACCGGCATTCGCACCGAGGACATTGCCGCGGCATATGAGGACGGTATCCTCAAGCTGACGCTTCCCAAGAAGCAGGAAACGCTGCCCGCGTCCCGCAAACTGGAGATCGCGTAAAAATGATCAAACAGGAGGCATGCCTCCTAAATAAAATCGGGTCACCGGAAACGGTGGCCCGATTTTATTTACATAGAAATGCTTGAATTAGAGCGAAAAATAATATATTTGATAATCATTCTTGACAAAAATAGAAAAATTGGATAAAATCTAATTGCACCAAAGGAAAGGAGAGTTTTCAAATGAAACTGTATGATATAACCGTCAAAGGCAGAGCGGACGAAGACGTCTCGCTCGCGGACTACAAAGGCAAAGTGCTCCTGATCGTCAACACCGCTACGGGCTGCGGCTTCACACCGCAATATGCCGGACTGCAGAAGCTGTATGAAGCGCACCACGATAAAGGCTTAGAGATTCTCGATTTCCCATGCAACCAGTTTGCAGGACAGGCTCCGGGTACAATCGATGAGATTCAGAGCTTTTGCACACTTAATTACGGGACGACGTTCCCGCGGTTTGCAAAGATCAACGTAAACGGCAAAAACGCCAGCGAGCTTTACAAATTTCTCAAGAGCGAGAAAAAAGGCGCGACCGGCGCAGCCATTAAATGGAACTTTACCAAATTCCTGATCGACAGGGAAGGCAACGTTGTCAAGCGCTTTGCTCCCGTCGACACGCCGGAAAGCATCGAGAAGGATATCCTCGCGCTGTTGTAACAGCCGGCGCAGGAGGAGAACCGACTTGTTGAAACCCGTTTTTGAAAGGGAGCGATACCATTGGATAAGATCAACGTAAAAGACCCGATGCTCTGCAAAGAAGCGGGCAACCGCTCGTATGACGCACTGCTGCTGGAGAACCAGCTTTGTTTTCCGCTCTATGCGGTTTCGAAAGAGGTTGTCCGGCTGTATAAGCCGTTTCTCGATGAAATCGGGCTGACGTACACGCAGTATATCGCGATGATGGTGCTCTGGGAAAAACGCTCGGTCACCGTGAAGGAACTCGGAGAACACCTCTATCTGGACAGCGGAACGCTGACTCCTCTTTTGAAAAAGATGGAGGCGCAGGGATACGTAACCAGAAAGAGAAACGCACAGGACGAGCGGAGCGTAATCGTATCGCTCACCAGCGCGGGAGAAGCGCTGCGCGACAGGGCCGCGTCGTTCCCGGAGAAAATCGGCAAATGCCTGCCGCTGACAGGCGAAGAGTCTAAAACGCTCTACCGTCTGCTATACAAAGTGCTCAACGCGATTCAATAATCGGGTTTGTAAATATAAAAGACAACCGCAGTGCGGTTGTCTTTTTGTATCAGAGAATAATCTGCGCTATACCACAAAGTCTACGGTGTATTTTTCGCTGTGATAGAGGGTTTCCAGCGCGGCGAACGGGCGGTGTGCCTTGTCATAGTCTATGCTGCGGATGCGCAGCGCGACGCCCTTTTTTTTGCCAAACAGCGCCATAGCATCTTCGCCCGTGACCGTAACGGCGTTGATGCGCCGCTTGGAATATCCGTTGATCAGGTTTAGCGAATATTCACGGAACAACATCTCGTAAAGCGATTCTTTCTCAAAATCGAACTTAAGAATACCCGGAAACCGGCGCAGTGAGAGCCAAACGGTCTCGATTGCGATGGGGTCTTGGTCTGCCAAGCGGATGCGTTTGAGGAGAAAAACGGGCTCGTCGGGTTCTATTTCCAGATGTTCGCGAATTTCGGAAGCGGCGTATCCTTCGCCCACAAAGAGAACCTTGTTTGAGGGTTGAAGGCCCAGCGCGAGCATTTGGCTGGTAAAGCCCTGCTTCTGGGATGTTTTGTTCAGCTCAAACTGCGAAACGAACGTGCCCTTGCCCTGTACGCGATAGAGGATTCCTTCGCTTTCCAGCGCGTCGATTGCGCGACGAACAGTCATACGCGTCGTATGGAACTGTTTGCTGAGTTCGGGTTCGGACGGTATGGTTTGGCCGCGCGCAAACTCGCCGCTGTCTATGCCGGCGTTGATGTGCTCGATAATCTGGCGAAAGATAGGTTTGTCGTTTTCGCTCATTTCGCTCAACCCCTCAATGTCGAATTCTGTCAGTATAGGATAATTACATTATATAACTGTTATGTAAAAAAGCAAGGAAGAAGTGAAATTGCCGAAATTGGGCAGTAAATCAACACAAACAGCGTTCGTTATTCATTAAAAAGATAACGCCCCCAAAAGCACTCACAAGACAGAATAATACTATACAGTTTACACTAGCAATGTAAAAACATAACGCCGGGCTCATGCCCGGCGTCATACATAGATTCGACGTATTTTTTAGTCGAGAATTGTTCCATCCGTTGCGATGGTCACCACCTGCCACGGGATCTGCTTGCCGCTCTCGGACAGAGCCTTTTTGACAGCGTATTCCATTCCGCCGCAGCAGGGTACTTCCATCTTGACGACGGTAATGCTCTTAATCTCATTGTTGCGGAAGATCTCCGCAAACTTGTCGGCGTACTCCGTCATATCAAGCTTCGGGCAGCCGATGAGGGTAACATGGTTTTTGATGAACCGCTCGTGAAAGTCCGCGCGGGAAAAAGCAGTACAGTCCGCGGCGATCAGCAGCTTGGCGTTGTGGAAATACGGCGCGTTGACGGGGACCAGTTTGATCTGCACCGGCCACTGGTTCAACTGTGATAACGCGGCATCCTCAAAAGGATTGGGTATGCGTGCCGGTGCGGCGGGTCGCTCCGTGCGCTCAATCGTACGGCTGCGAATGCCCGGGCAGCCGCATGCTGCCGCCGGGGCGGGTGCTTTTGGCTGCTCCTGCGCCTGGCGGGCTTTAACCGCGGCCTCGTCATAGGCAGCCGCTTCCCGCTCTACAAACGTGATTGCACCAGTCGGGCAGGCGGGCAGGCAGTTGCCGAGGCCGTCGCAATAATCGTCCCGCAGGAGCTTTGCTTTACCGTCGACCATCGCAATTGCGCCTTCGTGGCACGCGCCTGCGCATGCGCCGCAGCCGTTGCAGAGTTCTTCGTCGATTTGGATGATTTGGCGAATCATATGATTAAATTCCTTTCAATCGGTTCTGGTTCGGCCGCAGCAGTACGCGCATTGACACCGTAATTGCAGTATAATATGATATTCAAAACAAGTCCGTTGTAAAAACAACAATGATTCCACAAAATATTTGATACGATAGCGTCAGAAAGGGATGAATGGTATGCGCATGGCTGAAGACGAGCATGTATCCTTCACATATTTGAGAAAGACCGCACTCTTTCGCGGCATGACGCAGGACGAGCTGCCGACCCTGCTGGGTTGCATCGCGCCGGTTTACCGAAACTTTGAAAAAAACGAGATCATCCTGCGCCAGGGCGAGGACATCACCGCAGTCGGCATGGTGCTCTCCGGCAGGGTTCAGGTAATCGAGGAGGATTTCTGGGGCAATCGCAATATCATGGGTGACGTCTGGCCGGGCGACCTGTTTGCCGAATCCTATGCGTTTTTACCGGGTGAACTGCTGGGCGTGAGCGTCGTGGCCGTTGAGGCGAGTCTGGTCATGCTGATCGACGCGCGCCATATGCTGGAAATCTGTTCGAGCGCGTGCCGGTTCCATACGCGGCTCGTGCAGAATCTGCTCGCCGAATCGGCAAAGAAGAACCTCGCGCTGACGCAGAAGCTTTCGCATATGAGCAAGCGCACCACGCGCGAGAAGCTGCTCTCCTACCTTTCCGGCCGGTCACTCTCCGCGGGAAGCGATCTGTTTGAAATTCCGTTCAACAGGCAGCAGCTTGCGGATTATCTCTGCGTGGACCGCAGCGCGATGAGCAATGAGCTGGGCAAGATGCGGGACGAGGGGCTGCTCACATTCGAACGAAGCAGGTTTCATCTCAAGAGCGAAATCGAAATATAAAAAGGAGCCTCCCGAACGGGAGGCTTTTTGATAGCGTATGTTATATCGCATACAGGAATATCGCGAGAAACTGCAGCACGCTGCCGGCGAGCACAAACAGATGAAACAGCCCGTGGAACCAGCGGCGCTTTGAGCCGATGCTGTAGAGAATGGCACCAAACGTATATGCAAGCCCGCCTGTGAGCAGCAGCCAGAAGCCGGAGGCTGTCAACGCGTGCAGCGCCTGCGGCACGAAGAAGATGACCGCCCAACCCATGAAAAGATAGCAGAACATGGAAAATATGCGATACTGCTTCAGATCGATGGCTGTCAGCGTGACGGCGAGCGCGGTGAGCGCCCATTCCGCGCCGAAGATCGACCACGCGAGCGTAGGATAGAGCGGGCGCAGCGCCGAGAGCAGAACCGGCGTATACGTGCCCGCGATCATGAAGTAGATCGAGCAGTGATCCAGCACCTGCAGAACTTTTTTGCCGAGCGACGGTTTTAGGCCGTGGTAGACGCTCGAAAGGCAGTAGAGCAGAATCATCGTGATGCCGTACACGGCGGAGGTGGTGATCGCCCAGGCGTTGCCGTCGAGTGCGGCTTTGATGACGCACATCAAGAGCGCGACAAAGGCGAACACAGCCCCTGTGATATGGGAAACCATATGGAAAATCTCTTCGCCGCGTGTATAGTTCGGAAGGAGACGGTCGGTTAAACGGATTCGCATGACTAGTCCTATCAGATTGTATTTTTTGCCGCTTACGCGCGGCCGCGCAGTGCGCTGACTTCCTCGTCCCTGCCGAAGAGCGCGCAGGCGCCGGTGTGATGCCCGCTGAGCAGTTCGCTCGATCGCAGGCGGGAAAAGAGCGGTGAATCGAGCGCCTCCAGCAGGGAGACGTTCTTCAGGCTCGTATCGGAAACCGGAGAAAACGGGCAGGGCTCCGCGCCGCCGGTCGGGTTGATATGAAAGAACCCGCGACCCGCCGCAAGGCACCCGCCGGAAAACTGCTCGTCCCCGGGGAACGAAACATAGATCATGCCGTCCTGCGTCTGGCGCAGCGCGTCAAGGCGCGCGGCCAGATAGTCGCGCTCGGCGTCGCCGGGTGCGAGCGCGTCCGTGCCCGGATCTGCGGGAACGTAGTCCACGAAAAACGCGACCTTTGCGCCGGAAGAGCGGAGTGAAGACAGGAAATCATCGCTCGTGACGAGCGTCAGGTTTTCGGTGGTGAGTGTGACGGACGCGCCGAAGAGTATACCGCGCTCGCGCATGCGCGCCATGTTGACGGCGAGTTTTTCATAGGTGCCCGTGCCGCGCCGCGCATCAGTTTGCTCCCGGTCGCCTTCGATGCTGACGATGGGAACGAGGTTGCGGTTTTGATCGATCAAGTCCAGCATGGCGTCGTCCAGCATGGTGCCGTTGGTGAACACGGGAAAGAGGATATCCTTATGCTTGGCGGCGCTTCGGATCACGCCGGTACGGAGCATCGGTTCGCCGCCCGCCAGCAGGATGAACGAAACGCCTGCGGCCGACGCCTGCGAGAAGATGCGGCTCCAGTCGCTGTCGGTCAGCAATGCATCGTTTGTACCGTCGGAACAGATGTTGTTTGCGCGCGCGTAACAACCTGCGCAGTGCAGGTTGCAGCGGTTTGTGATGCTCGCGATGAGAAAAGACGGTATATGCTTGCCCGCGGCGGCATGCCGGTTTCGCGCTGCCGCGGCGCGTTTTGCGCTGAGTGCGTAGGAGAGCAGAAACGCCGTTTCCTTCGGATTTTTCAAACTGGCGGAGAGCGCGTCTTTTATAATCAACTCCACGCCGTCGGTCAGATATTGATCCAGATCAAATGCGGAATTCAAACGATAACCTCCGTTGCTTGCGTCGCAGACAATTTAACACGCGACCATACTATCAGAAACAGGAGCAAAATACAATCGTCCAACCATTGCGATGCAAGCTCCGGAGTGCTGAAAAGAAAACGTTTCCTTGAATAGAGCCGGTTTTTGATTGCGGTTTGTCGAAATTTGTGTATAATAAGAAGGTTGAAAAAAAGCAGAATCACGCGCGGCATGGAATAGCGGGGCTCAGCGCAATCGAAAATATGATCGGGTTCGCTCGACGTTGGATAAGGGAGAACAACATGGACTGGAACACACTGCAGATTGAATGGAAAGATGACGCGCCTGTCTATCTGCAGCTGTCAAATTACTTTTCCGATCGCATCGCTTCCGGCGAGCTGCGCGAAGGTGATCCGCTGCCAACCGAAACCGCGCTGTGCAAGCGGCTCGGCATCAGCCGCTCCACCGTCCGTCAGGCGTTTTTTATGCTGGAGGATGAAGGGATCATCGTGCGCAAAAAGCGCGTTGGCACGCGCGTGTGTAAGCCAAAACTCAAGCGCAACATCAGTACGCTTTACAATTTTACAACGGAAATGCGCACGATGGGCCTCACACCGAGCTCGAAAGTGATCTCCTTTTCAACTGTACGCCCGCCCGCAAAAATCGCCGAAGCGCTGAACATCTCTTCAACGGACACGGCATACCGTGTCGAGCGCCTGCGCCTTGCCGACGGTGAGCCGCTTCTTCTGGAGACGGCGTATATCCCGACGCGCGTTTGCCCGGTGCTCAACCGCGAGCAGCTCAACGAATCGCTCTATGCGACGATTTTCGAGTGCTCCGGTTCAATGCCGCAGGAAGCGGAGGAGGTTTACGAGGCGGTCACGCTAAACAAGCGGGAAGCACAGCTGCTGGGGATGCATGCCGGTGAGGCGGCGTTTCGCGCGCAGCGTATCTCAAAGAACACATCAGGAGAGATTTTTGAGTATTGCATCGAGCTCGCGCGCGGCGATCGGACAAAGTTCCAGATCGTTCTGAAGAACTCCGGCATCCGTTTTTCACGCGTTTTGTAGCGCGAGCCACATGCGATTCCCGGATTCTCTGCGGTTCACAGCAAAGTCACACTGCCGTAACGCTGTGTTCGCCAGACGGAAGAATCTTTACACTATTTGATTGAAATTTTGGTTGATATTTGCAAGATCTGGTCGTATAATAGCCCAGAATAAGCAGAAAGGAGATGAGAGTATGATGTTTATGTACATTGAGAATCTGGATCGATTCTTCGAGATCGTCAATTCCTGCGAACAACCGGTCAAGCTGATTGTAGCCGATCAGGAACCCGCCGACCTCAGAGGAAACCGTTTCATTCAGGATCTGCTGATCGATACGCAGAGCGGTATTACCAAGCTGGCTGTCGAGACCGAATCCGAAAAGGACGCGATCAAACTGATCCGGTTTATGATGGAAGACGGCTCGAGCCGCAGCGAAACAAAAGGTTCTTCGCGCATTCACGCGGCGTAACCAGCAACCAACCAAGGGTTCGTTCCTGAGGCGGAACACATCCACCAAAGGACGAATCGGGGGCCGGGGTTGTGACAACCGAAGACAGACTGGAAGGACTTACGGAGACGTAAGCTTTTTTTTATGCCTTTTTATCCGCCGATCTGCACGGAAAGCCCCGCGCGCGAGAGTGCCCGGGCAAAGTCTTCAACGTCTCCGTCCCGCATCTGCCTGACGCCATCATAGGCATACGTCAGATTCAACCGGCGGTATTTGCTCTCGCCGAGCTGATGGAACGGAAGCAGCTGTACTTCTTTCGCATCGAGCTGCGTCAAAGCTTCGGCAAATCCCTCAAAGTCCTCCACGCTGTCGTTATAGCCGGGGATGACGGGGATGCGGACGACGACGGGCGTCTTTCCCGCAAGCGCTGCGGTGATGTTGCGCAAAACCAACGCGTTGCCGACGCCCGTGCCCGCGCGATGCTTTTCATCGTCGTAATGCTTCAGGTCGATATACGCAAAATCAACGGCGCTTATGATACGGGAGAATATGGATTCGGACACGCAGGCTGCGGTCTCGATGGCGACGTGGATCCCTTCGCGGTGCAGCGCGTCGACCAACGCCAGCACAAACGCTTCGTGGAGCATCGGTTCGCCGCCCGTCAACGTCACGCCGCCGCCGCTCCCGTCGTAAAACGGCTTATCCTTGACCAGTTCGGCGAGGAGCGCATCCACCGTATACTCCGTCGCTTTCTCACCGGGCAGCGGCTTGAGCGGCTGGCTCTCCGGGTTTGCGCACCAGCCGCAGCGCAGGTTGCAGCCTTGAAAAAACACGTCCGTGCGGATGCCCGCGCCGTCGTGAATGGAAAATTTCTGAAGATTAAAAACCGTTGCAGTGAGCATATAGAGTCCCTCGTTTCGCGTCTATTCTAAGCCAAACAGAATAAAAAGTAAATAGAATACTTACGAAAGAAAGAAAAAAGATTGCGAATCAAAGGAATTCGTTGACAAGACATGGCTTGCCTTTTACAATGGGTACGAAACAGGAAGAACATTCGGAGGGTGGAGTATGGGCGATTCACTTCGCGTTGGCATCATCGGCACGAGTTTTGTCAGCGACTGGTTTTGCGAGGCGGCTGGGATGAGCGAGCGCTGCGCCGTCGCCGCGATCTATTCGCGGGACGCCGCGCGCGGCGCGGCGTTTGCGAGCGCACACGGCATCGGGAAGAGTTTTTGCGATGCGGAAGCGTTTTTGTCCGACGACGGGATCGACGCGGTTTACATCGCGAGCCCGAATATTGCACATTATCGTCAGGCGATGAACGCGCTGGCGCACGGCAAACACGTGCTCTGCGAGAAACCGCTCGCGCTCAACGCCGCGCAGGCGCAGCGCATGATCGATTTTGCGCACGAAAAGGGGCTTGTGCTCCTTGAGGCGATCCGGCCCGTGCACGATCCGTTTCTGCAGGCGCTGCGGGACAGCCTGCCGCTGGTCGGACGCATCCGCCGCGCGACGATTGAGTTTTGCCAATATTCCTCGCGTTATGACCGTTTCCTCGCGGGCGAGCGACCCGGCGTATTTGAAACTTCGCTTGGCAACGCGGCGCTGATGGATCTGGCGGTCTATTGCCTGCATACCTGTGTCGCGCTCTTCGGCATGCCGCGGAAGCTGACCGCGGGGGCGAGCTTCCTCCCGAACGGCACCGAGGCGGCGGGGACGCTCCTGCTGGATTACGGCGACCAGCAGACGACGATCTCTTATTCCAAGGTGACGGATTCCACCTGCCCGAGCCTGATACAGGGCGAAAAGGGGTCGATTGGATTCGATAAGCTCAATCAGCCAACGTTCCTGCGGTTTTATCCGCGCGGCGGTGAGCCGGTGGATCTGACGTTTGCGCAGGCGAAGAACAACATGGTGCATGAAATCAATGCATTCACTCGGATCGTTTCCGGCGGCGAGTCTACGGCGGCGTTTGACGAGCAGAGCCTCAGGGTGATGCGTCTGCTTGACGAAGTGCGCAAACAGACCGGCATCGACTTCGGCGACGGGGAAGCCATATAGAAACTGCAACAAAAAAGCGCCTTGCGGCGCTTTTTTTGATGGAATGATTACGCGTAATCCGCGAACAGCACCGCCGTCGGGGAGCTGCAGGGCGTACGATCCGCCTCGGTGAGCTGACCGTTTTTCGGATCGATGCGATAGAGCACGAGAAAGTCGGAATCCTGAAACCCGGCGAGCAGGAAATCGCCATCCGGCGTGATATTGAAATCGCGCGGTGTCTTGCCGTCCGTTTTCATGATGCCAAGCGGCGTCAATGTGCCGTCGGCATGCACGCGATAACTCGCGATGCTGTCATACCCGCGGTTGCTGGCGTAGAGGAATTCGCCGTTCGGATGCAGCTTGATGCAGGCGGCGGTGCTGTCCGCCACACACTCATTGGGCAGCGTAGGCAGTGACTGCAAAAATTTGGACGCACCGCTTTCCGGGTCATATTGATAGACGCGGACGGTGTTGCTCAGCTCGGTGACTAGATACAGAAACCGCCCGCTTTGATCGAATACAAACTGTCTTGGACCGTCGCCGGGGTCCGTCCGGATGGCGGGCGCGGCGTTTTTGATCACGCAGCCGCAGCCCCAGTCGATTCCGTAGACGGAGATTTCGTCCTTGCCCAGATCGATAACGAGCAGATGCTGGTCGGACTGGTCCGGCGTGGCCTGGTGAACGTGCGGCGCCGCCTGCCGCATGGGATGTGCGCCGCTGCCGTAATGCTGCACGAAGCAGGACGCGGTGCCGAGGCTTCCGTCCGGCAGGATCGGCAGCACGGAAAAGCTGCCGCCGGTGAAGTTCGCGACGAACAGATATTTACCGTCCCGGCTGACATGGACGTAGCAGGCGTCCGCGCCTCCGCTCATGCGGCGGTTGAGGAAGGTGATTTCGCCGTTTTCCGGGTTGATCGCATATGCCGAGACGGCGGCGGAAGGCTCCTCGTGATATTCCTTCAGTTCGTTCACGGTGTACAAAAATTTTCGGTCGGGGCTCAGCGCAAGGTAGGTCGGGTTGGGCTTGCCCGCGGCAAAGAGGCGGGTCAGGCGACCCTGTTCGTCCATGCGGAACACGGTGACGCCTTCGCCGTTGGCGGGGCTCATTTCACCCGTGCCGAATACGATGGGCTGCGTGTAGCTGCCGATGAATACCAGACGATTTTTAATCATGCGCTGTCTCCTCCTGCATATTTTGATTGTAAGGGTGCTTTTAACGGGCGGATAAAATCTGAGTTACGGCCCAGACGGCGCCGTCCTGATCATGATGCGGCGCGACGAGGGCGGCACTCTGCCGGACGGGTTCGTGCGCGTTTTCCATGGCGATGGAGAGCCCGGCTTCGCGGAACATCGCGATGTCCGCATGGCCGTCGCCTACGGCGGCGGTCTGCGCCCTGGTCACGCCGAGATGATTGCAAAGAGCGGCGAGGCCGCTGCCTTTTTCAACGCCTTTTTGCGTCACCTCAAGCCCGTTGTGGATCGAAACAACCAGATCGACGTCATACTGTTCGCAAAACGCCTGCAGACGCGGCAAATCGGAGTGATCGCTAAACGAGAAATAGAGTTTTTCGATATCCGTTTCCCGTGCGTCCAGCAGGGCTCCCACGTGATCAACCGGCGTATATCCCGGCTTGAGCGAGGGATGATGCATGTGTTCCGCCGTATAATATTCGGTTCGCGTCCAGCAGTCCCGGTTGAGATAGGACGTGCCGTCCGCGTAGACCTGGGTCATCAGGTCGTAGCGGCGCGCTTCTCGCTCAATCTCGCGCGCAATTGCAAGCGGCAGATGCTGCCGGAAAAACACGCGGTCCTCCTGCGCGTCATATCCCGTTGCGCCGTTGCTCACGACGAAATATCGAATCCAGGGGAACTGCTGCCGAAATTGGATCAGTTCTCCGAGACAGCGTCCGGTTACAATGGAGACCTCGATTCCCGCGTCGCGGAGGGACTCGACCGCCCGCGTGACGGATGCGGAAAGGGAGAGGTCGGAGCGCACGAGCGTGCCGTCCACATCAAGGGCGGCCAGTTTGATCGTTGCCATGCGTCAACCTTTCGCCGCGGGGTATTCGTTGCAGAGCAGGCGATAGGCGGGCTCGTCCTCCTCAATGGAGGAGAAACGCCCGAGCGGTTCGAGAAAACGGTTGTCGTTTACGTCGTCGTTGCACATGCTCACTTCGCCCAGCAGCACGGGACCGGAACCGGCCTCCACATTGAAGTCGTGATACAGATACGGCTGGATCGAGATGCTCTCGCCCGGCGTAAGGCGCACCCTTGTGCCGGCGGCTACGGTGTAGGATCGTCCGTCGCAATGCAGCGTTACGTCCGTGTCGGCGAGCTTTTCGTCCGCCGTGGCGTTATAGACCGTGATGATCACGTTGCCGCCGCCGCGGTTGATGATGTCCTCCATCTTGCTCCAGTGGAAATGCATCGGCGAATATTGCCCTTCTTCGAGATAGATCAGCTTTTCAGCATAAGGTTTGGGATATACATCGCGTTTATCCAAGTT
Source organism: Christensenellaceae bacterium (assembly GCA_963674775.2). Lineage (GTDB taxonomy): Bacteria > Bacillota > Clostridia > Christensenellales > CAG-138 > UBA7703. The sequence goes on along the minus strand of CAXXPJ010000003.1, from coordinate 661,386 downwards.
GCCGTTGCGGATGGTGACGAGTGAAAACCCCATTTTGGCAAAATCGCCCGCGCCGTAATCGGTGACGTCCCAGCCGAGCATATTGTCGCGAATCTCGTCGTATTCGCTGCCTTTCTCCTGCCAGTCTTTGGCAGACCAGCCGCAAAACGGCGGCAGGGCGAAACGATGTTCTTGTGCAAAAGACTCCATGCGGCGGATTGCCTTGTTGATCTGGGAACGCTTCATGATGGGTTTTGTCCTCCGTGCGTGAGATAGAAACCGGTTGGTACCGGCGCGCTATCATCATAGCGTATCGACAGAATAATTGCAATCATATCAAGAATAGTTTCAAATGAAAGTAATATACTTATAAAAACAAGATATTTTCTTGACACCGTAGAAACACAACGTTATACTGATCATGGTAGAAATGCGAAAAAACGGATTAATAGGAAAGAGGAACAGCAGCGCATGGGAAACGGATTTGTGATCGGGATCGACGCGGGCGGCACGAAGGTCGCCTACGGGTTGTTTAACCCCGCAGGTGAGCGGATCGACCGCATGCAGCACCCGACGGACGTCTGCGCGACGGGAGAATCCTTTTCGGACACGCTCATTGAGAATATTCAATCGCTCCTTTCCCGCAATGATATGGCGGTTTCCGACATCGACGGAATCGGCATCTGCATGCCGTCGTTCATCCTCTTTGACGACGGATTTGTGCTCATGACCTCGGCGATGCCCGGCATCAAGCAGTTCCCGATGCGGCAGTATCTGACCGACCGGCTCCACACGCAAATCGTGCTGGATAACGACAGCAACGCCGCGGCGCTTGCCGAATACCGGCGCGGTGCGGGCAGGGGAGCGCGGCACCTTGTGTACATCACGTCGGGCACCGGCCTCGGCAGCGGCATCATCATCGACGGCAAGCTCTTTCGCGGCAGCTACGGCTGGGCGGGCGAGTGCGGGCATATGCTCGCCACGCCGGACGAAGGCATGATGTGCGGCTGCGAAAACCGCGGCTGCTTCATGAGCTACGCCTCCGGGCGCGCGATCAGCGCGCGGGTACGCGGGCAGATGACCTACTGCGCAACGACGAGCCTTACGCCGGAAACGGCGGACGGGGAGCATGTGCTGGCGGCGTTTCACGAGGGCGACCCGCTTGCCATCGAGATGATCGAGACCACCGCGCACTACCTCGCGGTCTGCGCGTTCAATATTTACCAGATGCTCAATATCAGCCGCTTTGTCTTCGGCGGCGGGCTGACCAACTTTGGAGACGTGTTGTTTGACCGCGTAAAGGCGGAGTTTGACAGATATAACCACATTCCGCTGCCGGTTGAGTTTAAAATTGCTCAGCTTGGCGGAGACATCGGCCTCATCGGCGCAGCGGAATTTGTACGGGAAGGATAAATAACGAGTATGGAAGCATTAACAAAAGAAAAAGAATACGGCAACCCGAATGAGTATTTCGGTCCGCTGAACGAGCGCACCGCGCGCATTCGCGCACGCCTTTTAGACACGCAGCCGACGGTGGATACCGAGCGCGCGCTGCTGACAACCGAGAGCTACCGCGCACACGAGCAGGATCAGGTGGTGCTGCGCCGCGCATATATGCTGGACAACGTGCTGCGCAACATGAGCGTTTACATCGACCCGGACGCGCTGTTGGCGGGCAATCAGGCCTCGAGCGACCGCAGCGCGCCGATCTTCCCCGAATACGCGATGGACTGGGTCATCAAGGAGCTCGACGCGTTTGACAAGCGCGACGGCGACCGGTTCACCATCACCGAAGAGAACAAACAGATTCTGCGTGACATCTATCCCTATTGGAAAGGACGCACCCTGCAGGACAAAGGCTACGCCGCGTTCCCGGAGCGTGCGCGGCTCTTCTATGATCTCGGCATCATAAAGGCCGAGGGAAACATCACCTCGGGCGACGCGCACATCGCCGTGGATTACGGCCGCGTGCTGCGCGAGGGGCTGCAAGGCTACCGCGCGCGCACGATCGCACAGCAGGACAAGCTGGATCTGACCGACTTTGAGGATCTGAAAAAGAGCTATTTTTATCGTTCGATCTTAGTCGTGCTGGACGCAGTGGAGGCGTTTTCGCTCCGCTATGCCGCGCTGGCCGAGGAGCAGGCAAAGACCGCCTCGCCGGAGCGCAAGGCCGAGCTTCTCGAGATGGCGCGCATCTGTCGAAAAGTACCCATGCAGCCCGCAGAAACCTTCCACGAGGCGCTGCAGAGCGTCTGGCTGCTGCACGACGTGCTACAGATCGAGAGCAACGGGCATTCGCTTTCCTACGGGCGCATGGACCAGTATGTCTATCCCTATTATAAAAAGAGCCGCACGGACGGCATGAGCGAAGAGCGCGCCTGCGAGCTGCTCGAAAACCTCTGGCTTCGCACGTTCACGATCAATAAGATCCGCAGCTGGTCGCATACGCGGTTTTCCGCGGGCAGCCCGCTGTATCAAAACGTCACCGTCGGCGGCCAGACCGTGGACGGCAAAGACGCGGTCAACGAACTGAGCTATCTGATCCTGCGCACCGTCGCGCGCTGCCACTTGCCGCAGCCGAACCTCACCGTTCGCTATCACAAGGGCTTGAGCGACGCGTTTATGCAGGAGTGCATTCAGGTGATCCGCTGCGGGTTCGGCATGCCGGCCTTCAACAGCGACGAGATCATCATCCCCTCGTTCCTCAACATCGGCGTTTCAAAAGAGGACGCCTACAACTACAGCGCCATCGGTTGTGTCGAGGTTGCCGTTCCCGGCAAATGGGGGTACCGCTGCACGGGCATGAGCTTCCTCAACTTCCCAAAGACGCTGATGATTGCGCTCAACGACGGCGTTGACATCGACAGCGGCAAGCGCGTGTTCGAAGGCACCGGGCATTTCCTCGGCATGGAGACGTTTGACGACGTAATGCATGCCTGGGATGTGTTCGTGCGCGAATTCAGCCGTCAGGCGGTGATTCTCGACTCCAGCGCTGACATGGTGCTGGAGCAGGAAGTGCCGGACATCCTCTGTTCGTCACTTACCGAAGACTGCATCTCGCGCGGCAAGCACCTCAAAGAAGGCGGCGCGGTTTACGACTTCATCAGCGACCTGCAGGTCGGTATCGCCAACCTCGGCGATTCGCTCGCGGCGATTAAAAAGACGGTCTATGAGGACAAGAGCGTAACGCGCGAGGAACTCTGGGACGCGCTGCTGAACGACTTTGCGGGAGAGCGCGGGGAAGAGATACGCCAGCTGCTGCTCGCAGCTCCCAAATACGGCAATGACGACGATTATGTGGATAGCCTCGTTGTAGAGGGCTACGACAGCTATATCGGCGAGATCGCAAAATACAAAAACACGCGCTACGGTCGCGGACCGATCGGCGGGCGTTACTACGCGGGCACCTCGTCCATCTCAGCCAACGTTCCGCAGGGCGCGGGCACCTGCGCCACACCGGACGGGCGGCACAAAGGCGACCCGCTGGCGGAGGGCTGCTCACCCACGCACGCGGCGGACGTCAACGGACCGACCAGCGTGTTCAAGAGCGTGAGCAAGCTGCGCACGGATAAGATCACCGGCGGGGTGCTGCTCAACCAGAAGGTCTCGCCGAGCATGCTCGAAAAACCGCGCGACCGGCAGAAGCTGCTGCTGCTGCTTCGCACGTTCTTCAACGCGCTCAAGGGATTCCATGTGCAGTACAACGTCGTCTCCAGGGAGACGCTGCTCGATGCGCAGGTGCACCCGGAGAAACACAAGGATCTCATCGTTCGCGTTGCGGGATATTCCGCGTTTTTCAACGTGCTCTCGCGGCAGACGCAGGACGATATCATCGCGAGGACCGAGCAGGTGCTGTAAAAAAACCGGCAATATTGGAGCGCATTCTCTTCATTTATGCTTGGAAAGTGTTTCGCACATTGTTATAATGTTGTAACGACTTGGTTTCAAATGAACGAACGAAGTCCGTAATACGAAACAAGATACCGGGAGAACAGATATGAATCAGCGCTGCCTAGCCATTTTGGACATGCTCAACCGCGAAGAGATGCTGGAGGTCAACGACCTGGCCGAGCGGCTTTCCGTCTCCGCCGTTACGGTGCGAAAAGACCTCTCAATACTGGAAAACAAGGGCTTGCTGCACCGGCAGCATGGCAGCGTCATGCGCGTTTCCCCAAACGATGTCGGATACCGGATGACGTTTGACTATGAGGTGAAGCGCCGCATCGCCCGGCGCGCTGCGGATATGGTGCAGAGCGGCGAAGCGGTCATGATCGAATCCGGCTCAACCTGCGCCATGCTGGCCGAGGAGCTCGTGCGCAAAAAGCGGGATGTGACCATCATCACAAACTCGGCGTTTATTGCGGGATACATCCGCTCGATCCCGGGCGCGCGCGTGGTGTTGCTCGGCGGCGTGTATAACACCGACGCGCAGGTGATGAGCGGGCCGCTCGTCGGCAAATGCGCGGAAGAGTTCTATGTCGACAAGTTCTTCATCGGAACGGACGGCTACGATCCGAATCAGGGGTTTTCAAACGTGGATATGCTGCGCGCCGAGGCCGTCCGCGCCATGGCGACGCGTTCGGACAAGCGCATCATTCTCACGGACGCGTCAAAGTTCAACCGGCGCGGCGTTGTGCAACTCATGCCGACGCACCAAATCACGCACGTCATTACGGATACCATCCCCGACAACTGCCGCGCCGCGCTCGAAGACGGCGGCGTGGAGATCCTGCTGACATAAGAGATGCGGGTTGCCGGAAAAGAAGGAGCAGTACGGAATGGACTTCTTTGCAGGCGGATACGAGGAATTCTGCGCCGAGGTGGACCGTTCGGAAACGCCGGTGCTGTTCTGTGAGCGCTTTGACGAAAGAAGCAATATCTGGAATTTTAAAGAGCACACGCACGACTGCATCGAGCTGATCTATTTTCTTTACGGCAGCGCGCGCGTGATCACGGGGGATATGAGCGTTCAGGCGTCGTTTTACGACATGATCGTCTATCCCAAGGGGAAACCGCATACCGAAAGTCTCCAATTTGACCACCATCAGGAAATCATCTGCCTCTGGGTGGATGTTCCGGGACTGGAACTCGGGGACATCATACGCATTCAGGACAAGGACGCGCGGCTGAAATGGCTGCTCGAAAATCTGCATGCGGAATATAAAGACAAAACGCCGAGCAGAGCTCTGATCGATCATTACGTCAAGAGCATTCTGTTGTTGATCGGGCGTTTTTATTTTGAGAAACAGACCGAGAGCGATATGGTCAGCCGCGTGATGCTGTATATGCAGGACCATTTGACCGAGGGCGTCACCGTGCAGCAGCTCGCCGACATGGTGTATGTCAGCAAGTCGTATTTAAGCCGCGCGTTTAAGCAGAAGACCGGACTGACGCTCATGGAGTATCTCAACACACTTCGCATGGAGGCGGCAAAAACCCTCCTTGCCGCGTCGGACATGAACACCGAAGAGATCGCATGTCAAACCGGATACCATTCCGCAAAGTTCTTTTACAGAGCATTTCGCTCCTATACGGGCATGTCAACAAGAGAATATCGCAACAAAGAAGCCGGAAACCGGAGATTAGGTTCACGATAGTGTACCTTTTGGACACGCAAAACGGTTTCCACGCGTACCCGTTTGTGATAGCATTCTTATATAAACAAGCAGTTTTGTTCTATTCATATTTTGATTCACTTACATACGAAACCGACCCAGAGGAAACAATTTATCATGAAAACGAAAATCGATCAGCTGCCGCTGAGTGTTCGTGTTCAAAAATTAAAGGAAACCATGTTTGCCGAGGAACGGTTCATGTCGATCGAACAGGCCAGGATCGTCACGGACGTATACCGCGCAAACCCCGGTTTGCCCAGAAATATTCTCCGCGGCCTCGCGCTCAAAGAGGCGCTCATGCGCATCGAAATCCGCATTACGGAAGGCGAGCTGATCGTCGGCAACCGCACAACGGGCGTTCGCGCCGGCGTCATCTTCCCGGAGTCCGGCCTGAGCTGGGTTGCCCGCGAGATCGATACACTGCCCACTCGTGCGCAGGACCCGTTTCAGGTTCGCGCAGAAGATATTGAAGAGTTCAAAAACGAGATTCTGCCGTTCTGGCAGGGGAGAACGCTCGAGGACATTCTAGACGAGCGGATCGGCGGCGAGATGCGCGCCATAGGCAAAGTTGCCAAGATCAACCAAACCGACCATGCGCAGGGGCACATCTGCCCCAACACCGAGCGCTGGCTTGCATACGGGCCCAAAGGGTTGATCGATATTGCAAAAGCAGACCGCGACGCACACCCGGACAACGCGGGGTTCTACGACGGGCTGATCCTATCGCTCGAAGGCGCCTGTCTGTTCATGCGCCGGTATGCGGCGCTTGCGCGGGAGATGGCGCGCTCGTCCGAGCGGACCGAAGAGCTGCGGGAAGTCGCCCGCGTTTGCGACGAACTCTCCGAGCGCCCGCCCGAAACATTCCGCGAGGCGGTGCAGTCGAGTTGGTTCTTATACGTCATTCTGCAGATGGAGAGCAATGCTTCCTCCTTCTCGCCGGGACGCATGGACCAGTATCTCTATCCGTTCTATCAAAAAGACATCGCCAGCGGCGCGCTGACGCAAGAGCAGGCGCTGGAACTGATTGAATGCCTGTTCTTAAAGTTCAATCAAATCGTATACCTGCGCAGCTCCGGCAGCGCAAAGTATTTTGCGGGGTTCCCGATCGGCTTCAACGTCGCCATCGGCGGACAGGACGAATCTGGCGAATCGGCGGAAAACGAACTGACGTTCCTCTTCCTCCGCGCACAGGATCACCTGCTGCTGCCGCAGCCGAATCTCTCGGCACGCGTATTCGCAGGCTCCAGCGAGCACTTTCTCACGCGCTGTTCGGAAGTGGTTGGCAAGGGAAGCGGCATGCCGCAGTTTTTCAACGACGAGGCGGTCATTCCCGCGCTCAAGGGAAAAGGAATTTCCGACGAGGACGCGCGCAATTACGCCATCGTCGGCTGCGTTGAACTCACGACCATGGGCAATAACCTCGGTTGGAGCGACGCGGCGATGTTCAACCTCGTTAAAGCACTCGAGCTGGCGCTCAACGACGGCGTTTGCACCCTCACCGGCAAACAGATGGGTGCGCATACCGGCACAATTGAGGATTTCGATACGTATGAAGACGTGCTTCACGCGCTCAACACCCAGATCGATTTCTTCTTCGACCGCATGATCCGCTGCTGCGAAGTGGTGGAAAAAGCTCACGCGGAGCTGCTGCCGTCGCCGTTTCTCTCCAGCGTCATCGACGACTGCATGGAAACCGGCATCGACGTGACCGCGGGCGGCGCGCACTATAACCTCTCCGGCATTCAGGCGATCCAGTGCGCCAACGTCGCCGACAGCCTAGCAGCGCTCAAGACGCTCGTCTACGACGAACAGCTTGTGGACCGCAAAGAGCTGCACACGGCGCTTGTCAACAACTTTGAAAACGCCGAATTGCTGCGCCTGCGCCTGCTGAACAAGGCGCCGAAGTACGGAAACGACATCGACTGGGTGGACGCTATCGCCTTCGACTGGGCAAAAGCGTTTGCCGAGCGGCTGAGCAAATATACCAATGTGCGCGGCGGCCCGTATCAGATGGGGCTTTACACCGTCTCCGCGCATGTGCCAATGGGACAGAACGTCGGCGCAACGCCGGACGGACGCCCCGCGAAGGAACCCCTTGCCGACGGTGGTATGTCGCCCGTTTACGGGCGGGACAGCCACGGACCGACCGCCGTACTCAAGAGCGTTGCGCGCGTCAAGAGCGAATACGGCAGCAACGGCACGCTGCTGAACATGAAGTTTTTGCCGAGCCTGTTTAAAACGGAGATCGGCGTGGCGAAGTTCGTGCGCCTGCTGCGGGCGTTCATCGACCTGAAGATCATCCATGTGCAGTTCAACGTTGTAAACCGTTCGGATCTGCTCGCGGCACAGGAGCGCCCGGAGCTCTACCGCAGCCTCACCATCCGCGTCGCCGGATACACAGCCTATTTTACGGAGCTGGCACCCGATCTGCAGCGCGAGATCATCGAACGCACGGAATACGCGGATATATGATCACGGCGAATATATTTGACATCAAGCGGTTCTCCATCAACGACGGCGACGGCATACGCACGACGATCTTTATGAAGATCTGTCCGCTTCGCTGCAAATGGTGCCAGAACCCGGAGGGGCTGATTCCGGAAATCCGCCTCTGGTATGCAAAGAACATCTGCGTTGCCTGCAAGAGCTGCATCGCCGCCTGCGAATTTGGCGCGCTGAGCTGGGACGAACTGGGGGTCAAGATCGACCACGACGCCTGCACGCGCTGCGGCGAATGCGTCACCGCCTGCCCGACCGGAGCCATCCGCTTCGATGCGGTACAGATGAGCGTGGAGGAGACGCTGTTCGAGATCGAGAAGGATCGACCGTTTTACGGATCGGACGGCGGCGTGACCCTCTCCGGCGGAGAGTGCATGGCAAACCCCGCGTTTTCACTCGGTGTACTGCGCGGCTGCCGCGAGCGCGGCATCAACACACAGATTGAGACGAGCCTGTATGCCAGCCCGGACATCGTGGACGCGTTCTGCGAGGCGACGGACAAGATCATTGCGGACATCAAGCTCATCGACCCCGCTCGGCACAAGGCCGCAACCGGCGTGGACAACGCGCTGATCCTGAGCAACATCAAGCGTCTCGCTCAAAGCGGCGCGGACTTGCTCCTTCGGGTACCGCTCATACCGGGGTACACGGACGACGAGGAGAACATTAAGGGAATCGCGGAATTTGTCGCAGCCCTTGGGCGGAAGATCCCCGTTGAACTGCTCAACTACAACCCCATGTGCAGGGAAAAATACGAGTCGCTCCGGCAGGAGTATCCGATGGATCCGAAGCAGCGCGAACTCCCGGAAGAATCGGTCGGCGCGCTGAAAGCAATATTGACAGGCTACGGCCTGACGGCACTCTAGGGATGGATGGAAGTACACGGATGATACAAGAGTTCTTAAAAAGCGCCGAACGCGGCGAAAACGTCTACATCAGTGACGTTCGGAGAGCGTTTATCAACGCGGAATGCAGTATTGACTGCGAGCTTTCGCTCGTCATCGGCGACAGCAAGCACTGGCAGATCCGTTTTCCCGAAGCGGAGAACGATGCGCAGAAGGCATTTGTAAAAGAGTATGTGTACGCGATTCTGAACAACCTGATCTATACGTTCGGCGGAACGGGCATGACGCTTTCGATCTCTCCGCAGGACGCTTTTACAAAGGACATCTGCGCGACGCTGGACGATGTGTTTCAAGTTCAGTTGTCTAAAAAAGAACGGAGCGGTTACGGCAAATGCCTGAATGTGACCGACCGCATCAATGCCGCGATGGGCAGGGAGCCGTTTTCCTTTCGAGTGATTGAAACACCGCTGCCGGAGTTAACGCCGCAGCCGCAGCCGCGGGCCGACGCGGTCGCCTCCTTCAAAAACGCCGTAACAACGGCATGCGGGGCGACGCTCTGCGGAATCGACATCGGCGGCACGGACATCAAGGTTGTTGGCATTCGAGACGGTCGCATTGCAGCCGTGAAGGAATACGACTGGAATCCGTCCGAGATGACCAAGATTGAGCAGATCATCGAACCCATCCTGCTCATGGCGCGGATTGCCCGCGCGGCGATATCCTTGCCGGATACCCCGCAGGCGCAAGCGCTCCGCGAGCGGATGCTGAAGAAGGACGCGAGCGGCGAGCAGATGCAGCGCGCGCTGGATGACTGCCGTGCCGCATTTGGCGAACCGGTATTGCTTGACGGCATCGGCGTGTGCTTTCCGGATGTTGTCATAGACGATATGATCGTCGGCGGAGAAACCTATAAAACGCGCGGCATCCGCAACGCCTCGCCGGACTATGAAACAGAGTTTGCAAAGATTGCCACCCTCAGGACAATGCTGCTCAAGCAGTGCCGTCCGGGCGGAACAGTGCACATGAGCAACGACGGGTCGCTGGCCGCCTATACCGCGGCGGTTGAGATGGCACACTCCTCCATGGCGGATTCGGTCGCAAACGGCGTGTTTGCCCATACGCTCGGTACCGAGCTGGGCACGGGTTGGATCGACGAAACCGGAGAGATCCCGCCGATCACGCTCGAAGTGTACAACGGCATCATCGACCTGGGCAACCACCCCGCGCGCGCCTACCATGAGATGGATGTGCGCAGCGTCAATAACTTTAACACCGGACTTTCCGGCACGCTGCAGAAGTATTGCAGCCAGAGCGGCGCCTATCGCCTCGCGATGCGCATCTTTGAGAAAAAGTCGCCGGCGCGGTATGCCGAACTGTTTGGAAAGGGATTCCTCGAGCGGCGGAACAGCGGAATATTCGTCTGCCAGACGCCGGAGGATATGCGCAAACCCCTCCTCGAGCATCTCATGCACCTGGCGTCGGCCGGGGATGCGGCGGCGGAGGAAATCTTCCGCGAGATCGGCGCGTTTCTCTCGGTCACTTTTGAAGAGACAGAGTGGATGATGGCTCCCAAGAGCCGCTCGCGCGTGTTGTTCGGACGCTTTGTCAAACACAAGCGCTGCTTTGAACTCATGCAGGAGGGCGCAAACGCGCGAAACCCGGTGCAGTTTGTCGCCGGAGACGGAAACCTCGCCTTTACGCCGATGATGCTCGACCTCAAGCAGGATCCCGCGCATACGGTAGCCCAGTTCGGGCAGGCGGTAGGAGCGGCATATTTCGCCGCGTCACAGATATAAGAAAACGAAGACAGATTACGATTTCACGGAGGGCGCACGCATGAAAGAACAGAATTATCTGGACAGCCTGGTCGGCGTTTTCGGCCATCCGGCAGCGGAGAATCCGGGCGTTGTGATTCAGGAAGCGGCGTTCAAGGCGCTCGGTCTGAACCTCTGGCGGTTTCTGACCATCGATGTAGACCCCGATCAGCTCGAAAACGCGATCAATGGGCTCAAGGCCTTCAAGATGCGCGGCATCAACTGCACCATTCCGCACAAGATCAACGTGATTCAGTATCTCGACGAGCTCTCGGAGAGCGCCCGCCTGATCGGTGCGGTCAACACCATTGTCAACGACAACGGCAGGCTCTTTGGCGAGAACACGGACGGCAAAGGCTTTATGGAGTCGCTCGCGGAAAACGGCGTCGACCCGAAAGGCAAAAAGATCGTCATCCTCGGCGCGGGCGGCGCGGCGCGCGCAATCAGCGTTGAGCTCTCTCTTGCGGGAGCCGGCGCCATCACAATCGTCAACCGTCCCGAGGACGCGGCGCTTGCCAAGAGCCTGATGGAACTGCTGAGCAAAATTCTCAAAAACAATGCGTTTGTCACCTGGGATCATACCTATCGCGTACCGGCGGATACGGATATCCTCGTGAACGCAACGCCAATCGGGCTGTATCCCAATGTGGACGACATCCCGAATATCGACCTCGATACAATCCTGCCTTCCATGTTTGTGCAGGACGTCATCCCCAACCCGGCCGTCACGCCGTTTCTCCGCGCCGCCGAAGCGCGCGGCGCGCGCTGGAACACAGGCACGGGCATGCTGATCAATCAGGCCGCGATCAATATTGAGATGTGGACCGGACTGAAACCTGACAAAGGCGTTATGCTCAAAGCGCTGCAGGAGGCGCTGAGCTGATTCGTGTGCCGACCCGGCGGCGGGGCCGCCCCGTAAACCGAATAAGCAGACGACGTATCCGCAAGGAACGGATATGAACGTCGCTTAAATAAAAGGAGGAAAAACAGAATGACCAAGAAGATTATCGTACTGCTCCTGACCCTCATGATGGTTGTTGGCGTGTTCGCCTGCAAACCCGCGGCAGCACCGGAACCCGCCGCAGAGGAGGCAAAGACCTACAAGGCCGCCTTCATCACACAGGCACTCTCCAACGAGTCGCAGGCTTATTCCTGGAAACAGCTCCAGCAATACTGCGGTGAGTACGGCTTTGAGATGGACGTTTTCGAAGGCAACTTCGACGTGCAGAACGAGGCGAAAGCGGTCAGCACCTGTATCGCGCAGGGCTATGATGCCATCTTCATCAACCCGAGCGATATCAACGCGATCGTCCCGAGCCTGATGGAAGCCAAGGAAGCCGGCGTCATCGTTGGCATGTTCTCTTCGGACCTCACACCAGAGAATCAGCAGTACCGCGACTTCTTCTGCGGCGTCGATGACACGATGGCCGGCGAAACCGCGGGCAAGGCGTTTGTCGATCATTTCCCGGATGGGGCGAAGATTGTTGAAGTCGGCGGCCAGGCAGGCCATGACGCGCAGATCAAGCGCGCCGACGGTTTCCGCAAAGCGATCGAAGGCACCAACATCGAGCTGATTGACTCCCAGAACTGCTCCGGTTGGGTCACCGCGGATGCGCTGGCGATCATGGAAGACTTCATCGTGAAATACGGCGACGAGATCCAGGGCGTCTTCTGCCATTGGGATAACGGCGCAGCCGGTATCATCGAAGCCCTCAAGAACGCCAACATGAACGACGTGTACCTCATCGCTGTTGACGGCTGCCGCGCTGGTTATGACCAGGTTGCCGCCGGAACGCAGGCCGTCACGATTGGCCAGAGCTTCACGAACATGGCGATCAAGAGCCTGCAGAATGCAAAGGCCATGCTGGAAGGACAATCCTTTGAAGTCATCAACTTCATCCCGCTCGATGTCGTCACCAAGGACAACATTGACACCTTCCCGTATCCGGAATGGTAAACCCGGGCTACAACTGAACGGATTGGGTCTGCCCGGTTCCTTCGGGGGCCGGGCGGCCTTCCCTTGTTAGACAAGGGGCTTGACCGCGGATGACGCCGGTTTATGGTACAATAAGACCACACATCTTGCGCATCGTGGAGTAACAATTTAAGGGGGAATAGACGGGTGGAGAAGAAGGATACAGGGATCATCCTTTCCATGAAAAACATCAACAAATCGTTCCCCGGTGTTAAAGCGCTGGACGATGTTTCGATCGAAGTAAAGCGGGGCATTGTGCACGGAATTGTGGGCGAAAACGGCGCAGGAAAGTCGACGCTCATGAAAATTCTCTCCGGCGTATTCAAAAAGGACACCGGAACGGTTGTGTTTGATGGAGAAAAAATCGAACACACAACGCCGATAGAATCACTCAATCGTGGGTTGAGCATCATCTATCAGGAATTTAACCTTGTGAACACCATGAGCGTCGGAGAAAACATCTTTCTGGGACGCTTCAAGGAGATGCATGGCATGCGCGGCACGCATGCGGAGGCAAGGCGGCTTCTGGACAGCATCGGGAGCACGATTGACACCCGCACGCTGGTTGGCGATCTCTCTGCTGCGGAGAAGCAGATGGTGGAGATCACAAAAGCGCTGTCGTTTCACTCGAAATTGATCATCATGGACGAACCGAGCAGTTCGCTCACGAGCGACGAGCTCAAGCAGCTGTTTACAATCATACACGACCTTCGTGAGCGCGGCGTATCCATCATCTACATCAGCCATAAGCTGGATGAGATATTTGAGCTGTGCGACATCGTAACCGTCATGCGAGACGGCCACGTGATCGACACCAAGCCTGTCGGCGAGCTGACGCGCGCGGATATGATCACCAAGATGGTTGGCCGGTCCATTGAACACGAGTACCCCGAGCGTCCCCATTGCGTCGGCGAGACGCTGATGGAGGTGCGCTCGATCAATACAAAGAAACTGCACGACATTTCGTTCGAACTGAAAAAAGGCGAAATTCTCGGGCTGGTCGGCCTCGTCGGCGCGGGACGCACGGAGATTGTCCGCGCGATCTGCGGTGCGGACAAAGCAAAAGGCCATCAGGTTTTGCTGGATGGCAAGCCGGTGCGCATCAGGAAACCGGCGGACGCAAAGAAGCTGGGCATCGGCCTGCTGCCCGAGGACCGCAAACTGCAGGGACTCGTTCTGCGCTTCACCGTACAGAGCAACATCGTCATGGCGAGCCTCGAGAGAATGACGAAGTTCGGGTTTGTCGACTCCTCGCAGGAAAAAGAAATTGCCGAGCGACAGATCGCAAACCTCGGCATCAAAACGCCTTCCGCGCAGACGGCTGTTCTCAGCCTATCCGGCGGTAATCAGCAAAAGTGCGTGGTCGGCCGCTGGATGGAGATCAATCCACAGATCATGATCATGGACGAACCGACGCGCGGCATCGACGTCGGCGCCAAGTATGAGATATACATGCTCATGAAGCAGGTCGTCGAAAACGGCGGATCGATCATCATGATCTCCTCGGAACTGCCGGAAGTGCTGAATATGAGCAATCGCGTCCTGACCATCTGCGAAGGAAAGATCACGGGAGAATTCAATCCCGAAGAGGTTTCCGCGCAGACGATCATGGACAGCGCGATCGGTTGACGGGAGGGAATGACATGACAAAACGATTCGATTTCAAAAAGTTCTTATTGAACTATCTGGTTCTCGTGGCGATCATGCTGCTCGTGATCATCACAATCATCGTTGAGCCGAAGTTCCTCTCGGGTGAGAACCTGACCAACATCATGCGCCAGTTTGGCCCCTTGAGCTTTGTATCGCTCGGCATGACGTTCGTTATCATCGGCGGATTCATCGATCTGTCGGTGGCGGGCATCATCTCCCTCGTGGCGGTCGTTACGGTTTCTCTCATCGACCCGATCGGGCAGGTGAATGCGCTGATCGTCGGCATCATTCTTGGCGCGTTTCTCGGCTTTCTCAACAGTATCGTACTCATTTCAGCGGGTGCGCTGTCGCAAGCCGAAGCGTTGTTCATCACGTTCGGCATGAGCGCGGTTTACAGCGCGGTCGCCCTGATCTATACCGACGGTGCGACACAGCACATGAGCTGGCTGCAGTCGCCGCAAACGGTGTTTTCATCCATCGGCTCCGGCACGGTCGGCATCTTCTCCGTTTCGTTCATCATTTTCCTTGCTTCGCTGACGCTGCTGTGGATTTTTCACAACAAGACCTACAACGGGCGGTCGATCAGCTATACCGGCGGCAACAAGGTCGCAGCCGAGCTCTCGGGCATTCCCATCAAGCGCAGTGTGGTATTGATCTATACCATCTGCGGCATGATGAGTGCGGTCGGCGCGATCGTGCTGTTCTCGCGGATCACAACCGCGTCTCCGACCGTCGGCAAAGGGTTTGAAACCAACGCGATCCTGTCCGTCGTCGTCGGCGGCACATCGCTCAAGGGCGGCAAGGGCAGCGTGCTCAGAACGGTTCTCGGCGTGCTTTTGATTACGCTGATGTCCAACTGCATGAACCTGCTGGGTGTATCGTCCTACATGCAGATCGTGCTGAAAGGCGCTATTCTGGTTGTCGCAATCTGGCTGGACAATCGGAAAGACCAGTAGGGAGGGTACGATATGCAAACATCAATTATTGGATTCGGACATCGGGCATGGCGTTCCATTACCAAACAGAAAGCGGTCATTGCCATTATCGTCATGTTCGTTGGCATGCTGTTTTTCGACACGAACTTCTATACGTCGTATAATCTGCTCAACGTGCTCAAAAACGCCGCGGTCAACGAGATTATCGCATTCGGCGTAACGCTCACGGTTATCGCTGCGGGCTGCGACCTCTCCGTCGGCGGCGTGATGTGCCTGAGCGGCATTGTAGCCATCAAGCTCATGAACGGCGGTATGAATATGTGGCCCGCCATTCTGCTGGCAATTCTCTCCGGCGCACTGGTCGGGTTTATCAACGGATTCCTCGTTGTGCAGCAGAAGACCGAAGCCTTCATCATCACGCTTGGTATCGGCATGCTGCTCAAGGGCGTAAACCAGGAGTTGACGGACGCACACCCGGTGTCCTGCATCAACCCGGATTTCATGAAGATCGCCAACAGCAAAATCGGCGGCGTGATCCCGACGCTTGCGATCTACATGATCGTGATCGGCGTTCTCCTGTATGCGTTGCTCAGGTATACGAGCTACGGCAGAAATCTCTATGCACTCGGCGGCGATTACGACGTCGCCAAATACTCCGGCATCAACGTCATTTCCACCAAGTGGATTGCGTTTGTGCTCAGCGGTACGATGGCGGCAATCGCGGGCGTATTGCTCAGCAGCAAACTCAATACAGGCTCCAACATCTATGGCGACGATACGGCGCTGATGGTCAACTGCGGCGTCGTCGTTGGCGGAACGAGCTTTGCCGGCGGCGTCGGCGGCATCGTACAGAGCTTTGTCGGCCTGATGGTGCTTCAGCTGCTCGGCAACTGTATGAACATGCTCGGCATCGCGCCGTACCTGCAGCAGTTCTTCCAGGGCGTCGTGATCGTTGGCATCATTTGGCTTGACTGCTTCGGCAGAAAGCGCAAACGCGAAGACGTCTGAACGCTTCATAATCCACCCTCTCCTTTCAGCAGAGCCGTCGGATGATCCCGGCGGCTTTGCTGTAGGTTGAGGAATGTTTTCCAAACCGAAACAATCAATCCAATCGATTGTGCTATACTGATAAAAACACCTAAGGACAGGCATGCCTATGATTTATTATTTTTCCGGCACCGGAAATTCCGCCTGGGTCGCGGAGCAGCTTGCACGCGAGACGGACGATCAGGCGATGGACATGGCACCGCTCATGCGAGACGGCCCGATTGCGGTTTCCGCCAGCGGAAACGTCCGCATCGGCATCGTGTTTCCGGTGTACGCTTGGGGTGCGCCGCTTCTGGTGGAGCAGTTCTGCAAATCTGTCAAGATTCAGCCGGAAGTTTACACGTTTGCGGTCTGCACCTGCGGCGGTGAACCGGGCAAGTCTATGCAACGCCTGAAGCGCTTTTTTCCCTGGCAGGGTGCATGGTCGCTGACCATGCCCAGCAACTATATCATTGGCTACGATGCGGACCCGCCCGAAGTGCAGCAGCAACAGATTCTCGCAGCCAGGAACAAAATTCCGCAGATTGCGAAAGCGATCATGCAAGGATCAAGCGCATACGATGTGCTGGAGGGCCCTGCTTCCGGTTTGAGAACGACTTTAATCCGTCCGATGTTCAACGCGTTTGCACGCAGAACAAAACCCTTTTTCGCTACGGATGCCTGTAACGGTTGCGGGCTGTGCGCGCGCATCTGCCCGATTGGGGCAATACGCCTGGAAAACGGGAGACCGCAGTGGATTGCTAAAAACTGTGCGCAGTGCCTTGGCTGTATCAACCGGTGCCCGCAGGAGGCAATTCAATATGGAGCCGGAACGTCTGCCAGAAAGCGTTATTTCTTCCGGCAAGACAAAGAATAGGCAATCTTTTCTTGTTGATTTACATCGTGAGAGAATGTTGGCGTCATGACGCCTGAATCTATCCGCTGCCAAGATGATCCCGCAGCGCAGACAAGACCCGGTCATAGAAGTGAGCGCTTTCGTAATAACCAACGAAGCACAACATACTGCTGTACATCTGAAATATCTTTGATACCATTCGATTCGCATACAAATATTGAAAACCAGTACCTGAAAGATCGAAATAGAATTGCATATACAACGATTGTTGTCCTTGCGCTTGTATGGGTGAGAAGCTATAATGTATGAAGATAGCATAAATTTGCATATGATACATTCCGGATTCAGTTCGGTATTGGGATGGGAGAAGGTATGGAAGCACAGTACGGCACAGCGAACGATTGGCAAGCCCTGATTTCCAAGCTCAACGGCGTTTACGCCGCACACGTTGTTTTTTCACCGCTTCAAGAACCAACTGAGATCCATGTATTGGCAAGCAATCAGCGGAATGTCAAGGCGATTGTCAGGGACGTTCAATCCGCCGTGTCCGCCCGTTATGGCATCGATGTAGATTATCATATTATCAGCGTTGCGCAGATATCGTCCAATGTGCTTTCCGGCATCTGTTTCCGGTTGATGTATTCGGGAATCAACATGCGCTCCTCCGGCAAAGAGGTCGAAGTATCCGTTGCGCTCGCGCGTGACGAAGAGCGGTTTAACGGAACGTCCGTTGGAAGCGCGCTCCCGTTTTCGCGCATGCGCAGCATCGCTCAGGCAACGCTGGATGCGGTGAAAAACTGCATGGGAGGCGCCGCGTTTTTCGAGCTTGCCAGCGTAGAAACGGTTCACTCAAACGGACGGGCGATCATCGTGTCCCAGATTTACTGCCTGCCGGAGAGTACGCCGCTGATCGGCTGCGTGTATGCGGAGCCGGATCGGGACGCCGCCGTTGTACAGAGCGTTCTGGACGCGATCAACCGAAAGCTGGAGCTTTATTCCCAGGAAACGGTATGAGATTCGAACATTTAACTACTTGTGTTATTTGAAAAGTTAACAGGTCCGGCAAAGCGTAGCGGATATAGCCTGTTCGGTTAGCGGAGAACAGAGATCCAAAGAAGGAGGCTATATCCAAATGAAAAAGATCCTTATGGCGCTCGCATCTCTGGCAGCATTGGTATTATCGAGCGGCTCATTTTTCTTTGTCAGATAAGACATTGCAAACGCAAGAGTGAACCCTTTAAGTGAATCGGCCGGACCTGTTAATATTTTATCAATAGCGAGCAAACACTTGAGGACGTATGGTAATTAAGAAGCAAAAACTGTATATGGTTTTTGTCGGATTGGTAGGCGCTGCGGTATTCGGCCTGAGCGTTTATCAATCCTTCTCGCTTTTTACGGATCCGAGTACGCTTCTTGCCAACGTTCTGTATTGTATTGTTCTGCTCGTTGTGCTGATCGTCTGCCATATGATGCCGATCTATATTACGCCGGACAAAACGATGGAGATCAGCTTCGTTCCTGTCGTTGCCTGTGTAGTGACCAAAGGCGTGCCGTTGGCGATCGTGCTGTTTACGCTCTCAACGATGCTGGCGATGATACAGGACTCCAAGACGCACAAGTATTACTCGCCATGGTTGCGCTCCCCGTCAAAAGAGTTCTTCAATGTCAGCAATGTACTCATAGCTATTTGGATAGGTGGTTTTGTTTACGATATAATCGTGCCGACATCCGGAGGCCCGGTGTTTACCTGGCACGTCTTCTTCGGTGCGGTAGCATTCTCGTTTATTGCGATTCTCGGCAATCTGATCTTTTTCATTCTTTATTTCAAATTGAGCGATCAAGGTGAGTTTTTCACACTGCTGCGGGATAATATCGGCGGAATCCTTCCGAATATCCTCGCGACGATCCCGCTCGGCCTCGTCATCGGCTACATCCTGACGCAAGCGAATGCCTATCTTTGGCTGTTGCTGTTTATGGGACCGCTGATGCTGGCGCGGTATTCGTTCAAGGTTTATCTGGACAGCCGCGCCATGTTGATGCGAACCATCTCGTCGCTGGTAGAGGCGATCGAAGCAAAAGACCCGTATACACACGGACATTCACAGCGCGTTGCGTACATCAGCAGTGAAATCTGCAAAGCGATGGGCTGCTCCCGCGCGTTTACCAATCAGCTGATGATGGCGGCACTCCTGCACGATACGGGTAAAATCGGCATTGAGGACGCGATCCTGAGAAAGCCGGGCACGCTGACAAAAGAAGAATATGAGATCATTCAGCAGCATCCCGTCATCGGCCTTCGCATCATCGAGAGTATCAATCTTTCTCCGGTCATCACCGACGCCGTTCTGTATCATCACCGCCGTTATGACGGAAGCGGATATCCGCTGGAAGGCCCGGCCGCCGGAGAGCTGCCGCTTTCTGCCGCAATACTCGCGGTTGCGGATACATATGACGCGATCATATCGGACAGGCCGTATCGCGCCGGGCTCACAAAAGCACGCGCAAGGGAAATTCTAGACGAGATAGCGGGTACGCAGCTCGACCCGAAAGTGGTGAAGACATTCCTGCTGATTGAGCCGAAACTACGGCCCGAAGAAGCGGAAAAACTGCTGCTGTATACGGTATGATACTTCTTCTTTTTTCCGTGACCGGGCTCCTCATCGGCTTGCTGACCGGCGGGTCGATCCGCGGCATCGCGCGCTACCCGCTCAAGGGTGCGCTTCTGCCCGTGATCGCACTGCTGCTGAAAGCAGGCGCGGCTGCGTTGTTCGAACCCCAGACGGGCGCGGTCGCCGTCTGCCTGGCGCAGTATTCGCTTGTATTTGTATTCCTGTTTCTCAATCGTCGCCAGATCATATGGCCGGCCATCGTGTTCGCCGGGTCGCTGCTCAATCTGCTGGTCGTCGCGCTCAACGGCGGCTGTATGCCTGTTGACGCCGCGCTGCTTGGCGACGCAACGCAACGGCTGGCTTTGCTGCGGAGCGGGCGGATTTTCGCATATTGTCTGGCAGGCGAATCCACACGCCTACCGTTTTTAGGAGACATCATCCGCCTTGGTCCGCCCGGCATACCGATCGGCTTTGCCAGCATAGGCGACATCATCCTTTGCGCGGGGGTCGCGCTGCTTGCATTTTGCATGACGAAAACCAAACTGCCCGCCGACGAAAACAAAGAGAGCGGACAGGTGACAACTTGAAGGTACCGACAGAGCAACACACTGACTTGTGACATGAATGCGTGAAGTGAACAAAAGCGACAACATCGAAGCCTCGGCAGAGTTAAGCGAACTCCAAAGCGCTTATAGGAAAGAAAAACTACGAGCGGCACAGCGTATGATTCATATCGTATGCGGAATCGCCAGCACGGGCAATTTTCTTTTTTTGGTAGCGGACCTGGCGCTCGTGCAGGATCAGACGATTCGGCTCGTGATGGCGCTGGTGCGCTACGTGTTTTCCATCGTTCTGATTCTCATGATCCGGACGCTGCAGAACACGAAAAGCGAATCGCTGTTTTCGGCGTTGGTGACGCTGCTGGAGGCAGCCTCGTACGCCATTTTTCTGCTGGTTTTCTGGTTGTACAGCACGCCGCATTTCATGATTCAAACACTTGGACTGATTTTGTTTGTGTTGCTTCTGTTTATCATTCCCAACCGGAACTGGAACAGGGTTGTGCTCTCGATTGCCAGTACTGCTGCGTTTTTCCTGATTGCGCACTTTAAAATTCCATCCATTCCAATGAATGATCTTGTGGCGACGATTACATATGCTTCGTTGACAATTGGTATTTGCGCCGTTACCGCGTTTTCCACCGAGAGACATATGTTTCGCGAGTTTGTTATTAAGTCGAGGCTGGAGCAGACCAGTTCAACGGACTATCTGACCAATGTGGCAACGCGCATACGGCTCGAGATGGAAGCCGAACGATGGATCGCGTTTTGCCGCAGACAGGGGCTGCCGCTATGTGTCGCTTTTGTTGATATCGATAAATTGAAAAAAGTAAACGATGCATACGGCCATGCCGCCGGAGACGAGGTTTTAAAAAACATCGCGCAGTTCATACAGAGCCAACTGCGCAGTTCAGATACGATTGCGCGTTGGGGTGGGGACGAGTTTGTTTTGCTGCTTCCAAATGTGTCGCTGGAAAACGCCGTTACGCTGCTCGAACGCATTCAAAAAACAAGCATGCAGATCCGCTTTGCGCATGGCGGTCCGGTTTCGTTCAGCAGCGGGGTTGTTGAGATGGGACCGGACAGTACTTACCTCGACATGGTAGCGCAGGCCGACGCGCATATGTACCGGTCCAAGAACGACAGCAAGATCGCGGTCAGCTGCCCTGAAATGAAAATCACGGAAGACGAAACATCCATCTGAACGAAATAAAAAACAACGGGGCGCATAAGCGCCCCGTTGTTTTTAGTTGATGGTTTACTTCTCCGCCGCGCCGTCCAGATGGATGGCAAACCGGCAGACAGGATCGCCCCGCAGCGCAGACTGCAGCAGTTCAACCCGGAGTTCCTGGCCGAGAATGACATCGTAGGGATATTTTGTGAACCCGCCGCTGCAGTAGCACCAGTTTTCCGATATATCGGTTTCACCGCGCTTGATCGCTTCCCGCACGAACGGGCAATGACAGGCATAATACCGTTTCATCACGGGGTCTGTTTCCGTTAGATAGCGTGCAGGATCGTAGGGGATCTTAGTCGCATAGAGTGTGTCGCCCTCTCGCACCGCGGACTGGATCTCTTGATTTGCCGCGACGAAATCAACGACTTCCTGCGTGATGACCTGCTCATACCAGACTGTGTTCGTGTCGCTGTGCCGCTGCAGATCGGCGACCTGGCGTCTATGATGATCCGCGAGATACTCGTCCATGGTAGCTGCGTTTTTATAATGCTCTTTCTCCGCGTCAAATGCGGAAGCGGGAATCTGATGATGGTTGCCCGCCAGCGCGCGGCAGACGGTCTGCGTCGGCAGATTTTTTTCTAGCCGCTCCATGAGCTCGCGCGTGAACGCGGGGAACTCCTCGGGATCGGATCCCAGCGGCGGCTGCGGCAGCGTTCCGATTAGCGTGTCGGCAGTTTTTTCGTCTTCCAGATCGGTCAGACGGCAACGGATGCTGTCCACAACGCCGGTACCGCCCAGCAGCGAGGTGAAATATACATAGATGTTGTTGCGCCCGGTCAGGTAGAAGTACCGCGCAAGCGCGAGCAGCGCGTCCGCAGAGTTTCTCTCTTCGTCAATCAGCAGCCGGATGTATGTTCGGATGTCTTTGACCTGTGCGGATTCTAGCGTGTGCTGCCGCGAGGCGAGCCAGGACTCGAGTTCGCGCACGGAAGCGATGGCGCCGCTGGTCTGCTCGTCGGAAAAACCGCGCTTCCCGTAATGGTCTTTCAGAACCTGTTCGTTCATGAACGTAACCTCCCGGATTTGATGATTCGTCTTTCATGAACCATTATATACGAACACACGTTCTTGTGCAAGAGAACATACATCCGGCGGCGGAAACGCTTGAAAAAGAGTTGATAATATTTTGATACAATGCAGACAAAAGAAGGAAAAAGAGCCGAAAAACGGGGTTTTATCCGCAGGTTGTGGGCAACGATGCGACGTTTCATAAAAAAGACGCAATATTGCCCGCAAAAGTCCTTTTTTCGAAACAGGCGCGTTACAAAGCGCTTATAAGATGTCAATGTATCCTCCGGTCAAACGCGGTGGCGTCGGCCGGGGATGTGCTACCGGAAAGCGAGGCAAATAACGGAATGAAACGAATCTATATGATAACGGGCGTTGGCGGCCATCTTGGCAACACGATTGCGCGAGAGCTGCTTGCGTCGGGCGAGACGGTGCGCGGGTTTGCGCTGCCGAACGAGGATGTCACGATGCTCTACGGCGACGCGGTATCCATCGTGCGCGGCGATGTGCGGGACAGAGCATCCCTTGAACCGATGTTTTACGGGCTGAATGCAGACGACGAAGTCTATTTCATCCACTGCGCGGGTATCGTGTCCGTTGCGCAGAAATATGACCAGCGCGTTGTGGATGTGAACGTGCGCGGCACGGAGAACGTCGTGAATCTATGCAAAGAGCATGACGTGAACAAACTCGTGTACATCAGCTCGGTGCACGCGCTGCCGGAACTGCCGCACGGCAACATCATCCATGAGCTGCAAGGCGGGTTCCAGCCGGATTCCGTGATCGGGCTGTACGCAAAGACCAAAGCCGCCGCAACGCAGATCGTGCTGGACGCCGTCAAAGGCGGACTGGATGCGACGGTGATCCATCCCTCCGGCATCATCGGCCCGAACGATTACGGCAGCGGGCACCTCACGCAAATGGTTATCAGCTATCTCAACGGCTCGCTGACGGCTTGTGTCGAAGGCGGCTATGATTTCGTGGATGTGCGGGATGTTGCAGACGGCGTGATTGCCGCGACCGAAAAAGGCAAAAAAGGCGAGTGCTATATTCTATCGAACCGCTATGTTCCCGTGCGCGAGCTGCTCAACACGCTCTCTCGTATCACCGGCGGACGAAAGATCAAAACCGTTTTGCCGCTGTGGTTTGCAAAGATGACCGCGCCGCTTGCGGAACTGTATTACAGAATCCGCCACGAATCGCCGCTCTTCACGCGCTACACCCTGTATACGCTCACGAGCAACGCGCGCTTTACAAACGAAAAAGCGCGGAGAGACCTCGGTTACAAGCCGCGGGATCTGAGCGCGACCATCAAGGATACGGTTGCGTTCCTGACCAAGGAGCGGAAGAATACGTTCCGCAAGCATGGACCGCGCAGGCCTGCGCACTCGATGGGTTGAACTCGCGAGGGTAACATATGAAACAATACAAAAACCGGCTTTACAAGCCGGTTTTTTGTTTGATTCGTTCAGCGTCGCATGTAGACATGATACGGATGGTCGACGTGATAACCCAGCTTTTCCGCAAGCGCGACGCTGCGCAGGTCGAACGCATCCCAGCTTGGATACAGGCCGCGTGAGAGCGCTTCCAGAATCAGCCGCGCGCCGCATACGGTTGCCAGCCCCCGCTGACGGTAGTCCGGGTGCGTGTCGATCTCGACCTCTATGCCGCCGTCACACACGACATAGCTGCTCGCGCCGGAGACGAGCCGGCCCTCGTGTAAAACAGCTGCGCCAAACCCGCGCCGGAGAAAATCGTTGCAGTCCTGAAAGCAGGCGCAAAAGTCCCGCGACCAGTCTTCTGCGAATGACTGCGCACAGATCGTCTCGTCAAAGAACTTGAGCTCGTACGCCTCCGGCAGGGAATCGACATAGTATTGCAGCGTGTCGCGGCGGAACACATCGGGTTCTTTCTTAATGGCGTAGCGAAGGCGTTTGATGACGCGGTCGCCCCAGGCGCGCTCAATGGCCCCGCACCAGGATTCGTCCTGCGGAACGATCTCGTTGCCTTTCGCTCCGGCTGCGAATGATTCGGACGCGCGGCCCGCAAGGAAGCAGAAACCGCCGACCACTGCCTGCGCGGCTTTCGGCGGATCGCCATCCGCAAGTGCATAACCCATGTGGCCTTCCAGAACGGAGCGGATCAGCGTTTCGTCCCAGCCGGCGAACAGGGGGGCGACATCTTGTAATATATCCATAGGAGAGGTTCCTTACCTGATTAATCGATGCGGATTACGGCAGACGTTCGCTTACTTCATGGCGCGGATAATGCGGTTCGCTTCCGCGTAGATGCGCTCAGGATCGTCGCCGATAAAGAACTCGCCGCGCTCATACAAAACCTTGCCCGCGATCATTACGAGCGAGACATTTTGCTTACTGCCGCTGTAGACGATGTTCTTTTCGATGTTGTTGAGCGGCTGCATATTCGGCTGATGCAGATCGATCATGATCAGATCCGCCTGCTTGCCGACGGCGAGGTTGTCGCAGTCGTCAAACCCGCAGACGTGCGCGCCTGTGCTGCACGCCATCTTCAGCACCTCGGTCGCGTCGACAGCCTCGGCGCCGTGCCGGAGCTTTTGCAATCCGGTAACGAGGAACATCTCGCGGAAGAAATCGAGGCAGTTGTTGCTCGCCGGCCCGTCCGTGCCGATCGCGACCGGAATGCCGCGCGCAAGATACTCGTAAACAGGCGCAACGCCGCTGGCGAGCTTCGTGTTGGAACCTGGACACGTGACCGCCGTCATCCCGCGCGATCGCATGATATCGATCTCGCGCTCGGAGAGATGGACACAGTGGTATCCGCCGCCACCGAAGTCGAAGAAGCCGAGGGAGTCCAGATACTCGATCGTGCGCATGCCGCTGTGGGCAACGCAGTGCTCCACCTCCGCGGCGGTTTCGTTCAGGTGCGTGTAAAAAGGCTGTCGCAGGGACTGCACCATCTGCGCCAGGTCTTTCAGCAGCGGTTCGCTTGTTGTATATTCCGCGTGAAATCCCAGACGGTATGTTATCAAGGGATCGAGCTTGGTATAGCGCGCAAACTCATCCGCAGTCTCCTGCGCCGAGCCGCCGAAATCGTTGGCGCAGCCGACCAGCGCGGCGCGAAAGCCCGTGTCGATTGCGGCCTGCGCGATACTCTCGCGGGCGAAATACATGTCGAACATCATGGTAACGCCGCTCGTGAGATACTCCAAAATGGCGAGCTTGGTGAGCACATAAATGTCGTCCGGCGTGAGCTGCGCTTCTTTGGGAAACACCTGCTCGGTCATCCAGCGCTGGAGCGGAAGGTCGTCCGCCATCGATCGCAGAAACGTCATCGCACTGTGCGTATGCGCGTTTTTGAAGCCCGGCATCAAAAGGTTGCCGCCGCAGTCGATTTCGCGATCGATTGCACCCGTAAAGCCGCAGGTTTCTCCGAGGGCGGCGATGCGCCCCCCGGAGACGATCAGCTCGCCGGGAAAGAGCGGTGTGCGCCCATCGAGCGGCAGAATTCGAGCATTATAAAATCTAATATTCATATGGCTATTTTATCACAGCGCGAGATTGGAAATCCATGTTTGGATCGGTTCTGCTCGCGAAAAATTGCATCAAAGGTGACAGTTTTTTTACAATTCCGCATGTCAGACACGGAAAAAACGTGTTAAAATATAAGAAAGATAATCAACTTCCTTTCCAGAATCTTTCATTTCTACGAGTGCCTTTCTCTTCGAGCTTGTCCAATCTGATGAAAGCAGGAACAGGCGTTATGATCGAGACGTTACAACAAAAGATAGAGGAGCTCAGGTATATCCTGGAGCACGCCAAGCGGATTGTCTTCCTCGGCGGGGCGGGAACGTCCACCGAAAGCGGAATCCCCGATTTCCGGTCGCGCGAAGGCATGTTTGCGGCGATGCGCGAATATGGCTACTCGCCGGAGGTATTGCTGAGCCGGTCTTTCTTCCTGGAGCATACCGATACGTTCTTCGACTATTACAAAAAGATTCTCCTGCATCCCAACGCACAGCCGAACGACTGTCATCGCGCGCTCGCGAAGCTGGAACGCGAAGGCAGGCTTGCTGCAATTATTACGCAGAACATAGACGGCTTGCATCAGAAAGCGGGAAGCAAAAAGGTATTTGAACTGCACGGCAACGTCCGCACGAACCATTGCATGAACTGCGGGCGCGCCTACACGCTGCCCGATGTGCTCAAAAAAGAGGGTGTTCCGGTCTGTTACTGCGGCGGAATCATCAAACCCGACGTGGTACTGTACGGGGAGCCGCTGAGCGAGAAACTGCTGCACGACGCGATTTCGCAACTCGGCAGGGCGGACACGCTCATCATTGGCGGCACGTCGCTGTCGGTTTATCCCGCCGCGGGGCTGGTCGATTATTTTCACGGCAGAAGCCTGATTGTTATCAATCTCGGCGGCGCGAGCCGGATCGGCGGCGCGACGCTGAACATCTCCGCTCCGATCGGTGAAGTGATGAGACAGGCGGTGTTCGAACACAGTCTGGCGAAGGAGGCTTAGGGGATATTTCCGGAAGTAAGGCCGCCATAAGGCGGCCTTTTGACTGCCCACGACGCCGCCATTCATACTGCGTTCACACTTTGTTTGATTGTTCGGGGTATACGCGCATGATAAAATAAATGTTAGCATAGGCTGTATGTGCCCATGCGGCGCACATGAAAGCAGGTTTTACATGGGTTTATTTGACACTTCCGACATTGGAATCGATCTTGGCACCTCCTCTACGCTTGTGTTCGTCAAAGGCAAGGGGGTTGTCCTCAAGGAACCGTCCATCGTCGCGCTTGAGCGCGTGACCGGGCGGATTGTAGCCATCGGTGAAGACGCGAGGAAGATGATGGGACGCGAACCGGCGGACGTCGTCGTCATCCGTCCACTGCGGGACGGTGTGATTTCCAATTTTGATGCAACGGCGCGGATGCTGCGCTATTTTTTCCAAAAAGTGGTCGGCACCCGCCTGCTCTACAAACCGCGCGCGGTGGTTTGCGTGCCGTCCGGCGTGACGGAGGCCGAGAAGCGCTGCGTCATCGAAGCGTCCGACGAAGCGGGCGCGCGCTACACGTTCCTGATTGAGGAACCCATCGCGGCCGCGATCGGCGCGGGGCTGGACATCAACGACGGAAAAGGGCATATGGTGCTCGATATCGGCGGGGGTACGACGGACATTGCGGTTATCTCACACGGAACGACGGTGATATCCGACTCCATCAAGATGGCGGGGGATAAGTTCGACGACGCGATCCGCCGTTATATGAAGCGCAAGCACAACCTCTATGTCGGCGAGCGCAACGCGGAAGAGATCAAGATTGCCTATGGCCGCGCGCACATTGAAAAAGAGCAGCGCATCATTGAAATCCACGGTAAAAACACGATTAGCGGACTGCCGGAGGCAATCCCGATCGGCACAAACGAAATGGTGGACGCGCTGAGCGAACCGCTCGCCGCCATCATTGAACGCGTGCGCGGGCTTCTGGAGCGGACGCCGCCGGATCTGGCGGGCAACATCGCCGAAACAGGCATCGTGGTGACGGGCGGCGGCGCGCTGCTGACTGGGTTTGACCGCTATGTGACTGACCGCACGAGTGTGCCCTGCCGCATCGCGGAGGATCCTGTGTCCTGCGTGGCGCTGGGAACGGGGCTCGTGCTCGACGATTTTAAGAAATACAACGCAGCGATTTACGATTATCATCGCGGCGAATACTACGACGGCTGAACGCTGTTTTTCCCATGGCCGTATTATCAATTCCTTTATAAATTGTTCAATTCGATGCCATGATTGACTGTTATACTCAGCATGTCACTAGATTTGGCTGACACGCGGCTTATGCCGCGCCGAACGCCGAAAGGAGTCCGAACGTGCCAACCGAACCTCACTCTACGCGAAAATCCGCGCAGGGGAATACAAACAGAATGAAACGTCCCGACACTCGCACATCCGCAAACAGCAGTCATCCTGCCGGAGCGAAGGCGCAGTCGCGGAAAAGTCAATCATATGAAACAAGAGGAAGCAGCGCAACTTCAACCGGCCGGGTCAGGCGGGAAGAAGCACGGGCTTCCGATTTTGCGCGCAAACCGCATGCCGGCGGGCCGCGTCGACCGAGTGGTGCAGCGGCGGCAAAACCCGTGCGCACCGTTGCAGACACAAAGTATACCGCACCGAAAAAGAGAAAAAAGAGCACATGGCGGCGCATCTGGAGAAATCTGGCGCGCGAATGGAGCGCATTTACCGTTGTGTTGAAACGGAAGTGGAACGCTCTCGTACGGAAACCCCGCGTTGAAACAGGCGCACCACAGATGAACTACGGCGAACCGCAGAAAAAAGCCGTAACCGCTTCGGTCGTTCTGAAAAAAACGAAAAAAGGTCTTCTAGCGGCTGTGCGCGGCGCTGCGCGGGGCATCTACCTCGGCGTCCGCGGCGCAACAAACTATCTGATGAAACTACCACCGCGCACGCTGCTCATCGGCGGCAGCGCATTTGGTTTTCTGCTCATTGCGGGCATTGTGCTCGCTATCGCTCTGCCGGGCAAAAAAAACGAGTCGGATATTCCGGCGCAGCTTGCTTTGTTCGCGGAGCTGAACTCTGAGACGGTCGCGCTGGAAAGCGGCACGGCGGATGGGTCTATGGACGGCTCGGGAACCGACGCCACGGTCG
Source organism: Christensenellaceae bacterium (assembly GCA_963674775.2). Lineage (GTDB taxonomy): Bacteria > Bacillota > Clostridia > Christensenellales > CAG-138 > UBA7703. Next base: position 632,126 of record CAXXPJ010000003.1, on the reverse strand, counting down.
ATCTGTCGACCGCGCAGGCGCCCGACGACACAATCGATATGGAAACCGCGATCACCCTCACCGGAGAGCTGCATCAGGGCAGCGACGGGGAGATCGTTGAAATGCTCCAGACGAAGCTCATGGAGCTCGGCTATATGGACTCCGACGAACCGACGCAGCATTTCGGCCCGCTGACACAAAGCGCGCTGAAAACGTTTCAGCGGCACAACGGCCTGGATGACGACGGCATCTGCGGAGATGAAACATTCGAGCTGCTCATGAGCGGAGAAGCAAAGATATACGTCATGCAGGTCGGAGATTCTGGCCCGGATGTCGAGGGGATCCAACAGAGGTTATATGAGTTGGGCTATCTTGACAACAAAGCGAATATACAGGGGATCTTCGGTGAAAAAACCGAAACGGCCACAAAGGAATTTCAAGCCAAAAACGACCTGAAGGCGGACGGCAAGGTTGGCGACAAGACAATGGAGATGCTCTATGGCGAAGACGTCGTGAGCAACGCTTTCACACTCGGCGACGAGAACAAGGTCATCGAAGACTGCCAGTATGCGCTCAAGAAACTCGGCTATATTACATTTAAGCCGGACGGCGTAATGGGGAAGGCCACCGTATCTGCCGTCAAAGCGTTCCAGCAGGCAAACGGCCTGACCAGAGACGGCGCGCTGGGCCCTGTGACGCGGGATCTGCTCCTTTCGGGCGGAGCGCAGGCGATGGTGCTGCAGGTTGGCGATTACGGTACGGATGTAAAGAACATGCAGTCGCGCCTTGCAAAGCTCAACTATCTCTCCAGCGCGAACGCAACCGGTTATTTCGGCGAGATCACCGAGGATGCGGTGAAAGCCTTCCAGAAACGCTCCGGGCTGACGGCGGACGGCAAGGTTGGCGCGGTAACGCTGACCATGCTGAATTCCTCGAGCGCGAAAAAAGCGTCATCCCCGCCGACGAGCTCGAAGGAATCGTCCAGCAGCAGCTCGTCGAGCAGCAGCTCCTCCAGCAGCAGCTCGTCCAGCAGCAGCTCATCGAGCACGGTGTCCAACAAGACCGGCGTAGAAAAGCTCGTCGCGCTCGCTGAGAGCAAGATGGGCAGCAAGTATGTCCGCGGCGCAAAAGGCCCGAATACCTTCGACTGCTCCGGGTTTGTATACTGGTGCCTGAAGAACTCCGGCGTGAGCGTGAGCTACATGACGTCCATCACCTGGCGGACGACGTCCCGCTTCCAGCGGATCTCCAGCATCAACTCCATCCAGCGCGGTGATATCCTCGTGTTCTCGGGCAGCACGCCAAACGACGGTCACGTCGGCATCTATATCGGCGGCGGCAAGATGATCGACGCGAGCTCCTCCGAAGGACAGGTGCGCAGGTCCTCGTCCGTGTTGAAGTCGGGCGGATACTGGATGGAACACTTCATCTGCGCATACCGAATCTTCTAAAGAACCAGCACAGACAAACAATATACGCGGAACCGGAAACGAACCGGTTCCGCGTATTTTCTTTGCATAAAAAAACACCGCGGACGGATGTCCGCGGTGTGATAGCTGTTTGCCTTATCCCGCCGGTACCGGGGTGGGTTCGGGCTCGGGCGTGAGCGCTGCGCCATATAGCTTTTCCTGCAACGTTGCGGCCGCTTCTTCCAGATCGAAATCCAGTTGATCCGTTTGGACGCCCGTTTCGGGATTCGTATAATAGCGGTAGCTGCCCGGCTCGGGGATACTGGTGGAGACAAACTCCAGGTCGGAGACGAGCAGCAGCCTTGCCAGCGAGGTCATGGTGTCGATCTTCATATTGGTCGAGATGTAGTTGGAGGCAAAGGTGATGAGCGCGACAACGCTCTGCTCATTCATCTGCGCCGTGACCTTCTCAAACACGAGCATGATGATCTCCTGCTGGCGGTTGACGCGGTCGAAGTCGTTGCCGCTTCCGCCGTCCACGCCGGTATGGCGGTTACGCGCGTAAATGAGACACTGCGCTCCGTCGAGATGGATGATGCCCGGTTCGGCGTCGATCGGGGTGGCGTTCTTTACAATAGCGGGCTCTGTCGGATGATATCCCTTGATGCGGTCGTTGATGAAGTTGATCTCCGCCTGGTCAACAGGTACGTCCAGCCCGCCGATCTGGTCGATAAGCGCCGTAAACCCGTCGAATCCGACGGCGATATACTCCTGAATGTCGAGCTTAAAGTTGTAGTTGAGCGTATTGATCAGCTCTCCCGGGCCTCCGCCGCCGTAACCACCGCGAAATGCGCCGTTGAGTTTATTGAAGAACGTAAATCTGCCACTCTTGCCGATGCGCTCGACCCGCGCGTCACGCATAAACGAGATCAGCGAGATTGTGCCTTTCTCTTTATTCAGCGAAACAAGTATCATCGAGTCCGAACGCCCGTCTGCATTCTCCGCGGAGACGTTTCTCGAGTCGGTTCCAATCAGCAGAATGTTGACGACGTTGTCTTCCTTGGACTCTTCCGAGTAGATTGGCATCGGGGACGGCGTCGGGGTTGGCTCTTCCGAGATGACGGTGATCATGCTCTCCGGCTCCTCGGTCGAAGTCAGATCCACCGGCTTTTCGACCGTATCAACCGCATCTGCGCGCATGCTGCTGAGCACATACAAGCCGACGCCACCGACGGCGAGAACGATGACCAGCAGAACGATCAGTACGATTTTCATAACCTTCGACATAACAACAATACCTCAATATCAAATAAGAATATACAACCCCTGTAAAACGCAACAATGATATCATACCAACCCGACGGATTCAATGCCAACGGCAAAACTCACAACTTTTTTACAACTGGCAAGATGCGAAAACAATCCGCACCGGAGACGGAGCAGAAGAGAAAAACCTGCGCAGAAACGCAGGTTTTTCTGAAGTAGAGATGTTGCGCATTCTATGCGTTCAGCTCTTCGATCACATGGCGCACGGCGTTTTCAACGCTGCCGTCGGCAAAGGGCACGCTCAGGCCCGCCAGCTCCAGCAGCTCGAAATATCCCTTGCTGCCGCCCGCCTGGCAGAGCTTGAGATAGGATGCCCAGGCGTCCTTGTGATCGAGCTTCATACGCTTGTAGAACTCAAACGCGCAGACCTGCGCGAGCGCATAATCGACATAATAGAACGGATAGAGGAAGATATGCTGTTTCTGCATCCAGAATCCGCCTTCCTCGAGGAACGGCACGCCGTCATAATCCCGCCAGGGCAGATACTTCTGCTCGATTTCGTGCCATACGGCGCGGCGCTCCTTTGCGCTCATGGACGGCTTTTCATAGACGCGGTGCTGGAACTCGTCTACGCTGACTAGATAAGGAATCGTGGAGAGCGATCCTGCCAGGTGTGCGAATTTCGCTTTATCCACCTGCTCCTCGCCAAAGAACCCGTTCATGTATGGATAGGCAAAATGCTCCATGGTCATGGAGTGGATCTCGTTGACCTCGCTCGTGGAGCTCAAATACGTCATGATCGGCTGGCTGCGCATGGCGGTAAAGCCGGCGAACGCATGCCCGGCCTCGTGTGTGAGCACGTTGACGTCCGCTGCAGTGCCGTTGAAATTGGAGAAGATAAACGGCGCTTTGTAGTCCCAAAGGTACGTGCAGTATCCGCCGAGGTGCTTGCCGGAGCGCGTCTCCAGATCGAACAGGCCATGTTCGGACAAGAAGTCGAAGAACTCGCCTGTTTCCGGCGAGATATCGCGATACATGCGCTGCGCGACGGGCACGAGCACGCTCTCGCCGCCGACGGGGTCGGCGTTGCCGTCCGGGAAGATGCAGGTTTCGTCGTAATATTTGAGCTTATCGACGCCGAGGCGCGTTGCCTGCGCCTCGCGCAGTTTGGCCACGGCGGGAACGATGACCGTTTGCACCTGCTCGCGGAATCGGGCGACCTCCTCCGGGCCGTAATCCGCGCGGTGCATGTTGAGGTAACCAAGTGCTGTATAGTCCGGCAGGCCGAGCTTTTTAGCCATGCGGATACGAACCTTTATGAGCTTGTCATAGAGCTGATCGAGTTTGTCGGAGACGCTCTCATAGAGGCTTGCCCAGGCGAGGTAGGCTTCCTTGCGCTCTTCGCGGTCGGAGCTTTCCATATGCTTCAGCAGGCCGTAAAAGTTGACCTCTTTGCCGCGAAAGTTGGTTTTGCAGGCGGCGGCGGTCTTTTTATATTCGTTTTCCAGCGTTCCCTGCCGGATGAGGTCGAGTATGATCTTGCTGCTCTGCGTTTTATGTTCGATTTCGGCGAGCGTGAAGAGCTGGCGGCCGAACTCACGCTCAAACTCAGCGCGATAGGGGGAACGCAGCAGCGCTTCGGTAAACGACTTGCTCACGGGCATGAGCTTGGCGACCGCGCGGTTGAAAAACTGCATCTCGCCGTCGTAAAACTTGTCCGTGGTGTCAAGCGTATTGCGGATGCTCGCGACGACATAGCTCGTCTCCACATGTCCGGTTTCGTCCAGAGAGGCAAGGTATGCCGCACGCGCTTCCTCATAGTAAGAAGCCTTCTTAAAGGCTTTGAGCGTCTGCTTGAGTTTCTTCTTTAGCGCTTCCATATCGGGTCGGCGGTATTCAATCTTCGAAAATGGTTCCATAGCATGCTCCTGTCGAAAAAAATGCCCGTTTGCTGACGCGACCGGGGTTATTCTCATTGTAATACGTCCGGTGCATGTTTTGCAAGGCGGGACGCCGGGGGTAACGCAAGGTTTACAGATTCCCGCACAGCGGAGTATAATATGGGAAATCAAGCAGAACCGCGGCATATTCCGCCGCTGGAGCGCAGGGATACATACTGTATTGTGTGACGGGTTCTGCGGGCGAAACGGAGAGCGCCATTGTTCGGAGACGCTTTTAAAAAAATTCTGCTCACGCTGGCTGTTTTTGCGCTGCTCGTCAGCGCAGCGGCCGGCGTTCTGTTCGGCGTTATTCCCGCGCTGCATTACGATGTGTGGCGGGCTGAACCGGACGTATCTCCGGAGGTGAGCATCACACCGGAGCCGACGCTGACCATCGCGCCGACCGACACGCCGGAGCCGACACCGACGCCAAAGGCCGTTCCCGCGAGCGCGGAGGAATGGGTGGACCTGTATTTGACCACCATGAGCACGCAGGAAAAGCTGGGTCAGCTGGTGATGTTCGGGTTTACCGGGACGTCCGATGTGCAAAATCCCTTTCGCGATCTCTGGAGCAGTTACTCCGTTGGCAACGCCATACTCTACGGATCGAATATCAAGAGCACCAACAGCGACGGCGGGTTTGGCCTCGCTGAGGATCTGACCGGGAAGATCGCGGAGCGCGTTGGCACGTATATTCCGCCGCTTGTCAGCATAGACGTGGAGGGCGGCAGCGTCGTTCGCTTTCGCTGGAATCCGCAGCCGGTCTCCGCGCGTTCGCTCGGACGCCGCAGGGACGCCGACTATGCCATGGAGCAGTTCCAGACCATCGGCGCAAAGCTGATCAAAGCGGGGATCAACATGGACCTTGCCCCCGTGCTGGACGTATCGCAAGATCCGATGGATACGTTCCTTGAAACGCGTATCATTTCGGAGGACGCGACCATCGCCGCGGCGATTGGCAGCGCGACGATCGAGGGCCTGCACGCGGGAGGATGTCTCTCCTGCGCCAAGCACTTTCCCGGACACGGCGGGACGACCGAGGATTCCCACGCTGTGACACCGGTGATCAACAGGACGCTCGAAGAGCTGGCCGATTATGATCTTTTGCCGTTCATGAGCGCGATCTCTTCCGGCGTGGACGCCATCATGGTTGCGCATATTCTGTATCCCGCGCTGGACGCGACGGACATCGCCACCATGAGCGAACCGATCATCACAGGCCTGCTGCGCGAGGATATGGGCTTTGACGGGCTCGTCATCAGCGATGATTTCCGCATGGACGGCCTGACGACGCGATACGAGGTTGGCGAGGCGGCGGTGCGGTTTCTCCTCGCTGGCGGGGACGTCATCATGTGCGGCGCGCAGGTTGACAAGCAGCAGGCAATCGTCGAGGCGCTCAACGCCGCCGCGGCGGAAGGACGGCTGACACAGCAGCGTCTGGACGAAAGCGTCCGCAGGGTGTTGCTCAAGAAACTTTCGCTCGGCGTCTGGGATATCGAGGCCGCTTATGCCGCGGAATTAGCGCGGGAGAACTGAGCGCGGAACTTCTGAAGAATCAAGCCGGGCGGACGTTCATTCGCGCGGCTTTTTTTTGACAGACGCAAGCGGAGCAGTTGCGCGCATCAGGGTTCCGGAAGCGATGAAATTCTATTTGGAAGGCCGTACGCGCTTGATTATTTGCGCGCCGGACGATAAAATGATGTCATGGAAAATGTTCAACAACAACCGTCCCGCGGGCGACGCGGCTGGCCGATCCTTCTGATATCCGTATTAGTCGCACTGGTCATGATCGTGATACCTGCCGGACTCCTCATCGCGCCGGCGCTCTGGGCGTTTGCCGGAGCCAGAACGAAACCGTATTGGATCGCGCTGCCCGCTGCCGTATTCGCGGCGGGCGCTTTTTCACAGTATGCCCCGTTCGCGGCGGCCGGCATAGCCGGCGCCGCTGCTATTGCCGCCGCTTTGATCTACATTCTGCTTACGAGGCGGGCGAGCAACACCTATACGGCGCTCACGCTCGCCGGGGTTTTCTTGATCGGGCTTTACGTTGCGGTTTGCGTCCCCGGCATTCTGGACGGGCGCGGCGCGTTTGCGGACATTCAGGCCGCGATGGGGTCGATGTTCGACGGATACCGCGCAGTCCTTTCACAGATGCCATCTGTGGACCCGGACGTCTCGGCGTACCTTATGGAGTCGTTCGATGCGCTCTATCAAGCGGTGCCGAGCCTCGTCGTTTCCGCGCTGTGCATCCTTGCCTCGGTCCTCGGCCTTGGAAATCTGTTGTTTTTCCGGCTGTTTTGCAAAAAGCACCCAGAGATTTCGATTTCACCGATGCGGAAGTTCAAAGACTGGTCCCTGCCGCGCAGCATGACCTTTGGTCTATTTGCGCTGCTGATCGGCTCACTGATACTGGAGTGGACAGGCTGGACGTTTGCCGACGGCATGTCGAACACCGTCAACGTCCTCGTCGGTATGCCGTTTTTACTGCAGGGGCTTTGCGTGCTGGACTTTTTGCTGGCCCGTTCAAAGCAGCACGTCACCCGGAACCGGACGCTGGCATATGTCGGCGTCGGCGTGTTGTTCGGTTTTGTGCAGACGCCGCTGATCCTCGTCGGCTGTTTCGACCTATTTTTCCGCTTTCGTGACCGCATGCGCGGGGCGCCGCCTCGCGCAGCGCTGTAACGAAGCGTCGTCTCGCGTTTTTGCGTATCCATACGCTCTTTCGCCGCTGCATCGGATACCATTCGCGAAAGGAGAACCGGAATGAAGAAAAACAGGACAGTGCTGATCCCGCTGGGCATACTGCTCGGTGTGCTTTGCGCTGTGATATTCTTTTCAAACCTCTATCAGATCAACCGGCTGATCGTTGCGCTCTTCGCGCTCGGCGTATCGCTGATCGTATTCTTTGCCAGTTTCGGCGTTGAGAGACACCGCGCGAAAACCGAAAAAGCGCGCATGGACGATATCTTCGCGGAGAACTCGGTCATCGCGGCGCGGCTGATCAACCAGGTTGGCATCCCATGCGCTCTGATCGAAGGCAACGGGGACATCGCCTGGCGCAACGCTTCCATGAAAGAGATTTACTCCGAGCCGGATATTCGCAGCCTGCAGCCGCATTTCGACCCCGAAACGCCATTGGTTGCGATACCGATGGAGCATGCGGGCAATGTGTATCAGGTGATGAACGTACCCATTCACCGCGGCTATGACAAAAGCCCCATGATCTTCCAGTATTGGCTGGACCGCACGGAAGCGGCGCATTATCAGCGTCTCTTCGAGGAGCAGATGCCATATGTGGCGCTGATCTATGTGGATAACTACGAAGAGCTTTCGGCGGATGTGCAGTTTCACCGCACAAGCGTGTTTTCCGAGGTGGAGCGGTTGATTGCCGATCTGGTCAAGCGGATCGACGGCGTATACCGCCGCTATGAAAACGGGCGGTACTTCATCGTGTTTGAGGCGCAGCATCTCGCCGCGCTCGAACAGGAGCGATTCCCGCTGCTGGAGCAGGCGCACGCAATCGACACCGGCACAAACATGCTCGTTTCGCTCTCCATCGCCGTCGGTGCGACAGACCGCGTGCAGCGTGCCGACGAAAGCGCGCGCCAGGCAATGGAGCTTGCGCTTGGCCGCGGCGGCGATCAGGCCGTCATCAAAAAAGGCGGCGGATACGTGTTTTACGGCGGGCGGCGACAGCCGGAAGCGATGCAGAGCCGGGTCAAGATGCGGCTCTTCAGCAAAGCGCTGCGCCAGCTCTTCGACAACACGGGAGATATCTTCATCGTCGGCCACAAACGTCCGGATATGGACTGCATCGGCGCAGCGCTCGGCGTTGCGACCTGCGCGCGGCATGTCGGCTCTCGCGCATTCATCGTGCTCGACGAGCAGAACGCCATGATCGAGCACGCGCTGGATCTGATTCACGAGAATCGCGCCTATGCGGGCATGCTGATTTCGCCGGAGCAGGCGGAGCGCAGCATGCGTCCTTCGAGTGTGCTTGTCGTCGTGGACACGCAGCGCGTCGGCTCTCTGGTTGCGCCAAAGCTGCTCGAACTCGCCAGCCGCGTCGTCGTGATCGATCATCACCGGCGCGGAGCGGACCACATCGACAACCCCACGCTGCATTTTCTGGAATCGCGCGCATCCTCGACGAGCGAACTCGTCACCGAGATGCTGCAGTATTTCGACTCCAACCTGCGGCCTCCCGCTTTTGTCTGCGGAACGCTGCTGGCAGGTATCACGATCGATACGAAACACTTTGCGTTCAACGTCGGCTCCCGCACGTTTGAGGCGGCAGGGTATCTGCGCAAAAACGGCGCGGATACGAGCATGGTCAAGCAGATGTTTCAGGATGATATGGAGATCTTCGGGGATGTTGCGACCACCGTACGCAGCGCGGAGATCCTCCCGCAGGGCATCGCGCTGGCGAGCGTTGGCGAGGAGGTCAACAACGCGGCGCTCATCGCCGCAAAATCGGCAGACGAACTCATCGGCATTCGCGGCATCGAGGCGGCGTTCGTCATCGGGCGCGACGGGGATAACATCAGCGTCAGCGGTCGTTCGCTCGGCAAGGTGAATGTGCAGCTCATCTGCGAACAGCTCGGCGGCGGGGGGCACCTGACCATGGCGGGCGCGCAGTTGAAGTGCACAGAACTAGAAGATGCGGAACTGCAGGTAAGAGCAGCTATTGAAGAATATACGCAGGAGGTCAAGAAAACGGTATGAAACTATTATTGGAACAGGATGTAAAGGGAACGGGCAAAAAAGGCGAGATCATAGAAGTATCGGACGGCTACGCGCGTAATTTTCTCCTGCCGCGCAAGCTGGCCACGCCGGCGGACGCACAGGCGATCAACGCGGCGAAAATCCAGAAGAGCGCAGCGGCGCACCGGAAATTTCAAGCAGGCCTTGCCGCGCGCGAGCTTGCCAAGCAGCTTGAGGACGTTTCCATCACCGTGAAGGCAAAAGTCGGCGAAAACGGGCATCTCTTCGGTGCGATCACCGGCAAGGAGATTGCCGCGGCGCTGCAGAAGCAGCGAGACGTGACCGTCGACAAAAAGAAGATATCCCTGCCCGAGCCGATTCGCGCGCTCGGCGAGTATACCGTCCGCATCAGCGTGTATGAAAACACGTTTGCCAACATCAAGGTGCTGGTCGAAAAAGCCTGACGGGAACGAACACCGTCACCCCCACACCGGAAGGATTGGTAAGCGCGATGGAACAATACGGATTCAATCAGCAGGATGGCGCAGGCCGCACGATGCCGCACGCGGGAGACGCGGAGCGCTCCGTGCTCGGCAGCATGCTCATCGATGCGGCAGCGCTTGAAATCAGCCTTGAGCAGCTGCGCGAGGAGGATTTTTACGTGCCCGCAAACGCCGCAATCTTCGCTGCGATGCGGGATATTCGCGCCGGCGGGGATGCGGTGGACCTCGTTACGCTCACGGCTGAGCTGGAGCGGCACGGGAAACTCGATCAGGCGGGCGGGCTGACTTATCTAACCGATCTGGTAACGTTTGTGCCGACCGCGGCGAACGTGCAGCACTATGCAAGTCTCGTCGAGTCAAAGAGTACACAGCGCGCGCTGATTCGCGCGGGCGGAGAGATCATCCGCGACGGCATGGACGACGAGCGGGACATCGAGGAAACGCTCGACGCGGCGGAAAAGCGCATCTACGAAATCTCCATGCGCAAGGAGCAGGGTACGCTCGTGCCGATGGATATGATCGTGCCGCAGGCGTACAATCTCATCGGGGAACTGGCGCAGCGGCGCGGCAAGATCACCGGCGTACCGAGCGGATTCGTCGAGCTCGACCGCTTGACAAACGGGTTTCAAAAGAGCGATCTGATCATCGTCGCGAGTCGTCCGGCCATGGGTAAAACGAGCTTTGCGCTGAACATCGCGCAGTACGCCGCGGTGCATAACCATCGCTCGGTCGTGGTCTTCAGCCTCGAAATGAGCAGCGAGCAACTCGTCATGCGCATGCTCTGCACGGAAGCGTCCGTGGATTCACAGCGCATCAAAGAAGGCCTGATCGGCAGCAACGAGATGAACAGCCTCATGGAGGTTATGGACCCCATGAGCCGCGCCAAGATCTATATCGACGATTCGGGCAACGCCAGCGTACCTACCATCCGCAGCAAATGCCGCCGTCAGGCGGCGCGCGCGGGGCTCGACCTCGTCGTGATCGACTATTTGCAGTTGATGCAGTCCACAGGCGGCCGCAAGAACGACAACCGCATGCAGGAGGTTTCCGACATGACGCGCCAGCTCAAACTGCTCGCGCGAGAACTGCATGTGCCGATTTTGCTGCTCTGTCAGCTCAATCGCGGCCCGGATACGCGCTCCGACCACCGGCCGGTAATCTCCGACCTTCGCGAGAGCGGCTCGATCGAGCAGGATGCCGACATGGTGCTGCTGCTGTATCGTCCGGCTGCGTATCTGGACACGCAGGAGTACGAGATGGGTGACAACACAAGCCAGGTGATCATCGCCAAACACCGCCACGGCTCAACCGGGCTCGTGAAGCTGCTCTGGCAGGGCGAATATACGCGCTTCCGCACCATCGCGCAGGACGAGGAGTAACGCTTATTACGCGGGAACAGGATAACACAATGAAGAATTCAGATATGTTTGCCAATCTCTCCGCAACGATGGCGGAGCCGCTCTTTCTGGAGACGGAATACCCCTGGGAAGTGCTGCCGAAGATCAAGGCGTTTGTTGCCGCGCTCGGTGCAACGCTGAACCCGGAGGACTATGACCATCCCGATGAGGAAGTCTGGATTCACAAGAGTGCGAAGATCTTTCCCTATACGGTGATCATGGGCCCTGCCGTCATCGGTGCGGACACGGAAGTCCGTCCCGGCGCATTCATCCGTGGCAGCGTACTCGTCGGCAATGGATGCGTGGTCGGCAATTCGACCGAACTCAAGAACTGTATCCTCTTTAACCGGGTGCAGGTGCCGCATTACAACTACGTCGGGGACAGCATCCTCGGCGAATACTCGCATATGGGCGCGGGGGTCATCTGCTCCAATGTCAAGAGCGACAAGACGCTCGTGACCGTGCGACAGGGCGAAACGAAGCTGGAAACGGGGTTGAAGAAGTTTGGCGCGATCCTTGGCGATCATGTCGAGGTCGGCTGCAACAGCGTGTTAAACCCCGGTACCGTTCTGGAACCATATTCCTCCGTCTACCCGCTTTCGCGCGTGCGCGGCGTGGTGAAGGCGGGGCATATCTATAAATCTCAGGGAGAAATCGTACAGCGCATCTGAGATCTACCGCTGTCCGCCGGTATTCAAACCGAACCGGACGGCTTTTTTATTGCACCGATTTTATGCGCACCCGAATGAAAAAACGGCTGCTCCGGACGTGGACATGGCGCACCGGTTCCGGCAGAGTAAAAATTGTGAAAAGCTCGCAACATTCCGTAAAAACGCGCACCGACGCAGGCAATATCGGCTATACTGTTGCTATGGTGAATTTTCGACATCACTCAAGGCTTCTGACATTTCGCAGACCGCAGGGCGCCGTGCCCTGTGGAACGAGCGTACATATCGAAGCCGAAATCGGCGGCGATCCCTCCGCGTGCGTACAACTGAGGCGTTACGATCAGTTCGGCACGGAGGCGTTTTTTGATTTGACCGTCAGCGACGGGCGCGCGCGCGGAGATATTCCAATGCCGGACAAGCCCTGCCTGATCTGGTACTATTTCATCCTCCGCACGGGTGACGGCAAAACGCAGTATTACGGCGCGGACAGCGGCGAAGGGCGGCTCGAGTTTCACGAACCGCGCGCCTATCAGATCACCGTTTTCGATGGAGCGTTTCAAACGCCGACACACTGGCGCGAGGGCATCGTCTATCAGATTTTTCCGGATCGATTCCGCAGGAGCAGCTGGGAAGACTTTCGCGCCAGAGCCAAATATCACGTGGAGAAAGGCCGTTTTCTGCGCGTACACGACCGCTGGAGTGAGGACGTATGCTTTACGCCCGCGCCCGGCAAAGAGGAATATGAGCCGAACGACTTTTTCGGCGGGGACATCAACGGCCTGCGCGAAAAGCTGGACTATCTGGCCAAGCTAGGCGTAACGACGATCTATTTCAATCCTGTGTTCGAGTCCTCCAGCAACCACCGTTATGATACGGCGGACTATCACCGGATCGACCCGATCTTCGGAAACGAGGACGAATTCAAAGCGCTTTGTGCGGAGGCGAGCGCGCTGGGCATGCGGATCATGCTCGACGGCGTGTTCTCGCATACCGGCGCGGACAGCCGCTATTTTGACAAATTCTCCCGTTACGAAGACGTCGGCGCTTACGAATCCGAGGATTCGCCGTACCGCAGTTGGTATAATTTCCATGGCGACCGCGATCATTATGACGCCTGGTGGGGATTTCTGACGCTGCCGAACGTCAACGAACTCGAACCGACATACGCGTCGTTTATCGCCGGAGAAGAGGGTGTTCTGACACATTGGGCGTGCGCGGGCGCAAAGGATTGGCGGCTGGACGTTGCAGACGAACTGCCGGACGAATTCATCCGCACCCTGCGCAATAGACTCAAGCAGAACGACCCGGAGAGCGTGCTTCTGGGCGAGGTTTGGGACGATTGTTCCAACAAATACGGGCCGGAGGGCAGGCGCGGCTATGTCAACGGCGACGAGCTGGACAGCGCGATGAACTACCCTTTTATGGAAGCGACCGTTGCATTTTTAACCGGGCGGTCAGACGCGTATGCGCTCGACCACGCGCTGCAGACGCTGCGCGAGCATTATCCGAAGCCGTTTTACGAGGCGTGCCTCAACCTGATATCGTCGCACGATATCATTCGCGCGGCGACGGCGCTCTCAGGCGCGCCGGACCGCAACTCGGTGTCCCGCAAGCTGCAGGCGGCTTATCAGCCAACTGAACAGGACCAGCAAAAAGGATACTTGCGGCTCATCCTCGCGGCAGCGCTCCAGATGACGCTTCCGGGGGTGCCGAGTGTTTATTATGGCGACGAAGCGGGCATGACGGGCATGAGCGACCCCTTTAACCGCGCAACCTATCCCTGGGGATCGGAGAACGAGGCCGTATTTTCAGCCTATACCGCCTTGATGCAGGCGCGCGCCGGGAGCGGCGCCCTCAAACGCGGCCTTTGCCGGATGGGTGCGCTCTCACCGGAGATTTACGCCGTACTGCGCTGGCTGCCGGAGAGCGGGGAACAGGCGCTGCTGCTCATCAACCGCAGCGAACGCGCACAGCAGGCTGCTCTGCGACCGGACGACCTGCCGCAGGGAGCGGACGGAGAGACCCCGGTCGAGTTCAACGATACGTTCAGCGACGTGCTGACGGGTGAAACGCTGCAGATTACCGATGGCGAGATTCACACAAAACTGCCGCCGCTCACGGCGCGGCTTTACCGAACGATGGAATAAAGGCCGGATACGGCACACTGTGATAAAGCGAGGGATACACATGTTTCAACAGCAAAGAAGAGGCCTTGACGAACTGAACCGCGCGATGTTGATCACCGCGCTGGTGCTTTCGCTGCTCGGCATGCTGTTCGCGCCGCTTGGAAGCTGGCTGCGCTATTTATTTACCGGGCTGAGCGCGGTTCTGCTGGTGCTGATGGTTGTTCGCATGACGAGCAAGAACACCACCAAACGGTATCAGGAGAATCTGCAGTATCTGCGTGTGGCAACGCAGATTGGAGACTGGTTCAAGCGCACGTTCCGCCGGAGCGGCACCGGCGCGAAAACCGCAACAAAGCGCGCTAGGCGTGCGGGCAAAAACCCGACATGGAGCGAACTGAGGCAGTACAAGTACTTCATTTGCCCGCAGTGCGCCAAGAGACTGCGCGTGCCGCGCGGCAAGGGCAGGATCCGCGTGACCTGCACCAACTGCGGCAATGTATTTGAAACGAAAAGCTGAAAAAGGCTTGGTTTTTTGGAAAAACGTGATATACTACTAAATAGCTAGTGTATAAACGGCGAATGTAAACATACTTTGGAGGAATATACAATGCAGGCAACGAAAGATATGCTGATTGCCCAGGTGATTGAACTGGACAGAGGAACCGCTGAAATTCTGATGAACTCTGGCATGCACTGCCTCGGTTGCGCAATGTCGCACGGCGAGACGGTCGAGCAGGCCTGCGCGGTGCACGGAATCGATTCCGACGCGCTCATCGGTGAAATCAACAGCTATCTGGCGGCGAAATAACACGCCCCGGACAAACAGAACAAGGAAACCGCGGACGATGTTCTCGCGGTTTTTTTGCGCCCTCAGCGGAAGGTAAGCGTGCCTTTTTCACATTCGTTCACATCCTGTACGGAAAAAAGGCATTCTCACAGGGGTTTATCCATGATACAATACTCATCGGATGCAGAAAGGAACGATCGATGTTCGGATATATCCGTCCGCTGGAATGCGAACTGAAGGTGCGGGAGCAGGCTGAATACCGCGGGATCTACTGCGGGCTGTGCAAAAGCATAGGCAGACGCTACGGGCAGATCGAACGGATGACGTTGAGCTATGACTGCGCGTTTCTAGCGCTGGTGCTCTTTACCCTGAACGGCGGTGCGGCGTTTTCGCCCGGCAACTGCGGACCGCGTGTTTACCGCGGCAAACGCGCGATTGCAGATGCCGCGCCCGCGCTCGACTATGCGGCGGACGTCAACGTGTTGCTCGCCTGGTACCAGTCCGGTGACGACGCGACGGACGAAAAGAGCGCAAAGGCCGTCGCCGCGCGCCTCGCGCTGACGAGGGCTTACCGCAAAGCGACAGCCCGGCATCCTGCCCTGAATGAAGAAATTCGCGCGTACATGGATCAACTGCGGCGCATCGAAGAGGTGAATATCGCCTCGACGGACGAGCCGAGCGATGCGTTCGGCAAGCTGCTTGCCGCCGTCATTTTGCACGCACCGACACTGCCGCCGGGTGAACGGCAGGCCGCCGAATGGATGTTTTACAACCTCGGCAAATGGATTTATCTGATCGATGCCTGGGACGACCGCGAGAGCGACGAAAAACGAGGCGGGTATAATCCGTTTCTGCTAGCCGCGATGTCGGCGGACCGCGCGGCGTTTTTACTCAACATCACCCGTTCGGAAGCGGAAAAAGGCTATGATCTTTTAACGAAGAACGTACCGAGCGGATTGCTGGACAATATCATGCGGCTGGGATTGCAGCATACGCAACTGCGCGTGCTTTCCGGGCAAAAGGGCTGCGCAACGGCAAAGCCGGACCCGCAGCCGGTAAAAGGAGACAAGGAATGAACCCCTACAAGGTGCTGGGCGTGAGCGAGAACGCCTCGCAGGACGAGATCCGCACGGCGTATCTGGAGCTGGTTAAGAAATATCATCCGGATAAATACTCGGATAATCCGCTCAAAGAGCTCGCCGGCGAAAAGCTCAAGGAGATCAACCAGGCGTACGAAATGCTCACCAAGAAACAGGCTAACGGTGGCGGCACGGGGTACGGCTCTAATTATGGAACCTATGGTTCCTACGGCGGCAGCACTTATAGTGGAACAGGCGGCACGGCCTACAGCGGACCGTTTGCAACGGAGTTTGCGCGCGCGAGATCCTACATCAATCAAAACAACCTCAACGCTGCGCGCGACATCCTAGACGGCATCAACGTGCACAACGCGGAGTGGAATTATCTCTACGGGGTGATCTATCTGAGGCAGGGGTGGTATGAGAAGGCGTTTGCTTGCATCAGCCGCGCCTATGAGGCGGAACCGAACAATCCGGAATATCGGAATGCCTACGTCTCGCTCAACAGCACAGGCCGCACCTATCAGAACGCAGGCACCGGCGGACTCAACGCTTCGCCCTGCTGCGACATTTGCTCCGCGCTCATGTGCCTCAACTGTTGCTGCGGCGGCGACTGCTGCTAACAAGCGCCCAATAGAAACAAACAGCGCCCTTCGGGGCGCTGTCTTTTATTATAGCGGTTTAAACGTTTGTGGTATCGATGATAAAGTCGCAGCTTTGTTCGATGTGCAATGCGCCGAAATATTGATTTTCCAGCGGGATCCATCGCTCCGTAAACGCCTTAAGCCCGCTTTCACCGTTTCGCACACGCACGCGTTCGACCTGCCTGGCGGGTGAGACGCGGCAAAAGAGCTTGAGGTCGTAATACGGCGCGAGCATGGGATGCAGGCTGTAGGTGCCCTCAACAATGACAACACCACGCGGCTCCACGGCATATTCCGGCTGCAACTCGTCCGCGTGGCAGTCATAGCGGCGCACGCGCGCGGCTTCTCCGCGGGACGCGGGGAGAAGAACGCTGGAAAGAAAACGCTCCGCGTCCACATTGCCGCCGGGCTGCGCCATGCGCTCCGGCGTGCGCATATGCGGCTGCAGGAAGAAATCGTCCATATGAAAAACGTTCGCGCCCAACGCATTGCCGAGGCGTTCTGCCGTTGTCGTTTTTCCCGCGCAGCAGTTGCCGTCGATTGCGATTATAACGTATGGACGGCTTTTTTTCAGCTGTGCAACGCGGTCTGCAATCTGGCGGACTGTTTCATCGTCGAATCGTTCAAAATCTTTGCTTGTCATCCAAGTGTGCTCCAATGGTTTTTCAGCATTCAGTTTACTCCGGTAAACGCGAACATTATACCACAGACAGCCGGCAGGATAAAACAAAAGCCGCCCAAAGGCGGCCGTGGCGGTGAACACAATTATTTACGGGGTCTGCAGCAGCTGGTTGCGCTGGCGGACCCAGCGCACCGCGCCCTCCACGGGAGGACGGGTATTGATGCTCAATTGAAACATCTTCCCTTTGCGGCGGAAGAGCTCGTATTCAATCATGCGGCGGTACGCAGGCGGCGCGACGGTGCTCAGAATTGAACCGGACAGGGAAACCTGAACCGGCGGTTTAAAGCGGAGCGCGTCTGCGGTTGCGATGATGCAGTCAGCAGCATGTGCGGCTGCTTTTGCCGCGTAGCGCAGCGCGATTTCGTCCCCCGTTTCCACGGCGGTGAAAAACAGGCCGATGAGCTGGCGCGCGGCTTCCTCGTTTTGTATGCGCGCGGCGGATGCGCGGAACGCTTCCGGGGAGCGTACGTCAAACAGCGTATAATACGCGTCCTTAAGAACAGTATACGTCTTGTTGAAAAAGAGGTGCTGATAGACGCATTGGTAAACGAACGCAGCGATATCATAACCGCCGCCCACGTCGCCGGATAAAACACCGATCCCTCCAAACTGGGCGCGCATGCCTTCCTGATTGATTCCGACGCAGGTTACGCCGGAGCCTGCGGAATAGCAGATGCCAACCCCGCTCTCCGTGCCCGCCAGTATGCCGAGGTATCCGTCGTTGCAGACAAAACACCGCTCCAGCCCGGCCAAACGCAAACTGTTCTGCAGGGCCTGCGTCTCTTCATCATTATCCGCTCCGGCGAGGCCCAGCACCGCATCGGCAACATGCATAAGCACATACCCGTTGGGTTCGAGCAGCTCCTCGATTTCTTCGATCAAGATATGGGCAGCTTCGTCAAACCCGCCGGACATGGTCTCGTGGTTGCTGCCGCCGCCGCGCCTGGAGGCGACGACGATGCCAGATTCGTCCATCAAACGGTATTCGGTCTTTGAGTTGCCACCGTCGACGGCCAGATAACATTGTCTTTGTTCCATCGTATAGGTCCTTACCTAATTATTTCAAAAGAAAAGCACATGCGAGCCTGCGCTTTGCGCTGCGGAATCGTCAGGAGAAGAAACGGGGAAGAAGGTCGCGGTTTGCGAGGAGCATCTCTTTCAGGCAGGGCGCGGCCTTGTCCAGATCGGCGGTGATGGGGTTGCAGGCCAGCGCTCGCAGCGCCGCCGCGCGATCGCCGGTGAGCGCGGCCTCGATGGCGAGGGATTCGTAAGCCTTTACGGCGCGCAGAAGCGAGGTCAGTGCGATGTCAGGATCAACGGTTGGCGCGTTGCGCGTGAACGCACCCTGCTCGACATAGCAACTGGTTTCGATCACGCAATCATCCGGTAAAAACTCCAACACGCCACGATTCTGCACGTCTATAACATGATGTCCCGGTTGTGCGCCCGAAAGAGACGCGATCAGCGCGACGGCCGCTTCGGAATAGAGATGCCCTCCGCGTTCGGCGAGCATCGGCGGGACGGTGTTGTTGCGCTCGTTTGCATAATAGGACAGCAAGCGCGCTTCTATTTCGAGGCATGCTTCGCCCCGTGTTTGCGGAGCGCTCTGCTGTTCGGCGAGCTTTCGCCCGTGATAATAAAAGTATTGCAAATAGTCGTTTGGAATGGCGCCGAGCAGTTCGATTATGGGCAGATAGTTCTTGACCCATTCGTCCTGTTTGGCAGCTCCGTGCAGCGTCTCATCCGACAGTAAACGCGGCAGAACGTTCTCGCCATTGACATGCACCGCCGTGATTGCACCGCAGTGGTTGAGCGAAACGGTTTCCAGGCGAACCTGATCCATCGGGAGTCCGAGCAGTTTGGCAATTCGCTCCTGCGCGCTGATGGGTAGGTTGCACAGTCCGATCGCTTTGACGCTCGTATGGTTGAGCAGATATTCGGTGATGATGCCGGAAGGATTTGTGAAGTTGATAAACCAGGCATCCGGCGCATAGCGCGCGACGGCATCCGCAACGACGGTTGTCTGCGGTATGGTGCGCAGCGCGTTAACAAACCCACCGATGCCGGTCGTCTCCTGACCGATCAGGCCGTAACGCAACGGGATTTTCTCGTCGCGGATACGCGCGCTCAATTGACCCGCGCGAAACTGCGACACGATATAATCCGCTCCGTCGAGCGCGCGGGAGAGCTCTGTGGTGCTCGTAACGCGTATGTTCATCCCGTTTTCGCTTAGCAGGCGTTTGCAAAACGCCGTAACCGGTTCCAGCCGCGCAGGGTCGATGTCCATCAGGCGGAGTTCTTCCACCGGAAGGATCGATTTTCGGCGAATCAGCCCCTGCATCAGTTCAGGACAATAGGAACTCCCGGCGCCGACAATCGCAAGTTTTATACCCATGACAACGCCTCCGAGTCCGCAGCAGAATGAACGACCATCGAAAAAAGTATCGTATTATTAAAAATGGCAGAAAAAGATCTAGTTACGAGGATTAGTATAACATAAATAAAAATTGCCCGACTATGAATTTATTATGAAATCAGGGTGGTTTTTCGAGCAGGGAAAGATTGCGCCGCAGATTTTGAAGTTATCTCGCTTGAAAATAACGATCACACGCGTGTATCAATCAATTGAGTTGTATAGACGAGCACACGCATAAAAGATGAATAAATTACATAATTATACGATATATTGATCGGATCAACGTTTTGCCGGCCACTGTCGCGTTAGATGGCAATCAATGCGTTTGTATTTATTCGCGAAAAACAGGGCAAATCTGTCGAACAATACTTGTGAGAAAATTACGAAAGAAAGCAAAATACTAATTAAAGAAAGTATAAATCCTGTATATACGAGTGAAAATCATGAAAAATTTGAAACAAACTGTATTCTGGCTCTTTTCTTACGTCCAGAAGTGTAGTAAAATAAAGCATGGAGATGGTTCGTGCATACGTGCAGTATGCTTGGCAGAAAAACACTTGTAAAAATACATCGATTTTTTCTGCACAAGTCAAAAACCGGCAAGAAAACAACTACTGTTAAGTGTAGAGAGAGAGGAAATAATATGGATATCGGAGCGAGCATAAAAAGACTTCGCAAATCACACGGGGAGACGCAGCAACAGCTGGGAGAATCGGTAGGCGTCGTTCAGCAGTCTGTCGCCGCCTGGGAATCCAACCGCTGCATGCCGGACATCGCTTCGCTCGTTGCAATCGCCACGCATTACAACACGTCGACCGACAGCATTCTCGGACTCACGGAAGAACCGAGCTATCTGTTTGACACGGAGGGAATGCAGTCCTATCGCAACGACGTCGCTCTGGCCGACCGTTTGCCTACGGAGATCCGCGACGGCGTCATGGCGCTGATCCGCCTGGAACGCGTCAAGTACGGCCGCTAAGCCCTTCTCAGCGCGCCGCTTGATTGAGTTCGTGCGGAGCGCATCGTCATCATCACCAAACATATATTGCCGGACCGCGAAAAGCCCAGCCTGGTTGGATTGTGCTTTTCGGGTGCGGCAACTGTTTTTTTTACAGCCGGGATTCATGATCACAAATTGCATACTCGTATTTCTTATGCAAAAGGGTTGCGTTGGACTATCTGATCATATATAATGCATTCGGATAGGTTCAGGTTTTCAACGTACAATCTGTATGAGGTGAATTATGGATTACAAAGCCATAGCCGATCAGGTAGGGCCGCGCGTCGGCGCTACACAGGAGTGGATTTTCCATGTCCTTCGCGAAGGAATTGTCAACGGAACACTGCCGGGAGGCATGCAGCTCAAGCAGGATGAAATCTCCGCCGCCCTCAATGTCAGCCATATACCGGTGCGCGAAGCACTCAGAAGGCTGGAGTCGCAGGGATTGGTGCGGATACACCCCAACCGCGGCGCGTCCGTAACGAAACTGACGCGAAGCGAGCTGCTGGATATGATGGAAGTGCGCGCAACGCTCTCCGTCATGATGCTGAAAAACAGCGCGCCCAAGCTGACGAAGGAAGACTTCGATGCGATGCAGGACGTTGTTTCCCAGCAGCGCGAAACACCGGTGGAGGACATCGTCCGCTCGGAAGAACTCAACTATAAGTTCCACGAGATACTGACCTCCCACGCCAAGAATTCGATGGCAAACCTGTTGCTCGAACTCGTCCATGCGAATATCGACCGGTATCTCCGCGCGAGCTTCTATGGTTCGGCGCAAACGAGGGCACAGTCCACCAACGAACACGAGGCAATCCTTTTGAGCTGTCGAGAAGGCGATTTTGAAACCGCGAGCAATCTGCTGCGGGATCACATCTTGAACGCCAAGGAGTTTATACCAAGTTCAATGCAGTGAGCGTTCCGTCGAAAATCGCGCAGTCAGCGAATTAAACTCAGATTCAGAAAAGCGAGCACCCGATTCGGGTGTTCGCTTTTTTGGCACTCGAATAATCTTGACAAACACTAGTAAAATGGTATTATATAAGCAAACACTTATATAAAGAGGCGCTTATGAATCAACGCTTATCAGCTCCGGTCTGCGGCGAGAGCCACGCGGACAAAAAACATGAGGCGAGCATCCTGGCACAGCTGCCGGACGAAGGCGAAACGGCACATGCAGCGGCGGTTTTCTCGCAGCTGGCGGACGCCACGCGTGTGCGTCTCTTATGTATGCTCGCCAAAGACGAGCTATGCGTCTGCGAAATGTCCGACCTGCTCGGCATGAGCCAGCCTGCGGTATCGCATCATCTGCGTGCGCTGCGCGAGTTTGGGGCGATCGAATTTCGCAAGAACGGGCAGAGAACCATATATTCCATCAGCGAAAGCGACGAGGGCAAAGCCGTGCGCCAGCTATTGAACGTGGTTGGCTGCGGGGAGGTATCGCATGCGTAACGACAACACGATTTTAAACGAAAAATGCGAATTATGCGGACTCGACCGGGAACACTGCATGTGCAAAACCGAGAAAAAACCAATAAAGGTAAAAATACGCAGAAAGCCTGCGCCAAAAACAGACACCTGTGATTCGGATGGATGCGGCGAGGGCTGCTCGTGCTACTACTCAAACGCGGTGCAAACTGAAAATCAGCCGCGGTTGGACAGTGCGGAGCATAAGAACGAGGAACACGAGCACGAACAGGGAAATGCAGCGCTTTGGCAGTTCGTTACGATCGGACTTGCCGCGGCGCTGCTGATCGCCGGTTTCTTCATCGGCGGTTGGCTGAGCGATGCGATGCGAATCGCGGCATACTTTCTCTCCGGATACGAAGTGCTCGGCCGCGCAGCACGGGGATTCGTCAAAGGCCGCTTTTTCGATGAAAATGTTTTGATGAGTATCGCGACCATCGGCGCGATCGCACTCGGCGATTATGCGGAAGCAGCTGCGGTCATGATTTTCTACGGCGTCGGGGAAGGGCTGCAGTCCGCCGCTGTACGCAGAAGTCGCTCACGCATCGCGGACGCGGTGGAACTGCATCCGGACCGGGCACGCCGTGTGGTCGATGGTGTATTAAAAGAAGTGAAACCGGAAGAGATCGCAGTCGGCGAAACAATTCTGGTCAAAGCGGGCGAACGCGTCCCGCTCGACGGCGAAGTGACACAGGGCGAAAGCCTGCTGGATGTTGCAATGCTGACGGGCGAGCCCAAGCCGCAATATGCGGGACCGGGCAGTGCGGTATCCGCCGGCGCGCTGAACACCAGCGGGCCGCTGACGCTGCGGGTCACCAAACTATCCGCAGACTCCTCGACAAGCCGGTTGCTGCGCGCCGTGCAGGACGCGACGCGGAACAAGCCGAAGATCGAGCGGTTTATTTCCCGCTTTTCGCGCGCCTATACACCCGCGGTGATCGCAGCGGCGTTTCTGGTCGCGGTGCTGCCGCCGCTGCTGTTGGGCGGCGAATGGAGCGAGTGGATCCGGCGCGCGCTGATCTTTCTCGTCATCTCGTGCCCGTGTGCGCTGGTGCTGAGCATTCCGCTGACGTTCTTTGCGGGGCTGGCGATCACATCGAAAGCCGGCGTGCTGTTTAAAGGCGCGGACGCGCTTGAGCGCCTGCCGCAGATCAATGCGGCTGTGTTCGACAAAACAGGCACGCTGACAGAGGGTAAATTCGAGGTGCTGTCCGTCGAGAGCGCGACGATGGCACGGGAGGAATTGCTCGCGCTCGCATCCGCTGCGGAGCAGCACAGCCTGCATCCCGCCGCCGTCGCCATCGCGCGGGCGGATACGATGGGGCTGACCGCTGACAACATGCGCGAGGTTGCGGGCATGGGTGTCATTGCAGACGTCGGCGGCAAACGCGTCGCAGTCGGCAGCCGCGCGATGATGCTAGACCTCGGAATCAAAAGCGAGTCGGACGCAAACGTCATCGTCGCCGTGGACGGAGTTTATGCCGGATCGATCCGCGTTGGAGACCGCGTGCGGGAGAGCGCCGCACCCGCGATGGATCAGATGCGCAAACTGCTCGGGTACACGGCCATCCTCACAGGAGACAATGAAACGGACGCGAGGGAGATCGCCGGCCGGGTTGGCGTTACGGAAGTATTCGCCTCGTTGCGTCCGGAAGACAAGCTCACCGCAATTCGCGAGATCCAGCAAACGTACGGTAAAACGCTGTTTCTCGGAGACGGTATGAACGACTCGCCCGTGCTCGCGGGTGCGGACATCGGCATCGCGATGGGCCTCGGCGGAACGGATATGGCGGCGGAGGCGGCGGACGCGTTGCTGCTTACCCACGACCTGACGCGCCTGCCGTACGCCGTGCGCGCGGCGCGAAAGACCATTTCGACCGCGCGCTGGAATATCGCTATTGCACTTGGCATCAAGACAGCTGCGCTGATACTTGGCGCGCTCGGGCTTGCTGGCATGTGGATTGCGATCCTCGCAGACGTTGGCGCGGCGCTCATTTGCGTGCTCAATACGCTGACGATGTTTGCATACTCCAAACGCATCTGAGCGAATGTTTCCTTATATATAACACAGCTACATCACACAGCGCAGCGCGCCGGACGGAATCCGGCGCGTTTTGCTTGCTATGATGCAAGGACTGTGATATACTTCGCGGGCGCCATCCCTTCCGGGAAGGTGGTTTTGCCCGCTGAAACCGTGAAAACATGAGATCAGGCAAAAAAAGTGCAGAATTCCTGAAATTTCTTCTTGCAATCCATGTTTCAACCGTGTAAAATAAGTCTGTTCGCGCCGCGAAGGCATTGTTTTCGTGCGCGAAGGGATGAACGGGAGGTTGCCGGTTCTGCCATCCGGGTAATTTCCGCTCAGACCCAACGTCCGCAAAGCGGGCGAGGGCGAGTCAGCAAAGCGTTTCGTGCAGTCCCGAACGAGTATAGAGCACAGCCGTCAGGCTGCGCCTGCCTTATGAAGAAGGAAACACACGGCTTTGTGTACAGCCCCCCCATTACGAAGGAGGATATCAATAACATGGCAAACAGAATTCGCATCAAGCTCAAGGCGTATGAAAGCTCTCTGATCGATCAGAGCGCGGAGAAGATCGTTGAAACCGCCAAGAGAACCGGCGCGCAGATCAGCGGCCCGATCCCCCTGCCGACGGAAACCGAAATCGTAACCATTCTGCGCGCAACACACAAGTATAAAGATTCGCGCGAACAATTCGAGATGCGCACGCACAAGCGCCTGATCGACATCCTGCAGCCGTCGTCCAAAACGGTCGACGCGCTCATGAAGCTCGATCTGCCCGCTGGCGTGGACATCGAGATTAAACTGTAACCAATCGGAGGTAAACATGAAAAAGGCCATTTTGGGCAAAAAAATCGGTATGACGCAGATGTTCCGAGCTGACGGTACCATGATCCCCGTGACAGTCATTCAAGCCGGTCCCTGCCCAGTCGTACAAAAGAAGACCGTCGGGACCGACGGATATGAAGCTGTTCAGGTCGGTTATGGCGACATTCGCGAAAAGCTCGTCAACAAACCGAAAACGGGGCATTTTGCCAAAGCGGGCGTGAAACCCCTCCGTTATATGAGAGAATTCAAGCTCGACGACGCCGCCGGATACGAAGTTGGCCAGGTCATCAAGGCGGACATGTTCGCCGAAGGCGACAAGATCGACGTCCGCGGCACCAGCAAGGGCAAAGGGTTTCAGGGCGTCATCAAGCGTTGGAATCAGAGCCGCGGCAAAATGACGCACGGTTCTCACTATCATCGCGGCGTCGGCTCCCTGAGCGCATGCTCCAGCCCGTCCCGCGTATTCAAACACAAAAACCTTCCGGGCCACATGGGCAACGAAACCGTCACGGTGCAGAACCTCGAAGTTGTGCGCGTTGACGCGGAACGCGATCTCTTGCTGATCAAGGGCGCGGTTCCCGGTCCGAAGGGCGGCCTCGTTTCTGTGACGAGCACCGTGAAGTAAGGAGGAGCAAAAGAATGCCTAACGTAGCAATTGTCGATATCACCGGCAAAAAAGTCGGCGAATACGAGCTCTCCGAAAACACTTTTGGACAGCCTGTCAATCAATATGTACTCCACGAGGTCGTCAAGGCGCACCTGGCCAACTGCCGCCAGGGTACGCAGAGCGCTCTCACCCGCGCGGAAGTCCGCGGCGGCGGCATCAAGCCCTGGCGTCAGAAGGGCACCGGCCGTGCCCGTCAGGGTTCCACCCGTTCGCCCCAGTGGCGTCACGGCGGCGTGGTGTTCGCACCCAAGCCCCGCGACTACACGATCCGCGTCAACAAGAAGGTCAAGCGCGTTGCAATGAAGTCCGCGCTCTCCGGCAAGGTTCTCGACAACGAACTCGTTCTGATCAACGAGCTGAACCTCAAAGCCGCCAAGACCAAGGAAATGGTCAAGGTTCTCGAAGCCGTCAAGGCGCAGCAGGCGCTCATCGTCCTGCCGGAACCCAACGCCACGGTGGAGCGCGCCGCGCGCAACATCCCGGGCGTGAAGACCACGCTGGTCGGCACCCTGAGCACGTACGAGATCCTCAAGTACAAAATGCTGATCCTCACCGAAGCGTCGGCCAAGAAGATCGAGGAGGTGTACGCGTAATGAAAAGCCCGTACGACATCATCAAGAAGCCGGTTCTGACCGAAAAGGCTTACGATAATTTCGCTGACAAGACCTATGCGTTCGAAGTCGCCAAGACTGCCAACAAGGTTGAGATCAAGAAGGCCGTCGAAGAGATTTTCGGTGTGGAAGTCGAAAGCGTGAACACGCTCAACCGCGACGGCAAAGTACGCCGCCAGGGCGCGACCAAGGGCCGCACCCCGAGCAGCAAAAAAGCCTACGTGAAGCTGAAGGAGAACTCCAAAGGCATCGAGTTCTTCGACAGCATCTCGCAGTAAGGAGGACGAACCATGGGTATCCGCAAGATTAACCCGACGACGCCGGGTCAGCGCTTCATGACGGTTTCCACGTTTGAGGAAATCACCAAGAAGACGCCGGAACGCTCGCTCGTCGAAGATAAGAGAAAGCAAGCCGGCCGCAACAACAGCGGCAAGATCACCGTCCGACATCAGGGCGGCGGCGCGCGCCAGAAGTACCGCATCATCGACTTCAAGCGCAACAAGGACAACGTCCCCGCGAAGGTCTTCTCCATTGAGTATGACCCGAACCGCTCGGCGAACATCGCGCTTTTACACTATCTCGATGGCGAGAAGCGCTATATCATCGCCCCGCTCGGCCTGACGGTGGGCGACATGATCGTCTCCGGCGAAACCGCCGACATCAAGGTTGGTAACGCACTGCCGATTTCCAACATCCCGGTGGGCACAATGATCCACTGCATCGAGCTCAAGCCCGGCAAGGGCGCGCAGCTGGTCCGCTCAGCGGGCAACGCGGCGCAGCTCATGGCAAAGGAAGGCGCTTATGCGCAGGTCCGTCTGCCCAGCGGCGAAGTGCGTCTCATCCCGATTAACGCGAAAGCCACGATCGGACAGGTCGGCAACATCGACCACGGCAACATCCAGATCGGTAAAGCTGGCCGCAAGCGCCACATGGGCGTCCGCCCGACGGTACGCGGCAGCGTCATGAACCCCTGCGACCACCCGCACGGCGGCGGCGAGGGCAAGAGCCCGATCGGCCGTCCCGGCCCGGTCACCCCGTGGGGCAAGCCCGCACTCGGCTACAAGACGCGCAAGCATAAGAACCCGACCGATAAATACATCATCCGCCGCGGCGGAAAAGGCAAGTAAGGGAAGAGGAAGGAGATAAACAATGAGCAGATCGGTTAAAAAAGGCCCGTTTATCAGCGAACGCCTCCTCGGGCGTATCGAGGCGATGAACGCGAGCGGAAAAAAGACCGTCGTCAAGACGTGGTCTCGCACCTCCACCATCTTCCCCGACATGGTCGGTCACACCATTGCGGTGCATGACGGCAGGAAGCACGTGCCGGTATACATTACCGAAGAAATGGTCGGCCATAAGCTCGGCGAATTCGCGCCGACGCGCACGTTCAGAGGACACAGAGGTTCCGAAAAGTCCTCTTCTGCAAGGTAAGGAGGAACGAAGCAAATGGCAACCAGAATTAGAGAAAAGTCGGCCCGGCGCGCGGCAAACGCAGACAAGCGCCCGCACGCGACCGCAAAATACATTCGCATCTCTTCGCGCAAGGTAAAGGTCGTTATCGACCTCATCCGCGGCAAGAGCGTCAGGGAAGCCGAAGCGATCCTGCTCTACACGCCGAAAGCTGCGACCGAACCGGTCGCGAAGCTACTCAAGAGCGTCGTCGCGAACGCAGAGAACAACCTTGACCTGAACCGCGATGAGCTCTACGTCGCCGAGATCTATGCAAACCAGGGTCCGACCCTGAAACGGTTCAGGCCCAGGGCGCACGGACGCGCGAGCTCGATACGCAAACGTACGAGCCACATCACGGTCGTGCTGGATCAGGCGAAGTAAGGAGGAAAAAAAGCTATGGGTCAAAAAGTTAATCCGAACGGCTTCCGCGTTGGCATCATCAAGGACTGGAATACCCGGTGGTATGCCTCCAAGAAGGACTTCGCAGATTTCCTCGTCGAGGACCGTAAAATCCGCGACTTCGTGAAGAAGAAGTATTTCATGGCCAGCATTTCGCGCATCGAGATCGATCGCGCGGCCGGCAAGATCACGATCAGCATCTTCACCGCCCGCCCCGGCCTTCTCATCGGAAAAGGCGGCGCTGGCATCGAAATGATTAAGTCAGACATCAAAAAGGCCGTCGGCAAGGACGTCAACGTCAACATCATGGAAATCCGTGATCCGGACGCGGACGCGCAGCTTGTTGCGGAGAATATCGCAAGCCAGCTGGAAAAACGCATCAGCTTCAGGCGCGCCATGAAACAGGCGATGGGCCGTGCGATGCAGAAGAACAGCGTAAAGGGCATTAAGCTCATGGTTTCCGGCCGTCTCGGCGGTGCTGAAATCGCCAGGAACGAAGGATATCACGATGGTTCCATCCCCCTGCAGACCATACGCGCGGACATCCAGTACGGCTTTGCGGAAGCGAAGACCACCTACGGCCGCATCGGCTGCAAGGTCTGGATTTACAAGGGCGAATTGCTCGGCAAGCGCGGCGCTTCCGACAAGCGCGAGGAAGGAGGCAAATAACCATGTTGATGCCGAAAAGAGTAAAACGGCGCAGGGTTTTCCGCGGCCGTATGAAGGGCAAGGCCATGCGCGGCAACACGATCACCTACGGTGAATTCGGGTTGATGGCGATGGAGCCCTGCTGGGTCACCAGCCAACAGATCGAGGCGGCGCGTGTCGCGATGACGCGTTACATCAAGCGCGGCGGCCAGGTCTGGATCAAGATTTTCCCCGACAAACCGGTTACCGAAAAGCCCGCCGAAACCCGCATGGGCAGCGGCAAAGGCTCCCCGGAATACTGGGTTGCCGTCGTCAAGCCCGGACGCATCCTCTTTGAGATCGCGGGCGTCGATTACGAAACCGCCAGCGAGGCGCTTCGTCTCGCGATGCACAAACTCCCGCTCAAATGTAAAGTTGTGCGGAAGGAAACTCAAAAAGGTGGTGAAACCGATGAAGGCTAATAAATTCCGCGATATGACCAACGACGCACTTGCCGCTCAGGAAAAAGAGCTCAAGAGCGAGCTGTTCAACCTTCGCTTTCAGTCGGCTACCGGCGGTCTTGCTAATCCTCACCGGATCAGCGAATGCAAGAAGGATATCGCCAGAGTAAAAACGATCATTCGCGAGCGCGAGCTTGCGAAGGCAGCCGAGTAACGGGAAGGAGGAAAATAGCACATGGAACAAAGAGGCTACAGAAAGACCCGTACCGGCGTGGTCGTAAGCGATAAAATGGAAAAAACGGCCGTTGTCGCCATCAAGACAAAGGTTCGTCACCCGTTATATGGCAAGATGGTTAACCGCACTCGTAAGTTCAAGGTTCACGATGAAGAGAACCAGTGCGGCATTGGCGACACCGTAAAGATTATGGAAACGCGCCCCATCAGCAAGGACAAGCGGTGGCGCCTCGTCGAGATCGTCGAGAAGGCGAAGTAACGATTGGAGGAACTGGGAATATGATTCAACCGCAAACCAGATTGAAGGTCGCGGACAACAGCGGCGCGAAGGAAATCATGTGCATTCGCGTGCTAGGCGGTTCCTACCGTAAGTCCGCCAATATCGGCGATGTAATCGTGGCCAGCGTCAAGTCCGCATCTCCGGGCGGCGCGGTCAAGAAAAAGGACGTCGTTCGCGCGGTCATCGTGCGCACGGTATTCGGCATCCAGCGTCCGGACGGAAGCTATATCCGTTTCGACGACAATGCCGCCGTTATCATCAACGACCAGAAACAGCCGCGCGGCACCCGTATCTTCGGGCCGGTGGCGAGAGAACTTCGTGAGAAGGACTACATGAAAATCGTGTCCCTCGCACCAGAAGTACTGTAAAGGAGGAGCATGACATGAACAGCTTAAACGTCAAAAAAGGCGATACCGTCGTTGTCATCTCCGGCAAAGACAAAGGCAAAAAGGGCAAGATCATGATTTCGCACCCCGAAGACGAACGCGTTGTCGTCCAGGGCGCGGCGATGGTCACCCGCCATGTGAAGCCCCGCAAGCAGGGCCAACCCGGCGGCCGCATTGAAAAGGAAGGCACCATGCACGTATCCAACGTCATGCTCGTCTGCCCCAAGTGCGACAAGCCCACGCGCATCGCCCACAAGATCAAGGAAATCGAGATCGCAGGCGAGAAGAAGAAAAAGAGCGTCCGCGTTTGCAAAAACTGCGGTAAAGTCATCGATTAAGGCGGAAGGAGGAACTGACAAGTGGCAACGAAAAAAGACATCGAAACCGTGACAGACGCCGTTGAAGCAGCAGCCGAAACGGTTGTCGAGGAAGTAAAGAAAGCCGCGAAGAAGGCAGCTCCGAAGGCCGCCGAAGCAGCGAAAGCCGTTGAAGCAGCAGCGGAAACGGTCGTAAAAGAAGTCAAGAAAACGACCAAGAAAGCAGCTCCGAAAGCTGCCGAAGCAGCGAAAGCTGTTGAAACAGCAGCGGAAACGGTTGTAAAAGAAGTCAAGAAAACGGCCAAGAAAGCGGCTCCGAAAGCCGCCGAAGCCGCCGAGACCGTGGAAAAAGCCGTGAAGAAGACCGCCAAAGCCGCCGCCGAGACCGCCGAAAAAGCAGCCGAAGCAGTGAGCGAGGCAGCCGCGGAAACTGTCGCCAAAGCAGCGGGCGCCGTCAAGGAAGCCGCAGCCAAGGTTGAGAAGAAGGCGGAAGCCGCAGCCAAACCCGAGAAGAAGGCCGAAAAGAAGTCCAAGGGCGGACAGGCCGACATGAAGAAACTCGAGGGCACTCCGCGGCTCAAGCAGAAGTATAAAGAAGAAGTCGCCCCGGCGCTTCGCACGAAGTTCGGTTATAAGAACGTCATGCAGACGCCGTATCTGGAGAAGGTTATCATCAACATGGGCCTGGGCGCCGACAAGGAAAATCCCAAGGTTATCGAGGCGGCTCTCAAGGAACTCGGCCTCATCGCCGGTCAGAAAGCGATCGTTACCCGCGCCAAGAAGAGCGTCGCGAACTTCAAAGTCCGCGAAGGCATGACCATCGGCGCGAAGGTGACCCTCCGCGGCAACCGGATGTACTACTTTGTCGATAAGCTTTTCAATATCGTCCTGCCGCGCGTGCGCGACTTCAGGGGCGTATCCGACAAGGCGTTCGACGGACGCGGCAACTATGCGCTCGGCCTCAAGGAACAGCTGATCTTCCCGGAGATCAACTATGACGACGTCGACAAGGTGCGCGGCATGAACGTTGTGTTCGTCACGAGCGCCAAGACCGACGAAGAGTGCAAAGAACTGCTTTCGCAGCTCGGCATTCCGTTTGCGCAGGTCTGATAAGGGAGGATAGCAAAAAAATGGCTAAGACAAGCATGAAACTTAAGCAGGCGCGCGAGCCGAAGTTCAGCACCCGTGCTTATACCCGCTGCCGCATCTGCGGCCGTCCCCACTCGGTTCTGCGCAAGTATGGCATCTGCCGCATTTGCTTCCGCGAACTGGCGTACAAGGGAGAAATCCCCGGCGTACGCAAGGCAAGCTGGTAAAGGAGGAAACGAACATGACAGATACCATTGCCGATATGCTCACCCGTATCCGCAACGCGCTGATCGCGAAGCATGATTCCGTTGAAATTCCCGCATCCACAATGAAGAAGGCCATTGCGCA
The DNA here is from genome assembly GCA_963674775.2 of Christensenellaceae bacterium. GTDB lineage: Bacteria > Bacillota > Clostridia > Christensenellales > CAG-138 > UBA7703. Next base: position 600,340 of record CAXXPJ010000003.1, on the reverse strand, counting down.
GATTCTTGTGGACGAAGGTTACGTCAAGAGCTTCGAGATCATCGCAGACGGCGAAAAGAAGAAGATCCGGATCCAGCTCAAGTACGGCGCGAACAAACAGCGCGTTATCGTCGGCATCAAGCGCATCTCCCGTCCCGGCCTTCGCGTTTATGCGCGTAAGGACGAAATGCCCAAGGTCCTCGGCGGCCTGGGGATCGCGATTGTTTCCACCTCCCGCGGCGTTATGACCGACCGGGAAGCGCGCAAACAGGGCGTTGGCGGCGAAGTACTGGCTTACGTCTGGTAAGAAAACAGGGCGTTTTCCAAGCCGGAACCGGTTTGCCCGGCGCGGCGGAAAACACCCGCACGATATTACGCTAAAGGAGAAAACAACATGTCTCGTATCGGAAAACTTCCGGTCAGCATTCCTGCCGGAGTGACAATCACGGTCGAAGACGGCAACGTCGTCACCGTGAAAGGTCCGAAGGGCACGCTCGCCGAAAAAGTCTCTGCGGAGATGGTGATCGAGCAGGATGCAGGCGTCCTCACCGTGAAACGCCCCAGTGACGACAAGCGCCACCGCGCGCTGCATGGACTGACCCGTACGCTCATCAACAACATGGTGCTGGGTACGACTGACGGCTATGAGAAGAAGCTCGAGATCGTCGGCGTCGGTTACAAGGCGCAGCTGCAGGGCACCGGCCTCGTCATCAACGTTGGCTATTCCCACCCCGTGAATTTCCCCGCGCCGGAGGGCATCTCTTTTGAAGTCCCCGCGCCGACGAAGATCACGATCAAGGGCATTAACAAGCAGAAGGTCGGCCAAGTAGCCGCCGATATCCGCGCGGTGCGTCCGCCAGAACCCTACAAGGGCAAAGGCATTCGCTATGAGAACGAGGTCGTTCGCCGCAAGGAAGGCAAGACCGGTAAATAAAGCAGGAAGGAGTGACGAAAGATGTTTAATAAGATCGATAAAAATACGATTCGCGCGGCTCGTCATTACCGCCAGCGCAAGAACATCGTGGGCAACCCGGAACGTCCCCGTTTGAACGTATACCGCAGCACCACGCACATCTACGCGCAGGTCATCGACGATTCCGTTGGAAACACCTTGGTCGCAGCTTCCACTTTGGACGCCGAAATCAAGGGCAAACTCGCAGGCAAGAGCAAGGTCGATCAGGCTGCTCTCGTCGGCGAAGTCTTAGGCGCGCGCGCCAAGGCCAAGGGGATCACCAAGGTCGTATTCGACCGCGGCGGTTACCTCTACACCGGACGCGTAGCCGCGCTCGCAGACGGCGCTCGCAAAGCCGGGCTGGACTTCTAAGGAGGAAAGAACATGCAGAATAACAGAAGATTCGAAAAAGAGCCCTCCGAATTCAAAGAGCGCCTCGTTTCCATCAACCGCGTTGCGAAGGTTGTCAAGGGTGGTAAGAACTTCCGGTTCACCGCGCTGATGGTCGTCGGAAACGAAAAGGGTAAGGTAGGCGTCGGTCTCGGCAAAGCCGCCGAAATTCCCGAGGCGGTCCGCAAGGGCGTTGAAGACGCGAAGCGTCATATGATCGAGGTTCCCATCGTTGGCACTTCGATTCCCCATGCCGTAGAAGGAAAGTTCGGCAAAGGCCATGTCCGCATGCTGCCCGCCGAAGAGGGCGCCGGCGTTATCGCGGGCGGTCCCGCGCGTGCTGTGCTCGAGATGGTCGGCATTCGCGACATCCGTACAAAATCCTACGGTTCCAACAACCCCAGCAACTGCGTGAAAGCCACCATCAACGGCCTGAGCCAGCTCCGTACAGCGGAGCAGATCGCCAAGGCCCGCGGCAAGACCGTGGAAGAAATCCTGGGTTAAGGAGGACGCGATAATGGCGAAAGCAAAAGCGGCGGAGGCCAAGAAACTCAAGATTACGCTCGTCAAGAGCCCGATCAGCAGCCTGAAAGATCAACAGGCGACGATCGTCGCGCTGGGCTTGAAGAAGCTCAACAGCACCGTTACCCAGCCGGATAACGCCTGCACGCGCGGCAAGATCTTTAAGGTCAAACACCTCATTACGGTGGAAGAAGTTTAAGGCAGGAGGACGTGCAGAATGAAACTCCATGAACTATCGCCCGCTCCCGGGTCGGTCAAAGCCCCGAAGCGTGTCGGTCGCGGTACCGGCAGCGGCATGGGCAAGACCTCCACGAAGGGCCACAAGGGACAAAAAGCGCGTGGCGGAAGCAAGAAGAACGGTTTTGAAGGCGGCCAGATGCCGCTGGCTCGCCGTCTGCCCAAGCGCGGTTTTACCAATATCTTTGCAAAAGAATACACGATTATCAACGTTTCCGATCTGGACAGGTTGGAGAACGGTACGGTAGTAACGGCTGAGATGCTCAAGCAAACGGGCCTCATCAGCAAGATTGAAAAGGACGGCCTGAAGGTTCTGGGCGGCGGTGAGCTGACGAAGAAACTGGACGTGAAAGCGGCAAAGTTCTCTCAATCCGCTCAGACCGCGATCAAAGCCGCCGGAGGAAGTGTTGAGGTGATCGGCTGATGTTTCAGACATACATCAACGCGTTTAAGATCAAAGAGATCCGCAAGAAGCTGCTCATTACGCTTCTGCTGATCGTCGTTTACCGGCTCGGAAGCTTTATTCCGATCCCGGGCGTCAATACGGAGCTGTTAAAAGGCGCCGTTGCGTCCTACGACATCCTCGGCTTTCTCGATCTGTTGACAGGCAGTTCGTTCAGCCAGTTCACGATCTTTGCGATGGGCATTTCGCCCTACATCAACGCGTCGATTATCCTCCAGCTGCTCACGATTGCGATTCCTGCATTGGAACGCCTGAGCAAGGAAGAGGACGGCCGGGCCAAGATCGAAAAAATCACACGCTTCACCGGTATCGCGCTTGCGATGATCCAGTCCATCGGTATCTTCATCGGCCTCGGCGGCCAGTACCTCGTGGACACGAGCTTCTTAACCTATGCCACCATCGGCATCTGCGCGACGGCTGGCACGGCGTTCCTCATGTGGCTCGGCGAGCGCATCACCGAAAACGGCGTCGGCAACGGCGTATCGATGCTGATCTTTGCATCCATCGTATCGCGCGTGCCCAAGACGTTTATCAGTCTCGGCGAACAGCTCTGGGTTGGCACGCTGCCGATCTGGCAACTGCTCATTCTGGCTGTAGTCGTCATCGGCCTCATCACGATGGTCACCCACGTGGATCAGGCGCAGCGCCGCATCCCCGTGCAGTACGCAAAGCGCGTCGTCGGTCGCAAGATGTACGGCGGGCAGAGCACGTATCTGCCGATCAAAGCGAACTCCAACGGCGTTCTGCCGCTGATCTTCGCGTTGACGTTCATCCAGTTCCCGGGTATGATTGCCCAGTTCTGGCCGAACAGCCCGTTTTACGGTTTTTATCAGACGTATCTTGGTACGGGCAGCGCGGTGTATTACATCATTTATGCGCTGTTGATCATCGGCTTCGGGTTCTTCTACTCGAGCGTGACGTTCAACCCGATCGAGATGTCGAAGAACCTTCAGCAGAACGGCGGATTTATCACGGGTATTCGTCCCGGCAAGCCGACAAGCGACTATCTGGCGAAGATATCCGGGCGGCTGACGCTGTTTGGATCGCTATTCCTCGCGGTGGTCGCAATCGCGCCGCAGCTTGCGCTGCACGGCCTTGCCGAGTCCAATGCGTTCGGCGCAACCAGCGTTCTGATCATGGTCAGCGTCGCCCTCGAGACGACAAACCAGCTGGAGAGCCACATGCTCATGCGGCACTACAAAGGCTTCCTCAACTAACAAGGTGCTTTGACCGCACGGAGTTTGCAAACGGTATCAACGGGATCGGGCGTGCCGGCATATCGCCGGCGCGCCGGTTCCGCGGAACACAGCAAATCCTACGGCATAGCGACCGATGGAACGGAACGGGCGGCGCACGGCTCAACGGCCGGGCGCGCTGAACCGGAGGAATCGCATGAAACTGATCTTTTTAGGCCCGCCGGGTGCGGGAAAAGGTACACAGGCGGCGAAAATCGCCGAACGTTACAAAATTGCGCATATCTCGACCGGCGACATGCTGCGCGCCGAGATGCGCGAAGGGACAGAGCTCGGTCTTGCTGCCAAGGGCATCATCGCCCGCGGCGAACTCGTACCGGACGATGTGATCCTCGGCATGGTGAAAAACCGCATTCGCAGGGACGATTGTAAAAACGGATTCCTGTTTGACGGGTTTCCCCGCACGATCGCCCAGGCGGAAGCGCTGGAAACCATCAGCCCGATCGATTACGTGATCAATCTCGAGGTTCCGGAGGCGCGGCTCATCAGCCGCATCAGCGGACGCAGAATCTGCCCCGGCTGCGGCGCGGCGTATCATATTTCAAAGCGCCCCGATGAAACCTGCGATTGCGGCGACAAGCTGCATCAGCGCGAGGACGACAAGGAAGAAACGGTACGTAAACGCCTGGTCGTATATGAACACTCCACCAAGCCGCTGATCGATTATTACGCGGCAAAGGGTCTGCTCCATACGGTGAATGGCGATGCGTCCGTGGACACGGTCGACGCCGCAATCCGTTCGGTGATCGATCCATGAGCGAACTGCGCGGCATCACGATCAAATCCGCATCGGATATCGAAAAGATGGAAGCGGCGGGACGCATCGTGGAAGATACACTCAACCTGCTTGCCTCGTCTGCTGAAATCGGCATGACGACGCAGGAACTCGACGATATCGCGGCTGCCTACATCAAGAGCCGCGGTGCGGAAGCCTCGTTTCTGAACTACAACGGATACCCTAGGAGCATCTGCACCTCGGTAAACCAACAGGTGGTTCACGGAATACCCGGCAAATACCGCCTTAGCGATGGAGATATCCTCTCTCTCGACGTGGGCGCGTACAAAGACGGATTCCACGGCGACGCAGCGCGAACCCTGCTCATCGGCAACGTGCCGGAGGACGTGCAGCGGCTCGTGCGCGTGACGAAGGAATGCTTCTTTGAAGGCATCAAGTACGCCAGGCCGGGTTACCGCATCTCGGATATCGCGAAAGCGATTCAGGCGCATGCGGAGCAAAACGGCTACGGCGTCGTAAGGGACCTCGTTGGCCACGGGATCGGACGGCAGATGCACGAAGATCCGGAGGTGCCGAACTTCTGGGATGACACGCGCTTTGGACGCGGCGCGCGTCTCGAAGCAGGCATGACCATCGCGATCGAACCGATGATCAACATGGGCACGTTCCGCGTTCATCAGCTTGACGACGGTTGGACGGTCGTAACGGCGGACGGGAGACCATCCGGACACTACGAGAACACCGTGCTGATCACAAAGGGCGAACCGAGACTGATGACCCTGCACGAGGAGGAAGGCGCATGAACCATCCTGCGATCAGTGCCGTGTGCACGTCGCGCGCGGGGCATGACAAAGGGCGCGCGTTCATCGTTGTCGGTATTGTCGATGACAACCACGTGCTCATCTGCGACGGCGAGACGCGCAAACTCTCCCGCCCAAAGAAGAAAAAGCTTGCGCATTTGCATTTTGAACGGCAAAAATCGGAAGAAATTGCAAAAAATCTCGCTTCCGGGCAAAAAATGCTGGACGCGGATGTGCGAAAAGCGTTACAATTAATCGGTTACAGCATTGATTCGAAAAAGCGCGAGACGATCGCGCAGGAAAAGACGGAATATGCTGGCGACATAGAGCATTAGGAGGGATAGTTTGTCAAAACAGGACGTGATTGAAGTAGAAGGTGTCGTATCGGATTCTTTTCCGAACGCGATGTTCGAGGTAAAGCTCCAGAACGGACACAAGATACTCGCAACGATATCGGGGAAACTCCGCATGAACTTCATCCGGATTCTTCCGGGTGACAAGGTTACCGTGGAACTCTCCCCGTATGACCTGACCCGCGGCCGCATCACCTGGCGCGGCAAGAACTGACAGAAGAAGAGCGCTGCTCTTTTATGAATACGGGTTTGTAAAAAAAAGATTTTCGACCACAGGAAGCGAAAGGAGAACGACCATGAAAGTAAGACCGAGTGTGAAAGCCATTTGCGAAAAGTGCAAAATCATCAAGCGCAAAGGGCGTATCATGGTGATCTGCGAAAACCCCAAGCACAAGCAGAAGCAGGGCTGAGAAACAGAACAAAACCGACCGGAGCGGCTGCGTGAGCGGGTTGATCCTTAGCTTGCGTTTCCGGCGGAGCTGATATATAAGACTATTTACGATTTTTTACGGAGGTAATGGAACGATATGGCACGTATTTCTGGTGTTGACCTTCCCAGAGACAAGCGGATCGAATACGGTTTGACCTATATCTTTGGGATCGGACACAAGACCGCCCTGCAAATACTAGCCGCGACCGGTGTCGACCCCGACATCCGTGTTCGCGACCTGGCTGAAAGCGATGTCTCAAAACTCAGGGATTATATTGACCACCATGTCAAGGTGGAAGGCGATCTTCGCCGCGAAACCTCGATGAACATCAAGCGGCTGATTGAGATCGGCTGCTACCGCGGCGTACGGCACCGTAAAGGTCTGCCGGTTCGCGGTCAGAGCACGAAACAGAACGCCCGCACGCGCAAGGGACCAAAGCGCTCGCAGGGCGGAAGAAAACGATAAGGAGGAGAAGCGAATATGGCAAAGCAAGTTAAGAAAACAGCTACCTCGCGCAAACGCCGCGAGCGCAAGAATATCGAACGCGGGGCTGCCCACATCCGGTCCTCCTTCAACAACACGCTGGTCACCATCACAGACCTGCAGGGCAACGCTCTGAGCTGGTCGAGTGCGGGTTCGCTGGGGTTCCGCGGTTCCAAGAAGTCCACACCCTTTGCCTCGCAGTCCGCGGCGGAAACCGCTGCGCGCGGCGCAATGGAGCATGGACTCAAAACTGTGGAAGTTTATGTAAAAGGCCCCGGTTCCGGCCGTGAGTCGGCTATCCGCGCCCTGCAGACAGCGGGCCTGGAAGTCAACATGATCAAGGACGTGACGCCCATCCCCCACAACGGATGCCGCCCGCCCAAGCGCAGAAGAGTTTAAGGAGGAAGAGCGTTATGGCAAGATATACAGGTTCTGTCTGCAGGCAATGCCGCAGAGAAGGCGCCAAACTTTTCCTCAAGGGCGATCGTTGCTTCAGCGAAAAGTGTGCTGTCAGCAAGCGCCATACCCCTCCGGGAATGCACGGACAGGGCAGGAGAAAACAGAGCGAATACGGAATTCAGCTTCGTGAAAAGCAAAAGGTTCGCAGAGCCTATGGCGTGCTCGAATCGCAGTTCCGCAAATACTATGACCACGCATCCAACATGCGCGGCATCACCGGCGAAAACATGCTTTCGCTCCTGGAGCGTAGGCTGGATAACGTAGCGTATCGCCTCAATTACGGAGAATCCCGCCCCATGGCGCGCCAGATGGTGACGCACGGGCATATCCTCGTAAACGGAAAGAAAGTCGACATCGCTTCCTACCTTGTGAAGGCCGGCGATGTGGTCTCCATTCGCGAGAAGAGCGCGAACGTTGAGTATTATAAAGCCCTCAAAGAGCAGGGTGCTGCCAGAACGGTGCCGAAATGGCTCGAACTGGACGCCGAAAAGCTCACCGGGAAGGTCGTCGCCCTTCCGGCACGCGACGATATCGACTTGACGATCGAAGAACATCTCATCGTTGAGTTCTACTCCAGGTAAGCCAAGCTGATTGGCGGACCGCAACAGACAAACCGAAGGAGGGTAATAAATGCTGGAAATCGAAAAGCCCAAACTCGAATGTGTTGAACTGACGGACAACTACGGCAAATTTGTCGTCGAACCGTTGGAGCGCGGATTCGGCACTACGCTCGGCAATTCCATGCGTCGCGTTTTGCTCTCGAGCCTGCCCGGCGTGGCGGTTACGAGCGTACGCTTCGACGGCGTACTCCACGAGTTCTCAATCATCGAGGGTGTTAAAGAGGACGTCACCGAAATCGTCCTCAACCTCAAGGAGCTGTGCTGCAAACTCTACAGCGACGGCCCCAAGAAGGTGATCATCGACGCGACGGGGGAAGGCGAAGTCAAAGCCAAGGACATTCTGCCGGATTCCGACGTGCTGATCATCAACCCGGAACTGCACATCGCAACGCTGGACAAGGGCGCGAAACTCCATCTGGAGATCATGCTTGAGCACGGCCGCGGCTATGTTCCGGTCGAGCGCAACAAGCGGCACGACATGCCCATCGGCGAGATCGCAATCGATTCGATCTTCACGCCGATTGAGAAAGTCAACTTTACGGTTGAGAATACCCGTGTCGGCCAGATTACGGACTTTGACAAGCTCTCGCTTGAAATCTGGACGGACGGCAGCATTCAACCGGACGAAGCCGCCAGCCTCGCGGCAAAGATCCTCACCGAGCACCTGACGCTCTTCATCAACCTGACCGATCATGTTGTCGGCGTTGAGATCCTTGTTGAAAAGGAAGAGAGCAAGAAGGAGAGGATTCTGGAGATGAATATCGAGGATCTCGATCTCTCCGTCCGCTCATACAACTGCCTCAAGCGCGCGGGAATCAACACCGTTGAAGAACTCGTGCAGCGCGACGAGGAAGAGATGATGAAGGTCAGAAACCTCGGCCGCAAGTCGCTCGAAGAGGTTCAGGCAAAACTGAGTGCGCTGGGTCTGTCGCTTCGCGCACATGATGAATAATTAGGAGGAAGCACAATGGCGAACCGCAAACTGGGTAAGCCCTCTGACCAGCGAGTCGCTCTTTTGAGGAATCAGACCACGGCGCTGCTCTGGAACGGCAAGGTCGTCACGACCGAAGCGCGTGCCAAGGAGATCCGCTCGATTGCCGAAAAGATCATCACGCTGGCTGTCAGGGAATACGATAACAGCCAGACCGTAGAGAAGGAGTCCCGCAACGAAAAGTCGCAGGTCGTCACGCGCGAAGTCGTCAACGACAAGCCGAGCAAGCTCGCTGCGCGCCGCGCGATCATGTCGTATTTATACGATGTTCCTGCGCCGAAAGAAAACAAGGAGAGCAAGAGCGAGTACGCGGAGCGCACAAAAGAGCGCAGGCATCCCGTAGTCGAGAAGCTCTTTCAGGACATTGCGCCGAAGTATGCCAAGCGTGCCGAATCCGGCAGCAAGGGCGGCTACACGCGCATGTATAAGCTCGGGCCCCGCCGCGGCGACGCAGCCGAGATGGTAGTCATCGAGCTGGTTGACTGACACAGACGAGAAACACAAAACCCCGACAGAGTTCTGTCGGGGTTTTATTTGCGTTGAACTGTGTTACTGATGTTACGCTTCCAGCAGCTCCGTCTGGGCGCGGTATTCGACACACTCTCCGTCCAGCAAGAGGCCGCCGCGAATGACATAGGCCTCCTCAAGCGCGGGCGCAGGTTGACCGGTCAGCAACCCGTCGACATACGGCGAGAACACGCGGCTGATCTCCGCGCTCACGGTGCGGTAGGCCATGGCGGGCGTATTATCTACCGCGTAGTGCAACACGCCGTCCACGGTATAGACCGGGTTGTCAAATGTGGTCGCGTGAGAGGTTTCGATTTCGAGGCAGGGATCGCAGCTGACGTCTATGATCATGCTCCCGCGACGGAGCCGCTTCAGGTCAGTGCGGTAGATCAGCCGGTCCGTGCGGCAAACGTCCCATCTAACGCAGTTGACGATGACGTCGTAGTCGCCCATCCGTTCGCGAAAGAGCGGCTCGAGTTTGCGCGGGAATACATCCACCCGTGCACCTAGCCCGTTGAGCACGCGCAGCGCGCCGCGCGCGGTCATGCCGTTGCCGATGATCGCGACGTGGCAGTCGTACGGCATTCGGCCGTAGTGGCTGAACGCATGCAGCACGGCGGTCTCTCCGGCCAGCTCGCGGTTCCGGTAGAAGACATAGCGCCCCTTTTCAGAGATGTTTTCCCAGGCGACGACCGTATGGCGACCCGCGATGGCGGCGTCCGTAAAATCGGTCTTCTGAACGATATGTGCCCAGCCGATCAGCGTTTTTCCCGGTGCGATCCGGTGCAGATAGTCCGCGTCGCCGAGCTTCACGTCCACGAGGATATCGCTCTCCAAAACAAGCGCCCGTTCGGCGGTCGATACCCCCGCTTTATGGTAGTCCGCGTCAGAGAAACCCAGCGCTTCGCCATAACCGCACTCGACAACGAGGTTTTCGCGATGTTCGATGCGCATGCAGTCCTGCGGCAACAGAGCGCGTCGGCGCTCGTTGTTTTTATGGCTGATGACGTATCCGATCGTCTTCATACAAAACCTCCTTGCCGATATACGATAGAGAAACCCTCCGTCATGATAAAAAATCAGATGTGAATCATTAGAAATGCGGTACTTTTTACTTATATATATTACAATTACATTTTATCTTAAATAGACGGCTCCGTCAATTCAACAGCACGCGAAAAAAGACGGCTTTGATGCTTGCATAATCAGAGAATCATGCATACGAGGATTGTAACTTTTTTTGGAACAAAAACGGCTTTCTTTCAATCTATATTTCGCTGTGATATAATGATTTCCACGTGAGGATTTCTTCAAATATGACCGTTAAATCGATCAAAACCATCGCTTTATGCCTGATTGCCGCGGCATTTGTGCCGCTTCTTTTTGCGTGCTCTTCGGCGCCGTCTGCCGAGGGCGGTTCGCTCGTGATCAACGAAGTCATGTCCAGCAACAGCCGCTCTCTCGTAGACGAAACGCTCGGCACGCCGGACTGGATTGAGCTCTATAACGCCGGCACCGGTCCGATCGACCTGTCTGGCTACGGTGTTTCGGACAACATGCGAAAGCTGCATAAATTCGTCGTGCCGGAAGGTACGATTCTCGGCGCGGGCGAATATTTGCTGCTGTATGCGACCAATAACACTGAAATCACCGATCCTGAATCAATGGTCACAAACTTCGGCCTGAGCAAGAGCGGGGATTACATCTTTATCACGGACGCGTATTTCGGGCTCGTGGCGCAGATGGAAGTACCGCAACTGTATACGGACATCTCCTACGCGCGCGCGGCGGACGGCACATACGGCTATTCCGGAACGCCAACGCCCGGCGCGGAGAATAAAGGCGAACTGTATGTATCTCCGGATGCGGTATTTGCCGCGCAGAATCTCGACGAACTCTCGATCAGCGAAGTGATGCCGACGGACGACGAGAGCGGCTATCGCTGGGTCGAGTTGTATAACGGCGGTGACGGCGCGGTCAGTCTCGAAAACTACTGCCTTTCAGACGACGAGGCCAATCCTCGCAAGTGGAAGATCTCGTCCGGCACGGTGCCTGCGGGCGGTTATGTCAGCATCTATTTGAGCGGGCTGGGCAAGGACGGTAAAAACGGAATCCACGCGGCATTCCGGCTCAGCAGCGAGGACACGGTGATTTTACTGAGCGACCTGCAGGGGAATGTCATCGACCGCATCGGCTGGGAGAGCGGCGTTCCGCGCGGGATATCGGTCTTGCAGGGATCGGACGGCGCAGCCGCTTATACCGCCTATCCGACATTTGAGGCCGCCAACAGCAACGCAACGTTCACGGGCCTTGCCATCACGCCAATGGACCGTAGTGATCCGGTACACCTCAACGAGGTGCTCAAATACAACACGCTCTCCGCCATCGACGCGGACGGAGATCGCGAGGAGTGGGTCGAGCTGCGGAATTTCTCGGATGATTACATCTCCTTGCTTGGTTATTTTCTCTCCGATGATGCGGAGGATCTCTACAAATGGGCGCTGCCGGATATCACGCTCCAGCCGGGAGAGTTTAAGATCATCTTCCTCTCCGGCAAGGATCGCACGGACGGCGAGCTGCACGCAAACTTCAGCCTCTCGGACGAAGAAAACGACATTTTTCTGACCAGCCTCAACGGCATGCGCTCCGAGGGCCTGCCGCTGGCCGGTCTCACCAGAGAGAATATTTCCATCGGACTGGACGACGACTTCAACATACGATATTTTGCATCGCCGACACCCGGCGGCGAAAACGTCCACGGATTTGAAACAGCCGACCAGATCGGCTGTTTCGACAATCAGGGGGTGTTTATCAGCGAGGTTTCCGCCGTGCAGGAGATCGACGAACAGGGCAACGACTGGATTGAGCTCTGCAACGGCTCCGGCGAGCCGGTCGACCTGACAGGCTGGATGCTCAGCGACAGCCCGTCCGATCCGGCGAGATATATCTTTACCGGCGGCACGATTGAGCCGGGCGGCTATTTCGTCGTCGAATGCACAGCCAAACCCTTGCGGCAGGATGAAAACACTGCGCATTTTTCAATCTCGCCCGGCGGGGAGACTATTGTGCTGCTCGATCCGGACGGCACGCTCGTAGACACGTTCGCAACCGGCGCGTTGACGCCGGACGTCACGAGCGGGCGCATTGAGAGCGATCCGACCATCGCGCGCGTTTTCTTCGAAACACCGACGCGCGGTAAAGAGAACGACTCGGACGTCACAACAGGCGTTGCGCCGGTTCCCGTGATCTCCGAGCTTTCGCTTTATCATGTCGATCCGTTTTCGGTGACGATCACCTGCTCCGATCCGAATGCCGAGATCTACTATACGACCGACGGCAGCGAGCCGACGCTCAAGTCCAAGCAGTACACCGAGCCGCTCATCTTCAAAGTCAGTATGCCGCTGCGCGCGGTGTCCTATGTTTCAGGAAAGCGGATGAGCCAGATTGCCACGGCGACCTATCTGTTTGAAACGCCGCATACCGTGCCGGTCGTCTGCATCAACGGCGACCCGGCGCGCATCAGGGAGGTCATGCGCGTTGCCAGCCAGAAGGACAAGATCGAGCGGGAAGCGTATATCTCCTATTACGAGCCGGACGGCACGCTCGGCATCTCGTTTCCGGCCGGCATCAAGCCGAAAGGCGCGGGCACCATCGTCTATGCGCAGAAGTCCCTGAGCATCAATCTCCGCTCCGGTTACGGGCAGAGCAGCGTAACATATCCCTTCTGGCCCGGCTATGAGTTTGACACGTTCTCCGCGCTCGTCGTGCGAAACGGCGGGCAGGACTGGGACAACGCGCGCATCCGGGATTCCTATGCCAGCGCGCTTGTCGAAGGGTTGAACGTGGACAACGCCGCAACACGACCCGTCGTGGTCTACATCAACGGCAAATACAACGGCCTGTATGATTTCAACGAGGATCTCAACGGCGAATTTTTGCAGACGCATTACGGTGTGGACAACGACACCGTCGAGTTTATCCGCCGCAACAGCGCGGTCATCAAAGGCAGCAACAAGGATATCAAGCGCGTTCGTTCGTTTGGAGAGAGCAAGAACCTCAGCGACGACGAGCTGTTCGCCGAGTATAGCCAGTGGATTGACGTTGCGTTCTTCACGGACTATTTCATCGCCGAGACATACATGTGTAATTCCGATATGTTCAACCAGAAGTATTGGCGCACGACGGATTATACGCTCAAATGGAGACCGGTATTCTTCGATCTCGACTTTGCGTTTTTGACCGCAACGCGAGACATCATCCCGTTCTTCTTTGATCCCGACGGCGTGCCTTCGCTCGATCAGTCGCGCACGTATTTTGAAATCTACATCGGGCTGAAGAAAAACGAAGCCTGGCGCAATTACTGCGCCGAGCGATATGTCGAAGTGGTGGAGACCTATTTTAACGCTGAACGCGCGACCGCACTGTTCGATGAAATGGTGGACGCGATTCGCCCCGAAATGGCGCGACAGATCAACAAGTGGGGCAAACCTGTTTCGATGAGCGCCTGGGAGAAGGAGATTTCCAAGATGCGCTACTATATTCAGAACCGCCCGGACAACGCGCTGGAGAACATGCGCAAATATTTCGGTCTGACCCGGGACGAACTGAATCAGTTGATAGCAAAATACAGACAGTAGGACACAAGGTTTTCGCAAAAGCGGCCGGAGGGGATGCTCCGGCTGCTTTTTTGCACCCGGAACGACAAAAAAGAGTGTTCTGGCAGCGGTTGAGCGCAGTTATGAACGAACCATAAAACAATGCCGCATTCGGGCGGCGTTCATTTACACCCGTTCGGGATCGTGCTAAAATGGGGTGAATACAGGCAGGCTGGTGAATACATGAGAATACTCGGAATCGATCCCGGATATGCAATTCTCGGCTATGGCGTTGTCGACGTCGAGGGAACCAAGCTTGCTCCGGTCGATTATGGCGTCATAGAGACGACGCCAAACGAACGGCTGCCGGAGCGGTTGAACCGCCTGTACGACGGCATGCGCGCATTGATTGAGAAATACAGCCCGGATCTCGCCGTATTCGAGGAGTTGTTTTTTTACCGCAACACGACAACGGCGCTTTCCGTCGGCGCGGGGCGCGGGGTCGCCATTCTCGCCGCGCAGCAGGCGGGCATCCCGTTGTATGAGTATACGCCAATGCAGATCAAGCTCGCGGTCACCGGAGACGGGCACGCGGACAAGCGCGCCGTGCAGCAGATGACCAAACTTTTGCTCTCGCTCAAGAGCGTGCCGAAGCCCGACGACGCGGCGGATGCGCTCGCGGCTGCGATCTGCCACGGATGCACGATCGGCCCCGCAGCCGAGGAGTACCGCATCCGATAACAAAGAACCGGGAGGATTACATCCTTGTATGCATACATCAGCGGAATTGTGGACGAGCTCTTGCCCGACCGCGCCATTCTGGAAGCGGGCGGCGTGGGCTACGAACTCTTCTGCAGCGCGATAACGCTCAGGCGGCTGCATGCCGGTCAAAAGGAGCGGCTCTATACACACCTGCATCTGACGGAAGGTGTGATGGCACTCTACGGATTTTACGATGCGGACGAGAAGGAGATGTTCCGGCGACTGCTGACGGTCACCCGCGTGGGCCCGAAAGTCGCGCTTGCGGTTCTGTCGTTACTGACGCCGAGCGATGTCGCCACGGCGATTGTGACCAACAATGCCGCCGCGTTTGACCGCGTACCAGGCATGGGGCGAAAGACCGCTCAACGCGTGTTGCTTGAACTCAAGGAGCGCGTGGAGACCGGCGAGATGCTCGGCGGCGAAGCTGGCCTCGACGCGCCGGATATCCGCGCGGAAGCGGTTGCAGCACTCGTTTCGCTCGGCTACGACGGGCTCGCCGCCGGTAAGGCGGTCACATCCGTTGAAAAAGCGGAGAATGTTGAAGCGCTCATCACGGCGGCGCTTCGAAAAATGGCAAAATAAACCGGAGCTTCAAGCAGGAGTTTCGTTAAGGAACAGGAATGGACGAACGGCTCATCAGCTCCTCGATGCGCGAGGACGAAGCAAAAACCGAATATTCGCTCCGCCCGCGCACGCTGGATGAATACATCGGGCAATACGCGGTGAAGGAACACATGCGCATCTATATCGACGCGGCGCTCAAGCGCGCCGAGTCGCTGGATCATGCGCTCTTTTACGGCCCTCCCGGCCTGGGGAAGACCACGCTTGCGGGAATTGTCGCAAACGAGATGGGTGTGTCGCTGCGCGTCACCAGCGGCCCTGCGATTACGCACGCGGGCGATTTGGCGGCGCTCCTGACCAATCTTGCACCGGGCGACGTGCTCTTTATCGACGAGATCCACCGGCTCAACGCCAATGTTGAAGAGGTGTTGTATCCCGCGATGGAGGACTTTGCGCTCGATATCATCATCGGTAAAGGCCCTTCCGCGCGGAGCATCCGGCTCGATTTACCAAACTTCACGCTCGTTGGCGCAACCACGCGCATGGGCCTGCTGACTTCGCCGCTGCGAGACCGATTCGGCATCAAAGAACAGCTCGCCATGTACGACCCCCGGTCGCTGATGGAGATTATCTCCCGCAGCGCGCGCATTCTCGGCATCGAGATTTCGGAAGAGGGTGCGGTTGAAATCGGCACCCGCGCGCGCGGAACACCGCGCGTTGCAAACAGGCTCCTGCGCCGCATCCGCGATTATGCGCAGGTGAGGAAGAACGGCGAAATCGACCTCTGTGCAGCACAGGAAG
This sequence comes from Christensenellaceae bacterium, assembly GCA_963674775.2. Lineage (GTDB taxonomy): Bacteria > Bacillota > Clostridia > Christensenellales > CAG-138 > UBA7703. The sequence goes on along the minus strand of CAXXPJ010000003.1, from coordinate 584,445 downwards.
GGCTTGAGATGCTCGGCATCGACGAGCTGGGGCTGGACGAGGTGGACCGCCGCATGCTAGAGACCATGATTGTAAAGTTCGGCGGCAGGGCCGTCGGGCTCGATACCATCGCCGCCGCGACCGGCGAGGACGCAACCACCATTGAAGATGTATACGAACCCTATCTGCTGCGGCTCGGATTTATCGCGCGGACGCCGCGCGGGCGCGTCGTGATGCCCGCAGGATACGCCCACATGGGATATCAGGTAGACGCGGACACACAGCAGTTGAGACTGGAGGTAGACGAATGAAACGCAACGAGATGAAGCTGCTGCTGGAAGAGCGGTTCGAGCGAATCGCGCTGCTGGAAACGCGCATCGATACGCTGGAACAACTGATCGAAGGGTATCGCGAACGCGAGCAGGCGGTGCTCGACACGCTGCAGGCGGCCAAGGAGAACGCAGCGAAGATGGCGCAGCAGGCTGAGCAGGACGCAGCAGAAATGCGCGAGGAGGCGCGGCGCAGTGCCGAAGAACTCCAAAAGGAAACGGCCATGACGGCCGAAGCGCTCAAGTCCGAGGCGGAGAGCCTCGTTAGAGAGATGCTGTCCAACGCCAAGGCCGAGAGCGAGCGCATGCTGCGCGACGCTGAAATCATCAAGCGGGAATATGAGGAGATGAGCGACGCATTCAACGGAATGCTGGAGCAGAACGCCAGCGAACTGCAATCCACCACCGCCCGCTTTGCCGAGTTCCTGAAGAACCGAAAAATCGAACCCCCGGAGACGAACGAAGACGGCAACGCGTTTTACAAGTCCGTCGGTGCGCTCAACGATGCGCCGCTGCCCGATCCGGGCGACGACCCGTCCCGGTTGATGCAGAATATCTACCGCATCCAGAACCGACCGCTGCCGGAAAACCCGATGCAGGCGGACAGCGCAGACGGCGAGAACCTGAGCGCTGCCGAACCCTATTCGGAGGCCGCTTGGAGCAGCGAGACGCAGACTAGCGAAAGCGAACCGCAGGCGGAGTTCACAAAAGTATTTGACGAAGCGTATACCGACACGGAATTTACCGTTCGCGCGGACGGGTGCCATCTGGACGCGCAGGAGACGGATCGCGAGATCGACGCGTTGCTTTCGGACGATGCGATCCTTTCCGGCAATGCGGATGCGCAGGAAGCGCCGGAGTCGTCCGCTGCAGCCGCGGCTGCAGCAGGGGCAACCGAGGGCGATCATACGAACGCACAGCAGGCGTTTGATGAGTTTTACCATGAAAATTTCAACAATAACACAAGCGAGCAAAGCGCAAATACGATCGAAGAAGACATCCAGCCTGATGTGATGCGTGAGGAACCCCAAGAACAGGTTTCACCCATCGACGAGCTGGATGCGCTGTTATCAAAACAGATTCCCGAAACACCGGAAGTGCCGCAGCAATCGGAAAGCGAGCGGCTGCTTGTCATTCCGGAGCCATATGCCGAAGCATCCTGGGCGCAGCGCATTCTCAAGAGCGATCGCGAAGCGCAGGCGGCGCTAATGGCAGCAAACATGGCCAAAGAAATACCGGACGCAACATTGAATACCGGATTGGTGGATGGCGACGCGCTTCGCGCGTTTGACGACTTTATTGGCGAGAATACAAAAGCGGCAGATGTCGCGTTCGCCGAAGAACCCGCTGCCGAGCCGGAACCGTTTTCGGAAGCTGCCTGGTCGCAGGAGGCGTATACGAGTGAACAGGAACCGAAGGCGGAGTTTTCCGCCGCATTTGAGTCTCAAACCATCGAAACGGAGACCGAAACAACCGCACCGACCACTTCGGCGGATGCCGAGCGCGCGTTTGACGAACTGATGAGCGGCAAGACGGAACCGGATCCTGTCCATGAGACGGAAGCACCGGAACCCGTAACTGCACCGGAACCCTTCTCTGAGGCGGCGTGGTCCGAGGAAGCGTATACGAGCGAGCAGGAACCGCAGGAGGAGTTTACCACCGCGTTTGGCGCAACGGACAACGCCGCAGAGAGCGAGAGCGCTACAACCATCGCTCCTGCAGACGTCGAGCAGGCGTTTGATGCGCAGATGGACGCTGCCGCCATGCCGGAGGAGCCGGAAGCGGCTTATGAAACCGCATTTGAGGAGGAGGAGCCCGCACCCGAACCGCGCCGATATAACGAGTATGGCGAGGTGCGCGAGTGGGAGCCCGAACCCGAACCGGAGATGGATGAAATTCCGACCGTTTCCAACTTCATGGGCGCAAATCAGGCGCAAGAAGAAGTCTCGCTGGACCAACTGCTGGACGAAATCATCAAGGCGGGCGACTAATAAAAAATAAAAGACTCGGTGTACGGAGGATCGCAAATGAACTGGAAGAACATCGACAAACGCCAGCTGATCATCATCCTCGCCTGCGTGGCGGGGACGTTCGTGCTCTCCCTGCTTCGCATACAGGTTGACGCGACAACGACCGGAACGGGGGATGTGAACGCATACGCGTCCCTGCAGGACGCAGGAATCTTCGCCTCCGTCATGGCGCTCGGAACGCCTTGGGGCGTCATCGCGCCGGTGGTTGGCATCATACTGGGCGATATCGTGATGGGCAGCAAGTATTTCATCATCGGGAATCTGCTGATCCGCAGCCTGATGGCGCTGTTTGTTGCCTCGTTCGCCGCCAAGTGTGACAACTGGAAAAAGAGTTTCGTCATTGCCGGCATGACCGAGGGGATCATGCTCGTGCTGTTTATCGTATACGACCTGCTGATCATCCGCGAGTTTCAGGTTGTCGGCATCTCGGTTCTCATGCAGCTCATACAGGGCGTAGCCTGCACGATCGTCGGCGCAGCCATCCTGCGATACATGCCGATCATGCAACCCGACAAGATGCTGCATATACACCGGGGAATCGGCTGAACGGAGGAGCTATGTTTTTGACCGTGCTCGGGCGGTATGGCCCGTATCCAAGGCCCGGCGGCGCCTGCAGCGGCTATCTCATCGAGGACGGGCCGACGCGCGTCTTAATCGACTGCGGCTCGGGCGTGCTCTCACGGCTGATGGAGCATCTGCATCCGGTGGATCTGGACGCCGTCGTACTTTCACATCTGCATTTTGACCACTGTTCCGACCTGTTCGTCATGCGTTACGCGCTGGCCCAGCAGGACGCCGATGAGGGCACGGAAAAGCGGCGCGTGGCGCTCTATATGCCGGACGAACCCGCCGAGGTGAGAAAGGCTATCACGACAGGTGCGCTGTTTGACCCGCATATTGTCAAAAGCGGGGACGTGATCCGCGTCGGCACGCTCACCATCGAGTTTACCGCGATGGCGCACCCCGTTCCCACAAACGGCATGCGCATAACGGATGAGAACGGCGCATCGCTCTTCTACACCGGGGATACAAAACCATATCCGGGCATGGAAAAACCCGTTGCCGGAGCGGACGCGCTGCTGGCTGACGCATGTTTTGTCGACGCTTCGCAGACCGGGCCGCACCTCAATGTGAAGGAGGCCTGCCGGCTCGCACGGGACGCAGGCGTCAAGACGCTGTATCTGACGCACCTCTGGGGGAAACGCGATACAGAGGACGCCGTAAAAAAAGAGATTGACTTTTCATCCGCTTTTGTGGTAAAAGAACGGGGGCGGTATTGCATTTAGCGCACCCCGCGCAACCGAAATAACGCGATTTTTCGCGTGTTTTGGACAAATAAACGGCGGCTTTTGCGAAAAACGCGCAAATCCGCCCGCTTTCCGTGTTTTCACGGCGTGTTCTGCTGTCCGCGCGATGCAGTTGATGAAGAGGATTTTTAGCGCGGCTTTCAATACGGTTAGAATAAAATGAATATAAACATGGAGGAACACTCACTATGGCAAAGAAGACGATTCAGGATGTAGATGTAGCAGGGAAACGGGTGCTGGTCCGCGTGGACTTCAACGTCCCGCTGACGGAGGACGGCAAGGTTTCGGACGACAAGCGCATTGTCGCCGCGCTCCCGACGATTCAATACCTGCTCGAGCATAAAGCGAAGGTGATCCTTTGCTCGCATCTGGGTCGACCGAAAGGCAAAGTTGACCCGAAGTTTTCCCTCGCGCCCGTTGGGGAGCGCCTGAACGAACTCCTGCCCGATACGCGCATCTGGATGGCGGACGACGTCATCGGCGAGTCGGCAAAAGCCGCCGTCGCGGATATGAAGGAAGGCGAAATCGTTTTGCTGGAGAATGTGCGCTTCCATGCCGAAGAAGAAAAGAACGATCCGGAATTTGCTAAACAGCTCGCGAGCATGGCGGATCTGTATGTTTCCGATGCGTTCGGAACCGTGCACCGCGCGCATGCGTCCACGGCGGGCGTCGCGTCCTACCTCCCCGCCGTCGCGGGATTCCTGATCGGAAAAGAGCTCGGCATCATGGGCAAAGCGCTGGAAGATCCCGAGCGTCCGTTCGTCGCCATCCTCGGCGGAGCGAAGGTTGCCGATAAAATCGGCGTCATCACGAACCTGCTCGACAAATGCGACGCACTGATCATCGGCGGCGGCATGGCGTATACGTTCCTCAAGGCGCAGGGGCTCGAAATCGGCACCTCGCTGCTGGATGCGGACAGCGTTGACCTCGCCAAGGACATTATGGTGCAGGCCAAGGCGAAGGGCGTCAACCTCCTGCTGCCGGTGGACAACGTTGTCGCAACCGCTTACGCGGCGGATGCGGAGCACAAGGTTGTCGAGTCCTGCTGCATGCCGGAAGGCTGGATGGGTCTGGACATCGGTCCCAAGACTATCGCACTCTTCAGGAAGACGATTCTGGAAGCCAAGACCGTCGTTTGGAACGGACCTATGGGCGTGTTCGAAATGCCCGCGTTCGCCGAGGGAACCCGCGCTGTTGCGGAGGCCTGTGCAGAGTGCAAAGGAACGACGATTATCGGCGGCGGCGACTCCGCTTCCGCCGTCAAGAAACTTGGTTTTTCCAAGCAGATGACGCATATCTCTACGGGCGGCGGCGCATCCCTCGAGTTCCTCGAAGGCAAGGTGCTCCCGGGCGTTGCCGTGCTCAACGACAAGTAACCAACCGCGCGTTTGCCAGGCGAGGTTATGTCCGCTTTGGCGAAGGTGCAATGCCATAACAGAAAGGAATCACCGTATCATGAGAAAACCAATTATTGCAGGCAACTGGAAGATGAACATGACTCCCGCGGAAGCGGAGCAGCTTGTCGTCGAACTGATCCCGCTCGTCAAGGAAGCCAAATGTGACGTCGTCGTCTGCCCGCCGTATGTCGACCTCGCGCTGGTTGGAAAACTGCTCGTAGGCACCGACATCAAACTCGGCGCACAGAACATCCACTGGGCGCCAAAGGGCGCGTTCACAGGTGAAATCAGCGCGGATATGCTGCTGGCCATGGGCGTAAGCTACGCCATCGTCGGCCACAGCGAGCGCCGGCAATATTTCGGCGAGACAGATGAAACGGTCAACAAGCGCGCCAAAGCCGCCTTGGAGGCGAACATCACGCCCATCATCTGCGTTGGCGAAACGCTGGAACAGCGCGAAAGCGGTGTGACCGATACCATCGTGAGCAAGCAGACGGTCGCCGCGCTCGCGGGCTTCTCCGCGGAGGATGTCGTACGCAGCGTGATCGCCTACGAACCCATCTGGGCCATCGGCACCGGCAAGACCGCGACCAGCGAAGACGCCAACACAACCATCAAAGTCATCCGCGATGCAATCGCCGGGGTATACGGCGAGAAGGTCGCGCAGGCGGTGCGCATCCAGTACGGCGGCAGCATGAATCCGAAGAACGCCAGCGAGCTCATGGCCATGCCTGAGATCGACGGCGGCCTCATCGGCGGTGCCAGCCTGAAGAGCGAGGACTTTTCAAAGGTGGTTCACTTCTGATGACGAAACCGATCACAGCGTTAATCATTCTGGACGGCTTCGGCTGCTCCAAGGATGAGGATTTCAACGCCATAAAAGCCGACGGCGCGGTGAACATCACCCGACTTTGGGAGACGTATCCGCATACGCAGATCGCCGCCAGCGGCATGGACGTCGGTCTGCCGACAGGGCAGATGGGCAACAGCGAGGTGGGGCACCTCAACATCGGCGCGGGCCGCATCGTCTATCAGGAACTCACACGCATCACCAAAGCGATCGCGGACGGGGATTTCTTTGCAAACGAAATCTTCAAAGGCGCGGTCGAAAATTGCAAAAAACACGACAGCGCGCTGCATCTGATGGGCCTGCTGTCCGACGGCGGTGTGCATTCGCACAACACGCATCTCTACGCGCTGGTCAAGCTCGCAAAAGACGCCGGGCTCAAGAAGATATTCGTGCACTGCTTCATGGACGGGCGCGACACGCCGCCGAGCAGCGGCAAGGGTTATGTCGAGGAGTTGCAGCGCGAGCTGGATAAGATCGGCGCGGGCAAGATCGCGACAGTGATGGGGCGCTACTATGCCATGGACCGCGATAATCGCTTTGAACGCGTTGAGAAGGCGTATGCGGCGCTGGTCTACGGCGAAGGGGAAACAGCTTCGTCTGGTATTGAAGCCATGCAGAAGAGCTATGACAGGGCGGAGACGGACGAGTTTGTGCTGCCGACGGTCGTTCTGGAAAACGGCGCACCGACGGGCAAGATCGCTTCCAACGACAGCGTGATCTTCTTCAACTTCCGTCCCGACCGCGCGCGCGAAATCACGCGTACGCTGGTGTTTGACGACTTTGACGCGTTTCCGCGCAAAAACGGGTTCTTCCCGCTCTATTTCGTCTGCATGACGCAGTACGACAAGACCTTTGGCGAGCGCGTACATGTAGCGTACAAGCCGCAGTCGCTCTCGAACACGTTCGGGGCGTATATCTCCGAAAAAGGGCTCACGCAGCTCCGCATTGCGGAGACGGAGAAGTACGCGCATGTAACCTTCTTTTTCAACGGCGGCGTGGAAACGCCGAACGACGGGGAAGACCGCGCGCTGATCTCCTCACCCAAGGTGGCGACCTACGATCTCAAACCCGAGATGAGCGCCTACGAGGTGGCCGACGAGGCCGTCAGGCGCATCGAGAGCGGTAAATACGACGTCATGATCCTCAACTTCGCCAACCCCGATATGGTCGGCCATACGGGTGTGATGGCGGCGGCGACAGCTGCGGTACACGCCGTTGACACCTGCGCGGCAAAGGTTGTGGACGCCATTCTCAAAACAGGCGGGCGCTGCATCATTACCGCTGACCATGGCAACTGCGAGAAGATGTGGGATTATGCCGAGAACGCACCCTTTACGGCGCACACGACAAATCCCGTTCCATGCATCTTTGTGGATAACGCGCGTAAAAACGCGACCTTGCGCGAGGGCGGCAGATTAAGCGATCTGGCGCCGACGCTGCTGGGGCTGCTGGGGCTTCCGGTGCCGGAAGAAATGACCGGAAAAACCCTGATTTCCGGCTGATTTTCGGCTGGGTTTTGCTTGCAATCAAGCCGGGTGCGTGTTATAATCGTTAGGCTTGGGCGCCGGATACAGGTTGCCCGCGCGTAAATATGCTGACTGCTCCGGGCGACGCGGACCGCGCGCCGGAGATCAAATTGGAGGAATTGTCAAAATGGAAACTGCGGCGCTTATCATTCGCATCGCGCTGATGTTGATCTCGATCCTGCTCGTCGTCGTCGTGCTGCTGCAGAAGACGAAGAGTTCCGGCCTCGGCGCTTCGTTCGGCGGGGAAACCACTTCCTTTACGAACAGGGGCAAAGCGGCAAGCCGCGAGGCGAAACTCCAGAAGCTGACGATCATTCTCGCGGCTGTCGTCGGAGTGCTCGCGCTGCTATTGACCATCTTCTAAGGTCAGCTGAGCGAACCAGACACGGCGTGCCGTCGAGGCACGCCGTTTTTTTCTGCAAACGCACCAACGGCCACATCAAATAATGGACGGAAAATACCGAAAACGTATAAAAGTTGCTTGACTTCAAGACGCCGAATCGGTATCATGATGTGGATTATATATTATTTTCCGTCGGAAAGTGAGAGGGCTGTCGCCATGCCAGTTCGACGCGGCGTAAAGCCGGTTGTACAAAACCGAAAAGCGCGCCACGACTATTACATCGAGGATACGCTGGAGTGCGGTATCGAGCTCTTCGGCACAGAGGTAAAGTCGCTCAGAAACGGCGCATGCAACCTCAAGGACAGCTATGCCATGGTAAAAAACGGCGAGCTGTTCGTGGTCGGGATGCATATCAGCCCGTATGAGCAGGGTAACATCTTCAACAGGGACCCGTTTCGTACGCGTAAACTGCTTGTGCACAAGAGCGAGATCCACAGGTTGCAGACCGCGTCTCAAAAAGAGGGGATGAGTCTCGTACCGCTGGAGCTGTATCTCAAGGACGGGCGCGTCAAGATGCTGCTGGCGATCGCAAAAGGCAAAAAGCTCTATGACAAGCGGCATACAATCGCCGAGCGCGACGCCGGACGCGAGATGGAACGACGGATCAAGGAGGACAGATCATGAGGAACCTGCCGTTTACGAAAGACCAGCTGGAGGTCATCGTCAACAAATATCCCACGCCGTTTCATATCTATGATGAAGCGGGCATCCGCGCGAATGTCAAACGTCTGCAGGAAGCGTTTTCCTGGAACGAGGGCTTTCGCGAATATTTTGCGGTCAAAGCGCTGCCCAACCCGATGATCATGAAGCTGCTCAGCGAGATCGGCTGTGGTATGGATTGTTCGTCCATGACGGAGTTGATGCTATCAAACGCAATCGGCATAACGGGGCACGACGTCATGTTTTCGTCCAACGACACACCCGCGGAAGAGTTCCGGCTCGCCAGCGAGATGGGCGTGCTGATCAATCTGGACGACATCACGCACATCGATTTTCTCGCGAAAAACGGTGGTATTCCCGAGACCGTTTGCCTGCGCTTCAACCCCGGCGGCGAGTTCCTCCTGGGGAACACCATCATGGGCAACCCGGGCGAGGCCAAGTATGGCATGACCCGCGAACAGCTCAGCGAAGGCGTGAAAAAACTCATGGCGATGGGCGCGAAGGAATTCGGGCTGCATGCGTTCCTTGTGAGCAACACCACCGACGACGAGTATTATCCCGCGCTGGCCAAGAAGCTTTTTAAAACCGTCGTTGAGCTGCACGAGGAGACGGGCGCAAACTTCACGTTCGTCAACCTTTCCGGCGGCATCGGCATCCCGTATCGCCCGTATGAAAAGGAAACGGATATCCGCTACATCGGCGAAGAGGTGCGCGCACAGTATGAGCGTGTCGTAACGCCTAGCGGGCTGCAGCTGCGAATTTTCACCGAGCTCGGCCGCTACATCACGGGACCGTTCGGGTATCTTGTAACGCGCGTCATCCACAAGAAGGAGACGCACAAGAAGTACATCGGCGTGGACGCAAACGCCTGCAACCTCATGCGGCCGGCGATGTATGGCGCATACCATCACATCACGGTAATGGGCAAGGAAAACGCGCCGCTGACGAACGTATACGATGTTGTCGGCTCGCTCTGCGAAAACAACGACAAGTTTGCCGTCGACCGCCCGCTGCCGAAGACGGAACCGGGCGACCTGATCGTCATCCACGATACCGGCGCGCACGGGTCCGCGATGGGATACAACTACAACGGCAAGCTGCGCGGTGCGGAAGTGATGCTCAAATCCGACGGATCGACGGAGCTGATCCGCCGCGCGGAAACGCCGAAGGATTATTTCGGGACGCTGGACATTTTAAATCTGCCGCTGTAAGAGCACCGGGAGAAGCCATCGTGAACAAGCGGAAACATTCTGGTGTGATCGCTTGACGCAATGTTATGGCGCGACTACAATAGTATTGCGCGGGAAAGCAGAGTACCGCGCATCCATGGGGGCGAACTTGGTTTCGACGGGGATCGCCGAGGTTGGATAAGCGAGTCGAAGACCCGAGCTTCGTTAAAAGCGGGAACAGAATAAAGTAACTGACAAAAATACTTTAGCTGTCGCTGCTTAAGCAGTGACCGTTCGCCCGGGAAAACTTACCGTCCCGGATACGGGCGTCATTTAGGGTAGGGAACGAACCCGCCTAAGCTTTGCGGCGGGCCGGATTTATGAAGCTACTGAAGCCGATATCCTGCCGGAGGGAGATCGGGAGAGGGAATGTAAAACCACCGGCTACGCTCGTAGAAAGTCTGGTTAAGGGGTTTTCGGACGGGAGTTCGACTCTCCCCGCCTCCACCAAAACAGGGAACTTAGGAAAATGCCTAAGTTCCTTTTCTGTTTCTAAAACTCCAATCAATAGTGGCCATTTTATAATGCTTGCGCTTTTGAAGAGACAGATCATATTAATTGTTCGATTTCGTTATAATGCAAAATAACTTTCGATATAATCGTATCAGTCAGAGGACTCGACTGTCCCCGACTCCATGGTCTTCGGACGAGCAATATTCTCGCTCATTGATCAAAGGCATGCAACAGAGATACCGCGAGTTTTCGGCACACTTCCAATATTGAAGTGCCCGTCTCTGCTTCTTCCGCACGAAAGCAATTCGCTCCATTATGTACTGGCTCGTATTCATTTCATGCGCTTTTTTCTCAGTTTATCATTTTCTCTATTTTCAGGTTGACTACTTTTTAAGGGAACAAGTTGAGAATATCAAACCATTCCGGCAAACTAGATTTCAATGTATAAATAATACGCGCAGCGATAATATTGACAGTAGAAAGCTATTGAATATATTATATTATTATTAAGACATCCATTTTATGGGGATTGCAAAATCCGGATCATATCTGAAAATCGTCCGACTATTTCATTTTATTTTACTTTAATCAAAACAAATCGCTGCAAGACCACAACCAATTGAACTCACCAGAACATGAAAGCTTTTCGTGCAAACAAATGAAATCAACAAGCTGCGCACATCGACAGAGAGAAAAACCTGAGATTGTTTCAGCGAACTAATATATCGGACCGAGTGAGAGCAAGAGTTACTGTCGTGTTGTCGTCTGACAAGAACATGCGATTAACCCGGTAGACGGGGCGCGGAAAAACGAACAGAATAAGCCCTGGTTGCCAACCGCGTTCCGGATCAGGATATGTGCTGACACATTCCAAAACCGAGGCAGAAAGGAGGGGCGAAACATCTATCTGGCTTCTAATCATTGAATGCTGGATTGAAATGACATCATATGCACAACTCTAAGCTTGTACTCTAGTACAAGCCTTCTATTGATGTAGTTTGTTCAACTTAATTAAAGAGAGGTAAATTCATGAGATCTCAGGTCTTACAGGATACTGACAGTACTGTGCTGCTGATGGGGAACGAAGCCATAGCCCGCGGGGCGATCGAAGGCGGGGTACAACTCGTAGCCGCCTATCCAGGCACACCGTCCTCGGAGATAGGCGAAGTATTGCTTGATGTATCCGAAGCATGCGGTTTTTACAGTGAATGGAGTACAAACGAGAAAATCGCATTTGAATTGGCAGCGGGCGCCTCTCTTGTGGGCGCCCGTTCCCTGACAGCCATGAAAAATGCAGGTTTGAACGTTGCAATGGACACCTTTATGACTTTGCCATACGGTGGATGTAAAGGCGGATTTGTGATCGTTGTAGCGGATGACCCCGATGCGCACTATTCTTCGACAGAACAGGATACGCGGTTGTTGGCAGAGTATGCAGAAATACCGTGTCTGGAACCGGAGAATCAACAGGAAGCAAAGGACATGACACGGGAAGCATTCGAGATTTCAGAATCGCTGGAGTTGCCTGTTTTTCTGCGCAGCGTCAGCCGGATTTCCCACGCCAGCGGCGATGTAAAGTTCGACAAAGTGAGAGCGAAACATAATACGATCGCGTTCAACAAACACTATAAACTGCCCAGCAGATGGAATGTTTACGGGCCTCCGGGAGCGCTCAGCAAACATGTTTGGTTGAAAGGCCGATATCCGAAAGCGCAGGAGATGGCCGAGAACAGCCGGTTTAACAAACTGGATAAAGTCGGCGGTGCAAAAACCGTCGTGATTGCAGCCGGCCTGGGAAGTGCTTATGCGAAAGATGCGATGGAAGAACTCGGGCTAGTCGGAAAGATGACGTTTCTGAAACTCGGAGTTATCCATCCGTTGCCGGAAAAACTGATCACCCAGGCGATGGAAGGTGCGGAGCACATCCTCATCGTCGAGGAAGGGGATCCCGTTGTGGAGAATCAGATTCGCATGTTCGCAAACCGGTCGGGCAACGCCGCGCGAATCATCGGCAAGCGATATAACGGTATATTCAAGCCGTATGGCGAACTGAATACCGATATTGTAGTCAACGCGCTCACGCAGCTGACCGGTGTTTCAGGCCATACGGATTCCAAAGCAGCTGAAAGAGAAGCATCGCGCAAACTAGTCATTCCGAGATCATCGACATTGTGCGCCGGGTGTTCGCATCTGGGATCTTATGCCGCCGTCCGGGAAGCGCTGCGCAAGCACCCCGGAACGCATATTGTAAACGGCGACATCGGATGCTACGAACAGGGTGGATACGGCATTTTCTCAACGAAGATCGAAGCCAATGCGGAGGACGGGAAGAAGTATCGATCGCTTTCCCCTTATGATGTACTGGACACGATTTATGTTATGGGTTCGGGAATCGGTATGGCAATGGGACAGGCAAAAGCCGGATACGACCAAGGCAAAATCCTTGCTGTAGCGGGCGATTCGACCTTTATCCACGCGACCATGCCGTCGCTGGTCAACGCTGTGTATGACGATGCCGATATCACATTTCTGGTATTGAGTAACGACTGGACTTGCATGACGGGACACCAGCCGAATCCGAATACAAAATACTGCGCGGGAGAAAACACAAATACGGTATTCGATATCGAGGCAGTGTGCCGCGCAATAGGTGTTCGATCTATTGCGCAGGTCAGCGCGTACGACCGCGCCGTTGCTGTCGATGCGATCAACGTCGCGCTGGCATTCAAAGGACCGTCGGTGGTGATCTTGTATGGCGAATGCCAGTTGCAGCTCTCCCGGCGGACGAAGCGCGGCATGTCAAAAACGCATATAGTTGAGGATAAATGCAACGGGTGCAAAACCTGCATTCAACTCGGATGCCCGGCCATCAAATACAATCCGGCGTTCAAGCGAGCATCCATCGATGAAATCGCATGCGTCGATTGCGGATTGTGCGCGCAGTTCTGCCCGCAACTTGCGATTGAAACGGAAGGGGAAGAACATGGCATATAATATGGTCGTTGCAGGCATCGGCGGGCAGGGCAGTATATTGGCGTCCCATATCATTGCCGACGCCGCTATTCTGAATAAGTTGAAGAACGAATCGAGCGACAATGTGCGTGTTGGTGAAACGTTCGGTGCGGCGCAGCGTGGCGGGGCTGTCGCCTCTCATGTCAGAATCGGAAACATCCATGGGCCGTTGGTTCGAAAAGGATGCGCGGATGTCGTCGTAGCTTTAGAACCGCTGGAAGGGCTTCGCATAGGAGTTGATTACCTTTCACCGGACGGCATCGCAATCTTGAACACTAGCGCGGTAAGTCCGGTTGACGCTAATATTGGAGCAGTCACATATCCCGCGATCGAAAGCATTCAGGCGGCGCTTTCAGGTATCTGCCAAAAGGTAATTGCATTTGACGCAACGAAGCTCGCGCTGGAAGCGGGCTCGGCAAAGTGTATGAATATTGTGATGCTCGGCGCTCTGTTCGCCAGCGGGAGACTGCCATTCGACGAAGATACCATTCTGAAGGCAATCGTTTCGCGTCTGCCGGAGCGAATCGTACCAATGAACCTGAAGGCTTTTCAATCCGGCAAAGAGGCTTATCTCAACAGTGACTGACCAAGAGTCATGCTGGGAACTCTCGGCACGCGCCTTTCACCCGGCGATATGTATGAAGGAGCTGAACGATCAATCGTTCAGCTCCTTGCTTGTTGTATGCCTGTATCAGGTTATTTATTTGGTTTCCTGTTCTACTTCGCTTTCGGAGGCCTTTTTCAATCCTTTGGCCCACAGGATTGTCCGCACCAGTATGTAAATGCTGACAATCGAGATGCCGATCGCAACAACCCAGAAGAACAGGTCAAGCAATGTACCTCCTATGCCAGTCAGTGGCGGCCATGCTTTTTGTACACCGGAACTCGTTTTGACGATGATTGCGACTAGCAGTATAACTACGACCGAACCGATGACGTACAGGTCTGTCGGCTTGACTTTCTCCACAGATCTTGTTTTCTGGAAGATTGCCCGGAACTCCGGACCGATCTTGTTTTCATCGTATGGCGTGATGTAACTGATACCAACATAGATGATGACACCAACGACCAGGCCGATGAATATTGCGGGAATTCCCCAGAATCCGGCGCCGTAGAATACCGCCGTTCCACCGCCTGCGCCCAGCACGATAGCCAGGGTTACAACGCCGCTGACCAAACAGCCCCAGAACGCCGCGGGTTCTGTCAGGCGTTTCCAATAGGTGCTAAGCAGGATGACCGGGGTGACGGAAGCGCAAAGAACCATCTGAGCGGTGATGGCTGTGCCGAAAACGCCGTTGTTCTTCACCAACGGTGCGAAAAGCAGCGCGGCGATGGCAAGCACCGGGGTCATCCATCTCGCTGTACGGATCATTTGCTTGTCCGTGGCGTCTTTTTTAATAAACCGCTTATATATGTTCTTGGTGATAATAGCGGTTCCCGCATTCAAATACGATGAAACCGTACTCATGACTGCCGCGGCGATAGCGGTTATAAACACTGCCATTCCAACGCCGGGCAATACATCGTTTGCCACTCGCAGGATTACAGTATCCGTATTCTGAAGCCCCGGGAACAGCTGAGCGCCAAAAGCGCCCATTCCGACCATGATGCAGGCCCAAAGGGTGACGATCAGGAGGAAGCCAAGACCGGCTTTACGACCTTCCTTCGGGGTTTTGGCCGCCAGCATACGCTGCATAAAGCTCAAGTCGATCGGGATCCAAAGTGAGCCGGCCAACCCCATCGCGACAAGGACCAACGGCGTGACTCCTGCAAATGTTGGCAGAGTGAACAGGTCTGTAAAGCCGGGCCAAACGTTGGCGCTTGCGGTGGCTGCAAAGCCGGTGTTGCCCAGCAGTGCGCTGAAGAACGTTGAAAAGCTTCCGTACTTTGCAAATACGGCAGGCACCAGAGCGGCTGTGCCAAAGAGAATAATCAACCACTCTATGGTATCGGTGAAGACGACGCCCTTTAAACCGCCCATGATACAATAGAATACGGTGATCGCTCCCGTAATGGCGATTCCGATCCAAATATCGAGACCGAAAACGGTTTTAATGACCAATGCGCCGCCAAAGAAGCAAATGGCAGTCGAAATGATACCCCAGGCTATCTGCCAGATTGCAAGCAGTACGGTCATACGTCCGCTGCTTGGGAAACGTGCTTCACCCAGATCGACAATAGTACCAAAATCCATTTGCCGATAGCGCGAACCCAGCCGGACCAGTAACGGATAGATGAAGATGTTGACCAGGACAAAATACCAGATCATAGGAGAAATACCCAAGGCATAGCTTGTTCCCGCGATGCCCAGGGTTTGTTGCGCATTGGCAAGAGTAGCCAGCATTGTCATGGCTAACACGAACCAAGGTATATTGTTGCTGCCGGTGATATAATCCGTGAAACTGGTGGTACGTGATCTAAAGAAGAAGCCCAGGTAGATCATGAAAGCCAAAAAGAGACCTAAAATGACAAGAATCCAAGTTGTATCGAATTGCATAACAGACCCTCCTAAATTTGTATTAAGCCCTGGTTGCCAAATTTAAAAGGATACTATTTTTTTTATCATATCAATAATGCTTCCATCATGTCAATGCAGTACCAAAATTTTAGTTTTACATGATCGACTCCCTGAAAAACAGTCCTCTCATAATTAGAAAACACGATAAAATGAGAAAAAGGAAAAGATAGCTGCAACGAAGAAGAGGACATACACGGCAAGGCAGATTGCCTTTGCCGCAATCTATTGCAGATACTGACGGACACATACGGGGTCGCGACCATGGTTTTGCCATTAAAATTACAATAACACAGTCATCCCAAACCCACCCAAGAACACAAACAAGTTTGCATTTGGATGCGTTCGCTCTACCAAAACAGACAAAGCCTAGATGGGCTTTGTCTGTTTTTTCGTGCATTCGGAAGAGGAAGCAGGACGGAACGTTTGAGGTGAGATTTGATAAAAACCGATTATCGTTTTCGATAATTGTTTATGAAACTAGAGATTTTTTGACTACTGTGAATTTCGGAAAGGTCTCTCATATATATCGCGCAAACAGAGTTCTCTTGATCATCCTATCCGAAGGTCACCGACCCGCGGGCAACCAAGGCTGAAAGGACGAGATGGGGGATGGACTAACTGAGCAATTTGCAGCAGGCGCGCGAGCATGATCCGGATCATTTTTCCTTAAACAATTCAGCGTAATCCAGGCTCCAAGTGATTAACGCTTCAAAGACCGGTTGCAAAGATGCGCCTGATTCCGTTAAGGAATATTCGACGTTTGGCACAATATCCGGGGTCTCCGTCCGTCTCACGATTCCAAAAGATTCGAGTTCTCTGAGGTTTTCTGTTAATACTTTTTTAGTAATAGAATCGATATAGTACTGCAGTACACCAAACCGTTTACCTCCGCCAAAAAGGTAAGTAATAATTAAAAACTTCCACTTATCACCTGTGATTTTCCGGATAATTTCAAAGCTTGAAACCATTTCATTTTCTTGATGAAACACAAGGATTTCCTTTCGAATTTGGAATTTTTTCAAAGTAGTTACCTGAAAGTGCCTACTTTACTTTTTATAGAAACTCATATATTTTTTTACCCAGAAGAATTGACTTACACTACAATATCACAGTAATTGAATCTGTCAACCCGAATAGCTTTTATCGATGCACCGGATATTCCATCTTTCCGGAACGCTGCATACGGCAAGTCAGGCAAACAAAACACAAGAAACGAACTACATTTCGACTTGCATTCCGTGAACCATATCATGTGTAATATCTTGGGTTCAAAATATAGATGACTCGCGATGCGATTGCAAAATCCTTTAACCGCGGAAGAATAACTTCTGGGCATGCTCTTCTTACGGCAGGACCACCGATGGCCAAACGGCAAGAGTGTGCAAGGAAGCAAAGGAACAGACGACATGCAAATGCTTAACGCAAATGATTATATGTGGCAAGTGTTCGCGCTTGCCTTGAGGCGGCGGAGGCGACTCGATCACCGGTGATCATGATCTCGTTATATAAGGTAAACCCTGATATCGTAACCTTCGGGCACATTGTTCAGCAGATGGCTGCGAAATCAAGCGTACCAGTGGCAATGTGCCAGGATCATGGCGGAACGTATGAAGAAGCAATGTGGGCGATTCGTGCGGGATTCTCCGATGTGATGGTCGATCGCTCGATGCTTCCGTATGAGGAAAACGTACAGCTCGTGAAAGAAATCGTCAAAATAGCTCACGCTGTGGGTGTTGGCGTTGAGGCGGAACTGGGACATGTAGGCTATGCAGATAACTATGAGCACGACGGAAAACACGGACTGACGGTACCGAATGAAGCGGTTCGATACGTTGAAGAAACGGGTATAGACGCGCTTGCCGTTGCCATCGGAACGGCGCACGGAACATATAAAGGAA
The DNA here is from genome assembly GCA_963674775.2 of Christensenellaceae bacterium. Lineage (GTDB taxonomy): Bacteria > Bacillota > Clostridia > Christensenellales > CAG-138 > UBA7703. The sequence continues at coordinate 566,854 of CAXXPJ010000003.1, read as the reverse complement.
CGCCGGAACTGCACTTTGAACTGCTACATGAGCTGCGCCAGAAAGTGCAAATTCCGTTGGTGATTCACGGCGCCTCAGGAACGGGAGATGATAATCTGCGAAAGATTTGTGCGGAAGGTATCTGCAAGCTCAACATTTCCAACGACCTAAAGAAAGGGGCCATTTCCGCGTTGACCAGTCAGGAAGATCTGATGGGAATGGGGGCATATCGCATGTATGCAAAACTTTCGGAAGGATACCGCGATACGCTTTTGCGATACATCGATATTTGCGGTTCAGCAAACAAAGCTTAACGAAAGCTATATACAGCTCTCGAACGCATTGTTCAAAAATAGTATTGTTGTCCAAGACAGCATGAATGACGGCACACAAAACGCAAAGCAGCATACCCTGAATGGGTTGCTGCTTTGCGTTAAATCAGAACAAACGAGTGCCTCAAAGGCAACCCTGCTCCAGTGTGGGACTGCCACGTCTATCATGTCCGCTGATGGACGTATACGAGGTCTTCATACTTGCGCAAACCAGTACAACCTTATAAAAAACAGTTGTCCCCAAACCCACCCAAGAACACAAACATGTTTGCACTTGGATGCGTTTTTTTCACGCGAAAAGGGAATTTAGGAAGACGCCTAAGTTCCTTTTGCTTTCATTAAATCGCAAAGTTATGAATGTAATCTAGCCCTCGAACACTGAACCAGGTACAATGTTAGGAATGGAAATTAAGTCTAACAAAGCAGCTGATAAAAGTTGAGGAAAGGGAGTTTCGCAGCTGAACGTATCATGATCAAACGGCGGATAGTAGCAATACATAGCAACCAGGGTAAGACGATTACAGAAGCCTGCAGGGGACTCGGAATCATTGAGCATATTATTCTCGATGGTGGAAAGAATATGGTTCCCGCCATTGCTGGGGATCCTTGAATTACTCAACAGACAACCTGATCAAATGTTCTGGAATCACCCAATTTGCTTGAACAGATCCCGGACTGCAGGATAGATTTTTGTGAATTTACGATACTGATCTTCGTAACGTGCGGCGATTACGGGGTCGGGCTTCACAGTATTGCTGACGTTTACCATCTTGTCTGTGATTTCCTCTACGCTCTCATATTCGCCGCAGGCCACCGCCGCGAGCATCGCGCCTCCGAGGCCGGGACCTTCTTCCGAGGAGATCGTATCGATTTCAAAATTGAGGATATTGGCGAACATCTTTTTCCAGAGTTTGCTTTTTGCGCCGCCGCCGCAGATTTTGCTCCGGTCGATTTTGACGCCAAGCGATCTTGCGATCTCCACCGAATCACGGATGGCGAACGCAACGCCTTCAAGCACTGCCTGTGTCATATCCGCGCGGCTGGTGTCCATTGTCATGCCGATAAACGTGCCGCGTGCGCTGGGATCATTATGCGGTGAGCGTTCACCCATGAGATAGGGCAGGAAAAACACATGATTTCTGCCTAATTTATCATCAGAGATCGGGCTCTCAAGCCCCTTATAGTCCTTGGTTTCGAGAATATCCTCCATCCACCATTTGCTGCAGGAACCCGCGGAGAGCATGCAACCCATGAGGTGATAGTTGCCGTCTGCGTGCGCGAAGGAGTGCAGTGAATTATAGTTGTCAACACTGAAACCGCAGTTACTGATGAAAACCGTGCCGGAGGTGCCGACGGAGATGTTGCAGCGGCCTTCTCCGACCGTGCCCGTGCCAATGGCAGCCGCGGCGTTGTCTCCCGCGCCTGCACAGACGCGTACCGTCTCGGACAGGTCGAGCGATTTCGCCACATCCGGCTTGAGCGTGCCGACGGATTCGTAGCTTTCATAGAGCTTCGGCATCTGACGTTCGCTTATCCCGCAGATGTCCATCATCGGCTGGGACCAACACCGGTGTTTAACATCCAGCAGAAGCATGCCGGATGCGTCGGAATAATCGGTACTGTGAACACCGGTCAGCAGATATACGATATAGTCCTTGGGCAGCATGATTTTATCAATCTTTTGAAAGTTCTCCGGCTCGTTTGCGCGCATCCAGAGCAGCTTTGGCGCGGTGAACCCCGCAAACGCGATGTTGCCCGTCCATTCGGAGAGCTTCTCTTTGCCGATCTCAAGGTTCAGATAATCCGTTTCCGTTGCCGTACGTCCGTCGTTCCAGAGAATTGCCGGGCGAATGACCGCATCGTTTTGATCGAGAACTACGAGTCCGTGCATCTGCCCGCCCACTCCGATGCCCGCAACCTGAGCTGCATCGTAATCCTTTAAGAGCTCGGGAACGCAGGAAAAAACCGCATCCCTCCAATCCTCCGGTTTTTGCTGAGACCATCCCGGATGCGGAAACTCCAATGGGTATTCTCTCGATACGACGTTTAATACAGCGCCGGAGCTGTCCATCAGCAGGGTTTTTAGGGCTGAAGTTCCAAGATCAATTCCAATGTAATACATGTTTTTCACCTCAAATCAACGAGGCGGCGCAAACGCCGCCCTGTTGTTGTCTCTGATGGATTAACCGAAGAGCACGCTGTTCACGACGCTTTCGAGATATTCCTGTTTTCCGCTGCCGGGCATTGCGGGTTTCTTGAGCGTGAGCGCTTTTGCGGCGCATTCTTCGAGCGTGGCTTTTCCGGCGGCGATACGCGCACCGATGCCTTCTCGATAGCTCGCATAGCGATCATCAATAAACGCGTCAATCCGTCCGTCCTCGATGAGAGCCGCGGCCTTGATCAAACCCAGCGCGTAAGTATCCATGCCAAGGATGAATGCTTCGAACATATCTTCATATGTATAGCTCGGACGGCGGGTTTTCGCGTCGAAATTGAACCCGCCGGTCAGTCCGCCCGATTTGAGCACCTCGTACATGCACAAAGTTGCGTCGTAAACGTCGAACGGGAACTCATCCGTATCCCAGCCAAGCAACAGGTCGCCCTGATTTGCGTCGATACTGCCGAGCATGCCATTGATGCGACTGACGCGAAGATCGTGCTGAAACGTATGTCCAGCCAACGTTGCGTGATTGGCTTCGATGTTCAGTTTGAAATCCTGATCCAACCCATAGGCGCGTAGAAAGCCGATTGCCGTGGCGGCATCGAAATCATACTGATGCTTCATGGGTTCCTTTGGCTTGGGTTCGATGTAGAAATCACCTTGAAAACCGATGCTGCGGCCGTAATCGACCGCCATGTGCATGAGGCGGGCGATGTTATCCTGCTCAAACTTCATATCGGTGTTAAGCAACGTTTCGTAACCCTCGCGTCCACCCCAAAAGACGTATCCACGTCCGCCGAGTTTGACGGTAAGCTCAATAGCCTTCTTAATCTGCGCCGCGGCGAAGCAGAACACATCGGCAGAATTTGAACTACCTGCGCCGTTGACGTAGCGGGGATTACTGAACATATTCGCCGTGCCCCAAAGGCACTGGATATTCGTAGCTTTCATTTTTTCGAGCATGTAATCTGTGATCTCGTCGAGGCGGCGATTTGTTTCGTTGATGTCCTCCGATTCGGGTACAATATCCGTATCGTGGAAACAAAAATAACGGATGCCGAGTTTTTGCATGAATTCGAACCCCGCGTCAACTTTTTTGCGCGCGTGCTCCATTGTCCCTTTTTCTGATGCGTCAAACGACTTATCCGCTGTGCCGTCGCCAAACATATCCTTCCCTTCGTTGCAGAGGTTGTGCCACCATGCCATGGCGAACGGAAGGTGCTCCGACATTCTTTTTCCAAACACTATTTTGTTTGGATCATAAAACCGGAATCCAAGAGGGTTTTTACTCTCTGAGCCTTCATATTTGATTTTGGGGATAGCGTTGAAGATTTCAGACATATAACAATTTCCTTTCATGCAAGTAAACTTAATAAATATTAAGAAAAGCGAAATATTAAGTTTAATATTACAATAATTAATTTAATTCTATCATAACGGTTTGCTTCGATTTGTCAATAGTCGAATATTGGAGCTACAATTGCATAAGTGATTTAGAAGCATTCGGCTTTACTTCTTAATAAGGTACTTGTATAATAACTAAATTAAGCAAAAAAAAGGATCAAATTATGGCAGATGTAACCGCACGAAATCTCGCAAAATTGCTTGGCATATCGACCGCAGCCGTATCCATGGCGCTGAATGGCAAACCTGGCGTCAGTTCCGAGACACGTTCAAAAGTGCTCGCAATGGCGGCAGAGCTAGGATACGTAACGCCAAAATCACGCCAGATTGAGCGGCAAGCAAAAAATATTATCAGCTTTGTCATCTACACCGGTGCCGGCGTCGTTGAACAAACGACGTTTTCCTCGTTTGTCATGCGCGGCGCAGAAGCTGCAGCAAAGCAATTGAACTATCGTGTCCTTGTTCATTATTTTTATGACGATCAACCCTGGGCCGAACAAGCAAAGCACATCCTGTCTGATTCGCACGGCATTATATTACTTGGCACTGAAATTTCCATGCAAAAACGCGATGAAGTTCTGCAGTTGTTTGCAAAAGGTAATGTGCCACTCGTAGTTGTCGATAATTTCATTTTCTCCGCATATGTCGACTGCGTTGGCAATGACAACACATACGGAGTAAAATCCGCTATCTCTTATCTCTTTCAATGCGGCCACAGAAAAATTGGGTATCTGCGCTCCAAACAACGCATCATTAACTTCGATGATCGAGAGCTTGGCATTAACCTTTCTATGCAGGAACACGCAAACGAAAATCTTCCCCCGCTTCAGATCATCGATGTGGAGATCTCGCCCGATCAAGCACGAGAAGATATTTTTTCTTGGTTGAAGGCAGGCAATGTTCCCGCGGAGGCGTTTTTTTGTGAGAATGATATGCTGGCGGCTGCGTTCATCCGCGTTTTAAAGGAAAGCGGATACCGTGTGCCGGAGGACGTCTCCGTCATAGGCTTTGACGACGTGCAGATCTGCGAACTGACCGAGCCTCCGATCACAACCATGCATTCGTTCAAGGAGCGCCTTGGCAAGATTGCGGTCGATCTTTTACACGCGCGAATCGAAGCGAACGATACAATCCAATCCAGCCGCGAGTCTGGACTGATGAAAGTTGCACTTTCGTTACAGCTGAAGGAACGCAAGAGCGTTCGACAATCGATGTCGAGTAATTAAAAGGCCGTTTATGTCATTCTGACGCGAGATATATTAAAAGTGAAGCCAAGCAGTTCATCATAGCGAGGATCATATTCGTAGAAAATTTCATCAAATACGACGGTAAGAGTTCAAAATCTGCTGCATTTTTGGAAAATTGATCTCGCCGACGTATTTTTTATGCTGGCATGGTATCATACATGTTACGGTTTGTTCGGTGTAATCTTCATGCACCGTGTTCTATATAGACTTTTTATAACTTGCTTCCAAAATACAATCCATCGGGTGTGAGAGACACTGATATACAGGGAAAAATTAGGAGAGCAATGACACAGAGCAATTATTCGGAGGGGTCGATCGCCTTTCCGGAGAAGTGGATTTGATATGCATGTTGATATTCAATCAGTCTTAATTAATTATTACTTAAAATAAAGCTTCAGATCATCGCGCTAAATACGCTAACAATGGCTTTTGATGCGGTTTACTGATTATAATATATTATTATTGCCGCAGGGGATCAGATATGTAATTGAGCGCTGGCGAAGGGACTGCCATAAGTTCCGCATGCACAGCGCTGTTTTTAACTATTGTCGGACGAGATTGCCAAGAAATAGCGCAATGAAGCCATTTAGTGATCGGATCGCTTACACTCAAATTTGCTCTGACCCTCGGGTAACATCTCGTTTTATTTGTTTCCTGCACTGTGCCCGGTTGAATTCTACGTGGCTTGATTATTATCGTCCGTTATATATAATCTTGAAAAATAGCAATATTTGCATAGTAAAAATGTAATTTTTGAAAAGAAGAGTTGAAACTGCACTGATACAATGTAGATAAATTATGAATTTAAATTAAGTAAATGTTTGAGTAATTACGAAGGCGGTGGAGGAAATTGCGCAAATACAGAGTGGGCATTGTTGGCTCCGGTGTAATCAGTCGAACCTATCTTGCAGACATTCAGGCATTTTACCGTGATCTAGAAGTTGTAGCCTGCGCCGATATTGAAATTGCACTTGCGCAAAAGCTGGCTTCTGAATTTAACATTCCCAAGGCGTATGTGACCGAGGACATGCTGAATGATCCGGAAATCGATATTGTCATCAATCTGACTCCTCCGCAGTTCCATGTTGCGGTCGATCGACAGATTATACGGGCAGGAAAGCATCTGTTCAGCGAAAAACCTTTTGCGCCGACTTTGCAGGAAGCCAAAGAGGTTCTGGCGCTGGCAGAGGAAGCGGGCGTTCGAGTCGGCTGTGCGCCGGACACATTTCTGGCCTCTGGTTTGCAGAGTATGCGGTACTATCTGGATGCCGGCCTAATCGGCAAACCCTTTTTCGTCACAGCGAATATGACAACCTTCGGCGTAGAAACGTGGCATCCCAATCCTGCAACTTATTATAGAATGGGTTCCGGACCCATCATGGAAATGGCACCTTATTATCTTGCGGCGATCGTATCCCTGCTAGGCCCCATCGAAAGCATGGCAGCCTACTCAGCAAAGCCCAGCGGTACGCGGAGGGTGTATGTTGGGCCCAAAGCCGGAACGGATATTCCGGCGGAAACACCAACACATTATACGGCTATACTCAGATTGAAATCTGGCGTGGTTGTCAACCTGAATGTGACCTTTGATATTTATAAATCCAACCTACCGATGTTTGAGATCTACGGTGACGGCGGAACGCTGGCCTATCCTGACCCGAATTTCGGCGGCGGCACGCCAAGCGTATACCGCAAAGAGCAGTATACCGATGTCACTTATCAGGATAATGAAGCGTCGCGGGCTCGCAGCGAACGGTTCTATGAGCTTCCGGAGCTGTTCCCGCGGGTGAAGGACTATTCCCGTGGTATCGGCGTTCTGGATTTGGCGAATGCAATTGAGTCCGGTGTGGAACATCGGACAAACGGCTCGTTTATCCTTCATATTACGGAGGCAATGGAAGGCTTGATCCGTTCCAGCGAGGTCGAGGAATTATATCGGATGACCACAACCTGCCAGAGACCGCGTCCTATTTCGGCAGGCGGATTTCCGGATCAGGTCTGAACAGAACAACACTTTTTACTCGTATGGAAACGGTAAAAACCGAAAGGAGATAGAGTCATGGCAGGAGTAGTTGGAACGCACCTTGTTGCACAGATTGGCTTCATCGTAAAGGATGTTGAGGAAACCAAGAAGAAATGGGCGGAATTTCTGGGGTTAGACGTCCCGCCCACTCAGCCTATCGGTGATTATGCTGTCACCCAAACGCAATTCCAGGGTGAGCCCGCACCAGAGGCCTACTGCTGGATCGCTTTCTTTGATGTCGGCCCGGGTCTGCAGCTGGAGCTGATTCAACCCAACGACAAACCCTCCACCTGGAGAAACTATCTGGTTGAGAACGGCGAGGGCATCCATCATATCGCATTCCAGGTGAAGGATTCCAAGGCTTGCCTGGCAAATGCGGAAGCTGCCGGACTGAAACTGGTGCAAAGAGGAGTTTACGGCGACGGAAGCGGCGAATATAACTATCTGGACGCACCGGAGCTGAAGTGCATTGTGGAATTGTTGGAGAGCTATAAACAGTAATCAGAGTTATACTGGCAAAATCACTTTCCATCTGCCATAAACGATGACCCGGCATGATTGGATCCCTATCCATCGGGTAGCACAACCCCGATAAAAGACACACCAAGATGAAGATTACATATTGTTCCAGCGGGAACGATTTACAGGGAATGGTGCCCGGAACATCCGGCCTTGATGAAAACAGCCATGCTCCAAGATACGAAAAAGCCATTTATCTTGTAGTATCGGGACAACGGCGAAACATATTACAAAGCATATCCTATATTCAGAATCTAATGAGACGGTATACTAGCAGCGCGACGAATATCATACGGAGCATATCTCCAAAGCGTATCCTTTTTTCGAACCCCAATGAACAGTATATCCGCAGAAAGCGGGAAAGCTAAACGGAGCATAACCTCATAGCGCATCTTACACTCAAATCTATTGAAAATCTATATTCGCAGAAATGCGAGTAAATAAAGGAAAAGGGGAAATAACATGAAAAAAACATTTGCTGTAGTATTGGTTGTTGTTCTGACAATGTCCTTGCTGCTGTCCGCTTGCGCCAGCAGTGCGCCAGCAGCAACCACTGAACCCGATACTGCAACCACCGAAACCGCCGCGACGACCTCCGGCACTGGCACCGACATCTCCGGTGAAATCGTATGGTGGGGCTGGACGCCCGGTTCTCCTACCAATGAAACGTACATCGCCGAGTTCAACAAGCTGTACCCCAACATCAAGGTGACCTGGAAGCAGACAACCGTCGCCGACTATGATGCGGCTCTGAAGCCTGCTCTGGCGAACGGCGAAGGCGTTGACGCCTTTGAGGTTTCTGCAGGTTCCGCCAACGGCGGTATTGCGATTTTCGGAGGTCAGGCTATCGATCTGACCGCCGCCGTCCAGGCAGCGCTTGGCGATGATTGGAGAGACAAACTGACGGAATCCTCTATCAGCACCATGACGATTGACGGCGAGCTGAAGGGACTGGGCGTTGGCGCGGTTTACTCCGGCAACCTTTGGATCAATCAGGATCTGTTTGACAAGTACAATGTAACCATCCCCACAAATATGGAAGAGTGGAAGGCTGCTGTTGAGATCTTCGAAGCCAACGGCATCATCGGCTTCGTTCAGGGCGCAGGCATGGGCGCGTTCAACATGGATACCTATCACGCAATCTGTGATAACGTGGCGCCCGGCGTCTTCACTCAGGCATGCAGAGGCGAAGTCTCGTGGACCGATCCCGCCCTGGTCAGAGGTCTGGAACTGTGGAAGAGCCTGTTTGACGAAGGCATTATGCAGGACGGCGCACTGGGCCTGATGCAGTATCCCGAAGCAAACAACCTGTTCATGTCTCAGCAGGCTGCCATGGTTATGATGGGTTCCTGGTACACCATGAACGCTACGCCCGACACCATGAGGGCGGCCATGGAATCCGCATCTTCTACCGCAGATCCCTTCACTATGATCCCCATCAATTTCCCCGACATTGCCGGCACAGGGAATGTTGGCTCCATGTTCGGCGATCTGGATTACGGCACTGCTGTTGCTGCCAGCTCTGAGAACTTGGATGCCGCAATCGCCTTTGCGGTGTGGCTCTGCACTTCTACGGAAGGCACGCAGGTAATCGCGAACTCCCTGAACGTGGTTCCCTCTCTGAAGTCCGCAACACCCGATTGGAATGTTGTGGAACTGGTCAACCCTGAGAAGCAGGAAGCGGCAATCAAAGATTATCTGGCGAATGCAACCTCCGGTGGAGACAACCCGCGCTTTGCCGACATCAATGCTGACCTGAATCAGGCGATGATGGATGTTCTGGCCGGTATTGCTTCCGGAACATTGACACCCGCGGATGGTGCGGCTCAGCTGCAGCAGGCTTACGAAGACAGCATGTAAGAATCTGCAGTCCGCGTCTGCCCGAATGGCATATGTTAGACTAAAGTGAAAGGATAGGGGCATAGTCGCTATGCCCCTATCTTTACCATAAGGACAACTTCCTTTTATGAGGTGATCGTTTAGTGAAAGACAAGAAAATGAAATCTTCCACTTATATCAGCGGGTTTCCGTGGATTCTTCCGGCACTCCTGTTCTTGGTGGCCATTATCTACTACTCCATTTTTCATACGTTCGCACTCTCGACGCTGGAATGGAACGGGCTGGACCCGGAACGCACCAGTGTGGGGATGAAGAACTTTGTCAAGATGATTAATGACCGGGTGTTTTGGCTCTGCTTGAAGAACACGGCAGTCTATTTCGCCATTACCTTCGTCGTGCAGAATACCCTTGGTTTCGTGTTTGCTGCCATATTGCATTCAAAGGTGAAGTTGTCAACCCTGCATAAGTGCATTATCTTTATCCCTACGATTCTGGCGCCTGCAACCATGGCCCCTGTGTTCCGCCTCCTGTTCTCTCCGCAAGGGGTGCTGCAGTCCTTCTTCGATACGCTGAATCTGCCGATCACGGTGAACTGGCTGGCAGATCCTAATGCGGCGCTCTTTGTGCTGATGGCCGTAACGATATGGGAGTTCACGGGCATGAGCTTCATCCTGTATTATGCGGCAATGAGCCAAGTGGATAAGCAAGTGCTCGAGGCAGCCCGGATCGACGGCGCAGGTAATATCCGTACGCTGATTACTATGATACTTCCCCAATGCAAGGGTACCACGGTTTCTTTGGCGATGCTGGGCATTATCGGCGCTCTGAAAACCTTTGATATACCGCAACTGATTACAACCGGAGGCCCCAACCATGCGACGGAATTCCTCGGTACTTATATTTACCGGCAGGGCATTCGCCAATCGCATCTGGGCTATGCCGCTGCGCTGTCCGTTACGTTGCTGGTTCTGGCAATCGGCGGCGCTCTGGCCACCAATTATTTAAATAAAGGAGACGGATGATATGTTTGAGGTACGTAGCAAAAAAAACAAGATTCTTCTCCAACTGCTCCTGCTTGTCATGACGGTTCCTTACCTGATTCCTCTGGTGCAGATGGTGCTGGGCAGTCTTGGCGGGCGTGGTCTGTATAACTATAAGGTGGTCTGGGACACGGGTGTGGTTCTGATCTATTTCCGCAACTCGGCAATTATCGCCGCCGGTGTGATTGCGCTGGTATATGTGTTCAGCATGACTGCCGGTTTCGGCTTTGCTAAGCTGCAAATCAAATACAAAGAATTTTTCTTCTGGATGATTCTGATCGCGTTGACCCTACCGGAGGTCATTCTGTTGACTCCGCTGTTCGTCACCTTTCAGAAGATGCATATGTTCAATACCTTATTTGCAATCATCCTGCCTACTGCGGCGCTGCAGATACCATTCACAATATTGCTGACGCGGAAATTTGACGCCGGTATCCCCGGCGAACTGATGGAAGCAGCGAGGATTGACGGCGCTAGCGTTTGGCAGGTATTCACCGCTGTGATCCTGCCCCTGACCAAGCCCATTGCATCTGCAATCATTGTGCTGACGTTAATCAACGCTTGGAATGCCTACTTGCTGCCGCTACTGTTCTTGCAGAGTCCCGATCTGGGCGTGGTTACACTACTGCCACAGTATTTCCAAGGCGAGTTTACGAACGACCAGACCAAGATTCTGGCTGCCGCGGTTATGACGGCTGTACCCGAAATCGTGGCGTATCTGTTGATGCAGAAGAATTTCGAAAGAGGCATGGTCGCCGGCGCGCTGAAGTAAATCATAATCAACCCCGCTGCAATCAAACTCCCATCCGGTTCTTTAAGAATCCGGATGCGGCGGTGTTTGCATATCAGAAAGGAAAAACAAGTGGAAAAGCTTCTAAATCGTGAGCTGTGCGTTGTCACAGGTGCTGGCGACGGTATCGGCAGAGCCATTGCGGAACGCTTCATGGCGGAAGGCGCAGATGTGATCATCGGCGACTACAATCTGGAGCATGCACGGAAGGTATACAGCGGCAATCCCCAGGTATTGGAGGTTGTACAGATGGATGCCACTAAAATTGAAGATCTGGAGCGCTTGGGAGAAGTAGTGCGCGCGACCGGTCGGAAGCTGAAGGCAGTTGTACCGGTTGTGGGTAACGGCCCTCAGAACCCGATTCCGGAAATTACACCGGAGCTTTTCCATCTGACCATGAATCTGAATGTATTTTCCGCATTCTTTACGGTGCAAAAAGTTTTACCAAGCATGTCGGAGAAATCCTCGATTGTGCTGATTTCTTCGATTGCAGGGTTCCAGGGCGGTAAAAATGCGCTCGTATATAATGCAGCCAAGGCAGCGGTGCGGTCAATGGCGCGTTCCTTCGCGGGAGAACTAGCTGAGCGCGGTATTCGAGCCAACGCTATCAGCCCCGGGCCCACAGAAACCAAGGCGTTCACCGATTTCGTCCATGGAGACGCAGATACCTATCGCGCTGTGGTCTCCCAGATTCCGCTGGGACATATCGGTCAACCGGAGGAAATTGCGGCTATCGCGCTGTTTCTGGCTTCCGACCAATCTTCTTATGTGACCGGAGCGGAGATCATTGCAGACGGTGGTTTTACAAACAAATAATAAAAACAGAAACAGGAGAGAAACAAATGGCGCTGTCTTCGACAAACATCATAAAGGTGATCGTCGTAACCGATGATCTGGATCAAACTGTAGCTGGTTATAAAAAGCTTTTTGGCACCGGCACCGCTCCAGTTGAGGAGGGGGATCACAAGATGATCAGAACACCCTTTACTAAGTACATGGGCGAGGATATTACCGATCTGTCCATGCGTGTGGAGAGTGTGTTCAGCGATAATTTCTGGTTCGAAATCATTCAGCCTATGGGTCAGAATGATCCCTGGTCCGTATGGCTCAAGGAGCATGGAACGTCCATTTGCTCCGTATGTCTTCTGTCCGCCGGACCGCTGGAGGCGGATGAGGAAGTCATGCAGCAAGCGGGATACGCATCTATCTTCAAGCAAGAAAAGGGCTATGAAGCCTATGAGTATTTTGACGCGTCCAAGGACCTGGGCATTCTGGTGGAAGTGAAGGAACACTATCAGGACTAGAATGCCATCTCATACGATGTTTGAAGTGCGGGAGGAAAAATGGCACAAAATGTATTGATTACCGGCACAGGCAGAAAGCAGGCGTTGGGATATAATCTGGTTCTTCGATATCTGGAACAGGGAGATACGGTGTTCGCCGGTGTTCGAAAACCTTCAGAGGCGCTGGATGCGCTGCAGGCTGAGCATCCCGAAACGCTGTACATCCTGACCATGGATATCAGCAGCACAGCTTCCGTAACGGCGGCAGTAGAAGCGGTTGCGGATAAGTTTGAGCGTGTTGATCTTCTGATCAACAATGCTGTTATCGTATCGCCGGATTATGACAAAACGCTGGATGAAGCCAATCTGGATTATATTGCCGGTGTGGTAGATGTGGACGCAGTCGGCCCGCTGCGGGTAACAAAGGCGCTGCTGCCGCTGCTGAGAAAGAGCAGTGCCGCTTTGGTTGTCAACATTTCCTCCGAGGCGGGCAGCATCGGCAGATGCTACCGTACCAATATGATTGATTACGGTATGGCAAAGGCGGCACTGAATATGGCAACAATGGTGTTGCGCAACACCTTTCGGGATGAGGAGAATATGAATGCCATCTGTATCCAACCCGGATGGATGCGCACCAATGAAGGAAACGCAGATGCTCCGCTGATTCCATATGACCATGCGGAGCTGCTGCGGGTGCTGTTTGAAGAAAGGCGAAGGGACAAACAGGGAGACGCATTTATCACCTATGAAGGTGAAGCCTATCCCTGGTAACTGGAAAGGTTGGTCGGCAGATGGAAAATAAAACGTATCAAAACAGAATCGCATCCAAAATGCTCCGAATTACGGATAAAAACGGGAATCCGGTAGCCAATGCGACTCTGGAATATCGCTTGGCGAATCATGAATTTCTGTTTGGCAGCGGCGCATTTGACAGCCTGCCTGCAACCGCCCGTAATAACCACGGAAAAATAGATTTTTATCAGGATAAGATATCTCCGGATAAACAGTTTTATCAGGATCGGATGGATAAGTGGCTGGAGCTGTTCAATTACGGAACAATTCCTTTTTACTGGGGTGGTTTTGAGCCCAGGGAAGGGGAAGTAATGACAGAAAGCCGCATGTCCGCAGCCAGGTTCCTGCAGGAGCGGAATGTCCGGGTCAAGGGGCACCCCCTGTGCTGGCATACCATCTGCGCAGATTGGTTAATGGAGTATGATAATGCCACAATTCTGAAAAAGCAGATTGAGCGGATCCACAGAGAGGTCTCCGCGTTTCGCGGTGTGATCGATATGTGGGATGTGATTAATGAAGTCGTAATCATGCCCGTATATGACCGCTATGATAATGCGATCACACGCATTTGCAAGGAATACGGTCAGATTCCTTTGGTCAAGGCTGTATTTGAAGCGGCAAAAGAAGCGAACCCGGATGCGGTTCTGCTGATAAACGATTTCAATTTATCGGAAAAATATCGGGATTTGATCGCTGGCTGTCTGGATGCGGGCGTGCCAATTTCGGCAATCGGCCTGCAAACCCACCAGCATCAGGGCTACATGGGCCGCGAACGGCTTGAGGAGATTCTGGAGCGGTTTTCCTGCTTCGGCCTTCCGTTGCATTTCACGGAGAATACGCTGGTTTCCGGAGACCTCATGCCGCCGGAGATTGTAGATTTGAACGATTATCAGGTGGAACAATGGCCCTCTACCCCGGAAGGAGAGGAGCGGCAGCGGCGGGAATGGAAGGAAATGTATGAGATTCTCTTCGCGCATCCGCTGGTCGAGGCGGTTACCGGCTGGGACTTTGCGGACGGGGCCTGGCTTCATGCACCCAGTGGCGTGATTCGGGAGGACAATTCGATCAAGCCCGCCTATCGGGAGCTGAAGCGATTGATTCATGAAGAATGGACATCCTCAGGTATGTTGCACACGGATGCAGACGGAATGGCGCTGTTGAGTGGATACCGGGGTGAATATGTGATCTCAAATTCAGGAGCGGATGCGGAATACACGCTAAAAAAAGATGCGGATCGTTCCGTCCATACAATTAAACTCAGCAAATGCAAATAAGTTGCGTGACAGATTGAAGCCAAGAACATTGACACATATCCGAGTCTGGAATGAAAAGAGTTTCATCACGATTTCAGAACACATTTTGAAAATACTTTGAGAAAGAGGTTGATTTGATGTTGCAAAAAATGAAACCAAAAATTGGTATTCTGGCGCTGATGCAGGGTTTGTACGATCATTCTCAGCCGGAAATCCCGGCGAATCAGACGAAATTTGTTCAGGATGTGGTCGCCCAACTGGCCGATGTCGTGCAAGTTGATTTCCCGGGGCTCTCAAAAGAACGCCCGGATGCAGAACGCATTGTGAAACACTTTAACGAAGCGAATCTCGACGGTATTATGATTATCAACACCCTGTACTCCCCGGGTATGCGGATCGTTCAGGCGTTCAAACAAAACAACTTGCCTGTGTTGCTCGCCAACATTCAGCCGTTGCCCGACGTTACGGATGATTGGAACTGGAGCCTTTTAACAACCAATCAGGGTATCCACGGCATACAGGATACCTCCAACATGCTGATGAGACTGGGTTACCAACCGGCGATTATCACGGAAGACTGGAAGAATGAACGATTCAAAACGTTCGTTGAAAACTGGGCGTTAGCGGCCAATACGGCACGACGTCTGAAAAGCTGCCGTCTGGCGCTTATGCAGAAAATGCAGAACATGGGCGATATCTTGGGCGACGAAGTGGCATATTTCCAGAAATTCGGGATCGAAGTGTTGCATGAAGGCGTCGGTCAGGTTGTGTCTTTGATGGACAGCGTCACGGAATCCGAAATCGATGCGCAGGTTGCGGAGGATAAAAAGAACTTCGAAGTCCGGGACGTACCGGAGAAGAACCACCGTTACGCCGCCAAATTGCAGTTGGCATTTGAAAAATTCATAGAAGCAAAGAAGTATGACGGCTTTTCCGCCAACTTCATGATCTATGAGGAAGACGGTCGATTGGATCAGCTTCCGATCCTGGGAGCATGCAATATGATGGCAAAAGGCTATGCCTATTCCGCAGAAGGCGATGTTCATATCTTAGCGCTCATGGCAGCGGGGCATTTGCTGATTGGTGATCCGCATTTCACGGAAATGTATTCATTGGATTTTGGTCGCGACGCTTGCATGTTTGCGCATATGGGCGAAGGCAACTGGAAGATTGCGCGGAAAGATCGACCAGTCATGTTGATAGACCGTCCGCTGGATATCGGCAACAAAGACAACCCGCCAACACCGATATTCAGCGCAGAGTTGGGAACAACAACGGTTGCTTCCCTGGTGCCGATCAACGGAGACAAGTACCGCATGGTGGCGATGCGCGGCGAAGTGCTCGATACACAAATAATCCCGGGCATACCGATGAACCATACGTTCTTTAAACCGGACAACGGTGTCAAAGCCGCTATGGATGGATGGCTGAAGTATGGCGGCACGCATCATCAGGTGATGTGGACCGGAGATCATCTGGATCGCCTTGAACAGTTATGCGACATTTGGGGTGTTGAGTTCGTTGTCGTCTGATATCAACATGAGAATAGAATGAACGGTTGCGCGTTTTATTCGAGTTTGACACATAAAAAATTCACACGGCAGGGCCATAACAGAAACCTGCTATGGCCCTGCCGCACGAGAGCGATAGGTAACGATTGAACGAAAGGATAAATAAATGATCATCACTGCCGTGGATCATATTACGATCAACTGTTTCAAGCTGCAGGAAAGCATTGATTTTTATGAGAATGTGCTTGGATTGAGCCGTGTCAACATCGTTGACATGGGGGATCATGTGCTTCATTTATATCAGTTGCCGGATGTAAAGTTGGAGCTGATTGAATATAAGAATGAACAGAAGCATGTCATTGCTGGCAATACAGATATTGGGATCTACCGCCATTTCGCAGTTCGTGTGGATGATATCGAAGAAGCATACTGGCGTTGCCGCCAGGCAGGCTGTCCGATCAATTTAGAACCCACAAAAATCAAACAACTCAACGATATGTTGATTATGCTGATTGTCGATCCCAACGGGGTTGAGATAGAGATGATTCAACAAGAGTAAACAAAGAATTTCTTCCAGAGCTTCTATTAAGAAGAGTCGTTAAATAGAGTTGATTTTTAAAATCCTGAATTATTTTATTGCAATAAGATAACCAAAGGAGAAAGCAAGATGAAAGACATATTACTGATGTCTGTGGATCTGGGGACAAGTTTTATAAAAGTCGGCGTATACAACACAGCAAGTAAATGTGTCGCGTCGGAAACAGAGCCTGTTAAGGACTATCGTCCCAGCCCGGGCGTTTTCATACAGAAGGGGGAGGAATTATTCGCATCCGTACTTGCTTGCATCAAAAAAGTGACAAACTTTTTGGGTGATCGTTCGACGAACATAGAAGCAATTGCCTTTACAGGCCAGATGTCCGGCTTTATGGGCGTTGACGAGCACTGGAATGACATTACGACTTGGTCCTGCTCGCTTGACAGCCGATATATGCCCTACGCTGAGCGCCAAATGGCGCAACTCCGGGACGAGTTTCTGGATATCGGCGGAACAAACTTTCCGCAAATGGCACCAAAGTTCGAGTGGTTTAAAAAGGAGTATCCACTTGAGAGCAATAAAATCGCAAAGT
This sequence comes from Christensenellaceae bacterium, assembly GCA_963674775.2. GTDB lineage: Bacteria > Bacillota > Clostridia > Christensenellales > CAG-138 > UBA7703. Next base: position 549,551 of record CAXXPJ010000003.1, on the reverse strand, counting down.
ATTTGATGATTTCGGGCTATGTGATAGGCAAGCTTGGCGATTTGCCGATAGAAGATGCCGTCATAGATCGTACGTTTACGCAGTGGACCGGCTTGGCGGATGTCAGAAATGACAGATGGTCCAAACAAATCTGCGACGCGATTGAACTCGACCAAAAATTCTTGCCGAGAATCGTTAACTCAAATGAAATTTGTGGCTATTTGTCTGATATAAGCGCAAAAGAGACAGGGTTGAAAGCGGGTATTCCTTTGGTCTCAGGCGCAGGCGATAAACCGGCCGGGTGTTTGGGCGCGGCGATTGTAACACCGGGAGACATGATTTTTGAAGCATCCTCATACGGCGAAATCAGTTGCTGCGTTGAGGAATACCGGCCCGACTTTTTAGAAAGACGATTGGATGTGATCCCGTCTGCGATCGCCGGCGAGTTTTATGCGACGCATTTTGTGGCCGGATCGGGTATTACGCTTGACTGGTTCATGAATACGTTTGTCAAACAGGAAGGCGTTAGCAGCAAGGAAATGTTTGCGATGATGGATGAAAAAGTTGCAAATATTGAACCTGGGTGTGACGGGGTAATGGCGCTCGGCCTGTTAGGCGGAAGCAGTATGCCGCTGGACGGAACCTTAAGAGGGCTCTGGATGGGTCATGACTGGAGTCATACGAAGGAGCATTTCTATCGCGCGTTGCTCGAGAGCTTTTCTTATGACTTTGCGCTGTGTATTCGAAGCATCGAGAGACTGTATCCGGAATATACGCTGGATGCGATTCGCATCATCGGCGGCGGCGCCAAGTCGGCAGTATGGACGCAGATGTGTGCCGATGTACAAGGGAAAACATATCAGGCGCTCAACAGGGAAGATGTTGCCATGTGGGGGGCGGCAATGCTAGCGGGCAATGCTATCGGGGTGTTCGGCGACTTAAAACAGACTGCAAAATCCTATGTAATAGTCGAGAGGGAATACAAGCCTGACTGGATCAAAAAAGCGCGTTACGAGAAGTATTTATCAATCTATGAGAAGTATATGATCGAATTACATGATCTTTTTGCCCGGTTACAAACTATTCAATAGAGCGAGTCTGCTGGCAGACAGGATGACTAATGCGGCAGACGCGAAGCAAAAAAACTTGCATAAGAGCGGAGTAAACGAAAATAAAATGAACAATACGATGAAAGCAATCAGAATGTATGCACCAAGAGATCTCAGACTAGAACAGGTTTCCGTTCCCGAGATCAAAGAAAATGAGGCGCTGGTTAAAATTATGGCGGTGGGTATTTGCGGTTCGGATATTCCCCGGATCAACCAATATGGCGCGCATATATCACCGATTACCCCAGGGCATGAGTTTTCCGGTGAAATTATAAAAACGGGCAATGCGATAACCGGTTTCAAATCAGGGGATCGTGTGACTGTGCCGCCGATACTTCCTTGCTTTGCATGTGAATTCTGTGAACAGGGGCATTATTCATTGTGCAGGAATTACAAATACTTCGGGTCCCGCAATGATGGCGCATTTGCGCAATATATTGCTGTGCCGGAAACCAATCTTTTGAAGATCGCCGACCATGTGACCTATGAAGCGGCTGCAACTGCCGACCCTCTTGCGAATGCGCTGCACGCGATCAAACGCGGCGGCTTCCAAAATGGAGATAAAGTTTGCGTATTTGGCGCAGGTGCAATCGGGTTGTATGCACTACAATACATGAAAGCCAAAGGCGCAAAAATCGTGGTTGCAGTGGACGTGGATGAAAGAAAGCTCGAAGTCGCGCGAAACTGTGGCGCGGATATAACGGTTGACGGACGGGAAGAGAATGTAGTTGACACCATATTAAAGGCAACGGATGGCGGAGTCGATGTATGCATTGATGCTTCCGGATTTCCAGCGGCGCAGCACAATGCCATTATGTCAACGGCGAAACATGGAACAATGGTATTCCTCGGCATATCGCACAAGCCTTTAACATTATCGGAAGAGTGCCTGGACTGGGTGATGCGCGGAGAAAAAGCGATGGTTGGATCATGGAACTCATTTTCCAAGCCGTTTCCCGGCTGGGAATGGGAACTTGCGGTGGCGGCTCTTGCAGATGGCACAATCGATGCGGAGAAAGTGATTACGCACAAACTGCCCTTGGAAGATGTTCCAGATATTTTTGATCAGATCTACAAGAAGGAGCTATTTTTCAACAAAGTGCTGTTTCTGCCTTGGATAGAATGAGGAGTCGTTATGAAAGCGTTTGAGTATCTCGGCGGAAAGAATTTTACGATAACGGAGCTACCCATGCCGAAAGCAGGCGAGGGGGAGGCTGTTGCAAAAATTCTGTGTGCGTCAATTTGCGGCACGGACCTTAGGACATACCGATTCGGCAATGAAAAGCTTAAGACACCAATCACGATCGGGCACGAAGCGTGTTATGAAATCGTGGAGAACGGAAAAGGCGGGCGTTTATCCGGCCGCTATATCATAGCCCCTGCGATTGGCTGCGGAAAGTGCAGAAGCTGCAGAAAAGGGCGCACGAACATGTGCGATTCGCTACAGACGATCGGGTTTCAGTATCCGGGAACTTTTTCAGAGTACTTTAAAATACCGGCGGCGGCGATAGAGCGGGGACATCTGATTCGTGTGCCGGATGGCGTTTCCAATCTGGCTGCCAGTGTTGTGGAGCCGGTCGCGTGCGCCATCAACGCACAGAGTTACCTGAAAATAGAAGAGGGCGATAGTGTGCTGATCTTCGGCGCGGGATATTTGGGTTGCATACATGCGGAGCTGGCGTTGATGCAGGGCGCGCGGAACGTCATTATTGCTGAGGTTTCGGAGAAAAGACGCAATAAAGCGAAGACGTTTGTACCACGGGCGGATGTGATTGACTCGAGCGACAAAGCATATATGGATCAGGTGAAAGATATTGTCGACTGTTCCGGCGTGGATCTTGTCATTACAGCATGCCCTGCCGGTGTCACACACCGCCAGGGGTTGGAATTGTTGTATAAGAATGGGCGGATGAGCCTTTTTGGCGGGCTGCCAGGTGATAACAATTTTCATTTGGACAGCAACCTGATTCATTACAAAGAGGCGAGCGTGTATGGCGCGCATGCTTCAACAGTGCCGCAAAATCAACAGGCACTGGAACTAGTTGCAAACGGACGGTTGAATGTGGAAAAATACATCACCGCATATGCGCTGAAAGACGCGGAAAAAGCTTTTAACGCCTTGATCGAAGAGACCGCAGAGAAAGCCGTACTAATTCCTTAACCGGTTATAGAGGAGAGTGTTTAGACTTCGGTGAGCAGGGAACAGGTGACCATGAACTGATAAATACCGTGATGGGTTGACCAAAATAGTATACCGGGGGCAATGTACGGTTGGAAACTCCTTCACGCCCATGGAAAAGAACTGATATAATGGACACATTCCGAGACGAGAGAAGCCGTGCGGGCGTTTGTGCAGAGGGTTATCCCCGATCACTGCCGACAGATTCGTCGGCAAAGGTACCTTTGTAAATTGCAATAATGAATTTCAAGCCTCTTCATTATGCGTCTCAGATTGCACTGATCTTGACATCAACCACGCCGGTCGTTTATTGAATTTTTTACATCGTTTTTTAGGATGCTGGCAAAACTAATCAGCGAGATGCTAATCAATATCTAAAAAAAGGGATGCCCAAATGCTTAGAAACAGATATTACGAATCGATAGACATCGAAGGTGGAAAAAACTTTAATGTTTCCAACGAAGTTGATATGTCTTATATCAACAAAGTCCACTGGCATCCGTTTGTAGAAATTCTGGTCAGCATTTCCGACGGAAACGAAGTGGAAATCAATTTCACAAAATATACCCTGAATCTGAATGACATCCTGATTATATACCCCGGCGATCTTCATACAATCATCAAATGTGAAGGGACCTCTCTATGGGTCGCCCAATTTTCCAGTGAAATGCTCTCCATTATCAATGAATTGAGTACCCAGATGGCGCTTCTTTCTCAATTCCCCTATTTGAAATACGATTCTTCCTGTGCAAGCTGCGACCGCATTGTGCTGGTCCTGAAAGAGTTTTTTGCCGCTCAGAACGCCGACACCCACTTGAAGGAAGTGCGTATGTATGCGCTGCTGTTGGATTTTTTTGAGAAAGTCGGGCAAGACTGCATCAACAGGAGAAACGAAGCTCTACCCGGAACCGCAAACCCAAAGCAGAAAATGACAAAGAAAATGGCAGACGTTTGCCTGTATATTTCCGAAAATTCCTCTAAACCCCTGACTTTGGACGATGCCGCTGATTTTATGGGGGTCAGCAAATCGTACTTTGCGCATCTGTTCAAACAATACACCAACTCTACCTTTGTAGACTTTCTCACAGAAGTTCGGGTGAAGCGCGCCCAATCCCTGTTTTTAAACCCCGGCGTGCAGATCATCGACATCGCTTTTGACTCCGGCTTTTCCAGCCTGTCCTCATTCAACCGGTCATTTAAGAAAATCACCGGCCTCTCTCCCAGCAAATTTCGAGAGGCTATGATTACGCATATAAAGTAGCGCTTCGCAACTGCGGATTTTTCGCAGTTTTGACTTTGCGGGGTGCACTGGTCTTTCATCACACTGATACCCAAAACCATTTTTCATGCATAGCCTGATTGATTGAAATATCGGGTTCGTATTTTACGCTTCACATTGGAATTCAGGAGGAACTGTTATGAAATTTTTTATCGATAGATGCGCTGCACCCAACGGCGATGGCAGTCAGGCGCACCCCTTTCGTCTCATCCAGCAGGCTGCGTCGATCGCCATGCCCGGGGATGAAGTTCTGGTCGCACCGGGCGAATACCCGGAGGACGTCAGTCCAGTATTTGCAGGAACCGAGCAGAAACCCGTTGTGTATCGCAGTACGGTGCACGGGGGCGCAGTCATCACCGGCGCAGACCGGTTCACCACCTGGGAACACTATGAAGGCGATGTGTGGAAACTCAAGGTGCCCAACGCGTATTTTTACAAATACAACCCATATACCACGCTGGTATACGGTGACTGGCTGGATCAGAGCATTCCCGCACATACCGGCGAAGTGTTTTTAAACGGCAAATCTCTATATGAGAAAGATACACTTCAAAAAGTTCTCGCCCCGGAGTTCTTCGACAGTTCCTGGGATCGAGAATTTACGAAGCATACCTGGTATACCTGTCAGGCGAACGACCATGACGACACCCTGATTTTCGCCAACTTTCAGGGTAAAAACCCCAATGAAGAGCACACTGAAATCAGTGTGCGTGCCCACTGCTTCTATCCGGAACAGGAGCACGTCGATTACATTACGCTAAGCGGGTTCGTTGTCACCAAGGCCGCAACCCAATGGGCGCCGCCCACTGCGGTACAGGAGGGTATGATCGGACCCCATTGGTCGAAGGGGTGGGTCATTGAGGACTGCGAAGTATCCCATTCTAAATGTTCCGGTATTTCCCTCGGCAAATATCGTCAGCAGCACAATGATAATAAGTGGTCTAAGTATATATTCAAGGATGGCGCCCAGACCCAAAGGGACTGCTCCTTCATCGCCCAACTTGACGGTTGGAGCAAGGAGACCATTGGCTCCCACACCGTTCGGGGTTGCGACATTCATGACTGCGGCCAAACCGGCATCGTCGGCAATCTGGGTTGCGTTTTTTCTTTGATTGAAAACAACCATATCCATCACATCAACAACAAGGGAAATCTTGCCGGCGCTGAAATCGGCGGCATCAAATTCCATGCCGCGATCGATGTCATCATCCGGAGCAACCATTTCCATCACTGTACGCGCGGCATCTGGTTGGACTGGCAGACCCAGGGCACACGCGTTTCCTGCAACCTCTTCCACGACAATTGCCTTGCCAGAGATTATTTATTGACGCCGGAGCATGGTTCCGGCCTGAGTATGGGCGAAGATTTGTTTATTGAGATTGCCCATGGCCCTTGTCTGGTGGACAATAACATTTTGCTGACTGAACGTGCTGTGAAACTCCCCACGCAAGGTGTTGCCTTTGTCCACAATCTGTTCGGCGGTGCCATCACAGCCGTTGGCCGCGGCGTCAAGAACGGCACCAGGCAGTATGACTCTACCCGATATACACCGATCCATAAACCGCATCGCACAGAAATCACAGGGGTCATGTCCATCCTCCACGGGGATGTCCGTTTTTATAACAACGTGTTTGTGCAGCAGCCTATCAGGGCGGGACTCAAAAACCTGTGCGCCAGTTTCCGGGATCACGAATGGGATGACTTTAATCTGACCGCAGGCACCATTCCCTACAGCGGCTACATGACGGAAGAAACCTGGAAGAGCCATTTCGAAGGCTACTGCGGTGAAGGGGCTGCCACCACCCGGGATAAATATTATATGCCGCTGCCGGTCTGGACCGGCGGCAACGTATATTTCAATGGCGCCCGTCCCTGCGACATAGAGGCTGACGCTGCCATAGATAACGAGCACACCATTATGCTGGAACTGCAGGAAGAGAACGGCGCTTACAGAGTTGTGACCAATCTGCTGGACTACCTCCCTGAGGCAAATATGATTAGCTCGGATACGCTGGGCATGGCCTTTGAACCGGAAGAACGCTTTGAGGGCCCAAATGGCGAAGATATCATATTCGATGCCGATTTTCACGGCATCCAGCGCCCCGCAAAGCCCGTTGCCGGGCCTTTCTGCAAAGTATAAATAACGTTTCTATTTTGAGGTATATGAAGATGAAAAACAAAGCGGCATATATGCACGGGACCAACAATATGATCATGAAAGAGATCCCCGTGCCGACGCCGGGCGAAAATGAAGTGCTGATCAAGGTGGACGTGGTCGGCATATGCGGATCGGACATGCATTACTATCAGCATGGCCGGATTGGTGATTTTGTTGTGGAAGGCGATTTCATACTCGGACATGAGTGCGCGGGCGAAGTGGTCGGAGCGGGTGCCGGCGTAAAGAAACTTAAGACAGGAGACCGGGTTGCACTGGAGCCTGGAAAAACGTGTGGAAAGTGCAAATACTGTAAGGCCGGCAGATACAATCTCTGTCCGGATGTAGAGTTTTTTGCTACCCCGCCGTACCACGGTGTGTTCATCAATTACGTTACCCATCCGGAAGACATGTGTTTCAAATTGCCGGATCACGTTTCCAATTTGGAAGGTGCGCTGGTGGAGCCGCTTGCGGTCGGATTGCACGCCTCCGGCATGGGCGAGGTGAAGCTCGGCGACGTCGTCGTAATCTTCGGCGCGGGCTGCATCGGACTCGTGACGCTGCTCTCCTGTAAGGCAAGAGGTGCGTCCAAGATCTATGTCGTTGATTTACTGGAAAACCGCCTCGAAACGGCGCGCAGGCTCGGCGCGACGGAGGCGATCAACGCGCGGGAATGCAACGCGGTGGAGAAAATCGCGGAACTGACCATGGGGCAGGGTGCGGACGTCGTCATCGAGACCGCAGGCTCCGGGATCACCATCAAGCAGACGGCGGACGTCGTCTCCCGTGGTGGAACGATTGTGCTCGTCGGTATGACAGCGCAGGACGAAACCTCGTTCAACTTCATGAAGCTCATGGGGAAAGAGGGAAACCTGAAGACTATCTTTCGTTATCGCAATCTGTATCCTGTCGCGATCAACGCGATTGCGAGCGGATCGATCGACGTCAAGAGCATCGTGAGCCACGAGTTTGATTTTGACCACGTCAAAGAGGCGTTTGATTTTGTCTCCAGCAATGCAAAAGATGTTGTGAAAGCGGTCATTCGATTCGACAAGTAGCGTTGATTACGCACACCAACCGATCCGATCGCAGACGCTGACGGACGCTTACGAGATATTCACACTCGCGCAAACCAGTGGAACCTTATAAAAAAAAGTTGTCGCCAAACCCACCTAAGAACACAAACAAGTATGCATTTGGATGCGTTCGCTCCGTTTTTTACGGTCAAACAATGCTATTATAAATATTCGTTGGGTTCCAAGGGATTTTTTATTTAGACGAATTATATCTCGAACAGCAGAGAAGTGACCTCCTGGGGATATTATAATAAATTTTCAAATGAAAAGTAACATGAGCTGATTTAACTTGGGAGCTGATCCATTACTCTTTAGCTGCGTTTTTTAGGTGACAGAAATTATCTCATGCTGTATAATATCGGTAATCAACTTGCATTACCTTTATTCTATATACGCTTCATCTCTTTTCGATAATATTAAATTTTAATATCTTGATTCCTCGTACATAGTTTTAAACTTATTCAAGGAGCTTTCATGAAACTTGACAGTTATGAAAAAGAGCAGAGAATTCTAACGCTTCTCGAGAAAAAAGGTACGTATATGACCGCACGAGATATTGCAGAGTCCATATACGGAAAAGGAAAACATCAATCTATTGTCTTTAGCAAATTAGAAGAAATGGTCCGAGCAAAAAAAATTAACAAAATGGGGGCACAACAACCATATTCGTATGGGATATCCAGTTCTATTTCCACTACTTATCAACTATCTAGCAATAAAGAAGCTTCAGTTAAATATAAATCTTTGCAATCCCCCATTTACACCAATATACTATTTGAAAAATCAGATGCGTATTATGATTTAATCCGAAGTGACCCTCATGCCCGATATCTATCATGGGAACACTGCTATTGTTACTTTCATGAAAACTATAATTCAACTGATTCCGAAGTCCGAAAAATCGCTTGTTTACATCTTGCTTGTTATCTGGCTAGTTGGGGTATGTTGCGAAATAGTTTTTTAGTACAACAAGATTATCTTGTACACATGGATGTAGTAGGAACATTGTTTTCAAAAGATTATATTGATTTGTTTAAAGCTTCAATAGATGATCTTGAAGCAGACAATTATATAGATATGATTTTTGCGCTTGCGGATAAAATACGTAAATTATACTCGCCGTATGCAAAAAAGTTCAATGCAGATGTTACCGACACATTGATAACCAAAGTACTTTTAGGCACGCTTGGCTGCGTTCCCGCATACGACCGCTTTTTTAAAGACGGATTAAAAATTTCTGGTGTTGCATCTTCAAATTTCACGAAGAGTTCATTGAAGAGTTTAATTGGTTATTATCTCGTAAATAGAATATTATTTGGTGAACCTGTATACAACATAAACCATAGCTTAAAATATCCACCAATGAAAATTATTGATATGTGTTTTTGGCAAATTGGTTATACAGCTAGCTTGGAAAAACAGTAATATAGATACAAATGAATTTCCTATTTCTTTAAACTAAGTATTTGGAGAATACAATGGCATATACAAAATACAAACGTAAAATCCCACGCAGAAAGACCGGCTATTCTCGCGCATATAGACGTACAAGTCTTTTCCTTGCCGGATTATCGGTACCATTTATTACCCTTTTTTTTAGGAAAAAAAGATGATTCTCAGAAATTATCTTATAGTTCTGACATGCATTCAATAGACAATCCAATTGTAGGTGATCATATTGACGGAGATTGATAAAATTTTTAGTAATATTAGCTTCAATGATGAAGCAATATGCAAAGAAGTACTTTCATACTTATCTAAGTCCGGAAGTGAGGCAGATTATAAATTATGTGCCGATTATCTGTTGACTGCTTTTGTTACAGGATGGTATAGGTACTATCCTGAAGATGACTATCGAGAAGATGTCTTCTTAAAAGCGTTTGTAACAATAATGGGAAATCGACAGCTGGCAAATAATCCATACTATAAATCCATTATTGCATTTTTTGAAGAGCAGGATGAGTTGGTTTTCTTATATCTCCAAGAACATTTCATTAGCCGCTTTAAAGACAAAAATGAGAAAATTGATTGCGATAGATTTATTTACACGTATGTAATGGTATTTAAAAATGCTTTTCCGGGGTTTTGGACACGGGTCGCAAAAGAATTGTCATATAACGATATATACGAATCAGGAATTGACGAACTATGTTTGGCATTGGAAGCCTATTATCATACAAAAGACATCGATGAAGCAATTGCCCCAATGATTAGTATGTTGTCGCATCACCCTGATATGTATTTAGCAGAAGAATTATTAGCTTTTTCATACTACACAGAAAAACTATGGAAAAACGCAATAGCTTATTATGAAAGACTAATAAAAAGGTCGAGTCCTATTACTATTGATTCTATGGAAGGTATTTATTTTAATCTTGCATGGGCATATGGAAAAACTAGCAACCATATAAAAGAAGCGGAAAGATACGAAGAAACACTTCGTCTGAATCCAAAATACCTTTATGCAAAAAATAATCTCGCATACAGCTATTTTCAACAAGGTCAGTTGATGAAGGCATTAGAGCTATTTGATGAGTGTATTAAAGATAATAGGGATACGCCCTATTGTTATAATAATAAAATAAGAGCGCTGTTGGCATTAGGAGAGAACAAAAAAGCTCTGGAATTCGCTCAAGAAAACAGAGGTCGTAACAAGGTCTCAAAAGATATGTTAACAAGAACCGAACGAGCCTGTATGCGAACTGAAAGCAACGCAACAATCGTAGTTGATGATGATATAGATACTGCAGAAAATCAAAGAGTAACAAAAAGCTATTTACCTTTGCATCAGTTTTCAAGTGAACGAATTTTGGAAGATGAGCTTGTATCAAGAATTGATAAAGAAATGCCTGTGTTCGGAGTTGATCTTCGTGTATATGAAGTTGAAGGAGATTATTATGGAAGACAATACCCTATTGATGGTGGGCGTATTGATATTCTTGCAATAGATGATAATGACAACCTTTATGCTATTGAATTAAAAAAAGATAGTGGGTATGATGACGCTTATAAACAAACTAGAAGGTATGTTGACTGGTTAAAAAAACACAAGGCCAAGAACGGTACGAATGTATTTGGTATCATTTGCCTTAACAACCCATCGGATTGCATAAAAACTCAAATCAAAACTGATAGCGAAATTCGGCTGTTTGAATATGGCATTTCATACAATGAGGTTTTATAGCACATAAAGATTAATGGTTTTTAAGCAAAAGACAATTTCGCGAAAATAACAAGATCAATTATGATTGCTCATTATGAAGGAGCCTCAAACAGAAATAGTTGTAACATGAAAAGTGAATACAAAACTTAAAGGAGAAAGAAAATGGCAGACGACATTACTCAAACTCAAATGGCAGAAGTTCTCAGTGAAAAAGAGGTCCAAAGGCGCTTTGAACAAAGCAAGAAAAAAGCGAAAAAACTGATCCAAGATAAAGACAAAATGGATGTTTTTCTCGAACGATTAGAGAAAAAACTAGCACTGGTTCCCGTGGTAGGAGAGGCTTTATCAGAATTACCAGTATTAGTTTCACTTGTAAAAGCATATATTAATAAACGATACACGAATATTCCAATTGGCTCCATAATTGCAATTGTAGGTGCTCTAATTTACTTTTTAAGCCCAATAGATCTTATCCCGGATTTGCTACCAGCAATAGGACTTGTTGATGATGCGGCTGTAATAGCATTAGCGCTGAAACTGGTCCATGATGATGTTGCGGAGTACAAAGCATGGAGAGATGCAAATCAGCTTAATTAATTTGAATGTCAAACGGCCTCTAAATGGACGAGAGGAGAAGTGTATTGTGTGCGGCCCCCCGTTACCAATGTGGGACTGTCGCATTTCTGACGGACGTATACGATGTCCCGACACTTGACCATATCGAATAGGTTTACAATAATACAGACACCCCAAACCCACCTAGAAACACGAATAAGTTTGCATTTGGATGCATTCGCTCCACCAAAACAGGGAACTTAGGAAAATGCCTAAGTTCCTTTTGTTTTACAAAACCGCAAACATACTGGTATTTCAAGTTGAACAAGAAAACAGCTAGAAAGCAAATAAAATTACGAATCGTATGCGCATTTTAGCATGAAAGATTCATGAGTTTTGTTATAATCCTTCAAGGTTAGAGTTATTAAAGTTTAATGTGTTTTAAGGTGCAATAATCACAAAGGAAGAATTCATAGTCAAAACTGACGCCGCTTGGAAACGACGCCAGCTCATGCAATCTTTAGCATTCTTGTGATTGTGTTTATTCTTTAAATTTCGGTTCCGTCCCATGTGTTTCTGCTAAACGAGTAAAGAGAGCGTTAGCAACACAATACCGTCCGGCAGAATCAAATCACGTCTCTACAGAGCAAGTTTTGTTTTCAATGCCTTTTTCATTGTAATACTGTGCCTGCGCCGACCAAAGCTCATGATACAAACCGTTTGATTGCTGAAGTAGTGTTTCATGATTACCGCGCTGAACGATCTGCCCTTCATGAAAGACAATGATGTCGTGGCAAAAACGGCAGCTGGACAGCCTGTGGGAAATATAGACGGCCGTTTTGTCACCGACCAGCGAATCGAAACGACTATAGATCTCAAACTCTGATAGAGGGTCGAGGGAAGCCGTCGGCTCATCCAGCACGATTACGGGGGCGTCTTTATAGAGTGCCCGGGCAATCGCGATCTTCTGTTTTTCACCACCGGAAAAGTCAACTCCCGCTTCATCGAACAGTTTGCCGACCGATGTGCCTATTCCGCCTGACAATGCTTGCAGTCGATTGGAAATTCCTGCTGTTTTTGCACATTCCCAAACACGTTGTTCATCGGGTGTTGCGGAAGCGGAAATATTCATATCCACAGGAAAGGCAAACACGCAAAAGTCCTGAAATACGACGGAAAAAAGGCTGAGGTATTCCAGATAATCGAATTTTTGGATGTCGATTCCGTTTAAGCGTATTTCGCCTTCCGTCGGATCATACAGCCTGCAAAGCAGTTTGATAAACGTAGTTTTTCCCGCTCCGTTCATGCCGACGACGGCAAGGCGTTCACCAATATTGAGCTTCATGGATACGTTTTTTAACACATACTCCGATGTTCCCGGATATTGGAACGAAACGTTGCATAACTCAATCTCATACGCGTAATCGCTGCGCTTTTCCACCGGCAACGTGCCGCGATACATCAAAGCCGGCAGATCCAACAAGTCATGTAAATCCTTCAAGAATCCGCAGCTGACGCGAATCTCTGTAATTCCGACAAACAAGCCTGAAATACCGGAAGAAAGTTTTTGAATTGCGCCGACATACTTCATGACGCTGCCGATTGTAATCAACCCGGCCAATGCTTTGAGCGCCACAAATGTGTAAATCAAAAACATGAAAACGCCGCTTGCGATCGATCCCATGCTTTCCACGCGGGTTTTCGTTTTCGCCATTTTCTTCAGGTAATGCTCCATATCGGAAACGAATTTCTTGTGCACGCCGGCAATCATGGATTCGGAGTCATAGATGCGCAGATCTTTGCCGTTTCGATAATCGCCGCACAGTGAAAACATCATATAAATTCCAATGCGGTTAATCCCCATCATGCCGTTGAACAATTCCTTCTGAAATTCGCCGTACAATCGACTTGAACGCATCTGCACCCATACGGTAGCCGCCATGCACGCCAGCAGAGCAAACGCCCAGAAAGGCGAATTCATCGTCAGTGCCAGTCCGGACAAGTCGTTCGACGCGGCAGGAAGGAACAACGCAGCGGCAACGAAAACAGAAGCCAATATCTGTGTAACACTCGTAATCAAATCGCCCATCTGCGTGGCAAAGGCCGCAATGCCGCCGTTTATATTGGCATATTCCAGAATACGCTGGCGCAGGTCGTGCAGCACCGGGTTGTCCATATATTCGTAATCAAGCGATAGTATCTTTTCGCTGATCCGGCTATCGACACGGGACGAAAGCGTACGGGATTTTGCTCTGCGCATGCGTTCCAGCCAGTCGGAGCCGATCTTGAGCAGAAAACTCCCGCAGACGACGATGGAAACGTATATCACCAGATTTTGGATATCTTGCGCTCCAAGCAATTCGTCAAGTATCCGAGCCGTCAATATCAGCGCAAGGAAATATCGCGCAGTATCCAACAGAGCGCGCCCAATCACTACGGGCAGAAATGTATTGTCAAGTTCGTTGAGCAGCCGGATGGATGCGGTCAGTGTTTTCCATTCCGAGTGAGATTTTTCCGAACGCGATTTCATTGTATCACCTCCGGATTTTCCTGATAGTAGTGGCTTTGAACCGTATACATCTCAGCGTACTTTCCTTTTTTCGCCATCAACTGTTCATGCGTACCGGTTTCAATGATCTTTCCGTTTTCTAAAAACAGTATCCGATCACAGAAACGCGTAGATGCCAGTCGATGTGAAATATAGATAGACGTCTTTCCTTTCGCCATCTGCGAATACTGTTCATAGATCCGCGATTCCGCGATCGGGTCGAGCGCTGCAGTCGGCTCATCGAGAATCAGAACCGGTGCGTCTTTATACAGCGCGCGTGCCAAAATTAACTTTTGCCGTTCTCCGCCGGATAGTTGCGTGCCGTCGTTCACAAAAATGTTGTTCAGGTATGTCAATGCGCCATCCGGTAGTTTATCCACCTTTTCTTTTAGTCCGGAAACCAAGAGTGACTGATTCACCCTGTCTATGTCCGTTTCAGCGAGCGGCGCCATGGAGATGTTTTCCGCAATTGAAAACGAAAGGATACACGCATCCTGGAATGCGACAGCGAACAGACTCTGAAAATCTTTGATGTTATACTCGTCGATGCCTGCACCGTTTATAAGCAACTCCCCCTGCTTGGGCCGCAGCAAACCGGTTATGATATTGACTAGCGTCGTTTTGCCTGCGCCGTTGGTGCCGACAATTGCGATCCGTTCCCCCGGCTGAATGGAAACACTCAAGTTTTCAAACAAAGGCGTTTCGCTATCCGAATATGTAAAGCTGATATTCTTTAATTCTATGGTACATGCCTCGTTCGTAGTCGTCGCAGGATAACCCTCGCCGTGGTTGCTCAAATCTGGCATGTCCAGATATTCACGCAGATCCGATATCCGCAGAGAGGCGCGGTTGATTCGTCCGCCGTCGTCAACAATGCCGCTTAACCAAATGGAAAAACCTTTAATTGCGCCGAACAGCAGCACAAACTCTCCGACGTCAAGCCCGTGCAGCACCAGATAAACAAGGTATGCATACGCCAGACCATCCCTTAATAATATGACCAATGCGTCCGTAACGTTCGAAATGTAATAGCGCTTCTGAATACGCACATTCCACATGTGGCGTTGCCCAATGAGCTGCTGAAACAAATTCAGAAACCATTCCGCCATGGAATACAACCGTATATCCTTTGCGTTGGCAACCTCAAATGCCTGTTCTCGCAAGTAGTCCAATTTGTTGTTGACAGCAGCTGTTTCGCCTTTATGCTTGTGCTCATATTGCGTAGCGTAGCGTGCGACAAAGATGACCGGAATCGATCCGATCAGTAAAAGGCCTACAATGATCGGGTTGAGTGCGGCAAGGATGGCTCCGTAAATCAGAAGGCCGCCGGTATTTTTCGCAAGTGAAACAAGATAGCGAATCAAAGACTCGGTACTGGATTCGTTCGACTCGGTTGCGTCCATCGCCTTTTGCCAAAGAATGCGGCCTGCGTTGGATGCGACATTCTCGTAATCTGTCGAAATTGTTTTTTCTCCCACCAGCGATGCAAGCTTGACGCGGTGGCTCATAGAGCGAACCATAATCTGGTCGTTCGATACTCTGAGCAAGATTTCGCTGAGCAGCAGTGCGGCAGCGCAGCCACCGATGATCGCCAAAAGATACGATAGAGCCGTTTGCGACTGCAGGGCGTCAATGATGAATTTAGGTAAGTAGATCCCAAGAACAGCCGTGACTAACTGTGCTATGACAGGCAGGGGTAAAAACAGAAAAAAGAATTTATCATATGCCCAGATACTTTTACTCAAATACTTGATATTATTCGTCAGGCCGTATACTTTACTTGCGGACTGTTGCTTTTTCAAAAGACATCACCTCCGCATACATCGTACCAGTTTGCTCATTCAAACGGATGATCGGTACGCAAAACGTCCATTTACGTACGCAAACGGCATACTTCCCGCGCTTAAAGCGGTAGCATGATCTCGGTTGCAAATACACCTGGCTCGTTTTGCCTGTTGAGATAACCGCCGTATTTGTTGACTACCCCGTCCACACGGCGCAGGCCTTGTCCATGCAAAGCGCCTGTTTTTTTAGTCGGATACAACCCGGATTGATTTCGCGTCGTTTCCGCCATTGCGTTTGTTACGCTGATATACAGTTGCCCTTTCAGGCTGCCGATGTAGATACGGATAAAGCGCTGATCCGCTTGCTCCATTCGCTCGCAAGCGTCAATTGCGTTGTCGACGAGATTACCGATAATCACGCACAGGTCGATGTCTGATATGCTCATGTCTTCGGCAGCAATTGCTTTGGCGTTTACAAGAATTCCACGGCTGCGCGCTAATGACACCTTGCTGTTGATAATTGCGTCAAGCATAACATTACCACTTTTAATTAACGAATCAACAGTTTCAAGATCGGCGTCCAGTGCACGCAGATAATCATCCAGTTCCCGATACTGTCGTAGAGCAACATGTGCTTTGATGGTCTGGATATGGTTGTGGTAGTCGTGGCGCCACCCGCGCATGGTATCGTAAATATTTTTGACCTCTTCCAAATGCCGCTCGACCAACGCTGATTGCTTTTGTATTGTTTTTGACTCAATCCGCTTGCGCTGGCGTAACAAAACCACGACCAGAAAAACGATACAGCATCCTGCCAGTGCGAGCAATATGTAACCACTTGTGTTCATAGCGCATCCTTTCCGTGATAGGCGATAAACGCACGGTTTGCATCCTGCCAGTAGGTTCGGCTTAACGGAATACGTTCACCGTTATCCAGTTGAATCTCGTTTCTTGACAACCGCTCTATCGCCGCCAGATTCACAATGTAACTGCGGTGGCATTGCATGAACATCTTTTGTTCCAATAGATTTGTAAAGTCGCGAAAATTCATTTTGGTGGTTACGGTTTCGTCAATCAGGTGGATGTTCACGTAATGCGAGTCCGACTCCGCATATAAAATGTCGTTTTGACGAAATTTGCGCTTGTCAACAATTAGCATCGCAACTGGGCTGTTTTCCATTTTCTTTGTCGCCGCGTCCAGACAATCCCAAAAAGACTGCTCACGAATCGGCTTTAGCAGATAATGCACGGCACCAACATCGTAACCCTCAAAAACATAGTCCATCAAAGCCGTTAAAAAGATGATTGGCACCTCGTTTTTCTGTCCGCGAAGTGTTTTTGCAAGCTCCATTCCGTTCATCTGCCCCATCTGGATGTCCAGCAGCAGCAGATCAAAAGGCGTTTCGTTCGGCAATTGAAATAAAAACGATTCCGCGTTTGGAAACGTCGAGACATCCAAATGCACGCCGTGCTTCTTGCCCCACTTGAAGAGCATTTGGCGAATCAGTTTGCTGTGTGTTGCGTTGTCTTCACATAGTCCGATTTTCATTCACATTTCCTATGGTCTCAGTTTTTCATTGTAATAAATTGTGAGTTATTTTTAGTGCAGTTGATTTTACAGTCTTTCTTTTCATTGTAGTGGCGAGGCCTGAGTTACGTCAACACCTATACTTTTTCACACTGCCGCTCGGTTGATTTTTGATAACTGGATTGGCTATAATCCATAGAAAGATAAGGTATTGACATTTTCTTGAAGATGAAAGGGAGGGAGAAATCATACCTGCAATTGAGCAAGAAGAACGTTCAGCAAAGAACAGAGGAGGCAGTTGGTTGAAGGTTCAATCACTACCAGACTGCAAGAGAAACAATCTTGCAGTACGCCCAAATGGCATTAGCTTTTGATAAATGGGTCAAAAGCATCAGCACAACAGACTCCAACCGGGAGAAAGACAACTTGCCGTAGACAATTGAGAATTTCTCATATGCCCAGTTGTTTTTTCCGTATTGATTCTATGATTTGATGGTCTTTAAGTTTGATTAAAAAGTGATCCCCAATAAACTTGACGATTCTCTTTGTACAATTATAGAATACAAGTAAACAATCACTTCAGGTGGATACTTGCTATTGGACGCTTAAAAAGAGAGTAGCATGAAAACAATTGCATCATCTGACTTATTATCTCAGCCAAACAGATAAATACTGGGGGCAGCTCGGGAGACTTTTTAAATCCTCAGAACGGATACTACCGAAGTATTTAAATGCCGAGTTGGTTAAAAACTTATCGGAGCAAACCTATTCCGACTTCAAGGGGGTGCTTGCTGAATTACCATATATTGGTGGTGATGAAAATGTGCTCACTTTTGTTTTCGTGTCGAGTGCTGCTGCCTTGGCGTATATCCGAGTTCTTGAGTGATATGATCTGCCAGGTGATCAGATTGGGGTCATCCTGAATGAAGTATATGCTGATGTCTACACATCCTTGCCAGAGTTTGCAAAGTGGATACTTCGAAAGTCGGAATTTTCATTCCGCCATCGTAACGCACTTAAGGCTTTTACGCAAGAATCGTAGTTGTAAAAATTAACTGAAAACTGGGCGGTGGGATTCGTTGAAGGAAATGGCAACGACTTTGATTACGGCTGTCATTATTCGGAATGTGCAGTTCTGAAATTTTATCGAAAGATGGCGCAGAGAAATACATGCCTAATGTATGTGTGCTGGATTTTACTTCATCGAGTGCATTTGGCACAGGATTGCATCGAACAACAATTCTTCATTATGGCGGCGAATGCTGCGATTTCCAGTACAAGCAAAACAGATTGTCTAAACCGGGAATACCGCTTGAAGAGTTACCGGAATACAAGATAGAAGCCTGTAAAATCAAGGAAGCCTGTGTTCGGCGTAGATCTTCATGTTTATGAAGCGGAAGGGAATTTTTCTGAAAGGCAGCATCCTATTGAAGGTGGACGCATTGCCATTTTTGCGATAGATGCCGCTCCGGCAAATGTTGCGGCAAAGACGGTTGTTGACGCGCGTGGACATAAAACGCTTGTAAATTTGAACAGCACTGAAGCGGAAAGGAAGAGATTGCAATGGGTGAGATGAACAAAAAGTATGACCCCCTGTTTACTCCCTGGAAGATCGGCAATTTGGAGATTAAAAACCGCATGGTGCTCTGTCCGATGGGAGGTACTTCGCTGTTCGGATGGATGGAGCCGAACCACTTTGACAAGGAGGCGGCAAATTTCTTTCTTGAACGAGCCAGGAACAATGTTGGACTGATCATTCCGGGAATTGCGCCCCTCAAGGATACCATCGGCGGGCGCTGGCTATGGCAGAACAAGAAGATGTTCAAAGACCTCAAACCCTTCATGGACGAGATTCACGAATCGGGCGCAAAGCTCTTTGTCCAGATTACAGCAGGCATGGGACGATCCTGGGCAATCACCGATCCTCTGGTGATGCTGCATAACAACAAAGTGCTTGCCGCGATAGCAAAACCCATATTGGACGTAACCTACCAGTCAGCGAGCCCGTGTGAATTACCCTCGCGCTGGGCGGATGGTGTGATCTGCCGTGAAATCACGCGCAAGGAGATCGAGGACATCATCAGCGGTTATGCAAAGACTGCAAAGCTTTGCCAAGAGGCGGGGGTAGACGGGGTGGAGGTGCACGCGGTGCACGAGGGTTATCTGCTCGACCAGTTTACCATGCACTACACCAACAAACGCACCGACGAGTACGGCGGTTCGTTCGAGAACCGCTATCGTTTTGCCGTGGAAATCGTCAAGGCGATCAAGGCTGAGTGCGGGCAGGATTATCCCGTTTCGCTGCGCTATTCGGTGGTGTCCAAGGTGAAAGATTTCCGTGTTGGCGCACTGCCGGGCGAAAATTACACCGAACTTGGTCGCGACATGGAGGAGAGCGAGAAGGCCGCCAAGTATTTGCAGGATGCAGGCTACGACATGCTTAATGCTGACAACGGCACCTATGATTCTTGGTATTGGGCGCATCCGCCGGAATACATGCCAAAAAACTGCAACCTTGAGGATGTTGCGCATATCAAGAAGTTTGTGGACATTCCTGTGGTCTGCGCGGGCCGGATGGAACCCGATGTTGGCGCGGAGGCGATTGCCGGGGGGCGCATCGATGGCCTCGGCATTGCAAGACAGTTCCTCACCGATGGCGAGTGGATCACCAAGCTCATCGAGGACCGTCTTGCGGATATCAAGCCCTGCATCTGCTGCCATAACGGCTGCTTTAATATGACGCATTACAAAGGCGTGGCAAATGATCAGTCCATCCCGGATGCTGCGCACATTGCGCGCTGTGCCTTGACCCCATCAACGATGCAGAGTAAAAAATATGAGATCGTTCCCGCCAAAAAGGCGAAGAAGATTGCCGTGATCGGAGGCGGCCTTGGCGGCATGGAAACGGCTCTGGTTGCCGCAAAGCGCGGACATCAGGTCACCATCTATGAAAAGAGCGGCGCGCTGGGCGGCGTATTTATCGCGGCGGCGGCACCATTTTTCAAGGAGAAGGATCGCAGCCTGATCGCATGGTACCGCAGGGAACTAAAAAAATATCCCGCCATCGAGGTTAGGCTCAACACCGAGGTGAAAGATATCTCCACCCTTGACGCAGACGAGGTCGTTGTGGCAACGGGTTCTGCGGCAATCAATCTGCCCGTCAAGGGCGCAGAATTCGGCATGGAAGCCGTCGAATACCTGCTCGATCAGAAACCGGTTGGTGAGAATGTCATCATCGTCGGCGGCGGCCTGACCGGTTGCGAAATTGCTTACGACCTGTACCACAAGGGCAAAAAGCCCACCATCGTAGAGATGAAGGATGACTTGATTGCCGTAACAGGCGTGTGCCTTGCAAACTCGAGCTACCTGCGCGACTTCTTTGTCGCCAACAAGGTGCCGGTGCACCTGGAAACCAAGCTAGCGGAGATCCTGCCCGATGGCATTCTGGCGGTCGATAAGGCGGGCAAGCGTTTCAAGATCGATGGTGACAGCGTTATTCTGGCGGTCGGCTATCAGCCGGCTCCAATGGTTAAAAAGAGCGCACATGTGCATATCGTTGGCGATGCGAAGAAGGTTGGAAATCTGCGTACCGTGCTATGGAATGCCTGGGATGTCGCCATGAAGCTTTAGGAAATTGGATGCTTTTTCTAAACAGACGGTATTTCTAATCACAATCACAAAAAGGAGGCCACAAGATAATGGCGGATTATGATCTGAAATCGTTAAACCTGCCCAAGCTTTATAGCGGGATGCTTTCTCTCTTTACGAATCTTGTAACCAGTCCTGTGACCCGGCCGCTGATTATTGGCAGTTTGCTTGAAAACGGCGGGATTCCAAAACTACGAAAAATGGTGTTTGACGAGGAGCCAACCTTTTTTCCTTTGGATATCCCCGAAGATCATGCTTCCGACCACATGAAAATGCCGGATTCGGTATTATCCCGTAACCGTATCCCTCGCGAACAGATCGCTTACAATTTAATTCGGGATTATGCTCTGGCTTATCGTGAAGGAAAAATTTCCCCGAAAGATGTTGCCGAACAAGTGATCCAAGCCATCGAGAAAAGCTCCAGGACGTCTCCGGCCTTGAACGCATTTTCCTCAAGTTATGCAGAGGATATCCGTAAGCAAGCCAAAGTTTCCACAGAATTGCTCAAGAGCGGAAAACCGCGCAGTTTTCTGGAAGGTGTGCCTGTGGCGGTGAAGGATGAGATTGATCAAGTGCCTTATCCCACCACGGTAGGAACAAAATTCCTGGGCGCCAAACCGCCGTTGCAAGATTCATATGTAGTCGCTCGTCTGCGGGCAGCGGGGGCTTTGCTGGTGGGTAAAACCAACATGCACGAGATAGGCATTGCCACAAATGGTGAGAATATTCATCACGGCAGAATTGCCAATCCTTATGATTTGCAGCGCGATCCGGGAGGATCTTCTAGTGGTTCAGCCGCTGCGGTTGCGGGAGGTATCGTTCCGGTTGCAATCGGCGCGGACGGGGGAGGATCGATTCGAGTACCTGCCAGTCTATGCGGCGTGGTAGGTTTGAAACCAACATTTGGAAGGGTCAGTGAAGCGGGGGCGGCGCCGCTCTGCTGGAGCGTTGCTCATCTTGGACCAATGGGAGCTTCTGTTGAGGATGTGACCATGGTTTACCAAATTATTGCCGGCCCTGATCCGCAGGAAAGCCTGTCACAACAGCAACCTCCTGTTTCAATCGAAGGATGGAACACACCCGATCTGAACGGCCTGCGGCTGGGCATATATCAGGAGTGGTTTCATCACGCCAGCCATGAAATCGTGAAAAGCAATGAGAAGATGCTTGACGAATTTGAAAAAGCCGGCGCCATCCTGGTAGACGTGACCATTCCCGAATTGGACGCGATGCGAGTTGCCCATGTCGTCACCATCCTCTCGGAGATGGCGTCAAGCATGAAAACCTATCCCGATCATTGGAAGGATTTTGCTCCTGCCACACGACTCACCCTGCAGCTGGGCAAGGAAATGAGTTCGCATGATTATATTCAGGCGCAGCGGATGCGTACCCGGGGAATCCGTCACTTCTCAAAAATGTTTAAAGAAGTTGATGTCATCCTTACGCCGACAACTGCTCTGACGGGACCGGTCGTTCCACCTGCAGCCTTGTCGAAAGGTTGGTCGGATTTGAGCTCGGATACGGAAATGATGCGTTTTGTCTTCCCCGGGAATTTGCTTGGATTGCCTGCCATTTCATTCCCGGTCGGTTACGATCATGACGGTATGCCCATCGGTATGCAGGCGATCGGGAATTACTGGACGGAAGCTTTGTTGCTGCGCGTTGCTTACAATGCTGAATTGAAGTTTACCAGATCACTGCCGAAAAACTATTTTGGCATGGAACAGTTATAACGGAGCCATAATTTTTAATTCCCTGATCAGCTGGTTGGTGTAAATCGGCCGGCTTATTATGGCGCATCCTCGAAACCGGATCAGCTACAATGTCAGGGCGCAGGTCATAACACTACTCCATGCAGCTATGTCGTATAACTTCGTGGTGGATGAGAGGAGACGTGCACAGCTTGGGATAACAATTACCAACGTAAAACTGAAACATTCCTCATGAACACTGACGGATGCACACGAGGTTGCGAAACTTAGCCATGAAATTGGTGCTTACAACAACACAATTACCACAAACCCGCTTATAAACACCAATATGATTGCATTTGGATGCATTTGCTCTACCAAAAAGGGATTTAGAGAACTCTAAATCCCTTTTTTAATTCCTTGAATAAGCCAATTGGTGGTTAGGGTTTGCGGTTGATGACGATGCTGTAATACTCGGGCAATAAATAGTGTTTGCACAGTGCAAAAGACTCGTTTGCGGCATTTTTCAGGATTTCTTCGATAAAAATCAGCTGGGTTTCCATTGGCGCTTGCAGAAACTGACCGATGCTCTCTTCCGCCATTGAAAATGTCAAGCGCGAAAGGGCAGACACCGCGGACTCGTAAATCAAATCATTCAGAAATGTTTTTACGCTTTCATTATCCGATAAATCAACGATACTTCCGGGAATATATTTCACAGGTACCTCGACGAAGGTATAGCTGATTGGCGTATCATTATGATAATGCGTGACATCCGCGATGAGGGCGATATCATTTGGCGAGAGGTTCAACTTCTGCTGTACGATCAATGCTGTTGGGGAAAACATGAAGGAAACTTCGCTTTTTGTGCAGGGAACATTGCTGCAACAAAAAACGGGGTTAATCAAGCTCTCAAAACCAACGGTCTTGGCGTTGGATTGTTCGGAAACATAACTGCCTTTTCCTTGAACATTGTAGATACGGCCATCTTCACGAAGGATAGCCAATGCCTGCCGCAGCGTATTCCTGCTAACGCCATATTCTTCCGCAAGCGTAATTTCGGGAGGCAATTGATCGCCCCGTTTGAATTCCCCCGATTCAAGCCGACGGTATAAATCCTCATAGATTGCGACAAAGGCAGGCGCTTTTTTACCCTGCAAAATAAACTTTTGACTCAGATCCAACATATTTCACCTTAATTAAGTATTTACAAATCAAACTTAATGATGTACAATCATCAGCAAAGATGTTTAAACAACACAACCTACTGATCAAATTATACAGTATACAACGGTTTTAGTCAACTCGCGTTAATTGATAGAATACACAAATAAAGCCAACATTCTATAGGAAGACGAGCCTCTCACAGAGCGGCTTGGCGAAGCAGTATCATTGATATAATCTCATTCGGGCGCGACGCTGCGCCGGCAAATCATTCACAATATCAAGAGAACAAGATTTCCGCCAATAAGCGGAATGATAAAAAAGGGAGGAACATGCAATGAAGAAAAACGTATTCTTAGCACTGCTGATGGCGGCAATACTTCTGTTCGCGTATGCATGCGCACCAGCAACCGTGGAGAGCACAACCCCGGATGATACCCAGTCTGCTGAAGCGGTCAGCGAAGAACCCTCTGACGCTGCAACCGACGGAATCGTCGC
This sequence comes from Christensenellaceae bacterium, assembly GCA_963674775.2. GTDB lineage: Bacteria > Bacillota > Clostridia > Christensenellales > CAG-138 > UBA7703. The sequence goes on along the minus strand of CAXXPJ010000003.1, from coordinate 525,195 downwards.
GGCTGACGTCAAGGTAGGTCTGGTACTCACCGGCACACTCGGTGATCAGTCCGTTAGCGATCAGGCTTATGCGGGCTTGATGTTCTGCGAGGAGAACTACGGCGTACAGGTCAAAGCGGTCGAATGCACGGATGCTTCTATGTATGCGGAAGCAGCGCAGAAATTCTGCGAAGAGGGATATGATCTGGTCGTTTTCAATGCGTTTAGCCAGGAAGAAGCGCTGCGCACCGTCGCACCGGCGTATCCGGACGTTGCCTTTATGATTCTGGATACCGTTGTCGACGACATCGCGAACGTGGCTTGCTTTACATATGCAACGCACGAAGTGTCTTTTCTCGCCGGCGTTTTAGCGGCGCGTAAGTCGACCACCGGTGTGATCGGATTCATCGGCGGCATGGAGATTCCGACAATTCAGAAGTACCAAAAGGGATTTGAAGAAGGCGTAGCGTACGTGAACGCGGAAGATACGGTCATTGCCAAATACGTTGGCAACGACGGAAACGCCTGGAACGATCCGGCAACGGCAAAGTCTCTGACGCTTGATGAGATTGCAAACGGCGCGGACGTTTGCTTCCATGCTGCCGGCGGCAGTGGCCTCGGCCTGATCGAAGCCTGCAATGAAAAAGGCGTTTACTCGATTGGCGTGAACATCGATCAGTCGCACCTTGCGCCCGATACGGTTCTTACCAGCGCGTTGACCCGTGGTGATGTCGCCATCCAGATTTTCGTCAAGAGCTATCTGGACGGAGCGGTGCTCACCGGCCACACGACGCTCAACTGCGCCAACAATGGCGTAGGCCTTGTCGAAAGCACGTTCTTTACGGATGAGGACAAAGCAATCATCGCGGACATCACCGCAAAGATCATCTCCGGTGAGATTAAAGTCACGAATGTAATGGATTATTAATCCTGCTTCGCCTATATTGATAGGTGTAAGGCAATGCTCAATTAGGTTCAAGTGTCCGGGGCAGTCTTGCCCCGGACATTGATTGAAGGGTGGTTTTGTAGCATGCAGGGAATCGTCATGCGAGATATCAGCAAAGAGTTTGATGGCAAGTGGGCGCTTCGCGACATTCATTTATCCGTCGAAAAAGGTACAATCCATGCCATCGTTGGTGAAAACGGCGCGGGCAAGTCCACGCTGATGAACATTCTCAGCGGTGCGCTGACACCAAATCAGGGGACGATTCTCTTAGATGGCAAACAGGTTGCGTTTAAAAACCCGCAGGATGCTTCGCGGCTTGGCATCGGAATCGTACATCAGCACTTCATGCTGATTCCAATGCTGAAAGTATGGCAAAACGCGATTCTTGGCATTGAACCGGTCAGGAAAAACGGAAAGATTGACAAAAAAGCTGCGCTGAGCATGCTGCAAAAAGCCTGCTTAGATTACGCAATTACGCTCAATTTTGAGCAGGTTGTCGGCACGCTGACCGTCGGCGAACAGCAGCGTGTAGAAATATTGAAAGTCATGATCCGGCAGGCGGAATTCATCATTTTCGACGAGCCGACGTCCGTGTTGACGCCGCAGGAAATCGAAAATCTGTTGTCCAATATTAAGAGCCTCAAGCAGATGGGCAAAACAATCCTGTTTATCAGTCATAAGCTGGAAGAGGTTTTGGGTATTGCAGACCGGATCACGGTTTTGCGGCAGGGGAAACTGATTGGCACGCTCGACTGCGGAGAAGCCTGCGTGGATCAGCTGGTATCCATGATGGTCGGCCGTGAGGTTTCCATTGAAGGCGCGCCGCTTCAGATTGCGCGCGGGAAAGAGCTGCTGCGCGTAGAGCGTCTGTGTACTGAGCGGACACGGTTCTCCGCCGGGCTTGATCACATTTCGTTTTCGCTGCATGAGAGCGAGGTGCTCGGCGTTGCAGGCGTGGATGGAAATGGTCAGCCGGAGTTGATTGAAGCGCTGCTCGGGCTGCGCAAAACGAGCGGCGGGAGTGTGAAGAAGCGCGGCAAAGAGCTGACGGGGTTGTCGAGCGCGCGCATCCGGAGAACCGGAATTGCGGTAATACCACCCGATCGCCAGACGCAAGGCTTGGTACTCGCCAATCCCATAAAAAGCAATATCATTATGGGTTGCGAGGACAGTTCCCTCCTTGGAAGACACGGTACGATGATGAAAAAAAACGTGCAGTATGCGACCAAAGAGCTTGCCCGGCAATATGATGTGCGTATGCCATCGCTGGAAGCGCTTGCCTCCGAACTCTCGGGCGGTAATCAACAGAAGGTGATTCTGGCGCGCGAATTCGGATTGCGGGAATCCGACCTGATCATTGCGATGAACCCGACCCGCGGCCTGGATGTCGGGGCGATTGAATTTGTATATGAACAGCTGGAATCGCAGAAGAAAAAGAAAAAAGCGGTTTTGCTGATTTCTACGGAGCTGTCCGAAGTCCTGCGGCTGTCCGATCGAATTGCGGTGCTGTTTCAAGGACGCTTGATGGGCATCGTCAAGAGAAGTGATGCGAGTGTAGAGCTGCTCGGGCGGCTTATGGCGGGAATAGACGCGGAGAAGGATGGAAGCCGATATGAAGAAGCATAACGAATCAGCCGTTCGCGCACGCGATTCGATTCTGATCGTGGCAATCAGTTTTCTGATTGCGTTGTTTGTCGGTGCGTTGATCTTGTTGCTGCAAGGGGAAAACCCGATTGAGGTCTACCGGTATTTACTGATCGACCCGCTGGTATCGAAAAACGGCTTGCTCAAAGTGCTGGGCAAGGCGACGCCGTTGATTTTTACGGGGCTTGCGGGAACGCTTGCGTTCCGCTGCAATGTGTTTAACATCGGCCTGGAAGGCCAGCTGTATGCCGGCGCGCTGACCGCCGCTGTATTGGGTTATACCCTGCAGGGGCTCCCGCCCTGGCTGCACCTTTCCATTTGTTTTGCCGGGGCGATGATAACGGGCGCGGCTTGCGCCTTTATCCCGGCGGTTTTGAAAGTCAAGTTCGGCGTACACGAAGTGATTACGACGATCATGCTGAACTATATTATATCCAACATCATTTCCATGCTCGTGATCAATTATTTCCGCAATCCTGGAGAAACCGCGCGCACGCCTTACGTGCTGGACTCGGCGCGATTGACGCAGTTTAAACTCCCCGAGCAGGTAAATTGGGGGTTGGTAATCGGTGTTCTGCTCTGCATTGCCGCGTACTGGGTCTTTTCGCGAACGGTATTTGGCAGCCATGTAGACGCAGCGGGTAAAAACCTGCTTGCGGCACGGTATTCAGGGATCAACGCCGATCGGCTCGTCATCATCACCATGATGCTTTCCGGAGCGGTTGCGGCGCTTGGCGGACTGGAACGCGTACTCGGCGCGTTCGGCTATATGGAAGTGAATTTTTCGCCGGGGTTCGGCTATGACGGCCTGGCGATTTGCATCATAGCGCGGATGAACCCGCTCGGGGTGCTGATTGTCGCGCTGCTGATGGGATTGATGAGTTACGGCGGGATGAACCTGAACATTATGACGACGGTTCCGCTGGAATGGGTACGCATACTCACAGGATTGATTTTTGCGTTTGTTGTAATCGGCAACACGCTGCTCAAGCAAAGAGGCGGCATCCTGTTTCATAAAAAGAATTTGCAAGTGGAGGATGCGGTATGACGATTTCGATCACATCCATTATAGCGCGTATGTTTGCATCGGCAACGCCCATCGCGCTCGCCGGAATCGGCGGATTGTTTGGGGAGCGGAGCGGCATCTCAAACATCGGGCTGGAGGGAACTATGCTACTGTCCGCGCTCGCTGCAGCGGTTGGAACGCATTTCTCAAACGATCCGTGGATCGGACTGACCTGCGGGATGGCCTGCGGGCTGCTCGTTTCTCTGCTGCATGCGTTTCTGAGTATTACGGTTAAGGTCGATCAGATCGTTATCGGGCTTGTGATAAATATTTTTTCGGCAAGTGCGTCCGTTTATCTGTTGAGCGTGTTTTTTCATAACAAAGGCGCATCCCCGACCATTACCAAGCTGCCGTATGTTTCGATTCCGTTCCTCAGGGATATTCCCGGTATGTCGGAAATATTCTCCAACATTTCCGTCTTAACAATACTCGCCGTAGTAATCATGCTGATCGCGCAGTATCTGCTTTACCAGACACGGTTTGGCTTGCATGTGATCTCTGCCGGGCAAAACGCAAAGGCTGCGTTCGTAATGGGTGTAAAAGTCAAACGAACGCAATATCTCTCCGTCCTGATTGGCGGGCTTTGCTGCGGGCTGGCGGGCTCCTATCTTTCCATATCCTATCTGAACATGTTCGTGAAAAACATGGTCAGCGGGCGAGGGTTTATAGCGATCGCAGCGATTCTGATCGGGCGGTATAACCCGGTCGGTGTCATGGTGGCGAGTCTGTTCTTCGGACTGGCAGACGCGTCCCAAATCGCGCTGCAGGGAACGGTCAGCATCCCGAATGAATTCGTCCAGTCGATTCCCTATGTGCTGACGATTCTGGTTGTCACCGTGAATGAATGGCGCACACGAAAACTATCCCCGGTTTGAACCCGGGTTACTGAGGAGCAACACATGGAAATAAAGAGCAAACAGATGACGCCGGGTGAACGCTTCATGAAGGCGATCTCCTTTGAATCGGTGGATCGCATTCCGATGATGGACTTTGGGTACTGGCGTGAAACAATCGATAATTGGCACAAGCAGGGTCTGCCTGCGGAAGTGGACTCCACGGAGGATATAGAGGCATACTTCGGCCTCGACCGCGGATTTGAAACGAATCTCGTCAACTATTGGGCGGACAGCGGCCCGGTCGGAATCATGTGGGGAATCTGGCCGGAGTTTACAAAAGTGAAGGTCGGCGAAACGGAAGATTCGATTATTTATGAAGGCGAAATCGGACGGATTGTCGAGAGCAAAGCCGGCAGCATTCCGGCGCACGAGAAGTCGCCGGTTGAAACAATGGCGGACTTTGAACGGTTGGTTGTGCCGAGGATGAATGCCTGGGACCCAACGCGCGTAACGCCGGAGTTCAAAGGTATGCTCGAGCGCGGAAAAGAACAGGGACAGGCAATCGGCACCTGGATTGACGGGTTTTATGCCTGGCCGCGTATTTTGATGGGGCCGACGAATCTGCTGTATGCGTTTTACGATGACCCGGACCTGCTGCACGCAATTCAGCGCGAACACACGAACTATATCAAGCAGTGGATCGATATGGTGCTGACCTATACGAAGATTGAATACGTTTACTTCTTTGAGGACATGGCATATAACCAGGGCAGCTTTATCTCCAATGAAACATTCGACAAGTTCCTGATGCCGTATTACCACGAGGTTGTGGATTATATGCACGGCAAGGGAATTGAGAAAATGCTGGTCGATTCGGACGGCAATACGGTTCAGCTCTGCGATAAATTTGTCGAAGCGGGCATGGATGCGCACTCTCCGCTGCAGATCAACTCGGGTTCGCAGCCCGCGGTGATTCGCAAACGCCACCCGAAACTCGCTTTGATCGGCGGCGTCGATAAACTGACTTTGGCCGCGACACGAAGCGATATTGACAAAGAGCTGGCAAAATTGCCGCCGATTCTGGAGACGGCAGGGTTTATACCCGCTCTTGATCACCGCGTACAGCCGGATGTTCCAATGGCAAATTATCAGTATTATTTGGATCAGAAACGAAAAATACTGGATAAGTACTGCTATTAATCATTGAATGGAGACGTTTGTTATGGATCTACTTGAAACGATGTCGTTGCAATTACAGTCGGGCAACGCAAAAAGTGTTAAAGCGCTGGTCGGAGAAGCAATTGAGGCCGGGTGTGACGCGCACGAGATACTGGAAAAGGGCTTGTTGAGCGGAATGCAGATCATTGGCGTCAAGTTTAAGAATAACGAGGTGTTTGTTCCGGAGGTGCTCGTAGCAGCGCGCGCGATGAACATGGGCATTGATATGCTCAAACCATTGCTGAAAGAACAAGGGGTTCAATCAGCCGGTAAAGTTTGCATCGGCACGGTGCAGGGAGATTTGCATGATATCGGGAAAAATCTGGTTCGCCTGATGATGGAAGGCAAGGGCCTGGAGGTACTTGACCTTGGAACGGATGTCAAGCCTAGCGAGTTCGTTGAGGCTGCCATCCAGAACAACTGCCGGGTCATCTGCTGCTCTGCGCTCCTCACGACGACGATGCATGTGATGAAGGACGTGATTCAGGAAGCCAAAGCTGCGGGTATCTATCGAAACATCAAAATCATGGTTGGCGGAGCGCCGGTGACACAGGCGTTCTGCGACGAAATCGGTGCGGACGGATACGCGGCGGATGCGACATCGGCGGCGAATAAAGCCGTTGAATTCTGTCAACAGGCAAGTGCGTGACATGCTGAAACGAGACCTTGATTGATCGCAAATTGACCCGCCAAAAAGAAAGGACGATTCAATGAGTAAACCCCGCGATGTATTATTTTCCACACTCCGCCATGAAAAGACAGAGCGGGCGCCGTGGGTGCCTTTTGCCGGTGTGCATGCGGGCAAGTTGATTGGCGCGAGCGCAACTGACGTGCTGACGAACGAGGATACGCTGGTCAAGGCGCTGCTGGAGGTCAACAAGCTCTACAAGCCGGACGGGCAGCCTGTTGTGTTCGATTTGCAACTGGAGGCGGAGGTTCTCGGGTGCGAACTGCTCTGGGCGGAGTATGGCCCGCCCTCTATCAAGACACACCCGTTGGAGTCAACGATGAACGTGCCTTGCTACTGCACGCTCCCGAAGAAAGAGGACGGAAGAATCCCCATGGTGCTGTCCGCGATGCGCCGCATGAAGGCGGAAGTCGGAGACACGACGGCACTATACGGGTTGATCTGCGGGCCGTTTACGCTCGCGAGTCACCTGCGCGGCAACGATATCTTCATGGATATGTATGACGACGAGGAGTATGTTTCGGAATTACTCGCCTACTGCACCGAGTGCGGAAAGAGGATGAGCAGCTATTACATCGAGGCGGGAATGGACGTTATCGCGATCGTTGACCCGCTGGTCTCCCAGATTTCCGTCGCCCATTTCACGCAATTTCTGCACGAACCGTTTGCCGAGCTGTTTTCGTATATCCGGTCGAGCGGCGCGTTCTCGTCCTTCTTCGTCTGCGGCGATGCGACGCGAAACATCGAACCCATGTGCAAAACCGCACCGGATTCGGTCTCGGTAGACGAAAACGTGGATATCGTCGCGGCAAAGGATGTGACGGATCGGTACAATATCGCAATCGGAGGAAATATCCCGCTCACTTCGGTGATGCTGCATGGCACGCAGCAGGACAACATGAAGTACGTCGTAGAAATGCAGGAGCGCGTTGGCGAATTGCACAACTTCATCGTTGCGCCCGGGTGCGACATGCCGTATGAAGTCCCGGTTGAAAACGCGATCGGCGCGGCGCAGGCGGTCATTCAGCGCGAAGAAACGAGAAAGATGGTAGAAAACTACACATCCGCAACGTTTGATATTGAAGTTGAACTGCCGGATTATGCGAATCTGCCGCGGCCGCTCGTAGAGGTGTTTACGCTCGATTCCGCCACCTGCGCCGCCTGCACCTATATGATGGCGGCGGCGGAGGCTGCAAAAGCGCACTTTTCAGATGCTATCGATCTGGTTGAGTATAAGTTCACGCAAAAGGAGAATATTGCCCGCTGCGTCAAGCTGGGGGTCAAAAACCTGCCGTCTATTTATATCAACGGCGAGCTGCGGTTCGCTTCCATCATCCCAAGCCGGGAAGAGCTGCATTTGGCCATCGAAGGTGTGCTCTGACTTGAATCAGCGGTTGCATCAAACATGAGAAGCATTTGGAGCGGATTATGACCGATTTCTATTTGATCACCGGATTTCTCGGCGCGGGGAAGACCTCTCTGCTGAAGTCGCTTCTGCCGCTATTTACGGACCGGAAGATTCGGTTGATCATCAACGAATTCGGCAAAGTCGGACTGGATGGTGCGCTGATGCGGGCGGCGGGCGCGGACGCGAAAGAGATTGTCAACGGGTCGATCTTTTGCGTTTGCCGATTGGACCAGTTCGAGCAGGCGCTGCAAGAAGCAGCGGCGGATGCTCCCGATGCGATCTTTGTAGAGACGAGCGGGTTAAGCGATCCTGGTGCGGTTCGCACCGTGCTCGCGCCGTATGAACGAGCGGGTGCATTGCGCTACCGCGGCGCGGTTTGTTTAGTGGACGCCCCGCGTTTTCAAAAGATTGTTGAAACCGCGCGCGCCTGCAAAAAACAGTTGGCGGTAGCCGATCTTGTGCTGATCAACAAAACCGATATGGTGAGCAAAACAGAACTTGAAGCGGTCGAGCACCTGCTGAAAGGCATCTGCCTCGCGCCAAGCATTCGTACCAATTTTGGTGCAATCACGCGCGAACAGCTCGAACAGCTTTCACCGGTGGATCGCACGGAGGCGATGGATTTGCGGCCGGATCTGACGCTGCAAAAAGAAACGCTGCTCATCGCCCCGGCATGTACAGTGAATCAGATCAGACGCATGCTGTCCATACTTGCCGAAGACACCTACCGCATCAAAGGATTCATTTCGGGATGCGATGGAACATTTCTCGTTGACTGTGTGGGATCGGAAATCAGGTTAACGCCGTATCAAGCGCAGACAGATCATGAAAACCAATTGACGCTGCTTGCGGGGGAAGGGATGCCGTTGCGCCGCGCGATTCGATCCCTGTTGAGCGAGTACGACTCGCTGGTGACCTGGCAAAAAGGCTAGAGCGTTGATGGATGAGAAAAAGAATCGGGTGTCCCAACCCATAACGTAATACATTTTTTGAAATGCATGCGTACGAATAAACAGAAAGACCCAAATGGGTCTTTCTGTTTATTCGTGACAGGTGGTTGTCCCAAATTGCCGGTGCGGTACGCCGGAATCGAGCGCAGGGATTATGGGAGCAACCTGATCATTCCGGTGTTTTCGGAGTTATATATTCACGCGTTCCAGTATTTCCAGCACTGAGTCGGTATGGATCAACTGTTATTTGATTGGCTCAACGACTACACCTTTCCGCAGGAAGCGCGTTTTTTGGATCCATCCTCTGCCGAGATCTTATACGGTGCTCTTGCCGATGATTTCGTGCGCCAAGGAACCTTTCACGTGAACATCTTCACAACCATTCATGCGGATTCGGCGGGTATCCTGTTCCGGCTACTGGAACAGAGGGGCTTAAACGCGTGTGTCGGCAAGGTCAATATAGATCAAAACAGTCCGCAGCAGCTTTGCGAAACGATGGAACGCAGTCTGCGCGAGGCGGAGCGTTTTCTGGCGGAATACAGCGGAAACCGCGTGGTTCAAGCTATCATCGCGTCGCGTTTTGCGTCTATCTGCTCAATAGAGCCGTTGACGGAGCTTGGCAAGATCGCGAAACGATATCATTGCCCGATGCAAACACATGGCATATCAATGCGTGTCTGTTGCTTCGCGGCATGATGTTTTTTGGTTGCCCTTGACAAAGCGAATGTCAACGCATATAATTATGTCGTAAGACGACATATCGCAAACGGACATATCGGATGTAGACGTATTGGTATATTACATAATTGACGAAGGAGGCAGCAATATGCCGGGCAGAGAAGACAAGCCCTTAACCGAGGCGGTGTTTTATATCCTGTTGGCTTTGTATCAGCCAACGCATGGATACGGCATTATAAAGTTCGTCCGGAATATAACGAACGGCAGGGTCGTGTTGGGATCGGGAACTCTATATGGCGCAATCAATACGTTGCTGAAAAACGGATGGATTCAAATATCGGACACCACGGACGACGACAAGAAATGCTATGAAATCACCGATGCGGGAAAGGAGAGCGTAAGAAACGAAATTGCTCGACTCAAAGAACTGACAGTTCATGGCCTGGATACGATTCAAAAAACGGGAGATGAGTAAGATGCTGTATAAAGTTCATAAACTGATTTTTGCCGATATGGACAAGGAAGAAGCCTGGATCAACGAGATGGCAGAAAAGGGATTCAATTTTCAGGACAACTTCTTCATTCGCTACACATTCAGCGAAGGCACCCCGAACGAATACACGTATAGAATTGAGCTGCTGGAACATAAGCCGAACCATCCGCTCGGCCATCAGTATATTGCGTTTTTGAAGGAGACGGGAGTCGAGTGCGTAACGACCAGCGGCAGATGGGCATATTTCAGAAAAAAGACGGCAGATGGACCGTTTGACCTTTATTCCGATACGGATGCGAGAATTCAGCATTACAAAAGAGTTCTTTCCTACACATCGTTCATATTGCTGTTAAATCTGGTGATTCTAACGCTTGATGTTCTGCTTGCCGTGTTGAAAGGGCATCCCAGCAACATCAGCATAGCGATATCGGCATCCATTTTTACGGCAATATTGGTGAAAACGGTATTACACTACAAAAAGAAACTAAGAGTTCTGAAAGAAGATCAAAACATCCACGAGTAAGAGAGTTGCATATGAACAAGACCTGCCGATTCGACGGCGGGTCTTGTTTCTTTTGAAAAGCGGTCATGGAAACTGCATACAGTTATCCGATCATTTCAAAATGTTCAACAACATGATATCGGATTATCGGTCGGGAAACCTATAATATCAGTCAAAAAGGCTAAAAATGTCGTTTAAAAGCGCGCTTGACTAAATGTTGAACAAGTTATATAATCCAATCAAACCAGAAAGAGTGATGGAGAATGAAAATCGACCTGCATACGACGGGCGTACCAGCCTATGTGGAAATCTATAACTCATTGTACGCCGATATTACGAACGGTGTTTATCCGGCCGGCGAGTGCCTGCCGGGGGAAATTGCGCTTGCGCAAAAATATCAGGTCAGCCGTAATACGCTCCGTCAGGCGATGGCTATTCTCTGCGAAGACGGGCTGCTGCTTCGCTCGCGCGGAAAAGGTACGCTTGTCGTAGGCCGCGAGCTGGAGCAGCCGAACATGGGCTCGCTCAATCCAATGACCGCCTTTGCGCAGGCACAGGTGGATAACATCGATATTCGTTATAACTTTACCGCGCCGACGGAGATCGCGCGGCAGCGGCTTTCGCTTGGCAAAAGCGATATATTGCTTGCCAGCTACCTTGTGTACCACAGCGCAGAGAGCGTAACGGGCTATTCGTTTCTGCAGATTCCGGTGCCGCTGCTTTCGCGGCTGGGCGTTGATGCTTCATCGGCGGAGGAGATGCACCGCTTTCTGAGCGAGCGGATCTATACGGTCGCGGCATACGAATCCATCCAGCTGAAGTTGATCTTCGCCAACGACACGGAGACGGAGTTTTTACAGGTAGAGGAGGGCACGCCGACGCATCTGCTGGAAGGCGTGCTGTTCGACTCGAAAGGAGCGCCGCTTGCGCGCTGCAAACACTATATGAAACCGGAACATTACAAAATTCGATATAGCATCCATGCACCGGTCGGAAACGGAAAGAATGATTCGATCAAAACGCAAGGAGGCGTTACCGCGTCTCCCGAACATTCATAAAGTAACAAGAAAAGAGGAGAATAGTAATGAAACCTCTCGTCGTAATGTCTGATTTCGGGTTGGCTGACGGTGCGGTCAGCGCAATGTTTGGCGTTGCATATTCCGTCAGCGAAGCGCTCAACATCTCAAACCTGACGCATGAAATTCCGCAGTATAACGTCTGGGAAGCGAGCTATCGCCTGATTCAAACGGTTGGTTACTGGCCGAAAGGCACCGTCTTTGTATCGGTGGTCGATCCCGGCGTTGGATCCACGCGCCGCAGCGTAGGCGTTGAGACCGCGACCGGACAGTATATCATTACACCGGACAACGGAACGCTCACGCATGTCAAACGCATTTGCGGTATTGTCGCTGCGAGAGAAATCGACGAGCGTGTCAACCGCCTGCCGGGGTCCGGCGAAAGCTACACGTTCCACGGCCGGGACATCTACGCTTATACCGGGGCACGCCTCGCGGCGGGGATAATCGATTTTGAGGGAGTTGGGCCGAGCTTTCCGGCGGAGAACATCGTCGAGCTGCCGGTTCCTCTGCCGAAAATAGAAGGCGACAGCATCCGCGGAGATATAGATGTATTGGATGTTCGCTTCGGAAGTCTCTGGACCAACATCTCGCGTGAAGCATTTATGCGCCTCGGCGTACAGTATGGCGAACTTGTGGAAATCATGATTCAGAATGGTCCCCGCCTCGTATATCAGAATGCACTTATCTTTGCCCACTCGTTTGCAGACGCATTCGTCGGCGAACCGCTCGTTTACGTCAACAGTCTGGACCGTATAGCAGTAGCGATCAACCAGGGCGACTTTGCGCGCGCCTACAATGTTGGCACGGGCGCGCCCTGGACCATCACAGTGAAAAAATCCTCGGGAAAGGAGCCCCGCTGTGGAGAGTAACCGTAAACCGGTGATCGAGTTTTCCAACTTCTCCTTCCAATATTTTTCACAGGCGGAGCCGACGCTGCACGACATCAACCTCACGATCTACGAAGGGGAAAAAGTGCTGATCGTAGGCCCGTCCGGCAGCGGAAAGAGCACGCTCGGCAACTGCATCAACGGACTGATTCCATTCTCTTATCCGGGTGAGATCAAGGGCGGACTGAAGGTCTGCGGCATTGAGACGAAAGACTCGAGCATCTTCGCGCTGAGCCAGCATATCGGTACCGTGTTGCAGGATCCTGACGGGCAGTTTATCGGCCTCTCCGCTGGTGAAGACATTGCGTTTGCATTGGAAAACGAATGCGTTGCGCAGGATAAGATGCACGAGATCGTCTCCCGTACGGCCGCGCTGGTAGATATGGACCAGCTCCTCAATTCATCACCGTTCGAACTCTCGGGCGGACAGAAGCAGCGCGTGTCCTTTGCCGGCGTCATGGTACACGAGGTGGAGGCGCTCCTCTTCGACGAGCCGCTGGCAAATCTCGACCCGGCGACAGGTAAAACCGCAATCGATCTGATCGACCGGATTTACCGGGATTACAATAAAACGGTGCTGATCATCGAACACCGCCTTGAAGATGTGCTCTACCGGCACATTGATCGCGTGATCGCCATGTCAGACGGGAGAATCGTAGCGGATATGACGCCGGATGCGATTATGGCGGCGAATATTCTGCCTAAGCTTGGCATCCGCGAACCGCTCTATGTGACCGCATTAAAGTATGCGGGTATTCCCGTAACGGAGCAGCTGCGCGCTGGAAGGATTGATACGCTGGACGTGGATGCGGTCAAGTCCGCGATTGCGGCCTGGGATGCAGCGCAGCCGGAACGAAAAGCGCACCTGCCAAATGAATCCATCCTATCCGCGGAAAACCTGAGCTACCGATATGTTGAGCACCGTCCGATTTTAAAGCATCTGAATTTTTCAATCGAGGCAGGCGAGATGGTCAGCCTAGTCGGCACAAACGGCGCCGGAAAGAGTACGCTGGCAAAGGTGGTCACCGGCATATGCAAAGAGCCCGAGGGGTGTCTGCGGTTTTTCGGCGAACCGATGGACAGCTGGACGATCCATGAGCGAAGCGGAAAAATCGGATATGTCATGCAGAACCCGAACCAGATGATCTGCAAGGCCATGATTTACGACGAGGTCGCGCTGGGGCTCAAGCTGCGCGGCATGTCCGAAGAGGAGATCAAGCCGCGCGTCGAGCGGGCGCTCAAAATCTGCGGATTGGCTCCGTTCCGAAAATGGCCGATCTCAGCGCTCTCGTTCGGGCAGAAAAAGCGCGTAACCATCGCAAGCGTCCTCGTGATGGAGCCAAAGCTGATCATTCTGGACGAACCGACCGCCGGGCAGGATTATCGGCATTATACGGACATCATGGAGTTTCTGCGCTCGCTCAACGAGAGCGGAACGACGATTTTGCTCATCACACACGATATGCACCTGATGCTGGAGTATACTCCGCACGCAATCGTACTGCACGCAGGCGAAATATTGCATGACGGAACAGCCGTCAAAGCGCTGACGAACGAAGAAATCGCCGATAAGGCAAGCTTGAAGGTCACTTCGTTATATGAGCTTGCGTCCCGCGCTGGGCTGCCGGACGGAGAGATGTTTGTGCGGCACTTTATCGACTATGAGAGGAGCACGGCGCGATGAAAGCGAAACTCTTCGACTATGTTGAACGGCACAACATCATCTATAACCTTTCCGGGGTGACCAAACTGTTGTGCTTCCTACTGCTCACCGCGGCGGTCATGTTTTCCTATGATATCCGCGCCATCGCCGTCATTATGGTGCTGTCTCTCGTGTTTCTCAGGATGTCTCAGATACAGTTCCACCAGATCAAACTCATGCTGTTGTATGTACTGCTGTTTCTCATACTCAACTTCGTGCTGACGTTTCTGTTCAGCCCGACATATGGCGCTGAGATTTACGGCACGAAACACGTGCTCCTCACCATCTTTGGGCGATATGTTGTCACAAGTGAGCAGATGCTCTATCAGGTGACGAAAACCCTCAAGTATGCCTCCGTTGTGCCGCTCGGCATCATCTTTTTCCTCTCGACCAATCCCAGCGAGCTCGCCGCGTCCATCAATCGCGCCGGGGTCAGCTATAAAGCGGCGTTTGCGTTTTCCCTGACGCTTCGATACTTTCCCGATCTGATTCGGGACTATCAGGATATCTCCGCCGCGCAGCAGAGCAGGGGCTTGGACCTCTCCAAAAAAGAGAAGCTCGGAAAGCGTTTGAAAAACATTTTAAACATTACGATTCCGCTGATCTTTTCCACGCTCGATCGAATCGAGACAATCTCCAATACGATGGATCTGCGCGGTTTCGGGAAGGAGAAAAAACGCACCTGGTATGCGGCAAAACCGCTGAAGAAAAACGATGTGATCGCTCTGGCCATCGCGCTTTCACTCTTCCTTGGCACCGTTGCTTTGAGCGTGTTTATCAACCACAGCAAGTTTTACAATCCATTTGTTTCATAACTGGCATAGATAGAAAGGAGCAAAAGAGTGAAACCACTTCTCGTATTTCAAACCGATTTTACATACAAGGAAGGCGCCGTCAGTTCGATGTACGGCGTGGTCAAGAGCGTTGACCGCGAACTGGAGATCATCGACGGAACACACGAACTCCCGAAGTTTGACACCTGGAGCGCGAGCTATCGCCTCTGGCAAAGCCTGCGGTTCTGGCCGGAGGGAACGGTGTATGTCTCTGTGGTCGATCCCGGCGTCGGAACGGCGCGCAGGGCTTGCGTTGCCAAGTTAGCAGGCGGCTACTATGTGGTTACGCCGGACAACGGCGCGCTCACCCATATCGACCGCGAGATAGGTATCCTGGAGGTGCGCGAGATCGACGAAACGAAAAACCGCCTGCGCGGCAAGGACACGGAGGGCGTCGCCATCTTCCACGGGCGCGATCTGTTCGGTTATTGCGCGGCGCGGCTTGCAAGCGGTGTGATCGACTTTGAAGGCGTCGGACCCGCGTATCCCGTAGACGAAATCGTACGCCATGAAATTCTGGAACCGGTGCTGTCGGAGGGGAAAGCGGAAGGCGTGATTGAAATCGACGACCCGAACTTCGGGAATCTCTGGACGAACATTCCGACGAAACGTTTCTTTGAGAGTGGGTTTGCCTATGGCGATATGGTACATGTCACCATACGCCATGCGCAGGAAACCGTATTCGAGCAGGAGGTGCTGTTTCATCAGAGTTTCGGTTTTGTGAAGCAGGGCGAACCGATCATTTACAACAATGAGCTCATGAAGGTCGCGTTCGCGGTGAGCTGCGGCAGCTTTGAGCATACATATGGACTTTCGTTCGGCGCGGACTGGCAAGTTTCCCTCGCAAAGACATAACCGCTCCGGACAGCGGCTGCGCGTAATCACCGCTTGACAAAGAATATTACGCATGTCTAATATGAGGTAGGACTTATATCATTTTAATTTGGGAGGTAAGATCAGATGAAGAAAATGTTCAAGGTAACAACCAAAACGATCGTGGCAACCGGTCTGGGCGCAGCGTTATTTGCGTTGCTGTTCATGTATGTCAAGGTGCCGTCCGGCATTCCCGAAACTTCGATTCAAACCGCATACGGCCTCGGCGCCTTCTTTGCGGCGCTGTTTGGCCCAATCGCCGGCGGTCTCATCGCGTTCATCGGACACGCGATTTCCGACGCGCTGCAGTATGGCTCTCCCTGGTGGAGCTGGGTGATCGCATCCGGCGTATCCATGTTCCTCGTCGGCCTCGTCTACACGAAGCTGAGGGTAGACGAAGGCGAATTCTCCTGGAACGACGTCGTGCGCTTCAACATCTATCAGGTACTTGCCAACGTGATCGCCTGGATCGTGGTCGCGCCTGTGCTCGACATCGTGATTTACGCCGAGCCGGTCAATCTGGTATTTACGCAGGGTGCCTTCGCTTGTCTGAGCAACATTGTTGCATCCGGCGTGATCGGCTCTCTCCTGCTCTTTGCCTACGCCAAGATCCGCCCGAAGAAGGGCAGTCTGTCCAAAGAAGAAGAATAATCGCATCACGCGCCAGCACAAATCAAAACCCGCCGTACGACTTGGATCGTACGGCGGGTTTTATATGGTGCGATTGAAATGATTTTCGGATTCTTTTTTATTTGCCAAAAAAATGCCAGATGAATCGTTCGTGCGGCAATACGTTTTCTACCACTTGAACGGGTATATCAGTCCTCAATGCGCGATTTTCACAAATTTGTGTTGAAATTGTGTGTAAAACCTATCAATTCGACAAAATCATTTGAAAACAGGGTTAAATCAGTCTAAAAATATCGAATTCTCTAATAAATTCATGACAATTATTTGTTACGATATGATCAAGCAAATCTTTCGAACACATATTTTGAACCTTTCTGAACAACTGAAAAGAGGGACAGTACAATGAACAACGCGCAATGCACTTGTGATTGCTGTCAACAGGACGGCAACGAATTCGCCGAACTCGATCAGGCGATCGACCTCTACCGGGACAAAGAAGGGAATCTGATCCAGATTCTGCACATCGCACAGGGACTCTACGGCCATCTCTCACTGGAACTGCAGCAGCATATTGCACAGGCACTGGACAAACCGCTCTCGGAAGTATCGGGTGTGGTGACATTCTATTCCTTTTTCTCAACAGAACCGCGCGGTGAGCATACCATTCGTGTATGCCTTGGCACGGCCTGCTATGTACGCGGCGGGAAAAAGATTGTAGATGCGCTGCAAAAGACGCTCGGAGTCGATATTGGAGAAACGACTGCGGACGGGAAATTCTCGTTCGAAGTCGCCCGCTGCATCGGCGCGTGCGGTCTGGCACCTGCCATGATGATAGACGACGTTGTCTATAAGCAGGTGAATATCAATAAACTTGACGCGATTCTCTCGCGTTATTGAAGGGGGTGACTGCATTGAGCGCAAATTTGGTCAAGACAGTATCGGATCTGGAACGCATCAAAAAAGCGTATCTGGACGAAACGGCGAAGAGTCGCTATCAGATTCTGGTCTGCGGCGGCGCGGGCTGCATCTCCTCCAACTGCGGAGACGTACGGGACGCCGTGATCGACGAGGTCGGCAAAATCGGCATGAAGGACCAGGTCATCGTGCGCGAAACTGGGTGCATCGGCACCTGCGCGGCAGGACCTGTCATGCTCGTGCTGCCCGAGCGTACCTTCTATACGAAACTCACGCCGGATAGCGCGCGGGAGATCGTGCAAAAACATATCGGGCACGGCGAGATTGTGGAAGCATATACGTTTTATGATTATTCGCTGAAGAAACGGGTTCCGAAGATCGACGACATCGACTTCTTTAAAGAGCAGGTACGCATCGCATTGCGCAACTGCGGTGTGATCGAATACGACAGCATGGACGCATATGTCAGCCGCGACGGTTACTTTGCCGCCGCCAAGGTACTCAATGAGCGCTCACCGCAGCAAGTGATCGATGAGGTCAAACGCAGCGGCATGCGCGGACGCGGCGGCGCGGGTTTCCCGACCGGCCTGAAATGGCAGGCTGGACATGATGCAGCGGGCGAGCGTAAGTTCATCGTTTGTAACGCGGACGAGGGCGACCCGGGTGCCTTTATGGACCGCAGCATTCTCGAGGGTGATCCGCATACGGCAATCGAGGGTCTGATGATCGGCGGGTATGCAATCGGCGCGACCAAAGGCTATGTCTATGTCCGTGCGGAATATCCGCTCGCAATCGATCGGTTGCAGAATGCGATCAACGAGGCGCGCGAACGCGGCGTGCTCGGCAAGGACGTGTTCGGCAGCGGATTTGAGTTTGATCTTGAAATCCGCATCGGCGCGGGCGCGTTTGTCTGCGGCGAGGAGACGGCACTGATGGCGTCCATCGAAGGATGCCGCGGCGAACCGCGGCAGAAACCGCCGTTCCCGTTCCAGTCCGGTCTGTTCAAAGCGCCTACCATCATCAATAACGTTGAAACCTACGCGAGTATCCCGGAGATCCTCAGAAGAGGCGGGGACTGGTATTCCACGTTTGGCACAGAGAAGAGCAAGGGCACCAAGGTGTTCGCGCTTGCGGGAGACGTGGTCAACACCGGTATCATCGAGGTTCCGATTGGCAAACCGCTTGGCGACATCCTCTTTAACATCGGCGGCGGACTCGGCGACGGCAAAAAGTTCAAAGCCGCGCAGATCGGCGGTCCGTCCGGCGGCTGCGTGACACGGGACAACCTGAACACGCCGACGGATTACGAATCCCTGCAGTCGCTCGGCGCGATCATGGGCTCCGGCGGCCTGATCGTCATGAACGAAGACACCTGCATGGTGGATACGGCGCGCTACTTCATGGACTTCATCCGCGACGAAAGCTGCGGCAAATGCGCCGCCTGCCGCATCGGCACGACGCGCATGCTCGAGATTCTGGAGCGCATCACGCGCGGCGAAGGAAAGGAAGGGGACATCGAACTGCTCATAGAGCTCGGCGAGACGATCAAGGACACCGCGATGTGCGGTCTTGGTCAGACGTCTCCGAACCCCGTACTCTCGACGATCCGCTACTTCCGCGAGGAATACGAGGAGCACATCAAGGATAAATACTGCCGCTCCAACGTCTGCGGCGACCTGTTCATTTCGCCCTGCGAAAACACCTGCCCGGCCAACATCAACGTGCCGGGGTATATGAGCCTCGTCGCGGCGGGACGGTTTATCGACGCATACAACCTCATCCGTCAGGAGAATCCGTTCCCGGCGGTCTGCGGACGCATCTGCACGCATCCCTGCGAGTCGCAGTGCCGCAGGCGTTCGCTGGACGAAGCCATCTCCATCTGCGAGATCAAGCGCTTCGTGGCGGACTACGCGTATAAAAACGAGAAAGCGTTTAAAAATGACGTCGTGTTCCCCAAGAACGGCAAGCGCGTCGCCATCATCGGCGCGGGCACTTCGGGCTTGACCTGCGGGTACTATCTTGTCCGCATCGGCTACGAGGTGGACGTCTACGAGTCCGAGTCCGTCGCTGGCGGCGTGCTGGCGTTCGGCATTCCCGAATACCGGCTCCCCAAGGCGGTGCTGCAGCATGAGATCGACCTCATCGCGCAGGCGGGCGTCAACATCCACCTGAACACCGAGGTCGGCAAGGACATCACCTTCAAAGCACTGCAGGCGCAGTATGACGCAGTGTATGTCGCAACCGGTACGCAGTTCCCCGAAAAGGTCAACATCTCCGGCGAGAACCTGACCGGTGTGACACACGGCATCAACTTCCTCAAGGACGTGAATCTCAAGCGCGAGACGATCCTCGGCAGAACGGTCGCCGTCATCGGCGGCGGCAACACCGCCATCGACTCCGCGCGCACGGCGCTGCGCCTCGGCGCGGAACGCGTGATGATCCTCTACCGCAGGACGAAGGACGCCATGCCCGCAAGTGCAGAAGAAGTCCATGCTGCGATTGAAGAAGGCGTTGAGCTGATTGAGCTCACCGCGCCCGTCCGCTTCCTCGGAAACCGCGCCGGCAAAGTGACCAAGATCGAGTGCCAGCAGATGAAGCTCGGCGAGTTCGATAAAAACGGCCGCCGCAGGGCGGTGCCGACGGGAGACGAAAACTTCATGATCGAAGTAGACGCGGTTATCCCGGCGGTCAGCCAGTATTCCGACCTGCCGTTCATCAAGAAGAGCGAGATCGGCGTCACGAACTGGGGCACCTTCGTTGTAGACTATGACAACATGATGACCACCATGCCCGGCGTATTCGCCGGCGGCGACGTGGTGCGCGGGCCGCATACCGTCATTCAGGCCATTGCGGACGGAAAGAACGCCGCGAAATCCATCGACAAATATCTCGGCGGAAAAGGCAAGCTCAACAAAGGCGCGCCGATTGAAATCCCCGATAACTACAGCGACGACGAAGTGGTCGAGCACAAACGCTTTGCAGTGGAAGTGCTCGATATCGACAAGCGCAAGACGTCGTTTAGCGAGGTCGTACTGGGCTATCACAAGCTCAGGGCGATGGCCGAGGCAATGCGCTGCCTGCATTGTGACAGGAGGTAGGTGATCCGTATGAAACATATTACGATCAATGGCAAACCATATGAAGTGGAAGACGGCCTTACCATCATCGAGGCCGCAAAGAGACAGGGCATCAAAATTCCGAGCCTGTGCTACCTGGAGGGCGTTCATGAGTTCGGCTCCTGCCGGATCTGCGTTGTCGAGGTGGAAGGCGCAAAAGCGCTCGTGCCATCCTGCATGACGAAAGTCGCGGAAGGTATGGTGATCCATACGAATTCCGACCGCGTCCGCCGCGCGAGGAAGGTGCTCTACGAGCTGCTGCTCTCGGATCACTCCAAGGACTGCCTGAGCTGCAAGAGAAACACGAGCTGCGAGCTGCAGGCGCTGGGCAAGCAGCTCGGCGTCGAGGCGACGCGCTTTGAAGGCAGCCGCTCCGAGTGTGTGATCGACGTATCCACCTCCATCACGCGGGACATGACCAAATGCATCCTCTGCCGCCGCTGCGTCACCGCCTGCAACGAGGTGCAGGGCGTCGGCATCATCAACGCGCAGAACCGCGGCTTTAAGACCGTGATCGGGCCAGCGATGGACCTGCCGATCGGTTCGGTCAACTGCGCTTTCTGCGGCCAGTGCACGGTGGTTTGCCCCGTCGGCGCGCTGAAAGAAACGGACTCGATCCAGAAGGTCTGGGATGCGATCAACGACAAGAACAAGCGCGTGATCGTGCAGACCGCGCCCGCCATCCGCGTCGCAATCGGCGAGGCGTTTGGCAACGAACCCGGTGCGCGCGTTACGGGAAAACTCGCCGCGGCGCTCCGCAGGCTTGGGTTTGACGACGTATTCGACACCAACTTCACCGCCGACCTGACGATTCTGGAAGAGGGCACAGAGCTGCTTTCCCGCGTCAAGGCTGCGCTTACCGGCGGGCAGGCGGTGCTACCGATGATCACGAGCTGCAGCCCGGGCTGGATCAAATATGTCGAGCATTCCTATCCGGACTCGCTGGGGCATCTTTCCACCTGCAAATCACCGCATACGATGCTCGGCGCGCTCGCAAAGTCCTACTACGCCGGTAAGATCAAACGCGAGCCGAAGGATATCTTCGTTGTGTCGATCATGCCCTGTACGGCCAAGAAGACCGAAATTGTTCGTCCCGAAATGGTGAACGACGGGCTGCCGAATGTGGACGCCGTACTCACGACGCGCGAACTGGCCAACATGATCAAGGAAATGGGTATCGATTTCAACAATCTGCCGGACGAGGAATTTGACAATCCGCTCGGCATGTCCACGGGCGCTGCGGACATCTTCGGCCTCACCGGCGGCGTTATGGAAGCCGCGCTGCGCACGGTGTACGAACTCGTCACCGGCCGCGAGCTGCCGTTTGACGGGTTGCATGTGACCCCGATCGTCGGATTGGACCAGGTTAAGGAGGCGGCGGTGACCATCACCGACCCGGTGGCTGACTATAAGTTCCTGGACAACGTCACGGTACGCGTTGCGGTAACCAGCGGGCTTTCCGGCGCGCGTAAGCTCATGGAGCAGGTTTCCGCCGGAACGTCGCCATACCACTTCATCGAGGTAATGGGCTGCCCGGGCGGCTGCATCATGGGCGGCGGACAACCGCGATCGGAAGATCCGGACGTGCGCACCAAGCGCCTGAAGGGGCTATATACCGAAGACGAGGCGAAGGTGATGCGAAAATCGCATGAAAACCCGTTTATCGCCCAGCTTTACGCCGAGTATCTCGAGCACCCCAACGGGCACAAGTCCCACGAACTGCTGCACACGCATTATGTGCCGCGCGGCATGTTCAACGAATACACCAACGAACGCTTCAGCCTCGGCACGCGACTGGCTGAAAAGAAGTGGGATAAGTCCGTTGCGCAGGTAGCAGCGGCCGCCACGGAAAAAGCCGAGAGCAAGCTGCGGGACGATGTGGAGTCCGTGCGGGTTCTCGCGCTGGAGGCGGAAAACACAAGGCTCAAAGCGGAGCTGGCGGACGTAACCGAAACGGTCGGGTTCTTTAAGAGCGTGATCGCGGATTATGCAAAGCGGGATCGTTAGAAACAAGCCCGCAACCGAATGAAAACGGCATATCGCGGGGGCTACGGAAGCGCAGCCCCCGCGATTCTGCAGGCTCAGCCAGTGCATCCGTGTGATTTTCGGCTTGTATCGCCGGCACAAGAAGACTAAAATGAAAGCATAGCAGCTTTTGAATCGTTTCGGAGGATTGCCGCATGAATTCCGACATCCGACTGCTGATTGTGGACGCAAACAGCACCGTGCGCGGTGAAATCAGGCAAGCCGCAGCTTCGCAGGGATATTCCTATGACGAAGCCGCGGACGGTATTGCCGCGCTCAAACTCTTCCGCCGAAACGACTACAGCCTTGTCATCATGGATACCGATCTGCCGGAACTCGACGGTAGAAACGTCTGTCGCCAGATTCGCAAGGCGTCCGATATCCCGATTTTGTTTATCAGCAGCCGCACGAGTGAACAGGACAAGCTCTGCGCCTTCGACATCGGCGCGGACGACTTCATCGTCAAGCCGTTTTACCCGCGCGAAGTGCTCGCGCGCATCAAAGTGTTTTTGTATCGCACGGGAGGCAACACGAAATCCATGCCTTCCAAAATCACGTTTAACGGGTTGTTCATCAACACGATCTCCCGCGAGGTAACGGTGGACGATAAGCCAGTTTCCCTGACGCCGAAGGAATATGACCTGCTCTGCTTTCTATCGCAGAATCCGAATAAAGCATATTCGCGCGAGGCGCTGCTCAACGAAGTCTGGGGATATTGTTTTACAGGATCGGATCGCACGATCGACACGCACATCCGCTCCCTGCGGGATAATATCCGCCCGTACGACAGCTATATCGTAACCGTATGGGGTTTTGGGTATAAATTTGTCGCCTGACGCAATCGAATCGTCAAACAGAAAAAGCCGGATGATCCGGCTTTTTTGTTGCGTCAAAAGCAACATCAGGGGATTCTCTAGCTTAATGTTGCATAAAACGCAACGATGACGCAAATAGTGCATTGATTCTGTGAAAATGCACGATACAATAAGGGTAACACAGCAATTTAACACATCATGGATTTTTTAAAGAGACGTACGGATAAAAAAAGAAAAGGGTAAAGGAGGCGGGAACATTGGGCGAACTTAATTCGACCATCCGCCTGAGCGCGGATATCCGCATCCATACCATCCGCGCGCTGGAGAAAGCGGGGTTCGGCCACATCGGCGGCAGCATGTCCATTGCGGACGTGCTGGCCGCGCTCTATGGCGGAGAAATGAACATCCGCCCGAGTGAGCCGGACTGGCCGGATCGCGACCGGTTCGTGCTCTCCAAGGGGCACAGCGGGCCCGCGCTCTATGCCGCGCTCGCCTTAAAAGGGTATTTTCCGATGGACTGGCTCGACACGGTCAACCAACCGGGCACACGGCTGCCGAGCCACTGCGACCGGCTGAAAACGCCTGGAATCGACATGACAACCGGTTCGCTCGGACAGGGGATTTCCGCCGCGGCAGGCATCGCGCTTGGCTTGCGCCTGCAGAAAAATGACGCACGCGTGTTCTGCATCATCGGCGACGGGGAGTTGCAGGAAGGCCAGGTCTGGGAGGCGGCGACGGCGGCGGAACACTTAAAGCTCAACCGCCTGACCGTCTTTGTGGATGAGAATAAAAGGCAGCTCGACGGGTATGTTAGCGACGTATGCGATACAGACCCCGTGGAGAAATTCCAAGCGTTCGGATGGAACGCCGTGCGTGTCTGCGGCTGGGATATGACCGCGATCCGGCGGGAGATTCGCGCCGCTTCGGAGCAAAATTGCGCACCGAGCGCAATCGTGCTCGAAACGGAAAAGGGAATCGGCTGCTCTTTTGCCGAGCGGGAAAGAATGAACCACTATATGGTGATTACAAAAGAGATGGCGGATGAAGCAATCACCGAGATCGAGCGGCGGCTCGAGACCGGTATTTATCCGGCCGGGGAGGGCGTATGCTGAATAAACCGTTTACGCCGAAACCGGACGAAAAGGACATGCGGGAAGCATACTGCGACGCGCTGATCGCCGCGGGTGAAGCGGACGAACATGTTGTCGCTATCGACTGCGACCTGTCCGCGTCCATGGGAACCGGGCGGTTCCGCGCGCGTTTCCCCGCGCGCTCGTTCAACCTCGGCATTATGGAAGCCAACGCCTGCTCCATGGCGGCCGGACTTTCGGCGACGGGATTTGTGCCGTTTGTGCATTCGTTTGCGGTGTTTTCCTCGCGGCGAATGGCGGACCAGATATTTCTCTCCTGTGCGTACGCGGGACTGAACGTGAAGATCATCGGCGGGGACGCGGGCGTCACCACGGCGGTCAACGGTGGTACGCATATGGCGTTTGAGGATTTCGGCGTGCTGCGCAGCTACGCGGGGCTGCGCCTGTTTGAACCGACGGACAACGTCATGATGCGCGCGTTGATTCCAAAGATCGCATCCGAATACGGCGTGGATTACATCCGTTCGCCGAGACGTAGCGTCGTGAAGATCTACGATGCGAGCGAGACGTTCACGCCGGGCAGGGCCAAGCTCCTGCGCGACGGGGAAGACGTGACCATCCTTGCTTCCGGCATCCTCGTATCCGAAGCGCTGATTGCAGCCGAGCTGCTCGCAAATGAAGGGATTCAAGCGCGCGTGCTGGACTGCTTTACGATCAAACCGATCGATATTGAGGCGATTGCCGCCAGCGCGCAAAAGACAGGATGCATCGTCACCGCGGAGAACCACAACGTGATTGGCGGCCTCGGCAGCGCGGTGGCGGAGGTGCTTGGCGAGCACGCACCCGTGCCGCTGGAGCGGGTGGGCGTGAAGGATTTGTTTGGCGAGGTCGGCCCGCAGAGCTACCTGATGGATCGCTTTGGTTTGCGGGCAAGGGATATCTGCGGCGCCGTACGTCGCGTAATGGAGAGAAAACAAAACACTGAAACAGCAAGAGCATAATCAAATTCCGGAGGAGAGATTACGATGAACATCGAACGGCTGAAACCATTTATCAACGGAGCATTCGCCGCGAGCGAGACGGAAACATACATGCCCATTTACAATCCGAGCACCGGCGAGATCATCGCCGAAACGCCCTGCTGCACCGTCGCGGAGGTGAATCGCGCGGTTGAGGCGGCAAGCGCCGCGTTCCCCGCCTGGTCGGAGACGCCCTGCGCAAAGCGCGTGGAGGTGCTCTATCGTTTTCGCGAACTGTTGATGCGGGATCTCGACGAGCTGACCGAACTGCTCTGCCGCGAACACGGCAAAAACTGGAACGAGGCGCGCGGCGATCTGCTCAAGGTGAAGGAGCCGGTCGAGGTCGCGCTCGGCGCGCCGTCGCTGATGATGGGCGAGTCGCTCATGAACGTCACGAGCGGGTTCGACTCCACGCTCTACCGCGAACCGCTCGGCGTATTCGTCGGCATCGCGCCGTTTAACTTTCCCGCGATGATCCCGATGGGCTGGATGATGCCGATGTGCATCGCAACCGGCAATACGCTCGTATTGAAGGCTGCGAGCATGACGCCGATGTCCTCGCTGCGCCTCGCTGCGCTGCTCAAGGAGGCAGGCCTGCCGGATGGTGTGGTCAATGTCGTCACCTGTACGCGAAACGAAGCGGAACTTTTGCTGAAGCATCCCGATGTGGCGGGGATTACGTTCGTCGGCTCCACATCGGTCGGGCGGCATATCTATGCCACCGCCGCGGCAAACGGCAAGCGCGTGAGCTGCCTTTGCGAGGCCAAGAACCATGCGCTCGTGCTGGAGGACGCGCCGATTGAACGCACCGCCGCCGGTATTCTCAACTCTGCGTTCGGCTGCGCGGGCGAGCGCTGCATGGCGCTGCCCGTCGTCGTGGCGCAGGAGAGCATCGCGGACAAGCTGGTCGCCGAGATGGTGCGCCAGATAGCCGACAGAAAAATCGGCCCGGCATACGACAAGACGACGGATCTCGGTCCGCTCGTGACCGCCGAACACCGGCAGAGCGTGGTCGAATGGATCGAAACGGGCATTGCGGAAGGCGCCGCTCTCGTACTGGACGGGCGCGGAACCGTCGTGTCCGGATACGAGGATGGATTCTATCTGGGACATACGATCTTTGATCATGTCACGCAGGATATGCGCGTCGGCAACTGTGAAATCTTCGGACCGGTGCTCTGCATCAAGCGCATCAAGGACTTTAAGGAAGGCCTTGCGCTGATCAACGAGAGTGAGTTTGCCAACGGCTCCGTGATCTTTACGCAAAACGGATACTACGCGCGTGAATTTGCCAAACGGACGCATGGTGGCATGGTCGGCGTCAACGTCGGCATTCCCGTTCCGGCGGGTATGTTCCCGTTTTCGGGGCACAAACACTCGTTTTTCGGAGATTTGCATGTGCTCGGCAAGGACGGCCTCCGGTTTTACACCGAATCCAAAGTGGTGACCGCGCGGTGGTTTGACGAGGACGAGATGAAGCGCTCCAAGGTCGACACCTGGGACGGCGCGCTGTAACAATAACGAATGAAAAGTTTTCGATTCGCCTTTTCGGCGAGAGGAGGAGTGCGGCAATGAAACGTACGGGCGGACAGCTCATTATGGACCATCTGGAGCGAGAGGGCGTTCCCTATGTGCTCGGCATTCCCGGGCACGGCATATTCGGATTTTTTGACGCACTGCGTGAGGCTGTTGCGCAGGGGAAACTGCAATATATACAGGTCAAGCACGAACAGGCCGCCATACACATGGCGGACGGGTATTTCCGCACCAAAGGCGAACCGCTTGCTGTGTTTACGTCGATTGGGCCCGGCGCGCTCAACACAGCGATCGGGCTGGGTACGGCATATGTGGACTCTACGGCGGTGCTGCAGTTTTCCGGCGATGCGCACGTGCAGATGAAGGGCGTCGGCGTGCTGCAGGAAGTCGAGCGGTATCAGGATTCCAATTTTTTACGCGTGCTCGAGCCGGTGACCAAGCGCGTCTGGCGCGCGGAAACAGCCGGTCAGCTGCCGCGTATTTTACAAAGAAGCTTTAACCAGATGCTGGACGGACGCAAAGGCCCGGTCGTGGTCGCTCTGCCAATGGACGTTCAGGCGGATCTGGTGGAGGTTGGCGAAACCATGCCGCAGCGCCGTAAAAGCAGCGCGCCGCCCGCGGGGGATGCGCGTGCGGTAAACGAAGCGGTACAGCTCCTGCGCGGCGCAAAGCGCCCTGTCATTCTGCTCGGCGGAGCCGCGCTGCGCGCGGGCGAAACGGAACTCTATGTACGCCTCGCGGAGACGCTCGGCGCGGCGGTTGTCACCACCATGGCGGGGAAGAGCGTTTTTCCGGAGGATCACCCGCTCTACGGTTTCCATACCGGCTCAAAAGGCACACCGCTGGGGCTGCACCTGACAAGCACGGCGGATGTGATTCTCGCGCTTGGCACGCGCTTTGCGGACGAAACCACCTGCTCCTATCGCGACGGGGTTGCGTTCTCGATTCCGAAAACGCGGCTGATCCATGTGGATATCGACGCGGGCGAGATCGGCAAAAACTATCCCTGCGAAATCGGCATCCTCGGCGATCTTGTACAGGTGTCGCGCCAGATTGTCGACGCCTACGGCACGCCAGCCGACTGGAAGGGCGGCGCATACGCGACGGAGATTGCAAGCGAGCGAGCGGCCTGGCGCGAAACAATCGAACAAGGTCGCGGGAAGACGTTTGACAAAATCACGATTTCCCAGCTGATCGGCGAGTTGGAAGCGTGCCTGCCGAAGGACACGATCATCACGACCTCGTCCGGCAACACACAGGCGCAGCTGTTTCAGGAATATGCCTTTACCAACGGACAGAAACACCTGACCACGGGTGGATTTTCCACCATGGGCTGGGCGTTTCCCGCATCGCTCGGCGCGAAGCTCGCCGCGCCGGATAAGCCGGTCGTCTGCCTCGTCGGCGACGGAGATTTCATGATGACCATGCAGGAATTAGCCACCATGGCGCAGTACGACATCCCCGTGGTGGTCGTGCTCGCGAACAACCGTTGCTGGATGGCGATCGAGGATCTCCAGCGCGGCGTGTTAGGGGACGCGCATGCGTTCGGCAATCGGTTTGAACACGGCTCGGAACCCTATTCGCCGGATTTTGCGAAAATTGCAGGAAACTTTGGTATCCAGAGCGAGAAGATCTCCGCGCGCGGCAGCGTCGCGCAGGCGGTGAACCGCGCGCTCGCGAGCGGTAAACCCGCTTTGATCGAGGTGGACGTGTACGACGCCTACCCGGAGTCCGGCGGCGCTGCTTACGGCTGGTGGGACGTGCCGGTTCCGGCGCATATGGAGCAGCGGCGCGCACAGTATGAAAGCGAACTGGCGGAAGAGACGGTATAGAGACGCTATAAGGAGGCGGCAACAATGAAGATTGCGATACTCAGCGAGGTCAGTGCGCGCGCCAGAAACACGGATATCCTCTCCGTATTGGCGGAACACGCGCAGCACGAGGTATATAACGCAGGCATGCGCGCCGAAGGCGGCGAAGCGGAGCTGACCTATATCCAGACGGGATTGATGGCCGGTGCGCTGCTCTCCTGCGGCGCGTGTGACCTCGCCGTCGGCGGCTGCGGCACAGGACAGGGGTTCCTCATCAGCGCGATGCAGTATCCGGGTGTGTTTTGCGGGCTTTTGATCGACCCGCTCGATGCCTGGCTGTTCTCGCAGATCAACGCGGGCAACTGCATCTCACTGCCGCTCAACAAAGGCTACGGCTGGGCGAGCGATTTGAACCTGAAGCTGATCTTCAGGGAACTCTTCCGCGATCCCGCGGGTGTGGGGTATCCGCCGCACCGCAGCGAAAGCCAGGCGGAGAGCCGGGCGCGGCTGGGCAGGATTTCTCGCGCCGCGCATCGGGAGTTTCCGGAGATTCTGCGTTCGCTGGACGCGGACATCGTCCGGCCGCTGAAGGAATACGGTGTGTTCCTCGACCTGCTGAAACAAGCGAGCGACCGGGAAACGGCAGGGAAGATCGTCTCATATATCGAGAGCCTGTAACAGGCAGGAGAGAGGAGCAGGCGCATGATTCAGTCGCTCGATCGGGGCATACAGATTCTCATGATCCTCGCGGAGAAACACAGCGCGGGTGTTACGGAACTTGCCGCGGAACTCGGCGTCGACAAGAGCACCGCTTCGCGTCTAGTGGAGACCCTGCGCTCGCGCGATATGGTGCGCATCGATCCGGAGACGAAGAAATACCGGCTGGGCTTTCGGATTCTGCATCTCGGCGAGGCGCTCAAGGATAATCTCAACGTGATTTCCATCGCGCGGCCGATGCTGCTTGCCCTCAGCGCGCAGATCAGCGAGAGCGTCCATTTCTGCGCTTACAACAACTCCAGCGTCTATGTCATGGATCAGGTGCGCTCAAATAAAAACTATGCGCTCTCTGCGAGCGTTGGAATGATCGAGCCGCTGCACTGCTCGTCCGTTGGCAAATGTATCTTAGCGTTTCGAAGGCCGGAGACCATCCGTGCGCTGCTGGAGGACTATACGTTCACGCCGTATACGGAGCGCACGATCACGACGAAGGAAGCGCTCATGGAAAACCTCGAAGGCATTCGCGCCAAGGGATACGCGCTGGACGACGAGGAGATGGCGCCCGGCGTTCGATGCATCGCGGTGCCGGTCTATGATTATCGAAACAGCGTGCGCTACAGCATCGGCGTGTCGGGACCGAAGACGAACTTCAGCGACAGAACGATCGAAACCTATGTCCGGCGCATGACGGAGACGACCAGGCGGCTCAGCGCCGCCATTGGAAGCACACGATAAAAGAACCATTTCACACACATCAAAAACCGGCTTTATTTCAGACTCAACGCACAAGGACGAAAAACAGATAAGAGGTATCCACATGGAAAAGATGAAATTTGTGCTTGTCGGCTGCGGACGCATTGCCTCGCTGCATGTGGCGGGCTATCGCGACCGGGAGGACGCCGTGCTCTGGGGCGTATACGATAAAAATCCGCAGACGGCGAAGCGCTTTGCCGCGGATCACGGTGTGCCGAATGTGTACGAATCCTTTGAGGCGGTGCTTGCTGACCCGGACGTGACTGGTGTGGAACTGCTGGTGCCGCATCATCTGCACTGCGAGATGACCGTCGCGGCCTGCCGCGCGAAAAAGCATGTTTCCGTGCAGAAACCAATGGCGCTTTGCCTGTCCGAGTGCGACGAGATGATACAGGCCGCAAAGGAAAATGGCGTTGTGCTGAAGGTGTTTGAAAACTTTGTGCACTATCCACCCTATCTCTTGCTCAAGCAGATGATCGCACAGGGTGAGATTGGTACGGTGCAGGGTGTGCGATACAAACTCTGCAACGCATCCCTGTTTTCGGACAACACCCCCGGCGCGGAGGCGCGCGCAAAACGAGCCGGCGTGGAAAAGAACGAAACGTGCAATACCACGGGCTGGAAGGTCGAACCTACGAGCTGGCTCTGGCGGCTCAACGACTCGCTCTGCGGCGGCGGCCCGGCGGTGTTCGACGACGGCTATCACAAGTTTTCGCTGTTTATCGATCTCGTCGGCAGCGTTGAGAAGGTCAGCGCCTGGATCGACGAGACGCCGGTCATGCCGGGGATCATGCAGGATATGCCGGCTGTGGTTATGTGGAAGTATGCGGGTAAAAAAGTATACGGCGTATGGGACGTCACTTCCGCACCCGATCTGTATGTAAAAGGGAAATACTATACCTGCGACGAGCGGCTGGAAGTGACGGGTACGCGCGGTGTGCTGTGGCTCACGCGCTGCACGGCAGAAATGCTGGAGGACGTCGCGCCTGTGGTGATGTATCGCGACGGCAAGGTGACGCAGTACTGGGACGTGCCGCACGACTGGCAGGATGCGTTCATCCACTCGACGCACGATTTCATCGAATCCATCCGCGACGGGCGCGAGCCTGTGCTCTCCGGCGAGCGCGGGAAAGAAGTGCTCGCGTTCGCGCTTGCGGCGCTTGCCTCCTCGGATCAGAAAAAGGAGGTCTATATCGATGAGCTTGCCGACCGGAAAGTCGGCAGGCGGCGCGGAATTCTCTCCATCTTCGGCAGAAAACATTCGAAATAATGCGATTCAAAACATATTTTGAGAAGGGGTAGGGTATGGAGCATAAAAAAGGGAACTTGATCCAGAAGCTCAGTTATGGAGCAGGGGATATCTATGGCGGCGGCGCATTTTTAATCTTCAGCATGCTGTACATGAATTTTCTTGTGCTGGTGGAAGGTTTGCCGGTGGTTGCAACGAGCATCATCGTATTCATCGGCAAGATCTGGGACGCGGTCACGGACCCTGTGATGGGGCGCCTCTCGGACAGGACGCGCTCGCGTTTCGGCAGGCGGAGGCTGTATTTTTTAATCGGCATCATTCCGGTGTTCGCGTCGTTTATCATGATGTTCTATTCGTTCGGCATGCAAAGTACGGTGGCGAAGATCTTCTATTATACCTTCGCCTATATGTTCTTCGGCACGGCGTTTACAATCGTCATGGTGCCGTACAATGCGATTCTATCGGACATGACGAGCGATTATGACGAGAGAACGAGTTTCACCACCGTGCGGATGCTCTTCTCCGGCGCGGCGGCTCTGATTGCAGCGCTCGTGCCGGGCATGCTGATCAAGTCCGTCGGCGGCGGTGTCAACGGACCTGCACAGAAGTATGGATATTTGCTCATGGCAACGGTTATGGCGGCGATCTTCGGTCTCTGCTGGTTGGCAACATTCCTCGGCACGCGCGAAAAACAGGATCTGCCACCGCCGGAGAAAACGACTGTGCGCGACTGGTTCAGCCCGTTTGCCAACAAGGCGTATCGCAACTTTCTGGGTATCTTCCTGTCCTTCCAGATCGGCGTGGACCTCATACTGGCGCTCTTTATTTTCTATATCGATATCGTTGTGCTCAAGTACTCCAGCTATGAGCTAGTCATGGGCGTGCTGCTGGTCTTCTCGCTGATCTTCATGGCGGTCATGGGCGCGGTTGCGAAAAAGAAGGGAAAGACCTTCCCGCTGTTCATCGGAATGCCGCTTTGGATTCTGGCGATGATCGCGTTCCTGTTTATCAAGAGCGACACACCGGTCATCGTGCTGTGTGTGCTCTCCGGTATCATCGCGGTCGGCTCCGCCGCGGGCAACCTCTCGAGCTGGTCGATGCTGACGGACATCTACGATATCGACGAAATCCGCACATCCCGCCGCAGGGAGGGTGTTTACAGCGGACTAACGACGTTTTTGAGAAAATTCGCAAGCGGCGTGGCGATTCTCTTGTTGGGGTTCGGCCTGAAGGCGCTTGGGTTTGACCAGAATCAATACAATATGCTCAAGGCCTCGTCTGAGACGTTCGACCCGGCGACCTATGCGCAGACCGCGCTGGTTTCCGGTATCAAGTGGATGTTTGTGCTCATCCCAGTCGTACTGCTGAGCGTCTGCCTCTTCTTTGCAATCCGCAACAAGGTCAACAAGCGTCGGTTCGACGCGGTGCTCAGCGGAATCGACGCATTTCAAAACAACGGGGATCTTTCATCGCTCTCCGCGCAGGAACGCGAGGATATCTTCGCTGTCACCGGCGAGACGGAGGACGAACTCTGGGGTAAAAAAGAACAGGCGAAGTGCTAAAAACGCTGTATCGCCTAAAAAAAGCCGCCACTGGCGGCTTTTTTTATCCAAACACAGCGGGCGTTTCTCGCCGTGCAGGAATCATGCTTTCTTGACAGAGGCTGACGACTCGCTCCGGCGCTTGATCAGCCGCAGGAGCAACCCGGAAATCCAGTTGAGCAGCAGGCTGGCGGCAGTGATCACGATGAACAGAATCAGATTATCGAGAACCGGATTGTGAAACCCGATCGTGCGCTCATAGAGATTGAACAGCAGCTCCTGCGTGCAGTAAAACGTGAAACTGATCGTCCCAAAGAAGCCGAAAAATCGCTTGAGCGGTGGCAAGGCACGCTTGATGACGCGCGTTACCACCCATGGTAATAGAAACGCGATGCCAAGCGTGAGCAGAATATTCGGAAACGCAGCGTTAGAAACGGGAAAGAGAATCTCTATCTTCAGTACGTTCGTCAGATAGCTTAACAAAACGCCCAGCAGGAGCATCCCGCCCGACATGAGCGGAAACCAGCGCGGAAGTGCGTCGTCGCCGTCTTTCATCTTTTGCCCGCATAAGACGCCGATTATAAAGATCGGGATACGGTTCGTAAACCCATAGAGGTCCTCGCGCAGGACATTTTTTAAGAGGATAGACAACGCGAGCCAAAGCGCAAGCACGATGATCGTGAAGCGTGTGCCGTTCCTGCTGCGCGAAAAGAGAAAGTAATAGGCTGGAAAGAGCAGATAGAACGTTAGGATCGCGGGCACGTACCAAAGAAAGCCGTACATCGATTTCGTATAAAAATAAACACCGGAGATGCGCGAGAGAAGCAGCGGAACACTCCAGTGCTGGACGAGCGCATAGCAAACGGCGACGATCAGGTATGGAATCAGGATGCGCTCGAGTCGACGGCGATAAAAGCGCCATATCGTGCCTTTTTGTATGGAGAACACCAGCCCGCCTCCGGAGAGAAAGAAGAAGAGATCGACGCCGGCGAACCCGACGTATTTGACGATCGATTCCATCCGGCCGAGCACCGGCACGCCGCCGAACAGCGGCAGCCAGACGTGATAAACATAAATCCAAAGCGCGGCAAACCCCATCAGCCCCTGTTTCATGGCGAACGTATCGGCGATGCGCAGCGGTTGTATTGACCGGGAGAGATCGGAGGGATGTTGTTCCATGCATGCGTCCTTTTTTGTTGATTGCGCGGATAAGCCGCATACAAATCTTACACCAGAGCCGGCGGCTGGCACAAGCCCCGCGGACAAATGATACCATCGTCGGTTTCGTGCTTTTCTACGCAATGAAAAGCGTGTAAAATATCAATAACAGACGGATAGGAAAGCGGGTGCAGGCGATGATGATGGAAGACGTCATAGCGGCGATGATCGCATATAACGCGGGCGACCCGAAGCGCGCGGGTCATCTGCTCAAGGTGTACGCTTTTGCAAAAGCAATTGGCGCTGCTGAGGGGCTGGACGCGCAGACGCAGCAGATTCTTGAAATCGCGGCGCTGACGCATGACATCGGCATTCGAAACAGCGAACGAACATACGGCAGCTGCAGCGGCGTGCATCAACAGGTTGAAGGGCCGCCGGAAGCGGAAAAGCTGCTCAAACAGCTCGGCGCGGATCAGGCCGTGATCGAGCGCGTTTGCTGGCTGATCGCGCACCATCACACATACACCGATATCCAGGGGATCGATTATCAAATACTGGTCGAGGCGGACTTTCTCGTCAATGCGTATGAAGAGGAGATGGACATAGACGCGACCCGGAGCGTACGAAATAAACTCTTTCGCACCAAGAAGGGAACCGAGATGCTGGACAGCCTTTATCTTGGTGGCTGAAGCCTGACGGCGAACTATGCTTTTTCCCCGCAATGTGGTATGATAGCGGTTGTTTTGTAAGAAAGTGGGGAAAAGAAGCATGATCAGCGCACAAAACGTATCCCTCCAGTTTGGCGGACGACCGCTGTTTGAGCACGTAGACATACAGTTTACCAATGGCAACTGCTATGGTCTCATCGGTGCGAACGGGACGGGAAAATCGACGTTTTTAAGAATACTATCGGGTGAACTGGAGCCCAACAAGGGCGAGATCACCATAACCCCCGGCCAACGCCTTGCCGTGCTGCGGCAGGATCACTACGCGTTTGACGGTTATTCCGTCATGGACACGGTTATCATGGGCTATGAGCGGCTGTATGAGATCATGCAGCTGAAAGAAGAGCTCTACGCCAAGCCGGACTTCGATGACAAAGACGGCATCCGCCTGGCAGAACTCGAAGGCGAGTTTGCCGAACTGGACGGCTGGAGCGCGGAGGCGAACGCGGAGATTTTACTCAACGGCCTCGGCGTGCCCGCGGCGCTGCAGAAAGCGCATATGTCCGAACTGGACGGGCCGAACAAGGTCAAGATACTGCTGGCGCAGGCGCTGTTTGCCGGGCCGGACATTCTGCTGCTCGACGAACCGACAAACAACCTCGATATCTATGCCATCCGCTGGCTGGAAGAATTCCTGTTGAATTTTCCGAACACGGTCATCGTCGTTTCCCACGACCGGCATTTTTTAAACAAGGTTTGCACACACATCGTGGATATCGACTTTGGCAAGATCCAGATGTATGTGGGCAACTACGATTTCTGGTATGAATATACGCAGCTCGCCGCGCGGCAGGAGAAAGACAAGCGCAAGCAGAACGAGCAGAAGGCCAAGGAGTTGCAGGAGTTCATCATGCGCTTCTCCGCCAACGCCAGCAAGTCCAAGCAGGCGACCTCGCGCAAAAAGATGCTCGACAATCTCGACATGGGCAACTTCGCGCCGTCCTCGCGACGGTATCCTTTCATCCACTTCAAGCCCGACCGCGAGGTAGGTAACGATGTTCTCGCGGTGGAAGGGCTGACAAAGACCGTAGGCGGGCGCAAGGTGCTCGACAACGTGAGCTTCATCGTAGGCCGCGCGGACAAGATCGCGTTTGTCGGCGAGGATGAGCTAGCGCGCACGACGCTGTTTCAGATTCTTATGGGCGAGCTGGAGCCGGATTCCGGCAGCTATAAATGGGGCGTGACCACCACGCAGTCCTACTTGCCGAGCGACAACTCCGATTATTTCGACGGGGTAACGTATTCTCTCGTCGACTGGCTGCGGCAGTTCTCGACCGATCAGTATGAGACGACCATTCGCGGCTGGCTCGGGCGGTTGCTTTTCTCCGGCGAGGAAGCGCTCAAAGAGGCGCGTGTGCTCTCCGGCGGCGAGAAGAACCGCTGTATGCTGGCAAAGATGATGCTCTCCGGCGCGAATGTACTCATCCTCGACGAGCCGACCAATCACCTCGATCTTGAGGCGATCACCGCGCTCAATGACGGCATGACGGAGTATACGGGCGTGATGCTCTTCACCTCGCATGACCATCAGGTGACGCAGACGGTTGCAAACCGCATTCTTGAGATTCTGCCCGGCGGTGTGATCGACAAGCGCGAGAACTATGATGAATATATCGTCGACGAGGATGTTATACGCCTGCGGGAGCAGTGGTCGTAAGGAGAAAAACGATGCAGCAGATCATTCTATATGGAACGAATTACGGTTCTTCAAAACAGTATGCCGAAGAACTGGCCGCGCGGACCGGTGCGCCCTGTGTTTCGTATGAGAACGCGGGTGATTTGAGCGCATATGACAGGATTGTCTACATCGGTTCGCTTTATGCGGGCGGCGTACTCGGGATGAAAGCGACGCTCGGCGCACTGCAGAACTGGGAGAAAAAAGAGATCGTAATCGCAACGGTCGGCCTCGCCGACACAACGGACGAAGAGAATATCAGCAACATCCGCACCGCGATGCAGCGGCAGCTGCCCGCGGGCATGATGGAGCACGCGAAAATCGTACACCTGCGCGGCGGAATCAACTATTCCACGATCAGCGGGAAACACAAGTTTATGATGAGGCTGCTGTATGAAAAGGTAAAGAAACAGCCGCCCGAAAAACAGACCGCGGATGCGCGCGCCATGATCGAAACCTATGGACAGGTCGTGGATTTTGTGGATCTGAGTCGCGTGAGCGAGCTGATGTAACGGGCAAAACAACCGACCGGAACAATAGAGTAATATTGGAAGCGAGGCAATCTTATGACGTTTTTTGGCAGAGCGCTCGGCATCCTGACGGCTTCTCTCTATCTGCTTGCGATACTCAACTTCTTCGTCAAGTGGATCAACCGAACCTGGGTGATGAAGCTGCCAAAGGAGAGCGGGTTTCGCGGAGCATACCAGTCCGTCATGAAGTTTCTGGTAAAGAAGCATCGTTTCTTCGCGATGGGCGCGGTCGCCGTTATGGCGGCGCACGTCGTGTTGCAGATTCTTTTCCAGTGGGTGTCGATTACTGGAATTGTCGCCGTCGCGTTCGCGCTGATTGCCGCCGTTCTCGGCTGGATCATGTTCCGCGCAAAAAAAAGGACACCGGCGATGCTCTGGGCGCATAGAAGCGCAGTCATCGCACTGACAGCGGCAGTGGTCATCCATATCATCACCAAGCGGTAGGAGGGAGACAGGCTGTGAGAAAGCAGAGCATACACCGGATTGCAGCTTGCATGCTGTTGCTGCTTTTGTTCATTCCTTCGTTGGCGAGCGCGAATTCGCCGCCACCCGCACCGCAGCCGGACTATGTTCTCAACCTTGAGTATCCGCCCGAAGAAACATATTGCATTGCGATCCTGACGCAAGACAGCGAGAACGCGCTGCCGGCGGAAGCGCTGCGTTTGGCTTATCCGGACAGTGGGCCCATGATCGACGCGCTGTTTTCCTTGACGGACGAAGGATGGTACCCGCTGAGAGAAGAGCCGGACGGAGGAATCGTCCAGCGTGCGGGGATAAGCAGAATCGTCTGGATGGATCTGGCGCAGCGACCGACGGAGTATCGGCTGTTGTTTGCAACGCAGAGTGGACTGGTGCAGGTCACCGATACCGTCGTCCGGCGTCACTACTCCAATTATAACGTCTATGAGGTTGCGGCCAACCGTGTGATCCAGAATATAAATTATAGGGATTACGCAATACGGGTGATCATTGCTGTCGTCATCACGCTGGCTGTGGAACTCGGTTTGTTGGTTGCTTTCGGGTTCTCCTTTAAACAGAACTGGCGCTTAGTAGTCGCAACGAATCTGATTACGCAGCTTGCACTCAACATCATTCTGTTTGCTACGGAGTATTTTGAGTGGGGCCCGGATGAGTCTGTGCTGCTGGTTTGGCTTGAGCTTGTGATTCCGGTTATCGAAGCGGTCGTATATGCACGCTTGATTCGTGAACGGACGACTCTGCGGCGTATCGTGTATGCGTTTGTTGCGAATTATGCAAGCTTAGTAACCGGAATGATGCTATATGCCATGATCCGAGGAGATGTCTACCTCTTTTACATGACAATCTTTTACCCTGTTATAGCTATTACAATAATATTCAGTTAGAACGGTTTAGAACCACAATGATAACAAATCGATGAACTGTTTCTTAACAGACAGATACCGGTTCATAGCTGAATAAGGCTCTCCGCAATTGACAAGTAACACGCGTTATGGAATAATGAAGCCGATCGAGAACCCGATCGGCTTTTTCCTGCCCCGGCCCTGACCTTTGCCCGCCTGAACGCGCGCGGATCAGACGGTCGGTTTTTTCATATATCGGGTCTCACAATACGCAAGGAAGATCTCCGAGCCGCCGCGGCGAAATACGCCGCCAAGGCCAATGGGTGCAACCGGCAACGCGCGCGCCTGCCATTTTCGCAAAGGAGATTGGACCGGAATGAACGGCGGCGGACGCGGATGCGCCCGGTCGTGTGATTTTCCTTGTTACAATCAAGGAGGGTCGTCATGACCAAACGTATCTGTTCCGTCGTTTTACTTATTATGTTCGCATTGTCTTTGTTTGGCTGTGCAAAGCCGGAAGCACCCGCAGCTTCAACTGCGGAACCGACAAGCGAAATTGTCGAGCTGCAACTGGAAGCCACCCCTGTCGCGGAGACGGATGATCTGAGTGGCATTGGCATCACGATCTTGTACGAGCAGGACGACGATATGATGAACAGCTATTCTGTCATCGCAGTCAACGATAAGGCGCCGTTTCAGGATCTGGACGGAAACAAGGTGAAAGACGTTGCAATCAACACCGTAGGCGCTAAGGCACTGGTTGATTGGCTCATGAGCGACGAGGCGGCGCAGTTGATCGAAACGTTCGGAGTAAGCGAATATGGTGAAGCGCTCTTTACTCTGAAGGCTGACAAACCTGTGTCGACGGCGGAGATTCCGCAGGCGACGGAGGAAACCAAGACCATCCGCTTCTCGACGACGACGTCCGTCAACGACAGCGGGCTGCTGGCGTACCTGCTGCCCGCGTTTGAGAGCAAATACGGCTATAAAGTCGAAGTGTTCGCCGCCGGCACCGGCAAAGCAATCGCTGCCGCCGTCATGGGCAACGCAGATCTCATCCTCGTGCACAGCAAGTCGCAGGAGGAGGCGTTCATCGCGGACGGGTACGGAAAAGTGCTTGACGGGTATGACGGCGAGCGGCTGACGTTTATGTATAACTATTTCGTGCTCATCGGGCCGAAGAACGATCCGGCAAAGTGCGCCCAGGCCGCCAGCGTTAAGGACGCGTTCTCGCGTATTGTGGAGGGGATGTTCCCGTTCGTTTCTCGCGGTGATTTGAGCGGCACGCACACGAAGGAAGTTTCCCTCTGGCCGGAAGCGTTCGGCATCACCACCGATCCGGCAAGCGTAGCGGCTTATACCGCCTGGTATCTCTCCAGCAATGCCGGCATGGGTGTTTGCCTGACCATGGCAAACGAAATGGACGCTTATATTCTTTCGGACAAAGCCACGTTCCTCGCGTTTGAGAAAAACGGCGGGTTTGAGGGCTGATCCGGCATGGGCGGTGCGCTGGAGCGCGCGTTTCGCCTTCTGTTTTCGGGTGACACGCAGCTGATCAATATCATCGCGGTAACGATGCGCATGACGCTTTTTAGCTCGGTCATCGCGCTCGTTATCGGCGCGCCATACGGCGTGTTGCTCGCCGGCGCACGCTTTCCGGGCCGTCGGGCGCTCGTCGTGCTGAACCGCACGTTCATGGGGCTGCCGCCGGTTGTCTGCGGGCTGCTTTGCTATCTGCTGTTCTCCGGCGTGGGGCCGCTGGGCGGCTTAAAACTGCTCTTTACGGTCGGCGGCATGGTAATTGCACAGGTGCTGCTTATCACGCCTGTTGTCGCTGGCAGCATGGAGACCGCGCTCTCGCCGCTCGTCGGAGAGATACGCGAAACTGCGCGCGGGTTGGGACTCTCGCGCAGGCGGACGTTTTTGCTGACGCTCAACGAGAGCAAATATGCGCTTGTGTCCACCTATCTGCTCGGCTTTGGCCGTGCGATGGCGGAGGTTGGCGCGGTGTCGATGGTCGGCGGAGCGATTGCGTATAAAACAAACGTGATGACCACCGCAATCATGCAGTATACCAACATGGGGGACTTCACCTTCGCGCTCGCGCTTGGCGTGCTGCTGCTGTTCATCTCGCTGTTGGTCAACGTTGTGGCGCACCTGCTGCAAAGGAGCGTTGCGATATGATCACACTGGCGGAGGTAAAAAAATACTATGGCGCGCGCTGTGCGCTCGACATTCCCGCGCTGACGATTATGCCGGGTGAGCGGCTCGCGCTCATCGGCCCGAACGGCGCGGGCAAGAGCACGTTGCTTCGGCTGATCGCGGGTGTGATTCAACCCGAGGAGGGTGTTGTCCGGCTGGACGGCATCGCGCGCGGCGAGATCGGCTATCTGCCACAGAAACCATACGGGTTCGATCTGAGCGTGCTGAAGAACGTTGAACTCGCACTGGACGGCGAGAACGACGTGAAGGCGCGTGCGCTGGATGCGCTGGAGCGGGTGGGATTAAAGCATCTTGCAAAAGCGCGCGGCAGCCGCCTCTCGGGCGGGGAAACCCAGCGTATGGCGCTCGCACGTATCATCGCAAAAAAGAGAAAGCTCCTGCTGCTGGACGAGCCGACGGCGGGCGCGGATATCCGCGCTGTCGACCGGCTGGAGCGCGCGCTGGAGGCGTATCTGGATGAGTCGGGCTGCGCGCTTGTGTTCTCCTCACACGCACCCGCGCAGGCGCAGCGGCTTTCAACGCGCACGATCGCGCTGGACGGCGGCGTCATCTCAGAGCAGGGGGAGACAGACCAGGTACTCAAGAATCCGCAGTCTGAGGCGACGCGCCTCTTTTTGCGGCACTGGAATCTCTAGACAAAATAAAAAAAAGCCGCGGAATCATCCGCGGCTTTTTTTTATTACACGTTAGTTGCAGAATTTCTGATACAGCCGCCCGAATCCCGGCATGGCGCGCACGATGGTATCGTACGCCACGCAGTAGGCGATGCGCACATAGGACGGGCACCCGAAGCTCCTGCCGGAGACGATCAGGATATCCTCGTCCTTGGCGGCTTCGGCAAACGCGTCCCCGTCTCCGCCGGGCGCTTCGAGGAAGAGATAAAACGCGCCGTCCGGCGGCATGCAGCGGTAGCCGAATGCGGTGAGTCCGTCGTAGAGTGCGTCGCGGTTTTTGCGGTAGCTCGTGAGGTCTGGCATCAGGTTGAGCTCGGCCGCGCGCGCGATCACCTTTTGCAGCAGCGACGGCGCGCAGACATAGCCCTGCACCCGCGCGCTGCCCGCAATTGCGTCGTAGATGTCGTCGAACGCGGGCATTTCGTTTCCAACCAGCACATATCCGATGCGGTCGCCCGGAATCGAGAGGCTCTTGGAATACGAGTAGGAGATGATCGCCGCGTCATAATAGTCCATGACGAACGGCACGGGCTCGTCCGTATAGTTTAGCTCGCGGTAGGGTTCGTCCGAGATCAGATAGATCGTATGCCCGAGCTCGGCGCTCTTTTTGCGGAGCAGATCGGCGAGCGCTTTGATCGTTTCTTTCGAGTAGATGACGCCGGAGGGGTTGTTGGGCGAGTTGATGATCACGCCCTGGGTGTGCGCGTTGATCTTTTGCTCCAGTGCGGCAAAGTCGATCTGAAAATGTTCCGTATCCGGTTCAACGACAACGAGTTTTCCGCCCGCGGTCGTAGCAAAACAGCCATATTCCGGAAAATACGGCGCCAGCGCGATAAACTCGGTCTCCCGATCGATGGTCAGCGCGCGCAGAATCGAGGTCAGCGCAGCCGCCGCACCGCAGGAGATATAGAGGTTGCGGCGTGTAAACGACGTGCCAAACCTGCGGTTGAGATTGTCCGCAATCGCATCCCTGGTTTCGTTTGCGCCGGGCGCGCTGGTATAACCGTGCAGGGCGGAGGGATCGCTCTCGCCGAGCATGCGCACCATCTCTTCCGTGAACTGCCTGGGCGGCGGGACGGAAGGATTGCCGAGAGAGAAGTCGAACACGTTTTCCGGTCCAACCTCGGCGGCGCGTTTGCGACCGAACTCAAAGAGTTCGCGAATGGCGGAGCGCACGCGCCCGAGCTGGAGCATTTCCTTTGATACCATAACCTGTATTGCCTTTCCGGACAGCCCTTTTCGGGCGAACCTTCAGATTTCGAACCGGTAACCTTCGTCAAACGCGGCGAGGTTGAGGGTAAGCACCTTGGGCGGCACCGCCTCTTTCAGCGCGGCATTCCAGTCGATATTTGACAGGTCGAACGCGCGGACGAGCGCACCGAGCAGCACGATGTTGGTGCAGCGGATGTTGCCGAGCTTTTTAGCGATGGTGCTCGCCGGGATGACCCTTAGGTCGAACGCTCGGCCCAGTTCTTCATAGATATTTTGCGGATACTCCGCCGCGCCGCTGGAAACCGGCAGCGGCATGACCTCGTAGTCGTTGATGATCGCGATGCCGCCGGGCTTGAGCAGGTTGGCGTAGCGCGCGCCTTCGAGTTTTTCGAAGGCGACGAGCACGTCCGCCTCGCCTCTGCCGATGATGGGTGAATAGACCTTCTCACCGTAGCGCACTTGCGTTGAGACGGAGCCGCCGCGCTGGGCCATGCCGTGCACCTCGCTCATCTTCACGTCGTAGCCCGCTTGAATCAGGCCCGCGGTGAGTGTTTTGCTCATCAGCAGCGTGCCCTGGCCGCCGACGCCGCAGATGAGAACGCTTTTGCCGTTAAACTGTGCCATGGCTCATTCTCCTTTCTGCTCTTCGCCGACGCGGGAGATCGCGTCAAACGGGCATGCCTGCGCGCAGACCTTGCAGCCGACGCAGAGCGTCATGTCGGTTTCGGCCTTGCCGTCCTTCATGTGGATGGCGGGGCAGGCGACCTTGAGGCAGAGCTTGCAGCCTCTGCATTTGTCTTTGTCGACCACGCACTTGCCGATATCGTGCTTGATGCGCTTGATCAACAGGCACGGCCGCCGGGCGACGATGGCGGCGGGCACTTCGCTCGCCAGCGCGTCGTCCACGGCCTTCTGCATCGCGGTCAGATCCTGCGGATCGACGACGATCACGTTGCCGTAGCCAAAGCTTTTGAGCACCTCTTCAATCGAAATCTTTGCGGCGATCTCGCCGTCGAGCGTGAAGCCCGTGCCGGGATTATCCTGATGCCCCGTCATGCCGGTGATCGAATTATCGAGCACGCAGGGGATCATGTTTCCTTTGTTATAGAGGATTTCCACCGCACCGGTTAAGCCGCTGTGAAAGAAGGTGGAATCCCCGACGACGCCGAAGACTTTTCTGTCCGTCGCGCCCTGCATCTCGAACGCTTTTGCCATACCCATGCCGAGCGAGAAACCGCCGCCCATACAGGCGCAGGTGTCCATTGCCGATAATGGCGCGGCATAGCCGAGCGTATAGCAGCCGATATCGCCCGTGATCACGAAGTTCTTGCGTTTGCTCAGCACATGGAAGAATCCGCGGTGTGGACAGCCGGGGCAGAGCGCCGGCGGACGGGGAACCAGATCGACGTCGAGCTGCGCCGTCTGCGGCTCCTTGCCGAACACGCCGCGGCGGACGATCTCGGGGTTGAGTTCGTAAATCGCCGGGATTGCGTCCTTGCCGATAAAGTCGATCCCCGCGGCCCGCAGCTGTTCTTCCATGAGGGGCTCGAGTTCCTCTACGACGTAGAGTGTTTCCACGCGGGAGGCAAAGTCCCGGATCAGATCCATCGGCAGCGGCCAGGTGAAGCCGAGTTTGAGGAAAGACGTGTCCTCCGGGAACGCTTCCTTTGCGTACTGATACGCAATCGAGGCGGTGATGACGCCGATCTTGCCGCCGTTTAGCTCCATGCGGTTTAATGGGCTCGTGTTGGCGTAAGCCGCCATGGCTTTGATCTTTTCTTCCAGCTCCGGGCGGTGGCGCTGCGCGTTTGCCGGCGTGCACACAAACTTCGGAATATTGCGCTC
The DNA here is from genome assembly GCA_963674775.2 of Christensenellaceae bacterium. Taxonomy (GTDB): domain Bacteria; phylum Bacillota; class Clostridia; order Christensenellales; family CAG-138; genus UBA7703. Next base: position 480,831 of record CAXXPJ010000003.1, on the reverse strand, counting down.
ATATCGCGCGGGTGTTTGCTCCTCGCGCTCGCCCAGCGTAACAAGGCTCTTGCTGTGGCTGATGCGCGTGGTGACCCGGAACAGAACCGGTGTGTCAAACCGCTCAGAGACGGCGTAGGCTTCCTTCATGAAGTCCTTGCATTCCTGCGAGTCGGATGGCTCGATGAGCGGAATCTTGGCAAACGGGGCATAGCGGCGGTTGTCCTGCTCGTTTTGCGAGGAGTGCATGCTCGGGTCGTCCGAACTGACGATGACGAAACCCGCGCCGACGCCGTTGTACGCGGCGGTAAACACAAGGTCCGCCGCCACGTTGAGGCCGACATGCTTCATTGCCGTGAGGGAACGCGCGTTTGCGATGCACGCGCCGTATGCCATCTCGGTGGCGACCTTTTCGTTCGGCGCCCATTCCGCATAAAGAGAGTCTTTATACTGCGCGAGGTTTTCGAAGATCTCGGTGCTCGGCGTGCCGGGATAGGCGGAGCAGACGGTGACGCCCGCTTCATATGCGCCGCGGGCGATTGCTTCGTTGCCGCTGAGGAGTTTTCTGGTCGTGTTGCTCATGCCTGACTCCCTCCGTGCGCGGCGATTGCGCCTAGAGCGAGGGAGGTGAGCTTCGCGTCTGCGGGATCCGCGCGGGAGACGAGCACGATCGGGCAGCGCGCGCCCATGACGAGGCCGGCTGACCGGGCGTTTGCAAAATAGGTCAGGGATTTGCCCAGCGCGTTGCCGGTTTCATAGTTCGGCATGATCAGCAGGTCCGCATCTCCGCCGCCTGCGGCCGTATATTTCTTATGCGCGCAGGCTTCGCGGCTGATGGCGAGGTCGAGCGCCGCGGGGCCGAACACGGTCATGTTCCAGCGCGACCAGTCGAGCGCGGCGATCGCTTGCGCGTCCGTGGTCGAGGGGATTTTTTCGCTGACTACCTCGCTTCCGCTGAGGATGCAGGCGTTTATGGTATTATACCCGATCGAGCGCAAAAGTCGAGCGGCATTTTCCAAGATCACGCGCTTTCTCTCGAGATCCGGCGCGGGGTTCATCGCCCCGTCGCTGATGAACAGCAGCTTATGATAGGTTGGGAACTCGAAGATCATGACATGGGAGAGCATGCCGCCAACGAGCAGATCGGAGTGCACCACCGCGCGCAGGAAAACCGTCGTATTGACAATTCCCTTCATCAGATAGTCCGCTTCGCCTGTCTCGACGGCGTGCACCGCGGCGCGCGCGCAGGCTTCGTCGCTGCCGTCCTCCGGCTCGATGATGGTAAAACCGTCGTCCGATGCGCCGAGGGATGCCAGAATCTGGAGGATCTGGTCGGCTTTGCCGAAGAGCAGCGCGGAGCAGATCTTTTTCTCGCGGGCGACAAGCAGCGCTTCGAGCACCTCTTCGTCGTGCGCGCAGGCGACCGCAACGCGAAGGCCTAAGCCCTGCGCCTGGTCGACGAATTCATTCAAGTTGTGTTTCATGCGGAAGTCTCCTTCATTATTATGAATCAGTTCGATGCAGGATATATCTTCGGGGATTCCCCGTTGAGCACGCGCAGCGCGCCGCTTGCCAGCGCGCGCATCTCCTCCTCGCCGGGAAAGCGCAAAATCGGCGCTATTTTTTCGACATAGCCGGTGATCTCATTGCAAAAACGGTCGGAGCGTGCGATTCCGCCGGTGAAAACAATCGCGTCAACGGCAAAGCGAAGCACGGCGGCCATCGCGCCGATGTCCTTTGCGTGTTGATACGCCATCGCGCGGAAGACGAGGCCGGACTCGCGATCGCCGTCGAGCATGCGCTGCTCGACCAGCCTAAAATCACGTGTGCCGAGGTAGGAGAACACGCCGCCCTCAAACGAAAGCTTCCGCTTGAGGTCCTGTTTTGCGATGCCGGAGTAGCAGAGGCTGACCACCGCGTTGACCGGCAGCGATCCGCCGCGGTCGAGGGAAAAACTGCCCTCGTCGCGCACGTTGAACACGTCCACAACGCGCCCTTTTTCATGTGCCGCGATGGAGACGCCGCCGCCCATATGCACCACGATCAGATTGAGCGCTTCATATGGTTTTCCGAGTTGCGCCGCCGCGCTTCTGGCAACCGCCTTTTGATTGAGCGCATGAAAGAAACTCTCGCGCTCCATTCCCTTCATGCCGGAGACGCGCGCAATGGGTTGCAGCTCGTCCACGGACGGCGGATCGACGAGATACGCTTGTATGCCTGCTTCGTCCGCGATCGATTTGGCGATGACCGGGCCGAGGGAGGAGGCGTGCTCGCCATACGGCGGGTGATAGATATCGTGAATGACATGTTCGTCGATCAGATAGGTGCCGGACGGAATATGGCGAATCAACCCGCCGCGGCTGCAGACTGCGTCGAACGAATCCGGCGCGTATCCCGCGCGCTCCAGCGAGGCGCGGACGAGCTGCTCGCGCATGGGCAATTGGTCGATGATATGCAAAAAGCCGGACAACTCTTCCGGCGCATGAGAGATCGAATCGGCGAATATTTCCGATTCGTTTTCGTATACGGCGATTTTTGTGGAAGTCGCGCCGGGGTTGATGATTAAAATACGCATGCTGTGTCCTCCACATTCCCGGCAGCGCCGTGAAAAAATCGTTCGTAGTACTGATGATATGGTATGCGTACATTTGCATGGATGTCAACAAATCGCCGTAAAATATATAGTATATTTATTCAAACGTGAAGTGTGAAATAGCCGTAAAACCGTGCCGATTTTTGCGTAAAGAGCGAGTTTGGGTGCATAATAATCTGACGGTGTTGTCATGCAGGATGAATTCGATGAAACGCAAAGCCAACGCTTGCCAGCGCACACAGAAAGGTGTATTATATGACTAATACAGAAACACACCCAAGCAAGGAGCGTGAAAGGATGCGTATCTTCATCGTGGAAGACGACGAGATCATAGCGGGCGAGGTCGCCAGAAGCCTGAAAAACTGGGGGTACGAACCGGTGACGGCAGTTGCGTTTGAGCGCATTGACGAGGAGTTTGCCGCATCGGGCGCGCAGCTGGTGATCATGGATATTTCGCTGCCGTATTTCAACGGCTATTATTGGTGCGAACGAATCCGTCGTCTGTCCAAAGCACCGATATTGTTCCTCTCGTCGCGCGCGGACACAGCGGATGTGGTCATGGCCATCGGCGCAGGGGGAGACGATTATATTACAAAGCCGGTGGATACGGAGCTGTTGATTGCAAAGATTCAGGCGGCGCTGCGGCGCGCCTATGATTACGAAATGCCCGCGCGGCTCACCTTGCAGGGCGCGGTGTTCGACGCGGCGGCGTCCAGCCTCGTCATCGGCAATGAGCGCCGGGAGCTGACGAAGAACGAGAGCCGCATTCTTGGCGCACTGCTCGAAAAACGCGGCGCCGTCGTCAGCAGAGAAACGCTCATGCTGCGGCTTTGGGACAGCGACGCGTTTGTGGACGACAATACGTTCACAGTCAACGTCAACCGCTTGCGCAAAACGCTGGCCGAGGCCGGGCTGGGGGACTGCGTGAAGACGCACAAGGGACAGGGGTATTCTGTCGATGCGTAATATCATAGATTATCTGAAGTCACGCCGTGCGCTGGTCGCGTTGTATCTTCTCGTACTGGCGGTCATCCTGACGTTGGGGTTTCTCGCGCAGCAGGAGCGCGTGTATGTGCGCTATGAGACGGTACTGGTCAGCTTTTCATTTGTCTGCATCCTTTTCATCGACGGTACGCGATACCGCAAGAACCGCAAAGGCATGGAACGGATTCGAGAGAGGACGGATCTTTTACTCCGCGAACTGCCGGATCCGCAGGACGGGCTGGCAAAGGACTATGACGCGCTGATACGCAAACTGGCGCGCGAAAACGAACGCCTGAGAACACAGAGCCGAAAGCAGCAGGAGGAGCAAAAGGAATACTATACGCTCTGGATGCATCAAATCAAAACGCCGATTTCGGCGATGCGGCTTTTGCTGGAGAACGCAACCGACGCATGCATGCCGTTGTTGCGGCAGGAGCTCTTCAAGGTGGATCAATACGCAGATCTTGCGCTCAAATATGTCAAACTGAGCGACCCTTCCACCGATCTGGTGATCGAGCAGTGCGATCTGAACGAGATCGCGCGGGAAGCTGTTAAGAAATATTCCCTCTTATTCATTTATAACAAGCTGACGCTTGAACTATGCGATCTGGCAAGCGACGTGCCGGGCGACCGGATGTGGCTCGGGTTTATCCTGGGACAACTGCTCTCCAACAGCATAAAATACACGCGCACGGGCGGCGTGCGCATCTATATGGACGGCGCGGCGCTCGTGATAGAGGATACCGGCATCGGCATTCGGAAGGAAGACCTGCCGCGCATCTTTGAAAAAGGGTTTACGGGATACAACGGGCGGATGGACAACCGCGCCAGCGGCATTGGGTTATATTTGGTCAAGCGCGCAGCGGATACGCTGGGCGTTGCTGTAACCGTATCGTCCGAGCTGGGAAAAGGTACACGCGTCATGCTGCGGTTTCCGAAGTGGGACGAGTTCGCGTCAAGGTGACAAAAGCGTAAGGAATCTGATTCTGCGTGTAAGGCGAATCGATGGATGCGCGATCCGGCAACCGGGTATAATGTCCGCATCAACCATACATTGGAGGAATTTGCATGGCTTTGCTACAGGTTCAGTCCGTTGGCAAGACGTATAATACGAAACGCGGTATGCGGCAATGCGTCGCATTGAAAAACGTCAGCTTCGAGGTGATCGAAGGGGAGTTTGTCGCCATCATGGGCGCGAGCGGCAGCGGAAAGACGACGCTGATGAATATCCTCGCTTCGCTGGATCAACCGACGACGGGCGAAGTGCTGCTGGACGGAAAAAGCTTTTCGTCCATTCCCGATCGCGAGCTTTCGCAGTTTCGCAGGGAGCATCTCGGATTTGTGTTTCAGGATTTCAATCTGCTCGACACGTTTTCACTCAAAGACAATATTCTGCTGCCTCTGGTGCTGATGCAGACGCCGCTTACCGAAATGGAGGCGCGGCTTCACCCGCTCACGCGGCAGCTGGGCATCGCCGCGCTGCAGCATAAGTATCCATATGAGGTGTCCGGCGGCGAAAAACAACGCGCGGCGATCGCGCGCGCGGTTATCACCGATCCTCGCATTCTGCTGGCGGATGAACCGACCGGCGCGCTGGACAGCAAGGCGTCCGCGGCGCTGCTGGGCCACTTTTCCGAGCTGCATGACAGCGGCAAAACCATTCTCATGGTGACACACAGCGCGATGGCGGCGAGCTATGCCTCGCGGGTGCTCTTCATCTCGGACGGTGCGCTTTTTTCGCAGCTCTACCGCGGGGAAGAGTCCAACCGCGCATTTTTCGAGCGCATCGTAGCCAACCTGTCCGTTCTCGGAGGTGGGGACATTGCGTAAATTCTTTTACTTTCGCCTTGCCCTGAGCAACGTTGCGCGCAACAAGCTGACATACCTGCCGTACTTGATTGCAACCGCTGTAATGAGCGGCGTATTCCTGCTGATTGGGGGGCTGCTCTTTTCAAAGGGCATGACGAACACGCCAAACGGCTCTATCGCGAGAACGCTGTTCTCGTTCGGCCTGGTTGTCTTTGCGCTGTTCATCTTCTTCTTTATGCTGTATATCAACAACTTTCTCATCCAGCGCAGGAAGAAGGAATTTGGCCTCTACGGCATTCTCGGGCTCGACAAACGCAACGTCGGGCGTGTGCTCGTTTGGGAAAACCTGCTTGTCATCGGCGGCGGCATCGGCACAGGAATCGTGATCGCGCTTGTCTTCGGACGGCTGCTGTTTCTCGTGATGATGAAGCTCATCCACGCCGCGCCCGGCAGCACATTCTCCATAGCGCCAATAGCATATGGGCTGATGCTGGGCTTGTTCTTCCTTGTATTTGCTGTAACCTCCGTGGCCAACGTGATACGTGTGCATATGGCAAACCCGATTGCGCTGCTCAAGAGCGAAAAACGCGGCGAAAACGACAAAAAGGGGCTCGTGCCGCTCGCGCTCATCGGTTTGCTCATGCTTTCGGCAGCGTATTATTTTGCCTGGACGACGGACGTTCCGGGGATTGCGCTGGGCATCTTCTTCCCGCTGGTGATCGTTGTGATCATTGCGACGTATCTGCTGTTTCTCAGCGGAAGCATCGTTGTGCTTCGCCTGCCTCGAAGAAACAGGTCTCTGTATTACCAGCCGGATCACTTCGTGACCATCTCCGGCATGTTTCACCGTATGCGCCAAAATGCACGGGGCCTTGCGACCATCTGTGTCTTGTCGACGATGCTGGTGGTTACCGTGTCGGGAACCCTGTCTCTCTATCTCGGACGCGAGGAGATGACAAGCCGCATGTATCCGTTTGACGCACAGGTATATGTGCCAAAGTCTGCTTCAAGCGAGCAGATTGTCGCCTACGACGACGTGCTCCAGCGCATTGCTGCCGAGCATCATGTCGTTCTTTCCGCAGATCAAAATACACTCGTAACCGAACTGCAGGAAGACGAGGAATTCCCGCGGAACAATTTCGTTTGGGAGGACAGCACGTTTGTCGACGTACCGTCGCTGATCTTCTACGACCACAGCTTCCGCTTCGACATTACCGGATCGGAGGATGATTGCCTTGCGTTTATTCAGGCCGTGCGCGACCATTACGGCGAGTCGTTTTCCGAAACACCAAACCTGATCGTTTCGGACATCTATACCTCTCGGGAAGAAGGATATGGCTTTTACGGCGGATTACTGTTCCTCGGCGCGTTCTTCGCGGTGCTCTTCCTCGCGGTCGCGGTTCTGATTCTCTATTTTAAGCAGGTGACGGAGGGTTATGAGGACAAGGAGCGGTTTGATATTCTGCAACAGGTCGGCATGGATGACCACCAGGTGAAAAAAACAATCAACGCACAGGTGCTTTGGGTGTTTTTCCTGCCGCTGGCGGCAACAGCGCTGCATACGCTCTTTGCCTCGAGGATCATGGCACTTATGCTCAAAATGTTCATGCTCTATGACTGGGGCCTTGTCTTGACCTGTATCGGCGGAACGCTGATTGTCTTTTCCTTGCTGTACTTTTTCATCTACCGGGTAACCGCGCGGACCTACTACCGCATCGTACGGCGGTCTGTTTAGAACCAAAAAAAGGGGGAGGGGCACCTCCTCTTTTTTTGCTGTTGGATGAGTGGATTTCAAACGTTCGCAGATTGTGTGAAACGGATAAATCCGTTATAATCGAGGCATGGAACAAAAACAAAATCGCATCCTGCAGGCACTCAAAGAGCTTTGGGCAACTGCGCTGGGCTTTGGCAAGGCGCAGCTGATCCTGTTCGGGGTCAATCTCGTGGTCATCACCATCGGCATGGTCGTTGCGGGGCTCGGATGGTGGTCGCCGCTGATCGCGCTGGTTGTGAGCTTTCTCGACCTGCTGCCCGTCATCGGTTCCGGTATTGTGTTCGTCCCCTGGGCGGTGATCGCGCTGATCGCGAAAAATCCGCACATGGCGATCACCGTCGGTGCGACTTATATCGCGATGGTCGTGTTGCGCATGGTGCTTGATCCTATTGTTACCGGCAAGAGCGTCGGCCTTCCGCCGCTGATTACACTGCTGGCTTCCGTCGGCGGGCTTGTGCTATTTGGCGGCGCGGGCATGATTCTGGGCCCGGTGATCGCAGCTGTGGCGAACGTACTCTTCCGTGTGTTTTTCAAGAAACCGAAACAAACTCCGGCGGAGGGAATGCCCGGCAGCAACGCCGGTACAAAGCAGGACAAAGCAGAATAACGAGCGGAAGAACACCGCCTAGTATTTTAATTTAAAAAGTGAAAGGGGATAATACATGTTTTGGAATTTTATCGGATGGCTGTTTATTGGCGCGATCATCGGCTGGCTCGCCAGTAAGATCATGCATGGCAAGGGCGGCTTGATTCGCAATATCGTGCTTGGTGTCGCGGGCAGCGTAGTCGGCGGATGGCTCGCGGAGGCTGCGGGCATCGGAACAGGCGACATGAAAACGTTTAGCGGGTTTTTAATCGCCGTTGGCGGCGCGTGCGTGTTGATTTTAATCAGCCGTCTGATCGTCGGCAGGCGATAAATGCGCAATTAACAAAACAGCGCCCCTCGGGACGCTGTTTTGTTATACCGTCTTACAGTTGCTTTGCCGTTTGTTCTACGATGCGGCGCATCTCGTCCCAATGCGTTTCCATATCGCCAAGCAGCGCAAACTGCGTTCGTGCGCGGTCGAGATTGTGGTTCTCCCGCGAAATGTGAAAATACACATCCCCGGCAAGATGGTCGGTTAAAAAGCGCATCCCGCATTCGAGCGTCATCATCTTTGCGCCAACGGGCAGCATGGTAAGCTCGGTGCTGGTCAGGCTTTCTCCGCAGGTAGAGAGGTATCCTTCTACATAGGCTGTATAGAGAGCAATATCAAAATGCACGCGCGACAAATCCCTCTCGTCTTCCGCGGCACTGGATGCGCCGAAGCGGATCGCGTCGCCAAAGTCGTTGATCGATAGTCCGGGCATGACCGTATCCAGATCGATCACGCACAGCGCGCGGTCTGTTTTCGCGTCGAACAGAACGTTGTTGATCTTGGTGTCGTTATGCGTAACCCGAAGCGGCAGATCACCCGCCGCCTGCAGGTCGACCAGCGTATGCGAAAACGCTTCATGCGACAGAACGAACGCAATCTCCCGCTCAACGTCGGACCGTCTACCTGCGCTATCCTTGGAAACGGCGCGATGGAACGCCTCATACCGGACAGGCGTATCATGAAAATGTGGAATGGTTTGCCAGAGCCGCTCGGCGGGAAAGTCTGCGAGCTGGTTTTGAAAGCGACCGAACGCGACCGCGCTTTCATAAAAGCGCCTGATATCGGCGGACTGATAACAAACGCTGTTCGCAACGAGTTCGTAGACGCGCCAGTATTCGCCGTTTTCCGCGACAAAGCTCTTGCCGTCGCGTGCGGGAACGAGGCGGAGGACGCCGCGTGGATCGGCTGTTTTGGTTCGCAGATGCGCAGTGACCAGCTCGATGTTGTGCATCAACCGCTCCGGTTCGCGAAACACGGAGGTGTTGATCTGCTGCAGAATGTAGCGCGCGCCGTTGTCACACTCTACCAGCTGCGTATTGTTGATGTGCCCGCTGCCATAAGCCGACACGGACACGGGGCTGCCGGAGAGCGCAAAACGGGAAGCAAGAAAGAGCATATCGATTGGAATTTCCTCCGTTTGTTTCGATTTATGAAGCGCGAAGCATCATTTGCCAAGCAGCGCGCGTAGCCCGCGGAAGAGTTTGTGGTTGAGCAACATGACGATTCCTTCTATCTGACGCGGCGTGATGTCGGACTCTGCGCTCATCAGCCGCAGCGGTGTCGTATAGAGCACGTGCTCGACGATATCGATGCCGACTTCGCCGCTTTCTGCAACATGCGTTGCAACTTTTCTTCCTACGAAGACGAGCAGCCTGCCCAGCAGCGTGTTTTTCACCTCGCTGAGCGTGACGTTGAGCGTGTGCTTCTCGCCTTTTTGCCGCTCGCGCGGCGGGATCGGGCGGCCCAGCACCGCGGTAAACGCGTCGTCCGGTACATCGATACCGCCGGTGAGATCATAGTAACACGGCGCGTCCGTCCGGTGATCGGGCGCGTGCGTGTCCGTGTCCGGCGCGGCTTCGATTTGCGCGGTCAGTCGCATGTCACGGCTGGATGCAGAGAGGCGCAGTTCATATGCGCCGCCCTCGACACGCCAGTCTTCGGATACTGCATCATAGTAGCATAGATCTCTGCGCGTGAGTGTAAAGGAAACGGATTTTGTTTCGCCCGGCTGCAGATATACCTTTCCGAATCCTTTCAATTCCTGTTCGGGCAGGAACATGACGTCCGAGCGGTGCGCCAGATAGAGCTGAACAACCTCCGCGCCAGCGCGTGTGCCGTTATTGGAAATGTCGAGTGTTACTATCAGCGTTTCGCCGGGCTGCAATGACGCTGCACTCAGACGCAGGTTGGAATAGGCAAACGATGTATACGACAACCCGTGTCCGAACGGATACCGGACGGATTTTTTCGCCGTATCATAGTAGCGATAGCCGACGAAAACGCTCTCGCGGTATTCCACCGTGCGCGTATATCCCGGGAAATAAGTATAACACGGGGTATCTTCCAGCTTCTCCGGCCAACTCTCCGTGAGCTTGCCGGACGGACAGACCGCGCCCGTTACGAGATCCGCAACTGCGCCGCCGACCGCTTCGCCGCCCAGATACGTCAAAAGAATCGCCTTCACATCATCCGCCCAGCTCAGGTCGACAACCGACCCGCACGAAAGGACGACGACGACGTTCTGATTGACCGCGGCAACGCGGCGAATCAGCTCAACATGGCTTTGCGGCATCGCGAGGGAGTCACGGTCGAACCCTTCGGACTCATACCGGTCGGGCAATCCTGCAAACACCAGCACAGCGTCTTTTCCGCGCGCGAGCGCGCAGGCTTGTTCAATCAGCGTTTCGTCCGGCATGTCGTCCGACTCGCGGTATCCTTCGGTATACTCCGCTTCGATTCCGAGTTTGCGCAGCTCCTCAAATGCATCGTCGAGATGGAGCGGAACGACCTTGCTGCTGCCGGCACCCTGATAGCGCGGCACTCTGGCAAACGCGCCGGTGACGGCGACGTGCGCGCCGGAGCACAGCGGCAGCAGATTGTCCTCGTTCTTCAGCAGAACAGCACTGTTGGCTGCTGCTTCGCGCGCGAGCGCATGGTGTGCGGCGACGTCATAAGTGCCGCTTGTGCGGTTTTGCGCTCTTTGGACTAGATCAATTACGCGTTGTGCGCACTGATCAACGTCTGTTTCACGCAGCGCGCCGGATGTGACCGCGCGCTCGATCTGTTGATCATGATACAGACCGACAAACGGCATCTCGAGATCGAGCCCGGCGGATACGCCCGCGACACGATCGTTCACCGCACCCCAGTCCGACATGACGAGCCCGTTAAAACCAAACTTCGTGCGCAGGACGTCCGTCAGCAGCCACTTGTTGTCGCTGGCGTTCACGCCCTTCACGCGATTGTAAGAGCACATAACCGTCCATGGCTGAACCTGCCTTAGGACACGCTCAAATCCGGACAGGTAGAGCTCAAACATCGCGCGTTCGTCCACGACGGCGTCGGTTGTCAGACGGCGGTATTCCTGGTTGTTGAGGGCGAAATGCTTCATACAGGCGCCGACGCCGAGGCTCTGCACGCCGCTGATATAGCTGGCCGCAAGCTCGCCGGAGACGACGGGATCTTCGCTGAAATATTCAAAATTTCGTCCGCAGAGCGGGCTGCGTTTACAGTTCAGTCCGGGACCGAGCAGCACGTCGACTTCTTCCGCGCGGCATTCCTCCGCAAGAGCGATGCCGATGCGAGACAACAAATCCCGGTCAAAGGAGCAGCCGGTTGCGGATGCGGTTGGAAAGCAGGTCGCAGGAACGGTAAACAGTTTCCCGTCGGCGTCGCGCGCTTCCTTGCGCAAGCCGTGCGGCCCGTCCGCAACCATAGCGGAGGGGAGATCGACACGCGGCACAGCCTTGGTGCGCCATTTATCGGCGCCGCTGAGAAGCGAGCACTTTTCAGAGAGCGTCATGTTAGAAAGAATCTGGCGAGCTTCGTTTTCCGGCATCATATCTGGCACCTCCATTTGTTTAGGATTATACCATGCGCGGTTGTCTTGCGGAAAGCGAAAACGCACCGATTGTGTTAAATTTATAACCACGCAGGATTCGGAAAAACGGAGGAGCCAACGGGAACCATTTGCATGCGGGTCTGGATTTTTACCCGTAGAAACGAGCAGTAACATTGCATAAAACACACAATAATATTGCATTTAAATTTAAATTACATGTTGACAATGTAAGTCGAATGTGATACTTTTCTTACAGGTAAATGAGTATTCCAACGAAAAGGCAAAACTCGCGAAAGCGGGCGACGCAAAGCTAAAGGGCCTAATGGTGCGGAAAACCGAACCGATGGCAGCCAGATGCCGAATTGAGTATCCAGTAGCGGATGATCGAAATCTCGCGGAGAATCTATTTTGGCAGCTTGGCAGTTTGAATACAAGCTGTTTTTTTATTGCTTCGTTGCTGGATGCTCTGAGCCGATATTATAGCTTTCGGAGGGGAATACAAATGAAAAAAAGACTGATGAGTATCCTGATTTGCACACTGCTGCTGGTCATGCTGATTCCCGGCGTTGCGAATGCCGCGGGGGTGAACTATTCCCCGTCCTTCAAGGGCATGACCGCAAGGGCCGCCTATACGGAAAGCGAATACGAAGCGCTGGTACGGATGGTCGAAAAAGCGAACGAAAAAATCGAGAAAGCGGTTGAAAAAGCGCAGGCTACGCCGTGTGACGATGTGGACGAGCTTCTGGCGACCGTTGATGCGATCGTTGCAAATGTCTTTGCATATGCGGATTCCATCGGCGCAACCGTCGTTTGTGAATACACGGAGTATTATGTTGATGGCCAGTATGTCCTGATCGACCCGCTCCGCATCATTCCCGTATAGGGATCGACCTGGAAACGGCGTATCTTGTATGCACTCAAACAACGTGCATACGATTTAAAAATGGTTGATGCATTACGCCGCCTATAACCGACTCGTTCGGTTACGGGCGGCGTATTCAGGTTAGTTGCTACGATCGCAAATCAAAATCATCCGCACAAGGCAGACTGCTTTTGTGATCTGCAATGCGACAGCGGCGGTCATATCTCATATAGCGCACTTTTTGTATATCGTCGAATTTTGTCCCGATAACATTTGTATTATACTTTGAAATAATTACGTCATGTGGTATCATGGTCGGTAGGGAACGACCAGAAAATTGCACCCGTGCCACGCGCGGATGCAACAGAATAAACATAGGGAATAGAATGGACGGTATAGTTTTCAACCGAATATCGTCAACCGAAGAAACGGTTACAGAAAAAGACACGATCACGACGTTGCTTGCCAAGCAGGGTGACCTGGAGGTCATGCTGCACCGCATCGGCGGTGATTTTGTTGTATGGCTTTATCCCGCCAGCGACAAAAATGCGATCGAGGTTTTTTTCGTCCACGAAGGCACCGTTGAGCTCGCGACGGATGACGGCGTGGTTTCCGTCGGTCCCGGCGAGTCGTTTTCCGTATCCGGATTAACGCGCGATGTCCCTGTCAAAATACATGGAGACACGCAGATTCTCTATATTACAAACTGTCCGGTCTATGAGTCCGTTACGCACTTTACAGAGAGCCTGAACGAGTTGCTCAGGCAGATCAACGAAAAGGATCACTATACCTATCGCCACAGCAAGGCGGTGCTGCAATATTCGCTGGCAATCTACGACGCGATGGAGGAGCAAGGGCCGCCGATCCCGCGGGACGACCTCGCCGTGGCCGCGCTGTTTCACGACGTTGGAAAGTGCTTCGTGCCGGTCGAGATACTGCAAAAACCCGAGCGGCTGACACAGGAAGAACTGCACTATATCCTTCGCCACCCGATTGACAGCGGGCGGATGCTGCTGCCGAAGTTCGGCGAACAGATTGCAGAAATCGCGAGGAATCATCACGAACGGCTGGATGGCAGCGGGTATCCGCGGGGACTGTGCGACGGGGACATCAGCCTGTCGTCACAGATCGTTGCCGTTGCGGACGCATTCGATGCGATGACAAGCAATAGAAGCTACAGTATACCAAAGACGTTTGAGGAAGCGGCGGACGAGCTCGTTTCCCTGAACAAACAGTATGATATCAAGATTACAAGCGTTCTGAAACGAATTGTAGATAACGGTACATTCAATGAAGGAGTAACTCTCAGTACATGAATAAGTCTGAAAAATGCGGATATTGGCTGATGCTGTCTAACTATGATATAGATACGATCGACTCGCTCATTGCGGGCGAACGCTGGGTTTATGTCGCGTATCTTTGCCAGCAGGCGGTTGAGCGGCAGCTCAAGGGGATGTATGTGTATTTCATGGACGCGGAACCCCCGAAATCGCACAACGTGAATTTTCTCTTCTCCAGACTCACGGGCAACCCGGCGTTTCGCAACGAAGCGGATATGGCGCTCTTTGAAACGCGCAAGAACGAGTGCGAGGACTTTTTGGTTGACATCATGTTTTATTACATGTCCGATTATCCGTTTTCCTATAAAAACATCGCAAACCGGTTTGTCGACCGCACGGTGGCGCTTGGGTTGTTTGAGAAAACAAAGGACATGATAGGCTGGCTGCGCTCGTTTCTGCCGGGCGTGGAGATCCCAAAGATATTTTCATAACAGTTCGCATACAAAAAACCTCCCGTTCACGGGAGGTTTTTTGTTGTTGTCTTTAACCGGCCGGTGTTGGCGCGGGGGTTGAGAACGCATCCGAACCGGGTGCGCTCGTTTCGTGCGGTTCTATGCTCTCGCGCAGATAATCCGCGCCTTGGTCGAGCAGGCCGGCCGCGTCCTCCGCGATCCCGGAGTCCTGCATGAACAGCACGATCTCCTGCCACGCCTGCTTTCCAAGCACCCTTAGGGAGCTGATCAGCCGCTCAAGTTTTCCGTTGAGCAGATCCTTGCTGTCCAGATAGGTCAGCACCGCCATCAGCAAAATGATCAATACGACCAGTATGCCGATAAGGCGAAATATGAATTTCATCCTGCGTTCCTCCATTCACATAACACGGCAAACAGGGCATCGCTTGCCGAAACAAGTATACCATGATGCGCAGTATACCGTTGTGAATGTTGTGTAAAATCTCTATGTGCTCAGAGCGTCATCCGATGGTCAGGCGCTCCGCGTCGGCAATCGCTTTATCGATCATCGGCGAAAAATCGACCAGCGCCTCGCTGCGAACGATGTCCGCGAGCTTCGGCCGCGTGACCGGATGCTGCGGCACAAACACCGTGCAGCAGTCCTCAAACGGAAGAATCGAGGTTTCATACGACCCGATCGCTTTGGCGCGGGTAACGATCTCCTCCTTGTCAAAGCCGACCAGCGGGCGGAACACGGGCAGGTTCACCGCCGCGTTTGTCACCGTCAGGCTCTCGACGGTCTGGCTCGCAACCTGGCCGATGGACTCGCCGGTGACGAGTGCCTGCGCGCCGCAGTCAACGGCGATGCGTTCGGCGATCTTCATCATGAGCCGGCGCATGAGCACGGTCGTTTCGCTCTTGGGGCAGGATTCGTAAACAGCGAGCTGAATCTCGGTAAACGGCACGAGATAGAGCTCCAGTTCGCCCGTATAACCCGATATGATGCGTGCCAGATCCACAACCTTCTCGCGCGCCCGCTCGCTTGTATACGGATAGCTGTAGAAGTGAACGGCGGAGATGCGTACGCCGCGCTTGGCGATCATATGCCCCGCAACGGGGCTGTCGATGCCGCCGGAGATGAGCAGCATCGCGTGGCCGTTGGTGCCGACGGGCATGCCGCCCGCGCCCATGCGCTCCTCGGCATACAAAAACGACTGATCCTGACGCACTTCTACGCCGACGTAAAAATCAGGGTTGTGCACATCCACATGCAGATTGTTGAACGCTTCGAGCAGCAGCCCGCCCATCTCGCGGCAGATATCCTGCGAACGCATAAAAAACCGCTTGTCCGCGCGCCGGGCGAAGACCTTGAAACTCGCGCTGTTCAAGCCGTCGATGCGCTTGCCGACAAGCGTTTTTGCCGCGTCTACCATCGCGTCCCAGTCTTTTTCCACCGCCAGCGCGGGGCTGACGGAATGGATGCCGAAGACGCGCGTGAGCTTGTCTGCGGCGGAGTCCATCTGATCGGCGGCGACGCCGAAGACGAAGACGCGTCCCTGTTCGCGCACGACCTTTACAGACAGCGGGCGCAGGGCGAGGGAGATGCGCTGCATGAGGCTGCGCTCAAAATACGGGCGGTTCAGCCCTTTGAGATGAATTTCCGCATAGCGGACGAGCAGTACGGGTTCCATAGGTTTCTCCATGTTTCTGAAAATCTTGTGTTATCTGCGCTGAAAGCGGCGCAAGAAAGCGACTTGCTCCGTCAGGATTTGAGCGACGGAGTCCATCTCCTCGAGCGTATTGAACGGGCAGAAGCTGAAGCGCAGCGCGCCCTCGGCACGCGTGCCGGAAATACCCATTGCGCCGAGGATGCGATTTTGTCCTTTCTGGTGGGTGGAGCAGGCGCTGCCGGTCGAGACACAAACGCCCTTTTCGGACAGCGCGTTGACCAGCACTTCGCCGCGCACACCGGGGAACGAGACGTTGAGGATATGCGGCGAGCCTTCCTCCGGAGCGGGTCCGTTGACAAGCGCGTCGGGGATCGAGCGCAGGTTTGCCCAAAGACGCAGTTTACAGGCGCGCATATGGGAGGACCAATCCTCGCGGATGGTACGGTAGGCCGTCAGCGCGGCGTCGAGCCCGAGGATACCGGGTACGTTCGTCGTGCCGGAGCGGAGCGAGCGTTCCTGTCCGCCGCCGACTTGCCCGCCGGAAAATTTAACGCCGTTTTTGACTATCAGCGCGCCGACGCCTTTCGGCGCGTGAAACTTATGCGCGCTGACGCTGTAGAGATCGACCGGAAGCCGAGAAAAGGGCAGCTTGCAGAACGCCTGCACGCCGTCCGAATGCAGCAGCGCGCCAGCCGCGTGCTGCCTGATCCGCGCGGATACGGCGCTCAGGTCGTTGACGGAGCCGACCTCGTTGTTGACGTGCATCACGGACAACAGCGCGGTATCCTCTGTGAGCGCCTGTTCCAACTCGCCGAGGTTCACCGTGCCGTCCGGATTGAGGCCTATGACGACAACCTCGGTTTCGGGCGCGTCTTCGAGGGAATGGAACACCTCCAGCACGGACGGGTGCTCGCCGGCCGTGGTGATGATGCGCTTTTGTCCGCGCAGTGGCTTGAGCGAGCCGAGGATCGCCATATTATTGCTCTCCGTGCCGCCGGAGGTATAGATTACTTCTGCGGGCGCGCAAAACAGCGCGTCGGCAAGACGGCCGCGCGCGGCTTCAACCTCTTTTTCGGCGGCGACAGCGGGTTTATACGCGCTCGCCGGATTATAATACTGTTCCGTCATGGCGCGATAAGCCGCGTCCGCCGCTTCGGGCAGGACGCGTGTCGTCGCGCTGTTGTCGAGATAGATCATGCGAGATAAACTCCGTTTTTGTGATTCGCGCAGCGATAAAAAGCGCGCATTGGCAGTATAGCACAAATTTGCGCGCTTTGCTCGTTTTTTGGGCATCAAAACGGTTACGTCTGCCGGTCGAACTTCTCCTTCAGATAGCCGTAACCCTGCGCATCCAACTCCTCAAATGGAATGAAGCGCAGCGATGCGCCGTTGATGCAATAGCGCACGCCGTTGGGCGATTCGGGATCGCCGTCGAACACGTGGCCCAGGTGGGAGTCGCCCGCGCGGGAGCGTACTTCCACGCGGCGCATGCCGTGGCTGTCGTCTCCGCGTTTGATGACGACGGAGGGCTCGACCGGCTTTGTGAACGAAGGCCATCCGCAGGAGCTTTGGTACTTGTCTTCGGAGGTAAAGAGCGGCTCGCCTGTGACGACGTCCACATACAGTCCGCGTTCGTTACTTTTGAAAAACGCGCTGGTAAACGGACGCTCGGTTGCGCTCTGCTGGGTGACGGCGAACTGCTCCGGCGAAAGCTTTGCGCGGATATCCGCTTCGTCCGGCTTTGCGTACCGGCCTGCGTCGATGGTACCCTTGGAGAGCTGCGCGATCTTGGCAAACGGAATGTGGCAGTAGCCGCCCGGGTTCTTGTCGAGGTAATCCTGGTGGTATTCCTCCGCTTCAAAGAAGTTGACAAGCGGCTCGAGCTCTACCGAAAAGCCGGGCGTACGCGCGCGCTCGATGGCAAAGATGCGCTCCGCTGTGCGCTGTGATTCCGCGTCGTTATAATACACGCCCGCCTGATACTGGGTTCCGATATCGTGCCCCTGCCGGTTGACGGCGGTCGGGTCGATGGTCTCAAAATACGCGAACAGCAGCTGGTCGAGGCTGACGCGCGCGGGGTCGTAAGTGACCCGCACGGTCTCGCGAAAACCGGTTTTTCCGGTGCAGACGGTTTTATAGTCCGCGTCCTGTTCGCCCGTGCCGTTGGCATATCCGCTCACAGCGTCGAGTACGCCGGGGATGGACTGCATGAGTTTTTCCATGCCCCAAAAACACCCGCCAGCGAGGTAGATGGTTTTATTAATTTTCTGATCCATATCTGGAACATCTCCTTTGTTTTCGCAGTCCCTGCGATCTGATTTGATCATAACACCCGCCGCGCGGCGCGTCGAGAGACGAGGTCACAAAACGATCGCGCCACAAAAAAAAGCGGAAGGCATTTTTGCCTTCCGCACGGATGAAACGCAACTCAAACCGTTAATTCGGTGGTTACCGTCGTCTTTGCGACAACCTTGCCTTCTCGTATGACGTACAGCCGCTCCGGTGTGAGCCGGATGGCGTCCCGCGCGTCCTTTGCGTTGAGCATAACGAGGTTCGCTTTATTACCGACGGCGAGGCCATAGTTTTCTAGACCGAGAATCTCGGCCGCGGTGGTTGTGATCATGTCGTAGACCGTTTCGATTTCCTGCGGCAGGCTCATCTGCGCGGCGTGCGCCGTGACGTTTGCTACCTGCAGCATGTCCGCGCTGCCGTAGGGGTAGAACGTGTCCTTGACGCAATCCTGCCCGAAGCTGACGAGAAGCCCCGCCGCCAGCAGTTCCTTGACCCGTGTGATGCCGCGGCGGATGGGCTGGCGGTCCAGCCTGCCCTGCAGCAACAGGTTTGTCACGGGGTTCGTGATAAACCGAATCTGCGCTTTTGCGCATTTTTCGATGACGTAGGCGGCGTAGTGGTCGTCATAAGCGGCCAGCGCGCAGGTATGCCCGGCGGTGACGCGGCCGATCCATCCGCGCCGGAGCGCTTCGTCCGCGATCATCTCCAGCGTGCGGTAAAAGGGATCGTCCGTCTCGTCCACATGCATGTCGATGTCGGCATCAAATTTTTCCGCGATATCGAAGCAGATGCGCACATGCTCCCGGCTGTCGTCCGGGGTGCGTTCATTTGCAGGCATGCCGCCGACGACGTCCGCACCGGCTCGCATCGCGTCCCAGAGGAGCGACTCGCAGCCGGGGTCTTTCAGGATGCCCTCCTGCGGGAAGGCGACGATCTGCAGATCCATCACGTGGCGATATTTTTCGCGCAGCGCGCAGACGCCTTCGAGCGGTTTGAGCTTGCCGATGGTGTCAACGTCAACATGGGAACGCATGTTCAACGTGCCGTTTTTCAGCGCGCGCAGGAGTACATCCTCGGAGCGCGCAACGATATCCTCGACGGTATAGTCCTTTTTCTTGTCCCAGATGATCTCGATGGCTTCTTTGAGCGTGCCGGAGACGTTTTTTCGCACCACATCGAAAATATTCACCTTGTCCAGGTGGATATGCGGGTCAATCAGGCTCGGCGTAACGAGCGCGCCGCCCGCGTCGATTACCTCGTGCGCGTCGGCGGAGATATTTGACTCGATCGCACGGATGACGCCGCTGTCAATCGCGATATCGACCGTTGAAGTTTGTCCGCGCAGCAGCGCGTTCTGAATGAGCATCTGCATGGCTGTATTCCTCCGAACCAAATTATGGGTGCTTACTGCGTTGTGATGCGCAGGAGTATTCCGGTTAATTCGTCTTTTCTTAGACCGTTGGCTCGCTTATTTCTGGCGATACAGGCGCTTTTTTATATATGCGCTTGAGCAACAGAACGGAGAATACGTTGAGTGCGAGCATGCATAAGAGCGTCAATATTTGGCTGATTATCATGCCGTAAACAACGAATGCGGGAATCGAGGAAGGATCAACGCTCACCGTATATTTACTAGAAGCCAGTGACGTGGTAAAAAGCACAACAAACATCACGATTGTCAGCCAGCCGATCGGTTTGCGCAGTGTATTTGTCGCTCGTGCGCCAAGGTATAGAAATAAGCCGCCTAAGATCGCCCAAAATTGAGATCGGAGTATGAGAAACGGGTACATGGCAAACGGCAAATCAATACCGACGGACGGGCTCGCGATGTAGGAGTAGATGGGAAACAACAATGGCAGCCAGACCAGTACGGTACCGATGATAGCAAACACTTTGCCGCGGCGTTTGCGGTGCGTTTCGGTTTCCTCACGCTTGACTTCGAGCTTTACTTCTTCCGGAATATCGGACTCCGGTGTGGCGTTGATGCGCCGTCCGCGGGCGGCAGTTTCCTTGACGATGATCTTCGTGTTCATTTGGTTGTCTTTGTTCCCGGATGATACCGGCCTTTCAACGTTTTTTTATTGTGCGGGATCTTCCGTTTGATCCGCTTTTTTTCGAAATACGCGCCGGATCAGAACGATCCCGAGAACGGCGAGCAGCACGATGGTGAGATTGTAGATCACAATGGAAGCGATGACCACCGCGAATATGAGACCGCTCGGTTCCATGATGCCGGAAGCGAGCCCGGAAGCCATCGCGAGGATTTGGCCGCCCGCGAGGGCGGCAAGCGCTGCGCCGGCTCCCCAGCAGAGCCATTTCACAAGTGTACCGGAGAGGATACCCGCAAGAATCAGAAGAACCATACCCGGCAGCACGACAAAGAACAGCTCCGCGAGCATCAGATAGTCGAACAGAAACATGCCGCGCATGATGCTGCCGACGGTGGCAGTGATCAGCATAAACAGAATCGGAGCCCAGAGCAGCACCGTGCCGGCAATCGAGAAAATCTTTGCTAAAATTAGTTTCCATTTTGCGTTCATGGCGATACCTCCTGACGCAATCGGGCGGGGAATGATGTGATATGCATACTACTATTGATTATATCGTATGCCGCAGTGGAAGGACAGGAGAATATTATGGCTGATTCTCGCGCCGTTATCGTTTGCCCGGACCGGGGGATTATATCGGATAACGTGAAACATACTGAATCGTGAGAAAAACTGAACAGCTACTTGACATTGCAAGGTAGTGGTGTATAATAGCAGTATACTACTTGACAATACATAGTAGCGGAGGTGACGTAATGGTAGACCGTGCGCAGATATTAAAAGGCCTGCTGGACGGCTGCATCCTGAAAGTCGTTTCACAAGGTGAAGCATACGGATACCGGATTACATCGGATCTGAACGCAAGCGGGTTTCGGGAGCTGAATGAGGGGAGCGTATACCCGTCCCTGCTGCGATTGGAAAAGAAAGGGCTGGTATCCGCCGAGACCAAAAAATCGTCCATCGGACCGAGCCGAAAGTACTATAGCCTGACGCAAGAAGGGGAAACTTTTCTAAACGAATTTTCGATTATCTGGTTGGAGGTTTCCGAAACAGTCGGGCGGATCATGAAAGGCGGTAATGAAAAATGAGCGTCTCCGGAAAGAATAAGCTGCTGCTGACGATTGGTATGGCAGTGTTGGTCATTGCGTCTGTGTTGCTGATGATAATCGCCGCGCCGGAAGCGAGACCCACGCTGTTTACCATCGCCGGAATCGTCGTGCTGACAGCGCTGGCGGGCGTTGTATTTGCGCTGGCGAAGTATAAGCGCGTCGAACAGCGCGTTGCAAAACTGCCCGCGGATTACAAGGCTGCTTATCTGGGCATCCATGAACTGCTGGGCACCTATGAACTCACCGGCGCCGATCGGCGCAATATCCTGACGATGATTCTCGAAATTTTCGAGCATGCGCATCTGGATCAGCGCGCGGCAAAAGACGTCGTTGGCGAGGACACAGGCGCGTTTGTAGACCGGTTTATCAGCGAGACCGGCCGCCCGCATACGATCGGATATCGCATGAGTTATGCCACGGCGCTGTTCATCACGTTCTTGTTGTTTATAAAAGCCTACAAAGTGTTTCGCACAGGATCGGTTTCTCTCATGACGCTGCAGAGCGAGACGCTGGACGTCGGCATCGTACTCACGTATCTGATCATCTCATACGCATTCTTTCCGTGGCTGACTTCCATCATTCGCAGATCCGCGCGTGAGCAATGGAGCGGCGTAAAAGCGTTGAGAATCTTGATTCCGATGGCGATTCCTGCAGGGCTCATGGCGGCTTTGATCCTGATTGAGAATCCCGTTTTACGTGCCTTTCTCGACAGGCCATTTCCTCTGTTCACATCGTCGCTGTCGGTTGCGCTGGGCGTTGCGCTGCTCGTCGGCGCGATCCTGCTGACGCGATTCTTCCGAAGAAAGTAACGAAAGAAAGTAATGAAAAAACCGGCCTAGGCCGGTTTTTTTTGCGGGGAAAGTGGATTCCGATTTATAGAAAATATTCGTTTTCGCGCCTGTTCTTGAGCCGCTCGGAAAACTCTGTCGCGAACGAGAGATACATTTCCGTATTCATGTGTTTTGCGCCGACGGGGCAGTACCGGATACACCGGAAGCAGGCGATGCAAGCATCGCTGAGCGTTCGAAAATCGGGCGCAATTGCATGCGCAGGGCATTCCGCGGCGCAAAGACCGCAGGAGATGCAGTCCTCGTTCGTCAGCGGGCGAAATTTGCCGCCGTTTCCGCCATCGCGATACGGTCGTTTCCCGTAGATGTCGAACGGCTGCACGTCTGTTTTTCCGAAGGCTTTTTTGGCGAATGCGCGATCGGCTGCCAGATCGTTACCGTCCGGCCGGTCGGCCTGAATGTCGCCGTAGGTATGGCGCCCGACCAGTGCGGCGGCGCCTTTGACGAGGAATCCCTGCGCCTGCATCAGGTCGGATAGTTCCAGTAGCGCGTCGTCGTAATGGCGGTTGCCATAGGTCGCCAGAATGATGCAAGGGGTCTGGTTCCCGCGAAACCGGTCCAGGCGGGACGCGGCGAGCGCGGGAACGCGTCCGCCGTAGACGGGCACGCCGATTACGGCGAAGTCGGTTTGCGCAAGCGTGCGCGGTTCGTTTGAATCGTCCACCGTGACGTCATATTCGATGAACTCGCTGCCGATTGCGGACGCGACGGCGTTTACGCTCGACTTGGTGTTTCCGGTCGGTGAAAAGTAGATTTTTGTGATGGTTTGCTTCATGAAGGCCTCCGATGGAATAATCTGTTAAAGAGTATTATATCGTGTATTTGATATTTTTACAGGACAAAATAGTTAACAAACGAAAAAGGATTGATACGAATACAGTATCAATCCCTTTGGTGCCGGTGGTCGGACTCGAACCGACACGGTATCGCTACCAACGGATTTTGAGTCCGTCACGTCTGCCAATTCCATCACACCGGCTCAGTGTGACTATTCTAGCATACGGCAGTATGCAATGCAAGAGTGCGCGCCGCGAAAAAACGTCTCTGTTTTTCAAAGAATCGTCGCACGATCCGTGAAGCGTTTTGCAGCCAATGCCGCCAACCCGAGATTGTAACGCGGTGGATAAAATGATATACTCAGCAGGAAACATACTAATACGAAAAGAAAGAGACGGGAACCGCGAACCGGGGCGTCTCAATTGTACTCTGGAGGGTATATCAATTGGAAACGAACGAACCAAACAAGCTCGACAATAACACTAACGAACAGCCGCCGGAAGAGCTCGACGAGCTGCAGCAAAAAATCCACGATTATCCCGAGGAAAAGTGGAATCTGTACCAGCGCATCGGCGGCGCCGCACTGGGCCTGGTGAGCGGATTCCTGCTCACCTACTTCGGCTCATTTGAGTCTACGGGACTGATCGGCACGGTTGGTGCGGTCGCCGTGGCACTGCTGGTGCCAAACCTGATTGAAAAGCGCGTCAAGCGCACCCTGCGCAAGGGTCGCGTCGCGCTGATGATCGCACTTGGCGTATGGCTGATCGGCAACGCGCTCTTCATGATGAGCCAGGGCGTTCCGATCATCTCGAATCCCGCGTAAGCGTCAGGAGGGACCATGAGCGACAAGCCGCTGGTTTCGATTATCTGCCCGTGTTACAACGAGGAGGCTATGCTCCCGCTGTATTACGATGCGATGCAAGAGCGCGTGTTCAGCCGTCTGCCGGACTATCGGTTTGAGCTGATTTTCGTAAACGACGGGTCTAAGGACGGCACACTGAAGCTGCTCCGTTCGCTCGCCGGGCGGGACGAGCGCGTGAAATACATCTCGTTTTCGCGCAATTTCGGCAAGGAAGCCGCCATGTATGCGGGACTGAAGCATGCAAACGGAGAATTCATCTGCGTGATGGACTGCGACCTGCAGGATCCGCCGGAGATCATCGAAGAGATGCTGACGCGGCTGGAAGACGAAGACATTGACTGCGTCGCAACCCGTCGGGTCACCCGAAAAGGCGAGCCCAAGATCCGCAGCGCGTTTGCGCGGTCGTTCTACCGCCTGATCAACCGCATCTCCGACACGGAGTTTGTGGACGGCGCGCGCGATTACCGGATGATGCGCCGCTGTGTCACAGACGCGGTGCTGCAACTGGGCGAATACCACCGGTTTTCAAAAGGCATCTTCATGTGGGTCGGGTTCGACACCGTATGGCTGGAGTATGAAAACGTTGAGCGTGCGGCAGGGGAGACCAAGTGGTCGTTCTGGAAACTCGCGCGCTATGCCGTGGAGGGAATCGTGTCGTTCTCGACGGTTCCACTGCAGATTGCTACCGCCGCCGGAGGCATCGTCTCCGCGCTGGCGCTGATCTACATGGTGATTCGCGTGGTCATCGCCCTGATCTGGGGTAACCCCGTCGCGGGCTATCCGTCGCTGCTTGCGATCATGCTGTTTCTCGGCGGCTTTATCCTGCTCGCACTTGGCATCATCGGCGAATATGTCGCGCGCACTTATATGCAAGTGAAACAGCGCCCGGTCTATATCGAAAAAGAAAGCAATCTGCACGAAAGCTAACGAATTGAAATTCACGTATCCGAATAAAAAAAGGACGGTAGTTCCGTCCTTTTTGTTTGCGGCGAATGCGCGAAATATCACTCGTGGATCATCCAGCAGTTGACGAGCGGGGAGATCGTGAGCCCGGCCTTTTGCTGCAGGCGCAGAGATGGTTCGTTGTGGATCGATATCTGTCCAAACGGCACCCGCCCGATCGAGAGCAGATGGTTGATCAGGTGTGCTTCCAAGGCAAAAGCGAACCCTAGTCTGCGGTATTCGGGCAAAATCTCCATCAGCCCCATCGACCGCTCGTCGTGCGTGCCCGCAAACCCGGCGAGACTGCCTTGCATAAATATGCCGAACATACAGTCTTCTATGCGCTCGCGCAGGTAGTCGGGGTCGTCCACGGTGTGATAGTGCGCATGCACGAAATCCAGATGACTCTGATCGAGCCTGCGGATGGCGGCGCCCTCCGGCAACGAATAGGCGAGCGGCTCGGCTGAATCGTAAACGGCGTTGTAAAACTCCATAAATGTCGAAAACCCGTAGTCGCGCTCCAGCACTTCGCGCAGCTCGCTGTTGTGCAGCACGGCCATCCGTCCATCCGCCGGAGCAATGCCGCGCACGATGGGCGGCAGAAACTCACTCGCGCGATCCGGCTCGCAGGCGAGAAAAAACAGGTTATCGTGTTCAATCAACACGCCGTTTTCATTCGCCAGCAGGATATTCGCTGTTGCCAGCGGGAGAATTTCCAGCATGTCGATGTGCGCGATACGGTCGCGGGAAAGATAGTTGTACGCGGCTGTTTTCATGAAAAGCAGTGTAGCATAAGTCGCCAAATTCCACAACAAAACAGCTGGTAAAATCAAGTTGAAAACCTTTCGTGAAGAAAGCCGCCCAGGGGTCTCAGGCGTTTGACACACCACCCCTCAAATGGTACACTACGATAGGTATTATATAGCGTATAGTAAGGGGTTTCGTACCCTTTTGAGCGAAAGGAACCGTACCCGATGGCGGATGTAACGGCGATCGTTCTGACCCTGAATGAAGAGAAAAATATCGGCGAATGCCTGCAGTCCGTGCAGGGCTTTTGCAGCCGCGTGGTCGTGATCGACAGCGGCAGCACGGATCGCACGCTGGAGATTGCGCGCTCCTTTGGCGCGGACGTTTATGAGCACGCGTTTTCCTATTATGCGGCGCAGTATAACTGGGGCGTGGACAACGCGGGAATTACGACGAAGTGGACGCTCCGGCTCGACGCGGACGAGCGGTTCACGCCGGCCGTCTGCGCGCATTGTGAATCGCTCATGACCGAACATGTGGACGACGACGTCAACGGCATCGTCATGGAAAGCGACTTTTTCTTTCTAGGCAGGCAGATGAAGCACGGCGGCAGCAAGAAACGCAAGATCATGCTCTTCAAAACCGGCAAGGGGCGCATCGAGGACCGCAAGCGGGATGCGCACACCGTGTTGAACGAAGGGCGCACGGTCGCGATCAAGGAACATTACCTGCACTATGATTTTAAAGATCTGACCAGTTATATCAGCCGGTACAACTGGTATGCCATCCGCGAACTGCAGGATTATCTCGCGTTTGAGAACGGCGCGGCGTTTGACGCCAACACGGACGAGCAGCTGCGCAAACACCGCAAAAAGAAATTCACCATCTATTACCGCGCGCCGATGTTCCTGAGAGCCTGGCTGTGGTTTGTGTATAATTATTATTTCCGGCTTGGTTTTCTGGATGGAACGGAAGGGTATCTGTATCACTATTTTGAGAGTTACTGGTATCGTTTTCTGGTAGACGCGAAGATCTACGAGCATCGCAAAACCGGCGGCGCGGAAGAAGAACTCCACGCGCTGGGAAAGTGAGCGGCATATGACGCAGCCGGTTCGCGTTTTGATGGTGCTCACAGTGCGGTATGCAAAAAACGGCATCACAAACGCCGTGATGAACTATGTGTCCCGCTTTGATCCGGCGCGCGTGCGCTGTGATCTGGTCTGTCCCAATGAGCCGGGTGACGCGGCGCGGGAGCTGATCCGGCGCACGGGCGGCGAAGTGTTCGTACTCGGCGGGCGAAACCGCAACCCCTTTGGGTATATCCGCGCGTTGAGCCGCTTCGTGCGCGCGCGCGGGGAAGAGATTGTACACGCGCACGGCAACAGCGCGACGCTCTATGTTGAGATGCGCGCGGCAAAGAGCGGCGGCGCGGCAATATGCCTGCCGCACTCGCACAACACGACCTGCAAGATGAAAACGGCGGACCGCCTGCTGCGCGGGTTGTTTTACGGCAGTTACACACAGGCGATGGCCTGTTCGCAAGCGGCGGGAGAGTGGCTCTATCCAAACCGGCCGTTCACCGTGTTGAACAACGCGATTGATACGGAGCGGTTCCGGTTTGATCCCGACGCACGGCGCAAGATGCGCAGTCAGCTCGGTGTTGCACCGGACGGGTATGTTTTTCTCCATGTCGGTGCGTTCAATGAGCAGAAGCATCAGGCGTTTTTGCTGGAAGCGTTCGCGCTGGCGCGCAAGAGCCGCGGCAACGCAACACTCTTTCTTGTCGGCGACGGGCCGCTAAGAAGCGATTGCGAAACGCTTGCGCGCTCGCTCGGCATCGGCGAGCGGGTCGGCTTTCTGGGACTGCGGGACGATGTTCCCGCGCTCCTTTCCGCGGCGGATGTGTTCGTTCTGCCTTCTTTGCACGAGGGACTGCCGCTGACGCTTGTCGAAGCGCAGTGCGCGGGGCTGCCCTGCTTGACGTCCGACCGCGTCACGCGAGAGTCCGCGCTCACAAAGTTGGTCTCGTTTGCATCCATCGATCGCGCGGAGGAATTCGCCGAAGCGATGGAAGCTGCGGCAGCCGGTTCCAGAGCGGAAGCGTCGGACGAAGCCATACACCTCGTTAAAGAAGCCGGGTTTGATGTTTCAACCAATGCCGAAACGTTGATGCGCATCTATGAAGACGCGCGCGACGCGGCAGGAAAATAACAAAGTTTTCAGGGGATTGCTATTGATGAAGAAACTCATGATCGTTACGCACAAAATGAGCGGAGGAGGCTGCGAACGCGTTATCGCGCAGCTGCTTGGTTGTTTTGCGCGGGACGGGATCGAGTGCAAACTGGTCACCGAGTGCGGCGTGCCCTCCTTTTACGATCTGCCGGAGTCGGTTGAGCAGATTTATCTGACGTTTGATAAGCACCTTCCCGCATCCAGAATTCCCAAAGCCTATAAAAAACTCAGAAAACTGGTGAAGCAGGAGCAGCCGGACTTAGTGCTGGCAATGCCGGAGAAGGTGAACGTCTGGACCGTTTTGTTTCTGCTTGGAACCGGCGTGCCGGTCGTCGTCAGCGAGCGCAACGATCCACACAGGCATCCCGAGAGCAAACTCAAGCGCGCGCTTCGAAGACTTGTGTATCCGTATGCCAGGGGATTCGTGTTTCAAACACAGGAAGCCGCGGCGTACTTCTCCAAATCGATACAGGAGCGCGGCATCGTGCTCGATAACCCGCTGGACGTCAACCGCATTCCCGCGCGCTATACCGGCGAGCGCAGGCGCGTCGTCGCCGCCGCGGGACGGCTGCACGAACAGAAGAACTTCGAGCTGTTGATCCGCGCGTTCGCGCGATTCTATAAGACACACCATGAATACTCGCTTGTGATCTATGGAGAAGGGCCCGAACGGGAACGGCTTATAAAGACCGCCAACCGGCTCGGCATCGCAGGGGCTGTTGAACTGCCCGGGCAGAGCAAAACGCTGCTGCAGGATATCGTGGACTGCTCGATGTTCGTGCTGAGCTCCGACTATGAAGGGATGCCGAATGTGCTCATCGAGGCAATGGCCAGCGGGCTGAGCTGCATTGCGACAGACTGCCCGATCGGCGGCGTACACGCGCTGATGACGGATGGCGTCGACGGATTGATGATTCCTGTTGGGAACGAGCGCGCGCTCACGCAAGCCATGGTGCGTCTCGCGGACGACACAGAACTAGCCGACCGACTAGGCGCCAGCGCGCTCAGTATCCGCAAGAGGCTGGATGAAGTGCGCGTCGCCGCAGAATGGAGGCGGTATCTTGAGAGCATCGCCGATCGATAAATGGCTGCCGCTGGTTGCCGATCTGGCGCTTGGTCTGTATATTGCTGCGGAAATACTCTATTCACACAGCCTGATTTCGCAGACCTGTATGCTTCTTTTCCTTGGCGTGATCTCGCTGTACTGCCTTCGCAGCAGGCGGCTCTATTTTTCCTGGTGGATGGCGGCGGTTTTGCCGTTCATTCTGTGGGGATATATAGTAACGCGGCTCTGGGCGGTCGACGCGGCGTCCTCGGCGAGTATGGTGCGAACGCTGCTGGTCAATGCGGTATATTTCTTCTTTCTGTTTCAATACCTCATGCTCCAAGGGGATATGCGGCGGTTTATGACGGTGTTTACCGTCATAGCCACCGTTGTGGGCTTGTATGCACTGTTGCGCGCAATACCCTATGACATCCAAATGTCGCGTGCCGGGATCAATGCGGGGATCAATCCGAACACGGTTGGCCTGACTGCGGCAGCCGCTTTGGGGTTCTGTCTCGTATTGGCCAGACAAAAAAGCGCGTTCTGGCTGCTGGCGCTGCTGGTTTTGCTGCCGGCCGTGCTGCTGTCAAAATCAGCGCTGGCCGGGACGGAGATGGTGGTTGTCCTGTCCGCGACGTATTTGATCCTTTTTCCCAGGCGCTGGTGGCTCAAGCTCGCCGCCATACTTGCTTTTATTGCGGCCATGCTCGTTTTCGTCGTCTATCCGGAAAATGCACTCAGCGAAGGGATTTTTAGCCGCGTGCATGGCGTGCTGGTGTATTATATTGACGGAACGTCTGCCAGCGAGTCCGCCGTAATCCGCGGAGGCTATCTCACCCTTGCGTTGAAGGCGTTTGCAAGCCGGCCCTGGACCGGATACGGGCTTGCAAACTTCCGTCTCTTCGAAGGCGCAGGCGGAACGTATACGCACAACAACTATGCCGAATTGCTGGTTTCCGGCGGCATGGTGATGCTGGTGCTCTACTATCTGCCGTTGATCATCGCGCTGGGACTGGGTATACGCGCGCTCTACCGGTCCTACCGGATTGCCAAGCCGGCAAAAGAAACGAGGGAGCGGGCAACCCTCGGACTGTTTATGATGCTCGTGGTCAACTCTCTGGTGATTGATTATGGATCCATTTCGTTTTTCGAGCGGATACCGGCTGCGATTCCTCTGCTGCTGGTCGCCGCGACGCGGCTGCTTGTCCGAACGGAGACGGATGGAACACATTTTTTCGCGGTCCTGAAAAATCCGTATCAACTGTTTGTCATGCTGTCGCATCGCGGGTATTTCAAACGCATGCAGGACGAGCGGTATCTGCGACTGCTCTATCGAGGAGCATTCGGCAGAAAACTCAAGCTAGATCCGCCGCTGTTGTTCAGCGAAAAAGTACAATGGTTGAAGCTGCACGACAAAAACCCGCTCTACCCGACGTTATGCGACAAGATTGCCGTACGCGATTATGTGCAGGAGCGCATCGGCGGAGAATACCTCGTGCCGCAGCTCGGGGTATGGGACAATCCGGACGACATCGATTTTTCCGTCTTGCCGGAGCGGTTTGTGCTCAAGTGCACACACGATTCCGGCAGCGCTGTGTTCATCATAGACAAATCGAAGATGCATGTGCGCACCACACGCAAGACGCTGAGGAAACGGCTCAGACGGGATTATTCCCGTCTTGGGCGCGAGTTGCCATACCAGAGCGTACCGCGTCGCGTGATTGCGGAAGCGTTCATCGGGAAGCCGGACGGAACGCTGCCGGACGATTATAAGTTTTACTGTGTGCGCGGGAAGGTTCTCTGGATCTGCCTGTGTACCAACCGCCGCAGATCGAGCGCGGATTATATTGTCTGCGATCCGTTGTATCAACCGTTCTGGACAAACATCCGATCCGTTGCCCAGGCTGGTGACATCGAGATGACGCCTCCTGAACATCTGCAGGAGATGATTGCGCTCTCGGAACGGTTGGCAGAAGGGTTGACACACATTCGTGTCGATCTGTATGATACGTCAGACGGTGTGCGCTTTGGTGAAATCACACTTTACGACCAGAGCGGCATGACCAGCGATTTTGACGAGGAGACGGACCGCAAACTGGGCGATCTGTTGAAACTGGAAAACGAACCGGTATAGCGACTGCTGCCGTTGACCACATAGATGCGCCGCAAACCTTGCGGCGCAGGAACGAATATTTTGGAGGAACGAAGATGAGCCTGGAGATCCTGATCGGCGCGGATGCCGCACCCGTTACATCAAAAAACACCGCGAGCAAACAAGCCGCGACACAATCGAATGCGTCAAATCGACTCTACGACGGCCTTGAATCGGTTTGGAGCGCCGCGGACGCGCGCGTCATCAGCCTTGCTGCGCCGTTTGACGGCGGATCCGACGCAGAAGCAACTCAGCTGGAATCGATTGCCGCGCTGAACCCGGCGGGTGTTTGCCTCTGCGGCGAGCATACCCTGGATTCCGGCGCAGAAGGGCTTGCGCGGGTTCGCACCGCGCTGAAGGGGAGGCACATCGCCCTGTTCGGCGCCGGCGAAGATCTCGAAGAAGCGGATCAACCGTTTTTCTACGCGAAACACGGCGTACGCATCGGTTTCTACGTCGTCGGCGAGAACGGGCCATCCAGCGCAACGGAGCGCAGAGCCGGCTCCAATCCGCTCGATTTGATCAACCTTGGCGACCGCGTGCGCGAGATCAAGTCCAATTGCGATCGGCTCGTGGTGCTCTATCGCGGCGGCATGGGTGGCTATCCGTATCCGTCGCCGGAGGTGCAGAAGGTCTGCCGGAAGATCGCCGAGTGCGGCGCGTCTCTCGTGATCTGCCAGCACGGCGCCGGAATCGGCAGCCGCGAGCACTGGAACAGCGCGGAGATCATCTATGGACAGGGAACGTTTTTACCCGCAGCCGCAAACGGCGGCAACGGCGCGGACGAGGGACTGCTCGTTCGCTATATCATCGGTGACTACGGCGCGGATAAAGTGGAGTATGTGCCTGTGATCAGCAGGGACGGCGGCGCGGCGCTGGTCGATCAGGAAAAGGCTGCTCAAATTTCGGAAGCGTTTCAGAAGCGCTCCATGCGCATCCGCGTCGAGGGGTTCGTCGGCGCCCGGTTTGAAGCGTATGCCGCCGAACAAAAGGATCGCCTGTTTCAAGTATTTCTGAGCGGAAACCTTGCGCTCCGCACGCTGAACAAGCTCTCCGGCAGCAGGCCGACACGGATTTACCCGAAAGAGTCTAAGACGGACATTCTCAACGCACTGCGTTCAGAATCCTACCGCGAACTCATCATTCGCGGACTAAAGCAGGACGTTCATCCAGCGGAACACTGAGCGCGCATCGTTCATAAGAGAAGAGGGGCGTGGCTTGAAGCAATCTTTGGTAAAAAAGATTCAATCGATTTGGGCAAACCCTTATAAACTGTTTGCCATCCTGTCGCATCACGGGTTCTTCAGGCACATGGATGACAAGCGTTATCTGCGGCTGCTGTTTCGCGCGGTCACCGGCAGGTGGCCCGATCTCGACAACCCCTCCGACTTCAACGAAAAGTTGCAGTGGCTCAAGATGCATGATAAAAACCCGGCATACCCGAGGCTGGTCGACAAGATTGCCGTCAGAGATTATGTCAGCGAGCGCGCGGGCGAGAAGTTCCTGATCCCGCTGCTGGGGGTATGGGATGATCCGGAAGACATCGATTTTTCTGCACTTCCGGACAAGTTTGTGTTAAAGTGTACGCACGACTCCGGCAGCGCAATCCTCTGTAACGACAAAAACACGTTCGATCAGGAGGCTGCGCGCCGGGCGCTGAAGAAAAAGCTGAGCAGAGACTATTCCATACCCGGGCGGGAGTGGCCATATGCAAATGTACCCCGGCGCGTAATCGCGGAAGCGTTCCTCGGATCGCATGACGGACGTCCGCCGATGGACTTTAAATTCTTCTGCTTCGACGGGAAAGCGCGGGCGATTCTCGTCTGCACAAGCCGAAACGGGTCTTTTCATTTAAACTTCGGGTTTAATATGGATTTCAAGTACGTGCCGCTGTATCGCCTGATCGTCGAAGCGGATCCGTTAACCGCCGTCCCGCGACCGCCGCACTTAGAGCAGATGGTTGAGCTCGCCGAAACGCTTTCGGCCGGATTCAAGCATATGCGCGTCGATCTTTACGACACGCTGGACGGCGTGCGCTTCGGGGAGATCACGCTGCATAGCTCAAGCGGCTTGAGCCAGACCATGACGGTATACGGCGATAGCCTCCTCGGAGAATATCTCAGCCTGGAGCTATAACAATATTGCAATACGCGAATTTGCCGCTGTCAAACGCGCGCGTAAAGAAGGAGAACAGCAGATGCTTTTCAGCATACTCGTTCCGATCTATAACTCGGAGCCTTATTTAAAAGACTGTATCGATTCCGTCCTGCGTCAGAGTGAGCAGGACTTTGAGCTAATTCTCGTCAACGACGGCTCGCTTGACAACGGCGGCATGATCTGCGAGAGATACCGCGCGATGTATCCGAACCAGATTCGTGTGATCCATCAGCCCAACAAAGGGCTCATCATGACGCGGCGCGCGGGCATCGCGCTGGCCGAGGGCGATTACTGTGTGTTTCTCGATGCGGACGATGCGCTGGAGCCGGAGTGCCTCTCCACCATTCGGGAAACCATAGAGCGCACGGGCTCCGACATCGTGATCTATAACAATTACAGTTATTTTGAAGAGGAGCAGGTCACGGAGCCCAATATTCCCGTATTTCCGGACTTTTCGGAGTTTACCGGTGAGAAAAAACGAGAAATCTACGAGGTTTTAATCTCTTCATGGCGGCTGAACAACATCTGGATGAAAGCGATTCGTACACCGCTGCTCCAGGCGGACGATACGCCCTATGAGGAATATGCCGACAACCCGCACGGGGAGGACCTGCTGCAGACGCTCTACCCGGTGACGCATGCAGAGCATATCACCTATCGTTCAAAGCAGCTCTACCGCTACCGGCGGCACAGCCAGAGCATGACACGCAGACTGGAAGCAGAGGGTGCTGACCGGCTTATAAACGACAAGCTGTCCAAGCAGCTCAAACACTATATGGAACTCTGGGATATGGATACGCCGGAGTACCGCATGCGCTATCAGGCGCGCAGTATTGACGCGACGTTGAAATTTTTCTGGAAATATTACCGTGCGACGAATACACAGGATCAGAGACGCGAAATATTGAGTTACGACTGGAACAGCCGCTTTGACCGCGCGGGCGGCGACCTCGGTCAAAACAAATATTTAATCCGCCTTCGCAGCGGCTGCAGGTCTGGGCGATTCGCAGAAAGAAAAAGATGCTGCTCGATCTCATCCTGCTGGTGGGCACGATCAAGATGAGGGCCGCTTATGGAGAATAATACGCCGCTTGTTTCCATCGTGTGCGACACCTATAACCAGGCGCCGTTTATCAGCGATGCGCTCGACGGGTTTCTCGCGCAAAAGACGGATTTTCCATTTGAAATCATCGTGCATGACGACGCGTCGACAGACGGAACGGCGGAGATCATCCTCGCATACGAGCGTGAACACCCGGATTTGATCCGCTGCATTTGCCGCACGGAAAACATCTACTCCCGCGATCCGAAGATTCTGGAGCACTATGTGTTTCCGCACGCGCGCGGGAAATATATCGCCATTTGCGAAGGGGACGATTTCTGGACGAGCCCCGACAAATTGCAAAAGCAGGTTTCCTATTTGGAGGCGCATCCGGAGTGCACACTCTGCGTTTGCGCGGGCGATCTCGTCGATCCAGAGGGCAACAAAACCGGTTCGGTCGCGCCGTATCCAACTGACAGGGACGTGCCGACGGATGAGCTCATCCGCGGCGGCGGCGGATTCGTTGCGACGGCTTCTATCGTGGCGCCGACCAGTCTTGCCAAAAACCGCGCCGCGTTTTGCGACATGTCGGACGTGGACGACGCGGTGCTGCAAAATTTGGTTTGCTTCCAATGGCGTCACGCATTATTTTGCCGAGTCGATGTGCGCTTACCGGCAGGCGGTGCCGGGGTCCTGGACGGAAACGTTCTTTTCCTCGCGCAGCGCCGCCCGCATCCGCCATCACGAAGGCCTGATCCGCGCGTTGGAAGCGTTTGACAAGGACACGCAAGGGAAGTATCATGACGCGGTGGAGTATTGCCTGATCCATCAGCAATGGTTTGAGGTGCTGCGTCTGAAAAACGACGTCATCGCCCTCAACAAGCGGCCGTACCGCGCGCAGTACAAAGCCCTGCCCTGGCGGCGCCGCGTGCGCATGTGGCTTGCGCACCTGAAACTTTTAAGAGCATAACCGGAGGGAAGAAGCATGGATCAACCGCTCGTAACGGTGATTTTGCCAACGCATAATCACGCGCCGTTTATCGCGCAGGCGATTGAGAGCGTGCTTATGCAGGAGACGGACTACCCGTTTGACATCCTGCTGCACGACGACGCGTCCACCGACGGAACGGCGGATATCTGCCGCGAGTACGCGGCAAAGTATACCGAAAAGATTACGCTGATTGCGCAGACGGTAAACCAATACACCATCGACCGCAGGATTCAGTCCCATATTCTGATTCCGCGCGTGACGGCAAAATACACCGCGATCCTCGACGGGGACGACTTCTGGATCGATCCGAAAAAACTGCAAAAGCAGCTCGATTATCTAGAGGCGCACCCCGACTGCACGCTCTGCATCGGCGGCGCGGATCTCGTGGACTGCGACAACAAAGTCGTCGGCCATGTCAAGCCGTACGATATCGACCGCGTGGTCGATCCCGCGGACATGATCCGAGGCGGCGGCGGGTTTAACGCGACCAATACGATCGTCATGCCGACGCAGCTGCTCAAGGACCTGCCGGAGTTTGCCGATCATGTTGAGGCGGAGGATATTCCGTTTCAGCTGCTTGGCGCGCTGACAGGCTACGCCTGGTATATCGCGGACACGTTGATGGCATACCGCCTTGCCGTGCCCGGCTCCTGGTCCACGCGGCAGTATGCCTCTGCCATGGAAACGCGCATCAAGACGAGCCGGGATCTCATCGCGCTCAACGAAGGATACGACGCATATTCCGGCGGAAAGTATCACGACGCGTTTGTCCATGCGATTCGCTATCAGGAGTTTCTGATTCTGACCTATCAGCGTAAGCTGAAGGAGGCGAAAAAGCCGCCGTATCGGTATTTTTACGACCGGCTTTCGCTCAAGCGTAAAATCCGTCTCCACGGCGAAAAATATTTCAACGGCCTCACCATGCGATATCTGGCATGGGCGCGCGGCCGCAGAAAGTAACAGGGTATATGGACCATACGTTTCGCAATAAAACTATTTCGGGCGTGATCTGGAAAGTGCTGGAGAACGGCGGCAATCAGGCTATCAGATTAATTATCTCCGTTACTCTGGCGCGCATGCTCGATCCCGAAAACTATACGACGCTGGCGCTATTACTCATATTCGTTACGTATGCGGATGTGTTTGTCAAGCGTGGCTTTGCCACGGCGCTGATCCAAAAAAAGGACGCGGACAATGTCGATTTTTCCAGTGCGCTTTGGGTGATGCTTGCGCTGGCAGGCGGGTTTTATGCGCTGCTGTTTTTCAGTGCGCCATTCATCTCCGGTTTTTTTGAGGAAACGCTCTTTACGCCCGCGCTCCGCGTCGTCTCGCTTTCGCTGTTTACGGGCGCTTTCAATGCCGTGCAGGGCGCGATTGTCCAGCGCAAGCTGGAGTTTCGAAAGTTCTGTATAGCGGCGCTGGGAGCAACGCTGATCTCCGGCGCGATCGGCATTTATATGGCATATTCCGGCTACGGTGTCTGGGCGCTGGTTGCACAGAATATCATTGCTTCGATCATCAACATGACGCTGCTTTGGCTGCTGGATCGCTGGAAACCTTCGTTCGTCTTTTCAATGGAACGCGTCAAGTCGCTCTTTGGCTTTGGTTGGAAACTGCTGGCATCGAGCTTGCTTGAATCAGGCTATCGGAGTCTCGCCCAGCTTGTCGTTGCAAAACGGTATATCGGCGAGTCACTTGCGTTTTACAACCGAGGCAAGCAGTTTCCCGACATGATCGGTCAGAGTCTCAACAGCACAATGCTGGCAGTGCTCTTTCCGGCGTATTCCAAACATCAGGATGATCAGACACGCGTGCGCGAGATGGTGCGTAAGACCAACCGCTCCACGTCGCTGATGATATTCCCCATGATGGCCGGGCTGGCGACGATTGCACCGCTGTTCATCAACGTGCTTTTGACGGAGAAATGGATGCCGGCAGTGCCGTTTTTGCAACTGTTTTGCTTGGAAGCTGCGTTTTATCCCATGGAAGCGACTGATCTGCAGGCAATCAATGCTATCGGGCGGAGCGATATTTACCTCAGAACAGAGATCATCAAAAAAGTATTTGGCATTCTGGCGTTGGCCCTTTCGGTGTTCGCGTTCACATCCCCGATCGCCATCGCTTGGGCAGTTGCCGCCACTGCTGTATTCTCCATGATCGTGACCATGATCTATATGAAGCGGTTGTTTGGTTACGGCTGGGGAGCGCAGGTCTGGGATATGGCGCCGCCGTTTCTGCTCTCCGCTGTCATGGCGGCGGCGGTTTATGCCGCTTCGCTTTTACCGGTTGCGGATCTGCCGCGGCTCGTCATCCAGATCGTCTGCGGGGTTGCGGTTTACATCGCGTTAGCAGTATTATTAAAACTGGAAAGTCTCCGGTATCTCTGGCAGGCAATGAAAGCATATTTAACAAAGAACAAGGGAAAGTCTAAGCCGTCCTGCGGGCCCGACGGCCCCTGCGAACAGGATCAGATTTAACGCGTGCGCGCGGGTGGAATCCCGCGCCGCTTTCGCGTCACACAGAAGGAGCGGATCAAATGAAGTTGGCGGTTGCCGGAACGGGATATGTCGGATTGGTCGCGGGTGTATGCTTCGCCGAAATGGAGCATGTCGTCACCTGCGTGGATGTGGACGAGGAGAAGATTGCGCGCATGCGCGCGGGCGTTTCGCCGATCTATGAAAAAGGCTTGGAAGAGCTGCTGGTCAAAAACATCGCCGCAAACAGGCTGTTTTTTACATGCGATTATGAGAGCGCCTATTCCGAAGCGGACGCGATCTTCATCGGCGTCGGCACGCCGGAACTGCCGGACGGCAGCGCGAACCTGAGCTACATCGCCGCCGTATGCCGCCAGATTGCGACAAGCGTCACGCACGATTGCCTCGTGGTCGTCAAATCCACCGTACCGGTGGGTACGAACGACAAGGTTGAGCAATACATCAAGGACAACCTCGCGCGGGACGTCAAGGTTCGCGTTGCGAGCAATCCGGAGTTTCTTGCTCAGGGCAACGCGGTACACGATACGATGCATGCCACGCGCATCATCATCGGCACCGACGACGAAGTGGCGGAGCGGATGTTGCAGGAGATCTACGCGCCGTTCGATCTGCCGATTGTGTCCGTTTCGCGCCGCTCGGCAGAGATGATTAAATACGCCTGCAACAACTTTCTCGCGCTGAAAATCTCCTACATGAACGACATCGCAAACCTCTGCGAACAGGTTGGTGCGAGCATTGACGACGTCGCAGAGGGCATGCGCTACGATCCGCGCATCGGCGCGAAATTCCTCAAGGCGGGCGTCGGGTACGGCGGGAGCTGCTTCCCAAAGGACACCAAAGCGCTTACGTTCCTTGCGCGGCAGCACGGCATGCAGCTCAAAACCGTCGAAGCGGCCGTTGAGATCAACGCCGCACAGAAGACGAGACTCTTCGACAAAGCGAAAAAACGCCTCATGACGTTTGAGAATATGAAGGTTACGGTGCTGGGCCTTGCGTTTAAGCCGGGCACGGACGATCTACGCGAAGCACCTGCGTTGGACAACGTCCGGTTGCTGCTGGAACACGGCGCGGTCCTGTCCTGCTACGATCCCGTCGCCGCAGAGAACTTCTCGAAAAGGTTTCCGGATATTGCGCTGGCTCCCAGTGCGGAAGCAGCGCTGGACGGCGCGTTCTGCTGCTTTATCTTCACGGAGTGGGACGAGTTTTTGCGTCTCTCGCCGGATGTGTTCCGCAAACGGATGCGCGTGCCGCTGGTTTACGACGGGCGGAATATCTTTGATCCCGAGCATATGAAGCGCGGCGGCGTGGAATACTACTCCATCGGTCGATAGGGGAGATACAGTTGACACAAGACAGCGAAAAAACAATACTTGTCACCGGCGCTGCTGGGTTTATCGGATATCACTTTTCCCGGCGGCTGCTGGAAAAGGGATATCGCGTCGAGGGCGTAGACAGCGTGAACGATTACTACGATCCTGCGCTCAAGCGCGCGCGTTTGAAGGAGCTTTCCGCGTTTGGACGGTTTTCATTTACCGAAGGCGATCTGGCGGATGAAGCGCTGGTCGGGCGGTTGTTTGACGCGGCAAAGCCGGACGTGGTTGTGCATCTTGCGGCGCAGGCGGGCGTTCGTTACAGTATCGATAACCCGCGCGCCTATATCGAGAGCAACATTCTTGGTTTTTTCAATATGCTTGAGGCGGTGCGGCACCACCCCGTGGAGCATTTCCTCTATGCGTCCAGCTCGTCCGTTTACGGCAACCGGGAAAAAACCCCGTTTTCCGTGGAGGACCGCGTGGACAAGCCGGTTTCCCTCTACGCAGCGACAAAAAAGAGCAACGAGCTGTTTGCGTATACCTATTCGCATCTCTATGGCGTCCCTGCCACAGGGTTGCGGTTCTTCACGGTCTATGGACCGTTCGGGCGGCCGGACATGGCGTATTTCAAGTTTACAAAGGCGATTCTGGAAGACAGGGCGATCGACGTGTTCAACGGCGGCAATATGCTCAGGGACTTTACGTATATCGACGACGTAACCTCCTGCATGGAGAACATGCTCTTTATTTCGCCGCAGCCGGATGAAACGGGCGCGCCAAACGCCGTGTATAACATCGGCAACAACAGCCCCGTAAAATTGAATGATTTCATCGCCGCCATCGAGCGCGCAGCAGGAAAAAAAGCGCGGCTCAACTACCTGCCGATGCAGCCGGGCGATGTGGAAAAAACCTATGCGGACATCGAAAAAACACGGCGGGACTTCGGCTTTGCTCCCAAAACAAACATCGAAGAAGGGCTCAAGCGGTTCGTCGAATGGTATCGAGCTTATTACGCGTAAGCGATACAAAGCGCGCGATAAACCCCAGTATTGAAAAATTGAATCGGAAACGGAATGGGATTCGAATGGTTGGGTTTTATAACTATACGGTCATTATGACGTATTTTGGCGTCGTCAGCTCCATGCTTGGCATTGGGCTTGCGATGTATGGACATACGTCCATGGCCATCGTATGCCTGATGATCTCGGGGTTCTGCGACCTGTTCGACGGGTCGATTGCGCGCACGAAGACGCGCACGGACAACGAGAAGAAATTTGGCATACAGATCGACTCACTGGCGGATATGATCTGCTTCGGCGTTTTGCCCGCCGCAATTGGATTCTCCATCGGCATGACGCACTGGTATGAAGCCGCCGCGCTGATCTTATATGTGCTCGCCGCGCTGATCCGGTTGGCATATTATAACGTAACCGAGGATGTGCTGGAGTTTTCCAAAAATACGACACGCGTCTATTACGACGGCCTGCCCGTGACCACTGCTGCAATCATCATACCGCTCGTCTATACATTGCGCCCGATCATGAAGAGCGGATTTTTGTTTCTCTATGCGATGAGCCTGCTCGTTATCGCCGTTGCGTTTCTCACAAAGGTCAAGGTGCGCAAGCTCGGCATGAAAGGCATGGTGATCGCCGCGATTTGCGGACTTGCGGTGTTAGCTCTGCTCATCGTCGGTTGGAACACGGTTCCGGCGTAAACTGAATGACAAATATAAAGCCCGGCATGCGCCGGGCTTTTATGTTGTTATCATCCGGGGTTTACAGGAACACAGTGTTAAAAAAGTCGACAACAGCAGCGACAAAACGATCCAGATACTGCGCTTTGAACGATGCGTAGGCATCCAGCACGCTCTGCGGAACGGCATTGCGTACGCTGTCGAGAATCGCGCGGGCGGCAGTATGCCCGTCCCCGGCGGCGGAAGCGACATAGTCGAGCACGACGAAGGTGACGACGAGGATCAGCGCAAGCAGGAGCAGGGACGCGATAAATTGCAGGAGTCCCGAAAAGAGCCCGCCGTGGCCTCTGCGGGCGCGCTTTTCGCCGCTCTCCACGCCGCAATACGGGCAGTATGTGCCGGTAAAGCGCGTGTTGCAGCTGCGGCAGACGGTGTATTGCTTACGAGCTTTTTGCGGCATGTCTCAATAACTCCAGCGCATCTTTTTTTCGAATCACCCGGCAGGCGGGATTTTGAAACTCATTTTCGGGGCAGTACCCTAGGGAAACACAGCTCGCGCCCGCGTCCTGAAAGAGCGCGGGAGACGCTTCTTTGCAGAGGCGCATCATCTTTGTCGCCAGGTCGCGGATCTCCGCTTGCGCATTGAGGCAGCAGCGGATTTTGAACCAGTCGAGCAGCGCGTGTGCGTTCATGCCGATGAGTGCTTTAAACTCGGTCGCCTGCGGTTTGAGATAGCGCAGGTCTT
Organism: Christensenellaceae bacterium; assembly: GCA_963674775.2. GTDB lineage: Bacteria > Bacillota > Clostridia > Christensenellales > CAG-138 > UBA7703. The sequence goes on along the minus strand of CAXXPJ010000003.1, from coordinate 439,459 downwards.
CTTCTTTATATCCGGCTTCGACACCCTGGTCATACCATTCTTCGAGCATGTTCAGCAGATCTTCCGCGCCGAGAGAGACGGTTGTGCCGTCCGGCAGGGTACAGCCCGCACGGTGCGGGAGAATCGCGTCCGGAAGCACGACGTCATAGGAGCGTTTTCCGCCTTTTTCCACGCGGCCGCTCTTGATGAGGTAGCTTGCGAGGCGCTTGCGGACGAGCTGCACTTCGGTCACGCGGGAGTACCCCTCGACGCCAAAGAGAAAATAGTCGAACTCCGTCGCCGCCAGATGCCCTTTCTCGATGATGCTGCGCACGAGATCGGCATTGTATGGCGAGGCGATGATTTCGCTCAAGCCCCGTTCGCTGCGCGTGAAGCGCGCGGCGACGTCGGTATACACTTTGCCGCCGCCTGCGAGCAGGACGACGGTTCCGTCCCCAACGTGCATGCGGTTCATAGGATAACCTCGCCCTTCTTGTTGAAGACGTGCTCGATACCGGCGTTCTTGATCAGGCGCGAACACATGATACACGGCGTAGGATTCTCAATTGGATGGTCAAACCCTTCAAAGCCGGAGAGATAGATTGTGCTGCCGAGCATTTCATGACGGCTCGCGCTGATGATGGCGTTTGCCTCGGCGTGCACGGCGACGCACTTTTCATACTGTTCTCCGTGCGGGATATTATGGCGATCGCGCCAGCAGGAGCCGACATCGCAGCAGTTTTCCTCTCCGCGCGGGGCGCCGTTGTATCCGGTGGCGATGATTTCATCGTTCTTCACAATGACCGCGCCATACTGCCTGCGCAGACAGGTTGAGCGCTTCGCAACCTCCGCGGCGATGGTGAGATAGTATTCCTGCTTTCCGATTCGTTCCATATATCGTCGTCTCCTTTGTCCTATTTTCGCATACGGGCGGGACTGCGTCAACGCCGCGTTTTGTTTTATGCTATCAAAAAGGCGCGGTTTGCGCGCCTTTTTGAATGCTTTTTTACAACGCTGGAGGTTCCGCCGGCATTGTGCGGATACGATGATTATATAGATTGGTGAACAGGATGACCGCCAGGATAACGGTGAATACTTCCGTCAATGGGAACGCCCACCAAACGGCGGTCACTTCGTTGAACACGCTGGAGAGAATCCAGGCGGCGGGGATGAGCACGAGCAGCTGCCGCGCCAGCGAAAGATACATGCTGTAAGAGCCTTTTCCGATGGCCTGGAACATCATGGAACAATTGATGCTGACCGAAGTGAGCACAAGGCAGGAGGGGATAATGGTCAGCGCCGCGCGGCCGATGCGGAGCATCTCCGGTGTTGCGTTGAAGAGCCCGAGAATCTGATCCGGCAGCAGCAGGAAAACCGCCGTCATGAGCGCCATCATGATCATGCCCGCAACCCACGATATTTTCCAGGTCCGCATAATACGCTTCTTGTTCTGCGCGCCGTAGTTGAAGGCAATGATGCTCATGCCGGCGTTTGTCATGCCCAGCAGCGGCATAATTGCGACAGACTGTACGCGGAAATAGACCCCGAATACGGCGACCGCCGTCTCGGTGTAAGAGATGAGGATGCCGTTGAGAAACAACGTCATGACCGTACCGATGGCTTGCAGGATAATGGTCGGGAAACCGACGGCATAGATATCACGAATGACCTTTGCGCTCGGCTTGAGATATTTCATGCGCAGGCGCACTTCATTCTTTTTGCTGAAGATGACCACAAACGAGATCAGCATTGCGAGCAGCTGTCCGCTCACGGTTGCGATGGCTGCGCCCGCGATCCCGAGTTTCGGAAATCCGAACAACCCGAAGATCAGAATCGGGTCGAAAATGATATTGAACACTGCGCCGCAAATCTGAATCAGCATGGCGTAGAGATTTTTACCCTGGGACTGTAAAATACGTTCGCAGAAGATCTGCAGGAACAGGCCGACTGAGAATGTGGTAATAATCGAAAGATAGGTCGAGCCGAACTCGAACGTTTCCGAACCGGTGGCGTAAGCGGCGATGAACGGGCGCGCGCCAAAGATGCCGAAGAGCACAAACACCAGCATGGATATCAGCATGAGGATCAAGCCGTTGCCCGCCGCGTGCTCCGCCTCGTCGTGCCGCTTCGCGCCGAGACGGCGAGAAATCAGCGAGTTGATGCCAACACCGGTGCCGACGGCAACGGAAATCATCAACATAAAGACGGGAAATGACAGCGAAACGGCAGTCAGCGCGTTTTCGCCGAGGTAGGACACGAATATGCTGTCTACAAAATTGTACAAGAGCTTGTGTCAGCATGGAGAGCGCAAGCGGCGCACCCATGCCAAACAGCAGCCGGCCCTCCGGCTGAACACCCATTTTATTGACCCTGACAGGGGGATTCATTTTTGCTTCCATAATGATACGGATTGTAGCATGAATTCGTATATGGCGCAAGCGAATAAAAAACGCGCCGCTGGGACGGCGCGCATGCTGCATCAGATGCGTAAGAGCAATCGCTAAAGCAGCATCATGCGCTCCGCGAGGTTATCGACCGGGATGCCGCAATCAAGCGCATAATTTACGGTGTAGAGCGTGCCGCCGCGCATGCGCCTCAGATATGCGATACAGCGCCCGGCGTGATCGACAAGGTAGCGGTTACGGCGGCGCATGGAACCCGGCGAACAACGCTCCGCTGCGTACCAAACGCTGGAGGCACGGGACAGAATGGTTTCATAGCGGGCCAGATCGCGCTCCCGCCAGCCGTCCGCCTGATCACGCCCGGGCAGCGCGAGATGCAGAGAGAGCGAGGGGTAATCCTGCAGCCTTCGTAAGACTGCCTCCGCGGCGAGTGTGTCGAACCCTTGCGCACCGCCGACGTAGAAGCAGGTGACGCCGTCATCCAGCGCGCGCTCCACCGCGCGGTCAAGCAAATACAGGAGAGACTGCATCTCTTGAGCCTCCTCCTTGCCGAGCGCGGGCAGGGCGTTGGGCCGGTGCCCGGTGAAGCAGCAGCCTGCCGCGCGGTCAAACGGGTCTTGCATCCATCCTCCGTGCGCCAATCAGCGCGAGCACATGTGTATACTCGCCTGTTTCCATGGCGGTATATGCGGCGTTTAACAATTCGACTCCCTCGGAAAGCGCATGTTCAAACAGATCGAGAAACGATTCCGTCCGCCGTGTTTCTGCGTCCCAGGGTGCGCTCCAGGCAGCGTGCGACAGATTCAGCCGGTCGCCCGGGTCGTCGTGCCGCGCGACGAGAAAACCGGTGAGCTTACCTTTTATTGGAAGGACCTTCTCCAGCTTGTTGAAAAACCGGAGCTTGCGGTTCTTCGGATCATAAGAAATCGTGTTGATCATGATCCATTTTCGATACCCGCGCAAAAATACGCCGTTTGCTCCGGAACCAAAGAGCGACTGAGCCAGCGCGGCGTGAAGCGCGTCCAGCCGCCGGATGCGAGCTGTGTGATAAAACGCGCGCGGCGGGCGGGGAATGCCGTCGGCTTGATACCGGTCGGTCATCATGAAATCCGTCTGGATCTCCATCGGTGTGTGCGCGGATCCGGAAAAACGCGCTTCAATATAAGGATGCGCGGTGGTGTCGAGCAGAAAATGGCAGAGGAAACCGAGCGCATAGGCGCGCAGCAGCTCGTCCTTGGCGGCAAGCGGCAGCAGCGCGCCAAAGAGGACGCGCGCATCGAGCGAATGCAGCTTTTCGGCAAGATCGACGCGGCACGGCGAAAATAGCGGGCGCGGCATCGCGTCGCCAAAGTACGGATCGGGTCCCATCGTGCCGGTGTAAAACGCACCTGCGTATTTCACGGCAAGCGCTGAGACCTCCGGGTTCGATTGCTGCGCGGCAAGATGGCCGAGCAGCGCATGTGTAAAATTATATGGCATACTCGTATTATACGTGCGCGGCGACTGCGGCTTCAAGCCCTTTGCCAAAAAACGACAGAATCGCCTCGACGTGAAGAACGCTCTTGCGAAACAATTGTGTCATTTCGCGCACGGAGAGATTTGGCCGCCGGAGCGGTGCGTGTAACTGCGTTTTCAAAAAGAAATGTAAATCTCCTGTGCTGTCGGGGGTTTCATACGATGGGGGTTATGGTGCTTGTAATGGATTTTGCCTTGATTACTCATTAATTTTTTATTACGAAAACGTAGAAAATTTGAAAATCTTGGTTTTTTCTATGGAACAACATAAGACGTGCGTGTTACAATACCAATGATAGCACAATCGAGGTGGAGAGAATGAAAAAGATCGTTAAGCGCAGGAGAACGTTTCGCATTAACAATCCGCTTGCGTTCGGAATTCTTTGCGCAATGATCCTCATTCTGCTTGCCGGCATCACCTATGCGCTCGTCGCCGGGGTCGTTTCTCCCGCAATCGTCAATTATCAAATCGCAAACGCAACACCGTCACCGACGCCGTCGGTCGCGCCCGTAACCGCGACGCCGTCGCCGTCGATTGACCCCAATCTGCCGACGCCGTCGCCAACGCTTGAACCCGGTGCGACGCCGACGCCGACCGCCGAGCCGCCGGGCGCACTGGAGGGTCGCATCATCGGCATCGATCCCGCGCGCGGATACAGCTCATCGATACAGGGCGTGTCCACAAAGGTGTATGCAAACCGCTTGAACTATGCGATTGCCACGCTGGTCAAAGAGCAATTGGAGGCCGAGGGAGCGACGGTTGTATTCACGCTCTCGAGCGTGAAGGACGATAAAACGTCCGCCGAACGTGCTAAGATCTTCAACGACGGAAAAGTGGAGCTCGTCGTGCGAATCGACTGCAACTTCGTCACGGCAAAGGATACGCGCGGCGCGATGGCATGGGTGCCGGAGAAGCACGATAAGAAAGCCGAGTGTGACAAGCTTGCTTCCGAAGTACTCGATGCGTATATCGATGCAACGGGTCTGCCGCTGCGCTTGTACAAGGGCGAGTCGATCATCGACAAAACGGACGAAGAGTTCTTCAACAAAACGGAAGCCCCGGTGTTCACGCTGTTCCTTGGGCACATCAGCAACAGCACGGATGATAGAAAACTCAACAGCACCGATTTCCAGCCGACCATGGCGCAGGGAATCGTGACCGGTATTTTCAAGTATCTCGGCATCAATCAATAACGCGAATATGAGAGAACCGTCTGTAAGGCGGTTCTTTTTCTTATTAAATTAGAGCAGGGATTCATTGATTCATACATCGATCTCTGGTATTATGCTGGTTTTTTACGCGCATCATTCAGATAATCCCTCAAATTTTCTGATTGGACTGTACATTTTTCAAATCGTCACTTATACTGATGGGTGGCAATAACGCAGCCGGTTTCGAGCTGCGTTCAGAACTATGCAAGGTAGGTGAATAGGATTGAACAAGTCGTTTCGGGGCGGCATTCACCCCCTTCGCGATATTGGCGAAGGAAAACCGCTGACTCGGGCCAGCGCGGTTCGCGAAGTATCTGCGGATCTTCTGGTGATACCCGTCGGCATGCACCTCGGCGCGCCTAGCGAGCCGTGTGTGGAAAAAGGGCAGCGGGTGCTCGCGGGCGAAGTGATCGCAAAACCGGTCGGGGGCCTGGGGCTGCCCGTCCACGCGAGTGTTTCAGGCGAGATCGCGTTTGTGGAGCCGCGGCAGATGCTCCGGGGAAAACCGGAACTCTGCATCGGCATTCAGAACGATCATCTCGACGAGTGGGTCGAGCTGCACCCTCTCGACGCGGATCGCGCGACGGCGGCCGAGATCATCGAGGCCGCGAAAAATGCCGGACTTTGCGGCATGGGCGGCGCGGCGTTTCCGACGCACATCAAGATGTCCATCCCTGAGGGGAAGAGCGCCGACACGGTCATATTGAATGGCGCGGAGTGCGAGCCGTATCTCACGGCCGATCATCGTCTCATGTTGGAAAAACCGGATTTGGTCATCGCGGGGCTCAAGCTGATCCTCCGCGCAACGGGCGTCAACCGCGGTGTGATCGCGATTGAAACCAACAAGCCCGACGCCATTGCTGCGATGAAAACCGCCGCGGCCGGCGAAGAGCAAATCGAGATCATTCCGTTGAAAACGAAATATCCGCAGGGATCGGAGAAACAGCTGATTCAGGTTGTCACGCGCCGGGAAGTACCGCGCGGCAAGCTGCCGGTCGATGCGAATGCGCTGGTGTTTAACGTCAGCACCACCGCCGCGTTATACGAGGCGGTCGCGTTGGGGAAACCGCTTGTACAGCGCATCACGACCGTGACCGGCTGTGTCAAAGAACCCGGCAACCTGCTGCTGCGCGTCGGAACGCGGTATGCCGATGCCATTGAGGCATGCGGCGGCCTGCTCGACTGCGCGCGCAAGGTGTTTGCGGGCGGACCGATGACGGGCCTCTGCGCCGCCGATCTGGAAGCGGCAATCACGAAAGCCACAAACGGTATCGTCGCGTTCGACGAAGACCAGGCGAAGACCATGAATGAAACCGCCTGCATCCGCTGTACACGCTGCGTGCAGATTTGCCCCATCGGGCTGCATCCATATCTCATGCGCTCGGACATCGACCGGCGCGATATCGACGCCGTAAAAAAACATGGATTGATGGACTGCGTCCTCTGCGGCGCGTGCTCCTATATCTGCCCTGCACGGCGTTACCTGACCTCAAGCTTCAAGGCGACGAGGGAAGACCTGGCAGCAAGGGCGAGGAGGTAGAGCAAATGGAAACGAAAAAACGCTTTGTTGCAACTCCCGCACCGCACATCTTTGCAAAGGACACGACCGCAGTACTGATGCTGGACGTCGTCGTCGCGCTGATGCCGGCGGTGGCGGCGGGTATCTGGCTCTTTGGTTGGGACGCGGCAAGGGTGACCATCATCAGTGTCGTCGCCTGTGTGGGATTTGAATTCCTCTGGGAAGTCATCTTCAGAAAACCGATTACCATCAACGATTTTTCCGCCATGGTCACCGGCATCATCCTCGCGATGACAATGCCGACGAACGCACCCTGGTGGATGATCGTCATCGGCGCGGCTGTCGCCATCCTGCTGGTCAAGCAGCTCTTCGGCGGCATCGGGGACAACTTCATCAACCCCGCCGCAACCGCGCGCGCCGTGCTGCTCTCCAGCTGGCCGGCGCTCATGAGCGGCGTATATGTCACCCCGTTTGACGCGATTTCAAGCGCAACCCCGCTGGCTTTGGTCGGCACGTCTGCAGAAGCGGCATCCAACGCAGGAGTGTTACTGCCTTCTACGCTGGATCTGTTCATCGGGCGCATCCCGGGCTGCATCGGTGAGGTGAGCAAGTTGGCCATCCTGCTCGGCCTGCTGTATCTCTTGATTCGCAAGACGATTACCTGGCACATCCCGGTTACCATGCTCGCAACGTTCATGCTCTTTACATGGATCTTCGGCGGCGACCCGCTGCAGGGCGTTATGACCGGCAGCGTTCTCTTCGGCGCCGTTTTCATGGCGACGGATTACGTCACCTGCCCGATGACGCACAAAGGACAGATGGTGTATGCCGCGGGCATCGGTTTGATCATCGCGCTCATCCGCGCATACGGCGGATATCCGGAAGGCACGATGTATGCGATCCTGATCATGAACCTGCTGACCCCGCTCATCGATCGCATCATGCGCGGCAGGATCTACGGGGAGGTGAAGTCGCGTGCATAAGATTCTGGTTTTAGGACTCAAGCTCTTTGTCATCGCGGCGGTAGCCGGGCTCGCACTTGGGGTAACAAATCAGGTGACGGCCGGCCCGATCCGCGAACAGGAAGCCAGGGCCGCGGATGCGGCCAGGCGCGCGGTTCTGCCGTCCGCCGAAACATTTGCACCTCTGGATGCGCCGGAAGAGCTGAAAGCCGCGTTTGCCGGATATGACGAAACCGGCGCGCTGACCGGCATGACCGGCACTATCGTTGCCAAGGGATACGGCGGCGACATCGAGATCACCGTCGGCGTCGATTTAACCGGCGCTGTAACGGGTGTTTCAGTTGGCGGGTCGGCATTTGCGGAGACCGCCGGACTCGGCGCGCGCGCCAAGGAGCCCGGATTCGGCAAGCGTTTTGTCGGCAAGGCGCCGCCGATCAAGCTGATCAAAGACGGCGGCGATGTCGACGCGATCACATCGGCGACCATTACGTCCCGCGCGGTAACGGACGCGGTCAACGACGCGGTTCTCGCGCTGGGCGGTTTGACGCCGCCGACGGAGGGTTAACACTATGGAACAAAAAACATCGCTCAAAAGCGTATTCTTTAACGGCATCATCACCGAGAACCCGACGTTCCGGCTGGTGCTGGGCACGTGTCCTACCATGGCGGTCACGACCAGCGCGACAAACGGGGTCGGCATGGGCGTCGCAACGACGTTTGTGTTGCTCGGTTCCAACATCGTCATCTCGCTGCTGAGAAATTTCATTCCGGACAAGATCCGTATTCCGTCGTTTATCATCGTCATCTGCACATTCGTGACCATGGTGCAGATGTTCATGAACGCGTTTGTACCCGCGCTCTACCAGAGCCTCGGCATCTTCCTGCCGCTGATCGTGGTCAACTGTATCATCCTTGCGCGGGCGGAAGCGTTCGCGAGCAAGAACTCCGTGCTGCACAGCGCGGTGGACGGCATCGGCATGGGCATCGGCTTCACCGTCGCGCTCACGCTGATCGGCGCCATCCGCGAGATCCTCGGCAACGGCACGATATTCGGTACCGCCGTGTTTGGTGCGGCCTATCAGCCGATGCTGCTGATGATACTGCCCGCGGGTGGTTTCCTCGTCTACGGATTGCTGCTTGCGCTGTTTAACGCCGTGAGCACGAAACCCGGTAAACGGAAGGAGGCGAAGAGCGAATGAGCCCGATCGTAAAAATACTGCTGTTTATGTTCAGCTGTGTGCTGACGAATAACTACATCTTCTCGCGCTTCCTCGGCGTTTGTCCGTTCCTCGGCGTGTCAAGCAAGGTGGAGACGGCGTTTGGCATGGGCCTTGCGGTTACGTTCGTCATGTCGCTGGCCAGCCTCTTTACCTATTTTGTGTATTATTACGTGCTGAGTCCGCTGCATCTGGAGTATCTGAACACCATCGCGTTCATCCTCGTTATTGCCTCCCTGGTGCAGGTGGTCGAGATGTTCCTCAAAAAGTCCGCGCCGTCGCTCTATTCGGCGCTCGGCATCTACCTGCCGCTGATCACGACCAACTGCGCCGTGCTCGGCGTCACGATTCTCAACATCACGCAGGAGTACGATCTGCTCTACTCCGTGCTCAACGGCGCATTCGGCGCGATCGGCTTCCTGATTGCAATCGTATTGATGGCGGGCGTTCGCGAGCGGCTGGAAGCCGCGAATGTGCCCGCGCCGCTCAAGGGCTTCCCGATCTCGCTTGTGATCGCGGGGCTGATGAGCATCGCGTTTATGGGCTTTTCCAACATGTTCGCGGGGGTGATGTAAGATATGGAACAGTATATGCCCATCATCTACGCCATCATCGCGCTCGGCGGCCTGGGGATCCTGTTTGGCTTGGTATTAGGCCTCGCTGATAAGAAATTCGCCGTCAAAGTGGACGAACGTGTGCAGGCCGTGCGAGACGCGGTCGCGGGAGCGAACTGCGGCGCCTGCGGATACGCAGGATGCGACGCATATGCCGAAGCCGTCGTCCGCGGAGAAGCCTCCGCAACCGCCTGTACGCCCGGCGGAAAGAAAACGGTCGATGCGATCAACGCCATCATGGGACTGGACGGAGAAGCGGGTGAACAGCAGGTTGCGCGCGTCCGCTGCCAGGGCACCTGCGAGCGGGTAACGCCGCGCTATGACTATGAAGGACTGCCGTCCTGCCGTGCCGCCTGCGGTATCTCCGGCGGCCCGAGCGCATGCGATTACGGCTGCGTCGGTCTCGGCGATTGTGCCGCGCAGTGCGCGTTTGGCGCGATTCAGATGATAGACGGCGTCGCGGTGATCGACGAGAACCTCTGCACAGGCTGCACCATGTGCGTCGCGGCCTGCCCGCGGAGCATAATCAAGATGCTGCCGAAGGATCAGACCGTCGTCGTGCTCTGCCGGAACGAGGCGATCGGGCGCATCGCGCGGCTGCAGTGTAAAACCGCCTGCGTCGGCTGCAAGCGCTGCGAGAAGGCTTGCCCGTCGGACTCGATCCACGTCATCAACGGACTTGCGGTCATCGACGAGACGACCTGCACCCGTTGCGGCGCATGCATACCCGTCTGCCCGATGAAGTGCATCGTCAACTTCTACGAGTCCGATCCGGAAGACGAAGCCGCCGCAACCGCCCAGGCGGATCTGAACAACCCGTAAGAAAACTTAAAAAACTGACAAACAAAAAACCCGCCGTATGGCGGGTTTTTATTTGCTTTATTTGGCTTCCTGCTTGGCTTTGCGTTTCTTTTTGCGTGAACGCACGATCAGGGTAACGACCAACGCTGTGATCAGCACAAGGGCGAGCAGCGGGATCTTCAGCGCGTTGTAGATACCCGTTGTTGCGGTAAAATAGTACCGCAGATAACCGTAGCTGGCGGGCGTGTCGTAGTCGCTGTAGAGTGCGTGCAGCGTTTCGTAATCCCGCACGTTGAATTCCGTGAACCGGAACAGCCGCGCGCCGCGGACTTCCTGCGATCCGTAGCTTGTGTAGCTGCTGCCGGGCGCGCTGGCGATGTCTACGCCCTTGACGCTGCCGATAAACGAGTTGACATGGTCGTGCCCGTTGACGGTGAGGAACACGTCGTCATTGGCCAGAAACGCTTCAAAGAGGCCGTGGTTGACGCTGGAGGGGCAGGGCGCTTCGTTGACCTCTCCAGTGAAAATCTTCGTTTCATCCGGCAGATAGTATTTTCCTTTGCCGATGCCAACGCCTTTGAAGGCATCCGTGGTACCCTTTGGCACCTCGGTCATCAACTCGTAGACCTCTGGCACGGGAATATGACAGAATGCAACAGAGGGGAGCGCCTGACCGGAGTTCGCGGCGCGAAACGCCGTGCTCTGCTGAATATACCAGGCGACCTGCTCGGCGGAAACGGTATCGTAATCCCCGTTTGCAATGTAGGAGCCGGAATCGAAGAAATACAGCGCCATGGCGGGCATATCGCTGTTCGTCATATAGACCGGCAGCACAAACGCACCGTCCTCGCCGTCGTTGCTCCCGTGGGAAACGCCAACACAGTTTGCGTAGCTTTCGTAGATTTCGACCTGCCGGGCGATAGCAAGCGGCGCTTCATAATCGTGGTTGCCAAAGACAACCGCAAACGGAATTTCGCTCGCCTCAACCGGTGCCAGCAGCGTGCGCAGTGTTTTTTCAACGTTCGCCGCGCCGTTGCCGAGACTCAGCACGGGGCTCGCGCCCTCGAGCTGGTCACCCAGCAGCACGATCAGGTCGGCAGGGTATTCCGCCATAACCTGCGTTTCGCCGCTGACGACGAGCTTGGTGGTAAACTGCGTATCCTGTAAATCGGAGAGGATGAGCACGGTGAATGTTCCGTCGTCCCCAAAGCTGAGCTTGGGAGACGCGGTTTCTTCGGCGAGCGCGGGCTGTGTCGCGGGCAAAAAGCAGACGCCGAGCATCAGGCAGAACAGGGTCAATACAATCAATCTTTTTTTCATGTTACAAGCGTAAGCCAGCGCGAAAGAACTGTCAAGAAGCAAGCGTGAAAATGTAAAATATATATCAAATGCACGCATGCGCGCAGAAGGTACGGATAAGGTACGGATATTGTAATTATTTTCGTCGTACGATACAATAATTGAGTTCGGTGCGGGTGCATCCGCCCGGATGAATCTGGGAGATACGGAAGATCAAAATGCAGTTTTTAGAAGGATTCTTGGAGAACAAAATTCTCATTGCCGCGCTGGTTGCCTGGGCGATTGCGCAGGGTGGAAAGGCGATTTTATACACGATCGTCAACAAGGAATTTCGCTTTGAGCGTCTCGTTGGCAGCGGCGGCATGCCGAGCAGCCACGCGGCGACGGTCTGCGCGATGACGGCGGCGGTCGCCAAACAGTTCGGGCTTGCCTCGTTTGAATTCGCGATCGCATTCGTGCTGATGTCCGTCGTGCTGCACGACGCGCGCGGTGTGCGTCAGGAGGCGGGCAAGCAGGCCGTGACCATCAGTGCCATCATCGATCATCTGATCAACGAAGGAAAGATCATCGAACTGCCGGAGTGGGAACTCAAGGAGCTGATCGGCCACACGCCGCTGCAGGTGCTCATCGGTTCGATCATCGGCATAGGAACAGGCATCTGGCTCGGCTGAGCCGGCGGAAGGAGACAGGTATGTGCGGCAGGTTCTATACAGATTTTGACGACGCGCAGTACCGCGAAATGCTCGCGATGCTCTACATCCGCGGGCAGATGGAGGAAGGCTTGCTGTTGAAAAACGGCGAAGTGTTTCCGACCGAGCTTGTGGCAGCACTGGACGCGCAGGGCCCGCGCGCGATGCAATGGGGGTTTGCGCGGTTCGACGGAAAAGGGAAGATCATCAACGCGCGCAGCGAGACCGCGCTCGAGAAGACCATGTTTCGCGCGCCAATGGCGGCGCAGCAGAGCGAAACGATTGAAACAGCGTCCGGCCGGTGCCTGATTCCGGCGACGGGTTATTTCGAGTGGGAAACCCGCGACAAGAAGAAGATCAAATATAAACTGCGCCCGGCAAGCGAGGGGATGTTTACCTTTGCGGGGCTGTATCGCTCGGAAGCGGGCGCCAAAACGCCGGTCTTCGTGATACTGACCGCACCCGCAGCGGAGGGAATCTCGTTTATCCACGACCGGATGCCGCTGATATTGTCACCGGAAGACCGCGAAGCCTGGCTGAACGATCAGAGAGCAGCCGCCAGGCTGCTTGAGGCGGGCACGAGGGATATCGTATACGAACCCGCGGTCTGAATGCCGCGCTTCCGGTTCCCATCAGAAAAACAGCAACCGGACAAATCCTGACAAGAAAAGACAGGAAACGACCTTTATGGTTTGATACGATCAGCAGGAAAGGGAACAAAACAGCGAAAGCAAGGCCAAAGGAGACGCATTTTGGAACTGATCGAATCTTTGAACGAGGCGCTGCAATACATTGAGCGGCATTTACTGGAAGACGCGGACAGCGAGAAAGCAGCCCGGCATGTCGGGATGTCTCGCTTTTATTTGGAGCGTACGTTCGCCGCGCTGACGGGAATGAGCGTGAGCGAATATATTCGCGCGCGCCGGCTGACGCTCGCGGCGCAGGAGCTGATTTCAGAACATGCAAAGGTGATCGATCTGGCGCTGCAATACGGCTACGACACGCCGGAGAGCTTCACCAAAGCGTTCTCCCGCTTTCATGGCATCACACCTACGGGCGCGCGGCGCATGAGCACGTTGCTCCGCTGTCAGAATCCTCTTTCAATTTCGATCAAAATGGAGGGTGCTGCTAGAATGAATTACAAAATTGAACAAATGGACGCGTTTGAGGTGTTCGGCGCGGAGAAAACGTTCCATATGGACACCAGCATGCAGGAAATCCCCAAATTCTGGGAAGAGTTTTTTCAAAAAGGATTGCAGGAGAAAGTCTGCCCGATGTTTGGCGTCTGTTTTGACGCGGACGAGGGCGGCAACTTTCCCTATATGATTGGAGAGGTGTTGAAACCCGGTGCGATGGTGCCGGAAGGGCTCTCAAAACGCGAGGTTCCCGCGCATCTTTGGGCGCGGTTCTCCTGCGTCGGCGCGATGCCCGGCGCGATTCAGACCGTGACAAAACAGATCTATTCCGAGTGGCTGCCGACCAACGGTACATATGAGGTTGCGCAGTACTTGGAGATCGAGATGTATTCGGACGGGGACGCGACGTCGCCGGAGTATTACAGCGAAGTCTGGATTCCGGTCAAGAAGAAAGCATAACACGGCGCAAACAAAAACGGACCCTTTCGGGTCCGTTTTTTGTTGTCGCATCAGGCACGTCCGTACATCTTTGTGATGGACGCAATCTTCTCGACGAGTTCGTCCGTAAACTCGCCCGGAAGGAGCCGCCAGCGCCAGTTGTTGCCGCCGAGCGTACCGGGTGTGTTCATGCGCGCCTCCTCGCCGAGGCAGAGGTAATCCTGCATCTGAGCAACAAACAGGTCTGCGACCGAACCCAGACCACCGCGCAGGATGCCCCAAACGTAGCCCTCGCGCTCGTTCAGGCCGAGGTAGCGTTCCGCAAAAGCGGCATCCGCGGGATCGGCCTCGTTTAACCAGCTCGAGACAGTGGTGTTGTCGTGTGTTCCCGCGTAGCAGACGCAGTGGTTGTCGTACGTATGCGGCAGATAGTTGCTCGGTTCGCGCGCGTCGAAGGCAAACTGCAGCACCTTCATGCCGGGAAATCCGCTGGATGCAAGCAGCGAGAGCACATCGTCAGTTAAATAACCGAGATCTTCGGCGATGATTTCAAACGCCGGAAACTGCGCTTTTAAAAAGTCGACAAAATCGCGTCCCGGTCCGGGAATCCAGGTTCCGTCCCGCGCGGTCTTGGCATCCGCCGCAACGCTCCAATAGGATGCCAGCCCGCGGAAGTGATCGATTCGAACCGTGTCGAAGAGCGTGCTGGCCGAGCGCATGCGGCGCATCCACCAGGCGTATCCGGTTTGCTTCATGTAGTCCCAGTCGTAGATGGGGTTGCCCCAGAGCTGCCCGTCCGCCGTGAAATAATCCGGCGGAACTCCCGCGACGCAGCGAGGGCGGCGTTCGCCGTCGAGCTGAAACTCCTGCGGCGCGCTCCAGACGTCCGCCGAATCGAGCGGTACATAGATCGGCAGATCGCCAACGATTTTGATGCCGCGTTCGTTTGCGTAAGCGCGCAGTTTTGACCATTGCTCAAAAAACAGCGATTGCACAAACTGATAGAATCGCACGCTCTTAGCCAGGCGCTCCCGCGCTTCACGCAGAGCGTTTTCCTCACGCATGCGAACGCCGTAAGGCCATTTCTCCCATGGATCGCCGCCGTTTTCATCTTTCAGCGCCATAAACAGTGCGTAATCGTTCAGCCAGTCGGCGTTCTCTGCCGCGAATTGGTCGAGTGCGCGCATCTGATCGTCGCGCTCCATAGCGCGCGAAAACGCCGCGCGCAGCACATTGAACCGCTGCGCGTAGATTGCCCCGAAGTCCGTCTGACGATCGACCGAACCCCAATTGAGCGAAGAAACCCAATCGCGGTCGAGCAATCCGCCGTCGATGAGCGCATCGAGGTCGATAAAATACGGGTTGCCCGCGAACGCGGAAAAGGACTGGTACGGCGAATCGCCGTACCCGGTCGGGCCGAGCGGAAGCACCTGCCAGTAGGACTGGCGTGCCTGCACGAGCCGGTCTGCGAACGCATACGCCTCCTTCCCGAACGTGCCGATGCCGTACGGGGAGGGGAGCGAAGAGATATGCATGAGGATGCCGCTGGAGCGCTTCATATTCCCACCGATTCATTGATAAACTTCGTTTTATTATACAGTGTTTCGATCAAAGGGCAAGAGAAAATAGTACGTGCGCCCGTTTGCCGCACGCCAAACTGCGGTTTGCTTATCCTTTTACCGCGCCTTCGACGACGCCCTTGATGATGAACCGCTGCGCGGAGAGGTAGAACACGATGATCGGAATGATGCTGATGATGATGAGCGCCATGACCGCGCCGAGGTCCACATGCCCGTAGCTGCCCTGCAGGTACTGAATGTGAATCGGGATCGTTTTATACAACGTTCGATCCAGCACGAGATACGGCAGCAGGTAATCGTTCCAGATCCACATGATTTCCAATACGCCGACGGAGATAAGCACCGGCTTGAGCATGGGGAACACGATCAAAAAGAACGTCCGGAGCGGGCCGCATCCGTCGATGGCTGCCGCTTCCTCGATCTCGAGCGGGATGCTTTTGACAAACCCCGCGAACATGAACACCGCCAGCCCCGCGCCAAAACCCAGATAGATGACCGGTATCGTAAACGGTGAATCCAGATGCAGCGTATGCGCGGTTTTTGCCAGCGTAAACATGACCATCTGGAACGGAACGACCATGGAGAAGACGCAGGTGTAGTAGACGATCCGCGCGAACAGCCCGTTGACGCGGGAAATATACCACGCAGCCATGGAGGTGCAAACGAGGATCAAAGCGGCGGATGCCACCGTGATGATGACGCTGTAGGCTGCCGATTTCAGGAACGGATACTCGCCGACATTGATGCCGTTGACGTAGTTGTCCGCGCCGGTGAACGTCTCCGAGTTCGGGAAGGAGAACGTCTCTGTATTGATGGAGGAGTTGGTCTTAAAAGAATTCATCAACACGGTCAGAATCGGCATAATATAGATGATGCATACCACGATGAAAAGAGCGGTAAGCAGCGACTTTCGAACCGTACGTTGTTTCATTACTGCTGTATCTCCTTTCTGCGTGTGGCGGTAAATTGGATCATTGCGATGGCCGCAACGAGAATGAAGAACAGGACTGCTTTCGCCTGCCCGACGCCGCGCGAGTTGGCGTTGAGGTAGAAGGTGTTGTAGATATTGAGCGCGAGCATTTCTGTGGAGCGTATGACCGTGCCGTCCGCCATGAACACGAACGGCTGCCCGCCGTTGAGCACAAGGTTCTGGTCAAACAGCTTAAATGAGTTCGTCAACGTCAGAAACGTGCAGATGGTGATCGAGGGCATGATTGTCGGGATGGTGATACGCGTCAGCATATGCCATCCGTTTGCGCCGTCGATCTTCGCGGCCTCGATCATATCCGTGGGTACGGATTGCAGCCCGGCGATATAGATGATCATCATATAGCCGATCTGCTGCCATGCCATGAGGATGATAAGCCCCCAGTAGCCGTAAGTGGTGCTTAGTACGATGGACGTGCCGTATCTGGAGAGGATCCCGGCGAAGATCATCGACCAGATATAGCCCAGCACGATGCCGCCGATCAGATTCGGCATGAAGAACACCGTGCGGAAGATGTTGGATCCCTTAATGCCGCGCGTGAGCGCGTAGGCAACGGCGAATGCGAACAGGTTGATAACGAGCAGCGAAACGATCGCTACCAGAGCTGTATACTTGAACGCGTGTACGAAGCCTGCGTCGTTGAATGCCTTGATATAGTTTTCGATTCCGATCCAGCGCGCGTTGCTCGTGGTCGTAAATCGACAGAATGACAGATAGACTCCCTTGCTGAAGGGATAGATAAAGCCGATGCAGAATGCGACGAACGTCGGCAAAAGAAACACGGGAAACATTCGTTGAATCGGCCGGCGGATCAGTCTGCCGCTCAAAGCCGAACTGGCTCTTTTCGGGTTGCGTTTCATAGCGGCCTCCCTTGCTGTTGTGTGCTGAAGGGGGCGAGCGTTTCCACTCGCCCCCGCAGTGCCGTTATGGCGTTTGCTGGATTATCGTGCTTATTGCGCAGCGTACTGCGCGGCCCAGCCGGCGACGAACGCGGTGACGACGTCGTCCCAGGAACCGCCCGCAGAGTACTGCGACATTGCGGCGACAACGCCCGCGCGCCAGGTGTCAACGTTCGGCGTGTAGTTAAACGCCCAGGTGACGACGTATTTGCCCTCGGCAAACATCGCGTTGGCGTCGTTGAAGAACACGTTGGAGGATTCCTTGGCATTCTTGAACGGGATGGGACCGAACTGTTCGGCCATCATCGTGGTTCCTTCGTCCGAGGTGACGACCCAGTAGATGAAGTCCAAGGTTGCCTGGATGTCTTCTTCGGCTGCCTGCGAGTTGACCGCCCAGCAGTTCTCGGTGCCTGCGCAGAGGCCGGCGTTCTCTTCGCCGTCAACACCGCAGTAGATCGGGATCATGGCCAGATCATCCGGGCTGATGCCGAATTTCGTGGTCAGGTTTGCATACTCCCAGGAACCGTTCTGATAGAATGCGGCCTGGCCTTCGCCAAACTCTGCTTCAGCCTGATCGCCCGTTGCGGACGCAAGCTGCGTCGGATCGGTTGCGGAGTTGTTGATGTAGAGATCCCAGATGTTCTTGAAGTTGGGCAGATACTTGCCGGTGATGGTCGCCGGCTGCTCGGTCACGCCGTCATCGCGGAACTCATAGAACAGCGGCATGTTGGCAAGGTGACCGGAGAAACGCCAGCTGGACGAACCATCCATGCCGGAGGACGTGAACGCGTCGAATCCGAGTTCCGCCGCGCGGCTGTGGATGTCTTCCGCAACGGTCTGGAGGGACGCAAAGTCCGTGATCTCATCCAGCGAGTGGCCGGCCTGCGTGAGCAGAGCCTTGTTGACGATGATGCCGAAGCACTCGTAGCAGTATCCGATGGCGGCGACTTCACCGGTCGACTTAAAGAGGTTGAAGTCGTTGGTTGTCATCTCGTTATAGACCTTGGTGCCGGTGAAGTCATAGAGGTAATCGCTCCATGTTTCAACGCCGGCCATATTGCCGCACTGGAACAGCGTCGGCGCGGATGCGCCCTTGTCCATCTCGGCGGTCAGGGTCTCGGAGTACGTGCCGGAGGCTGCGGTGACGACGGTGACGGGTACGCCGGTGAGCTCGGTATACTGAGCCGCCAGTGCCTGCCAGGCCTCGTCCGCTTCGGGTTTGAAGTTGAGATAGTACACTTTGCCAACCGGAGCCGGAGCCGGAGCTGGAGCTTCCGCGGCTGGGGCTTCTGCTGCTGGAGCGGCGGGTTCCTCGGCGGCCGGAGTCGGAGAGGCGGCGGGTGTGCAAGCGAAGCTCGCAATCGCCATTAGAGCAACCAGAATCAGAGCAATCAGTTTTTTCACGATGCTATCCTTCCTTTTCATTTGTATTCTCCAGCGCTTGCGCGCATAGATTCAGTTTTTTAGGGTTCGAGCGGACGGACGGAGCCGCCGGTGCGGAGCACGGTTTCAAACGTATATTGCCGGTTTTTACCGGGTTTCTCGATGAGTTCGATGAGCATGTTGGCGCAGCTCACGCCCATTTCCTCGAGAGGCTGCACCATTGTCGTCAATGTTGGCAGCGTGTATTCCGAGAGCTCGAGCCCGTCGATTGCGACGACGGAGCAATCCTCCGGTACGCGTCTGCCCTGATCGTTGAGCGCTTTGATCGCCGCGATTGCCATCACGTCTGCAATGGCGAATATTGCGGAGAACTCGACGCCGCTTTCGATTAGATCCGTTGTGGTGCGGTAGATAGAGCCCATATCGGAAAAGGTGCCTGTGCAGGCGACCAACGCCGGGTCAAACGGGATGTTGTGGCGCTCGAGTGCGCTCTTGTATCCCTGAAACCGGAGTTCACTGATGGATTTGTCGTCCGTGTTGTCCGTCAGAATCGCGATTCTGCGGTGCCCCAGCGAAAGAAGCATGTCCACGGCGAACATCGCGGTCTGCTTGTCGTCTATCGCCACAGAGGAATATTCATGCGCGTCGAGCGTTCCAAACGTATTGGTATAGGTGCAGAAAACGCAGGGGATATGGATATGCGCGAGTTCCGCGGCAGAATAGTTGAACCTGCCGCCGAGAAAGAGAATCCCAATGAGCTTGCGCTCGTTGGCGAGCTGCGCGCCGATGCGGAGCTCGTCGTCCGCCGTGTCCATATGGTGCAGTTCCAGCGTATAACCGCGCTTTGTGATCTCACGGTTGATCACCTTGATGAGCTTGGCGAAGAACGGGTTGCTGATGCCTTTGACCAGGAGCGCGATGGTGTCCGACGTTGTGCGGACGAGATTGCGCGCGCTGGTGTTGGGGATATAGTGAAGCTCCGAGGCGGCGCGCAATACTTTTTCGCGCGTTTCCTCGCTGACGTCGGGATGATCGTTGAGCACGCGCGAGACCGTGCTGACGGCCACGCCGCAATAACGGGCGATGTCTTTGATGTTCGTCATGTTTGGCTGTGTATTCCTTTTCGTGTTGGTTGACCGGATCGGCAGCGTGGAGCAACCCGGCTGGACTTACTGAACAATCGAGAAGTTGAGGTTGTCGTGCTGCATGCAGTTGAGAATCGGGAATCATGAAGTCAGATACGATATGGAAACGTTACTGGAAACGTTTCCAGAACTTGCAATCACATTATATCCGACTCAGGGGAACGTGTCAATCATGTTTTTTCCAAACATGGTATACTAATGGGGATGTATATACCATAGGTAGAAGAAACAGAGTGATTTTCTAAAATATATTATTTTTTCGCTCCTGTTTTGGAAAAGTTTGCGGAAATGTCACGCGTAGCACGGGTGGTGTTTGTTATAATCAGTTGAACGTGTTTTGAGTGCAGCAATCGCGATTTCTTTGTTCGCTCGCGCGGCTGCAGGGATATCACAATCACAGAGGCTTCTTGATCACAGGAGAAATAAACCTTACATAAAGTTGTAAGTATCGTATTGATTTGTCTTGCTGGATTGCTGACAACCGCAGGCTGTGCCGCAAAGGAAACAGCAGCCGACAACGCACCTGAATCCGACGGCGAACAGCCCGCGTCAACAGATGACGCAGCGGAACGCGGCATGATCTCGAATGTTTGGGCGGGGTATACTCCGCGTATATAATGATTTTTACAGTACCGGCGAATCTGCGCGGCTGAGACAGCCTTGCGGCGTTTGCTGGAAGAATCGGGAGGCACAACAACGTTGAAATCAATTCTCTACCGGGCAGTCTGCGGGTTCGTCATCGGAATCGGCGCGGTTCTCCCGGGTGTATCCGGCGGCATTCTGGCGATTAGCCTCGGCATCTATGAAAAAGCGATGCTAGCTATCGGTACGCTATTTCGAGCATTCAAGCAGAATATCAAGTACCTGCTGCCAATTATGATTGGCGGAGGCATCGGCGTGCTGCTCACCAGCAACGTGCTGAACGTGCTTGTCAGCCGCTATGCGGGGCAACTGCTTTCCCTGTTTACCGGGCTTGTACTCGGCAGTCTGCCGGGGCTGTATCGCGAGGTGCGCCGCGACGTACCCAAGCTGCAATGGAAGCATATTTTTGCCGCGCTGCTCGGGCTGATGTTCGTGCTTGCGTTTGCGCTTGGCGAAGCGAGCGTAACAACCAATACGCAGACTGCGAACCTGAACATTCCCGCGGCGCTCGTCGCCGGGGCGGTGCTGTCCGTCGGAACCGTGATACCGGGCATCAGTTCCTCGTTCATACTGGTCTATTTGGGGCTTTATCCGGCTGTCATCGCAGCCATCGCGAGTGTGTTTGACCTTGCAACACTGGTTTCATCCGGCCTTGGAGCGGTCTTTCAACGGCTCGGGGAAATGTTTCTTCCTTTACTTGCGCTCACCGGGTCGTTCGCGCTGGTGTCGATATTGATCATCAAGATCGTCAACCGTGTACTCGCGCGCCATCATGCGACCGCCTATGCCGCAGTGATCGGGTTTGTCGTCGGTTCGGTAGCGCTGATCTTGCCTCGCATCGCCGTTAGTTTCACCTGGGCATACCCGGTCTTCTTCGCGGTCGGCCTCGCGTTGAGCTATCTGGAGTTCCGGTTTAAAGAGAGGCTGACGGACCGGAAACCTTTGTCCGCAGGCGAGCCCGCAGCAGAGGAAGAAACAGCGGAATCCTGACGAAATATAAGGGGTGTGTGCGCCTCGATGCGGTTTGACAATCTTCGCGCACGCGTGCTACAATCGATTCGCCGGCGGCCTGTGGGGTGACTCGTTTTTCAACGGTGGAATCGTACCGCGGGCGGTTCGCGTCCGGGACGCGCATTATTCGATCAGTGAGAGGATAGCAGGTGTCCAGGTTTTCTCCAAAACTGTTTAAAGGATCTTTGATCCTCTTGTGCAAACTGGCGATTTCGGCCGTTACAGCCGGCGCCTTTTTGTATTTGGTGCTCAATTATTATCCCGAGACCGACTTCTGGTTCAAGGGATTCGTGGTGTTCGAGTTTCTCTACCTCGTGGTGTTCGTCGCGTTCGCTTCCACCTATCACAGCTTTAATATCGGCACGACGCGTTACCGCGAACTGATCTTTACGTATATACTTTCAACGTTTCTCACAAACTTTATCTTCTATTTTATTCTGTCGTTGACGGCAAAGAAGCTGTTGCCCATCGCACCGCTGGGGTATATGACCCTGATACAGTGGGGCGCGGCGCTGCTGCTCTATTGGGGCGCCGACCGGCTCTATTACGCGCTCTATCCAGCGCGGCAGAGCGTAGTCGTCTGCTCGAAGGACCGGCATGAAGTAGCCGTGTTCCGAAAGATCGACTCGATGAAGGAGCGCCACACCATCTGCGCGGTGATCACGGAAGCGCAGGATCCGGATGCGATCAAGCGCTGTCTGGAGCCGTATTCCACCGTATTTATGGGCGACATCTCGCGCGAGCTGCGGGTAGACCTGACGGAATACTGCTTTGAAAACAACAAGCGCCTTTTTGTGCTGCCGACGGTGGACGACATCATCTTCCACAACGCGAATCAAACCGTCATCGGCGATTCGCTTGTCTATCAATGCCGCAACCGCACGTTCACCATCGAACAGCTGCTGGTCAAGCGGCTGATGGATATCGTTTTTTCGCTGATCGGCATCGTCGTGAGCAGCCCGATCATGCTGGTTGCCGCCCTGATCGTCAAACTGCAGGACGGCGGGCCGGTTCTGTTTAAACAGGTGCGCTACACCCGTAATTACGCGCGGTTTACGCTGATGAAATTCCGCAGCATGATCGTTGACGCGGAGAAAAACGGCGCGCAGTTCACCACGCAGGGGGACGACCGCATCACGCCCTTCGGGCGGTTCATGCGCGCGACACGCATCGACGAGCTGCCGCAGTTTTTCAACATTCTCAAAGGTGAGATGTCGCTGGTCGGCCCGCGCGCGGAGCGCATTGAAAACGTGGATTTCTACTGTGAACGCATGCCGGAGTTTCGCTACCGCATGAAGGTGAAAGCGGGACTGACGGGCTATGCGCAGATCTATGGAAAATACAACACCAACTTTGAGGACAAGCTCAAGCTCGATCTGCTCTACATCGAAAACTGCTCGATTCTCAACGACCTGCAGCTGATGTTCATGACCCTGAAAATCCTGTTTATGAAGGACAGCACGGAAGGGTTCGACGTAGGCAATCTTGAAGACCTCGACGCAAAGTGCGATCTGGGCGGCCCGTTTGCGCCGCCGGTCGAACGGAGCGTGCTGGACGGCATTTCCGCGCGCCTGGTATCCCGCGCGGCGAACGAAACTGTAGAAGAACGGAGTGGAACGCGCATGAAAGGCATCATTCTCGCCGGCGGGAAAGGCTCCCGCCTCTATCCGAGCACGAAGGCCGTGAGCAAGCAGCTGCTGCCGATCTACGACAAACCGCTGATCTATTATCCGCTTTCGGTGCTCATGCTTGCCTCCATCAAGGACGTGCTGATCATCTCTACACCGGAGGATACGCCCGTATACGAGCGATTGCTTGGCAGCGGGGAAAAGCTCGGCATGCGCTTTACCTACAAGGTGCAGGAGACGCCGCGCGGCTTGGCCGACGCGTTTATCCTCGGCGAGGAGTTCATCGGTGACGATGCCGTTTGTCTCATCCTCGGCGACAACGTGTTTTACGGACAGGACTTGACCGCAACGCTCAAAGCCGTTATGAAGCGCGAGAGCGGGGCGACGATCTTCGGCTACCCGGTTAAGGACGCGCGCGCGTTCGGCGTGGTCGAGTTCGACGAGAATAATAAAGTTCTATCCATAGAGGAAAAGCCGGAGCACCCAAAGTCCAACTACGCGGTGCCGGGGCTCTATATCTACGATAACCGCGTGGTCGAGATTGCAAAGCATGTGCGCCCGTCCGCGCGCGGCGAAATCGAGATTACATCGGTCAACAATGCCTATCTTGAAATGGGTGAACTGCATGTGGAACTGCTCGGCCGCGGCATGGCCTGGCTGGACACCGGTTCGCCCGAAGGCATGCTCAAAGCCGCGGAATACGTCGAAGCCGTGCAGTCCCGGCAGGGGTTCTACATCTCCTGCATCGAGGAGATCGCGTGGCGGCGCGGGTTCATCACGACATCCGAGTTGCTCAAGCTGGGGGAGGAACTGCGCATGACCGACTATGGCCGGTATCTGATGACGCTGGCTAGAGAGGGTAGATCATGAACATTCTCGTCACCGGAGGAGCGGGGTTCATCGGCGGCAATTTTATCCGCTGGATGCGCGAAAACGCGCCGCAGCACCAGCTCGTTAATGTGGACGCGCTGACCTACGCGGGGAACCTCGAGAGCCTGCGCGATATTCCGGAAGGCGAAGGCTACCGGTTCATCCGCGCGGACATCCGCGACCGGGCGAAGATGGAAGAGATATTCCGGGACCATTCCATCACACATGTGGTCAACTTTGCCGCCGAATCGCATGTCGATCGCAGCATCGAAGACCCGGAGGTGTTCCTTACCACAAACATCGTCGGCACGCAGGTGCTGCTCGACACGGCGAAAAAGCACTGGAAGCTCGCGCCGGACGATAAATACAGCCGTGCGTTCAAAGACGGCGTAAAGTTTCTACAGGTTTCAACAGATGAAGTATACGGCGCGCTCGGCAAAGAGGGCAGGTTTTCCGAAACCACGCCGCTGTCTCCAAACAGCCCTTATTCCGCGTCCAAGGCGGGCGCGGATCTCGTCTGCCGCTCGTATGCAGAGACGTTCGGTCTGCCGCTGAACATCACTCGCTGCTCCAACAACTACGGACCATACCAATTTCCGGAAAAGCTGATTCCGCTCATGATTCGCAACTGCATGACGGGAAAGCCGCTGCCGGTCTACGGAGACGGCATGCAGGTGCGCGACTGGCTGCATGTGTCCGATCATTGCAGCGCAATCCACGCCGTGCTCACGCGTGGCATCCCCGGCGAGGTGTATAACATCGGTGGCGACAGCGAGCGCGCGAACATCGACATCGTGAAGTTGATTATCCGTTCGCTCGGCGCAAGCGAAGAGCTGATCACCTATGTCAAGGACCGCCCGGGGCACGACCGGCGCTATGCCATCGATCACACAAAGATCACAGAGCAGCTCGGCTGGGTGCCTTCCTGCCCGTTTGAAACGGGGCTAACGGAGACCATCGCCTGGTATCGGGATCATCCGGACTGGCTGGAGCATGTGCTCAGCGGCGAATACGCGGCGTATTACGAGCGCATGTATGCGCCGTCTTTTGTGCCGACGGAACAGTAAACCACAAGAATTATCAAACAAAAAACGCCGCGTAACCGCGGCGTTTTTTATTGTTCGGATCGCGTTCGATCGAAATGATGCTGTTTACAGATCGCCCTCGATCTCGGCAAAGAGCTGTGCTTTGAGTTCGAGCACCGCCGCGAGCGTTTCTGAAACGGGAACCTGCTTTTTAACGCGTTTGTCGCGTGTGGTGAGCTCAATCATGCCGTCTTTCAGATTGCGGGGGCTGACGGTGAGGCGGATCGGGGCACCGATGAGATCGGCTTCGGAGAAGACGACGCCGGCGCTGACCGCGCGGTCGTCGATGATGGTTTCCACACCTGCTTTTTGGAGCGCCACGTAGAGTTCTTCGCCGACGCGCTTGGGCTCTTCCTGATCAGCGCGCAGCACGCAGATCTGCGCCTCCCAGGGCGCGATGGTGATCGGCCAGAGCGGGCCGTATTCGTCGTGGCTCTCTTCGCAGACGCTTGCGGTGAGGCGGCCGACGCCGATGCCGTAGCAACCCATGATGGGGTACTGCAGCGCGCCGTTCTCGTCGAGATATTGCATGTCCATGCTCTTGGTGTACTTGTCGCCGAGCTGGAAGATGTTGCCGACCTCGATGCCGTTTTCAATGCGCAGCGTCGGTTTTCCGCAAACAGGGCAGATACCGCCGGGGATCGCGCGGGCGAAGTCCAGATAGGATACCTTGCCATAGTCGCGTTCGATGTTGAAGCCGGTGTAGTGGTGATCGGCCTTGTTTGCGCCGCAGACCAGCGCGCCGATGCCTTC
Organism: Christensenellaceae bacterium; assembly: GCA_963674775.2. Classification (GTDB taxonomy): domain Bacteria; phylum Bacillota; class Clostridia; order Christensenellales; family CAG-138; genus UBA7703. The sequence goes on along the minus strand of CAXXPJ010000003.1, from coordinate 413,692 downwards.
AAGCGAGCGGTCAAACACCACGGTGATCTTCTTGGCGTCGAGTCCCATGGGGCCGATGAACCCGGCGACGATGCCGCTCTCCGGGGTCACCACGGCGGGATGAATCTCCGCGGCGATGGCGTTGCGCAGCTTGGTTTCGTGCACTTCCAGATCGCCGCGAATAAACGCGATGACATAGCTGTCGTCCTCGTTTTTCTGGTAGACGACCGCTTTGCAGGTTGCGTTGTGCGGTTTGTGCAGAAATCCCGCAACCTCTTCGATGGTTGCCATCTCGGGTGTCGGAACGAGCGTGAGCTCTTCCGTTGCGGACAGCGCGGCATTGTCCACCACGCTTGCGCAGGCTTCGATGTTCGCTTTGAAATCGCAGTTGTCGCACAGTACGAGCGTATCCTCGCCGATGTTGGTAAGCAGCATGAATTCGTGCGAGATCTTGCCGCCCATCATGCCGGAATCCGAGAGCACGGCGATGACGTTTTTGCAGCCCGCGCGCTGGAAAATGCGCTCGTAAGCGACATAGCAGCGCTCGTAATAGGCTTCCAGATCCGCAAGCGTCGTATGAAAGGAGTATGCGTCCTTCATCGTGAACTCGCGAACGCGGATCAAGCCGCCGCGCGCACGCGGTTCGTCGCGGAACTTGGTCTGAATCTGATAGATCATGAACGGATACTTGGCGTAGCTCTTGGCGGCGTCGCGCGCGAGGTGCACGGCGGCCTCCTCGTGCGTCATGCCGAGCACCATGTCTGCGCCCAGCCGGTCCGTCAGGCGGACCAACTCCTTGCCGACGCTCGTGAAGCGGCCGCTCTCCTTCCAGAGTTCGGCGGGCAGCACGACGGGGAAGAGCACTTCCTGTCCGCCGATGGCGTCCATCTCCTCGCGGATGATGCGCTCGATCTTATGCGTAATACGGCGCGCCGGCGGCAGCAGCGTGTACACCCCGGTGTTGACCTGCTTGATGTAGCCGCCGCGCACCATGAGGGCGTGGCTTTCGATGGTGCAGTCGGCGGGTTTTTCCTTGTAACGTTCGCCGATGAGTTCGCTCATTCTCATAATTCGTTTTCTCCGATGCGGTTTTTGGTAGCACTTTTTTGTTAAACATCTTATTATTGCCCAGATTCGCCGATTTTGCAAGTGGGCCGCGACAGGAATCGGCAGCTGATTTTCCGTGAGAAAGTCACCCAACCGCTTGACAACGCCTGTATATTTGCCCTAAACTATATTGTAATTCAAATAGCAAAGGCGTTACATCGGAAAAGAGTAAGCAATCTCAATGCGTTCCAAGAGAGGGTTGGTCACCGGCTGAGAGCCGACCCGGACCGAAGATGCCGAAGTGCCTTCCGAGAGCCGCCGCCGACAAAACGCCTGATGAACAGGCAGAGTACCGGCGGACGCAGAAGCTGCGTTACAGCGATCGAGCGGGAGAAAACACGCGTTTTCTCCAAGTAAAGTGGAACCGCGAAGCGCATTCGTCTTTATGATGGATGCGCTTGTTTTATAAATTTTTAACGGCGGGGATACGCCCGCTCGAAAGGAAACGAACGATATGTTCCGAACGCTGAAAAGCGATATTCAGGCGGTGCTGCATCGCGACCCCGCCGCAAAATCCGCGCTGGAGGTTCTGCTTTGCTACCCGGGCTTCAAAGCCGTGCGGATACATCGCAGGGCAAACTGGTTTTACCGCCGCGGCATGATCCTCTTTGCGCGCATGACCTCGGAATGGGCCAGATTTGTCACCGGCGTGGATATCCATCCGGGCGCTTCGATCGGCGAGCGCCTCTTCATCGACCACGGCGAGGGCGTCGTGATCGGCGAGACGGCGATCATCGGCGACGACGTGACCATCTATCAGGGCGCGACGCTCGGTGGAACCGGCAAGGACACCGGAAAACGCCACCCGACGGTAGGCGACCATGTTACCATCTCCGCCGGCGCAAAGGTGCTTGGCCCGTTGACGGTCGGCGACCACGCCAAGATCGGCGCGGGCGCGGTGGTGCTGCAGGATGTGCCGCCGTTTTCCACCGTAGTCGGAGTTCCGGGCCATGTGGTGCGGCTCTACGGCTGCAAGGTGCCCTGTGAGCGCGTTGGACAGTGTGACGACGGCAAGTGCGAGTGCATCGGCACCGAGGACTGCGTGCGCATGCGCGAGGGCCTCGCGGGCGAGGCGGGCGTCGACCTTGATCAGGTCGATCTGCCGGATCCGATAGAGTTGCAGCTTGAGCAGCTCAAGGCGCGGCTGGATGTACTGGAGCAGTCGATGGGCGGGAAAGACAAAGCGAAATAGACGCTCTTCCCGCGACGGAACAGAAAAATTATGATATAGTGATTGATACACGGAGGAAACACCATGCAGATCTATAATACGATGACGCGCAGAAAGGAAGAACTCATCCCACTTGTGCCCGGGCAGATATCCATGTATGCCTGCGGACCGACGGTCTATAATTTTTTCCATATTGGCAACGCGCGCCCGTTTATCGTATTCGATACCATGCGCCGCTATCTGGAGTACCGCGGCTATCAAGTCCGCTTTGTGCAGAACTTTACGGACATCGACGACAAGATGATCCGCCGCGCAAACGAGGAAGAGACGACGGTCAAAGCGCTCGGTGAGCGGTTCATCAAGGAATACTATCACGACGCGGATGCGCTCGGCGTGCGCCGCGCGAGCGAGAATCCGCGCGCAACGGAGCACATCGGCGAGATCATCTCGCTGGTCGCAACTCTGATCGAAAAAGGCAACGCATACGCCACACCGGATGGGGACGTGTACTTCTCCGTGCGCAGCTTTCCCGGATACGGCAAGCTCTCCGGCCAGAATATCGACGACCTTGAGAACGGCGCGCGCGTCGACCCGGACGAAGCCAAGCGCGACCCGCTCGATTTTGCGCTCTGGAAGGCGGCAAAGCCCGGCGAACCGAGTTGGGATTCGCCCTGGGGCAAGGGTAGGCCCGGCTGGCACATCGAGTGCTCCGCCATGAGCATGTCTCTGCTCGGCGAAACGTTCGACATTCACGGCGGCGGGCAGGATCTCGTGTTCCCGCATCATGAAAACGAAATCGCGCAGAGCGAGGCGGCAACGGGAAAACCGTTTGCGCGCTATTGGATGCACAACGGCTATATCAACGTGGACAACCAGAAGATGAGCAAGTCTCTGAACAACTTCTTTACGGTGCGCGACATCGCAAAAGAATTCGACCTCGAGGCCGTCCGCATGTTCATGCTCGGCGTGCAGTATCGAAACCCCGTGAACTTCTCGCGCGAGATGATCCAGCAGGCGCAGAGCGCGCTGGAGCGGCTCCGCACCGCAAAGGAGCGTCTAGCCGAGGCGCAGGTTGCTGCGGCGGAAACATCCGAGGACGCGGCGTTCATCGCACAACTGGAGGACTTCAAAACGCGCTTCAACGAAGCGATGGACGACGACTTGAACACGGCGGACGCGCTGGGCGTACTCTTTGAGTTCGCGCGCGCGGCCAATACGTTTGTCAGCGAGCCGCGCGGCAGCAAGGCAATCGAAGCGGGCAAAGCGCTCTTTTCGGAACTGACCGGCGTGCTCGGGCTGCTCGGCCGCGAAAAGGCGGAGGAATTTCCCGCGGAGGCGCTCGCGATGCTCGAGGAACGGCAGGCCGCGCGTAAGGCAAAGGATTTCGCACGTGCGGATCAAATGCGTGACGCGCTGAAAGATATGGGTTATGCTGTGGAAGACACAGTCAACGGCCCGAAACTCAAGAAACTGTAAATACGGAAACACCCGATTAATTACTGTAAGGAGAAATCATTATGACTGGTTCTTTTACCCTGTTTGACTGGATGCTGCTCGCCGTGTCGGTGTATGTGCTCTATGCGGGCATCGTCGGAAAAGGGCGGCTCTACAGCGTTGAAAACATCAAGGAAGGCAAGGAAGAGGAGTTCAAGGCCTTTTCGCGCAAAGTCTACATCTTTCTTGGCATCTCAATGGTGATCAACAGCGGGGCGTCCATCCTGCGCAACTCGTATTATTCGTATGAGGCCGTAATACCCGCGACGGATACCACGCCCACCGTTTTCGAATGGGTTGCCGTAAAGGATCTGGGCATCTTCTCGTTTCTGACGACCACCGTGCTTGACATCATCTCGTATGTTGCGCTCGCCACAACGCTCGGACTGATCGTTCTGCTCGTGGTCAAGATGCGCAAGTATATTGACAAAACCGCGCAGTCGAAGAAAGGCGCAGGAGCGGCTAACGCACGCGGCGCAGCCAACACGCTCCCGACCTCCGCGTTTGAGTTTGACGACGAAGATAAATCCGACCAATAACAATTACAGTAAAAAGCCCGAAGGCATTCGCCTTCGGGCTTTTTGTTTGTTTTTGGATCAGGAGAGTTCGAACATGCCCATATAGAGCTGATAATACTTGCCCTGTTGCAGCAGCAGGTTGTCGTGGTCGCCCCGCTCGATAACCTCGCCGAGTTCCAGAACGAGGATGGCGTTGCTGTTGCGCACCGTAGAGAGTCGGTGCGCGATGACGAATACCGTGCGTCCCTGCATGAGCCGGTCCATGCCCTTTTCAATGAGCGCCTCCGTACGGGTGTCGATGCTGCTTGTCGCCTCGTCCAGAATCAGCACAGGCGGATTGGCGACCGCGGCGCGCGCGATAGCGAGCAGCTGGCGCTGTCCCTGCGAGAGGTTCGCGCCGTCGGCGGTGAGCACCGTGTCATAGCCCTGCGGCAGATGCTTGATAAACGAATGCGCGTTGGCGAGTTTGGCCGCCTCCACGATCTGCTCGTCGGTTGCATCCAGCCGCCCGTAGCGGATGTTCTCGCGCACCGTGCCGGTGAAGAGGTGCGTGTCCTGCAGCACCATCGACAGCGAGCGCCGCAGATCGTCTTTTTTAATCTGCTTGATATCGATCCCGTCATAGGTGATCGAACCCTTCTGCACGTCGTAGAACCGGTTGATTAAATTGGTGACGGTGGTCTTACCCGCGCCGGTGGATCCGACAAACGCGATCTTCTGACCCGGCTTGGCAAACAGGTTGACGTTCTTGAGCACGTCCACCTTGCCGTCGTAACTGAAGGTCACGTCTTGGAAGCGCACGTCACCCTTGAGCTCGACCAGCTCGAAACCGCCCTCGACAGGGCGTTTCCAGGCCCAGTGATTGGTGCAGCAGGCAACCTCGCGCAGCGCACCGGCTTCGTCCTTCTCAACGTTGACCAGCAAAACATCGCCTTCGTCCGTCTCCGGTTCCGAGTCGATGAGCTCGAAGATGCGCTCCGCGCCGGCTAGCGCGCTGATGAAACCGTTGAAGAGCTGAGATACCTGCACCAGCGGCATGCTGAACGAGCGCGTATACTGTAAAAACGCTGCCAGTGTGCCAATGTCCGCGCGTCCGAGGATGGCAAGCCCCGCGCCGGCGGCTGCTGCCGCGGCATAGAGCGCGTAGCTCAGATTTCCCATAATGGGCATGAGAATCATCGTGTAGGTCATTGCGGAGGTGGAGGTCTGGCGCAGTTCCTCGTTGCGCTTTTCAAACTCTTCCGCAACATTCTTTTCACGGCAGAACACCTTGACTTCGCGCTGGCCTTCAATGATCTCCTCGATATAGCCGTTCACCGTTGCGAGCGACTTTTGCCGTTTGCCAAAGAAGAAGGCGGATTTTTTGCCGAGCTTTTGAACGAGCAGCAACATCAGCGCGAAGACCGCCAGCACAAGCAGCGTGAGGATGGGAGAGAGCACCAGCATCATCGTCAGAACGCCGACGACCGTTACGGTGCTGGTCACGAGCATCGGGATACCCTGCCCGAGCATTTCGCGCAGGGCGTCCGTATCGTTGGAGAACCGGCTCATGATCTCGCCATGCGTCTGCGAGTCAAAGTAGCGCAGCGGGAGCTTCTCGAGCTTTGTGAACATGTCCACGCGAACCGATTCCAGCGTCGCGGTGGAGATATTGACCACGAGGCGGTTGACGATATAGGTGCATAGCGCACCCGCGCCGTACACCGCGCCGAGGATGGCGAGGTAGGTGAAGAACACGGTGAAGTCGGAGGACTTCGTCTGCAGCATCAGCGAGATCTGGTTGATGATCGGCTTGAGCAGATAGGTTCCCGCAACGCCCGCGCTGGACGAAACGAGGAGCCCGATGACGATGACGATCACGCTCAGTAAATGTGGTTTAAGATAACCGAAGAGTCTGGCGAATGTTTTTGCCGCGTTTTTCGGCTTTGCGTGCGGCCTTGCGCCGTGAGACATTGGCCCTGGCATATTACGCCACCCCCTTCTGTTGCGACGTGTAGACGTCGCGATAGATTTCGTTCGTTTTCATCAGTTCTGCATGCGTTCCGACGCCGTTGACGGCTCCGTCGTGCAATACCACGATGCGGTCCGCCTCCATGACGGAGGTGATGCGCTGCGCGATGATGATCGTTGTCGTGTCCCCGTGCTGTTCCGAAAATGCGGTACGGATGGCCGCGTCGGTCGCGGTGTCCACCGCGCTGGTGGAGTCGTCCAGAATCAGTATCTTCGGTTTTTTGATCAGCGCGCGGGCGATGCAAAGACGCTGCTTCTGCCCGCCGGATACGTTGACGCCGCCCTGGCCTAACATGGTGTCGTAGCCGTCCGGGAAGGAGCGGATGAATCCGTCCGCCTGCGCCGCGCGGCAGGCTTCTGTCAGTTCTTCGTCCGTAGCGTTGGGGTTGCCCCAGCGCAGGTTTTCTTTGATTGTGCCGGAGAACAGTACATTTTTCTGCAGCACCATACCGATGCTGCTGCGCAGTTCTTCGATCGGATAGTCTTTCACATTGTGCCCGCCGACCAGCAGCTCGCCGGAATACACCTCGTAGAGCCTTGGAATGAGCTGTACGAGCGTGGTTTTTGCGGATCCGGAGCCGCCGATGACGCCGATCGTTTCGCCGGAGCGGAAGGAGAGGTTGATATTGGTCAGCGTGAGGTTTTCTTTATCCTCCGCATAGCTGAAACTCACGTTCCTGAACTCGATGCTGCCGTCGCGCACCTTCAGTTCGCGATTGGACGCGTCGTCGTTGATGGCGGGCTGTTCGTCCAGCACTTCGATGATGCGCTTTGCCGACGCGCTGGAGAGCACGATGTTGACGAACACCATCAGGATCATCATCAGGGACATGAGAATCTGCGTGATATAGCTGATAAAGCTCATCAGCTGACCTGTCATGAGGTCGCCGGCGAGGATGTCTTTGCCACCGACATAGAGCACCAGCAGTACGCAGGCGTACATCGTGATCTGCATGACGGGCATGGCGAGCACGAGAATCCGCTCCGCTTTGCGCTGTGCGTTTTTCAGCGCAGCCGCGGCGTCCTTGAATTTCACGCTTTCGTAATCGCCGCGCACGAACGCTTTGACGACGCGGATGGCGACGAGGTTTTCCTGCGTCCGTGCGTTCATGCTGTCATATTTCTTCAGCATCGCTTCAAAACGCGGAAACGCGAGTTTGGAAAGCAGCGCCATGATGAACGCCAGAACCGGAATCGCGCTGAAGATGATGATAGACAGCCTTGGGCTGATGCGATAGGCCATCACCGACGCCAGAATGAGCATGAACGGCGCGCGCGCGAGCATGCGAATGATCATCTGAAACGCGTTTTGAATGTTGGTGACGTCGTTGGTCAGCCGCGTGATGAGCGAGGGCGTTGTGAAATGATCGGTGTTCTTAAACGAAAAAGACCCGATCTTCTCAAACAACCCTTTTCTGAGGTTTTTGGCCATGCCGTTGCTTGCGGTAACCGCAACGCGCGCACAGAGCGCGCCGAACACCAACGCACCGGCCGCCATGAGCACCATCATGCCGCCCGTCTTCAGGATATATCCGATATCCTTCGTCGGGATGCCGATATCCACGATTTTGCCCATATAGAGCGGGATAAACACCTCCAGCACCACCTCGAAGAGAACGAGGATTGGCGAGAGGAGCGCCTGTTTTTTGTATTTGCCGATAAAGGCGGAAAGTTTTTTGATCATGCGAATCTGTATTCCTCCGTTTTAGGATCAATCCGATTATTCTTTGATTACTGACAATGCTTATGTCCGTCTTCCATCGAAGCAAGCATGGACAGGTCGTCTCCGGTGGCAAGATTTTGGATCATGCGGTTGATCATATCGTTTAACATCTCTTTCTCCTCTTCCGAAAATCCGAGAAACGTTTGCACGTCTACGCTTTCAATACTGTCGCGGATGCTGTCTACCACGGCTTGTCCTTCCTGCGTGACACGCAGGCGGTTTTTGCGCATGTTTTCCGGGTCGGGCGTTTTCTCCAGCAACCCTGCTGCCTGCAAACGCTTTGTGGACTGCGCAACGGAGGCGGGTGAAACAAAGAGCATGTCCGCCAGTTCGCGCTGCGTTGCATCCGGGTTTTTACTCAAATGATTCAACAACGGGTACTGCGCCGGAACAATCTCATTCTCGCAGTGCTGGCGGTGCATTGTTTTGCGCCGCAGCATATGCAAGATCATCATGCGCTTGCCGAGCGAATGGTTATCCAAGTGAATGCCTCCTGTTCAAGTTCATTATTAACCGCTTAACAGTTAAGCGCTTATCAATATAACAGAAGGGCTTTTTATTGTCAATATGTGATTACAATGGTATGATACGCATAAGCGAAAAAAAGCCGTAGTTACGGCAAAAACCGCAATTGTGAAGAAACGGAAACATCGAAACAACACATGAAAAAAGAAATACACGGCAACGCAGGCGGAATCCGGGACAGCATTCTGAACGAAATGCTGATGCTATACGACATGGAGATGTCCGCGGACGAGTTTTTATCAAATGAGGTTTGTGATGCGCTCGTTCGCTTTACCGCGCTGATCAACCGCGAGGTACTTGTCTATGTTTCGCGCACGGGCAAGATTGAGGATGTGCGCATTGGCGATGATCACTCCGTGCACATGACCGAGATGCGGCTTGTGCGCAATATCGACCGTCTCAGCGGCGTGCGCTGCATCCATACCCATCCGAACGAAACAGGCTACCTTTCGGATGTCGACCTGGGGTCCCTCAACGCGCTGCGGCTCGACGCAATGTGCGCCATCGGCGTAAAGGACGGGCGCGCCAGCAGCGTCTATGCCGCGTTTATCGGCGATATGGAGGGGGACGAGCGCATTCCCGTCCGGTACGGGCCGATGCGCGCGCATCATCTGCCGCAAAAGCAGCTCATGGACGCGATTCTGGAAGCGGACAAGCGCCTTTTAACCGACACCTACAACATCGTCGAGATCAAACCGGATCGCGCGGTGCTCGCGGGCATCGAGTCTGCGGACGGATACGATACGCTCTCGGAACTGGCGGAGCTTTGCCAGACCGCCGGCATCAAGGTCGTTGCCAGAGAGCAGCAGAGAAAGCGCAGCGTGGACCCGGCAACCTATATCGGCTCCGGCAAGGCGGAGGATCTCGCGCTGACCGCATCCGCGGTTGAGGCGGACATCTTCGTGTTCGACGACGAGCTGACCGCAATTCAACTGCGCAATCTCGAGCAGGTGCTCGGGTTGCCGATCATCGACCGCACGATGCTGATACTCGATATCTTCGCGCAGCGAGCGCAGTCCCGAGAGGGCAAGCTGCAGGTGGAACTCGCGCAGCTGAAATACCGGCTGCCGCGGCTGCTTGGCATGGGCAAGGTACTCTCGCGTCAGGGCGCTTCCGGCGTCGGCATGCGCGGCCCGGGTGAAAAAAAGCTGGAGATCGACCGCCGCCGCATCCGCAGGCGCGTGTTTGAACTCGAGCAGGAACTCAGCGAGATTGAGAAGCAGCGTACGCTCCGGCGCGCAAAACGCGCGGCAAACCCGATTCCCGTCGTTGCACTCGTGGGCTACACCAACGCTGGGAAGTCGACGCTCTTGAATCTGCTCTCCGGCGCGGACGCGTTGGCGGAGGACAAGCTCTTTGCAACGCTCGACCCGGTCGTGCGAAAAATCTCCCTGCCAAACGGCACGGAGTGCCTGCTCTCCGACACGGTCGGGTTCATCAACAAGCTGCCGCACGATTTGGTCAACGCGTTTCGCTCCACGCTGGACGAGGTTTGCGACGCAGACCTTGTGCTGCACGTTGTAGACTGTTCAAGCGATTACTTCGAGGTGCAGATGCGCGTGGTCGAGGAAGTGCTTGGCTCTCTCGGCGCGCTGGATACGCCGAGAATCAATGTGTACAACAAAATCGACAAACCGGAGGCGAACCCCCGCAGCGGCGGCGTAGACATCAGCGCGGCGCAGGGAACGGGGATCGACGAACTCCTGAGCGCCATCGAAGAAGCGCTCGCAAAAACGCAGGTACGGCTGGAAATCGTCGTTCCCTATGAGAAATATGCCGCGCTGCAGATGATCCGGCAGACGGCAACAATTCTCTCGGAGTCGCACGAGGAGGACGGCGCGCACATCGCGCTGCTGCTCAACGAGAGCGAAATCTGGCGTATTAAGAAAGCGATCTCCTGACGAAACGAGCAATCAAAAAGCCGCCCATTGGGCGGCTTTTTATACTCGGTTGATCAGATGAACACGCTCGGCTGCGCGTCGCTCGGCATGCGCCAGTCACCGCGTGGCGAGAGCGCAACGTTGCCGATGCGGGGACCATCCGGAATGCAGTTGCGCTTGAACTGCTGGGCAAAGAAGCGGCGGACGAACAGACCGTACCATTTTTCGATGGTCGCGTCGTCATAGTCGCCGTCGAAAGCGTATTTTGCCAGCCGCAGCATCTTGTGCTTGTTTGCTCCGCGGCGGATCATATGATAGAGGAAGAAATCATGCAGCTCGTATGGGCCGACGATGTCCTCGGTCACCTGTGTGATGACGCCGTCCTTGGCGGGCAGCAGCTCCGGGCTAACGGGTGTGTCAACGATGTCGACGAGCACTTCCTCAAGCGCGCCGCCGGTTTTTTTTGCGATATCGCGCAGCATGGCGCGAATCAGCGTCTTGGGTACATCCGCGTTGACGCCGTAGTTGGACATATGGTCACCGTTGTAGGTGGCAAAACCCAGCGCCAGCTCGCTCAAATCGCCGGTACCGACAACGAGCCCGCCGTGCATGTTGGCGAGGTCCATGAGCACCTGCGTGCGTTCGCGCGCCTGCGCGTTTTCATAGGCTGCGTCGTGCACATCGAGCGGATGATCCAACTCGGCCAGATGCTGCTTGACACTCTCGCCGATGTTGATCTCGCGCATTGAGATACCCAGCGCGTCGCAGAGCTTCTCCGCGTTGCCGCGTGTACGGGTAGAGGTGCCGAAGCAAGGCATGGTCACCGCGACGACGTCCTCCGGTGGGCGGCCGAGCAGCCGCAGCGCCTCCTTGCTTACGATGAGCGCAAGGGTGGAATCCACGCCGCCGGAAACGCCGATGAGCAGCTTCTTTGCGTTTGTGTGCTTGATGCGCTGGGCGAGGCCGTGCGCCTGAATCGCGAGCACCTGATGGAAGCGTTCCGTCGCGTGGTCGGGGCTGTCCGGCACGAACGGCGTCTTCCAGAAGTTTCGCGTAAGCTTGGTTTCACAAACGTTCATTGAAAACGGGACGCGCAGGATTTCCGTGTTGTCGAAAAGCTTGCGCGCAAAGCGCCTGCGCTCGCGCGAAAGAAACTCAAGATCGACCTCGCTGACGCAGTATCCCGCGCCGAATGGCGGCGCTTCTGCAAGCATTGTGCCGTTTTCGCAGATCATGTCGTGACCGGAGAAAACGACGTCCGTCGTGCTCTCGCCGTTGCCGGAGCTGCAGAAGACATAGGCGGAGTTCGTGCGCGAGCTCTGGGAGCGCACGAGCAAGCGGCGGTAGTCCACCTTGGTAACCGCCTCGTCGCTCGCGCTGAGGTTCAGGAGAATGTTCGCGCCGCAGTCCGCAAGCAGGGTGGAGGGCGGAACCGCCGCCCAGAGATCTTCGCAGATCTCAACGCCGATGGCAAAGAGCGGTATCTCGCGGCAGCAGAACACGAGCCGGTTGCTGAAAGGAACCTGCTCGCCGCAGATGTCCATGGTTTCGATGGTATCCAGCGCGGCGGCATAGGTGCGCTTTTCATAAAACTCTCCGTAGTTGCCCAGGTGCGTCTTGGGAACGACGCCGAGCACATGGCCGTTTTGCACGACGGCCGCGCAGTTATACAGAAGATGGCCAAACACGATCGGAACGCCGATTGCGGCGATCATATCACTGCCTGCGGTTTCGCGCACGACGCGCTCAAGGGCGCGCATGGCAGCGTCCGTCAGAGCGGTGCTCAGCACTAGATCGCCGCTGGTATAGCCAACGAGAGCCAACTCCGGCAGCACGAGCACCTTGACGCCGTCCGCCTCCGCGCGGCGGATGATCGCGATGATCGCGTCCGCGTTGTATTCGCAGTTCGCAATCCGGATCTCCGGCGTTCCGGAGGCAACTTTGATAAATCCGTCTTTCATATCGTATCCATTTCTCCGATCGGTAGTATCCGCATGAATTCTCATGCTCATTTTATGCAATCGCGCAAGGTCTGTCAATCTTGACGCAAGCGCATAGTGGAGAACAAAAGGGTGTTTTGACATCGTAAAAAAATTGTGAAATCGATCCTGGTTGCGTGTAATCGATATTGCGTTACTGATGATTATGATATAATAGCTGGGAAAATTGTTCCTGTGCGAAGGCATTCGCTCGGATTCGGGGACGCAAGGAGAATAGAAATGCTGACGATTGAACATCTGACCAAATCATACGGCGGCGGAATCAAAGCCGTTGACAACCTTTCCCTGACCGTACAGCCGGGTGATATCTACGGCTTTATCGGGCACAACGGCGCCGGAAAGACGACGACGCTGCGCGCTATCGCCGGTATCCTCGCGTTTGACAGCGGTACAATCCTAATCGACGGCATGAGCATCCAGCAGGATCCCATCGCCTGCAAGCGCGAGATCGCATATATTCCGGATAATCCCGATCTGTATGAGCACCTGACCGGAATACAGTATCTCAACTTCGTTGCGGATATCTTTCACGTGTCAGAAGAGCAGCGGGACGAGCGCATCAAGAAATATGCAGACGCGTTTGAGATGACGCCGCGGCTCAACGACCTCATCGGCAGCTGCTCGCACGGCATGAAGCAGAAGATCGCGGTCATCTCCGCGCTGATCCACAGCCCCAAGCTGCTGTTGCTGGACGAGCCGTTTGTCGGCCTCGACCCGAAGGCGGCGCACACCCTGAAAACGTTTATGCGGGAACTCTGCGATTCCGGCAGCGCGATCTTTTTCTCAACGCACGTGCTGGAGGTTGCCGAGAAGCTCTGCAATAAAATCGCCATCATCAAAAACGGCCAAATCGTGGCGGAGGGCGATATGGACAAGGTCAAGGGTGACGAATCGCTTGAATCGCTGTTTCTGGAGTTGACCGACAATGCGTGATTTTTGGATTTTAACAAAACTGCAATTGAGTTCGCTATTTGGGATCAACAAGATTCTGCACATGAAGAACGGCGAAGAGAAGAAGCAGGGGAAACGCGCGCTGCGCTCGTTCGCCGCGATGACATTCGCGTTGTGCTATTTTTCGGTCCTGTACAGCGTCTTGCTGGGGAATGCATTCGAAATCGCCGGCATGCTGCCCGCGTTGTTAGGGTTGATGGCGCTGGCGGCCAGCCTGCTGATTCTCATGTTTTCAATCTTTGAAACCAAAGGCGTTTTATTCGGCTTTGGCGACTACGATATCGTCATGAGCTGGCCGGTGAGTGTGCGCGCGGTCGCCGCGAGCCGAGTGTTTAGCATGTACACATATAATTTTGTATACGCGCTGCTGATTCTCTTCCCGGCCGGGATCGTCTATGCGATTAAAGCGTCGCTGCAGCTTTGGTTTTACCCGCTGCTGCTGTTGCTAATACTGCTTATTCCTGCGTTGCCGACGATTATCGGCGCACTGCTGGGGACGGTTTTGACCCTTAGCACCGCGCGCATGAAGAAGGGCAATCTAATCGGTATTATTGCGCAGATGGCGCTGATCATCGGGATCATGATGCTCTCGATGCGCGGCAGTTCGGCAATGTCAGATCCGGCAGTTCTCGCAAACAGTGCGGAATTCCTGCGGGACAAGATTGCCGGATCCTATCCGCCGGCGGTCTGGTTCCAGAATGCGCTCTCGCAAGGCTCGCTGACCGATATGATCTGGCTGGTGCTGCTCACGGCCGGATCGGTTGCGCTGCTGCTGTTTTGGATTGGAAAGAACTTTGTTTCCATCAACTCCCGCATCAAGAGCAAACCACGCGGAGAAACCTTCGTCATGCACAGGCAGGCGCGCTCCGGCCTGGTGGCGGCGCTCTTCAAGCGCGAGCTGTCCCGTTACTTCAGCTCCAGTCTGTATGTCGTCAATACGGCGTTCAGCTATGTGATGTTGCTTGCGGCGAGTGTAGCGCTGGTGGTCAAAGCGGATGCGCTTGCGAATCTCTTTGAGATACAGGACGCTTCGATCATCAAGACGATTGTCCCGTTCCTGCTTGGCTGGATCGTGTCCATGGGGACCACGACGGCGAGTTCCGTCTCGATGGAGGGCAAATCCATCTGGATTGTGAAGAGCATGCCCGTCTCCGCGCGGGACTGGTTCGTCTCCAAAATCATGGTAACGCTCATGATGTCGATTCCGTGCATCCTGATCTCGAGCACGCTGGTCGTCATCGGTCTCAAGCCGGGCTTCTGGGATGCTGTTTGGATCTTCCTGATCCCGTTGATCTATTCGCTTGTGTTTGCGGTATTCGGACTTTGGCTGAATCTACGAATGCCGCGGCTGGACTGGAAAAACGAAGCGGAGGTAATCAAACAGAGCGGCGCGGTGATGGTCACTGTCTTTACAGGGATGGGCTTGGGGTTTGCTCCTGCGGTTCTCTCGGCGTTGACAGGCAGCCCGTTGGTACCGCCTGTTGTAGCCCTGCTCGTGCTTGCGGCCGGACTGCTGGTGTGGAACGCACTGAAAAAGAACGGGGACCGGCAGCTGCTGATGCTGCACTGATCGAAACATATAAAACATCCCGCGGATTACCGCGGGATGTTTTTTATTTGAATATTTACTGGCGTTCCCACTCGTTGCTGATTTCGTTGATCTGATTGGTCACGCTCCTGAGTTCGCGGTTGCTGCGCCCCTTGCCCGAACGGATCAGCGCGCTCAGGCGGTCGAGTGCGTTGAGCAGCTGTCGATACGGTGTCTCCTGCTCGCGCGGCTCGCCTTTGCCGCCCGGTTCGCGTTTGGCGATCGGTACGGGCTGCGCCTCGAGAACGTATTCGTTCTTCACCAGATCGTAAACAGACCCGCTGAACGGCGAGGTCGCCGCTAGGCCGAATTCGTTCTTCAGGCGGTTGGTGAAGATATCGCAAACCTCGCTGTCGCCGTGGTTGACGAAGACGCGGCGCGGTTTCGGCGAAAAGTGCGTCGCCCACTTGACGAGCATATTCGCGTCACCGTGGCCGCTGATACCGGGCAGCTGCTTGATCTCGGCGTTGACCCGGATGGATTCACCGAAGAGTTTGACTTTTGCAATGCCGTCAATCAGCATGCGCCCGAGTGTGCGCGGCGCCTGAAACCCGACGAAGAGAATCGTATTGTTGGCGTTCCAGAGCCCGTGCTTCAGGTGGTGCTTGATGCGCCCTGCCTCGCACATGCCGCTGGCGGAAAGGATCACCTTGCTGCGGGTATCGAAGTTGATGGCTTTGGATTCGTCGCTTGTTTGCGTTGTGGTCAGTCCTTCAAAAGAGAGCGGATTGACGCCCGCGTCGACAAATGCCTTTGCTTCCGCGTCGTAGCAGAATTCCGCGTTTTTCACATAGATGCTTGTGGCTGCGATGGCAAGCGGGCTGTCCACGTAAACCGGGAACCCGTCGTGACCGTGAACGAGGCCTTCTTCCTTGATGCGGCGGATGAAGTAAAGCATCTCCTGCGTGCGTCCGACGGCAAACGACGGGACGATCACACTGCCGCCGCGGTCGAATGTGCGCTGCAGCACCTCCGCGAGTGCGACGCCGTAATCCGGCGGGGAATCGTGCAGACGGTCACCGTAGGTGGATTCCACCATGATGTAATCCGCCTCGTCCACCAGAGAAGGATCGCGCAGCAACGGCAGATTGATGTTACCGATATCGCCGGAAAAGACCATCTTGCGCTTCTCGCCGTCCTCGTCCATCCATACTTCGATATAGGACGATCCGAGCAGGTGCCCGGCGTCGGAAAAGCGCACCTGAATGCCGTCGAACAACGTAAAGACTTCATCGTACCGGTGCGGGACAAACTGCTTGAGCGCATTTTGCGCATCTTCCATCGTATAGAGCGGAACAAACGGGTCCGCGCCGCTGCGCTTGCCCTTGCGGTTGCGCCATTCGGCCTCAAACTCCTGAATATGCGCGCTGTCGCGCAGCATGATATCGCAGAGGTTGCAGGTTGGCGTTGTGGCGTGAATCGGCCCGCGGAATCCGTTTTTATACAGCAGCGGCAGCAATCCGCTGTGGTCCATATGCGCGTGTGTGAGCAGAACCGCGTCGATCTCGGTCGGCAGTTCCGGCAGGGGCGCGTTCTCATAGAAATTCTTGCCCTGCTCCATGCCGTAGTCGATGAGGATGTTCTTGCCGCAAGCCTCGATATGTGTGCAGCTTCCGGTAACCTCGTGATCCGCTCCGATAAATGTTACTTTCATGTCTTGATAGCCTTTCCGTGTGTTATTCTTCTCTGCGCCGCCCGTTGTGCATTATGAAACGGGGTAGTCGGCGACAGCCTGTAAAATCGCGTCGTGAAACCATGTATTTTCGTATGAGCCTGAGAAAAGCTCGGCGCCAAGGCCGATGGCGTAGACGGGCACATCCTTTGATGTATGCGCGTCGGAGCTGAAGACGACGCCTGCCCTCGCCGCAACAAGGCGCAGACAAGCGGATGTAATCGGGTCGTATACGCCGTATTCCGTTTCCGAAGCGTGGTTGGTCATATCACCCGCAAGCGTATGGTAATACGCCGTTTTCAGGTAATCCGTTTCGTCCGAAGACAGCGCGTCAAGCCCGAACGCGGAGACAAAAAGCGGGAGTGCTTCCGCAAACGGGGTTTTGGCCAAGATGCACTGCGCAACCAGCGTATCATCGCAAAAATCCCCGGAGAGTGTCTGCCGCAGCAGCGCGGCGCGGTCACCCTCGATCAGCGAGACGTCGCCGGTTTCGTGATCGGCTGTGACGACGATCAGCGTTTCGGTTGGATGTTCGCTGTAAAACGTGAGCGCGCTGGCGATTGCGGCGTCAAAATCGAGCAACTCCGAGACGAACGATGCCGCATCTGCGTAATGGCAAAAATAATCGATGCGCCCGCCCTCGACCATCATGAAAAACCCGTCCGGCGAGGCTAGCCGTTCAATCGCAAGATCGGTCGCTTTCTTCAGCCAGTTCTGACGTGCGCCGCCGTCGATGGCGGGAATCACGCCGTAGTCTCCAAAGGTGAGGGCGGAGGAGAGGATGAGATTTCCGTCTGTCTGCGCGGGCGCCTGCTCAAACGATGAGATCATCGTATAGCCGTTTTCAGCGGCGCGTTCGGCGGCGTCCGGCGTGTTGTGAAATCCGCCGCCCGCAAAAAAGTTGAACCCGCTGGCGAACAGATCGTCGGCGATTGTATCATAAGCGCGCCGCGAGGTCACGTGCGCAAAGAATCCGGCTGGTGTGGCGTGGTCGAGCGATACGGTCGTGAGGACGCCGATTTTTCGTCCCGCGTCCCGCAGCTCTTCGGAAATATCACGCAAGCGGACGCCCGTACTGTCCAGTCCGAGATAGGTATTCAGGGTTTTTGTGCCGGTGGCGATTGCTGTTGCGGCTGCCGCCGAGTCCGTTACGCCGCCGTCGACGTTGTTTGTATGCGCGCTTCCTGAAACGGGAAAATCGATAAAACAAAGTGGGTCTCGTTCCGCTGAGGCGAGCGCTTCGCTGGCCGCCTGCACCTGCGCATATCCCATTCCGTCTCCGATGAAGAGAAAAATATACTTAAGCTGCGGCTTCGGCAGCGGGGTGGGTTCTGTCTGCTGAGCAGCGGGCTCAGGGAGGACGACAACCGGCTCCGGCGCAGGGGTCTCCTCGGGCGCGGCTTTTACGCCGCAACCCACACATATCAACAGTGCGAAAGCGGCGAGAAACAGCAAAAACTGCTTATGCCGGAAGAACGCTAACATAAGTCATTCTAGCATGATTTTACCTTGCTTACAACTGGACGCGGGCGTGCGTCGATGGTAAGATAGTAACAATTATGGACGATGCCGTTTGGCAGTTATCACACGGAAGGATTCTTGTCGGAACAGTATGCACGTGAAAAAAACGATCCTCGCCCTCGCCGGAGTGGCGGTTGTGGCGCTGATTATCGCCGTTGTGGCGCTCACCAACAAAGCGGCTGGAATGCCGCCGTCTCAAGCCGATGCCGATCAGGCTCCGACCGCCGCAGAAGCGCCGGTTGCCCACGAAATCGCACTGAGCGGGTCGCCGGCCCCAACCGCAGCACCCGAACCGGAACCGACGCCGGAACCGACGCCGGAACTGAAAGCGTTTTCCATCGCGTGGATCAGCGACACACAGGAATATACCGCCGACGACAACGAAGTGCTCGGCACCATGACACAGTGGATTGCGGACACACGGGACGAGTATAACACCGTTGCCGTGGTCCATACCGGGGACATTGTCTACAACGCATATCGCGCGTATCAATGGGAAAATTTTACCGATGCGTTTGGCCGTCTGCCGGAAGGGATGCGCATCCTGACCGCCGCGGGCAATCATGATTTTCTGGAAAAGAACGATCCGAACACGCCCTATCTCGACAACAGGCCGGATACGGATGTTGATGTGGCGCGTGCGTTTGACGAGAACGGATATGCATACTACACCACGTTTACGGCTGGTGGCGCAAATATTCTTTTATTCTCGCTTTCATACGGCTATGAAGTCGCGGCTTCCGAGTGGATCAACGAGACCTGCGCTGCTTATCCGGATCACTATGCCATACTCTGCCTGCATACCTATGTGGACGCGGGCGGATACTCCTCCGTTGGCAAACGGCTGGTCGAGAGTGTGGTGATGCAGTCCCCCAACATTCGTCTCGTTCTGTGCGGGCATGCCAGAGGCACCGCGTACCGCCCGGAGGAGATCGACGACGACGGAGACGGCAAGATTGACCGCACCGTGCACCAGATGATGATGAACACACAGGACGACCAGGACAAGGGCGTCGGGTTTTTGAGAATTTTACGGCTTGATCCGCTCAACGATACGATTGAAGTGGTGACATATTCGCCCTGGCTGGATCGATATGGATACGGCGACATGTACGACGACCGGTTCGGAGAAATGAAACTGCTCGAGAACGCGGGCATTCGGGACTTGCATTTGCTCGCAGCCCGCGGCTTGGGTTGATGTAATACAATTTAGATACGACCAACAGGGAGGATATCGGATATGAGTCCTGCAAACAGGCCGGGAGGCAGATCCAAAAGAACCGTTTCCGGCGGCGGAAACGCAAATCGCAGAGGCAGCGGCCTTGGCAGCGGCGGCGTCGGCAGCGGACCACGCGGCTCGTCCGGCGGATCGTTCAGCGGCGGGTCGGGCGGCAATCGCGGCGTTGGCGGCGGCGGGTTGCTCGCAGTGCTGCTCGCGCTGCTCATCGGCGGAGCGAGCAACGGCAACAAACCCAGCAAGCGCGGCTGCCTGGGGCGCCTTTTGGTACTCGCGCTCATCGTCGTTGGCGTTGTGCTGCTGTTTAACATGTGCTCCGGCAGCACGAGCGGCGGGTTTCTCAACGACCTGCTCGGCGGTTATACGACGACGGATACCGGGTTAAACAGCGTGGATTCGAACACGTCCGGCGATACGTCCGGCTCATTGAGCGATACGCTCGGCTCGCTGCTGGGTACCTATGGCAGCACGACGGGACAGATCGCGCCGGTTTCGGGCTCCAGCGACGTTTACAGAGCGCACGAGCCCGACCGCACGGTTGACGCGTCCGCCCGCGATAAATTTATAGATACGGCCGGCGCCGAAAGCGTCACCGTGATGGTCTACATGTGCGGCACCGATCTTGAGAGCAAGAACGGGCTTGCTACAACGGACCTGCAGGAGATGGTCAGCGCGCCGCTCGGCGGCAACGTGCGCGTCATCGTGGAGACCGGCGGCGCCTCCCGCTGGCAGAACTCGGTGATCAAGAGCGGGACCAACCAGCGCTTCGAGGTGAAGCAGGGCGGGCTGGCAACGCTGGACGCAAACGTCGGCAAGCGGTCCATGGTAGACCCGGACACGCTGGCGGACTTCATTCGGTTCGGCGCGAAAAACTATGCCGCGGATCGATACATCCTCGTCCTCTGGGATCACGGCGGCGGTTCGCTGACGGCTTATGGATATGACGAACTGTATCCGGGCGACAGCATGAGCCTGGACGAGATCGACGCGGCGCTCAAAAGCGGCGGCGTCAAGTTCGACATCATCGGGTTCGACGCTTGCCTGATGGCAACGCTGGAGACTGCGCTCGTCGCAAGCCAATACGGCGACTATCTGATTGCGTCCGAGGCGGTGGAACCCGGCACGGGTTGGTATTACACCAACTGGCTTTCTGAGCTTGCGGCAGACCCGTCGATCGATTCGCTCGATCTGGGCAAGATCATACTGGACGACTATATTAAGATGAGCGGGGAGAGCAACCAGACGACGCTCTCCATGACGGACCTCGCCGAACTCGGCGCAACAGTGCCAGCGGCATTTAATGCGTTTTCCTCTTCGACGAGCCAGCTGATTGCAAAGGACGGGTTTACAACCGTAGCCGATGCCAGAAGCGCCGCGCGCGATTTTTCGACGAGCAGCAGGATCAACCAGATCGACCTGATCCATTTTGCCGATAACCTCGGAACCGCTGAGTCCGAAACGCTCGCTGCGGCGCTGCGCGGCGCGGTGAAATACAACCGCAACTCCACCGCAATTTCACACGCAAACGGGCTCTCGATCTATTTCCCGTATCAATCGATGAGCAAAGTCAGCACCGCGATCAAGACCTACGACGCCATCGGGCTGGACAGGAGCTATTCCGACTGCATCAAAAGCTTTGCGTCCGTCGCCGCAGGCGGGCAGGTCGCAACCGGTTCGAGCGGCAATCCGCTTGGCACATTGCTCGGAGACAGCACGGGCAGTCTGCTGGGCACACTGCTCGGCGGCACTGCCAGCGCGGGCGATACCGCATCCGGCGCAACCGACACCGTCTCGCAGCTTCTCGACCTGTTCCTCTCCAACCGCAGCGTGGTCACGGGCGACAAGGACTCCAGCTGGGTCGATGAAGAACTCGTCCGCAACTCCGTTTCGGCATATCAGGAGAACAACGCGGGCTTTTCCAATCTGATGCTCACGTACAAGGGGGATGTGCCGACGCTGGTGCTCACCGAGGAGCAGTGGAGCCGGGTTGTTACGCTCGAGCAGAACGTGTATGTGGACGACGGAACGGGTTATATCGACCTCGGCCTCGACAACATCGCCGATTACGACGAGGACAACGACCTGATCATGGCTTACGACGGCACCTGGCTTTCGCTCAACGGTCAGATCGTGGCCTACTATCTCGTCAGCGAAGATCAGGTGGACGAGGACTATACGATTCTGGGTCGCGTACCGGCCATGCTCAATGACGAGCGCGTCAATATCATCCTGCGATTCGATGCGCAGACTCCTTATGGCACCGTGCTCGGCGCGCAGTATGATTATGAGGCGAACGCGACAGACACGGTCATGAAAGGGTTGGTCGAAATCGTCGCAGGCGATCAGATCGACTTCCTCTGCGACTACTATAACTATGACGGAACGTTTAACGATGCGTACTTCCTCGGCGAGCGGATGACCGCAACGGGGGACTGGGAGATCGGCAACGCGCCGCTGGGCGACGTCAATTGGCAGATGTCCTATCGTATTACCGACGTTTACGGCGGTCAGTACTGGACGCCGACGGTGCAAAACGATTGAGCAGATTCGTTTTCGTGATATCGAAGCAATCAAAAACGCGTCTCCTTAACGGAGGCGCGTTTTAAAACCGTCTTACTTTCCAATCAGATAATGCTCCCAAACGGAGGGCAGCTTCTCCTGAACAAAGCGCGTATACGGGGTATCCGTTTCTCCGGCAGCGGCGCCGCTGATCAGTTCTTTGAGCACCGTGCCGTGCCAGAGAGAGAGCTGGTCCGGCGTGAGGGATTCATAGCGCTGAATCGCCAGCTTTTCCTCGCTCTCGCGCTCGAGAAACCAGGCGTAAAGATCGTCAATCTGGTCGTATCGCGATACTGGGACCGGTTCAGGCGAGAGCCGGATACTCTGATGCGTCGGAAAACGCAGCATTGTTTTGTCATCCGCCTCGCAGCAGTAGATATAGCCCGTTTTACCGGAAAATGTTTCCGCAAACGCGTTTTTCCAGACTTCGGTATAAGTAATTTTGCCTTCCGAGTCATATCCGTAAGGCGCCCAGTAATAAGGGCGCTCCACCACACGGGCGGCATAAAACGCCGCCGAAATATCGGAGGTTGTGAAATAAACGTAAGGCTTTTTGTGATCCGCTACAAACGGTTGTAGTGTTTGGATGCCACCGACGGAAGATCCGTGATACAGGAGAACAGACATATACCCTCCCGACTTGCTTAATATGATGTGTTCTACTTGATTTTATCACGAGCTTGTGTAAATAATAAAGCAAAAGATACCCGAAATAGTGATAAAAACGGTTCGAGCGGGTATTTTCATGCGAATAGTTAAAAAACGATTGAATTACGTTAAAATTCGACACGGAAATTTCAAATTTTTCAGGATATACCATATGCGGGATATGCTATAATGGACACATTGAGCGAGGATAGCATGAAAACGAAAGTAAGAAAACTGGACGGCTTGCCGATCGAGGAGCCGGTGTTGGACGAAGAAGGCCGACGCAGACAAAAAGAGCTCACGGAGCTCGTTCTGCGAGAGTATGAAGCGTCCGGCAGGCTGACGGGAAGCGCCCTGAACGAAAAAGTCACCGAATATGAAAAAGACATCGCCGGCCATCTGGCCGACGAAGACTGATACGCCGCTCAAACATCATTTTTTCAGGAAAGGAGAACAACGGATTTGTCGTTTACAAGCATCGTTAAGGCGCTGGAGAGCGGCCTTTCCCAGTTCTTCATTCAGGATATACTCGATATCCTAATCATCACCGTACTCATCTACAAACTCATCGTCTGGACGAAGGAAACGCGCGCATACGAGGTGCTCAAGGGCGTTGGCCTTCTGTTTTTGCTCTCGATTGTCAGCCAATTGCTCTCGTTGACCATCCTCAGCTGGCTGCTGGATTCCATTTTAACGTCCGGCTCGATCATCATCGTTCTGTTCATCCTCTTCCAGCCGGAAATACGGCGCGTGCTCGAGAAACTCGGGCGCAGCGGCAAGCGCCTCGGTCAGGCGTGGTTCGACGCTTCCAGAATGCAGAGCACCGCGCTGATTCGCGACATGCAGACGGCAATTTTGTCGCTTTCGCACCGCCGCGTCGGTGCGCTGATCGTATTCGAACAAAAGACGGGGCTGGGCGATATCATCGGCACCGGAACGCGCATCGAGGGCATCCTCTCCGGCGCGCTGATCGAGAACATATTCGAACCGAACACACCGCTGCACGACGGCGCGGTCATCGTCCGCGGGTCGACGCTGATTGCCGCGGGTTGTTTTCTGCCGCTGTCGGACGATCTGACCGTCTCGCGCGAACTGGGCACACGCCACCGCGCGGCGCTCGGTGTATCGTCCGTTTCGGACAGCGTAACCATCATCGTATCAGAGGAAACGGGTGCGATCTCCATCGCGCGGGATGGCAAGCTCGTGCGCTATATCGATTCCAAAGCGCTCGCAAATGTTCTGGAGAGCCTGTTTTTGCAAACCGGCGCTTCTTCGGCATTCAGCTGGATCAAGCGCAAGCCGCCGGAGGGTACGCATGAACATTCCTAAGATCGACAAAGCCATGCTCCGCAAAGGGGTGAAAAACTTTTTTACGGTCAACGTCGCGCTCAAGGTGATTGCGTTCATCTTTGCGATGTTGTTATGGGGATATGTGCTCACGGACCAGAAGCCGATGCGGACAAAGGAAATCACCAATGTCGCAACGAGCTTTGAAGGCGAGGCGGAGCTGATCGCGCAGGGGTTCTGTATCCGCAGTGACCGCGGCGAGATTTTGCAGGATGTCGCCGTCACCGTCCGCACGCAGATCACCAACTATGCTTATATCAACGCCGGTTCGGTCTCGGCATCCATCAGCCTGCGCAACATCAGCGAAGCGAGGGAGTATGATCTGCCGATTCAGGCGACAGTCGCATCTTCGCTCGGCATTGTGCAGGCGGTAACACCCGCGACGGTTAAGGTTGAGATCGACGCACTCGTGACCAAGACGATCCCGATTACCACTTCGTTCTCCGGTGCATTGCCGGACGGATACTGGGCGGATATGGATGCCATGACGACGACGCCCAGGATCGACATCACCGGGCCGAAGACAGATATTTCAAACATTACCTACGGCGAGTGCGTCGTCGATTTGGCTGGCAGAACGGGAACGATTTACAGCACGTTTGACGTAACATTCTACGATAAAAACGACAATGAAGTGTCGTCCGACATCATCATCGGCACGCTGCCGACCTCGACGGTCCGCTTACCGATCTATCCGTTTAAAAACGTTCCGGTCGATGTTGACAACTCGCTCGTCGGCGCGGATAATCTCGCGGCGAATCACGAGATCCTCATGGCAGTTGCAACGCCGGCAACGGTTCGCCTGGTTGGCGAGCAAGCGCTGCTCGACAAGGTAGACAGTATTCAACTCGCTCCGATCGCCGTCAACGGGCTCGACGAAACGACGACGGTGACAAGTGAAATCATCGTGCCGGAAGGCTTGCGGTTGCTTGACAACGCGTCGGTTTCCGTCCTGCTGGAGGTGCGCGAGATGATTTCGAGCCAGTCGTTTGAGCAGATTGAGATCCTGATCCACGGAAACAACAGCAAGGCGAATATTACGCTCGATGTTCCAACCGCAGATCTGACCGTCGAAGGCCGCTACAGCCTCGTGAGCATGCTCTCCCGAAGCGACGTGCAGATATTTGTGGACGTAACGGGCCTGACGCCCGGCGTATACAAACTGCCGCTCTCCGTCTTCGTGCGCGACGAATCGGCGACCATTGAGCTGACGACGACACTTTCCATCGCGGAAGTGACGGTAACGATCGACCAGCCATAGCGGCGGAAAAACAGAAATTCATGCGGCGGGGCATTCGCTCCGCCGTTGTCTTATCACAGGAGAACCGGCATGAAAGTTCGAATCAGCAACATCAAACAACCCGTGTCGGAGGGGGACGAACGGCTCGCCGTGCGCGTTGCCGAAACACTCGGCATTGACATCGGGCTGGTATTTCACGCGCGGATGCTCCGCCGCGCGCTTGACGCTCGAAAAAAACAGGATATCCATTTTCTGCTCAGCGTCGTTGCGGACGTCGACGATGCCACCGCCAGACGCTTGCTTGCGCGCGGAGACACCCGCGTTGAACCGCTTGAGGCAAGACGGCTCACCACGCCGACAGAGGGCGCAGAGGAGCTCAGAGGGCGCGTGATCGTTGCAGGGCTTGGCCCGGCGGGCCTGTTCGCCGCGCACATGCTCGCCATGCGCGGGTATCGGCCGCTCGTAATCGAGCGCGGGGATGCGGTGAAAACGCGCGCGGAACGCGTGGAGCGCTATTGGGAAACGGGAGAACTCGACGAAGCGTCCAACGTCATGTTTGGCGAAGGCGGTGCGGGCACGTTCTCGGACGGGAAACTCACTTCGCGCAGCAAGGATGCACGCGGGGACGCCGTGATGGAGACGCTCGTGCGCTTCGGTGCACCGGAGGAAATACAGTTTGCTGCAAAACCGCATATTGGAACCGACCGCCTGCGCGGCGTGGTCTCCGCGATGCGCCGTGAGATTGAGCGGCTCGGCGGAGAAGTACGCTTCCGCACATCGCTCGCCGGATTGATTCGGAAAGAT
The DNA here is from genome assembly GCA_963674775.2 of Christensenellaceae bacterium. Taxonomy (GTDB): domain Bacteria; phylum Bacillota; class Clostridia; order Christensenellales; family CAG-138; genus UBA7703. Next base: position 387,718 of record CAXXPJ010000003.1, on the reverse strand, counting down.
GGGCGCATCACCCAAGCAGAGCTTGCTGTGCCAAACGGAACGGAAATGGTAGATTGCGCCGCGCTTCTGCTCGCAATCGGGCAAGGTGCGCGCGATACGTACCATATGCTTCTGGATGCGGGAATTGCGATGGCGCCTAAGGCATTTGCCGTCGGTGTACGAGTCGAGCACGAACAGGAGATGATTGACCGCGCGCAGTTTGGAGAGATGGCCGGGCATCCGCGCCTTGGCGCGGCGGAATACCGACTGACCGGAAAAAGCGGAGAACGCGGCGTCTATACCTTCTGTATGTGCCCCGGTGGCAGCGTGATCGCCAGCGCGTCTCAAAAAGACGAGGTTGTCGTCAACGGAATGAGCCAGTATGCACGGAACGCAAAGAACGCCAACGCGGCGATCATCGTTCAGGTCCAGCCTTCCGACTTTGCGGCTGGTCCCCTCGGTGGCGTCAGGTTTCAGAAAGAGCTTGAGCAGGCGGCCTGTCTTGCCGGAGGCGGTGCGGGGGTCGCGCCTGCCAGCACCGTCGGCGCGTTTCTGCGGCGCGAGACGCCGCGCGGATTCGGCGGAATCTTGCCTTCCTACCGGCCGGGCGTCATGCCGAGCGATCTGTGGCGCGTTCTGCCGCCGTTTGTTGCGCAGGGCGTTGCGGACGGGCTGCGGGCATTCGGCAGACAGCTCAAAGGATTTGACCGCGACGACGCAGTACTCACGGCTGTAGAGACGCGAACAAGCGCGCCGTTGCGCATCCTGCGCGGTGAGGACATGCAGAGCATCTCCTGCCCGGGGCTGTATCCGGCGGGCGAGGGTGCGGGGTATGCGGGGGGCATCGTCTCCGCCGCGATCGACGGTATGCGGGCCGCGGAAGCGGTTATCACGCGATTTGCGCCTCAAAAAGGATGACAGGATAAATAAAAGCCGCCGGAGTTCCGGCGGCTTTTTGCTAAACTTTCATATTTTGTGTGATCGTGAGTTCCGGATGAACGCGTCGGTGCATTCGACCGCTCGCAAGTCGGCCGGAACGCCTGTACGCTTATGTCTCAGGATCAAAGCACGTTTCAGCTTTCGATTCAGCCGCTGCACCATTGAAAGGCGGACGCGGCGCGGTGCCGTACGCCCGACGAACGCGAGAAAGTTATCGTGCTCGAGTTTTTGACGCAGTTCATCAGAGAACCCCATTCCTCGAAGCTCGAACGGTTCAGAACCGATCAGGTACTTGCCGTCGGCGATGATCTTTTCATTACCGCTCCCATATAGAAAATGGCGGATGATTTCGACTCGGCGCAGACTCTCCTGTTCGTCGATTTGCGTGACGCTACCGTTCAGTGCGGCGCGTCCGCCGATGTCGGTTCCATACTGGATCCGGTCCGCATAGTTGAAAAAGAATTGGCGCGTTTGCTCCGGCGTCTTCGAGAGGTTTCGATAGAGCTCTATACCGGGCGCGAGGTCGACGCGAAGGCGCGGAAAACGCTCGAACCAATCCGCCAGCCTCGGAAGCTGCGCGGAGAGAAAGAACAGATGCGGCAGCGTGAGGTTGAGCTTTGGATGCCGGTTCAGCACGTTCCAGACCTGCCGGTATTGCGCTTCGTTGTCCACGTCCTGAGCCGTATAGCCCCAGCCGGACTGCTTTGCGTAGGCGGGCAGCGCGTCGGGGTTCCAGAACTCCTCCGGGTCGTTGACGTGCCAGAGGATCGGGATGCTGTTGCGCTCGGCAAACGACCAGAACGGGTCCCACGCCGCGGTGTCAAAATCCGGAATCGGATATTTTCTTCGCATCGTTGGCTTACCCTCCAACAGCTTGATTCCGTCGCAACCGGCACGCAGCAGCAGCCGCGCACGGCGTACAAAGTGCCGACCGCAATGCGAGGGAGCCGTTTCATATACCGTCGCGTCAAGACAGCCAAAGGCAAACACCGTATCCGGGTGCCGGAACTTGTAACAGAGGATTTCCGGAGTGGGATCGAGGCGGCTCGTGCCGGGCAGGGCGGCGAGACAGGCGGAGGATGCGCCTGTCTTCTGCAGGATGTCCGTCAGGCTGTCAAACGAAACAGGCCACGCGAAATGCGCGTGGCTGTCGATACGCTCCAGAATGGTTTGCAATGTCGGTTACCGCCTTACGGTTTCTGTTCTGTTTTCATGGGGGTACGTTTTTTCGCCGGTTTTTCGGGCTGCGTGGGCGGAGTTACGCTTTCGGACGGAGCGTCCTTGGCAGAATCCGGCGTGGTGGTTTTATCCGGAGACGAAGAGGTCTTGTCTTCGCTTTTATATAGATGGATCGCGCCCTGCTTATTGAGCGCATGGATCAGCGCAACGGTAATCGGAAGCCCAAGCAGTCCGACAGGGCCGAAGAGATAGGTGCCGAGTACCATACACAGAATCGTGACGAGCGGATGCAGTCCGACGCGGTCGCCAACAATCTTCGGTTCGATGATCTGCCGCACCACGATGACGACGATATAGACCACCGCAAGGCCGATGCCCGTGCCCAGATTGCCGGAGATCAACGTCACAATTGTCCAGGGAAGCAACACGAGCCCGCTGCCGACGACGGGTAGAATATCGAATATCGCAATGGCGACTGCGATGCCGGTTGCATTGGGAATGCCGATGATCGTCAGCCCGATCGCGATCTCACCAAAGGTGATCAGCAGGATCAGCGCATAGGAGCGGGTGTAGCTCCAGAGTGTGCGTCCGAGCTGAACGCGGGCGTTATGCAGCAGTTCTCGCCAGCGAACCGGTAGCTGTCGCTTGACAAATGATGTAATTCTTGGGAAATCGATGGTCAAAAAAACGGTGGCGATCACGGTGATGATCACTTTCAGCAGGAATCCGGGCGCTTTGAGCGTGAAGCTTGTTGCCCACGACACCACCAGTTTGGATGCGTTGACAACTGCGTCGCCGAGAGAAGTTGTGATATTGGACGAAACAACGGCGTATGCCGCGGCGGCATCCGGGTCGAGACGCGCGGCAAACTCCTGCAGCGAGGCAAATACACGCTGAACCCACGGAACGATGCTGAATGTATAAACCGAAGGAAGCGACATGAAGAACGATTTCGCCGCGGCGAAGAGGCGTACGCCAAGTACGATTAAAAGAAGCCCCAGAATCGCATAAAAAACGACCACCAGAAACAGCCCGGTCAACTTGCGCGGGAGCTTCCATTTTTCATGGAAAAACGTGACGGCGGGTTTGAGCAGCAGCGAAACCAGCAACGCTGTGATGAACGGCATCAGCACGCCGAGCGCATATCGCGTGATCAGGATGACGACGCCGAGTATGATTGCAAAATAGAGAAAATGGATAATGAAACGCTTTTGTTTTTCGAGCTGCATATGAATCCTCGCCTTTCCTGTCTACTCTAACACGGAGCATATCGCTTGTAAAGATCGATGGCTTCGATTATAATATTGCGATACGGTTTATGCACGCAAAAAGCAGAGGACAGCCAATGCACGAAACGGGATACGACTCCATCGAACAACTTGAGTCGCTTCTGGAGGAGTCCGACGAAGCGATCTCCACGCTCGCCAACGCGAGTGCGTTTCTTAGCGCTTTCTTAAAGGAGATCAACTGGGTTGGCTTCTACCTGCTCCGGGACGGCGTGCTGCGTCTCGGTCCGTTTCAAGGCAAACCCGCCTGCACGTATATCGCGGCGGGACAGGGCGTCTGCGGTGCGGCAATCGCCAAAAACAGCACGCAGCTCGTAGCGGATGTACACGCATTTGAAGGCCATATCGCCTGCGACAGCGCAAGTAACAGCGAACTCGTCGTTGTTCTGCGCAATGAGGGCGGAGAACCGCTCGGTGTTCTGGATATCGACAGCCCGCTGATCGGGCGGTTTGCGGAGCACGACCGGCTGGAGATGGAGCGCGCGGCCGAGATCATATCCCGCAAAATACGAGAAAAACTTTGACAACAAACGGGGAACAGAAAAAACATGACGCTGATTGAACTCCTGCTGACGGCGGTTGCGCTGTCGATGGACGCATTTGCGGTTGCAACCTGCAAAGGGCTGAGCCTGCGCTCGATGAACTGGAAACGGGCCGGATTGATCGGCTTGTTTTTTGGTGGATTTCAGGCGCTGATGCCGCTGATCGGCTGGCTGCTCGGCAAACAGTTTGAGCGCCTGATCACAAGCGTGGACCACTGGGTGGTGTTCGCGCTGCTGGCGCTCATCGGCGGAAAGATGATATACGACGCGCTCAAGCCGGACGACGGCGAAAGCTGCCCGACGGAGGAGAAGCTCAGCATCCGCGAACTCGTAGCGCTGTCGTTCGCAACCAGCATCGACGCGCTTGCCGTCGGTATTTCACTCGCATTTTTGCAGGTGCGGATTTTGCCGTCCGTTGCGGTGATCGGGGTTACAACCTTTTTGCTGTCCGTCGCCGGAGTTGCGATCGGGCAGAAGTTCGGCGCAAAATATCAGGACAAAGCGACGCTGGCAGGCGGCGTGGTGCTTATCTTCATCGGCACGAAAATCCTGCTGGAACACCTCGGCATATTTGGATGAAAACTTCGTGATGCAAAAAAGGAGCGGGTTAATCCGCTCCTTTTTTTGCTGCTTCATTACTCCACTTTCGCGCAGTAAACGGCGATCGCGTCCGACATGAGTTTTGCTGTGCCTTCGCCATAGCGGTCAATGTTGTTCGTGAAGCGCTCGTCGGCAACGTACATCTGTCCGAGACCCGCGAGAATTTCGGTTGTGCAGTCATAATAGCTCTCGCTGATGAACGCCCTCCAGCGGGCTACAAGCGCCTGTACGCGTTCGTCCGAGGGATCCGTGCCAACGAGCGATGCAAAGCCCGAAAAGATCTCGCCGGAGCGCTGTTCCATACGCGCGCGGTCTTCATCTGTCCACTTTGCCGCGCGGCGTGTACTCTCACGATACGCGTCCGTGTTTCCCCAGCGGGCTTTCGACTCCTCGGCGTATTGCTCGCGCATGGCGTCGAGTTCACCGGTGTCAAACGGTTTGAATTCCATTGTAGTTTCTCCTTTCATAGCGTCTGAGACGAGCTCGATCAGCCGGTCCAGCCGCTCTCGTTTTTTTTGCAGCAGTGTGAGGTGCTCCTCAAGCGCACGTTTTCGGTCAAATCCCGGCGATGAAAGGATTTCTCCGATTTCCTTTAGCGGAAAATCCAGCTCGCGATAAAACAGAATCTGCCAGAGCCGCTCGATGGCATCGTCCCGGTAATAGCGGTATCCCGATTCCGAAACCTCGCTTGGATGGAGCAGACCGAGCCGGTCATAGTGATGCAGTGCGCGGACGGACACACCAGACAGCCTGCTCAGCGAACCGATGGTTAAGCGCATCGTTTTTCACCTCCTGCTGCTATCATAAACTATGACGTAACGTTAGAGTCAAGCGTGATTTGAAAAATAAGATAACGAATTTGTCGGATTCGTTTTCAAGACGAACGGATTGTGTTATGATCGATAAAACAGGCCATTACAGTTGAACCGGAGGAAGACATGCAACCAAGAGAGGTGCTGGATTTTTTAAACAGGATCGAATGCCTGAAAACAAACGGCAGGCATAGCGTTACGGCCGGTGGAATCACCGAAACCGTTGCGGCGCATTCCTGGCGACTGGCGGTTTTTGCCATGTTGATTTTACCGGAGTTTCCGGAGATCGATGGAGACAAACTGATCCGCATGTGCCTCGTGCACGATTTCGGTGAGGCGATTACCGGCGATATCCCGTCGTTTTTGAAAACAAAGCAGCACGAGAAAACGGAAGAGAGCGCGGTTGCGTCGCTCTTGGCAACGCTTCCGCAGCCGATGCGGGATGAATTGACCACGCTGTTTGCCGAGATGGATGCGCTCGAAACGAACGAAGCAAAACTCTATAAAGCGCTCGATAAGATGGAAGCAGTAATTCAGCATAACGAAAGCGATATCTCCACGTGGTTGCCGCTGGAGTATGATCTTCAGCAGACATATGCCATTGAGGAAACGAATCACGACCCGTATCTGAAGAGACTGCGCGGCCTTGTTCTAAAAGACACGTTACAAAAAATTCGCGACGCAAAATAAAAGCGCGGCGAATTACATAAGGTTTATTAAAGTTAGGAGGATACTCGATTGAGCGATTATTTTGAACTCGTACAAAAGCGCGAGAGCTGCCGCAACTTCGATCCGAACCGGCCGGTGGAAAAAGACAAGCTGATGCGTTGCGCGGAAGCGGCCTGGATTGCGCCCTCCGCCTGCAACGGACAGCCCTGGAAGTATCTGATCGTGACGAACGAAGAGCTGACGGCAAAGCTCAGGCCGCTCATGATGGAGCTCGGTTCGAATCAGTTCGTGAAAAACTGTCCTGCGTTTGCGGTCGTGCTGGAAGAGCCGACGATACTGAAAGTGTCGCTGTCGCAGAAGTTTAAAGATCAGGATTTCGCGCCGATCGACGTTGCGTTCTCCGCATCGCAGTTCTGCTATGCCGCAACGGAGCAGGGGCTCTCCACCTGCATCATAGGCTGGCATAACGAGCAAAAGATCAAGAAGCTCTTCGATCTGCCGAAGAACACGCGCGTTCGGCTGATTCTCGCAATCGGGTATGCCGCGTCGGATCACCTCCGCAAAAAGACACGCAAACCAATTGAAGATGTGATCAAGTATTACGAGTAATAGCAGGGTTTAAAAAACAACGCGCCGTTCAGGCGCGTTGTTTTTTAGTTCGCTGTCGATTCAGGTAAAAGAGTGATAATGGTCAGTTCCGGCGGATTGAACACGCGCGGAAACAAGAACGGTCTGCGCGCAAGCCCGCGGCTGATGACGAGCGTTTGATCGTCAAAGTCGTATCGACCGCCGCCGTATGCTGGAAAGAAGCCTTGACCGGGCGCATAAAGGCCGTTGATCAAACCGGGTATGACGATCTGTCCACCGTGCGTATGCCCGGAGAGCATCAGGTCGAACCCGTATTGCAGATAGGACTCCACGCCGTTCGGCGCATGGATGGCGAGGATGGAGAAGACGCTGTCGCTTCGCTCAGAGGCCGCGGATTTGAGCTGCTGCAGCTGCTCCGGCTTTCCGCCGTGTCCGTCGTCAATGCCAAACAGGCGGACTTCTGTTTCACCGGTTTTGAGAAGCGCGGACTCGCCTTCGAGTATCGTGATCTGCGTCCGTTCCAGCGTCGAGCGGACAAACTCGATTTCTCCAGACTGGTATTCGTGATTGCCAAATATGAAATAGCAATCGAAAGAATCGGTCAGCGCGCTGAGCAGAGACTGCGCGTTGGCGTGACTGCCGCTTTGATGAAACAGATCGCCCAGAATCAGCACCGCGTCCGGATGGACGTCCTCCAGTGCGCGAACGAGGCGGGTCTGGTCTTGACAGTACAGCGCGTCATGCAGATCGCTGATGACCGCGATGCGCATTTCGTCCCGGATGCGTTCGTCATAAATGTCATAGCTGCGTGTGACGAGTCGCGCTTTTCCGCCGATATTGACGATCAGATACAACGCAAAGAATAAGACCGCGATGCTCCAGATCAGCCGACGATTCCGGATTGGACGGTGCTTCTCCCGGATGGACGTTTTTTGTGTGCTGCTTTTGATTCTCATGTTGATCAGTATAGCAAAACGGGATACAACGGGCTACTGGAAACAAACGAATGATACGAAAAAGTCGCATCGTTTTTCATTTTCATGCTGCAAAAAAGCGAGCCGTCCAAGATTGGACGGCTCGCTGTATCGACAGGATGTGTATCGCTAGCTGAGGATAATGAATGTGCCGTAGATGTACCCGATGGTCGTCGTTGTGTACTGCACTTTATACCAGTCGCCTTCCTTGCCGAGGTAGGTATAGGTCGCTCCCAGCGGCGCTTTGCCGATGCGGGTGCTGGCCGTGCTTGCGCTCTGACGGACGTTGACCGCGTAGAGGCAGTTGGTAATGGTTACCGTTGTCGGCGTTGAAGTCGATCCGCCTGTGGTCGGACTCGGGCTCGAGGAGCTGCTGCCCGCAGAGACATAGGACGCGGAGGTCTTTGTCGTGTTCAGGTAGCTTGCCCAGAGGTAACCGCGGGTCGTGTTGTTGTACTGGATGTAATACCAGTTTCCGGTTCTGCCGAGAACGCGGAACGTGTCGCCGAGATATGCAAACCCGATGGATCTGCTGAGCCCGCTCGGGCTGCTGCGGACATAGACCCTGCGGCGGAAGTTGGCGGCGACGCCGTAGTTATACTCGGTGTTCGTGACGTTGACCGAGATGCTGACGGACTTGTTATCCGCAGATGCGGTAACCGTTACTTCGCCGAGCGCCAGGCCGCGGAGCAGGCCGGTCGAATCAATACTTGCGATGCTGGGATTCGAAGAGGTCCAGGTGACATTCTGCGTCGACGCGTTCGACGGCAGGATGGTCGCCTTCAGGTAGGTCGAGTCGAATACCAGCAGATCGAGCGTTGTGCCGTAGTTGATCGTGATACCGTTGACATAGATCTTCGGCTTCGAGAGCACGACGCACTGGGCGTATTTGCCGCTGCCGTCGGTCGCGGTCGCCGTGATGAGCGTATAACCGTTGGTCGAACCGGCGATCACGTTGCCCTTGGAGTCAACGGTCGCTACGGTCGTGTTGGAGCTCGTCCACTTGAGCGTCTTGTTCGTGGCGTTGGAGGGGTAGATCGTCGCGGTGACGGTTGCGGTGTCGCCTTCGCTCAGATCGAGCGAGGACTTATCCAGATACACGTTGAGCACCTGGATGTTATCGACCGTAACGACACAGGAGACGTACTTCCCGCTGCCGTCGGTGGCTTCCGCGCGGATGATGGCGGTGCCCTTCGAGGCGGCGATGACTTTGCCGCTCGAGTTGACGGTTGCAACGTCTGTGTTGCTGCTCGTCCAGTTGAGCGTTTTATTCGTCGCGTTCGAGGGAGTGCCGGAAACAAGCAGCGTTTCCTCATCACCAACATTGAGCGCGAGCGTGGACTTGTTCAGCGTCAGGCTCGTGGTCAGTACGGACGGAAGCACCTTTACCGTGCAGGTCGCGTAAACGGCTGCGTTAGACGACTGCGCGGTGATGACCGCTTCGCCGTAGTCCGCGCCGGAGGGGATACCCACAGCGGTGATCTTGCCGCTGGCGTCGACCGACGCGATGGTCGGATCGCTGCTGGACCAGGTGACGTCCGGATTGGCCGCGTTGGTCGGCGTGGTGGAAGCGGAAAGCGTTTTCCAACTTCCTTGATACATCGTCAGGCTCGTTGCGCTGATGCTGATGCCGTCGACTTCAACGACGTTGACGGTAACCAGGCACTCGGCAATCTTGCCGTTTGAGGTTTCAACGGTGATTTTGACGTAGTTGACGCCGCCGACATCGATGATGGCAACGCCGTCCGCCGTGTCGCCGGTGAAGTCGCGCAGCACCTTGACGGAGCCGGTGGAATCAACGGAGACGTTGCTCGGGCTGGAGGAGGTCCAGGTAAGCGTCTTGTCGGTCGTGTCAGCCGGGCTGATCGTCGCGGTCAGCGCGTAGGAGCTGTTGACCGGAAGCGAAATCATCGCTTCGTCCAGAATGACGGCCGTCGCAACCGTCGGAGGCTTTGCAACGTTGATCGAGACGGTCTTCGTGATATTGCTGCCGCGGGTGCGGACGGTGATGACAGCCGTGCCCACAGACAGCGGGGTCACGGTCAGTGTACCGCCGATGGTCAGGTCGGATGTATCGATCGCCGCGACGGCCGGGTTGTTCACATGCGCCACAAGGCTTCCGAGCGAGCCGCCCGTGATATCGGCAACGATGGTCTCATCGGGGTCGCCGATGAGCATATCGAGCGTAAAGAGCGGGTTGGTCAGCGTATCCTGCAGCTCAAGATCCGTACAGGCGGCGTTTACAGTGATGTTCACGTCGTCCGTTGCGGTGACTTCTGTTTCGGAGCCTTCATAGGTTTCCGCACGATAGAAGTGGATGGCTGTGATCGTGCTCGTCAGCGGGTCTGTCACCGGGAAATAGTCCGCGCCGTCGTAGGTTGTGACCGAGTAATCGCCGACGGAGAGGGCGACGGGGTCGGTCATGTTGGAATAGGTAGCCTCAACGCCGGCGCCGGCGAGGTTGACATACTCGCCTTCGTAATAGTTCATCTGCACGGGGTTGGAGGCAGAGATGCTCTGAAGGATATTCCGCTGCACCGAGATCGTAACGGTCTGGGTGACGGTGGTCGAATTGGTGTTGCCCGTCGGAATATACGTGTACTTGATCGTCAGCGTTTTGCTGCCGACGTCTTCCGGTACAAACGCGTACTGCGACCCGACCGTCGGGTTATACGTAGTATCGTTGTCCATCTTGATCACGTATTTACCGGTGCTGATGGCTGCGTCGAGCGCCAGCGTTGTTCCGGCGGCGTTCTCCGGGTTGTCGTCAAAGAGTTTGACAACAAGATCGGCGTCCTGCCAGTTAAAAACGAGATCGGTGCCGTATTCAAAGAGCGTTTGCGCCGTCCCCAGCGTTACCTCCAGACGCGCATGCACGTCCGTATCGGCCAGGGCGGTAGCAGGCACCAGAGTGAGCGCAACAAGCAGGCTCAGAACCAGTGCGATGGTTCGTTTCATTCGGTACACATCCTTTCTTGCATGAAAGACATTCTGTCGGAAAAATTATACATGAGTGGTATATATATGTAAACATAAGCGTTGAAGATGTTACGGATATTTCACACATACGGGCGTGAAAGGTAACGAAAAAGGACGAATGTGCCGTCAGAGTACCATTTTTCAGCCATAATTGCACGAGGGTTCACAATTCGTTTCATATTGATTCATATTTGCAGACCGTATCTGCACGTAAGTATGCGGATTATACACGTTTTTCAGCAAAAAAAGCGGATATGCCGTGCCGTAAAAAAGCAACAATACCGGCGCGTTCAAAAATTGCATAAAATGCAGAGTTTCGTATGATTATGCAGGGCGGTGGTGTATATGCCGCCGGACAAACCGGGAGAGCAGCCTAACGGCAAAACGGTACGACGGATCTCGACCGTGCGACCGCTCCTGTGATATAATCACGGAAAGCGAGCGTCACATTCCGTACCATGAATACCATGCTGGTTGAAACTGGCAACCGCGGCGTGCCATATACGGCGCGGGACAATCGTATCAAGTCTGATGGATTCGTGAAAGGAACAAAAATGAAGAAGTTTACTGTATTAACGATGATGCTGATGGCGGCTGTTCTGGTGTTTACCGCATGCGCGCCCGCGCCAGCGGCTGCAGAAGAACCTGCGGCAGCAGCGCCGGAAGCGACCGCAGCACCGGAACAAAGCGAAACGCTCGCCTTTTCGCTTACGACGCTGACGGGCGATACGCTCGACGAATCGGTCTTCACAGAGCACAAGCTTATCATGGTCAACTATTGGGCAACCTGGTGCGGGCCCTGCGTCAGCGAGATTCCCGATCTGATCAAGGTCAGCAATGATTTTACCGACAAAGGATTTGCAATGATCGGCGTGCTCACCGGCGACGACGATATCGAGGGAGCAAAACAGTTCATTTCGGACAAGGGCGTTACCTATCCGGTCGTGTTGCCGGAAGACTTCTTCGGCACCCATGCCGAAGGGATCTATGCCATTCCGACCACGAAGTTCTTTGATTCCGAAGGCAACCAGATCGGCGCTGACGTCGTCGGGTCGAAGAGCTATGATGATTGGTCGGGGTTGGTTGATCTGCTGTTGGGACAGGTGAAATGAGACGAATCTTGCCTTTTGCCCTGATCGCGCTGGGAGCAATTATGATTGTTTTCGGCATCTGGGGCGGCGAAGTCGCCGTCGTGCTCTCGCGCGCGGCAAATATCTGCCTGGAGTGTATCGGCATTGGTTAAAAAAAGAAGAAAACGCAATACGGTTCGGCACTATATTCAGGGCGCCTGGACGGTCGTTTCCAACGGCTATCTGGTCGGCTTTGTCAAAGGCCGCATCTGGCAGGGCGATTCCAAGTCCGTCTGTGTGCCTGGGTTAAACTGCTATTCCTGCCCGGGCGCGCTCGGCGCCTGCCCGATCGGGTCACTGCAGGCGGAGCTGGCTGCGCGGGACATCCGCTTTCCGCTGTATGTCACCGGGTTTCTGCTCGCGTTCGGCGCGTTGTTCGGGCGATTCATCTGCGGGTTTTTATGCCCGTTCGGGCTGGTGCAGGATCTGCTGTATAAGATCCGTTCAAAAAAGATTCGCACGTTTAAGTTCGACCGGCCGCTTCGTTATCTCAAATACGTCGTGCTCATCGTGCTGGTCATTCTGCTGCCCGCGCTCGTGAAAAACGCGGCGGGAGTTGGAACGCCGTGGTTCTGTAAGTGGGTTTGCCCGTCCGGCACCCTGTTTGCGGGGATTCCGCTGCTGCTTGCAAACCCGAGCCTGCGCGCCGTGATCGGGTTCATCTTCAGCTGGAAGATGGGCATTCTGATTTTGATTCTCGGATTATCGGTCTTTCTCTACCGGCCGTTCTGCAAATATCTCTGCCCGCTCGGCGCGGCATACGCGCTCTTTAACAAAGCCTCGTTTTACCGGCTGAAGCTGGAGGAGAGCAAGTGCACGCATTGCGGCGCCTGCAGCCGCGCCTGCAACATGGGAGTCGACCCGACCAAAACGCCGGACGACATGGAGTGCATCCGATGCGGAGACTGCGTCAAGAGCTGTCCGACCAGCGCGCTCAGCGCGGGGTTCTATGTCGGCAGACGGAAAATCGGCGCGAAAAAGGAGAATGTCACTCCGGATGAAGATTGAGGGACGCAATATAAAAAGCGACGGGAGAACGCCCGTCGCTTTTTTTTATTCCCCTCACTCGTCGATCGGAGAACCGAACGGGCTGTAGAGCAGCACGGTATTATCGTTCTTTTTGAGTGGTTTCTTCTCGTTGGGAAAGGGGTAGGCTCCGCCTTGCCCGATGATCAGGCTGTCGCCCGCAGGAATCACCGACCCTGCCGGAAAGCGCAGCGTCGCGCCTGTGCGCGCAGAAAAGAGCACGCAACCGGACAGATCCACGTCTGCGGACGAGTGGTTGACGAGCGTGATCGTCTGTTCCTTTGCGTCGAACGATTCGATTGCAACGGGCGGCAGGGGTGAATCGTCCGCAGGATTCGCGACGGCGATGTCGCCGGATTCATCGATTGTCATCAATACACCGATTGGGAAATCCTGTGTGAGAAACACGTCCGTGGACGATACGGCGGCGAGCACGCGCGGATGTGCGCTGTCCTCGTCCACGGCGGTATCCGTGGAGACAACCGCAAAAGCAGGGGAGACCAGCGCGGCGAACGCGTCCGATGTTGCGTCGGGATTGCCATGGTTGCCGATTTTGAGTACATCGCTTTTCAGGTCTGTGCCGGAATCGAGTAGTGTCTGCTCCTCGGCAAACTGCATATCGCCGGTAAACAGAAACGTATTGTTACCATAGGAGACGCGCAACACGAGCGAATTGTCGTTTTCGTCGGTTTCATTCAACACGAGCGGGCCAAGAACGGCAAAGCTGATGTCGCCAAGCTGCACGGCATCGCCTGCGGTCAGCGTGTGATATGCTAGATCAAGCTGATCGGCGCGTTTTGCGATCCGACCGGTCCCGTTTTTATCCGTCGCACCGAAGATGGGCGAATATACCACTCCAATCTCGTAATTGGCGGCGAGCGAGTCGAGACCGCCGAGGTGATCCGCATGGCTGTGTGTAACGAACACCGCGTCGATCCTGGTTACACCGAGCGCGTTGAGTCCCGCAATCAATTGCGGAGCGGAATCTGCGGAACCGGTGTCGACGAGTGCTGTCTTGCCGCTGTTTCGAATGATCGCCGCGTCTGCTTTGCCGACGTTGACAAAGAGCACGGCAAACACGTCTGGTTCCGGCAGAACGCCGGACAGCGGCGCGGCGGGAATATCGACGGATTCGCGCGGTGTTTCTTTCGATACCTCCTGCGTTGCCGCGGGCTGGATCGAAGCATCCTCGTCGTAAAGGGTGTCTTCAGACTCGACGGTTGACGCGGGCGCACAGCCGGCCGCCACTAGAACAATCAGCGTCAACGGCAGAAGCTTTCGCAGGACGTATTTAATGATATTGCGCGGGGTTCTTGTCATGATACGATTATAGGCGTTTCGCGGCTTTCGGGCAAACGCGCGTGACAAAATCCTGTGACGCGGCGGTAAAACATGCGTGAACAAAAAAATGAAAGTCGAAAAAGAGGATGCGCCGTGTCGCAAAAAATATGGTATACTCGTGCAATGCAAGGCGGCGGGAACAGGCCGCCGATACCGGAGGATATCTCATGCGCTATAACTTCATGAACGACTATAACGAATGCGCACACGAGCGCATACTCGACGCAATCGCGCAGGTAAACCGCGAGCAGGACAACTCCTATGGGCTTGATTCGCGTTGTGAACACGCCAGAGCGCTGATACGTGCGCAGCTGGGCGGTGCCGGAAGCGACGTGCATTTCCTCGTTGGCGGCACGCAGGCGAACCTCACGATGATCGCCGCGAGCCTCAGACCTTATCAGGGCGTGATCAGCGCGGAAAGCGGGCATATCAACGGGCATGAATCCGGTGCCGTCGAAGCGACGGGACATAAGGTGCTTGCGCTACCGAGCTCGGATGGCAAGATCACCGCAGAGCAGATCGAACGGTATATCGCCGCGCATTATGCCGACGAGAATGCGGAACACATCGTCCAACCGGGCATGGTGTATCTTTCGCAGCCGACCGAGGTCGGCACGATCTACCGGAAAGCAGAGCTGGAAGCGATCCGGCGCGTCTGTGAGAAATACGGCATGCCGATCTATATCGACGGCGCGCGGCTCGGAAACTCGTTTGCCGCGCGGGGTGCGGACGTGTTTCTGCCGGAGCTCGCGCAACTGGCGGACGCATTTACGATCGGCGGCACCAAGATGGGTGCGCTGTTCGGCGAAGCGTTGGTGATCACGAACCCCGCGCTGAAAAAGGACTTTCGCTACCACATCAAGCAGCGCGGCGGCATGCTCGCCAAAGGGCGGTTGCTCGGCATCCAGTTTGAAACGCTGTTTTCGGACGGGCTGTACGAAGCGATTGGACGCCACGCGGTACGGCAGGCGCAGCGCATCGCCGACGGCGTGAAAGCGCGCGGCTACGCGCTCTTTGCCGACTCGCCGACGAATCAGGTGTTCCCGATCCTGCCCAAAGCGCTGCTCAAAACACTCTCACAGGAATTCGGCTATGCGTTCTGGCAGGAGTTTGACGCCGAGAATGACGTTGTGCGCTTCTGCACCTCCTGGGCAACGCCGCCAGAGATGGTGGAAGCATTGCTTGAGCGCATCCCGCACAATCGATAAAAAACGCATATCAAAAAGAGGCCGTATGGCCTCTTTTCTTGTGTTATTGCGCTGGCTGAAACAGTTTACGCGGCGCTCGTTTGCCGAAGATGCGCCAACTCAGCAGCGCGAGTACGCATAGCCCTGCTGTGAGCCGGATTGCAATGCTGACCGGGCGGTAATCGTCCCAGAACATGCGAAGCACGGCATCCGTTGCGGAGAGCAGCAGCGCGCCGCCCGCGAGCAGCAGAATATTGCGCTTGGTGAACAAGTCCCGCAGGCGTTTGTTCGGGAATATCAGCTTGTAGACCAGCGTAAACAGCCCGAAGAGCAGAGCTGCGTTGAGCAACAAGCCCAGAGCAGCTTGCAAAACCGGGTTGAGTGCGGTGAGCAACAGGCCGATGAGCGCAAGCAGCGCTTTCCCAACCGTCCAGAGCGGCAGCAAAAGGACGCCGCGCAGAATGGACGGCTGCGCGAGAAAGAACCTGCGCAGTCGGTCGCGCAGAGATTCTTTTCCTGCGGAGAGTGCGCGGCTCTCATCATCGGCGGCGAGAATGACCACCTGTGCCTGCGGCGCGCCGGAGAAAAGCTCTGCGGGCGAACCGGCAATCGAAGCGTTTGCCAGCGCGACAGCGGCGGTGACGCCGATGACAAGCACAAGCGCCTTCCTGCCGAGGCGTTTCATTTGTTTCGTAGCAATCTGCATGTGTGGATTATAACGCTTTCTCATATTACTCGCAACTTGAGCCGGATGAAAACGGCATCCCGCAGGATATGCGGGATGCCGTTTGTGTTGCTGTTCGCTGGCAAAGAGAGATTATCTCTTGCTGAACTGGGGCGCTCTGCGGGCTGCGTGCAGACCGTACTTTTTACGTTCCTTCATGCGCGGGTCGCGCGTGAGGTAACCGGCCTTCTTCAGCGCGGGACGGAGCGCGGGCTCCGCAACGAGCAGTGCGCGGGCGATGCCGTGACGGATCGCACCGGCCTGACCTGTGTACCCGCCGCCGTATACGTTGACGAAAACGTCAAACTTCGACAGCGTATCGGTGAGGGTGAGAGGCGCGCGGACGATCATCTTCAGTGTTTCCATGCCGAAGTAATTGTCCAGCTCGCGCTTGTTGATTGTGATATTGCCGCTGCCGGGGAGTAACCGAACGCGGGCAATCGACTTTTTGCGTCTGCCTGTACCAAGATATTGCGTACTTGCCATGCTCTTGTTTCTCCTTTCGTTACTTCAGCGTGAGCGGCTGGGGCTGTTGTGCGTCGTTCTTATGCTCGGGGCCTGCGTAAACGCGGAGCTTCTTGAGCATCTTGTCGCCGAGCGGGCCTTTCGGCATCATGCGGCGAATGGACTCGTAAACTGCAAATTCCGGCTTGGTTGCCATCAACGTGCGGTAGCTGACCTCACGGATGCCGCCCGGATAACCGGTGTGGTGGATGTGCTTCTTCTGATCGAGCTTGTTGCCCGTCAGGCGAACCTTCGCGGCGTTGACGATGATCACGTGATCGCCGGTGTCAACGTGCGGGGTGAATATAGGCTTGTGCTTCCCTCTGAGAATGGCTGCTACCTGGGAAGAAAGACGGCCAAGGACCATGTCTTGTGCATCCACAACGTACCAGTTGCGCTCGACGGTTTCGCCTTTAGCCATATAGGATTTCATGGCGATTCCTCCATCAATAGATTTCAATTCTGCTGTGTTCTTGAGCGCACACTCCCGGGGCTGTGGCAGTACTCGACCCAATGGCACACCGAATAGTGTAACAAACGCTCAGGGTAGTGTCAACCCCAAAAAACTGGGAATCACGGGAGTGTTGACACTTTGTGTTCAGTCGATCTCCCGATATACGCTGACGACGGCCTCAACCCACCGCGAAAGGGAGTACGTGCCGACGACGCGCTGCTTTGCCTGCGTCAACAGTGCGCGGCTCTCGGGCGTGTCCTTCCGCGCCAGAATCCGGTGCATCGCATCCGCCAGAGCGGCGGGATCCTGCGGCGGAAAAAAAGCTTCCTGCGGCAGTGCGAGATCCTTCTGCGCGTCGATCGCGCTCGCCAGAACGGGCGTCTGGCAATAAGCCGCCTCGACGAGCGCATAGCAGAAGCCTTCCTGCCTGCTGGGCGAGAGAAACACATCCGCCATATGATAGTAGGAGGCGATGTCCTCGCGCGGTGGCAGGAGTCTGATCCAGTCCGGCAGGATGTCGAGCCCCAGCAGCGCGCATATCTTTGTGCGCACCTCCTCCATGCGGGAAGAGAGCGCAATCGCCAGCACGACGGGGAAATCGCCGCGCACATGCAGAAGGCGCACGGCTTCGACGGCGATATCGACGCCTTTGACTTCGTAGCTATAACCGAACATCAGCGCGAGCTTCGCGTCACCCGGCAGGCCGAGTGCGCCGCGTGCGCCCGGATCAAACGCGTCCAACCGCTCAAACGCGATGGCGTTTTCCGCGATAGCGACCCGTTCTTTCGGCACGCCGTCGGCGATCAGGTGATCGGCGACCGAGCGGCTGCAGCAGACAAAGCGCGACACATACCGGAAATGCAGCAGATGCGGCAGGCGCAGCAGCGCGGACTTTGGCAGTACGATGTGGTTGTGCAGGTGCAAAACGGTCTTCACCCGGTGTCCGCAGGTCAGGCAGGCAAGCAGTGCCGCCATCTTTTGAGGAAAGTGGATAAAGTGTTCGTGCAGAATCGTAATGCGACGTTCTATCAATAGGCGGCGTATTTGCCGCATGTAAGCGAAAAAGCCGTCGCGCTCGATAAAAAAGACGTTGTCTTTCTCCCGCGCCATCGCCTGAGACCACGAGACGGATGCCGAGCGCCGCGGAAACACGTAGCTCATGCGCGCGCCGGTTTCGTTGAGCTGACGCTCCAGTGCGCGAAGCGACGCGACAAAATTGCCCTCATACGGCGCGCCGTAGTCGGTGAGATGAAGAATGCTGAGGCCTTCGTTTTTTTGACACGAAAGATGATCATCGCGTCGCCTTTCATAGCCGCGGGGCTGAATAAACTGAACTGGTCTTATTATACAGGAGCGCGCGTTCGCACTCAACTTGAATTGAAAAGTTGCAGTATATAATTATGAAACAGTTTGGTATGCTACATCATTGACGGATATAATTTACTGATGTTAATTAAAAAGGAAAATATATTTTGTTGTACACACGCACAGAATGTAATCGACATGAAATATGTGATATAGTAAAAACATCAAGTTAAGGAGGGGATTTGAAGATGCTTCGTAAACTCACCGTGTTTCTTTTGGTGCTTCTGATGGTGTTCTCGTTTGCCTGCAAAGCAAAGCCGGCCGAACCAGAACCTGCCGTCGCGGAAGTAACCGCAACACCAGAACCTACTCCGGAACCTGCGTTGGATAAGGATCTCGCGATCCTGTATACCAACGACGTACACTGCGCCGTCGACGGCGATATCGGCTATGCCGGCGTGGCTGCGCTTAAACAGCAGCTGCTTGACGACGGCTGCTATGTTGCGCTGCTTGACGCGGGCGACGCCGTACAGGGCGACGCGATCGGCACACTTTCCAAGGGCAGCTACATCATCGATATCATGAACGAGGTCGGATACGATGTCGCAACGCCCGGTAATCATGAATTCGACTATGGTATGGACCGCTTCTTCGAACTGCGCGATATGGCGAAGTTCCCGTATGTTTCGGCGAACTTTGTTGACCTCGCGAGCGGAAAGCCGGTGCTGGAACCCTTCACGATGCTGACGTATAACGGCGTAAATGTCGCGGTCGTCGGCGTCAGCACACCGATGACGATTTCGACCTCGACGCCGACGTTCTTCCAGGACGACGCCGGCAACTTCATCTACGGATTCGGCCAGAAAGATGGCGCGGAGGCGTTCTTTGCGATCGTTCAAAAGGCAGTTGACGCCGCGATTGCGGCCGGTGCGGATTATGTCATCGGCCTCGTTCACCTCGGCATCGACGCGAGCACATCTCCGTATACGTCGAGTGAACTCATCGAGAACACACGCGGGATCGATGTTGTGATCGACGGCCACTCGCACAGCTCAATCGAGTGCGAGCGCATTAAGAATCTGGACGGCGAGCGCGTGCTGCTTTCGCAAACCGGCACGAAACTCTCAAACGTCGGCATGCTCTATATCACGAAGGACGGCAGCATGTCCACGGGCTTGATCTCCAGCGTATCGGAAAAGGACGCGGATACGGAAGCGTATGTCGCGACGATTCAGACTCAGTTTGAGGGCCTGCTCAACGAGGTTGTCGCCAGGACAGACGTAGACCTGACCATCTTCGAACCGGGTACGGATCCCGCCGTTCGCATCGTGCGCAACAGCGAAACGAACCTTGGCGACCTGTGCGCGGATGCATACCGCTACATCTCCGGTGCGGACATCGCGTTTGTCAACGGCGGCGGCGTGCGCACGAACATCGCTATGGGCGATATCACGTATGGCGGAATCATCAAGGTGCACCCGTTCGGCAACGAGCTGTGCATGGTAGAAGCGACCGGACAGGAGATCCTCGATGCCCTCGAGATGGGCTCGCGGGCGACGCCTGCCGAAAGCGGCGGGTTCCTGCAGGTCTCCGGCCTGAGCTATGAGATTCACACCTACATTCCGTCCTCGGTCACGCTGGATGAGAACAATATGTTCGTGAGTGTGGACGGCGAATACCGCGTGAAGAACGTCATGGTCGGCGGCGAACCGCTCGATCTGACGAAGACCTACACGCTCGCCAGCCATAACTACCTGCTCAAGAACGCAGGCGATGGCTACACCATGTTCCAGGACAACGTGTTCGTGCTTGATTCCATCATGATCGACAACCAGGTGCTCATCAATTACATCGTGGATGGCCTTGGCGGAGTGGTCGGTGCGGATTATGCCGATCCTTACGGTCAGGGACGCATCGTAGCGGTAGAAGCCGCTCCGTAAGAAACTGCAGCAAGCGACAAAAAGCGGCCGGAGATTCCGGCCGCTTTTTTGTTGATGTATTTCAGATTGACTTCAAACGCTCGAGCAACTCTTCAAACGGGCAGACGATACGCTCGACGGTTGGGTGATGGTAAAACACGCAGAACCCTTCCGCGCCGTCAAACGGCGCGCTGGTTTGGGACCAGAGCAAAATGCGTTTGTTTTCACCGGCGGCAATTGCCATGCCGAGCTCGGCATGCGTGCCAAAGCGCCCGGGGAGCAGCAGCACGACAAGCTCCGCTTCCGTTACGCCGCGCGATTCGCGCAACGCAACCTCGCGCTTGCGTTCGGGCGACTCTTTCGACACGTCGCCGTGCCCTGTCCAGTCATAGGTGCGCTCATGCCCGGCGGCGGTGAGCGCGGCGGCCGCGCGGTTGACTTTTTCGGCGTTTGACACGCCGCTTGCGACATAAAACTTCATGATATTTGGTTACTCCTCGTCGTCATCCGCACAGGCGCAAACGCCGGGCACAGCGCCGTTTGCCAGATCCTCCGTGCGCAGACCCGGGCCGGGATCACCGGACATCCAGTGTTTTCGACAGAGCCCGATGTACTTGTCGCTCGCGCCGAGCACCACCTGCGCGCCGACCTTTGTGATGCCGCCCTTGCCGTCGAGGCGGGCGTTGTTGGTCGCTTTTTTGCCGCACCAGCAGATGGTTTTCACCTCTTCAATGGTGTCGGCGCGCGCCAGCAGCCGCGCGCTGCCGGGGAAGAACTCCCCGCGGAAGTCGGTCTTCAGGCCGTAGCAGATGACGGGTACGCCGTAATCATCCACGATGGGGATGAGCATGTCCACCTGCTCGACGGACAAAAACTGCGCCTCGTCGATGATCAAGCAGTCGTATTCGTGCCGCCGCACCGCGTCCCAGTCGATCTGGTCAAACAGAATGCAGTCCGCCTCAAGCCCGCTGCGGGAGCGGATCGTGTAGGTGCCGTCCCGCGTGTCCACGCCGGGTTTGATCAGCAGCGCCTTTTTGCAGCGCTCCTGATAGTTGTACCAGACCATGATTGCGTTTGCGGTCTTGCTGGAACCCATCGCGCCATAGCGGAAATAGAGCTTCGCCATAAAACCTCCGAAAAAAGATGTCAAATGCAGGAAAAGTGAGGCGCCGCGGCAGATTGCGAACCGGCGCGGCGCCTGTTGTATTCATAGAGGTGCGCAGCGCTATCTGCGACCCTTGTCGTAAGGGATGCCCTCGGCTTTCGGCGCGCGGGACTTCTTGCTTGTAAGAACCAGCACGATCATCGTGACGATATAGGGCAGCATGAGATAGATATACTCGCTTGCCCGTATGTTCTCGAACTTTGGTAAAAACGGAATACTGCCGCTGTAGGAGCCGAGAATCTTGAACAGCGCGAAGAACAGCGATGCGCCGAGGATATTCAGCGGCTTCCAGTTACCAAAGATCATAACAGCGAGCGCCAGGAAGCCATAGCCGGCGACCGTGGACTGAAACGCGCTGCCCGCCGCGAGCGTGTAGGCAAGGCCGCCGATTCCGCCCAGGAGACCGGAGATGAACACGCCGGCATACCGCATGCGGTAGACGTTGATACCGACGGAGTCCGCCGCCTGCGGATGCTCGCCGCAGGAGCGGAGACGCAGACCGAAGCGTGTTTTATAGAGCACTACAGACGCGATGATGAAGATGAAGATCGCCCAGATCGTCGTCTGATAAAAGCTCTTGTAGAGGAACATCTGCCAGAAGGTTTCCTTCACGGGGATGCCGAGCGTCTGCTGCGTGATACGCGACCAGGTGGGGATGAGAATCGTGGTTTGACCCTGACCCTGAATGGCCCAGGTGAGCACGATGGCAAACGCGGGCGCAAACATGTTCAGCGCTGTGCCGCCGATGGTCTGATCCGCTTTCAGATTGACGGAAGCGAACGCCAGCAGGAGCGCGAAAAACGCGCCGCTGAACGCCGCCACGAGGATTGCGAAAAACATCGACCATTGCGGGTGCGCCGGACCGTAGCCGCTGTCCTCCAGCACGCGCAGGAAGAGGCAGGAACAGAGCGCGCCAATGATCATGATGCCTTCCAGCGCGATGTTGACCACGCCGCTGCGTTCGGAGAACATACCGCCGAGCGCCACGAGCAACAGGGGAATCATAAACAGGATGGTTGCACTGATGATATCGGCTAGAATACTCATTTCTGGCTCACCTCCTCTTTCTCGGCAAGTATGGCTGTCATCTCAGCGATTGCGGCATCATGTTCCCTGCGCTGCTGCCTTCTGGTGAGCAGCTCTCGCGTCAGGAGTGCGAACGCCGCGAGGTAGATGATGACGGAGATGATAATGTCGATGATTTCGCGGACGAAATCGGGCTGCATTGCATCTCCGCCCACCTGTATGTATGAGACGAAAAACGCCGAGAAGATGGTGCCGATCGGGTTGGACGTTGCCAACAGGGCGACTGGGATGCCGTTGAAACCGGCCATGATCAGCGCCTTTACCAGCGTATACTGGCCGGTGCCCGCGAGGTAATACAACCCGCCGCCGACGCCCGCGAACGCGCCGGAGATCACCATGGAAAACACGATGTTGCGCTTGGCGTTGATGCCGGCGTACAAGCTGGCGTTGCGGTTGTAACCGCAGGCTTTTAGCTCGTAGCCAAAGGTGGTCTTGCTCAAAATGACCCAAGCGATCAGCGCGAAGATCACGGCGATGAAGATGCTGATGTTCATGTAGTTGCTCTTCATGAGCGTATCCAGCCCCAGCCGCGGAATCAGTGCGTTGGGATTTGCCTGGGCAAGGTTTGCGGTGCGGTCCACCTGCGCGCCGCCCCAATACTTGGCGAGCATCATGGGCATATTATTGATCGTCAGGTTGACGGCGAACATCGCAATCCAGTTGAACATGATCGACGTGATGACTTCGTTGACGTTGAAAAGCGCTTTGAACAACCCGGGGAAGATGCCCCAGAACGCGCCGCCGATGAGTGCGAAAAACAGGCACACATACCACGGCAGCTGGAATTGAATTGCGCCGATGAGCGCGAGCGCTGCGCCGACGGTATACTGACCGGTTGCGCCGATGTTGAACAGGCCGGTTTTAAACGCAAAGCCGACGGAAAGACCCGTCATGATCAGCGGCGCGGCCTGATAGAGCACCTTGGCGAACTTGTCGCTCGAGCGGAAGCCGGTCGAAATGAGGCTGATGAACGCGCCGGGTGCCGCTTTCGCGTTCAGCACGAACAGCAGGATCAGCCCGAATACGAGCCCGACGCCGATGGAGATCAGCGAGGCTAAAATGCTCGTTCCGCCGGGAATATGGAGGGAGCGTTTCTTCGGATCACTCATATCAGTTCACCGTCCTTTCGGCAGACTGCCGTTTGGCGCCGGCCATATAGAGGCCGAGTTCCTCGACCGTTGTGACCTTCGGGTCAAACTCGCCGACGATCTCGCCTTCGTACATCACGAGGATGCGGTCGGAAACGTTCATGACCTCGTCGAGCTCCAGCGAGACGAGGAAGACCGCCTTGCCGTTGTCGCGCGCGGCGACAAGCTGCTTGTGGATGTATTCGATTGCACCGACGTCGAGTCCGCGTGTGGGCTGCACCGCGACGAGCAGTTCCGGGTTTTTGTCCATTTCGCGGGCAACGATTGCTTTCTGCTGGTTGCCGCCGGACATGCTGCGGGCGCTCGTAATCGGGCCCTGGCCGCTGCGGATGTCGTATTGTTTGATCAGCTTTTCAGCGTATTTGCGAACTTCCGGTTTTTTGATAAATCCGTTCTTTTGGAACGCCGGCTCCCAATACCGCTGCAGCACGAGGTTTTCCTCCAGCGAATAATCGAGCACAAGTCCGAACTTCTGCCGATCCTCGGGAATATGGCTCATGCCGAGCTTGCTGCGGTTGCGAATCGACACCAACGTCGTCTTCGACCCGGCGAGGTGCGCGGCGTTCTGTTTGTCGTGCTTGATGCCGATGTGTACGATCGGTTCGCCTTTGAGCTTGATCTCGCCCGCCGAGGGCTTCTCAAGGCCGGTCAGCGCATAGACAAACTCCGTCTGCCCGTTTCCTTCGATTCCCGCCAGACAGACGATCTCTCCGGCGCGCACGTTGAACGAAACGTCTTTAACAGCGTTATTTTTGTGTGCCTTGCTCGGAACGGTTACATGCGATACTTCGAGCACCGTATCGGCTGGCGTTGCATCGCCCTTTGTGACGATGAACTCAACGTCGCGGCCGACCATCATGCGGCTGAGCTTGGTCTTGTCGGTGTCTTTTACGTCGACGGTTCCGATGCATTTGCCTTTGCGCAGTACCGTGCAACGGTCCGCAACCGCCATGATTTCGTTTAATTTGTGTGTGATGAACAGAATCGATTTACCTTCCGCGGCAAACGAGCGCATGATGTGCATGAGCTCCTCGATCTCCTGCGGTGTCAAGACCGCCGTTGGTTCGTCGAAGATGAGGATATCGTTGTTGCGGTAGAGCATCTTCAATATTTCAACGCGCTGCTGCATGCCGACCGAGATGTCCTCGATCAGTGCGTCAGGTTCGATCTTCAGGCCGTAACGTTCGCTGAGTTCGACCACTTTTTCGCGCGCTTCTTTCTTCTGCAGGAACCCCATTTTACTCGGTTCGACGCCGAGGATGATGTTTTCCAGCACGGTAAACACCTCCACCAGCTTGAAATGCTGGTGCACCATGCCGATATTCAGCGCATTCGCGTCGTTGGGGTCTTTGATGCGAACAATCTTCCCGTCCTTTTTAATGGTTCCCTTTTCCGGTTGATACAGGCCGAACAAGACGCTCATCAACGTGGACTTTCCGGCGCCGTTTTCACCCAGCAGAGCATGAATCTCTCCGCGGCGCAGGCGAAGTGTGATGTCGTCGTTTGCTCGGATGCCGGGAAACTCCTTTGTGATGTTGAGCATCTCGATCACATAATCGTTCATATGCGGTATCCCTTCCCAATCAAGATAAACGTGTGATATACGAATGGATTGTTTTTTAATGGATAAATTTAGAATAAAAAAATAAAAACAATGGGAGCCGGGCTTGCAGCCCAGCCCCCATTATACCATGGAATTGTCTTTTCAGACGTTAGTTCTGATAGTCAACAGTAATGGATACTGTCGGAGGTGCGTCAATCGCATCAGAGATTGCGATATCGTTGTTTTTCACCATGTCAAACAGCTCGTTGTACTGATCAACCGTAAAGGTGCTGAACCTCCAGGAGGCCGCATCCATCGGCAGGCCGACGCAATCCTGCGCGGCGCCGAGTTTGGTCTCTACGCCCGCATAAACAGCGGACCACACGCCGCCGTTGGCGAGCAGGTCGGAGAGGGCCAGTTTGACGGAGTTCTCGAGCTCTTTCTTCGCGGAGGTGACGATGCGCTCGGAGACGCTGGCCTGGTCGACGTCGACGCCGATCAGCTGTCCGTTTGCTTCATCTGCGGAGGCGATGGCCGAATAGAGGATGCCGCCGCCGGCCGAGAAGATGATCTGCGTGCCTTCGGTGTACCAGCCAGCCGTCTTGGTTTTGATTTCGTCGGTCGGCCAGAATGCGCCGGAGTACCAGTACTTCACGGATACATCAGCGGTGTTGCCGAGCTTGGCGGCCGCATAATCTGCGCCCTGCACGAAGCCGAAGCCGTAGCGCACGACAGCGGGCACGTCAATGCCGCCGAGGAACGCGAGCTTGGTGTAGCCGTCCATAACGGCAGCATAGCCGGCGAGGAAACCGGACTGTTCTTCCTGATAGGTGATCAGCGCGGTGTTCGCCTGCGGTTCGGGCACATCGCCCAGACCCATGTCGATGCCGAGGAACATCACGTCGGGATACTGCTGCGGCAGCTGCTGATAGGTCGCGCCGAACAGGTAGCCGGGGCAGACGATGACGTTCGCACCCTTGTCGATGGCCGTCTTGATGGTCTCGATGCGGGCTTCGTCGCTATCCTCGGAGGGACGGTAATAGTTTGCAACCATGCCGTTCTCTTCGGCCCAGTTTTTGCATCCCATCCAGGTGAATTCGTTGAAGGATTTGTCGTCGATGTTGCCGACGTCGGTGACCATAGCGATGTTGAGCACTACGGGCGCAGCGGTTTCCTCGACAACAGGAGCTTCTGTCGCCTCTGCAACGGGGGCGGGGGCTTCGGTCGCTTCTGCGGCGGGGGCGGCTGCCGGCGCGCAAGCTACGACAGACAGAACCATGCCCAGTACCAAAAGAATCGTTATGACTTTCTTCATGAGTTTTCCTCCCTAATGTATTTGCGTTTGCATAAACGCAGAATCTGTGAAAATTATACCACAGCCAACATTCAGAAACAACAGGGTTCAAGATGTATATATGATTATTTTCGTGTGGTTTAAACACGCAAAAACCTGTTGACTTCAAAGTGCGCCTCGCGTATAATGACTTTTAGCGTCTTCCGCAGAAGGAAGAGTCGTATAAGAGGGGAGGGAAGGAAATGGAAATTCGCGTAGGTGAAAACGAGTCCCTGGAGAGCGCTCTGAAACGATTCAAACGCAAATGCGCGCGTAGCGGCGTCCTTGCAGAGGTCCGTCGTCGCGAGCACTATGAAAAGCCCAGTGTGAAGCGTAAGAAAAAGGCCGAGGCCGCACGGAAGCGTAAATATTGATCACTGGCTGAAAACAAGAAAAAAACGAACCGGAATTCCGGTTCGTTTTTGCGTTGCATGGCAAAAGATATAGTGCGTCGGTCGCATCGATCGAACCAATGCTGTTCGGTTCGTGAAGATGGCTGTAAAACCGAAAATATTTTGATGCATGTGCTTTTGAAGGCTGTGATTTCATGCATCGGCGGCAAAACGCAGAAATACGCATAGAAATTTTATAAAATCCAGTGCAGGAGTGGCATTGCGCCCATAGATATGGTATGATGACTTAGAATTATGCACCATATAAGGAGCATCACGCCATGAAATGCAGATATTGCGCCAGCATCGAGAGCAAGGTTATAGACTCGCGCCCGACGGAAGACGGCAGCGCCATTAGGCGCAGGCGCGAATGCATCAACTGTGGCAAGCGGTTCACCACATATGAAAAGATCGAAGAGATACCGATCATGGTCGTGAAGCGCGACGGAAGGCGCGAGCAGTTTGATTCCGAAAAGATCCGCATGGGAATCCGAAAAGCCTGCGAAAAGCGGCCTGTTGCCGCGGATGTGCAGGATAAGCTCGTTGAGGACGTCAGCAGAGACGTGTTCAATACGCTCGCGTCCGAAGTGACCACGCGCGACATCGGCGAAATCGTCATGAGAAAGCTCAAGGATGTTGACGAGGTGGCATATGTGCGTTTTGCTTCCGTATATCGGGAGTTTAAAGACACGCAGACGTTTATGAAAGAACTGCAGCGTCTGCTTGATGAGAAAAACTGAAAACCGCCGGAAGCGCTCTTTCCGCGCGGCGGCAACGGCGGCGTTTCGCCGCCCTTTTTTACGGAGAATTCAATGGAACAAAAAGATCATATTATCAACGGAGAAACGTATTTTTCCAGCGGTTTTGCGCGAGTTTCCCGCGGTGCGAATCTGCGCGTTATAAACGAAGTCGGCATCTACACACAGCCGCAGCTGGAACGGGTCGAGGGGTTTGACCACGGATTTTCCGCGCGCACCGGCGGCGTCAGCAGCGGCTATTTTTCTTCACTCAACCTGAGTTTCTCGCGGCCGGAGAACCGGGAGAACGTGATGGAAAACTATCGCATCTTCTGCCGGGCGGCAAACATCCCGTTTGAGAGCATGGTGATGGACAGCTATGAGCATGGCACGACCGTGCTCAAGGTGGACCGCAGTGACGCTGGCAAAGGGTATCTGCTGGACCCGCTGCCGTCCTGCGATGGAATCGTGACGGACGATCCGGCGATTACGCTGATCACGGGGCACGCGGACTGCATGGCTTTTTTCTGCATCGACCCGGTCAGGCGCTGCATCGGGCTCGCGCACGCGGGCTGGCGCGGTGCGCTGGGACGCATCGGCGCGCGCACCATATCCATGCTGTCCAAACACTACGGCTCAAACCCCGCAGACGTGATCGTCTCCGTCGGCCCTTCGATCTGCGCGGACTGTTTCGAGGTCGGGGACAACGTCGCGGACGAGTTTTTAAAGGCATTCCCGGATATTCCTTGCGTGCTGGAGCGTCCCGGCGCGCGGCCGCATGTCGATCTATGGATGGTTGCGGCAAAACAGTTTTTCGAAGCGGGCGTTCCGCTGGAGCACATCTCTTTGTTCGACATTTGCACAATGGAAACGCCGGAGCTGTATTCCCATCGCAGGGATAAAGGCAACACGGGCGGCATGGCAGCGTTTCTCAGGATCATGCCCTGATGCGCCGCAATCGGCGTTTGAATTGACAATATCAGCGCCCGAGAGTATAATTCATTCGTTTCAACCTCGATAATAAAATGGTAGTTTACCAACGGCAAGGGAGACAGATTAACATGAAACTCAACAAGACGATTGCTTTGGCTGCAGCGCTGCTGCTGGCGGCGATTTCACTATTCGGTTGTGGCGCGAAGACCGTGCCCGCCGCGATGGTCGGCGATCAGGAGATCACCGTAACGCAGCTGAGCAACGCATACTACAACAGCCAGAGCTACGCATCCTATTATGGATACGATACGACGACCGACGAGGGGATCGAAGCCTACCGCGAGTATATTCTCGGTACGCTGATCGACACCGCCGTCCGTGCCTACAAGGCAAAGGCCGCCGGCATCGAACTGACAGCTGAAGAGATGGATCAGGCAAAGGCGACCGCGGCATCCAATTATGATTCGACGCTGCAGAGCTTTGTCGACCAGGCGACGCAGGCCGGCGCATCCAATGTTGACGCCTATGCAAAAACGCTCTTCACCAAAGCGCTCGTTTCCAATAAAACGACCGTCAGCAAGCTCAAGGCGCAGATGCTCGAAGACGCCGTCAACGATCTGCTGGTGAGCAAACACCGCACGGCGCTGCTCGAGGGCATTACGCTGAGCGATGAGGAACTGATGGCGAAGTACGACGAAGAGCTCGCCGCACAGAAGGAAGCCTTTGACGCAACGCCTTCTCAGTATTTCACCTATGAGTCCTATTCGCTCTACGGCTACAATGCACCGCCGCTGTATGTGCCCGAGGGATTCTTCCGCGTGCGCCACATCCTCGTTGCGGATGAGCTCACGGCAAACATCGTTGAAAGCAAAATCGCCGAAGGCGAGGACTTTGAAGCACTGCTTTCCGAGTACAACACAGACCCGGGCATGGACAGCCCCGAGAACAAGGACGGTTATCTGGTCGGTGAAGGCGCAAGCTTTGTCGAGTCGTTCCTGACCGCGTCCCTGGCGCTGACCAAGGACGGAGACGTTTCCGCACCGGTGGAGTCAGAATACGGCTGGCACATCATCAAGCGCGTTTCGACGGAACCTGCACATGAGATCCCGTATGAAGACGTAAAAGACCTTTTTGACATGTACGAACTCTCACTCTATCAGGATCAGTATTACAATGATATTGTGAGCGGTTGGATTGCGGACGACACGCTGGTTACCCGTTTTCCGGAGAACTACGCGAGCGTCGGCAAATCCTGAGAGGATGAGTGATCATGAGTAAGGGACTGCGGATCTTCAGCATGATCGTTGCGATCATCATGATTCTCGGGACGGTAGCGTCCATCATCTTTGCTGTCTTTTAATGTGATAGAGACTGAAAAAAAGCCATATCGACGGAGCCGGTTGAGACCGGCTCCGTTTTTTTACACAAAATAACGATAAAATATGTCGAAACAACTGTTATTGCCTGCGCGTAAAAATATCGCTATAATAGTATAGAAGCTATCTAATACATCACCGTAATATTACGCACTCTCTCTGTTAACGCCTGTACGATTCGTTCCTGCGAACCTGATGCGCTTTGCATACGAATGAGGAGGCGAAAGCGCGATCAAAAAAAACTCAAATAAGTTTCTGATGCCGATCATACTCTTGCTGTTAATCTGCATGAGTGTTGCGTCCCTGCTTTTATATTCCACACAGGCAAGCAACCGCGCGGAGCAGATGACGGAGGAGCTGCTTCTTGCTGCCGTGCACGAGCAAAAAACGCTTATAGCTGTTAAGATGGACAGCGAACGGTCGTTGCTAACGTTGCTTGCGAGCACGACATGCCTCTGCAAAGATCCGACTTCAATTGAAGCGCAGATGAAACTGCAGGCGACCGTGGAAGACTCGGATTTCCGGGTGCTGCTTGCGGCAAACCGGGAAGGATTCGGTGTATTCAGCGACGCCACCGCAAGACAATTGACGATGGACGAGTATTTGGCGCAAACGCTGTCCGGTGCGTATGCGTTTGAGTATGCTGGAAATACAGATTTGACCGAGGATGGCGAAGCGTTTTTACTCGCGGTACCGATCAGCAATGGTGAAGAAACCATCGGTGCGGTGGTCGGTGTTCTGGATGCGTCCATCCTGCACGATATGTTCGATGAAAACGCCTATAACGGTAGCGAAACATATCTGATTGATACGCAAGGCAACATCATTGTCGGATACGATCGAGTGTTTCAAACCGACGATAACGACAATCTCTTCTCCATTCTGCGCGCGGCGGAGATGATCAAACCCGCAGAGGCGCAAACCGTGATCGACGATATTCAGTCCGGTGGCACGGGAACCATCAAGTTTGCGACCGGGAGCAACCGCTGGTATGTCGCGTATTCACCCAGCGCATATGAGGGTTGGTATATCTGCCGGTCGATTCCGGCTGAAATCGTAGATCAGAAAGTGCTGCGCGAGAAGCGGGAAGGATTTATCGCGATCGGCATCGCAATGCTGAGCGTGCTGTTCTTAACGGGCTACATCGCCGTGCTTTTCAATAGAAAAATCAAAAACTCCCGTTTGGAACGGGAAAAACTCATGGATGCCGAAGAGGAATATCGGATTGCGACGCAAAAGCGCGGCATGATGATCATTCGGTATGACATCGACAGCGGGTCGATGATCTCGAACACAAAAACGATCGAACAGTTCCACCTGCCGGATTATTCGATCAGATTTGACGCGGATTGGGTGTTTAACGAGCTTGTCAGCGCGGAGAGCCGGGAAGCCTACCGGTCGTTCTGGCTGTCCATCCGCCGCGGAGAGCCAAGCGGCGAAGCCGAGATTCGCATGAAAAACGCAAACGGCGAATACCGCTGGTACGGCTTTGACTTCACGCTCCTGAAAGAAGATTCGGATAAAGGAACACAGGCGATTATCTCAATTCGCGATATCACGGCGCAGCAGGAACGCATCTTTGCCTACAGACGCTGGCAAAATGCGCTCGCGTCTTCCCTTGGATTCGGTGTAGCGCTGATGGAGGTCAACATCTCCACGGGCTTGTGCGAGCGGGCAGAAGGGGAGTTTTCAGCACTGCTATCCAAAAACGAATCGCAGCCGCTTGCCGAGAGGATTCTCGCGCGGTTTTGCGAAACGCTCGTAGAAAGCAGCGACCGGGCAAAGTTCACCGCATTTGTCTCTCCCGAGCGGCTGCTTGAATCCTATCAGCGCGGCGAGCGGTCAAAGGAAACGGAGATCAGCATGCTCCGCGAGGATGGCTCAAGGCGGCAGTGTATCGTTACCGCGCAGATGACGCTCGATCCGGATTCGGCCGAAATCAAGGCGTTTTTGATCGTGAAGGATCTGGATAAAATCACGCGCGATATCGACCGCCTCAGCGGACTCGCCCTGCGCGACGAGTTGAGCGGGCTTTTAAACCGCACCGCCGCGCGAAACGCGATTGAGGAAGCGCTCATCTTCGGGGGCGGCGGTTTGATTGCGCTGTTCATGATCGATGCGGACAACTTCAAGCAGGTCAACGATCTGCTGGGGCATCAGAACGGCGATTTAGCACTGAAGCAGATGAGCGACGTCATTCGAAGCACATTCCGCTCTACGGATGTAATCGCGCGCATCGGCGGCGACGAGTTTTTTGTCTTTCTTTCCGAAGTGCCGGGAGAAGAATTCGCGGAGCAAAAAGCGAAGACGCTATGTGAAAACCTGCGTTTCAACTATACGGTTGAGGAGCGCGGCTCCATCTCCATGTCGGCGAGTATCGGCGTCATCGTCGCCGCGCGCGGAACGTGCGACTATGATTGGCTCTATAAACAGGCGGATCTCGCGCTTTACGACGCAAAAAATGCCGGAAAGAACCGCTACAGCATCCGGCTTTCCGGCAGCCCCAACGAGGCGTTAATCTCAAAGTCGGTCACGCCGGTTTTCGCGCAGCAGCTGAACCATCTCATGAGGCAACTGGACGGCGGTGTCGTGTTGCTTGAAACAAACGATACGATCGAGCCTGTGTTTATCAGCGACGGCTTGTTCCTGAAGAGCATTTACGAAAACAGACAGAATGTTGAGCAGACGTTCCTGGAGGCGACGGTGCATCCGCTGGATATCGTCTCGGTCGAGAGCGCTATTCGCGCCTGCACATCAAGCGGCGAGTCGTTTCAACTCAGCTTCCGGTATTTACGGCACGGGGAAGAGCAGGGCTGGCTGCATATGAACGCGGCGCTTGCGCCGTCCGTGCCGGGAGGAAAACCGGCGGTGGTTGCGGTTTTCTCGGAAATAACCGACCTCAGAGAGACGACAAAACACATTGAGTCTCTTGAGGCGGTCTCGCAAATCGGCATTTTCATCATGCGTGTTGGCGAGCGGCTCGAGATCACGTTCTTCAACGACGGCGCGCTGGCAATCAGCGGATTTTCATTTGAGCAGATGCGGTTGTTTTCAAGGGATGCAGCCGCGTTCTTCCGCGGTGAAAATCTGGAGCGGCTGCGCGCGGAGATCGGCGCGGCAATCGCCGAAAACCGCATGGTCGACTTTGTGTATCGCTCGCAGGGATTTTCTGGCAAGGAGGCGCATGATCTCCGGCTCTTCGGCATCAGATTGGACGTACAAAACGATATTCCGTCCTATCTGATGATCGTGCTCGAACGAGACGAAACGGACTGATGCCGGAACCATAGAATACAATGCGACGCAAGCCGCATTTTACGTCGGCTGTATCGAATACATACTCGATTTTGCAGGAACCCCTGCAATTTTTTTGCCGGATCAGGACGAAAAAGCAACCGTGTTTATTTTGGAGAGAACTGTTTTTTCCTGCATTAGGCTGTTTTTGTGAAAATGATTGTATGCATATTCGATATATCTGTTTATTGATTCTGCGATATTTCTTGCACAGCGGTATGCCAGGCAGTATAATATCTAGTTGTTAGAATATAGAAGGAGGAAGAGGTTTTGTCACACAAATACGTTTATCTGTTCAGCGAAGGCAGCGCCAAGATGCGCGAGCTCCTCGGCGGAAAGGGAGCGAATCTGGCGGAGATGACCACG
The DNA here is from genome assembly GCA_963674775.2 of Christensenellaceae bacterium. Classification (GTDB taxonomy): domain Bacteria; phylum Bacillota; class Clostridia; order Christensenellales; family CAG-138; genus UBA7703. The sequence continues at coordinate 354,208 of CAXXPJ010000003.1, read as the reverse complement.
CTGGGACTTCCCGTGCCGTTCGGGTTCACCGTTTCTACGGAGGCCTGCACGCGGTATTATCAGGATAACAAGTCGATTGCGCCCGAGATCATCGATCAAATCGAAGCGGCGCTCGACATCACCGAAAAGAACGCCGGTAAAAAGCTCGGCGATCCGTCCGATCCGTTTCTGGTGTCCGTGCGCTCCGGCGCCCGCGCTTCCATGCCCGGCATGATGGACACAATCCTCAATCTCGGTCTCAACGACGAAACGGTCGCCGGCCTTGCAAAACTGACAAATAACGAGCGCTTCGCGTTCGACAGCTATCGCCGTTTCATCCAGATGTTCTCGGATGTTGTGATGGAAGTTGAAAAAGCGAAATTCGACGAAATCTTTGAAGAAATCAAGCATCAGAACAACTGCAAACAGGACACGGATCTGACCGCAGACAACCTGAAGGAAGTCGTGAAGCGGTACAAGGCGATGTACCTGAAGGAGAAAGGAACCGAGTTCCCGCAGGAGCCGCGCGTACAGCTCATGGAGGCCATCAAGGCCGTTTTCCGCAGCTGGGACAACCCGCGCGCCATCATCTACAGAAGAAAGAACGACATCCCGTCCGACTGGGGCACAGCTGTCAACGTGCAGAGCATGGTGTTCGGCAACATGGGCAACGACTGCGGCACCGGCGTTGCGTTCACGCGTAATCCCTCCACCGGCGAGAAGAAGCTCTATGGCGAGTTCCTGATGAACGCGCAGGGCGAAGACGTTGTTGCCGGCATCCGTACGCCGAGCCCCATCGACGAGCTCAAGACCACACAACCGGACGTTTACAAGCAGTTTGTAGAGACCGCAGAGAAGCTGGAGACCCATTATCGCGACATGCAGGATATGGAGTTCACCATTGAGCGCGGCAGGCTCTTCATGCTGCAGACCAGAAACGGCAAGCGCACCGCGGCCGCCGCGCTTCAGATCGCAGTCGATCTCGTGAGCGAAGGCATGATCTCCAAAGAGGAAGCACTCATGAAGATCGAACCGCGTTCGCTTGACGCGCTGCTGCATCCCACCTTTGAACCCAAGGCGATGAAGAACGCTACGACGATTGCATCCGGCCTGCCGGCCTCGCCCGGTGCGGCCTGCGGACGCATCTACTTCACCGCCGGAGACGCCGCTGAAGCATCCAAGCGCGGCGAGAAAGTCATCCTCGTCCGCCTCGAGACCTCTCCCGAGGACATCGAGGGTATGTATGCGTCCGAGGGCATCCTGACGGCGCGCGGCGGCATGACCTCCCACGCGGCGGTCGTCGCCCGCGGTATGGGTACTTGCTGCGTAGCAGGCTGCTCCGAGGCCGTGATCTCCGAAAAGAACAAGAGCCTCTCGTTTGCCTCCGGCAAATCCTTCAAAGAAGGCGACTGGCTCTCGCTCGATGGTTCTACCGGCAATGTGTACGGCGAAGCGCTCCCAACCATCGACGCGCAGGTTTCCGGCAATTTTGCGACCATCATGCAGTGGGCGGACGAAGTCCGCACGCTGAAAGTGCGCACCAACGCCGACACCCCGCATGATGCGGAGGTCGCCGTCAAATTTGGTGCGGAGGGCATCGGACTATGCCGCACCGAGCATATGTTCTTTGACGAGAGCCGCATTCCCGCAATGCGCGAGATGATCGTCAGTAAGGACGTTGAATCCCGCAAGCGTGCGCTTGCAAAGCTCCTGCCGATGCAGCGCAGCGACTTCAAGGGCATCTACAAGGCGATGGGCGGCCGCCCGGTCACCATCCGCTTCCTGGATCCGCCGCTGCACGAGTTCCTTCCGACCGAGGAAGACGACATCCGTGCGCTCGCCAAGGATATGGGCATTGCCTACGAAACGCTCTGCCAGACCGTAGAGAACCTGCATGAGTTCAACCCCATGCTAGGTCACCGCGGTTGCCGCCTCGCCGTTACGTATCCTGAAATCGCCGAAATGCAGACGCGTGCTGTCATCGAGGCGGCCATCGAAACCCGGCAGGAAACCGGCATCGAAGTCGTACCCGAGATCATGATTCCGCTGGTTGGTGAAGTCAAAGAGCTCGAATACGTCAAGAACACGGTTGACGAAACCGCCAAGGCCGTTATGGCGGAGCGCGGCGTCGAGATTCCGTATCTGGTCGGCACCATGATCGAGGTCCCGCGCGCAGCGCTGACCGCGGACAAGATCGCCGAGCAGGCTGAGTTCTTCAGCTTCGGTACGAACGATCTGAGCCAGATGACGTTCGGCTTCAGCCGTGACGACGCAGGCAAGTTCCTCGAGGACTACTACAAGAAAAAGATCTTCGAGTCCGATCCGTTCGCCCGCCTCGATCAGGAAGGCGTCGGCAAACTCGTGAAGATGGCCGTCGAACTGGGCAAGAGCGCCCGCAAGGACATCAAGCTCGGCATCTGCGGTGAACACGGCGGAGATCCGTCGAGCATCGAGTTCTGCCACAAAGTCGGTCTGAACTATGTCTCCTGCTCGCCGTTCAGGGTGCCGATCGCGCGCCTTGCCGCCGCGCAGGCGAAGATCAACGAGAAATAAGCTGGCAACAGCAATAAAAAAATCCGCCCGTTTGGGCGGATTTTTTTATATTCAGCTTTGCGGAGACCATAGATCGGGCGGCGTATAGGTCTCGATATAATTAAAGACCTTGCGCAAGCCCGCGTTGCCGCTGTGATCGGTGCGGATGTTGTCGGTGAGCGTAAAATGCATGGCGTCGCTTGCGGAAATGTAATAGTGTCCCCATTGGAACCCCGCGCGGTAGAACGCCAATTCGTACAGCAGATAGTTGATCACCGTTTCAGGGATGTTCTGATAGACCCAGAGCAGGTAGTCGCCGGAATACGTGAAGTCGTAATACCGCACACCGTTCTCGCTCTTTGTGCCGTTAAAGTCCAGTTTATTCTTCACTTCGTCGTCGATGAGCGCGAGATTTTCCTTCTGGTAGTCATTTGCGCCCATGCCGCCGTTGAGGTCGGTCGCCGTACCGAAGGCGTGGTGGCTGATAGACTGCTCGCTGGAAGTGAACCTTGAGCAATAGCTGCCGTTGTCGGTGTCGATCAAATCTCTGAGCAGCAGAATACCGGAATCCCCGTTTGTGCCGGAGACGCGAACGCGGACGTTATTCAGATAATACGAGACAGCCTGATAGTAGGGCAGGGCATAGGAGTGGATGCGCCAGGCGTCTCGGCCGGGAATGCATTCGAAAGAGACGATATACTTGTTTTCCCAGTCCGGATCGGCAACGATATACCGCGCGTCTACCTTCTGGTAACGGTAGAGGAACGCATCCGTATCCTGAAAGAACGCGGACGCGGTTGAGTAGCTGTTGTTAGAGAAATCCGAGGATGAAATCTTCTTCCATTGATCCGAGAGCATATAGAAGCGTGTCTGATACAGCTCTTTCGGCTCTGGTTGCGCGGTGCTGGAAGCATACAGCGTAAGCGTATGAATCCCTGCGCCGAGCGCGGAGAACTGAACGAGCGAATCGAGGGAGACGCCCTCCTGCGTCAGTGCGTCGTTGAGCGGATAAGAGTAAATAGCGTTATCGGGCGCGAAGGTGACGGTCTGAAGATATGGATAGCGCGGATCCTCGCTATAGGCGCAGGTGATCTGCAGCGTTACGGAAAGCAGGGGATAGTTGGACTGCACCGTGCCGCGCAGCGGATAGCCCTGCCCGAGCGGCAACCTGCTGTCCGGTTTCGGCATCGGGCTGTCCGAGCTCTCGTCAAACGTCAGCACGGAAGGAATCGCGAGCTCTTCCGTCGGTTCGGGTGTGGGCGCGGGCGTCGAATGCGCAATGGAAATAGGGACTGGCGTAGATTCGACCGCCGCAGCCTCGCGGGATTCCAGCATCGCACGCAGCGGAATGGATACGAGCAGAAACAGAACGCAAAGAGAGATTACCACAAGCAGCGCGATCACAGCCGCGGAGCGCATTTCAATCGGCTTTTTCTTTTTTTGCGGATACTCCGTCACGGCGCGCCTCCCTGCTCCTGTTTTTGTTATTTTACCACAGTTTGCTTTGAATTTTCAAAATGTGAAATGAATCTATTTGGTTGTCGCTGCTTTTTGACACCGCATCTGTGAAATGATAAAATATGCGGGGAAATCGAGCCTGTTTTTCCGAATATTCGTAGAAAAAGAGGGATTCGTTATGTCCATTCAACTGGCAGCCATCGTTCCGCATCCGCCGATCATTTTACCGGAAATCGGACGCGGACAGGAATATGAGATTCGCGCGACCATCGCGTCCTATCGCGAAATCGGGCGGCGCGTGCGGCAGCTGCAGCCCGACACGCTTGTGATCATTTCATCCCATGCAACAAGCTATGCGGACTATTTCCATATATCGCCCGGCAGGAAAGCACGCGGCGACTTGGGGCAATTTGGCGCGCCGCAGGTACAGGTAAACGCAATTTATGACGAGACGTTTGTTCAGGCGCTGGAGCAGAATGCGAAGCGCGCGGGCCTTCCGGCCGGAACGCGCGGGGAACGGGATAAACACCTGGATCACGGCACGCTGATACCGCTCACATTCCTCGCTGAGCAGGACTTATCCTGCGAGGTTGTTCGTGTCGGTCTGTCCGGCATGGACGCGGCAGCACACTACCGCTTCGGCAAAAGCATCAAGAAAACAGCGGACGAGCTGAACAAGGACGTTGTGGTCGTCGCCAGCGGCGATCTTTCGCACAAATTGCTGGAGAGCGGCCCGTACGGCTATCATGCCAGCGGACCGGAGTTCGATCGGCAGACGAGAGACGCGATGGAGCGGGGCGACTTTTTTTCGCTGATGACCATGGACGCAACGCTCAGCGAGGACGCCGCCGAGTGCGGATTGAGAACGTTCTGGATTCTGGCGGGCGCGCTTGACCGTGTCAAAGTAAAAAGCGAGCTATTGAGCTACGAAGGCCCGTTCGGCGTTGGATACGCCGTTGCAGCCTTTACACCGGACCAGCCGGACGAGAGCCGCGTGTTTGACATGCTCTACCAGAAAGCCGAGCGAGAGCGGATTGCCGGTGTCCGCGCGGGAGAGGACGCACTCGTTCAGCTCGCGCGCCAAACGGTGGAATCATTTGTCCGCACCGGTGAGATTCCGGCGCTGCCGGACGATCTGCCGGAGGAGATTTCAAACAAACGGGCCGGTGTGTTCGTTACGCTCAAGATTGCGGGAAAACTGCGCGGATGCATCGGTACAATATCCGCTGTGACCGGCAGCATCGCCGAGGAGATCGTGAGAAACGCTGTTTCGGCCTGCAGCGAGGATCCTCGGTTTGATCCGGTTACGCCGGACGAACTTGAGCGGATCACCTATAGTGTGGACGTGCTGGGGCCAACGGAGCGCATCGACTCGCCAAGCCAGCTGGACGTCAAACGCTACGGCGTGATCGTCACCTCGGGCTATCGTAAAGGTCTGTTGCTGCCGCATCTGGAGGGAATCGATACGGTCGAGGAGCAGATCAACATCGCCAAGAAAAAAGCAGGCATTCCTGCTTATGAACGCTGCAAGCTGGACCGTTTCGAGGTGGTGCGCCACACATGAGAGCCGTCTGCACGATCTGCCCGCGTAAATGCGCACCGGAAGAGGGACGGCGCGGGTACTGCGGCGCGCGCGTGAATCAGGGCGGCAAAATCATATGCGAAAATTACGGCAGGGTGACGAGCATGGCGCTCGACCCGATTGAGAAAAAACCGCTGCGCAGGTTTTTTCCCGGATCGACGATCCTGTCCGTCGGCAGCTACGGCTGCAACATGGACTGCGCCTACTGCCAGAACAGCGGGATCTCCAAGGTTGGAGCGGACGGCGTCGACTGGCAGGAGATTTCGCCCGAAGCGCTGGTTGAAACCGCGCTGGCATACCGCAAACAGGGAAACATCGGGCTGGCGTTTACCTATAACGAGCCGTTGATCGGGTATGAGTATGTGCTCGACTGCGCGAAACTGGCCAAGCGAAATGACCTGAAGGTCGTGCTCGTGACAAACGGCATGATCCTGCCTGAGCCCTGGGAACGGCTGTTGCCTTTTGTGGACGCGGCGAATATCGATCTGAAGGCGTTCTCCGATCAGGGATACCGCGAACTGGGAGGAGACTTTTCTACCGTTTGCGACGCGATTGCGCGCGCCGCCGGCAGGATCCATCTGGAAGTGACGACGCTGGTCGTTCCCGGATTCAACGACAGCGAGGAGCAGATGCGCGCCGAGGCGGATTGGCTGGCAGCGCTGTCTGATACGATCCCGCTGCATCTGTCGCGCTTTTTCCCGCGGCACCGGATGGCAAGCGCGGAGCCGACCCCGCCGGAAACCATCTACCGGCTGGCGGATGTGGCGCGCGAGAAACTGGCTTTCGTCTACACCGGGAATCTATAACGATTAGAATCACCAATGCAAAAAGCATAGAAGGAGAAATAATATGATCAAGCGAGCGGGACAACAGCAGGTTCGCGTACGCGAAAACATCCGCGGCGGGGAAGGCGCGCTGACGTTTCATGATTTTCTGACGGCGGAGGCGGCGTATGGTGCGGGGCATCTCTTCTCCCGGACGGTGATTCCGCCCGGCGCGTCGATCGGAGAGCACCGGCACGAGGGTGAGTTTGAAGCGTATTTCGTCCTCTCCGGCACCGTAGAGGTGTTTGATGACGGCGCATGGGTATCGCTCTCAAGAGGGGACATGCAGTTGTGCAAAGACGGACAGGCGCATGCGCTGCGTAACAGTGGCGAGCAGCAAGCCGAAGTGCTCATGCTGATTCTCTATGAGAACAAAGAGCATATGTAAAACCTGATTAAAAAACGCGCTTGAAGCGCACAATGATGAATGGTATGATGGTTGCGTGGAGCGATAATTGGCGCAACCCGAGCAAACTGCCGCCGGCGAATCGCATAGAACGATCGCAGGCGGTTTTTCTATCACTACGGAGTCAAGCGAGTTTGCACCGGGATACAGATATTCGATGGTACGGCGTTATCCGACATTATCACAGAACATTTTTGAATCACGAGATATAATCAAACAAAATACGTTGGCACAGTACAGGAAGGGGAGAATCAAATGGATTACAACGACATTCTCATTCAATCATTACTTGGCGGCGATACCATCGGCGCGCTGAGCAAAAACAGCGGTGCAAAGAAGTCCGAGGTAGAGTCCCTTATCGGCGCGGCGGTTCCGTTGATGCTCGAAGGCATGCAGCAGAACGCGAGCACAAAAAAAGGCGAACAGGCGCTCACAAAGGCGCTTGGCGATCACGCTTCGGCCGACGCAAGCGATGTTAAATCGTTTCTTTCAGGCGTTGACGCAACGGACAGCGCAAAAATTCTAAAACATCTCTTCGGTGATGATACGAATAAAACAGTGAGCGCGCTCTCGAAGAAATCGGGCCTGCAAAAGAACCAGACCATGTCGATCCTGTTGCAGCTGGCGCCTCTGCTCCTGTCCCTGCTCGGCCAGCAGAATCAGAACAACTCCGGCGGCATCGGCTCCATTCTCGGCAGCCTGCTCGGCGGCGGCAATTCCGGCTCCGGCTCGCTGATCGGCAGCCTGCTCGGCAGCGGCACTAGCGACGCCGCGGGTTCGCTGCTCGGCAACCTGCTCGGCGGCGGAAACTCCAACTCCGGTTCCTCGCTTGGCGGCGCGTTGATCGGTTCTTTGCTCGGCGGCAATAACACATCCTCCGGCAACAGCAGCGCGGGCTCGCTGCTCGGTTCTCTGCTCTCCGATGCGGATGACGACGATGACGATGATGGAGACCTGCTCGGCTCACTGCTCGGCGGTTCAAACAGCGGCTCCTCCGGCATCGGCGGAGATTTGCTTGGTTCGCTGCTCGGCGGCGGCGGAAACAATTCCTCCAGCCTCGGCGGCTCGCTGCTCGGCAGTATCTTCGGCGATGATTCTCAAAAATCCACCCCGACGAAAAAGCGCACCACGAAGAAAAAGAGCTGATAGAAGCATAATAAAAACCCCCGTATGGGGGTTTTTATTATGTATGACGTGTGGATGACGGGTTTTGATACCGCATAGGCGTAAATCGGATACCGTCTTTGACTTGTTCTCTGCTGAGTGGACAAATCCGAGACTGCGGCAGTTCTTCCCGGGATAGCGCGGGAATCTCCATTGCGGCTCCTTTACGGCTTTTGTTCAAGCAACGCTGTCATATCCGCAGCGAACGCTTCGGCTGCCTGCATGAGCGATTGCGTGAGCTGCTGCGGCGCGTCAAACGAGTATGGCTTAGGCAAATCGTGCGCGATGATGGCGTCTACGCCGGGTTTGAGTGAGCAGAGCGCATAGGGCGCAATCGTTTTGTCGCGCAGCGCAGCGGACGTCTCCGCCTGAATTGAGCGATTGGCCGCCGCAAGCCAGAGACTGAACACACCCTCTGCATGCAGATAGACGAGCGATATCTTCAACCGCTTTTGCCGCAGCGGATCGGACGCGAAGGAGATAAAGCTCATATCGAGATACCCCGGATAAAGCGCCCCGACGGCATCCTCCGGGTGCGAGCGCTTCCAGGCGGACTGAAATGCGGTCAACGCGGAAAGGATACCGCGATATGCGCGCGGCAGCGCGCCCGCCGCAACAGCCCGCGTATAATCTTCGATGGACCGGCCCAGCGGCTGAGTTTCGTTATTCATGATAAATGATTCTCCTTTCTAAGTAGCCGGCACAGCCCGTTCAGTTTTGAAAGGGTATTCCAGTTCCTGACGGTCGCGTCGGGGAAGGCTTTCTGTACGCGTATGGCAAGCTTGGACTGCCGCAAACTTTGCTGCAGCAGCAAGTAAATATCTCTTCCGATGATAGAAAACGAATCGCCGTTCTGAGGGGCCGTGTACAGTTTGTCGTGAACCTCTTGCAACGGCGGCTGCGGTAAAAGGCAGACATAGAGACTCACTGATTCGGGATTGATTCGCTGCGCTTCTTCCTGCTCTTCGGCGGAGAACGGGCAACGTTCGATCAAACGGGATAGTTCCGCCTCGGTTCGCAACACCGCTATGGTGTTGATTTGCGCTATTTCGCGCATTGCATGCTCAATGGTTTCACGAACGGCTTTTTCCGGCAGAGTGGAGTCAAACATCACGTTGCCGCTCTGGATATACGTTTCAACGTTCGAAAAGCCGACACTTTCGAACACCTGCTTGAGCGCGTCCATGCGGATGCGCCCGCTTTTTCCGATGTTGATGCCGCGCAGCAGCGCGATATAGCGCGTCATACGCCGCTGCCTTCGCAGTCCGCAATAAGCCTCGCAATACAGCCCGCAAGGGCAGCCGGATTCTCCAGCGACATCGAGTGTCCGGCGTCCGGAATGATCTCAACGCGAATCCCGTGCTTTTGCAATTCGGATTCGTCCGCGCTTGGCAGCGTATGCGCGCCGAACAAAAACGACTTTGGCCTGGGCAAAGCGTAGAGCATCTCCCGCCAGGAAGAAATACCGCCGCGCGCTGCCGAGCAGGAGATTTTCCAGGCGGCTTCTGGCAGCCAGTGCGCGAGCGTCGCGCCCCAGAACGGATTGCTCCGCATTGCGCGCGCGAGCAGATCGTTATATCCGCGTGTCAGGAAGTCTTCATATTCCTGCGATGCAATTCTCTTGCTGACCGCCGGTTTTTTGCTCGGATCAAGATTGGCTTCCGCCAGAATCAGCTGACGCAGCCGGTCCTTGAGCAGCGACGCAAGGCAGATGGCGACCGCGCCGCCGAGGCTGTGCCCGTAGAGAATAAAATCGCGCAGATTTAGGCGCTCAAGCATTTGCGCCAGATATGCGGCATGGTCTTCAACCGTATATGAAAACCCGGACGGATGGTCGCTGAACCCTGCGCCGAGCAGGTCGATTAGGATCGCCCGCCGTCCGCGCAGCGCGGGATCGGTCATCACGCGGGGATACTCAAACGAACTGGCGCATCCCAGACCGTGGATAAATACGATCGGCGGTTCCTCGCCGGGCAGATCATGATATCGCACGGCGTAGCCGGACGGATGGATTTTATATTCTTTCATATCGCTTTGTTCTCCAAATTTGAATCACAGGGATATCTAAACGTTATCGGCGGTTATAAAGCGCCCGGCTTTCGCGCGGTAATAATCAAACGACGCCTGCTTGATAAAGCCGCTTGACAGGTAAAGATGCAACGCACCTGCGTTAACGCTGTCCACTTCGATGAGGATATCTTCTTCATGCTCCGGCAGCAACTCCTGCAGCAACAGCGCGAGGATGCCGCGACCGATGCCCTTGCCCTGTACGGCGGGAGTTACGCCAAGGCCGTAGATGGTGGTAGCGCCGTTGTCATATCCCGTGCTGACAATGCCGGCAGGGGTTCCGCTTAGCTGCGCGAGATACTGCGCGCGGCCTTCGGAAGCGAGCACGCGAGCGATGATCTGGCGCGCGTGATCGCTATCTTCCTGAAAACTATCGCCGCTGATGCGGATCAGTTCGTCCAGGTCTTCCAATCTCGCGCGATGCAGGGTCAGCCCCTCCGGAATATGCAACTTCGCGTATGGAAACGCACGGTCAAATTTCAAGCTGTATTCGGTATACTCCAGCGCGGCGCCCAGGGCAGCGACCGCGGCGGTGCCGGAAGCGGATGCCTGCTCGCAGACAAACAGAATGTCCGCAATGTCAAATGCGGCGCAAGATTCGGCGGCGGCGGAAACGAGCGCGCGGAATATGCCAGTTTTACGGTAATCCGGGTGCGTCAGGCCGACCGCTTCCACCTCGTCACGCCGCGGCGAAAAGAGGGTGAGAACACCGGCGAGTTCGTCGTCTTCAAACAACGCGAACAGGCAGGGGATATCCGCTGAGAAGTTGAGCGAAGGGTCGATAAAGAGTTTGCCCGTTAAGCCGTCGTGCGCGCGACAGATACCCTCCAGCGCGCGAGTTTGCGTTATGATTTTATCATCCGGGTTGATGAATGCTTCTATGTGACGCATCAATATCCTCACTGTTTCAATTGTTTTGATCGATATATGCAGGTAAGAGCAAGCGGTGCGACACCTGCCATATGCGTTATTATCCGTCTTGTTCTATGCTCGTTTTGTTTCTTCCCTGATGCTTTGCCTGATACAGCGCGTGATCGGCTTCGTGCAGCAGATCGGTCAGGATAATGCCGCCGATGTGCAGCTGCGCGACTCCGATGCTGACGGTGTACCGGATCGGTTGATCCAGATACATGACGCTGCGGCCGGACACCTTTTCCCGGAGCGCTTCAGCAACTGAAAAAGCGTCTTCTATGTCGCCGACCAGCAGAACGACAAACTCATCGCCGCCGAGTCGGCCATATATGGATTCGACAGGTAGAAGCTCCTGCATGATATTTGCAAAATCTTTTAAAATGCAGTCGCCTCCGATGTGCCCATATGTATCATTGATCTCTTTAAAACGATCCACATCGATGATCATTCCGCTGATGACGGGATTATCGTCCAAAGTTCTCTGCAAAAAAGCAAATGCATTGAAAATGCCGTCCCGGTTATAAACACCTGTCAAGGCGTCGACCTCGGCCATTTCCCGGAGCATTGTGATATCGGTCAGCACAAAAACATATCCGATCGGACGCCTGCCGGAATGTTCCAGTTTGTGGTACGCAAGTGAAAGACGTATTGTTCTTTGCGGATTTGTCAGCTCAGCAGGGAACGCATCGGGCGAAAACTCCTCCTGCTCGATAGTCTTGTTCGCGTCGTACAACACACTTGAAACAGGCGATCCGATGCGAAGGAGTTCCGGCCGGTTGACCGCGCGCATCAGCTCCGCGGCGCGCTTGTTGAATTCGACAACCGAGCCGTTGCAGTCAATGACGATAATGCCCTGATCGATGACTTCAAAAACCTTGCTGATTACCGTTGGCGTGACTTCCACAAATCCCCGGCGCAGAACAGCATATGACAAGAGCAGAACGCTGGGAACGTTGAGCACCGGGATGGGTATATTGATATTCAAATCGCTCAACACCGTGGACTGGATCACGGCAACGACAAACGTCGATAGAATGCTGATGATGATCAGCCAGAGCTGGCGCTTTAAGCTTCTGGAAACGGATCGTACGAACATAAAGAGAATACCCAGCGCGATCAACGGAATACAGAAGTTGAATGCAACGAGCACTGTGCCCAGCGTCGTGGAGTCAACGACCAGCGCGCGCCCAAACACCGCATCCTGTTGCAGCTCGACGCTGACGCGCATGAGGTGATGGAATTGATCCGTAAAAATCAACAGCACCGAGATGATCTGGATCACCGTGATGACATATGCAAACGGCTTCAGTTTCTTACTCGATGTATATGACATGCTGAAATAAAACGTGCACAACGGGGTGATGAACACACCGATTTGCTGGAAGTTTCTCCCCCAGAGCATCCATTGGAAACTCGTTACATTCGATTCTATGATGTTGCCAACAACCCAGATCAGGAAGAAAACGATCATGGCAAAGAGCGCGGGCATACCGGTAACGTTCAGTTTTCTGCCCGTTCGCATCGCTAAGGCGATGAGCAGAAAGCTGGAAGAGATCAGCAGTATGTTGAGCAATAGTTCCATATGCACCACCTGTCAAGAGTGTTGTTTATGTTGCATTCACCTATGTCTTGCCTGGTGAAACGCGTAATATCGGGGGACATCAATTATGGCGCTTTCCGAATCACATACATGTGAAATAGCGCACCGTACTCGGGATAATTCGTATAAATATCTAACAAAACCTCAAAAGATACGCCGCTTTCGGATATGATCTTTTTCAGATGCCGTTCCCGCCCGGCGCCTTTCAATATGAAGTTGCAGATGACGCCACCGCGCTTGATTTCTTCAATAATCCGTTTGAGTAGGGCTGTTTCTCGCTCCATATCCTTTTGGTAAAAGTGAAAGATGGAGTCCAGCAGCACCATATCAAACTCGTCGGCTATAGCAAACGTATAAAGATCTGTAACCAGTCCGGAGACCGGAAGCTTCTCCTTCTGCGCGGCCGTGTTCAGTTGCCGGATGCCGATACGGGAGTGATTGATACCGATGACACGATACCCGATTCTCCCGAGAAACAGAGCGTCCCTGCCTTGACCGCATCCGAGATCAAGAACCGCATTTCGAGCCGGATAATTCTGAAAGAACGCAACCAGCTCCGGATACGGGTTCCCGAAATAAGCCTCGTTCTCATAATGCTTGTCGTATGGATTGCTCATTTGGATGGCTCGTTTCAGGGTCAGGGAGCAACGAAAGCGGTGTTTACGCCATTGGGTCTATCATATCGCAAATTCGCGTCTTTGGGAACATGCAGATGAATGATTGACGAACGATCCTCCGTGGCACTAAAATGGAACAAGATAAACAAATACGACGACTTTGTCTATTTTATAGTAAAGCTTCTTTACAAACAAGACGTATTTTTTAGCAGTTCAATTCACAAGGCAGAGGTGGGTATACATGAAAAACGTTGTCATCACCGGAAGCACGCGGGGTATCGGTCTTGCGATGGCTATGGAGTTTTTAAAATCGGGCTGCAGGGTTACGCTCTCCGGCAGAGGCGAGAGCCTGCATCCTCAGACGGCAGAGGCGCTGAAGTCGTTTGAAGACTCGTATCAATATGTTCCCTGCAATGTGCAGGAGAAGCATGATCTGGCGGCGCTCTGGGACGCAGCGGCCCTGCGCTTTGGCGCGGTCGATATCTGGATCAACAACGCCGGGCAAAATGCGCCGCACGACTGGATCTGGAATACCAACGAGCAGTATGTGCAGGCCGTTGTTGGCACCAATGTCACGGGTATGATTTTGGGCGCGCAGGTTGCGGCAAAAGGTATGCGCGACCAGGGGCACGGCGCAATCTACAGCATGGAAGGCCTCGGCTCAAACAACATGATCCAGCAAAAAACGATTCTCTACGGAACAACAAAACGCGCGCTCACGTATTTTATGAAGGGGCTCGCCAAAGAGCTGACGGGATCGGGCGTCATCGCCGGGCGACTTTCGCCGGGTATGATGTTGACTGACTTTATCACGAAGACGCCGGACGGCGCGGTTGCCGCAATTGAAACCGACGAGCGGTTCCGCAGGATTTTCAATATCCTCGCCGATCGGCCTGAGACGGTTGCGGCGTTCTTTGTGCCGCGGATGCTGCAAAACACGAAGAACGACAGGCAGATCGCTTGGCTCACGGGCGGCAAGGCGGCATGGCGGTTTATGACCGCACCGTTTCGCAAGGGGCGGCTGGTTTAAAAGCGAGATCAACCAACGAACTGTATCGGGAGAGACGAATGAGTTTTATAAAGGTTTGGCATCAGGAGGCGTATCAGGGAACGCACCGCAAAAAGGGGTATTTCGAGGGATGGTACCTCAAGCTAATCGACGCGCAGCGCAAAACGGTGTTTGCGCTCATTCCCGGTGTATCGATCGGCAAGAGCCGGGCGGAGTCGCACGCGTTTATTCAGCTGATCAACGCAATCACTGGAAAGACGGAGTATTTCCGGTTTTCGATCGATGCATTTTCTGCTGAGCGCAACAAATTTGACGTTCGCATCGGGAACAACCATTTCTGGGACGGCGGGATTGAGGTTGACCTGAGCAACGAAACGACGCGCCTTTCGGCAAGCCTGCGGTTTGAAAACATCGAAAAATATCCCGTTTCGCTGCTGCATCCCGGCATCATGGGCCCGTTTTCGTTCGTTTCGGGTATGGAGTGCTATCACGGCATCGTGAACATCCGGCATGCGATCGTCGGCACGATGGTCTACAACGGCGCACGAATCGATATGACCGGCGGGGAAGGGTATATCGAGAAGGACTGGGGCAGGTCGTTCCCGGAAGCGTGGATCTGGATGCAGGCGAATCACTTTGCTTCGCAGAGCGCGTCGTTTATGTTCTCATATGCGCGCATCCCGTGGCTCGGCAGGTCTTTTTTGGGGCTGATTTGCTTTTTGCGTACGGATGAGGGATTCTACCGGTTTGCAACCTACAACCGGAGCAAGGTCTGCTCGCTGGAGACGGACGGCGAGAGGATCAAGGCCACGCTGCAGAGCTCGACGCACACACTCGCGTTTACGGCGACATATGCCAGAGGCGGGATACTCAAGGCGCCGAAAAACGGCATGATGCTGCGCGAGATTGAGGAAAGCATCACGGCGCAGGTGACGGTTGAATTGTCGGATCGCAAGGGGGATGTGTTGTTTCGGGATGAGAGCGACCGGGTCGGCATGGAGATTTCGGGAACGTTGGCATAGATTTGGGGATCTGTTTGGGACAAAGCAAAACCGCCCGTAGAGGGTTCACAGAGCTTCACGTAAATAGTTAAACACTTATATTCCTTGTGAAGGTCAACCTTCAGTAATTTTCTTCAGTATTTCAACATCTGCCGGACAAAAATCGTAACAGGCGGTTTCATCTTTTTTAATCCATTTGATATCGCTATGTTCCAGTTTCTGAGGGATGCCAGATTTTATTGTTGCATTATATACTGTCAGCTTTACATTGATATCAGGGTATTCATGAATCACCGTCAAAAACTTTTCACCAACAGAAAGGTCAATAGCCAATTCCTCTCGGCACTCTCTGATAAGCGCATTTTCTTCAGTTTCGCCAGATTCGACTTTACCGCCTACAAACTCCCATAATAGGGCTCTGGCTTTATGGGCGGGTCTCTGGCATATCATAAACCTATTGTTATCCCATATTAACGCAGCTACCACTTCAGTAAGCTTCTTCATTGTTGTGCTCTTTTCAAATGAAACTTATACTCTTTTCTAATCTTTTCATTCTCACCCAGATCTTCAACATAGGTATAATTAACGAGTTCAAAGATGCCTTGATAGTAATATTCATAGGGTGAGAATTTCACGAACAAATGAATATCTCTTCCTTCATTTGCAGCATTCACGATAGCCACATTTCCAGCAGACATCTTTTGATCACCGGCCTTTCCTTCGCCGGAATAAATGAATTGACCATTTTCAGTCCATTTGTCATGATATACATACCCTGTTTTTTTCTTATCAACAGAAGAAATCAGAACAATTGTTGAGGGGGTTCTATTGATGCCTCTACCAAAGCCGGAAATTTTTATACCGTACTGTTCCTCAACTTGCTTGTAACTTAATATAGGGTGTTTTGCTAAATGCTTAACATTATAATCTGTATCGAATCCGTCTTCTATATTTCGGGTTTTTTTCACTTTAGATACAGGCTTCTTTTCAGAGGATTTGCTTTTTTCCACAACACTTTCTTCAGCAAGTTTAGATTTTTGCTTTTCTTTAGCAATACGCCTTGAAAGGGATATATAATCTAATAATGCTTCCTGTAAAGCTGGATCAATTGCTATGAGAAACTTTTCAAAAACATCTGGAAAAACAAATTTACCATGTTTATCAACAAACTGAACGTCAATGCTTTTAGCGGTTACTTCTGTCACTGTTCCTACTCCGAAGACAGTATGCTTGACTTGAACATTCAGCAAATCCGACATGTTAAACATATTTTTGCGCCTCCTAGAATTATAACGTGGATTGATTTGATATTGTTCTCGAAAAACATCTATCCAACTTTCTTTCATCATCCCCAATATAAAGTCAAATAGTATTTAGAATAATATTTGCGATTTTAGCAATTGCATCCACGAGTACTATAAGACCTTAGAACTGCCAGTCTTCATACATCAGGCAGCTCATCAAACTTTGGCACGCTTTCCAAGTCGTTATCCCAGCTCGCTCGATGCGCGCAGAAGATATGTCCCTGCGGTCTCATGTTTAGGTCGCTGTCGAGACATCCTGCGGGAACAACCAGCAGCGCTCCATCAAGCTGAATATTCGGCAGCGCCGATCCGCAAATGGAACAGAAGCTCTTGATGTGTCCTTCCGACCGATGATTATAGATTTTCGCTTTGTCTTCGCCGGACAGCCACCTTAACCTGGCGGTAGAAGAGAACAGATTGGCCGCATGGGCAGACCCAGTATCCTTGCGACATCTCTCGCAGTGACAAAGGTAAAAGCTCTCAAATTCCCCTTCAATCTCAAAAGTGACTGCGCCGCAAAGGCACGATCCTTTATAGTTCATCTTCCATTCTCCTACTCAAAAATCTAATTTTTCAAATAGGTCTTTGATCTTCTGTTAATACTAATCTGTATTACAAGATTAACAATCTTCAGATCGATTTAATGCGACCACCGTCTCCACATGGCACGTCTGCGGGAACATGTCCACAGGGCGTACGGCGGTGAGCGCGAAGCCGTGCGCGGCAAGATATTTGCAGTCCCGCGCGAGCGTCGCCGCGTTGCAGGAGACGTAGACCACGCGGGTTGCCGCGCTCTTTGCGATGGCTTCCAGCGCCGCCTCTTCGCAGCCCTTTCTGGGCGGGTCGAGCACGACCGCGTTCACGGCGGCGCCGTCCGCGATCAGGCGGGGCAGAACGTCCTCCACATTGCCGCAGACAAATTCAGCGTTTGCTATTCCGTTGTCCGCGGCGTTCGCTTTCGCGTCCTCAACGGCGGGCGCAACCTGCTCGATGCCGACGATGCGCGCGCAGTCGGATGCGATCAGCAGCGAAATGGTGCCGACGCCGCAGTACGCGTCCACGACGGTTTCGTCCGGCTTTGCCGCGAGGAATTCCCGCGCGGTTTCGTAGAGCGCCTGCGTCTGGATCCGGTTGACCTGCAGAAACGATTGCGGCCCGACCGAGAAGCGCAGCTCGCCAATGGTTTCGGTGAGCGTGGATTTGCCGTCTAGCAGCGTAAACCGCTCGCCGAAGACGACGTTCGTCTGCTTCGGATTTTCGTTGTGCCAAACGCTGTCGCATCCTTCCAGAAACGAAAGCAGATCGTCCTTCTTCTTCAGCTGACCTTTCGTGACCACAACGACCATGCATTCACCCTCGGCGGTCGTCCGCGCGACGACATGCCTAAGCTGTCCGCTTGCGTCGGTTTCATCATAGACGGGAATATTACAGGCATTTGCCCAGGCGGCAACGCGGCGGGCGGCGTCCACGATCCGTTCATCCTGAATCGGACAGTCCGCAAAAGGCACGAGCCGGTGGCTGCGCTCGGCGTAAAAGCCGAACACGGCTGCGTTGCCGGAGAGCCCGAAAGGGAAACTGCCCTTGTTGCGGTAGCGCACGGGTTCCTCCATGCCGACGATAGGCTGCATCGGTACGTCGGGAAATCCGCCGAGACGGACGAGCGCATCCTCTACCCACTGCTGCTTTTGCTCCAGCTGCGCGGGATAGCTAAGGTGCCAGAGCGCGCAACCGCCGCACTGCGAAAATACGTCGCAGGCGGGAGCGACGCGGTCGGGCGAGGGTTTGATGATTTCAATCGCCTTGGCGATGGCATAGGAGGGCATGACCTTGATCACATGCGCCTTGACTTGCTCGCCGGCGAGCGCGCCGATGACAAACACCGCGTAGCCTTCCACGCGGGCAACACCCTGACCCTCGTTGGTCAGGGACTCGATGCTTACGACTAGATCGTCGTTTTTTTGAACCGGGGGTTTCATCTTTGGGGACATAAATTTATTATCCTCTCGGCGCGGTTTACGCGCTCTATTTGATTTTGACACATTCCTTGCCAAAGCGGTCTTCCGCTGCGGCGATAAAGGCGTCCGACACGGATATGCGGTACTCGTTCGGCACACCTTTGCCGATCCGCTTTGCCGCGTCGTACAGAACGACCGGGGTGTCGCCCGGGAATTTTTTCAGAAAATGGCAGGCGCGCTGCATCACGTCCTCCGGCAGGGACTCAAAGCGGATATACACGCTCCGGTTCGCTTCGCCGAGCGGTTTGATGTCCTCAATCAGCAGGGAGTTGGCGCGATCCTCGCGGATGTTGAGCCGCCCGCGCACGAGCACCGGCGCGTCGTCTACAAACAGATGCGCCGCCTGCTGGAGCACGCGCGGGAAGAGAACGGCCTCCACGCTTCCTGTGATGCCTTCGAGCACCGCATAACCCATCAGCCCGGTGCCGGCGCGGGTGGGCTTTTGCTTGCACTGTGTGAGCAGTCCTGCGACGATGACCGTTTGCTCGTCCTTGACAACGCCGGTTCCGTCCGCTTCCGCAAGGTCGTCGATGGTATGCTGCAGGTTTTTCATCTGCGATTCAAAGTTATCCAGCGGATGGCCGGAGAGATATAATCCCGTGGACTCGCGCTCTTTGGTGAGCATGATCTGGTGGGAGAGCTCCGCAATATTCGGCAGCGGTGTGTGCGCGCTCTGCAGCGACTCGCCGCCATCGAGGTCGAACAGCGACATCTGACCCGCGCCGCGCGCTTTTTTCGCGGCGGCGGAGGCGTCCAGCGCGCGCTCGTAAACAGCGAGGTATTGGGCGCGTTTTCCGCCCATGGAGTCAAAGCATCCCGCGCTGATGAGCGCCTCGAGCATGCGCTTGTTCAGCCCGTCCACGCGGTCGCAAAAGTCGAAGAAATCTTTGAACCTGCCGTTTTGTACGCGCTCTTGAACCATTGCCACCATCACGGACGAGCCGACGTTGCGCACGGCGGCAAGACCGAATCGGATCGCTCCATTCTCCGGAGAGAATCTCGCGCGGGAGAAGTTCACATCCGGCGGGAGGACTTTTAAGCCGTGGCTTTGCGCGCTGTAGACGTATTTGGCGACCGTATCGACGGAGCCCATATAACTGTTGATCAGCGCGGTGAGAAACTCAACGGGGTAATAGTATTTCAGGTATGCCGTCCGGTAGGCGAGCACCGCGTATGCCGCCGCGTGCGATTTGTTGAACGCATAGGACGCGAAATCCATCATTTCGTCGAATATTTTATCCGCGACTGCTTCCGGCACGCCGTTTGCCACCGCGCCGACAACGCCCTCGGTGCCGTGGATGAAATACTCGCGTTCTTTTGCCATCACGTCGTGCTTTTTCTTGGACATCGCGCGGCGAACAAGATCGCTGCGCCCGTAGGAGTAGCCGGCCAGCGCGCGGACGATCTCCATGACCTGTTCCTGATACACCATGCAACCGTAGGTGGTGCAGAGGATGGGCTCGAGCAGGGGATGCAGGTAGGCGACGCTCGCGGGGTCGTGCTTGCCGCGCACATAGCGCGGAATCTGCTCCATCGGGCCGGGTCGGTAGAGGGAGATGCCGGCGATCAGGTCTTCAAAACAGTCCGGCTTGAGCTGCTGCAAAAACTGGCGCATACCGCCGGACTCAAGCTGGAACACGCCGTCCGTGTCGCCGGATGCGATCATCTGGTAGACCTTGGGGTCGGTAAACGGCACACGGTCGAGATCGGGTGGCGTCAGGCCGTCCTCTGCTATGAAATTGAGCGTATCGCGGATGACCGTGAGTGTGCGAAGGCCAAGAAAGTCCATCTTGAGCAGCCCAAGTTCCTCAAGCGTGGTCATCGGAAACTGCGTTGTGATCACGGAGTCGTTTACCTGCAACGGCACAACCTCGGTGATTGGGACGCTGGAGATCACGACACCAGCCGCGTGCGTCGAACTATGGCGCGGCAATCCTTCCAGCCGGAGCGAAAGGTCGATGATCTTCTTCGTGTTTTCGTCGCTTTGATACTGTGCCTTGAGGTCGGGCGAGATGGAGAGCGCGCGCTCAAGCGTCATATTCAGTTCAAACGGTACCATCTTGCTCAAGCGGTCCACTTCCGCGTATGGGACGCGGAGCACGCGACCGACGTCGCGGATGACCGCGCGCGCCGCCATGGTGCCGAAGGTGATGATCTGGCTGACGTGCCCATCGCCGTATTTCGCGGCGACATAGTCGATGACCTCCTGCCGCCGTTCGTAGCAAAAGTCGATGTCGAAGTCAGGCATGCTGATGCGTTCGGGATTGAGAAAGCGCTCGAAAAGCAGATTATACTCGAGCGGGTCGACGTCCGTGATGTCGAGACAATACGCCGCGAGGCTGCCAGCGCCGCTGCCGCGGCCGGGGCCGACCATGATGCCGTTGACCTTGGCGTAATGGATGAAATCCCAAACGATCAGAAAATAGTCCACGAATTGCATCTTCTCGATGATGCCAAGCTCGTATTCGAGCCGCTCGCGCGCTTCGTCGTCCGCATGCGGCAGCTTTTTCGCCATGCCCTCATAACAGAGCTTGCGCAGATATGTTGCGTTGTCCATGCCGTCGGGCGCAGTGAACGCGGGCATGCGGCGGATGCCGAACGCGATATCAAGGTTACACTTTTCAGCGATTTCTGCTGTGTTGTCGACCGCCTCAGCGTCCTCCGGCAGAGCCAGACGCATCTCGTCCTCACTTTTGAGATAAAACTGGTCGCCTTCCATGCGCATGCGGTCGGGTTCGTCCACAAATCGCTGCGTCTGGATGCAGAGCAGCACATCCTGTGCTTCTGCGTCGTCGGGAGAGACATAGTGCACATCGTTGGTGACGACGGTCTTCGCGCCGATCTCGGCGGCGATTTTCCGTAACCCCGGCAGCACCTGAATCTGCTCGGGAATCCCGTGGTTTTGCAGCTCGATGTAGAAGTCTTCGCCAAACATGCCCTGCAGCCGCTTTGCATGGCGCAGCGCGCTCTCGTAATCGTTTGCCAGCAGCGCCTGCGGGATGTCGCCCGCCAGGCATGCGGAGAGGCAGACAAGGCCTTCGGCATGTTGTTCGAGCAGGTCATAGTCGATGCGCGGGCGGTAGTAAAAGCCGTGCAGAAACGCCTCACTGGAGAGCGCCATGAGGTTTTGATAGCCCGTTTCATTTTTACACAGCAGGATCAGATGCGCATATTCGCGGTCCTGTGAGCCTTCGCGGTCTGTCATCGAGCGCGGGGCGACATAGGTCTCCATGCCGATGATTGGTTTGACGCCTTCTTTTTTGCAGGCTTTATAGAAATCGACGACGCCGTACATAACGCCGTGGTCCGTGATGGCAAGCGAAGTTTGACCCATCGCTTTTGCGCGGCTCACCAGGTCGCGGATGCGCGCCGCGCCGTCGAGCAGGCTGAATTGTGTATGTACATGCAGATGCGTGAAATTACCCATGACGGATCTCCTTTGCGATGCGAACCAGCCGCGCGAGGCGGTGGTTCATGCCGCTTTTGCCGATTTCGGCGAGCTCGGCGAGCTCCTGCAGCGTGGCTTCCGGGTGGTTGAGGCGCAGGAGCGCCGCCTCGTAGAGCGGGGCGGGCAGGCGGTTTAAGCCCATTCTCTCCTCGATTACCTCGATCGCGTGGCGCTGCTCTGTGGCTGCGTATACCGTCTTTTCGATGTTGGCGGTTTCGCAGTTGGTCTTGCGGTTGACATAGTTGCGGAAGTCCCGCTCCGTGCGCGCGCTCTCAAACTTCAGCGCGGAGTTGTTCGCGCCGATGAGCGCGAGAAAAGCGGAAACGTCGTCCCCTTTGAGGTAGACCACCGGTTTTTCGCGGCGCTGCATGACCTTTGCTTCCGGGCCGAACGCGGCGATCGCCTCTCGAAGCTGATCGGAAAACGCCTCGCTGCGGGAGACGATCTCCAGGTGATAACCGCGGTAGGGGTTTGCGCAGGAGCCGCTGCCGAGGAACGCGCCGCGCAGAAACGCGCGTTTGTCATCATCCGCTGTCAACAGCGTTTCCGGCGCGGTTTCGCCGAGGCGGTAACCGTCCGGCTCCTCGTATAAAATGCCTGTGTCGGCGAGCAGCTTTTCCGCGTCGTCGCCCGTTAGGGTGACGAGCGTCAGCGGCCGTCTGCGCTCGCGCTCGCTCAGCTCGATGACGGGTTCGAGCGTGTAGAGCGCGTCCGCAAGCGAAACGATGTGCTTGCCGACGGCGAGCGTTTCGCTGGTGAACACTGCGCCCCGGCCGTGGCCGATGGTCAACGCACCGCAGGTATGAATCAGCCCCGCGAGCTGTGCTAAGCGAGTATGATCAGTTTTGAGGCGAATTTTGACGAGGTCTTCCTTCGCGCTGCTCGAAAACGACATGGTGGCTCCCAAAATAGTTGGTATGGTTTGCGCACTGGCGCGCGTTTCTTTTATTATAAATGATTTTCACCGCCGCGTCAGCGACAATTGTAAATTCGGCGTTGCAAAGCGGCAAACAAAAAAACGCCCAGGGCGTTCTTTGCGTAATCGGATAGCTTCATCAGGACCTTTCAAACCGGTCCCGAATATCCGCCGCTTCGCTCGTCAGGTCGCGGTGGTAGACGCGAACGTTCATCCCGCGGTCTACAAAGCGCTTGGCCATCTCTTCCGCCGCCGCGACGGAACGATGCCGGCCGCCGGTGCAGCCGAAACAGATGCGGAGAATATGCTTGTCCTGTTCCATATAAAGCGGAATCAGAGAGGTGAGCATGGTTTCCACGCCGTCGAAAAACTCAGGTACGAGCGGCTGAGAAAGGACGAACTTCCTCAGCGGTTCGTCGATGCCGGAGAGCGGGCGCAGTTCGGGAATGTAGAAGGGGTTCGGCATAAAGCGCATATCCAGAACGAAATCCGCGTCCACGGGTACGCCGCGCTTGTAGCCAAAGCTGCAGAACAACAGCGTCAGGCTCTTGCTTTCATATTCCGGCAGAACCTTGCCGATCATCCAGGGAAAATCCTTTGGCTTGACATCGCTCGTGTCGAGGATATAGTTTGCCCTGTCGCGCAGCGGCTGGAGGAAGACGCGCTCGTGCTTGACGCCGGTCGCCGCGTCGCCCGCCTCGCCGAGCGGATGACGGCGGCGCACTTCGTTGTAGCGCTTCATGAGCACATCGTCCCGCGCGTCGAGAAACAGTATTTCATACGGCGCTTCCAGCGCGTCAAACGCGTCGGCGATGGAAGCGGAGGAGTGCGACAGCAGGCTTTCGCGGCTGTCGATGGTGACCGCGGCTTTCTGTATGGCGGGGTTGGCGTTGGTGCAGATTGTGACGAACTCCTTGAGCAGGGAAGAGGGGAGATTGTCGACGCAAAAATAACCCTGCTCCTCAAGCGAGCGCAGAGCGAGGGATTTTCCGGCTCCGGAGAGCCCGGTTACGATCAACAGATACATACGCTTACAACCTCGGTTGCGATGAAGTCGACCCTGGAATCAGCTCACAGCTCGCGCAGCAGCTTGACTTCGCGTTCAAGCCGCACACCTGTTTCGTCGAACACGCGCTGCTGAATGATGGAGATGAGTTCGAGCACGTCCCGCTCGGTCGCGTTTCCGGTGTTCACGATAAACCCAGCGTGCAGCGGGCTGACCTGTGCGCCGCCGATGGAGAAACCCTTTAATCCGCAGCTCTCGATGAGCGAGCCGGCAAAGCGACCCTTCGGGCGCTTGAACACGCTGCCCGCGCTGGGGAAGGTCAGCGGTTGCTTTTCCTTGCGCTGGCGGGTGCTCTCGAGCATGCGCTCCTTGGCTCCGCCGTCGTCGTTTTCCAGCTGGAATGTTGCCGAAAGCACAATGACGTCCGGCGCGGCAAACTTGCTGGTGCGGTTGCCAAAGTCGGTTTTCTTTGCCTGAACGTCGAGCACATGCCCGTTTTTCAGAATGCGAAGGCTCTTGATGATATGCCGTATCTCCGCGCCGTAAGCGCCCGCGTTCATCGCGACCGCACCACCGACGGTACCGGGGATGCCGCTGAGCGTTTCGAGACCCATCAGGTGCATGTTCACGCTTTCGCGCGCGAGCACGGAGAGCGCCGTTCCCGCAGGGCAGGTGACGGTGGTGTCCACGAAAAGCGGTGTGGTCAGCGGCGTGTCGATGCGGATGATGACGCCGGGATAACCCGCGTCCGGCGCGATCACGTTGGTGCCGTTGCCGAGCACGCAATAGGGCACGACAAACTGGCTGCAGGCCTGTATCGTCCTGCGGATATCCTCCGCGTTGCGCGGGCGCATGACCATTGCCGCCGGGCCGCCGATGCGGAAGCTCGTCAGCGTGGAGAGCGGTACGTTATACTTGATATCGAGCCCTTTCAGGGCAAGAAAGACTCGATTGAGCGAATTTTCCATGCTGTTATCATAACAAACTGTTCATAATTAGACAATAAAAAACGCATAAGATTTTGCATAACCGGATAAAAATTAGTGCCGAGTACATGTCGATTTAACCGCTTTCTCCTGAAAACCTGATGCGTGCAATTGGGAATCCGTTCTTTACCCCTTTGCATCGCGCGGGGAAAGACCATGCAATCAAAACAACGCGCACACGTGTCGGTGCGGATCTGGATTAAATGGTGTAACAAGATATGGAACGAAGCTAACTTGCACAAGACATTCTCTTGTTTCGCGCAGTGCCGGTTGCGGCGTATTTCTGGTAGATATCGTAGCTAGTTATAGTCCATCAACTAAACCTTATAAAAAGCACCCTTTCAATTCGAAGAGGCGTTCAACGAACAAATGTCTTAGTACGGCATGTCAATTGATCTAGAAAGCTTCAATTACTCATATGGAAATCATATAAGTAAAACGGTTTCCATCGTCTGTGAAGACGGGAGCAATATCACCTGTAAGATTTATATGATGACAGCAGTCATGCTAAAAAGAGAGGCTGATGTGACAACTCGTCTTTCCATCAGTCTTCATCTTGTTTAATCTTTATTTACCTTGTAAGTTCTAAAGTGTACAATATTTTGCTTTTTAATCAACGATCGCCCGCCGATACTCCCTGACGAGATCATCCAAACGCCAGCGCGCATTTGCCGCGCTGGGCGAAGGCAGGGTTTGGCAGGGGATGTTTGTTTGCGGAAAAACGAGCTTTGTATACAGCCGCGCGGACGTTGCGCCCGTACAGAGTACACGAGAGATGCGTGAGCCCGAAATCAACGACGGGATGTCGTTCGGCACGGGATTCTTGATGCTCGCGTCGCTTGCGCCAATGATGTCGCAGCTTTCGAGCACATCCCAGAGCGCGAGCCGGTGCCGCAGGATCAGCGCGGTTTTCCCGTCCCGCGTGACCGGCGGCGTTTCGCCGAGCGCGAGCGCCAGCGCGGGCCAGAAACGGTTTTGCGGGTGCGCATAATAAAACGCTGCCTTGCGCGACTTGGGCGAGGGCATCGTGCCCAATATGAGGATTTCGCTCTCGGGCGAGACGATCGGCGCTATGCCGTGAAAAACGCGTTCCATATAACCAGACTAACCGATAAACGGAGTGATATCAACCGTTGATTTGATCAACCGCGGCGCGGAATATGTGTGTTTACCGCGGTTGATATTGAACCGGCGTTCTGTTAATATGTGTGCATGGGAAAGATCAAACGTTTTTTAACATATTATAAACCTCACAGAGGACTGCTGTTTCTGGACCTGAGCTGCGCGTTTCTCGTCTCCGTGATCGACATTTCATACCCGCTGCTGACGCAATATATCCTGCGCACGCTGCTGCCGCGTATGGCGCTCGATCCGGCGCTCGTGCGCCTGTTTGCCGGACTGATCGCTGCGGCGTTTTGCGCCTATCTCGTTCGCGCACTCTTCGTCTACATCATCAACTACTGGGGGCATGTACTCGGTGTGCGCATGGAAGCGGATATCCGCAGGGATATCTTTTCGCATATGCAGGAGCTCTCTTTCAGCTTTTTCGACAAGGCGCGCACGGGCAAACTGATGTCCCGCGTGACGACGGACCTGTTCGATATCACCGAACTGGCGCACCACGGCCCGGAGGATGTGCTCATCTCCGGCACGACGATGGTCGGCGCGTTTATCGCGATGATGTTTGTCGACTGGCGGCTTGCGCTCGCGCTGCTGTGTATCGTGCCCGTTGCCGCCTTCTATGTGATCAAACTGCGTGTGCATATGCGAACCGCTTCGATCAAGGTGAAAGAACGCGTCGCGCAGATCAACGCGGATATCGAGTCTTCCATCTCCGGCGCGCGCGTGGCCAAAGCGTTTACCAACGAGGATCATGAGCGGAGCAAGTTTGACCGTGGCAATCAGAAGTTCGTCCACGCCAAGGACAGCTTCTACAAATACATGGCGTTTTTCAGCAGCGGGATGGAGTTCTTTATCGCCCTGTTCAATCTCGTGGTTCTCGCGCTGGGCGGATACCTGATCTACAAGAGCAGCCTGGACCCGATTTTGCTTGTGACGTTTTCGCTCTATATCGCGGCGTTCATTCAGCCGCTCAAGCGGCTCGCGTCGTTTGCGGAGGTGTATATCCTAGGCATGGCGGGTTTTTCCCGTTTTTGCGAGATCATGGACGTCGAACCCGAAATCAAGGACAAAGAGGGCGCGATAGAGCTGAAAAATGTTCGCGGCGATATCCGCTTTCAAGACGTCACGTTCGCATATGAAAACGGCAAGAGCGTGCTTTCGCATATCAACCTGAATATCCCCGCGGGCCGGATGCTCGCGCTGGTCGGGCCGAGCGGCGGCGGAAAGACGACGCTCTGCCACCTGATTCCGCGCTTTTACGAACAGCGCGCAGGCGAGATCACAATTGACGATATTGACACGAGGGATATCACGCTGCGCTCGCTGCGCCGCAACGTCGGCATCGTGCAGCAGGACGTGTTTCTCTTTGCCAGCAGTGTGATGGAAAACATCCGCTACGGGCGCGTGGACGCGACGGACGAAGAAGTGATTGAGGCCGCCAAACGCGCGCATATCCACGAAGAGATCATTCGTTTTCCCGAAGGATACGACACGGAGGTTGGCGAGCGGGGATTGATGCTCTCCGGCGGGCAGAAACAGCGTGTGTCCATCGCGCGGTTATTCCTGAAAAACCCGCCGATCCTGATTCTCGATGAGGCGACCAGCGCGCTGGACACCATGACCGAACGGGACATCCAGCAGGCGTTTGAAGAGCTGTCAAGAGGGCGCACGACGTTGGTCATCGCGCACCGGCTCTCCACCGTCAAGCATGCCGACGAAATCGTCGTGCTGGACGAAGAGGGCATCCGCGAACGCGGCACGCACTCCGAACTGATGCAAGCGGACGGACTCTACGCGCGGTTGTATCAGGCCGCGATGACCGACTGACAAACGAACGCAACCACCGGAAGGAAAGGCAGCCAGTGAAGAAACGCACCCTTGCGGTTATACTGATCATCATAGTTGTACTTGCCGGTCTCTGGCTGACGCGTCAGCAGACGGTGTCGCCGGAGTACACAAGCCCGGCACAATCGGCGGAAACGCAGGACGCGCTTGTTTCGCTCGACGAGGCGCAGCCGGCAGACACGGCGGAACCGGAGCAGCAGCCACAGGCGATTGCAGAAGACGGCTCGTATACGTCAAAGGAAGATGTGAGCCTTTACCTGTACACATACGGCCGCCTGCCGGACAACTTTATGACCAAGGACGAAGCGCGCGCGCTCGGCTGGGAAGGCGGCGGGCTGGACGATTACGCCTACGGCAAATGCATCGGCGGCGATCGGTTCGGCAACTACGAAGGACTGCTGCCGGAACAGGCGGGGCGGACGTATTTTGAATGCGATGTCGATACGCTTCATGCCGGGAGCCGCGGCGCAGAGCGCATCGTGTTTTCCAGCGACGGGTTGATCTATTACACGGGCGATCATTACGAATCGTTCGAACTGCTTTACGGAAATCCGTAACAGCCGAAACGGAGCATACATCGTGGATGACGAACACAGGATCATACTCAACGCAAAGCGCATGACTACGCGCGAGAAGGCGCACGCTTACCTTGCGCGGCGGCTGCGGCTGCCCGCCTGGTACGGCAAAAACCTCGACGCGCTGAACGACTGCCTCGGAGAAATCGGAACGCCGACGCGTCTTGAGCTGTTCAACGCGGAGCGCATGAGAAACACGCCGGACGGTTACGCGGCAAAGCTATTAGCCCTGCTGGAGAGCAGTGCAGAACAAAACCCGAATCTGCGCGTCGTGGTCCGGGAGCATTGGTTGCGCTGACGATATAAAACTAACAACGAAGTATTGTTTAAGCAGACGCTCTTTTGCGGCGCTTTGATCGAAAGGGGACGATGGACTTGAGTTTTATGCTCTCGCTGCTCGTCGGGGTGACGATTGCAATCCTTGCGGTGCTCTTGCTGGGCGCTGTGCTGTTGCTGCTGCTGCATATCACACGCAGGGCGGAAAGCCGCCGTGTGCAGAAGATGCGCGAACAGCTGCTCAACCTCATCTCCGGCGCGGCACAGTCCGATCAAATCAAGAGCCGCATCCATGAGATGGTTTCGCCGGGCGGAACGTTGGACTCGCTTGCTGAGATTCACGGCATCCGCTCAAACCGGGGTATGATCGCCATCACGGAAACGGCGGGGGAACTCGAAGGAACCGCGCTCGCCAAACTCAGGAGCGAGGCCGGCGGAGATTGGTATGGCGAGTATATCAGGAAAACCTTTGAGAGCGCGGACGAGGAAGCCATGGCGCTTGCCATCCGGATGATCGGCGTGCTGAGGCTCAAGCGCTATACGCAGGACGTTGTGATTCAGATATACTGCAGCCGCACGGCTGCGCAGATTCAGCACATCGGCATGCTCGCACTCTGTATGCTGGGCGCGGAGAAGGATATTGTAGCGCTCTGCCGCGATCACTCGATCGCATCACTGCTGTCCTTTCGAACGCTGGAAGAGTTGTTCGCAACGTACGCAGGCGACCTGAGAAAGCTCTGCCGAAAGCTCATCAGCACCGCGTCCGATCCGTATATCCGCAGAACGTGCATTAAGACGATCGGCGAACACGGCTTTGAGGACCTGGGTGAGCTTGTACTGCCGTATCTGACGGGCGGGCACATCAACACACGCATCGACGCGGCTCGTACGCTCGGACAGATCCGCTACGAACCAGCATATGAACACATTTTATCGAATGCAACCGATCCGCGCTGGGAGATGCGCGCCGTCGTTGCGACCGCGCTCGGTTCGCTCGGTGCGGAGCGCAACCTGGACACGCTGTTAACGCTGCTTTGCGACAAAGAGTGGTGGGTGCGATATCGCGCGGCGGAAGCGCTCGCGCAGATTCCGGACAAAAATCGCCTGATGAAGCGCGTAGAGGAGACAAAGGATCGCTTTGCCGGAGAGATGATGCGCTATGCGCTCGAGAAAGCCGCGTTTGGCGGAGAGGGGGCGGCGTAAAATGGTAACGATTGAAATGATTCGCATGCTGCTTCCTTACGTCTGCATGGCTGTGATCGCAGCCGCGCTGGTCGTTTGGGTCGTCCGGCTGATACAGCTGCTTGCGACTTCGATTCGGATCAACCGGGAAACGACGTCGCTTCGATCTGTGGACTACCGCCGGTTTCAGGAGTCCGAACACATCATGCCGGTTTCCGTGATTTTACCGGCGCTGGATGAAGACGGCGATCTGAACGAGTGCGTCAGCAACCTCCTTTCGCTCGATTTCAAGCGTTTTGAGGTGATCGTGATCGCGGACAGCCTGAATAAAACGAGCTGGAACAGCCTTAAAAACGAGTTCGGGTTGATACCGTTCAACCAACCGTATAAAAAATCCCTCAAGTCGGGATTCATCGTTTCGATCTACCGCTCGGTCAAGGATGTGCGCCTGATCGTGCTGGACCAGCGCGGTGGAAGCCGTGCCGGCGCGCTGAACGCAGGCGTGAACCTCTCGTCCTATCCGATCATTGCCTTGACCTATCCGCAACTGCGCCTTGCGAGCAACGCCCTGCTCAAATCGGTTTATGCGTTTGTCTCGGATCCTGCGTGTGTGTGCATCGGCACGCTCCCGCGCGTCGGCGGCAAGCCGGAGGAGACGATTCGTCAGAGGCCTTCGCTGCTTGAACTGGAACAGGGTGTGGAGCGGCTCAAAACGCTTTATACCGGGCGCGGTGGGTATAAGGGCCTCGGGTTCTATCTGCCGCTCCAGACGACATTCGCGGCGTTTTTGAAGTCGGCGGTCATCGAGTCCGGCGGGTTTTCCAGCGAGAGCGAAACGGAGCAGGCCGATTTGCTGCTGCGCGTGCGTGAGCGGCAGCGCCTTGAAAAACGCGATTATTCCATGCGCCTTCTGCCGGATGCGCTGTGCTTTGAGCTTCCGCAGGACAGCTTTAAGGACGCTTGCTCGCTTGCGGGCCGTTCCTATGGGGCATCGATTGCAGCGATCCGGAAAAATGCGCCTGCCGCGCGCAGGTTTCCTGCGATCCGCCGCATGCGCAAGCAGGAGACCGGTTGGCCGCTGCTCGGCACCGGCGGGCTTCTCATTTTACTCGCATCCGCTGCGCTTGGCGCGGTTTTGCTCTGGCCTGCTGCCTTTTATCTGCTGACGGCGGCACTGTTCGGCGCGCTTTTGTCAGCGGCGGCGGTTCTGGTGGAAGAAAACGCATATCGCCTGCAGACCGATACGGAACTCCTGATTCGGAAATACTGGGCGGCGCTGGTAAACAACTTTGGCTATCGTCTGTGCGGCACGTTGGCAAAGATCTTCGCCAGACGAAAATAAAGACAAACGCGAAAAGAAGCATGTGTTCTTTCCGCCGGACGCTCTCGTTCCGGTGGTTTTTTCTACAATAAAAAAATAAATTTCGAAAAAACAGCAAAAGTTCAAAAAAGCGGTTGTGTGCAAATATGGATTCCGCTATACTGTATTTGGTGACATATGGCAATGTTTTTCTGTTGAAACACGCCATTTCACACGGACAGGCGGAGACGTTTTCTCCGTACAACGAGGGAATGTGCGCATGATGCGACTGCAGAAATATCTTGCCGAATCCGGTGTTGCATCGCGGCGCGCAAGCGAAGCGCTGATCACCTCCGGCAGGGTAATGGTCAATGGCGAAACGGCTGAGATCGGTATGAGCGTCGATCCCGAGGCCGATGTTATCCTGCTTGACGGCAAACGAATTTTGCGCGGCGAAGAAACGGTTACGCTGATGCTCTACAAGCCAAAAGGCGTCGTCAGTACGAGTGACGACCCGCAGGGCCGCAAGACCGTGCAAGCGTATGTCAAAGATATCCCGGTCCGGCTCTACAACGTCGGCAGACTGGATATCGACTCCGAAGGCCTTCTGTTGATGACCAACGAAGGGGAACTGGCATACCATATGACACACCCCAAGTTCTCGGTGGAGAAAACGTATTATGCCGTTTGCGACGGCAAGCTGCTTCCATCCGAGGTTGCGACGCTCGTCAACGGTGTTTCGCTGGAAGACGGCATGACGGCGCCGGCAAAGGTTTCGCATGTCCGGCCGACCAGTACGGGCGGCACCTCGTTTCTCATCACGATACACGAGGGCAAAAACCGCCAGATCCGCCGGATGCTCGCCGCGGTCGGTCATCGGACGCTGCGGCTCAAGCGGGAGCGGTTCGGGCCGCTTTCCATCGGAGAGCTCAAACCCGGAGATACGAGACGGCTCACGCAGGACGAGTTAAACGCGCTTCATCGCGCACTCGGGTTATAAGCGCGAGAAGAACCACACACATAGAAATTGAGGACGTTTGTCCTGGATAAATGCAAAACTGCGGAGGTACCTATCATGAACAACATTTGGATTATATTGGGCGTATTCGCCGTGTTGATCGGAGCGATCATCATCCTCAAGGGCGTGCGCGCAAGGCAGCTCGCCGAGATAGCCGCCGAAGAAGCAGCCGCTGCAACTAGCGCTGGCGCTGTGATTCAGAACCGCGGGGAAGTGGTTGCCGCTGCTGCCAGCTGCATTGCGGAAGTGATGGGGAAAGACGTAACAGGCCTCCGCATCGTTTCGATCAGGCAGGTCGGCTGACAGGCTTGTTTTTTAGGCGCGCATCGGCCACTGGCCGGATCGCGCGGTTTGATTTGGAAACAACAGGAATTTATGTTTCATATATAGAAAAAATCGGAGGTTTTTATGCGTAATTTTTTAGTCAACGTCAACGGAACGAAATATGAAGTAGCCGTCGAAGAGATCGACGGAAAAGCCGCTCCCGCCGCTCCGGCAGCGCCCGCCGCTCCGGCAGCACCCGTTGCCGCCGCCCCCGCTGCGCCCGTTGCGGCTGCCGCAGGCGCAACCAAGGTCACCGCGCCGATGCCCGGCACCATCCTTGGCGTCAACGTCAAAGAAGGCGACGTCGTCAAAGCCGGTCAGGCGATCTTTGTGCTCGAGGCCATGAAGATGGAGAGCGACATCACCGCTCCCGTCGACGGCACGGTCAGCGGTATTACGGTCGCGAAAGGTGCCTCCGTCGAAGCGGGCAAACTGCTCTGCACCGTCGGATAACGGGAATCCGCCGGGTCTGCCGGCGTTCTTGTCTTTCACACCCGTTCAGACACCGAGGCGTCGCGCAAGGCGTAATATAGCCATGCGCCGCCAACAAAGGAGAAATACCAAATGAACAAATTAAACATTACCGATACGATCCTGCGCGACGCGCATCAGTCCAAGGCCGCGACGCGCATGCGGGTAGAGGACATGTTGCCTGCCTGCGAATTACTCGATTCCATCGGCTACTGGTCGCTGGAGGTGTGGGGCGGTGCAACGTTTGACTCCTGCCTGCGCTTTCTCAACGAGGATCCCTGGGAACGGTTGCGGAAACTGCGCAAGGCGCTGCCGAACACCAAACTGCAGATGCTCTTCCGCGGACAGAACATCCTCGGCTACAAGCACTATGCAGACGACGTGGTCGAGCAGTTCTGTAAAAAGGCGATCGAGAACGGTATTGACATCATCCGTATTTTCGACGCACTGAACGATCCGCGCAACCTCGAGAGCGCGATCAAGTTCACCAAGAAGTACGGCGGCATCTGCGAGCCGGCGATCAGCTACACCGTATCCCCGGTACACAACGAGGATTACTTCGTCAAGCTGGCCAAGGAACTCGTTGAGATGGGTGCGGATACCATCTGCATCAAGGATATGGCAAACCTGCTCCTGCCGTACGACGCATATTCGCTCGTTTCGCGCCTGAAGAAGGACGTCAACGTACCGATTCACCTGCACACGCATAATACGACCGGCACCGGCGACATGGTCTATCTCATGGCCGCGCAGGCCGGCGTTGATATCGTAGACTGCGCGCTGTCCCCGTTTGGCAACGGTACGGCACAGCCTGCGACCGAGCCGCTCGTCGCGACCCTCAAGGGAACCGAGCGCGACACAGGCCTCGACCTGATGAAGCTCTCCGAAGTCGCAAAGATCTTCCGTCCTGTTGCCGATCGCATGCTCAAGGACGGCACGATGTCCGTCAAGGCACTTCAGGTGGATGTTAACACCTTGCTGTATCAGGTGCCGGGCGGCATGCTCTCCAACCTGATTTCCCAGCTCAAAGAAGCCGGCAAGTCCGACAAGTATTACGATGTTCTGGAAGAAGTTCCGCGCGTACGCAAGGACTTCGGTTATCCGCCGCTCGTTACGCCCACCAGCCAGATCGTTGGTACGCAGGCCGTGATGAACATCATCACCGGCGAGCGCTACAAGGTCTTCACCAAGGAGTCCAAGGCACTGCTGCGCGGCGAATACGGCCAACTGCCCGGCCCGGTCAATGAAGAAGTGCGCAAGAAGGCAATCGGCGACGATGAAGTCATCACCTGCCGTCCGGCCGACCTGCTCAAGCCGGAGCTGGAGCAGTATCGCGAGGAGATCAAGGACCATATCCGCCAGGAAGAAGACGTCCTGAGCTATGCGCTCTTCCCGCAGGTTGCGCTCAAGTTCTTCGAGGCGCGCGAGGCGGCCGAAAAAGCTGCGTCCGAGCCGCAGGATAACGGCGTCCGCTCCCTGTATGTTGAAGATATCGGTGCGTAAAAGATGAGGCATTTGCCAAATATCCTCTCGGGATTGCGGCTGATTCTTGTCGGCGTTTTTGTTGCGCTTTTCAGAGCAGGCAGGTATCTGCCTGCTCTGCTCGTATTCGTATGCGCTTTTTTTACAGATGTGCTGGATGGATATCTCGCGCGGGCGAACGGCTGGGTAACCAACATTGGAAAACTGCTTGACCCGCTTGCGGATAAGCTCATGACCCTCGCCGTGCTTGTCTGTGTCTACTGCGGCAAGCATAAACCCGCCTATCTGATCCTGTTTCTGCTGATGGCCGTCAAGGAATTGCTGATGGTGATGGGCGGCGTCTTCATGGCGCGGCGCAAAGTGGTCGCGGTGGCGAGCTGGCCGGGCAAAGTATCAACCGGGCTGTTTGCAATCGGATTGCTCCTCGCGCTCATGTCGTTTCTGGAAGTACGGCTCCAACCCTGGGATTTGGTTGTTCTGTCTGCGGCGACGACGATGTCGTATTTCGCGCTCGTGTTCTACGGCGTAACGCAATTGCCAAGGGCATTTCGCGGGCGAGCGGGATCGGGCGGAGACGGCGAAGCACCCGCGTAGGCGCGGGTATGCGCGCGCGCGTTTTTTGGCAAAGGGCTTGCAAATGGCCAAAAAGGCTGTTATAATTCGAACGTTGGATGTTTGAACTTTGAGCGGAGAGTGGGCAAAACCCACTCTTTCGTTTTGATAGGTGTTTTTTTCACCACAGCCAAACGATAACCGCGAAAGCAGGATTGCCCGGAGGAATGATTTGAATACCGCGCAGAAAGTGGAGCAGATCTTAAAAAAGCCTGTTGAAGAACTGGGCTTCGAGCTTTGTGATGTCGAATTTCTCAAGGAATACGGCGACTGGGTACTTACACTGTTCATTGACAGGCCGGAGGGCGTTTCGCTCGACGACTGCGAGCGCGTGAGCCGCGCAGTTGACCCGATTCTGGACGAAACCGACCCCATTGAGCAGGCATATTATCTGTCCGTCTCCTCGCTCGGGCTCGACCGTCCGTTGAAGAAGGATGCGGATTTCCAGAGGAGCCTCGGGAAACGCGTCGAAATCAAACTGTTTGCACCGAAGGACGGGAAGAAAGAGTTCGCCGGCAAGCTGACGGAATTCGACGAGACGAGCATCACCCTGGAACTGGACAAAGGCACGCTGACGTTTGAAAGAAAGGCCATCGCGCTAGCAAAACCGGAGTTGAAATTCTGACGCGGGTGACTGCCGCGGCTGGAAATAGAAGAAAACAGATGATCGTGGAGACACGGGATTATTGGTAAGGAGTACGATTCAGATGAACACAGAGTTTGTCGAAGCATTAAACGCCCTGGAGAAGGAGCGCGGCATCAGCAAGGACGTGCTGATTCTCGCGATTGAGGCGGCGCTGACCTCGGCTTATAAGCGCAATTATGGCGCAACCGCCAATGTGCGCGCGCAGATTGACCCGGATACCGGCGAATTTCGCATCTTCGCGTCCAAAACGGTCGTGGAAGAAATCGAAAACCCGCTCAACGAGATCACGCTCGACGACGCAAAGCGCGTCAACATGCTCTACGAAGTGGGCGACGTGCTTGAAGAAGAGGTCAAGACGAAGGCGTTTTCGCGCATTGCAGCGCAGACAGCCAAGCAGGTTGTCGTGCAGCGCATCCGCGAGGCCGAGCGCGGCGTTATCTACGAAGAGTATGTAGAAAAAGAAAACGAAGTGCTCACCGCCATCGTACAGCGCGTTGAAAAGGGCAATGTCTACGTCGAACTCGGCAAAACGGACGGCATTCTCACGCCAAACGAAATGATCCCGGGCGAAAACTACGAGAACAACGACCGCATTAAGGTATATGTACTCGAAGTGCGCAAGGACAGCAAAGGCCCGCAGGTACTCGTGAGCCGCACGCATCCGGGGCTGGTCAAGCGTCTCTTCGAACTTGAAGTGCCCGAGATTCAAACCGGCGTAGTACAGATCAAGTCCATCGCACGCGAGGCGGGATTCCGCACCAAGGTTGCCGTCCATTCCACGGATATGCAGGTGGACGCGGTCGGCGCTTGCGTTGGCCAGCGCGGCGCGCGCGTAGAGCGCATCGTGAGCGAACTGCACAATGAGAAAATCGACATCATCGAGTGGGATTCCGACTCGGCGGTCTATATCGCAAAAGCGCTCAGCCCGGCAAAGGTGCTGATGGTCTACATCAACGAAGAAGAGAAGGCCGCAAAGGTCATCGTTCCGGATTCCCAGTTGTCTCTGGCGATCGGCAAAGAGGGCCAGAACGCCCGCCTTGCCGCGAAGCTGACCGGCTGGAAGATCGACATCAAGAACCAGTCCCAGGCGGAGGAAGCGCTCGAAGCGATCTATCAGGAAGAAGAACCGGACGAAAGCGAGGCGTAAGTCTTGGCAAAGAAGATTCCGATGCGCATGTGCGTAGCATGCCGGGAAATGCAGCCGAAAAAGCAGCTCACGCGCGTGCTCAGAACGCCGGAAGGCGCGGTCATGCTCGACACCACGGGGCGCGGCAACGGCAGAGGGGCATACCTCTGCAAAAAGAGCGCCTGCCTCGAAAAGGCGATCAAATCCCGCGCGCTGGAACGCGCGCTGGAAACATCGATCGAACCGGAGATATACGAGACGCTGCGCAAGCAGTTTGAGCAATATGATGAACAGCAAACTGACTAGCGCCATCGGGTTTGCCATGAAGGCCGGAAAGCTCATTTCAGGCGACTTTACGGTGGAGAAGGCAATACGCGCAAGACGCGCGAAGATCGGGCTCATCGACAAAGCGGCGTCCGACAACACGAAGGACAAATACCGCACGATGAGCGAACACGCCGGAATCGCCCTGATCGAGATAGAAGATCTCGGACGATGGATTGGTAAGCCGGGACGCATGATTGCGGCGGTAACGGACGGACACTTTACGACTATGATCCAACGCGCGTTCGAAGAAGAAGAACGCGCTTAGCGAAAAACGCGGGGGTAACGACATACATGGCAAAAACAAATTTTCTGGAATCTGCACGCGGAATTCAGAAGAACGCAACAGAACTTCTTGAACGGCTGTCGATGACGCAGAGCGCCGTTGGCGAGCTGCTTGTTTCGGTGCGCCATTCCGAGAGCGAGCTTCTTGAAAAAGAGCAGCAGGATCGCAAAGCCCGCGAAGAACGCGAGCGCATGGAGCGTCTGCGCGACCTGCTGGATTCCGATCAGGGGCACGCCGCGCATGCTGGCGGAAGCGATGAGGACGATCTGCTTGAAACGCCGGTTGCTGCAACGGACGAAAAAGGACCCGCGACGGAATCCGCCGCTGACCAAGCCGCGCAGCAAACCGAACCGGCAGGACCATTCCTCCCGGATCAGAAAGTGCCGGTCAAAGCAGACCCCGCGGCAGAGACGAAACCCGAAGCGCCGAAGAAACACACCGGCAGCGGCTATGAAGCGCATGCGATTCAGCAGGACGACCGCCGCCGCCCGTCTCAATATCAGCAGGGCGACCGTGCGCCGTATCAGCAGAACCGTGCGCCGTATCAGGGACAGCAGAGCGGGTTTACCCCGCGCGCACCGCAGGCGGGGCAGCCGCCGCGCGGGCCGCGTCCTGCAACGGGTGCCGCGCCAGGCGCTCCTTCCGCGAGCGGAAAAGAGCGCGTCAGTAACTTCGATCCCAACAGGAGCGCGCATAACAAGTCGCGCGAAGCGGATAACAGAAAAGCAAAAAACAAGAAAGCGATTGCGCGTGAAACCGCGCCCAGTGCTAAGAACTGGGATGACGATTCACCGTCCGGCGCCCGCAGACATAAGCGCGGAGCCAAGCAGGCGGTACGCAGGCCGGAACCCGTCGTGATCGAAAAGGCGGTGATCACCACGGAAACCATAACTGTAAAAGAACTCTCGGAAAAGATCGGCAAACCCGCGGCGGAGATTATCAAGAAGCTCTTCCTGCTCGGTATGCCGACGACGATCAATCAGGAAATCGACTTTGACACCTGCGAACTGGTTGCGTCCGATTTTGGCATCGAGCTGGAACTCAAGGTCGCAAAGACGTTTGAGGAAGTGCTCTCCGACAGCGCGTCAGATGACTCCGACGCACCGGAACTGCTCAAACCGCGTCCGCCAGTGGTCACCATCATGGGCCACGTCGACCACGGCAAAACCTCGCTGCTCGACGCGATTCGCAACAGCAGCGTAACGGAAGGCGAAGCGGGCGGCATCACGCAGCATATCGGTGCGTACACCGTCTCTTGCAACGAAAGACCCATCACGTTTATCGACACGCCCGGCCACGAGGCGTTCACCTCGATGCGTGCGCGCGGTGCGCAGGTGACGGATATCGTCATCCTGGTTGTCGCCGCGGACGACGGCATCATGCCGCAGACGATTGAGGCGATTAACCATGCAAAAGCCGCGAACGTGCCGATCATCGTTGCCGTTAATAAGATGGATAAACCGGACGCAGATCCGGATCGCGTCAAACAGCAGCTCACAGAGTACGAACTCGTCTCCGAAGAGTGGGGCGGCGACACCATCATCGTCCCCGTTTCCGCAAAGAAGCTCACCGGCATCGACAATCTGCTGGAGATGATCCTGCTGCAGGCGGACGTGCTCGAGCTCAAAGCCAACCCCGACCGCCTCGCAAGAGGCACAATCATCGAGGCGCGGCTCGACAAAGGACGCGGGCCTCTGGCAACCGTGCTCGTGCAAAACGGTACGCTGCGTCGCGGCGACACAATCGTTGCCGGCACAGCCTACGGCAAGGTGCGCGCTATGACGGACGACCGCGGCAACGCGGTAACCGAAGCCGGCCCGTCCGTGCCGGTCGAGGTGCTCGGATTCTCCGAGGTGCCGGATGCGGGCGATATCCTCAACGTGGCCGAGGTGGACAAACTCTCGCGTCAGGTTGTTGAGGAGCGCCGCGACAGAATCAAAGCAGCGCAGCTTAAGAGCAAGAGCAAGGTCTCGCTCGACGAGCTCTTCACCCAGATGGCGGCAGACGAACTCAAAGAGCTCAACATCATCGTCAAGGCGGACGTGCAGGGCTCGGTTGAGGCCGTGAAACAGGCGCTCGAAAAGCTCAGCAACGAAGAGGTTCGCGTGCGCTGCATCCATGGCGGCGTCGGCGCGATTGCGGGAACGGACGTCATGTTCGCCTCCGCGTCCAATGCCATCGTCATCGGTTTCAATGTGCGGCCCGACGCAGGCGCGCGTGCGCTGGCGGAAAAAGAGAATGTGGACGTACGGCTCTACCGCGTCATCTATAATGCCATTGACGACGTCAAGGCAGCCATGCAGGGCATGTTCAAACCGGTCTTTAAAGAGACGGAGCTCGGACGCGCGACCGTGCGCGAGACCTTCAAGGTCACCGGCGTCGGCACCATCGCAGGCGCTTACGTCAACGACGGAAAGATCGTCAGGAGCGCGCAGATTCGAGTTGTGCGCGACAGCATCGTGGTTCACGAAGGCAAGATCGCTTCGCTCAAGCGCTTTAAGGACGACGCAAAGGAAGTCAACACGGGCTACGAGTGCGGCATCGGCATCGAAAACTTCAACGATCTGCAGGAAGGCGACGTGATTGAAGCGTTCGTCATGGAAGAGATCAAACGCACATAATTACAAAAGACCAGTCCGCCCGCACGGCGCGACGGGCTGAGGAGGACATATGGGTACGTTTCGTTCCGACAGGATGAACGAAGAAGTAAAAAAAACGATCAGTGAGATCATTCGCGAGATGAAGGATCCCCGGATTTCTCCGATGACAACACTGACCGATGTAGACGTTACAAACGATCTCAAGCACGCCAAGATCAAGGTTTCCGTCTATGATGCAGACGAGGCGAAGCGCGTCTCAAGCGTTGACGCGCTCAACCACGCCGCGGGCTTTATCGCCCGCGAGCTTGGCGCGCGCATGCGCATCCGGGCACTGCCGAGCATGAAGTTCACACTCGACAACTCAATCGCCTACAGCGCGCGCATCGCGGAAATTCTCAACGAACTCCACAAGGAAGACGGGAAGGAGTGACGGGCATGCTGCAGGACGCGGTCCGGTTTCTGCGGACACACGACGATATTCTGCTGATTGCGCATGTCTCACCGGACGGCGACACACTGGGCAGCTGCTTCGCGCTCTACGGCGCGCTGCTGGAAATCGGCAAGCACGCGCAGATCGTCTGCGAAGACCCGGTTCCGGCAATCTACCGTTTTTTACCGTTTTCCGATCAGGTTGTACCGCCCGAGCAGGCAAAGCCGGCCGAGGCGGTTATTTGCGTGGACTGCGCCGATATCGCGCGCACGGGCCGAAGCGAACCGCTGTATCGCGCGGCAAAGGCCACGCTGAACATCGACCACCACGGCACAAACAACCGTTACGCGGACGACAACTATGTGCAAAAGGCCGGAGCGACAGGGGAACTGATTTACAACGTTCTCACCAGCATGAAGATCACGCTCAGCAAAGACATTGCCAGCTGCCTGTATGCCGCGATTACGACCGATACAGGTAATTTTTCCTATTCGAATACGACGCCGGAGACGATGCGCATCGCGGCGGAACTGCTCGACACGGGCATTGACCTGCCGTATCTCAACCGCAGCCTGTTTCGATCAATCCCGTTTCACAAACTCCAGCTCCACGCGCTTGCCGTGAGCAAAACCAGGCTCTATGAGCAAGGACGCATCGGCGTTTCTTGCGTTTCGCTCGAAGAGATCAGCTCCTGCGGCGCGTCGAACGAGGACGCAGAAGGCATCATCGACTCGATCCGTGATATCGACAGCGTCGAGGTTGCAATTCTTTTGCGCGAGAGCGAGGATGGCAAGATCCGTGTGAGCCTTCGCGGCAAGAGCAGCGCGGACGTCAGCAAGGTCGCCACGCAGTTTGGCGGCGGCGGACACAGGCTCGCAGCCGGCTGCACGATGTCGCCGCCGATTGAAGAAGCGGCGGAGCGCATTCTCGCGAGTGTGAAACAGCTGTTTGGCGCGCGCGACTGATATGGACGGCATCGTATCCATCTTAAAACCACCGGGAATGACCTCGAGCAACGTCGTCTACGACGTGCGGAAGCTTTTTTCGCAGAAACGCGCGGGACATCTCGGAACGCTTGACCCCGCAGCGGCGGGTGTGCTGCCCGTTTGCCTCGGCAGGGCGACGCGGCTATTTGACCTGCTGGTCGACAAGGACAAGGAATATCGGTTTGAGGCCGCGTTCGGGATCAAAACCGATACGCAGGACGCATACGGCGAAATCGTCGAACGGGACAGCCGCCGCGTAGCGCGGGAGGAGCTGATCTCCGTTTTACCGGAGTTTATCGGAACGCAGATGCAAACGGCGTCCGCATACTCCGCGCTGAAGGTCGGCGGCAGAAAGATGTACGACCTCGCGCGCGCGGGCGAGCAGGTTGAGCCCAAGGTTCGCGAGATTCGCATCGACGAGCTCGAATTGATCGAGCAAATCGCCGAAAACCGTTTTTTACTCAGAACCGTCTGTTCCCGCGGAACGTACGTGCGCTCGCTTTGCGAGAGCATAGCAGCCCGCTTCGGCACCGTTGGGTATGTCCCGTTTCTGCTCCGCACGCGCAGTGGCCCGTTTGTGATTGAAAGCGCGCAAACCATTGCGGAATTCGAAGAGGCCAAGTCGAACGATACGCTGACGGATTTTGTCGTTTCGATTGAGGAAGCGGTTTCGTTCCTTCCCGCGCTGGAGCTTTCGCCGGATCGCGTTACGCCAACCAAGAACGGCTTGGACACGCACCTGCCGAACAATCCGGACGGACTTGTACGGGTCTATGGCGAAGGAACTTTTCTCGGTATCGGCGAGGTGACCTGCGGGTGCTTTTGCCTGAAGATTCACCTGTATTGAGAAGAACAGGCGCGCGTTTCATCATGGGATGACCTGCTTGTGCCTGCTGACAGAGGATACTATGACGAAGAAAACACCAGCCGTCGTCGCGCTCGGCATGTTCGACGGTGTACATACCGGACACAGAGCGCTGATGGAACGCCTGCTCGTTGAAGCGGAGCGTTTACGCGCTGTACCCATCGTTTATACGTTTTCCAACCACCCGCTCGAGGTACTCGGCGGGAATGTCCGCATGCTCTCCCCGATTGTCGAGAGAAACAAACTGCTGCTCTCACTCGGGGCGCAGCGCGTGGAATGCGTTCCGTTTACGCTGGAGTTCGCGGGCATGAGCACCGATTGCTTTATCGACCTGCTATCCGAGGAGTGGGATGTTCGCGCGCTAGTCGTCGGCTACAATTACACCTGCGGCGACCGGGGCGCGGGAACACCGCTGACGCTCAAACAGATTGGGGAACAGCGCGACTTTACGGTCTGCGTTGTCGATCCCGTCGTCTGCGAAGGCGAGCCGGTGTCCAGCACGCGCATTCGGGTCGCGATTGAACGCGGGGATGTATCCCTCGCCAGAAGACTGCTCCGCAGGCGATATACGTTG
The DNA here is from genome assembly GCA_963674775.2 of Christensenellaceae bacterium. Taxonomy (GTDB): domain Bacteria; phylum Bacillota; class Clostridia; order Christensenellales; family CAG-138; genus UBA7703. The sequence continues at coordinate 311,338 of CAXXPJ010000003.1, read as the reverse complement.
AGTGGAATCGTGACGCCGAACAGGCGCCTGGGGCACGAGATCGGGTTTCCGACGGCGAACATTCTGCCGAACCCGAAGCGCGTCATTCCGGCGGACGGCGTATACGCAACGTTCGCGTCGGTTGGAGACAAACTGCTCCGTTCGGTGACGAATGTCGGCACCAATCCGACCGTGAATGGAGACAGACTGCTGATCGAAACGCATATCCTCGACTTTGACGAGGAGCTCTACGGTCAGAACCTGACGGTTACGTTCCAAAAGAGACTGCGCGAGGAGCGGATGTTCCGTTCGCTGGACGAGTTAAAGGAACAGATCGGCCGGGATGTTCTGCAGGCAGCGGCGCTGCCGGACGACGATCCGGACGATGTCTGCTGATTACGCGCGGTGCACCAACCGGAATTCAGGGAACGGTTGTTTACAAGCCGGTCTGAATATGTTATAGTTTACAAGTATTCGAATGCCGTTTACCGGGATTTGCGACGCTCCGACGTATTTCTCAGTCTACGGTACAAGTAAAAAGGAGAAAGCATAATGTCTAAACAGGAAACCATCGAAAAATTCGCACTCCACGAGGGCGACACCGGCTCACCGGAGGTGCAGATCGCGCTTCTGACCGAACGCATCAACCACCTCAACGAGCACCTCAAGCTCCATTCGAAGGATCACCATTCGCGCCGCGGGCTGCTGAAGATGGTTGGTCAGCGCAGGGGTTTGATGAACTACCTGAAGGAAAAGGACATCGAGCGCTACAGAGCCATCGCTGCGAGTCTGAATATCCGTATCAAGTAAAAGGAAGAGGCGGGGCTGTTCCCGCCTTTCTTTTTATACACCGAATTGACGCGCTTTTTGTGCGCACAATTCCTGAAACTGGTAATAATAAAAGAAGATAAAGAAGAAGAAGGAGCAAATCAAACAATGGAAAGAAACTTCCAAATGCAGCTTGGCGGGCGTACGCTGGTCGTCGAAACCGGCAAGTATGCCGAACAGGCGGGCGGAAGCTGCCTCGTCCGTATGGGCGACACGGCTGTGCTGGTCTGCGCGACAATCGCTAAAACAGCGCGCGACGGCGTCGATTTTCTGCCGCTTTCGGTAGAATATCAGGAAAAACTATACTCGGTCGGTAAGATTCCGGGCGGCTTTATTAAGCGCGAGGGACGTCCGACGGAACGCGCAATCCTCAGTTCGCGCCTGATCGACCGGCCGCTTCGGCCGCTGTTCCCCAAGGGATTTTACAACGACGTACAGGTGGTTGCCACCGTTATGTCTGTTGAGCAGGACGTCCAGCCGGAAATCCTCGCGATGATCGGTTCGTCCGCGGCCCTGTCCATCAGCGAAGCGCCGTTCTCGGGCCCGACGGGTTCCGTCTCGGTCGGTCTGGTCAACGGCGAATACATCATCAACCCGGATCTGGCGCAGCGAGAAGAAAGCCTCCTGAGCCTGACGGTTGCCGGCACCAAGGATGCGGTCATGATGGTCGAAGCCGGTGCCAACGAAGTCTCCGAAGAAGAGATGCTCAACGCAATTCTCTTTGCGCACGAGGAGATCAAAAAGATCGTCTCGTTCATCTCTGAGATCGAAAACGAAGTCGGCAAGCAGAAGCTTGAACCCGAAATCTACCATCCCGCCGAGGAGCTGGAAGCAAAAGTTCGCGCCTTCGCCTTTGACAAGGTGGTCTGGGCGCTGGATACCGTCGAGCGCTCCGAGCGCGAAGTGCGCAGCGATAAGGTGAAAACCGAAACCATCGAAGCGTTCAAAGAAGAATATCCGGATGGCGGCAAGGACATTTCCGCAATCCTCTACAACATCACAAAGGAAGTCGTGCGCGACAAGATCATCAACAAGAAGATCCGTCCCGACGGACGCGCGCAGGATGAGATCCGCCCCATCTGGAGCGAGGTCGGCATCCTTAACCGCACGCATGGCAGCGGCGTGTTCACGCGCGGCCAGACGCAGGTGATCACCATCGCCACGCTTGGAACGATTTCCGAATCGCAGACACTCGACGGGCTGACGCTCGAAGAGAGCAAGCGCTATATGCACCAGTATAATATGCCGCCCTACAGCGTTGGCGAAGCCAGGCCCATGCGCGGCGTCGGACGCCGCGAAATCGGCCACGGCGCACTCGCAGAGCGTGCGCTTGAGCCGGTGCTGCCGAGCGAAGCGGAGTTCCCGTACTGCATGCGCCTCGTGAGCGAGGTCATCAGCTCCAACGGTTCCACCTCGCAGGCTTCCATCTGCGCGAGCACGCTGGCGCTGCTGGACGCTGGTGTTCCGATCAAGAAATCCGTCGCGGGCGTCGCAATGGGCCTGATCAAGGATGATTCCACCGGCAACCTCGCCATCCTGACGGACATTCAAGGTCTTGAGGACTTCCTGGGCGACATGGACTTCAAAGTCGCCGGTACGCGTGACGGCATCACCGCCATCCAGATGGACATCAAGATCAAGGGCATCAACCGCGAAATCCTCACCCGCGCGCTTGAACAGGCACGCAAGGGCCGCATGTTCATCCTCGACAAGATGGACGAAACCCTGCGTGAGCCGCACGCGGAACTCTCACCCTATGCGCCGCGCATCATTACGTTTACGATCAATCCGGACAAGATCCGCGAGGTCATCGGCAGCGGCGGCAAGACGATCAACAAGATCATCGCCGACACCGGCGTTAAAATCGACATTGAAGATGACGGAACGGTCTACATCGCCTCGCCCGACTCGGCGGCGGCGGCGGAAGCCAGACGCATCATCGACGGTATCGTCAAAGAGATCGAAATCGGGGATGTATACCTCGGAACGGTCGTCGGCATCAAGGAGTTCGGTGCGTTCATCAACCTCAAACCCGGCACGGACGGCCTCCTGCATATCTCCCGCATCGCCAACAAGCGCGTGGAGAAGGTGGAAGACGTACTCTCCATGGGTGAGCAGGTGCTCGTGCGCGTCATCGACATCGACCCCAAAACCGGCAAGATCAGCCTGACCCGCAAGGACATGCTGCCGCAGGACAAAGACTGAAACGAGATAGGATCTCGCTGGGGGGCGCGGCGGTAACGCCGCGCTCTTTTCACGCAAAACAATGCTGTCGCGCTTGACTGCAATCTATGATACAATACTGAATCGTCAGCAGACGCTCGAAAGGTTAACGAAAAACAAATGATTCGTCAGACAACACTGCCAAACGGCATACGCCTGATCTATGAGAAGATGGACCACGTCCGGTCCGTCTCCATGGGGGTATGGGTGGATACCGGCTCTGTGCGCGAAACGCCGGAGACCGCCGGCGCCTCCCACCTCATCGAGCACATGGTATTCAAGGGAACGCAGCGCAGAAGCGCGGAGCAAATCGCGATTGAGATGGACGCAGTCGGCGGAAATATCAACGCCTTTACGAGCAAGGAGTGCACCTGTTTTTACGCAAAGGTGCTGGACGAACACCTCGACCTCGTTTCGGATGTGCTCAGCGATATCGCGTTCCACAGCGTGTTCGACCCGGAGGAGCTTAAGAAGGAGCAGGGCGTCGTTCTGGAAGAGATTCTGATGAACGAAGACAGCCCGGAGGACCTCGCGGGCGAGGAGAGCGCCATGCTCTTTTTCGGCGATGAACCGCTCGCCGGGCCGATTCTCGGATCAAAAGAGAGCGTGCGCGCGTTTTCACGCGAGACGCTGCTGGAGTATAAAAACTCGTTTTATGTGCCGAAAAACGTCGTCATCTCCTGTGCGGGACATTTTGACGAACAGGCGCTGATCGATTCCGTCACACGATGGTTTTCAACTTCGCCCTCCTCGCTGGCGACGCAGCCTGTTTTGCAGCGCTATCCCGGCGGAAAACGGGAGAAGCTCGTTGAAAAGGACGTGGAGCAGATTCATATCTGCATCACGCTGCCGGGATTTGCGCGGGACACCAAGGAGCAGTTTTCTCTCGCCGTGCTCTCCAACATCATCGGCGGAAGCATGAGTTCGCGGTTGTTCCAGACGATCCGCGAGAAGCTCGGGCTGGCCTACTCCGTCTATTCCTATCCGACCAATTACACCGGCACGGGAACGTTCACGCTCTATGCCGGGACGGGCGAACGGCAGGCACAGGAAGTCCTCGCGCGCATGATGGACGAGATCGCACGCGTGCGAAAAGACGGCGTCACCAAAGAGGAGCTCGAACGCTGCCGCGACCAACTCAAAGGCAGTTACCTGCTGGGCATGGAGTCCACCGGCGCGCGCATGAACGCGCTGGGTAAGACGTTGCTGTTACAAAAACGTGAATATAATGAGCGCGAAACCATACGCCGGATCGAGTGTGTTACAATGGATGATATTGAGCAGATATTGCCGATATGCCTTGATCCGGATCAGGCTTGCGCCGCGCTTGTCGGCCGCGTGGAGAAGCGCAAAGATGCGCTCAGCGGCGTTCTGCGCTGATAGAAAAGCGCAGAGAACACGAGTTTTTTCAAAGTTATCGGGAGGAAACCGCATTGGATAAACTGGACATGATCTTTCAATTGCAGCAGTCACTGGACGATGATATCGTCGTGCGCAGAAACCTCGACTACCCGCGCGAGGTCTGGTTGCAAAAGGAAGTGCTCGCGATGATTTCGGAGCTTTCTGAAGTACTCGACGAGGTCAATTTCAAATGGTGGAAGAATCCCAAGCCGATCGACGACGCAGCGCTCAAGGGAGAGCTGGTCGACGTGCTGCACTTTTTCGTGAGCATGTGCCTCAAGAGCGGCATGACGGCGGACGAGTTGTTTGCGCTCTACAAAGCGAAGAACCAGGAGAATTTCGACCGCCAGTACGGCAGGTCCGACAAACAGGGCTACGAAGCCGGTGGTGAATCCAATGGCTAGATCAAGAGTGCGCATCAAGGGCAGATTTTTTGTCATGCTCCTCATATTGGCGGGATTCATCGGGCTGGTGATCGTCATTGCGAACGTCACGAAGAAGTCCGGCGAGATCGAGTTCGGTTCCCTCGGCGCTGATCTGGAAGTGAGCGCCGCCATCATTCGCGATGAAAAAATCATCATGTCCGAACCGTACGAGAAGATCACGTTTGACGTGGTGGAGGGCGAGACCGTCAGCAACGACCAGGTCATTGCGCAGCTGTATAAACGCGGCTATCAAGATGAAACCATGGTGACGCTGCTAAACCTGCAAAAGCAGATTTACGACTACCAGATGCAGCTGCTCGGCGGACAGGAACCCGCCCAGCTGGCGGAACTCAACAGCAGCATAGACACGGTCGAGCTGCAGATACGCGCCGTATCGCGCGGGGAGAGCAATCTCGACATGCTCGATCTGGAGCAGACGCTCAAGGATCTCGAGTCTCAGCGGGTATCGATCATGCAGAGTTCGGTCACGCCGGATACCACGCTCACACAGCTGTATAACGACCTTCGCACCCAGCAGAACATGATGACCGGCTGGAAGCGAGACATTAAAAACACCTCCGGCACGGGTATCGTGAGTTTTTATTTTGACGGATACGAGCAGGTGCTCAGCGTCAACAAACTCTCTACGGTGAACTCCGCACTCGTGAAAAACGTTGTAAAAGGCGGCAACACGGCAAAAGTTGCCGCATCGACCAGCGAGGTGCCGCTGTATCGCATCATCAACAATACGCACTGGTTTATCGCGTTTGTTACGAGTTCGAGCGATCCCATGCGGCTCGCCGAGGGCGAGCAGTACAGCGTGCTGTTCCAGGACTATTCCGATCAGCAGTATACGGCGACCGCGCGCGCGAGCACGGTTTCCGAAAATGCCGTCGTCAACATTCTGGAGTTCAACACGGATATCGGCAAGCTCATCGGCTCCAGAACGGTCAACGCGACGATCAGCAAGTCCGCACAGGGGCTCGTGGTGCCGCTCAAGGCCATCGAGATCATCGCCGGCGTACCGGGCATCAACATCGCCTATGGCGATACGGTTCTGCGTGTAGAGGTAGATATTCTGGCGCAAAACGAGAAAAAGGCGGTTATCCGCACGCACAATCCATCGGATAATATCACCGCCGGAATGAAGTTTGTAAAGCCATGAGCGAAATTGCACAGAACATAACGAACGTGCGCGCCGAGATCGCGCGCGCCTGCGAACACGCAAACCGGGCGCCTGAGAGCGTGACGCTCGTTGCTGTCTCAAAATATCAGCCGATCGAACGCATCCGCGAGGCGGTGGATGCGGGCCAAACGGTATTCGGCGAGAATCATGCCCAGGAATTGAACGAAAAGAAAACTTTTTTTGAACAGCAGGGCTGCAATGTTCATTTTATTGGACATCTGCAAACGAATAAGATAAAATATGTCTGCGGTTTTGCCGACCTCATCGAATCCGTGGATCGGCAGAATCTGGCGAGTCTCCTGAACCAAAAAGCGGAGGCACGTCAAGTCGTTCAAGATATTCTGATCCAGGTCAACATCGGCGCGGAAGACCAAAAAGGCGGCGTTTCCGGTGAGGACTTGGATTCTTTCGCGGAAACTATTGCAAGTTACCCGCATCTTCGCCTCAGAGGGCTGATGTGTGTACCGCCCGCCGTGGAGCCGGAACAGGCGAGAACGTATTTCAAAGCGATGCGTCATCACTTCCTCCGGCTGCGGGAACGGTTCGATCCTCACGTATTCGATACGCTTTCGATGGGGATGAGCCATGACTTTGCGGTTGCGATTGAAGAAGGCGCGACGCAGGTTCGTGTTGGCACCCGGATATTCGGGATGCGGGACAGACTATAATCATGAAGGAACGCCGCGTTCAACAGAACGCCGGCTGACGGTTTTTCGGAGGAAAACGGATGGCAAGCCTTTACACAAAATTCCTGGATTTCATCGGAATCGAGGAGAGCGACGAGCTGGAAGACGACAACCGGGACGACGGGTATTACCGCGACGAACCGAGTGATCGCGCTGCCGGCCCGTTTGCAAACGCCGGGCGCGCCGCCGCGCCGAGCCGCAGAAACGATCGTCTTCAGAGCGCTTCCGGCGCAAACCTGCCGATTTCCGGCGGTATGAAGATGATCGTGTATCATCCCGTGAGCTACGAGGATACCCAGAGCATCATCGACAACCTGAAAAACAGGAAGCCAGTCATCGTCAATATGGAGGAACTGGAGCTCGACACTGCGCAGCGGATTTTGGACTTCCTCTCGGGTGCGGTCTATGCGCTCAACGGAACCATGTGCAAGATTTCGCGTGGTATTTTCGTCGTAGCGCCCAACAACTACGACGTCGTCGGCAACGGCGAGGACGATTACGGCGACATTGTATAACAGCATACCGCGCTGAAACGAAACAGAACGTTTGGCACATCAGGATGCTGGTGTGCTAATTTTATTCACACAGGACATCCGGCGTAAGGAGGACGACCCATGCGGACGGAGGACATCGTAAACAAGGTATTCACGCGCACGTTCATGGGCTATGACATCGAGCAGGTCGACGTGTTTTTAGACGAGGTCATCGAAGCGCTCGAACGCTATGAGGCGGAAAAGCGTGAGATGCTTGCCGCAATGGAATACCTGATGAAGAAACTCGAACGCGGCCAGACGATGCCGCTGGCTGATATGACAAAGGCCATCGGTTCCGGACAAGCACAGCCGGATCAACCGGAAGGCGAGGCTGCCGCGCGCGAGGCGAAAGCGGCGCGCTCCATCGTTCGCGGTGCGGGCAATGGAAAATCCATGCGCGCGCCGAAGGTCAACCGCGTCAAACCCGATCAGGACGCCCGGGATGAAATCATACGCAAAGCGCGGGCGCAGCAGCCGCAGCTCACGCCCGAAGAAGCGCAGCAGCGCGCAGACCGGGTCGCCGCAGCCGCGGAAAGCTGGCTGGACGAACTGCTGATCAATATTTCCGAACACGAAAGCAGCGAAGCAAAAGCAGCAAAGCCGCAGTCCGAAGAGGCGGCGCCGCAAGAACCGGCGGCGCAGGAGACGGACGCCGCTGAACCGGAAGAAAGCAAACCGAACGAATGACAAAACCGAAACGCGATTTTCCGCCGGCCAGCCGAAGCGAGATGGCCGAGCGGGGCATCGAACAACTTGACTTTATTCTCATCTCGGGTGACGCATATGTCGATCACCCGAGTTTTGGCGCTGCGATCATCGCGCGCCTGCTCGAAAACAGGGGATACACCGTCGGCGTGATCATGCAGCCGGACTGGCACGGAGCAGAGGCGTTCCGCGCGCTCGGCAGGCCGCGGCTGGCGTTTCTGGTCACGTCCGGTAACATCGACAGCATGGTCAACCACTATTCCGTGTCCGGTGCGCGGCGGGACACGGATGCCTATTCGCCAAACGGCGAGGCGGGCAAGCGACCCGACCGCGCAACCATCGTCTATGCAAACCGCTGCCGCGAAGCATACGCGGGCGTGCCGCTCATCATCGGCGGTATCGAGGCGAGCTTGCGCCGATTTGCGCACTATGACTATTGGGACGACCGCGTCCGCCACAGTATACTCTACGACGCGTGCGCGGACATCCTCGTCTACGGTATGGGTGAGCGTGCGATCGTTGAGATTGCGGACCAGCTCAACGCCGGAACACCGGTCGGAGAGATCACGAAGATTCCTGGCACGTGCGTGCGCGTCGCCGGTGAAGAGCAGGCAAGAGATGCTGTGATGCTGCCTTCGTATACGGACGTTTCAAAGGATAAAAAGAAGTATTGCGAGGCGTTCGCGCTGCAGACAAGAGAACAGGACGCAATACGCGGCAAAAGCCTGCTCCAGCCGCACGAAAAGGGAATGCTGCTCTGCAATCCGCCCGCTGATCCGCTCTCCGGCGCGGAGCTGGACGAGGTTTACGCGCTGCCGTTTACGCGCCGTGCGCACCCGTCGATTGCCGGGCGTGTTCCCGCGTTGGACGAGGTTTCGTTTTCCATCGCATCCGCGCGCGGGTGTTTCGGCAACTGCAATTTTTGTGCGCTGACATTCCATCAGGGCAGAGTCGTCACCGGCCGGTCGCATGATTCGATCCTCTCGGAAGCGCGCGCGTTGACAAAAGACCCCGCGTTTAAAGGCTATATCCACGACGTCGGCGGGCCGACCGCGAATTTCCGGCACCCCGCCTGCGACAAGCAGCTCAAAAGCGGCGTTTGCGCGGACAAACAGTGCATCGGCTACAAGGCGTGTTCGCGCCTGGATGCATCCGAGTCGGACTATGTCTCGCTCTTGCGGAAGCTCCGTTCGCTGCCGGACATCAAGAAGGTGTTTGTACGCAGCGGCGTGCGGTATGATTATGCCCTGTTGGACCGCGACGACTCGTTTTTGCGGGAACTGATCGAACACCATGTGAGCGGCCAACTCAAGGTCGCGCCGGAGCACGTCTCCGACCGTGTGCTGCGATACATGAACAAACCCCCGCACGATGTCTACGAGCGCTTTGTGCAAAAATACGAGGCGATCAACAAGAGCCTGGGGCTCAAGCAGTTTCTTGTGCCGTATCTGATCAGCTCGCACCCGGGGTCGACCTTGCAGGACGCGATCGAACTGGCGCTGTATCTCAAGAAGACAGGGCAGCGACCGGAGCAGGTGCAGGACTTCTATCCAACACCGGGTACGGCGTCCACCTGCATGTATTACACGGGGCTTGATCCGGTTACGATGCAGCCGGTCTATGTCGCAAAAAGCCGCGAGGAAAAGGGCATGCAGCGTGCGCTGCTGCAGTGCCATGTGCGCCGGAACTGGCCACTGATTCGCAAGGCGCTGCGCATGGCCGACCGTGAGGATTTGATCGGCAGCGGCAAGGGCTGCCTCGTGCCGCCGGACGCGCGCTCGCCGGAGGCGGCCCGCGCCAACCCGGGCGGCAAACGACCGCAGCAGAGCGGCTCGAAGCGGCGTTCCTCCGGCAGAAACCGTACGAGGCGCGGCGGGCGCGGATAACGCGGAGCAACTGCGCGGAAAATCGCGGATTCCCGGTGCGGAAAATGTTGACAAAACCCCACCGAGCCGATACAATATCTAAGGTTGCGTGGAAACGCGCGGTAGATTTGTGCGCGCTGGCATTTTGGGACGCGCCGATTTCCTCGGCGAGAAAGCGGTGGAGATCATGCGGATTCGAGTTGCAGACGCCGTGCATCTGGCCGGCGAACCATTTCCCTTCGAAGTATCGGAGGAGTTCGCGCCGCAAACCTATGCGGAGAGGACCGTTTCGTTCTCGGGATCCGTTAAGGTCAGCGGCACCTACGTGTACGACAGCAAGGCGTTCACGGTATCGGGCAGGGTGGAAACAGCCGTCAACTCGATCTGCGCGCTCTGCACAAAAGAGTTTGTGGAACCGGTCGAGTTCACGTTTACCGAACGCTTCACGAGAGACGAGTCGGAGACGGACGACGAGACCTATCCGTATTCGGGAGATGAGCTGGTTCTCGACAAAGCCGTGCTGGACAACCTGTTTTTGCAGCTTTCCATCGCGAGCGTGTGCAGCGAGAACTGCAAGGGATTATGCCCCGTCTGCGGAGCGGACCGAAACGTGACCGAATGCAATTGCTTAACACAGTGAGCCCGGGCGGAGACGCCGCAAACGGGCGATTATACTGAAGAATAGGAGGGATTATCATGGCAGTACCCAAGAGAAAAACGTCGAAGGCAAGGCGTGATTCGCGCAGAGCCGCGACTTTCACCGTAAGCGAAGTTCAGCTCAACGAGTGCCCGCAGTGCCACTCGCTCGTACCGTCCCACACGGTTTGCAAAACGTGCGGTTATTACGGCGGCAAGCTGGTCATCGACCTGGACAAGAAGGACCAGAAAGAAAAGAAGAACGCCTGATGATCCATCCTTCGGATCTGCCGGACATTCCGGCTGCAAGTTTTTCAAAGGCAAGGGCTTTTCCCACCGAATGGCGAGGAGAGCCCTTTTGCTATTTTGGGAACGCGGTGAAATCAGCGAAAATCGACACAATTCCATTTTTCGTTGCACCTGGACGTGTTTTCCCGTATAATAATCGAATCGGACCGCGCCGCTTGAAGAATCCATTATTTGTATTTATTCGAACTTATTATTTTGCGGCGCAAGCAAGAATGGGACAGCGGCGCTTCGCCGCGGAAATGGGAGCGTACAACATATGAGAATTGCCATTGACGCCATGGGAGGCGACAATGCGCCCGGCGCCGTACTGGAGGGCGTCAGGCTTGTACTGCCGGAATTGTCAAACGACGTGCAAATTCAGCTCTTCGGCAATGAAGCAGCGCTGAAAAAAGGCCTTGCCGAACTCGGCGTGCAGGACGTGCGCGTCAGCATCGTGCCGACGACGGAAGAGATCGGCTGCGATGAACAGCCAACGCTCGCCATCCGTAAAAAGAAAGATTCGTCCATGGTGCGCGCGGTGGAGGCGGTCGCCTCCGGCGAAGCGGACTGCGTGCTCTCCGCCGGCAGCACCGGCGCGCTGCTCACCGGCGCAACGCTGATCATCAAGCGGCTCAAGGGCGTCAAGCGCCCGGCGCTTGCGACCATTATGCCGACGCTGGACAGCTGCGCGCTGCTGCTCGACTGCGGCGCGAACACCGACTGCAAGAGCGACTATCTTGTGCAGTTCGCGCTGATGGGCTCGGCGTATATGAAGAGCGTTATCGGCGTAAACAATCCCCGCGTGGGACTGCTCAGCAACGGCGCGGAGGAGGAGAAGGGCAACGAGCTGACTAAGGAAACGCATCAGCTGCTCAAGACTGCTCCCGTGCGATTCACCGGCAACTGCGAAGCGCGCGATGTGCTCGGCGGCGAGTTTGACGTGATCGTCTGTGACGGGTTCGACGGAAACGTCGTGCTCAAAGGCACGGAAGGCACGGCGATTCTGATCATGGATCTGCTCAAACAGGGCCTGATGATGAATCTGCGCACCAAGATCGGCGCGCTGATCTGCAAGCCGGCGTTCCGGTTGCTCAAGAAGAAACTCGACTATACCGAATACGGCGGCGCGCCGCTGCTCGGCGTCAACGGCGGCGTGATCAAGGCGCACGGCAGCTCAAACGGCAAAGCGTTTCGCTCTGCGATCCTGCAGGCCGTCAAGCTCGTGTCGTCGGATGTGACGCGGCTGCTCGGCGAAGAAATCGCCGGATTCGGACTTCCGGGCTGACCGGTACCCGCTTTTGGCGCGAACCGGGCATGCGGGAAGCATTGACAGATTGATCTGCGTGCTATAGAATACTACGCGAATGAGATGCGTAAATTTATCGCTTCAAAAAGGAGTTTATCATCATGTTTTTTGAAAAAGTTCGAGATATTATTGCAAAGCAACTGGACATCGACGCCGCGACCATTACGATGGGCAGCCGCCTGATTGACGACCTGAAGGCCGACTCGCTGGACATCGTCGAACTCATCATGGACCTCGAGCAGGAATTCAACATTGAAATCCCGGACGAGGAACTGCCGAAGGTACAGACCGTAGCCGACATCGTCGGATACCTCGAAAAGAAATGACCTGAAAACCGACAACTGTTTACCCGCATCCGAATTCAGTGAGAGGGTGCGGGTTTTTTTGTAAAGCACACCGCTCGAATGCGGAACAAACCGTAAAAGATTCCTAACAGTCCCGAAATCGACACCAAAACGCAAAGGAAAAACGAATGCCGGATATGCCGAATGCGCTGACCGCCCTTGAGGAGACATTGCAGTATGCGTTTTCCGACCGTTCCCTTCTGGAAACGGCGGTGACGCATACTTCATTTGTCAAAGGCGACGGCAGGCGGCAGATGCATAACGAGCGGCTCGAGTTTCTCGGCGACGCGGTGCTGGAGCTGTGTGTGAGCGAATATCTCTATCTGCTCAGCCCGGAGCTGCAGGAGGGCGCGATGACGCGCCGGCGGGCAAGCCTGGTCTGTGAAAAAGCGCTTTACGGTGCCGCCCGCGCGCTCGGTATCCAGAATTATTTGCTTCTCGGCAACGGCGAGGAGCTCACGGGCGGGCGCAACAAGCCCTCTATCCTGTCGGACGCGTTGGAAGCGATTCTCGGCGCGATCTATCTCGACGGCGGGCTGGAGCGCGCACGCTGCGTAATCCGCGAACAGGTCATACGCCTGCTGGAGGAAACGCAGACGCAAACGGACAAGGACTATAAAACACGCTTACAGGAGTATGTGCAGAAGGACCACATCGGCACACTGGAATACGAGTGTCTCGGCGAGTCCGGCCCGGAGCACGAAAAGCTCTTTACGATCAGCGTCAGCCTCTCCGGTGAACCGATTGGCGAAGGAACGGGACGCAACAAGCAGAGCGCGGGACAGGAAGCGGCAAAAGCCGCATTGCTCCGGCTCGGGGTTTTGGAGGTTGAATCATGAGACTGACAAAACTCGAGCTCAACGGCTTTAAATCATTTGCTCGTAAGACGGAAATTCGCTTTGGCCAGGGCATCACCGCGATCATCGGCCCCAACGGCAGCGGCAAGAGCAACATCTCCGACGCGGTCCGCTGGGTGCTCGGCGAACAGAGCGCAAAAGCCCTGCGCGGCGCGCGGATGGAGGACGTCATCTTCAACGGCACGCAGCTGAGAAAGGCGTTGGCCTACAGCGAGGTGACGCTCACCTTCGACAACTCGGACGGTTTGCTGAAACTGCCGTTTTCCGAGGTGGCGATTACCCGCCGCGTCTACCGCTCCGGCGAGAGCGAATATTGCATCAACCACAACAACTGCCGCCTCCGGGACATCTCCGACCTCTTTTTCGACACGGGCATCGGCAAGGACGGCTATTCCATCATCGGCCAGGGCAAGGTGGAGGAGATCCTCGCCAACAAGAGCGGGGACCGCCGCGCCGCGTTTGAAGAGGCAGCCGGTGTCATGCGCTACCGCGTGCGCAAAGAGGAGGCGGAGCGTAAGCTCGCCAACACCGAAAAGAACCTTGAGCGCATCGAAGATATTTTAAAGGAACTGGCGGACCGCCTCGGGCCGCTGGAGGAACAGAGCGCATCCGCGCGCGCATATCTGCGCCTGCGGGACGAGTTAAAAGACCTTGAGGTCAATCTGTTCCTGTATCAATATGACAAAGCACAGGAAAAACTGAAGCAGTTTGCCGAAACCATGCAGCAGTTGGCAAACGAGCGGGACTTCGCCGAGACGGGCCAAGCCACGCTTCTTTCCGCCTGCACCACGCTCGAAGAACGGCTGAAAACCTTGGACGCCGAGCTGGGTGTCCAGCAGAACAAGCTCATGGGGATGGTATCGGAGGCGGAGTCGCGCGTCGGCGCGAGCCGCGTGCTCGCCGAGCGGCGCGAAAACGCCATTGCACAGCAGGCGCGCATCGTTCAGGAGCGCGAAGCGGGCAAAGCCCGCATCGACGAGCTCGGCGCAGTGATCGAAGGCATGCGCACCGACGAATCCGGTCAGGCCGCGCTGAACCTGCTCGATAAAGAGATCGAGGGATCCGAAACCGAATTGAACGCGCTGGATCAACAGATCACGCAGCGCGAGGAAGCGCTTGAAGCGCTGAAAAACGGCATCATCGACGCGATGAATCGCGCGTCGGACTTTAAATCCAGCGTCAGCCGGCTCGACGCGATGAAGTCATCCATCAACGAACGCCTTACTGCGATCGAGGTGGAGTCCACCCGTCGCGGAGAAGAGACGGCGCGGCTGCGCGAGGAGATGGAGCTCGCTGTCTCGCGGCATGCGCAGGAAGCCGAACGGCTGGAGCAGGCAAAGCGCGACTTCGACGGGTCGGTTGAAAACCGCCGCCGCACGCTGGATGCGTTTACCGCGCTGCGCGAGGAGCTCTCGCGGGACGAGCAAACCTTAGCTTCCATGCAGTCCCGCCTGCGGGTTCTGGAGGAGATGCAACGCTCGCGCGAAGGTTACTACGCGAGCGTAAAAAACATATTGAAAGACGCGCCGCGTGACGAAAAGCTCAGCCGCGCCATTGTCGGCGTTGTAGCCGAGCTGCTGCGCGTACCGAAAGAATATGAGATTGCCGTAACCATGGCGCTGGGTTCGACGCTGCAGAACATCGTTACCCCGACCGCCGAGGACGCGAAATACGTCATCGAATATCTACGCGCCAAGGATTACGGCAGGGCGACGCTACTGCCGATGGCGCTGCTGAACCCCACGCGCATCACGCGCGAGGAACGCACGCTGATCGACATGCCGGGCTGTATCGGCGTGGCAAACGAGCTGGTCGATTGCGACGATCGCGTGCGCAACGTCATGGACTATCTGCTCTGTCGCACGATTATCGTCAAGGATCTCGACGCGGGTATTGCGCTCAAGAAGCGCACGCGCGGCGCGTTCCATATTGCAACGCTCGAAGGCGACATCATCAGCACCGGCGGTTCCATGAGCGGCGGCAGCCTGCAAAAGAACAATTTTAATCTGCTCAGCCGCGAACGCGAGCTCAAGGAACTCAAAGAAAAACTGAAAAAGGCGGAAGCCACGCTGGAAGAAAAACAGCAGGCGCTCCGAAACAGCGAGCAGGATGTGCTTCGCTGCGATATTCAAGTGGATTCGTTCCGCGACGCGGTGCACACCTGCGAACTGGACGCGGCAAAACAGGCTGACCAGCTCGATATCATCCGGCGGGATGTGGAGAACAGCGAACGCCTCGGTGAGGCGCTGCAGGACGAGCGCGCACAGCTGAATGAGAACCTCGCGGAGATCGAGCGCGAGCGCACGAGTGCGGACGAGCAGCAGACGGGCATTGAGCAGGGCAACGCCGCCACGCGAGAGGATGTGACGCGCGCGCAGGGCGAACTGACCGACCTGCGCAAGCAGCGCGAGCTGCTCGCCGGCGAGCTCACCGAACAGAAAGTGCGCCGCATGGCGCTGAGCAAGGAGCGCGACGCGGTTTATGCCGAGCAAAGACGCCTCGTTTCCGAGCACCGCGACCTGATGCTGCGATTGAATGCGTTGGAACAGGAAGCGCAGACCAACACCGCCGCGCTTGCCGCAATCGATGCGGAGATCGCGCAAATGCGCGAGCAGATCGACAGCGACACAGCGCTGACCGGTGCGGAAAAAGAAGCACACCACAAGCTCGAAGAAGAGCGGCAGAGCGTATACGCTTCACTGACCGAACAGCGGGTCCGCCGCGAGGAACTGCTCGAATCCACGAGAGAGCTCGCAGAGCGCATCCATAAGCAGGAGCTGGCGCAGAGCCGCCTCGAGATGGAGCTCAATGCCGCGCAGGATCACATCTGGAACGAGTATGACCTGACCTATGAAAACGCTGCGGCACTCAGGCGGGACATCGCCATCGGTGCGAGCGGTTCGCGCGTGAGCGAGATTAAACGTGAAATCAAGGGTCTGGGCGATATCAGCCTGGGGTCTATCGAAGAATATAAAGCCGTGTATGAGCGGCACAACGAACTGAACACACAGTGTGAAGACCTGCACAAAGCTAAACAGGACCTTGAAACACTGATTGTGGAGCTGACCTCGACTATGGAGACCGTGTTCCTGCGGCAGTTTGAGCTGATTCAGCAGAACTTCTCCGCAACGTTTGCCGAGCTCTTCGGCGGCGGGCAGGCGGAGCTCCGGCTCGCGGACAAAAACGACATACTCGGCTGCGATATCGACATCATCGCCCAGCCGCCGGGCAAGAAATTGCAGCTCTTGACGCTGCTCTCCGGCGGAGAGAGAACCTTAACCGCTATCGCGCTGCTCTTTGCCATGCTCAAACTCAAACCGCCGGCGTTTTGCATGCTCGACGAAATCGAGTCCGCACTGGACGAGGCGAACGTCTCCCGCTTTGCGGACTACGTCAAGCGCTATTCCGACGGCACACAGTTCATCCTCATCACGCACCGCAAGGGCAGCATGGAAGTTTGTGATACGCTATATGGGGTCTCGATGGAGGAGAAAGGCGTGAGCAAAGTTGTCTCCGCACGTTTCGGTGAAAACGGCATCTCGCACGCACCGCTTCAGGGAAGCTGAATAAGGATCATCAAGTTGGAAAAGAAACCGTCGTTATAAAAACAGAAAAGCTAACCAAGGATATCAACATGGAAAAGAAACCGCCGTTATAAAAACAGAAAAGCTGAGCAAGGATATCAACATGGAAAAGAAACCGCTGTTTCAAAAATGGAAAACGGGGCTCGGCAAAACGCGAACAGGGCTGCTCGCGCGGCTGTTTGCGTCCAAAGACGGCGTCAACGAGGCGTTTTATGAGGAGCTGGAAGAGGCGCTGATCCTCGCGGACGCGGGCGCTTCCGTAACAGAGCGGCTGCTGGACGAGTTGCAGGAGCGGCTCAAGGAACAGAAGATTACCGACCGCGCGGGAGCGAGACAAGAGCTTGAAGCGCTGATCGGGGAAACGGTTGCAACAAACAAACCGTTTTCCGCGGACGATGGTGCGGCGGTGCTGCTCATCGTCGGCGTCAACGGCGTCGGGAAAACTACGAGCATCGGCAAACTTGCCAACGCATACCGTGAGCAGGGCAAAAAAGTCATGCTCGCCGCGGCGGACACCTTCCGCGCGGCGGCGGCGGAGCAGCTCGGCGAATGGGCCAAGCGCGCGGACGTGCCGATGGTGAAACACGGCGAGGGCGCGGACCCCGCGGCCGTGGTATTCGACGCGATTGCGAGCTACAAAGCAAAGGGCTGTGATCTGCTGCTCTGCGACACGGCGGGACGGCTGCACAACAAAACGAATCTGATGAACGAGCTGGGCAAGATCCGCCGCGTGATCGCGCGCGAACTGCCGGACGTACCCTGTGAAACGCTGCTCGTGCTCGACGCGGTGACGGGTCAGAATGCCGTCGCCCAGGCGCGGGCGTTTGCGGAGGTTTGCCAGCTTGACGGCGTGATTCTAACCAAGCTGGACGGCACCGCAAAGGGCGGCGTGGTGATCTCCATTTGCGAGTCTCTGCATGTGCCGGTTCGCTTTGTCGGCGTCGGCGAGGGGATCGACGATCTTCAGCCGTTCGACGCGGCGCTGTTTGCCGGGGCGCTGCTGGCAAACGATGTTGACTGAAATCTACTGCATTATCATCTTTGATTGAAATATTCACTTGACATTTTCACCTGACCCCGTATAATTGTAACGGTGTAAAGTATTTCCGCTTTACAGGTGAATTTATGGATCGATTGATCGAACTTGGACAACTACTCGGCTGGTACGGCGCTTTTTTAACGGAGCGCCAGCGATCGCTCGTGCGCCAGTATGCGGACGAAGACTGTTCCCTCGGCGAAATCGCCGAGCGCGAGGGCATCTCGCGTCAGGCGGTGCGCGACGCGATTAAAAAAGCCGAAGCGGAGTTGAGGGACATGGAAGACAAGCTCGGCCTGATCGAAACAAACGAGAAAATGCGCCGCCTGATCGGACAACTCGGTCAAACGCGGCTGGACGAACAACAGAAAGACCTGCTCAGACAGATCGAAGAACTGGTTTCGGAGGAAGACGATGGCGTTTGAAGGCGTCTCTCAAAAGCTTCAGGCGGTATTCAAGCGCCTGAATTCACGCGGCAGATTAAACGAAGCCGACGTGAAGGAAGCCATGCGCGAGATCAAGCTTGCGTTGCTTGAGGCCGACGTCAACTTCATGGTGGTCAAAGAGTTTGTGAAAATCGTCTCCGAGCGCGCGGTTGGCAGCGGTGTACTCGAGAGCCTGACCCCCGGTCAGCAGGTCGTCAAGATCGTCAACGAAGAGCTCACACGCCTGATGGGCGGCGAGCACGCCAAGCTTGAATTCGGCAACGAAAAACCCGCCGTCATCCTGATGGCCGGCCTGCAGGGCGCGGGCAAAACGACCATGTGCGGCAAGCTCGGCGCATACATCCAGAAGCATTACGGCAAGAGTGTTTTGCTCGCCGCTTGCGATATCTACCGCCCGGCGGCGATTCAGCAGCTCCAAATCGTTGGAAAGAAACTCGACATCCCCGTCTACGAACACGGCACGCAGAGCCCCGTTCTCACCGCCAAGGAAGCAATTGCAGAAGCAAAGCGCAGCTTTGCCGACGTAGTCATCATCGATACGGCGGGCCGCCTGCATATCGACGACGATATGATGGAGGAGCTCAAGAACATCCGCGACGCGGTCAGTCCCGGGGAGATCCTCCTCGTTGTGGACGCAATGACGGGCCAGGACGCCGTCAACGTTGCCAAGAGCTTTCATGAAACCGTTGCGCTCAGCGGCGTGATCCTGACCAAACTCGACGGCGATACGCGCGGCGGCGCCGCGCTCTCCGTCCGCGCGGTCACGGGCAAACCCATTAAGTTCTCCGGCATCGGGGAAAAGCTGACGGACATCGAGCCGTTCCATCCGGAGCGCATGGCCAGCCGCATCCTAGGCATGGGCGATATGCTCACACTCATCGAGAAGGCGCAAAGCGCGTTCGACGAGAAAAAAGCATTCGAGATGGCCGAGAAGATGAAGACCAACTCGTTTACGCTGGACGATTTTCTCGACCAGATGGAGCAGATGAAGAACATGGGCTCCATGGACGATATCCTCAAGATGATCCCCGGCATGGACGCGAGCAAACTCGGCGCCGCGCAGGTGGACGAAAAACAGATGGCGCGCACGAAGGCGATCATCCAGAGCATGACGAAAGCCGAGCGCAAGGACCCCGAGATTCTGACGGCCAGCCGCAGGAAGCGCATCGCGCGCGGCAGCGGAACGAACGTTCAGGAAGTCAACCGCCTGATGAACCAGTTCAACGCCTCGCGGCAGATGATGAAGCAGATGTCCGGGCGGATGAAGAAGGGCAAGCGCGGCGGGATGCCGTTTGGATTCTGAGTGCAAATTACTTTGGCGAATCACGTTTACACGTATTCGATATAAAAACTATATCATACTATTTGGAGGAAGCAGACAATGCTCAAAATCAGACTGCGCCGCATGGGCGCGAAAAAAGCACCCTTTTACCGTATCGTAGTTGCGGATTCCCGCGCGCCCCGCGATGGCGCGTTTGTAGAAGAACTCGGCTATTACAATCCCCTCTCGAATCCCATCGAGCTGTCCGTGAACAACGAGCATGCAGCCGAATGGATCAAGAAGGGTGCGCAGCCGACGGAAACCGTTCGCGCGCTGCTGAAGAAGAGCGGCGCCATCGAGTGAGGAAGAAATGATGGAGGAACTCGTACGCTTTATTGCGAAGAACCTCGTCGATGATCCTGATTCCGTTGTGGTTGAGACGCGTGAGGACGGGGACACGGTCGTGATCTCCCTCTCCGTCGCGCCGCCGGACATGGGAAAGGTCATCGGCAGGCAGGGACGCATCGCAAAAGCGATCCGCACGGTCGTCAAGGCCGCCAGCGTCCGCGAAGACAAGAAGTATATGGTGGATATCGTCGAGCAGGGCGAAGCGGCGGAGTAACCGCCTCTTTCCCGGACGGCGCCGTATGCCAGGCTACAGCCGAAGGTAAAAACGTTGAAACAGCAGTATTTGCGCGCGGGACAAATCGTCCGCGCGCATGGTGTGCACGGGGATGTAAAAGTTCTGCCGCTGACGGATGATCCGGCGCGGTTTCGCACGCTGAAAACAGCATATCTTGAGAAGGCGGGGGCATATGCGCCCGTCGAGATTACGAGCGTGCGCTTTTTGCCGGACGCCGTGTTGCTGCACCTCAAGGGATATGACACGGTTGAGAGTACGGAACCGTTGAAAAACGTTTACCTTTGCGTCAGCAGGGAAAACGCCGTCAAACTCAGGAAGGACACATATTTCGTGGTCGACCTGATCGGCTGCGATACCTTCGATACCAACGGGAAAGCCTATGGTAAACTGACGGATGTGCTGGAGACCGGCGCGAACGACGTATATGAAATCGACGGCGGAAAGCTGCTCGTGCCCGCGCTGAAAAAGGTGCTCCACGAGGTGGACATCGAACACAAACGCATTGTGTTCGACGCCGCGGTGCTGGAGGAGGTCGGTTGTTTTGCGGATTGATATTCTGACGCTGTTTCCCGAGATGTTCGAAGGTCCGTTGTCGACCAGCATGCTCGGGCGCGCGCGTGAAAGCGGCCTGATCGATGTCCGGCTGCACAATATCCGCGACTATACCGACAACAAGCACAAAAAAGCGGACGATTACCCGTTTGGCGGCGGCGCCGGGCTTGTCATGATGGCGCAACCCATTTTCGACTGCATGGACGCCGTGCTGGAAGGCGGAGAAGCAAAGCGCATTCTGCTGACCCCGCGCGGACGGACGCTGAACCAGAAGATCGCAAAAGACCTCTCATCCGAAGAACGCCTTGTGCTCCTCTGCGGGCACTACGAAGGCGTGGACGAGCGCGTGATGAACATCATAGACGACGAGATTTCCATCGGCGACTATGTGCTCACCGGCGGGGAGCTGCCCGCCATGGTGCTGGTCGACTGCGTCAGCCGCCTGATTCCGGGCGTACTCGGCAGCGATGAGAGCGCGCAGGAAGAGTCGTTTTCCGACAGCCTGCTGGAATATCCGCAGTATACACGCCCGGCCAGCTTTCGCGGCATGGAAGTGCCGGAGGTGTTGCTTAACGGCCATCATGCCAAGATCCAAGCCTGGCGGCTCGAGCAGGCGCGCCTCAAGACCGCGCTCAATCGACCGGACCTGCTGGAAGACACGCAAAACGGAGAGCAGATCGAAGCGCCGGACGACGCCTGGCTGTAGTACGCAGCGTAAAAGTTCCTCATATTGATCAATTATCCTTTGTTAGAATAAGGAGTACGCTGGGATACCGGCGCATCAACGCAAATGAACAACATCGCAAAAGGCACGCTTGCCATGATCGCAACCGCCCTGCTCTGGAGCATCGGCGGTATTTTCATAAAACTCATCCTCTGGAACCCGCTCGCAATTGCGGGGCTTCGCGGCGCGCTCGGCGGGCTCGTGATGTTCGCTTTTCTGCGGCTGCGCGGCATCCGGCCCGTCATCAACTGGCAGACGATCAAAATCGCGATTTCCCTCGCGGGTGTCTGTGCCACGTTCGTTGCGGCAAACAAGCTCACCACCTCGGCCAATGCAATCGTCATTCAATATTGCGCGCCGGTATATGTGCTTTTGTACATCGCGTTTGTACAGAAGAAGAAACTGCGCCCGTTCGACGTCGCCGTCGTGCCGGTCACGATCCTCGGCGTCGCGCTGTGCTTTGTAGGCCAGATTGGGAATGGCCACCTTGCCGGCGATTTGATCGCGGTCGTTTCTGGCCTGTTCTTTGCGGCGATGTTCATCACCAGCGAAGGTGTTTCCGAGCAGGTTCGCGCCAGCGGCATCATGCAGGGACAGTTTTTGACCGCGTTGATCGGGCTGCCGGTGTTGTTTGCGACACGGCCGGAGTTTACGCCTGTTGCCATCGCCAGCATATTGGTTCTGGGGATCTTCCAGATCGGGTTGGCGTATGTACTCTACAGCGTAGCGATCAAGAACGCGCCGCTTTTAACCTGCTCGCTGCTTGCGGTGTTGGAGCCGCTGCTCAACCCGGTTTGGGTGTTCCTCTTTGCCGGAGAGAATCCCGGGGCGTGGTCGATCGTTGGCGGCGTGATCGTCATTGTCGCCATCACGCTCTGGTACGCCTACGATGCGCGGAAACCGGTGGCACAAACCACGCCAAACCCCGCATAATCACTGGTAAAAACAGCTTGCATTCAACGGCGGGGTGTGTTATAATCGCCCTCGTGGCATCGGGCGGTCCTCTGTTCGGATTTTGAAGTATGAACGCCTGCAAAACTGAAAGGAGAATATTTCAAAATGTCCGACATCATCAGAGAACTTGAAAAAGAACAACTCCGCACCGACCTGCCCGCGCTGGAAGTCGGCGATACCGTTCGCGTGTTCGTGAAGGTTATCGAAGGCAGCCGTGAGCGTCTTCAGAACTTCGAAGGCGTCGTCATCAAGATTCAGGGCGGCGGCGTGCGTAAGAGCTTTACCGTTCGTCGTATTTCTTACGGCGTAGGCGTTGAGCGTACTTTCCCGTACAACAGCCCGCGCATCGGCCGCATCGAGGTCGTCCGCCACGGTGTTGTGCGCCGCGCAAAGCTCTTCTATCTGCGTGAACGCTCCGGTAAATCCGCAAAGATTCGCGAGCGCATCGTGGACAAGAACAGCAAATAATCTGTTTAAACGGAAACAAGCCCCTCTGCCGGAACCGGCACCGGGGTTTTTCCATATTTGGAGGAAACTATCATGCCTGCAATCAACTGGTATCCGGGTCATATGGCGAAAACCCGCCGTATGCTGCAGGAAAACCTGAAGATGATCGACGTCGTCGTCGAAATTCTCGACGCGCGCGCGCCGCTTGCTTCGCGCAACCCTGATTTTGACGATCTGTTCGCCGGGAAAGCCCGCGTCGTGCTGCTCAACAAGAGCGATCTTGCGGACGCCGGTGCAACGAAGCGCTGGATTTCGCATTATGCGCGCCGCGGTATCGTAGCGGCGGGCGTTTCCGCAACGGGCGGCTCTGCAAAGAAGATTGCGGTCTCGCTGATCGAAAAAGCCGCCAAGCCGCGCGTGGACGCGATGAAGCAAAAGGGAATCAACAAAACTGTTCGCTGCATGATCGTCGGCATTCCAAACGTCGGCAAATCCACGCTGATCAACCGCATCGCCGGGAAGACAAGGGCGGAGGTCGGAGACAGGCCGGGCGTGACGCGCGGCAAGCAGTGGGTCAGGATCACGCCATATCTGGAACTCATGGATACACCGGGAATGCTCTGGCCGAAACTCGAGGATCAGGAACTCGCCAGACACCTCGCGTTCCTCGGTTCCATCCGGGACGAAATCATGGATTCCGAGGAGCTCGCTCTCGATCTGCTGGCGTTGCTGCAGACCGTTGCGCCGGAGCGGCTGACGGAGCGCTATTCCAAACTATCACCCGAGACGCCAAAAGAGGAGCTGCTGGACGCGGTTTGCCGCAGCCGCGGGTTTCTATTGCGCGGCGGCGAACTGGACACCGAGCGCGCTTCGCGCGTCGTGCTGGACGAGTTTCGCGCGGGCAAGATTACGCGCATCACGCTCGAACAACCGGAGGCGTCCGCGTGAGCAGGATGCCGGAACCGGAGCGGCTGGAGCTGCTCTCTGCGCCTGATCGCGCATTTTGGGCGCAGGAAGGCGTTGTACTCGCGGGCATGGACGAGGTGGGCCGCGGCCCGCTTGCGGGGCCCGTCGTGGTCTGCTGCGCGGCGATGCCGCCGGAGCCGCTGATCGAGCGGGTAAACGACTCGAAGAAGCTGAGCGAGACCAGACGGGAAGCGCTCTATCCCGTTTTGACCTCCACGGCGCTCGGTTATGCGCTCGGATGGGTAGGGCCGGAGACGATCGACGAAATCAACATACTCGAAGCGACCAAACTCGCATTCAAGCAGGCATTTGAAGGCATGCCGATTTCTGTGAGCGACGTGCTTATCGATGCGCTCAGCAATCTTGACATCGCCGCGCGGCAGCATCCGCTGGTGCACGGCGACGCTCTGAGCTACAGCATCGCCTGCGCGTCCATCATCGCAAAAGTAGAGCGGGACCGTTACATGATTGAACAGGATGCGCGCTACCCGCAGTACGGATTTGCGCGGAATAAGGGCTACGGCACGGCGGAACATGTTGCCGCGCTGAAAGAGTACGGCCCGTGTCCGATCCACCGCAACAGCTTTATCGGGAGGATCGTATGAGCACAACCTCAATCGGCCGCGACGGCGAAGCGCGCGCAAAGGCTTATCTGGAGCAGAAGGGTTACCGCACGCTGAGACAAAACTACCGCAGCGGCTCGCGCGAGATCGACCTGATCATGATGGACGGGGAAACGATTGTGTTTGCGGAGGTCAAGTCCCGCAGCAAAACACGCTTTGGCACACCCGCGGAATTTGTGACAAGAGAAAAGCGGCGGCAGCTGACGCTTGCGGCGCAGGCGTATCTGGTGCAGGAGGGATTGATGGATTCGCCCGCACGGTTCGATGTTTTGGAGGTATATCTTTCCTCCGGCGAGGTGCGGCATATTGAGAATGCGTTCGACGCGACGTGATCGCGCATAAACGGTCGGCATACGGCCTGCCACAGCGTCGCGAACCGGACATATGACACAAAAATGACAAGCTCAAGCCGCATCCAATCGGTTGAGCTTTTTTTTGTTTATGGTATACTGTTTGAGAATTCATTGAACCTTTGAAAGGATGTAGAAAGGGTACGTTTGTGCGTAAACTGCTGACAATCCTGCTGTTTTTATGCCTGGTGCTCATGCCCGCGTTGGCGCTTGCCGAGAGCGGGGACGAGTTGACAGGCGGCGAACTGATCTATAACGGAGATTTTTCGGAGTATACCGAGGGCGAAGTACTCCCGTCCGGCTGGGGACTGAACGCGTATTTGAGTGACGCGGGCAGCGTGGACGCATATCTTTCTACGGACGACGACGGCTCGCTGGTGCTGCTCATCGACAACCTTGCCGCCAACGACGCACGCGTGACACAGGAAGTATTCGTTCAGCCGAATACCGTCTACCGGCTCAGCGCGGATATCCGCACGAACGACGTGCAGTACGGTACCGGCGCGAATCTTTCCATCGACAACTATCCGCTCGACGGAACATACTGTTATTCCGAAAACCTGTTCGGCTCGGACGCATGGCGCACCGTCATGCTCTATTTCCGTACCGCGGAGGAACAGACTGTGGTAAACGTTGCCCTCCGCCTTGGTGGATACGGCGTGACGGCCACGGGGTCGGCGGAGTTTCGCAATGTATCCATGTTTGAGTGCGTCGCAACGGATGCGACGATTGTCAACCTCGCGACCGAAACCGGAACCATCTCAAACCATCAAGGCGCTGCGCAGCAACAGGAAGCGGAGGCGAATGCGAACGATCCGCTGTATCTTGCAATCGCGTTTACGCTTGCGCTTATCGCTTTGTTTGTTTGGGCATACCGCAACGCGCTGCGATTTGATTCGCTGATGCAGGAAAGCATCGGCCGGCCTCAGCTCGCACTGGCGATTATACTCATCGGCGCGTTTTTGGTCCGCGCCGTGTTGTCGATCATCTTTTACGGCCACCCGACGGACATCGGCTGCTTCATGGCATGGGGCGGCATGGTGGCGGACGGCGGCACAGCCGCGTTCTATACCTCTGGCGCATTCACAGACTATCCGCCGGGATATATGTATGTCAGCGGCGCGCTCTCCGCAATTTGCGACGCGCTGCGCATTCCGTATGGTACGGACTCGATGGCGCTGCTGTTCAAGATGCCCTCCACGCTGGCGGACATGACGACCGCGCTGTTGCTCTACTCGCTCGCAAAGCGGCAAAATTTCGGCGAAAAGGGCGCACTTATCATCGCGGCGGTGTTTGCGTTCTGTCCGCCGCTCATGTTTGTCTCCGGCGCGTGGGGACAGATTGACTCCCTGCTCGCGCTTATGCTCGCGCTGACAATCTGGCTGCTGCAAAATGATAAACGAATCATCGCAGGCGCGGTATACGGGCTGGCAATCCTGTTTAAGCCGCAGGCGTTGATGCTGGGCCCGGTCTTAGCGGTCGCTTTTATCGCTGACATCTTTGACGCAAAAAAGGGTTGGAAAAAACGGCTGCTGGAAACAGGCGCCGCTGTGCTGGCTGCGTTTGCCGTCCTCATCGCGCTGTCGCTCCCGTTCAAAGGTACACAGCGCTGGGACTGGCTAATCCTCAAGTACATCGAGACGGCGGGATCCTACGATTACGTTTCCATTGAGGCGTTCAACCTTGGCTCTCTGCTCGGCTGGAACTGGAAATCGGCTGATACCTTGTTTCTCGGCGTGCCTTACAAGGTGTTCGGCACGGTGATGATCGGAATTTCGACCGCGTTTGCTGCCACCCTGTATTTACTCGGCCGCAAGCAGGGCAAAGGAGCGCTCTATTTAAGCGGCGCACTGGTTGTGATGCTGATCTTTTCCTTCGGCCACTACATGCACGAGCGCTATATGCTGCCCGCGCTGCTGCTGCTGTTGATCGCTTACGTGTATTATCGTGACCGGAGATTGCTCGTCGTATTCGGCGGAATATCCGCCACAGCGTTTTTAAACGCGACCGCCGCGTTTTACGTGGTCAACCACCAGGCTGCGCGCGCAACGCTCTACGGCGTCATCACGATCATCGGGTCGCTCGCAACCATCGCGCTTACGCTGTATCTTTGCTATGTTGCCGTGCGCATTCTTGCGCAGAACAAACCGGCGAAACCACTGACTGTGGAGCGGACCAAACAGGGTTTGCTGCCGCGCCGGAAATCCATTTTTCCGGAACTGGCGACAGACAACAAACTGCATTATACCAAGCGCGACATGCTGTATGTACTCGGCATCACGCTCGTCTACGGCGTTGTCGCTCTGACGAATCTTGGGTCGCTGACTGCGCCGCAAACCTTCTGGGAGACTGACAAGGCGGGAGAGAGCGTAACGGTTTCCTTCGGCACGGTGGAGCATGTTTCCGCATACAGTGTGTACGGCAACATCGACAACGAGGGCACACTGCTCATCGAAACACCGGAAGGACACGCGGAAATTTTCGACCAGACGTATGATGATATGTTCCGCTGGAAGAAAGTACCGACCGATTTTATAACGGATCAGGTGACGCTTTCGCTCTATTCCGGTACGCTCAAACTCAACGAAGTAGCGTTTTTCGACCTTGCCGGAGAGCAGATTGACGTTTCGGTAGTAAAAGCGCAGGGGGCAGGCGCGAACCTGTTTGACGAGCAGGACACCGTTGCCGCAACACCGAGCTATTTCAACGGCATGTATTTCGACGAGCTTTACCACGGGCGCACGGCATACGAAAACCTGCATAATCTTGAACCATACGAAAACTCGCATCCGCCGCTGGGCAAGCTCTTCATCATGCTCGGCGTCTGGGCGTTTGGTATGACGCCGTTTGGCTGGCGCGTTGCCGGCGCGCTGTTTGGCATCGGCATGCTGCCGATCCTCTACGCGTTCGGGAAGCGCATCTTCAAGGACTCCAACTATGCGCTCGTGCTGACGACGCTGTTCGCGTTTGATTTCATGCACTTTACGCAGACGCGCATCGCTACAATCGACGTATACTCCGTGTTCTTCATCCTGCTGATGTACTATTATATGTATCAGTACATCACGATGAATTTCTTTGTCGACGGGCTCAAGAAAACACTGAAACCCCTCGCGTTGTCCGGCCTGTTCTTTGGCATCGGCGCAGCCTGCAAGTGGACGAGTATCTACGCGGGCGCGGGGTTGGCCGTGCTGTTCTTCGGCTCGTTGATTGCCCGCTATCTGGACTATGTGCAGGCGAACGCGAGAGACAACGACGCGGACAAGGCGCGCGTGAAGGACTTCTGGCCGATGGTGATCAAGACGCTTGCCTGGTGCGTGCTGTTTTTCATCGTGATTCCGGTTACAATCTATGCCGCGTCCTACGCGCCGTATTACATCTACGAGTCGAGCCAGACCGCGCACTACGGCCTGACCGGCATGAAGGACACGTTTATCAAGTATCAGACCTTCATGTACAACTATCACGCAAACCTGAAAGCGACGCACCCGTATCAGTCGAGCTGGTATTCCTGGCCGTTTACGGGAAAACCGATGTGGTATTATTACAACACCTATCTGCCGGCGGACCAGGTGTCCACCCTCAGCGCCTCCGGCAACCCCGCCGTCTGGTGGGTATCCGCCGTCGGAGCTGTAGCGCTGGTCTGGGCGCGGCTGAGCAATCGCATCAAGCCGGATCGCGCGATGCAGATATTCACCATCGGTGTGTTGGCGAACTATCTGCCGTGGGTGCTGGTGACACGGTGCACTTTTATCTATCACTTCTTCGCGACGGTGCCGTTCATCCTGATGGCGACGGTATACGCCCTGCAAAAACTCGAACAGAAATACAAGGACGCCAACTTCCTCAAGTGGGTGTGGATCGGATTTGCGGTGCTGTTCTTCATTCTGCTCTATCCCGGCATCTCCGGCCTGCCGGTATCCACAAGCTGGGGTTCGTTCATCGCCAACCTTCCGGGCGGGAAACTGATGTACGGTGCGTAGCGATTACAGCGGGTGATCCGGCGCATGATCATTGCATCGGTTGGCCCGGAGAATCATATACATGAAAATCGGACAAAAAAAGCGTCGTGCAAACGGCGCTTTTTCGTGTATACTGATAACAACAGTCTTTTTGAAAACATCGGAAGGAATCTAATAAACGCATGTTATCGCGCATCAAGAGCCATGGCCTCAACGGCATCGGCGGCTTTGCAGTACAGGTGGAAACAGACATCGCAAACGGGCTTCCGGCCTTTGAAATCGTCGGCCTGCCGGACGCGGCGGTCAAAGAATCGCGTGAACGTGTCCGCGCCGCGATCAAGAACGCAGGCTATATCTTTCCGGCCGCGCGCATCACGGTCAATCTTGCCCCGGCGGACATGCGCAAAGAGGGCGCGGTGTACGACCTGCCGGTCGCGCTGTCTATCCTCGCGGCGAGTGGTCAACTGGGACCGAATCCCGAGCCTGATTTTGTCGCCTTCGGCGAGCTTGGGCTCGACGGCGGCGTGCGCGCCATCGCGGGCGTGCTGCCGATGGTGATCGACGCGTACTCCAACAAAGAGACGGTGTTTGCCATCCCGGAAGGGAACGCGGAGGAAGCGGCGTATGTGGAAGGCGTTACGATTCTGCCGGTGTCGTCGCTCGCGCAGCTGAGCGCGCATGTGCGCGGCGATAGCGAGATAACGCCGCATCCGGTTGAACGCTGGCAGGGCAGCGAAACGCACTACGGCACCGATTTTTCCGAGATCAAGGGTCAACAGGGCGCCAAACGCGCCGCCGAGATTGCCATTGCGGGCGGGCACAACATCCTGCTGATCGGAACCCCCGGCGCGGGCAAGACCATGCTCGCGCGCGCCATTCCGTCCATCCTGCCGCAACTGACATATGAAGAATCGCTTGAGATCACGAAGATACACTCCATCACGGGCGCGACGAAAGGCCGCGGCATGGTTCGGGAGCGTCCCTTCCGCGCGCCGCACCACGGCGCCTCCGGCGCGGCGCTCGTCGGCGGGGGAAACCGCGCCATGCCCGGCGAGATCAGTCTAGCGCACTACGGTGTGCTCTTTCTGGACGAGTTGCCGGAGTTTCGCCACGATGTGCTCGAGGCACTGCGCCAGCCGCTTGAGGACGGGTTCATCACCGTCAGCCGCGCGGCGGCTACGGCGACCTATCCGGCGGAGTTCGTGCTCGTCGCTGCAATGAATCCCTGCCCCTGCGGCAATCACGGGTCGCGCGTACATGCCTGCCGCTGCGCAAAGAGCCAGATCGAGCGCTATCGCGGACGCATCAGCGGCCCGCTGCTCGACCGGATCGATATCCAGATTGAAATGCCGGAGGTCGGTTTTCTGGAACTCTCCGAAAAATCCGCGGGAGAGCCTTCCTCCGCAATCCGCGCGCGCGTCGAGGCGGCGCGGGCGCGGCAGAGAGAGCGCTTTCGCGAAGACGGCATCCTGCTCAACGCGCAGATGAACGCGCGGCAGATCAAGCGTTACTGTGCGCCGGACGAAGCGTCCGAACGGCTGCTCTCGCGCGCGTATGCCGAACTCAAGCTCTCCGCGCGCGCCTATCAGCGCATTTTAAAAGTCGCGCGCACAATCGCGGACGTCGAAGGTGAGGAGAAGATCGCATTGGCGCATTACGCCGAGGCGATCCAGTACCGCAGCCTCGATCAGTCCGGAAGGGAAGCGTAAACGATGGCGCGGGAGATTACGCAAGAAGAGCGCGCGCGGCTCTGGCTGAACTACGCAACGGAGTACAATTCCAGATTGTTCCATAGAATCGCCGCTCGTTTTGCATCGTTGGCAGAGGCGTATGATGCGGTTACGGCAGATGCGACGCTTGTTGCCGCGCTTTCCGAGCGCGTGCAAACACGCATGGCGCAGGCGAGCAGTGCCGGATTCATCGACGGGCTGCTGGAAGTGATGGAACGTAAGAATATCCGCTTTACGTATCCCGGGGACGGAAGATACCCGGCGCTTTTAACCCAGATACCCGATCCGCCGGGCGTGCTCTACTATATCGGCACGCTGGAGCCCGATCCTGAGCTTTCAATCGCAATCGTCGGCTCGCGGCACCCGACGAAGTATGGCAAAGAAGTTGCCAGACGCTTCGGGTATGAGCTCGCGTCAGCGGGCGCTCTGGTCGTCTCCGGTATGGCGGAGGGTGTGGACGCTTTTGCAGCGCGCGGCGCTCTCGACGCGGTGAATGCAGTCTGCCCGACGCTTGCCGTACTCGGCTGCGGGGTGGATGTCGTCTATCCGCAATCGAACGAAAAACTATATCACGAGATCATTGCGCGTGGTGCGGTAGTATCCGAGTTTCTGCCCGGAACGCGCGTAGAACGATATCATTTCCCGATTCGCAACAGAATTATGAGCGCGCTGGCGCACGGCACACTGATCGTTGAAGCGGCCGAGCGCAGCGGGACGTCCATTACGGCGGGCTACGCCCACGATCAGGGACGCGAGGTATTCGCCGTTCCGGGGCGCATCGGGGACGAGATGAGCGCGGGCCCGAACGGGATGATCGCGCGCGGAGAAGCAAAGCCTGTGTTCTCTCCGGAGGAGATATTAGCGGAATTCTCCTGCCTGCATGTGCCAGCGCCAACGAAACCGGAAACGAACATCGTGCTGCTCTCGTCGCTGGAGGAGAACCAGCGCGCAATCTGCCGTCTGCTGCGAGGCGGCGAGATGAGTTTCGACGAGCTTTGCGAGGAGCTGACGCTGCCAATCGGCACCATGAACGCCTGCCTGACCGAACTGCAGTTTTCCGGCATCGTACTCGCACTGCCGGGCAGACGGTACGCAATCGACACCGAAGGTGTCAAGCTCAAGGATATATAATAGTATAAACAGTAAAAAACATAATCATAAAGTATTAGAACAAGCATGCGCAATCATACGGTTGCTGCACGCGTTAGCCGCTTTTCGAACGAATATCTGAAAAATGTTACAAGAATATATATAATGAAGATGTTTCCTCAAATCAAAACATTGACTTTCTTCAATGAAATCTTTGCATGGAATCCAGAGCACAATTCAGTCGTTTTTCAGCTTGATTTTCATGCGAGCTAAAAATTTTCCCTTGACAGATCATTTTTTTTTCGGAATAATGAAGCAGTTGCCGGACTTATATTACGCACAGTGCGCGTGAGGCGCATATTTTTTGCGGTATTCCGGCGGGAGGAACATCATGACGGAATCACTTGTTATCGTCGAATCGCCCGCAAAGGCGAAAACGATCGGTAAATTCCTTGGAGGTAAATATAAAGTCGTCGCGTCGAACGGACATGTGCGGGATTTGCCCAAAAGTCAGCTCGGCGTCAAGATTGAAAACGGGTTTGAACCGAAGTACATCACCCTGCGCGGCCGGGGTGATGTCCTTGAGCGCATCCGCAAGGAAGCGAAGTCGGCCCAGAAAGTGTATCTTGCGACTGACCCTGACCGCGAAGGAGAAGCCATCAGCTGGCACCTGGCGCAGGTGCTCAACCTCGACACGAGCAGCAAATGCCGCATCGTCTTCAATGAAATCACATCCACCGCGGTAAAGAATTCGATCAAAGGCGCGCGCTCTGTCGATATGCGCCTTGTCAACGCGCAGCAGGCGCGGCGCATCCTCGACCGCCTTGTGGGTTATGAAATCAGCCCGATTCTCTGGAGAAAAGTCCGCAAAGGGCTCTCCGCCGGTCGCGTGCAGTCCGTTGCGACCCGCATCATCTGCGACCGCGAGAACGAAATCAAGGCATTCGAGCCCGTCGAGTACTGGAATATTACGGCGAAACTGCGGGACGCGGGAAGTAAGAAAACATTTGATGCGAAGTACTTCGGTGAAAACGGAGCCAAGCGTGAGCTGGGCAACGAAGCTGACACAAAAGAAGTTCTCGATCGCATTCAGGATAAACTCTTTACGATCACCGATGTTAAGGAAGGCGAGAAAACCCGCCATGCCGCACCGCCGTTTACGACGAGCAGCCTGCAGCAGGAAGCTTCCCGTAAACTCGGATTCACCACAAAGCGCACCATGATGATCGCCCAGCAGCTCTACGAGGGTATCGAACTGGGCGGTAAGGGCGCCGTCGGTCTGATCTCCTATATCCGTACCGACTCCGTCCGCGTTGCATCCGAGGCGCAGCAGGCGGCACGCGAGCATATCGGCAAACGGTTTGGCGAAAAGTATGTGCCCGAAAAGCCGAATTTCTACAAAGGCCGGAAAGGCGCGCAGGACGCGCACGAGGCCATCCGCCCGACCTATGTCGAGCACGAACCCGCCTCGATCAAAGAGTCGCTTACGAGTGAACAATTCCGGCTCTATAAGCTCATCTACGAACGCTTCATCGCCAGCCAGATGACCGACGCGTTGTTTGCGACCACGCAGGTCACACTGGACTGCGCGGGCGCGACGTTCCGCGCCAACGGCACACGTACCATTTTCGACGGATTCACAGTAATCTATACCGAAGGGCGAGACGAGGCGCAGGAGAAGGAAACATCCCTGCCCGAACTCGCGAAGGACGAAACCTGCAAGCCCGAGAAGATCGACAGCGAGCAGAAATTCACGCAGCCGCCGCCGCGCTACACGGAGGCAACGCTCGTCAAGGCACTGGAAGAAAAAGGAATCGGGAGACCTAGCACCTATTCGCCGACGATTTCCACGATTGTCGACCGCGGGTATATCGCACGGGAAAAGAAACAACTGGTGCCGACCGAACTGGGATTCGTTGTCAACCGCTTCATGCTCGACAATTTCGAGGAGATTGTGGACGTGCAGTTCACCGCTTCTATGGAAAACCAACTCGACGAAGTGGAAGAGGATAAAGTCCCCTGGGTAGACGTGCTGCAGAAATTCTACGGCCCGTTCCACGAAAAGGTTGAAATCGCGCTCGAAAAAGCGCCGCCGGAAAAGATACCGGATGAGGTTTCCGATATCGTCTGTGAAAAGTGCGGCGCGCTGATGGTTTATAAACTTGGCAGGTTTGGAAAATTCCTCGCCTGTCCGAATTTCCCGACCTGCCGCAACACGAAGGCGATTGTTGAGAAAATCGACGTGCCGTGCCCGAAGTGCGGCGCCGCGCTGATCAAGCGCAAGAGCAAACGCGGCAAGGTGTTTTACGGCTGCGAACGCTATCCGGACTGTGATTTCGTCTCCTGGGACAAACCCACCAAGATGGCCTGTCCGCAATGCGGCGGCATGATGGTGCAGAAGATCGGGCAGAACGGCAGCTATATCGCCTGCATGGACAAAGAGTGCGGGTATATCCACCGCAATACAAAGAAGTCCAAGGATGAGAAAGAGGGAGCGGCTGAATGAGCACGGTTCGCGTCGCCGTCATAGGCGCAGGCCTTGCGGGCTGCGAGGCGGCGTTTCAGCTAGCGGAGCGCGGCATAGCGGTCGATCTCTACGAAATGAAACCGCGCAAGATGTCTCCCGCGCACCATAGCGTGGACTTCTGCGAACTGGTTTGCAGCAACTCGCTGCGTTCCGACCGCGTTGAAAACGCGGTCGGTCTTTTAAAAGCGGAGCTACGGTTGCTGAATTCGCTTGTTCTTCGCGTTGCGGATGAAACGCGCGTTCCTGCGGGCGGCGCGCTCGCGGTCGACCGCGAGGGGTTTGCCGCGCGGGTCACACAGATATTACGCGCGCATCCGGACATCACGATTCACAGTGAAGAGGTCACGCGTGTACCCGACGCGCCGGCAATCGTCGCAAGCGGGCCGCTCACATCCGACGCGCTCGCGGCGGATATCGCACGGCTCACGGGCGAGCCGCTGCACTTTTACGACGCGGCGGCGCCCATCGTCGCGGCGGAGTCACTCGATATGACTAAGGTCTTCAGGGCGTCTCGTTACGGCAGGGGAGATGATTATCTCAACTGCCCCATGACGCGGGAAGAGTACGAGCGGTTTTACACGGCACTCATCTCGGCCGAGACAGCCGAGCTGCACGATTTTGAGACACCGCGTGTGTTCGAAGGCTGCATGCCGGTCGAGGTGATGGCAAAGCGCGGCATACAGACGCTCTGCTACGGACCGCTCAAACCCGTAGGGCTCGAGGTGGACGGCAAGGAGCCCTATGCCGTTGTTCAGCTGCGGCAGGACGACAAGGACGGCAGGCTGTTTAATATCGTCGGGTTTCAGACAAACCTGAAGTTTGCCGAGCAGAAGCGTGTCTTCGGGTTGATCCCGGGGCTGGAACATGCCGAGTTTGTGCGCTATGGTGTGATGCACCGCAACACGTTTCTCAACGCACCAAAGCTGCTGAACTTTGATTTTCAGATGAAGAGCATGCCTGGGTTGTACTTCGCCGGGCAGATGACCGGCGTGGAGGGGTATGTCGAGTCCGCGAGCAGCGGGATGACCGCCGCGCTGTCCATGGCGAATTTCCTCGCAGGCAAGTTGCCGACCGATTTTACGGCAAAGACCGCCATCGGCGCGTTGGGACACTATGTTTCGGGCTATAATGGTGACGATTTTCAGCCGATGAATGTCACATTCGGCATCATGGATCCCTGGCCTGAGCGCATCCGCAAGAAGGCGGAGCGATATGAAAAGATCGCCAATCGTGCGCTGGAGACCATTGCAGGGCTGAAAAACACATTCGAAGCCGGTGCGCGCTGAGTGCGCGGCGCAACAGACGGCAAATGAGAGAATAAACGTGAAAGAATTGAAAACGAATTTGCGAATGCGGGCGGATAAGCCCGCATTGTGCTACTATGTTAGACAGGTAGAATCTACCTGCCCGGACAGAACCGCGCGGTGTGTTAAACGCGGAATACGGGCTCAGATCAAGGAGGATTATCCCATTGGAACTCAGGGGTACGACGATTATAGCCGTTAAAAAAGACGGCAGCTGCGCGATTGCAGGAGACGGACAGGTGACCATGAGCGAGTCCGTCATTATGAAGGCGACGGCAAAGAAGGTACGCAGACTTTATCACAATCAGGTCGTCGTCGGTTTTGCCGGTTCGGTAGCCGACGCGTTTTCGCTCTGCGAACGGTTTGAAAAGAAGCTCGAACAGTACAGCGGCAACCTCACGCGCGCGGCGGTCTCACTTGCGCAGGACTGGCGCACGGATAAAATCATGCACAAACTCGAAGCGCTCTTGATCGTTGCAAACAAAGAGGAGCTGCTCATCGTGTCCGGCACGGGCGAGGTGATCGACCCCGACGACGGCATCGCCGCCATCGGCTCCGGCGGCATGTATGCGCTCGCCGCGGCGAAAGCGCTGAAAGCGAACACCGACCTCGGTGCTGTGCAGATTGCCGAAAAAGCGCTCCGTATCGCGGGCGATATCTGCGTGTTCACCAACGGGAACATCACGGTGGAGGAGGTATAGACCATGCAACTGACACCGAGAGAAATTGTTGAAGCACTCGATAAATACATCATCGGGCAGGACCGGGCAAAGCGCGCGGTCGCCGTCGCGCTGAGAAACCGCTACCGCAGGAGCTGCCTCCCCGAGGAGCTGCGGGAAGAAATTACACCGAAAAATATCGTCATGATTGGGCCGACGGGTGTTGGTAAAACCGAGATCGCCCGCAGGCTCGCCAAACTCGTGGACGCGCCGTTCGTTAAGGTGGAAGCCACGAAATATACCGAGGTCGGCTATGTCGGCCGCGATGTCGAGAGCATGGTACGCGACCTTGTGGACGCAGCCATCCGCATCACACTTGACCGGCGCATGGAGGACGTGCGCATGGTCGCGGAGGCGGCAGCGGAACAGGCGCTCGCGGATCTATTGGTGCCGGGTGCGAAGAAACGGGCCCAGCGGCAGCAAAACGCCCTGCAGATGCTGCTCGGCGCCGCGCAGCCGCAGCAGTCCGAGCCCGAACCCAGCGAGGAAGAGAAACAGCGCCGCTACAGCGAACACGAGCGCGTGCTCGCGGAACTGCGCGCAGGCAGGCTTGAGGCGGAGCTAGTTGAAATCGAGGTGGAGGAGCAGGTTGGCAAAAGCGACGCGATGTTCGCCGCCGGAATCGACCTCAACATCGGTGAGATGTTCGGCGACCTGTTGCCGAAAAAGACAAAACGGCGCAAGCTCCCCGTGCGCGAGGCACGCCGCGTTCTCGTCCAACAGGAGAGCGAAAAGCGCATCGATATGGACGACGTGCACCGCGAGGCGCTGCAGCGCGCGGAGCAGGACGGCATCATCTTCATCGACGAATTCGATAAAATCGCCGGTTCCGAGCGCGTCGGCGGGCCGGACGTTTCCCGCGAGGGCGTGCAGAGGGACATTCTGCCAATCGTAGAGGGCAGCGTCATCAGCACAAAATACGGGCCGGTCAAGACGGACTATATGCTCTTTATCGCCGCCGGCGCGTTTCATACCTCCAAGGTGAGCGATATGATTCCCGAGCTGCAGGGCAGATTTCCGATTCGCGTCAAGCTCGACGACTTAACGCAAGACGATTTTGAGAAGATCCTGACCCAGCCGGAAAACGCCGTGACCAAACAATATACCGCGCTGCTTTCGGCGGACAAGGTGAAGCTCAGCTTTGCTTCGGATGCGCTCAAGGAGATTGCGAAATTCGCGTTTCTTGCCAACGAGAACACGGAGAACATCGGCGCGCGCCGACTGCATACGGTCATGGAAAACCTGCTCGACGACATCTCTTTTAACGCGAACGGACAGCACCCGGAGATCGAACTCAACATCGATGCGGCGTATGTGGACGAGCATCTTGGAAACGAGTTCCACGAGGACGACATCCATAAGTACATCCTCTAAATCAACCGCGAAGGAACGTAGCGTATTGCAGAAACGACACATTCAAAAAGCCGCTTTTGCGCTCATAGCCGCTATGATCTGCCCGCTTCTGACGAGCTGTCAGCAGGCGGCTGGGCAGACACTGACGATCGCGCTCGCGACGCCTTCACCCGCGCCCGAAATCGTGTATATCGGTGAAAACAGCGATCAGGAGGCAGGCAAATACGATATCGCCGTGCTGTCGCCGAGCGATTATGTCGTTCTGGAAGACGGCACGATCCTGACGCAGGACGGGGAAAGGATCAACGTGATCACAACGGCCGTGCCGACGAGTACGCCCGTGCTGACGCCGACGCCTGTTCCGACCGCGCCGCCGCCGACACCGACGCCGACGCCCACACCGATACCGACACCGACGCCGACGCCGACTGAAAAAGCGAAAACGACAACGAGCACACCAAAACCAACGGCAAAAGCAACGAGCACGCCCAAGCCGACCGCGAAACCCACCAGTACGCCGAAACCGACCGCGACACCGACTCCATCGTCCGGCGGCTGGTCGGACACTACGACTGCGCCGACCGCAGCGCCGACGACCGCGCCGACCCCCGTCCCGACCTCGTCGCAAACCGTGCCGAGCGTCAGCGGATCGTACAGCGGGGAAGACATCCTGCTCGCGGCGCGCGTGGCATATTTTGAGTCCGGCAGAACAGAAGAGGGATACCGCGCTGTGCTTTGCGTCGTTCTCAACCGTGTGGAGTCGAGCCGCTGGCCGGACACCGTATATGATGTTGTGTTCCAGAAGTACCAGTTTACGGTCGTCGGACGCAGCGACTTTTTAACCAAGACGATACCCGACAGCGTCATCGGCTATGCAAACGACGTATTTAACAACGGAAACCGCATCCTGCCGACCTATGTGATGTCTTTCAGAAGCGCGACAACGGACAAAGTCTGGGGAACGCGCACGTTTTACGACACGTATGGCGGAAACGACTTCTATTATTAATGAACTTGCGCCAGGATGAAATAGATGGCGTCTTTATGCAAAAACAGCTATAATAACTTTGGCGTCCGGCGGAAACTGCCGCGGAACGCAAAAAAAATCAGAATACAGTGAACCGGGTCCGGTGGCGGGCGGGATACCGCCAAAAGGGACAGGAGAACAGAAATATTGGGGAATAATAATGGCAAATAAATTAAAAATCATCCCGCTTGGCGGGGTGGGTGAAATCGGAAAAAACATGACAGTGCTGGAGTACGGCAACGACATCGTCGTTGTAGACTGCGGCCTGATCTTTCCGGACGAGGACATGCCCGGCATTGACGTCGTCATTCCGGACATGGATTACTTAAGGGAAAACAAACAGAAACTCAGAGGCTTTGTCATCACACACGGACACGAGGATCACATCGGCGCACTGCCTTACGCGCTCAAGGAGTTTAACGTACCCGTATTCGGCACGGCGTTCACCGCCGCATTGATCGAGCATAAGCTCGGTGAGGCGCGCGTTTCGACGAAGAATCTCAACACCGTCAAGCCCGGCGACCATGTCGAGCTCGGCTGCTTCAAGGTGGAGTTCATCAAAACGGGACATTCGATCGCCGGCGCGGTTGCGATGGCGATTAACACGCCCATCGGAACGGTGATTCACACAGGCGACTTCAAGGTGGACTTCACGCCGATCGATGGAGAACCCATCGACATCAACCGCTTTGCGTACTACGGTTCGCGCGGCGTGCTTGCACTCATGAGCGACAGCACGAATATCGAATCTCCCGGCCACACGCAGAGCGAACGCGATATCGGCAAAACGTTTGAATACTATTTCGACGCGGCGGAGGGGCGCATCATCGTCGCTTCCTTTGCCAGCAACGTATACCGCATCCAACAGGTGGCGGACGTTGCCGTCAGCCACGGGCGCGTGCTCTGCTTTCAGGGCAGGAGCATGGAACAGGTTGTGCAGATCGCCGTCCGGCTCGGATACCTCAAAATTCCGCCGGAATCCATCGTTAAGGTCGATCAGCTCAAGCGCTACCGCGACGAACAAATATGCGTGATCACCACCGGTAGCCAGGGCGAACCCATGAGCGGGCTGTTCCGGATGGCGACGGCGACGCACCGGCTCAACATCGGAAAAGGGGACACGGTCATCATCTCCGCGTCCGCCATTCCCGGCAACGAGCGCGGCGTTTCGCGCGTGATCAACCAGCTCTATCAAAAGGGCGCGCAGGTGATCTACAACCGCATGGCGGATGTGCACGTTTCCGGACACGCCTGCCGCGAAGAGCTGCGGCTGATGATGCAGCTGACCCAACCGAAGTATTTCATCCCCGTCCACGGCGAATACCGGCATCTTGTGATGCACGGTAAGCTCGCAGAGGACATGGGGATTCTGCCGGAAAACACGTTTATCGCGGACTGCGGGGACGTGATTGAACTCACGCAGCGCTCGGGTAAGAAAAACGGCACTGTCACATCCGGCAGCGTTATGGTGGACGGCATTGGCGACATCGACGACATCGTGCTCAAAGACCGCAAAACGCTCTCGCAGGACGGCCTTGTGGTCGCCGTGCTGACGATCGACTGCGAAACGGGCCGGATGCTCGCATCGCCCGAGATCGTCTCGCGTGGATTCGTATACATGCGTGACTCGGAGGAGCTTATCGCCGACACAAAGGCGCTGCTGGTCAAGGAGACGCGCAAGTTTGAAGGCGCCGACCGCAGCGATTATGCCAATATTAAATCGGGAGTTCGCAGCTCGCTCAAGTCGTTTTTAAGAAGCCGCACGAAGCGCACACCGATGATTGTACCCATCGTCATCGAGATTTAACCGGGAGGAACAATGGTTTACGATACTGCAAACCGCCTCGCCGAAGAGCTGAAAACCAGCGACGAGTACCGCGAATATGCCGCGGCGAAAACGCGCGCGATGGAAAACAGCACGACGCGTTCGCTGATTGAAGAATACAACAAACTGCAGATCCACGCGCAGGCTGCGATGATTGCAGGCGATCAAAACAGCGAATTCATGCAGAAACTGCAGAAGATCGGCGAACTGCTGCAGTTCGACGCGGACGCTTCCGCTTATCTGATCGCGGAATTCCGCCTCAAGCGTATGCTGGGCGATGTGTACAAGATTCTCGCGGAAGCGGTGGACGTCGATCTTGGACCGCTTGAGGCCTGACGATCCGTTACGGAGAGAACCGACAATGCCAGAAAACATAAAGACAAGTAAACGTAAAACAAAACGCAATAAGCGACTCAGACGGTTTTGGCTGATGATCCGGCCGGGCGTCGTGTTGCTGGTCAGCCTCGCGATCGTGTTTTTTGTCGCGCGCACAGGCATGAACTATGTGCTGAAGAAATACGTTGAGCCGGTCGACAAAAACGACGCGACGCCAATCGAGGTCACAATTCCTGCTTCGTCCTCCGCCAGCAGCATCGCGCGCATCCTATACAGCGCGTGCGGCTATGATCAGGACGGGCTGATTTCCAGCACCGCAGCGTTCAAGGTGTATGTCGACTTTGTCGGCAAGGCAAACAGCCTCAAGGCCGGGACCTATGTGTTCAGCAAGAACATGAGCATCAAGCAGATCGTGGACGAGCTTTGCGAAGGAAATCCGCCGAAAGCGACGGTCAAGTTCACGATTCCGGAAGGATATACCATCGAGAACATCGCGAAGGTGTTTCTCGAAAAAGGATTGATCCAGAGCGAAGCCGAACTTTACGACGCTGCGCGCAGCGGCGATGCGTTCCTGAATTTTGCGTTCATCTCGGATGCAGCCGCGACGAAAAACGCAGCCGCGCGTTCCTATATGCTGGAGGGGTATCTCTTCCCGGATACCTACGAGGTGTATGCCGACGCAAGCGTGGAGACGATTCTCATCAAGATGCTCAACCGCTTCAACGAAGTATTTTCGGACGAGTATTTACTGCGCGCGCAGCAGCTCGGCATGACGATGGATCAGGTGGTCTCGCTCGCGTCGCTCATCGAGCGAGAGGCGGCTGCGCCGGACGACTTTGCGAAGGTGTCCGCGGTGTTCCACAACCGCATGACGCAGGATATGCTGCTGCAGAGCTGCGCGAGCCTTTCCTATGCGCTCGGCGAGACGAAGTATGTGTTCACCGCGCCGGAGCAGGAAACGGAATCGCTCTACAACACCTATAAATACAAAGGGCTGCCGGTAGGCCCGGTGTGCAATCCGGGCAAGGCGGCCATAGAAGCGGCGCTGTATCCCAACGAGCAGTTCCTAACGGACGGGTATCTGTATTTCTGCAACCAGAACCCGGCGGTTACCAGCGAACTGGTGTTTGCAAAGACCTATGAAGAGCATCAGCAGAACGTTGAGAAGTATCAGCAATACTGGGGATAAACGCAACATTTGCAATCAACTCCGACGGCTATTGCCGCCGGAGTTTTTTTCTGCGGCAGAATACAGGCGGAACAGGACCGTTTTACTCGTATTTTTGTTGCCCGCGAAAAACTTCTGTGGTAGAATAGCTCCGTATGAAACAAAGAATTGATGTATTACGCAAAAGCATTTCCAAGTCGTCTCTCGAGGCGGCCCTGATCACCGGCGAAGTAAACATTCGCTACTATTCGGGATTCACCAGTTCGGACGGTGTTTTTCTGGTCACGCAAAAGGGCGCGTATCTCGTAACCGACTTTCGTTACACGATTCAGGCAAAAGCGCAGACCAACGGTTGCTGCGAAGTCATTGAAGCGTCGTATACCGAACAGTTCAACCGTATCCGCGAGTTTCTCGCTGCGGACGGCTGCAAACGCGCCGCGTTTGAACAGGACGATATGACCGTAGGGCTGTTTCAACACTACGAGGCGATGCCGGTTGAGTGGGTGCCGTTTGGTGACGAGATTTCCCTGCCGCGCATGATCAAGTCTGCGGAGGAAGTCGAGAGCCTGCAAAAGGCGCAGCGCATTGCCGACCAATCGTTCCTCGAGTGGCTGGGGCGCATCGGCCCGGGCATGACGGAGCGGGAAGCGGTTGCGGAGCTCAACTATGTCTGCATGAAAAACGGCAGCGAAGGCGCATCGTTCGATCCCATCGTCGCAGGCGGCGAAAACGGCGCCATGCCGCACGCCGTGCCGGGCAATCGGAAGCTGCAAAAAGGCGAGCTGGTCGTCACGGATTTCGGGTGCATGATAGACGGATACCATTCCGACATGACGCGCACATTCGCCATCGGCAATGTGGACGGGCAATGCAAAGAGATCTATGAGATCGTGAAAGCAACGCAGCAGCTGGCGCTCGACGCACTCAAAGGCGGTATCGAAGGCAAAGCGCTGGACAAAACCGCGCGCGACTACATCACGTCAAAAGGGTACGGCCCGCAGTTTGGCCACGGGCTGGGACACGGCATCGGGTTGCAGATACACGAAAACCCCTACGCCACCGTGAGCAGCAAAGATACGCTGCAAAGCGGAATGACTATTACGATTGAACCCGGCATCTACCTGGAAGGCAAGTGCGGCGTCCGTATTGAGGACTGCTGCGTGGTGACAGACGAAGGGCATCTCAACCTCGTCAGCGTTACGAAGGAACTGCTTACCATCTGATCGACAGAAGTTTTCAGCATGACGCATGCTGACGAATAATGAACGAACGCAAGAGTATCAGAATAACGGAGGAATAACCATATGATCAGCGCAGGCGAATTCAGAAAAGGCATGACCGTTGAGATCGACGGAGCGGTCTGGCAGATTGCAGACTTCCAGCATGTCAAACCCGGCAAAGGCGCGGCGTTTGTCCGCACTCGCCTCAAGAACGTGATGACGGGCGCGGTGCTCGAACGTACCTTCAACCCGACGGACAAGTATCCGCCGGCGCACATCGAAACCAAGGAGATGCAGTATCTCTACGAAGACGGCGGACTGTACTATTTCATGGATGTGGAGTCCTACGAGCAGTTGCCGCTCAACCATGATCAGGTTGAGGAATCGATCAACTTCATCGTTGAGAATCAGAACGTCAAGGTTCGCTTCTTCAAAGGCGCGCCGTTCTCCGTGGAAGCGCCGAACTTCGTTGAACTCACCATC
The DNA here is from genome assembly GCA_963674775.2 of Christensenellaceae bacterium. Taxonomy (GTDB): domain Bacteria; phylum Bacillota; class Clostridia; order Christensenellales; family CAG-138; genus UBA7703. The sequence continues at coordinate 267,747 of CAXXPJ010000003.1, read as the reverse complement.
ACCCAGTCCGACCCGGGCGTGCGCGGCGATACCGCCACCGGTACGACCAAGCCCGCAACGCTGGAAACCGGCTACACGCTGAACGTTCCGCTGTTTGTCAACGAAGGCGACCGTATCCGTGTAGACACCCGCACGGGCGAGTACATGGAGCGCGTATAACGCCTGTTCACGGCGTATCTGCTTGTTCGGTTACGAACGGAAAGGCGAAAAACATTATGAGCTATATTTCTGAAAAAGTTGCGTACCTCGACGGGTTGGCCGACGGCCTGGCCCTAAAGGACGAAGGTACGGATAAGATCCTGCGCGGTATCATCGATACCCTCGGCGCCATTGCCGAAGCCATCGAGGAGCAGGACGAGAGCATCGACGATCTTTCGGACTGCGTGGACGGCATCTACGACGAGCTAGACGATCTGGAGAGCCTGATCGACGAGGAGTTCGACGAAGAGGACGAGGACGATTTCATCGAGGTTGTCTGCCCGAGCTGCGGCGAAACCGTCTATTTCGACGAGGACATGATCGACAGCGACGACGGGCTGATCTGCCCGAACTGCAATGCGACCATCGAGTTCGAAATCCCCGGCGCAGATGAAGAAGAGGCCGGTGAATAACGAGCGCAACGCGTGCAAAGCCCCGCCTGTTTCAGGCGGGGCTTTTTTCTTTATTGCCCGTAAATAAAGGACTTTTAAAAGAAAAGGCGAATACTGTACAAGAGAGAACGGAGGCGATAACGCATGACGCAGGAAAACCCGAGACAGTATTACGAGCGGATTCAGGCCGAAACGCTCTCGCCCTACGCCATGCTGGCGCAGAACTCACGCGGGCGTGATACGGCGATTGAACCGTGTCAGATTCGCACGGACTTTATCCGCGACCGGGACCGGATTCTGCACAGCAAGTCGTTCCGCAGGCTCAAACATAAGACACAGGTATTCCTCTCGCCGCAGGGCGACCACTATCGCACCCGCCTGACGCATACACTGGAAGTATCCCAGATCGCGCGCACCATCGCGCGAGCGCTGCGGCTCAACGAGGATTTGACCGAGGCGATCTCGCTCGGGCACGACCTTGGTCATACGCCGTTCGGGCACACGGGCGAAGACGTGCTCAACGAGCTATTGCCAGATGGATTTGAGCACAATGTGCAAAGTCTTCGCGTTGTGGAAAAACTGGAGAACGACGGGCAAGGGCTCAACCTGACCTATGAGGTGCGAGACGGCATCCTAAACCACAAGAAAACCGGCACGCCCGCCACGCTGGAAGGTCAGGTCGTTTCCCTGGCGGACCGCATCGCTTATATCAACCACGACATTGACGACGCGATACGCGCCGGGGTTCTGGAGGAGAGCGACCTGCCGAAACAATGCGTATCCGTGCTCGGCAGTTCGCACGGGAAACGCATCAACACCATGATACTCGACGTGGTAGCTAGAAGCTCCGGTAAGCCGGAGGTCTCCATGAGCGAGCGCGTCTATGAGCAGTTCGACGCGCTGCGCGACTTCATGTTTGAGCGCGTCTATAAAAACCCGGTTGCAAAAAGAGAGGAAGAAAAGGTCAAGCGCATCGTACGGGAGCTGTTTGACCATTACCTTGCGCATATCGATTTGCTCACGGGAGAATACGCCAAGTATATTGAGCAGGACGGGTCTCTCCATGCCGTTGCGGATTACATTGCCGGCATGACGGACAACTACGCGATTTCGGAGTATATGCGCATCTTTGTGCCGAGCTCCTTTGCAGACCTGACAAACGCTACCTAGCGAAAATAAGTTTCAACCAAAGCAGGAATCGACCGTCCCGGGTCGAATATAGACTACTGGCCGCTGAAAGCGCAAAAACACGCTCAACAAAGCGGCGGCTTCCGAAAGCTGGAAGATTGACCAAGAGAAAGACAACGGAAAGGACGGGGCAATGGCATTTCCTGAGCACTGGCTGAGCGAACTGCTCGCAAAAAGCGATATCGTCTCCGTCGTTTCCTCCTATGTTGAACTCAAACCGAAGGGGCGCCGGCTCTGGGGTCTTTGCCCTGTGCACGGCGAGAAGACGGCCTCGTTCTCCGTATCCCCGGACAAGCAGCTCTATTATTGCTTCGGCTGTCATATCGGCGGCTCCGTGATCCAGTTCATCATGGACGTGGAGCACCTAACGTTCCCCGAGGCGGTGGAACACCTTGCAGCCCGCGCAGGCATGGCAATGCCGGAAGAGGTCAACGATGCAGCCATGCAACGAGAGCGCGCCAAGCGCGAGCGCCTTGCCGAGGCCTGCAAACTCGCCGCACGCTTTTTCATGGAAACGCTTCTGGGCGACCTCGGCGCAGCCGGGCGCGCCTACCTGAAGAAACGCGGCATTACGAGCGAGTCGGTCAAGCGCTTCGGCATCGGCTATGCGCCGAGCGAGTGGGAAGCGCTCAAGCGGCATCTTGCCGCAAAGGGCTATGAACCGGACGAACTCGCGGAAGCGGGACTGCTCGTAAAAAACGATCAGACGGGCCGCACCTATGACGCGTACCGCGGACGTGTGATCTTCCCGATCATTGCGGTTAACGGAAGGGTCGTCGGCTTCGGTGCGCGCGTGCTCAACAACGAGGATAAACCGAAATATATTAATACGGGCGACACACCGCTGTATAACAAGCGCAACAACCTTTACGGACTGAACCTGCAGAAGAACGCGAAGCAGAGCGACCTCGTGATGGTGGAAGGGTATACGGACGTCATCGGCCTGTTTGAGGCGGGCGTTACAAACGCCGTAGCGAGCCTTGGAACGGCGCTGACGCAGCAACAGGCAAAGTTGCTCAAACGATACGTCGGCAGCGTCTACATCGCCTACGACGGCGACGCAGCAGGCCAGAGCGCAACATTGCGCGGGCTGGACATCCTGCATGCCGAAGGGCTAGATGTGCGGGTCATCGTGTTTCCAAACGAACAGGACCCGGATGAGTTTGTGCGAAAGAACGGCAAAGACGCTTTCGACCGGTTGAAGGACGAAGCGCTCACACTCAACGCCTTCAAACTGGAGGTCATCGCGCGGAAGTATTCGATGGAAACCGAGAACGAGCGCGAACAATATGCGATGGAAGCCTGTCGCTTTATCGCGACGCTGACCCCCGTGGAGCGGGAACGTTTTTACCAGCAGGTGTCGAGACAGACGGGATACTCGCTCGAAACACTGCGCGCACAGGGCGCGGGCGCACAGACGGCGATCCAACAGCAGGCCGCCGGCACGCGCGCAAGGCCCGCTGTGCGGCGCAGAGCGGAAAACACGGAGACCGAGCGCATCCGCGCCGAGAACGCCCTGCTATATCATATGATCCAGTCTCGCGACGCCGCAAAGATTGCAAACGAACAAGAAATGGAGAAACAATTTTCCGGAGAGGGGATTCGTACCTTTGCGCACGCGATCGTCGCGGCTTATGCGCGCGGAGAGGAGCCGAACCTGCCGCTGCTGATTTCCGCAATGGAGAAGCAGGACGCGGAACGCGTCAGCGCGGCGCTCAGGGAGGAAGCGGCTTGTGAGGAGCCGGAGAAAGCGGCGCGGGACTGCCTCTGCCGCATCGAACGCTGCGACCAAACACAACAGATGGAAGAGATGAAGCGCCAGCTTGCGGATCCGGCATTGCCGACTGCAAGGCGGGCGGAGATATTAAGAGACATGCAGGCGCTGAATAGAAAAATGCGGGGTCTGAGCTGAAAGGAGCAATATTTTGGAAGTCAAGGAAACGCGCGCTCAAAAATTACACGACCTGATCGAGTCGGGCAAACAGAAAGGCATGCTCTCCTATAAGGAGATCATGGATGCGCTGGAGGAGCTTGAACTCGACCAGGAACAGATTGAGAAGATCTACGATCATCTTGAGGAATTGAACATCGACATCGTTGAAGATGTTGAGATGCCAGAAGACATCAATCAGGAGATCGCAGAGATCGAGTCCACGCTGGTCGCCGTTGAGGGCATCAATATCGACGATCCGGTCCGCATGTACCTCAAGGAGATCGGAAAAGTACCGCTGCTGACGGCTGCTCAGGAGGTCGAGATCGCGCAGCGCATGGCGGACGGCGACCCGGACGCGAAGCACGAACTGGCGGAGGCGAACCTGCGCCTCGTTGTTTCCATCGCGAAGCGTTATGTCGGTCGCGGCATGCTGTTTTTAGATCTGATTCAGGAAGGCAATCTCGGCCTGATCAAAGCGGTGGAGAAGTTTGACTACCGCAAGGGCTATAAGTTCTCGACCTATGCCACCTGGTGGATCAGACAGGCGATCACGCGCGCCATCGCGGATCAGGCGCGCACCATCCGCATCCCGGTGCATATGGTTGAAACGATCAACAAACTCATCCGCGTGAACCGTCAGCTCGTGCAGGAATACGGGCGCGATCCGCGGCCGGACGAGATTGCAAAAGAGATGGGCATCACGGAGGATAAGGTGCGCGAGATCATCAAGATCGCGCAGGAACCCGTTTCGCTTGAGACGCCGATTGGCGAGGAAGACGACTCCCACCTCGGCGATTTCATCCCGGACGACGACGCGCCCGCACCCGCGGAAGCAGTCGCCGTTACGCTGCTCAAAGAGCAGCTCATGGACGTGCTCAACTCGCTCACACAGCGGGAAGCCAAGGTGCTCAGCCTGCGATACGGCCTCGACGACGGCAAAGCACGTACGCTAGAGGAAGTCGGCAAGGAGTTTAACGTTACGCGCGAGCGCATCCGCCAGATTGAAGCAAAGGCGCTGCGCAAGCTCCGCCATCCCAGCCGCAGCAAGCGACTCAAGGATTTCCTCGAATAGAACACAAATGAGCGCCCGCTGTACCCGGCGGGCCTTTTCCGGACGGATAAGGGACGTAACACATGAAGATCGCCATCATCGGCCACAGCGGATCCGGAAAATCCACGCTGGCCAGACGGCTTGCGGACGAATTGGATATCCAGCCGATGTACCTCGACTGCGTGTACTTTTTGCCGGGCTGGGCAGCGCGCGATAACAGCGAAGCCTGCGGGATGGTACGCGAGGAGCTCTTAAAACCGGATTGGGTGATAGATGGCAACTACAGGCTTTTGCTGCGGGAAGAGCGGCTGGAAGCAGCGGACGAGATTCTCTTTTTCAATTATCCGCGTCTGGTTTGCCTGTTTCGGGCACTCAAGCGCTATCATCACTTTCAGGACAAAGTCAGAGAAAGCGCCGCCGATGGCTGCATTGAGAAGATGGATCTCGAGTTCATTTGGTGGATCTTGTATCGCGGCAGAACACGCGCGAAACGCAGGGGATATCAGAACGTATTGCTACGCTATCCAAAGAAAACGGTCGAACTGAAAAACAACCGCGATCTGGAGCGTTATTTACGGCAGCGGGCGGAAGGGAAAGCGCAACTATGAAATTTAACCGAATCAACGATCAGGTGCCGGTCAAATCACAGCGGCTGGTCATTGCGCCTATGAGCGAACGGGAGCTTGCCGGCGCAGTGGAGTCGGAGAGAGATCAGACCCTGAAAACCAAGCTTTCGGAAATGCGCCGCGATGTTGCAGATCATCCCGATCAGGCGCTCTGGTATACGGGCTGGCGCATCTCGCTCAAGCAATCCGGTCAAGCGGTCGGCGTGATCGCGTTTCAGGGGATGCAGCAGGATCGTACGGTGTCACTCGGGTTCGACATCGACCCGCAGTATCGCGGCAACGGCTATGCCGCCGAGGCGATTGACCAGATGGTCAAGTGGGCGTTTCAGCGGGAAAACGTCTATTTTATCCATGTGCTGATAGACGCCGATAACGCCGCGTGCAACCACTTACTCCAACAGCAGAAGTTTTACCGCGTCCAGAGCCCTATGACAGGGCAAAACCTCTGGGAACTGGAACGTCCCGCCAGTATCTGGACGTTGATTTTCCTGCTCGTCGGCTTCACATTCGGGCTGATGTTCGGTTCTGCGTTTTTCGGGTCGCAGGCGCTGGGCTTGATCATCGTGACCTGCGCCGGCATCACGCTCGGCGCGGTACTGGACTCCAAGGACAGAGCCGCAAGAAAGAGAGCGCATGAGCCTGAAAAAATCGATCCGTTAAACGAATAGAATAAAGAACGGCGGTCATTTGACCGCCGCTCTATTTCTTGATCAGCCGCGCAGATGCGCGGTTTATTTCATTGCCTCTGGCGCGGGGAAGGAGATGGTAACCGTGGTTCCAACGCCGGGCATGCTCTCGAGATGGACGGTTGCGCCGAGCGCTTCCGCAGAGTGCTTGACGATCGAGAGGCCGAGGCCAGTTCCGCCGATCTGCTTGTTCCGGCTGCGATCCACACGATAGAATCGTTCGAACACGCGCGGGATGAACTCTTGAGCAATTCCAATGCCCGTATCGGAGACGCGCAGTTCCACGTGTTGATCTTGCTTTGTCAGCGTTACGCCGACCTTGCCGTTGGTGGTGTTGTATTTGATCGCGTTGTCGACGAGGTTCTGAACGATCTCCTCGAGAATCTTCGGTATCCCGAATACATTTGCTGGTTCACAATGGACGCTGAGTTCGATACCCGCCTTTTCCGCCTGTGGCATCAACCGCTGGCAAACGTCTTCGCAGACGGTTTTCAGATCAACGGAAACGCGCTCCGGCAAGGATGTTTTCTCGTCTAACAGCGAGAGCCGGATAATATCGTCGATCAGGCTCATCAACTGTGATGCTTCGGCGTAGATCTTTCCGGCGAATCTGTTGGTGTCTTCAGACTTTGCCAGGCCGTCTCGCATGATCTCGGCGTAACCGAGGATGGAAGTGAGCGGCGTTTTCAGCTCGTGGGACACGTTTGCGGAGAACTCGCGGCGCATTTGCTCCGCCGCCGCGCGGTCCGTGATATCCAGTATCAGGATCACCGTTCCGGCGGGGACATCATTGTCCGTGACCTGGCTGGCCAGGATCTGATAGGTTCTGGAACCGCGCGTGAGTTTCGATTCACCCGCGCCTTCGCTGCGTGACTGTTCCACGGCCTGCTGGAGATTGACGTTGCGGCAGAGCATGAGTAAATGCGCGCCGCGGAGGCTGGCACCGTCAACGTTAAATGTGCGCGACGCGCTTTCGTTGACCGCAATGATGCGTTCCTTTGCGTCGAGCAGAATAAAGCCCTCGCGCATATGGTCGGTGACGGCGGTAAACTCCCGCTGCTTTTCGGAGAGAGCCGTCATCCGGCTCTGAATCTCCCTGCGCTGACGTTCCAGACCGGTCAGAAGCGGTGCGAGCTCATCATATGCAACGTTGGCGAGCGGGTGATCCAAATCCAGCGCGTTGATGGGCTGCACGATGGCCTTTGCCGCAAATCGCGCGAAGAACAGGGAGACGACAACGATGGCGATCAGCACGAGAAGCATCGGCAGAGCAAGATTTCCGATCAGTCCGAACACACTCTGCTGGCTGGTGGCAATGCGGAGCACCCGTCCGTCCTGCAACAGTCTTGCATAATAAAAATTCTTCATCAGCTGCGTTTCGGAATAGCGCGAGCTGCTGCCCTCGCCGGTGCTGTGCGCCTCGACGATCTCCGGCCTGCCGGCGTGGTTCTCGAGTTTGGTCACGTCGGACGCGGAATCGAACAGCACCGTACCGTCCGTGTCGATCAGCGTGACGCGATCGATCGTTGGCAGCTGTTTTAAATATGCCGGTTCATCGGAAGCGGAGAGCAGGCCGGATTCCACATACTCGCAGACCGTTGTCAGCTCGGAAAAGATGAGCCGTTCATACGTTTGATATTGCGCGAGCAGAATCGCCCCGCCGAGCAGAATCGCAGCGATGAGCGAGGGCAGAAAGATGTTCCAGAAGATGCGCCGTTTCATTCATTAAACTCCCGTAATCTCTGGTAGGTTAGTGTTGGAGGAATTGCGTGTCATTCGCTGAAGCGATAGCCGACGCCGCGAACGGTTTCCACATAGGAACCGGATTCGCCGAGCTTTGAACGGAGTGTCTGCACGTGTACGTCCACCGTGCGCGTGCCGCCTTCGTAATCATAACCCCATACGGTTTCGAGCAGCTGTTCGCGCGTAAACGCCCGTCCGGCATTTTCCATCAGGTATGCAAGCAGCGAAAACTCTTTGTGCGTAAGTGTGATATTTTGCCCGGCGGACGTCACGGTGTGTTTTGCGACGTTTACGATCAGCTCGTCGCGCTGGAGCTGCTCAGGTGTCGTCTTCACGCCGCTTCTGCGCAGCAGAGCCTTCACTCTTGCAACAAGCTCCGCCATGCCGAAGGGCTTTGCGATATAGTCGTCCGCGCCGAGGTCGAGTCCGGTCACCTTGTCGTATTCGGCGGATTTCGCGCTGACCATCATGACGGGGACGGACGAAGTATAGCTGTTGGTGCGGATCTTTTTTAAAATCGTCAACCCGTCTTCGCCCGGCAGCATGATGTCGAGCAGGATCAGGGACGGTTTTTGCTCCGCAGCCGCGGAAAAGAACGAGTAGGAGTCCGAAAACCCTTTCGCACTCAACCCCGTCTGATTCAGCGTATACACGACGAGTTCGCGTATGTTCGCGTCGTCCTCAACATAGTAGATCATATCTCAGCACCCTTGTGTACGCCGGTGATGGAATACTCCGCCCACTCGGCGATATTCTGCGCATGATCGCCGATGCGCTCGAAATACTTGGCAATCATCAGCAGGTCGATCGCCTGCTCTCCGTTTGCCACATCCCGCTGAATCAGATCGATCAGCTCGCCCTTGATGACATCGAACAGGTCGTCTATGATGTCGTCCATATCGATGACGCGCCGCGCAAGTTCAAGATCCTTGTTGATAAACGCATCCAGACTGCCGGAAACCATGCGCTTTGCGGCGTCCGCCATCTGCGGCAGATGCTCCAGCGGCTTGATATACGGTTTGCCGGCCAGATAGATGACGATGCCGGAGATGTCGGACGCCTGGTCGCCGATGCGCTCCATATCCGTGATCATCTTCAGCGCGGCGGATATCAGGCGAAGATCCCGCGCGACAGGCTGCTGCTGCAGCAGCAGCTTGAGGCAGAGCGCCTCGATATCGCGCTCTTTCTGATCGACCTCCCGATCGAAGGTGATGGCCTCGTTTGCCGCCTCAACGTCCTGGCGCAGCAGCGCTTCGGAGGCGGACTGGATGGCGTGCTCGATCAACGAGCCCATTTCAAGCAGTTCTTCGTTGAGCAGACGCAGCTGCTCCTCAAAATTGATGCGCATTAGCCGAACCTCCCGGTGATATAATCTTCTGTCCGTTTGTCTCTCGGTACGCTGAATAGCTGGTCCGTTTCTCCGTATTCGATGATCTCGCCAAGCAGGAAAAACGCCGTGTTGTCAGAGATACGCGCGGCCTGCTGCATGTTGTGGGTTACGATGATTATAGTATAATCTTCGCGCAGCGTCACGCAGAGGTCTTCAATCCGGCCTGTAGAGATCGGGTCGAGCGCGCTGGTGGGCTCGTCCATGAGCAGTACCTCCGGCTCAACGGCGAGTGCGCGCGCGATACAGAGCCGCTGCTGCTGTCCGCCGCTGAGGCCGAGCGCGTCCTTCTTGAGGCGGTCTTTGAGCTCGTCCCAGATAGCCGCGCCGCGCAGAGACCGCTCGACGATGTCGTCGAGTTTCGCTTTGCCCCGGACACCGTGGGTACGCGGGCCGAACGCAACGTTGTCGTAAACGCTCATCGGAAACGGGTTCGGCTTTTGAAACACCATGCCGACGCGCTTTCTGAGCATCGTCGTGTCCATGGAGGGGCTGTAAATATCCTCTCCGTCGAGCAGGACGTTTCCTGTGATGCGGCAGCTTTCCACAAGATCGTTCATGCGGTTAAGCGTACGAAGAAACGTGCTTTTTCCGCAGCCGCTCGGGCCGATGCATGCGGTGATCTTGTGCTCGGAGATCTTCAGCTCAACGTTTTTGAGCGCTTGCATCTGCCCGTAGTACAAATCTAGATTGGAAACTTCAAATTTATTCATATAACAATTCCTTATGTTCAAAAATCACACTACTGTTTGCGCCGGCTCATCCGTTTGGCAACGGACGCGGAGAGCGCGTTGATGCCGATGACGATAAACAGCAGAACGACGGCGGTTGCGTACGTCTGGTCGATGTAAAGCCCCTCCTGTGAAAGGGCGTACATATGAACGGACAGCGTGCGCGCCGAGTCCATGATGCCGGATACCGTGTCGGAGGAAGTGCCCGCGGTGTAGAGAAGCGCCGCCGTTTCACCAACCGTTCGCCCCGCGGCGAGGATCACGCCCGCGAGGATGCCGGGGATGGCGTCGGGCAGTACGACGCGAAAGACCGTCCTGAGCCGTCCCGCGCCGAGGCCGAAGCTGCCCTCGCGATAGCTGTCCGGTACGCTCATGAGCGCTTCCTCCGCCGTGCGGAGGATGACGGGCAGTACCATAATGGAGATCGTCAGCGCGCCGGAGAGCATCGAAAACCCGAGCTTGAGCGCGGTGACGAAAAACAGCAAGCCGAACAGGCCGTATACGATGGACGGGATGCCCGCGAGCGTTTCGGCGTTCATGCGGATGATGCGCACGAGCCGACTGCCGCGGCGCGCGTATTCTACAAGGTAGATCGCGGCGAACACACCGAGCGGCACCGCGATAATCAGCGCGAGCGCCGTGAGCAAAATGGTGTTGAGCAGCGCAGGCAGGAGGGAGAGGTTGTCCGTTGTGTAATGCCACTCAAAGAGCTTTAAGGACAGGTGCGGCACACCCTTGAACAAGATATAGCCGACCACGAACAGCAGCGCGCCAACGGTGATTGCCGAGGCAAGATAAACGAGGAAACGGAGCAGTAAGGCGATAATTCTATGTCGCTTCATACTTTTTTCCTCCGTTTCGTCAGGGAGAAGAGAAAGTTAATGAGCAGAATAAAGACAAACAGCACAACAGCTGTGGCGATCAGTGCCTCGCGGTGAAGATCGGCGGAGTAGCCCATCTCCATGACGATGTTTGTCGTGAGGGTGCGGAGGCCTTTCAGGATGCCCTGTGGCATGCGCGGCTGATTACCGGCGACCATGATGACCGCCATCGCCTCGCCGATTGCGCGGCCTACGCCGAGGATGACGGCGGCGGTCACGCCGCTTTTGGCGGCAGGCAGAATGATGGTAAACGCCGTGCGCTCATGCGTCGCGCCCAGCGCGAGCGCGCCCTCATAATAGGACGGATCGACGGCGTTGAGCGCCGATTCGGACACGGTGATCACGGTCGGCAATATCATGATGGCGAGGACAACGCTCGCCGCGAGCATGCTGCCGCGCCCGCCGAGCAGCGGGACGATGACCACGAGCCCGAAAAAGCCGTATACGACGGACGGAATACCGGCCAGCAGCTGTACAGCCGGCTTGAGCAGGTGCACGATCCGTTTGGAAGCAAAGCGCGAAAGGAACAGCGCGGTCAGGATTCCGACCGGCACGCCGAGCACAAGAGCCCCGGCGGTGACATAGATGCTGCCGAGAATCATCGGTAAAATGCCGTAGATATCGTTGCCGGGGCGCCAAACCGTTCCCAAGAGGAACTTGAACACGCCGATTTCCGCAATGGCGGGCACGCCGCTGATCAAAAGGTAAAACGTGATCAACAGGACGGCGAAGATACTGACGCAGGCGGCGGCGAGAAATAGGATTCTCGCCGCACCCTCGCGTACTTGGTTATTTCGTCCCGGGGCGTTGTCACGCTTGAGGGAGTTTTTGTCTTTCATCCAAGTCGCTCCATATCGTGTCGTTCGTTATTGTACTTCCGCCCAGTTGAGGACTTCGCCGACGTAGATCTGACGAACCTGCTCCGTTGTGAGACCCGAGACAGGGTTGTCGAGGTTGACGATGATCGCGATGCCGTCGATGGCGATGACGGTCGGGGTTACGCCTGCTTCAAGCTCGCTGTCCTTGAGTTCGCGGGACGCCATGCCGATGTCGCAGTTGCCTTCGATGGCCATCTTGACGCCGGTGCTGGAGTCGCTCAGCTGCACTTCGATTTCAGCGTTGGGGTTGATCGCCATGTAGGCTTCCTTGAGCTTCTCCATGACCGGGGTAACGGAGGAGCTGCCCGCTACGACGACTTTGCCTGCGATGCTGCTGCCGGCATAAGCTGGCGCATTATCGACGCTGGCGATGTACTTGTTCTCCTGAACTATGGCCTGGCCTTCCGCGCTGAGGATGAAGTCGATGAATGCCTGAGCGGCTTCGGATACTTCAGCCTGGGTCGCGATGTTGAACGGACGGGCTACTTTGTACGCGCCGCTCTTGATGTTTTCCACGGTCGCGTCCGCGCCGTCGATCTGGAGCGCTTTGACGGTGTCGTTCAGAGAACCGAGGGAGATGTAGCCGATGGCGGCGACGTTGCTCGCGACGGTCTGGGTGACGACGGAGGTGCTGTTGACGATTTCGGCGTCGAGCGTCGTGTAGTCGACCTTTTTGCCTTCTGCGTCTTTTTGTTCTACGCCGACGAGTTCGATGAACGCGCCGCGCGTGCCGCTGCCGTCCTCACGGGACACGACGACGATGTCATCGTCAAAGGCCGTTGCTGCGGGAGCTGCAGGGGCTTCTGCGGGAGCATCGGCGGCTTCGGCCGGAGCGGGTGTGCTCGCGCAGGCCGCGAGGCTCATAACCATGGTCAGTGCGATCAGCATCGCAAAAAGTTTCTTCTTCATTAACGTTTCTCCTTTATCATTCTTTCTCATGTGACAAGCATAAACGGGCAATGTTTGATCGAAATACTAAAAAGATCAAATTTAGGTAAAATCACATAAAGAGAATGATCAGCCTTTATAAAGGAAGTAAAACAGGCAATCGGCAGAACCTGTCCGCGCAGCCGGGAAACTTGCAATCACCGGTGCTTTCCGTTATAATACTCCGGTCAGCGCATCCGGTTATCCGGACGAAACACGCCGGCAAAGGAAACGAAAGTTAACATGCAAACAGCCGATTTTACATATCACCTGCCGGATGAACTCATCGCCCAGACGCCGATTGCGGACCGGTCCGCTTCACGCCTGCTGGTGTATGACAGACGGAGCAGAACAATAGAAGACGTCGTGTTTTCCGAGATCACCCGCTTTCTGAAACCTGAAGATGTTCTTGTGAGGAATAATACGCGCGTGCTGCCCGCAAGGCTGCTGGCAAAGCGCTCGGATACAGGCGGAAGCATGGAGTTTCTGCTGCTGAAAAGAACGGGAGAAAAAACCTGGGAGTGCCTCGCGCGTCCCGCGCGCAGGGCGGTATCCGGGCGAACGTATACGGTCAACGATGAGTTGGGAGTTCGCGTGCTTGGCGATACGGATGCGGACGGCGGCAAAAGAATCGAACTGCTGTACGACGGGATCTTTGAAGAGGTATTAGACCGCGCAGGGCAAATGCCGCTGCCGCCGTATATCACCGAGCGGCTGGAGGATAAAACCCGCTATCAAACGGTGTATGCGCAGACCGACGGATCTGCGGCCGCACCGACGGCGGGACTGCATTTTACAAACGAGCTGCTTGGCCGCATCCATGCGCAGGGTACTCAGATTGCGGATATCCTGCTGCATGTCGGCCTCGGTACCTTCCGCCCGGTGGCGGAGGAAAATATTGAAGACCATGTGATGCATGAGGAGTTTTACGAGGTCTCCGCGGATGCGGCTCAGAGGATCAACGCCGCGCGCGCTGGCGGCGGACGGATTGTAGCCGTTGGCACAACGAGCTGCCGCACGCTGGAAACCGTTGCTGCAAACGACGGGATCATTCAACCGGGCAGCGACTGGACGGGCATCTACATCACGCCCGGATACCGCTTCAAAGCGGTGGACGCGCTGATTACGAACTTCCATTTACCGGAGTCTACGCTCCTGATGCTGGTTTCTGCGTTTATGGGCAGGGAAGAGGCGCTGCGCTGCTATGAGCACGCGATAAAAGAACGATATCGCTTCTTCAGCTTCGGAGATGCGATGCTGATACTGTAGAATTATTATAATATAGATACGGGAGAAACGCCACATGGCCGAACCGTTTACCTTTGAACGCAAACACATCTGCAAGCAGAGCGGCGCGCGCACCGGCGTGCTGCATACGCCGCACGGAGACATAGAAACGCCGATCTTTATGCCTGTCGGAACGCAGGCGACCGTAAAGGCGATGACGCCGCGGGATCTGCTGGACGTAAACGCGAACATCATATTGGGCAACACCTACCACCTCTATCTCAGACCCGGTCACAAAATCGTAGAGGAGGCGGGCGGTTTGCACCGGTTCATGAACTGGAACCGCCCGATCCTGACGGACAGCGGCGGGTTTCAGGTGTTTTCGCTGGCAAAGATCAACGACATCCACGAGGACGGCGTGATGTTCCGCTCTCATATCGACGGGAGCAAGCACTTTTTTACGCCGGAATCGGTCATGGAGATCGAGCAGTCGCTTGGCGCGGATATCGCAATGTGCTTTGACGAGTGCGCGCCGTACCCCTCCGACCGTCAATACACGATCGATGCGATGGAGCGCACGCACCGCTGGGCTCAGCGGTGCAAGGCCGCGCATACCCGCGAGGATCAGGCGCTGTTCGGTATTGTGCAGGGCGGCATGTTTGCTGACCTGCGCATTCAGAGCGCGAAGACACTGACCGAGATGGATTTTCCCGGTTATGGGATCGGGGGCTTAAGCGTCGGCGAACCGAAGCAGATCATGTATGAGATGCTGGAGGTTCTGATGCCGCATATGCCGGAGAACAAGCCGCGCTATCTGATGGGCGTCGGCAGCCCGGACTGCCTGCTAGAGGGCGTGCTGCGCGGCGTCGACATGTTCGACTGCGTGCTGCAGACGCGCGCCGGGCGCAACGGCATGGCGCTGACGCGCCGCGGGCGTATGACGCTGAAGAACGCGAAGTACGAGCGCGACTTTACGCCGCTGGAAGAGGGCTGCGACTGCTATTGCTGCCGCAATTTCTCGCGCGCGTACCTGCGCCATTTATTTAAGGAAAAGGAAATCCTCGGCGCGCAGCTCTTGACCATGCACAACCTGCGGTTTACGCTGCGGCTGATGGAAGACGTGCGCCGCGCAATCAACGAGGATCGCTTTGGCGATTTTGCGCGTGAACTGCTCGAACAGGGCATTTACGACGGACCTGGCGAGGCAAAGAATTGAAAACCATCGTCTGCCAAACGGAACGAGACACACAGGAGCTCGGAGCACGCCTGATCGGCCTGCTTCCGGTGCCGTCCTTCGTTGCGCTCTACGGCGACCTCGGCGCGGGCAAGACCGCGCTTGTGCGCGGCATGGGCATCGGCGCGGGGACAGACGAAGTCCGTTCCCCGACGTTTACCCTCGTCCACGAATACGATACCAGTCCAAGGATCGTTCACTTTGACGCATACCGCCTCTCGGGCGCGGAGGAGCTCATCGCAGCCGGGTTCGAGGACTATCTGACGCAGAACGCCATTCTCGTGCTGGAGTGGGCTGAGCGCGTTGAGGAAGCGCTGCCTGCCGAGCGGCTGGAAATCCGGCAGTCCGGCAGCGGAAACGAGCCGCGCGTGATCGAACTCACGCCGCTCGGCGCGCCCTATGAAAGCGTGGTGGAACAACTATGATGCTGCTGGCTGTCGATACTACATCCGCCGTCGCGACCGCCGCGCTTGTGCGAGACGGCGTGTTGTTGATCGAGCGCGAAGCGGATGACGACAAGAAGCACGCCGAAACTGTGCTGCCGATGATTGACGCCATGCTGGAAGAGGCGGGCGTGCCGCTTTCGGCAATCGACCTGTTTGCGGTCGATATCGGGCCGGGTTCGTTTACCGGGGTGCGCATCGGCGTGAGCCTCGTCAACTCGCTCGCGTTCGCGACAGGAAAACAAATCGTACCCGTCGACGCGCTGCAAACGCTCGCGCTGTCCGTAGGCGTAACAAACACTCCGGTTGCCGCGCTGATCGACGCGCGAAACGGAAACGCGTATGCTGCGCTGTACCAGGCAGGGGAAACGCTGGTTGCACCCTGCGCGGTTGAAACGGAACCGTTTTTATCGACCGTTCCGGAAGGCGCGCGCATCGTTGGCGACACACAGGCGGAGAACAAGACATATCCGCGCGCAAGGTTCGTCGCCGAGGCGGCGCTGACGAAGATCAGCAAGGCGCAAAACGAAGCGGAACCGCTCTACCTGCGTCCCTCGCAGGCGGAGCGTCTCAAAAAGAGTAAAAGCAGGGAGGCTTGATCGGCTTGGATCGGGAAATCATTCGCCCGATGGAGCGGCAGGATGTTGCCCGCGTGCATGAAGTCGAGTGTGCATGCTTTCGTTCGCCATGGTCAAAGCTCGCGCTGCTGGGCGAACTAAAAAACGAAGTCGCGCGCTATCTCGTGATGGAAGTAAACGGTGTGATCTGCGGCTATGGCGGCATGTGGGTGCTGTTTGAAGAAGCACATGTGACGAACGTTGCGATCATGGCGGAACAACGCGGACAGGGGCGCGGCAAGCGGCTCATGCTCGCACTGATGCGCCTGGCGGTATTGAACGGCGCGGAGAAGATGACGCTCGAGGTTCGGGAGAGCAATCAGATTGCGCAGCATCTCTACGCAACGCTTGGATTTGAACAAAATGGTTTTCGTCCGCGGTATTATTCCGATACGGGTGAAGGCGCGAAACTATTGTGGAACAACAATATAAAAGAAACGTTAGACAGGGAGAATCAGGAATCATGAAACCTTATGAAGAATGGAAGAGTATGGCGGAGACCGAACGCAACCAGGCGGAACACGACGCGTTTTGGAACGCTTATTTCGACAAAGAGAAAGAAGCATATCGTGCGATTTTGACCGAGAACACGGGCAAACTGACCGGTACAACGGCGGAATTGTCCGACCGCTTTGATATGAGCGTTGCGGAGTTTGCGGGATTTCTCGACGGCATCAACACCAGCCTGAAGAAGGAAGTCAATCTCGACAGGCTCGGCGTGGATACGGCGCTCAAGCTGGATATCGACTTTGAGAAGCTGTATTTCAACATGCACAAGGCCAAGGCAAACTGGCTCTTCACGCTCAAGGAATGGGAGCCGATCCTGAGCGATGAAAAGCGCAAGGAGATTGCAAAATCCTATCGCCAGAGCAATATCTTCGTGCGCGAAACCAAAATTGGACGCAACGATCCATGCCCCTGCGGGAGCGGAAAAAAGTATAAAGCGTGCTGCGGAAAAAACGGCTGACATAGTATATTCCGAACGAATTAGATGCTGCGGCGAGATCAAAAAAGGGGAATCTTTTGTCATTTTTGATTGACATTGAGCCACCTCGCCGCTATAATTAATCTTCGGAACTCGCTTCCTGCGCCTGTAGCTCAGCTGGATAGAGCAACGGCCTTCTAAGCCGTAGGTCCCGGGTTCGAATCCCTGCAGGCGCGCCAAGCTGCACGACACCCCGGCGCGTAATGTGCCAGGGTGTCGGGCAAACAGGTTTGGCGAAAAAACCGCATTGGCGGTAGGGTTCCCGGTATGGTGGGTATAGCTCAGTTGGTTAGAGTGCCTGGTTGTGGCCCAGGAGGTCGTGGGTTCAAATCCCACTACTCACCCCATTTTTTACCGAATCAGCGAACGATGGGGTGTCGCCAAGCGGTAAGGCACCAGACTTTGACTCTGGCACTCGTAGGTTCAAATCCTGCCACCCCAGCCATTTTCTGATCCGTTAGCTCAGTTGGTAGAGCACCTGACTTTTAATCAGGGTGTCCGGAGTTCGAGTCTCCGACGGATCACCATTTTTTCTCTGCCGGCTTAAATCTGCGTGCGGGTGTGGCGGAATTGGCAGACGCGCCAGATTTAGGTTCTGGTGCCCAAAAGGCGTATGGGTTCAAGTCCCTTCGCCCGCACCAAACCTTCGATTCGATGATTGCGGGAGTAGCTCATTTGGTAGAGCGCAGCCTTGCCAAGGCTGAGGTGGCGGGTTCGAGCCCCGTCTCCCGCTCCATTTTTTCTAAGGTGATCGAAGCCGCGTATCAGAACACGATCCAGTGAATCGTTTTCAACGGTATCCAAGAAGAATACGCCGCGTGCAGGTATAGTGTAATGGTAACACATTAGCCTTCCAAGCTGAGATCACGGGTTCGAGTCCCGTTACCTGCTCCAAAACAAAGGTATTCAGTTTATACTGAATACCTTTGTTTTTTATCAATCACGTGAGAGCGGTTATAAACTCATTGCCTATCGGCGGAAAATCGGAAGCTCCCGGCTTTTGACTTGGGTTGCATCAAGAAGATGTTGTATTGTTTTGTGATCTATGGTTCAATAACTGCATGAAAAAATATTACTACACAAAAATCATACTGATATTCTTGCTTGCCGTCATGGCGGCGATGATCCTCGGCGCGGTTTTCTTCAGGGAGGCATTCATTTCTCTGATGCAACAGCCTGTGATTCAAAATCATGCCCGCATGATACATATCGCGGCGGCGACGATCTTCTTTGCCAATGCGGCGGTCGGAATGATTTGGGAGCGCAGAAGCCTCGCCACGGGGAATAAAGAGGTCGTTCTTTTCACCTACAAAACGGTGACGTTTCTGGATTCCCTGATCTCCTCGCCTTTGATCATACTCTCTTTAATCGGCGGGTTGTCATTGAGTTTCCAGCTTGGCGACCTGATGCAGATTGGCTGGCTGTCCGTCAGTTTTCTGCTGTTTTTGCTCTCAGGTCTCGTTTGGGTGATAACCGACATCCCGACGCAGTATAAGGTGAAGCGTCTGATCGCCGGCATCCAGCCCGAAGACCAGACCTTGCCCGCGGAGTTGATCCGGATCATGAAGCTGCGCTGGAAAATCGGGATTGCCGGCGTTTTACCCCTGGTCGTCATCTTTTTGCTGATGGTTTACAAGCCGGAAATGGCCGCCGTGGCGGACTGGTTCCGTTCGTAATACTGACTAAATGGATGCACCGTTCGATTTTAATTGATCTCTGCGCTTGCGAAACTCGAGAATCGGCAGATCGCCTTGCACAAGATTCTCTTTCATCCTGAATTCGCTCTTTTTCGGCAGCTGCGTCAGTACAACGCGGCGATCCTGATGCAGAATGACGCTGTTCATGATGGCGCTGAGCCCGTTTACGAGCTGAGTCAACACAGGAACACGCATGAAATTCTGATAAAAGCGCAGATAGATATGCGTGTTCTCTTCGTCAACAGGGGCAAACGCAGCAAATACGCGAAGTTGATCCGAGATGATGTTCTGCCAGATATTCGGCATTTGCAGCTGCAGATGAAACAGCTTTTCGTAATGCTCGACTTCGTTTGGCTTTTCGGGGCGCTGACCTTGGTCCACCTCGTTCTTTACATAGAAGGTCATGCGGTTTTCGTTCCATTTGGCGACTGGGCCGTTGACGAGCGTCCTGTTGCCCCGGCCGATGGTTGTTTTGTGCACGAAGGGGAGATGTACGACATCCAGCTGATTTTCGATTGCGCGCGTATAGTGCACATTCCAGTTTTCGGATATTTCACCATAGGTAAATCCGCTTACGAGCTCTTCAAAAAACGGGATCTCCGGCAAATCCGAATCGTAGTCACCATACCACACCCAGATGAAGCCATAGGCGTCCCGTACCCGATAAGCATTCACGCGGTAGTTCTCAGCGACTTTGGTGTTTTTACCGTTGGCGGGAATACGAATCACTTTGCCACTGCTGTCATAGAGGAATCCGTGAAACGGGCACTGGACATGATCCTCCACAAGCGCTCCGGTGCAGAGGGAAGCGCCGCGATGGCAGCACTTGTCGTAGATACAGTGCACCTCGCCCGCGTCGTCCCGCCAGAAGACGAGCTTTTCCGATAAGCGCGTTACGCCGATCATCTTGTTCTTTTTGACCTGCTTCGAGCTGAGCACGGCATACCATTGATTGTGGATCATAGGGAATCCTTTCTTACACATTCAACTTTTCAGAATGCAGCGGGTCACGTTCTCGCGATCAATTACACTTAGAATGCTTTAATGTTTTTCTGATAGATTTTGAAAGTATTATATCATACCGTCTTTTCAGATTTATTTTCGATTGAAACGATTATATCAGCAGCAGCGCGCAGCCGACCTTGGGAACGGATCATTCCTGCACGACATATTTGCTTTTTTCGCTATTCTATGCAACCATAGAATAAAATAAATGAAAGCGGTGAGATGTCTCATGAAAAAAGTTCTTTGGACAGGCGGCTGGGATTCCACATTTCGGGTCATGGAGTTGGCGATCATAAAGAGAGAAACGATTCAGCCATACTATATATTGGATTCGCACAGAGCATCAACGCCGTTTGAATTGCAAGCAATGCAGCAGATCCGGGAATTGATGATCAGGAAGTTCCCTGATACAAAGGATGCCATCCAACCGCTCGTCACGATTCATATCAGCGAAATCCCCCCTGATGAAACGATCACCGGAGATTTCAAAACGCTTTTGTCCATTTCGGATCTGGGATCGCAATATGACTGGTTGGGTCGGTATGCCGAACACAACGGGCTGGACGATCTGGAGTTGTGCATTCATTATGACGACAAAGCGACCGGTTTTATCGACGCAAGCGTAAAAGAGGCCGGTGAAGAAAACGACCGCTATTTTGTGCTTGCGCAGGAAGATATGGCGCATCCCGGACTGACGATATTCAAATACTATCATTTTCCCATTCTCAGAATGACAAAAGTGCAGATGGGCGAGATCGCAGCCGAACATGGTTTTGACGATATTATGGAACTCACATGGTTTTGCCACAACCCGCGGAGAGACGGTTCTCCATGCGGTATGTGCAATCCTTGCAAATTCACCCGGGACGAGGGACTGGGCAGGAGAGTACCGCAACCGGGTATCCTGCAACGTATGGGCCAATACGGCAAGCGGCTGCTCGGAAAACTGAAAACGAGAATTGCAAAAATGCTCCGTTAGGAGCATTTTTTGCATGTGCCTGTCTTTCGTTTGTCGTTCACTGCAACAGCGGCATAGACCCCGTCAGGCTGTTTACCTTTTTCTTGTTTCCGAGTATCGCGATGCCGAGATAGGTTTGATCGTCATCCGAAGAGGAAGCAACTTTGTCCACGAAGTCGCTGTACACATGGATGCTTTGCGAAATATTTGAAAAATCGACCACCGCCAGATCTTCGTATTCCGTGCGATAGAGCTTTTGCCGCAGCTCTTTCAGCCCTGGTTTGCTGGAGCGAAGGACGGTAACCGGGATCTTCAGAATTCCCGCGTGCGTGTTGCCCTCTGCGTCCGTGACATCCTGCCCGATCATATCGGGAAACATCTTTCCCAGCGTCAGGCCGAGGAAAGTGGAGGTGTTGGCGACTACGCCAACAGGTAGTTCTGCGTCGAGAATGGCGACGCATTTTTTGTCGTTATGTTCCATTTGCGAGTTCCTTTCATTTAGACGAAGAGGCTTCCGCGTCCCGGAAGATACGAGCATATTGCCTCGGCGTGAGTCCAATGTATTTTTTAAAGAAGTTTGAAAAGTGGCTCTGGTCCGCAAACCCGGTCTGCAGCGCGGCGTCAATCGGGTTTGCGCCCTGCTCCAGCATTGCTTTTGCAGCGTTGATACGCAGCGTGATCAAATAGCTATACGGCGAAATTCCTTTCTGTTTCGTAAAGGAATGCAGCAGATAATACTTGCTCAGCCCGGTGAGCTCACTCAGGTCGCCGAGCGTAATGGCGCTGCGGTAGTTTTGCTCCAGATACGCGCAGACGGAAGCGACGCCGGCATTCGGTTCAACCTCTGCGGTCGGTTCTCCGCCGCTTGAAAATTCTCCGATCAACTGCTCCAGCAAAAAGAAGAACAACTCTTCTTTTCCAAACTCCTTGTCTTCCTGCATGATCGCGATATGCAGCTCTTTGAGCAGCGGCACAAGCTCACTGTGAAACACGACCGGTTGTTGAAACGACGGTAAATGCGGTCTGCCCGTGATTTCGCCTGCCGCGCGCTCCATCGTCTCGGTTCGTATGTTGAGACAGCGGTAATCGAGCGCACCCGAGCCGCATTGCTCACAGGTATGGTTTTCGCCGGGATTGAGCAGCAGCAGATCGCCGGGTTCGAGCTGATAATCCCGCGAACCGCACGCAAAATGACGGCTGCCTTTTTCGATGTAACCGATGACGTAGTGCTCGTGAAAATGATTCGGGAATTTCTGCATAATTCCCTCGAAGTGATATGCTTCGATTTTCAGGTCCGCGTCGTAGACGACGGTTCTCTTTTCACTGGTCAATGCCGTTCTCCTGCAACTGATCTAAGTTCAGTACCGATTCAACAATTCCAAATCGTCGATCGTGGTCGCGACCGTAAACCGGTATCCTGTGTTGACGCGTATTGGTTTGAGATCGAACAACTCCGTATACGGATGGTCGAATATCGAAAGTGACGCTTCGCCTTTCATGACGGGGGAAACACTTACGTCCCGAGACTTGAGGCGCACCAGTTCGTGCACGGCGGGCGTGCCCTGCTTGGACAGCTCCAATTCAGGGAAATACCGCACGAGCGCCGCACCTCCAAACGCGGGGGATGGCAGGGATGCCGAAGGCTCCGTGACGGATACGCGCGCCTCGACGAGCCGACGACCCGCGAGCGACAGCGTTGCGCCGTATTTGCCCGGCTCGCCTGTGACCGGGCCGGATTTGGACGGAATGCGGAAATCGCGCGTGATCCATGTTTCGCCAAACTGCTTGGGCCAGCCCTGAATCAGGCCGCGCAGCATGGATTTGTCCTGACTGACCCAGATAAACGGACAATAGGCGATCGGGTTTCCTTGATAGCGTGCGCTGAGCAAAAACAGCGTTTCGCGGTATTGGCTGCAAACTGGATCGAGATACTCCTCGCCCTGATCGCTCGCGTACTGCCAGTCCATGAAGTAAACGGCGCATTTTCCGGAGTCCAATTCAAGCCCCTCCGGCAGAAACGCCCCGGCGCGCTGTTCGTCCGCTTCGAACTCTACGACGAGTGCATCGCCGACGAAATGCCAAGGCGGCGCGGGCAGCAGGCTGGATGTTCCCTTCGGCGTGCGCGGCAGCGTATAACCTTTCAGCATGACTCTCTCCTTATTCGAATGAAGGTTTTACCTATCATAGCGGATCGGATTGTGTAATTTCTTGTATGATGTTGCTGCGGGCAGACCGGTGAACAACTTCATCCGCTTTGATGAAATCGTACGAAACAACTTCAGTCTGGGACACAGCGGATAAAGCGTTGTATATGAAATGGCTATTTCCCTGTGATCGCCCGTTGGACAAACGTCATGACCGCCATGACCAGAAACAGAACGATCGCCGCGATGCTCCAGCCGCGGCCCGCGCGAACGGCGATGCCAAGCAGCCCGCCGGATCCGGCGAAAAACAGCATAACGTAACCAATCACCATCCAGCGAACCTGCCGAAAATCGTATTTCAGGATATAATCCAGCAGAAGTTCTGCAACCATCCAGAGCAGGATGCAGCATATCTGAATATAGTAGAGCGTGGGTCGCTGCAGCGCTGGCGCGCGAACCAGCAGGATGACGAGAGGAAGAGCGAGGCACAGTTCGAATATGCCGATCCAACGCTCCACCTGTGGTTTGTCGGCGAGACGGAAAGTAAAGACGAGAATGGCGGAAATGAAGAAGAGTATCGCGGTAACGGCGCCAATCAGGTCAAGCGTTTTATTGGTGAGTTCCATCGTGTCGCCCTTCTTTCTAAAATGATGTGATAAACGGATTGTATCAAACAGGCGCGTGCCGGGCAAGCGCGCTGGGAAGCTGTTCAATTACGGATTCTGCTTTCGTTTTGCTCGCATCATTGGTATAGTGAACTTGGATTGTTCGCCGCAAAAACAGATCGCGCAATTGCGGTCAAGAATTTGTGCACGCGAACGTGCTATCCTTTTTTCGGGAGATCGGAATGACGAACAAAGAGGAAAAAACGAGCGCAGTACGCCGGATGCAGGACTACATCATGGCGCATTACGAGGAGACGATCACGCTGCCGGATCTTGCTAAGGCGGCGATGTATTCGCCCTGGCATGCGCTGCGCGCGTTCAACGAGCTGGTCGGGAAAACGCCGTTTGAGTATCTGCGCTCCGTCCGGCTGTCGGCCGCGGCAAAGAAGCTGCGGGATACCGACATGAGCGTGTTGGATGTGGCGCTTGCGTCCGCGTTCGGGTCGCACGAGGGGTTTACGAAGGCATTCTCGCGCGAGTTTGCCATCTCGCCCCAGCGATACCGGAAGGAGGCGCCGCCGCTGCCGTATTTTTCCTACTATCCCGTCAGAACCGGTCGCCGCAAATCAATTGAGGAAGAAGGAGAAAAAGAAATGTCCAGTACCGTTATTTTTACACAGGTGATCGAGCGTCCCGCGCGAAAGCTGATTCTCAAGCGGGGGATCAAGGCGGAAGACTATTTTGAATACTGCGAGGAAGTCGGATGCGACGTTTGGGGCATCCTGGAGAGCATCAAAGGCGCGCTGTACGAATCGATCGGCATCTGGCTGCCGGAGGGCATGCGCAAACCCGGTACGTCGGAATACTGTCAGGGCGTAGAGATGCCCGCCGACTTTGCCGGGCAGATTCCGGAGGGGTTTGATGTCATCGACCTGCCCGCCTGCAAGTACATGGTGTTCAACGGCGAGCCGTATGACGACGAGGTGTTTGAGGAAGCGATTGGGATCGTTTGGGACGCGATCGAGAAATACGATCCCAAACCGTACGGATGGGAGTGGGCGCCGGAGGACGGCCCGCGGTTCCAGCTCGCGCCCGTTGGGGCAAGGGGGTATATCGAGGGGCTGCCGGTGAGGGAGAGGAAGAAGTAAGTTAATATAGGGTATGAGGAAACCCCGCCGAAAGGCGGGGTTTCTGTTTTAAACAAATAAATGTTTAATAAGTTATCTTGTACGAAGAATCTAGTATTTTTTATTATATGATTAGCAAAGTTTTAATATAGTTTAAGATAATATAATTCAGATAAAAAATATAATTTCGTAGAACATATATTGGTAGTATAATTAACAAGAAGTCATAAGGAGGCATTTATGAGTACGTTTCTTAGAAGAGCAAAAGAAAAGTTGCCAGTATTAGCAATATGCTATGATTTCGACAAAACGCTTACTCCGAATGATATGCAAGCGCAAGGCTATATACAGTCTGTTGGTTATGATGTGAATGAATTTTGGGAAGAGTCAAATAAGTTTGCTGAAGAAAACGATATGGATTCTAATCTAGCATATATGCATAAAATGGTTGAAGAAGCCGAAGGGAAAATTATATTCAATAAAGAAACGTTAGCCGATTATGGATCTAAAATCAGTCTGTTTAGTGGAGTTGAAGAATGGTTTGGCAGAATTAGAGAATACGGAGCTAAAGCTGGTGTTATTGTCGAACATTACATTATTTCTTCGGGTCTTAAGGAAATGATTGAAGGAACATTAATAGCAAAAGCTGGAGTTTTCGAAAAAATATATGCTAGCTCATTTTGTTATAATAAAAAAGGTGTGGCAACATGGCCAGCACAAGTTGTAAATTATACAAATAAAACTCAATTTTTATTTAGAATAGAAAAGGGCGTACTTGATGTCAATGATGCAGGTGTAAACGAGTTCTTTTCTCCAGAAGAGTTACGTGTACCATTTAGGAACATGGTTTATATCGGCGATAGTGATACGGATATTCCATGCATGAAGTTAGTTAATATATACGGAGGACATTCGATTGGCGTATTTGATCCACAAACTGCTGACAAGAAAAAAGTGTATAAAATGATGATTGATAATAGAATACGTTATTTCGCTCCAGCTGACTACTCAGAAGGGGGAGAATTGGATGTAATTCTAAAGACCATCATTGATAAGACTCACTCATATGAGATTTTAGAATCGAAACACGTTACAAATCTTGGTGAAGCAAGAAACGAAGAAAAAATGATTGATACTATTGAAACAATAGCAAACACAAAGAAATTCGAAAAATCTAGAAATATATCTATTACAGATGCATTTAAGATGTCTGATAATACCTTAGACGCTTTTGATGGTTCCAATTTTCGTATTGATGAAGAAACAGCCCGAATTCTTGCTAGCATCTTTAATTATGAGAAGAAGGATGAATAAAAAATCACAGCAACGTACGCTTTAGGTGATATAACCATATATAGTAGTATATTTTATTGCACTGATATTTACCCCCCTAACCAATACCCTTTTCAAATTCACACAAAATTCATATACACATGTTTCACGTGAAACGTTAACATGATATGAACAAAATCATCACATTTGTACGCAATTTGTAGTAACAATTGACCAAAAAATGATAGGTGAACACAAGATATAGAAAACCGCCCTTTCGGGCGGTTTTCTGATTTTTCTCAGTTTCTTAGTTGATTTTCGCCATGATAACGGCTTTTTTCTCGTCGTACTCCGCCTGCGAAATCGCGCCGGAATCGCGCAGTTTCGCGAGTTTTTCGAGTTGGTCGAGCGCTTCGTCACGCGCGGATTTTGTCGGGCCGGAATTGGCGTATGCGTAGGCGGGACGCGGGTTTTTCCGCTGATCCTGCACGATGAGCTTGCTCTGGTCGTCAGTGAAGTTCTCGGTGGCAATCATGATGATGTCAACGAGCGCACCGATGCCGAGGCAGCCGCCCGTGAGCAGCCAGAGGATGCCCGTGCCGATCTTGCCGACATAGAAGCGATGGATACCGAGGTATCCGAGGAAGATAGAGAAGAGCAGCGTTACGAGCCAGTCCTTCTCCGAGTATTTGCCGGTGTTTGTTCCCGAAGGATACATCGCCGTACATTCGCCGCAGCGCCCGTCCGACCCAATGAATTCGGTCGACTGGATCGGTCTGCCGCAGTTGGTGCAATATCTGGTTTCCATAATTCATTTTCCCCCTGTTATGATTCGTTTGCTCCGAAAATCCCCCCTGTCCGGAGCCGCGATTGCAAAGCGTTATCTGCAATTGACGCGTACAAAACATACTATATAATAATCTTCTGTAGATGCAAGAGCATTGGCGAAATTTTACGAAAAAAACGCAATTCATATGTGCTGAATCTGGAAAAGCGAAGGGCGTTAAGAGTGACTGGAGCGATCACGCGCTTTGAAACAATGCCGGTTTACGGAAGAAACATTCGATTATCGGTTGACATTGTCCCGAAAAATGCTATAATATTTTTTGCTGCGATCAGAAGCGGACAATCGTCTGATCGATGGCAAATATGCCTCCTTAGCTCAGCTGGCTAGAGCACCTGACTCTTAATCAGGGTGTCCAGGGTTCGAATCCCTGAGGGGGTACCAAGTATTCCGCCGCAGTCGGGAAGCGGCACCTTTTTGCGGGAGTAGCTCATTTGGTAGAGCGCAGCCTTGCCAAGGCTGAGGTGGCGGGTTCGAGCCCCGTCTCCCGCTCCATTTTCTATTCAAAGGGGCTCGAAGCCGCGTATAGAAATCGATCCGGTGGATCGATTTTAGCGGCCGGGAAGCAAAAGCCAGCAGGCGCGATGCGCGAAGCGCGAGCAACGACAGGCTTGCGCGAAGAGCCCCGTCTCCCGCTCCAGAGTTTTTCAGCGGCCGGATGGCCGCAATATTATTTCGCAGCATTCTGTCTTCGATCGAGTGATGCAAACATGCCTCCTTAGCTCAGCTGGCTAGAGCACCTGACTCTTAATCAGGGTGTCCAGGGTTCGAATCCCTGAGGGGGTACCAACACCCGTGCGCAGGTCTGCCGCACGGGTTTTTCTTATTCCGGGATGTCTCTTACGATACGTTTGACGGCAACCACAAAAAGTGTTATTCTTTTGCGGGGAGAACGAATACCGTGACGACGATTTTTGTGACAAACGAGGAGAGCCTTGTGCGCGCGTTTGATCTGCCGCGCGGCGTGACCGCGCTGGTCGGCGGCGGCGGAAAGACGACGCTGATGCTCAAACTCGCACGTGAACTCGCGGAAGCCGGTTCGCGCGTGATCGTCACCACGACGACGCATATTTTCCCGCCGGATGGGATTACGACGCTGACAAACGCGACGATTGCGGAAATAGCATCCGCTTTGGTGAAGGACGGCGCCGTGTGCGTCGGCAAGTCCGACGGAGGGGAGAAGCTGACTGCGCCGGACGTATCGATAGGTGACTTGGAGTCTTTGGCGGACTACGTACTCGTGGAGGCGGACGGCGCAAAGCGCTTCCCGCTCAAAGCGCCCGCCGCGCATGAACCGGTCATTCCGGATGAAACGCGGCTTGTCATCGCGGTTGCCGGGCTGAGCGGAGTCGGAAAAACGATGCGTGAGGCGGTGTTCCGGCCGGAACGCTATGCCGCGCTGACCGGAAAGAGCGAAAGCGATCCCGTGACGGCACAGGACGTTGCGCTGGTGTTGACGCATCCGGAGGGGCAGCGAAAGGGCGTAACCGATGATATGCGGTTTTCCATACTGCTCAACCAGGCGGACGACGAAGCGGCTAAGCGCGCCGCAGCGCAGGTCGCAGCAGAGTTGAACAGCACCGGCGTGGAACGCACGGTTGTCGCATCGATGCAAAAAATGTTTGGTTTAATATAGTAATACGAGGAATGAATATGATTATCTGGATTCGCGGCGCGGGAGACATTGCAACCGGAATCGCGTTTCGGTTGAAAAAGAGCGGGTTTCAGGTTGTGATGAGCGACCTGCTGATACCGACGTCGATCCGGCGGACGGTCTGCTTTTCCGAGGCGATCATTAAGGGCGAGACAACGGTTGAGGACATCACCGCGCGGCTTGCTCAAAACGCGGACGAGGCGCGCGCAATCATGGAACGCGGCGAAATTGCGATGCTTGCCGATCCGGACGGCGCGATTGCAAAACAACTGGAGCCCTTTGCCGTTGTGGATGCGATTCTTGCCAAGCGCAATATCGGCACGAAGATGACGGACGCGCCTCTCGTGATCGGCGTTGGGCCGGGGTTCACCGCGGGTGTGGACTGCCACGCCGTGGTGGAAACCATGCGTGGGCATACGCTCGGACGGGCCTACACCACCGGGTCCGCACTGCCGGACACGGGGATTCCCGGCAACATCGCCGGGTTTACGCTGGAGCGGTTGCTGCGCGCGCCGCGCGCAGGCGTGTTTCATGCGGTCAAACAGATCGGCGACGAGGTGAGAGCCGGGGATGTCTGCGCATATGTTGACGGCGAACCGATGATCACTGGCATCGCAGGCGTGCTGCGCGGCATTCTGCCGGACGGCATCACCGTGACGGAGGGAATGAAGAGCGGGGATGTTGATCCCCGATGCGACAGAACGCATTGCTTCATCGTTTCCGATAAAGCGCTCGCCATCGGCGGCGGCGTGATGGAAGCGGTATTAAGCGGATTACAACAGCGAGGTTATGAATGGAAACACAGGTAAAGCTAACAAAACTCTCCAGCTGCGCCGGTTGCGGGGCGAAAGTTGGCGCGGGCACGCTCTCCAAGCTGCTTGGGGATCTGCCGGTACATCAGGACGAAAACCTGCTCGTCGGCTATGACCGTTCGGACGATGCGTCGGTCTATCGCGTCTCAGATGATCTTGCTCTGGTGCAGACGGTCGACTTTTTCCCACCGATCGTGGACGACCCGTATACCTTCGGGCAGATTGCAGCGACCAACGCGCTCTCGGACGTCTATGCAATGGGCGGTGAGCCAAAGCTCGCGCTCAATCTGCTATGCATTCCGGAGAACATGCCGCAGAGCGCGGTGCAGGCCATGCTCGCGGGCGGTTACAGCAAGGTATATGAAGCAGGTGCGATTATCACCGGCGGGCATAGCATATTCGACGACGTGCCCAAATACGGGCTCGCCGTGACCGGATTCGTCCACCCCGAAAAATTTTTCAAAAATCACGGCGCGCGCGAAGGCGACGTGCTGTTGCTGACCAAGCCGCTCGGCATGGGAATCCTGACCACGGCGGAGAAGGCGGAGATGCTCGAACCGGGAGAAATCGACCGCGCGATTGAGCTGATGACCACACTGAACAAAGGCGCGCGGGACTGCGCCGTAAAGTATCGTGTCCACGCCTGTACGGACGTCACCGGTTTCTCGCTGATGGGACACCTGCTCGAGATGATGCAGGGCTCGGATACTTCCGCCCGCATCGAAACCGGCGCAATCGAGTTTCTGCCGCGCGTGCTGGAGTTTGCCAACATGGGACTGCTGCCGGCGGGCGTCTACCGCAACAGGAATTTTGCAGAAGCCTCCGTGGACGAGGGCGGCCTTCCGCTCATGCTGCGGGACGCGCTGTATGACCCGCAGACTTCGGGCGGCCTGCTCATCGCGGTCGACCCGGAGGACGCGGACGCGCTGGAGAGCGACTTAAGAGCCAGCGTGCCAAGCGCACAGCGCATCGGAACCGTGACAAAACAATCTGACAAATCAATCTATCTTGTTTAAATGAGCAAAACAAAAACCCGCCTCTTGGCGGGTCTTTTTTGAGTACCGTTACAGAATCTCTCGCAGCGCGGACAGGGCCGCGTCGATCTGCTGTTTGGTATTTGTGCTGTTAAAGGAAAACCGCACCGTGCCCTGCGGAAACGTACCATAAGTTTTGTGTGTGTTCGGCGCGCAGTGCAGCCCGCAGCGGGTGAGAACACCATAATCGGTTGCAAGACGATCGGCGACTTCCGCATTGTCCGCAACAGCGGAACAATCGACGGATACGACGCCGACACGGCGGCTCAGATCGCGCGTGCCGAGGGTGCGAATGCCGGAAATCGAATCAAGACCCGTAAGAAAGCGCTCCAGAAGCGCATGTTCCGCCGCGCTGCGCGCGGCGATACCTTCCTGCTCCAGCTCGCCGAGCGCGGCGTGCAGGCCGTAGATGCCCGGCAGGTTCGGTGTTCCGCTTTCAAAGCGGTCCGGCATATAGTCCGGCTGGATCTCGGTGTGCGAGTCGCTTCCGGTTCCGCCGGTGAACAGCGGTTCCATCTTTCGCGCGAATGCAGGCGACAGGATCATGACGCCGACGCCTGCCGGTCCGCGCAGGCCCTTGTGCGAAGGCGCGCAGAGCGCGTCGATGTGAGCCTTGCCTACATCGATCGGAACGTGTCCGGCCGTCTGTGCCGCATCGACAGCAAAGAGAATACAGTGCTCGCGGCAGAAATTTCCCGCTTCTTCAATCGGCAGTATAGTACCGCTGACGTTGGACGCATGCGTGAGGAGCATCAGTTTCGTATTCGGTCGAACAAGCCGTTCGGCGGCGATAAAGTCCAGCTCGTCATCGCCGCGCATCGGAATGCGGTCGAAGGCAACGCCCTGCTCGAGCAGCTGTGTCAGGGGACGCATCACGCCGTTGTGCTCCAAACTGCTGACGAGCACATGGTCGCCCTTCTTCAGGGTGCCTTTGATGACCATATTGAGTGAAACGGTGTGGCCCGGCGTCAGTATTGCATATGTCGGGTCCGAACTGCCAAAGAGCGCACAGAGCCGCTCCCGCGTTTCCAGCACGTGCATCGCCGCGCTCGTCGCCGGCGCATAGGTTGAACGATTGATGTTTGCGCAGACATCTTCGATGTAATAGCGCATCGCTTCGCCAACGCCAGCGGCCTTCGGGCAGGATGTCGCGGCCTGATCCAGATAGATCTCTTTTTGGTTGGAAAAAAGTTGAGTCATATTCGTTATCCTCTCTTGCGTATAACGATTTTCTATGTTACAGTATATCCGAACTTCGGCAGGCTGGCAAGGTCGCCGCAAGAATTTACCTGAACGGAAACGACAAGAACAGTATCATAGGTTCATTTTCAGACGCAATTCTGTGCGCCTTGGTTTTGTTCGGGCAAAATAGGGAAAAAGGAGATTATTATGGGAAAAAAGAATATCTGGGTGATCGTAACCGGCGTTGTCATCGGCGTCGCTGCGATTCTGCTGACCGCGCTGGGAAACCCCGGCAACATGGGCTTTTGCATCGCGTGCTTCATTCGAGACACGTCCGGCGCGCTGAAACTGCACACGGCGTCGGTCGTTCAGTATGTGCGTCCGGAGATCATCGGCATGATCCTCGGTGCAATGATCGTATCCATGATCGCAAAAGAGTTTAAGCCGCGCGGCGGCTCCGCGCCGATGACGCGGTTTGTGCTGGCCGTCGTCGTCATGGTCGGCGCGCTGATGTTTCTCGGCTGCCCGCTCAGGATGATGATCCGCATCGGCGGAGGCGACCTGAACGCAATTGTCGGTCTCGTTGGCTTCATCGCGGGCATCTTCATCGGAACACTCTGGCTGCGCGGCGGGTTCTCACTCAAGCGCGCGTATGCGCAGGGGTTGACGGAAGGGATCGCACTGCCCGTAATCGCCGCAGTGATCATGGCGCTCTCCGTGTTTCTGCCGTCTTTCTTTGCATTCAGCGAATCGGGCCCGGGCGCTGCGCATGCGCCGATTCTCATCGCGCTGGGTGTCGGCCTCGTTGTCGGTGGTCTTTGCCAGCGGGCGCGGTTCTGCACGGTTGCCGGTAACCGCGACGCGATGATGTTCAAAGACTTCTCAATGCTCTGGGGATTCCTTGCGGTCATCGTGACCGTACTCGTAGGGAACCTCATTCTGGGTAAATTCAACCTCACGTTTGCCGATCAGCCGGTCGCGCATACGGACGGGCTCTGGAACTTCCTCGGCATGGCGCTGGTCGGCTGGGGCAGTGTTCTGCTCGGCGGCTGCCCGCTTCGGCAGCTCATCCTTGCGGGCGAAGGCAACTCCGACGCGGCCATCACCATAACCGGCTTTGCCGTTGGTGCAGCAATCTGCCATAACTTCGGACTCGCTTCATCGCCGCAGGGTCCGACGGTGAACGGCATGGTCGCCGTCGTCGCGGGGTTTGTAATCCTCATCATCGTAGGACTGTTCAACAGGGAAAGGAGCTAAGCATGAATACCGTTGACGCAAGAGGGCTCTTGTGCCCGGAACCCGTTGTCAAAACGCAGCGCGCCGTCAAGGACGGAGCTGAAGAACTGACCGTTCTCGTCGATGCAGAAGCGGCAAGGGAGAACGTAACGCGCTTTGCCGCCTCGCGCGGATACAGCGTTTCCGTTTCGGAATCCGCGGGTGAATACACCCTGTCGTTGAAAAAACAATGAGAGCATTTATCGCGACTTTTCATACCCATCTTGCTGCAATGCGCTCGCAGAAGAGACTTGTTGCAGCGGGAATCGCCGCAAGGCTTTCTCCGGTGCCTCGCTTTTTGAGCGCAAGTTGCGGAACATGCGTCGTCTACACCGCCGACGACCCGCACCTGAACAAGATGGATGCGGACGTGGAACGCGTTGTGGAGCGGATCGACTCGGAAGGTTCGGTTCGAGAATGGCTGCGTAACGATTGATCCCTTGCTTTCTGGCGGTAAATAAAGGGCACGGTCTTGGACAGCCGTGCCCTTTTGCCTGCGAATGGATATTTACCGGACGCCGAAAATGCGGTATGATAAATGCAACGGAAATGAATGCAAGGGGGCTGCGATGATGAAGAAACGGGTTTGGCGCGCGCTGATTCTCACGGCCGTGCTGATTTGCTGTCTGCTGATCGGCGCGTATTCGCTTGCCGACGCGGGCAATTTCTCAGGAGGCTCCGACTGGGGCGGCGGCGGGTCGGACTGGGGCAGTTCGGACTGGGGAAGCTCAAGCTGGGATTCCGGATCCAGTTGGGACTCAGGATCGAGTTGGAGCAGCGGTTCGAGCTATGACGACGGCTCGTTTTCCTCTGCCGGAACAATCGGTGCGCTGGGTTGCCTTGGCGGCAATATGTTTACGCTTGTCATCATCATCATCGTCGCGGTTGTCGTGATCCGGTTCCTGCGCTCGGCCAAGCAGCAGGGCGGCGGACAGAATGTCTATCAGGCGGCGGTGGAAGAGCCGGGCCTGCCGCTCGAAACGCTCAAGCAGAAGGACCCGAATTTCAACGAGCAGGTCTTCCTCGAGAAGATCGCCAACCAGTATATCCAGATGCAGAACGCCTGGCAGGACAAGAAGTGGGAGCCGATGCGCGCGATCATGACCGACGCGCTCTATAACCAGATGGCCCGCCAGCTGCAGGCGCTCATCGACGCGAAGCAGACCAACCACGTGGAGCGCATTGCGGTGCTCGAAACGCGCATCGTCCGCTACGCGGTGGAGGGGGACAACGACGTGCTCGTCGTTCGTGTTTCCACCCGCATCACCGACTATACGACGGACGACCGCACGGGCGCGCTGGTCAGCGGAAGCACGACGCGCGAGCTGTTCATGGTTTACGACTGGAAGCTGACGCGGCAGAAGGACATGAAGACGCTCGAACAGCCGACGATGTCGGAAATCAGCTGTCCGAACTGCGGCGCACCGCTCAACATCAACCATACCGGTAAGTGCCCGTATTGCGGAACGGTCGTCACGCTGAGCGATCACGACTGGGCGCTCTCTGCGATCAAAGGTATTTCGCAGAGAACCGTCGGTCGGTAAAACAATCAAAGAAAACCGCCTTCCGGCAAACGTCCGGAAGGCGGTTTTTGTTTCTAAAAAAGCTACTGGATGTTAGCGGCAATCTGTACGATGGCCTCGTGCTCCGCGTCCGGTATGGCGTTGACGCCGGTGAGCGAACCATGGAAGTATACGCCGTATTCCGGAAGCGCTTCGCCGCTCATATCGGGTGCTGCCTGTTGAATGGACGCGGCGACGAGTACCCCGTCGATCGTGATGACGACGGGATGTTTTTCCGAACTGCTCGTCGAGTCGAAGAACCCGCGCAGGGTTGCGTTGTCCCAGTCCAACTCGGGCCGCATCTTCGCATGCGCGCCGAGAGAGATGCAGACCATGTGCAGCGTGATGCCGGTGTAGCAGCTCGTCATCGGATATGCCTGGCCGGGCACGAGTTTCGCGGATACTTCTTCCCAGGGCATCAGCGTTCCATGGGTCACCAAAAATCCCTGTGCACCGCTGGCAAAGACCGTACCGCCATAGCGGGAAACGGGGATCGCCTCGTTAGAAAACAGCAGATCCACAGCAGCGGCGGGAGAAACGCCGTTTGCCGTTGCAAACGCCGCAAGCGCGGCTTCGTCCGCCGCTTCCCAGCGCCCGTTGACAACGCCCTTGAAGTAACCAAGGTCGGAGAGCCGAATTTCAACGCGCTGAATGTCATCCGAACTCTCGCCGTAAGCGAAAATACCGTCCTCCGCCAGAGTGGCGGGCGCGGCAAATGTAACCGCCGCCAGCGCGATGACGAGAGACAGCGCGCGGCGGATGAAAGCAAGCATGGATTGGGTCGATCGCATCTTCATAACGCTGAGATTATAGCACAATGCGATGCAAAATTCCATGAACGAAGCATGAACGCGCAGCCACTCGCGGGAATTTGCGTATTATGGTAAACTATAGAAAGAAGAGAAGCGAGAGGAGGCGATACCGTGCGTTGTTCCTGCCAGATCTGCGGCACTTATATGATTCAGGACGAAAAGGGCCTTGGCAGCCGGTGCATTTGCCCGGAATGCTTCGCCACCTGCAGCGCCTGCATCGGAACCCGGCAAAACCCCGTGGAACCCGATCAACTCAAATCGATGCTGCTCCAGCGCGAGCGGTATGATACGGAGCACGAACTCGACGACTGAAGGGTACAAATAAAAGAGAAGGCAACGGCCTTCTCTTTTTTTTAGCGATATATTGATTAAGGTGTCGTAGATTCTGCTGGCAATGGCTCCGGTGTGGTTTCACTCCATGCGGTATCTGTTGGCAGAGGTTCCGGTGTTTCCTCCGGCAGGCAATACCAGATCTCGCCCTGGAACGCCTTATAGGTGGATACGGCAAGCTTCTCTTTCTTCACGAGTTCGCCGTCGAGATAATAGTTTTTGTAACTCTGGTAGATATACTCTTTACGCGGCGCAACAGCGACATACTCCTCGCCTGCAACCATGAGCGTTCCGTTGGGTTTTTCTGTTCCAACCGGAACTTCAATGATCACCGGATCGCCGGGCGGATCGGACTTGGCGACGAGAGAGCTTGTGAGCTTGATCTCGTCGTATTCCGTGGTGGAAAACGGCAGTCCCCAGATTTCGAACACGAGTTTGTTGCTGCTGGTCGTATAGCCAATGACGATGATGTCGCCGGCCGTATTGTTTTTGAACTTAAAGTCGATGATGTTGCCGACGGAGTTGATCGTCGCATCCAGACCTTCCTTGACATAGGAAACCGGCATGGAATGGTTGCGCCGGTAGACCACTTCGAGATCCGCCTTGACGATGGCGTTATACAGCGTGCTGGAGAGCTGGCATACGCCGCCGCCGTATTGCTCCTCAATGGCGCCCTGCACATAAGCGTGCGCGACCTTCCAGCCGTTTGCCTTGGTGCGCGTACCGAGCGTGTCGTTGGCGGAAAAAGTGTCTCCGGGCAGCAGAACGGTGCCGTTGATCATGCCCGCGCCCTTGCGCACATTGTATTTACGGTTGCTGTCGCTGGAGGAGAAGTCGGTTGTCGCAGATGCGCGCAGTACAAACTGACCCTGCAGGGAGGTTTTCGTAATCGTCGGTTCTACAACCAAAACGGGGATGTCGATCGGTGTTTTCACGCCATTGAGCATCGCATCCGTGATGTTGTTGAGCAGCACGGTCTGATCGACGGCAAAACCGGTGGCCTCGTCCCGAATGGTCAGGGCGTGTGTATCGGCGTCGATTCCGGTGACCGCGGCGTTTACGGCGGGCGTGTCGATTTGCGCGGATATGGCGGCAATTCCCTGAGAGAGCGCGTTGAGATCGTAGCTCACCGTCAGGAAAAACGCCTTGCCATTGGCCAGAACATCCTCCGTTTCGGCTTTCATGGACTCATAGGAGCCGGTCTTGCCGAGACGGTATGCCTCCGATAAAACCGAATCTGTATTCACTGTTCTGGGCATGCCGGTCAAATCGAGCGGATAGGGCCGGTTTTCATAGACGAGCATGATCTCCCGCTGTGCGTCGAGGTTTTCCTGAATGCTTGCCAACGCGGTTTTTGCTTCCGACATGGTCATGCCGCCAATATCGACGCCGTTGACCGTAATGCCTTGTAAAAACGTCGTGGAGTTGGCCATCGCCTCAAACTCCTGCCGCTCCAACTCCTGCTGGACGCGCGCCGCTTCCTCGGCGGCGGCCTGCGCCGCAGCCTCTGCGGCAAGTTCCCGCTGATTGCTGATGAACATGAATAATAATATGAAAAGGCCGGTTGCAACAACAGCGCCGAGCGCAATGATAATGCGCTTCTGACGAATGCGCTTTTTGCGTTTGCTGCCGTTTCCATTTCTTTTTTTCGGTTGATTCGGCAGACCCAGATCCTGAATCGGCTCCAGAATCACTTCCGAATATTCAGAACCGTCCGGCTGCACTGGCTGATCATTCTGCCGATTGTTTTGTTCCATTGGAACGTCCTCCTGGGGCGATCATTTCTGCCGTGCTCAAACTGAAAACTCCAGAGCAGCTCAGCCGAAACACGCAGATATCAGGTTCTATTGTAACGGATTCGGGCATCTTTTGCATCGCCGGATTCCGACACGATCCGATTTGTTACAGAATGTTCATCAGATTGTTTCAGGATCGCTTCTTTGTTTTGTAAAAACACCGGCACTTGATCGCGCGTCTGTTATGCCGCCTTGAACTATGATAAAATAGGCCTGTGAAAAATAGAATGTCAAAACCCAAAAAGGCCTCGGAAACGGGCCGCACTCCTATGGACGCCGCGTTGCGCTTCTTAGGCGCGCGCGCAAGGACGGTGCGTGAGACAGAGCGGCACCTCGATTCCTGCCAATACGGCGAGTACGAGATCGATCAGACCGTAGAGAGGCTCAAGGAACTGAATCTGCTGGACGACGACGCGTTTGCGCAGGAGTTCGTGCGCACACGCCTCGCGACCAAACCCGTCAGCCGCGCGCATCTGCGGCAGCAGCTGATCACGCATGAAACCGAAGCGGGCGCTATCGAGCGCGCGCTCGCGCAGGTGGACGAGGCGGATGAAATGCGCTCTGCCGCAGCCATTGCGGAAAAGTACGCAAGACAGTATACGCGCCTGCCGGAGCACGAGCGGAACGAAATGGTGCTCAGGCGGTTGCTTGCGCGCGGGTATTCCTATGACGATGCGCGCGCGGCACTACGGATCGCAACGGGAGAAGCGGACGAATGAAACGAGTCGTAACGGCGCAACAGATGCGGGAATACGAACGGGAACGGTTTGCAGACGGGCAGGCTGACAGCCTCGACTGGATGGAACGCGCAGCCGAGGGTGTTGACGCGCTGTTGCGCGCGAAGTATCCCGCTAAAAGCGTACTCTGCGTCTGCGGCGGCGGCAACAACGGCGGAGACGGCTTTGCGCTGCTGCGGTTGTTGCACGAGCGCGGGATCTCCTGCGCGGGTGTGCTGCTCGCGGACAGCGAACGCCTCAGCGGGGATGCGAAAACGAATTTTCTGCGCGCGCAGGCGTGCGGCATACGGTTTACTGACAGCCTGACGGACGAACTGCTCGCAGGATATGACGTGATCGTGGACGCAATGTTCGGCACGGGGCTTTCGCGTCCGCTGACGGGCAAATATGAAGATGCGGTTGCGCGCATCAACGCCAGCGGCAAGCGCATCGTCGCCGTGGACATCCCGTCCGGCGTGGACGCGACAAGCGGGCACACGCCCGGTGTCGCGGTGCGCGCGGACGAAACGGTTACATTTGAGTTTTACAAGCGCGGACAGCTGCTCTTTCCGGGCAGGGTATATTGCGGAGAGGTGATTTTGCATCCGCTGTCCGGCAAGACAGAGCTGGAAAACCCGCAGGTGGCGCTGCTGGAACGCGGCGATATCGACCAACTGCTGCCGCCTCGTGCGCTTGATGCACACAAGGGATCCAACGGGCGCGCGCTGCTCTGCGTTGGCAGCGGACAATACACCGGCGCGGCACTGTTGAGTGTCGGCGCGGCGCTCCGCGCGGGCGCGGGGCTGACCTGGGCCGCCGTTCCGGGCGCGGTCAAACTGGCGTTTGCCGCGCTGCCGGAAGCGATTGCGATTGCGGTCAACGACGGTGCGGATTGGGACAAAGCGGGCTGTCAACGCGCGGCGGAACAACTTGGGCAAAAGAACGCCGTCTGCGTCGGCTGCGGCGCGGGAGCGGGCAACATACTGCCGCTGATACAATCCATACTTCGGTCGGGTATCCCCGCGGTGCTGGATGCAGACGCGCTCAATCAACTATCAACACAGCCGGAACTGCTCAGCCAGCTGCACCCGAACATGATTCTAACCCCGCATCCGGCGGAGATGTCTCGGCTTTGCGGCGAAGAATTGGAGCGCATCCTTGCCGATCCGATCGGCGTTGCAAAAACGTACGCTGGCAAATGGAACTGCATCGTCCTGCTCAAAGGCGCGACAACCTGCGTGACAGACGGGGAAACGGTGCGGCTGAACACAACGGGGAATCCGGGGTTGGCAAAGGGCGGCAGCGGAGATGTGCTCGCGGGACTGATTACCGGGTTGCTCGCGCAGGGGCTTTCGCCGTTTGACGCGGCAGGTTGCGGCGCGTATCTGCTCGGAGAATCCGCCGACGTCGCGCTGGAGTTGCTGAAAGAACGCATGCTTCTCGCGCGGGACGTGATCGACGCCATTGACCGGACCATCCAAGACTTGTAAGCGGCGGATTTCTGCGCATTGCCAATCAAAACAAAAGATGATACACTGACACAAATCCATTCGGGAAACGGTACTGTTTGACAAACGATTCGAATCGTCAAAGGGGAGAACGACATGATTATCGTAGGCATCTGCGGCGCGAGCGGAAGCGGAAAAAGCACGCTGGCCAGACGGATTCAGGATTCACTGGCTTGCAGCTGCACCATCATCGGGCAGGACTGCTATTATCGCAATTTTCCCGACCTTCCGTTTTCCGAGCGCATCAAGCTCAATTACGACGAACCGGAGATTTTCGATTTCGACGAGTTGCTGGGCGATATCGACCTGCTGGAGAAGGGGCTTCCGATTACGACAAAGGGGTACGATTACGTGAACTACCTCAGGGCCGACACGCCGGATGCGCTGATCCAGCCGCCGGAGGTGCTCGTGCTCGAGGGGATTCACATGTTCTACGACAAGCGCCTCGTTGAGCGCATGGCGCTTAAGGTGTTTCTGCATGTGGACGTCGATATCTGCCTGCTGCGCCGCATCAAGCGGGATATCAAGGCGCGCGGCCGCTCGATCGACAACATCGCAGAGCAGTATGTCGAGACAGTTAAGCCCGTTTACGAGAAGTTTATCGCCAACTATATCAACGACGCGGATTTTGCCGTCATGCGCGGCGGCAAAAACAAGATGGCGATCGACGCCATCTCCGCGTATCTGACCACAAAAGTGCTTGCGGAGCGGTTCGAGGATCAAACGGAAAAACCGTCCCGGTCGCATGCTGCCAGCGAAACGGCTGAAGCAGAAGCGTAACGCCTGCCAAAATTACCCGCATATAAAGGAAGGAAGTTGACCATGGAGCACGACAGTCGCCATCCCAAGTCCGCGGAGGAGCATTACGGACGCCATATCTTCGACCGGCGGCAGCACAGGGGAGGCCGCGTATTCGGATATTTCGTTGTGATGATCATCATGAACGCGATGCTCGCGGTCTACACGATCTATATGCTCGGCTATTCTTTGGCGTTCGACTGGTCGGTTATGGGCAGCGGCACAATGAAGGCCGTTTTGGAAGGCGCATTGCAGATTTTTCTGTTCCTATCGCCTGTGATCCTAACGCTGATCCTCAACCGCTTGCTCTACCGTGTCTTTCGCGGCAGAGGGCGTTTTCCGCGCGGCGTATGGCTGCTGGCGCTGTTTATGGTCATCATCGTCCAGGCCGCCGTAATCGCTTTTGTCTTCGGCTACGGGTTTGTTGACGGAACAAACGGGCTGAATATCGAGCAGATTTCATCCCAGCCGTTGAGCTGAACATCGGTCCATCAGGCAGATATAATATGCTTCTATGTGCAGGGGAATTATTGTTTTCCTGCACATTGTTGTTTCTTTTGCATTCAGAACCGCTGTATGGTACAATACTTTTACTATAACTTGACGGAGTTCCTGCATGAAGCTGCTCATTTGCAATGACGACGGGGTGTTTGCGAAAGGGATTCGCGCTCTCGCGGCAGAGCTTTCTAAATCACACGAGACATTTGTTGCCGCGCCCAACCGCGAGCGCAGCTCGGTCAGCCGCGCAATGACGCTGTTCGAGCCGCTGCGCGCTGTGAAAACCCCGATGGAGGGGTTACCGGACATACCGGCGTATGCCGTCAGCGGAACACCGGTGGACTGCGTGCGCCTCGCGATTGGAAATCTCTTTCCGGCGCCGGATATCGTCGTCTCCGGCATCAATCACGGATCGAACCTCGGCACGGACGTGCTCTACAGCGGCACCGTTGCCGCCGCGCATGAAGCGGCGCTGCTGGGGTATCAGGCAATCGCCATCTCCAGCCTTTCATACAAGGGCGAATTTATGGATACCGCGGCACGCGTCGCGGCGTTTGCAGTG
Organism: Christensenellaceae bacterium; assembly: GCA_963674775.2. Lineage (GTDB taxonomy): Bacteria > Bacillota > Clostridia > Christensenellales > CAG-138 > UBA7703. The sequence goes on along the minus strand of CAXXPJ010000003.1, from coordinate 226,429 downwards.
GACTATATCGCAAAGAATCCAATGCACTTTGGCATGGTGCTGAATATCAACGTGCCCGCTCTGCCGTTTGAAGAACTCAAGGGTGTCAAGATAACGCCGCTCTGCGTCGAGCAGTATGAGCTGAAATACGTCGAGCGGGTAGACCCGTTCGGACACACATATTATTGGGCGCCGTTCGGCTGCAATACACAGGTGGAGGGAATGGACCTGGATCACCGCTGGGCGCACGAAGGCTATGTTACCTTAACGCCCGTGACGTATGATCTGACACAGTTTGAGTGGATGAATGAAATGCGCAGTCAGGACCTGAACTGGTTACGATGAACATAGAACTCGATCGCTTTTGACAGAATCGCAGGAGGAGAGAATCGGAATGGATGCACTGTTTTCGATCATGGAAAAACAATATTCCACATTTTCGAAAGGACAGCGGCGTATCGCGGAATATATCTTTAATTCCTATGACGACGCGGCGTTTATGACGGCTGCCAAACTCGGCGAGCGCGTCGGCGTTTCCGAGTCTACGGTCGTTCGGTTTGCCTATATGCTCGGTTTGGACGGATATCCCGCGCTGCAGGAGGCGTTGCAGGATCTGATCCGGCACAGGCTGACCAGCGTACAGCGCATTCGCCTCGCGGCGAACATTCCACAGCAGGACGTGCTGAAAACCGTGCTTTCCTCCGACATGAACAACATCCGAACAACGATTGAAATGATCGACAACGAGAGCTTTGACGGCGCGATCAACGCGATTCTTCGCGCGCGCCGCATCTATGTGCTCGGTATCCGCAGCGCGATGGCGCTTGCGCAGTTTTTAACGTATTATCTTGACTATGTCTGCGACAACGTCATGTTCGTCAACGGCGCCGTCCAGGACATCCACGAGCGCATGCTCCGTGTGGACTCAACGGACGTCTGCTTCGGTATCAGTTTTCCGCGCTACAGCGCTCGTACCGTAGACGCGATGAAGTATGCAAAGTCCAAGGGCGCGACGCTGATTTCGCTGACCGATATGCCGACCTCACCGGTCGCGCGTATTTCCGATTTTAATCTGTGCGCAAGGAGCGACATGGCCTCGTTTGCCGATTCGCTCGTAGCGCCACTTTCTCTGATCAACGCAATGATCGTCGCCATCGGCCATGCGCGCAAGGACGAAGCCTACCAGCACCTGACGGCGCTTGAGGAGGTTTGGCACGCGGAAGGCGTCTACCTGTCGGAGACGATCAAAGAGGAGCGTTCATGATCGTATTCGTCATCGGCGGCGGCCCCGCCGGCATGATTGCCGCGGCGAGAGCCGCGCAGAACGGGCACGACGTAACGCTGTTCGAACAGAACGAAAAGCTCGGCAAGAAACTCTATATCACCGGAAAAGGCCGCTGTAACGTGACAAACGTCGCAGAGCGGGACGATTTTTTCGAGCATGTGCTCAGAAACCCGCGCTTTTTATACAGCGCATTTTCGCATTTTGACAACAAAGCGCTCATGGAACGTATCGAGCGCGCGGGCGTTCCGCTCAAAATCGAGCGCGGCGGGCGGGTGTTCCCGGTTTCCGATAAATCGAGTGACATCCTGCGCGCCATGGAGCGTATCGTACGTGAGGCGAATGTCACCGTCCGCCTCAACACGCACGTGGAAGGCATCGTTATAAAGGAAGGCGCGGTTTCCGGCGTTCGCATTGGCGGCGAAACGCTGCCCTGCGGCGCGGTCATCGTCGCAACCGGTGGAATCTCTTATCCGCAGACGGGATCGACGGGAGACGGATACGTGTTTGCGCGCGCCTCCGGCCACACGGTGGAAGAGCCTGTTCCTTCGCTTGTCCCGCTGACGACGGAGGAGATCTGGCCGCGCGAACTTGCGGGGTTGACGCTGAAAAACGTGACGCTGCATGCGCAGAAGAACGGCAAAACGATCTACTCGGAACTCGGTGAACTGCTGTTTACACACTTTGGCATCAGCGGGCCGCTGGTGCTCTCGCTCTCCGGTGTTATTGCCGGCCGCCCGGCGGGCACAAAGCTCGCGATCGATCTGAAACCGGGATTGACCAGAGAGCAGCTCGAGGCGCGGTTGCTGCGGGATCTGCAGGCCGGCGCGCGACAGCAGGTAAAAACTGCACTGCACGCGCTGTTGCCGCAGCGGCTACTGGAGACGGTGCTCGGGCTTGCGCAAATCGACGCCGCTTTGCCGGTTGGCGAGTTTACAAAGAAGCAGCGGACGCGCCTGATCGAGACGCTCAAGGCGCTCCCGCTGACCGTATCCGGCGCGCGCGGGCTAAATGAGGCGGTCGTGACCCGCGGCGGCGTCAGCGTCAAGGACGTGAACGCCTCCTCAATGGAGAGCAAGCGCGTCAAAGGATTGTATTTTGCGGGCGAGGTGCTCGATCTGGACGCGGCGACGGGCGGGTATAACCTGCAGATCGCCTGGTCGACGGGCGCGCTCGCCGGGGACAGCATAGATTAAAACGAGTGGAGCAGGGAAATGAACGAACATATCAATATCGCGATTGACGGGCCTTCCGGTGCGGGAAAATCCACTCTGGCAAAGTCCGTTGCCGCCGCGCTGAACATTCGATACCTCGACACAGGCTCTATGTACCGCGCAATGGCGCTGTTTGCGATGCGCCGCGGCGTAAGCGTGAGCGATGAACCCGCGCTGAAAGCGATTCTGGACGAGGCGGACATCCGCGTGCGCTACGACGAGAGAGGCCAGCGCGTACTGCTCGGCAATGAGGACGTCACCGATATGCTGCGCACGCAGGAGCTCGGCATGGGCGCGTCCACAGTCAGCAAACATCCCTGCGTACGGGAGAAGCTGGCTCAGTTGCAGCGTGAAGTCGGGCGCAACTACGATGTCGTGATGGATGGCAGAGATATCACGACAAACGTTCTGCCGCATGCGAAGTTTAAGTTTTACGTGACCGCAACACCGGAAATTCGCGCAGAACGGCGGCTGGAGGAGCTCCAACTGCGCGGAACCACGACCGAGACTTATGAGTCGGTGCTTGCCGATATCAAAGCGCGGGACCTGCAGGACAGCACACGCGCTTATATGCCGCTCAGAAGAACGGAAGATTCCGTGCTGATCGACACGACGGGGCTGGAACCCGAGGAGACGCTGGCAAAGGTGCTAAACATCATTTCGGATAAGGGAAACCATTGAATCATGCTGAATTACCTGGTCAAATATCTGCTTAGCCCGTTTTTCTGGTTGTTATACTGGCCGAAAGTAAAGAATTTCCGCCGGTTGTTCTTTCGCGGACGGGGCATATTAATCGCCAACCATTTCACGCTGGGCGACCCGATTCGTCTTGCGTTTGTCGTGCCGCGCCCGATTCACTTTATGGCCAAGCAGGAACTGTTTGACTCACCGATTAAACGGGTTCTTTTGAAGTCGCTTCTGGCGTTTCCGGTCTACCGCAAGCAGGCGGACATGCATTCGCTCAAGCAGGCGATGGTGGTGCTGGAAAAGAATCATATCTTCGGCATCTTCCCGGAAGGCAGGCGCTCACTCACCGGCGAGCTGGATTCATTTGAAAAAGGCGCCGCGTTCCTCGCGATCCGCTGCAACGCGCCGATCATTCCAATCTATGCCGACCCGGACTGGAAGAAGTTCGGACGGGTTCGCATGATCATAGGGGAAGCGATACTTCCGTCCGATATTGCAAAGCGATTTGCCGGACGCAGCGTGGATTCCGTAACGGATGCGATCCGGGACAGTATGCAACAACTGAAAAACGAAATGGAACGCATGTCCTGATGCGCAGCGAATATATAATATGAAGATACTGCTTGCAAAAAACATCGGATTCTGCTTCGGCGTCCGCAGGGCGGTCGAAATGGCGGAACAAAGCGCCTCCAAGGGCGAAACCGTTTATACCTATGGCAACATCATTCACAACGAGCGCGTCGTAAAGGAGCTTTCCCAACGCGGCGTTGTCTCCGTGGAAAATCTGGAGGGGCTGAACGCAGGCGAAACGCTGATCCTCCGCGCGCACGGCGCGCCGCCCGCGGTCTACGAGTCCAGCCGTGCGCAGGGCATCTGCCTGATCGACGCGACTTGTCCGTTTGTGCAACGCATCCATAAGATCGTGCAGAAAGCCGCCGAGCAGGGGAAAGCGGTGCTGATTGCGGGGAAAGCAAACCACCCGGAAGTCGTCGGTATCCGCGGCTGGGCGGGCGGAAACGCATATGTTCTCGAGACCGAGGCGGACGTCGTACGGCTGCCGAAACTGGAAAAGGCGGTTCTTGTTGCGCAGACAACACTGCCGGAGGCAACGTTCCAATTGATCGAGCGCGCGCTGCGCTCTGGAGAGAACAGCCCGGATGAGTTGGACGTTTTTAACACGATCTGCGATACGACCCGCGCACGGCAGGAGGAAGCCGAAGAGATCGCGCGCAGGAGCACGCGAGTTTTCGTTCTTGGTTCCAAATCCAGCTCCAATACGCAAAAGCTTTTGGAAATCTGTAAAAAACACTGTAAAAACACGGTTAACGTCGAATCGAGCGACAAATTTTTGCTTGATATATTGCATTCCGATGATATAATAGGTATTGTTGCGGGCGCATCGACGCCGGACCGGATGATTAGGGAGGTACTACAAGTAATGAGCGAACAGGAAAAAACGACGATCGAAACCATTGAAGCGGAAGCTCCCGCTGAGGAAGTCGTCGCATCCCAGGCTGAACCGATAACCGAAGAACCTGCAAAGGTTGAAGAGGCTCCAAAAGCCGAAACTGTTGAGACGACAGAACCCGCCAGCGAAGAAGCACCCGTGGCCGCAGTTGCTGAAGAGCCGGAGCCCACGGCTTCAGAAACAGCTGAAGCGGCAGAGCCGGAGGCTGAGGCTGCGCCGGAAACGACGGCAGAGCCAGCGGCAGAGGCTGCACCGGAAGCGACGGCAGAGGCTAAAGCTGAACTTGAACACGAGGATGGTTCTGATTTCGCGTCCGCGTTTGAAAAGACCATGACGCGCATTCATAACGGACAGGTCATCGAAGGCTCGGTCATCTCCATCGTAGATGGGGAAGTGTTCGTCAACATCGGCTATAAATCTGACGGAGTAATTCCGGCCAGCGAACTCTCCAGCGATTCCGACGTAAAAGCGGAAGACATGTTTAAAGAAGGCGACACGATCGAAGTCGAAGTCACCAGAGTGAACGACGGCGACGGTAACGTGCTGCTTTCCAGAAAGAATGTCGAGAGCCGCAAGCTTTGGGATGAACTGCTCAATCAGGAAGATATCGAAGAAAAGATTTTCGAAGCGGTCGGCAAAGAGGTCGTCAAGGGCGGCATCATTGCGGACATCAGCGGCATTCGCGCGTTCGTACCCGCTTCGCACGTCTCCATTAAGTACATTGAAAACCTCAGCGAGTTCATCGGCAAGCCGATGCGGTTGAAGGTTCTCGAAGTAGACCGCCAGAGAAAGCGCATTGTCGCCTCTCAAAAGCAGGTTCTCCTCGCGGAAGTCGCGGCGGAGAAGCGCGCCAAGTGGGAGTCGCTTGTCGTTGGCAGCAAGGTGGAAGGTATCGTCCGCAGAATCGCCGATTTCGGCGCGTTTGTAGACATCGGCGGAATCGACGGACTCGTCCATGTAACCGATGCCGCCTGGGGCCGCGTCAAACATCCTTCGGACGTGTTCTCCATCGGGCAGGAAATCGAAGTGCTGATCCTCAACGTAGACGTTGAGAAAGAGCGCGTTTCCCTCGGATATAAGCAACTGCAGCCCAAGCCCTGGATGACGGCGGGTGAAAAGTACATCGTCGGCTCCATCGTGGAAGGCAAAGTTGTTCGCATCGTACCGTTCGGCGCGTTTGTCTCACTTGAGAGCACAATCGACGGCCTGATCCATATTTCGCAGGTTTCCGTGCATCGCATCGCAAAGGTGGAAGACGAGCTCAAAGTCGGCGACGTTGTTCGCTGCAAAGTGCTGGAAGTCAATCCGGAAGCCAAGCGCATCAGCCTCAGCCGCAAGGAAGCGTTGCTGGATGAAGATCCGGAACTCGCCGAGCAGATGAGAGCCGAGAAGGCCGAGCGCGACCGTCAGTATGCCGAGCGTCAGGAACAGCGTCAGCAGCAGCGTGACTCGTCGCAGGCGCAGCAGCGCGAAAGACGCGATGGCGCACCCCGCTCCGGTGGAGACCGGTCTTACTCCGACAGAGGCGACCGCGGTGACCGCCGCCGCCGCAACGAGGACGGAGACTATGAACTCCCGCCGGTAAAAGAGACCACGACGTCTCTGGCGTCCCTCTTTGAAGGCATCAAAGTAGACGACGACAAATAATCGTGATTCAAATAGCCGCCCGTCAGGGCGGCTATTTTTTTGCAAAATTGGCGTTGTGTCCGATACGTCGAATTGTTATACTGGGTTCATGCGAAAACATACGGACGAAAAAGACCAGTTGAAAAAGACGAATCTCCTGACGCAGGGACTGCGCTACGGCGTTGCTGCGTTCGGAGGCTTCGCAGCGGACTACGTTACGCTGCTCATGCTCAAGGAGTGGTTCGGCCTGCATTATCTGATCGCGGTACCAATCGCGTTTGTCGTGGGTCTCGCGGTGAATTATCTAATCGGTATCTGGTTTGTGTTTCGCCGCGGCAGACTGAAAATCCACCATGAGCTCGCGCTGTTTTTGATTATATCCTTGCTTGCGCTTGCTGTGACGGAAGGGAGCATGTATCTTTTCACAGGAATCCTCAAGATCGACTATCGTTTTTCGCGTATTATAGCGGGCGTTCTGACCTATCTGTTTAACTTCTTTACAAGGCGGTCGATCCTGTACAAACAGCCGCGCATCAGCGATTAAGCGGAGTATCGAACAAAAAAAGACGGAAGCCGTGGCTTCCGTCTTTTGTATTGTTGCGTTACGGTGACTCGGGTGGAACTTCTGGGCTCGGTGTCGGTTCCGGCGTCGGTGTCGGCTTGATACCGACAACCCTGCGCTCCGGATTGCCGTCATAGGTGTCGGTGTGGTCGAAGAACTCATCTTGCTTCACGCCGTTGAGATACCAGTCGATATAAACGTCGATGACAAACTTCGAACGGGCGGCAGCGAGGATCGTATCGTCTTCGCCGACATACTTGTTTTTCGATTCGGTGATGATGGGTGTTCCCGGCGGCTCTTCGGAAACCAGCACCGTGCGCGTCTTGTACTCCGTGCCTTCCGGGAATGCCTCGCCATAGATGACAACGGTCAGGTCGCGCTTGCGGCTCTTTGCCATCTTGTTGTCGGTTTCATACGCGAAGATATAGACCTTATACTGAGAGTTGTTTGTGAACGCAAAGTCGATGTGTCCGGTATCGACGGTTGCGTCAAGGCCTTTCTCTACGTAGGTAGACGGCCAGGAGTGCTTCGTTCGGTCAAAGCCATCTCTGAAATACGGATACGCCTGCAGGAGCGCGTTATAAAGCGTGGTGCTGACCTGGCAGACACCACCGCCATACTGCAGCGTCAGCGTGTCGCCGCCGAATATGCCGTTGGCTTCTTTCCAGCCGTTGGCCTCGGTACGGTCGCCGACCACTTTGTTAAAGCTCCAGGTTTTCCCCGGTTCAACAACCTGACCATTGATTTTATCGGCTGCTTTTTCAACGTTGAATGCGCGGTTGGGAATGATGGCGCGCTGCGCTTCCGTATCCTCCGCCGTGCCTTTGTAGTCATATGTTGTTGTAAACTTGCCGATCTGCGTAACCTGCGCCTGAATATCGGCAATGGTGACGGCGGGATCAATCGTGGTCAGCGTCGGCGTCAGCGTTGTTTGCAGATTGCGCGATTCGATCGCCTGTTTTACCAACGCGATGGTGGACTCCACCTCGAGGCCGAATCCCGGCACACCGTCGATGTATTTCAGCGTCGGTTTACCGCTGCTGGAAAATTCAAATGTAAAGCTCGCGTCGACCGGTGGTTTGCTCGCGGTCGAATTGATCTCGTTGATGCGTGTTTTCAGCGCTTCCTCGTCAATGCTGATGGTCGAATAATAATCCTGATTCGCACCGCCGGCAAGGGCCTGCGCGATGATGTCGTTGAGATCGGAGGAGGCATTCATATCCGCACCGGAAACAATCGCGTTGAGTTCGTCTGCGGACAGACGGATTGCGATTTTATTGAGTGTATCCTGTTCGTTGGTTTCCAGCAGAGCGCGTGCCTGGTCGGCCGACATATCGGAAACATTTGTCCAGTTGATATAGACGTTGCTGCGAAAATGTCCGTTGTTCAGATCGACTTCGGCAGGACCGGCGCAGCTTCGAACGAGAACGACGGTTGCAACAATCAGAAGTGCGACAAAAAGCAGGCTGACGATACCCATAATCAGCTTGCGTTTGCGTGCCTTGGCGCGTCTTGCACTGGAACGTTTAGCGGACGAAGAGCCGCTTCTGACAGGCGCCTGATAGTATTCAATCTTTCCCTCGCCGGGGTAACCGCGGCCGGCGTTGCCGCCGTTGCGGTTGCCGCTCTGCGAAGTGGATCTGGTTGTATCGGGTAGACCCGAATATTTTTCGTACATGACCGTCCTTACTGCTAATCAACATATTGTGCATATCATACTGCACGTCACTATATTATACACATTATCATGTCCGCAGGCAACCGTTTCGATGCTTCTGGCAGTCCTGACGCGTGGCGAAATTGTGAATATTCGTGGTGTTTTTATATCGGAGTGGCGTTGAAAAGCGGATGATGCCGTTTGATGTATGGAAGCCGTATTTAGTGCAGCAATCACGGCGTGCGGACGGGAAAAGGATACATGTTGTTCATGGAAAGTTCAATATTCGTAATCGATATCATTATTCATAAATGCTATACTCAAAGTAAGATCACGCGACAGGAGGAAGCCGATGAAGAAGAAACTCATTTGTTGCATTGCGGCCGTTCTCTTGCTTGCCGGATGCGCTGCGCCCCAGGCGCAGGAACCGGCGAGCGAATCGATCGACGCAATTTCGGAAGCGACGATGGCAAGATATCGCGAAGGGGAAATGCGGGAATACGGAGGAGTGCGGTTAAATCCCGCCGTAGGACCGCGTGACAACTCGATTGCGGGCGTGCAGTATGTAGACATGACCGACTATAAGCTGACGATCGACGGCCTGGCAAATACTCCTGCCGAGTATACGTACGACGAGGTGCTTTCCTTTTCGAGTGAACAACGATTGATCACGATACACTGCGTCGAGGGTTGGGATGCGACGATCCTCTGGAAGGGTGTTACGCTGCAGAATCTGCTCGAGACCGTTGAACCAAATGCGGAGGCGAACACGGTGATCTTCCATGCGGCAGACGGATACACGACGTCGCTGCCGTTGAGCGAAATACTCGATAACAACCTGATGATTGCCTACGACGCAAACGGCATCCCGCTGCCGCCGGAGATGGGCTATCCATTCATTTTCGTTGCGGAGGATAAATGGGGGTATAAATGGGCGCGTTGGATCAACCGCATCGAGCTCTCTTCCGACGATTCGTATCAGGGATTCTGGGAAGGATACGGCTACAGCAACAGCGGAAATCTGGATTAACCGTCCAGATAATTCGTGCCGCGATAACTGAATTTGAAATCGACAAAAATAAGCCTTGACATTACCACGGTGTCAAGGCTTATATTGATAGCGCAATCCGGATGAGCAGATGAAATAAGGAGGGACATTTTGTTTCGAATCGGTGAGTTTTCGAATCTTGTTCGCGTTTCGCCGCGTATGCTTCGCCACTATGAAAAGTGCGGACTGTTTTCGCCTGCACAGATCGACGCTGAAACAGGATATCGCCTGTATGCCGCCGGACAGGTTCCGTCCGTCGGCAGGATCACAGCGCTGCGCGATATGGGCTTTTCCATTCAACAAATCGGTGAAATATTGCCGAGATTTGACGACAAAGCGTATTTGGACAAAGTGCTCCGCGAACGGGCGGCAGAGTTGCGCCTTGATATCGAGGCCAGTCACTTTCGCCTGAAAAAGCTCATGGAAATGAGCGGTGAACTGCGAAAGGAGCGCAATATCATGTTATACGAAGTGGAACTCAAGAAACTCGAGGCGGTAAAGGTACTTTCTGTGAGAGGTATTATACCGCATTACAATGAGGAGAGCATCCTCTGGGAGAAACTGGCCATGTACATTGCGGAACACAGTATCGCCTGTCACAGCGACGGTTATTCTGTTTATTATGACGATGCGTACATGGAAGCGAATCCGGATGTTGAGGTTGCAATTCCGGTCGATAAGCTCGGCGAGAGCAGAGGCGAATTTGTCTACAAAGAGTATCCGGCGATCGAGCTGGCGGCGACGCTGCGCTTTTCAGGCCCGTTTGACGGCGGCTATGACGCTGCAGGAGAAAAACTCGCGCACTGGATGGAGGAAAACGGCTATGCGTTCGCCGGGAATCTGCGCGGGCATGTGCTTGTTTCGCCGGACGAGCAGCCGGACCCGGAGCGTTGGCTGACGCAGTTGGAAGTTCCCGTTAGAAAAATATAGATGCCACTATGATTGTAACGTAAAAAAAGGAGCCGCAAAGGCTCCCTTTTTATATACATGCGTTGTTTCATTTCCAGATTATCAGGTCCTCCAGCGGCTGTCGCGTCTTTTCGTGACGCGGCGGCTCCGCGCGATAGCCGAACCCGGCCATGACGGAGACGCCGAACTGCTTGGAGTCAAACAGCCCCGCTTCGGATAGCAGCGCGTCGGCTTTGCGGCGGTGGAACCCTTCGATTGGGCAGGAATCGATGCCGAGATACGCGGCCGTGGTCAGCATATTGGCGAGCACGATATAGGTTTGCTTGCCGGCCCAGTCGAAAAGGGCGCGGTCGCTTTCGAGCAGCTCAAAATCATCCTCCTGAAAGAGTCTGTACCGGTCTCTCCGCTGGTCGATTGCGGCTGGCGGAAGATGGTGGATGTCCCGCATCATATGGGTGATAAATTCGGCGGAGTAGTGCGTGTCCGGTTTTTTACGCGCCAGCAGAACCACAAACCGGCTTGCGCCGTCGAGACTGTTTCGCGCGCCCCATGCAAATTCATACAGCTTTTTGCGAATCGCCTCGTCCGTCAGCACGATCATGTTCCAGGGCTCGAACCCGAACGAGGTGGGAGAAAGACGCGCCGCCTCGAGAATGGTATTAAAATCTGAGTCGGGAATCTGTTTGGTAGGGTCGAATTTTTTGCACGCGTGCCGGAAATGAAATACATCCAGTATTGCGTGGTTGGGTGTTTTGTCTTCCATCAAACGTTCTCCTGTGTTACTTAATTGGTTGGCAGGCGGGGCAGTAGTAGACCGCGCCGCCCATATAAGCTTCCTTGACGATAGGTGCGCCGCAGGCAGGGCACCCGAACGGGAGCGTGTTCTTCGAGAGTTTCGTTCGGTATCCGCCCGGGTTGCCGAACAGGTCTTTTTCCGTATCGCGCCCGCCCTGATCCGTCATATCGCGCAGCGTAGAGACGACGGCATCGAGCAGCCGTTCGCGTTCGGTCTCATCCATAGCGGCTATCTTGCGTTTCGGGTGGATCTGCGCGTTAAGTAGGATGTCCTGCAGAACGCCGTTGCCGATGCCCGGGAAACGCTGTTCGGTTGCGAGGAACGCCTTTGCGCTAAGCGTAGGTTTGCTTTCGGCGAGTACAGCGCGAAAATGCGCCGGGAATGTGCTGGAAAACGGTGAAATCGAATCGCGGCTCTTCTGATAATACGGGTTATCATACGCGCTGTCATGCAGTACGATGCCGCCGTACATTGCGACGCTGACCGCGAGCGCCGAACCGTCCGAAAACTCGATCAGCAGCTGATAGTTTTTCGGCGCGTCGGAAACGGAATCATACAGACGCGGCAACGCGCCGTCGCTAAAGCTGAGGAACAGGCCGTTGTCCAGAGCGAGCTCCGCGTTGCTCCCGAATCCCTGACCGGAGACGACGCGGCTGCCGCGCATGCGCGCGTCATAGTCCGCAGGATCACCGCCGAACCAGGTGAACTTGTGCGGTTTTGTCGGCGGGAGCACGCGGAGAATGGTTTTGCCTTTCAGCGCTTGGTCCATCTGTTTTCCAATTGTAATGGTTTCCGGGAGTTCGAGCAAAGAAACCGCCTCCTTATCAACAACAGCGTTTTTTATGAAGTGAACAGAGCTTTCGAATCGATAACGCTAACGCAGTTCAAAAGAAGTCTGAACAGACACGTTGTTTTTAATCGCAATCCAGACAGGGGAGATCGCCTCCGCCTGCTGCAAAACGGTTTGCATATCTTCCTTTGTAACATCGTCGGACGAGACGGTAATATGCAATTGGATTTCGCGCAGTGCCAGTGGCTGTTCGGTGCGCACGCCTTCCGCCGAAGCGGAGTAATCTCGCACATGCTTGCCCAAACGCATAAGCAAGGCGACGACAGCCGTGCTGACGCATCCGCTGAAAGCGATCAACAGCGCTTCCAGTCCCGCGAGACCGTTTCCGCTGCCGAGCGGCGGAGTGTAATCGAGCGGCACCGTGATTGCGGGATGCAATGCCGACGTGCATTCAAAGTGCACCCGGTCATCCGTGCGCTTGAGTGAAACGATGAGATTCTCCATGCAGATATGCCTCCGTTTTGATGAACCCTCTTAAAAACTTACGTGCGCGAAAACATTCTCTCCGCGTAATCGAAGATACTGCGAATATACTCGGCGGCGCGCGTCGCGTCCTGATCCCGAATTGCAAAATAGATTTGCTCGATCATCTTGCGGGATCTCTTTACGAGCGCAGGGTCGCTGTAACAGGTGCGAATGATATTGCGGCTCACTGGCTCAAACGAGCGGTCGACCAGAATATACACCATGTTCTGCGTTGCCTGCGCAATGCGGTGGTGGAACGAATAATTCAACTCTGTCAGTGTATCGAGGTCTTCCTCCGTGTTGATCTGCTCCACGATTCGGCGTAGCTCTTCAAGGTCCTCTGTTGTCCGTTGCAGCGCGGCCATGTAGGCGCAGCGGCTCTCTAAATGGCGCTTGACTTCCACCATATCGACAAAGAGCCGCTGGTTGATTGCTCCATCCGAATAATTCATGATGAGTTCGAGGGTGCCAATCGGTCCGTCGGTCGTAAAGTTTCTGACGAATGTGCCTCTGCGGGGCACCATGCGCAGCAACCCCTTTGCGGCAAGATCTGATATACCGGCGTTGACGACACCGCGGCTGATACCCATCTGCGCGCTAAGCTCGCGTTCGGAAGGCAACTGCTGCCCCTCGACAAGCTCACCGGAGATAATCATGCGCTCAATCTGCTTGGAAAACTGGGCCTTGAGCGTATCGCTGTTCAGTTTTTGAAATCTTCCTGCCATCGCTTTATCCTTCCGCTTACACTGATATTAAAAATACTATAAATTCAGATTTTTATCAATCGCATCTTATTTTTATAAATAATCGAACCATTATACCGTTGCAAAACAAACATGTGTCAACTATACTAAATATTGGATGGTGGCTGTACCAGAGAAAAGAAATCAAGGAGGGATTCATATGAGTGAATATGACTTTTCCCGGAGCTATGACGCGGTTGTCGTTGGCGCGGGAAACGGCGGGCTGGCCGCAGCGGCTGTGCTTGCCAAAAACGGGCAGAAAACACTTCTGCTCGAGAAGCACAATGTCCCGGGCGGATTCGCATCCAGCTTTGTGCGCGGGCGTTTCGAATTTGAAGCGGCGTTGCATGTGCTGGCCGATTACGGTCCGGAGACACACCGCGGAAACATTGGCAGATTCTTTGATGAGTTGGGTCTCAATATTGAATGGGCTGAGGTGCCGGAAGCGTACCGGCTGATCACAACCGACGATCCGGATGGTAATCTCGATGTGGTGATGCCGCTTGGCATCGAGGCATTTATAGAAAAAATGGAGGAATACGTACCCGGCAGCAGAAAGTCGGTTACGGAATACCTCGCAATCTCACGCGAGATCTACGAAGCGCTTGGCTATCTGGCTAAGAACAAGGGACAAGTAGATCGCAAAGAGTTGCTTGAGAAATATGGCAACTTCGTCCGCACCTGCGCGTCAACACAGCAGCAGGTACTCGACCGCCTGCAGATGCCGAAAAAAGCGCAGCGTATTCTCAACGCCTACTGGACGTATCTGGCGGTTGATATGGAACACGTTAACTTCACGATCTTCGGCGTGATGATCTATGCGCTGCTGGAACTGCGCGCATATGTGCCGCGCAACAGGTCGCACGAAATCTCCGTTGAACTGGCACGCAAAATCGTGGAACTCGGCGGGCAGATCGAGTATAATTCACGTGTAGAGCATGTTCTGGTGGAGCATGGCAAAGTGGTAGGCGTAAAGACCGAAAAGGGCGAGTTCATCGGTGCGAACAGCGTGGTGGTCAACGCCTCGGAACACACTGTGTATTCCAATCTGATCTATCCAAAGAGCGAAGTTCCCGAGATGGGCTGCAAAATCTGCAACGCGCGTAAAATGGGACCGGGCGCCGTCGTCGTGTACCTCGGGCTCAACAAGAGCGCGGAGGAACTCGGCATTTCGGAATACGAGTATCTCGTCTATGAAAGCATGAACACCGCAGATTGCTACCGCGACTTCTTTACGCGCGGGAAAACGAAAGCGCAGGCGACCGCCTGCCTCAACAAGGTGTTTCCGGACTGTTCGCCGCCGGGCACCTGCATCATTTCTTTTACCGTGCTCAACGACGGAGACAAATGGCGGGATATTCCGCCGGAGCGGTACTTCGAGGAAAAGACACGGATTGCGGAAGACATCCTGGACACGTTTGAGCGCGCGACGGGCATCCGGCTGAAAGACAGCATCGAGGAGATCGAAATCGCGACACCGGAGACGTTTGCCAATTTCAACGGCAAATACAACGGCTGTATCTATGGATATGAGGTGGAACCCTGGGATTCCGTCATCGCCAAGTCGCTGACCATCAACGACGCGGACGAAAACCCGATCAAGGGGCTGCGCTTCGCGGGTGGCTTCTCGCGTCAGTCGCAGGGGTTTAGCAGTTCCTATAAGACCGGAGAGATTGCCGGGCGTCTTGCCACGGCGGATTGCAGGGAGGCGAAAAACAATGGCTGAACGATTCAGAATCACCGTCAAACCGTTTGCACTGCTCGACCTGCTCGACTTTAAAAACATCGTACCCGGACGAAAAAAGAGATTTCAAAAGGCGTCGTCCGCTTGCCCGCCCGCCATCGCGCCAATGAACGCGCTGGCAGCACAGTTGCATCCCGTCCGGCAGTATCTTCGCGTGAGTAAATCGGAACAGATCGCGCCGGGAGTCAAGCGCTTTGAGCTCGTTCCCGACGAGGAGAAAGGCATGAAACAACTCGCCTATTTCCGCGCAGGGCAATACCTGAGCATCAAGGTAAACGTCGGCGGTGTGCCGGTCACGCGGCCCTACTCGCTTTCGTCGTCCCCGACCGAGTCGCTGCGGGGCGTCTATCAGATTACCGTGAAGCGGCAGGAGAACGGGTTTGTAACCGATTATATCTTTGATCACTGGTCAAACGGGACCGAGGTGGAAGCCTCCGGCCCGGAAGGACAGTTTTACTATGAACGGCTGCGTGACTGCGCTCATATCGCAGGCATAGCAGGCGGCAGTGGAATCACGCCGTTTGTCAGCATGGCGCGGCAGTTCAAAAAAGAGGATTTTCCCGTTGCATTCACGCTCTTCTATGGCTGCAACTGCAAGAACGACATTCTCTTTAAAGAGGAGCTCGACGCGCTGGCGCAATCTTCCGGCGGTCGGTTTCAGGCGGTCTATGTCCTGTGCAAAGAGAAGGACGATTGCGCCGAGGAAGGGTTTGTTTCGGCGGAGCTGATCAAAAAGTATGTCGATCCAAAAATGTGTTCGTTTTTCATCTGCGGTCCGCAGGCGATGTATGAGTTTGTCGCGGCGGAACTCGCGCGGTTCGATCTTCCGCAAAAACAGGTGCGCAGGGAAGTGTTTGGAGAGATTAAAAACGTGTCGCACCGGGCGGATTATCCGAAAAACGTGCCGGACAGCTTTGCGCTTTCGGTCACCATGCGCGGCAAAACGATAGATATTCCCGCCCTGCGCGAGGAGTCTCTGCTGGTTGCGCTTGAGCGGGCGGGGCTAAAGCCGCCGAGCAAATGCCGCAGCGGCGTTTGTTCGTTCTGCAGAAGCGAACTTGTCAGCGGGGATGTGTATATCCCCGAAGACACGGACGGACGGCGCGCCGCGGATAAAACGCACGGATTCATTCATCCCTGCTCGAGTTATCCGCTGAGCGATATAAAACTGATCGTTCCGTCAGACGAAGTCTGATCCGGTTCGGATCACACAAGACGGCCAATCAAGCGAACGGGAGGACGCAAGATGAAACAGAAATTGAATCTGCCGCTGATTGCGTGGATCTGCTGCCTCGGCATCATGTTGTTGAGCATGTCGTTTGCCGCCGCGCTGCAAACGGGTTTTGGCGGCATTGAAGTGACCAGTGAAACGTACACGACAGCGGATGGCGGCAAAATCACCTACAAGCTGTATCGCCCGATTACGGCGACGGATGAGAATCCTTCGCCTGCCGTCCTTCTGATGCATGGATACCAGAACGACAAGGATACATCCGGCGCTTATGCGCTGGAACTCGCGCGGCATGGCATTGTCGCGCTGGCGATGGATTCCTATGGACACGGCGGGACATCCGTTGGCATGCTTGCGCGCGGCTATACGCACCACAGACTGCCAAACTGGGATAAACCCGTCAACGGTCCGGAACGGTTCCTGCTGATGATGAATTTCAATACCAACGACTTCTTCACAAACCTTGCGGATGTGCCGGGGGATACGCTCGGAGACACGTCCATGGGCGGGCGTGAGATGTTTGATTACATGCGCTCGCTCCCGTTTGTCGATGTGCGGAACATGGGCGTTGCCGGGCATTCCATGGGGACTTGGTCGTCCTGGAGCGTTGCTTCGACGAATCAGGACTGCAAGGCGATTGTGCTTGAGTGCGGCGAGCTGTTTCCAAAGAGCTATTATGACAGCGACGCAATCCGGTTCAACAATGTTCTTCTGATACAGGCACGTTACGACGAGTTCAACTGTTTTCTGGACTATACGCGCTCCGTTCCTGATGATCTCGTGAATACCGAGCTTCGTTACGGCGAGTTTGCGGGGCAGTCCGGCCCGATCAACTGGAACACGACTTACGGTTCGTTTGCGGACGGAACTGCGCGGCGCATGGAGCTGATCACAAACGCCAACCATCGGCTTGTAACCATCAACGCGCACGCGATGGCGACAACGATCGATTGGTTCCAAAGCGCTTTTGGCACTTCTTCGGACGTCGCTTCGTCGAATCAAACAGCGCTTCTGAAGGAGACGCTGATGCTGATCGGCACACTTGCCGCGCTTGCGTCCACGCTGCCGCTTTTGCTGATGCTGCTTCGAACCAAGTTTTTCGCGCCCTGCGCAGCGCCCGTGCCGGGCGGCGGGAGCGCGCTGTTGCCGAAGAAGAAATGGTGGAACACCGCGCTCATCGCAATCCTCATCAGTGCGGTGACCTATCCGTTTCTGACGCAGCTGGGGCACGGGCTTGTTCCGCTGCCGGAGGGCGTTTTCCGCATGACCATTGGCGACGGCGTGATCACATGGTTCTTCTTCCTGTCACTCATCGCATTCTTTATGCTGCGGCGCTGGTACCGGCGAGGCGGCGGGAGCAAGATGGACGTCACGCTGTACGATCTGGGCCTGACGAGCGAGTCGGAGCCGGGGAAGCTCCCCTGGAAGATCATCGGAAAATCCGCACTCCTGGCTGTAATCTTGGCGGCGTCGGTCTATGCCTATACAACGCTGTTCGTATCGGTATTTCAGATTGACTTCCGCTTCATCTGGCCGCTGCTGAAACCCTTTACATGGACGAGGCTGGGACAGTTCTTCCTCTACCTGCCATTCTACCTGCTGTTTTTCCTGATCAACGGCGGCGTAAAGCTCTACGGACAGATGCGGCAGGAACAACGCAAAACAGCCGCGGGCACACAGCTCGTCTGGTGGCTCAAGAGCTGTCTGGTGATGATCGGTGGGCTGCTGGTCATATGCCTGATCGAATACATCCCGTTTTTCGCGGGGATCGGACCCGGCATGGATCTGCTGTTTTCATCCACGTTCGGCGGACCGTTCATCTCGTTTTTGATCGTGATCATACCGCAGTTCATCGTGTTTTTCTTCCTCTCGACCTATGCATTCCGTAAAACAGGACGCGTTTACGTCGGCTCTGTGCTGCTGGCAATTCTGGCGGCATGGGCGGTAACGGCGGGATCCTCGATGCTGTAAGCATCAATTTGATGCAAAAACCCCGGAAAGAACCCTGCGTAATTGCGGCGTTCTTTTCGGGGTTTGTTGATATACCCGATATGCGGGTGATCTTTTTAGGCGAAGTAGACGATATCTCCCGATTCGCGCCCGCCCTTGTATGGCTGATTGATGACATTGCCCTGAAACATCATCACTGCGGTCGCACCGCCGTCGAAGTTATACGCCTGTTTGCAGCCAAGTCGCTCGAAGAGCGCAGAAAGTTCGCTTAACCGCATGCCAACGGAGTATCCGCTTTGCCGCCCGTCGACAACTACAAAACAATAATGTCCCGGCGCATAATAGCCGATCGCGCTGCGCGGGTGGCGATCTGTCAGTGACGAATCGAATTCCGTGAGTTTACCACCGTTTTCATCCAGCAGGGGCGGCCCGAACGACCATGCCTGCCAAACACCTCTGGCTTCCGCGTCGACCAGATTCAGAGCGGCGGCGTCATACGTCTTCATCTCGCCGTCGGTATAGAGAATACATACGTCATTGTTCGGCGCATCGCGATACAGCGTTCCGTTCCGAACGACGATGCCCAGGCTCCGGGCGCTGTAATAGTCGCCGGTAACGGCGAATACAGCGCTGTTATCCTTCGCGGTAGTGAGCGGATAATCATAGATGTTCTTGCCGTACTTTCCTTTGGCAAACGCCGTTTTCAGCGCGTCGATATTCTTCACGTAGACGTCGGCTACAAAATAGGTGACGCCGTTTTCCTGCGTCCGGTTGATTGCGATGCGGACGCTGTCTGTCTGATAGCTGTACAGTGCGTTTGAACCCGTGTCGATGGCGGGAAATGACGCAGAGAAGTCGCCCGGTTCAGGGTTAGTGGTTGGCAGCGGCGTTTCCGCCGCGGGTTGCGCGGTAATAGCCGGAAGAATCGTCGCTTCAGGGACCGTAGCAGCGGCGGCGTAAAGCGACAGATCGACCGGCTTTAGTTTCTGCGGTATAACATGGTGAAACAACGCGAATGCATTGAGCGCAACGCCAAAGAGAACGATATCGCGCAGAATGATCTTGATCCCGTCGTGTCTGTTCTTCCGTTTTTTATGTGTGCGGTTCTGCCGGTAAGCCATTTCCATCTCCCCGAATTGGTCTTGGGCAAGGATACCATTGTAAAATGAGAATCCGCGGGGAAGAACATGATAACTGGATGAGAAAAAGAGTGATACGAAAAAGGGCGCTCCATTTGGAGAGCCCTTTAAACTGGACAAGAACGCTATTTGGGTAAAACAACGGTAACGGTCGTTCCGCTACCCGATTCGCTGTTCACATATGCGCTGCCGCCGTGCGCTTGCGCGATGGCGGACACAATAGATAGACCGAGACCCATGCCGCCGGTTGCACGCGCACGTGCCTGATCGACACGATAAAACCGTTCGAAGATATGGTCGCAGTGCTCGGGGTCCATTCCAATTCCGTCGTCGGAAACAATTAGAACCGCCCGGTCGTCTGCCGGTTCATACGCGAGCCGGATCGTGCCGCCGTGTGGGGTATATTTCACGCTGTTGTCGATCAATGCGCGAAGCAGCTGCTTGATCATGAGCCTGTCCGCGAACAGACTGCCGTCCTTGGCGGGAACATAAACGATGTATTGATGATCCGGATCGATCAAAGCCTGCTCCTCTACGAGATCGGAGAACAGTTCGTCAACGAAAAACGTCGTTGGATTCAACTGCGACTGCATGTTGTCAAATCGCGCGAGAAACAGAAGGTTTTCTACAAGATGGTTCATATAATCGGTCTGTTTCTGCAGCGCGAGGATGCTGTCGTCTCGAATCGCTTCGTCCTTGCTTCCCCAGCGCGCGAGCAGATCGACATTGCCCTGGACGACGGCAAGCGGCGTCCTTAACTCGTGCGACACATCCGCGACGAACCGTCCCTGCTGATGGTATGCCGCCGACATACGATCCAGCATACCGTTGATGGTCAGTGCGAGGCTCTTGAGTTCGTCGTCCGGTTCCGGCACATCAAGGCGCAGGTCGAGATTGCTTCCACTGATCTGCCGGGTTGCTTCGATCATATGCTTCACGGGCGCGAGCATTCGTCTGCTGGTGAAATGTCCGACGATGACTGCCGCGAGTACGCCAAGCAGATTTGCGCCGATGAGCAGGATGCCGAGCAGTTTGAGAAAAGTGGATTCGCTTTGCAGGTTCTGTACAAGATAAAGCGTTCCAAACGTCGTACCGTGCTCCTGAATTTCTCGGGTAGAACAGAGCAGCATATTCCCGTCAACCAATACCATGACGGGAGAGGGCGCGGAGGACGGAAGAGAACTCTCCTCCAGCGGGAAGTTTAACAACCGGTTGATCAGTTTACCGGACGCATCATAAATAAAAATCGACAGGAGCGGGTCGTTGTTCTGCTCCTCCAGAATTTCCTGATTGGAGAGGGACTCGTCCTCCTCAATTTCTTCGATAAGGTGGTCGCTGATCAACTCTGCTGTGATGGCGAGAGCGCTGGCCTGCTTTTTCAGCAGGAATTGAAACGCCGTCAAAAAGATTCCGATAGAGAGCAGCAGAAGAACGACAGTGAACAACAGGGTATAGACTGTCGTCAGCCGATCGGAAAGCTTACTCTTTGCGCGTTTTGTCTCGTAAAACATATCCGATCCCCCGTACCGTTTCAATGATTTTGCTTTCCTCCGTATCGTGGATGCGGTTTCGCACATAACGTACATACACGTCCACGACGTTGCTGTTCCCGGT
This sequence comes from Christensenellaceae bacterium, assembly GCA_963674775.2. Lineage (GTDB taxonomy): Bacteria > Bacillota > Clostridia > Christensenellales > CAG-138 > UBA7703. The sequence continues at coordinate 205,465 of CAXXPJ010000003.1, read as the reverse complement.
GTATTCATAGCCCCAGACGTGGCTGAGAATCTGGTCGCGGGAGAGCACGATATCCCTGTTGCGAAGCATATACTCCAGCAGGTCATACTGCGTTTTTGTCAGTTCGATCAGCTCGCCCGACCTCGTGACCTGACGCGAAGCGGTGGTCAGCTTCAAATCACCGATGGACAGCACATCCTCCTGCACTGACTGCGCGGTGAAATCCGCCGAGCGCAGAACCATACGGATGCGCGCCAGCAGCTCTTCGATATGAAACGGTTTTGTAATATAGTCGTTTGCGCCCATGTCCAGGCCGTTGACCTTTTCCATTACCGCGTCGCGCGCGGTGACCAGAATCACGGGAACGGAACTTTCTTTCCGCAACCGGCGCAGGACTTCCACGCCGTTCAGCGCGGGGAGCATCACGTCCAGCAAAATCAGATCGTACTCTCCGGTGAGCGCTTTTTCCAGACCGGTTCGCCCGTTGTCACAGCTGCTGACGAGATATCCTTCGTGCTGGAGTTCGAGCGTGAGAAACCGGATGATCTCCGCTTCATCTTCGATTAATAATATATTCAAGAACACACCTCCCTGTGCATAGCCTGAAAGAACAGGGTTGATTTGGGACTGTATACCACTTGATTCTATTATATTTGCTTTTGTTTCGATAAACATGAATATTTCATGAGAATTTTTTTGAAATTTTTCAGTCGTAGAATATCATCGAATTCTCATCGCGACTTCGCGGGATTCTCATATCTATTCTGTAGCATAATGTCCTGGGAGAATACATATGGAATATAGGGAAGACCAACGCAGAAGTAATCACATGTCTGGCGCGCTGCTGATTGTCAGAGACACGCTGATTTTTCTGATGCTCTTTTTAACGTTTGTACTGATCTACGTGATCAAACCCGGCACAGTTGGGCTTGTGACCGCTCGCGCAGCATCTGCTTCAACCGATCCGTCCGGTGCAGCGCAGGAGGTTGTTTCCATCACAACCCGAACGAGCGCGTCGCAGATAGGTCTGCCGCCGGATGCGACGGAGGACCCCGGCGCGGGCATGCCTGCGCCGACGCCGACGCCTGCAACCTCAACGACCCCGTATGATCCGATGTCCAACGGTGATTTCTCCGCAGTATTTCCAAACGATGATACTGGCAAGAACGCGGACTTGAGCTATCAGGGCGATTCCATGAAGATCGCGATCAACAAAATTCAAAAAGACGGCATCACATATTTCATAGCTGACGTTTATGTGAAGAACATCGAAGCGTTCCACACCGCGTTCGCAAAAGGAACCTACGGACGAGGTATTCACGAGATGCCGCTGAAGATCGCAGACGAAAACCAGGCGGTATTTGCGGTCTCCGGGGATTATTACGGAGCGCGCGAGCAGGGCGTTGTCGTGCGGAACGGTTCCTTATATCGCGATGTCATGGGCGAAGATGTCTGTATCCTTCGCCGGGACGGAACGCTCAGTGTGTACAAAAAGGAAGCATTCACCGCGCTTGACATGCTGGATCAATCGGTATGGCAGGCTTGGGCGTTCGGTCCGGCGCTGGTTGATCAAGGCGTGCCGTGCGACACGACCCAGAGTAAGATCAAGGTTGCAAACCCGCGCTGTGCGATCGGATATTACGAACCCGGCCATTATTGCTTCATCGTTGTCGACGGCCGCCAGAGCGGATATTCCAAGGGTATGACACTCGACGAGCTGGCCGGGACGTTTGCATCGCTAGGATGCAAAGCCGCTTATAATTTTGACGGCGGCGCGACGGCGATGATGGTGTTTGACGGCAAGCTGGTCAATCATCCGACAAACGGAGGACGTTCGTCCAGTGACATCATCTATTTTTAATCGAAACCAGCATGGGAGGATTTTTATATGCATAACAAACAGCGTGTCTGGAGTTTCTTTGCGCATTCGAGCATTATCGTCGGTATGATGTTTGTCGTTTTCTTCATCATCGACCGGTTCAATCCGGCGATGGAGTTTCTCACGAGCAGCTTAAGCAGGTGGCTGATTCTGGCCCTCGCTTCGTGTGCGCTCATAAACGGCTTTTTTGCGGCTGTATTCCTTTTTCAAAGACAAAAGCGTCGCGATGAAAAACGCAGCCAGCCGCATGCTCAATCCTATTACGAGCCGGAACACATGACACAAGCCAGACGCATTCAGCCGGGATATGATAACCGCGGATACCCGAGAGCGCCCGTGCAGCGCGGAGGATCGATCCCTCCGATGGAGCGAAGGATACCATATCTGGTCAGACCGGCTGAACCGCCTGCGCGCAGCAGGCACGAAAGCCATTATCAACAGGGGTACTAAGCATCGATTTTACCGTTTTCAGCACATCGGAATATGAGTAGTCAGGTACTCAAAAGGCAAATAGAGAGAGTTCTATCAGAACAATTTCAGTAAAAAAACGCCGAATAACGCAAGTATCCGGTGTTTTTTTGCTGCCTTGAACAAGAAACAAAAATTGTGTGGTTTGATGGAAAAAATTCAACGCAGCAGGCTTGATTATGTAGTATGAAATCGCAATGTGTCAACGGCAGTTCGAATAGATCCAAAAAAGATCCGATTGTTGAACATAATTTCACAAAATCTATTGACAAACCTGCGATAAAACAGTACTTTAATATTGATATATTCAAATATATAAATATATAGATATTCTTATATTCACATCACCCTATGCAAGGAGTCAATATGGATTTCTCTCTGGAAGACCGAAAGATCATTGAAGAAAAAGCGGAATTACTCAAGGCGATCTCGCACCCGGTTCGACTGTGTATTGTCAACGGGCTGATGCTGACGCCGTGTTGCACGGTTAACAAGATTCAGAGTTGCCTTGGCCTGCCGCAGTCTACGATTTCACAACACCTGATCCGCCTGAAAAACAGCGGCATCGTTGTCGGTGAGCGGGACGGCACGGAGGTGAAATACCGCGTCATCAATCAGGATGTAGTCGATATCATCCACTGTATTTTGTCAGATATTCATACCAGAAATATGAAGGAGGCGGTCGGGAAATGAAGAAAACACTTTCTACCTTTCTTGTGTTATGGCTGATCTGGATGCTTTTGGCCGGATTCAGCGCCGAGGAGGCGATTCTTGGCGGAGTGGCGACGTTGATTTTGTCGATCATCATCGCGCGCTTCGTGCCGTATTCATTCGGCATCGGAATTGTTTGGCAGCTGATCCGGTTTATCTTCATCTATGTTCCGCTGTTCCTGTACAAGATGGTGCTTTCCAATCTTGATATGGCATACCGCGTGCTCAGCCCGCGGTTGCCGATCAACCCGAGAATTGTAAAAGTGCCAACCAATCTCAAAGGCGACCTTTCCAAACTGATACTTGCCAATTCCATCACGCTCACTCCCGGCACGTTGTCGCTGGACGTGGAAGAGGACGGCGTGCTCGTTCATTGGATCAACGCCAGCGGTTCGACAGGCCAGGAGTATCAGGACAAGATCTCAAAAGGATTTGAACGCGTGTTGGGAGGGCTGGAGAAATGATTGTAACCATCATCGTGCTCGCGCTGACCGGCCTGGGCGTACTCTTTGCGGTACTCAGAATGATCATCGGTCCTGAATCCTTCGACAGGGTTGTTGCGCTGGATACACTCAACGTGATCATTACCGCGCTGATCGTATTCCTCGCTTACTATTTCAAAAGCATGCTGTATCTGGACATTGCGCTTGCCTATGCAATCCTCTCCTTTTTGGAGACGCTCGTATTCGCACGCTTTCTGGAGGGACGCAAATGACGATCGCATCTTATATCTTCATGATTATCGGCGCAGTGTTTCTTGCGCTGGGCGGGCTGGGTGTGCTTCGCATGCCGGACGTATTCAACCGTATCCAGGCTGGAACAAAAGCGACGACGCTGGGCGCGTTTTCGCTCACACTCGGCGTTGGGCTGGCCAACCCGGACTGGCTGCTAAAGGCTTTGCTGATCATCGTGTTTATCGCGGTGACCAACCCGGTCGGCAGCTCCGTGCTTGCGCGTGCCGCTTATAAGGCGGGCGCGGCGCGCTACGAAAAACCCGCTCCTGATGGAAAGGAGGGTGAGAGCAATGAATCTGTCTGACATTCTAGAAATTGTCGTCGGCGTTCTGATGGCGCTGTTTGCCGTCATCACGCTCTTCTCACGCAAGATCTTCACAGCCGTGATCGGCCTGTCGATCATCAGCCTGCTGGCGGTTGTCGCCTTTGTGCTGATGCACGCGCCGGATGTCGCCATCACCGAGGCGGTCATCGGCTCGGGACTGGTGACGGCGCTGTTTGTCTTCACACTCTACGCCGGAAAAGGGAAGGAGGAAGAGAAATGAAAAAGTTTGTTTCGCTGCTCCTGATCATCGGCCTAGGCGTCTTCCTGTTTATGGCGCTGTATGCGCCGAACGGCGGATCGCCGGCGATTCAGCCCTATGGCAGCGTCGATTTGAACGATCGCGTTTCGCAGGCGTATATCGAAAAATCCGTCAACGGCGCGAACGATCCGGTTGTGTTCGGCGTTTCAGAGGGGGAGGAGTCCGGCTCAGCCAATATGGTCACCTCAATCGTTGTCAACTACCGCTCGTTTGATACGCTCGGCGAGGTGACGGTGCTGCTCGTATCCATTCTCGGTGTTGGTCTGCTTCTCGGCGGCCAGCGTAAGCGGATGGCATTCAAGCATGCGCCGAATTTCATCCTCAAACACGGCGCGCGTGTGACCTTCGGCTTGCTGATGGTATTCGGTGTGTACATGTTCGCGCATGGGCACTTGACGCCCGGCGGCGGCTTTCCCGGCGGCAGCATCATCGCCGCCGCGATTCTGCTCTTGTATCTGGCGGACGACGAATTCCGCGTGAAACTCGGCGCGTTCAAGTTCGCCGAGGGCACGGCGGGGTCGCTCTACGTCATCATCGGCCTCGCGGGCCTGGCCGTCGGCGGTTACTTCCTGGTGAACTTCCTGCCGACCGGTACGGTCGGGCGCCTGTTTAGCGCGGGTATCGTTCCGATTGTGTACGCGCTGATCGGCCTGAAGGTAGGCAGCGAGCTTGCCGGCGTGGTCGACAGCTTCGCGACAGAGGAGGTGGCAGAATGATTCAGTATTTTTCACTCGTACTGCTGCTCATTGGCATCTATGGCCTGCTGACGCAGAAGAATATGATACGGCTGGTCGCCGCGCTCAATATCTTTGAGATCGGCCTCAACGTATTCATCATATCGGTCGGTTATGTACGCGGCGGTATCGCGCCGATTTTAACTTCGCAGGCGAACACATCCGCACTGCTCTATGTTGACCCGCTGCCGCAGGCACTCGTGTTGACGTCCATCGTCATCGGCGTCGGCATCACGGCGCTGGCGCTCGCGCTGGTTCGCCGGCTGTACAAGACCTACGGAACCTACAATCTAGACGAAATGGAGGGCAAATAACATGAATCCTGTTCTGTTGATTGCCACGCCATTGCTGGCGGCGCTGCTCGCCGTCATCGTAAAAAAGGCGGATCGCGTTCTGCTCGTTGCAGCCGCCGTGTTCAATCTCACCGTAGCGGTATTGCTGACCGTTTGGTACACCGGCCCGCAGGTGGTCGCCATCGGCGGGTTCAAGCCGCCGTTCGGCATCAGCCTTGTGCTGGACGCCTATTCGCTGGCCGGCGTGCTGCTGCTCAACGCGATCTTCGCGCTGATCCTGCTCCTGTCGTTCCGAAAAGTCGGAAAGCTGGCTGTTATCCTCTCGATCGCACTCGCCGCGCTCAACGGCATGGTGCTCACGGGAGATTTGTTCAACCTGTTTGTGTTTCTGGAGATCGGCTCGATCGCGGCGTATATCATCACGACCGCGAACAAGGACCTCAGGCACACGTTCAACTATCTCATCATCGGCTCTCTGGGTTCCGGACTGTTCCTGTTTGCTGTCATACTCATCTACAGCGCGTTCGGATCTCTGAACATGGCCGACATCCAGCAAAAGATCGCGTCTTCGGACGCTTCGGCACAGCAATCACTCTTCCTGCCGCTTGTGATGCTCTTTGCGGGGCTGGCGGTGGAGACCAAGCTCATCCCGTTCGGCAGCTGGGTCAAGGGCGTATTAAAGGAAGCGAATGCTCTGACCGGCGCCATGATCGTGTCCGGTTATGCGTTTGCGGTGCTGCTGGTCTTCGGGCGGCTGTTTGGTGAGTTGTTCCAGCTCTCCGGCGCTCTGTTGACCGCGCTGACGATCGTCGCCGTGGTTACGCTGATCTTCGCGGAGGCATCCGCCTTTGCGCAAAAGACGCTGCGCAAGACGCTGCTGTTCTCCAGTATCGCGCAGTCCGGCCTTGTGGTGCTGCTGTTCCTGCACCACCTCAATCTGGCGGCCGTGTTGGTGCTCATCAGCAATGTCTTATCCAAATTGGTGCTCTTTACAATCTCCGCCCAGCTCGCGGAGGCTTGCGGATCGGATGAAACCGACAAACTCAGAGGCGTGTTCTTCCGCTACCCGCTGCTCGGCTTCGGGTTCACGGTGTCGGCGCTGTCTTTAATCGGAATTCCGCTGCTCTTCGGATTCAGCGCAAAACTCAACGCGCTGACCGCGCTGTTTGAAAGCAGCGGCTGGATTCTACCCGCGGTCATTCTGCTGATGGCCGTTGTGGAAGGCATCTATTTTGTCCGCATCCTTTCCGGCTTGTGGCACGCGGGTCAGGAAGGCGAACTATCCGCAAAGGATAAGCTGACGGACTTCCCGCCGGTGCGCCAAGCGCTCACGGGCGTCACGGCGGCCGTCATCGCGCTGCTGCTCGTCGTCGCCGGTATCATAACGCTCACGGCGTTTGGTTCGTCCAACGCTGCGGACGTGATTGCACTCATCCAACAGAGCATAGGGGGGATGTAAATGACTCACTTCCTTAGTACATACGGCATCATAGCCGGACTATTCATCAGCGCTCTGATGGCGTATTTGTTGACCAAGGTCAATAAACAGCTCGGCGCCTGGGTGACCATACTCGCACCGATTGCGGCGCTGGTTGTTTTAGCGCAGCTCGGCAGCGCAGAGACACCGGCCGAAAAACTGCTGTTTCTGCAGTTTCATATGACGGAATACGGCTGGTTCTTCTCCGCAATCATGCTGACGGTGTTTGCCTGCGTGGCGTTCTTCAACATCTACTCGATCAAGAAGCTCGCGCATCCCGCCGCCTACAACATGCTCTACCTACTGGCACTGACCGGCACGCTCGGCGCATTCTTCGCGGTTGATTTCATCACGTTGTTCATTTTCTGGGAGATGATCGTATGGACGTCGATGTTCATCATTCCAATGGGAAAATCGCGCAAGGCTGCGGTCGTCTACTACGCGTTCTCGGCGTTAGGTTCGCTAACCATGCTGTTCGGGATTCTCTTCCTGCACAGCAGCACGGGAACGTTCGTCATCGCCGACGCGCTCGCCGCGGCGGCCAACGACGCTACGCTAGCCTGGGTGACCTTCATAACCATCGGCATTGCGGGTCTCGTCAAACTCGGCGTGTTCCCGTTCCATGTGTGGCTGCCGAAAGCGCACGGAAGCGCACCGGACACGTTTTCTCCGGTTCTCTCCGGCGGACTGGTCAAGGTCGGCGGGTTCGCGGTCTTCCTTCTGGTTGCCGCGCTGTCTTCTTCCAAGGCGCTCGCGCCCGACTTCTCTATTCTGGGCAAGCAATTTGGCATGCCGCTGCCGAATGCAATGTTATCGCTGCTGGGCGCCGTCAGCATCGTAATCGGCACGCTGATGGCCATCCGGCAGGACGACTTTAAGAAGCTCATCGCGTACTCGTCCGTTGCAAACGGCGGATACATTCTCATCGGTCTGGCAATGGCAAACTCGCTCAGCGTTGGCGGCGCGCTCATGCACATGCTGGCGCACGCATTCGCTTCCGCCGCCGCGTTCCTCGCGGCCGCCGCGGTTGCGCATAGAACCGGCACCACGAAGATGAGCGAACTCGGGGGACTAATCCACCGGATGCCGCTGACGTATCTTGTCTATTTGATCGCCATCATCTCGATGGCGGGCATCCCGCCGATGGCCGGGTTCGTCTCTAAGTGGATGATGTTCCAGTCCATGATCAACAACGGCATGATCTTCATTGCGGCGGCTGCATTCTTCGGCAGCATCGGCTCGTTCCTCTATGTGTTCCGCCCGCTGTCCGCCGTGTTTTTAGGCCAGCTTTCGACAAAGCACGAAAGCGTGAAGGAAGCGCCGGCATTAATGCAGATCCCGATGATCTTGCTCTCGCTCATCACGCTGTTCTTCGGCGTCGTGCCTAACTTCGCGCTCCGCGTGATCAGCCGGGTGCAGGCGTCCGTCGGGCTGCCGGAACTCACACTGGAAGGCACAAAGATCATCGGCAACAACGGCGTACTCGACCCGACGCTGATCACCATCGTCTTCGGAACGGGGTTCGTGATCGCTCTGATTCTGTTCCTGCTCCATCCAAAGTCCCGCAAGGTCGGCTTGATGGACACGTATACCGCGTCCGAGTTTATCTGGACGCCAGAATTGCTGCACTACGCGCATGACTTCTATGCGCCTTTTGAGCGGTTGTATAACAAAGCGCCGCGCACCGAGACCTTCTATCACGCCGTGTTGAAAAAAGTCGACGAGATTGGGCGGTTTGCCAGCTTCGCCTTCTTCGGCTACAAACCCGGCACGGCGGTCTTCTGGATCGTGGTCGTGACCGTCTCGCTGTTATGGGGAGGTTCGTTATGGATGTAAAACAGTTGACGATGAATATACTGGCAGGCATTGCCATACTCGCTTTTGCGTTTGTCTGGCAAACCTCGCTCAGTGGCATCACCAGAAAGATCGTCGCGCGCTACCACAAGCGCTTCGGCCCGAAGTGGTATCAGGAATTTAGAGATATCTTTAAGTTGATGTCCAAGACCGGCGTATCGCATGGCTGGGTCTATGACTTCGGCGTCATGATGGCGCTGGGCGGCATCATGGCAACGGTCATGTTCATGCCGCTGATGAAGTTCACGGCGTTTCCGGGATTTGACAACTTCTTCATCTACGTGTATCTGTTCGCCGTAGGCATGCTGGGCATGGCGATGAGCGCCGTCGGCTCCGGCAACCCGCTCGCGGGCATCGGCGTGATGCGCGCGCTGACGCAGATGGTCGGCTATGAAGTGCCGTTTATGATCGTCGTGCTGGCAATCATCAACGGCCACGGAACGAGCTCGCTCTCGCAGCTGGCGGCGATTCAGCAGCAGTCCGGCATCTTAAGCTGGAATCTTGTTAAGATGCCGATCGGCACCATCGCCGCGTTTATTTGCCTGCTGGGTATGCTGGGCAAAAAGCCGTTTGAAACATTCATCGCGCCCGCAGAGATCGCCTCCGGCCCGATGGTCGAATACGGCGGCAAGCAGCTGGGCATGCTGATGATTCTGCACGAGTTCTCGATCTTCATTGAGGTCAGCCTGTTTATGAACCTGTTTCTCGGCGGCGCGGCGAACCCCGTCGGCTTCGTGCTGAAGTACATGTTTGTCTATGTGTTCGCTTCGCTGATTTCGCAGGCGCTCGGGCGCTTTAAGATCGACCAGGTGATCAAGTTCTTTTACAAGATACCGATCGCGCTTGCGGTTCTGCAGGCACTCATGGTTGTGTATCTCGGTTGGGGGGTGTAAAGAATGGCTTCCAAAGATCAAGAAAAAAAGCTGAAAGAGGGATGGGAAGGCATTTCCCGATTCTTCCGGGCGAATTCGCTCTGGATGCTGATGTACTGCACGGGCTGCTGCGCGGTTGAGCTGCCGCAGGCGATGACCTCGCGCTACGATATGGAGCGCCTCGGCATGGGCCCGATGGCGACGCCGAGGCAGGCGGATGTGCTGCTCGTCACCGGCTACTTAAGCGTAAAGACGCTTCGCCGCGTCATCTACGCCTACGAGCAGATGTCCACACCGAAATACCTCGTTGCGTTCGGTCCCTGCACGATCAACGGCGGCATCTACCACGACGCGGCAACCGTGATCAAGAGCCTGGATCAGTATCTGCCGATCGATGTGTATATCGCGGGCTGCATGCCCAAACCCGAAGCGGTGATGAACGGATTTCAGGATCTCATCAATATGATCAAGGACAAGTCAGCCGATGGATGGAAGCGCTATCGGGATCACTACGACTGGTACAAGCAGAACCAGATCGAGTCACTCGGAGAGCTTCGGATAAAGGATGAGTACCATGAATAAGATCAATCAGCAATTGAAGGAATTGACGGAAAGCGTTAAAAAGAACTATTCCGTTCAACATGTAGACTATCCAAAACCCGACCAGGCCGCGCTCGATTTTGAACCCGGCGATGTGCACGCCGTTCTGGCGTTTCTCAAAAGCCAGGGCTTCCGGCAGTTGTCAATGCTCTCCTGCGTCGACTGGATCGAGGATAACCAGTTTCAGCTGGTATATCTGTTGTTTAACTGGCAAGCGGGCCTGCGGCTGCAGGTGAGAACCCGCATCGACCGCGCTAACCCGGTGTTTACGACCGTAACGGGCATCTATCCCGGCGCAAAGTATTACGAGCGGGATGTGCACGAGTTCTTCGGGGTCGAGTTCAACGGCAACCCCGATTCGTTCAAGCCGCTTTTTCTGGAGAACTGGGACGACATGCCGCCGATGCGCAAGGACTTTGACCCGCAGGCTTATTCCGACCGGAAGTATCCGGCGCGGAAATACAAAGCCGATTTCAACACAAAGGCAGGTGAGGAGCAATGAAGCAAGTCAAACTCTTCCTCGGCCCGCAGCACCCGGGCATGCACGGCAACTCGAGCATCCATATGTATGTGGACGGCGATATCATCAAGCGCTCGTACCTGCTCCCCGGCATGCTGCACCGCGGCTTCGAAAAATCGATGGAGCGCCGTACCTGGATGAACAACATCGCGCTCATTCCGCGCATTTGCGTGCCGGAGCCGGACCCAAACGAGATGGTGTTTGCGCTCAATGCGGAAGCACTCGCACAGGTTGAGGTGCCGGAGCGCGCGCACTGGATTCGCATGCTGATTCTAGAAATGGCGCGTCTCTCGGCGCACCTGATGGCGTTCGGCGGCATCGGGGGACCGACGGGACTGTATACGGCGATGTACTGGGCGCAGGCAGACCGCGATTCGATCTTGACCTTGTTCGAGGAGATCACGGGTCAGCGTGTGTATCACATGTACATCACCATCGGCGGGGTGAGAAAAGACCTGCCCAAAGGCATCGAAAAGAAGATCCTCGCCTTTGTGGACGATTTGCAAAAACGCCTGCCGGACTATGAAAACCTTGTGCTCAACAACCCGACGGTGCAGGCCAGAACCAAGGATCAGATCATGCTGCCCGCCGAGGTGGTTTGGGAGCTCGGTGTCACTGGAATCGGGATGCGCTCCTCCACGGGTGAAGCGTACGACCTGCGCAAGGTAACTCCGTACGCGCGGTATGATAAGGTGGAGTTCGATGTGCCGACCGCGACTTATTCCGACGCACACACCCGCCTGACGCTGAAGTATCTGGAGATGCATCAGATTCTCCGCATCATCCGCCAGATACTCGATATGATGCCGTCCGGTAAGGTGCGCGAAAAAGCGCTAGACGGCAGCGCGCTGAGATGGCAGGTACCCGCCGGTCAGGTGTATTCTGCGGTGGAAGCCAGTCGCGGCGAATACGGCTACTACACGGTCTCCACCGGCGGCACGATGCCGTACCGCGTCGCGGTACGCGGAGCGTCCTTCCCGCAGGCGACGCTCGGCATCGAAAAGTATCTGCCGGGGCACCGCATAGACGACGCAGCGCTCTGGTTTGACACGATGGGCATCTGCTCGCCGGAAATCGACCGATAGGAGGGAAGGTATGAAGAAAAACAGCATCTTTGCCCCGTTCACCGGGTGGAAATACCTGTTCCGAAAACCGGTCACCATCCCCATGGACGACATCTTTAAGAATCCGCGCGAGTCGCAAAACAACTATCGCGGATTCCATGTCAACGATTGGACGAAGTGCATCGGCTGCGGAACATGCTCCGAGGTTTGCCCGACGGCTGCCATCACCATGGCGCAGCGCGCGGACGTACCGGACGAGCAGGGCTCCATCCCGGAGCGCCCGGTTATCGACTACGGCCGCTGCTGCTTCTGCGGGCTTTGCGTCGATATCTGTACGTCCGGTTCGCTGAGTATGAGTAAAGAGTATCTCTTTAACTCGCCCGATCCCGAGGCGTTCGTCAGCATGCCGACCGATCAGGACATCACCGGCAGACCAATCATCCCGGGATACGTCAAGGACGAGAACAGCGATCTGCTCGATCTTAAGCGCAACCCCATGCCGGAGATTTCCATAGATGAGAGCAAGCGCTCCTTCATAGAGATCGTGCGCGGCTATTCCGCCGAGCAGGCAAAGGCGGAGGCGGCGCGCTGCGTTGCCTGCGGCATCTGCACAAAGACATGCCCGGCGCATATGAACATACCGGAATACATCGAGTCCGTCTGGAAAGGCGACCTGAAGGAAGGATTGGAATATCTCTACAAAACCAACCCGCTGCCCGCGGTTTGCGGCAGGGTCTGCACGCACAAATGCGAAGGCGTTTGCGCAATCTCAAACCGCGGTGAAGCGATCTCCATCCGCTGGCTGAAACGCTATATCATCGACAACGCGCCGGACGAGGCTTACGAGTCGATCGTGAATGCGCCGGTGTCCAAGCCCGGCTCGGGCAAGGTTGCCATCATCGGCTCCGGCGCGTCCGGTCTGTCCGCAGCGTACTATCTTGGTTCGCTTGGGTATCAGGTGGATGTGTACGAGCGCCGCGAGAAGGTCGGCGGGCCGATGCGCTACGGCGTGCCGCGTTACCGCCTGCCGGATGCCGCGCTCGAGCATGATGTCGCAGTCATCGAAAAACTCGGCGTGAAGTTCATAACGTCCACCGAGGTCGGCAAAGACATCACGTTTGACGAGCTGCAAGAAAAGTATGATGCGATCTTCATGGGCACGGGCTACCCGTATACGCGTCAGCTCAAGATTGAAGGCGAGGATAACCAGGACGTCGTTCTGGCGATGGAGTTTCTTGCCGAGGCAACGGAGTATCTGCGCGGCGCAGGCCCGATGCCGGAGATCAAGGACGATGTAACCGTCATCGGCTCCGGTAACGTTGCGTTCGACGTTGCGCGCACGCTGGTCCGCCTGCAGAACGAGAAGTTCGGCAAGAGCAGCGTCAAGATGATGGCGCTCGAACAGCGCGACCAGATTCCGGCGGACGAGGAAGAGATTCTCGCCGGTGCGGAAGAAGGTATCCAGATGAATCTCGGGTGCGGACCGCAGAAGATCGATATCGACGTTGAAACCGGCTCGGTGACCGCCATTCAGGGCTGCGTTTGCACACGCTTGTTCGACGAAAACCACCGATTCAACCCGGAGTTCGACTACAGCGCGGAAGTCTGCATCGTTGCAAAACAGGTGTATCTGGCGGTCGGACAGATGTCCGATCTGTCCTACCTGCCGGAGTCGGTGTCCAGCCAGATCAAGATGAACCGCGGTAAGATTCAGGTCAACGAAAACCGACAGGTCGAAGGATTGCCATGGCTGTTTGTCGGCGGTGATCTGATCCGCGGCATGGATATCATCAACGGTGTTGCGGACGGACATCAGGCGGCCATCGGCATCGACAAGCTCCTCGGCGGAAAGTAACCGTGCCGTTCAAACTGAAAAACTTCAGCGTCGGGCAATTCAACAGGGATGTCAACAACAGCCATAACCCCGACGAAAAGTTCAATCGCTGGGCAGCCTACCGGAGCGAAACCGGCAGGCTGCTCTGCGGTGCATGGAACAACAGCGTCGTCCTTGGCGCGGGTGCGCTCAACGACGTCGATCTGCATGTCTTATGCAGCGCGTCGGAGCACGTCGTGCTGGCCGATATCGATGTCGAATCCGTTCAAGCGGGGATGGATCGACAACAGCTGTCGCAAGAAGAACGGGAGAAGATCGAAGTCGTCAATTGCGACTTCTCCGGCGCGCAGCGCGCGCGGCTGTTCGAGCGGCTGGAAGCCGCCGTGCTGGATCAGTTAACCGCAACCGGGCTTTCGTGTGAATTAAAGAAGATTCTATCCGAACTAGAGCCGGAGCCACTGCTGCCCGGCTCTTCGTTTGACCTCGTTCTGTCCTGTCCTGTCTACACGCAGCTCGTCTATACGCAGATCGAAGTGCTGCTCAAGATTCTGTACGCTTCTGGTCGATATACATACGACGAATTGAATCAAATTTTGCTTACGGCGCATGACGGAATGAAAAGCGTGCTTCACAACTATAATCAACTGATGCTGCATCTGCTCTCTCCCGGCGGAAGTCTGATCGTGCTGTCCGATATGATGGAGCTCAACGCGGACGATCCGCGGCTTACAGCGCTTTCCCGGCAGATCAAAAAAGACCGCATAGACGAGAGCCTGATGCAGTCTTTGATCGATGAAGAGGGGAACGGGTTGGCGCTCGATGCCATGGCCCAGCTGGAAACCACGCTCGAATCAGTCGAGTCACGCTATTTCATCTGGCCGTTTGACGAGGAGAAAAGCTTTGTCGTAAAAGCCTTGTCGGGAAAAGAATATAAGAGAATATAATAGAAATCATTTGCTCTCTCTATTGAATCGAAAAGCGTGATACGGTGTTTAGACGTTTGCGAGCAACCGGTCCAGTTTCAGCGCGATTTGTAACTGAAGACGAATATCGTTGTCCTTCAAATCGACGCCGATCAGGCTCTGCACCTTGTCAAGCCGGTAGGTGACGGTGTTGTAATGCGCAAACAGCATTTGCGCGGTGAGCATGGCGTTTCCTCCGGTTCCCAGATAGGTGTCCAGCGTCTGGAGCAGGTTGCTCTTGTGTTCGCTGTCGTATTGTTTCAACGGTGTGAGATGGCGGTTCACAAAGTCGGTCACCGTGACGTCGCGCGGCAGCAGATTCAGCAACCAGAGTGTGCCGAGGCGCTCGGTGGTTACAATCGTATCGGGAATCTCACAGCGCTCGCAAATGGCGGCGATGTTGCGCGCCTGTTCCAGAGCGGACGGTATGCCTACGAGCGATGTTGGGCCGCTGAGATACACCTGCGCGTCCTCGTTGCCGACGAAGCTGGCATAAATCTTCAAAAATCGGGTAATGACAGACGTTTCGCTGCCGTCGCAAAACATCAGCACGATATTTCCGGCATAATAGGTGATGATGGCGTCTATATTGAGATACTCTCTGGCACCCTGCAAAAAGTTGGCGACGTTGAAATTTGCGGCTGTTCCGTTTTCGCGGACGATTCTGCTGACGATCGCGATCCGGTACTTCCAATTTCTGTCGAGCTGATAATTATAAGAAGCGGCGGCGGCGACAATGTCGGAGTTGCTCGTAAACTCACCGGAGAACAGGTCGTTGATGAGCGTGTCTTCCTGACGGCGCTGCACCTTCTCCACGGTGGATGCGTTCTTCACCTCGACGGCAAGGAATTTCCCGATTCTCTTGAGCGCAAGAAAATCAAGTTCGTCGGTCTGCATGTTCCATTCGACAATACCGAGCAGGAGGGGTTCGTCGCCGGTGATGCTGATTTCAATGAAGTCGAACACGGTTTTCCGGCTATGGATGGTGATTTCGGACTCGGACCGACCGTTCTGCCGCTGCTGCAGGGAAGCCCGGAACACCTCTGCCTGATCTTCTGCCGAGAAGAGCGCACGGGTTTCTCGGCTCATATACAGCTTTCCGTTTGGAGCAAACGCGATAACGGGATTGCCGATGAACTGTTCAATGTGCAGAAAGCAATCTTCCAACACATTTTCGCGAAACAGGATTTCAAGCAGACTCTCGGTCTGCGTTTGCAGCATGCTGAATGTTGTGGCTTTGATGTCGAGTATCTTCTCAGAGATCTCCTGAATGATGTTTGCGAACACGGCCTCCCGCGGGAGCTCGACAAAAAGCAGATTCAGTGAGTTTGCCAGCGCGATCAGCTCCGGTGAAAACGGTTTGCTGCGTATGGGTTTGATGCAAAGCGCAACGGCGCCCGCCGTATGCAGCTGTTGCAGCGCATCATACAGAAGATCCATATTCGTGTGAAAGGGGTAACCGGAGCAGATGACGGCATCGCCGGGTTGCGCCCATTTACCGAGGTTTACATCCTCCACGACGGTTGCGCGAACAATCTCATCGTTCATAGAGCATTGATTGGACAAAACGAGACAGCCCTGCAAAGAAGAGAGCCCAACCATCGTTTGACGAGAGAATTTCTTGATTGCTGATTTCATGCGGATTTATCCCCCAAAGATTAATAGTACCACCTTCTTTCTGCGGCGGCAAGCGAGCACAGATGTATCCGGTGTTTGTCGATCGTTAATAAACATAATGAACAATTCGTTGCTGTCCATGAAAGTTTTTCCAAAATAGAGCACGATTTTCTGCAACAAAACTAGAAATAATATATCATTTTAAAAACACATTGTGAAGTGTTTACAATAAAGTAGAAGAAATATTGTTTGATTGTTATATTGTGTCAACAGTGTGAAGCCGATATAATAAGCACATAAAACAATTAGTACTACTTTTCAAACCGCGTGTTCCAACTGGCTCCAAAGGTTGTCAGCGCGCGAGACACCCGGCAGATCGCCGGTTTCATATAAAGACCCGAACTGAGCCGCCAACCGGATGCATCAGCACTCCGAATCGAAACCGGCGGACATCAGCAACGGCGAATCAACAACGATCATCATCCTGCGTCAAAGACGACGAAAAGCGAACAAAACGAAAAAATCAACTCAGGCTGAACCGATCAGTCAATCAGAAGCAATACTTCGAAGAACGATACCTCAAAGCAAGCAATGACTCGCTTGTGTGATTGCAAAGACGTAATCAGGCTTGAAGGGAAATTGTTTTTTATACGTTTACCTATATAGTGATAAAGAACCCACACACGATGGTGGTTTTACAAAAGCTTCGTTATGAATTACCCTGATAGAGCGTTGGGTATATAAGATCAACGAGATCGAAAACGGAAAATTATCGGTGGAGGAAATGAACAATGAGAAGACTATCCAAACTGTTTCGTGAAGACGGCAATATGGTCGTTGTTGCCATGGACCATGGCCTCGGCATGAGCGTGAACCCTGCTTTGGACGATGTAGGCGAAAAACTGCGCGCCATCATCCGCGGCGGAGCGGACGCGATTTTGACCACATACGGCATTGCGAAAAAATATGAAGATATTCTCAAGGATGTGAATCTGATTTTACGTGTCGACGGCGGAAACTCCTGCCTCAATAGCGACGACTATTGCCAGGATGCAATGTTTGACATCGAAGATGCGCTGCGCCTTGGTGCGGATGCGATCATCTGCATGGGGTTCCCCGGCTCGCCATACGAGCATCAGTCCCTCAAACAGCTGGCCGACTATTGCCGCAAGGGCGACGCCATGGGCATCCCCGTCATGGCCGAGATGCTGCCGGGCGGATTCTCGCCGGCGATCCCCAATACGATTGAAAACCTCGTCGTTACGGCGCGCACCGGTTGCGAGTGCGGCGCGCACATCATCAAAACGGCGTTTGCCGGAGATGCGGAGTCTTATAAGAAAGTCATCGCCGCGTCCTATCAGCCGGTTATCGTGCTGGGCGGCGAAGCGGTTAAGGACCTCAGCTCCCTGTATCTGTGCATCGAGCAGGCGATGGAAGCCGGTGCACGCGGCGTTGCAATCGGCCGCAATGTTTGGAAGAGCTCCGATCCGGAGCGCGTCACCCGCGACCTCGTACGACTTGTACATGAAGGGGCAAAAGCAAGCGATATCAAAATGGATTGAGGCGGACTATGATACCAGAGAAAATGAAGGCGATTTTCGTCTACGAACCCTATAAAGCGGAAGTGCGTGAAGTGAGCACACCGGTGCCTGTGGAAGGCGAAATACTGGTGAAGCTCGAGCGCTGCCTGATCTGCACCTGGGAGCAGAGGATCTTCACCGGCGGGGACGTCAAACTGCCGTTTTTACCCGGGCATGAAGTATCCGGCCGCGTTGCGGCGATTCCCGAGGGAACGTTTACCGACCTGAAGGTCGGAGATCCCGTTGTCGTAAAAACATATGACAGCTGCGGTCAGTGCGAGCACTGCTATCGCGGCGATGATAACCTCTGCACCGGAAAGTCCAAGAAACGTTTTTATGACGGGATTCCCGGTTCGGGCGGCATGGCGCAGTATATCGCAATCTCTTCCACCAGAGTGTTCGCTCTGCCGGATCAGAGCGCGGATTTGGACATTTGCGCCTTTGCAGAACCCACGGCGTGCTGCCTGAGAAGCATGGAGAACGCAAATGTCGGATTTGGCGAGGACGTTGTCATCGTCGGCGGCGGCATCATGGGACAGCTGCACAGCCTGCTGGCGAAAAAGCGCGGCGCGCGCGTCATGCTGGTTGAGCCCGACGAAGCGCGGCGTGAGACCGCGCGCAAGCTCGGCGCAGATATCGTGATCAACCCGATGGAGTGCGACGCTATTGCGCGCATCAAAGAGCTGACCAACGGAAGAGGCGCGCATGTCGTGTTCTTCACCGTCAACGTGCTCAAACTCGCGGGTGAATACATCGACGCACTGGCGAAAAAAGGACGCATCGTGTATTACGGTTCGTTCCATCCCGCAGGTGAGGTTCCGTTTGAACCGAACAAAATCCACTATAGCGAAAAAATGATCACCGGTTCATTCAGCCCGACGGTCAAGGCTTTCTGGGAAGCGACCAGACTGCTGGGATACAAGCTGATCGATGTGGAGCCGTTTATCTCCGAACGGTACGGCATGGAAGAATGCCAGCAGGCATTCCAGCGCGCATCCAGCCCGGACACATACCGCGTGCTGATCGACCTGACAAAATAATACGGAAGAGGAACGTGACAATGATTGAACTGATCCTGGTAAGCCATGGTTCATTTGCAGCCGGTTTACGTGAGGCTTCTGAGATGATTCTCGGCGAGCAGGAGAAAGTCAGCGTGATCGGCCTGTATCAGGGCGATTCACCGGACAGCTTTGCCCAGAAGATCGAGACGGTGATCGACGAAGCGGAAGACAGCAAAAACGTTCTGATTCTGTCGGACTTGCAAACCGGTACACCGTACAACGCGGGAATGGTGATGGCGCTCAAGCGCGGGTCTGCCTGCATTGCCGGAACCAACCTGCCGATGCTGCTGGAAATTTTATCGCTTCGCGATGAGATGAATATGGAAGAGTTATTACAGGTTGCCTGTAAAACTGGCAAGACCGGAATTGTAAACTCAACGGACTTGCTGGCAAATTATAACAGAAAGGAGGACAAAGAATGAGTATAGCGCTTTACCGCATTGACGACCGTCTGGTGCATGGTCAGGTCATGACAGCATGGGCGAGAATCTTTGACATCACAAAGATCATCGTTGCTGACGACGCGACCGCGAAGAACACATTCCTATGCGATATTATGAAGATGGCGGTGCCATCCGGGTGTTCCGTCCAGATACTGACAGTAGCCGATGCGGTTCCGGTGATTCAGGCAAGCGGGTCGGGTGAAAATGCAATTGTTCTGGTGAAAGCACCAGCAGCATTGCGTGAACTGCGCGATCTGGGTGTCGAAATCAAAGAGATCAATGTCGGAAACGTCGGCGCGGGCCCCGGACGCAAAGCGGTAATGCGGAGTACACAGCTGACAAAACAGGAATACGACACGTTGGTAGGACTTGCTGCCGAGGGAATCCACATCTATTTTCAGATGCTGCCCGAGGCTAAGTCAATGGAACTTGATAAAATCAAGTACTAGTAACACTCAGTTGATAGCGAAAGGGAGGTACCCCATATGGAATGGTGGCAAGCTATAGTCATAGCTTTCCTGTATTATTTTGCTGATGCGCCTTTTTGGTTCGGCGACGGCTATTACGTACTCCAGCGGCCGGTGGTCGCCGGATTCCTCGTTGGTCTGGTCATGGGTGATCCGGTGCAAGGCACAATCATCGGCGCAACGATCAACCTGATCTTCCTCGGCCACATGAGCGTCGGCGGATCGATCCCGAGCGACATGGCACTTGCCGGATATGTCGGCACGGCCTTTGCTCTGGCGATGCATACGACAACGGAAGTTGCACTTGCAATTGCGGTTCCGATCGGCCTGATCGGTACAGTCGTGTGGGTTGGCCGCATGACGATCTCCTCCGTGTTTGCGCACTGGGCAGATGCTTTTGCCAAGAAAGGCAACGTTCGCGGCGTACAGCTGATGAACTGGGTGCCTGCGCAGACAATGCTCTTCCTCTTTAAGATGATCTTCGTCACGCTGTTCTGCGTGTACGTAAGCGAAGCGGTCGGCAATGTGATTAGCGGTATCGTTGGCAGCCCGATCTTCAACGGCATTGGCGTTGTTGGCGGCATGCTTCCCGCGGTTGGTATCGCGCTCAACCTGCGTGCCATCCTCAAAAAGCAGACCTGGCCATTCCTCATCATCGGCTTTCTGCTTGTTGCGTATTTCAAAATCAGCATCATCGGCGTCGGCCTGTTTGGCGTAGCCGCTGCGTTGATCTACATGCTCATGAACAATAAGAAGGAAGGAGCCGCAGAAGATGGAGCGCAAGGGTGATCAGTCAGTTAAACTGACCAAGAAAGATGTAAGCAAGTCCTTTTGGCTTTGGCAGCTTTTCTCTCACGCAAACTACAACTATGAGCGTATGCAGGGAACAGCATTTGCTATGGCGATGGCGCCAATTCTGAAGAAGCTGTACCCCAAAAAGGACGACCTCGTAGACGGTCTCGAACGTCACCTCGTATTCTTCAATACCGATCCGAATCTCGGCGCCGTTATCCATGGCGCGACGATCGCGATGGAAGAGAAAAAAGCGAACGGAGCCGATATCAGCGGCGAAGCGATCAACGCGTTCAAAACCGGTCTCATGGGACCGATGGCTGGCGTTGGTGATTCCCTGATTCAGGGCGTTATCATCCCGCTGTTCGTCGCCCTCGGCATCAGCCTTGCTCTGACCGGCAACATGTTCGGGCCGCTGCTCGTTCTGTTCGGCCTCACCGCAACGCTGGTAACGATCGCCCGTTCTTCCTGGATGAAGGGCTATCAGCTCGGCACAAACGCAATCACCAACATGCTGCAAGACGGCAAGATGAAGACCTGGATCGGCGCAGCCGGTATCCTTGGAACCATGGTTATGGGCGGACTGATTTCGCAGTACGTTAACTTTGGCACCAAGATCGTCTTCAACATCGGACAGGTTCCGTTTGATCTTCAGGCGAACCTCTTCGACGCGATTATGCCGAACCTGCTGCCGCTGGCGTTGACGCTGGTTATCTACTGGCTGTCGACAAAGCGCGTGAAGACCTGGATGATCCTGCTCGGCGTCGCCGTGGTCGGCCTCGTTGGCGGTTCTTTGGGCATCTTCTAAACCAGCTGGAGAAACAGGAAACGAATAAAAGGGTGGCGGGTGCGGGCAACCGCTCCTGCCGCTCTTCTCTGGAGACTGAACATATGCAAAACAATTCGATCGTTGTAAAATGTAAGTGCGGCCTGCACGCAAGGCCGGCTGCAACCGTCATGAAGACGGCAAAGACATTTCAATCTGCGATTCGCATCTCAAAAGACGGAAAAAGCGGCAACGCAAAGAGCATCATTGACGTTCTTTCGATCAATGTAAACTGTCAGGACACGGTGGAAGTTACATGCGACGGAACTGACGAGGTGGAAGCAATGCAGGCCATCAAGGCGATTTTGGAGAGCGAAATAGACTAAACACCGCCTGACAAAAGCAGGAGCGAAATTGACGAATCGGCCGAGCGGCGGGAGTATCCGGCCGGAGGTAGAGTGCAGGGGGTTGTAGGATTGCTGAACGGCACGGGGAATTGCATCGGATTTGGACGCGGCAGGGCAAAGGTAAAAGCCGGTCAGGTTCGAGATATAAAAAAATATGTGGTAGAAAATTACCAGACGGAGCTTTTGCGGTTTGAGGCGGCTTTTGACGAGACGAAGCGCACCGTAGAAGCACTGCTGGATAAAGAAATTGCAGCCGCCGGAGACGACGGCGAGAAGATATTCGAGTCGCATTTGGCGTTTTTAGAGGATCCCGGTTTTGTGGACGCGATTCGCGAGACCATACAGAACGAGTCGGTGAACGCGGAGTGGGCCGTGCGCGAGGTAGGCGAGCGGATTGCAATGATCCTTGCGCAGGTTGACAGCGAGTTGATCAGCGAGCGCAGCGCTGATATACGGGATCTATACAACAGCATGCTGGACTATCTGGCCGGTAGGACAGCGGATGAACCGGAGGATGCCGGAGATGCGAAAGAGCGCTTTGTCATCGTGATGGAAGAATTGGTTCCATCCTTTGTGATCGGGCTGGATCAAGATCGCGTTTCGGCGCTGGTGTCTGAAAAAGGCAACATCACTGCGCATGCGGCGATTCTGGCAAAGCTCAAAGGGATTCCAACGGTTGTCGGTGTCTGCGGCGTTTGCTCTGCCGTAACCGACGGGGATCTGATAGTTGCAGACAGTTTCAGCGGCGATGTCCACGTCAATCCGGACGAACAAACGCTGGATTCACTGACATGTGCGATGGCCCGCTTTGACGAAGAGCAGTGCGCCTGCGCCGCAGAGAAGCAGATGGACGCGGTTACCAAGGACGGCACGCGTATCATCGTGGAAGCAAACATCGGCAAACCCGACGAGGCTGCGCTTGCAAGCGATGTTTGTGCCGACGGCATCGGCCTATTCCGGAGCGAGTTTCTCTTTATGGAGCGGAGCACGCTGCCGGACGAGGAGGAGCAGTTCTCCGCGTATACGCAGGCCGCAAAGACGATGTGCGGCAGAGAAGTCGTGATTCGCACAATGGACATTGGCGGTGACAAACCGGTGCCGAGCCTGCAATTGCCGGCGGAGCAAAACCCGTTTCTCGGCCTGCGCGCCATTCGTGTATCGCTCCAGAAGAAGGATCTGTTTTTAACGCAGCTGCGCGCCATCCTGCGCGCTAGCGTATACGGCGACATCGCCATCCTGTTTCCGATGATTTCTTCTATGGAAGAACTGACGCAGGCAAAGACGATGGTTGACGAGGCAAAGGCCTCGCTTGATCAATCCGGACATGCGTATCACGCCGATATAAAAATCGGCATCATGGTCGAAATTCCATCCGTTGCAACGATGAGTGATTTGTTTGCAAAAGAAGTGGACTTCTTCAGTATCGGAACCAACGATTTAATTCAATACACGCTCGCGACGGACCGGCTCAATCAGAGCATCGCGTCGCTTTATACCCCGTATCATCCTGCGGTGTTGCGGCAGATTGCTCAGGTTGCGCAAAACGGGCATCAGGCCGGAATCGAGACAGCAATCTGCGGCGAGGCGGCAAGTGACCCGCTGCTGCTGCCGGCGTTTATCGGCTTTGGCGTCGATCGGCTCTCGATGAGCCCGAACTCCGTCCCGATGACGAAACGCAACGTGAGAAAGTATGACAGCAAGGACTGCGAGGCGCTTGCACAACGTATAGTGTCGCTGCCTTCCGCAACGGCTGTCAAAGAAAGCCTGCTTGCGTTTCAACAGGAGTTTTGCTGAACTGCATCCTAAGCGATAGAAAGAAGAGAAACCATGAAACGGTTTGCCGAATGTTCCTGGAAAGAGCTTGACGGGCTTGACCGTGCGCAAACCATCGTTCTGTTTCCAATCGGTTCGATCGAACAGCATGGCTGGCATCTGCCGGTCGGAACGGATTTCTTGCTGGCAAGGGCGATTTCGGATCGGCTCGCGACAAAAGAGACGCAGGGGTTTGAGGCACTTTTGTTTCCCGAACTCCAGTTCGGGTTGAACGCAGAGCATACCGGCTTTTGCGGCACGGTTACGATTCCTGCACGTCTGCTCCTAGAACTGCTCGAACAGCAGTTACGTGCGGTGTATGACCACGGCTTTCGCTACTTTGCGTTTGTAAACACACACGGTGGAAACACAAGTCTGCTGGAAGTGTTCATTCGGGAGTTCAAAGCGGCGCATCCGGACTGCCATCTGACGTCGTTCCAGTATTTCACGCACGGGTTTTTCGACGCGCTGCGGGACACCATTGAGAATCCAATCGGGATTGACGTGCATGCGGGAGAGCTGGAAACCTCGATTCTGCAATACCTCTCGCCGAACTTGGTCGACCAGAGTGTTCCGCCGCAATTGCTGAAGGAGCGAAACTGCAAATCGGGCGAACTGCCGAAGTTCTGGCTGACAAAAGAGGTTTCTCTTTCCGGCGTAATCGGAGACGCCACGACCGCGAGGGCGGACAAAGGGAAGATATTCTTTGACTATATATGCGATTCCTTGCTGGAAGCCATATCGGCTTACATGCAGGACGCGATGGCGGGGCCGATGTGCTGAGGCGCGCGGCCCGTTTTTTTCAGTAAGACTGGATTTCACCAACCAATAATGATACCGTACGAGGCGAGAGCCCGCGATAGAGGAGAGCCGCATGATCGATTGCCTGATCACGAACACCACCATAGTTACGATGAATCCCGCACGCGAGATATTGTATCACGCGGCTGTTGCCATCGACCAGGGACGCATTCTGGACGTTGGGGACACGGACGCATTGGCCGAGCGTTATCCGGACGCAAAGCGCACCATAGAAGGCGAAGGCAAGGCTGTGTTTCCCGGGTTGATCAACACGCACAACCACCTGTTCCAAACGAATCTTAAGGGCATGGGCGACGATAAAGTCCTCAAAGACTGGCTCAACGATATGACGTATCCGGTCGGCGGGCAGCTGCAACCTGAAGATTGCTATTGCGGCGCGTTGATCGGCTGCATCGAAGGCATCCGCAGCGGCGTGACCACGCAGCTGGATTATATGTATCCGCACCCGATGGACGGGCTGGACGACGCGGTGATTCGCGCCATGCGTGAGCTGAAGATTCGCGGCGTTTTCGGGCGCGGCTATATGGACTGCGGCGAGGAATTCGGCGTTCGCAGAGAGATCATGCAGTCAACGGACAAGATCGAGGCGGATGTCCGGCGGTTGGTGCAGCAATATCACGGCGCGGACAACGGACGCATCTCGATTTGCCTTGCGCCGGCCATCACCTGGGGCACGAGTCCGGCTTGCCTGCGCATGACGCAGCGTCTCAAAGAAGAGCTTGGTCTGCTGCTGACGATTCATACGGCGGAGACACCGTTTGACCGCGAATCAACCATATCCATGCACGGCACGGACGATCTGGAACTGCTGGTGCAATACGGCCTGCTGGATGAAAAGACACTGCTTGTGCACTGCGTTCAGCTCAACGACCGCGATATACGCATGATCAAATACCACGGCGCGAAAGTATCGCATAATCCTGTGAGCAATATGTATCTCAGCAGCGGCGTTGCGCCCATTCCGCAGATGAATCAGGCGGGGATCGACGTTGCGCTCGGCACGGACGGCGCGGCGAGCAACAACTCAAACGATATGCTCGAGGTGCTTAAGATCACTGCCCTGCTGCAAAAGGTGACGCATCGCGACCCGACGATCATGACGGCTGAAAAAGTGCTTGAAATGGCAACGATCGAAGGCGCGCGCTGCATCGGACTCGAGCACGAGATCGGATCGATTGAACCCGGCAAACGCGCAGACCTTTTCGTGTTTAATCCGGAGCGGAACATGAAGGCGATCCCAATGCACAATCCTGTCTCCACACTCGTGTACTCGAGCGGCATGGACAACGTGGAGACCGTTTTGGTGGACGGCGCGGCCGTGTTATATGAAGGCGTCCTGACCACAATGGACGAGGAAATCGTCATCAAACAATGCCGCCTGCAGGCGGACGACCTTGTGGAGCGCGCTGGAATTGCGGGTAACAGACGCAGACCGTGGCGCAGCCTTGCTTACTAGCAAGTTGACAAGACGACATTCAGCGTGAAATCAACCAACCGTTTCCATGCTCGCAGTATACGGCAAACATGTAGTATGAACTTCGTACTTAATGCGAAACGCCCTTGTACTGCACATGCATGCATGATAAAATGATTCAGTTGCAGAGTTGTAGCAACCGTTGATTGATCAATACTACAGTCCGAAGACAGAATGGAAGAAGCCTAGTGACAACCGAACCTGCAGCAAAGGGCGCGCAAGCATTGCTTTCGCAGACCACAAAGCTGGCCATCATTGACATTATAAAAACCCAGGCAACACCGGGAATGCCCTTTAAACTGCCGAACGAAAGCGGTTTGGCGGCCACGCTTGGCGTAAGTAGAAACGTCCTGCGGGACGCGCTGGCGTCGCTGGAACAGATGGGCATCATCACTCGCCATCGCGGTCGCGGAACGATTGCCAACCCGGATTTGGTCAGCGCGAAGTGCCGCATCGACATCGACCCGGAGATTTTCGTCGCGTTTCGAGAATCCGGCTATCATCCAACGATTCACTCCTGCAATCTGGCGTTTGTGCGCCAGGAGGACCCCGTTTTCAACCTGAGCCACGAGGGGTATCTGCTGAGTGAGAAAATCATCACGGCAAACGGCATTCCCGCAGCCTATGTAAAAGACCGTATCGTCACGGAAGTGCTTCCCGAAGACGACGAATCGATTGCGAAACTGCAATCGATGAGCCATTTTGACTTTCTCAATACGTTTTGCAATCAGCCGATCATCTACTCTTTATCGTCGGTAAAAGCGATTCTCTCGGAAGACTGGTTTAACCGTGCGATGGACCTGACCGAACCGGAACCGATTCTGGTGCTGGACGAAATCGGATACAGCCACGATTATCGCGTTCTGCTGCACTCGTTTATCTATTACCGCAGTTCGCATTTCGACCTGCGCTTTGTCCGCAAAAGCTGGCGCTGAGCAAAAAACGAATTACGCATCAAACAATACGCCCAAAGGCGTATTTTTTCTAGCCACAAAACAGAAAAGATGCTATAATAGTAGTACTAACTTAACGGGTGGATACATGGATCAGATTCGAATTATTCTCAACGGAGAGACGATTGAAGTAGCGGCGGAACGGAACTGGACGCTTTTGTTTGTTTTGCGCGATGTACTCGGGTTGACCGGGACAAAATGCGGTTGCAACACGGGCGATTGCGGCGCTTGCAAAGTAATTATAGAAGGCGAAGCGAAAAACTCCTGCCTGATCAAGTTTGTGACGCTGGAAGGCAAGCGAATCGATACGATCGAGGGCATGTCCAACGGCACGGAGCTGCATCCGATTCAGCGCGCGTTCATTGACTGCGGCGCGATCCAGTGCGGATTCTGCACACCCGGCATGATCATTTCGGCAAAGGCACTGCTGGATCGCAATCCCGACCCGACAGAAGACGAGATTCGAGAAGCGCTGGGCAACAATCTTTGCCGCTGTACCGGATATGTCAAGATCGTGGAAGCGATTCGTCAAGCAGCGAGGATGATATCCGGCGAGGGAACGTCAAATGGATGAACAAAAACACAACGACTATCAATATATAGGCAAGAAAACTCCGATTTCGCAAGCGGCACTGAAAGCGACAGGGCAACTGATCTACACGGCGGATATGCACCTGCCGCATATGCTGCACGCCAAGGTGCTCTTTAGTCCAAAACCGCATGCGCGGATCGTTTCGATCGATACGTCCCGCGCGGAGGCGCTGCCTGGGGTACACGCCGTCGTAAGCCGCTTCAACACACCGGAGTGCTGGTTTAACAGCTGCGGCGAGGTGCTCGGTGAATATATGACGGAGCAGCTGTTTCCGGCTGTGGTGCGCTATGTTGGCGACAAAGTGGCCGCCGTCGCCGCGGACACGGAGAAGATCGCGGCGGAGGCCATCCGGCTGATCGACGTGGAATACGAGGATTTACCGGTCAACTATGACCCTGTGCATGCGCTGGATGAAGACGCATATGTGATACACGATCACGGCGAGCTGGAGCGAGGGAACCTGATTACCACCGTTTCGCAGAGCAGCGGAGATGTCGATGCGGCGATGGCGAAGGCGGACCGCATCTTCTACGGCGAATACGACTGCCCTGCGATTCACCACGGCGCAATCGAGCCGCATGCATCCCTTTCGACCTATGACGCGGAAGGCATGCTGACGGTTTACACCCCGTCGCAGGACACGTTTGCCATGCGCAGAAATCTCGCGACCATCTTCGGCATGCCGATGAGCAAGGTACGCGTGAGCGTGCCTGCAATCGGCGGCGCGTTCGGCGGCAAGATAGACCTGGTGACCGAGCCGGTCAGCGCGGCACTCGCCATCAAGACAGGGCGTCCGGTCAAGCTGGTTTATACGAGGAACGAAGACATCTGCTCGACGCGAAACCGCCATGCGATGAAGCTGAAACTGCGCACCGGCGTGATGAACGACGGCACAATCGTTGCCGAGGACATGACGGTGTACACCAACGCAGGCGCATACGCATCCGGTTCAACGAGCGTTGTCTGGGCAATGTGCGGCCGCCTGTTCAAGGTGCATCAGTGCCCCAATATACGCTTCACGGGCTATCCGGTGATCACGAACACGACCATCGGCGGGCCGATGCGCGGGTTCGGGTCGCCTCAGCTGTTCTTTGCGCAGCAGCGGCAGATGAACACGATCTCCAGAGAACTTGGGATCGACATGCTGGAGCTGCAGCGAAAGAACCTGACCAGCCAAAACGGCGCTGATCCGCGAAACGATGTTCCGCATGGCAACGCGCGTCCAATCGACTGCCTCAACCGCGCGGCTGAGGTGATGCATTATGAAGACGCCCTGCAGAAACAGCAACTGAGCCGGGGCGAGCGATACCGCATCGGTATCGGCGTCGGCGTCGGTGCGCACGGCAACGGCATGTTTGGCATCAAACCGGATATCACCGGACTGATGCTCAAGATGAATTGCGACGGAACCTGTGTGCTGTTTACTCCTTCCAATGAGATGGGGAACTCTTCTGTTACGCTGCAAAAGCAGATTGTGGCGGAGACGCTCGGCATGAACCTAGTTGACATCGATACTGTCGAAGCGGACACACGATTGACGCCATATCAGTTGGGTGACTATTCCAGCCGTGGTACATTTGTTTCCGGGCACGGCGCGCTGAAGATTGCCGAGCGCATGCGCACTATGATGGCAGGAGTTGCGGCAAAGCAACTGCAAGTGCCCGCCGGGTCGCTCAAGTTTCGCGAAGGCAGGGCTTTCGCCGAATCGGGAGAGAGCGTCACACTGGAAGAAATCGTACAGTACGCACGCGAACAAGAGCAGCGGGAGCTGCTTTGCGCGGACTCGTTTGCATCGCAAGCAGCAATCATGTCTTATGGCGCGCATATCGCAAAGGTGCGTGTGGACACGCAAACCGGTGAGGTTCGCGTTCTTGCCTACGCCGCGATTCACGATGTTGGCACTGCGATCAATCCTCTTTCCGTAACCGGTCAGATCGAAGGTGCGCTGCAAATGGGAATCGGCAATGCGCTCAGTGAAGACATGAATGTGGATGAAACAACAGGCGCGGTGAAAAACCGCAACCTGAAACGCTACCGGATGCTGTATGCGCCGGATATGCCCAATGAGCTGCATGTGGAGGCGCTGGATTCCTATGAGCCCGCCGGGCCGTTCGGCGCAAAAAGCATCGGTGAATGCTCGGTTGTTCCAACGCTCTCCGCCATCGGCAACGCGGTATCAAACGCGCTGGGACTGGAGATGAACCGTCTGCCGATTACGAAAGAGGCAGTGCTGGCTGCGCTGGAAACCGCCAGGTAAGCACGACAGGCAACAGTAGCATAAAAAAACGGGAACTTCACACATTGGAAGTTCCCGTTTTTATTTGTACAGTACACGGAGTAATAGCAGCGGTTACAGCGCGCTGAGCGCACGCAGGATTGCCTGATAACCCTCCACTGCGGTAAAGAGCTCGACCAGCGCGATGTACTCGTCGGTCGTATGCGCCAGCGATTCGAGCGATGGTCCGTAGCCGAGCGTACGTATGCCCGCCTCTCCGGCATAATAGCTGCCGTTTGTGCAAAAAGAATATGCTGAAAGTGCAGTGCCTTGGTTCACCGTGCGCAATGCGCCAAGTGCGGCGGCGACATAGTCTGCATCGGACGATTCCTCCCAACCGGGGAAGAACCGCTTTGCCGTAATGAACTCGCCGGTATAGCAGGAGACGCTGCCGGTGCGGATAAAGGTTGTTGCGTGGAATGAAGCGTCTGCCGACGCGAGTTTATCAATACAGGCCTGGACAGGCGCCAACACGTCCGCCTCGGTTTCACCCGGCAGCAATCTGCGGTCAAATGTCGCCGTGCAACGCTTGGGTAACACGGAAGAGCCGGGGTAGGGCTTTGAGATCAGATCGGTCAGCACAAGGATACCGTCGCCCAGCGTGGCAGAGTGTGCCGGCGCAATATGATCGATTTCGTCCAGCAGCTTTCGCATGGCAGTGACGGCGTTGACACCATTTTGCGGGTTGGCGGAGTGGGCGGGAATGCCGGTTGTTTCAACGACGACTTCAGCACGTCCGCGCTGTCCGATCTTGAGGTTTTGTTCGGACGCTTCGCCGATGATCACATAGTCCGGCTGCGCCAGCTCACAGACCGAGCGCGCGCCAACACCCTCAAACAACTCTTCACAAACGACGGCGGCAACATAGATGCGTCCCGGAAAATCACCGTTGCAGACCCGCGCGAAATCGGCGGCGGCAATCGTCATCGCCGCAAGAGAACCTTTCATGTCGCTCGCGCCGCGTCCGTATAGCTTCTCGTTTGCAATTTCACCGGAAAAAGGAGGATGCGACCACTCGGCTTCGTTCTCGACCGGAACGGTGTCGATATGCGCGTCCAGCAGGATGGAAGGACCGGGTCTGCTGCCCTCGATGCAGGCGATGAGGCTCCCGTAGCGGTCGATTTCAACGGAGTCAAAACCGATCACCTCCATCGTATCCCGCAGGTACGAAATCGCATCGTGTTCCTCGCCGGAGAGGCTCTGTGCGCGGATGAGTCCGCTGCAAAGTTCCGTGACGAGGCGTTTGCTCGATTCAGGAATCATTGTGTGCCGCCGTTCTGATTGAGTGTTTCCACTTGCGTATAAAACGCAGCGGACTCTTCGGACAGCGCTTGATGGGACGGATCCTGCGGCAGGATGACGCCGGTTAACGCATCGCGCGGACATAGATCCGCGCAGATGCCGCAACCGCGGCACAGAGCGGGGTCAACGCGCATTTCCGGGTATTCCAGCACCCTCGCCGCATATGGACACGCGCGCACACAGCGCTCACAGCGGCTGCATTTTTCCGCGTTAAATGCAAAACCAAGTTCGGTGACCAGCTCTTTTTTTGGAAAGTTGCCAAGCGCGGAACCGATGACTTCCTCAACGGAAGAGAATCCCAGTTGCGGCAGAAGCGCTCCAAGTTCACCGACCATCTTGCGGATAAAGGGCAACCCCTTCAAAATCGCAACCGAGCAAACGCCGACGGCGCGGCAACCGACCATCAGATACTCGACCGCGTCTCGCGCGTTGAGCACGCCGCCGATGCCGTATACCGGCTTGTTCACTTGCGGATTCTGCGATATCTGCGCGTTGATGCGCAGAGAGATGGGTTTGATCGCGCTGCCGGTCATCCAGCCGAAACCGTCTTCGCTGAACATGCGCGGCCGTCTGTTTTCGATGTCGATGGACAGAGTAGGGCCGATAGAGTCGATGGCTGCAAACCCGTCCGCACCGCGTTCAGCGCACTTTGCGGCGGTTTCGGCGGCGTTTGGCCAGTTTCCGCTGAGTTTGCAAAGCACGGGAACGCTCACATGGGACTTCGTGTACTCCAGCATAGGCAGGAGAGTTTCTTCAGTATAGGAGACCAGCTCGATCATCTGTGCGCCAGCGCGTTCTACGTCGGCAACGATCGCCTTTGCTTCTCCGAGCGTATGACCGACGCTGCCGATCACGACCGCCCCGGCACGAACCGCTTCTGGAATCTCTTTTTCATACCAGACGAGCCGATCGCTGTCGGCCCATTTTTCTGCGTTGATCAGTGTGGTTTCGCTGATTTTTCCGATGTGGCAAACCGGGTTGATTGCGCGTTTAATGCGGATGGTCTTGGTTACAACAGCGCCGCAGCCCAGCTCCGTTGCGCGGATCATGCCCTCGCTGCCATAGGCCGACGGACCGGAGGAGAGGATGAACGGGCTCTTGAGCGGAATGCCGCAAAAGTCGATGCCAAGCGGATTGCCGGATTTGTTCTGTTCGGTCATGCGTTCCTCTTTTCTGCATAGCGCTCTGCGGCGTCTTCAACGGCGTCGATGACCTGTTGATACCCCGTACAGCGGCAGAGATTGCCGGACAGCGCTTCTTTGATCTCTTCAGTGGTCGGATTTGGGTTTGCATCCAACAGTGCTTTTGCGCTCATCACGATTCCCGGCGTACAAAAACCGCACTGGAGCGCGTGATGGTCGAGAATGGCCTGCTGAATCGCATCCAGTTCGCCGTTTTTGGAGAGGCCTTCGATGGTGATGACGTTTGCGCCGCCGAGGCTTGCGGCGAGCGTGATACAGGAACAGACCGCCTTGCCGTTGACGATGACCGTGCATGCGCCGCATTCGCCAACACCGCAGCCCTCTTTCGTGCCGGTCAGGCCGAGCGTGTCCCGCAGCAGGTCGATCAGGCGGATGCCGTCTTCAACTTCAAGGGACATCGATTCTCCGTTGAGTGTAAAATCAAGTGTTGTCATACTGTGTTATGCCTCCGTGCTCAAACCCGCCGCGCGCATGAGGCCGCGTTCGGTCAGCGCCTCCAGAACGGGTTGCTTGTATTCGGTCGACCAGCGCACGCCGGTGCGCTCGATCATCTGCAGCGCTGCGAGGCGACCGGCCTGAGCAAACAGCTCCTGATCCGACTTTTGTCCGATCACGTGCTGTTCTGCGTTTGATACGCGTCCGGGTGTGCGAAACACGCAACCGGGGGCGATGTGCGCCTGCGTGATGATGCCGTTTTGGATCTGCAATGCGCATGCAAGGTTCATGCGGGAGATGGCGAGGGCTTTTCTGCGGCCCAGTTTTAAAAACTCTGTGTTCCAAGCGGCATAGGAGGGGAAGACGAACTCGGTTACGATTTCGCCCGGTTCCAGCGTCATGCCTTTTTTGCCGTAGAGCGCTTCTACGGCGACAAAACGCTCGCCAGTGGCGCTCAGCACGCGGGCTGTTGCTTCCATTGCAACCAGCGGCGTGACCGTGTCTGCAGCGGGGGAACCGTTGCAGACGTTGCCGCCGATCGTACCGGTGTTTCGAATCTGCAGGGACCCGACCGTTTTCGCTGCTGCGCTGAGAAAGGGCGCGTGCACGGTCAGCAGATCGGAACGCGCCGCTTCCGTGTGCGTCGTCATTGCGCCGAGGTGCACGCGATTCTCTTCGTCAAGCGTAATGCCGGTCAGCTCCGCAATGCCGAATAGATCCACCAGCAGGCGAATCGGACGTATGGCATCGCTTCGATCGCGCAGGTGGATCATAACGTCTGTTCCGCCCGCGTAGGGCATGCCGGAGGAACCTGCCTGGTGCAGTGCCTGCAGGCAGTCTTCCAACGAAGATGGTTTGTAATACTGGGGACGCTGCATGAATGAATCTCCCGTCTGCGGTTAAAACCGCAGAAATGTCGTGTTGCCGTTGAAGAAACGAGCTTCTATGGTCAACGGAGTTTTTTGCCGAGCAGGACCCGCTCCAGTGTGGCCGGGTTTTCGCGGATGCGGCGACCGGTTGCGTTTGCAACAGCGTTTGCAACAGCCGCGGCAACTGCCTCTGTCGCGGGTTCGCCAACGCTCTTTGCGCCGTAGGTTCCTGCGGGGTCGTCGCACTCAAAGAGATTGATCTGCATCTGCGGGATGTCCATCGCGGTGGGTATGATATAGCCGTCGAGGTTTTTGTTGACGCAGATGCCTTGAACCGGTTCCATATCCTCGCAGACGCCGTAGCCCTGCCCCATGACGATGCCGCCGTATACCTGCCCCATGATCAGCGCGGGGTTGACCGCCGTTCCGACATCATGGGAGGAGGTGACGCGCACGACATCCACATAGCCCGTGCGCATGTCCACGCGCACTTCAGCCACCACGCACCCGTAGGCATAGGTCGGCGCGGCGACACCCTGTCCGGTTTCATGATCCTGAATGCAGGGCGGCGGGGTGAACCATTCGAATGCGCTCATCTGCTTGCCTGCCCAGA
Source organism: Christensenellaceae bacterium (assembly GCA_963674775.2). GTDB lineage: Bacteria > Bacillota > Clostridia > Christensenellales > CAG-138 > UBA7703. The sequence goes on along the minus strand of CAXXPJ010000003.1, from coordinate 171,418 downwards.
GCCCGCTGCCGGTCACCGCGCCAAACGGCACGTGATAGTCCGGATACTCCGGCAGATAGAATTCACTCTCCTTGAGCACGAGCTGGTCGGGATCAGACACCACAAGATCGCGCAGGCTGCCAGTGGGCAGGCCGCAGGCGGCTTCAATTTTTCGAGTGTCGTCAAAGAATCCGAGTTCGATCGCGTTTTGCCGCATGATTGCGTTGAGTTTTAGCCCCGCGAGACGCACGGACTGCGCTCCCATGACTGTGCCGCGGGAGGCGACCGTCATGCCGCAATCGGGAATCGAATGCGTGTTGGTTCCATAAAAGCTCACGGCCTCATAGCAGACGCCGAGCGACTCCGCAACGATCATGGCATATGCGGTTTTTAATCCCTGACCGTTTTCGGCAAGGCCGGTGTTCAGATAAACAGAGCCGTCCTCGTTTGCAATCAGCATAGCGCCGGACGCATCCGGTGCTTCCGCGCCGAAGCCGCAGCTGCGGTGGCAAATCGCCATACCGATTCCGCTGCGATACTCCGTGTCCGTCTGCTTGATATAAGCGTCATGTTTGGCGTCGTAGTCCGTCTGCTTGAGTGTGTAATCCATCACTTCCGTGAGGGTAACCTGGTTCAGTTCTGTTCCGGTTGCGTTCGTGGTGCCGTCCTTGAGGCAGTTGAGACGGCGAAAATCCGTTTCGCGCATGCCCGCCGCTTCTGCGAGCTCGTCAATAAATTGTTCCTGCGCATAGATCAACTGCGGAGAACTATACCCGCGGAAGGCACCGCCGTGGATGTTATTGGTGAAGACGCCGAACGTCTCGGTTTCGATGTTGTCGATGGCATATGCGCCTGCGCTGTGCACATTGGCGCGCCAGTTCATAAACTGCGTCTGGTTATTGTATGCGCCGCAGTTGTCAATCTGAGTACCTTTCCAGGCGATGATGCGGCCGTCATTGGTCATGCCCGCCTTGTAGCGGAGGATGAACGGATGCCGCTTCGCACTTTCCAGGAATGATTCCTCACGGGAAAAGACGATCTTGACCGGTCTTTTTGTCAGTCGCGCCAGATAGGCCGCGCGGGCTGCCGCGAGACCGACGCCTTCTTCCTTGCCGCCGAATGTGCCGCCGAGCGTCTGCTGAATGATTTGCACGCGATTCATCGACGTGCCGAGGATATCCGCAACATACCGTCGCGTAAAGAACGGGTTCTGGGAACTGGAGAGCACGGTCATGCACCCTTCGTTCGGGTTTTCAAAAGCCACAACCGCTTCGGGTTCGATATAGGCGTGTTCGGCATACTGCGTTTCATATTCGCGCTCTACGATGATGTCCGCGCGGGCAAAAGCGGCATCCGCGTCGCCTTTTTTAATCCGATAAATTGAGGGGCTGAAAATATTGTCGGGGTATTCTTCGTGCACCACATGCGCGCCGGGTTTCATCGCGCTGCGAATATCGAACACCGCATCGAGCGGTTCATATTCCACCGCGATGGCATCCAGTGCGTCCAACACCAGATCGCGAGATTCCGCCGCGACGAGCGCGACAGTGTCGCCCTGGTAGCGGACAACGTCCGTGAGATACATATAGCTCGCCCAGCTTTTCGGGTTCTTGAGGTCCGCCGCTGTGACAACGGCGTGTACGCCGGGCATGGCTTTTGCCGCGCTGGTATCGATGGATTTCACGCGTGCGCTGACAAGACCGCTGCGCAGCATACCGCCATAGAGCATGCCGGGCAGGCTCTGGTCCGCTGCGTATCGTGCGCGTCCTGTAACCTTCTCCACGCCGTCAATACGCGGCTTGGATTGGTTGATGACTTGAAATTCTTTATTCTGACCAAATAGCGGCATTCGATTTCTCCGGTTATAAAATCATAGTGGACACTGGCGGATACAACAGTATGCCGGTGCCGGGTGTGTCAGTGAATGACCGACCAGAAGCGTTGACAGGCGGCGCGAAGCTCTTCGCCGATTGCGGCTTGATCCAATCGGGTGAGGCGGCCGTCTTTTTTTAACTGCTCGCCGCCGACAAAAACGTTTCTAACATCTTCGGGGTTGCGGAACAGCACGAGCTGGTCGTAGATGTTTTCCTCGGTAACGGGGGTATGCGAATCCGCGAGCACGGTGATGACATCCGCCGGGCATCCCTCCGCGAGTCGACCGAGATCGGGCCTGCCGATCGCTTGTGCGCCGAGCGAGGTTGCCATTTGAAAAACGGTTTTTGCGGGCATCGCCTGCGGGTCGAGTCGGTGCGCTTTGTGAATCAAAAACGCGCCGCGCATCACTTCAAAGAAATTATCGATATAACCGTCGCTTCCGAGGCCGACGCGAACGCCTGCTTGCAAAAGCTCGGTTACCGGCGCAACACCGCCGCCGACTTCACAGTTGGAGAGCGGCATGCTGACAGCAGAGGTGCCGGATTTAGAAAACAGTTCGATTTCCTCGGCGGAAACCTGCACCATCTGCGAGGCAAGCGTGTTGCCGTTCAGGCAGCCGAACGATTCATATAGCTCAACCGGGCGTTTGCCGTAGCGCTCCATGCACCAGTTCGGCTCATAAACGCTCTCTGAGAGGTGCATGTGAAACAAAGAGCCGCTCTGCTCCGCCATGCGGGAGGCTCTTGTTACAAAGTCTTGCGAGCAGGTAAAGAGCGTATGGATGGACATCATGCCGCGTATGAGCGGATCGACGTCGTGCGCGCGCGCAAAGGTATCGTTCTCCTGCAGCGCCGCTTCCGCGGCATCTGCGTTTACGCGCTCGCTCGCTTCTACAGAGAGATACCCTCGCAGTCCTGCTTGATTCACTGCGGCGGCAATGCGTTCCAGCCCGCCGGGAACGGCATAAGGAGCCTCCAGAATATCGACAAAACAGGTCACACCGCTGGCTGTCATCACAGAACAGGCCCATTTTGCGGTAAGTTCCGCAAGATCCCGATCGATTCTGTCCTCCAGATACGGCCACCAATATGCATTGAGAAAACTGTTGAAGTCCGTGACCGCCGCGCTGGACGGAATGCCGTGGGACAGTACGCCGTACATATGCGTATGCCCGTTGATCAATCCGGGCAGGATCAGCTGATCGGTCAATTCCAGCTTGCGTCCGGGCAGGTTTCTAAGCGTTGTATTCGGGGCGATTTGCAGAACAACACTGCCGCGCAGCACAACGCCATGATCCTGCAGGAGGCCGTGGTCTGTCAGCACGGCGCGGCCGAGCAAAATCGTATCATCAGCTGCAATGGCAGTGTTGTTCATGCGTATCGCTCCTTTGTTATGGGGGTTTAACGTCTTGCGGACATGTTGCCCATGGTCAGCGCCATCAGCGCTTTGATGGTGTGCATGCGGTTTTCGGCCTCGTCATAGAGAACGGACTGCGGACCGTCCATGACCTCGCTCGTGACTTCAATGTCGCGATCGGCGGGCATGCAGTGCATGTAGATGGCGGATTCCTTTGCAAGAGACATCCGGCGGGAGTCCACGATCCAGCCCGGGTTCTGGTTGATCATCTCAACGCCGCGTACTTCGTCGTCGCCAACGGTCATGATCGGGCCCCAGCCTTTTGCGTACACGACGTCCGCATCCTTGCAGGCTTCGTCCATGTCGTTGACCACTTCAAATTTGGAGCCGTACTTCTGGGCGTTGCTGCGCGCCATATCCAGCATCTCCGGCATCAGCTCGAATCCTTTGGGATGCGCGAGTGTTACGTCCAGACCGAAACGGGGCATCAGCGTGACGAGCGAATGCGCCATGGACAGCGGGCGCATGTAGTTGCCGGCGCTTGTCCAGCTGATGACGAACTTGCGGCCTTTGAGGTCGTTGTTGAATTTTTCTTTGATGGTGAAGAGGTCGGCGAGCGACTGCGTCGGATGCCACAGGTCGCACTGCATGTTGTATACGGGGATCTTGGAATGCTTGGCAAGCTCCGTCATCCATTTGTTGCCGCCGACGAGCGTGTTGCGAACGCCGATGCCGTGTCCCATGCGGGAAAGCACTTCAATCGTGTCTTTCGGCGTTTCGCCGTGGTCAATCTGCGTCGCTTTGGGCGTGAGATAGTTTGCGTGTCCGCCCAGCTGGGTAATGCCGCACTCGAATGCGTTGCGCGTGCGGGTTGATTCTTCGAAAAAGAGCATGAACAGCGATTTGTTCTTGAGCCATTCGGTGTCGAGGTCGAGCGCATAGCGCATCTTCAGTTCGCTCGCCACCGAAAACAGCGTTTCAAGTTCTTCATTTGTCCAGTCCTGTTCGCAAAGTAGGTGTTTTCCCTTTAGTCCGGTCTGCATGAAAGTTCTCCTCCGTCGTTTCCTTTAAATTGGTGAAATCGCAATAAAACAGGGCAAAAATAGATGCTTTTCAGGATTTGCGAATTTTCATTTGCGCTTCCTGATCTTGATGGTATAATAACATAGTACTACTAAGTTTTCAAGTACTACTAATTGATCATGCGGAGGAAAAATATGACGGACCGGAAAGCGGCAATTGCGTCTTTGTACGCATATGTAGATGCCCACGAAACTGAGATTATTGCATTTTTAACTGAGTTTATCGCAATTCGAAGCGTAACATATGAAGAAGGGGCTGCGGTTTCTTTTTTTGCAGGAAAATTGAAAGAATTTGGCTTCGACGAAGTGCGCGTAGACGCGGTTGGAAACGTGCTCGGACGCGTCGGCAACGGTAAAACGACGTTGCTGTACGATGCGCATATCGATACCGTTGAACCCGGCAACCCGGAAGCATGGGGGATGGACCCGCTGAAAGCCGAGGTCAAGGACGGTGTTTTGCGCGGGCGCGGTGCTGTGGACGACAAAGGCTGTCTCGCGGCGATTGCTTTTGCCGGGCGCGCGTTAAAGGAACTCAAGCTGGACAAGGATTTCACGCTCTGGGTCTCCGGCTCAATTTCGGAAGAGGATGTGGAAGGCTCCTGCGTGGAAGCGATGATGAAAGAATCGCCGGACATCAAGCCGGATTTTATCCTCGTTGCGGAATCCAGCGGAAACAGGATCGTCCGCGGACACAAAGGCCGTGCATTGATCAAAATCGATGTGCCGGGCAAGTGCGCACATGCCAGCTCCGCCTGGCGCGGCGAAAACGCGCTGATCAAGGCGATCCCGATCATGCAGCGCATCGACCAGTACAACGACTTTGAGGAAGATGTATTCCTGGGTCGCGGCACGATTGAGGTGACCAAGGTGGAGTGCGACACACCGTCGCTGAACACCATTCCCGGCGGCGCGGTCATCACCTGCGATCGCAGAATCAGCTGCGGCGAGAGCATCGACGATCTGCTCAACGAGATCAAGCCGATGATGGAGGATGTATCCGGCGCGGCGGCACGCATCGACAAGGAAGAGGTCACGACCTACACCGGCTATCAGATCGAGTGCGTGGATTATTTTCCGTCCTGGGTGTTGCCGGAGGAGCACCCGTTGATTCAATCCGGTATTGCGGCATACCGCGAGATGTTCCAGCGAGAGCCGGTTGTCGGCAGATGGGACTTCTGCACGAATGCAACGCACCTCTGCGGGCGCATGGGTATCCCGGCGATTGGATACGGTCCCGGCGACGAATCCCTATGCCATTCGACAGACGACAAAGTTCCGGTGAACGAACTGCTGGACGCCATTCGCTTCTATGCCGCGCTGCCGCTGTTCGTTCCCGGAAAATGATCCGTTACAGATGCCGGATTCATGCGTGAATTGAGTATCACACAAGGATCTATGCAGACGGATAAAATACGATGATATGCGAAAAACAACAAGTTGCGAGTTGGGACAGCTTGTTGTTTTTGCTTTTTGTGTAGTATGATATACCAGTATAAAAAGTATATTTGAGGTGGGAATAATGAAGAAGGCAGTAATCGTATCGATTTGTTTGGTTTCGGTGCTTTTTTTCGGATGTGCGGTTGAGAATGACACAGAAACTGGACAGCCTTCGACGGATATTATGCAAGCTGAACTGGCTACCGATGAGGCAGAGGCGCCTTTACCGGAGCCTGCGCCCGAACCGGGGGTGCCGGAGATTGCGCTGCCTGCTGAGTTATCATACAATGCGCGTGTCCAAACGGAAACGAAAGAGAACGGCGTGTACTCCGTTATGCTCCCGGAAGAAGGAACGGATCATCCCACCATGCCGACATACTACTGGTATATCAACGGAACCAATGCGGATATCATAAACGAAGTCGTGATTGACTTTGACGTGTTTGAAACTGTTCTGCCTCTTAATGGCCAATACTCCGGTTATGATAAGGCTTTCTATATTGTGCTTCATAACTTTGAGAAGATCCCTTCTTTACCGCCTTGGCCTGATAGCTATATTTCGTTCAGAAGAGGCGATATAGACGAAAACGTGATGCTGAAGTGGCCTGAATTCGGTGTGGATTTGAAAAAGTACGCGGTTAGGCAGGGCGAACATGTTCAGATCGTCATCCCTTATTCGGAGTTTCAAAATGCCGCAAAGGATTTAACGCTGCAATTCTTGCCGGGGACGACCTATGGCAATGTGAGCATATGTTTGCGGGCGGAAGGCGACGTGTTATATCCCGAAACAATAGATGCAGTTTCGCAGCGGATCGAATACTCGGAGCGGGACCTGATGAACGCAGAGATCAAACCTTTGTTTACGACTGGCATGGAGCCGTTCCCGATCGTTTCAAATCCAGCCTCAGAGTTGAACGGTCGGATTCATCACGGGGGTAATATAAATGTAATGCAAGCGGGGCTTGTTGTGAATCCAGACGGTTCCGTCAATATGCCGGTATCACTTTATGACCTCGGCGCATATGAAAATCAAGTACAGTGCAAATATGCCGTCATCCCCGAGGGGATCGTTCCCGCCTTGGCAAATTTGAAGGGTTATGATGGCTTTACCAAGGAACAGATGCGTGATGTCGTCACCTTCGTCATAGACGAAATGATGAATCAAGACGGGCAGTTCTACGGCATATATGACATTGAACAGCAGAACATGGTTGCTACGGAACGCAAGGCCGCGTCCCTGCCTATTCTGTCGGAATTGGTGAGTTTTAGAAATCTCGAAAGAGGCCCCAATGAATATTACAGGCTCGTATCGAACAATGTTATTGATAAAATTGCGAACGCGATGATTGCCAATGAGATTGTTCGCGTGGGAGATACGCTCTATTACGCACCTTACGGAGTCGATTCGAACGGCGTAATGGAGCTGAAGCTGGCGGATTTTGCATTCACATCAGCGTTCTTCCGTCTTCTAACCGAGTATTCGCAAGACGAAAACAGGCTGCGCGAAAAATATGGATGCGCAATGCTGCTGGAAGGCATTTCGAACTCTTTGGGCCTGATTCTGGAAGGACAGGAACAAAATGAAACGCGTCTGCCTTCCACCGAACTGCGTGTTATTTTCTCCAGCGATTATAATAGTTACACGCTCCAACCCTCTGACACGTTCAGCATCAATAACTCCTATTTTTCCGTCGGACTGATGGAGTATGCTGGTTATTACAGCAATGTAGATCAATTCGCTTTTTATAAAAACGGATACAACGAATCGATTGATCATACCGCCATGAGGCTCGGCGAAGTAAATGACGGTGCGTACACACAAAGCCAAGTTCAGGCGATACGTTTAATGGAAGTCCGCTTTGCCGAAATGACAAACGCATATCAGATCTGTAATGCGCTTTATAAATCCTGGCTGAATGTTTATGATTTTTTGAAAATACAGACCAGCGATACGATCTATGCGAATGCATATAATGTTCATACTGGCGAGATGATCGAGGCGCCAGCCGAAGTCAACTATCACAGCTTTGAATGGGTGAATCCTTTTATAAAGCGTTTTGGAACGCCTGGTACTTCCATGAATTACTTTTTGCTGACTGGCATTTTTAATGATGAACCGATGGGCTTGGAATCCGGGCATCTGGCGCTGGTTAATTTAGATTTACACCTTGCGCTATTCAGCCCGTTTTCAGCCGTCAATCCGGACACGTATGCCGACGTCGGGTTTAATATCTGGGGTTACGATTCATTACGCTACGCGATCAGCGGCAATATGCCGATTACGATGGAAACATATCCGTTATTTGGAGGGGCGGGAACGAGTTTGAACCACAAGAGTTGGCTTACATACGTAAAGAGTAAGATCAATCAGTTTACCGAAGACGAAGCGAACTATCTAACGCCGGAGGACATGTTTCCGCTGTTTTATGACGATATGGCAGCGATTGAAATCGTAAATTGATTATTGATGGCGACTGAACCGGCATGAAAAAGAAACAAGGAGTTCCAAACGGAACTCCTTGTTTTTGGTCTGGGTGAGAGGATTTGAACCTCCGGCCTCTTGAACCCCATTCAAGCACGCTACCAAACTGCGCTACACCCAGACGGCGTTAGTTATCATAGCATTTGACCGGTAAAAAGTCAACCGTACATACGCTTGCAGATTAAAAAAACAAACGCAACTTTCAATCGCAATATACACGCTTCGACGTGGTATAATCGTACTGTTCAAATTCTGTAGAACAGGATCAACCAAGTAAGGAAATCAACATGAGATTCTTTCAATCTTCACCGGCCGGGCAGGTTGCCGCCGCCATGCGCCGCATCTACGATCTGGGGCTCACTACCGCCACAGGCGGCAACATCTCACTGCGCGAAAACAACGGCGATATCTGGATAACGCCGAAGGGCTATGATAAAGGAAGCCTGACGAGCGAAGATATCGTCTGCGTCCATCCCGACGGCTCCTTCAAAGGCAGACACGAGCCGTCCAGCGAGCTTCCGTTTCATAAAGCCGCCTATCGCGCCCAACCCGGGTTTCGCGCTGTCGTGCACGCGCATCCCGTCGCCTGCATCGCGTTTTCGCTGACAAGGACGATGCCGCGCGTCGACCTGCTGCCCGATACGCTTGTGCGCTGCCGCAATATGCGTCTCTCGAAATATGCGTTGACCGGCAGTATTGCGCTTGCGGAAAACCTCTATACGGAGTTTGCAAAAGGCGCGGATGTGGTGTTTCTGGAAAATCACGGCGTATGCGTCGGCGCAAAAAACATGATCGACGCGTTCCAATTATTCGAGACCATAGACTACGCCGCGAGAATCGATCTGCTCACGCGAAAACTGGGCAATCCTGTTGCGCTGACCGCAGAACAACTGGCGCTGTTAGAGTCAATACCCGCTGTGATTGCATCGTCAAAAACGGCACACAATCCCGACGCTGCGGAAGCCAAACTGCGCGCGGAAATGATTGAAAAAATGCGTCGCGGTTGCGAGCATGCGCTTTTTGGCGGCGCGATCGGCATCTGCAGCGCGCGGCTCGGCAGGGACTCGTTCCTGATCACGCCAAAAGGACTCGATAACGCGCTGCTGGAGGAAGGGGACATCGTTCTCGTTCGGGATGGAAACATTTCACACGGCGCCGTGAATCCGGTCGACGCCGCGTTGCATGCGCAAATCTATGCGCAGCATCCGTCCGTCAACGCGGTCATATCCGCCGCGCCGGAGCATGCGATGGCGTTTGCTGCTTCCGGTAAACAGCTTGACTCCTATACCGTTCCGGAGAGTTACATGATGCTGCGCGACATATTAAGAAGGCCGTTTGAAGAACCGCTGAAGAGCCCCGCCTCAGTCGCCGCAAAGTTTTCCGCAAAGACGCCGGTCGTACTGTTTGAAAACTATTGTGTCGTAACAACGGGTGATTCGCTGTTTACAGCATTCGATCGTCTTGAGGTTGCCGAAGCGACCGCCGCGTCCATCATCACGGCGCGGGATGTGGGCGACATCGTGTTGCTGAGCCAGCAGGAGATACAGGAGATGAAAGAGGCGTTGCATCTGGAATGAACCGCAAACATAGTACAGATATAACAAGTCCGGCAGAGATGAATCTGCCAGACTTGTTTTTTTGGAGTTGGTGAAAAGATTATGTCGTTTCAAACAGGTACCGCACGGTCTGCTCGAGCTTCATAGCGCGGGAAGCTTTGATCAGAATGGTGTCGCCCTCCTGCAAGTACTCCGGCAAAGATTCGATCAATTTCTCCTGGGTCGGGAAATAACAGGATTCCCCGCCGGAGGATGTGAGCGTGCCAAAGAACATCCGCTCGCTCTCCGGTCCGACGCAGAGGATTACCTCGATCCCGAGTGACGCGGCGTAACGGCCCGTTTCTTCATGCAGTCGCGAGGAAGCGGAGCCGAGCTCGAGCATATCGCCTAGGATGGCGACGCGTCTTCCGGTGCACTTTTTGAGCACATCCAGAGAAGCTTTGGCGGAGGTGGGATTCGAGTTATAGGTATCATCAATGACGACACAGCGCGGGAGTTTATGGATATTCATGCGTCCGGGCAGCGGTTGATAGGACGCGATGCCGGCGGCTGTTTCTGCCAGCGTCATGCCGAGCAGCAGACCCGCTGCGACGGCGGCAAGCGCGTTGTAAACGGAGTGCAGTCCCAGCGCGGGCACGTGCATGCGGCAGTGTCTGCCGTTGAACACGGCAGTGAATCGCATGCCGTCCAGCACGAGGTCTTCAATCTGCTCGGCGCGGACGGCGCAGTTTTCGCCGAGGCCGTATAAAAGGGCGCCGGGGATGGTACGAAGGTAGTCGTCGTCTCCGTTGGCGATGACGCTGCCGCCGGGGCGCATATGCTGCAGCATCTCCGTTTTACCGGTAAAAACACCTTCTCGCGATCCGAAATTTTCAACATGCGCAAGTCCGATGTTCGTGAACAGGCTGATATTCGGTTGCACGAATGACGAAATGCGGTCGATCTCGCCAAAGTGATTGGTTCCGAGTTCCACGACGGCGGCCTGATGCCGCTCGTTTAGCGAGAGTATGGTCAGCGCCGCTCCGGTCTCGTTGTTCAGGTTGCCGCGCGTCTTCATCACGTGATAGCGTTCGCCGAGCGCGGCGGCAACCATATCCTTTGTGCTGGTCTTGCCCGCGCTGCCGGTGAGGCCGATCACGGGGATGTCGAACTTCTGGCGGTAACGCCGCGCGACGTCGTGCAGTGCGCGGAGCGTATCGGGAACGAGGATATAAGGCTCTCTTTCTAGCCTTCTGTTCGATAAAACGAGCGCGGCACCGTTTCGCCGCGCCTCCGGAATAAACGTATGCGCGTCGTTTCTTTCGCCAATGATGGCGACGAACAGCGAGCCGGGCGTGGCAGCGCGGCTGTCGATTACGATGTCCGTAACAGAGCGGGTCAATAGCTCGGGGTTGCCGAAATATTGACCGCCGCATGCAGAGAGGATTTCCGAAAAGAGGTATTGCTTCATTTCGTTTCGTACCTTTTCAAAGAGAGGTCGACAATGGCCTGACACAGCGCAGGATAATCGAGTCCCGCGTGCGCTGCCTCCTGCGGCAGCAGGCTGGTCGGCGTCATGCCGGGCAGCGTGTTCGCCTCCAGGCAAAACGGTTGCCCGTCACTCGTTAATAAAAAATCAATCCTTGCGTATACGCCGAGCTTCAACGCGCGATAGGTTTTTATCGCAAGATCCTGCACCTGCGCGGTCAGTTCCGGTGAGATGCGGGCGGGTACAATCTCCTCCGTCCAGCCAGCCTGATATTTATGCTGGTAATCATAAAATCCGTGCTTGGGAATGATCTCGATCAGCGGAAGCGCCGTGATCTCGTCGCCGGTTCCCATGACGCCGGCCGAGAGTTCCATGCCGGAGACGTATTCTTCAACGATCAGTGCGTCCTCATAGGCAAATCCGTCTTCAATGGCGCGGGCCAGCTCCTCGCGCTCGCGCACGATAATAACGCCGATGCTGGAGCCGCCGCTGTTGGGCTTGACGACGCATGGCACCGGGAAATGCTCCGTATCGAACGGAACGCCTTTGCGGGCGATCGCCCAATCGGCGGTCAGGATGCCCTCGCTGCGCAAGAGCGCTTTGCTGACGCATTTATCCATAGCCAGCGCACACCCTTCGGACGGGCTGCCGGTATATTTTACATCGCTGAGGTCAAAGAACGCCTGCAGGCTGCCGTCTTCGCCGACGCCGCCGTGCAGCGCCAGAAACGTCAGATCCGCCGCACGGCATAGCGAAAGCACGCCGTTACCGATCTCCTCCGAGAAACCGGAGACTCTGGCGGTGCGAACGGCGGCCATGTCCGGCTCGGACACGGGAACCGAAAACGGCGGGAGGAACCCTTCAATATCAAATGCGCTTTCGATCGGATCGGGAAGCGGCTCCATGCCGTAGAAGAGATCGACCAGAATCGCGCGGTGCCCTTTTTTGCGCAGAGCGTTGGTTACCATGGTCCCGGTGGAGAGGGATACGTCACGCTCGGGCGAGAGACCGCCGGCGAGCACTACGATGTTCATAACAGTTGTCCTTTCCGATGAGAATCGGTCAAAAACAGATTGCAGCCGCTCTGGCCGTTTCCGTTCATATGTTTATACCATGATTTCGCGTTGAATTCAATAGAACAAGGCGTCTTTGGTTCAATGGCTACGGATGCGGAATGCTCTTTTACAGCGTCACGCTGTAACATTAAAATGATGGGCATATCTACGATATCGTAGTATACTGATACCATGAAAACGGAACACAAGAACTTAAACAGATGGATCGGCGCTGTCGCGGCGCTGATTTTTCTGAGCGGAAGCTTCGGCTGTACTCTGACCAAAGACGACAGGCGCATTATTACGACGCCTGTTTCGACCGATATGCCCGTATATACGCCGACATCGGAACACGAAAACGTCTCGCTGTCGGACATGGTCTACGAGCGCCCTGCGATTGAAGATATGCGCGCTGCGCTGGATGATTTGGATCGAGGGCTGAGAAACGGAAAATCACCGGATGAACTGATTGAGACGTATGAAGTGCTCAGGCGCCAGTATGACCATGCAGACTCCATGCTCTCACTGGTATATCTTTTATATGCGTTTGACGTAACGGACTCGTACTATCGGGATGAGTATTCCTATCTTAAGGCTGCGCTGAGCGAGCTGGACGGTACCATGCAGTCCGTTTCCACGGAACTCTTCCAGTCCTCCGAGGAAGCTCGACAGCTTGCGGTTGCGTCGTATGGCGCGGGATATTTGGAAGCGGTTGACCGCGATATTCTGTTTGAAGACGAGGCAATACAGGACCTTTTCATACGCGATGAACAGCTCTCGCTTGCGTATGACAATCGTGTTGCCGTGTTTACCTTGCTCGACAACGGGAAGCGCTGGTCGTACTCGGATATCATCAATGATGTTTCCCTCGGATATGACGAGTATTATAGGCTTTATGATGCATATTGCGCAGGGCTCAACGAACAGGTCGGGCCGATCTTCCTCGAACAACTGGCAGTGCGTACACAGATTGCATCCAAGCTGGGGTTTGCCAGTTATCCGGACTATTGTTACTATAATTTCGGTCGCGATTATACGCCGGCTGACGCCAGAAATCTGCATGCGGCGGTGAAAACTTACATCAAACCAATCTTCATCGAGGCAAACGAGCGGATCGATACCTACGATCTCGAAGTTGCACAATATGTCGCGGAAGATTTTTTCAATGTGCTTCCGGGCGTCGCCAGTTCGTTTTCGCCTATGTTCGGCGAGCCGGTGTCCTATATGATCAGCAATCGCCTGTATGACGCCGCGGACATCAGTACGAAGATGGATACCAGTTTCACGACGTATATCTCGGATTACCGCGCGCCGTTCATCTTCACGCGCTGGACAGACTCGTCGGACAGCATCGGCACCATGCTGCATGAACTCGGACACTTTATCAGCTATTACCATAATGCCGAAGTCGGCAATTCGGCAAGCGATAACCTTGATCTGTCAGAGATTGACTCCCAGGCGCTGGTACTTCTGCTGACGGAACATTACGATCAATTTTACGGAAAGTACGCGGAAGAAGCGGTTGCAATTCCGTTTTGATGGATGCGATGTTCTCGCTGCTGTCGGGCTGCATGGAAGACGAGTTTCAGCAGGAGATATACGCAAATCCGGATATGACTCTGGAAGAGATCAATGCGCTGTATCTGCGCCTGGCCAAAGAGTATGGCATGGAAGAGGTATATCAATATCTGGGCACGGAATGGGCGCTGGTATCGCATATGTTCCAGGCTCCTATGTACTATATCAGCTATGCGGCGAGCATGGTGCCCGCGCTGGAGTTATACGACCTTGCGCAGACCGATCCGGACGCGGCGAAAACCGCTTATTTCAACATCCTGATGCGCGATCCTTATGTTGGGCTGGACGAGGTGTTGGAGAAAAACGGGCTTGATCCCGTGTTCTCGGAATATACCATCAGGAAAATCGCAGAGATCCTGAAACTGCATCTTTGAACACAAGGCATGAAAGGCGCGGAACCCCGTGCCTTTTTTTTGATTTCAATGGTGGATTACGCGTGAGAGCCAGTCTTTTCAGACGAATAGAATTGTGTTATACTAGGCGCGACGCGAAAAAGTGAGGATACATCAGTGAAAATTGAAAACATCATGGAGAGCATTGAACTTGCGCTCAAACAGAATCATCAGGTGTCGCTCTTGGACGCAACGACTGCGCAGCTGCATGATGCATTGTCCGGTGTGGTCATGGCCGCAATTGCGGATCGTTGGTACGAAAGCCGCCACGCGCACGAGCGCGTACGCGAAGCATACTATTTCAGCGCGGAATATCTCGTCGGCAGAGCCGTTTATAATAATCTGTTTGTTCTAGATGTCTTAAACGACGTGAAGCGTGAATTTGAATCCCGCGGGCTGGACATCGCCATCTTCGAAGATGTCGAAGACGCGGCGCTCGGCAACGGCGGCCTCGGCAGGCTTGCCGCGTGCTTCCTGGACTCCGCTGCAACGCAGAATCTTCCGCTGGACGGCTACGGCATCCGCTATAAATACGGTCTGTTCAAACAGTCCTTTTCGGATGGATTCCAGATGGAGTCTGCCGACGACTGGCAGCGCTTTGGCGATCCCTGGAGCCGCAGGCGCGAAACGCACGAGATGCTCGTGCAGTTTGCGGATATGACCGTGCGCGCCGTTGCCTACGATATGCCCGTCATTGGCTACAATACAGACAACATCGGAACACTGCGTCTCTGGCAGAGCGAAGCGGTGTCCGAATTCGACTTCAAGCTCTTTAACGACCAGGAATATGCCCTCGCGGTGTTGGAAAAGAACGCCGTTGAGGATATCACGCGCGTGCTGTATCCAAACGATACGACCGAGGCGGGGAAGAAGCTGCGCTTAAAGCAGCAGTATTTCCTCTCCAGCGCAAGCCTGCAGGACATCCTGCTGCGGTTTAAACGCGAGAACCGCCCGATCGACAGCTTTGCCGACCACGTCGCCATTCAGCTCAACGACACGCACCCGACCGTGAGCATACCGGAACTGATCCGCCTGCTCATGAAGGAAGGCATTTCGTTTAACCGTGCGTTTGATATTGCGGCGAATACATTCTCTTATACGAACCATACCGTCATGGCGGAAGCACTGGAAAAATGGGACGTCGCTTTGTTCAAGTCCGTGTTGCCGGAGATCTTCGATATCGTGTTCCAGATCAACGCCAAACTCTGCGGTGAGCTGATGGCGCGCAAGTTCGACTGCTCCAGAATGTCCATCATTCAGGGCAAGACCATCCATATGGCAAACCTTGCTGTATATTGCTCCAAGCACGTCAACGGCGTGGCGGCCTTGCACACAGAGATTTTGAAGACCGACGTGCTCAAAGAATGGTACGCAGCGTATCCGGAGCGTTTTCAGAACAAGACCAACGGCATTACGCAGCGCCGGTGGCTGGGGCTCTGCAACCCGGAACTCTGTGATTATTTGGATGCGCGGATTGGTAAAGGATATTTGTACGATCTTGAACAGATCGGCGCAATGAAGGATCATCTGTCCGACTCAGATATCGAGCAGTTCAACGAAGTCAAGCGTTTCAAAAAGACGCAGCTCAGCAAGCTGATTCAGGAAAAAGAAGGCGTCTATCTGCCGCCGGATTTCATCTTCGACGTGCAGGTCAAGCGCATGCACGAGTATAAACGCCAGCTGCTCAACGCCTTTGGCATCCTCGATACCTATTTCGGGATCAAGGACGGCAGGATCAAGGACTTCACACCGACGGCATATATCTTCGGCGCAAAGGCCGCTCCGGGGTATATCCGCGCGAAGTCGATCATCAAATACATCAACGAACTGGCAAGGATGATCAACGCAGATCCCGATATGGCGGACAAGATGCGCGTTGTGTTCGTGCAAAATTATAACTGTTCCTACGCCGAGCATATCATTCCGGCTGCGGACGTTTCCGAGCAGATTTCGCCAGCAGGCACGGAAGCCAGCGGAACAGGCAATATGAAACTTATGCTCAACGGTGCGGTCACGCTCGGCACCTATGACGGCGCGAATGTTGAGATCGTTGAGCAGGCGGGGCAGGAAAACAACTATATCTTCGGCGCGAGCGTAAAGGAACTCAACGAGCTCAAGCCGCGCTACAACCCGAAATCCATCTACGACTATGAGCCGCGTGTTCGGCGCGTCGTCGATTCACTGATCGACGGAACGCTCAGCGACGACAACAGCGGAGCGTTTTCGGACCTGCACCGTGCGCTGCTCTTTGGATCGGACTGGGAAAAGCCGGACAACTATTTTGTGCTGCAGGAGCTGCTGCCATATTGTCAGCGGCGCATGGACGTGAACTGCGACTACAAGGATCGCATCGCGTTTGGAAGAAAGTGTCTCATGAACGTCGCCTCCAGTGCGATGTTCAGCTCCGATCGTACGATTCGCGAGTATGCGCGCGATATCTGGCATATTGAGCCGTTGCCGGAGATTGAGACTATGAAGCTCTTTTAAGGCAGAACACGATAATCAAAAAAAGCAGGGCGTTGCCCTGCTTTTTGTATTGCTGCAATGATCTATTCCGGCAATCCCTGCGCGATGGCTGCAATGCTCAGCTGCGCGCATTCCTCCGTTGAGAGGCCGCGCACGCAGCCGTCCACAATAGCGGTGCTGAGCAGAGCACCTGCGCCGGAAAATTCACCATATGCGCGGGCAGCGGGGATGACGCCGCATCCGTCTGCATCCGCCCAGTATACGCCCTCTTCGCCGAGCGAGAGGAACACGCGCTTTACACCCTGCTCCAAAAACCAGTCCGAGGCGCGGTAAACGCCGCGCAGCGTATCGCAGGACTTGCCGGAGAGAAATCCCGCCTCGAACCGGTTGGGCTTAATCGCAAAACATCTGCCGATGTTTTCGCCGATGCGACCGGCTTTTGCGCAACTGACGGGGTCGTAGAACAGCGGCGCCGTCACATGCTTGCAAAGATAGTCCAGTGCGTCCGAAGAGAGATTGCCGTCTAAGACGCACATATCCGAAGCGTTGATCGTTGGCAGCAGCGGCTCCAGATAGGCAGGCGTGAGATGGTCGAGCACGGACATATCGCTGATGCCGACGAGCATATCGCCTTCCTCGTCGAACACGCGGATGAACGTTCCGGTGTGTTCACTGCCGACATACGCGTGCGCGAGTGAAATATTTCCGTCCTGGCAGCTCTCGCGCACCATTTTCGCGTGGTGGCCGGAGCCGATTGCCGTAACGAACTCGACAGAGTAGCCAAGCGCACTGAGGCCCTTTGCGATGTTATGCCCGACGCCGCCGACGCGGATACGAACGCTGCCGAGATTGCTGTCGCGCTCACGGCAGATGCTGTCCGGCTTACCTGTGATATCGATGGCCGCCCCGCCGACGATCGTAATGGCGTTCATGACGAATGCACTCCTTTCGGACATGTATCAGTCATAAACCGGCGCAGCCGTGAAAACGGTGCGCCGGCTTATGCAAATACCGGTTGTAAGCTTCGCTTAGTCAGCGACGCAATTAGCCTTTGATCAGGCGAATTGTGCCGATGAACGGCAGGTCTTTGTCGTCGTGGTTGGCGACGTTGATGATGCCGATGAGCGAGAGCACAAAGGATGCAAGGCCAACCAGACCGCTGAGGATGCCGTCCAGCACGGGTACCCAGGAAAAGATGCCGACCGCAACCCATGCGATGACCTCCAGCAGCAGCAGGTTCATCCCGCGCACGGCGTGCGCGCGCACAAACGGAGTCTGATCCTTCACGAGGAACGGAATCAGCGCCAGTGCGCCGAGGTATGAAAGAATGCCCATCAGAACTTCATTGGAGTTGCCGGATGCTTCCGAGCGAACGCCGCTGACCGGTTCGCCGCAGTTGGAGCAGGCACGGTCGCCTTCGTTGAGTTTGTTGCCGCATTTTGCACAGTATGCCATGGATAATACCTCCGTATTTTTAATGATTGCGCTGCGCGCAAAGATTGGAAATTTAAAACCTGGTTTTTCGTTAAAACCGAAGACTGTCGAGGAGGCGGGGCGAAATGCCGAACGTAAAGATGGCAATGATCAGCACAATATAAAGCGCGAACATGATCCCTATGATGAGCAAATAGCCGCGTGCGAGGTTCCTGCGGTTGAGGTTATACGTTCCGCCGGACGCCCAAACGATCGCGATGATGAATCCAGCGATGGGTAGTGCCATGAGCAGAATCGAGCCGACGAAGCCCCAACTGCTGAGCACGGCATATGGCGAATTCGAGGATGGCTCACCCTCTTCCAGCCGAATATTGACCGGGGCGGATTGGGTAACCGGCTGGGCCGACCGAGCGACGGGTGTGCCGCAGTTGGGGCAAACGGTGTCCAGCCGGTAAACGGGTTTGCCGCAATTTTCGCAAAAAGCCATTGAATTCCCTCCGTGTCGGATGTATCGAGAACGGTTAGACGTTCAACACCAGTATACGGTAAATCGTCCGGTAAACGCAACAGCTTTACAAAACCCGGCGCACGAATACGCCGGGTTTTATTGGTCGAAAAGGAGTTGCGTTTTTCCGCGAATCAGCTGCGCAGCGGCGCGTCGTTTTCTCTCAGCGCGGCGATGATTTCTTCCATCGCGCGCTTGATTTCCTCGTCGGTGAGCGTATGGTCTTCCGCACGCAGCGTGAACGAGAACGCGAGGCTCTTTTTGCCTGCGGGGATGCCGATTCCGGCATAGGTGTCAAACAGCCGTACGTCCGAAACGATGACGCCGGAGGCGGCGCCCTCGATCACGTGCTTGAGCACTGTGGATTCCAGCTCAGCATCCACCACGACCGCGAGATCGCGATCGACCAGGGGGAAACGGGGCAGCGGCTCAAAGCGCTTGCCTGTTGAGCGGTTGCCTGCAATGGCGGAGAAGTCGAGCTCGGCAATATAGACCCTTCCATCCGCTTTCCAAGCGGAAGCAACGTCTGGATGCAGCTCCCCGAATACGCCGAGACATTCTCCGCTTGCCGCGAGAATTTTCGCCGCGCGGCCGGGCTGCAGATAAGAAGCACTGCTCTTCTGATAAGAGGCGTTGACCACGCCGATCACGCGGAAGAGCTCCTCGATCATGCCCTTGAGCGAATAGAAATCCACACCGTCGCCGCCGAGGACCAGGCCGATCTTCTTGCGTTCCTCCGGCAGTTCCGTGCCGATGTTTACATGCGTGTTGCCCACCTCGAAGAATCGCATATGTCCGCTCTTGCGGTTTGCGTTGCGAACGAGGGAATCCAACATGCCGGGAATCAGCGTGGTGCGCATCAGGCTCTGATCCTCGCCAAACGGATTTAGGATGCGGACGGCCTTACGCAGTTCGCTTTCTTCCGGCAGCAGCAGCGCGTCGAATACCGACGGGCTCGTGAAGTTGTAGTTGTACATTTCGTACAGCCCGAGTGAAACGAGCGTGTCCTTAATCGTATCGTCCAGCCGGAACAGCTCGTCGATACTCCCGCGGAAGGTGTCCCCGCTCATCAGCGTCGGCTTGATGTTGTAATAACCGTAGATGCGCCCGATCTCTTCGGCGATGTCCCAGTCGGCTTCGATACCGCTTTCGATATCCGTTCGATAATGCGGTATGGTGATGTGAAGCCCCGTCGGCACGGGCCGCGCCGGGATGCCGATGGTGCCGAGCATATCCGCCATCTGCTTTGCGGTCAGGTCGAGCGCAAGGAGCGCGTTGATGTGCCCAACGTTCACAGTGATCTCGCGGTCGACGGGGGTTTCCTTCTTTACGTCGATGATGTCGCCAACGATCGTGCCCGCCTTGAGCTCGGCGACGAGCTCTATGGCGCGCTCAAGCGCAAGCTCTGCGCTGACGGGTTCAACGCCTTTGATGAAGCGGTTCGCCGCGTCGGTCACATGCTTGAGCTTGCGTGCCGTCGCGCGGATGTTGCTGCCCTTGAACACGGCGGACTCGAACAAAACCGCTTTGGTCGATTCGGTGATTTCGGAGTTTTGCCCGCCCATGACGCCTGCGATGCCGACGCCGCGCTTTTCGTCCGCGATGAGCAGCATGTCTGGCGTTACGGGACGCTCTTTCTTGTCGAGCGTAACGACGGTTTCGTTTTCGTGAGCGGTGCGCACGATGATATGGCTGCCCTCTATGCAGGCAAGATCGAAAGCGTGCATCGGGTGTCCGTATTCCACGAGCACATAGTTCGTGATGTCAACGATGTTGCTGATTGGGCGCATGCCGACGGCTTTGAGCTTTCGCTGCATCCAGGCGGGCGACGGCTCGATGACGATGTCCTTGACCACGCGCGCGGTATAGCGAGGGCAGAGGTCGTAGTTATCAATCGTGACGCGCGCATAGTCGGTGGCGTTACCCGATCCGCGGACGGGCTTGATCTTCGGCTCGCGGAAGCTCTGACCCAGCGCAGCGGCGGCCTCGCGGCATATGCCGATGATGCTGATGCAGTCCGGGCGGTTCGGTAGAATTTCGAACTCGAAGATGTCGTCGTCAAAACCGAGTGCGGTTTCAATCGGCTGACCGAGCGGATAATCCTCCTTAAGAATCAGGATGCCGTGTACTTCACTGCCGGGATAGTCAGCGTCGGACAGCCCCAACTCCTCGCCGGAGCATAGCATACCGTAACTCATGATGCCGCGCATCTTTACGGCGGCCATTTCGCGCCCGCCGAGCTTGGAGCCGACGACGGCGACTGGCACAAGCGCGCCGTCAAACACGTTGTCCGCACCCGTGACGATGGTGAGTGTTTCGCTGCCGACGTCAACCTGGCAGATGTGCAGATGGTCGGAGTTTTCGTGTGCTTTAATGCTGAGCACGCGTCCGACGACGACACCCTCGACACCTGCGAGTTCTTTCTCGACGCCCGCGCATTCAAAGCCGCGCCACATCATCTTTTCAATGAATTCGGCGTTGGAGACATTGAAGTCTACATATTCGCAAAGCCATTTCTTTGGCAGTTTCATTTTCTTACCCTCCCTTAGAACTGGCGCAGGAAGCGCGCGTCGTTTTCGTACTCAAGGCGGATGTCGTTGATGCCGAACTTGAGGTTTGCCATGCGGTCTACGCCGAGGCCGAACGCAAGACCCGTCCAGACGTTCGGATCGTAGCCGCAGTTAGCGATTTCGTGCGGGTTTGTAACGCCGCAGCCGAGGATTTCAATCCAGCCTGTGCCTTTGCAGACGCGGCAGCCTTTGCCGCCGCAGATGGAGCAGGAGACGTCCAGCTCTGCCGAAGGCTCCGTAAACGGGAAATAGCTCGGGCGCAGGCGCGTTTTCACATCCTCGCCGAAGACTGCGTGCACAAACGAATCAAGAATGCCCTTGAGGTCGCCAAGCGTCAACCCCTTGTCTACGACAAACCCTTCAATCTGATGGAACACAGGGGAGTGACTTGCGTCCACTTCGTCCACGCGGAATACGCGACCCGGCATGAGCAGCCGGAACGGCGGCGTCAGCGTCGTCAGCGCGCGCACTTCGCATGGCGATGTGTGTGTGCGCAGCACGACGTTTTCGTTGATGTAAAACGTATCCTGCATGTCGCGCGCGGGGTGGTCTTTTGGCAGGTTCAGCAACGTAAAGTTGTTGTCATCCAGCTCGATTTCCGGCCCGTCGAACATCGAAAAACCCATGCCGACCAGAACGTCCCGAATCTCGCGGTACGTCTGCGTCATCGGATGCAGGCGTCCCAGCGGAGCAGTGAGCGTACCCGGCGCGGTGACGTCCAGTGCTTCCTGCGCAAAGCGGCGCTGCTTGGCGATTTCGCCGAGTGCGGCGCGCTTTTCGGCGACGACCGACTCCAGCGCGGACTTGACCTGATTTGCAAATGCGCCGACGCTCGCGCGCTCTTCGCTGGCGAGCTTACCCATCGTGCGCAAAATCGCAGTCAGCGATCCGTTTCTTCCGAGCACGTCGACAAGAGACTGCTCCAGCTCTTCGGACGTCTGGCAGCTCTTCAGTTTTGCTTCGGCTTCCTCGCGCAGCTGCGCGAGAGACTCCATCATACCCATTGATGTTCTCCTCCTCTTTCCGATACGGAAAATAAAATAAAAACGCGTTTCGTCATAAAGGGACGAAAACGCGTCGTGGTACCACCCTCGTTCGCTCGACCGGCAATACTGTCCGGTGTAAGCCTCGATTCCGCTGTATCGGGCGTACCCGTCGCCGACTACTGAGCAAACCTTGCGGTTCACCGGCGAAGCTCCGGGGCGAACTTTGTGTCCTGTTGCGCATTTACCGCTTTCAGCCGGTGGCGGTATTCTCTTTCAACGCGGTTCGAGGACTTTTCCCCATCATGGCCTGTATGAATTTAGATTATTCTATCACCGTTATGCTTGTTCCGTCAAGCAGCAGCGTGACGGTTCCGTCGCGGTCAGTGCGGTAGATCTTGATGCCGCGCTCCAGCAGCCGATCAAGCAGGGAAGGATGCGGGTGTCCGTAGCTGTTGTCCGCGCCGACGCTGATGACGGCGATTGCCGGAGATACTGCTTCGAGAAAATCTTCAAACGTTGCGTCGGCAGAGCCGTGATGGGCGACTTTGAGCACGTCCGCCTTGAAATAGCGGTCGTGCTGCGCCTTGAGGGCGAGCGTTTCGCCGAGCTGCGTCATGTCTCCGGTGAACAACACCGCGGTATTACCGTAGCGCACGCGGATGAGATAACTCGTATCGTTGAAGTCCTCGTAAACCGTATCATAAGGAGCGAGAATGCGCACCTCAACTTCATCGTCCCACGGGATGAACGTGTCACTACCCGCTAGGGGCTGATATACAGCTGCCTGACTTTCGTCCAATGCATCAGTCAACTCAAAATATGTTTCACTCTCTGCGTCAAACGGCGGGTAATAGAAATCTCCGACCGGATAGACGTCCACAACGGAGATCAACCCGCCGATGTGGTCTGCGTGCAGATGCGACGCGACGACGACGTCCAGCCCGACGACGTCAAGCGACGTCAAATACGCATCGATCGCGGGATACGCGCTGGAAGTCCCGCCGTCGATGAGCATGGTCTTGCCGGATGGCGAACGCAAAAAGGCGCAGTCGCCCTGCCCGACGTCCAGAAAGGAAACCAAAAGACCGCTGCCTGTTTCGGGAAACGCAGGCGCGGTTTCCTCGACGAGCGCAGCATTCGATTGCTGTGCAGTATCGGTGTTACCCGCCGCGATCGAGCGATGCAACAACGTGATAACAACCGCAACTATGATGAGCGCGACGGAAAGAAAAACGACGAGCAGAATGCGCTCATTGCGCTTTGCTTTGATCGATTCTTGAGATTCGGCTCTGTTCCAATTGGATCTTTGTTCCATATTAGAAATATTAACATAGGTTTGCGCGCCGCGAAAGCGGCAGATTATGACGAAAAACAACAGTTTTGTTGCCGGATATTGCTTTCATTCAATTTAAAAAACACTTACTAGCTGTTATGATGAATTATTGCTTGACAAGGGAGTGAAACTGACGTAGAATTCAAGTGTACTATAACATGTAGTACACTAATCTGTGCGAAGGAGGTTCGGCGATGTATCAAATCGACCGGTTCGGCAGGACGCCGATCTATGAGCAGATCATCGATCAAACGCAAAAGCTCATTGCAACCGGCATTCTCAAGCAAGGCGATCAGCTTCCGTCGGTCCGCATGCTGTCACTGGAACTGTCGGTGAATCCCAACACGCTGCAAAAAGCGTATAGCGAGTTGGAGCGCCGTGGTCTCTGTGTCAGCGCGCCCGGAAACGGCAGGTTCGTGACCGAGGATGCGCTCCGCCTCGTCGGAGAAGAGCTCAAGGGGCGGCTGGATGAAATTCGCGTGATAGCCAAAGAGCTTCATACCGCCGGTATTCCTCTTGAGGAAGTCGTCGGCGCGGTGAACGATGCATATGGAAAGGAATCAAAAGAATGATAAAAGCGCGAAAACTCACGAAGCGGTTCGGCGACGTAGATGCGCTGGTCAACCTCAACTGCAACATCCCGCAGGGCTGCATATACGGCCTTGTCGGCGCAAACGGCGCAGGCAAGAGTACGTTTTTGCGCCTGTGCAACGGCGTTTACCGGCCGGATGAGGGAAACATCTCCATCAACGGCGGCGAAATATTCGACAACCCCATCGTCAAGCAGCACTGCGTATTTGTGCCGGACGAGTTGTATTTTCTGCCGCAGAGCAATTTAAATCGCATGGCGCTTCTATACGACTCTATGTATCCGTATTTTTCAAAGAAACGCTTTACAGAACTCTGCGCGGCGTTCAAGCTGGACCGCACGCGGCTGCTCAGCACGTTTTCCAAGGGCATGCGGCGGCAGGCGGCAACCATTCTCGCGCTCTCGGCGATGACGGATTATGTGTTTTTTGATGAGACGTTCGACGGGCTTGATCCCGTCATGCGCAACCTTGTGAAAGGCATGCTGTATTCGGACGTGCTGGAGCGCGGCTGCACGGCGGTTGTCACCAGCCACAGTCTGCGCGAGCTCGAGGACACCTGCGACCAGCTCGCGCTGCTCTATCACGGCGGAATCGTGTTCGAGAGCGATGTGCAGAACCTAAAAACCTCGCTCTTTAAAATGCAGGTTGCGTTTTCGAAGGAGTTCGACCGTACCCTTTTCGAAGGGATAGACATCCTTTCGTTCAACAGGCAGGGGAGTGTTGCCAGCATGATCGTGCGCGGAAACAGCGCAAAGACAAAAGCAACCGTCGCGGCAATGCGGCCGCTGCTTCTGGAGATGCTGCCGCTGACACTCGAAGAAGTATTTCTATATGAAATGGAAGCGCTCGGTTATACATTTCAAGAACCGGGTCTGAAAGGAGGCGAACGCGCATGAAGCCATATCTGGAATCGATCCGCAGGATGTCGCGCGTAGGTCTTGTACTCTTAACGCTGAGTGCCGTGGCGAGCGTCATCGTCGCCATGCAGTATTGCACGCAGGAATATATCGCGGAGCTGCCGCGGATGAGCAGCATGTTTTTTCCGCTCGTCGTATTCACCTACCTGGGCGGGCTGACGCTTGCACTGGAAGGGTTCTCGTTTCTCAACAAGCGCGCCGACAGTGACTATTACCATGCGTTACCCGTCTCGCGTAAACAACTCTTCTGGTCGGTTACGCTTGCAGGCCTGACCTGGATTGCCGCGACGGTGCTAATCAGTGTCGTGCTGACAACACTCGTTTATACGTTCGCAAAGGTTTCGTTCGTCTCGCTGTATCCGCTCGTCGCCGTGCCGTTTTATACATTGGCAGCGATGCTGGTGTTTGCCGCAGCTGCAATTGCAACCAGCATCACTGGTACGCTGCTGACAGATATCGGCCTGAGCGCAATCGTGCTGGGACTCATCCGGTTTATTCAGTTCTGTGTTGCGCGCGGCGTCATCGCAAAAGGGATTGTCATCAACTGGCTTGATCTGCCATGGTATCTTACGCCCGTGACCAATATCGCAACGGGACAGATTGCGATGCTGACAAGGCGTGTGTTGGACGCGCAGATCTACAGTTTCGGCAACATCGGGTACTCTGCGCTGCTCTTGCTGGCTGAACTGTTTATCGCAAGCCTGCTGTTTGCAAAGCGCCCATCCGAACTTGCGGAGCATGGCGCGAGAAACGCGAAAACGCAGACATTGTTTGCCTGCCTGTCTGTGCTGCCCGTAACCGTCCTGGTTGCGTCCGGTGTGGTGCAGCCTACGTTCACCAGCATTTTGTTCATCGCTACGATTTCAATCGGTATCTATGTGATCTATCAGATCGCCGTATTGCGCTCCCAGAGGAAAGTGCTTGTTATGTTGCCGTGGATCCTCATCCCGATTGCGCTCGGCGTTGCCGCGCTCTTTGGTACGAGCAGCCTGACAACCGCAATGCAAAAAGACATACCAAGTGTGGACGAAGTTGCCTATGTACAGTTTGGCGGCAGCAGGCGCGGTACCGATTATATTTCCTATCAGCAGTATGCCGTCTCCAACGTGCGGTTTACCGAGCCGGACGTGATCCGGTATGCCGTTACATCCCTGCGGGAAAACGTTGATTCCATTGAAAAGAATGGCTATGTGTTTTACGAGTATGAAGAACCAACTATGTCTTACAGCATAGCAGAGCCGGTCACGTTTGTATTGAAAAACGGCAGAAAAATCAGCAGGGTTGTGACATTCCAGAGCCAGAACATGCTGTTTGCCATTCGGGAGGAAAACCCGGAATATATCGCGGCTATTCGCTCGCTGCCTCCGAAAGATTCCGTTTGCTACCTGCAGGGCGAGGGGCATAAAGAAGAAGCATTCATTCAAAGCGCCGCCCTGCTGCGCACATTTTACGATGAGATACCGGGTTCCGGTGTCATCACCGACCAGCAGTATATAATCTACGATCAAAACGTCATGTATCCGACAGACGAGCAGCAGACAATCGGATCGATCACGACAGCGGGTTATGTCGGCATGCAGCGATATCAGAACTACAATAGCATTCGCTTTGATCTGCCAAAGACCGCCTCCGCCTGGATGCAGCTTAAAAACTTGCGAAGCACGCCCGAGCATCTTGACCTGCTGGAGCAGATCACGAAAAAGTCGGCCGAATTTATCAACGATTCGGACTATCTCGATTGCATGTTTACGTTCTATAACGTTCCAATGTCGAACGGTGCAATGCAAACGCACCAGTTCAACTATAATCGCGGACGCTATTATCAGAGCGATGACGTCTATTTAACGCAGATTCAGCCCATCGTCCTGGAACTGGCGCAGATATTAGGCCGCAGTCTGCCTGCGTCCGATCCGAATACAATGTTTGTATACGTCAGTTGGAGCGGACGCGCGCTTGGCGAAGACGGAGCATACATCGGCGCAGATGTCATGGCGGAGTACGCCGCGTCTTACGGCAACGGGATTGCGACAAATGGAAGCATTTACTATTCGAGCAATGGTTCGGCTGAGTACTCGATCGATAATGGATCGATCATTTCCTACAATCCGAGTTATCGCGCGTTTACAGCAGAAGACGAGGCGCGTGTGATCAAACTGCTCAAACAATGGCAGCAATTACAAAAGGAACTTCTCTATGTCGGATTCGACTTACCGGAAGAAGTAATCATTGCAGACTGACGTCTGCCTGATATCAGATGATTGTTGCGTTGTTGAACGCACAAATAAGGCTGAAGCACCGCCGCATGGATTGCGGCGGTGTTTTTTGAGTTTCGCAAATATGATATAATCTGCATGCCGCCCGTTGCGGCGCAATGGCGAAAGGAGCCTGTATGGAACAAAACAAGCGCTGCGTCTGGGTCAATGAAAACAACCCGCTTTATCTTGCGTATCACGATGAGGAATGGGGCGAACCGATCCGGGAGGATGGGCCGATGTACGGGCTGTTTCTGCTCGAACTGTTTCAGGCAGGGTTATCCTGGATCACGCTGCTGAAGAAACGGGAGTCGTTTCGCGCGGCATTCGACGGGTTTGACGTGGTGAAGATCGCAGCATATGATGACGCAAAGGTCGAATCGCTGCTGCAGGACGCGTCCATCATCCGCAGCAGGGCAAAGATTCAAGCCGCCATATCCAACGCAAAGATCGTGCTCAAGCTGCAAGAGGAGTTCGGTTCGTTTTGCAACTATCTCTGGAGCTTCTCCGGCGGCAGGATCGTGCTAAACCCGAATGAAGGGTATCGCGCGACCAGCCCGCTCTCCGACCGGATTTCTGCGGATATGAAGCGGCGCGGTATGCGCTTTGCCGGGTCGGTCACGATCCATTCGTTCCTGCAGGCGGCGGGGATCATCAACGAGCATGAAACAGGTTGTTTTCGTTATCAACAGATCATGACGAAGGCCGGAACAGACGGGGTTCTCTACGAGTAGCAGAAAATTATCATAATAAAACGGGTGACAGGATGAAAGAACAGACCGAAGCACTGATCAAAGAATTACTCAACGGGAGGCGCGCCGTGCTCGCAACCATTGTCGCGCGTCGCGGCAGCGCGCCGCGCGGCGTCGGCGTCTCCATGACGCTCACGCAGGACGGGCGACAAACGGGCACCGTCGGCGGCGGCTCGGCGGAACACCGCGTCAAGACGGATGCGCGGGCGTTGTTGCAACGTGACGGCGCTTATCTGCGAGACTATGCAATCCACGCCGGGGAAGCATGCGAGTCTGCCGACGGGATCACGGTGCTGTTTCGTGTGTTTTCCGGAGAGAGCGGGCTGGAACTGCTTCGGCAAATCTACGCCGCCGCGCAATCGGGAACAGACGCGTATCTGGTCTGCAATCTATCGGATCAGAGCGCGATGCAATCAAAGATAATGAGCGCGGAAGCGCTTCGCTCGAAACTCGGAATCGATCCGCCCGCGCACCCGATCGTGCAGGAAGGCGAACGCCGCTATTTTATCGAACCGCTGATGGAGCTGCCTCGTTTGGTACTCTTTGGCGGCGGGCACGTCGCCCAAATGATGGCGCGGCAGCTCGGCTTGCTGGAGTATCGCA
This sequence comes from Christensenellaceae bacterium, assembly GCA_963674775.2. GTDB lineage: Bacteria > Bacillota > Clostridia > Christensenellales > CAG-138 > UBA7703. The sequence goes on along the minus strand of CAXXPJ010000003.1, from coordinate 142,750 downwards.
TATGGGTGGTGGAGGACAGGCCCGCATTTGCGCGGGAAGAACTGTTTCCTTCGGCGGAGCGCGTGATCTGTAGCGATTTTGATGCGGCGCTGGATGCGGTTGGGTTGACGAAAAAAGATCATGTCATCGTCATGTCGCGCGGACATGAAACAGATTATCAGATCTTGCGCTGGGTGCTCCTTTCAGAGGCGGACTACATCGGCTGCATCGGCAGCAAACGCAAGATCGGGCAGATTCGCGAACGTCTGCTCCTAGACGGCATAGCGACTGAGCGCATCGATCGTCTGCATGCGCCGATCGGACTGCCAATCGGCGCGGAGACGCCGGCCGAAATCGCCGTCAGCGTTGCGGCGGAGCTGATTCAATACGCTGCGAATCGGTAATCAATTGACTGAGAGCGGAATGCCCGGCGTATTGCCGGGCATTTTTTAATGGACTCCATCAAACGCGTTGCACCGAGTAGTAGAGCCGCGCTGGCGGCGCGGAATCGGTATTCGCCCTTGTTTTCAAGCGCGGGTTCATGGTATATTGTATAAGCATTCGGCACGTTTATGCAAAAATTGCTGTTCGTCGGATCGCGAAAAAATCATCTGGAGACGATCATGCAACTGTACGACCTACACACCCACACGAATATGTCCGACGCGCAATTTCCGATTGAGGATCTCGTAGAAGTCGAACGCGCACAGGAGCATATCCTCGGCGTCTCCGACCATTTATTTTCCAACGGCATCTATACGATGAATGACGTCAAGAATTATATCGATGTGCTCAAGCAATATCCCGTCTATCGCGGCGCGGAAGCCAATATGGAGCACCGCTTCAACCTGCCGGATTCGCTGGACGACGATATTGATTATATTATCGCCAGCGTACATGCAATGCCGGACGGGCGCGGCGGGTTTATTTCGCTCATCCCGTACTTTCAGAGCCGTTCCGGTTACACAACAAAATTTGAAAAGAACTATTCTTCCGATCTGACCCGGTATTATCTTGCTTATATCATACAATCGATGGAAAAAACGTTCTCCACCCAGCGCGTCGATATTCTCGGCCACGCGACGGTTCTGCCGCCATATGACGAGTTGCACGGCACGAACTTTCTCCTGCAGTGGGAGGACGCGGTGATTGAGCTGTGCAGAAAGCATGACGTCGCGCTGGAGATATCCGGTTTATGGCGTGCGCCGGGCGCGGACATGCTGCGCCGTGCGCATGAAGCGGGTTTGAAATTCTCGATGGGCAGCGATTGTCACGATCGCCTGCAGATCGGGAATCTGCTCTATGTCGAACAGATGATCGAGGAACTCGGACTGACCCAAGAGGACTTCTTTGTGCCGAAACGGCAACTTTCGTATTAACTTATAAAAAATTGAATGCGTTGACCTGACTTATATTTCTTTGCCGAATGGCAGGAGGAACGGTATGCGAAACATCCGGGTGGCGGTCTGGGGATTTGGCGCGATGGGCGGCGGCATCACAAAGGTGCTGTTGGAGAAAACGGGCGTGGAGATCACGGGCGTTTGCGATCTGCACCCGAATCGCGTCGGCAAGAGTATCTTTGCGTTGCTCGGCGTCGAGCGAAACGGCAGGGCGGACGTCGTTGTTTCCGGCGATATCGACGCGGCTCTGCCGCAAGACAGCGCGGACGTCTGCATCGTCGCGACGGATTCGTTTACAAAGGACGTTTATCCAAAGCTTGTGACCGTGCTTTCACGAGGCGTCAACGTCGTCTGCACGGCGGAGGAGATGAGCTTTCCCGCGGCAAAGGAACCGGAACTGGCAAAAGAAATCGACCGCGTCGCAAAAGAGCACGGCGTTACCGCGCTCGGCACCGGTATCAACCCCGGGTTGATGATGGATCTGCTCGCGGTCTGCCTGAGCGGATGTATGACGCGCGTGGACAAGGTCACCTGCCGTCGCGTCAACTCGCTCTCTCCGTTCGGTCCGCAGGTCATGCAGGAGCAGGGTGTCGGGTTGACACCGGAGGCGTTTGAAGAGGGCGTGAAGAGCGGAGAGCTTGCGGGGCACGTCGGCTTCGCCGAGAGCATCGGCATGATCGCAAAAGCACTCGGCTGGAAGATCGATCGGTTTGAACAGCAGATGAGCCCCATCGTGACGGACGTCGACCGAACATCGCCCTACGGGTTTGCCGCGCGCGGCAACGTCGCGGGCGTGAACATGACAGGGCAGGGATACGACAAGGATGAAGTAAAGATCGACATGATCCACCCGCAGCAGATCGAACCGGAACTCGGCGGCACGCATACGGGCGACTACATCACGCTAGAAGGAACGCCGCCCGTGAACATGGCGATTCAGCCGGAGGTGGACGGCGGCATCGGCACCATCGCGATGTGCGTCAACATGATTCCGCATGTGATCAACGCGCGGCCGGGACTCAAGACGATGATCGATCTGCCTGTTCCGCATGCCATCATGGGAGACATGCGCGAGTTGCTGGAAGACGGCATTTTAAACTGACGACACGAGCGGAGGAAACGCAATGGCGAAACAAGGCGACTGGGTCAGGATTCACAATATTGTTCTAACGCCGGACCGGCGCGCGTCTGCCGTGCCGGACGATACGAAGCACGTGCCGCTCGAACTCTGGACAAAAGGACATTTAACATCCAACGCGGAGATCGGTGAGACCGTGTCGGTTGTGACCCGTACTGGGCGCACCGTCTCCGGTGAATTGGTCGAGGTTGACCCGCACTACACGCACTCGTTCGGAGATTATATCCCCGAACTGCAGCAGGCGGGCGACGAGGCGTTTTCGTTTCTCTTCGGAGGTAACGAGTCATGAAAGACAACAGTTACGAAGCCGTCATGGCGCGAAAAGCGGAGATCATCCGAAATGCGGTCGGCGTGGACTATTCGACATTCGAGAGTGGTTCCATCGCGTTCGACTATGAGGCGCTCATGGCCTCGACTGGTTATACAATAGACGACGTGATCGAGATTCAGCGGGGCTTTGCCATCGGCAACACACCGCTGCTTGAGTTGAAGAATATCACAGCTCTCGTGCGGAAATTGAGCAAACCGGGATTTGGCGCGCGTATCTTCGTCAAGGACGAGGCAGCCAATCCCAGCGGAAGCTTTAAAGTACGCAGAGCCGCAACCAGCATCCATCACGCCAGGAAGACAGGATTTACCGGCGCGCTGACCGCGACAAGCGGGAACTACGGCGCGGCGGTTGCGAGCTGTTGCGCAAAAAGCGGGCTAAAGTGCATCATCGTGCAGGAGTGCTATGATTCCCGCGGTACAGGCCAGCCGGAGATCATCGAAAAAGCGCGCAAGTGCGAAGCGCTCGGCGCGGAGGTTGTGCAGCTCACGGTAGGCCCCGAACTCTTCTATACCGTCCTGCGCATGCTGGAAGACACGGGCTATTTCAATGCCTCGCTCTATACCGCGTTCGGCGTCGCCGGCGTCGAAACGCTGGGGTTCGAAATCGCGCGCCAGTGCCGCGAGCAGATTGGCAGGGATCCGGACGTCGTCGTCTGCACCAACGCGGGCGGCGGCAACCTGACCGGCACCGCGCGAGGCTTGCTAAAAGCAGACTGTCATCCGAAGATCGTCGCCGCGAGCGTCAACCTCAAAGGGCTGCATATGGCGAGCGACACGCAGTTTAACAGAAAATCGTTTACAACCGGGCATACAGGGTTTGGCATGCCGTTTTCAACCTGGCCGGACCGCAGCGATGTGCCAAGAAGCGCGGCGCGGCCGCTGCGCTATATGGATCGCTACGTCACGGTCAATCAGGGCGAGGTGTTTTATACGACCGAGCTGTTGGCGCGACTCGAGGGCATCGAACGCGGACCGGCGGGCAACACTAGCCTTGCCGCGGCCATCTCGCTTGCGCAGGAACTGCCGGAAGATCAGATCATCGTCGTGCAGGAGACGGAGTATACCGGAGCGGGAAAACATGGTAACGCGCAGCTTTCATTTGCAAAGCAAAACGGAATCAATGTTTACATCGGCGATCCGAAGGATGAAGTGCCCGGCGAGAGCATCGTTTTGCCGAAGCATCCGTCGCTGCTGCGTGCAGTCGAGGTCGATCTAAACCATATGCGCCGCTCGCTGATCACGCACGCGGCATCGACCGTCGAGCACGCACCCAAAGACAATGATATTGAATTTCTTGCTATCGAAACGAAAACCAATCGTTCGTTTGTTTTGGAAACGCTGAATCAATAAATATCCTGAACGACATCGGGAGGAATTATGATCAAACGCGAAGACGATTTTCAAAAGCGGCGGCAGCATCTCGCGCAACTGAGCGACGAAGAACTCAAAGCGCGCTTCTGGTTGCTGACGGAGCAGCTGGTCGATCCAATGCTTGCGCTTGCAGAGGAGAACACCACGCCCGCGATCGAGCGCAGCGTGCTCTTGCGCATGGGCTTTTCCTCGCTGGAAGCAAAAGCACTCGTGGACGGCTGCATGGAGCGCGGACTGCTCGGACACGGCGCGGGAAACGTCGTCTATCGCTACGCAATGCACAAGGAGCTGCCCGTACGAGAGGCGGGGCTTGCGCTGCTCAATCCGGCAGCGTTGGATGACGCGGCGAAGCTGTTCGGAGGTGCAAAATGAGTGAATATATTCTGCCGCCGAACGAGAATATCGACGTTGAAACGATTCTTCATGACCTGGAGCACTATCGTCCACGCCGCCGGGGCTGGACGTGGCGCGAGCCCGCGCCGAACCTCGCGATGGGCCCGTTTACCTACCGCGACTGCAGCAAACCGCTCAAGGACAGCGTTCCGCTGCCGCCCGCGCACTACTTTGGCGATGTAGACCCCCAGCCGATGCCCGTCATCACGACCGAGATTGCGAGCGGGAGATTTGAGGACGACATCCGGCGTATGCGCATGGCGGCGCACCACGGCGCGGATCACATCATGGTCATTCGCACATCGGGCCAGAGCCACTTTGACGGACTGATCGAGGGAACGCCGCAGGGAAGCGGCGGGGTACCGATCTCTCGCAAACAGGTTCGCGCCCAGCGAAAATCGCTTGATTTGATAGAGGATGAGGTCGGCAGACCCATCAATTACCATAGCTATGTCAGCGGCGTGGCAGGACCCGATATCGCGGTCATGTTCGCCGAAGAGGGCGTCAACGGCTGCCATCAGGATCCGCAGTACAACGTCATCTACCGCAACATCAACATGGTGCGCTCGTTTGTGGACGCGGCGGAGAGCAAACGGCTCATCGCCTGGGCGAACATGGCGCAGATTGACGGCGCCCATAACGCAAACGCAACTGCGCGGGACGCCTGGAAGGTCATGCCGGAGCTGATGGTGCAGCACGCGATCAACGCACTGTTTTCCGAAAAGGCAGGCGTGCCGAAGGAGAATATCTGTCTGTCCACCGTTCCGCCGACGGCGACGCCGGGACCCTGCGTCTATATGGACCTGCCGTATGCGGTCGCTCTGAGACGGTTGTTTACGGGCTATCGCATGCGCGCGCAGATGAACACGAAATACATAGAATCCAGCACGCGCGAGGCGACGGTCACACACGTGCTGAACATGTTGGTGAGCAAACTCACAAGCGCGGACATCCAGTCCACCATTACGCCGGACGAAGGGCGCAACGTTCCCTGGCATATCTACAATATAGAAGCCTGCGACACGGCAAAACAGACGCTCGTCGGCCTCGACGGGCTGATGGACATGGTGGAACTGAAAAAAGACGGTTATCTGGAAGACAAAGCGCGGGAGCTCATAGAGCGCGCGGTACTCTTCCTCGAAGAGATGATGGAACAGGGCGGCTATTTCAACGCGGTCGAGAGCGGTATGTTCGTCGACAGCGGGCTGTTTCCGGAGCGTAATGCAGACGGCATCGCCCGGAAGATCGACGGCGGCATCGGCGCTGGCACGGTGATCAAGCGCGAAGCGGACTATATGGCGCCCGTCACCGCGCATTTCGGGCGCAACAACGTCGCCCAATACGGCGGAGAAACAAATAACCCTTCCAAACTCATCGGCGGATGCACACTCGAACAACCCGAAAAGATCGTCTATATCGACGAATTGGACGAGGAAGACAACGTGTATCTGCGCATGGAAGCGGTAAAGGACTACGCGCAGCCAAACGCAAATAAGATCAAACCGGAGATGGAGTGGCTCGCCGATGGAACGGTACTGCTGACGCTGTGTTTCCCGGCCGAAAAGAAGATTGCCGAAGCGGCGGCGCTGGAGTGCGCGCGTCGCATGGGGCTAAGGGACGCGGCGGTCATCTCCAGAGAGGTGTTGCACCGCGCGGAAGGCACGCGCATCGAGGTGAAGGGCAAAGTTGATTTCGATATCGATATCGCGTCGCTCGTCATTCCGCCGGAGCCGGACGTGATGGGAGAGGACGAGCTGCGCGCCGCCATCGAACAAAAGCCGATGCGCATCGTCTGCGGAACCATCGGCGAGGACGAGCACTCTGTAGGATTGCGGGAAATCATCGACATCAAGCATGGCGGCATCGAAAAATACGGCATTGAGGTGCATTATCTCGGTACATCCGTACCGCCGGAAAAACTTGTTGGCGCGGCGATTGAACTCGACGCCGATGCGATTCTCGCGTCCATGATCATCTCGCACGACGACATCCATTATAAAAACATCGCTCGTATCGACCGCATCGCGCGGGAGATGGGCGTGCGCAACAAACTGATTTTCGTTGCGGGCGGCACGCAGGTGGAAAACGACACGGCAAAGGCCGCGGGTGCGGACGCCGGATTCGGACGCGGCACGCACGGGAATCATGTCGCGACGTTTTTGGTAAAAGAGCGCGAAGCGCGAGATAAAGAAGTGTAACCATGTTTGCGGACGTATTGATCGCCGAAATAGGCTCCACGACCACGCTTGTCAGCGCGTTTGACAAGCTGGACGCCGCGCCGCGCTTTCTCGGGCAGGGGCAGGCGGAAACAACGGTGCTCTCCGGCGATGTACGCATCGGGTTAAACGGCGCGATAGAAGCGCTGAAACAGCAGCTCAACACGGACGATTTGCAATATGGCGAATTGCTCGCCTCTTCCAGCGCGGCGGGCGGATTGAAGATGTGCGTGCACGGGCTCGTGTATGACATGACGGTGCGCGCGGCAAAGGCCGCGGCGCTCGGCGCGGGCGCGATTGTGCGCCAGACCACAGCGGGCAAGCTCACGCAGGCGGATCTGGACGAACAGCGCACCATAGGCCCGAACCTGATCCTGCTCGCGGGCGGAACCGACGGCGGCGAGCGCGAGACCGCGCTCTACAACGCCGAACTGCTTGCGCGCGAAGGCACGGGCGCACCGGTGATCTACGCGGGCAACGCGCAGAATCAAAGCGCGGTGAAATCCATCTTCGAGCAGGCGAACGTGCCCTGCTATATAACGGAAAACGTCTATCCGCGTCTGGACGCGCTGAACGTTGAGCCTGTTCGCGTGCTGATTCACAAAGCGTTTGAGCGGCACATCGTGCAGGCACCCGGCATGGAACACATTCGCGAAATGGTCACGGGCGCGATTCTCCCGACGCCGGGCGCGGTCATGGAGGCTGCGATGCTGCTCTATGAGGAGATTGGCGACCTCGTCGTGCTCGACATCGGCGGCGCTACGACGGATGTGCACTCGGTAACTAATGGATCGGAGGAGATCGCGCGGCTGCTCACCGCACCGGAACCGTTTAACAAACGCACGGTAGAGGGAGACTTGGGGCTATATCTCAACGCCAGACACATCGTCGATCTGGCAGGAGAAGAAAAGCTGGCGCACGAGTTGAACCTCGATGTTTCCGCTGTCATGCAAAACTACCAACCGATCCCTGTATCACCGGAGCAGTTTAAGTTGACCAGCCGCTTGTGCCTGGAGGCTGGCTTGACGGCGATTTCGCGGCACGCGGGAAGGCTCAGGCACTATTACACGCCGCAGGGTCGCGCGACCGCAGCGGAGGGAAAGGACCTCACGCAGGTAAAGACCCTGATCGGCACCGGCGGCGCATTGACCCGGCTGCCGGAGCGGGAGCACATCCAGCGGCAGCTGGCGGACTGTAACACCGGCGGCGCGATGCTCTATCCCAAACCCGGAGCCATGCGACTCGCGTTTGACGAAGCGTATGTGATGGCTTCGCTCGGCGTTTTGGCAAAATCGAACCCAACCGCGGCAAAAACACTCTTGCAACAAACGCTGCGCTTTTCATAATTTCACCATACGAGGACTGTAATATGTCGACTTACCCGCGCATCACGGCGGATCTGACGAAAATCAAGCATAATGTGGACACGCTCTGCGCACTCTGCGCCGAGTTCGGCGTTTCCGTTGCGGCGGTGTCAAAGGGCGTCTGCGCGGACGAAAAAATCGTGCGCGTACTCGACGGCAGCTCCGCGACCATGCTCGCCGACGCACGGGCGGAAAACCTCGCCCGCTTGAAAACGGACAAACCGAAACTGCTCCTGCGCGCACCCGCTCCGGAGGATGCGGAGGAGGCCGTGCGCACGGCGGATATCAGCCTCGTGTCGGAGATTGAAACCATCCGCGCGCTGGCTTTTGCCGCGCGCGCGCAGCAAAAGCCGCATGCGATCATCCTGATGATCGACCTCGGCGATCTGAGAGAGGGGCTGTTGTTTCTCGAGCGCGGCGAGATCTTCGCGGCGGCGGACGCGGCGAAAGAGGAGGACGGGATCGAGCTGCTCGGTGTTGGCACCAACCTCACCTGCTATGGCGCGATCATACCGGACGAGACGAATCTGGGTGAGCTCTGCCGCATCGCAGACGAGCTGCGCGCGCATACGGGGCTGCCGATCCCGATTGTCTCCGGCGGTAACTCCAGCTCCATCGGGCTGCTCAAAAAAGGGTTGGTTCCAAGTGAAGTCAACCACCTCAGGCTCGGCGAGTCGATCCTGCTCGGCAACGACACCGCCGCCTGCCGCGTGCTCAACGGGCTCTATGGCGACGCGTTCACACTCGCAACGAGGCTCATCGAGGTACAGCGCAAACCGTCTGTGCCGATTGGAGAGAGCGGGGCAAATGCGTTTGGCGAGCACCCGACGTTTGAGAGCCAGGGCGATCAGGTGCGCGGCATCTGCAAGATCGGCCGTCAGGATACCGTAGCCGACGGGTTGACCCCGCGCGATAGCGACATCAAGATCATCGGCGCAAGTTCCGACCATTTGATTGTCGATCTCACAAACGCCAGGGAATATCACGTTGGCGACGTGCTGGAGTTTACACCGGATTACGGCGCGCTGCTCAGGGCGTACACCAGCCCGTATGTATACCGCGACTATATAGAGTAATTAAAAGGACGCATTTGCGTCCTTTTTTTTATTGCAGTTTTATTGCAGCGCCTTGCAGATTCGCTCAAGCCCTTCGCGCAGTACGCTTCTCGGGCACGCGAGGTTAACGCGCATGAAACAGTCCCCGTTGTCCACGAAATCCTCGCCAAACTGGACGAATACGCCGGCCTCGGAGACGCGACGCTTGAGTTCCTGCTCGCTCAATCCCAAACCACGTAGATCGACCCAGGCCAGATACGTTCCTTCGGGGATCGAAAATTTCGCCTTTGGCAGCCGCTCGTCCAGCATCTGCTTCATCATCATAAAACTTTCGTCGAGATACGTTCTCAACTCGTCCAGCCAGTCCTCCGATGCGTCGTAGGCCGCGATAGACGCCTGATTGGAGAGCGCAGTCGGATGACCGTTGTATTGGCTGCTCCATTCCCTGCGCAGTTGAGGGTCCGGAATGAACAGATGCGCGTGGTTGTTCGCGGCGAGGTTAAAGCTCTTGCTCGGGCTCGTGCAGGTGATGATGCGCGATTCGTTGGGAAAGAGCTTTGCCAGCGGAATATGATTGATACCCGCGCGCGTGAGGTCGGCGTGGATTTCGTCGCTGACCACAAACACATCGTTGGAAAAGCAAAGTTCGCCGAGATGCTGAAGCTCCGCCTCGGTAAACACGCGTCCGGTCGGGTTGTGCGGGGCGCAGTGAAAGAACATGACACAACCCGGACGGGAAAACTTTTGAGACAGATCGTCAAAATCGATCGTCCAGTATCCGTCGCGCTCCACCATGCGAGAGTACAGCGGAACACGGCCAAGGTTTTCAACCGCTTTGTCAAACGGTCGGTAAGCGGGGGTCAAAAAACACACCTCGTCGCCCGGTTTTGTCAGCCGCTCAACAGCGGCAAACAGAGACGCGACCACGCCGGGAGAAAACACGATCTGTTCCGCATTCACTTCCCAGCCGTAGCGGCGCGCAGCCCAGCGAACCGCGCTGTCCTTACATGCATCGGTTAAAACAGTATAGCCCAAAATGCGGCGATCCAGACGCTGACGCATGGCGTCGAGAATCGGCGGCGCACAGGCAATGTCCATATCCGCGACCCAGAGCGGGATGTGCTCAGCCGGTAAATACGGGTTTCGTTTTACGCCGACTTCCCACTTCAAACTGCCGGTTTCGCTGCGATCGATGATCTCGTCAAAGTTATATTTCATGTGTGATTGATCTCCCGAAGATGTGTTGCCAACTCAGTATAATGAAATCGTGAAAGAAATGCAAAATCGTCGCCATAATTATTAATAACGCTTGCAAAGTTTAATCAAATTGTTATAATGAATTGAATAGACCGCGAGGTGATGAAACATGAACAAAAGCGTGTATTCGCTGGTGCTCACCGACGAAATCGTGCAGGAGATCGACCGGCTGGCATATGAAGCGAGCGCGAGCCGATCTGCTATGATCAACCAGATTCTGGCGGATTATCTGCGCTTTACAACGCCGGAGAAGCGCATGCGAGAGGTGTTTTCCGCAATCGAGCATATGCTCATGGGAAGCGCGTTCGAGCCGCAGCTGCAGCCGTCCGACTCGATGTTTTCGCTTCGGAGCGCGCTGGATTACAAGTATAACCCAAGCGTGCGCTACAGCGTGGAACTCTATCAGAACGCGAGACCGATTCTGGGCGAACTGCGCGTTTCCGTGCGCAGCCAGAACAGCTCTCTCGTGCTGGCGATGCTCCAGTTTTTCAAACTCTGGACGCGCATTGAGACGGCGTATATCGGACGGGTCGAATGCGCAATGGAAGACGGTCGCTATCTTAGAAAGCTGAGACTGGCGGACGACAACAAGCTCGACAACGAGCAAATCGGCAAGGGAATCGCAGGGTATATCCGCCTGCTGGATTCCGCGCTGAAAACATATTTTGAACGAATCAACGAGCCTGCCTCGGCGATGGCGGGCGTGGAGCGACTCTACGCCAGCTATGTCCGCGGCGGTGGGTTGATACTGTAATGGGGGTGGATTGAATGAACGTCAATCTGTTAACACAAAAAAGCATTGAGGCGGTGCAGGCCGCGCAGCAACTCGCCGGCGAACGGGGGAATACCGAGGTCTCGCAGGCGCACCTGCTGTATTCGCTTGTCGCGCAGCCGGACGGGCTGATCGGCAGCATTCTTTCCGCAACGGGTGCGGACGTCAACCGTTTCCGCGCGGACGCGGAGAAGGAGGTTGCCGCGCTGCCCACCTACAGCGTCGGATCCGGTTCGGATCAGATCTATGTGTCTCAGGACCTCAACGGCGCGCTCAACGAAGCGGAAAAGCGCGCAAAGGAGATGGGCGACCAGTATGTATCGGTCGAACACCTCTTCTTAGGCTTGCTAAAAAAAGCGAACGAAACGCTCAAAAAGCTGTATGCGAAATATAACGTGAGCGAAAAAACGTTTTTAGAACAGCTGAAGATCGTGCGCGGAAACCGTCCTGTCACGTCCGATAACCCGGAGGGGACGTACGATGTTTTAAATAAGTACGGGCAGGACCTCGTTGAACTGGCGCGCAATCAAAAACTCGACCCCGTGATCGGCCGGGACGACGAGATCCGCAGCGTGGTGCGCATTCTCTCGCGCAAAACAAAGAACAACCCGGTGCTCATCGGTGAACCCGGCGTCGGCAAGACCGCCATCGCCGAAGGCCTCGCGCTGCGCATCGTGCGCGGCGACGTGCCGGACAACCTGAAAGACCGCAAGGTCTTCGCGCTCGATATGGGCGCGCTGGTCGCCGGCGCGAAGTTCCGCGGTGAGTTTGAAGAGCGGTTGAAAGCAGTACTCAACGAAGTGAAGGGCAGCGACGGGCGCATCATCCTCTTCATCGACGAGCTGCACAATATCGTCGGTGCGGGTAAAACCGAGGGCGCAATGGACGCGGGCAACTTGCTCAAGCCCATGCTTGCGCGCGGCGAACTGCATTGCATCGGCGCGACGACGCTGGACGAATACCGCCAGTATATCGAAAAGGACGCTGCGCTGGAACGCAGGTTCCAGCCGGTAATGGTGGAAGAGCCGACGGTGGAGGACACCATCTCGATCCTGCGCGGGCTGAAGGAGCGCTACGAAGTGTTCCACGGCGTCAAGATTCAGGACGCGGCGCTCATCGCGGCGGCGACGCTGTCGCACCGTTATATTTCCGACCGGTTTTTACCGGATAAAGCCATCGACCTCGTGGACGAGGCCTGCGCGTTGATCAAAACGGAACTGGACAGCATGCCGGCTGAACTCGATGCTTCGAGCCGCAAGATCATGCAGCTCGAGATTGAGGAAGCCGCGCTCAAAAAAGAAACGGGTAAGCTCAGCAAAGAACACCTCGACGAGATTCAGCGCGAGTTGGCAGAACTGCGCGCCAACTTCAACGAGATGAAGGCCAAGTGGGAAAACGAAAAATCGGCCATCGGAAAGGTGCAGCAGCTGCGCGAGGAAATCGAGCACACGAACGCGGAGATCGCAAAGGCTGAGAGTGCATACGACCTCAACAAAGCGGCTGAGCTCAAATACGGCAGACTGCCGCAGCTCAACGCGGAACTCGAACATGAAGAGAAGCTCGCCGAGAGCGGCGCGCATGAAACGACCTATCTGCACGACCGCGTGACGGAGGAGGAGATCGCCCGTATCGTTGCGCGCTGGACCGGCATCCCCGTGTCCCGCCTCATGGAAGGCGAGCGCGAGAAACTGCTGCGGCTGCCGGAGATTCTGCATCAGCGTATCATCGGGCAGGACGAAGCGGTGGACCGCGTCAGCGACGCGATTCTGCGTTCGCGCGCGGGCATTCAGGATCCGAACCGGCCGATCGGCTCGTTCCTGTTCCTTGGACCGACCGGCGTTGGCAAAACGGAGCTTGCCAAGGCGCTCGCACAGGCGCTCTTTGACGACGAGAAGAGCATGGTGCGCATCGACATGTCCGAATACATGGAGAAGTACAGTGTCAGCCGGCTCATCGGTGCCCCTCCTGGCTATGTCGGCTACGACGAGGGCGGACAGCTCACCGAAGCGGTGCGCAGAAAACCGTATGCCGTCATCCTCTTCGACGAGGTGGAAAAAGCGCATCCGGACGTGCTCAACGTCCTATTGCAGGTGCTCGACGACGGGCGCATTACAGACGGGCAGGGCAGAACGGTGGACTTTAAAAACGCCATCATCATCCTGACCAGCAATCTTGGTTCGGATGTGATCCTGGAGGGAATCGACAGCGACGGCTGTATTTCGGAGTCTGCGCGGAGCGTCGTTATGCAGATGCTGCGCCAGTCGTTCCGGCCGGAGTTTCTCAACCGTCTGGACGAGATCGTGTTCTACCGTCCGCTCATGAAAGCGGATCTGAAACAGATCGTCGATCTGTTGATCGCCGATCTTGGCAAGCGCCTCAGCGGCCACCAGCTCAAGGTGAGCGTGACCGACGCGGCGAAAGAATACATCGTGGACACGGGCAGCGACCCGCACTATGGCGCGCGCCCGCTCAAGCGGTATCTGCAAAGCAACGTGGAGACGCTGCTGGCCAGAAAGATCATCGCAGACGATATCGAACCGGGCACAACGCTCGTGATCGACAAAAACGAAAACGGATTGTTTGTGCTCTAAGCAGAGCAAAAAAACGGCGTCCCTGCATGGGACGCCGTTTTGTATAGTGGCTGTTTAAAAGCTGTCCGGCAATTGCACCTCGGAATAGAGCAGGCTGATGGTCAAATCATCGTAGATGAGAAACTCATAATACGCCGTGCCGAGCGTGTCGCTGATGGACCCGTTCCATGCCGGCTGATTGACATAATACAACCGGATGGTCGCAACCCCGGGAACGACGCCGGAAAACGTGTTTTCCAGAACGCCGCTCGCGCCGAGCATCGCATAGGTATCGTCGTCCCGATAAAACTGTTCGATATACACCTGCCCGGTGTCGCCTTTTGTCGATCGAGCAACCCAGGTATAGCCGCCCACCTGATTACACGGGAGGGTATCGACAAACGAATCCTCCGGTTTTTTGCGGCAACCAAAAACAGATACGGCAATGACGGCAATCAGCACGATCAACAGAGATTTTCGCATATCCGTATCCTTTCGTCGTTTTTAATTCACAATCTAACAAAATCAGAGAATGATGATCGCATTTACAAGTGTATTATCGCATATAGGACACTGGACTTCAACAGCGAAACGCAGTGTTCACAAATTCGTTCTATCTATATATGGAGTGGAATTCCGGCAAAAAACATACTTGACGAACCGAGCTTAATCATATATAATTTCGCCATAAGCATCGAGGCGGAGATAACGGACGAAAACGACCTCACAGAGAGTGGGTGCATGGTGGAAGCCCCGCAGGAAACGATCGTTCAAATGGACCGCTGAGCGCGCGGGGGAATCGAGTATCCTGCGACGGGCCGCGACCGTTATATTGCGGGGAATGTGTTGGCATTTCCAAAGAGAGTCCGAGCAATCGGGAAACAAGGTGGCACCGCGATAGCATCGTCCTTGTTTCGGCTAACAGCCGAAGCGAGGGCGTTTTTGTTTGCCGCAAATCAAAAACTATTGAAACGAAAGGATACAGTCCGCGGCCAACGGCGGGCAAGGGAAAAACACCATGATGACCTACAAAGACTTCACAAACTACGTAAAACTCTACCCCGACGAAAACGGCCGCTTTGGAGAATATGGCGGTGCGTATCTGCCGCCGCAGCTTGAACCTGTGTTCAAGGAGATTGACGACGCATATGAGACCATTTGCCACAGCGCGCAGTTCATCAGCGAATTACGACGCATTCGCAAGGAGTTTCAGGGGCGCCCGACGCCCGTTTACCATGCGGAGCGTCTCAGCCGTATGCTCGGCAAAACGCAGATATACCTCAAGCGCGAGGATCTCAACCACACCGGCGCGCATAAGCTCAACCACTGTATGGGGGAAGGCTTGCTCGCCAAATTCCTCGGAAAAAAGAAATTGATCGCCGAGACCGGCGCGGGACAGCACGGCGTTGCGCTCGCGACGGCGGCGGCTTACTTTGGGCTTGAATGCGACATCTACATGGGTGAAGTGGACATCGTCAAGCAGGCGCCGAACGTCACCCGCATGAAAATGCTCGGCGCGCGCGTTATCCCCGCATCCCACGGGCTCAAGACGCTCAAGGAAGCGGTCGACGCGGCGTTCACGGCATATCTGAACGAGTATGAAGACGCCATCTATTGTATCGGCTCTGTCGTCGGCCCGCATCCGTTCCCGAAGATGGTGCGCGATTTCCAGATGGTGGTCGGCATCGAGGCAAAAGAACAATTTCTCGATATGACGGGTCTGTTGCCGGACGTGGTTTGTGCCTGTGTCGGCGGCGGTTCCAACGCAGCAGGTCTGTTCACGACATTCTATGAAGAACCGGTTGAGATCGTCGGCGTCGAACCGATGGGACGCGGCACCAACATCGGCGACAACGCAGCGTCCATCACATTCGGTAAAAAAGGCGTGTTGCATGGTTTCGAGAGCCTGCTGCTGCAGGACGAAAAAGGCGAACCCCTGCCGGTCTACAGCATTGCCAGCGGCCTGGATTATCCTTCCGTTGGCCCGGAGCACGCGTTTATGCACGACGTGGGCCGTGTAACGTATACGAGCGTAACGGACGAAGAGGCGATGGAAGCTTTTTTCTTCCTCAGTCGTTATGAGGGTATTATTCCGGCGATCGAGAGCTCACACGCGCTGGCTTATGCCATGCGTTACGCGCGCGAAAACAGCCGCGGATCAATCCTCGTCAACCTCTCCGGCAGAGGCGACAAGGACATCGATTATGTGTTTGATCATTACGGCTGCGGCGAAAAATTCTTTGATGAAAAGTAACGCCTGATACCGGCGGTCAAAACTCCATATTATGTACCTGACAATACGGGGCGGCGCAAGAAGTTGTGCGCGCCCCGTATAAAATTTCCTTGACGGTATGTGTAGTGGTTATGTATAATAGCCGGAGAATTTGTTCGATAATGGGTGGGCGGTAGGCGGCTTATTATCGAACTCTTCATTTTTGGCAAAGGGGGAAATTCTGCAGCATGTGTGGTATTGTAGGATACACTGGCGATAAAGATAGCGTGCCTGTGCTCATGAATGGGCTTATGGCGCTTGCGTATCGCGGATACGATTCCGCGGGCATTGCAATCTGGGAAGGCGAGAACCTGTCCCTGCGCAAGGCGAAAGGCAAAATAGACAATCTGGTTGACCTGCTCAAGAATTCGCCTGTTTCCGGACATAGCGGAATCGGGCATACGCGCTGGGCAACACACGGTGAACCTTCGGATGTCAACGCGCATCCGCATACCGACTCGAAAAAGCTGATCGCGAT
The DNA here is from genome assembly GCA_963674775.2 of Christensenellaceae bacterium. Lineage (GTDB taxonomy): Bacteria > Bacillota > Clostridia > Christensenellales > CAG-138 > UBA7703. Next base: position 126,155 of record CAXXPJ010000003.1, on the reverse strand, counting down.
AGTGCATAACGGCATCATCGAGAATTATTTACATATCAAATCGATGCTGACGAAAAACGGCTGCGAATTCGTCTCCGAAACCGACACGGAAGTGGTCGCCCAGCTGCTCGGATACCTTTACAAAGGCGATCCGCTCGCGGCGCTGACACAGGCGGTCAGCCTGTTGGAAGGTTCGTTTGCGCTCGCGATCATCTTCGCGGATGATCCGTCGACGATCTACTGCACCTGCAAGGACAGCCCGATGGTCGTCGGTCACGGCAACGGCGAGAGCATCGTTGCATCTGATATTCCGGCGCTTCTGGAATACACGCGGGACGTCTGCTTTGTGCAGGACAAGCAGATCGCGGTGCTGCGCAAAGACGGCATCAACTATTATGATGAGTTCGGCGTTGCGATCGAGAAGCAGACGACGCATATCGACTGGGACGTTGAATCCGCGAAAAAAGGCAATTACGAGCACTTCATGATGAAGGAAATCTGCGAAGAACCGGATGCGTTCCGCAAGACCTTCGAGCAGTATGTCAACGCAAAGGATATGACGCTCAAGAGCGACCGCTTCCCCTGGGACGAGGCGCGCGCAAAGAGCATGGAACGGCTGACCATCGTCAGCTGCGGCACGGCATACCACGCGGGAATGCTCGGTAAAAAGTTCATTGAACATATGGCCGGCCTCAAAGTTGAAATTGACATCGCCAGCGAATTTCGTTATGGCGATCTGCTAATTCAAAAAGGCGAGCCGTTCATGGTCATCAGCCAGTCCGGCGAAACGGCGGATACCATTGCCGCGCTCCGGCGCGTCAAAGAGATTGGCTGCGACACCATGGCGGTTTGCAATGTCATCGGCAGCACGATCTCGCGCGAAGCGGATCATGTGATGTATTCCTACGCCGGGCCCGAGATTGCGGTTGCCGCAACCAAATCGTATCTGACACAGATTATCGTGATGTACCTTTGCGCGTTGGATCTGGCGCAGAAGCGCGGAACCATGACGAAAGAGCAGGTTTCCGCAAGGCTGGAGGAGATGAACCGCATTCCCGCCGCGATGCAGAAAATACTGGATAACAAAGAGCAGATTCAGTATTTTGCGAGCCGGTCGGTCAACGTCAAGCATGTGTTCTTCATCGGCCGCGGAATTGACTATGCGCTTGCAATGGAAGCGGCGCTCAAACTCAAGGAGATCTCCTATATCCACTCGGAAGCTTATGCTGCCGGGGAATTGAAACACGGAACCATCGCGCTCATTGAGGACGGTTCGCTCGTCGTAGCGCTGGCGACGCAGCCGGAGTTGCAGGCGAAGGTCGCCAGCAATATGGAGGAGGTTCGCGTTCGCGGCGCGCATGTGCTCGCTGTGACAAACGGCCTGTGGGACGGCGCGAAAGGCCACTCCCACGAACAATGGCAGATCGACAAGATGGACAGTACGTTAGCTCCGCTCTGTGCGATTGTACCGATGCAACTGCTTGCCTATTATCTGGCGGTTGAGAAAGGCTGCTCGGTGGATCAACCGAGAAACCTCGCTAAGAGCGTTACGGTCGAATAACCGCTTTCTTGACGCCCCTTTCAAAAGGGGCGTTGCTTTTGTTTTCATGAGTTTCGGCAGACAGTGCCGATTGATTCAATCATATTCAGAACGCTTGATTTCACAGGAGGTAGTATGGCGAAGTATATTTTTGTAACCGGCGGTGTCGTGTCGGGTCTGGGAAAGGGAATCACGGCCGCTTCACTCGGGAGACTGCTCAAGGCACGCGGATTAAAGGTCGCCGCGCAAAAGCTCGACCCATACATCAACGTTGACCCGGGTACAATGAGCCCGTTTCAGCACGGCGAAGTCTTTGTTACGGAGGACGGTGCGGAAACAGACCTCGACCTAGGGCATTATGAGCGATTCATCGACGAGGATCTGAACCGCTATTCCAACCTGACGACAGGAAAAGTATACTGGAACATCCTTCATAACGAGCGCGCGGGCGCATATCTGGGCGAAACGGTTCAGGTCATTCCGCACGTGACCAACGAAATCAAGCGATTCATCTATAGCGTTGCCGATACGACCCATGCGGACGTCGTCATTACCGAGATCGGCGGCACCATCGGCGACATCGAGAGTCAGCCGTTCCTGGAAGCCATACGCCAGGTCGGCCACGAAGTTGGTCCCAGCAACTGCCTGTTTATCCATGTGACACTGGTTCCGTACCTTTCCGGTTCGGACGAACATAAATCGAAACCAACGCAGCACTCTGTCAAGGAGTTGCAGTCCTCCGGTATTACGCCGAATATCATCGTTATGCGCGTCGACTGCCCGGTCGACGAGGGCATCAAACGTAAGATCGCGTTGTTCTGCAACGTGAAACCGGACTGTGTTATCGAAAACCTCACAGTTGACACGCTCTATGAAGCCCCGATCATGCTCGAAGAAAACAATTTTTCGGAAGTAGTCTGTCGCGAGCTCTGCCTCGACCTGCAAAAACCCGACATGGTCGAGTGGAACCAGATGCTCGAACGCGTACGCAACAGCAAAGAGCATGTCCGTATCGGTCTTGTTGGCAAATATGTCCGGCTGCACGATGCATACCTTTCGGTCGCGGAAGCGATTCGCCACGCTGGCTATGAAAACAGTGCGCTCGTCGATATCGAGTGGATCGATTCAGAGGTGCTGGATGCGAAAAACATCGATGAGAGGTTGAGCGGGCTGGACGGCATCGTGCTGCCCGGCGGGTTCGGCGTGCGCGGCGTAGAGGGCATGATCCAAACCGCGCGATATGCGCGTGAAAATAAAATACCGTATCTCGGACTGTGCCTTGGCATGCAGATTGCCGTTATTGAATTCGCGCGGAACATCGCGGGGCTCTTCGGCGCAAACTCCGGTGAGTTTGACGAGAACAGCCCGCACAAGGTGATCGACTTTATGCCGGATCAGTATGCGACGATCAACAAAGGCGGCACGATGCGCCTCGGCAGCTATCCCTGCAAAGTCGTGGAAGGGTCTCTGCTGGAGCGCTGCTATCAGCAGCCGTTGATTCACGAAAGGCACCGCCACCGTTATGAGTTCAACAACGATTATCGCGAGAAGCTGTCGGAGGCCGGTCTGGTGCTGTCCGGATTGTCGCCGGATGAGCGGATTGTCGAAACCGTGGAACTCAAGGATCACCCGTTCTATATCGGTGTGCAGTTCCATCCCGAGTTCAAGAGCCGCCCGAACCGCGCGCATCCGTTGTTTAAGGGGTTTGTCGCAGCGTCGCTGAAAAACCAGAATAAACTGATGTTTTAATCTTTGTTACGCAAGTAGCGAATGATTGTACAGGAAAGAACGTAACAATAAATGCAGACAACCACGAGAAAACTGTTTTCCATTTTTGAACTATACGAAATCATGACGACGGCGTTCCGTTCCATTCCGCTTTTAAAAAAAGCGAAAGCGGCGGGTAAGATGAACACAGCGTTTCTGGAGCGCATCATGCTCGCCGTGACGGAAGTCAACGGCTGCCCGCTCTGTTCCTATTACCACACGAAAGTAGCGCTGGAGGAAGGGTTTGACATCGAAGAAATCCGCAATATGCTCGGCGGCGTACACAGCGATGTTCCGGAAGAGGAGCTTGCCGGCGTACTGTTTGCGCAGCATTATGCGGATGAACGCGGAAAGCCTTCGCGCGAGAGCTGGGAGGCGCTTGTCGCTTCCTACGGGGAAACCGGCGCGTATGGCGTGCTCGCCGTAACGCGCATGATCATGATGGGAAACGCAACCGGAATTCCGTCCGGTTCGTTCATCAACCGTTTTCGGGGAAAGCCTGATCCGCGCAGTAATATTGCATACGAGTTGATGATGATGCTTGCAATGCTGGTGTTCATGCCGCTCGCCGGATTGACGGCAGTGATATTGAACCTAGTGAAAACGCCTATCATACGCTTCTAAAGCTAACAAAAAACAGGCGCACGGAATCTTCCGTGCGCCTGTTTTTCTTGATTATGATCCGCAGACAGTGCAGTGCGGATTGCGCGCGATCGACACGAATTCTGTCGACAAAGATGCAGCGTCGTAAACCAGCATGCGTCCGTCGGTCGGATTGGGAAGGTCCAGCAGAATGTTCGCGGCACACTGCGCCTCGAAGGACGCAATGACGGAAACGACAGGCGCGAAACTCGGTGCAACTGCTTGAAGCTCCTGCAAATCGCCGTAGAGACAGGCAAGACAGGCGGTTGTGTCCGGGCGGACGGTAAAGACCGACCCGTGAAAGCCGTTCACTCCCGCATCGACGAGCGGGATATGCGCGGCGACACATGCATTGTTGACGGCGAGCCGCGCTTCGATCGTATCCACCGCGAGCAGCACAACGTCATAACGAGAAACCAGAGAGGCTGCGTTGTTCGCAGTAATGAAAGCGTCGTGCGGCTCCAGCGTGAGCTCCGGCGCGAATGTACGCAGTTTGTCAAATGACAGATGCGCTTTTTTTTTGCCGATGTCTGACGGGGAATAGAGAAACTGGCGGTTCAGGTTGCTTTCGGCTACGACATCCCCGTCGCAAAATCCAATCCTGCCAACTCCCATGCCGCTGAGACAATAGAGAAGAACGGAGCCAAGCCCGCCGCAGCCGACGACGAGTGCGGAGGACGCGCCGAGGCGCTCCTGACCCGCTTCGCCGACCTGCGGCAGGATAACCTGCCGTTCATATCGCGCGGCTGTCATGCCGTTTTGGTGCGAATGCGCGCGATCAACGCGGCAAACTCCGGTTTGTGCCACAGCACGGGAACGGGGTAGAGCGGGTTGGCTTCCTTCATCGCCCATTTGATCATCTGCGGGATATCCTGATCCTGAATGAAATCGAAGGAATCCTGGATATGCATATCCGCGTTCATGCGGCGTATTTCTCGCAAAAATGCTTTTGCTTTCTCTTCGTCGTCTTTGCCGTTGATACCGACAGCCTCGGCAAGTCGTGCGAGCTTGTAATACACAGCCGGACCGAAAGCTTCCATGACGTAGGGCAGGATCACAGCGTTTGCGAGGCCGTGTGGTGTGCCGTACAAGCCGCCGAGCGTATGCGCAACGCCGTGCACATAACCCACGCATGCGCGTGTAAACGCTGCGCCGCCATAGAATGCAGCAAGCTGCATATTATAACGCGCGGTGAGGTTGGAACCGTCTTGATAAACTGTTTCAAGATTCTCGAAGACGAGTTTCACCGCTTCCAGCGCGAGTTTATCGGTGCTCTTTGGCGCAAAGAGGTTTGTATACGCTTCGATAGCATGCGTCAGCGTGTCCATGCCGGTCGTGCTGGTGATGTGCGGCGGAAGGCCGACGGTGAGTTCGGGATTGAGCACGGCGTAGCGGGGGATCAGGCAAAGATCCTGAATCGCATACTTATGATGCTCCTTCCGGTCGGTCACAACCGCCGCAATGGTCGTTTCCGATCCGGTACCGGCGGTTGTCGGCACGGCGAACAGCGGCGGGAGCCGCTTGAGCACGCGCAGAGTACCGCCCATCCTGGCAATGCTCTGACGTGGTTTTACAATGCGTGCGCCTGCTGCTTTCGCGCAGTCCATCGCGGAGCCGCCGCCAAACGCGACGATCCCGTCGCACTTGTTCTCGAGATACATTTTGCGCGCATCCTCGATGTTCTCGATCGAAGGATTCGGTTCTACTCCGTCGTAGACGACGCCTTTGAGACCCGCCGCGTCGCAAGCAGCGAAAAACGAATCCAGCAGGCCGAGTTTGCGCAACACTGAGTCGGTCACGATCAGCACGTTGCCGACACCTTTGCTTTTGATAAACGCCGGAAGTTTTTGAATGCTTCCCGCGCCGGTGAGCAGTTCCGGCTGGCGCCAGGGCATCAGATACATCGCTGACGTCAAGCAAAACTGAAAAACACGGTACCATATTTTCGTGAGTGTCCAGAGCATGTGTACCTGCCTCCGAATTCATAAATTGAATCGATTCTGGTCAATATTTTATCATGCCGGTATTGACTGCGCAAATAAACAAGCTGAAGAAAAATTTATACGCGAACGAAATAGTAAAATTTCTTTTCATAGCCTTTTCAATGCGTAAAAATATATTTGACTTTTGTTCATTATAAGTATATATTTCAGGCGCGCAAAAAATATTTAAATTTCTTTTGCTTGTTGGAATTCAAATAAAATATCGAAAAAACTCGAAAAATGTATGTTAATCTCGAAGAATAGCGGAAACATTGTATTTTCGTATTTTGTATATTAATGTCTGTTTTAAGGGTGAATTTTGCAGGGGAGGACAATCATGTGCTGTCAATTATCGATCGTGAACTATTAAAGTTGGGGGCGCCCACAGGGCGGTTGGGGTATGTACAGATGGCGATCTCGCTGGAACTGATCATGCAGGAGGAACAGGTGATCAGCACAACGCGCGTACTGTACCCGAAAGTAGCTCAGCGGTGCAATACGAAGCCCGCCCGGATCGAACGCAACGTGCGCGAAGAGATCAAAGCCATCTGGACGTATGGCAACCAGAAACGTCTGGACGAGCTCTTTATCAACCGCGCAAAGTATCCGCCGGGCAACAAGGAGTTTCTTTATACCATCGCTCGATACCTCCAGCAGAATAGTTAAAGGCATAAGAAAACGAAGGAGAGACTCCTTCGTTTTTTGTTGCAATACAATCAAAACGACCGGATCGGCGCAATTGTCTCTTCCCGCGGATAGACATATTCCATCTTGGGCGGCATGGAGTTATAGACGCGCTCAATCTCCAGAATGCCTTTTGAGAAGCGGCCTTTCACCAGAACGCTCTCCATCTTGAGGTTAAGGCAGAGTATGGACGCTTTCGCTCCGTCCGGTATTGCGCTGAGACGTTTTCCGAACGGAATCCCTGCCAGCGCGATGCGGTCCGATCCGGCGCTTGTCGCCTGAACGACGGACAGCAGCTCAGCTGTGCCATCTTCGGAATACCAGCAGAGGAATTTGAGCGAATCCAGCTCGGCAAACAATTGCCTGCCGGCGAACGGCAGCGCCTTTTTCTCGCTCTTCCCGACAAACACAGCTTTTAAGCGGGACAGCAGAGCCCCGAGAATGATCGCGCCCATCGGCAGCGGTTTGAGCGGGCTGATGCGGTTGAGATTGAGGTAGAAGATGCGATAAAACCCCATATAGGAATTATAACGAAACAATGGTTTATTGTTGTACAGGTCAAACTCCTTGCCTGTGTTTGCGCTGTGCGTGTAGGTTGCGTTGCCTGAGAGATATTTTTTATCCGCGCTGAGCACCAGAAAGCCGGCACGCGGGTCATCCATGATGAAACGCTTGCTCAGGCCTGCTGAGAACTGCCCAAACGTCAAAGCGCGATCACCGAGCGCCTGTATGGAAGAGATAAAGGAAAGATGCGGATAGCCGCTCTCATCGCGCGTGGCGAGCACGCCGACTTTACTGTCGCAGTCCATCATTTGAACGGAGATCTCGTCGATATGGTCGGAATAGTGCAAATTCATCGCAATTAATCCTCCTGGCTGAGCGCGCCGGTCGCGCGGATGTCCTTGCAGGCGCTGGTGCTGCGCGCAACGGCGAGCAGACGATCCATATGCTGCTTTGAAACGAGCGGCGTCTCATTGAAGGTCCAGTCGATATCGAGCCGCTTGTATTTATCCGAACAGAGGTTGTTGAATGCACAGAGCTCCCAGCGCTCTGCTGTGCCAATGGCGTTGATGCGCGCTCCGATGGCACGGATGTTCTCTTCCGAATCGGTTGCGCCGGGGATGATCGGGGTGCGGATCCAGAGCCTGCCGCTGCCCTTAGCCCAGAGCGCCGCCGTTCCGAGATTTCGAAGAATCATTGCGTTTCCACGGCCTGTCCAGCGCAGATGATCCGCGTCGTTCATGATCTTCAGGTCGTAGAGCAGCACGTCCGTATAAGGCAGGGCAGCCTGCAACTGCTCGGGGAAGAGCTGTCCGCAGGTGTCAACGGCGGTCTGCACACCCTGCTCTTTGAGCAGGCGCAGCAGTTCTACCGCGCCGTCCTGCAGCAGCGCTTCGCCGCCGGAGAGGGTAACGCCGCCGTCGCGGCCAAAATAGGCCTTGTCCTTGATGAGTTCGTGGCAGAGTTCGGCGGCTTCCGCATCGATACCTTTGCACTCCATGGCAAGAGCGGGACAGGCCTCGACGCAGGCTTGACATCCCGTGCAGAGGCGGCGGTCGATATGCACACCGGTCTCGTCTCGGCTGAGCGCGCCGTTTTTACAGATTTCGTCGCAACTGCCGCAGCCGATGCAGCGGTGTTCCAACCAGTGCACCTGCAGTTTTTTACCGATGCTCTCGGGATTGTGGCACCAGGCGCAGGCGAGCGAGCAGCCTTTGAAAAAGATCGTTGTGCGCAGACCCGGGCCGTCCTCGCTGGACATGCGCTGGATATCGAGATAGCGGATTTTTGTCATATCAGTACCGGTTGTGACTTTCCCTTGCAATGATTTCGTTTTGCAGCTCTCTGCCGATGCTTGTGAAGTAGGCGTTGTAACCAGTCACGCGCACGAGCAGATTGCGGTAATTCTCCGGGTGCTTTTGCGCGTCCTTGAGCGTTTCCGCGTCTAGGATGTTGAGCTGCAGTGCGGTGCCGCCGTTTCGGATATAGCCGCGCAGAAACGCCTTGAGTTTGTCGCGGCGCTCCTGTCCGCGCATGAGCGCGGGTGAGAGCGTAATCGTGTGGCTGGCGCCGTTGGGCAGCATGTTGAGCACGGCACCTGAGGCGTCAAACCCGCCGAGCGCTTTGCCGACGGAGTTTGCGTTGCCGGTCGGCCCGTTTGTGTCCGCGCCATTGACGGGGCAGATCGCGTTGCTTAAAAACTGCCCGTTCGCTCTGCCGTCCGCCGTCGCCGGAAGAATGAAACCGCTGCCGATCCAGTAATTCCAGCTGAGCATGCCGGGCCGGAACTGCGCGTTCGTGCTTTTGGTCTTATAGCGCCAGACGATATCGGACCAGTCCTTCATCAGGCGTGTTGCCAGCGCGTCTGCTGCGTCGTCATCGCGCCCGTATTTCGGCGCGCGGTTCTTTGCCTGCGCCTGCAGAATTTCGTAGCCTTTCCAGTTGGCTTGCAGCGCGCGAATCAGCGTATCCATGTCGCAGAGTTTTTGGTCATAAACAAGATACCTGATTGCAAGCAGCGAGTCAACCGTCGTTGCAAACGTAACGCCTTCCACCGTGACAAACGAGAGCTCCGCGCCGCCCTGCGTGCAGTCCTTGCCGGACTCCGCACAGCCGCGCACAAGACAACTCAAGTACGGCGTCGGCGCATAAGCCGCGCGCGATTCCGTGGAGCGTTCGTAAAGCGCAACCATGCGCTCAATGACATAGGTCAGCTGTTTGAGGAACGCGGTATAAAACGATTCAAAATCGGCAAACGTGCGCGGGTCGCCGGTTTTCGGTGCTTCTGTTTCAGCGGGATAGGGCTTTCCCCAGAGCGCGTCGGTATATGTGATGAGATCCTGCCCATCGCCGAGTACAAGCTCAACGGCTTTGACTAGGTTCGGATTGCAGTCAACGGTTGCCGAACGGTCGTTTCCGCACATCGTGTTTTCAAGGCACCCGACGGACGCGTAGTCAAACACATTGTCCTCGTTGATCAGGTGCTCGACATGCGCGCGCTTTGCTTCTTCTAGCATGCCGGCCATAGACCGCTCGTCAAAGTTGAGCAGGAAAGGCGCGCCCTGACTTGTGGAAATCATGTCGACGACCTTGTCGAGCAACTCTTCGGGTGAGTTTTCATGCAGGCGGACATTCGGCTTGGGTTCGAGGATGGGGCTCATCTCGTCGATGACCTCCAGAAAGACCCAGGAGAGTTCGTTGGTCATGTCCGCGCCGTTCTTGCCCATGCCGGAGATGTTAAAGAGCTGGCCGTAACCGGCTGTGATGCCCTGGTTTCCGGTTTGAATCATGGCGTCATAGGCATAGTTGCAGTGCATCCAGAAGCACTTGAGAATTTCTTTTCCGAATTCGCGGTCCATGCCGGAACGAACGGATTCCTCCCAGTACGGCAGCAGATACTGATCGATGCGACCAAAAGACACGCCTGCGCCGGGATAGTTTTCATCCGTGAGGACCAGCATATGCGTCAGCCAAAGCGACTGGAGCGCTTCGTGGAAGTTCTTTGCCGGCAGCCTTGGAACACGCGTGAGGATATCCTGCATCGTGCGCAGCTCCTGCTTGCGCACGGCGTCCTGTTCGGCATCTGCCAGTTCACCGCAGAGTGCGGCGTATTTTGCCGCGAGCTCGATCGGCATATCGCAACTGAGCATCATTCCGCGCAGTTGCCCGCCCTTTGCGCCGGATTGCTCGGCAGGGGAAAGTGCGTCATACTTTGTTTGAAGATCAGCTTTGATACCTGCAAACCCTTCGCGCAATACGCGCGGATAATCGGGAATGAGGTGCCCGCTCGTCGCGCCGCAGTTGCCGTAGCCGCGATCCTGAAACTCAAACGTCGCGTTGCGGATGCCGCCCTTGCCGAACATGGCGGCGTTGCGCGCCTTGGTTTCGGCTTTGCTCCAGCAGCGGGATGCCATGAGGTTAAAGCGGCCGCCTGCGATGAGGTCGCCGGGCAGAATCTCCTGCGGCAATCTCTCAACAATGGCTTCTTTAATCATCCATGCACGCCGCTCCGGCAGCGAAAGAGCGTAAAATCCTTTCGGCGGCTGGATGGGACGCGCCGCCATCAGGAAGGATTTTCGAAACGTTGAGAGGAATGAATAGACCTCCGGAACGATCAGAAACGTCGTTTCGTCGAACACTTCGTCCCAGGGCGTTCCGGTTGTAAAAGCGGCAAACTCGTTGTTCCAGGCGCGTTGGTCGCCCTGAAAATAGTAGTTCCTGAGCCAGTCGATCCGCTTGGAGAGGTTAAAGGGCTCTTTTACGCCGGTTTTTTGTACGGCTTCCATTGGATATGCTCCTTTCAAATGCGAGATTGGATGCGATGTAAAAATGATGTGATTATGGATAGAGCGGCTGAACCGCTCATGATTTGTATTGCTTACATTATAATACAAAGCAGGACCATGGGCAATTGCCGGAACGTGAACCGAATGTTAAATAACGGTTCTTAAAGATGCTTTCAATCATATAAACTGACAAACCAAACAAAGCCTCGCATCAACGGGGTTTTTATTTATGGTTCGCGCAGCAGGCGAATTTCTTCACCGTGCCCCTCCGGTTCGTTCGGCGTTTCGAGGATGACCGGCAGTCCGACAAACACCTCGTGGCGTATGATGGCACGCAGCGCGTCAAGCCCGATGAAACCCTCACCGATGCGCGCGTGGCGATCTTTTCCTGCGCCGAGATCGAAAAGGCTGTCGTTGAGGTGCAGCGCACGCAGCCACTCGAGGCCTATGATGCGGTCAAACGCTTCAAGTACACCGTCCAGGTCGTTCTTTATGTCGTATCCGGCGGCAAACACATGGCAGGTGTCGAAACACACGCCGATTTTATCCTGGCGTGTGATGCGTGAGAGTAGCTCGGCGGTCTGTTCAAACGTGCCGCCGATCTCCGAACCGCCGCCGGACATGGTCTCGATCAAAACAGTCGTACTCTGCTCGCTTGTGATCGTGTCGTTAAGCAATTTAGCTGTTTGAAGAATACCTTGCGCTGCGCCCTGACCGACGTGGCTGCCGGGGTGGAGATTATAGACCTGATGCGGGAAATACTCCATCCGCTCCAGATCCTCGCCGAGACAGCGATAGGCAAAGTCCCGCACCTTCGTGTCGGATGAACTGGGGTTGAGCGTATACGGCGCATGGGCGACAAGCGTACCGAAGTCGTTCTCGCTGCAAAGCGCGAGCAAGGCTTTGGCATCGGCCGGGTCGATTGCCTTCATGCCGCCGCCGCGCGGATTCCGCGTGAAAAACTGAAAGGTATTGGCGCCGATGGAGAGCGCGACGCGGCCTGCGGCCTGGTAGCCCTTTGCGTTGCTCAGATGGCAGCCGATGTAGAGTTTATTTTCGTGCATATGCTCCTTTTTGCTGCTTCAGCGCGTTGCGCGCAAGCGGACTGTTTGATAAAATATAGGTATGAAACATACAGTGCTGGTCACGGGTTCCTCGCGCGGAATCGGCGCGGGCATCGCGAAGCGGTTTGCCATGGACGGGCATCGCGTCGCAATCCATTATCGCGAGCGTGAAGGCGCGGCACGCGCGCTCTATGAAGAGCTTGCGCTGTCGGGCTGCTCCGCCATGCTCGTGCAGGGCGATATCACGAGCGAGATGGATGCCGGGCAGATCGTCGCAGCCGTGCGCGAAAAATTCGGGTTTATCGATGTGCTTGTCAACAACGCGGGTGTTGCGCTGCCGGCGCAGCTGGTCACGGACACGTCTCTGGTGGACTGGAATCGCGCGCTGGACGTCAACGTGACGGGAATGTTCCTCATGACCAACGCCGTGCTGGGCGAGATGGTTTCCCGCCGGAGGGGTTCCATCGTGAATATCTCCTCCATGTGGGGCGTGACCGGCGGGTCTTGCGAGGTTGCCTACTCCGCGTCAAAAGCCGCCGTGATTGGATATACGAAAGCGCTGGCAAAGGAAGTTGCGCCGAGCGGCATACGCGTCAACTGCGTCGCGCCCGGTTTCGTGCGTACCGACATGACAAGCGGGTTCTCCAACAGCGTGATCGAGAGCATCCGCGAAGAGACGCCGCTTCTGCGCGTTGGAACGCCGGAGGATGTTGCCGGTGCGGTTGCGTTCCTCTCCGGCGACGAGGCGTCGTTTATCACCGGGCAGGTGCTTTGCGTTGACGGAGGCTTGTGCATTTAACGCGCGACGCGCTCAGAAAGATTGTATCACAGATCGATTCGTAAGCGTATCGAATCAAATATGCAGGGTTGTGACGGAACGATCATACGAAAAGGGTTGACAACCGACCCGCATCTGGCTAAAATAATGGAGCACGCAATGCGTGGCTTGCGCTTGTAGCTCAGTGGATAGAGTGCCCGGCTACGAACCGGTAGGTCGCAGGTTCAAATCCTGCCAGGCGCGCCAGAATACGCAGGAAAAAGCCGATTACAGTCGTAACCGGCTTTTTTCATACAATCTTGACTCAGCAGACGTGAACAGGAGGGGTTATGTCCGTTTCATTTCGATTCGCAGAAGAAAAAGATACCGCGTTGGTTTTGCAATTCATTCGCGCGCTCGCAGACTACGAAAAGATGTCCGATCAGGTGAGCGCGACAGAGGAACTGCTGCACGAGTGGTTGTTTGAGAAGAAAGTCGCGGAGGCGTTCTTTGCGCTGGAGGGCGGCAGGGAGGTCGGCTTCGCGCTCTACTTCCATAATTTTTCAACGTTTCTCGGCAAAGCGGGCATCTACCTTGAGGATCTGTTTGTGCTGCCGGAATATCGGGGGAAGGGCTACGGCAAGGCGATCCTGCGTCGGCTCGCACGGCTGACGCAAGAGCGCGGCTGCGGCAGACTTGAGTGGTGGTGCCTTGACTGGAACAAACCGAGCATCGATTTCTATCTCTCGCTTGGTGCGGTGCCGATGGACGAATGGACGACGTATCGCGTCAGCGGAGATGCACTGACGGAGCTCGCGGGTGGGAGCAGCAAGCAGAATCAAGCAAAGGATTGGGAGGAACTCTCATGAAAACCATCGGCATGATCGGCGGCATGAGCTGGGAGAGCACGCTGACGTATTACCAGATCGTTAACGAGCGGATCAAAGACGCGCTCGGCGGGCTGCACTCGGCTAAGGTGTTGCTCTACAGTGTGGACTTTCACGAGATTGAGGCGCTGATGTCGGCGGGAGACTGGGACATGGCTGCCGATACGCTCGGGGATATCGCCGCGCGGCTCGAACAAGCGGGCGCGGGTTTCATTCTGATCTGCACCAACACGCTCCACAAGGTTGCGCCGCAGGTGCAGTCGCGCATTCGCGTACCGCTCGTGCACATCGCAGACGCTTCGGCGGATGCGCTGCTCGCGCGCGGAATCTCGCGGGTTGGGCTGCTCGGCACAAAATACACCATGACGCAGGAATTTTACCGCGATATCCTCGTTGCGCGCGGAATCGACGTCGTGATTCCGAACGAGGACGATATTGAGCTGGTCAATCGCGTGATTTTTGAAGAACTCTGTCTTGGCGTAGTCAAACCGGAGTCGAAGGCGGCGTTTCTGCGCGTGATCGACGACTTGACGCAAAACGGCGCGGAAGGCGTGCTGCTCGCTTGCACGGAACTTGGACTGATTGTGACACCGGAGGATACGGATGCTGCTTTGTTCGATTCGGCGGTGATTCATGCCGAACAGGCAGCGCGGCTTGCGCTGGAAACTTGATGATCCGGAACTGACAACTTGCGCAACAAAAGCACAAAGTAATTGACTATAGCGTCAATTATAGTATGATTGGCATATAAGGAGGTGATGGCATGTATCCGTATTACTTAACGGACGTTCAGAATTTCTTTGCGAACTACTGGTTTCTATGGCTGATTCTGCCGTTGATTCCCGCCGCCATCTTTGGTATTTTTACCACGAAGCTTGCGGCGAAAAAAGGGTATCGCGGATATTTCTTCACGGGATTCTTTTTCAGCTTCATCGGTTTGATCTATGTGGTCGGCCTGCCTCTCGCGAGGGACTGCGCCGTGCCCGCCAGAAAGAGAATTCAGGAGCAAGCAGGCAACTGAACAACGGACATTCATCCGGCATAGCGATATGCCGGATGATTTTATTTAATTAAAATTCTACATTTTACGACAAGTTTTTTGGAGGATGCGGAAGTGGGGAAAGAGTTTTATTTTAAAACGGATGATAGTCTTGACCGAATAAAATATGCTGAATTCTTGAAATCTTTGTTAGAAAATTGCGATAAGTATCGCAGGGAAGACAGCGAAGGTGCTTATGTAATCGCGATTGATTCTCCGTGGGGGACGGGGAAGACGCGGTTTGCGAAGATGTTGCGGAATTATCTGGAAGACCGGACTAGAGAAATGGGAGACGATTCACGCCCCGGGAACAACGCTGTTTGCAATACGATTTACTATAATTCTTGGGAAACCGATTTCAGTAATGATGCATTACAACCATTAATACATTCAATTGTAAATTCACCTGAGTTTAAAGCTGAAATGTTTAATACGAAGGGCAGAAAAGTATTAAAAACATTTAAAGATTCTGCTGTAGCAGTAGCAAGAGTTGCAGGATATGCTTTTATACATAATTTAGCAGGAGAAACAGCAGCAAAAGCAGTTCAAGCTATAGATGATACGATTTCAGAAGAAAAGTTTAATCCTCTTAAAGAGTATCAAGATAGGCTAAAAGTGCTTGAAAAATTTAAAAAATCTCTTCGTGATGTTATTGAACAAACCGAACAAAAAAAGCTCCTAATTATTGTTGACGAACTTGATCGATGCAGACCTACGTTTGCCATTGAGACACTTGAACTGGCAAAGCATCTGTTTGATGTTGATGGCTTGATTTTTATTTTTGCTCTCGATATAAAACAGCTTAGTTGCTCCGTTGAAACTGTATATGGGCAGGAGATGGATGCTTCTGGGTATCTTTGCAGGTTTTTTGATTATATTGGAAAATTGCCAATCCCAAATACTCATGATTATATTCAATCAAAACTTATGAACACTAAGTTTTTTGAAACAATTTCTGAAAACAGTATTCAACAAGTTTCAGAGTTTTTTAATAAAGTGGCAATTACTTTCAAGTTGAGTCTACGTGATATTGATACGATTTTTACCGCCTATTACACGATGAATCTCTCGTTTTTAAGTCGATACGAAGATTATGCCGCACACAAATTATATATATATTTATTATCAGTTAAATATAAAGATATAGACTTATTTAATCGATTATTTGGAATCATTGCAAAACCTCCAATTAGAACGGAGCAACTATCAAAGAAGTATCATGTAAACCAATTTGGAGACTACCAGGAGATACTTGAAGTCATTCAAAGTGAAAGCATGTTATGTGACTGTGCCTATCTATTAAAAGAAACTAATGGGAAGATATTGATGAAAAATGCTTTTATACGTGGAGCAGGCTATGTTGGAATAATTGGAGAAGGACTCTACCAAATAATTTTTCATAACGAAGATACAAAAGAGAGTATAACTTGGTTTAGTGATCATGGATCTCGATTTACATGGGGCGCTGTTTTCTTTGCAGAAGATATTTTGAAATGGGATGCTATAAAAAACATGAAAGCATCAGAATACATCTATAGGCAACTCGAAATGTTCAACTTCGCTCTACCTGCCGACGAACCCGCAGAACGATAGTAAATCAATTTTGTTGCCTTGCAAATCTCCCGTTTCGTGCTACACTGAACATATCGCATCCACAATAGTATCTTGTTTTTGAAAGGAAATATTGCAGGCATGAATCCTGTTCGCATGATCGTTCTCGGCGCGGGCGCGCGCGGCATGGACGCATACGCGCCATACGCGCTGATCGCCCCGGACAAACTCAAAATCGTCGCGGTGGCAGAGCCGCGCGAAACCCGCAGAAAAGCATTTGCCGCGCGCTACGGTCTGCCGGATGACGCTGTATTTTCCGACTGGTGCGATGCGCTCGCGGCCGGAATCGAGGCGGAGGCGGTGCTCGTTGCCACGCAGGACAACCAGCATGTAGAGCCCGCCTGCGAAGCGATGGAGCGCGGCTACGACGTGCTGCTCGAAAAGCCGATCGCAAAAACCGAGACGGAGCTCAAGCGCATTTACGACACCTCCGTTCGCACGGGAAAACGCGCCGCTGTTTGCCATGTGCTGCGCTACACGCGCTTCTTTAACACGATCAAGTCGATCATCGACAGCGGTGAAATCGGGGACGTGGTCAACATCACCCACAGTGAGAACATCGGCTACTGGCACATGGCGCATAGCTTTGTGCGCGGCAACTGGCGCAGGGAGGACGAAACCAGCCCCATGATCCTCGCAAAGAGCTGTCACGACGCGGACATTTTGCTCTATTTAACCGGCAAGGACTGCCTGCGGGTTGCGTCTTTTGGCAGCCTGAAGCATTTCACCGCGGACAACGCGCCGGGGGGCAGCGCGGAACGCTGCCTAGACTGTTCGGTGGCAGAGACTTGTCCTTACAGCGCGACGCGACTGTACATGATACCATTTCTCACGGGCTGGCCGGTGTCGGTCATCACGGACGACCTCAGCCCCGCGGGCAGGCTCAAAGCCCTGCGAGAGGGGCCTTACGGGCGCTGTGTGTACCGTTGCGACAACGACGTGGTCGATCACCAGTCCACGGTGCTGGAGTTTGAGGACGGTGTAACGGCGACGATGACTGTTTCCGCGTTTACCGACTTCAGGCACGGGCGCACGATACACGTCATGGGTTCCCATGGCGAAATCCGCGCCAAGATGTCCGACGAAACCATAGAGGTGACAAACTTTCGCACCGGCGGCGTCCGCTCGACGGAAAACCCGCTGCCCGGCGGCATGGGAGACGGACACGGCGGCGGAGACATGGGCCTCATCGCAGCATTTGTCGAGATGGAGCTGCAGGAGGGGGGCACGCTCGCCAGCTCGATCCGCAACTCGATCCAAAGCCACCTGATCTGCATCGCAGCGGAAGAGTCCCGAAAGAACCATTCCGTCGTCGACATTCACAATATGTAATAACAATGATCGGACTGAACGATCAGAGGAGGATATCGCATGCAAACAAATGAAAAACCACGCGCGGCGTCGTTCCTGCTTGTCATGAGCTGGATCTATCTGCTCCTGTCAATCGGCATGATCGCTTTTGCGCTCTATGGATTGACCAACCCGGACGTGAAACTCACATTTTCCGGCGTCATGGACGCCGTGTTCCTCATCATCGGCGGTGCGCTCGGTATACTGGCGGGCATCTTCGGACTCGTGAGCAAAAACCTCAAGCGCTGCCGCATTCTCGGCCTGATCCTGCTTGGAATCGCCGCCGTGCCGCTGCTGATCAATCTGCTGGCGGGAGAAACGTTCCAAACCTATTGGAAAAACATCGCGGTGATGGTACTGCCGTTCCTGTATCTGCTCGCGGCGCTGGTCAAGCGCAGTGAGAAGAAACCGGCGCAGACGCAGCAATCCGCAGCCGAACCCGCGCAGGCAACCACGCAATACTACGCGCCGGCGGCAAAACCGCCTGTCGCGCCACAACCGGAAACCACCACAGAACCGGAACCGGCTAAGTCGGAAGAATCCGCGCCTCCGGCGGAGCAATCGGACGAAACCGGGAAATAAATCGATTCGCGGCGGCGCAAACACAGCGGATTGTTTCCGCAGATTTACGCAATCAAGACGCGAAAAATTTGCCGAAAAGCTCTTGCATTTTGATATGGCTTGTTGTATCATAATCAAGCGGCTTGGGGCATTAGCACAGTTGGTAGCGCGCAACGTTCGCAATGTTGAGGTCGGGGGTTCGAATCCCCCATGCTCCACCAGGTACGTCGGAACCCCGTCCGGATGAGACGGGGTTCTTTTTTTTGAGTGCATGACCACGCACGACAGACAGGGGAAATAGATGATGGGAAACCTGACCAGTGAAGTCAATCGCAGAAAGACATTTGCGATCATATCGCACCCGGACGCGGGAAAGACGACGCTCACCGAAAAGCTGTTGCTTTACGGCGGGGCCATTCGCCTTGCCGGTACGGTAAAGGGCAGAAAAGCGAGTAAGTTCGCTGTTTCGGACTGGATGGAGATCGAGAAGCAGAGAGGCATCTCGGTAACCTCGAGCGTGCTGAATTTTGACTACGACGGGTTTCGCATCAACATTCTCGATACGCCGGGGCATCAGGACTTCAGCGAGGACACCTATCGCACCCTGACCGCCGCGGACAGCGCGGTGATGCTCATCGACGGCGCGAAGGGCGTAGAGGAGCAAACGAAGAAGCTCTTCCATGTTTGCCGCATGTTCGGTGTGCCGATCTTTACGTTTGTCAACAAGCTCGACCGCTATTGTAAAAACCCGCTCTCGCTCATGGAAGAGATTGAGGCCGTTCTCGGCATCCGCTCGTATCCGATGAACTGGCCGATCGGGACGGACGGCGACTTTAGAGGCGTATACGACCGCACGACAAAGCGGATTGAGCTCTTTGAAGGCGGCAGCCACGGGCAGCAGGCGGCGGCGTCCGATTCCGGCGACGTAGCGGACGAGCGCTTCCGCGCCATTCTCGGCGACGAGGTCTATGATCACCTGCTCGAGGAAATCGAGCTGCTCGATATCGCGGGTGAAGAGCTCGATGCCGAAAAGGTGCGCAATGGCGAACTCACGCCGATGTTCTTCGGCAGCGCGATGACGAATTTCGGCGTTCGCCCGTTTCTGGAGGCGTTTTTAAAGATGGCGCCGTCTCCCGCCGCAAAATCGCACAGCGAAGGCAGCGTTGAACCCGGCAGTGACGAATTTTCCGGGTTTGTGTTCAAAATTCAGGCGAATATGGATCCGGCGCACCGCGACAGAATCGCGTTTGTGCGCATCTGCTCCGGCAAGTTTGAAAAGGGCATGGAAGTCACGCACGAGCGTTCCAAAAAACCCATGCGTCTTGCGCAGTCCCAGCAGTTTCTGGCGCAGGAGCGTGTCAGCGTTGAGGAAGCATACGCCGGGGATATCATTGGTATCTTCGACCCGGGCTGCCTGCTCATCGGCGATACGCTCTACGGCGGAAAACAGCCCTTCCGGTTTGAGGGAATTCCAATGTTTCCCTCGGAACACTTTGCGGAGGTGCATGCGCTCGACTCCGGCAAGAGGAAGCAGTTTCTCAAAGGCATCAAGCAGATATCCGAAGAAGGCGCGATTCAGGTTTTCAAGCAACCCGATCTCGGCATCGAGATGTACACCGTCGGCGTGGCGGGCGCGCTGCAGTTTGAGGTGCTGGAATATCGGCTGAAAAACGAGTATAACGTTGAAATCGGTATTCGAAAGTTGCCGTATCAGCTCGCGCGCTGGGTTGTTTCCGATCATTTCAGCCGCGATATGCTGGCATATTCCGACACAATGCTGCTGGAAGACCAATACGGACGCCCGGTCGTTCTGTTCAAGAACGAGTGGTCGCTCAGCCGCATGGAGGAGAAGAACAAAGACGTTCAGTTCCTCGACATCGCGCCGCTGAACTGAAAGCCGTATTATAGCATGTTTCTATTGACATGCTATTTTTTCAGGATTAAAATGAGTGAGCAATCACTCACGAAAGGCGGTTTTGCAATGCAGGAGAGATATTACGATATTGAGGAGTTCCTGCGGGATTATGCTGAAACGAGCCCGGACAAGGAGGTGCGCATCGTCAACGCGGCGATCAACGCCTTTTCCGAAAAGGGATTCGAGGGCACAAGGACGAAGGAGATCGCCGAACGCGCCGGCGTTGCGGAGGGGACGATATTCCGCTATTTTCCAAATAAAAACGCAATTCTGGAGCATATGGTTCCGCTTTTGATTCGCATCATGATGCCCAGAATCAGCGAACCGATCAGTAAAATCATCGAACAGCATCAAGACAAGCAAACGAAAGAGATTTTCAAAGCGGTCATACTCGACCGGCTTCAGATGATTCGGGACAATGGGCGGTTCATCAAGTCTGTTTTGCCCGAGTTGATCCACCGCGCTCCGTTGATGAATCAAATGCGAGAAAGCGTCATGCCGGTTGTAGAGCACTATGTGGCCATAATCGTCGAACATGGAATCAAGCGTGGAGAATTATCCGAATCGCTTCAACCGCACACGGTCATGCTGCAGGCGATGGGATTTATATTTACTTACAGCTTTTTCGGAGGCCGTGAAGGCGGAGACGAAGAGAAAGATGTAGATCAGTTTTTAACGTATGCTATGGAGGGATGGAAGGAAACATGCAAGTCATAACAGCAAACAATCTGGACAAATCATTCGGCAGCGAAGTGGTGCTCAGAAACGTTGCACTCTCGCTGGAAGCGGGTGAGGTGCTCGGCATCCTCGGTCCGTCCGGTGCGGGAAAGACCACGCTGGTGAAGTGCCTGCTCGGTACGTTGGCGCTCGATCACGGTACTGTCGTGATTCAGGACACAACGATGCCGAATCTGCGCATGATGGACCGCATCGGGTATATGGCGCAGCAGGATGCGCTCTATGAGGACCTAACAGGGCTGGAGAACCTCGTTTTTTATGCGAGACTGAAAGGCATGAACAAACGCGAGGCGGTTGCGCAGGCACATGAACTGATGAAGCTGGTTGAGCTGGACAGGGACGAGAATAAAAAAATCGTCCATTACTCCGGCGGCATGAAGCGGCGGCTGAGCCTGACTGCCGCGCTGATTGGTAATCCGGACATCGTCGTACTGGACGAGCCGACGGTCGGCATTGACCCGATGCTGCGCGAGCTCTTCTGGAATGAATTCCGCAGACTCAAATCACTCGGACGCTCCATTATCGTCACGACCCACGTCATGGACGAGGCGGAAAAATGCGACAGGTTGATTCTGATCCGTTCGGGTTCGATCATCGAGAACGGAACGCCGGAAGAACTGAAGGCAAAGACCCCGCTTGGAACGCTGGAGGCGACGTTTATCGAGTCTGCGAAACGAAAGAACCGGAAAGAAGGCGCGGCATGAAGATTTTTGTTATAGCCGGGAGGTTGATACGGCAGATCGCCGGAGATAAGCGCACGCTCGGCGTTATGCTGGTTGCGCCGATTCTGATCATGACGCTTTTGTTCTTCCTCCTTGGAGACGGCGTCACGACCGCAAAGATCGATATCGTCGGGTCCGATTATGAGATATCGGATTCGATGAAGGAGATTGCCGAGGTAACGCTGGTTTCTACGCAGGAGGAAGCGATTGAACGACTTCAGGCGGGGGAAAGCGACGGGTATATTGACGGGGAAACATACGTGACCGAAGGCACGGACCCCTCTCTTGCGGCGCTTGCCAAGCGCGCGTTTTTACAGTATGCTCAGGAGAAGAATCTCGCCTCACTTCCGCCGCAGGCGGCGTCCATGGCGGGCCAACTCATGAAGCTGCCTGAAATTACATCGTACTACGGGTCGGACGATTACGAACAGTTTGATTTTCTGGCGCCGAGCATGATGGGCTTCATTATCTTTTTCTTGGTGTTCCTGCTGGCAGGGATCGCGTTTTTGCGCGAGCGTATCAGCGGTACGCTGGATCGGATTCTTGTGTCCTCCTTGCGCAGAAGTCACTTGGTGGCCGGCTATTTTCTGGGATTCGGGTTGTTTGCCGCCCTGCAGACGGTAGACATTCAGCTGTTCCTCGTATACGTGCTGCGCATTCACGCCGGGTCAAACTTTCCGCTGGTGTTGCTGATCAACCTCACAATTGCGGGAACGTCGCTCGCGATGGGCACGTTGTTTTCAGCATTCGCGCGGAACGAGTTTCAGCTCTTTCAGTTTATCCCGATCGTTATCATTCCGCAGATGATGTTCTGCGGACTGATCAATCTAAGAGAGACGCCGTTGATATTGCAGTACCTGGCGAAGATATTTCCGCTCAGCTATGGCGCGGAAGCGCTGCGGAATGTGATGCTGCGCGACGCGGGGTTTTCGGATGTGCTGCCGGATTTGTTGATCATGCTGGGATTTACCGCGACGTTCTTCCTGCTGAACATTCTGGTATTGAAAAAGTATCGAAAACTGTAGTTATTTGGGGACAAAATTTAAAAAAGATTGGGGCAGCAATGCAGCAAAAACGTGCGTGCGTACGGAGCACGGTAAAAGCGATCATATTACATCAGGGCAGCGTGCTGCTCAATCGATGCCGCGATGAAAACAACGGGGAATATTACTCTCTGCCCGGCGGCGGACAGGAGCAATATGAAACCATGGCAGAGGCAACACGCCGCGAGTGCTTGGAAGAGACGGGCTATTCGATTGAGTCCGTGCGCTTTGCCGCGCTGATGGAGGAGATCTGCCTCGATCCGTTCATCCGCGAAACCTATCCGCAATACGCGCATAAAATGCTGCATATATTCCTCTGCAGACTGACGAAGGAAGAGCGGATTGAGCCGACGGAGACGGACGATTTGCAGATTGCAATCGAATGGGTGCCGGTAGAAGAAATAACGCAGAAAAACCTGCTGCCGGTACAGGTAAAAGAACACTTTATTGAGCTGTTGAAGGGAGAACGCCCGCTCTACCTGGGCTCTACACATCTGGAGTATAATCATGGCTGATGCGGTGGATAATTGCATACTGGTCAAGCCGGATGAATCGATGCTGGAACAGATAACGGCTTACCGCGACGCATTTCTGCAAGCAGGAGACAGCATGGACGGTTCCGGTCCGCTTCGGCAGATGGAAAACCCGTTGGAGTGGGTTGCATTCTGCCGCTTGGCGGAACATCGTGAAACCAAGCCGGACAACTGGGTTCCGTCAGAACAATTCGTATTTTTACGCGAATGCGATGGCAAGATCGTCGGTACGATTCAGTTCCGGCACGAATTCAACGATTTTCTGCGACAGTTCGGCGGCAATATCGGATATTCCGTCCATCCCGACGAGCGCAAAAAGGGGTATGCAAAAAGAATGCTGACGGCATGTCTTGAAAAATGCCGGGGGTTCGGGTTGGATCGCGTTTTGATCACATGCCGGGTGGAAAACGAAGCAAGCAGGCGCACAATTCTCTCCTGCGGCGGCGTGTATGAAAACACCGTTTGTTGCGAGCGGGATGTTGTAATGCTGGAGCGATACTGGATCGATCTGAAGCAGGAGAGACAAATCTGATGGGAGAGCTTAAAACACTGCCGAATATCGCTGAAAAACTGGAAGCGCAGTTAACCGCAGTCGGCGTCGATTCAATTGAGAAACTGAAGTCTGCAGGCAGCAGAGAGAGTTGGCTGCGTATCGCTGCAATCGATCCTTCCGCCTGCTACATGCGGTTATGCGCGCTCGAAGGGGCAATCCAGGGTGTCCGCTGGCACAATCTGGACGATACAACCAAAAAGCAGCTCAAGGAATTCTACACGCTGAATCATAGGCAATAACCAAACTGCGCAGCATGTCCGACTCTGGATTGACGCGGCAGCAGTCAGATAGTAAACTGAAGTATCAACTTGTACGGATGCTTTGAAGGAGAAACGAATGCCAAGACCCAGAAAATGGCGACACGTCTGTTGTCTGCCAGACAATGCGGAATTCGGCCCGGTCGGCGGACAGGACAATGGTACAGCCATCGTCATGAGCGTTGACGAATACGAAACCATACGCCTGATCGACCTGATGGGGTTTACGCAGGAAGAATGCGCGACGCAGATGAACGTTGCGCGGACGACTGTGCAGGGGATCTACAACGATGCGAGGCAGAAAATTGCCGACGCGCTCGTCAACGCAAAGTCGCTTGTCATTCAGGGCGGCAACTATGTGCTGTGCGACGGAAACGAGGAAATCTGCGGTTGCGGCGGCTGTCAGAAGCACAGAAGAGGCAATCCGCAGTCATAGATAACATACCCAATCAACCGAAAGCTGAACCAATGCTGATAACTGTCTTAGTGGAAAATGAATCGAGTGATGCGCGCATTGGCGCGCAGCACGGACTGAGCCTGCTGATAGAATCTGCGGCGGGTACGATTCTATTTGATACGGGTGTAAACGATTTGTTCTCAAAGAATGCGCGCATACTTAAAAAATCGATCGACGCGGTTGATCTTGCGGTGATTTCTCACGGGCATTACGATCACGGCGGAGGGTTGGATACGTTTCTAAACGAGAATACTCGTGCGCCGGTCTATATTCGAAAGGACGCGTTTGAAACACATCTTTCTATGCGAAAAAGCAATCAGGTGGCAGATATCGGGTTGGATACAAGCCTATTGAAGACAGGTCGGTTTGTTTTTACGGACGAGCTGGAACACCCTATCCGGGACGTTACGCTGTTTTCAGGCGTGACGGAGCGGGCATTGTTCTCCGGTTGTAATGCGACGATTCTGATGGATCAAGACGGATCTGCCGTGCCGGATGATTTTCAACATGAGCAAAGCATGATACTGCTCGAGGGGGAGAAAGCCGTGTTATTCGCCGGCTGCGCGCACAGCGGAATCGTCAATATTCTCCGTCGCGCGGAACAGATCCTCGGACGCATGCCGGACATTGTCATCGGCGGGTTTCATCTATTCAGCCCTTCATCCGGAAAAAGCGAACCGGAAGAAATTGTGAAGGCGATCGGACTGGAGTTGGATCAAAGCGGCGCGGTATTTTACACCGGGCATTGCACGGGAAAAGAAGCTTTCTCAATGCTAAAAGAACAGCTCGGAGATCGGCTCCAAGCGATGCATGCGGGAACAGTCATCGAGTTTGTCTGACGTATCACAGGCAAAATAAAAAGCCGTTTTACAACGGCTTTTTTGATTGCTTATTCGTCGGAAGATTCAGCGTCATCGTCGTCGTCCTCCGCGCCGTTTTCGGGCAGGGAGCCGAAGACAAGATTCGTACCGCGCTCGTCGAGACGTTCTACCGCGCGCAGATTGCGGGCGATGGCGCGAGTGCGCGTTCCGATGAGCTGGTCGAGATCGCTGTCCACCTGCTGCAGGCGCTTACGCGAGTTGGCGAGAACGTTGCTGAATTTTGTGAACTCCGTTTTGACCGCGCCGAGTACGCGCCAGACCTCGCTGCTGTGTTTCTGAATGGCGAATGTCCGAAATCCCATCTGCAGGCTGTTGAGCATTGCCGCCATGGTGGAAGGACCGGCGATATTCACGCGATAGGTGCGCTGCAGCTCCTCGACAAGCCCGCGGTTGACCACCTCGGCATAAAGTCCCTCAAACGGCAGAAACATGATAGCAAAATCCGTCGTGTTCGGCGGGTCGAGGTATTTGTCGCGAATCTTGGCAGCTTCCTGTTTGATGCGCTGTGTCAGCGAAGAGATCGCGGCGGCAACCGCTTCGGGTAAGCCGGATTCGTAGGCGTCCTGCAGGTTGGAATACAGGTCGGCGGGGAACTTGCTGTCGATCGGCAGCATCACCGGCACGCCCTCGTCGGTCGGCAGTTTGACGGCGTATTCCACGCGCTCGGAGCTTCCGGCTTTTGTTACCGCGTTGGTGACGTATTGCTCAGGCGCGAGGATTTCTTCCAGAATCGCGCCGAGCTGGATTTCGCCGAGGATGCCGCGTGTTTTCACGTTGCTGAGCACTTTCTTCAAATCGCCAACGCCGTTGGCGAGCGTCTGCATCTCGCCGAGACCCTTGTAAACCTGTTCAAGCCGCTCGTTGACGAGCTTGAAGGATTGTGTAACCTTGGTCTCAAGCGTCTGTTGCAGCTTTTCGTCAACAATTTTCCGCATTTCGTCGAGCTTGAGCGCGTTGTCGTTTTGCATGGTTAACAGTCGGCGCTCCACGGTCTGGCGAATCGCCTCGAGCTTCTGTTCGTTGGAGAGCTCGAATGTTTTAAAGCGGGATTCACCTTGCGCGCCGGAGGTGCGTTGCTGCTCAAGTATCATGCGCCCGAGGTGCGATACTGAGGACTGCACACTTTCGCCGAGTTCGCGGCGCTGTTCGGAGAGTGACCTGCCTAGGTCGTCTTTCAAATCGTCGTGCATCGCTTTCTGACGTCGGGTCAAGATCAACAGTAATATCAGCATTGAGGCGAACATCAGGATGGATGCGATCAACAGGATGAGTTCTGTCTGCATAGAGGCTCCTTCCGTGTACTGGTTAAATAAGCGCGAACGCGGTAATAATGAGCGACTGCGCCAGAATATAGGTAGACATCACGATGATGTTTCTGTGCCGTACAGGGTGATAGAATGCATCGATCGCAAGGGTCGTGTCCGACGCGACAAACAGGAAGCCGCCAATCGCTGCGAGATAGCTAAACGGCGAAGCGCTTGAAAACGCAAAGATCAACGACGAGGACGCCATGGACCCGATGACAAGCATATACAGGAAGCCGGGCGGCCGGAGCCGGGAGGGGATACCCTTCCAGAGAAAGCGCAACAGGCATATCGCGCAGGCGAGCGTAAAGACGCCCAGCAACGCAAAGACATACCAGCGCGGCAACTGCGGTATCGCGCGCAGGAAGCTGACGATGTAAAACGCGTGTCCCGCCGCAAACGCAACGATCCCCGCGGGGAACGCCCAGCGGTGAGGCCGGAACAGGAGAACGACGTCTCCGGCAAATCCGCTGAGAATCGCGGCAACGACGAGCGGGGAGGCGCTCCGGGCAAAAAGGAGATAGCAGAGCGCGAGCAGCGGCATGAGCATGCACTTGGTGATTCTGCGGAGCATCAGCCGGTCGCGGCTGGCGCAGGCAAAGAGCTGGAAAGCGGCAGTCAGGCCGTATGCGCCAAGCGCAGCATATTGCAAATTGTTTGACCCCCATATCATCGACTGCAATCAGTATAACACAAGTAAACCGCCGGCTGAAGTAAAACCGGCGGTCTGTATTGAAATGAAACAATTGCTATTTTCTGCCGAAAACTTTGTCGACGCGCTTGAGATAATCCGGCCAATAATAATAGGTGAAAAGGTCGGTCAACAACTTGACGGTTGATGCGCGCATTTCTTCCTGCGTTGCATGCGGCAGCGGGAAATAGTTGAAGAACTGCCTGCCCGGCAAGTGCGTTTTTGTGTTGACAACAATCGCCGTAATCGGGACATCCTGCCCGATTTTTTTGCGAATTGTTCCGCGATGCGTGATGCCTTCAATCTTATAAGTGCAGTTGATCGATTCCTTCAGCAGTATACCCAGGAACTGGTCGATGTTGGCTGACTTAAATCTTTGCGCGGCTTCCGTGCGGTTAAAGATCGCATTCAGCTCATTAGCCAAATCGCTATATGTTATCAATGGGGCAGCACCTGCGTCAATCATCTGCCCGATCGCGTCCTCCAGTGTTTGCTCCTTCGGATACTGAAATTTCGCAATCTCGCGCACCAGAATCTGTGCAATCTGATATACAACGTCTTTGTCCGTAATCTTCTTAGCGCTCATAATCGCACCATCCTCTCGCTTTTTATATAGTGTATCACGTCAATTGACAGTACAGTGCAATTTCGAATGAATCCGTTGTAAACAATTTTCAGATTCTAGCAGATTCCATCAAACCTGCACTAAAAAAAGTGCAAAACAACGCAAGAAACAGTGGAATAATTGGTTGAACGATATTGTAACGGACCGGATCGGATGATATACTGTATCCTGAACGAATTTAGGCATAGTCATTAGAATAAGGAGGAACTTCACACATGCATTATTCCAGTGAAGTGGAAGAAATGACCTGCGTCTTAAAGGGCGCAAAGCATGATCCCGCTCCGATCCCCGAAGAGGGCAAGTGGGTCAAAGCGAAACAGATTACAGACATCAGCGGCCTTACGCACGGCGTAGGCTGGTGCGCGCCGCAGCAGGGCGCGTGCAAACTCACGCTCAACGTGAAGAAGGGCGTCATCGAAGAAGCGCTTGTAGAGACGCTCGGTTGCAGCGGCATGACGCACTCCGCCGCCATGGCAGCGGAGATCCTGCCCGGCAAGACCATTCTCGAAGCGCTCAACAGCGATCTCGTCTGCGACGCGATCAACACCGCCATGCGCGAGCTGTTTTTGCAAATCGTCTACGGCCGCACGCAGAGCGCGTTTTCGGAAGACGGCCTGCCCATCGGCGCGGGGCTGGAAGACCTCGGCAAAGGCCTGCGCTCCCAGATCGGCACCATGTATGGCACAAACGCCAAGGGCCCGCGCTATCTTGAGATGGCGGAAGGCTACGTGATTGCCATCGGCCTGGACAAAGGCGGCGAAATCATCGGTTACAAGTTTGTCAGCCTCGGCAAGATGATGGACGCGATCAAGAAGGGTGTAGACCCGAAGGAAGCGTACGAAAAGAACATTGGTACCTATGGGCGTTTCGACCAGGCCGCCAAGGTTATCGACCCGCGCAAAGCGTAAGGAGGCAGCTATGGCTATTTTTGAAGGTTACGAAAGAAGAATCAAGAAGATCGACGCCGAGCTGAAGAAGTACGGCATCAAAGGGATCGACGACGCCAAGGCGATCTGTGAGAGCAAGGGAATCGACGTGTTCTCCATCGTGCGCGGCATTCAACCCATCGCGTTTGAAAACGCCTGCTGGGCATATACCGTCGGCGCGGCAATCGCTATCAAGAGCGGCGCAACCTCTGCCGATAAGGCTGCGGAAGCCATCGGCCTCGGCCTCCAGGCGTTCTGCATCCCGGGTTCGGTTGCGGATCAGCGCGCAGTCGGCATTGGCCACGGAAATCTCGCGGCCATGCTGCTCAGGGAAGAGACCAACTGCTTCTGCTTCCTCGCGGGGCACGAGAGCTTTGCCGCTGCGGAAGGCGCAATCGGCATCGCCAAGACCGCCAACAAGGTGCGCACCAAGCCGCTGCAGGTCATCCTCAACGGCCTTGGCAAGGACGCGGCTTATATCATCTCCCGCATCAACGGCTTTACGCATGTGGAGACGGAGTATGACTACTACACCGGCGAGCTGAAGATCACGAAATCCAAGGCGTTCTCAGATGGAGACCGCGCGAAGGTTCGCTGTTACGGCGCGGACGACGTGAACGAAGGCGTCGCCATCATGCGGCATGAGAGCGTGGACGTTTCCATCACCGGCAACTCCACGAACCCGACGCGCTTTCAGCATCCCGTCGCGGGCACCTACAAAAAGTGGTGTGTCGAGAACGGAAAGAAGTACTTCTCCGTCGCCAGCGGCGGCGGTACGGGCCGCACGCTGCATCCGGACAACATGGCGGCGGGTCCAGCTTCCTACGGCATGACCGACACCATGGGTCGTATGCACTCGGATGCGCAGTTCGCGGGCTCCTCGTCCGTTCCGGCGCATGTTGAGATGATGGGCCTCATCGGCATGGGCAACAACCCGATGGTCGGCGCGACCGTCGCAGTTGCGGTTGCCATCGCGCAGGCGAAGTAAAAGCGTGATACAAAAAGCTCCCTCGATTGAGGGAGCTTTTTTTGATGGATGTTTGCAGGGAAAATATGTGTGATATAATAGAAGCAGTAATATTTACAACATTTCAACGTGTTATTTTAGGTTGAAACGGTGGAAGAGGGCCTATGAATCTAATTATATTTCTTATACTGTTTGTGCTGATATGGCTGCTGATCGAGATCCTGTCAATCGTGCTCAAGCTCACCGGACTGGAACTGAGCAAAGCGCGTTTTCAGGTGATCTCGATTTTGACGCACACGGGGTTTACCACGCGCGAGTCGGAACTCATTGCGCAGCACCCGACGCGCCGAAGGATCGCCAGTGCGCTGATGATCGTGAGCTATGTCGCGCAGATCACATTGATCACGTTGCTGTTCAACGTCATCACGCAGGCGACCAGAAACGTCCTCAGCACCGCGATTGCGCTGGGCGCTATGGTGCTGTTTGTCATCCTCGTGACGCAGAGCAAATATTTATCCGACCGGTTTGACGATTGGACGGAGAAACTGCTGATAAAACGGATGAAAAAAGTGCACAAAGGGGAAAGGATCGAGCAGATTCTGAATTTGAGCCCGGAGTTCAGCATCTATGAGATGATCGTGGACGTTGACAGCTTCATCTGCGGTAAAACGCTGCGTGAACTCAAACTGAAAGAACGCTTCATCCAGATCCTGAAGATCGACCGCGGAGACGAGATGATCGATTTTCCGAGCGCAGACACGCGCCTGTTGGCGGGAGACCGGATGATTGTGTACGGCAAGATAGACGCATTGACCAATATGATCATGCAGGAGAAGTGAAGATCGTAATGGGAATAGCAAAAAAAGCGCACCCATCCGGGTGCGCTTTTTTGTTGTCCGAGTTATTTTTGTTTATCAAAGACACGTTGAATGGCCTTGACGCATTCAACGAGCGGTATGATCATGAATGCGAGCATAAGAGCGATTGCGTACTCAAACAGGCTGATGTGTTCAAAGCTGAAGGCTTTCTGCAGGAACGGAACATACAGCACAACAAGCGTCAGAATGAGGGAGAGGGCGGCGGCGCCCCATAGATACTTGTTCTGATGCGGCATTTG
Source organism: Christensenellaceae bacterium (assembly GCA_963674775.2). Taxonomy (GTDB): domain Bacteria; phylum Bacillota; class Clostridia; order Christensenellales; family CAG-138; genus UBA7703. Next base: position 95,277 of record CAXXPJ010000003.1, on the reverse strand, counting down.
GAAAATGCTCTTTCGCTGTGAACGCATGTTGAAGCTGTGGAAGATCTCCGCCATGCTCATGGTCAGAAACGCCATCGTCATGCCGTCCGTGCTGTTGGCGATGGCCCATGCGCCGTTTTGAATCCGCTCGCCGATGAAATACGCCGCGAGCGTCAACAGCGTGACGATCAGCCCCTGATATGCGATGTCGAACCCGACCCCACCCGCGAAGATGCCGTCCTTGGGGTCGCGGGGAGGGCGCTGCATAATGTCCAGTTCTGCGGCTTCGGTGCCGAGCGCGAGCGCGGGCAGGGAATCCGTGATGAGATTGATCCAGAGCAGATGCACGGGCTTCAGGATGATGAAGCCAAGCATCGTCGCAAAGAAGATACTCAGCACCTCGCTCATATTGGAGGAGAGTAAAAACTGAATCGCTTTGCGGATGTTGTCGTAGATGCGGCGGCCTTCCTTAACCGCGTTGACGATGGTCGCAAAGTTATCGTCCGAAAGCACCATGTCCGCAACGTTTTTCGTCACGTCCGTGCCGGTGATGCCCATGCCGATGCCGATATCCGCGCTCTTGATGCTCGGAGCGTCGTTAACGCCGTCACCCGTCATGGCGGTGATGAACCCATTCTTGCGCCAGGCATTGACGATGCGCACCTTGTGCTCCGGCTGCACACGCGCGTAAACGCTGTACCGGGAAACGGTCTTTTGGAATGTTTCGTCGTCGATCTCGTCAAGCTGTGCGCCGGTGATGGTTTCGGACGCATCGGAGATGATACCGAGCGTGAGCGCGATGGCGGCGGCGGTGTCCCGATGGTCGCCCGTGATCATGATCGGGCGGATGCCCGCGGTGCGGCATTGTACGATCGCGCCGATGACCTCGGGGCGTACCGGGTCGATCATGCCGACGAGGCCGATAAACGTCAGTTCCTGCTCAAGCGCGGCGGGCGAGTTGTCCGAAGGCGCGCTTGCGTGAGAGCGCATCGCGGCGCAGAGCACGCGCAGCGCTTTCCCGGCCATAGCCTTGTTCGCGGTGAGGATCTCCTCGCGCATGGCGTCGGTCAGCGGCAGCTGTTTGCCGTTTTTCCAGTAGGAAACGCACTTTTTCAGCACCTCGTCCGGCGCACCCTTGGTGTATTGCACGACGCCATGCGGCGTATCATGCACGGTAGACATCATCTTGCGCATGCTGTCGAACGGTGCTTCGTCGATACGCGGTTCTGTCCTGACCAAACTCGGTTTGTCGAAGCCCTTCTCAAACGCGAAATTGACCAGCGCACACTCCGTCGGCTCGCCAATCGCGCAGGAGGAGCCGTCCAGCTCTGCGTCGCTGCAGAGCGCCATAGCGCGCGCAAGCAGGGGAACATCATCTGTATAGTTTTCCACGACAGCCATCTTGTTCTGCGTGAGTGTTCCGGTTTTATCGGAGCAGATAATCTGCGCGCAGCCGAGTGTTTCAACGGCGGTGAGCCTGCGGATGATGGCGTTATGCCGGCTCATATTCGTCACGCCGATGGAGAGCACGATGGTCACTACGGCGACGAGGCCTTCCGGAATCGCGGCGACAGCAAGGCTGACCGCGATTAAAAAAGAGTCGAGAATGTAACGTTCACCTGTACCGCGGAACCGCAGCATATTGACGAGGAAGATGACCGCGCAGATGCCGAGCACGAGCCAGGTAAGAATCTTCGAGAGCTGCGAGAGCTTGATCTGCAGCGGCGTCTGACCGTCTTCCGCAAGCGAGATCGCATGGGCGATTATACCCATCTCGGTCTGCATGCCGGTTGCGGTGATCACCGCGCGCCCGCGCCCGTAGACCACGGTGCTGCCCATGTAGACCATGTTGGTTCGATCGCCAAGCGAAATATCCTTTGCTTCACCGAGTGTAAGCGCGCCGACCGATTTGCTTACGGGCAGGCTTTCACCAGTCAGCGGTGCTTCTTCGATCTGCAGACTCGCGCTTTCGAGCACGCGACCGTCCGCCGGGATTGCATCTCCGGCCTCAAGCAGTATGACGTCGCCGACGACGAGATCTTCCGTCCGGACGCGCAGCATCTGACCGTCCCGTAGCACGCGGCTCGTCGAAGCGGCCATTTTTTGCAGCGCTTCGATGGCTTTTTCCGCTTTGCTCTCCTGCACAACGCCCAGAACGGCGTTGATGATGACGACGGTTAAAATGATGATGACATCCGCGAAACTTTCACCCTCGACGATCGCCGTGATACCGGAGATCAGCGCTGCGGCAAGCAGAATGAGGATCATCGGATCCTTCATCTGCTGGAAAAAGCGGACGATCAAAGGCGTCTTTTTCGCTTCGGCGAGCTTATTTGGCCCGTTTTTGCGCAGGCGTTCCTGTGCTTCGGCGGAGGTGAGTCCGTCGAACGCAGATTGAACAGACTTGAGCACGGTTTCGGAATCGAGCAGGTATTGCTGCATAGAAGAGGTCCTTTCGTATGTATTGACAGTTGTGGCGTAAAATGGAAAAAAGAAAAGACTCATGTACGGCAGATTAATACCGTACATGAGTCTCGTTATTTCATCCAAGCCAGACGCGCCATGCGTCGTGCTACAATGTTGACTTGGAACGCGGACATACACCGCGCCAACTACTCCCTCACGCCTGAGCGTATTATATCAAAAGCCTGAGTATTTGAAAAGAGAAAAGAGATTTTTTATCCAGCCGCGAATCTATGAAAAACGATGCGGCAATCAAAGCGCTATGGTATACTGTCATAAAAATCAATGAAATCGTTTCCACAAGCGGCTATACGCACGGTGGCAGCGGATGGGATGAGGGAAGAATGGAACAACAGTCTAAACGGGTGTTTAACGTCGGTGTGCGGTCGTTTTTAGCCGCGCTGATCATACTATTTATATTGATGGCCGCAACGTATCTGCTGACGTTTCTGCTTCCCGCCGGCGAATATCAGCGCGCGGTGGTAGACGGGCGGGAAACCGTTATTGCCGATACCTACCATTCGGTGGAAGGCGGGCTTCCGTTCTGGAAATGGCTGCTTTCTCCGCTTCTTGCGCTCGGGTCGAGCGGCTCGGTAACCGTCATTGCGATCATCGTGTTTCTGCTCGTCATTGGCGGCGCGTTCAACGCGATGGACGAATGCGGCGTACTCTCGTATATGTTCAACCGCGTGTACCGGCTCTTTGAACACCAGCGATATAAGCTGCTGCCGCTGGTCGCGCTGTTTTTCATGAGTCTCGGCGCGTTTGTCGGCTCGTTTGAGGAGTGCGTGCCGCTGGTTCCAATTGCGGTTGCGCTGGCGTATTCGCTCGGATGGGATGCGTTCGTCGGCCTTGGTATGAGTCTGCTGGCGGTCGGGTTCGGGTTCAGCACCGGTGTGAGTAACCCCTTTACGGTAGGCGTTGCGCAACAGCTTGTCGGTGTGCCGATGTTCTCTGGCATCTGGATGCGGCTTTTGACCTTTGTGCTCATCTACGCGCTGCTGCTCGCGTTTTTAATTCCGTATGCGAAACGAATCGAACGCGATCCGAAGCGCTCCATGATCTACGATCCGGCGATGATCGAACGCTGGGCTTCTCTCAGGATGGATTACACCCATGATAGCAGGAAGGACCGCGCGCTGATCTGGTTTGCGGCTATTCTCGGCAGCGGCGTTGCGCTCATTCTGGTTTCGAGCTTTGTGCCGTTTTTGCAGGATATCATCATGCCGCTCATCGCGCTGATGTTCCTGCTTGCGGGCACGATCTCCTCGCTTGATGTCCGGCATGAACCTGCGCTGCTACCTCAAGTCGTTCGGCAAAGGCATGGTCAATATTCTGCCTGCCGTGCTGTTGATCTTGATGGCGAATTCGATTCGCTATACAATGGTAGAGTCAAAGATTCTCGACACAATACTCTTTAAAACCGTGCAGCTGACCGCGCAGGCCAGCAGCGGGGTGGTTGTGCTGGTGATCTACGCGCTTGCGCTCATATTGGAACTCTTCATCTCCAGCGGATCGGCAAAAGCGTTTCTGCTGATGCCGCTCATTGCGCCAATTGCCGATCTTTCCGGAATCTCCCGGCAGATTTCCGTGCTGGCGTATGCGTTTGGCGACGGCTTTTCCAATGTGTTTTATCCGACGAACCCTGTGCTGCTCATTGCGCTCGGTATTGTTGGAATCGGGTATGGCAAGTGGTTTCGATGGAGTGCCAAGATACAGATTGCTGTTTTAGCGCTGACTGCGGGGCTGCTGCTCTTTGCCAATGCAATCGGATACTGACAAACGATAAACGGGATTGGGATTACAAATAAGGGGATAATGAAGAAACATGAGTCAAACGATGTCGGGGGAACTGGAGCCGGTTTTGCTGCCGGCCGGAACACTGCTGCACAGGCGCTTTGCCATCGACGGCGTGCTTGCGCAGGATGGCTATGGCACGGCCTATTCCGGCCATGACGTAAAAACGGGCACACCGATTGAAGTCAGGGAATATTTCCCTTCGGCGCTGGCGCTGCGCGCGGGTGAGCACATGGCGGTGTCGCCAAGGAACAAAGCTTGCGGCGCGCTGCTTTTTCTCGGCTCCGAGATGTTTTACAAGCAATATCAGGCGCTGACGGAAGCGAAGGGCAGCGACAATCTCGTTTCGGTCTACGCGACGTTTTTTGAAAACGGCACATCATACGCCGTTACGGAACTGCTCGAAGGCGTCACGCTGGAGCGATATCTGCAACTGCGGAGACGCAGGCTCTTTGCGGACGAGGCGATGTATATCGCCGCGTCGCTTGCCGATGCGCTGCTGGTGCTGCACAGCCTGAATACGCTGCATTTTGACATCAACGCGCGGTCGATCTTTCTCTGTACCGACGGAACGGTAAAGCTCGTCGATTTTGGCGCTGCAAAAGCGAGCCTGCGGGCACGACGGGAGCTGGACGATTCGGATCCTTGGATCGATTTTGCCGCGATCGCGCGCACGCTTTATGAAGCGATGACAGGGCAGGCGGTGTTTGACGATACGATTCAGCCGAACGCAAACATTCCGCCGCAGATGTTCGGACTGTTTCGCGAGATGATCGAAACGCAGGGGTATCGAAGGATTTCTTCCGTGTTTGAATACCGCCATGCGCTTGCGTGCGTGGAAGTTGGCGCGGTTTGCCCGGATGTGACGATGGAAGACGTCAACAGCCGCGTTCCGCTGCCGCGCAGACAGGAACAGGAGAGACTGCACGTTCCGCAGACAAAGCCGGAGACGGCCGAACCGGAGCAGAAGCGGTCGATTCTCGACCGCGCGCTGGATGCGATGGAGACCGCCGTCACGGCGGACAAACGCGAAACAGACAGGAAGAACGCGGAAAAAGAAATGCGCATCAAGCGCAGAGTCGGCGTGATTTACGCTGGTATACTCGTGGGTGTACTGATCCTCGCGTTCATTCTGCGGGGATTGATCAAATAAAAAACTCCCGCTTTGCATGCGGGAGTGAATAGAAGAGCAGGCGATTATAACGCCTGTTCTTTTTTGCGTCCAAGTCTGCCAAAAAAGAGGAACGTCATCGGCCAGATTGCGCCGCCGACGATTACCATGAGGAAGTAGCGCACCGCATCAGCGGCATAATGCCCGCCAAAGAGGGAGAGCAGCGGCGCCTTGAGCAACAATCGAACGGCGAGTACGACACTTAACCCCAGCACAACCTTGAGTATCTGCGCCCACCAGACGGCTTTTTCCGAGAACTTGATGTAGCGTTGCTCCAACCAGAGAACGAGCGTGAAACCGATCGCGCCGCCGACCATTTTATAGGACGTCTCCGCGCACTCGGCGGAGAACTGGGCGATTGCGCGCGCCGGAACGGGTGCAAGCTCGAGATACAGCACCAGCGCGGCGGCAACGCCGAGCAGAACTGCGATCAATGGTATAAACCATGCTTTCTTCTTCCATGCACGCAGAAAGACAGGGTAGGCCGCCATGACCAGAAGTACCGAGACGCCGATGGAGGTCAGCACATCCGCGGGGGTATGCACACCGAGATACATCCGCGAAAACCCGACCAGAAGCGTAATGACGACGCAGACGATACCGATCAGGATCTCCTTGCGCGCCCGCGCAACGCCGAGGAAGAGCCCCGCCGCGTTTTGCGTATGCCCGCTGGGGAAGGAATATCCCGTCGCGCCAGCGCGCGCACTTTCCACAATTGTAAAATCCGGGTCGATCACCCATGGACGCGGGATGAGGAAAAGCAACTTGAAGAACTGATTGATCATGTTCCCCAGAAAGCTGATGTAGAGCAGAAAATAACCCGTCTTCTTATCGATGCACCAGAAGAACGTCATGGCGATGATCATGAATAAAGTTTCCTCGCCAAAGAACGTAACAAACTGAAACACGCGGTCGAAGAACGGTGTTCTGAGACCTTCCAGCAACTCCAAGAAATTCATATCAAACCTCCGTGCTTTGTTTCGATTCTTGAGGGTATCATATCACGCAATGCGGTTGTACGAAAGAGAAAATGAAAAAGCGCTCCCTAACGGAGCGCCTGGAAAAACTGTGTCAGCTGCGCTTTGCAGTCTTGTTCGAGTATGCCGCCCCACACGGGAGAGCTGTATAACAAGCAATCGTTCGTTAAGTCCAGCTTTGAGCCGCAGCAGCCCGCAACTTCGTCGAAAGCGCCGAACACGATGGCGCCAAGTTTGGCGTTGACACACGCGCCGGCGCACATGGCGCAGGGTTCGAGTGTGACAAAGAGCATACAGTCTGTCAAACGCTGTCCGAGCTTCATCATGCCTTCGCGCAGACAGAGGAGCTCCGCGTGCGCGGTTGCGTCGCCGCTGGACTCCACGCGGTTATGTGCGCGCGCTACGACACGGCCGTTCTGAACGAGCACCGCGCCGACAGGCACCTCGCCTTCGGCAGCGGCGGCGCGCGCTTCCTCCAGCGCGATTTGCATGTAGGATTCGAATTCGTTGCGTTCTACCATATCTGCTTGAGCACCTCGTCGGTATCAAAGTCGTCATATCGCACGCGCATGAGCGTCAGGCCCTGCGGCGGGGCGGTTGCGCCCGCGTCGGAGCGAAGCGTACTGTTCAGCGCGCGTGCAATCGCGTTCTCCGGCAGCTTTCCTGCGCCGACTTCCAGCATAGTGCCGACCAGAATGCGCACCATATTATAGAGAAAGCCGTTTCCGCTCACGTCGTAAAAAAGAAAACGCCCGTAGCGCGACCATTCGGATTGGGAGATGGTGCGAACGGTGTGTTCCAGCGCGGAACCCGCGCTCATAAACGGTTTAAAGTCATGCTCGCCAAGTGCATATTGCGCGGAGGTCTGCATCCGTTGAAAGTCGAGCGGTGTATGCACATGCAGCGCGGTATTGCGCGAAAACACATCCGCGTGCAGACCGGTCTGCACCGTGTATCGGTAGGTTTTGTGCTTCGCGCTGAAGCGCGCGTGAAAATCGGGCGGCGCTTCTTCGCTGTAGAGCACGCGGATATCGCGCGGCAGACGCATGTTCATCGCGATGGCGAACTTATCCGCGGGCATACGCGCATTCGTGTCGAAGTGCGCAACCTGCGCCATTGCGTGTACGCCGCTGTCTGTCCGACCGGAACCGTGCAGCTGTATCCGCTCGCTCGTTACGCCAAAAATCGCCTCGTTGAGCAGCTGTTGCACGGAGACGCCGTTTTCCTGCAGCTGCCAGCCGACATAGTTTGTGCCGTCGTATTGGATGATGAGGCGGATGCGGCGGCTCATAGCGGCATGTTCTCCCAGACGATGATGCCCGCAAGAACCAAGCAAAGGAGCAGTGTCGCGAGCAGATCGCGCCATTGAAAGTGCAGCTCGCGCATGCGTGTGCGCCCTTCTCCGCCGTGATAGCAGCGGCTTTCCATCGCCATCGCGAGCTCGTCCGCGCGGCGGAACGCGGAGACGAACAGCGGCACGAGCACAGGGATCATGCTCTTTGCGCGCTGCAGGATATTACCGCTCTCAAAGTCAGCGCCGCGCGCCATCTGCGCTTTCTGGATGCGGTCGGTTTCCTCCAGCAGCGTTGGGATAAAGCGCAGCGCGATGGTCATCATCATCGCCAACTCGTGCGCGGGGAACTTGAGTTTATTCAGCGGAGACATGAGCTTCTCTAGCCCGTCGGTCAGCGCGATGGGGGAGGTGGTCAGCGTCAGAATAGACGTGCCCGCAACCAGCAGGATCAGGCGCAGCGTCATGAAACTCGCCTGTTCGAGCGCCTCGCGCGTCAGGCGGATGAACTTCCAAGCAAACAGGACGTCTTCGCCCTTGGTTGCAAACAGGTTGATGACGAACATGAACACAAGCAGCCAGCGCATCGGCCGGAGCGCGGAGAAAAAATAGGAAGCCGGCACACGCGCAAACAGGAAGATTGCGACCAGAAGCACGGTAGGCAATAAAAACACGGCGAGCGACTGCACAACAAACACGATGACGATATAGATTGTCATCAACAATATCTTTGTGCGCGGGTCAAGGCGGTGCACAACGCTGCTGCCCGGCAAAAATTGTCCGAGCGTGATGTTAGCGGTCATGGCGCCACCTCCCGAGCAGATCGTCTCTCAACTCGTCTATACGATAATAGTCGCGTTCAATGGCGACGCCGCGTTCGCGCAGTGCGCGTACGAGCTGCGTCGCCTGCGGTAAATTCAGCCCCATCTCGAGCAGCTCGTTTCCGCGGGCAAACACCTCTTCCGGCGGTCCGACGAACGAGAGAGCGCCGTTGTCGAGCACGGCGATGCGGTCGGCATACATCGCAACGTCGTCCATCGAGTGCGATACCATGACGATGCCGGTGCCGTATTGCTCGCGCAGGGATTCGATGAGCGACAGGATTTCGTGCCGCCCGCGCGGGTCGAGCCCGGCCATGGGTTCGTCCAGTACGAGAAACTTGGGCCGCATGGCGAGGATACCGGCAAGCGCGGCGCGGCGTTTTTCGCCGCCGGAGAGCTCGAAGGGTGATTTTTCGGAAAATTCGTCCGGATCGAGGCCAACGAGCCGAAGCGCTTCTTTCACGCGCGTGTCGATCTCTTCTTCGGCAAGCCCCATGTTTTTCGGACCGAAGGCGACGTCCCGCGCGACGGTTTCGTCAAATAGCTGGTACTCCGGGTATTGAAACACCATGCCGACGAGGGAACGAATTTGCTTGCGCAGCTTCTTTTCCCGCGTGTCAAGTCCGTCAACCAGGACGCTGCCGGAGGTCGGCAGCAGCAATCCGTTGAAATGCTGAATCAGCGTGCTTTTACCCGAGCCGGTGTGTCCGATGACGCCGAGGAACTCGCCGTCCGAAACAGTCAGCGAAACGCCGGTCAGCGCGGGATAGGCCAGTGCGCTGCCGGGCAGGTATGTGTGATGCAGTTGTTCAATGATGATCGGCATTCGTTTGTCCTATCGATCTGGCTGCGCGCCCAGCGAAGCGGCGATTCCTTCGGCGAGCGTGTCGCAGGTCATAACGCTCTGTGCAAGCGGCATTCCGGCGGTTTGCAGCGCGTTTCGCAGCTCTACAAAAGCGGGCGCTTCCAGACGGCACTTGCGCAGCATTTCCGGTTCATTGAACACCTCTTCGGGCGTTCCTTCCATCACCAGATGACCGTCTGCGAGCACAAAAACGCGATCCGCGCCGAGCGTTTCTTCCATAAACTGTGTAATCATTACGACGGTCATACCGCGTTCTCGGTTGAGGCGTAACACGGTGGAGAGCACCTCTTCGCGACCTCTGGGGTCGAGCATGGCGGTCGCTTCGTCGAGCACGAGTACTTCGGGCAGCATGGCGAGCAGTCCCGCGATTGCGACGCGCTGCTTCTGTCCGCCGGAGAGGGCGTGGCTTGCCTTTTCGGCATATGCGCTCATCTCGACTTCTTCGAGCGCGGTGTCGACGCGCGCGCGGATCTCCGCTGGCGGGATACCGAGGTTTTCAGGACCGAATCCAACGTCCTCCTCGACGATCGTCGTGACAAGCTGATTGTCGGGATTCTGAAACACCATGCCGACACGGCGGCGAATCTCAAGCAGATTTTCCTCCTGCTGCGCGTCCATGCCGGCGACCGTAACGCTGCCCTCGCAGGGCTGCAACAGCGCGTTGAACAGCTTGCAAAGTGTGCTCTTGCCGGAGCCGTTGTGGCCGACGATGGCGACGACCTCACCTTTTTGAATGGAAAGGCTGATGTCTTTTAACGCGACTTTTTCAGAACCGGCGTATTGAAACCCGGCGTTGACAAGTTCGATGATGGCGTTTCCGGCCATATGCGGTGCTCCTGACGGCATTCCTGTTCTTGTGGGGAACGGGCGCGGTGTGATAAAATAATGTTCCGAAACCGCGGTAAAATCGCGATTTATGCGGGCTTTAAGGCAATTCAGTATAGCAAATACGGGTACGTCTTACAAGGGTTACCTATTGTATTAGCGTGTGCGCAATCCCCGCGCAAAGGAGTAACCGACATGAAAACTCTCTTGAAAAACGCAAGATGCGTTGTCACCTGCGATGATAAGGACCGCGTTCTGCGCGGCGTTGATGTGTTGATCAGCGACGGCGTGATCCAAAAAATCGGCGATTGTGACGCGGCGGAAGCAGACGAAACAATTGACGCGAGCCGCTGGATTCTCTATCCGGGGCTCATCAACACGCATCATCATCTCTATCAATATTTTACGCGGAACCTGCCGCATGTGCAGAATCTAGAGTTGTTCGACTGGCTCACCGCACTGTACGACATCTGGGCGCATCTCAACGAGGACACCGTGCGACTCAGCTCGCTGAGCGGCATGGGCGAACTCATGAAATATGGTTGCACAACATGCTTTGACCACCATTATGTCTTTCCAAATGGTGCGGGCGATCTCATCGGTGCGCAGTTTTTGGCGGCTGAAGCGCTGGGGATGCGGATGGTCAGCTCGCGCGGGAGCATGAGCCTGTCCCGCAAGGACGGCGGGCTTCCGCCGGATTCCGTCGTACAGACGACGGACGAAATCCTGCGCGACAGCCGTGAGACGATTGAGAAGTATCATGATTCTTCGGAGCTTTCCATGCGGCAGGTGGTGCTTGCACCCTGCTCGCCGTTCTCCGTCACGGAGGATCTGATGCGGCAGAGTGCCGCGCTCGGGCGCGCCTATGGTGTAAGGCTGCATACGCACTTGTGCGAAACAAAAGACGAGGAGCGATATACGCAGAACACACGCGGCATGCGCCCACTGGCATATATGGAGCAAGTGGATTTCGTCGGCAGCGACGTGTTTTATGCGCACGGCATCTACTTCAACGACGAAGAGCTGCAGTTTCTCGCCGATACGGGGACGGGCGTTGCGCATTGCCCTTGCTCCAATATGAAGCTCAGCTCCGGCGTCGCGCGCATCCCCGATATGCTGCGGCTTGGCGTTCCGGTTGGGCTCGGTGTTGACGGCAGTGCGAGCAACGACAACTCTAACCTGCTGGAAGAGATTCGCGCGGCATATCTGGTGCATCGCCTGCGCTACGGCGCGGAAGCACCGGACGGATACGAACTCTTGAAGATTGCGACGCGCGGCGGCGCGCGCTTACTCGGCCGGGATAAACTCGGACAGATTTCCGAGGGCTGCGCGGCGGATCTGTTTGCCATCCGCTATGATCGATTGGAGATGACCTGCGCGGAACGGGACGAGAAGAACCTCTTTGGCACAGTCGGATACCATCTGCCCGCGGATGCGGTTTGGGTTGGCGGGAGACGGACCGTGAAAGACGGTGCGCTGTTGACAATCGACGAAGAGAAAACCGCCGCCGATAGCAGGGCGGAGGTAGAGCGGCTGCTGAGCGCCGGCATGGGGCGTTAAGGGGGAATAAACAAATTGGAACAGCTGCAGAAAACGAATAGAATGACGGTGCGCGATCTGGCGCGCGGCGCAATCATCGCCGCGGTCTACGCGTTGCTTACGATCTTTCTTGCGCCGATCTCATCGGGCCTGATTCAATGCCGTGTCGCCGAGGCAATGTGCGTGCTGCCGTATTTCACGTTTGCCGCCGTGCCGGGGCTGTTTGTCGGCTGCCTGCTTGCCAATTTGCTCACCGGCGCGCCCGCTTACGACGTGCTGTTCGGCAGCCTTGCGACGCTGCTTGCCGCCTATATCACATACCTGATGCGCAAACGTGTGACGAAATATCTCGCGCCGCTGCCTTCGGTTGTGATCAACGCGCTCGTGGTTGGCGCGCTGCTGACGTATGTATACCAGGTCGGCGTTGGCTACTGGGTCGCGGCAGGTTATGTTGCCGTTGGGCAGGCCATTGCGTGTTTTGGTATCGGACTGCCGCTGATGACGGTTTTACAAAAATTCAGCGATAAACTATTTTAAACTTGGCACTGATTTCGAGCGGAATAACGGGGAACGAGCAGAATATTTTGCAAGTTGCGTTTTGATCATCCATATATCATATACAGCATTCGCAGGAAATCTTGCAATAATCACTTCGCTTTTTGGTCTGAACGTAAAAAATGATCAGATTTCCTGCATTTTATTCGGTTTCATCCATTTGCTTTCATTGACAGTACTTCGTCCGAACGGTATAATATGGGGTGGTAATCATTGGGTCCACCCAATTCCATACACATCATTTAGGAGGCATCCATCAAAATGGCAAAATCTATGACTATCGACGGCAATACCGCCGCGTCGCACGTCGCGTATGCGTTTTCGGACGTAGCCGCAATCTATCCGATCACGCCGTCTTCTCCCATGGCGGAGGTAGCGGACGAATGGGCGGCAAACGGCAGGACGAATCTCTTTGGACAGCAGGTTCGCGTAGCTGAAATGCAAAGCGAAGGTGGCGCGGCTGGCGCAGTACACGGGTCGCTCAAAGGCGGCGCGTTGACGACGACCTTCACCGCTTCCCAGGGTCTTCTTCTCATGATCCCGAATATGTACAAGATCGCCGGCGAACTGCTGCCAGGCGTTTTTCATGTCAGCGCACGCGCGTTGGCGGCGCATTCGCTCTCGATTTTCGGCGATCATTCGGACGTCATGAGCTGCCGCCAGACCGGGTTTGCCATGTTGGCGTCCGCTTCCGTGCAGGAAGTCATGGACCTCGCGCTGGTCGCACACCTGGCCTCTATTAAGAGCAGCGTGCCGTTCCTTCACTTCTTCGACGGATTCCGCACCTCGCACGAAGTGCAGAAAATCGAGACGATTGACTATGAAGACATGGGCAAGCTCCTCGATATGGATGCGGTCAAGAAGTTCCGCGCCCGCGCGATGAACCCCGAGCATCCGCATCAGGGCGGCACCGCGCAGAATCCGGACCTGTACTTCCAGGGACGTGAAGCCGCGAACAAGTATTATGATGAAGTTCCCGCCATCGTAGAGCACTATATGGGCGAAGTCGCCAAGCTCACGGGACGCAAATATAACCTCTTTGATTATGTCGGCGCACCGGATGCTGAAAACGTGATCGTGATCATGGGCAGCGGCGCGGATGTATCGGAAGAAACGGTTGCATATCTGAATAAGCAGGGCGCAAAGCTCGGCGTGCTCAAAGTTCGCCTGTACCGCCCGTTTGTAGCCGCAAAGTTTGTAGATGCGCTCCCCAAGAGCGTGAAGCGTCTTGCGGTGCTTGACCGCACCAAGGAGCCCGGCTCCCTCGGCGAACCGCTGTATCAGGACGTCCTCAACGCGCTGGTCGAAACCGGCCACGGCGACATCGAGGTTGTCGGCGGACGCTACGGCCTCGGCAGCAAGGAATTCACACCGTCCATGGTGGATTCGATCTATGCAAATCTCGAAGAAAAGAAGCCGAAGAATCACTTCACTGTCGGTATCATCGACGATGTGACCAACACCTCGCTTGCGATCCGCAAACAGGTTAACGCTTCGCCGGAAGGCACGATTGCGTGTAAGTTCTTCGGTCTTGGTTCCGACGGCACCGTCGGCGCAAACAAAAACTCGATCAAGATCATCGGTGATCATACGCCACTCTTTGCGCAGGGCTACTTCGCTTACGACTCCAAGAAGTCCGGCGGCCTCACCGTTTCGCACCTGCGTTTCGGCAAAAAGCCTATCCAGAGCCCGTACCTGATCGACCACGCGGACTTCGTCGCCTGTCATAACCCGTCGTATGTGACGCGTTATGCCGTAGCGGACGGCATCCGTGAAGGCGGCGTGTTCCTGCTCAACAGCCCCTGGACGCTCGAAGAGATGGAATGCGAACTGCCCGCTTCCCTGAAGCAGGCGATCGCGAAAAAGAAGCTGAAGTTCTACAATATCGACGCCATCAAGCTGGCCCGCGAAGTCGGCATGGGCGGTCGTATCAACACGATCATGCAGAGCGCGTTCTTCAAGCTCGCAAACGTGATCCCGGTAGATGAAGCCATCAAATACATGAAAGCCGCGGCCAAGAAGTCCTACGGCAAAAAGGGCGAAGAGATCGTCAAGATGAACTATGAGGCGATCGACATCGGCGCCAATGCCATCGAAGAGGTCAAGTATCCGGAGTCCTGGGCGACCTCGAATGACGGCGCGGTAGCCGTCAAAACGACGGACGATCCGTATTTTGCAGACTTCATCGGGCCGGCGCTCGCACAGGAAGGCGATAAACTCCCCGTCTCCAAGTTCAGCCCGGACGGAACGGTTCCGACCGGCACGACCAAATATGAGAAGCGCGGTATTGCGGTTGACGTTCCGCGCTGGATCATGGAAAACTGCATCCAGTGCAACCAGTGCGCGCTTGCCTGTCCGCACGCGGTCATCCGTCCGGTGCTCGTGACAGCCGATGAAAAGGCAGCCGCGCCCGCCGGATTTGAGACCAAGAAAGCAGTGGGTAAGGGCTTTGAAGAGTACGAGTTCCGTATTCAGGTCAGCCCCTGGGACTGCACCGGTTGCGGCAACTGCATCGACGTTTGCCCCGCAAAGGTCAAAGCGCTCGAGTTCCGTCCGCTGGCCGACGCCGTCGAAAAGGAAGAGGAGAACTGGAACTACTTCGCTTCTCTGCCGGATAAGGATATCGAACTCAACACCAAGACGATCAAGGGCAGCCAGTTCAAAAAGCCGCTCTTCGAGTTCAGCGGCGCCTGCGCGGGCTGCGGCGAAACGCCTTATGTCAAGCTGGTTACCCAGCTCTTCGGCGATCGCATGGTCGTTGCCAACGCAACGGGTTGTTCCTCCATCTATGGCGGCAGCGCGCCGACCTGCCCGTATACGGTCAACGACAAAGGCCACGGCCCGGCATGGTCCAACTCGCTGTTCGAGGACAATGCGGAATTCGGCTTCGGCATGGTGCTTGCCAACAAACAGCGCCGCGAACGCCTGGTAGATATCGTAACGAAGCTCATCGCAGCAGAGTACACAACCGACGAGCTTCGCGCTGCAGGGCAGGAATGGCTCGATAACAAGGACGATGCTGCTGCATCCCGCGCGGCGGCGGACAAGCTCATCGCTCTTGCGAAAGACGGCATCGACCTCTCCGGCACGGAGTGGGAAGCCGAATGGATCAAGAACGGCAAATCGTGTTCCTGCGAAGCCTGCCAGCTGGCAAACGAATTGCTTGAAAGCGCCGACCTGCTTGTGAAACAGTCCATCTGGGTCATCGGCGGAGACGGCTGGGCCTACGACATCGGTTACGGCGGACTGGACCACGTGCTCGCCATGGACGAAGACATCAACGTTCTCGTGCTCGACACCGAGCTGTATTCCAACACGGGCGGCCAGGCCAGCAAAGCGACGCCGACGGCGTCCATCGCGAAATTCGCGGCAGCCGGCAAACGCACCAAGAAAAAGGATCTCGGCCTGATGGCAATGAGCTACGGTTATGTCTATGTCGCCAAGGTCGCCATGGGCGCGAACCCGAATCAGCTCATCAAAGCCGTCAACGAAGCGGAAGCTTACAAAGGCCCGAGCCTGATCATCGCCTACTCGCCCTGCATCAACCATGGTATTAACATGGGGCACTCGCAGATCGAGGAGAAAAAGGCAGTTGAGGCCGGCTACTGGCCGCTGTACCGGTACAATCCTGACCTCGCAGCGGAAGGCAAGAACCCCTTCACGCTCGACAGCAAGGACCCGACCGGCTCCTATAAGGACTTCATCACCAGCGAAGTGCGCTATGCGGCGCTGAAGACGACGTTCCCGCAGGTTGCGGACGAACTCTTCGATCGCGCGGAGAAGGAAGCCATGGAGAAGATCGAATACTACAAAAAACTCAGCGCAATGGAATAAACTGCCACATGCAACACAAGAGGGCCGCGGGGAACCGCAGCCCTCTTTTTTGCAGATGGTTTTGAACTTGAAGATTACTTGACACCCCGTACACAGTTCTGTCACACAAACTTGAGTGATACTTGAGTTGGGTTTGATACGATTTTCTTAACGTAAACGCAAAGGAAAATCATATGGAACATTTAACGAGAGAACGCGTTATCATCTGGGGAGATTCTCTGGCAAAAGGCATCATTTGGAATGCGGCACGCAAGCGTCACGCATACAGCAAGACGACGGCGGCGAGCATAGCGGCGCAGAAGCTGGGAATCCAAATCATCAACCGCGCAAAATTCGGCTGTACCGCAAAGCAGGGGCTTGAACTGTTGGAGCGGGATGTTGAAGAGGGTGTCTTTGGCGATGCCGCGCTGATTGAGTTCGGCGGGAACGACTGCAATTTTGATTGGGCGGCAATCTCCGCGCACCCGGACGAAACGCATCTGCCAGCAACCTCGCCGGAAGCATATTTGGAATCGATACGGTCTATGGTCGAGCGTTTGTTGAGCAAGGGCATTCGACCTGTGCTGATGACGCTGCCTCCAATCGACGCGGAACGATATTTCACATTTCTTGTGGGCGATACACTCAGCCGCGAGAACATCATGCGCTGGCTTGGCGACGTACAGCAGATCTACCGCTACCAGGAGATGTATTCTCTGCTGATTGAAAAAGTCGCGCGGGAATACTCGATTCGACTGATCGACATACGCTCCCGTTGCCTTGCGGAACGGCGATTTTTCCAAGACATGCTGTGCGAAGACGGGCTGCATCTGACGGAGGAAGGCCAGCAGTTCCTGGGCGAGCAGATTGCGGACCTGGTTATGCTTGAAGATGAGCGAAAAGCCGTCTAACATACATCTATAAACGCAAACGCAACAAAGTGAAAAGCTCCCGAACGAACGGGAGCTTTTTTAATGTTGTCTTGGAATATTATGATTCTGCAAAGACGCACTCCACGCCGGCGGCGGCAATTTCCGCGGATATTTCTGCGGGCAGCGGCGCATCACAGATGAGCATGTCGATATCGGCAAGATTGGCAAACGTAAACGGAAGGGAACGACCGACCTTGGACGTATCCATGAGCATGACGACCTTGGCGGCCTTGCCCATCACGGCGCGCTTGAGCATGCTCTCGCTCTGCGAACCGCTCGTGAAGCCGGTGCGCAGCGTGAAACCGGATGGCGACATCAGCGCTAGGTCGATGTTGATGCTGGAAATAAAAGCTTCCGCCTGTGAACCGGAACAGGAGAGTGTGTTTTCGCTGATCTGACCACCCGTGAGCAGCACGTCGCACGTATGACGCTGCGAGAGCTCGATGGCGATGTTTGCGCCGCTCGTTACGATGGTATAGCGATCGTTGCTGATCTGATTGGCGACGGCCATCAGTGTGCTGCCGGCGTCGAGGTAGACGGAGTGTCCCGGTTGAATCAGCCCGATTGCTGCCTGTGCAATCGCGTTTTTCTGGCGCGTGTTTTCGCGCGCGCGTTTGCTGTATACGCCTTCAATCTGCAGCGCGGCGGTCTGCATGGAAATTACGCCGCCGTGGACACGGCGGATATAACCCTGCTCCTCAAGCTGCTTGAGATCGCGCCAGATCGTCATGGATGAATAGCCTTCATAAATCGACTGCAGTTCCGAGACGCTGACTTCGCCGCGCGACTGGATGAAATCGCGGACTTTCACGATGCGTTCATTCATCATAAAACATGTCCTCCATATAACACGATGTTAGCACAAATGTTATGAATGAACAAGGATTCTTTTGAAATTAACAGAATTGATAACATTGGAGTGTGCTGGGAAGCATTAAGAGAGAAAATCGCACGCTATGTCTAGCGTCAGCGCACGGAGGGATTGCTTGGAAGCGATGAAGCGGCATACAAACTGATTTTGCAAGCGCTCGTCATATAGTGTTGTGTTTAGGATTCGGCTTTCGCGCCCGACGCGGAGAAAAACACGATTGGATGACTGCGAAATAAGGATGACTCTGATGCCCTGGTCGGCAAGTGCATCCGCCGCTTTATCTGGACGGGAAGCGCCCGTGAGCAGGGGAAGCTCTGATTCCGTTGCAAACAGAATGTCCGCTGTGCAGATCAGGGAGCGCACAAAGCGCATCGCGTCGGCTTCGGAATGCCAAGAAGATGCATCGAAGCGCGGCGCATAGGAAATGATCGCACCCGCGTTTCTGGCGATATCGATGGCTTCATAGACACCTGAACGAAACGGCTCGACGGCCAATAGGGAAGAACCGGTATGAAGCACGCGCGTATTCTTCCATAGAGTGGTGTCGATCGTATCGGATAAAGGCGCGAAAAGGACTCGACAGTTATCGTCGTTACTTGCTGAATGAAAGAAATTTTCACCGAGTGAAACGATATCGTACATAAAAAATACCTTTACGGTTCAATATTCGTCCGCGCAATAACAGACCTGCTGTGAAAGCGATTTTTGAAACGGCAGATATCCGCAGAGAAACTGCATGAGCCTGCCGGCGGAGAGCTTAATGGTCGGGGGTTGTTCCGTGCGATTGCCGGAACCGTCGTATACGCCGTTGTTCCAGGGCATCATGTTGTCGAGAACTTCTATGCGGAATGCCGACGCGTCTCCACAGAGCGCGCGCAGCAGCAGGGGAACGTCCACGGGGATCATCACGCCCCAGGGCTGAAGATCGCCGCCAATCGAAACGTCCGGCGGGAGTTTGACAACAGATCCGGCGGGCAGACACGAGATCAATGCCGCATAGGCGGCTTGCGAAACGGCGAGCGCCTCCTCGCAATAGAGCGAGCCGTCTTCCTCCAGCGAAGCGAACAGATAGCCGTCCGGAATACCGCCGGTGCGGTGCAATAAAAAGCGTGTTCCGTCCACGGTGAGGTCGTTGACGCGCTTTTGCATGTCTCCGAGAGAGCGGACGACGCATCCGCTGTAGCGGGCTGTTGCCTGCTCATAGATGCGCAAAAGCGTCGCGGCATCGGGCAGCGCATCCCAGACGGTTGGGGTTTCCGGCTCGAGTTCACGCGTATGAAACAGCGCGTCGTAACAAGGAAACTCGCCGACCGCGCGATAGATGGAAAAATGGGAAGGCTTGTGGAATGCGAGCGGAATCGAACGCCTGCGGCACTCCGCGAACAGCTCGGACAACACGCGCTTCATCAGGCCGCGACCTTCATAGCCGGGTAGCGTTGCTACGCCGGAGATCATCATCGCTGGAAGGATTGTGTCGCGCACGCGCAGCTGCATCGGTGAGCCGTGCAGGATGCTCACGATGCGTCCATCGTCCTCAGCGCAAAACGAGGTTTCGGGCGCAAAGCGCTCGCGAAAAAACCACTCAATAAAGGAATGGGAGTCGTGAAAACGCAACTCCCAAATTTCCATAGCCTGTCGTTTGTCTGCCGCGGTGAGCGGCCGAATCGTCAGCATAGATTAAATGATGTATTTTTCGTTCTTTTCGGGGATTGCGGCGAGCTCCGCGCGCTTTTCGTCATAGCCGGGTTTGCCGAGCAGTGCATACGTCGCTTTTTTGCCTTCTTCCACGCCGGGCTGGTCGAATGCGTTGATGTTGAGCAGTTCGCCTGCAAATGCGGTCGCCATCTCAAAGAGGAATAATAGCTGCCCGACCGTAAACGCGTTGACCTGCGGGAGGGAGATCGTGTGGCTCAAGTGCCCGCTCTTGCTGACGGCGTATTCCGTTGCCTTCAGCTCGGCGGCAATGAGCTCGTTTTGCGTATGCCCGCAAAGGAAGGACACATCCGGCACGTCGAAATAACCGTCTTCAATCATGGTTTCGCTGCGGTACTCGTCGACGGTCAGGAAGGTGATCACTTTGTCAAACGGGCCTTCCGTATAGAGCTGCACCTGCGAGTGCTGGTCGGTCACGCCGAGGCTCTTTACCGGTGTTTGGCCTTCGTTGACGGTATTGCCGTCCCAGTCGACCTTTTTGCCAAGCGACTCCGCCCAGAGCTGCGCATACCAGTCCGCCATATAGCGCAGAGAATCGGCATACGGCATCATTACGCTGATGTTGCAGCCGCGTTTCATGCTGGCGACCTGCAGCGTTGCGAGCATATAGGCGGGGTTTTTCCAGACGTCCCGCTGCCCGTCGCAAACCGCGTCCATAAACGCCGCGCCGGAGAGCAGTTCGCGGATGTCGATGCCGCAAACAGCCGCCGCGAGCAGGCCGACAGGGCAGAGCTCGGAGAAGCGACCGCCGACACCTTCCGGGATATAATACGTTTTCAGCTTTTCGGATTTTGCAATCTTGATCAGGTTGCCTTTGGTCTCGTCCGTCGTCGCGATCAGGTGCGTGCTGATGTCTTCGCCGAGCTTTTCGTGCAGCAGCGAGGAGATGATCAGCAGCTGGCTCATGGTTTCCGATGTGCCGCCGGACTTGCTGATCACGTTGAAACAGGTTTTTTCAATATCGATGACGTCCAGCAACGCCGCCATGCGCTCCGGGTCGATGTTATCCTCCACAAAGAGACGCGGTCCGTTGCGCTTTTCGGGCGGCAGGTCGTTGTAATGCAGATGGTTGAGCGCTTGATGGACGGCGATCGGGCCGAGCGCGCTGCCGCCGATGCCGAGCACGACAAAATTCTCGAAGCGCTCGCGGATATCCGCAGCGTCGGCAAGTATGGTCTTGACGATCTCATCCTGATTATAGGGCAACTCGCGCCAGCGCATGATCGGGCGCTTAGCGCGCATGGCTGCCACAGCTGCGTCCAGCTGCGGTTGCATGGGCTCGAGTTCGCGGCGGTAGATGCCGCGGTTTCCGAGCCGGTCGGACATCATGTTGTTGAAGTCCAGCCGGATTCGCATGGACTGACGCCAGGTTTCGTCCAGATAACGTTCCATCATAATGGGTGCCTCCTGTAAAGGTTTCGAATGATATTTGCATCCGGCAACAGGCCGGATTGGGGAGTCTTTCTCAGGTCGCCTCAGCGAGTGCGGAACGTGAAACGATGCGGTTCATGCGCGCAAGGCTTTCATACAGCACGGGAAGGTCCTGATACATGTCGCTGTACACCTCGATGAACGCGGGCCCTTTGTATCCTTTTTCGGCCAGCAGGTTAAACATCGAGAGAAAATCATATTCGCCGAATCCGGGCATATTGTATTTCACGCCGCCTTGCGGCAGCTTTGTCGCATCGCAAAGATGCAGGTTGACAATCTGCTCGCCGACGGCTTCGATATAATCCATGGGGTCGTAGCCGCTGCGCACGGCCTGCTTGACGTCCAGCGTGTAGGAGATCGCTCCGCCGGTATAGTCCCGCAGGCGGACGCCGAACTCCGGCTTGTTGAAGATGCACCAGCTGACGTTTTCGAGCGTCAGGCGAATACCGTAGTCCGCCGCGAGTGCGGTCAGGTCGATCAGAATCGGTGCAATTCGCGTTAAATCGATATTCTTTACGCCGCCAAAGAGGCGCGCGGGTCCGTGCATGACATAGCATGTTGCGCCGAAGCGTTTACCGGCGGAAAGCACCCGCTCGAAGAGCGTAAGCGCATCCGCGCGTTGGCGCGGGTGGATGGAGAAGAGCTGCGGTTCGTACTGCATGCTCATCGCGTGGACGCTGAATACGTTCACGCCGGATGATTTCAGACGGCTATCGAGCATCTCGGTAAAAGAAGGCTCATACTCTGAGAACGTGTTTAAGAATATTTCGCACACAGGAATATTGCGTGCGCCAATCTCGAGAACAGCATCCTCGATCTGCATTTTACTGAAATAACTCGCCGTCGACAGTCCAATTTCCATAGCAAACCTCATCGGATATTGTACCATGTTGCCGGCATTTCCGCCAGAAAAACAATATCGTGACACAGGTTTGAGCTGGATTGCAACACAAAGCAATGTTATAATCGGCGCATGGCGACAAAACACGGAACAATGCAAAAATATGAGAAATGGACGGGACTTATCATCCGTCTATTGCTGGCGGCGGCACTCGCCTGGCTCGGACTGAGCTGGCCGGATATCTTCGCCGGAAAGAGCGCCTGGATAGAGACGCATTACAGTGAGACGATCTATCAGGCGATACGGCGGGGGATTTCCGCGGTGACGCGCCTCGTTCCATTTTCGATTGCGGAGTTTCTGCTCTACGGGTTGACGATTGGCGCCGCGGCGCTCGTCCTCACACGCGTGGTTCAACTGATTATAAAAAGATGTTCGTTTCGAAAACTGGTCGGAAGCGTTGTTTCGGTGTTGCTGACGGCTTCAGTGATTTTGAATCTGTTCTATGTCACCTGGGGATTCAACTACTTTCGTGCGCCGCTCTGGCAGCGGATGAATCTCACGATAACTGCGCGCCCGGTTGACGAACTCGAATCGTTTGTGCTCAATACGGCAAAAGAGGCGCGAGAGTTGCGCGCTACTCTGCACGAATCCGAAGAAAACGTTTTTTCACCTCTTGAAACCACAACGGAACTGTTCAACCGTCTACCGCAGGCGTATGCCGCGCTGTCGGAAGACCTACCGCTGTTTCAGCTGGACCCGACACGTGCCAAACAAATTTTCTGGTCGCGCGGTCTTTCCTGGCAAGGAATATCGGGTATCTACATCGGCATCACGGCCGAACCGAACGTAAACGTTGACCAGCCGCCGCTGCTGCTGTATCAAGCCGCGGCGCATGAGATGGCGCATCAACTGGGCATCGCCAGCGAAAACGAGGCGGAGTTTGTCGCCTATCTTGCCTGCCTGCGTTCCAGCGATCCAAACATACGCTATTCGGGGTTGATTTATGCGTTGATCGTCTCTGGCAACGCGCTCTATCGCGCGGATAGCCAACGCTATCTTGCGGCAACCGAGACGTATGGAGACGCAATCTGGAGAGATTTTGTCGAGTACAACTTATACTGGGATGCCTTTGAAGGAGAAGTGCGCGAAAGCGCGGACAAACGAAATGACGCTTATTTGAAACACAATGCGCAGCCAAGCGGAATACTGAGCTATGGCGAGTCTGTTGATCTGCTGCTTGCCTATGCGGATGCATACGGCAACACCGGATGAACATGAATCGTAGCAAAAGATCAATGCTTATGCGCAAAATAAAAGTTTGACAACAAAAAATTATTTTATAATTTTGCTTGTTTTGTGTTTACAAACGCGGCTTGATGCGGTATGCTGATAACGGCAAAAATAGATGCGCTAAATTATTTTTAGGAGAAAAATATATGATCGACCTGACGAAGAACAAAGACGGCCTTCAGCACAGCATTGACCGCGCAAAAGAAAAAGGCATCATCATCCCGAAGATTTCGCAGATGCGCAATCCGGATCTGATTCCTGACAAGATCAAAGAAAAACTCGGCAGCGTCGGTCTCTGGGATGTCAACCCGTTGAATCTGTTCCGCATCACCTGGCGCAACGACCCGCAGGAGTCCGGCGGAACATTTGGTGATGTGAACTACATCGAAATACCGTCCGAGCTCTCCGGCGTCAAGGCGCGTATCATCATGCTCGTCGGAAAATGGTTCCCGACCGGCTGCCATAAAGTTGGCGCGTCGTACGGCTGCCTTGTTCCGCGTCTTGTGACGGGTCAGTTTGACCCGACCTTCCACAAGGCCGTTTGGCCGAGCACAGGCAACTACTGCCGCGGCGGCGCTTACAACTCCGCTCTGCTTGCTTGCGAATCCGTCGCGATTCTGCCCGCAGAGATGAGCAAAGAGCGCTTTGAGTGGCTCAAGACCGTTGCGGGCGAAATCATCGCAACACCCGGCTGCGAGAGCAATGTAAAAGAGATCTTTGACAAGACCTGGGAGCTGAAAGCGACCCGCAAGGATGTCGTTATCTTCAACCAGTTCGACGAGATGGGCAACTGCATCTGGCATTATCAGGTAACGGGCAAGGCCATTGAAGATGTGTTTGAGTCCATCAAGCGTGACGGCGACCGGTTTGCCGGCGCGGCGTTCACCAGCGGGAGCGCAGGCACCATGTCTGCGGGCGATTATCTCAAAGAAGTGTATCCCAAGAGCAAGCTCGCCGTTGGCGAAGCGCTGCAGTGCCCGACGCTGCTCAACAACGGATTCGGCGGCCACCGCATCGAAGGCATCGGCGACAAGCATGTTCCGTGGATTCACAATGTGAAGAACACCGATATGGTCATCGACATCGACGATGAAGACAGCCAGAAGCTACTGCGGCTCTTCAACGATCCGGAAGGGCAGAAGTACCTGATCGAGCAGGTTGGCGTACCCGCGGACTTCGTCGCAAAACTGCCGCTGCTTGGTATCTCCGGCATTGCGAACTTGCTCTGCTGCATCAAGATGGCGAAGTATTACGAACTCACAGAGCACGATGTGCTCGCTTCCGTCGCAACGGATTCATCCGTGATGTACGAGAGCCGTATTCGTGAGCTCGAAGAGGCGGACGGCAAGTATGATGCGGTTAAAGCGTCGGCAGATTACGCCGAGCATCTCCACGGCATCCGTACGGACGTCATGGAAGAACTGACCTACGAAACGCGTAAGCGCATCCACAACCTCAAGTACTACACCTGGGTTGAACAGCAGGGCAAAACCTACGAAGAGATCAACCAGCAGTGGTATGATGATAATTACTGGACCGACATGCACGAACAGGCGAATGAGATCGACGCGCTCATCGATGAATTCAACGAGGCGACAGGCCTGCTCAAGAATCTGTAAACGAAAACACATAAAAACGCTCCCGTATTGCACGGGAGCGTTTTTTAAGTTTCAGTGGCCTGCGCGAAGATCCTGTATCATCTGCCGTGGATCTGCGGCCTTGAAGACGGCGCTTCCGGCGACGAGTACGGTCGCACCCGCGTCGATGCAGAGCTTCGCGGTTTCAGGATTGATGCCGCCGTCCACCTCGATATCAACCGACAGGCCTCGCTCATCAATCATCTGCCGCAGTTCGGCGATTTTCCCGATCGACTCCGGGATGAAAGCCTGTCCTCCGAACCCGGGATTGACCGACATGATCAGCACAAGATCGCAGTAGGGCAGCACTTCCTTCACCGCGACGACAGGCGTGCCGGGATTTAACACAACGCCTGCCTTGCAGCCGCCGTCGTGGATGAGTTGCAATGTACGATGAATATGCTTTTCGGCTTCTACCTGAAACGTTATGATATCCGCGCCAGCCTGCTGGAACCATGGAATAAAACGGGAGGGCTCGTCAACCATCAGGTGTACGTCGATCGGCAGCTTCGTCAACGGGCGAACAGCCGTACAAACGGGCAAACCGAAGCTGATGTTGGGTACGAAATGCCCGTCCATGACATCAAAATGAATCCAGTCCGCTTTCCAATCGACAAGCGATTGGATATCGCGCCCCAGGTTTGCAAAATCTGCCGAGAGAATCGACGGCGCAATTTTAACCATGTTACTTTCTCCTTTATCCATACCAGTCATATTGCAGGAGCGATGGCGTCGTCAGTGATAACGATGCTTTCGCACCTGTTCGATTTCGGATTGAATCGCAAGATACCGTTCGTATCGCGTTTGCGTCAGCTTGTGTTCCGCAAGCAGATCCTTGACCGCGCAATCGGGTTCGGACATATGCCTGCATCCCGCAAAGCGGCAGCGCTGATATGCGTCCCCGAACTCCGGCCAGCAGCCGTTGAGCGCGTCCTGTGTCAGCTCGCTCAGTTCAAAGAGCGAAAACCCCGGTGTGTCGAGTACCGCGCCGCCAAGATAGGGCCAGAGTTTCGCCTGACGTGTGGTGTGCTTTCCGCGCGCGGTCTTTTTCGCGAGGCCGCCGGTCTGCAGTTCGAGTTCGGGAAAAAGCGCATTGAGCAGCGAGGATTTTCCAACGGCGGACTGCCCGGCGAAACACGAAATACGGTTAACCAGAGCGCCCTTCAGCATATCAATGCCTTCTCCGTTTTGAGAGGAGACGAGCAGCGTGTGGTAGGAGGCGTAATCCGCGAGGAATTGGTCCACGATCTCCTGCTGCGCTTCATCGATCTTGTTGAGCACGATCAGAGGCTCGATTTGGAGCGTATGCGCCTGAATTAACAGCTTGTCAGCAAGCAGCCAGTCGGGCTTAGGCACCCAGGCGGAGAGCACGATAATCAGCAGGTCGATGTTAGAAACCGGCGGACGCAGTAGCGCGTTTCGACGCGGAAGAATCTCGTCCAGAGAAGGGTACCCCGTTTCGGAAATAGAGATCTCGACAAGGTCGCCCACCATAGGCGTGATGCCCTCGTTGCGGAAGCGTCCGCGCGCCTTGCAGGTGCAGGTTTCGCCTGTGTCGCACAACACATCGTAAAATCCACCGATTCCTTTGATGATCCTCCCGCGCATAATGCTCAGGATCCTTTCGGCGCGAACGTATAGTCCTGACGCTTGACTTCCGCGCCATCGCTGAAGAGGATGATCTCGCGCGTGCCCTCAATATCGGACGTTGCAGTAAAGGAGATCGGTACTTTTTCGCCTTTTTCAAGCGTTTCTTCAAATAAAATCCGATAGTATGAAAAGCCGTTATACGCCTCCTGCACGACGACGAGTACCTTTGTTCCGCTGGTTTCCACATCGAGATTGAACGCGATATCGGCTTCATAATCGTAAACGGGTATGCCGCAGACGGTTATGGTGACGGGCGTTTCGGACAGCACCTGCGAGCCGGGCAGGGGATCCTGCAGATAGACGACGCCATCCTCGATGATATCGGATTCGGCATAGCGCACGAACACGTTGGTGAAGGATGCCACGCGGAGCTGGTCGAGTATCAGGTTGAGCGGCAGGTCCATGGCGTGGGGCATGTCAAATGTCGAAGCGGACGATGCGCTGATGACGATATCGATCGTCTGCCCGGCAACGGTTTCGACATCGGGTGCGATGGACTGCTCGCAAACATACCCGATTGCGATCTCCGAGACGCGATAGCTCACGTCGCCCAGAACGAGCCCGCGCTCCTCGAGCGCGCGCCTTGCTTCATCCGGTGAAAGACCGATCAGGTCGGGAACAAGCGGCGCGGTCGGTCCGAGGCTGACAACGCCGTAGATCGTTGTTCCGCGCTTGGCTTTCACGCCGTCTTCCGGGGTCTGATGGATCACATTGCCGCTGACGACCGTATCGCTGTTTTCATAGTCCTGCACTTCAAACGTAAAGCCGTAGTTTTCCGCTTTTTGCTTTGCTTCGTCTACGGAGCGGTCAACGATGGTTGGAACCAGTTCGTAATCGTCCGAGTCCGTCTGATAAACATCGCGCAGCACGAGAAATACACCGATGAGCACCGCGATGACTGCGGCGACGGAGATACCGATTTTGAGCGCAGTGCGTTTGCTCGGTTTCGAAATGTGCCGCTTTTGCGGTTGGGGTTTCGAGGTGGACGCAAACCGCGCGAAATCGCCGTTCGGGTCCTTCAGGGCGCGCCTGAGATGCGAGCTCATTTCACTCGCGCTGGAATAGCGGCGATTGATGTCCTTGTTCAGCGCGCGGAGAATCACGTCGTTAAGCGCGGGTGAAATTTTATTGGATCGCTCGATCGGCGGAACTGGAATATCGCTGATATGCTTCAGCGCGATGGAGACGGACGTGTCCCCGTCAAACGGGACTTTTCCGGTCAGCATCTCGTAGAGCATGATGCCCGTTGAATACAGGTCGCTTCCTTCGGTGACGGGTCGGCCTTTGGCCTGTTCGGGCGAGAGATAGTGAACGGAGCCAAGTACGGTAGAGCCGGTGAACGTCACGGTGTTGGCGTCCACTTCGCGCGCGATGCCAAAGTCCATGAGTTTGACCTTGCCGCTCTGCATGACGATGACGTTCTGCGGCTTTACGTCGCGGTGAATGATTCCCGCGGCATGCGCAGCACCGAGTGCGTCGAGCACCTGCACGACAAGCGCGACTGCGATGCGGGAGGGCATAGGCCCGTTCTCGTCGAGAATTTCCTTGAGTGTGCGGCCGTCCACATACTCCAGCACGATATACGGCAGTCCGTCCGCCTCGCCAACGTCGAACGCGCGGACGATGTTATCGTGAGACAGATGCAGCACTGCGCGTGCTTCGCGTTCAAAACGGCGCAGAAATTCCGCATCGTTTCGGTACTCATCTTTGAGTACTTTGATGGCGACGGCTTTTCGGGAGCTCAGGTTCACGGCGCGGTATACGTGCGCCATGCCGCCTGTACCGATGAGTTCAACGATGCGGTAGCGATGCCCGATAATGGTTCCTGGCATGATCATACGGCGTCACCCTCCTCGAGACGAATGAGAATGACGGTGATATTGTCAGTGCCGCCTGCGTCGAGCGCAAGCTGCACCAACACGTCGCACATGCTTTCCAGCGAACGGCCGGAGGACAGCACGCTCACAAAATCGTCGTCCTCGATGACGCCATGCAAGCCGTCGGAGCAGAGCACGAGGATGTCGCCGGGTTTCCAGTCGAGTTCGAAGATATCCGCGTCGACAGCAGGCGAAAGACCCACGGCGCGCGTGATAACGTTGCGCTGCGGGTGATAGCGCGCTTCCTCAGGCGAGATTGCACCCGCGCGAACAAGTTGTTCCACGAGAGAGTGATCGGCCGTGACGGCCCTGAAAAAGCCGCCGTCGAAGCGATACATGCGGCTGTCGCCGATATTGAGCGCAATATATTTTGAACCGAGCACGAGCGCGGCGACAAGCGTTGTTCCCATGCCGCGGTGCGCGCGTGTTTTTTCGGACTCGCGAAAGATTTCCAGATTGGCTTGTTCCACTTTCAAGCGCAACGCTTCAAGCTCGCGTCCGGGTTCGATCTCTTGATCGAACCCTTTCAGTTTTTCAACAAGCAAACTGCTGGCAACCGCGCCTGCGGCATGGCCGCCCATACCGTCCGCAACGGCGAACAGCAGAGGGAAGCCTTCGTGCTCCGGCAACAGGTAGTTGTCCTCGTTGTGAGCACGCTGGCCTATGTCAGTTTTCACTGCGAATTTCATGCAGTATCCTCCTGCGAAGTTGACCGCAAGCGCCCTCGATATCCGTGCCCATTTCACGGCGGACGGTTGCGGAGATATTTCGTTCGTTCAGGCGTGCGGCGAAACGCTCCACGTCCGCGCGGGATACGCCGTTGAGCCCTCGTTCCGGTACCGGATTGAGCGGGATCAGATTTACATGGCAAAGGATGCCGCGCAGTTTCCGGCTGAGCGCGTCGGCATCGTCGAGCGATGCGTTCACGCCATCGATGAGCGCATATTCAAACACGACGCGGCGCTTGGTTTGATCGGCATAGCGCTTTGCCGCCGCGATCACGCTGTCGATGGGATACGCTTTGTTGATCGGCATCAGCGAGGTGCGCGTTACGTCGTCGTGTGCGTGAAGAGAGATGGAGAGCGTGACATGCGGCGCGTCCTTGATGAACGTATCGATCTTCGGAACAATGCCGCAGGTGGACACAGAGATGTTGCGCGGGCTGATGCGCAGCCCGTCCGGATCCGTCACGCGGTTGAGAAACGCAACGACGTTGTCGTAGTTATCGAGCGGCTCGCCACTGCCCATGAGCACAAGATTTGTAACCGTGCGATGTCCCGGTTCCTTTGGCGGCTCGTCTCGCTCGACCTCGAAGATCTGACCAAGCATCTCACCTGCGGTGAGGTTTCGAACGCAGCCTTCGAGTGTTGAGGCGCAGAACCGACAACCCATATTGCAGCCTACCTGCGTGGACAGGCATAGGGTATTACCATAATGATACCGCATCAGTACGCCTTCGACAAGGTTTTCGTCCTCAAGGCGAAAGAGGTATTTCACGGTATCGTCCTTCTCGGACTGGAATTTCTGTTCGACTGTTACACCGCCGTAGGGGATTGTATCGAGCTTGTCGCGAAGGGTCTGCGGCAGGTTTGTCATCTCTGCCGGTCGCGCGCCTTTCATCAGCCAACCCCAAACCTGTTTGGCGCGGTATTTCGGCTCGCCATATTCAGCAAGCAGAGATTCTATTTCAAGTTGATTCATATCGGCTAGCGGCATCGTATCATCCTCGCAAGAAAGAATCCATCGGTGTGGTGTATATGCGGCAGCAGTTGTATCGTTCCGTCGTTTTCAATCGGAATCGGAATTTGCACCAGTGTAAATTCATCGTGAGTGTTCAAAAAAGATTCGATCCGGTCCTCGTTTTCGCGTTTGGATATCGTGCAGGTTGCGTATACCAGTATGCCGCCGGGTTTGACATAACGCGCGCAGGCATTCAGAATCCGATCCTGAATTTCAACAAGCGAGACAATATCCGCATCCGACTTGCTGTATCGGATATCAGGCTTGTCCGCGAGCAGACCAAGGCCGCTGCAGGGCGCGTCTATGAGCACACCGTCAAACGAAGACGCGAAAGCAGTGTCGAACTTGCTTGCGTCTTTGATCCGTGTGTCTGCGGTCACATGCAGCCGTTCCAGCGTTCGATCCAGCAATTCCTTGCGGTGCGGGTGCAGCTCAAAGCAGGTCAAATCGATCTCGTTTTCCATCAGGCTTGCCAGATACGCGCTTTTCCCGCCGGGCGCGGCGCAGGCGTCCAGCACGCGTTTGCCGCGCATGTCACCCATCGCACGGCAGGCGAGCATCGCACTCTCGCCCATGACGGTGAACTTACCCTCCAGAAAAAGCGGGTTGGATGCAAGATCAAATCCGCCGGAAAGAGAGAGGGAGTTTTCGTCAAACTCGTTCATATGGCTGCCAACCGGCAGTGCAGTTTGCAGTTCATCTCGAGTATACGGAAACTGTGCGCGCACTTCGAGTTTGGAAGCGGGTTGTGACATCAGCTGCTCGGCCGGCTTTTCACCAAACCGCGCAACCCACTCGGAGACGATCCACTCCGGATAGCTGTGCTGAATCGAGAGTCGCTTGACCGGATCAGCGGGAAACGGCGGAAGTTCGTTTCTGCTGCGGTCGATATTGCGCAGAACCGCGTTGACGAACCCGGACAGCGCCGGCTTGCCGACTTCGCGAATGAGAGACACGCTCTCGGAAACCGCCGCATGCGCAGGAGTGGATAAAAAGAGTAATTCGCAAACGCCCATGCGGAGAATGCCGCGCACGACAGGCTTTTGCGTGCCTTTTACAAAATGCGATAGGTAATAATCGATCGTCAGCAGATGATCAAGCGTATGGTAAACGAGCGCGGCGGCCAGCTTGGCCTCGCGCTCCGGCAGGGACGAAGTCAGTTGTTTGACGCGGAGATTCGCGTATGCGCCATGGTCTGTGACGTCGCAGAGCGCGTTCAGCGCCTGTCTGCGTGTGTTCAAATCAGCACCTTGCCTTCCAAACTCTTTCCTAATAAATACACAGACGCGTTGAGGCGCTTGCCACCCGTTGCCTGCAATTCCAGAATCTCAAGCCAGCCGTCCGCACATCGAACAAACAGGCCGGTCTTTGCATTCCCCGTCAGCATTCCGATTGGTTCGGAGTCAATCTGCCGGTCGGTCAGCTTTGTTCTGTGGATTTTCAGAACGCAATCGTCGAGCATCGCGTATGCGCCCGGCCAGGGGTTTGTTCCGCGAACACGATTGTGAATCGACAGCGCGGACTGTGAAAAATCGAGCTTGCCATGCTCTTTTTTCAGCATTGGGCACTTGGTGGCCTGCGATTCGTCCTGCGGCATGCGAATCAGCGAGCCAGCCTCCAACGCTTCGATCGTTCTTTTGAGCGTCTTTGCGCCGAGTGTGGCGAGCCGGTCAAACAGTTCTCCTGCGGTCTCGTCCGGGTCGATGCCAACACGATCTGTCAACAGGATATCACCCGTGTCCAACCCGACATCAGTCATCATGGTCGTGATTCCTGTTTCGGTTTCGCCGTTGATGACCGCCCATTGAATCGGAGCCGCGCCGCGATACTTCGGCAACAGGGAACCATGCACATTGATACACCCAAATTTCGGAACAGACAGGTTTTCGGCAGAGAGAATCTGCCCGAACGCCGCTGTCACCATCAGGTCGGGCGCAAAAGCCTTGAGCGCGGCAACGCCTTCGGGCATGCGGATTTTGTCGAATTGATAGACCGGGACGTCGTGCTCAAGCGCATAAAGCTTTGTCGGCGGGGGAGTCAATGTCGCGTGGCGGCCGACAGGGCGGTCGGGTTGCGTAAAGACGGCAAGCGTATGCCCGCTTTGATAGAGCATATCAAGCGATGGTATCGCGAAAGTGGGCGTGCCGAGAAACGCGATTTTCATCCCATATTCTCCTGCTCGTGATCGGTCTCATCAAATCCTTCTGGCGGATCTGTTTTCTTCGTCAGGTATACGACGCCGTCCAGATGGTCAAGTTCATGTTGAATCGCGCGCGCGTAAAAGCCGTTGGTATCGTAGGAATGCAGCTTGCCGTTGCGGTCATAGCCTTCCACGATGACGTGGTCGGCGCGCTCAACATATCCGCTCTGACCGGGAAACGAAAGACATCCTTCATATCCGCCCTGACATCCTTCCGCGAGGCGGACCGTTGGGTTGACCAGCTCAATTCGTCCTTCTCCTGCATCTACGACGACGACGCGACGCAGCACGCCGACTTGCGGTGCGGCAAGGCCGGCACCATCTGCGGCACTCATGGTTTCATACAGGTCGTCGATGAGCTGCGCCAAGCGCCCGTCGAATTTTTCAACCGGTTTACATACTTTATAGAGGCACGGTTCATCGTCCGTGCGAATTGTTCTTAATGCCATAGGAAGCCCTCCTTCATAAACCAATGGTATTGTACTAAAATTGCTAAGTTCTGTAAAGAAAAGTAGGAGTTGAGCAAAATTCTACTTTCGGTTAATATTGAAATATAGAAGTTGAGCGAAACTCTACTTACAGTTAACAAAAAAATCAAAACTCGAAAAACAGTGTATGTACGGGCTTTTTGAGTTGTGTAATAATAGTGACATGAAAGAGAGGGATAAAAAGTGGAACAACAATCAATGGGGAAGCGCATCATGCAGCTTCGAAAAGAGAAAGGCTACACACAGGAACAGCTCGCCGAAATGATGGGGGTTTCGGCGCAGGCGGTCAGCAAATGGGAGAACGATGTGTCCTGTCCGGACATATCGATTCTTCCGCAGCTGGCCGAGAAACTCGGCGTATCGACCGACGAACTGCTCGGTGTAAAACCAATCGAGCCCAAAGTCGTCATCGTAGACTCGCAGAATAATAAGGAAGGCGACGGGAAGTTTTCCGTCTCTTGGGACGGAGGAAAGACAGTGAAGAAAGATGGAATCTGGTTTGCGGTACTCATCATCGTGCTTGGCCTTGCGTTCTTAATGCAGAGAACAGGCGTCGTATCATTCGGCATCTGGGGTATTATATGGCCTGCGGTCATTATGGGCCTTGGCATCAGCTGGATGGTCAAACGGTTTTCGGTTTTCAGCCTCGCCGTTGCCGGGCTGGGGCTCTACTTCCTGCTCTTTAATCTCGAGGTCACAACATTTGTGCTGACCTGGGGTGTGATCTGGCCGGGGCTTCTGGTTATTCTTGGTCTGACGATCCTCTACGAAACGCTCGTTCCGCATAAACACAAGTGGTGCGGAATCAACGTGAAGGGTGACCGCAAGGCACGCAGCGAATATACGGAAGACAACGGGTTCGTCAATTACGACTGCTCGTTTTCGGAAGAAAACCGCAGGGTGGCAGTTGAGGAGTTCAACGGCGGAGACATCGATATTTCATTCGGTAAAAGTGAACTGGATCTCACCGGAGTCAAACGCGTCAGCGAAAACGCGAAGATTGATGCGGACGTGTCGTTTGGCGAGTTTAATCTGATCGTGCCGAAAACGATTCGCGTGTATGTCAAATCGGACAAATCGTTCGGCTCCATCCAGATGAAGGGTGAACCGGACAGGGATGCGCCAAACACGATGATTGTCAACGGAGACGTCTCGTTCGGCTCCATGAACATCGTATACCGATAACTGAAATTCAATACACAGAAAAGCCGCACGGCATCTGCCGTGCGGCTTTTTTATCAAATAAGGAATAAATCGTAGATCAGGCGGACGGTCAAGAGGCCAAGTACGACCAGAACGAAGGGCTTAACAATCCGACCGCCGTTTTTGAGTAGAAGTCCTGCGCCGAGGTAATGACCGGATATTGCAAAGAGGGCCGCGATCAGCCCCAGAGGAACGATCGCCTGGCCTCGCAGCAGGAAGATGGTTAAGCTGCCGATATTACTCGAAAGATTCGTGATCTTGACATTGCCCGCGGCAACACGCAGAGGCAGTTTAGCCAGTTGCACATAGGCAAGCAGTAAAAACGTGCCAGTTCCCGGTCCGTAAAACCCGTCATACATGCCGATGATCAGCGCGGCAAAGCATACGATGATGAGTTGCCGCTTTCGGCTGATCGGTTGGATGGATGCTTCGTCGAGATCACGCTTCCTGAGCACAACGTAAGCAAGCAGCGGGATCAGCACCAGCATGATATAACGGATGACGTCTTCTTCGATCGACAGCACGAGGCTTGCACCGGCGATCGAGCCGAGGATTGCGAGTGCGGCGGAAGGCACTGCCGTCGGCCAGTCAACGCACTTATTTCGGATAAAGCGCGCGGTAGACGCAACGGTGCCGATACTGCTGGAGAGTTTATTGGTCGCAATTGCGTTATGCGGCGGCAGTCCGGCTAGAAGATAAGCGGGCAGCGAGACGAGTCCGCCGCCGCCTGCGACAGCGTCGAGCAGGCTGGCAGCGAACACAAGCGGGCAAACAATCAGAAGTGCCCGAAAGTCTATGATCATGCGCGCTCTGTCTCCTCTTCCGGTCCGCCGAGTGATTCCGCTGTACGGTCCTCGCAGAACTGTTGCGTGTACAGGTCATAGTAATAGCCACGATTGCCGAGCAGTTCTTCGTGTGTACCGCTCTCCTGAATCGCGCCGTTTCGGATGACAAGGATGCAGTCCGCCGTACGGATTGTGGAGAGACGATGCGCGACGATAAAGCTCGTTCGGTCTTTGAGGATGTGCGTAATCGCATGTTGGATGAGCTGTTCTGTCTCGGTGTCGATGCTGCTGGTTGCCTCGTCCAGAACGAAGATGCGAGGGTTCTTGAGCACGACGCGCGCAAAGGAGAGCAGCTGTTTCTGCCCGGTTGAGAGGCGCGCGCCGCTTTCGCCGATCTGAGTGTCGTAGCCGTTTTCCTGCGCGAGGATAAACGGATCCGCGTGGACCAGACGGGCGGCTTCTTTCACCTCTTCATCGCTTGCATCAGGGCGACCGAAGCGGATGTTGTCTCGAATTGTACCCGAGAACAAATGTGGCGTTTGCAGCACATACCCGAGGTTGCTCTGCAGCCAGAGCTGGGAGCGCTCGCGATAGTCTGTTCCATCGATTTTGATGGAGCCTTCGGTCGGCTCGTAGAAACGGCAGAGCAGGTTGACGATTGTGCTCTTACCGGCTCCCGTTTCACCAACGAGCGCGATGGTCTGCCCGGCAGCAACGTCAAGGCTGAAATCGTTGAGCACGCGTTCGCCGTTTTTGTATTGGAACGTGACGTGGTCAAACGAAATTGCGCCGGTGATCGGCTCCCAGTTTTCATGCTTCGGCGTTGCGATGCCGCCGTATTTAGCCAGTATGTCCGGGCGGTCGGTGATGTCTGGCTCGGTTTCCATCAGTGTGACGACGCGCTCTGCGGAAGCCTGCGACCCGAGCATTTCAGCAAGCGTATTGGCAAGATGCTGAATCGGGTCGAAGAACTGCATCGAGTAGGAGATGAACGCAACCAGCGTTCCGGCGGAGATTGCGCCGACAAACGCTGTTGCGGGCGAGAGCACGCTCTGGCCGCCGAGTGTCAGGGCAAGTCCGGTTCCGATCGCGCCGAGCGACATGACGACGGGGAAGAACGAGGCGGAGACAAGCGCGCTCTTGATGCTGGCGTGCTTCATCTTTCCGGTGAGTTCGTTAAATTCGTTCGCGTTCGCTTCTTCGCGTACGAGCGTCTTGGTCGTCATCGCGCCCATGATGCCCTCGTTAAACGAGCCGGTGATACGTGAGTTGAGCTTTCTTGCGTCGCGCTGGTGCTTCAGCATCTTCTTCTGCAGGCGGATGCTGATGAACGCCAGCAGCGGTAGTACGGAGAGCGAGATGAGCGCAAGTTTCCATGACAGCGTGATCATCGCAACGATACTGCCAATCGAGTACAGAACTGCCCAGAACACGTCCACAAGGCTCCATGCGACCATATCCGAAAGCCGGGAAATGTCGCTCATCATACGCGCCATGACATAGCCCACCGGCGTACGGTCATAGAACGAAAACGAGAGCTCCTGCAACCTGAGAAACGCATCCTGCCGGATGTCGAATGCGATCTTCATCTCCAGCTTTCCTGCCTGAATGATAAACGTCATCACTCCGGCACCCTGCAACAGAATCGTCAGCACGTAGATGACGGCAAACAGGCCGAGCCCGTCCACCTCTCTGGGTACGACAAAATGGTCGATGGCGTAGCTCGTAAAAAGCGGGTAGGCGATGTCAAACAGCGCGACGAAAATCAGCGCAATGATGACGGTGAAAAACTGCTTTTTATGTCGCAGTGCGTAACTGTAGAGCCGCTTCCAGACGTTCCAGTCGATCTTTTTTGCGGCGAAATCCTGTTCTTCAATATACATTATGCTTCGCCTCCTTCCGAGACGGCGTCCTGTATCTCGGCGATGCGCCGGTACAGGCCTTCCTGATGGATCAGCTGCGCGTGCGTACCCTGCTGGGTGATGCGCCCGCCCTCGAGCACGAGGATGTTGTCCGCTTCGCGCAGCGTTGTGATACGGTGTGAAATCAGGAACGTGATGCCGTCCTGATTGAGCGCCAGCAGTGAGCGGCGGATGGCCGCGTCCGTTTCCGAATCGACGGCGCTCATAGAGTCGTCAAAGATCAGAATCGGTGCGTTTTGCATGAGCGTCCGCGCAATGGCGACGCGCTGCTGCTGACCGCCGGAGAGCGTGACCCCGCGCTCGCCAACCAGCGTTTCATAACCCTTTTCAAACGACTCGATCACTTCGTGCACGCTCGCTGTACGCGCGGCGCTGTAAACGTCATCCTCCGTCGAGCATGGCGCGCAGATGCGGATATTTTCCATGATCGATCGCGAGTAAAGAAACGGTTCTTGCAGCACGATGCCGATGTTGCGCCGCAAGTGCCCGTGTTCGATGTCGTTCACGTCCGTTCCGGCAATCGTGATGTTACCCGCCGTGCGGACATACAACCGCTGCATGAGCTGCACAAGGCTTGTCTTGCCGGAGCCGGTCGCGCCGAGGATGGCGATGGTCTGGCCGGGGTTGGCGGTAAAGGTAACCCCATCGAGCACATCGTTATACGTGTCGTAGCCAAAGCATACGCCGTCAAATACGATAGGCCCAGTGAGATCTGGCGTCAACGCTTGACCGGGTTCTTTTTCCAGCGGAGCGGAAAGGATCTCGTCCAGCCTGCCGAGTGAAACCGCGGCCTTGCCCATGTCGGCAAGGATTCTGCCGAGCTGGCGCACCGGCCAGGTCAGCATGGCGACATAGGTCGTGAACAGGGCGACGTTGCCGAGCGTAAACGTTCCGCGGTAGACCGCAAGCACACCCATGCAGAGCGACAGTGCGATTTGCAGATAGCCGACGCTGTCCGAAAGTCCCCAGTAAATGCCCAGCAGCTTGATCAGCCGGTAGGTTTTGTCCCGGTAGGACGCGTTGAGAGAGGTGAACTTGTCGATCTCGCTCTTCTGCTGCCCGAACGCGCGCACGACACGCATACCCGTCAGGTTCTCCTGCAGCATGGTGGACAGTGCGCCTTCCGCCTCGTCTGACTCGGTGAAGTACTTGCGCACATAGCGGAAATAGATGAACGAGCTCACCGTCAGCAGCGGCAGAAACGCCAGGGAGACCAGCGTCATGCGTACATTGATGGAGAACATGACAGCCGCTGCCAGTCCGAACATGACGAGCGTGCGCACGATTTCCATCATCTGCAGCTGAATAAAGCGCCGCACGGTGTCCACGTCCGACGTACATCGCTGCACGAGGTCTCCCGTGCTCGCGTGCTTGTGGTAATCGTAGGGGACATCCTCCAGATGACGGTAAAGGCGGTCGCGCAGGGACTTTGCGATGCCCTCGGACGCCTGCGCAATGCTTTCACGGCGGGTATAGGAGAAGAGGCTGTTCATACCCATGAAGAACACCAGCGCGATGCCGCAGACAAACAGGCTGCGCACAAAATAATCCCGCCCGCCGATGGCCTCGACCCAATTGAGCAGGAACGCGGGTGTGGAGCTCGTAATGCCCTGTATGACGTAATCCAGCGTGAAGCTGGTTACATATGGAACGGCATATGAGAACGCCGCGGAGAGGATAACGCTGATGGTTGCAAAGAGGATATAGCGCCGGTAACCATGTAAAAGATCGCCGACGAGCGTCCAGTTGGTTTTCTTCTGTTCTTTCTTCTGTTCAGTAGGTTTCTTCGATTCATTCTTCTTCATAACATATCCTGTGGGTTCACCTCAACCATGGCGAAGAGTTCGTTTCGATGGTCTGCGGCAAACGTATAAATCGTTTGGATCGTGTCGCTGAGCCGCGCCGTGCGGAGCAACTTGATCAGTATCTGATAACGATACGCACGCTGTTTTCGTTTGATCGGCGCAGGCGAAGCGCTGTAGAGCAGGATATCGCGTGCACCTTCCGTGCCGAGGGAGTCATCCAGCGCTGCCTTGAGCTGCTCGGCGTATGTTGTAACGACCGAGTGCAGCTGCACCTCGTCGTCCGAGGAAAACAGAATGCGGACGAACAGCGAAAACGGCGGAAAAACGGCTTTCTTACGCTGTTCGAGTTCGTAAGCATAAAAGCTCTTGTAGTCGTGGCCCTTCGCGTAGCGGATGGCCGGATGCGCAGGCGAATAGGTCTGAACGACGACCTTGCCGGGCGATTCGTCACGGCCGGCTCTCCCGGCAACCTGCGTGATCAGCTGAAAGGTGCGCTCCGTGCTGCGGTAATCGGGGATGAGCAGCGTTGCGTCCGCGGCGACTACGCCGACGAGCGTCACGTTCGGGAAATCATGTCCCTTTGCGATCATCTGCGTGCCGACCAGAAACTGCGCGCCACCGCTGGCAAACGAAGAGAGCATCTGCTGCATGGAGTCCTTCGTGCGGATCGTGTCCGTATCCATACGGAGCGTAACGGTCTGCGGAAAGAGTTGATGCAGCTGTTCCTCCACCTGCTCCGTGCCGACGCCGAAATACTTGATGAACGGCTTGCCGCAGGAAGGGCAGACGTGGGGCAGGGGTTTAACCGATCCGCAAAAATGACAACGCAGGCGGTTTTCGCCCTTGTGATAAGTCATTGAAAGATCGCAATCGTCGCAGAAGACCACATAGCCGCAGTTTCGGCAGGAAACGAAGGTGGAATACCCGCGCCGGTTGAGGAACAACATCGCCTGTTGGCCCTTTGCAACGCATTCTTCGAGCAGCTGGACAAGCCTTCCGCTGAAGATGCCGTTGTTGCCCGCCTGAAACTCCTGTCGCATGTCGACGATTTCGACGATCGGCAGAGGACGATTTTGCACTCGATGCGGCAGTTCAAGCAGCTGGTAGCGGCCCGAAAGCGCGCGGTAGTAGGTGTGCAGCGACGGCGTCGCGCTGCCTAACAGCAGCGGGCAGCCAAACTGCCTCGCGCGGTAGGCTGCGACCTCCAGCGCTCCGTAGCGCGGGACGGTCTCGCTCTGATAACTGCCTTCGTGTTCCTCGTCTACAATGATGAGGCCGACATTTTGCATCGGCGCGAACACGGCGCTTCTTGCGCCGACAGCGACACGCGCTTTGCCGAGGCGGATTCTGCGCCACTCGTCGAATCGCTCTCCTGCGGAGAGACGGCTGTGCAGCACTGCGATGCCGTCCGAAAATCGCTCTTGAAAGAGTCCAACGGTCTGTGGCGTGAGCGAGATCTCCGGCACGAGCATGATCGCCTGCCGCCCTGCGGCGAGGCAACGCTCAATTGCGTGCATGTACACTTCGGTCTTGCCGCTGCCGGTAACCCCGTGCAGAAGCAGCGTTCCGGAGCGATCTTCCATCGCCTTGACGATGGCGCCGACGGCTGATTCCTGTGCGTCGTTGAGCGTTACCTGCTTATCCGGAGAAACGGAAGCGATGTTCGGCCTCCGGAATGTGACATGTCCGCCTTCGGTGACGAACCCTCGCCTGATCAGCGCGGCAATCGCGGCGGATGCATCCGGAACCATGGAAAGCACGTCCCGCACGGACATCTCTCTGTCGACGGTTTGGAGCGTCTCGAGCACCTCGGTCTGTTTCGGCGCGCGGGATCTACCGCTTTTGCCAAGCAGGGAACGCAGTTGCTCGTCCACTTGATCGGGACTGGTAAGCCGGACGGTTCGTTCGATCTTTTCCTTGACCCGGGAGCCGCGCAGCTGCGCGGGGATCATCAGGCGCAGCGCGTCGACAAGCAGACAGTAATAGCTCTTTTGCATCCAGTACGCAAGCTCGATCTGTTCTGGCGTTAGGATGGGGTAGGGTTCGATGACGCGCAGCAGCGGTTTCAGGGATACAGGGGACTGAGTTTTTTCCCCTTGCGGCTGTTGCGGCGTTTCGCTGTCGTCCAAAACACGAATGACAAACCCTTCGCGCTGGCGGTTGCCGGAGCCGAACGGCACGAGCACATGGCTGCCGGAAGCAACTTGCATGCCTTCGGGAACCGTATAGCTGTAGAGCCGGTCCACGTTTGCGTGCGCGATGTCCACAATGACTTCGCAGAGTTGTGCCATGCCGTTCACCTCCTTCCGGCAAATGTTCAGTTGTTCAATAGAAACGGTTTGTAGTGGCGGTTTTTAAAAACCGCAAGAAAAATCGCCAAAAGCGCAAACAGCCCGCTAGCGGGCCTTTGCAAACCTCGACCGCACCGTAAAAAAGCCGGATGCGGGTTCGGCAAGAATTCTGATCATATCGTATGAAAACGGGAGTGACGATCCCGTAAGAACAGCGGGTTTGTCAGTCCTGATAGAATTCCTTCGGATATTCCAGGTCCAGCTCGTCGTTATAAAGCTGGTCGACCGCTACGGAGACAGGTTTACGGCCGTCGAGTTGGTCCGGATCCATT
This sequence comes from Christensenellaceae bacterium, assembly GCA_963674775.2. Taxonomy (GTDB): domain Bacteria; phylum Bacillota; class Clostridia; order Christensenellales; family CAG-138; genus UBA7703. The sequence goes on along the minus strand of CAXXPJ010000003.1, from coordinate 54,173 downwards.
TGCAATTGGCGCGCTCTTTGTGCGACGGCGGTCACCAGCATATAGCGGCAACCTGCCTTCTCAATCAGTTCGTTCAATGGTAAATTCATCATAATGCGCTCCTGCCTCCTTGCAATTTTTCGATGAGTTCGTCGTTGCGGGACACCTTGCAGCGCTCGGCGATGATGATATTCTCCGCCTGCGTAACCGCAACATCAAGGACATCATTCACAACGATATAATCGTATTTTCCGGCATATCCGACTTCGTGATACGCTTCCTGAAAACGGCGTTCGATGATTTCAGAGGATTCGGTGCCGCGGTGGATGAGGCGGGACTTTAGCTCGCTCATCGAAGGCGGAGCGATGAAGATGAGCACCGCGTCGGGGTAGACGGACTTCACGCGCATTGCGCCGTGGACGTCGATCTCCAGAATGACGCTGCGCCCCTCGTTGAGCTCCTCAACAACGAAGCTCTTCGGCGTTCCATAGTAGTTTGTGTCAAACACATGCATATATTCGAGGAACGCATCCTCGTCGATCATCTTCTGAAAATCTTCATCCGACTTAAAGAAGTAGTGTACACCGTCGATCTCGCCGGGCCTGGGCTTGCGGGTTGTCGCCGAAACGGACATCCTGATATCATTGTGGCGCTTGATCAGCGCATTGTTCACTGTGCCCTTGCCGACGCCGGCCGGGCCGGATACAACCAGCAGTAATCCTTTTCGCGTATGCTTCATCGTTAGATCTCCCCTCGTTCTCAGTCGTCTGCTTCGTCCGATTTTACGTCGAGACGGTTTGCAATGGTTTCCGGCTGAATCGCCGAGAGTATGACATGGTCGCTGTCTGTTATGACGACTGCGCGTGTGCGCCGTCCACAAGTCGCGTCGATCAGGCGGCCGCTTTCGCGTGCTTCCTGCATGATGCGCTTGATGGGGGCCGATTCGGGGCTGACAATCGCGATCAGCCGGTCTGCCGATACGATGTTGCCGAATCCGATGTTCACCAACCGGAGGTTCGTCATAAAAGGATGCTCCTAATCATAACAATACTGCTGTGAAAGCGGATTGCTCCGCAAAGTGTTATTCGATGTTTTGCACTTGCTCACGGATCTTTTCGATCTCCGCTTTGCCTGTCAGCACGAGGCGGGTGAGTTCACCGTCGTTGGCCTTGGAGCCAATAGTATTGAACTCCCGGTTCATCTCCTGCACCACAAAATCGAGTTTGCGTCCGGCGGGTTCCCCGTCGGAAAGGAGAGAACGCATCTGCGCGATATGGCTGTGCAGACGGGAGATTTCCTCGTCGATGCTTGCCTTATCCGCAAACAGGGCAACCTCGGTTGCCAGTCTCGCGCGATCTACTTCTACGTTGCCGAGAAGGGCGGCGATCCGCTCGTCGAGCTTAACGCGGTATTCCTCAATCACAATCGGGGAACGCGCGGCGATCTGATTCGTCAAAGACTCGACCGTATCCGTGCAATCGCTCAAATAGCTGCGGAGGCGACCGCCTTCCTGTTCGCGCATGACAAGCAGCGCGTCGATGGCGGCGTTGACCGCGCTGACAAGCAGCGCAATCACCGCGTCCGTGTCTTCATCCGTCTCGCGAACATCCGAAACGTCCGGCAGGCGCAGGGCGGCAGTAAGGGATAGATCGTCCCGCAACTCCAAAGACTGATTTGCCTCTCGCGCAGCTGTAACAAAAGCGGTTAGCAGCGGAACGTCGATTATGACCGTACGCGCATCGCTCCGGAGGTTTCTGTAATTGACGAACACATCGACATGCCCGCGCGAGAGCCTTGCGCCCAGTGCGGAGCGAATCGGGTCATCCAGAAACGACAGGTGGCGGGGAAGACGCAGCCCAACGTCGAGGTAACGGTGGTTCACACTCTTGAGCTCCACCGTCATCTCGCGTCCGTCTGCGGACGCGTTTCCTTTTCCGTAACCGGTCATACTGTACATAAATCTTACCCCCAGGTCGCAATTACAAATTATAACATGCTCTGATGAAACAAACAAGCGTTCAAATAGATTGCGCGCGGTTATTTCGAGAGGCGGTATAGTTCATCAGAATGTGGCTCCTCCAGCGGGGAACCATCCCGGATGCTTTGGCTGCCTTCAATCGCGTGTCCGATCAATGCGGCGGGTATTTTTTGCGCGGTCAGAGCGGACGTCATGCGCGCGCCGTCTTCGCAGGCGATGATCAAACTGCCGCTGCCGATCAGTCGGAGTGGATCGAGATGCAACGCCTCGCAGAGCGCGCGCGTTTCCGGGCGAACAGGTATTTTAGAAGAGTCGATTTCAATCGCACAGCCGTTGGCATACGCCAGTTCCCAGCATGCGCCCAACGCGCCGCCTTCCGTCACGTCGTGCATGGCGGTGGCGCCGCTGAGCATGGCGACGCGGCTCTCGGGAACGATGCTCAGCTGCCCGGTCAGCGCGTGCGCCGCGTCCAGAACGGAGGCGGGCAGGCTTTTGAGCCGGTCGGAGAAATCTTCGGCGAGTATGGTCGTGCCCTCCAGCGCCGCCCATTTGGTCATCACGATCGCGTCGCCGGGACGCATCCCGCGCATCGTGTGGTCTCTAGCCTGGCGTGCGATAATCGTCGTGCTGGTGATCGCGCGGGTCACCGCGTCGGTGACTTCCGTATGGCCGCCGAGAATGTCAACGCCAGCTAACTGCGCGGCGGCGGAGAGATCGTCCGCGATCCGCGAGATCTCGTCCATGGTACCGGTCGGCGGCATGAGCAGCGTGACCAAAAGGCCGACCGGCTCCGCGCCAGCCGCGGCCGCGTCGTTGCAGCAGACGTGTACCGTCAGCCGTCCGAGATGCGCAATGCTTGCAGAGGTGATGGGGTCGCAACTGAGCACGACGAGATCGCCGCCGAGGTCGAGCGTTGCGCAGTCCTGCCCGACCGTGGGGAAGGACAGCGTCTCCGGGCGCACGCGGCGGAACTTGTTCAGCACCAGCCGCTCCAGGTCGTCGTTGTCGAGTTTTCCGAGTCTGAGCATAAGTTTGTTCTCCGGTTCTATCTAAAATCGTTTAAAACAGTGTTGCAGGTGCGTCTTGTGATCCTTCGCGCGGTGGTTCGCCGATGAGCGCGAGAAATTCTGCTTCCGTTAGAAGAGGGATATTCAGCGCTCGTGCTTTTTCGAGTTTGCTGCCGGCGCTCTCGCCGTAGAGCACATAGTTCGTGTTTTTACTCACGCTGCCTGCGGCCTTTGCGCCGTTTTGCTCGATGAGCGCCTCGGCTTCCCGGCGCCCGAGCGTCGGGAGCGTACCGGTGACGACGACGGTCATGCCCGCGATGGGAGAAAGCGTGTTTGCGCCCTGCTCGCTCAGCGGGGAAACGCCATGGGCAAGCAACTCGTCGATCTGACCCGCGATACGTGCGTCGCCAAAGAACGAGAGGATGCTGTCCGCAACGATCTCGCCGACATCCGGAATGGCGAGCAGTCCGTCTCGCGTAGCGTTTCGCACGGCGTCGAGCGTGCCGAATCTGCGCGCGAGATCTTTTGCCGTCTTGCTGCCGACATTCGGAATGCCGAGCGCGAAGAGAAACGCGCCGAGCGGTCTCGACTTGCTGCGCTCGATGGCGTCGATCAGGTTTTGCGCCTTTTTCGCGCCGAAACGCTCGAGCCGGACAAGCTGTTCGTGCGTGAGTGCGTAAAGCTCCGGAACCGAGCGGATGCCGAGGTCGTCGATGAGCTGGGACGCGGTTTTATCGCTCAGGCTTTCGATATCCATCGCGTCGCGCGAGGCATAGTGCGCAATGCGCAGCGTAATCTGCGCTTTGCAGGAAAGCGAGTTGGTGCAGAAGATATGCGCGCCGCGCTCTTCCACATGTGCGCCGCATTCCGGGCAAACAACGGGTTTCTCAACAGGCTGTGTTGCCGTATCGTCCGGTACCGCGCCTAAAATCTCCGGTATGACGTCATTGCTGCGGCGGATGAAGACCTTTGAACCGATTTTTACGCGTTTTCGCTGGATGTCGTCGTAGTTGTTCAGCGTTGCGCGCTGTATTGTCGCGCCCGCGAGATCGACGGGGGTGAGGTGCGCCAGCGGAGTGAGTTTGCCGGTACGTCCGACCTCCCAGGTTACATCTTCAACCGTTGTTGTGGTTTCCTCGGCGGCAAATTTATACGCCATCGCCCAGCGGGGAAACTTCTCCGTTTCGCCGAGTGAATCGCGCAGCGCAAAATCCGTTATTTTGATCACCATGCCGTCGATCAGAAAATCCAGTTTGCCGCGCGTCTCTTCCGCGAGGTCGATTTCGTGTTTGAGCTCTTCCGCGCCGTGGCAATAGCGGATATACGGGCTGACGGGAAATCCGTTTTCGGATAAAAACGCGAGCATCTCGCGTTGGTTGGTCAGCGTTTTTCCCTCGATGTACCCGACGTTGTAGCAAAAGATATCGAGTTTGCGGCTCGCGGTCACGCCAGGGTCGATGTTGCGCAGTGCGCCTGCGGCTGCGTTGCGCGCGTTTTTCAGCGGCTCGTCGATGGTGCTGTTCAGCTCCTCCAAAACGGAAAGGCGCATGATGCATTCACCCTGCACTTCCATCTTGCCTTGAAACGGGATTTTTTTTGGGATCGATTTCACTGTTAAAAGCTGATCGTAAACCCCGTCTCCCGTAACGCCGTTTCCGCGCGTTGCGCCCTGCGTAAATACGCCGTTTTCATAGGTGAGGCTGACGGTGAGACCGTCAAACTTGTACTCCAGCGCAAACTCGACCGATTTTTCATCCGCGGCTTTGACGGCGCGGTTCACCCAGTCGGCAAGTGCGTCTTCCGTGCGCACTTTGTCAAGACTGTAGAGACGCCTCAGATGCGTGTGCGGCTGAAATGCGCCCGCGGCGGCGCCGACGCGCTTGGTCGGAGAGCCGGGCAGTACAAAGCCGCTTTCCTGTTCCAACTGAACAAGCTCGTCATAGAGTGCGTCATACTCCGCATCCGAAATCACGGGTGCGTCGACATCGTAATAAGCTTCTGCATAGCGCATCAGCTGCTGTGTCAGTTCCTCCTGACGGGTCATATCAGTCCGCCTCCAAATTTATGTCTCTGACTATAAAACGTCAATCGGCGCAAATGCAGCCGCAAACTTCTTGTTAGCACCGTTATCAAACGCGATTTCAACAATAGAGGACGCGCCGCCGCCATGCACCGCGAGCACGGTACCTTCACCAAACGCCTTATGCCGCACGCGCTGACCCGGTGTATAGTCCACATCCTGCGCTGCATGCTTCGGTTCCGGTTGAACGGGCTCTCTGCGTGTGTTTCTCTGCGAGCCGCCAGCTTTGAGCGCGTGGACGGAGATGCCGAACGCCTGCTGCGGCGGTTTGCTCTTGAGTTGCGCTGGGCGCGGGGCGGGCTTTGCTTCTTCGGGCAGCGCCTCTTCCAGCTCGGTTAAAAACCGGGATGGCAGAGCGGGGGATATCTTGCCGTAAAGCATGCGCTGCTTGGCGTGAGAAAGATAGATTTTTTGCCGCGCGCGCGTGATGCCGACATAGCAGAGCCGGCGCTCCTCTTCGAGTTTATCCGGGTCGTACATGCTCTGCATAGACGGGAATAACCCGTCCTCAAGACCGCAGAGAAACACAACGGGGAACTCAAGACCCTTTGCGCTGTGCAGCGTCATCAGGGATACGCGGCCGTTCTGTTCCTCAACGTCGTCCGTCGCGGAAAACAGGGCGACGTTCTCCAGGAACGCGGAAAGAACGTCCACTTTTGTCTCGTCGAGCGAGTCCGTAAACTCGCGAATATAGCCAACGAACTCTTTCACGATATCGGCGCGTGCTTCATAGTTGTCCTTGCGGTCCGCCTGCAGATATGCGTCGTAACCGATCTTATCCAACAGGTATTCAACGATATCCGGAAACGAGCGAACGCCGAACTGTGCGTAAACATCCGAGAGAAGCTCGGCAAAGGCGACAAATTTTTCACTCGCAGCCTTTGCGATATCTCCGTCATGCAGCTGCATAATCGCGTGCAGCAGCGGCTGTGTGCGCGCGCCCGCAAACGCCTGCAGCGCGTCGACGGACGTATTGCCGATGCCGCGGCGCGGTACATTGACAATGCGTAGAAACGCGATATCGTCCGCGGAGTTCTGCAAAAGCCGCAGATACGCCACGATATCCTTGACCTCCGCGCGCTGAAAGAACGAAAGCCCGCCGTAGACGCGATAAGGGATATCATAACTCTGCAGATACATTTCAATCACGCGGCTCTGTGCGTGCGTCCGGTAGAGCACCGCGTAGTCGTCATACCGCCTGTCGCCGTAGCGTGCGCCTTCCAGGATGCGGTTGGCGATGCGGTTGGCTTCGTCGCGCTCGTCCATCGCTTCATATACTTCGATGGGCTCGCCGCCCTTCTGGCTCGTCCAGAGCTCCTTCTTTTTACGGGAGCGGTTGTTGGAGATGACGATGTTGGCGGCGTTGAGGATTACCTCGGTCGAGCGGTAGTTCTGCTCGAGGCGAATCACCGCAGCGCCGGGGAAGTCTTTTTCAAACTCGAGGATGTTTCGGATATCCGCGCCGCGCCAGCCGTAGATGCTCTGGTCGTCGTCGCCAACCACGCAGATGTTGCGATGTTCCCGTGCGAGCGCCTGAACGATATGGTACTGCACGAGGTTGGTGTCCTGATATTCGTCTACGAGGATATAGCGAAACTTCTGCCGGTATTTATCCAGAACCTCCGGGAACTGCTCAAAGAGCCGGAGTACCATCAGCAGCAGGTCGTCAAAATCCAGCGCGTTGCATTGCTTGAGTTGTTTTTGATACAGCTGATATGCCGCCACGACTTCTTTTGGTACATAGGAATCATGCAGATAGGACAATGCGTCGAGACTCTGGTTCTTCGCTTCGGAGATGCGGCTGGACAGTTCACGCGGCGTAAACACCTTGTCGTTGATGTTGAGTTCGCGAATGATTTTTTTAAGCAGAGACTGCTGGTCCGCGTCGTCGTAGATGACAAATGTGCGCTCGTAGCCGAGGCGCTCGATCTCGCTTCTGAGGATGCGCGCGCAGCAGGCGTGAAACGTCATGACCCACATGTCGTTGATGCAGGCGCCCAGCAGACTGCCGACGCGCTCGCGCATTTCACCCGCCGCTTTGTTCGTAAATGTCAGGGCAAGGATATTCCACGGCGCAACGCCTTTTTCCTGTATGAGATACGCAATGCGGTGCGTGAGCACGCGTGTTTTGCCGCTGCCCGCGCCCGCGAGCACGAGAAGCGGCCCTTCGGTCGTTTCAACAGCTTCGCGTTGTTTATCGTTTAACATCGTCAGATCCATGTTTGTCCCCCAAAAGTGTTCGCAATATTATATCATAGCGGCGGGGGTACTTTGAACCCGCAACCGCAGGAAAACGTAAAAAGAACGAATGTTTGTTTCTGCGGCTGCCTTTACGCAGGGATATATCTCTGTTATAATCGGCGCATGAAATTGATTCTTGCAACCAATAATGCGCATAAAATGCGCGAAATTTTTGAGATTCTCGGCGCGGAGTATCCGGATATGACAACGCTGAAGCAGGCGGGTCTGGAGATCGACGTCGTCGAGGACGGGGATACCTTTCAGGCAAACGCCATCAAAAAAGCAGAAGAGGTGCTGAAAGCCTCCGGCTATGCCGCCGCACTCGCAGACGACAGCGGACTGATCGTTGACGCGCTGGACGGCGCGCCGGGCGTGTTTAGCGCGCGATATGCCGGCGAGGGGCACAACGACGCGGACAATAACGAAAAGCTCATGCGCGATATGGAGGGCGTTCCCCGTGAACAACGCACCTGCCGGTTTGCGTCCGCCGTCGCGCTCGCGCGGGAGGGCAGGGAGACGATCTGCACGCTCGGCACGGTGGAGGGCATCCTGCTGACCGAGCCGCGCGGCTCCAACGGATTTGGATACGATCCATATTTTTTCTATCCGCCGTTCGGCAAATCCTTTGCTGAGCTCAGTGCCGAGGAAAAGAACTCCGTTAGTCACAGAAAACGCGCGCTGGAGGCGCTGCAGGAGCTGCTGCGGAGGGAAAACGATTGAAGCGAGTTGCTCTGTTTGCGGATACGCACAACATGTTCAAGCGTCTGCCTGCGGCGGTTAAGAAACTCGGCAGGGTGGATCTGCTCTTTCATCTGGGTGATTATGCAATCGATGCCGAGAGGATATCCGGCGCTCTGGGCGGCGTACCGTATTTTGCCGTGAGAGGGAATAACGACGTCGGCAGCGTCTGCCCGCGCTCGCGCGTAGAATATGTAGAAGAAGCCGGGATCATGCTCGTACACGGGGATGCTTACTACAACCTCTACCAACTGACCAGCGCTGCGAGAGAACAGCACTGCGCGGCGGTGCTCTTCGGGCACACGCATGTGCCGCTGCTGCAGGCGGACGGAGACCTGCTGATCGTCAATCCCGGCAGCATGTCGCTGCCAAGGCGCGGACACAAACCATCCTGCGCGCTGCTGGAAGTGGAGGGAAAAGACATCAACGTGAAGATGATTACACTATAATAAAACCGTGGCCAATGCCACGGTTTTTTATTGCCTCAGGTATGTTAAACAACCGGTATCTCTTCGGAAGAGTCCTCGAAGATCTCCTGCGAATAATGCGAAAAATCCGGCATTTCGTCCACGCTGTGGATGCCGAACTGACGCAGAAACGTGTCCGTTGTGCCAAACAGCGCGGGATGGCCGATGGCATCCTTGCGCCCGGTCTCCACAATCAGGCCCAGCTTGAGCAGCTGGGTCACAGCGTAGTCACAGCGCACGCCGCGCACGCGCTCGATATCCGCGCGGGTCACGGGCTGGCGGTATGCAATCACTGCGAGCGTTTCCAGAAGAGACTGGGAAACGCTCTTGGTTTCGTCCGGGTTGACGAGCAACTTGACGTCGTCAATAAAGTCGTGATTGCTCACGAGCTGCGCTGTGTCGTTTGTGACGAGCAGTTGAATGCCGCGACCCTCTTCACGATAGAGCTGTTCCATCTGGTTGAGCTTCGCTCTCGCCTGCGCGAGCGAACAATCCAGCACGCGCGCGAGCTCGGGAATCGCAACGGGATCGCCGGCGACAAAAAGAAGGCATTCGATTTTATGATACAGTGCAGTTTCTTCCATAGTTCCTCTGTGTGTTCATATGATGTGCGCGCTGGGGCGCGTCAGTCTTCCGTTTCGTCCATGTATTCGTAGGTATCGTCGTCCAGCATCAATTTGTCAACGCTGATGCGAATCGGCGCAAACGGGGTTTTCTGCCGCAGCAGGATCTCTCCGCGCGCGATCATCTCCAGCAGCGCCATGAATGTGACAATGATCTCAAGACGCTCCGCGCCAGGCGTAAACAGTTCCTCAAACGTGACGGCAGCTTTGCCCTGCAGCATCGTGCGGATGCGACCTGTCTGTGAGCGGACGGTATAACGATCCGGATTGACATGCTGGGAGCGGATAGGCTCCGGTGCATCTTTTTTGCGCTCCAGCATTTCAAGAAACGCTGCGAACAACCCGTCCATAGACGCGCCGTCCAGCGCAACTTCTTTCGGCGGCACGGGAATGTCTTCGGGCAGTCTTGTGCAGCCGTCGCGCGCGGCATCAAAGAGAGACTTGAGCTTTTCGCTGGCTTCCTTAAACGCCTTGTACTCCCGCAGCTGCCGGATTAAGAGCGTTTCCGGATCCTCCTCCTGCTCGTCATCCTTGGGCGGACGGGGCAGGAGCTGGCGGCTCTTGATGTAGAGGAGCGTCGCCGCCATGGTCAAAAACTCGCTTGCCGTATCCATATCCAGCTCGTCGAGCCGATCCATATAGGAAAGATACTGTGCGGTAATCTGAGACACGAAGATATCCTTAACATCCACCTGGGATTCTTCGATCAGATGCAGCAGCAGGTCGAGCGGGCCCTCAAATTGTGTCAGTTGAACCGTATACGGCATGTGTCGTCCTTAAAACAGATTGACAATCCATGCGGCAGCATTGAAATAGCCGCTGATGATGCCGTTGATCAAATATCCCAATACGCCGGATACCGCGCCGGTGATCAAGAGCACCAGCAGTATCCACTGTCCATACTGCCGGAGGAACATGAAAAAGCGCGGATACTTTCGAACCAGAAGCGCTTCAAGCACATGCGATCCGTCGAGCGGATGAATCGGAATCAAGTTAAAGATTGCAAGCGCTAAATTGATCGTGATGATCGAAAATATAATATTGATAAACGCAACGTTCGTTCCGAGCCCCCATTTGAGCTGACCGGCTTTCAGCACGATCGAAAACACAAACGCGGTGACAAAATTTGTAAAGATTCCGGCCAGCGACACGATGATATCGTCGCGGCGGAAATTCTTGAAGTTGCGCGGGTTGACGGGAACGGGACGCGCCCAGCCGAACCCCACAACAAGCAGCATGATAAACCCGATCGGGTCGATGTGTGCGAGCGGGTTTAGCGTCATGCGGCCGAGGTTGCGCGCGGTTGGATCGCCGAGTTTGTAGGCGGCAAATGCATGCGCCCATTCGTGAACGGTGAGACCGATCAGAATTGCGGGCAGCACATAGAGCAACAGAATCGGGTTTTGAATAAAGCTTTGGATGCGTGACAAATCAAAGTCTTCCTTCCTGATAAACGATGAGACAATTATACTGGAACATGCCGCCGAACGCAATCGAGACAGACAGGCGCGTTTCTTTTTCCACAGAGTGTTCACAAACGCCGCGAGGCTGTTTCAACGCTGACACGAGCGTTTGCGCGTTGCGATTACTCGTCTTTGCGGAGCGTTTGCGCCAGCGCAGCGTCCGGAGAGACGTATACCGTGCGGTTTGTGGTGTAGATGACCATTCCAGGGCGGGACCCGGACGGTTTTTTTACAAACTTTCTCGGAGTGTAGTCCACGGGTACACCGGAGGATGCGCGTGCCTGAGAATAATAGGCCGCGAGCATCGCCGCCTCGCGCAGGGTGCTCTCCGGCGGGTCGCCGGCGTAATCGACGATCACATGCGATCCGGGAATGTTCTTTGCGTGCAGCCAGAGGTTGTCCAAGCGCGCGGTCTGGAACGTGAGCGCGTCGTTCTGGCGGTTGTTTTTGCCAACATAGATCACAATACCATCCGAGGATAGAAACCGCATTGGCGCGGACTGTTTTTTTGCAGGCTTGGCTTGTTGCGCTTTATCGGGGCGCAGATACCGCTCTCGCACAAGCTCTTCCCGAATTTCGGACAGCTCATAGAGCGTGTCGCACTTTTCGATATTCTCCAGCTGGCCTTCCAGATATTGAATCTCGCGTTCAAGCGTTTCTATCTGCCCTTCAGCATACGCTTTTCCGAGTTTGCCTTTTCGGTACTGCTTGAAATATCGTTTCGCGTTGTCCTGCGCGTTAAACGCAGGGTCGAGCGCGATGACGCGCTTGACAGGCGGGTCGACAAAATAATCGTCCACGACGAGCTCGCTCATACCCGGCCTTGCCAGGTGCAGGTTTGCGAGAATGAGTTCGCCGTTGACGCGTGCGGTTTCAAAGGCTTCCGTCTGACGGATCGAGTCCAGAAACGCGGCGTATTTATTCTGCGTGCGGCTCAGAGCGGAGGAGACCGTGCTCCTCAGCGCGGCGCTGCGGCGGCGCGTGCCAACGATCCGGTCGCGGTCGGCATAATAGCGCTCCAGCGCCTCGTTCATGGAGGGCATGGGTTCGATACGTGCATATAGACCCTGGGGCTGAAAGGGCAGAGCCGCGGATGGCTCGCCGTCCGCGTTAAACGCAACGCAGGGTGAGAATGCGCCGTTCTTCATCGCCTGCATTATGGCGCGGAGCGATTCTGCGGACGATGCGACCGAAAGCAGCGCATTGGCAGACTGGCGCGAGACGCCTTCAAAAGCGGCCGTTATTGCGCGGGCTGGGTCGGGGGAGACGAGTATGGGCTCAAACGCCGAAACAGGAGCGGTGAAGGGGTTCTGCTTCTCCTGCGCCGGGATCGGTTCGTATGGAAACCCGGGCAAAAGAATGCGGGCATGATCGCCGTTGGCAGAGATGCGCCGCACGCAGTCTACGATTGCGCCGCTTGGTTCGAGCAGGATCAGGTTCGCGTGTTTGCCTGTGATTTCGACAATCAGCCGCAGCGAGACTTCATCGAACAGGTCGTTTCGCGCGAGGATGATGATTTCGCAGACGCGGTCTGCGCCGAGCTGGCGAATCGAGCAGATGCGCCCGCCGGTCAGGCGGCGGCGCAGCAGCATGCAAAATGCCGGTGCATTCTGCGGATTGTCAAACGTTCGCCCGGTGATCTGAATGCGTCCGTTTTCCGCGTGCGTGCATACGAGCAGCTTCTGCGTGCCCGCATTTGAGCGCACAGTAAAGAGCAGCAAGTCCTTTTCGGGCTGCTGCACCTTGTCAATCCTGCCGCCGACAAGCGGCTGGCACTCGGTTATCACCGCGCCGAGCGCGATGCCGTCCATAGCCATGTAATTGCGTTACTCCTGTTCTTTCATGCGATCCAGCATCAACCGGTATCCGCCCGCGCCGTATTCCAGACACCGGCTGACCCTGCTGATGGTCGCGGTCGAGGCATTGAACCGGTGCGAAATATCCTGATAGGTTACGTTGGCGTCGAGCTGACGCGCAACCTGCCAGCGCTGGGAAATCGCCTGCAGTTCATTGATTGTAAAGATGTCCTCAAAAAAGCGATAACACTCCGGCAGATCGCGCAGGGAAAGGATCGCGCGGAAAACGTCGTCCAGCTCGGGGCTTTTCATCCTGGATTCATATGCGTCCATTTAAAGATTGCGCCTTTCCTGATTTTATAGACAATCATATACCGAATTTCTACCCTCATTGTAGACACTTTCACACTGGAAAGCAAGAAAAAAGGACGCATCTACCAGATACGCCCAAAGAAGAAAACCGAACGGGGAGTTACAGCGCGGCTGCGCGTTTTTTTGCCAACTGTGCTTTTTTGCGGTTCGCAGCATTCTTGTGGATCATGCCCTTTGCGGCGGCATGGTCAACGGTGCTAACGGCCGTCAAATACGCTTTTTCAGATGCGGCAGCATCCCCGGCTTTCAGCGCTTCGTCAAAACGGCGGATAGTCGTCTTCATTTCAGACTTGGCCGCGCGATTGCGAAGGGTCTGCTTTTCGGCGATTTTGACTCGCTTGATGGCGGACTTGATGTTTGCCAAAACAATTCACCCCCTGTATCAGTCTCGAATTTCACTCGAACAGAAGTCAGTTTAGCATAACGCGATATGAATTGCAAGAAAAACATTGCGCAGGCAGATTTTTTCATATTATAAAATACGCAACATTTTGTTTGCGATATTTCAAAAACACGTTTGGAATGATCCAAACATCGGGCGGGAAAGGGACTTTTCACATTTTCGTTGCATTTTCCAAGTTGACGCGCCAGACATACGTGGTATAATAATTTTCGTGATTAGCACTCAACAAAAAAGAGTGCTAACAAAAAGAAGTGTATATTAGTATATAGGAGGCGTAACCCGTATGAAACTGAAACCTTTGGCCGATCGCGTGGTCGTGCTCAGCATTGAAGACGAAGAGGTTGTCAAGGGCGGCATCGTCCTGCCGACCGCCGCGAAAGAGAAACCGCAGATGGCCCAAGTCATCTCCGTTGGCCCCGGTGGCGTTGTGGACGGCAAGGAAGTCGTCATGTATGTCAAAGCGGGCGACAAGGTGATCTGCTCCAAGTACGCGGGCACCGAAGTCAAATTGGACGACAAAGAGTACCTCATCGTCCGTCAGAGCGATATTCTCGCGGTCGTTGAATAAACAGGAGGAAACGCATTATGGCAAAGCAGTTAAAGTATAGCGAAGAAGCGCGCAGAGCGCTTCAGGCCGGCCTGGACAAGCTGGCCAACACCGTCAAGATCACCCTTGGGCCCAAGGGTCGCAACGTCGTGCTTGACAAGAAATACGGCGCGCCGCTGATCACCAACGACGGCGTCACCATCGCCAAAGAAATCGAACTGGAAGACCCATTTGAAAACATGGGTGCGCAGCTCGTTAAGGAAGTCGCCACCAAGACCAACGACGTCGCGGGCGACGGCACAACAACCGCAACCCTGCTAGCGCAGGCGATCGTACGCGAAGGCATGAAGAACGTCGCCGCCGGTGCGAACCCGATGGTCGTGCGTCACGGCATCGAAGCCGCCGTCACCACCGCCGTTGAGGGGCTCAAAGAACTGAGCAAGCCCGTCGGCAGTAAGAACGCCATCGCGCAGGTCGCCTCGATCTCCGCAGGCGACGAAACCGTAGGTCAGCTTATCTCCGACGCAATGGAAAAGGTTGGCAACGACGGTGTCATCACCGTTGAAGAGAGCAAGACCATGAAGACCGAGCTCAACATCGTTGAAGGTATGCAGTTTGACCGCGGCTACGCGTCCGCGTACATGGTCACCGATACCGAGAAGATGGAAGGCATTCTGGATAATCCCTACATCCTGATTACCGACAAGAAGATCGGCAACGTGCAGGAGATTCTCCCGATTCTCCAGCAGATCGCACAGCAGAGCAAATCCCTGCTGATCATCGCGGAAGACGTAGAGGGCGAAGCGCTCACCACGCTGGTGCTCAACAAACTCCGTGGCACGTTTAACTGCATCGCCGTCAAGGCACCCGGCTTTGGAGATCGCAGAAAGGCTATGCTGCAGGATATCGCGGTTCTCACCGGCGGTGAAGTGATCTCCTCCGAGATCGGCCTCGACCTGAAGGAAACGCAGATCAGCCAGCTCGGCACCGCGCGTCAGGTCAAGGTTGACAAGGACAACACCATCATCGTGGAAGGCGCAGGCAGCGCAGAAGAAATTCAGGCACGTGTTGCGGCCATCAAAACGCAGATTGGCGAAACCACGAGCGATTACGACAGAGAAAAGCTGCAGGAGCGTCTTGCTAAGCTCGCGGGTGGCGTAGCTGTCATCGCAGTTGGCGCAGCGACCGAAGTCGAGATGAAAGAGTTCAAACTCCGCATTGAAGACGCGCTCTCCGCAACCCGCGCGGCTGTGGAAGAGGGCATCGTCCCGGGCGGCGGCGTCGCGCTGCTGAACGTATCCGAGCGCGTCAAGAAGCTCGCCGACGAATCGACCGGCGACTTCAAGACCGGCGTCAACATCGTACTGCGCGCGCTGGAAGAACCGGTTCGCCAGATTTCGATCAATGCGGGCATCGACGGCGCGGTCGTCGTTGAGAACATCCGCCGCGAGAACAAGCCCGGCTACGGCTACAACGTCGCGAAGGACACCTACGCCATTCTGGCGGACGAGGGCATCATCGACCCGACCAAGGTGACGCGCAGCGCGCTGCAGAACGCGGCGTCCGTCGCAGCCATGGTGCTGACCACCGAGAGCCTCGTGACCGATATCCCGACGCCTCCGGCGCCCGTCGCGGCACCCGGCCCGGATATGGGTGGCATGTACTAAATCCAATCAAATAAAAAGAACGCGGAGCAATCCGCGTTCTTTTAGTTTTCATCGCTTTCTCCCAGCCGCCACAAATACCGTCCCGGTGCGGAGAGAAAATCGCGAAGGAAGTTGACGTTCTCCAGCGCATCAAAGCTGGTCTGGTTCAACGAGCCATTGTCAAAGGCATACAGCGCCGCGCCCGGATACGCCAGCAGCACAGGGGAGTGGGTAGAGATGATAAACTGGCAGTCGCGATTCACCGCATCCGCGATCATGTTCATGAGCACGTACTGATTATAATGAGAAAGCGCGCCTTCCGGCTCATCCATCAGATATAACCCCTGCGCATTCAGGCGGGAACCGAAGAAGTCGATATACCCTTCGCCGTGCGATTGCTGCGCCAATTCGTCCGAATACATGTTTGTCATCGCATGCAGGCTGGAAGCATGCGGCATGGCGGCGAGGTTCTTTGCATAGCCGGAGCGGCCCGTATATTCGCGGTCGATGCGCTCCAGCTCCGCACGCTCTTCACGCATCATGTCCTCGCGCGCGTCGATATAGCGTGTGAAATCTTCCGCGAGGAAAAAGAAGCTGCGCTTTGGCCTGTGGTCAAACTCCGCGCGAAACGCGCGGGATGCGCCAAGAAAGCTGCTTTGCGCGCGGCGATCCGCGCGCGCGTCGCCGATGCGAACAGCGCCCGTCAGCGCGGCGATCAGCTCTACCACCGTGGTTTTTCCGCTTCCGTTATCGCCCGCGATCAATGTGACAGGCGCGGGAAATTCCAGCCGCTCGATTGAAGCAATTTGCGGAAGATTTAGCGGATACTGGTCTGTAGGGTATGCATGGTCCCGATTACGGATTGCACGAAGAAAAATCATAACAGGATTATAGCACGCGACAACACGCGCATCAAATCGCTCCGAAGTGTTCACAATAATGACTTTGGCATTTTGCGCAGTCGATGATATAATGACAAAATGGATTTTATGCGTAAAACACAGCAAATAGTCAGCGACGTGCTCCCGGGTTCGCCTGCGGAACGCGCCGGCATTGCTGTCGGAGACGTGATTTTATCCATCAACGGTGAACCGGTGCTTGATCTCGTTGATTACGAACACCTGACTGCTTCGGAGACGCTGGAATTATTCGTTCGTACATCCTCCGGGCGCGAAAAGAAAGTATCGCTCGAAAAGGAAGATTACGAGCCGCTGGGACTGTGCTTTGCTACAAGTCTCATGGACAATATGCGAACCTGTAAGAACCACTGCGTGTTCTGCTTCATCGATCAGATGCCAAAAGGCGGCAGAAGCAGCCTGCATGTCAAGGACGACGACTGGCGCATGTCGTTCATCATGGGCAACTATGTAACGCTGACCAATCTAGACGACGCGGAGATCGAGCGCATCATTCGCCGCAGGGTGAGTCCGCTGTTTATCTCGCTGCACGCGAGCGATCCGGCTGTTCGCACCACGATGATGAAAAACCCGCGCGCGGGCGAGATTCTGCCGCAGCTCAAGCGACTCGCACAGGCACAGTTGCAGTTTCACCTGCAGATTGTGCTCTGCCCCGGTTTGAACGACGGCGATGTGTTGCGCCGCTCGATCAACGACATGCTGGAACTCTATCCGAGCGCCCGATCGCTTGCGATCGTACCCGTCGGGCTGACAAAGCACCGAGACGGGCTCTATCCGCTGCGTAATTTCTCGGTTTCAGAAGCGGTTGAACTGATCGACGAAATCGAGGCAAAACAGCAAGAGATCCTGAGCCGGCTTGGTACGCGTTTTGTATTTCTGGCGGACGAGTGGTATACGCTTACCGGTCGACCGCTGCCGACATATGAAGCATATGAAGACTTTTCGCAGATCGAAAACGGCGTAGGGCTGCTGCGACTGTTTGAAACCGAGATGCTCGAAGCGCTGGAGGACAGGCTGCCCTTGAAGCAGGCAAAGCGCTTTTTGATGGCGGGCGGCGTGTCCGCCGAACCCTTCTTTCGGGAATCATACAAACAGCTTTCGCCTTACGGGATCACGATAGAAACCCGTGCGATCAAAAACAGGTTCTTCGGAGAGAATGTTACGGTCGGCGGATTGGTCACGGGCGGGGATCTGGTAGAGCAGTTGACGGGAGCGAACTTTGGCACCGCGCTGCTGATACCGCGGGCGATGCTCAAAGCGGATGAAGACTTGTTCCTGGACGGAATGACGATTCATCAGGCCGAACAAGCACTGAACACGCGAATCATACCGGTTTCAACAGGCGAGGACCTCGTTGAAATCATATTTTCGGAATAGCGGCAGACGAGCCGCTATGGGATAACGGGAGAGTAACATGAATAAACCATTGGTAGCGATTGTAGGACGGCCGAATGTCGGCAAGTCGACGCTGTTCAACCGCCTGATCGGGCGGCGCGTCGCAATTGTGGAAGACACGCCCGGCGTGACGAGAGACCGCATCTATCAGGACGCGGAGTGGCTCAACTATGCCTTTACGCTGGTCGATACGGGCGGCATTGAGCCCGCAAACGAGGATATTATCGCAACGCAGATGCGCAGGCAGGCGCAGCTCGCCATTGAGACCGCGGACGTCATCTTGTTCCTCGTGGACGGCAGGGAAGGCATGACAAGCGCCGACATGGACGTTGCAGATCTGCTGCGCCGCTCGAACAAACCCGTCGTGCTTGCGGTCAACAAGGTGGACGCACCGAAGTTTGAGGACGCGATGTACGAGTTTTATTCGCTGGGACTTGGCGATCCGTTTTCCATTTCCGCGGCGCAGGGGTTGGGGCTTGGCGATCTGCTGGACGAGGTCGTGCGCGACTTCCCGAAGGATCTGGACGAGTCTGAAAGCGATAGAATCAACATCGCGGTTGTAGGCAAACCCAACGTTGGAAAATCCAGCCTTGTCAACGCGCTGCTTGGCGAGGAGCGCACGATTGTGAGCGATATTCCCGGCACCACGCGGGATTCTATCGATACGCAGTTTGAGCGCAATGGCAGGGAATACACACTCGTCGACACCGCGGGCATCCGCAGAAAACGCAGCGTGGAAGACGAGACCATCGAACGCTACAGCGTCATCCGTTCGCTCTCTGCGATCCGGCGCGCGGACGTGGTTCTGATCGTTTGCGACGCGGGCGAAGGCTTGAGCGAGCAGGATGTCCGCATTGCTGGCTACGCACACGAAGAAGGAAAAGCAAGCGTGCTCATCGTGAACAAATGGGACACGATCGAGAAGGATACGCACACGATGCATACGTTTCAGAAAGCGCTTTTGGCGGATCTCTCGTTTATGAGCTATGTGCCGATGCTCTTTATCTCCGCAAAGAGCGGACAGAGGGTCAGCAGAGTGCTCGAACTCGTCGACGGCGCGTTTGAGCAGAGCCGCAGAAGGATTCCGACCGGACAACTCAACGATACGGTCAGCGAAGCGGTTACGATGAACGAACCGCCAACGGACAAGGGACGCACGCTGAAGATCTATTACGCAACACAGGCGTCCGTGCAACCGCCGACGTTTATCGTCTTCGTCAACGACGCCGATCTTGTGCATTTTTCTTATGAACGGTATCTGGAAAACTTTTTCCGTAAAACATTCGGCTTTGAAGGAACCCCTATCCGGATCTTCTTCCGGAATAAAAAGCGGGACTCCGAGTAATGGCCAGCTTAACGAATCAAGCAGGAACTCCGCTTCGGATGTTCTTCCACAATAACAAAGAAGGAGTCCGAACATGACTTTTTTTAACGGTTTCTTTTCACTCAACCTCTGGACGGTGCTCGGCAGTATCATAGCCGGGTACCTGCTGGGGAATATTCAGACGGCGATCATCGTCAGCCGCGCCTATTTTCATGACGACGTGCGCAACCACGGCAGCGGCAACGCGGGCAGCACCAATATGGTGCGCGTCTACGGCTACGGCCCCGGCGCGATCACCTTTGCGGGAGACGCGATGAAAGCGCTGCTCTCCGTGCTCATCGGGCAGCTGCTCTGCGGACAGATCGGCGGTTACATCGCGGCTCTGTTCGTTGTCGTCGGCCACTGCTGGCCGGTATTCGACGGGTTTCACGGCGGAAAAGGTGTCGCCTCGTCCTACACCATTGCCATCCTCACATTTCCGCTTGGCGCGCTCGGTGCGATCGCCATCGGCGGCGCGATCCTGCTGCTCAACAAGAAGATGTCAATCATGTCGCTTACGGCGATGATCTTATTCTTTCTTGCGACGCTGATCTTCCGCATTGATAATATTCCGCTGATCGTGCTGGCGGGTCTTCTAAACGTCGTTGTGTTCATTCGCCATGCCGAAAACATCAAACGACTGATCCACGGTGAAGAGCAGCGGCTGCGCAAAGAAGGAAAGTAACACTTCGAACCAAATAACATCGTTTTTTATAAAAGGCCGGTTAATCCGGTCTTTTTGCTGTAATGAGTTATAGTTAAAAAATATGAAAAACAATTAACACATAATCAATTGATTTCAAACAGCTGGATTGATATGATCGAAACGCAGAACAACTATAGAACAGCTGAAGGAGCGAATAGGAATATGCAAATTGGCCAGGTGATTCGAGAATATCGAAAAGCAAGAAACTTAACGCAGGAAAAGATGGCGAGCTACCTGGGTGTAACGGCGCCGGCGGTCAACAAATGGGAAAGCGGCAGCACCATGCCGGACATTCTGCTGCTCGCGCCGATCGCGCGGTTGCTCGATATCTCACTTGATGAGTTGCTGTCCTTCCATGAAACACTCACTACGCAGGAGGTCAACAACATCGTATCCGAAGCGTCCGAAAAAATAAAAAAAGAGACGTTCGAAGAAGCGTATTCCTGGGCAAAAGGCAAAGTTGAACACTACCCGAATTGTGATACGCTGATTTGGCAAATCGCAGTACTGCTCGATTCGGCGCGTATGGAGTATGACGTTACGCATCAGGAAAAGTATGATGATTTCATCGTAGAATGTTATCTCCGCGCACTGGACAGCAAGGATGAACCCTTGCGAAACAGCGCCGCCGATTCTCTGTTCCACTATTATTTCAGGCTGGATCAATTTGAAAAAGCGGAGCAATATCTTTGTTATTTATCTGAGCAAAATCCGGAGAGAAAAAGAAAGCAGGCGCTCATCTACAGCAAGACGAACCGCACAACAGAAGCTTGCAGAACATATGAGGAGCTGCTGTATTCCGGCTATCAAATGCTGAACATGGTATTCAACGGAATATATATGCTTGCCATGGAGGAAGGAAACATGGAGAAAGCCCGCTATACGGTTGAAAAGCAGGACGCGTTGGCCGCACTGTTTGAAATGGGGCGATATCATGAGGTTGCGAGTGCGCTTGATCTGGCGACGGCTCAAAAGGACGAGCAGGTCACAATCGACACAATGGAGCAAATGTTAGCTAGCCTTGATACGATCTGCGATTTTACAAAATCGACGCTATATGAGCACATGGATTTTAGAGACGTCAGCGAAGGATATATCAACGAGCTTCGAGAAAATTTGACAGCCTGTTTTCAAAACGAAGATACTTACGGCTACTTAAAAGAGAATCAGCGGTGGCGGCAGATTATGCAGGAGTATGCTGTGGAGTAGCATGCGCAGAATTACAAAAAAGACGCCCACGAGGGCGTCTTTTGAGTTTTTGTTGCATCATCCGATTTGAAAATGACTGCGGATTGCGTCCGCCGCGCGAATGGCGTGCACTGTGTCCACGCAGAATTCGATGCGTGTTTCACTCGTGGTGATCAGCCAAATATGGATGTTTTCCTTGCGCAGGACCGAAAAGAGCTGAGAGGCGACGCCGTGCTGAAGCGCCATGCCGCTGCCTTCGAGCGTGAGCTTGGTCAAATCGCCGCGGGTGCGGATCGTGCAGCCGTAGCCGTTGCGGGTGAGCTCGTTAATCGCGTTGAGCGCTTCGGAGAGCTCCGCTTCGCTGAGTGAGAAGCCGATGCTCAAGCTTTGTTCGTCAGGCTCGGAACAGGCGATCATATCTACAAATACGTCGTGCTCGGCGATGACGTCGAACACGCGGGATGCAAACGCGTCCTCCTTGGCAAACGAACGGATGATGATCACCGCCTGCTGATCGAGGGAGAAGAGGCGGGACGCCGCGTTGTGTTCGGTGACGACGTTCTTCATGTTATACAGGCCGGTTTGTTTGCCAACGAGGAACTTCGCTGCGCGCAGCGCGCCCTGTGCGAACACCTGCTTGCTGAATGCGCGGTGCGAAATCTCAATGATTTCGTCGTTTCCGATGAACTGCACCTGGTGTTCGCCGACGACTGTGCCGCCGCGGACGGAATGGATGCCGATTTCGGTGTCCGTGCGCCGCTTGTTTTTTTCATGCCTGCCGTAGACGAACTCCTCGTCTTCCGGAGAAATTGAGGCGACGGCGTTGGCCAGCATCAGGGCGGTGCCGCTTGGGCTGTCAACCTTTTTACGATGATGCGTTTCGATGATCTCAACATCGAAGTTGCCACCGAGCGTGGACGCGGCCAACTGCACCAGCTCGAGCTGGAGATTGACGCCCAGCGACATATTACCCGTTTGAAAAACGGGGATCGACTCGGACGCGGAGCGAATGAGCTTGAGCTCGCGCTCGCCGAGTCCGGTTGTACCGATCACGGCGGGGATTTTATGCTCCATCGCATAGCGAAGGATCTCCGGCGTAGATGCGGGAATGGAAAAATCGATGATGACGTCCGCGCGTTCTTTCACCTCGTCGAGGGTTTTGTAGACGGGGCAGTCATATGAAAAAGTACAGTCAAACGGATCGATGCCGGCAACGGCGGAAAAAACGCCGCTCTGCGCTTGAACAGCGGCATACACGGCGCGTCCCATTTGACCGCAGATTCCGTTGATCAAAACAGAAATCATAACAGTCCTCCAAATTGATTTATATTGTTAGATGAGTTCATACCCCTTGAGCGTGTCCTCGATCAGGCGCATGCTCGACGCAGACGGAGCAACAAGCGGGAGCCGCACATCCGGTTCGCAAAGCTGCATGAGACCCATCATCGCCTTGAGCGGAATCGGGTTGACCTCGCAGAAGGCAGCTTTCCAGAGCGGAACAAGCTGCAACTGCAGCTGACGCGCCAGCTGGAGATCGCCTTTGAAGAATGCGTCACAGAGCGCGTGCATCTCTCCGGGGACAACATTAGCGATGGTGGAGATCACGCCTTTGCCGCCGATGCTGAGGATGGGGAGCACGTGATCGTCGTTTCCGGAATAGATATCGCACTGCGGGCAGAGTGCGGCGATGTTCACCACCTGCTCGATGTTGCCGCTGGCTTCTTTGGTGGCAACGATGTTTTCATGCGTGCAAAGCTCCGCCATGGTTTGGGGCAGCACGTTTAAGCCGGTGCGTCCGGGAACGTTATAGACGATAATCGGCGTGTCCACCGCGTCGGCAACCGTAAAGTAGTGCTGGATCAGACCCTGCTGAGAGGTTTTGTTGTAGTAGGGGGTAACGATGAGCAGCCCGTCTACGCCGATTGCTTCGGCGGACTTGCTGCTGACGATGACTTCCTCGGTGTTGTTGCCGCCGGTGCCCGCGATGACGGGCACGCGCCCGTTGACGCGCTCTACGACGAACTGGATGACGCTCAGGCGTTCGTCCATCGTCAGCGTCGAGCTCTCGCCTGTGGTGCCGCAGCAGATGATCGCATCCGTATGATTGGCGATCTGCAGTTCGATCAGCCTGGTAAATGCCGTGAAGTCAACCGATCCCTTTTGAAAAGGGGTAACGATTGCAACGCCGCTTCCTCGAAAGATTGACATATCAGCTTACGCCTCCCATTGATGAATGAGTTCCTGTGCAATCTGCACGGCGTTGGTCGCCGCGCCTTTGCGAATGTTGTCCGCAACACACCAGAAGTTGATTCCGTTCTCTATGGAGAAGTCACGGCGCAGACGACCGACGTAAACAGGGTCGGTATCGGCCGCGTTGATCGGCATGGGGTAGAGGTTCGCCGCCGGATCGTCCTGCACGATAAGGCCTTCGGTATCCTGCCAAAGCGTACGGATGTCGTCCAGCTCAAACGCTTTTTCCAGCTCGACGTTGATGCTCTCACTGTGGCCGTGGAAAACCGGCACACGAACGGTCGTCGCAGTGACTTTCAGGTCCGGCAGGCCGAGGATCTTGCGTGTTTCTTCGATCATCTTCTGCTCTTCCTTGGTGTAGCCGTTGTCGAGGAACACGTCGATCTGCGGCAGCACATTGCCCGCGATCGGATGTTGGAACTTCTTGGGCGCTTCGCCCTTGAGCCCGTTTTCGAGATCGCTGTAGCCGCCCATACCCGCGCCGGAGACCGCCTGATAGGTAGAGTATATCACACGTTTTAATCCATAGCGATCGGCAAGCGGCTTGAGCGGAACCATCGCCTGGATGGTGGAGCAGTTGGGGTTTGCGATAATGCCCTTATTTTTATACTGTGCGATGTCGCCAGGATTCACTTCGGGAACAACCAGCGGAACCTCGCTGTCCATGCGCCAGGTGCTCGAGTTGTCGATGACAACGGCGCCGGACGCGGCGACGATGGGCGCGAAAACCTTGGAGGTGCCGCCGCCCGCGGAAAACAGCGCGATGTCTACGCCGAGACCCTGAAACGCGTCTTCGGTCAGTTCGCGTACGGTGTGTTTTTTGCCCATGAATTCGACGGTAGTGCCCGCGCTGCGCGCAGAAGCAAAGAGGAAATATTCCGAAACCGGAAGTTTGCGTTCTTCCAGAACACGGAGGAACATTCTGCCGACCATCCCGGTCGCGCCGACGACTGCAATTTTGTACTGTTTCATTTCGAATTCATGTTTGCGCTCCTGGAAAAAAAGGAACGCTGCCTTTCCTATGGTTAGACTGATTTTAATAAATATTCACTGCTTTGTCAAATAAGAACTCACCTGAAAAGGGATATATAATTGCGGTATTTTGTAATCTGATGTACAATAAAAAATCGGACATACCGCAGGCAGCTGTCCGGTATTCGAGTATATGAAAGCCACACAAGTGCGCCGAGGTATCTCGTCATGCATCACGAAAGGGGAGTGCGCCGCAACATGTCACAGGAATATGCGGATCTCGCCGACGTTTACGATCTGCTGATGTCGGACGTGGACTACGACGGCTGGGTCGACTATCTCGCAGCACTCCTGAAACAGCACGGAATCGCACATGGCAACGCCATATTGGACGCCGCCTGTGGCACGGGTGAACTCACGATTCGGTTGAAAAGAGCAGGATATGCCGTGACGGGATTGGACCGCTCGGAACGGATGCTTGAGATTGCCCAGCAAAAAGCGAGAAAAGCCGGGCTACAAATCCCGATGATCTTACAGGATATGCAATCGATCCGATTGCATAAACCCGTGTCTGCAATCACCTGCGCCTGCGATGGCGTAAACTATCTTCTGATGGATGAGGACCTGAGCGCATTTTTCGCGGCTTCAAACAGGGCGCTGCGGGAAAACGGCTTGTTGCTGTTCGACATTTCGAGCGCGTATAAGCTCGAGCATGTGTTAGGCGGGCACACGTTTGGCGAGGATACGAAAGCATGCACCTACCTCTGGCAGAACTGCTTTGATCCCGAGACGCGTCTGCTGGAGATGCGACTCGCGTTCTTCCGCCCGGACGGCACGGGCGCATACCGTAGGTTTGACGAGCGGCATGTCCAGCGCGCGCATACGGTTGAACGATTGACGGACGCGCTGCAATCGACTGGATTTGCCATAGAAGGCATTTGGGATGCGTTCACGACAAGCCCGCCGCAACCAAACAGTGAGCGAATACAATTCGCCGCAAGAAAACAAAGGGCGGTATAAACCGCCGAAAGAAAGAGCAATAGACAACACATGAACAACAACATTTTACAATATCGTCCCGCCGGAAAAGACCGGCTGATCCAGTGCATTGCCGCGGAAGGAACGGTTCGAATCGTGTTTATTGAAGGCACACGGCTGGTCCGCGAAGCGCGGCGTATCCACAATCTATCGCGTGTCGCGACCGCGGCGCTCGGCAGGCAGCTCATGATGACCGCTATCATGGCCGCAGATTTAAAAGGCGAAAACGACCTCGTATCGACCATCATCCGCGGTGACGGCCCGGCGGGAAGTATGATCTGCACCGGAAACAGTCGCCTCGAGGTCAAAGGCTCCGTTGCAAACGGCGACGTAGAGCTCATGCCCGGCGCATCAGGCAAGCTCGATGTCGGCGGCTTTGTCGGACAAACCGGCAAACTGTCCGTTGTGTCCGATCTTGGGCTGAAAGAGCCTTATGTCGGATACAGTAACCTCGTTTCCGGCGAGATTGCGATCGATTTTGCGAACTACTATGCCGCGAGTCTCCAGCGTCCTGCGCTGGTATACCTCGGTGTGCGCGAGCGCGCCGAAACGGGCGACGTCCGCGCGGCTGCCGGTGTTTTTGCGGAACCGCTGCCGGGTTGCAGCGAGGAGACAATCGATCTCATGCAGGACAAAAGTGATGAAATTTCCCAATTCTCCGAGCGTCTGGATGCTGGAGAAGCGCCGGAAGAGCTGCTCGAGAGCGCATTTGGCGGTCTCGGACTGACCATCGCAGGCGAGCGCGAACCGGTCTACCGGTGCGACTGTTCGCGCGGACGGATTGAACGCGCGCTGATCTCCATCGGACACGAGGAGATGACCGCGATGATCGAAGAAGATCACGGCGCAGAGGTTTCCTGCCGCTTCTGCGACAAGGTTTACACGTTTACCGAGGAAGAACTGCGCTCGCTGCTGAAAGCTGCGACAATAAAAGAAGATGAAGAAGAATAAAACCGGAAAAGTAATACCGTTTTCCCAGAACGCGACGTTCTACATGAAGCGCGGCGCGAAAGAACTGGAGAAAAACGATTTGACCGCCGCGATATCGAACTATCGCGAGGCGTATGAGCGCGCGCCGCAGGATCCTGAAATCGCGATTGCTCTGGCGGAGATTCTCAGCCAGATGCAGCGCTTTGAGGAGAGCAACCGCGTCATTTTTCAGTTATTTGCGGATATGGACGAAGCGCCGTCCGAGTGCCATTTTGGATTGGCATGCAATTACTTCGGCCTGCAGGATTATGACAGCGCCGCGGACAGCTTTGAGGACTATCTGGACGCGGATCCGGAGGGCGAATTCGCCGCGGATGCCGAGGATTTTCTGGATTTGATCGATGACGACGGCGCAATGTTTGAAACGACGGGCCTGAAGACGGACGACGACTACGAAGACAACGCCGTATGTCATTTTACCCGCACACTGCTTGCCAGCGGGGAAGTCGGCTATGCGGTCGAGGAACTCGAACACAGGCTCAGGCAATCGCCAAAGTCGATCAAAGTACGTGAACAGCTTGCAATCGCATGTTTTGTTGCAAACCGGCGGGAAGAAGCGAAAGCAATCGCGCTTGAACTCCAGCAGGAAGATCCGCAGAATGTGATGGCTGCCAGCACGCTCGCACTGGCGGAGATTGAAGAAGGGAACCATATCGCGGCAAACAAGCGGCTCGACGAGTTGATGAATCTGCGCTCACTCGAGCCGGAGGAACTGCACAGCATCGCAGTGCTGCAACTCGATCTGGATCGATTTGAAGACGCTCAAAAGACGCTATCGCAGCTTCTCAAAGTGATGCCGTACGATGAGAACGTACTCCATAAATCCGGTTATGCGAGCTTCTTTTCTGGCGATGTAGAGACCGCAAAATCGTACTATCAAAAGCTGCATAAGATCAATCCCCACGATACGGTTGCAAAATATTACCTGAATCAATGCAAACACGCCGACGGCGCAAACAAACGCGCCTCCGCCAAATGGATCATTCCATATCAGGTGCCGTTTGCGGAGGCGTTCCGCAGACTCAATCATATCAACCGCATGATTGCGCAGCCGCAGGAAGAACTGGAAAAACACTGGAAGCAGGACGCGGCGTTTCGCGATCTAGTCGTCTGGGCGATGACGCTCGCCGACATCCGGGTCAAGAAAAGCATGCTTTCCTTTGTGTTCACCTTTGGAGATGAACACGCAGAGCGGATCCTGCGCGCATTTCTGCTGCGCACGGATCAGCCGGACGAGCTGAAGCGCGCGGTGCTCGGCATGATGAAGCACCTTGGTGCAAAAGAACCTTATATGTCATTTTTAAACGGGAGATGGGTCAAGGGGCGCGTCAGCTTGCAGGAGGTAGATTATCGCCTGCCGCCGTCCTATGAGAGCGTTTTGCAACTGCTGATGCAGTTTATGCTCGGCAACTGCCGCGAAGAATGCTCAATCGAAGCGGCACATATTTATCAGCGCTATATCGAAAGCCTGGATGGAACATTCCCGCGTATCTCCGCGCAGCAGGAGGTTTCCTTTGCTGCCGCGCTGGAGTTGCTCGGCCGCCGGTCCTGCGGCGAGACGGTGACGGAGGAGGAGATCGGGGAAATATACCGCATCACTAAAATCAGATTGAAAAACGCACTTGTAAAACTATCACCGTTTGCGTCCGCGCCGGAGGAGACAACATGAAATTTATCGCAACCTGTAAGCTGGGGCTGGAGTCGACCGTTACGCGCCAGCTGCACGATCTGAATATAGAAGTTCTTGAAACGTCGGATGCTAGAGTCACGTTTTCCGGCGGCCAAGCTGAGCTGGCGAAGTCCCTTTTCTGGCTGCGCACAGCGGAGCGGGTTTTATTGGTTGTCGAGGAGTTTGACGCAGAGACGTTTGACGAGCTGTTTGAGCGCACAAAAGCCGTGCGCTGGAATGAATACCTCAAACCGCACACAAATATCCATGTAACGGGAAAATCCGCCAAATCCACGCTCTTCTCCGTCAGCGACTGTCAGAGCATCGTGAAAAAGGCGATTGTGGAAAGCTTGAAATCATCGTATCGGACAACCGTGATCCCTGAAGGCGGGGATGAGATTATCGTAGAAGTCGGCATCCTGAGAAACCGCGTATCGCTCTGTTTAGACAGCTGCGGCGCCGGGTTGTCGCGCAGGGGATACCGCACCTATAACGTCTCTGCGCCGCTGTCTGAGACGCTGGGCGCGGCGATCGTGCTGCTCTCGCGCTACAGGTCGGGTATGACGTTGATCGATCCCATGTGCGGGTCCGGCACCATGCCGATCGAGGCCGCCATGATCGCACAGAATATTGCGCCGGGGTTGAACCGTTCGTTTGCGGCGGAGGGCTGGTGGTTTCTGGATCAGGGCGTCTGGGCGCAGGAGAGAAAGATTGCAGCGGATGCGAGAGTCGATCAGAAAATCGATGTACATGGATTTGACATCGACTCACGCAGCATCGATCTGTGCAAAAAACACGCAAAGAAAGCAGGCGTGTTTTGCGACTGGCAGGTGCGCGATATTAAGGATTTTTCCGTCAGCGAACCCGGCGGCGTGATCGTCTGCAATCCGCCGTACGGAGAACGGCTGATGGATAAGAATGAAGCCAAAGCGATCTATCGAACCATGCGGCGTGTGTTCTCGCCGTATCCCGGCTGGAGCGTCAATGTGTTTTCCGGCATGCGGGAGTTCGAAACCGTGTATGGCAAGCGCGCGGACAAACGAAGAAAGCTCACCAACGGCGGCATGCCATGCACGCTGTATCAATACTTTGGAGTACGGAACGTATGAAAATCGCGGTAATACTAGGCGACGGCATGGCCGACTGGCCTATTGACGAACTCGGCGGAAGGACGCCGCTGGAAGCAGCGAACCACCCGGTGATGGACCGGCTGGCATCTCAGGGGGAATTCGGGCTGGTCAAAACCGTGCCCGACGGCATGAGCCCCGGCAGTGATACGGCGAATCTTGCGGTATTTGGCTATGATCCGCGCCGCTATTATACCGGACGCTCGCCGCTGGAAGCATACAGTCTCGGCATTGAAATGGCAGACGACGATGTTGCGTATCGTTGCAATCTCGTTACGCTCTCCCGAGAGAGCGACATCTCAAACGCCGTGATGATCGATTACAGCGCCGGAGAGATATCAACCGAGGAAGCGCGAGAGCTTGTCCGGTTTCTGGATGCGCGCCTGTCACAGGACGGCATACGGCTCTACTCGGGGCTCTCCTATCGGCATTGCCTGATTTTAAATCACGCGGAAACCGGAGTCGAACTAACCCCGCCGCATGATTTTACCGGAAAATCCGTGTCGGGCAGACTACCGCAGGGTACGAACTCGGATTTACTCAACAAATGGATGAGGACGGCATATGAACTACTGGAAGAGCATCCGGTTAATATAGCAAGAAAAAAAGCAGGAAAGAATCCCGCAAACGCAATCTGGTTCTGGGGCGAGGGCAGAAAACCCGCGCTGAGTTCGTTTTATGAAAAAAACGGGTTGCGAGGTGCTGTGATTTCTGCTGTCGATTTGATTCAGGGAATCGGACTTTGCGCGGGGATGGAAATCGTGAAGGTGGAAGGCGCGACCGGCACGTATCAAACGAACTTCAGCGGAAAAGCCGCCGCCGCGATCGACGCATTTTCGCGCGGGAAAGACTACGTATATATCCATATCGAGGCTGCGGACGAATGCGGACACCACGGCCAACTGAAAGAAAAAATCTATTCCATCGAGCAAATCGATGAAAAAGTGGTCAAACCCGTCTTATCCTATCTGGAAGCGGGCGAAGAAGATTTTGCCGTCGTCGTGTTGCCGGATCATCCGACGCCGCTGAAAATCAGAACGCATACGGCGCAACCTGTTCCGTATGTGATCTATCGGCGCGGAGACCGGGCAAACAGAAACGTTCGCTATACGGAAGAGGCTGCGGGGAAGACCGGAATCTACATGGAAGAGGGCTTTCGTTTAATCGACCGCGTGACGAACACGCAGGCATAGAAAATGAACGAATCCGTTCAAGCAACGCTCACACAAAGAACGTTCGAAAAGGTCTTGCAAATTTTCGCTCATTCGTGTATGATACACATTGCGTCTGGAATACCATGGAGAGATGGCTGAGCTGGTCGAAGGCGCACGACTGGAAATCGTGTATACGGGGAACCGTATCAAGGGTTCGAATCCCTTTCTCTCCGCCATAAGTCCCCTAATTGGGGGCTTTTTTTTGTGTTTTTACAATTTCCAGTCATGCAGTTTTTTGTGAAAAATTAGTTTGTTAAGCTATTTGCTAAGGTAAAACGTGGCAACACTAGATATCACCGCGAATTTGAACCGAATTTCATCTGCATAATCTCTGCTGGCAGTCTCTTTTTACTGAGTAGGTTGGTATATATATCAGCGGTAGTTGAATACGTACTGTGACCAAGTAAATCAGAAATTACTTTTATTTCAGCATTGTTTTCCAATAATATTGATGCACATGTGTGACGGAGATCATGAAACCTTATCTCAGGAAGATTAAGCGATTTGATCAGCTTTTTAAATTGCTTTAAAAGCGATCCAGGGTTCTTAGGAGACCCGTTTGGATTGCATGTGATAAGATCGTTATCTTCATAACAAATCCCTTGTGAAGCCTTCTGAGAGTCTGCAAGTACTTTTTGCTTTAATATGCTACTCCGTATTATTTGAGGTATCGAAATGGTTCGTTTGCTCTTTTTTGTTTTTACTGGCTTAATTCCATAAGTTGGGCCATTTCCATATTCTGATTTGACTGTGGTTACCTGCTGACTAATGTGAATCAAATTTTTCTCGAAATCGCAGTCCTGAAATCTTAACCCGAGAGCTTCGCCACGACGTAATCCGAGAAAAACTGACAACATCACTGCCGTTTCGATGGGAGATCCCATTAATCCTTCCAATTGTTTCGCCGTCTACAATATGGTTCTTATCTGTCTGGAGGTAAAGATCATACGCGATCTCTTCTTTCGAGCTTGCAGCGTATTGCCCCTGCTGTTCTTCCTCGCTTGTCATTTGATTCGGTGTTGGGAACTGTTGCACTGTCGTATCCGTGTCTTCCCGTGATACCTCTAATGAAGCATCATTACTTTGTTGCACTGTCGTATCCGAATCTTCCCGAGACACTTCGAATGTAGCATCATTACTGGCCTCCATCCTGTCGTTATCCGGTTGTTTGAGCAGAAGAACACCCGTCAGGATGATACCGATCAAAACAACGCTCGCCGCTATGCTGATGATCAGCACGGTTTTCTTCGTTTTCGTTTTCTCGCCATCGTCCTGACTGCTGGGCAGGCTGTTTTGCGCTGCCGGTGCTTCTGGGGGCTGTGCCGCAACAGGATGCGGTTTTTCTGTTGCTTCCGGCTTCACTACTACCGGTTTAATCGGTTTCTTGTTCGTTGGCTGCGCGTTACTTTCCGATTGTCCTTTTGTTTTTTTAGACGGCTGACGTAAGGACGCAGGGACTTCCGTCCCACAAAAATTGCAAAATATCGAATCGTCCGGTACCACTGCGCCGCATTTGTTGCAAAACATCGCTTTTCCCTCCCTTGGTAGACGTGTGGCGTGTTCCATTTCTCTTTTCCCGTTGCTGTCGTATCAGTATTTGGCTGGCGCCTATGCACATGCTATGCAGTCATTCCCACTCTATTTTTTTGTATGCATATAGTATTAACTTCCCATGGTGCCAGTTTTCAGGCGCGAATCATTACTGATAATCGCCCCAGCTTGCATTGGTTCTCGTGTATAGCACGATTTGATTTTTCACCATCTCTTCAAGCAGCAGCTTAAAAAAACTAAACAAATCTTTTAGCTTGTCTATATCGGTAATAGCCCGGTTTGCTGAAGGATACGAATACGAATAGTACAATTCTTTCCCTTTTTCCTGATGCCCGTACTCATAGCTGCCTTTATAGTCTCTGGTTCTGATGTTTACAATGTTAATTTTTAACGCCAA
The DNA here is from genome assembly GCA_963674775.2 of Christensenellaceae bacterium. Lineage (GTDB taxonomy): Bacteria > Bacillota > Clostridia > Christensenellales > CAG-138 > UBA7703. The sequence continues at coordinate 22,056 of CAXXPJ010000003.1, read as the reverse complement.
TTCCCTAAGATAATAGCTAGAGAAAAGATGCTTTACCGCCATTTCATCATTACTGCTAAGTATAAACACATCGTCAAAGGCATGATCGCCTGTGAATACAGGTTTCTTTCCAAGTGCTTTTGCTATTCTCGAAAATACAGTTTTTTGCTTAATCGTGAAACTGAAATCTGTATTGCCTACATAGGCCGCACGCATTCTTGTGTATATGGATGGTTTACTTTCAGCAGAATGCTCAGTGTATGTGTCAAGAATAATTGTCCATACTTTATATGTAAGCTCTACCCGCATGGGGATTGCCAAGCCAATGGGGCCGATGACCTTAATAGAACTTATGTCGACAAAGGTTGCGCCTATCTCATCAGCGAGGCTTCTCCACGCCTCTCTTTGATCTTTCATTTTGAACACATCGTTACCTCTCTAAACAGATATATTTCATATATGCATTTCATCGTAATTACAACTTGTAAAATCTCTCGTATATATCTATCCTAATAATCTTACCTGAATGACTGCGGCAGCATTAATAACCTGAATTTACATAATGCAGCATCAGGTCTTCTACTTCGTCAAATGTCTGATGCCCGCTTACTACGTCGATCACATCGCCGCAGCTACCGAAAATGATCAGGCCCGGTATGCCACAGGAGAAATCATTATAAAGTTGTCTTTCTTCGTCCAGCAGGACTACAAGCCGGCTATAGTCGCTGTTTTTGGACCATGCTATCCATTCACTGGCATCCATCTCGCCTTTATAGCCGGGCATGACAGCGCTGATTACGGCGTAGCCGTCCGAATGGCATATGCTATTCAACAGGCTCATATCGTCCAGCATTTCCTCGCAGTGAGAACACCAGGACGCCCATAGCCATAGACACACGGGGGTGCCTTTGTAATCGGACAACCGAACCAACTCGTTTTTTGTGTTATAGAACGCGAATTCATAAATGTCTAACCCCGCGCAGGGATCGTCGTCACTTTCGTCGGGCGTAGGCCAGAACGGAAGCGGTTCTGGCTGTGGCGTTGGCGTTCGCGTCACAACCGTCCCACCATCAATATCTTCGTCCCGCCCATCATCCGTATTAGTCGTCCCACCTAGCCCCGGCGGTAACTCCAGTCTCGGGAACGATATATCTCCGAACCCAATACGCTCGCAGGAGAAGTCGCTGAGTACATCATTGAAGTCTTTTTTACCTGATCCGGCAGAGAAAATGAATATGCAAATGATAAAATAGATCAGCAGCAGGAATGCGACTAGTACGATTCGTATTGGTGGTTTCTTCGCCGTGCTCATCAGTAGTACGATGCAGAACACCACGATCGAAAGCGTAAGTAATATGATCAACGGAATTGTCAAATCAACTCCTGTGCCCCGCACTCCCAACAGCAGAAGTGTCATGATCACGATGCAAACGAACAGAAACAGTGCGATACAAACGATCCGGACCGAGGTTTTTTTGATCAGGCACATCAGCGCTACAATTAATATCACGAAAAAAGCCGTAAAAAAGTACAAAACCCAAGCCAGCATATGTAATTCCTCCCTGTATATCCGTCCCGCCTTGTCCGTCCGAGCCGTGCCGTGCGTCGATCCAAAATACACGATGGCAATCTTGATGACTACATCAGTCGTATCCCACTACTTCCCAGCTCATACCTATCCATTCACCATCGTCGCACGCCAAATATACATCGAGACGGTATGTCTCGCGATAATCGGCGCTATGTTTCACTGTGACCGTTACAACCACTGTCGCACTGTAATCATACTGAGACTCATATATGTTGTCACAAACTCCATCTGCTGTGATCAATGCATCTGGGTATTCATCACAAAACATATAATACATCCATTCGGCGGCGAAATTCGCGGCCGATGAATACGCAGCATCAGCATTTATGTACTTGGCGAGCACATTATAGTGATCAAGCACGCATACGTCGCCAACGTTTTTGATGAAGATATCCAACTTCGTGACGCTGCGGACGCCGCACATGCCAGTTTTTTCTGTAAAGTTGACTGTGACGACGAAGTATCTACCCTCCCAGCGTGTTCCAAGCTTATGCCAGACGATTTCATAGCCTTCGTCGCGTTCCCACTGTTCGCAGAGGTCATAGACGACGTTCTCGTAGTTCTCACTGCAATCAATTATTTCAGGCTCCGGGTCCGGTTCAGGTTTTGGTTCAGGTTTCCGCGCTTCTTCTTCCTCTTCCTCGACCTGATCTATTGTTTGAGAGCAGATGTTCGTCCAGTTCTTGACATTTCGTAAATTCGCCCATTCGCCATTCGTCGCAACGACCGTTCCATCGGATCTTACTCCAACGGTACCGTCAACCCCTGCCGCAATTTTGATGATATCCTTCCAATTGGTAACATTGCATTGTCCAGCCCTATTGTAGCCGCATGCGACAACAGTCCCGTTAGCTTTCAATCCAACCACATGAAAATCACCTGTTGCAATTGCTACAATATTTGTCCAGTTCTTCACTTCACGCTCTACGGCAGCATCAACACCTGTTGCGACAACGGTGCCATTCGCTTTCAATCCAACTGTATACCATCCGCCTGCCGAAACAGCAATGATATTAGTCCAATCCTCCACATCGCAGACTCCGTCGTGGTTACTCCCAACCGCAACGACAGTGCCGTTCGATTTCAATCCAACGGTATGCCAGTCTCCTGCTGAAATGGCAACAATATCACTCCAGGATGAAACGTCACATTCACCGTCGTCATTGCGACCTGCTGCAACAACAGTGCCGTTCGATTTTAGACCAAAAGTCCGACATCCGCCTGCCGCTATCGAAACGATACTGCTCCATTCGCCTGTATTGCGTTGCCCGTAAACATTGCTGCCTACGGTGACAACTGTGCCATTCGATTTCAAACCAACAGTATGCTCCCAGCCTGCCGAAACAGCGACGATTTTATTCCAGCCGCTGACATTGCATTCCCCGTTATCGTTTCGACCTTCTGCAACAACAGTTCCATCCGGTCGTAGGCCGACAATATGAAATCCGCTTGTAGCGATGCAAAGATGTTCCGAAACCTCATATTCTTCCGGCGCGCGTTTTTCGCCGGGGTCGAAAAGCTCACCCTCCCTTATTCGCTCGCAGCTGAATCGGATGAGCACATTGCCGAGTTGCTTTTCCCCCGAACCGAAGAAGAACAGAAAGATACACGCAACAAAATAGATCAGCAGCAGAAACGCGACCAATATGATGCGTATCTGTTTCTTCTTCACCGTGCACATCAGCAGCGCTACGCATATCATCACAATCGACAGTGCGGAAAAGATGATCAGCGGAATTGTTAAATCAACCCCGTCGCCCTGTATGCCGAGAAGAAGAATCGTCATGATCACGACGCATACAAACAGAAGCAGCGCGATGCAAACGATCCGCACCGTTGTTTTTTTGATCAGACACATCAACGATGCTACGAGTATCACAAACGCTGCCGCGAAAAAATATAAAACCCATGCCAGCATATTCTATCCCCCCAGTTTTGCAGTTCCGGAATGATCGCTTATTTGATTGCTTATTTCGTTAATCTTCTAACCATGCGGACACAATATTCGTATATACCCCGAATTCCTTCCCGGTCTCCGTTTTGATCCATATCAAGTACACGCTGCACTGTCCATATCCTTCTGCAATCTCTTGGATGTCGTATACTGTAAATTCCTTTTCTTGCCCGGGTAAAATTCTCGCATCATAAGACGCTTCAATTTCTGCATATGTAGCATCATTGATAATACTGATTTTTTCAAATGCAACATCACTAAGGTTTTTCACATGTATCGTATATGTTACTTCTTCTCCACTTTTAACATACACTTCTTCCGGTTCCAGATATGCCTCGCATAAAACTCCCGCGGTGTCCGCATCCCTCGGATAATACTTCTTGCCTGATTCGTCGAAATACATGACATCCGTAAATTCCCACCATTGTTCCTCTTCGTCGTAATATACTTTGATCTGGAAAAAAATATGCATACTTCGACGAACTTTCTTTTGCAGACCAATCCGAACTGTTTCGCCGGGAGCTACCGTCTCGTCGCAATCATATTGAACAGGATCAAAATCATCTCCATTAAAAGCACGGATTATTTTGAACGTCCTCGTACCGTTGTTCGTCACATCGACCCAGAAATCGACTGTTTCGCCATCTACAATATGGTTCTTATCTGTCTGGAGGTAAAGATCATACGCGATCTCTTCTTTATTGCTTGCAGCGTATTGCCCCTGCTGTTCTTCCTCACTTGTCATTTGATTCGGTGTTGGGAACTGTTGCACTGTCGTATCCGTGTCTTCCCGTGATACCTCTAATGAAGCATCATTACTTTGTTGCACTGTCGTATCCGAATCTTCCCGTGATACTTCGAATGTAGCATCATTACTGGCCTCCATCTTGTCGTTATCCGGTTGTTTGAGCAGCAGAACACCCGTCAGAATGATACCGATTAAAACAACGCTCGCCGCTATGCTGATGACCAGCACGGTTTTCTTCGTTTTCGTTTTCTCGCCATCGTCCTGACTGCTGGACAGGCTGTTTTGCGCTGCCGGTGCTTCTGGGGGCTGTGCAGCAACAGGATGCGGTTTTTCTGTTGCTTCCGGCTTCACTACTACCGGTTTAATCGGTTTCTTTTTCATTGGCTGCGCGTTACTTTCCGATTGTCCTTTCGTGCTTGTAGACGGCCGACGCGAGGAAGCGGGGACTTCCGCTCCACAGAAATTACAAAACGTCGAGCTATCCGGAATCTCCCTGCCGCATTTATTGCAAAACATAACCTTTCCCTTTCTAGTTTTATGTACTTTTTATCCCGTTTAGTCTTTTCGCTCCCGCTGTAGCGGTATTACCGGTCCGTATTCACACTGACTTTTTTATAATTTATAGTTACTGTTTTTGTAATGCTCATCCTCCGGACGCTTCGAGTAAATACAGGTTGATATTCTTCGATGCTTGATAAAAAATCCCGGCACCTTCTTCTTCAAGGACAACTGTTTCAACCAGATATCCATCCTCATTAATGTAAAAAACGCGAAATTCATCATACATCGTATGGTTGATTTCGTACTTGTCAAACCAGACATAAGCCGCATTGTATTCATCGTTTATTTCAAATGGATACTCACCTTCCCAAATCACCTCTCCTGTGTCGAAGTCCTCGGATATTCCACTTACAATTCCATCGGGATGAAATGTAATAATATCCTTACCCACGGGTGTGATATCTACATGCTTACATCCTTCCAATTCAACATCCGTAGGGACGGTTGCAACTAAGCTCCAATTTCCGGTATAAAGTACGTTCCTAATACTGTTTGCCTGTTCTTCGGCATTTTCCGTTGCTTCATTTTGTTTATATTCGTTTGTTGCATCATCAGTAGTTGCCGTTTCCCGCGACACATGAAACGAAGGGTCGACGTCATTCCCGTTGATCTCGCTACCGTCCGACTGGTTCATCAGAAGGACGCCCGTCAGGATAATGCCGATCAAAACGACACTCGCCGCTATGCTGATGATCAGCACGGTTTTCTTTGTTTTTGCCTTCTCGCCACCGCCCTGAATACCGGACGGGCTGTTCGGTGCTTCCGGCGTAATTGGTGACTGGGCTGCACTAGAACGCGGTGTTTCTATTGCTTCCTGCTGTACTACTGCCGGTTTCTGTTGTCCATTTGTGTTTGTAGAAGGCTTACGTAAGGAAGCGGAGACTTCCGCTCCGCAGAAATTACAAAACGTCGAACTGTCAGGTATCTCCTTGCCGCATTTGTTGCAAAACATAACCTTTCCCTCTCCTTGGCTTATGTCGTTTATGTACGCTCTGTTTTATTCCACGTATTTGGTTTTGCATTGTATCGTAACTAACTATATAACGAAATTTTCACGCCATGCGCAGGAGAAAAAACGTAGTCTTTTTTGATATCAACCATGCAAGATATTTGAAACAGTCAAACTGTCGGTATGCATATAACCGTTGTAATCTATTGGATGCTGAACCGCGATCTCAGTAAAGGTGATTGGTCTGTTGAATTTAATCACATATTCTTTTTGTTCGCCTTCATTAACCTCAATTTCATCTACCTGAACCCATGTGTCACCATTTTCACGAATCCAAACTTCCCAATCATTTTTTACATAATCGCCCTCGGGCAAATCATAGCGGAATTTCATCGTAAATCCGAGACAATTTTCAATACCCGGATCGCATATATAAGGATAATGCTTTCCTCTTTTCATATTCAGTACCTTACTTGAACGATAAATGTTATAGGTTTGGCCATCGCCAACCTGTATTTCATACCGCAGTACCGTTCCATTTGTCAGTGTCCCCTGAACACTGACTGCGGTATTATAGCCTTGCTCCGGCGAAACTTGCACGTTTCCTGCACGAATATTCCCGTGCTGATTACAAGTCAATACATCCCCCGCATTTTGAGCAGTCCAGGTGATATCGCTTTCATTGACCGCATACTCCAGCTGAAAATCATGCGCAGTACATTGATAGCTCTGATTGTAATCTAGTTTTAAAACGACTGTGTCAGGATGCATAATCGGCACTTGTGCTGCATCTGTGCTGCTATCCGTTTTATCTGCTTTCGGTTGCGTGGCTTCTCGCGATACGGTAATAGACGAATCCCCACCGTCTGTACCGCCGCCATTCGATTGTTTGAGCAGCAGGACGCCGGCCAAGATAATACCGATCAGAACGACGCTGGCTGCACCGCTGATAATCAACACTGTTTTCTTTGTTGTGGATTTTTCGTCACCTTGACCGTTCTGATCTTTTTCTGTGTTACTTAGTGCTCCCTGAGGGCGATCTTTTGCCGCTGCTTTTTTTCTCTCCGGTAGCAGTTGTTGTACAGATACAGGAACCGCCGTCCCACAGAAATTACAGAAAACCGAACCATCCGGTATCTCTTTGCCACATTTGTTGCAAAACATTTCTTTGCTCCTTCTTTATTGGCGCAATGTTTGTCCTGTTCCACCTTTTCGGCTTACTCTGTAACTACATGATCTTCTTCGCTGTACATTGCAATTTGCTTCTATGTTCGTCTGATTGTTATACATATTGTCAGCAGTTCTTCAACATACACAAAATACAGCTTGTTGTTGACAAACTGTAGCGGTGTATAAACATATGTCGGTCTTATGTTTGGTGATAACGAGTTAGGAAAGTTGAGAAAAGCCAGTCAAGTTTAGTAAATCAGGGGTTGTTACTAACACTTATTTTAGTATAATTCCATGATATTGAAAATGTCAAATGCCGAAAACTGAAATTTGTTTTTGTATAAAACGTTTATTGTATGTGATCAATATTGCCACTATCGGACACAGAAATAATCGTGTCTTTTACTTCTTTCATTTTTGTTGTGACGGCTTCAAGTTTCTTCTTCACGATTGTTTCGGTTGGCGCTGCGTTCATTCTTTTCAGCGCCGATTGTCTCCGTTACCTCGGCTTCCATGAGCTGCTTGCAGAGCCATTCCAGCATGCTGAGCATCGGATCCGGCTGCGCCATACATTCCAGTAGTAATTCCGTCAGGTTTGTGTTACCATTTTTTATGAGCCATCGTGGGTTCTCCTTTTTTGAATGTCTTACCTTCATTCATTCTATCGGAGTCCCGATGGCTTTCCTATGCCTTCTTGTAATTGCGAACTTTATTGTACGTTATCATTCGGTGTGCATATAAATATTGTCTTCTGAAGATTTGGGATATAGAATAGTAGAGTAATCAATGTGAATTAAATTCATTCAACTACCTGCTGATCAGTGAAAAGAATTAAAATCAGAGAAGGGCAAATATGCTTGAGATTAAGATTGATGTATGTACAAACGAGGAAGCTGATCAATTAGATGAGAATTTAGTTGATTTTAACAACAAAATCATACCGTTCACACAGGATCCAGATTTTTACTCAATAAATAGAGTCATAAAAAACGAATATGGAGAGCTTTTAGCAGGTATTAAAAGTATTGTGTACTGTTGGGGCTGCTTACATATTGATGTGCTTTGGGTTAAGGAAGAATTCAGAATGCATGGACTAGGTACAGCCCTTATACGCGAAATCGAAAGTATTGCAGCTAAAAACGGATGCAAACTTGCCCACCTAAACACTTATGATTTTCAGGCGAAGGATTTTTATCTCAAACAGGGCTATGACATTGTTGGCATTTTAAGTGATTGCCCTCCAGGCCACAAACGGTATTACATGAGTAAAAAACTGTAAATCGGATGTGGGGAGCAGGTCAAGAGGGCAACCTGAGTACTGCGTGAGGTTTGCCAAGGAGAGTGATACCGGTGGGTGCCGCTCTTTTCTTTGTTTGAAGCATAAGCACCACTCTCCTTGCGAACCTATAATGTGTTGTTGCTTCTGACTAACCGCGATACAGTCAAGCCCTTTTACCATCAGGGCTTAGGTTGCACGCTTGCGTGTTACGCCGTAGCGGTCGTAAGTGTGCCGCACAGTTTTTAACGCTTTTTTCACGCGCTTTTTGTAACGCGTGTTTTTTCGTGTTGCGCTGTACACCTATAGAGTAAAAAGATTGCCAAAAAACGGATACTAATTTATTTTTTGGTACAATTATTTTATTTTAAATCATGATTAACCCGAAACCGATTAACATAGTACACTTCAACAGAAAGCCGACGAGGGATCTCCCTGAGTATGAATTGCTTAGCACATATGCGGAATGTCAATGAAATGATTCTTTCATTGACATACTAAAGTCAATGAAATCTACATTTCATCGTGTAGCGAAGGCAATGAAACAACTATTTCATTAGCAAAAAATAATTAGGAGGATAGTGATATGCCATTTATTAAAACACATCCAATACAATCAACGCTTGACTATGACAAGGCTATGTTTAAGTCGCTTATATACCATTTAATGGAATGGACCGATCAGTGTATTCTTTATGAAGATGCATCTGAAATTGCAGACAACATAATGAAGACCAAAAAATACGGTCCAAATACAATGGATAGTCAGATCCGGGCAATGGCATACTTTGCGCTCCTAAAAGACGGATACTGGGATCGTATGATGATGCAGCCACCTCACTATAGAGATATATATGTAAATGAAAACCAAGAATCTAAATAAGAAAAGCAATGAAACAATAATTTCATTGACATCTAATAGCAATGAAATCAACGTTTCATGTACAAATTAGCGTATGGAGGGATGATAAATGCTTAGAAAAGATAGGTTTTGGGTCAGTTTTGATAATACCGAACAACTTGCACTACTTATCGAAAAAGCAGTGTTTGAACTATATGAAGATGGAGTTCCTTCAATAGATGGGGTAATTGATTATTTAGAGTCTGATGAAGATGATGTGTTGCCGTAGCCAAAAGGCAATGAAAGACCAATTTCATTGACACTTCCAGCATAACAATGTGATGGAAGTATGTGCTACAACGTAATATTAATATTGGAGGAAACCATATGAATAAAAGAAGACGTGAACTGTTGGCCAGAACGATCGCCCACATTGAGAATGCGAAATCAATTCTGGAAGACGCCAAGTCCGACATCGACGATATCAAGGACGACGAAGAGTGCGCGAAGGACGGACTCGAGGAACACTTCTCAGAAACGGACCGGTACTACACTATGGATAACAACGTGTCGGAGCTTGAGGATGCAAGCTACTCGATGGACGATGTGATTACAAGCCTGGACGAGGCTCTTTCCAATATATATGATGTGCAGAACAGTTTGGACCACGTAGAGTAAGGGGGTGGTGAGATGCCATTTTTTGGATTTCTAATTCTGGCCGCCATTCTGTTTGGCCGTCTTTGGGCAGACGATCGACGAGTCAAGAATAATATGGCGCAGAAGACTGCAGAAAAGATAGCGGACGGATGGAAGCGAAAAGCAAATCCGGAACTTGAGGAAAAGTACGTAAAAGAGCTGACTGAGCTATGGCAAAGGAGTGTTCGCGAGAATAAGCCAGACCTATTCTTTCCGGAGAAGCGAGAATTCTTCTATGCTTACCCCGATGCCTTAGAGGTGTGGATCAGGGCGGTTGCGCAAGAGCATGTGATAGAGGACGGGTTTTGTCCAAAGAAGTTAGAGGGATGGTTTTCGCTTCAAACAGATACTCAATATTGGAGTTGGAGAATGTCGAAGTATAGTACACTAGAATATTATTTTTACGAATACAAAAAGCGAATTGATCCATGGGAAGGAATTAAAAGGTAATTGCAGAAAAATATGTGACCCCGCTTAGCAATGGGCGGGGATTTTCCTATCATATCCGTGCTATAATACTGATTACAGGGCATATACAATTGAATATGGAGGGCATATGAAAACATCTGGGAGGTTGTATGCAGACAAGCTGCACTATTTGATGTTGCGGACAACTGAATTGTCCGACAAGATTGTAGAGAGCCGCAAGAACCCGGTCGACGCAACATGGAGCGACGCCGGCACAATCGATTACATATCGAGGCTGATAGACAAGGCGATCTTAGAATTAGAAGTTGCCTAGAAGAGGTATTGCGACCCTTATTTTTTTGTGCTAAAATTAAACCGAACAAATGTTTTCTATAGGAGGGAAAATGGATTTAGTTGATATTACGCAGCTACAGGCTCACCCGCAGAACGACGAGTTTTTTGACCCGATTGCGGGTGAGAAGTGGACACAGTTTTTAAAGTCCATTGAAACAAGCGGAGTGCTGGAACCGCTATTGGTGACACCTGAGTATGTTATTGTTTCTGGACATCAAAGACGCAGAGCATGCGAAGAACTTGGGATTGAGGAGATCCCGTGCGAGATCAAAGAATACGACGACAGGGACGGCCTGTCAAAAGATCAGTGGATCCTGAAGGATTTAATCGAGACTAACGTGCGTCAGCGAGGCGAAATCGGTGGTAACGAACTGAAAATGGTGCGGCGCGTAGATGCACTTTGCGATATATATGAGATACGACGTGGTGGTGGAAGACCAAAAATTGTCCTCAATGAGGACAATTATGATGCCCCCAGAAATATTAATGCAATTTGTGACAAAGTCGGAACCACACGTAAACAATATTATCAAAGCACTCCGTTGTTGGATTTGGAAGACGCGGTAATTAAAAGATTTGAATCCGGAGAAATACCGATTACTGTTGCAGCTCGCCTCATTTCAAAACTCACTCCAGAGCAACAGCGCGAGCTCGTATCGATGGTCCCGGACGGCGAGATCATTTCCAGAGCCACTGTTGAGCAGTACATCGCTCGTATCAAGGAGCTCGAGGATGAGAACCGGTGGTACAACGACACAGAATCGGAGTCGTCGGATCATGTCGACACATTGACGCGGCGCATCCAGGACCTCGAAGAAGATAACGAGCGGTTGCGGGAACGGCATCAAACAGTTGGAGAGCTTAAAAGCAATGAAATGCACATTTCATTGACTTTATCCTAAATATTCTTGTCTGCATACTGATTACTTCAAATAATATTGTCGTCGTAAATTCATAAAATCTGATTTCAAACTTTAAAAGAGTACCAATTTACTTGTACAGGAAAACATATGAATTCCTCTACATTTTTTTCGTGTGCCTTTTAGCTGAAATAACACCGAACAATCAGCGTTCCTTGAATTAATTTCGAGTACAAGACTATTCTGCACATTCTTTTTATTAGAAAGGAGAACACCTTGAAATACGGATATGCTAGATGCAGTACAAACGAAACTAAACAGGACATTACTCGTCAGATTAAAGAGTTACAGGAAAAGGGTGTCGAACGCGATCACATTTTCCTGGAATATGAAAGCGGGACAAAAGTTGATCGAATCGAACTCAACAGGATGGTGTCTATTGTGCAGCGAGGAGATTGTATCATATCGACGGAAGTCAGCAGGATAACGAGAAGCACGAAGCAATTATGCGAGATCATTGAAACAGCCAAAGAAAAGCATATCGAGTTGATCCTTGGCTCTTTTATAGTTGATTGCACTGCCGAGCTTGATCCGATGACGGAAGGGATGCTAAAAATGATGGGTGTGTTCGCAGAAATTGAACGCAACATGATCAGCCAACGAGTGAAAAGCGGGATAGCGAATGCCCGATCCAAGGGGAAATTGGTTGGGCGACCGCGTTTATCAGCCAAGGATATTCCAGCTAAAGTCATGAAAACCTTGGAACTTTACCAAGAAGGACTAATCACCAAAACTGATTTTGCTAAGATGTGCGGTATTAGCCGAACTACACTCGATAAGTATCTTCGAGTTATGGCAATAATTTGATTGAGAGAAAAGGATTGTCGTGAATATTCCGTCTTTGCACGCACACCGTGCTTTGTTCAAATTTTAATCCCGTGTCTACCGTTAGAACCCCGTTTTTCGGGGTTTAGGTACAAACACCTTAGCACCTCAAAAACGGTCGAAAAAACCCGCATAAATAGGGCGTTTTTTAAGCTCTATTAGTCTACAAATAACTCCGTTTTCTGGCCACGTACTCCCACTTAATTTTAATAAATTTGTATTCTATGCGCACTACTCAATAGTTCCAAGATCGGCGTCTACGAGGAAACGCCGAAAACAAGCGCCGATTACCGCACGATCGGCGTGCCGGATGAGGTAATGGATTTACTTCGCCGGTATCGCTTTGAACAGAATAAAATGAAACTGCGGATGGGTTCAGACTGGGAGCAGACGGACTACGTCTTTACCAACGAGACTGGGCAATATATCCATCCGTGCACCTTCTCCAGATGGCCGAATAAGTTCGCTGAGAAATACGGGTTGCCGCACATTTACCCGCATGCGCTGCAGCACACGCAGGCGTCGGTGCTCTATCAGAACAACGTCGATCCGGTGACCATTTCACGCAGGCTCGGCCACAGCCGTGTTTCGACAACGCAGGATATCTACTGTCACTTACTCGAGCAGGCGGATGATACGGCGCGGGATGCGATTGGGGATGTGCTGTTTGGGAATAAGGAAAAGCAACCGCCGAGGCCGGGGAAGCAGAATGTCCGGTGATTTTAACAATGATACCCTCCGCAAGGATGGCTTACACGCATATTAACAGTAATGGACATTCCGCTGTGGACAGTGAGCTATCGAGCCGGGCAAGCGTAGACTTTGACTAAATCGAACATCTACTCGCACGCGATCAGGAAGGCGGACGAGAAGGCGGCAGAGATTTTGGAGGGTATCTTGAATTTGAAATATAAGATTTATTGATAATCAAATATTTCCTGAGGATTGCTGCTTAATATACAGCTCGCGAAAAAAATGTTATAATTGCTTCGTAACACATCCTTTAACAATCGAGAAGTGAATTTATTTTGACAGTTACTGTAGCGAACAGAAAACAGAAATTGAATACGAAGGATTCTGAACATCTATCGAACATTGATCAAATGATTTCAGAATCTTTTTTTTCATCCGAGATGATATTTGAACATATAGCTTAAATTCCCAGCTGAACTCTCACAGAGCAACCGATCAATTCTGAGAAGGCGGTACGCATGCCAACTAAAAAAGGAAGCAAATCTAATAATACTAAAAATATGCCGAATGCTTCGACAATCGACGTTAGAAAGCGTGTTGCGGAAGTAGACGAACCTCAGGAAATAGCCCCCAATGCCAGGGTAGATTTTCCAATCGTAGGCATAGGTGCTTCGGCAGGCGGATTGGCAGCTTTCGAATCGTTCTTTTCCGGCATGCCAACCGAGGGGGATCCCGGAATGGCTTTTGTGCTAGTGCAGCATTTGGCACCGGATCATAAGAGCATATTAACCGAACTCATACAGCGATTTACAAAGATGAAAGTCTTCGAAGTTGAAGACGGGATAAAGGTGAATCCCAACTGCGTTTATATTATCCCTCCTAATTGTGATATTGCTCTCTTGCGCGGTGCGCTGCATGTGTTAGTGCCATCTGCACCGCATGGACAACGTCTTCCCATTGATTTCTTTTTCCGGTCCCTTGCACAAGATCAACATGAACGTGCCATTTGTATTATTCTTTCCGGCACAGGCAGTGATGGAGCTCTAGGTTTGCGCGCCATCAAGGGCGAAGGCGGAATGGCCATGGCTCAAAGTCCGGCGTCTACCGAATTTGACGGCATGCCTAGCAGCGCTATTGCAACGGGGCTGGTGGACTACGAACTTTCACCGGTAGACATGCCGAACCAACTAATTGCTTATGCTGCTTATATGTTTGGCAATGCTCCGCTGACCACGCTTGCTTTGGAACAAAAGCCTGAAAAGGCTCTCCAGAAAATATTCGTTTTGCTGCGCATGCAGACCGGCCATGATTTTTCTCAATATAAGATGAACACAGTCCACCGCCATATTGCCCGACGTATGGCAGTGAAACAGATTGATTCGATCAATGACTATGTAAATTACTTACAGCATGCGCCCGCCGAAGTTGAAGCTCTGTTTAAGGACATGTTAATTGGAGTAACCAGTTTCTTTCGAGATCCAGAAGCTTTCCAAATGTTAGAAGATCAAGTGATTTCGAAGCTGGTCGAGAGAAAACCCAATGGCTCAACTATCCGCGTATGGACGCCGGGGTGTTCTACAGGCGAAGAAGCGTATTCAATCGCCATGCTATTGTATGAGCAAATGGAAATCTTCAATCGACGTTATATCGTCCAAATATTCGCAACGGATATTGATAGTAATGCGATTACCGTTGCTCGCTCAGGTTGTTATCCAGCCAGTATCGCTATGGATATTTCACCGAAGCGGCTAGCGCGTTTTTTTACTCTTGAGCCGGACGGAAAAACATTTCGTATTCAAAGGAACATCCGAGATATGTTGGTCTTTTCGGAGCAAGACATTAATAAAGATCCACCATTCTCTAAGCTGGATCTGATCAGTTGCCGAAACATGCTGATATATTTAGGCGCAAGTTTACAAAAGAAACTGATCCCATTGTTTCATTATGCGTTAAATCCTGGTGGTTATCTTTTTCTTGGTAAGTCTGAAACGGTAGGCGAGTTTGATACTTTGTTTGGGTTAGTGGATAGAAATACGAAGTTGTTCGTCCGCAAGGAAAACGTTCAATACGCGCAGCAAACAGCCTTTAGCCCGATATTTCCACATATAATCCCTACAGTTTCAGAGGTGCTTCCGTTATCTGCTGAAAAGGCTAGAATTCCAGCAAAACAGTCATTGCGTGATATAACTGAACAAGCGCTTTTACAGCGTGAAAATCTAGTCGGTGTGCTTGTGAATAATCACGGCGACATTCTTTTTCTGCATGGACATGCAGGGATGTACCTGGAACCGACGCCGGGCGAAACTGGACGGAATAACATTCTGAAAATGGCGCGCAAAGGCCTGCAATATGAACTGACCACCGCTTTGCACAAAGCTGTTTCAGCCAACGAGGTAGTATACCGCGTTGGTTTACAAGTGCAAACCAACGGCCAATATACAACTGCCAATCTTACCGTTATACCAGCAGCATATTCATCGGATACCATAGAAAGCGATTTATTCTTAGTTATTCTGGAAAAGGTGCCAGAGGGTATGGAAAGCTTGCAGCTGAGCACGAGCGGTAACGGTCAAGCGGATACCGACGCACTGATCATTGCACTAAAACAAGAACTACTCAGTAAAGATGAATATCTCCAAAGTGTCAATGAACAACTGGAATCTATTAATGAAGAACTCAGATCCTCAAACGAGGAAATGCAATCTGTCAATGAGGAACTACAGTCTACCAACGAAGAGCTGGAAACCTCAAAAGAAGAATTACAATCCATCAATGAAGAGCTGACTACGGTAAACAATGAATTGCAAACCAAAGTTGCTGACTTGTCCTGTGCTAACAACGATCTGAGTAATCTTCTTGCATGTACGGGAATAGGGACCATTTTCATCAATCACCAGCAGCGTGTGATGCGCTTCACACCCTCTGCCACAAAGATCATTAACCTGATATTGAGTGATGTTGGCAGACCTTTAGCGCACGTGGTTACAAATTTGGATTCGTACGATCATTTGACGGAAGATATTCAGAAAGTGCTCGAAACCTTGATTCCTAAGGAACTTGAAGTTATGACAAAAGATGGTAGATGGTACACTATGCGAATCCAACCATACCGTACAATTGACAATGTAATTGAAGGTTCAGTACTAACTTTCGTAGATGTTACAGACATTGTGAAAGCACGCGAAGTTTTGGCAAAAGTCAACGAGCCTATTCGCTTGGCGGTTGTTGTGAGAGACTCTCATGACGCAATTACTGTACAAGCGCTGGACGGTCGCATTTTAGCCTGGAACCCGGCGGCATGCCGCATATACGGCTGGAGCGAATCTGAAGCATTGCTAATGAGCGAGAAGGATCGTATTCCAAAGAACCAAAATTCAGATGAATTGTTTGCAATACATAATCTTGCAAGCGCGGAAACTTTGGAAGCGTACCGCACACAGCGTATGACTAAAAACGGAACGATAGTGGATATCTGGATGACTGCCACAGCCTTAAAAAATGCGGAAGGGAAAATGTACGCAATTGCTACTACAGAACGTGCGGTGAACAACACTTCACAAGAATAGTGAGGCTGTTTGTGAAAAAAAAGAGCGATGAAAAAAACGGAAGCGGAGTAATATCTCCAGAGCAGGGACTGCGGGAGCGTGCTGAAGCTTTAGATCGAGAAAAAAGATCTGAGCAGCTTCAGGACGCTGTTGCAATGTCGCATGATGAAATACAAGAAATGATTCACGAGCTTCGTGTTCACCAAATTGAGCTGGAGATGCAAAATGACGAGCTTAGGCATATAGAATCGGAATTGATGGAAACTAAGGCACGATATTTCGATTTGTATGATTTGGCGCCGATTGGATACTTAACAATTTCCGAAAGTGGAATAATTACCGAGGCGAATCTGACCGCCTGCGAATTGTTTGGTGTAGAACGGGACGCACTCGTTAAGAAACGCTTTTCACAGTTTATATTTAGAGACGATCAGGACATTTACTACAGGCATAGAAAAGCACTTTTTGCTACGGGCGATCCACAGATATGTGATCTCCGAATGTTGAGAAGCGATATGCCTTTCTGGGTACATCTCTCAGCTACCTCGCGGATTGTTTCCAACGGGTTGCCCTCATGCTTTGTTGTGATAAGTGATGTGTCAGCACGAAAGCAAGCCGAGAAAGAGCTGAGAGAAAGCAAAGAGCGATATAAAGGGCTATTTGAATATTCCGGAGTTGGTATTGGATACTATTCTCCCGAGGGTATTGTAATATCATATAATAAAAAAGCGCTAGAAAACATTGGCGGACAGCGGGATGACTACATCGGGAAATCGCTTGCCGAAATTTTCCCCGCAAAAGAAGCAACTCTCTACATGAGTCGCCTGAAAGCGGCTCTTTCGAGCCGTGAATCTCAAGAGTATGAGGATTTTCTAACTCTGCAATCCGGCCGAACATGGTTTTCTAGTACATTTACCAGAGTGATCGATGAAACCGGAGAAGTCGTTGGCGTCCAGATCGCGTCTACGGATGTTACAAAAAGAAAAAATGCCGAAGCCGCATTAAGGGAAAACGAAGAAAAATACCGATTGTTATATACAGCGATGTCGCAGGGGCTTGCGCTTCATGAAATCATAACGGATAAAGATGGGAAGCCCGTTGATTACGTTTTTCTTGATATTAACGAGAGTTATACTCGACTATTAGGCGTAACCAGAGAAATGTGTATCGGTAAAAGAATTACTGAAGTAATGCCAAAAGTGGAACAATACTGGATTGATATTTTTGGCAAAGTTGCTCTCACGGGCGAACCGAATTACTATGAGAACTACTTGGCAACAACGGGTGGCTACTATGCTACTTACTCTTACTCGCCTAAGAAACGGCAGTTTGCCGTGCTTGTCACTGATATCACGGAAAAAAAGAAATATGAAGAAAACCTGCAGTATTTGAGCTATCATGATCAGCTAACGGGATTATTTAACCGTAGATTCTATGAGGAAGAGCTCAATAGATTAAATGTAAAAAGAAACCTGCCCATATCAATAATCATGGCCGATATTAATGGTTTAAAAATCATCAACGATTCTTTTGGTCATACTGTTGGGGATGAGTATCTAATAGCATTGGCCGAAATCCTAAAAACAGCATGCCGGGCAGACGAAATAATCGCAAGACTCGGTGGGGACGAGTTTGGTATTATATTACCTAAAACAGATAGCGCAGAAACAGTTAAAATTGTGAATCGACTGATGGATCTCACAAAAAAAGCAGAGGCGGGAAGCATCGAACTATCGGTCTCGTTTGGATATGACACAAAAGAAAGTGAAGAGCAATTGATTTCGGACATAATAGCAAGTGCAGAAAACCATATGTATAAGCATAAGATCGTTGAGCGTTCAAGCATGCGCAGCAAAACGGTTGAAATGATCATGAGCGCGTTATTTGAGAAAAGCGACAGAGAAGCACTGCACTCAGAGAGAGTGAGCGAAATTTGCGAAGAGATCGCAACTAAAATGGATTTCGATCATGATGATATGGAACAGATCAAAATCGCCGGCTTGGTTCATGATATTGGTAAAATTGGAATACACGAAGGAATTCTCAATAAGTCGGGGAAACTTGAAAGTGATGAATGGACAGCGATAAAAAGGCATCCTGAAGCAGGGTGGCGAATACTAAATACAACGGTTGAGTTTTCAGAAATTGCTCAATTCGTACTTCATCATCATGAAAGATTTGATGGTAAAGGTTACCCGAGTGGACTAAAAGGAGAAGAAATACCAATTCAGGCCAGAATTATTGCTGTTGCTGACGCGTATGATGCAATGACAAATGATAGAAGTTACCGAACGCCAATCAGCCATGAAAAAGCGATCGTAGAGATAAAACGCTGTTCTGGTACACACTTTGACCCGGATATTGTGAATGTTTTTGTGTTAGGTTAAGCAGAGCCCACTATTTGCTACTGTATATTCATGGATGGAGCACGGCAGCCAGCCGCGCATTCAAACGTGAAAACTGGAACATTTATTTGATCTAGCCCCCGAAAGCCGGGCCAGCTACAATGTTAGGAAAAGAGAAAAAAGACTAACAAAGGAGCTGCAAGAAGATGGCAAGAAAGAATTACACAGTCGAGCAGATCATCGTCAAGTTACGGGAGGTAGAGCTGCACTGTAATCAGGGCAAAACGATTACAGAAGCCTGCAGGGGACTCGGAATAACAGAGCAGACATATTATCGCTGGCGAAAAGAATACGGTGGGATGAACACTAGCGACGCTCGGCGAATGAAAGAGCTAGAAAAAGAAAACACTCGTTTAAAGAGTTTGGTAGCCGAGCAAGCATTGGATATATCGATCCTTAGGGATGTGAACTCAAAAAACTTTTGAGCCCTGCCAAGCGCATAGCGGCTGTCAAATATGCCATGGTCAAACATCATGTTGCAGAAAGACGGGCTTGCAGGGTATTGGAAATCAACCGCAACAGTTGCCGGTATGAACCTGTGAAACGAAGCGATGAAGATGAAATCCGTACAGCGATCATCAGGCTGGTTACGGATTACGGTCGTATCGGGTACCGGATGGTCACTTGTATGATTCGTAATGAAGGTATTCTGATCAATCATAAACGTGTGGAACGTATCTGGCGGGAAGAAGGCTTGAAACTGCCGAAAAAGCAGGTAAAGAAGCGCAGGCTCTGGTTAACGGATGGTAATTGCATCCGTCTGAGAGCAGAGCATAAGAGCCATGTACGAAGTTATGATTTTGCAGAAGACCGAACCAGCAATGGCCGAAAGATACGATTTCTGAACGTTCTGGACGAACATATGCACGAATGTCTTGCCAGCATTCCTCGCCGAAGCTGGCGAAACAATGATGTGATTTAATTACTATCAGACCTCATGCTGACCCGCGGTGTTCCGGAGTATATTTACTCCTATGCTTCACGCTTGTATGGTTTAAATAATTATACATATGAACCAGCCTTGGACGGTTATACCTTTGAGCAATGATACAAGGCACATTGACAATCAATGCGTATCCAAGCATAACCCAAATTACAAAGAAGGGGCTCCACAAAGCAAAGATCCAGAAAGGTACTATCTGAAGCCAATGGAAGATTTCGGCTCTTCCAGTTTCTGCGATAAACTTCTGAAGGTATACAGGGTCAAGAGCGTGTAAGTGCTTTTTTTGAAAGCCGGAGGCATGTGTTTTTGCACCATCCGGCAACAGATGTTTCCACTTGTGAATCCGAAAAACACGTTTATAAAAATCCCCATTTTCTTCCCAGCGTCGTGTTTTTAACCAGAATCGATTTGGATCAAAGTGTTTGTCGCTGATTTTGTTGCCGATCATGACGATTGAGACCTGCATGAGTGGCCAAAAGAAAATATATGAAAGTATTGTAACCCAGTCAGGAAAATAGAATATTCTCACGAAACACCTACAACTTTCTGCCTTTCCAGGTCGTCGTTTTCAGGAAAAAGGATGCAACAATAGAATACAGGAAAATCAATTCAAATACGATCAAATAGACCGGATACAACAGAGTAACATAGAGTGGATATGAGCCCGCCCGGCGGGCAATGCGATACAGCATTGCAACAAAGAGCAAATACGTCCCGCACATGAGTATCAGCTGCGCAAAATTCAATGTATTGAGACTCATCATGATTTCAAGCGGAACCGCGTTTAGCGAAGCGATCCAGATGAAAATCATAACAAGGATCCACCAGCGGAGCGATACCGCTCCGCGCGAAAAGTTTTTCGACCAGCCTTCCAATAAGTCCTTGAAGGATCGGGGGTACATGCGGAAACGAATTTGATCATTCCCCATCAATAGATGTATTTCAGTATCGTGTTTACAATAGAATATGCCCAAATTTAAATCTTCCGCGACATGATCTTTCACTGGGGTAAAACCGCAAAACTGGTCAAACACGTCTTTTTTTATGCAAAATACCGGTCCGTATAAACCAAATGTTCTTTTGATACCGCCAATACTCATAGCCGTTGCGCAGATCTTGATGAAATTGAAAAAGAGCGAGAAATACTCGTGGGGTTTCGTTACTGTATGATAAGGCAGAACAGAAATGGGTTTGCCTGTCTTTTGATATTCTCGCAAAAGTGTTTCCATTGCAGTAGTTGAGAGCCTTACATCCGCATCTAAAAAAACAAGCAGATCGCCTTTAGCCGCTTTCGCGCCATTTTGACATGCCCAAGTTTTCCCTTTCCATCCTTCAGGTGGTCCGCTCAACTGAATGCATTTCGCACCATTTGACGCTATGATTTGTGCTGTTTCATCCTCGGAATCATCATCTACACATATGATTTCGTGAATCGGCTGGGTTTGTGCTCTTAAATCGCTTAAAATATAGGGCAGGTTCTCCGCCTCGTTTCGCACAGGTATAATCACCGTAATATTGGCCAGGGGTATATCTTTGTCGTGTTTCGGCTTTTTTAGTCCGGGCAGTCTGAAAAAGAGTATCAATCCAAGTATGGCTCCGATGATGATCGTAAAATGATTAAATAACATCTGCAATGCCCTTTCAGGAAGGTTAAATCAATTCGCAGAAATTCTTTTGGAGCGCTATCACGGTTTGCTAGCCCGTGAATACTATAGCAAAATTTAACGCGAATTAAAACACTAAACACCTGAAATATTATCGATTCACACGCAGGCGTCGGTTCTCTACCAGAACAACGTCGATCCGGTGACCATTTCGCGCAGGCTAGGCCACAGCCGTGTTTCGACGACGCAGGACATTTACTGCCATCTGCTGGAGCAGGCAGACGATACGGCGCGGGATGCGATCGGGGAGGTGCTGTTTGGGGAAAAGAACAAGCAGGCGCCGAGGCCGGTGAGGTTGTAAAAACAGGAATCCAATTTTATGATTTTCTATTGAATCAAAATCAAAGCTGACACCCACATCAACGATGGCAGCCTAGACAATGTATTGTTATAGATGTCCTCGGATAACTGATCGAAAACGTATCTAAAGAACGACCTATGGGCTGTTCTTTTTTGCGTGATTTTTCAAATTTGAAAAGAATATGACCATCTTCTTTTCGTTTGTGTTGCGTTGGCGCATATGATAGACTTGTT
>CAXXPJ010000002.1:615000-1305764 GCA_963674775.2 Christensenellaceae bacterium | reverse complement strand
GCTTCAACAACACAGGCGGGCTGACCGGCACAAACAACCAGACCCAGTCCGACCAAGATTCAGGTCGCCGCCGCCGTAGCCGTGAACATCACACACCATGAGGCGAATATTGAGATCTCCGGCGTGCTCTCGGCGAACACGATCGGCATCCTCGCGGACAACGACGGCAACTTCCGTTCACTCGGCACCGGCGTTGCAATGAGCCTCGCTTCCAAGAGCAACTCCATCGCCGTCGGCGCGGCGGTTTCGGTCAACGCAAACAAAGCCTCCGTCAGCATCGGCGGCGAACTCACCGCGCGCGAGGGAGACCTCAGAGCCGAAGCACAGCTGACACAGAACCTCGACGGCAATATAAGGGTCTCCTCGGCGCACAGGCGCTTGCCGGCTCCGTCACGGGCAGCGACAGCACGGTGACCATCTCCTGCGCGCTGGCCATCATCGTTTCCAAGGCGGATACGAGCGTGGTCGTCAACGACAACGCAAAGCTCACGGCAAACAACGGCATGGTCAAGCTCTCCGCCGAGGATAAGAGCAAGCTCGCGCTCCGCGCTGGCGGACTGAGCATCTCCAAGGGCACGAAGGTCGGCATCGGCGCTTCGTTCGCGCTGATCTACGCGCGCAACGACGTGCTCGCCGAAGTCGGGCAGTATGCCGAGATCAAGGCCGCTTCGTTCCTGCTCCACGCCGCGAAACTCCGCGTGGACTTCTCGGACTACGAATCCACGTTTGACCTGAGCCTGCTGCTGACGGATTCCACGGGCGTGACCGATCCTAATGCGGATAAAGGCATCGTGGACATCAAGAAGGGCGAGGGATGAGAATGCGGGCTATTCCGTTTCGATCAACGTCAGCACGGACACCGTGCTCGACGCAATCGACCTGCTCAACTTCTTGTCTTCCAACAACTATTACGCCGAAGCGATCGCAGGCGCGATCAGCGGCGGTTCCGGCGGCACGCTCTCGGCTGCCGGCGCGATGGCGTTCATCTTCTTCTTCAACACGACGCAGGCGATCCTGAAAAAGGGCGCGTCCATCGAGGTGACGGGCGACGCGGAAGTATCCGCGAGTTCGGACACCACGGCGCGCATCATCGCCGGAGCAATCTCGGCAAGCTCCTCGAAGGTCGGCGTCGGCCTGACCTGCGCGGCGATCGCCGACCAGGACATCGTGAACGCGGAGACGGGCGAATATGTTACGGTCACCGCGGGCGGAAACGTTACGCAGGCCGCTTCCTCGAAGGCGGACTTCATGGCGATCACCGTTACCGCAAGCGTAACCACGAGCGGAACGGGCGTTGGCGGCGTGATCGACGCGATCGTGATGGACAACCACGTCACGTCGCTCGTCGACGAGTATGCTTCAATTACCGCGGGCGGCGACATTACCGTCGGTGCGCTGTCGGATGCGGAACTCATGCTCGTTGCGCTCTCCATCGCGGCGGGCGGCGGCAAGGCTGCCGTCGGCGGCACGATCGCGGTTGTGGTCACGAACACGGAAGCGCGCGCCGAAGTATTCGGACATGCGAATTTAACCAGCACCGGCGGCGCGGTCTATGTCAACGCGGCGTCGATTGAGCGGCTCATCAACGTTCTTGCGGCGGCATCCGCCGCGGGCGGCGGAACGTCCGTTGCGGCAACGCTCGGCGTTCTCATCGCACTGAGCACAACCAAAGCGCTCGTTGGCGACTATGCGGCATTGAGCGGCTATGACGGCGTGTTTGTCACCGCATCGGCGGGAGACTGGATGCTCGTGGTCGCGATGTCGCTCAGCGTTGCAAGTCAAAACGCGGTCGGCGCAACGATCAGCGTCAATGTGTTCGAACGCACCATCCGCGCGGCGGTGGCGTCTTACGCGACCCTGACATCGACGGCGGGCAATGTGCTTGTGCAGGCAACGGGCGAAACCTGGACGCTGCTGTTGACACTGGCGGTGGCAGGTTCCGGCACCAACGCGATCTCCGGCACAATCCCGGTGCTGGTCGCGCTCGATACGATCCAAAGCGAGATTGGAACCTACGCCGCGCTCACGGCTGGCGGTTCCGTCGGCGTGATCGCCGACCTCAATAATCATACATTCGTCATCAGCGGCGGGCTCGCCGCGTCCGGCACAAACGCGGTCGGCGCGACGATTTCAACCGTGGTTTCTCTCAATACCCGTCGAGTCCATCGTCGGGCAAAACGCGGCGATCACCTCCGGCGGCATCGGCACGGGACTCAACGTGCCAAACCGCAGCACGAAGCGGCGCGGCGTGATCATCAGCGCGACGGCGGACGAAGTCATGGTGCTCGTTTCCGTCTCGGCTTCCTTCTCCGGCACCGTCGCCGTCACAGGCGTGATCAACACCCTCGTGATGCGCAACGTCGTGCATGCAATGGTAGACAGCGCAGCGAAGATCACCACGACAGGCAATGCCGACTACACCGTTACGGAAAGCGGAGAGACCGAAGAGTTCAACAGCGGCGACGTTGCAGTAGAGGCCGATGACGACTCAATTATAATCAACCTCGCGGGGTCGATCTCCGCGAGCGGAACCGTAGGCGTTGGCGCAACAATCGTCGCGCTGGTATTCGACAAACACGTAACGGCGGAAGTCAACCCGTTGGCCGAGATCACCGCAACCGGAACGCTGCGCGTGACGGCAAGCGCGAAGGACGACCTCTTCCTGCTGGCAATCGCATTCGGCGCGGCCGGAACGGTCGGCGTCGCGGGCGGCGTCAACGCGCTGGTCTTCAACAATATCGTAACGGCGGCGCTCGGCGGAACGGTTCATGCCGATAAGGGCGTGCTCGTTTCGGCAAAGACCGACTCCCTGCTCGTCAACGCGGCGTTCGCGATCGGCGGCGGCGGAACCGTCGGCGTCACGGCAATCGCGGTCGTTACCTACTTCTATAATCAAACGCTCGCATACGCAAAACAGAGCGCCGACATCACTTCTGCATACGGCGACATTTCGATTATTGCAAACTCCGGCGAGTTCGTCACCGGGGACGCGGCGGGCGCGGCGGTCGGCGGCACGGTCGGCGTTGGCGGCACGCTCGATGTTCTGATTACACAGGTTGTTACAAAAGCATATACGGAAAGCGCCGTTAAACTCACCGCGCACGGGGATATCCTCATCCGCGCGATGGATGACTACAGCCTGCTTGCAGTCGTGTTTACACTCGGTGCGGCGGGCGTTGCCGGCGTTGGCGTAACGGTCCTGTTGAGCGTGAGCTTCAATACCATCGAAGCCGGCGTGGGAGCAAGCAGCATCCTGATCGCGGGCGGTAGCGTGAGCATCTCCGCTGGATCGAACCGGAACGTGCTGACCATCGTGACCACCATCGGCGGCGGCGGCCCGGCGGGCGTCGGCGTTTCCGTCACCTGCGTTGTGACCGGCAACAAGCTCCCGCAGGATGCGCACGACAGCGTCTATCCGGAGGAAGTACAGGAACAGGTTGAAAACGACGGAAAAGTCTACTCCGTCTACCTCGACGAAAACGGCGAACGCCTCTATGAATATCAGTACAACGGAAGCAGCACCTATTACCGCCTGAACGGCGACACGATGGAGCAGACCAGCTACTCCGGCGATAAGACGCCGGTCATGGTGGAAGCGAATACGATGGACCCGCAGGCGCAGGTTGACGACGTGTTTGCAAACGCCGATCCGCGCGCGGGTGAAAGCAAACCGGGCACGAGCCTCAACGACCTGCTGGCTGGCGACGGGCAGCATGCGTCCGACCTCGATCCGGGCAGCAGCGACTACGGTCAGAACGACGAAGGCACGCAGGACGACATGAACGACGACACCTACAACGGTACGGTGGACAATTCCGTCGTCGCGTCCTCGCGCATCGGAAACCTTCGTGACGCGACCTCCGCTGTGGTTCGCGCCGGAGCGCAGATCACCGCCCAGAGCGGAAATATTTCGATTACCTCAAGCGACAACGTAAATGCCAACATGATCGCAGGCACGCTGGGCGTCGGCATATACGCTGGCGTCGGCGTCGGCGTTGCGGTTACGGCATTGTTCAGCAATGTCAACGCGCTCGTTGAGAGCGGCGCGGTGCTCAGCGCACCGAACGGAACGATCACCCTCTCCGCCGCAACGGGCGCCGAGGAGAAATCCCTTGAAGAGATCAATGACGACACGGAAGTGGTCAACGCCAAGGTCGCCGATCAGATTTCGGATTCCACAACATCATCAGTCCGGCTCATTTCGGTGACCGGCGGCGGCGCGCTCGTCGGCGTTGGCGTCACGCTCGCAGCGCTGCTTGTGTTTACGGAAGTGACCGCAGTGCTCGCCGGCGACGTTGCGGCGGCAAAGAACGTCTCCGTCCATGCGGACGTCGACTTCGGCCAGGTACTCACCGGAACGCTCGCTATCGCCGCAGGTTTCGTCGGCGTGGGTGTGTCGGGCGGTATCGTCTATTTTGAAGCGACCGTCTTGTCCGCTATCGCAGGCTCCGCCGAAATCACGGACGTGACCGGAACGATCCACGTCACAACTTACGGGCGGACCAACACCATCGCGGCGGCGGCTTCCATCGCGGCAGGTGCGGTGGCCGTCAATGTCGGCATGGCGCTGGCGATCAACCGCACGCATGTAGACACCTTCATCGGCCAGGGCGTCACCATTGACGCGCCGAATGCTTCCGTGCTCGTCAGCACGGACTATACGGCGGACGCTTATGTATTCACCATCAGCTTCTCGGCCGGCGGCGTCGCCGTCGGTGCAACGCTGGCGGTTGTGGTCAGCCTGCTGGATTCCTACACCTATATCGGCATCACGCCGGTCGGCTCGCCTGCAGACGGTTCGTCCGCGGCGGTCAAGGGGATCATCCGGGCGGCGTCCGTCAGTGTGATCAGCGACGTGGCCAACGATGTGCTCATCCTCGGTCTCGGCGTCGCGGGTGGCGGTGTTGCGGTCAACGGCATCGTCGCGCTCGGGTTCAACTTTGCTATCGGCTATGCCGCGATCTGCAGCGCGAATATCGAAGCGTCAAACGTTTCGGTCACCGCAATACTTTCCGGCGATACATCGGTGGTTACCACGTCCCTCGTGGTCGGCGGCGTCGCCGTCGGCGCGACGGTCGCGCTCGCGCTCATCTGTTCGCAGAACGTGGCGCTTGTGGACGTGTCCGGCGCTGAGATGAACGTTGGCACGCTGAGCGTCAGCGCGGGCACGGCGACAAAGCCTTACAACTCGCAGGCGCTCGTCACCGTGGTCACCGGCAAGGCGGGCGGCGTTGCGGTTGCGCTCAACTTCGCTTTTGCCATCAACGCTTCCAAGAACGAGTCCGAACTGCGCGGTGACGGCGGGCTGCTCACAGCAACGAACGTCAACGTATACGCAGAGGGCAACACGCGCGCCTATGCCATCATCGCCAACGCGAGTGTCGGCGGCGTATCGGTGAATATTTCTATCTCCTTCGCCCTGCTCATCAGTACGCAGCAGGCGTTGATCACCGGCGACGCGGACATCACGCTGAGCGGTTCGCTCAACGTGACCTCGCGCCAGAACACCACGTTGAACACCCACCCGAATTACAGCGTCAAGATCACGGATAAGGCGACCGACATCATCACGGGTCGCTTCTCGACGATGGCGCAGGCTTATATCTTCTCCGCATCCGCCGGCGTCGTCTCCGTGACGGCCAACGCCGCGATCGCAACAGCCAATGCGACGGGCCGCGCCAAAGTAACCGCAGCCAGCCTGCACGTTGCCGGGTCGATCGCCGTATACAGCTACGGCGCCTCAACGGCCAACGCCAAGGTGGACAACATCGCGTTTGCCTTTGCGGCGGCGGGACTCATGACGGGTTATGCTTACGCAGCGGGCACATTTGAAGCAGCGATCAACGGCAGCGGCAGCGTTTCGGCGGGCGGCGATATCAACGTCGTCACCAGCGTAACATCGGACGCGACTTGCGATCTCACACCGGCTGCGGCCGGTCTGCAGGCGGGCGCATACGACATCGGCGTCAACCTGAGCTTTGCCGAAACGAAGACCAACGCCAAAGCCTGGATCGGCGGCAGCGGACTCGTCTCCGCGACCGATATAACGGTCCGCTCCAGCGCGAAGGTAACGGCGCATGCGATTGTGCGCGGTGTTGCCGTCTCCGTCAGCGGCGTAAAAGTCGCGCTCAACGAAGCATACGCCACCGTGTCCGCAACGCAGGAAGCCTATATCGAAAACGTCGGTATCGAGGCGGACAGCGTCAGCGTATCTACCGCAATCAACGATTATGAAGACACAGGCGCAGTCGCTGAGGTCGGCAGCAGCGGCGCGGCGCCCGGCGTCTCCATCTCGTATATCTCCGGCCAGATCAGTCTCGCGCAGGCGATTGTCTCCGCGACGTCGCACGCGTATATCAAGGGCGCTTCGCTGGCCGTGAACGGCAGTGTTTCAATCGAAACGAAAGCGCGTTCCTATGCGGACGCGGACATCTTACTATCGCAGTACAGCATCTCCGTGATCAGCGTATCTCTGCTGGGGACCTATGCCGAGGCGCGGGGCAGTTACTCCGCGTATCTCGACAGCACGGGTGCGTCGCTCGCCATCGGCACGCTCAACGTGACGACGGTCTACTACGCAACCGCCTTCGCTGCGACAGGCGCGGCGGGCGGCCTGGGCGTTTCGCTGGCGGACGTCTCCGGTAATGCTGCGGTTGCGTCCAACAATGTGCTTGCGGCGAGTTATCTCACCGGCAGCGGTGCCATGACGGTGAGCGGCAGCGTCAGCGTACTCACGGAAGGGTACGCGCGTTCCGAAGCACTCGGCAGGACACGCTCCTTTACGGTCAGCCTCGCCAACCTCGCGGTCAACGTCGTCAAAGCGACGCTGGACGTCGACCAGTCGGCCTATATCGACATGAATGGCTCGATGGATGTATTGGGTTCGCTCGGCGTCCGCAGCGAGATCTATAGCAACGGCGAGTTCGGCAGAGCCATCGCCATCGTCGGCGGATCCGGCGGACAGGGGAACAGCGGCGTGTCGCTCTCGCTCATCGGCGTAACGGTCAACAAGGCAACCTCTAATGCACTGAGCAGCAACGAGGCGTATATCTCCGGCGCAGGAGCTATCTCAGCCGACACGATCAGTGTGAAGGCAAAGACGGTCAGCTATTCGGAAGCGACCGCAAAGAAGAACTTTACGATTGGCCTGCTCACCGTCGGCAGCCTCGCGTCATATGCAAAAACCGGCGATATCGTCAACGCATACGTATCGGGCTTAGACCTGACCGCAAGCAGCGGCGACGTTTCGATCACCGCACTCGGCAGCACGACCGCCTACGCGCTCTGCGAGCAGGCGGGCGGCGTCGGCCTCGTCTCCGGCTCAACGACAAACGCGAAGACCTATATCGGCTCCAGCGATCATCGGCAAACCGTCAGCGCGGGCGTCAAGGGCGGCGCAGTGATTGATGCCGCTGGCGACGTGACGATTCGCGCTTATAACTACGGCGCGGCGGAGTCGGTTGTCGTTAAAGGACAGACGGTTGCATTGGTCTCCGTGTCGTCCTCCTCGTTGCCGACGGAATCGTACTACTCCACCAGCGCATATGTTACAGGCGGCTCTATCATCCGTGCGGACGGCGGCATCAACGTGCTGAGCGAGGACTACACCACGGCGAAGTCCAACGCAACGGCGACCTCGATCGGATTTGGCATCAACGCGAACCAAACGCGCGGGTACAATCTGATCGATGCGGCCAATACGATCACCATCGCCGGACAACTCGTTGCCGGCGCGGCACTGAAGGTGCTGGCGGAATCCAACGCCGACATGTACGCAAAAACCTATGCCGACGGCGGTGGGTTCTTCTCCGGCGACTCGCTCAAGGCGATCAATACGCTGACGCGCGAAGTGCTCGTCAACATCAATGCAAACTCCGTGCTGACCGCAGACTTCGGCGACCTGCTCGTCAAAGCAATCTGCGGTGAGAACGACAATATCTATACCTACGCGCGCATCTCCTCCGGCGGCGTGGTTGCGCTTGGCACCGCGAAGGCGGAAGTCACCGCGGATTCAACCGCGACCGTCAACATCGCCTCCGGCGTGACCATTCAGGACCGCTTCAACACGGTTAGCATCTATGCCGACGCATCCCTGAACAGCCTGACTGCTATGGTTGAAGTCAACACGAGCGGCCTGGGCGTGCGTCCCTATGCGCAGGTGAACACGGATGTGGATCTGGCCAGCAGCGTCAATATCACGGGTATTTCGACGGCGAAAACCGTCATCGAAGGCCGTTACGTCAACATCGAATCCATGATCGGGCATCTCTACGTCTACTCCTATACCTATGCAAACGGCAAAGCGCTCGGCGCGGATGTAGACGCGGACACCAACATGTTCGTGAATATCTATTCCGACGTGGCAGTCACCCATGCGTCCATCACCGGCCATGACAAGATATACATCGCGGCCTCCGCGCGTCCGGCCTATCGCAGCAAGAATATCTATGGCGTTGCAACTGCGCGGCTCAATGCAATCGGCGAAGCGGTCGCGGCGGTGGATATCGACGGCGTGATTGACGCCGACGCGCAGATTAAAACCGGCGTTGCGCTGATCGGCGCAAACATTCAGGTAACCTACAACAAATACAACGCAGACCGCACGAGCGACAAGCGCAACACCTCCGGCTTCATCTTTAAACACAAGTCGGGCGACAACGACTTGAGCGTGACCGGCGGCGCGAGCGTTGCCTCCGGCACGGAGCTGCACCTCGGCGACGCGGCGGGCGGCATATACATCGACATCTCCGGCACGGAGAACAACTACACCGTGCGGCAGGTCGGCATCAAGAACGAAAACCAGATCTGGACGATCTCCGGCGACACGATCAGTTTCCGGCAGATCTCCAACGCGCTGCCGGGCACGGCGCGGCTCAACGCCAGCTACAGCGCGCTGACGATATTCGACCAGGCTTACATCCCGCTGGTCAACATCACCAACCACACTTCGCTGAATATCGTGCTCTCCGCCATCACGGTGCAGAACATCAACTTTCTCAAACCGATCCTGCGCAACTTCCTGGGGATGCAGGTGTCGCTGCCTTCCGGTTATACGACGGCAAACAACATCACGCTGCATATCAGCGCGGTGACGAATCCGGATATCAGCATCATCAACGAGCTGGACGGCGATGTATTCGTCAACGGCATGATCGCCAACAGCGGCGGCGCAGTCAGCTTCCTGTGGACGGGTGAAACGGGCGGCGAGCTCAAAGCGGTGCAGGAGGTTACCTCCATCTCTGCCGCCGTCAACGTATCTCCGGTCTGGGCGAACAGCCTGACGATTACGAACGCGGCAAGCATCGGTGCGGCGTCCTATACCATGGGCGAGACGCTGGTTGAGCAGAGCTTCAATGCGTATCTGTTCAACACGAGCGGCGGATCGTCGACGGCGAACATCTCAGCCGAGGGCGGCATCTATCTGAAACTGACCGCGGCTGAGCTCGTCCTGCTGGATTCCACCGCATGGGCGACGAAACCGTGGGAAGATGATACGGCGTTTGACGGCGCGGGCATCGATATGCAGATGCAGTCGATCATCTCCGCAACCGGAGATGTGGTCATCGATCTGCCGCAGGGCATCAGGGTATATCAGCTGACCAACACAAACACGCTGACCATGCCGGTTCCGGGCACGCTCGAATATGTCACCGATGCGCTCAAGAGCCTTTCGCAGAATATTTCCATCGTTGGCCTCGCCGCGCTGGACTATTATCTGGTGAGTTATAATCCTGCGGACGATATATACGGATTCTTGCTTCCGAACGGAACGTATCTGTATACCGACGCGCTCGGAAACGTCATCCGCATCGTCGAAGGCAATCTCGACTTCGCGGTCAGCGACTATACGTTTACAACGAATAACCTTGGCGTGGTCACGAACATCCAGCTCGCGGAAGGCGTTTCGATCGACATTGCCACCGGAAAGCTGACGGTGGAAGACAACTGCAGTTACGAAGTGCTGCTCTCCGCAATCAGCGGCAAGTGGCTGTTTGACAATATCACAAAGCTCTCCGGCAGCATTGATCTCGTGCTGTCAACAACGACGGCGACGCTGGTGGACGGCGAGCCCGTTTACACCTCCATCGACACCGTCGTGACGCTCACACAGTGGTGGAGCTACGGCACGCTGACATACTACTATATCTCCGGAAACACGCCGAGTATCGAAGAAGACGGCTTCTACTATATCGTTGCGTATGATTCCTCGACGGATACGCTCCAGCCGTATCTGCTCGAAGGCACGGAATACATTAAGTCCGGCTACAGCAGAGACAACGTCATCTCCAGCCACCTGCTGAGAAATGACGACGGCACCGGACACGAAATCACGCTCAACAACGGCGTTACCTATTATGAAATCGACAAGGACGACTACAACGGCGGCGTCATCAGCACGGCGGTTTCCCGCGCGAACAAGGTGTTTGCGGTCAACAGCCTGGCGTCCAGCGGCCTGACGTATGACTATAATTCGGGCAAGTGGTATTATGGCTCTACGCAGCTGGACATCAAGAAGACCGGAAACATCTTCTATGTGCCGGATAACTACACCCCGTCGAACGGGTCGCTGGATTCGATTTATGATTCCCTCAAAGGAAAATACTGGACGGTATCGCTGCAGAGTGAAACCAGAGACAGCTGTTACGACGGCGACTGGGTTGCGCACGGCGACGATAAGTTCTACTTTGCAGTGTTTGCATACAGAAAAGACGACACAAACTGGTACTGGGTCAGCAGCACGAAACTGAAAAGCTACTACCTCGATATCAACTGCACCACAACGGTTCCGCTCTCTCTGATGCTGGTCGAGAACGAAGACAAAGAGGCCAACGTTGGCACGAGCAATCCGAAGAAGGACTACATCCTCACTTTCGGAACACCGGTTGGTGAAACGACCTACACCGCGACCTATACGACCTATGTCGAACAGAACGGCTCCTGGGTGGAAGTCACCAACACGGTGACGGAGCAGGGCTACGCCGCCGCGGTGCTGAGCATCCTCGGCCGTATCGATGATATCCCGATGAAGGCTGTCACGTCCGTACCGGACAACAATATGGTCGGCGCAGTTTCGGGCTATCGCATCACGGAAACGCTGTACGTCACCATGAGCGGAATCGCCGTGATGATCGATACACTCACAACGATCAACGGCAAAGCCTTCTCCGCGAAGTTTGACGGGGAAGAATACCACTCCGATTACCTCAACGCCACGCAGCTCGGTCGGGTTTCCGTATACAACCCGCTCGGGATGGACGACGAAGGCTACATCATCTATACGGATGCGGACGGATATGTCTACCGGCTGATCGGAACATCGTTTGTCTACACCGGCACCAAGGAGGGCGTCGAGAACATCACGGGAGATAGCGCGATTGCGATCATACGCGACGGCTTCTTCCTCGATGCGAACGTGGACGGCGACGGATACATCACGGGCTACACGACCTCCGGCGGCGCAAGCCTGCCGCAGGCGGAGGCGCTGCAGGTGTTCCAGCTTGGCGGCGCGGGGCTCTTCCGTGACACCGACGGAAACGTCTACTTCTTCGAAAACGGGCAGATGCTCTGCAAACTCGATGGAGTGTCCGATATCTCCGGCGCGGATACGAAAGCGTGGCTCCTGGCCAATGCGGACTATGTTTACACGGCGCCGAACGGCGAGACATATGTATTCAGCCGCGATCTGACGGAACTCGACGCTCTAAAGCTCATATACGGCGTGGATGCCGCAAATCCGGAATACACGGACGCGGACGGCAACGTCTATCTGCTCGTAGGCAACAACCTCATGTATCAGGGCGCGCCGGCGACGCTGACGATCACGCCGGACGACGCGCTGACGACGCTTTGGAGCATGGTCATCGGCTATATCATGGACGGAAAGGTCTATCTCTTCGACAACAGCGATGAAGAGATGACCGGTTCCGACGCGGCGTACCTGCTCTACGATCTGGTCACCAGCGTTGAATTTGGCGAATACTTCAAGGTTGATGATACTGAAGACCGGTATGTTGCCGACGCGGACGGCAATCTAGTTTACGACGGCACGGCGCTGCCGAGCGATCTGGAACCGGAGTACACGTCCGTGCCGACCGGCTACACGGTGTTGACAACAGACGGCGACGGGGATCCGCTGACCGTCAGCGTAGACGGGTATATCTACCACGTCACCTATACGATCACGCCGGACGATCCCGACACGGAAGAGGATGAATATTCGAAAGTAATCTCCTCCGCAGAGTATACCGGAAAGCGCACGGGTGTCTCCGACATCTCGGCGTCCACCATGATTACCGAAGTCGAGAACACCGCAAGCAGGCTCTACGACAGCGCTGATTTAACGAAGTATTTCCCGGTTGACTTCACCGGCGCGGAAGCGCTCGAACTGCTGTATCCGACGACTAACGGCGAATACATCGACGCGGACGGATATATCTACGACAAGATCACAGGCAGCCTTGTTTACTCGCATGAGCGTGTAGGCGTGATTTCCGCGATTTACGGAGCGGACGTGCGGGATATGCTGCTTGACGAATACGACAGCTATCACTACAACGGCTCCTACTTTGAATGGTTCCTGACGGAAGCGCAGGCGCTCGGCATCTATTACGATATTGTCAACGGCGTTTATGAAACAGGAGACGACATCTACCGGCTGGACGGGTCCACGCTCGTCTATATCGGCTCGAGAACGGATATCGCTCCGGCGGATACGAGCGCATATAAAGCGCTGCAGACGCAAAAGGACGGCGACGGGTTCATCGTTGGCTACACCTACGAGGGTGAAGCCGTAACACCGGCGATCGCGCTCAAGCTCTTTAAACTGCTCGGCGAAGGCGCGTTCAAGGATGAGCTCGGCAATGTATATCTCTTCGTGGACGGACAGATCGTGCGCGCCGAAGCGGGCAGCCTGCTGCCGGATATCACGGGCGAAAGCGCGGTTGAGTGGCTGCTGAGCAGTGCGGACGGATACGTCTACGTGCGCAACGGGGTGGAATACACCTATGACGATACGCTGACAGCGCGCGATGCGCTCTTTATCCTATACGATCTGGTTTTGGAAGCCGACGGCGAGTGGTATTACACGAATGCGGAAGGCGACATCTACAAACTGGTTGGCAGCGATCTGATTTACTACTACACACCTGCACTGGTGTATAACATCACCGATGCAGACGCGCTCCTTACGCTCAACGGACTGATCATCGGGTACATCGACGGCGAAAAGAAAATCTATCTCGACGAGTACGGCGCACTGTCCGACATGGCTATTGCGGGCTTCCTCTTTACGCAGGACGGCAGCTATTATGTGGATGAAAACGGCAACCGCTATGAGTCCACGCCAGTTACGACGAGTGAAGGCGACACATACTATGTATTGATGTATGTTGACACGCCGCTTGACCTGCCGCAGCTCTCCAGCGCGGACGGGCTCACTGCCGTAACCATTGAAGGCGATTCGCGTGAGCTGTATGTGGATGCCGAAGGGCATCTGTATGAGAAGCAGACGGGAGACATATACGTCTACACCGGCTCCATCTATGCCGAGGACGACACCTACCTGACGACGGAATATCTCTTTGACGTGCTTGAGCAGCAGATCAAAGACAGCTTCGATCGTATCTACGACAACAACGGCAGCGAAGGCACGTTTGCCGCGGCGGAGCAGGATCTGGCGCACGCGCTCGAACTCGTCTACGGCGTAACCGCCTCCAACCCGTATTATACGAATCCGGAAGGTTACATCCTCGAGCTCAACACGGCGGGTGATGTGTTGGTTTACAGCGGTCGCATGGAAGGTGTTGAACCGCTGACAATTTCGGGTGCAGACGCACGCGACTGGCTGATTTCCAATTGTGATTTCTTTACGGCGGTTGGTCGGCACTTCGAGGTTACGCCTGTTGTCGATCCGGTCAGCGGTGAACCGACCGGTGAGTTTGAATTCAGCGGCAGCTTTGCTGACGCGCTCCGTATCGTTTACAACATGGGTACCGCCGACGTATACGTAGACATGAACGGTAACGTCTATGAGATCGACGGTGACAATCTCGTCTATGTCGGCACCTACTATCATGTAGACGACCTGACCGGTGCGGAAGCGTTGCAGTGGATCTATCACGTGGTCAACGGTGTGTATACCGACGACGAGCAGAACACCTTCCTGTTGATCAACGGCAATCTCTTGTACTCCGGCACGCCGGTGGTACGTCAGGACATCACGGGAGACGAATTCGACGCGATCTATTACGCCTACAAGGCGGTTCAAAACACCGGCGCGGCGTTCGAGATGACCACTGCAAAGCAGGTTTGGCTCGAGCGGCTGACGGATGTGATCGCAAAGGACGTTGAGGGCAGATATTACTACTTCAACGGTTCAAGCTGGAGCCTGCAGAGCAATGTTGTGCACACGCAGGCCGACGGCACGCGCACGGTCGATGTGCTTGGCGAAGACGGTATAACGGTGGTCGACACGATCACGCAAACCATCCGCACGATCACAGACACGATAACGCATACCGGCGGAACAACGCTGGTGCAGAGAATCTATGTCTGGAATACGGATCAGAGCGAATGGACGCTCGACAGCGTCATGATCCGCTTGCCCAACCTGACAAAGGTGTACTCCGACGGTACGGTTGAGCCTGCGTCCGAGGACACGCTGACGATGCACATCGTCACAACGCAGGGCGTTGTATACAACATCTACTATATAGAGGCGACACTGGGTAATATCTCGGTGACAATGCACGACCCGGCGGGCAGCCTGCTCGATGGCAACGGCGACCTGCTGAACCTCGTTGCAGGCGGCGACATCGACTTCTTCCTGCGCACGACGGGTTCCGTCGGCACGCCGGATAAGTTCCTCGACGTATCCGCAGGCGGGAAACTAACTGTTTACGACATCACGGGCGAGCTCGGGCTGATCTCGAGCAGCATGTATATCTTCGTTCCGGCTTCGGCGGGCAGCATCACGCTGGAGGAGAACACCCGCATCATCAATGGCGCGACCTACCACATCGAGACCGAAAACGGCGACATCCTCGGCAACCGTGTGGAAGTGATCGCGGGCAACCTCATCCTCGACGCACACTCCAACGGAAGCGATCCGCTGATCACCGGCGCGATCGTCATCGATACGCTGATCGTGCGCTACGATCCTGATCAGGATGCCATACCCGAGGAAGCCAAAGTGTACGCCAGCACGGCGAACCTCGACGCGATGGGAGACATCGACATCAGGCTGTTTACCGCGAGCGACGGCAGCACGGTTTGGCTGACCAGCACGGGCGGCGGACTGACCTCTGAGAGTTGGGATGCAGACGACAGCGAAGTGACCGCAGATGTATTTGGCGATTTCGCAATCGGCGCATTCACGGCAACAAACGGCAGCGTCGTTTCGCTCACGAGCAGTACCGGCGGTTTGACGTCCGATACCTGGGATGCGACCGATAGCGACGTGACCGCGAGCGTATATGGCGACTATGATATCGGCGCATTGAGAGCGACCGGCAGCACCGTTTCGCTCACGAGCAGCAACGGCGGATTGACATCCAATACATGGGATATCGACAGCAGCGATGTGACCGCAGACGTATTTGGAGACATCGGGATTGGTGCGTTCACCGCGGCAAACGGCAGCACGGTTTCGCTCACGAGCAGCAACGGCGCGCTCACATCCGAGACATGGGGAGTGACCGACAGCGACGTGACGGCAAGCGTGTTTGGCGACATCTCAATTGGAACACTCACCTCGACAGACAGCACGATCTCGCTTGCGAGCAGCAACGGCGGGCTCTTCTCCGACCTCTGGATTGCGGATGGAAGCGAGATCAGCGCGTTTGTGCACGGTGAAATCGAGATTACGCAGGCCGCGTGGAACGATTCACTCGTCCGGCTCGACAGCACGGACGGCGGGTTGACGGCCGATACCTGGGGCATCCACGGCGGAACGGTCTATATCAACGTTTACGGCGACATCGCAATCGGTTCCGCGGAGATCAGAGGCGCAAGCGTATACCTCTACAGCAAAGCCGGCGGCCTGACGATGGACGCGCTGGACGTCGGAAGCGTCTGGGATGCAAGGGTGTACGGTGATATCATCATTCCGGTCATTACGGCGACCGACAGCGACGTCGTGCTGATGAGTACGGAACACGATGTGCTCTTTAATAGCCTGGTTGCAAGCGGCAGCAACATCTCCCTGCTGGCATACGGCAGGCTCGCGCTGTTCGACGAGACGCAGGGCCATCCGTTGATCAGTTTCGCAAAAGACGACACGCCCGCCAGCGCGTCGCTGACGCTGCGCGCGGCAAACGGCGGCATCGGTTCGGACGAGCACCGACTGCTCATCGACATCCCCGCCGAGATCACCGTCCGCATCAACGAGGTAACCTACTATTACATCAACGCGGTTGACCTGCCTCTGGCGAGCAGCCCGTTCTATGCAATATTCGGCGGCTACGACGGCACAGGCGAAGACGCGCTGTATCTCTCGGGTGTGTATCTCAAGTACAGCGACGAGCAATTCTTCAATGTGCTGCTCAACGCTGAAACACCGGAGGAGCTCGCAGCGTGGATCGCAGAGCGCGCATCCGACCGGACGTATCTGGATAACATCGACGTCGCGGCGCTCTGGTCGGCTGTCCATACGGCCGGAACCGGACTCGCGGATCTCACCATGCTCAAAGAGCTGTTCGGGCCGACACTCGGACAGGCACTATACGACGCGATGAGCGCAGCCGAACCGACGATACTGACCGACGGCGAGCTGCTCGCGGCGCTGATTGACGCGCTGACCGAGCAGACGACGCAGCTGATCGAAGGCGTCGACGTCACGCAGTATGTCATTGATGAGAGCGAAGCAATTGCCGTACTCGCGGCGCTGCTGGATTCGGATCTGATCGAATCCCTCGGAGATCTGCTCAGCGGGCTGTTAACGCAGAACGATATCGACGACTTCTTCCGTAGAGCGCTGGAAGCCAGCGTGACCCCGGAAGACACCTGCGACGACCCGCCTGCGCGCGACTTCAACCTCAGCGTTGGACTCAGCACCGGCGAAGCGTTTGTCACCAACGAAGGCGGCATCGCCATCACGCAGGACGAGGGTGATATCACCGTCGGCGCAATCCTGTCCGTGCGCGGAGATGTTTCCTTGGATGCACTTGCCGGCAGCATACTGGCCAATTCGCCGGACAACCTCGTGACCGGCTGGAACATCACGCTCAATGCGCAGGGCAGCGTCGGCACAGCCGCGCAGCCGATCAACATCAACCAGCGTACCAACCATCCCGTCCGGCTCGTGAATGCGGACGAGGAGGTTTATACCGCAGATCAGACGCCGCGCGGATATACCGCGTTCAACACCGAGTTCGGCGTACGATTCGATCCTTCGGGCTCGAGTGCTGTGCCGATCGTGATCGTGCCGTTCGGCTCGGATCCTGTGTCTGCTGATACACCCGTCTATGTACTGGTGCAGATTCCGTTGCTCAATGACGACGATACACCGATGCTTGATGAAAACGGCGATCCGGTCACCGGCTGGGCGCTGGAAGTTGCGGTGCGTTACGACTGGCTGCGTGTCACGTTTGACGAGGAGAGCACGCTGCTCAACGTTCTCGCCAGAGACGGCTCCGTCTATGTCAGCGAGCAATCCGGCGAGCTAGGCCTCGGCAGCGTGCAGGCGGACGGCGACATTGTGCTGACCGCGCCGGGTTCCATTGTGGATCACCGCAGCGAACAGCAGGTGCTCGATGGCGCGCTCAACCTCTCCGCGGGCGGGGATATCGACCTGACCGTTGGCGAGGGTTCGTTCGGCGCATCGGCTGAGCAGCCGCTGACCATCAGCGCGGGCGGCACCGTGGACGCACTCGGTACGCTCGGCGCGTTCTTCGACGCCAAGAGCGACCTGATACTCAATCTCCCGCAGGGCAACGGCGAAATCGCGCTCACCGCTACCGGACGCATCTCGCTCGTGAGCGGCACGCAGGAGACGCTGACCGGCTTCGTACTCGCCGGATACGGCGCGTCCATCGACGCGGCGGGCGACATCGGAACAATCGACGAAGCGTTCATTCTCGACGCGAACCGCTCCGGTGCGGGCACGGTTGCGCTCTCCGGCGGAAACGTATATGTAACGGAACTCGACGGGGATGTGTTCCTCGAAAAACTTTATGCCGAAGGCGAAGCGGTGCTGACGGTGCAGGGAAGCGTTTACGACGCGAACCCGGACAGCGCGCTTGGCCAGATCATACAGAGCGTTGTGGACGCGCAGAACGAGCTCGACCTGCTCATCAACGCAGCGGACGCGGCGCAGGCGCGCGTGGACGTGCTCACAACCTATATCACACGCACCATGGAGATGCTGCTTGAGCAAGCTGGGCTTCTGGATGCGGCGCGGCTGGTGGAAACCGCCGCACATGACGCGGCGCTCGAGGCGGCGAACAAGTTGCTCGACGCGCAGAATGCATATCTGGCGTTGCTGAGCGATCCGACCGCGACCGATGAACAAATCGCTGCGGCTTATGCGCTGCTTGAGGCGGCCGATGCAGCCCTGGGCATTGCGTTGGATGTTTACAACACGGCGGTTGTCGATGCCGCCAATGCACAGGCCGCGCTCGACGCGACACAGCAACTTATCGACGACGCGAACCTGCTCATCGAAGCGGAGCAACTCGTCGAAAAACTCACGGTGCTCGCGCTGGCGCAGGAGAAACTTGACAGACAGAAAGCGCTGCTGGCGGCGCAGATCGCGGTCAACGATGCGCTGGATGCGCTCGATGACGCGCAGACTGCTTACGACGCGCTCGCGGCGGACCCGCTGACTTCGGCGGATGATCTGGCGGCAGCGGCGCTGACGCTGCGGCTGGCAACAGGCGTCTATGAAACGTCCCGCTATCTGTTGAGCATTCAAACCATAATCAACGAAGCGAGCGACACGCTCGCAGATCCGCTCGCCTCTGTGGCGGATAAACTCGCCGCCGCGGAGCAGCTCGTGAACGCGCAGCTTGCCTCTGACGAAGCGCAGAGCCTCATGGACAAGTACACCGATCCGGCGCCGGAAGCCGAAGCACTTGATATCGCGGATGCGCTGCTGCAGGCGCAGGCGGAAGCACTTGCGGCTGAGAACGCCTATCTGCTCAACCCGACGGCCGAGAATCTCGACGCGCTCACGCAGGCAAGCAAGACACTGCAGGCGGCAAAGGACGCGCTCGCCGCGCTGGATGAATACATCTTGGCACGCGAAGTGAGCGAGGAGGCGCAGCGCCTCGAAGCGATCGTGTTGCAGCATCAACTCGACGCCGCGGCGGCACAGGCGGTGCTGGATGCGTATCTCGTGCTTGCAAACAGTGCATCTACTGCGGAAGAAAAAGAAGCGGCGAACCTGATCATCGCCGCCGCAGGGCTGACAAAGAATCAGGCGCAGGCCGCGTTGACGGCGGCGCAGGAAGCCGAAGCCGAAGCACAGCAAACGCTGGATGAATACCTGACAAGCAACAGCCTCGCCTCCGTGCAGGAAGCCATAGACGCCGAAACGGCGGCTCGCGGCGCGCTGGACAATGCGGAAGCGGTTTATGCGGCGCATGCCGCGGCAAACGCCGCGAAAGAAGCCGCCGAGGACGCGCAGGATCGTTTGGATCAGGCGAATGACACACTCGCCGCGGTGCAGGGTCTGCTGGCACAGCAAGCGCTGGCCGGCGGCGAACTCGACGCTGCGCAGCTCGCGCTGGACGAGGCCTACCAAGCCTGGGTCGATGCGCGGCTGATCAAGGGGACGGACGAGGACGCGGAAGTCATCGCGGCGCTGGAGGACTATCTGGCGGCGCTGGCCCTGCGGGACGAGAAGCAGGCCGCGCTGACGGCGATCAACGGCGAACTGGCGCTCCTGCCGACCGAAGCGGAAGCGCAGCAGGAAGTTGCGGACGCGACCACGGCACTTGCGGCGGCAAGACAGGCCTGGCTCGATGCGCTGGCGGCGCAACCCGCTGTCGTGCTCGACTCGTTCGGCGCATCCTTTGCCGCGGATGAAACGATAACACCCGAGATGCCGACCATCCGCGTAGCGCTCGATTTGACGATTTACGCCGGCGGAAGCGTCGGTGCACTCGATACCCCGATTCCGACACAAGTTGGCGGTTTGATCCGCATCGACGCGGACAGCGCCGGTACGGTAGCACTGACGAGCCCGGCTTCGATGAACATCGGCGGCATCACGGGCGGCAGCGTATGGCTGACGGCAAACGGCGACCTGATGGATGAAAGCCCTGCGGGTGTCGCGATGATCAAGGCGGATTCCGCGGTGCTCAACGCCATCGGCGGAAACATCGAAGGCACGGCTGCCGAACTCGACGTCGGCTCGCTGAGCGGCTTTGCCGATCAGATGACGATTCACAATCTCGGACCGCTGGAGATCGGCACACTCTCCGCACAAGGCTGGGGCATTTGGCTCAGCGTCGGCGGTGCGGTGACGCAGCGCGCGGGCGGATTCGTGCTCGCGGACAACTTTGTACTCATCGCCAATGGCGACGTCGGCACGCCGGACAACCCGCTGAACACCAATGTGCACAACCTCCGCATCACCGGCGGCAATATCTACATCAACAGCATCGGCCATATCCAGACGGTCGATATCAAGGGAACAACGGTTGTCCTCCGGGTCGGCGGGGCGCTGTACGGCGGCAGAATCTATGCGCAGAATCTGAGTATCTATGCCTTTGGCGATATCGGAAGAGCGGGTGCGCCGCTGCATGTGCAGGTTCCGGGACAGTTGATCCTCGTGTCCGAGTACGGCAGGATCTACGTCGTCAATCAGCTGCTGCGGCTGGTGTTCCTCATCGGCATCCGGCTGACGA
Organism: Christensenellaceae bacterium; assembly: GCA_963674775.2. Lineage (GTDB taxonomy): Bacteria > Bacillota > Clostridia > Christensenellales > CAG-138 > UBA7703. Next base: position 1,284,915 of record CAXXPJ010000002.1, on the reverse strand, counting down.
ACATCGACGGACTCGAAGGCGAAGGCCTCATGCTCTATCTGCTCGTTGGCGCGGATATCCGCGGACAGATCAAGATTCTCGGCGTATCCATTGCCAGAATCGGGGATGCCGACTCGCTCGTCGGATTGTCCGATCTGGTGAAGATGTTCGGCCTGCCGCTCGGGCTTGCGTTCATCGACGGGCTGGGTGATTCGGCGGCTGCGTTCCTCGCGGCGTTTGGCGAACTCTTCCCCGGCACGGTGCTGATCGCCTCCGATGTGTTCTGGATTGCCGCCATGCGCGCGCAAATCGAACCCGGTGACTGGGATGCACTGCTCAGAGATCTTGCGGCGGTGTACACGGCCGAAACCGAAGAAGAAGCGCAGGCAGCCGCAGACGCATTTGGTGACAACTGGCGCGAGAAATACCCGGACGTCGTACAACGGCTGGAAGAGCAGCTGACCGATATGGACACGCTGCTGGCGGCAGCTGCGGCACTGAGAGACGCGGATCTGAACTATATTCAGGTCGTAAACGAGGTCTCCAAAGCGCTGGCAACGCTGGATATCGCCGCGATACAGCAAAACGATCCGGTGTAACGGGATTAGGATCGAACTCAAAACAACCGGCAAATGAATACGGGCGGCTTCCGATACGGTATAACGGGAGCCGCATCGTTTTCGGTTGCGGCGGTGTTGCGCGCGATGGGTTCGCGTGATATAGTTGGCTCAATTGGAGGCGTCATGCAACAGGAAGAAAAGCAGGAAAAAAAGAACTGGATGCACGCTTGGTGGACGCGTGCGCTCGCCGGGTTTCTGGCGGTTGCGATGGCGGCAACGGCGCTGTTGGCGAATGCCGCGCGCGTTGAGATTCCAAAGACCGGCGGCTCTGCTTCCGAGTATACGCTCAGCGAATCCACCGACTTTGTCAACAAGAATATCGCCGCGCGCATGGAGGACATGCTCGCGCAGCTATTCGTGACCCCGACCACGCTGGAGCAGCATTATCGCAGCGCGTCCATACTGATCGGATCGGCAAAATATGACGAGGCGCTCAAGGAAATCGACGCGTGCCTCTCGCTTGCGGACGCGGGCGATACGGCGCTCAACGACGAACTCTGGCTCAAGCGCGGTTGTCTGGAAACCCTGATGGGTCAGTACGACGCGGCGCTGGTGAGTTTTTCATACATCTCGCCCGGCGCATATGCGGACGAACAACTGCTCATCCACGCGCAGATTTACTCCGAACAGGGCGATATGCAGAAAACAACCGACGCGCTGGAAGGATATGTCGATCTGCATCCGGAGGATTTAGAGTCCCGCTCCATGCTGGCAAACGCATATATCCAGCTCGAGCGTTATGACGACGCTATCGGACAGTATGAGGCGATTTTACAGGCTGACGGAGACGAGGCGGGACAAACATATATGCTGCTTGCATCCGCTCAGATGCTGGCGGGGCGTTATGAAGACGCCGTTGAGAGCTTTTTGAGCGCGGAGGAAGCGGGATATTCCGATCCCAGTGCGTGTTATGCCCAGTCTGCTCTGGCGAGTTATCTGGTCGGTGACTTTGAGCGCGTCATCTCCTACGGCGAGCAAGCCGTTTCGATCGGCTCGGAAAACTTCACTTATGAATCGCTGTATTACTATATGGCGCTGGCAAAGATGAACCTCGGTGTTTACGAGGATGCGGTCGTACTGTTTACGGATGCGATCGATCTCAAACTCGATATCGACGACGCGTACTATTACAGAGGCGCGTGTTTTATGGCCGTTGGAGATATGCAGGCGGCGATTGCGGATTTTACAACCGTGATCGATCGAAATGTTGAGGCACTGCTGCCGAACTGCTACTTCAACCGCGGCATCTGCGCGGCGGATCAAAAGGATTATGAACTGGCCAAGAGCGATTTTGAAGCGGTGCTGCGGCTCGCGCCGGAGGGGGAACTGCGTGACTCCGCACAGCAGATGCTGGATCTCCTGTAGTCAAAGGGCAACAAGCAGCAGCCAATAAACGACAGATTTTTATCGATGAATCTTGTGCGATAGCGCGCTGAAACCTCGAAATTGATGATATAATGGTATAGATAATTTCGACAAGGATGTCGATGACGAGCAGGTGAAGTCGTGGCTGAAACAATCCAGGAAAACGAGTATGTGAAAATCGCGTACTATTACTATAAGATCGGCATGACGCAGGATGAGATCGCCAAAAAGATGGCGATGTCTCGCCAGCGTGTCAACAGGATCATCAAACGATGCCTCGAAACCGGCATTGTCACCATCACGATACGGGAACATGAAAACACAAATGTAGAACTCGAAGCGCGGCTGGAAGAGAGCACCGGCCTGAATGAGGTCGTGGTCACCGGCAGCGAAGCGCAGGACATCAACGACGCGCTGGGTGCCGCCGCTGCGGCGTATCTGGAGCGCGTATTGAAAGACAGCGATATCGTCGGGTTTTCGCGCGGGCGGGCGCTGTCCCATCTGGTGAGCAGCCTGCATCCTGTCAGCCGGAAGAATCTGACCGTGACGCAGCTTGTAGGCGGGCTGAACGCAGAGGAGACGAGCACCAATTCGGACAATATCGTGCGGGACAGCGCCTTGATCTTAAAGGCGAGACCCTGCTTTATGTATGCGCCTATCATTGTGGAGAACAAGCAGCTCAGGGATTCCATGCTCAGCCAGAATTTCTTTTCGCAAGTGTACGACACGATGAAGCAGTGCACGGTGGCGATGGTTGGCATCGGCAGCTTTTCAGACCAGATGAACCTCGTTCCGAAGAAATTCATGTTTGACGACGAATACCGGGCTTTGCGCGAGCAAAAAGCCGTTGGCGAAATCTGCACGCACTATTTTGACGCAAACGGCACGGTGATCAAAAGCGGAATCAACGAAAGGGTATTTGCCATCGATTACGACAGCTACATGAAGATTCCGGTTCGCGTCGGCATCGCGGGCGGAAGCGATAAGCTGCAGGCGATGATCGGCGCGATCAAAGGGCGGTTGATCAACGTGCTGATCACCGACCTGAACACCGCCATCGAGGTGCAAAAAGCCTTTGGTTAAACCAAAGGTTCTAAAAATGATATAAACGGATCAAACCGGGGAAACGGCAGCCGCACATCAGGGGCTGTCTTTTTTTATTGTAAAAGCCGATGCCGCCTGGAAAATCCATACGCAAAGGTGAATTGCCGCGGGAAACGTTATTCTTCTAAAAATCGAATGACATAAAGAAATTTGCTCTTTACTTCGGGGATAAAATATGATAAATTCATACCATAGGTTACAAAAGACCAAAGAGTGAGCATATGTAACACCTGGAGCGAATCATCACAACATTGACCCAAATCAAACACATGCAATGCACGGAGGAAAGAAATATGGCAAACAAATCACATCGCATCAATCATATATTCAGAAGCGACAGAAAGACGTTTATCATGGCGATGGACCATGGCAACGGCTTTAACGTGCTTCCGGCTATGAAATATCCCGGCAAGATCATCAGCGAAGTTGCGAAAGCGGGCGCGGATGCGTTTCTCGCGACCGTCGGCCTCGCGGAAAAGTTTGCGGACGAGTTTCACGGAAAAGGTATCATCCTCCGGCTTGACGGCTCCTGTTCCTATATCGGCTCAAAGGATAAACCGCTCCAGACGGTCGTCGGCATCGAAGACGCGTTGCGCCTGGGTGCGGACGCCGTTATCAGCATGGGGTTCCCCGGTTCGAAGTGGGAAGACCAGATTTTAGAGAATCTCTCGCGCAACATCATGGATTGCAACAAGTGGAATCTGCCGCTCGTCGCGGAGATGCTGCCCAGAGGGTTTGAAGGCGGCGAGGACTCCAGAACACCGGAGAACATCACGTTCGCCTGCCGCATGGGCGCCGAGATGGGTGCGGACATCATTAAGACCGAGTACACCGGTACACCGGAGAGCTTCCACGAGCTCTGCGAGAGTGTATATGTGCCGGTCGTCATTCTCGGCGGGAGCAAAAAGGTTTCCGAAGAAAAGCTGCTTACCGACATCAAGGATGCGCTTTCCGCCGGCGGCGCGGGCATCGCGATGGGCCGCAACATCTGGGGACACGAAGACCCGGCCAGATATGCCAGCGCGATTGCGCGGATCATTCACGAAGACTGCAGCGTGGAAGCCGCCCTCAAAGAGCTGAACAAGAAGTTCTAAGGAGTACGAAAATGAACGATACATATAAAGTTGCTATCCTCGCGGGCGAGAAAAAGATTGAAATCGTCGAAAAGCCGCTCGTCCAGCCGCAGGGCAATCAAGTGCTCGTGAAAGTTGCGTACTGTGCAATCTGCACGCTGGAGCAGCGTATTTATTCCGGCGTGATGAAGCGCTATCCCTTTGCGGGAGGACATGAGGCGGCAGGCACCGTTGCCGCCGTCGGCGAAAAGGTGAAAAACCTGAAGGTTGGAGACAAGGTCTCCGCGCGTTTGCTGACCGAATGCGGAGAATGCTACTATTGCCGCACGGGGCATGAAAACCAGTGCGTCATCTCCTTTAAAGCGAACATCCACGAAGGCATCGGCGGCCCCGGCGGCCTTGCGGAATACATGATGATGGACGCAAAAGCCGTCTATAAGATGGCGGACGATACCGACCTGCGCGCTGCGGCGCTGACGGAGCCGCTCGCATGCTGCGTCCACAGCGTCAACAACGCCCAGATTGAACTGGGCAACGATGTTGTCGTCATCGGCGGCGGCATTATGGGCAACTTCCATATTCAGCTGGCCAAGCGCAAAGGCGCGCGCGTCATCGTCTGCGAGGTGGACGAGGAGCGTTTGCAGGTTGCAAAACAGAGCGGCGCGGATATTCTGATCAACTCGCGGGAAACCAACGCGATTGAAAAGGTAAAGGAACTCACCGAAGGCCGCGGTGCGGACGTCGTGTTCTGCACGGTCGCCATTCCGCAGCTCGCTGCGGACAGCATCGAGATGACGGCAAAGACCGGCCGGGTCATCATGTACTCCTCTTTCGGACCGGGTAAACCCGTCGAGCTGAATGTCAACCATGTGCATTCGAGCGAAATCAACATCACCGGCGCTGTCAACCAAAACACGCGCGATTTTCTCGCAGCGACGCGTCTGCTCGACTATGGCATTGTCGACCCGACACACTATATTGCGGAAACCGTTCCGCTGGATCGCATTGACTACGCGTTTGAGCGCGCAGTTGACCCGAAGACCTTCCGCGTACTGGTTGAATTCTAACAAAAACTGATATAATCTACACGATCATCGTCCCAAGTTCTTTTTCGGGACAACTGCTTAATTGGATCAAACAACATATTAACGGAACTCTTTACGCGGCGTGAGCCGCGTAAAGAGATGAACCGTTTCACAAAAACCCTTTTGTTCTGGCTCTAAAAATCAAATGCATCTACGGCACAGGCCAAGCTGTGCCCAACAACCCGGACGATAACGCGCGAAGCGCGTTAACGCCAACTCTTCGGACTTTCGGCACAGGTCAAGCTGCGCCCAACAACCCGGACGATGACGCGCGAAGCGCGTTAACGCCAACTCTTCAGACTTTCGGTGCAGGCCAAGCTGCGCCAAAAGATAAAAAGAAAAAAAGAAAGCAGGGGGTAAGAAATGTCTAACGAAAAGGGAAAACTCGGATTACTCAGCAGTACGGCAATCCTGATCGGCGGAATGATCGGAAGCGCGATCTTCTCGCTGTCGGGCGTGACCATCATGAACGCCGGCCCGGCATCCATCATTTCATGGATCGTGGCAGGCATCATACTGGTGGCCTATGGTCTGCAGACGGCGGAACTTTCCACGATGTATCCGCAGTCAGGCGGAATCTTCGTATTTCCGGCAAAGGCGCTGGGCAAGACTGAAAAAGCTGGTAAGGTATGGGGATGGATCTCGGCCTGGGCATACCTGTTCGGCTGCATCGCCGGCGCGGCATTTTCGGCCATGTACATCGGCATCTACTTGAGCGTCAGCTTCCCCGCGCTTGGCAGCCTGGGAACGGTGATCGCGATTGCTGCGGTAATCATCTGCGGCGTACTGAACATCATCGAAATCTCGGCGATGGGCAAGATCAACACCGGCTTGACGATCGGGCTGGCGTTGGCGATGATCGTATTCGTCGTCACGGGCTTCTCGAGCGGCAAATGGGACGGCGGCGCGTTGGTCCCGTTCTTCACGCAGGGCGCGGAAGGCGCATGGGGCTTCATGGGCGCGATCCCGATCGCGATGGTCGCGTTTGGCGCAATCGTTGCTGTGTCGTTCATGGTTGGTGAAATCAAGAACCCGAAGAAGACGGTTCCGCAGTCGATGGTCATCGCGATGTCGGTCGTGCTCGTGCTCTACGTGCTGATGATCGTCACCACGCTGGGTCTCGTAACGGCGGGCTTCCTCCAGCAGAATCCGGGCATGGCGTATATCCCGATGTATGCGGCGGTATTCACAACGCTGGCGAATCTGCCGTGGTTGGGCTATGTGGTCACGGTCGCCGCGGTGCTCGCGCTGCTGACGACGATCCTCGTTGTTATGGCGCTGGCTGGTCGTGCGCTGCAGGCGTCCGCGGTAGCGGGCATTCTGCCCAAGGGCCTTGGCAAGATCAACGAAAAGACAAACACGCCGGTCAATGCGCAGATGGTCGTCATCCTTGTGGTTGGCATCATTGCGGCGTTCCCGAGCGCGACGAACTTCATCGTCAACTTCGGTTCGCTCTGTAACGCCATCGTCGTGGCAATCATCTGCCTGACGATTATGGCGGCGCGCAAGAAGAATCCCGAACTGACCGACAAGTTCACGGCGCCCGGCGGCAACGCGCTGCCGATCATCACGCTGATCGTGATCATCGCGGCGTACATCCCGGGCATCCTCCAGGGCGGCTACATGCTCTGGATCTGGACGATCGCCTACTTCGTACTCGGCATGATCATCTACGCCATCAGCCAGGCAAAGAAAAAGGCGTAACCCAATTTCAATTCGGTTTCAGTGAAGACCGAAGGGCATTCTGCCGTGACGGCGAGCCTGCGCGGCAGAATGCCCAGCATATAAGGAGCGTGGTTTTATGAAATATTACTCTCAGAGCGATGTCCGGCTGGAGAACACTTGCGTGGCGTTCGGCGAATTCGACGGCGTGCATACCGGCCATATGGCGGTGGTCAAGCGTCTCGAAAAAGCCGCGGCAAGCGGACTCACCTCCGTTGTGGTCTCTTACGCATACGACGAGTCGCTGCTGCAGGACAAAAAAATCCTCTCGACGGAGGAGGAGAAGCGTTATCTGCTTGAAAAGAACGGACCGCAGGTCATGGTTTCCTATCCGATCGGTGCGGCAGAGAAAGATCGCCCGCTAAAGGCGTTTGTCGGCGAGGTTCTGGTCGGCCAACTCGGCGCGAAGGTCATCGTTGCCGGGTCGAACAACGAGAACATCGCGCTTCTGCGCGAATACGCGGCGGAATTCGGATATACGCTGGAAGAATGCGAAACCGTTCTGGTGGACGGGGAAGCCGTCACGGCCGACCGCATCAAAACCGAACTGGGTGAAGGGCGGCTGGAGCAGGCGAACGCGCTGCTGGGGCACCCGCATCTGTTCATGGGCACGGTCATGCACGGCAAAGCGCGCGGCCGCACCGTCGGCATGCCGACGGCGAACCTGGGCTATAAACCCTACAAGCAGCTGCCGGTATACGGTGTATACGGTACGCTGTCTGATATCGAAGGCGGCATCGTCAAGGGACTGACCAACATCGGCAAGCGCCCGTCCGACGACAATTACGACTACATTTCGATCGAAACATTCCTGCTCGATTTCAATCAGGATCTGTATGACAAGACAATCACACTGGAAATCCATGTGCATATCCGCGGCGTGATTAAATTCAACAGTCTTGAGGAAGTCAAACAGCAGGTCGATAAGGATATCGTTTCGATTCGTGCGTTTCTCGATCAATATTGACAATAACCGACACAGAACCGGCGCGGGAGCTTGTTATTGAAAAGCGGCGAATGCCTGAGAGTTCGCTGCTTTCTTTTACAGGCCGTACCGGCGCAAATGAACCGACAAAGAGGGATGCTATCCGGGCATTGTTCTACGAACCGAATGTATTTTGTACGACCAAACCGTAGTCGGCAATAAAAAATGACAATAACACATGAAAAAATTGCTAAAAACATATAAAAATAGCGGAACACAACGTCATGCTCGTTGACAGTCGCAGTGGGCAACCGTATAATGAAATATATCAAATATCGAATGTCCGCGTCAGATCAAATCGCTGTTCAGAGGAGAGAAGAATATGGATCCATTATCGTTCGTGAAACAGGAACCTTATAAGCTCTACATCGATGGTGCGTTTGTAGAGTCGGAAGCAAAAGAAACGTTTGATGTCATCAACCCTGTCAACAATCAACCATTTGCAAAAGCGTATAAAGGCCGTGTGGCGGATCTGAACAAGGCGATCGCCGCCGCGCGCCGCGCATATGACGAAGGCCCCTGGGGCACCATGTCCGCCAAGGACCGCAGCAAACTTCTCCTCAAAGCGGGACAGCTTCTCGCGCAAAGGGCGGAGGAATTCGCGGTCATCGAAACGCTGGAGTGCGGCAAGCTCTATATGAGCGCACTGTATTATGAAGCGCAGATGGCGGTGGACGCATTTGAGTATTTTGCCGGAAAGGCACGCTGCCTGGAAGGCAAGGTCGTTCCCTGCGAAACGGGATGCCTCAACTATGTGCTCTGGCAGCCGTGCGGCGTCGTCGGCGAGATCCTGCCCTGGAACGGCCCGTTCATGATGGGCTGCCAGAAAGTCTGCGCGATCCTTGCCGCGGGCAACACCGTCGTAATCAAGCCCTCGTCCTGGGGTTCGCTGAGCATGATGCTGCTGGCGGAGATTTTCCACGCAGCCGGCTTCCCGGCGGGCGTGGTGAATGTCATCACCGGATCCGGCGCCGAAATCGGCGACGCGATGGTGAAGAGCCCGCTGGTCGACATGGTCTCCATGACCGGCGGAACAGAGACCGGCAAGAACATCATCGGCGTATCGAAGGATACCGTTAAGGACATCGCGCTGGAGCTCGGCGGCAAGAGCCCGAATATCGTGTTCGACGATGTGGACGTGGACGAAGTCGTCAAGTGGGCCAAGTTTGGCTTTACACTCAACTCCGGGCAGGTCTGCGTCTCCGGCACGCGGCTGATCCTGCATAAGAACATCTACGAAGAGTTCCTCGCCAAACTGAAGGCGGAGTGCGAGGCGTTCGTGCCCGGAGACGGGTTTGACTATATGAAAGGTGTCAACTTCAGCACGCTGATCTCCAAGAGCCATGCCGAAAGCGTCTGGAAGTACATCGAGTCGGGCAAAAAGGAAGGCGCGCGCCTGATCACCGGCGGCGTACCCTATACCGATCCCGAACTGCAGAAGGGCAACTTTGTTCCCGCAACGATCTTTGCGGACGTTACGCCCGATATGACCATCTTCCAGGAGGAGATTTTCGGGCCGGTGCTCTGCGTGACCCCGTTTGAAACGGAGGAGGAAGCGCTCGCCCTCGCCAACGGAACCGAATACGGCCTCGCGGGCGGTGTATTCTCCAAGAACGTCAAGCGCGCGCTGCGGGTGGCCCAGCAGATCAAGGGCGGGCAGATCTACGTGAACACGTATTTCAGCAAAGCCATGATCGAGTCGCCCGGCACAGGCTGGAAGCAGAGCGGCATCGGCGTCGCCGGCATCCACAAATACATGATTTCAAAGACGATTTTCGTCGACATGATCGACGGCAGTCTGCCGCCCGTATAAACAGCGCGGAAATAAAGAAGAAACGGACCGGTAAAAAAGGCTATGGCGGAGAGCAGGGACGGCATCAACGTCGGACAAAAGCTCAGGAGCTTGCGCAAAATCCGTGATATTTCGCTGCAACAGCTGGCGGAAGAAACGGGCATGAGCTACTCCTATCTCTCGGGGTTGGAAAACGAGAAGTATTCCATCTCCATCGTAAACCTGCAGCGGCTCGCCAGATATTTTGGCGTAGACCTGATCCATTTTCTGGACACGCGGGATACCGAGACGGTGCTCGTCCGCAAAAGCGACGGGCAGAACCACCTGACGGCGGACGGGATTGCGTTTAACGTGATCACCTCGCGCGAAGGAAAGAACCTTCAGGTCAGTCAGGTGACGCTGCCGCCCAACGCACCGGCCGAGCGCAACATTCACAAGCACGCCGAAGGGCAGGAGATGATCATCACGCTCGAAGGCAGCGTGGTCGTCATGGTCGAGAGCAACCGCTATCAGCTCGGGCAGGGCGATCTGGTGATCTTTGATTCCGACGTGGAGCACTGCATCTTTACCGAGGATGCGGGTGCGAAAATTCTGATCGTATCCAGCCCGCCAAACGGCCGCGCGGCCGTGCCCGGCGGCGAGACCGCCGCCGAGTAACACAAACGGCGGCAACCGGGCAGAAACATTGAACCAACAGTTGGAAATATACTGACCAAAGGAGGAGCTGTTTTGGCCGTATTGAGAGCAGTCCATTATATCAACCAGTTTTACGCCGGTCTCGGCGGAGAAACCATGGCGGATATCGGCCTGTCGTTCATCGACGAAAAGAAAGGCCCCGCCATAGGCCTCGAGAAGCTCTGGAAGGGCGAGATGGAAGTCGTAAAGATCATCGTCTGCGGTGATAACTTCATCAACAACGATGAGAACTTCCAGACTGCCTCGGAGGAGATCAAGAGGGTTCTTGGCGAGATCAAACCGGACGTATTTATTGCCGGTCCCGCGTTTAACGCAGGCCGCTATGGCGTTGCGTGCGCCCGGGTTTGCGACTTTGTGCGCAGGGAGCTGGGAATCCCCAGCGTCACCGCCATGTGGCACGAAAATCCTGCCGTTGCGATGTTTGTCAAGGACAACTACATCGTGTCCACGAGGGAAACGGCGGCCGGCATGTCCAAGTCGCTGCCGGCGTTGGCGCAGCTCGCGCTGAAAATGGCAAAGCGCGAAGAGATTCGCGCGGCGCGGTTTGAGCACTATCTGCCGACGGGGCACCGCTACAACGAATACCACGAGGACACGGGAGCGCAGCGCGTCACCGCGATGCTGCTCGACAAGCTCTATGGGCGCCCGTTTACAACCGAGGTTCCGCTGCGCGGATTTGAGGTCGTCAATCCCGCGCCGAAGCTTTCGAACACCAAGGACGCAACCATTGCGCTGATTACAACAGGCGGCCTCGTGCCGGTAGGAAACCCGGACAAGCTGCGCCAGTCGTTCTCCGTTACCTACGGCAGCTACGACATCGAAGGCGTGGACGAGCTGAAAAAGGGTGTTTACGAGTCCATCCACGGCGGCTATGACACCACCGACGCGAGCGCCGACCCGCACCGGCTGATTCCGCTCGATATGATGCGCGAACTCGAACGCGAAGGCATCATCAAAGGCATCTACAAGTATTTTCTGTCGACCTGCGGCGTCGGCACCAACATCGAGAGCAGCAAGGACATTGGAAGGAGAATGGTAGCCGACCTGAAGCACTCCGAAATCAGCGCGGCGATCCTGACCTCCACGTGAGGAACCTGCACTCGTTGCTGCGCAACGATCGCCAAAGAATTGGATCGCGCGGGAATTCCGAATGTTCTCGTGACGGCCTTTACCTCAATCGCCTATAACGTAGGCGCAAACCGCATCGTATTCGGGGGCGACTTCACCGCGCCCATAGGAGACCCGAGCCTGCCGCTTGACCGCGAAAAGGCTTATCGCAGAAAGATCCTTGAAAAATCCCTCGAAGCGCTGACGCAGGACGTGGAAGCTCCCGTCGTGTTTACGGTCAACGAGAGCAAGGAGGGAGAGTAACATGAAACTCACGCGGCAATACTACAACGTGAAAGACGTCGTCTGGGGTGAGGGCACGTCGTATCGCGATCATGTGCTCACGCTCGACAAGAACGATCTGAGAAATCAGGTTAAGTCGCTGTTCAAGGCGGTGGAGGACGTTGATTTCGACGTCGTAAAACCCGGTGAGAACACGCGCATCGTCCACCTGCTGGATACGCTCCAGCCGATGGTGAAGACCGAAGGAAACGGCAAGCAGTACTCCGGCTTCTTCGGCGGCGCGCTGACGGTTGGCGACGGCGTGACAAACCTGCTCTCCGGCCTCACCGTCATGGAGAGCGCGGCGCTGCCCTGGGACACCTCCAGCGCGAGCAGCGGGCTTTTGTACCCGCGCGACGCGATTCTGGATATGCAGGGCCCCATCGCCGGATTCACGCCGTTTTACGAAACCATCAACCTCGTGATTCTGTACAAGCTGGCCGATGGCAAATCGTCCATCGAGTACGACAACGACATCCGCCTGATCGGGATCAAGATCTCAACCTATCTGGCGACGCTGACACAGGGGCTGGAGCCGGACGAGACGACGGAATATAGCATCGACGAGCGCAACCCCGACCTGCCGAACGTGGTGCTGGTCTGGCAGTGCCAGAATCAGGGACCGTATTCCAACACGTTCCTCTACGGGCAGAGCATCGACAATCTGGTTCCGACGCTGCTGCACCCCAACGAGATGCTCGACGGGTGCGTCGTCAGCGGCAACTATGTCTGGCCCGCGTTCAAGGTGCCGACCTACTTACACGTGAACCACCCGATTCTGCTCGAACTCTACAAAAACCACGGCAAGACCATCAACTTCCGCGGCGTGATCTTCTGCCGGAGCCACAACCCGTCCAACTGGCACAAGGAGCGCTGCGCCAACTTCAACGTGAAGATCGCGCAGTATCTAGACGCCAACGGCCTCATCATGGCCTGGGAAGGCGGCGGCAACGCCGCAGTGGACGGCATGCTCACGATTCAGTGCGCCGAGCAGCGGGGCATCAAAGCCTCGACCATCACCTTTGAGTTCGGTGGTATCGACGGAACGGAAGGCGTGCTGCTCGTGGACGACGTGCCGGAAGCCAACGCCGTCGTCAGCGGCGGATCGATTGAAAAGCACTATACCCTGCCGGACGTGGACCGCGTTGTCGGCGGGGACGTGATGCGGCTGAACAAGGAGTCGGGCGGCTATTTCCCGCCGTCGGACAAATCGATCACGTTCGATACCACGACGCATTTTTACCTCTCCGGCAACCAGTCGGGGCACGGGCGGCTCTTTGGAGAAGCCTATTAACCCAAACCGAAGGAATAAGGAACCCATGGACAGAATCTACGACATCGTCATCCTCGGCGCGGGCCCGGCCGGGCTCTCCGCGGGGCTGTATGCAGGCAGGGCGAGGCTGGACGTGCTCATCATCGAGAAGCTCGCGCCCGGCGGACAGGTTGCCATTACGGATGAAATCGAGAACTACCCCGGCAGCGTCGAGCACGAAACAGGCCCGTCGCTGACCGCCAGAATGGCCGCACAAGCGGCGAAATTCGGCGCGGTCACCGTGCAGGACACGGTGCTTTCCGTCGAACTCGAAGGCGCTCTCAAGCGCATCGTATGTGCCGGCGAAACATACCAGGCAAAGACGGTCATCGCGGCAACCGGCGTCGTGCACAAGTGCATCGGCTGCCCCGGCGAGCGCGAACTGACCGGCAAGGGCGTTTCCTACTGCGCAACATGCGACGCGGCGTTTTTTGAGGATCTCGAAGTGTTCGTTGTCGGCGGCGGTGACGCCGCCGTGGAAGAAGCGCTCTACCTGACCAAATTCGCGCGAAAGGTGACCCTGATCCACCGCCGCGACCAACTGCGCGCCGCTAAATCGATTCAGGAAAAAGCGTTTGCCAACGAGAAACTCCACTTTTTCTGGGACACGGTCGTGGAGGAACTCCGCGGCGACGGGTTGCTGGAGTCGATGATCGTCCGCAACGTGAAAACCGGCGAAACGCGGGAAATCACAGCGGACGAGGACGACGGCACATTCGGCGTATTCGTGTTTGTCGGCTTCGAGCCGGCAAGCGAGCTGTTTGAAGGCAAGCTGGAGATGCAAAACGGGTATATCGTGACCGACGACGACATGAAGACGAACCTTCCCGGCGTGTTTGCCGCCGGCGACATTCGCGTCAAGAGCCTGCGGCAGGTCATCACCGCCGCTGCCGACGGCGCAATCGCCGCGGTGCAGGCGGAGCGGTATCTCGAAGGACTGTAACGGCAAAGGAGCAAAAACATGGTAGATCTGGACAAAGAAAACTTCGAACCGGAGGTATTGCAGGCAGACGGACTCGTGCTAGTCGATTATTATTCGGACGGCTGCGTGCCCTGTCAGGCGCTGACACCGCATATCCACGGCTATGAGGAGACCTACGGCGCGAAGATGAAGTTTGCCTCGCTCAACATCACAAAGGCGCGCCGCCTCGCCATCGCCCAGAAGGTCTTGGGCCTTCCGGTGATCGCGGTTTATTCCGGCGGCGAGAAGATCGACGAGCTCGTCAAGGACGACGCAACGCCGGAGAACATCGAAGCGATGATCAAAAAACACGTTTCCTGACGGCCGCGCATAAAACGCTGCCGGAGGAGAGAGAAAAGCTTATCTTACAGAAAGGAGAACGATGCGTATGCTGAAAGATGCAAAAGTCGTCGTCATTGGCGACCGCGACGGAATTCCGGGCCCGGCGATCGAGGAATGCGTCCGCTCGGCCGGAGCAGAAGTCGTGTTCTCGTCGACGGAATGCTTTGTCTGAACCGCCGCGGGCGCAATGGATCTTGAGAACCAGCGAAGGGTAAAAGAGCTGACCGAACAGTATGGCGCGGAAAACATGGTGATCGTGCTCGGCGCAGCCGAGGGCGAAGCAGCCGGTTTGGCCGCAGAGACTGTGACAGCCGGAGACCCAACGTTCGCGGGTCCATTGACAGGAGTCTCTTTGGGACTCAGAGTGTATCATATCTGCGAAGACGAAATGAAAGCGGAAATCGCGGAGCAGGTGTATGAAGATCAGGTGAGCATGATGGAAATGGTGCTGGATGTGGATAACATCAAGGCCGAAATGTCTGCCATCCGGTCGGAATACTGCAAATTTTAAGAGACACAATGATGATATGGGAGGCTGACTTTCATATCATCATTGTTTCATCAGGGAGAAACGGGGACGAATCAAATGAACAGCGTGATACAGGCAACGGGCTATATTCTGGTGCATGCGCCCGATATGCTGGTGCACAACGGCACCACACAGACCTCCGAACGCATCCTCAACGCGGAGTCGGACTATCTTAAGCAGCTGCCGGAGCATATCAGGAGCTACCGTCAGGCGGTGGAGTACCCGCCGAACCAGACATATATCGGCAACCTCACGCCCGAAGAACTGGCGAAGACGGAACAGCCGTGGTACGATAAACCCATGGCGGGCGCGCCGCGCTACGGAACGTTCGGCGAGATCATGCCGCAGGATGAGTTTCTGCTGTTGATGCAGGCTTGCGACGTGTTCGACCTCGTCCGGCTCTCCGGCACGTTTGTGGAGGAAGTGCAGCCAAAGCTGGCCGCGCATCCGCTGATGGGAGAGGAGATCCTCTCCAAAATCAAACCGGGCACCGAACCGGACGCCATTGCAAAAGCCGTATCGGAAGATCATGCCGAGCCGCTGTATCACGAAGGCGCGTTGGTGGGTTATGTCCGCCGTGCGCACGATATCGACCCGAACCTTTCGGCTCATATCATGCTGGAAAACCTCGTGTCCAAAGCCACGTCCGTGCTCTCCTTGCTGCACGTTGTGAAGCAGGCGGGCATTGAGAAAAGCGCCGTCGGGTTTGTCATAGACTGTTCCGAGGAAGCCTGCGGGGATATGAACCAGCGCGGCGGCGGCAACTTTGCCAAAGCCGCGGCGGAAATCGCCGGGTTGAACGGGGCGACCGGCTGCGACGTGCGCGCGTTTTGCGCCGCACCGGCGCATGCGCTGATACAGGCGGCATCGCTGGTGTCCGCCGGAACCTATGACAACGTGATCGTCACCGCGGGTGGCTGCATTGCCAAACTCGGCATGAACGGCAAGGACCATGTGAAAAAGGGCCTGCCGCTGATGGAGGACGTGCTTGGCGGTTTCGCCGTGCTCGTGAGCAAAAACGACGGCGTCAACCCGGAGATCGACACCGCAGTATGCGGCAGACACACGGTCGGCACCGGTTCCTCGCCGCAGGCCGTCATCACGTCTCTGGTCACCGATCCGCTGGATCGCGCGGGGCTGAAGCTCACCGACATCGGCAAGTTCAGCGTGGAGATGCAAAATCCAGACGTCACGAAACCCGCAGGCGCGGGAGACGTACCGTTATCGAATTATAAGATGATCGCCGCACTCGCGGTCAAACGTGGTGAAATCGAACGCGGCGATATCGCGGCGTTTGTGGAACGTCATGGCATGGTCGGCTGGGCGCCGACGCAGGGACACATCCCCTCTGGCGTGCCGTATCTGGGGTTTGCGCGGGATGAGATTCTTTCCGGCAAGCTCGAGCGCGCGATGATCATCGGCAAAGGCAGCCTCTTCCTCGGCAGAATGACGAACCTGTTTGACGGGGTGTCGTTTGTTTTGCGGAGCAACAGCAAAGAAGAGGCGGACTCCGGCTATTCGGAAAAACAGATTCAAGGCATGATTGCAAAGGCGCTGCGCGAATTTGCGGAGAACATGCTGCAGAAACAGGGGTGATTGGAATGCCGGATCGTTCGGTGGAACAGATCATCGCAAAGACGTTTCTCGACCTCGCCGTGAGCCTCGAGAGCGGGGCACCCGCGCGCAGTGCGCGGCTCGCGCTCACGGGAGTCGGCAGTGAGCACGGCGAAGAGACCGTGCTCGAAGGCGCGCGCGCCGCGCAAAAGAAGGGCGTGCACGTCGTCTACATCGGCACACAGAGCGACGAAAATCTGGAGTGTGTCTATGCTGCAAACGCCGAGGAGGCACACAGCCGCATGGAGGAACTGCTCTCGACCAAACAGGTCGACGGCGCGGTGACCATGCATTATGCGTTTCCAATCGGCGTTGCAACCGTTGGGCGCGTTACAACGCCCGGACGAGGACGTGAGCTCTATATAGCGACCACAACGGGCACCGTTTCGGCAAACCGGGCGGACGCCATGAAGCAAAACGCCGTCTTGGGCGTCGCCGCCGCGAAAGCATGCGGCGTGACTAATCCAACGGTTGGCATATTGAATATCGACGGCGCGCGACAGGCGGAAGCCGCGCTGCGCCGCATGCAGGAAAACGGCTACGACATCGCATTTGCCGAATCGGGTCGGGCGGACAAAGGCTGCGTGATGCGGGGCAACGACCTACTGACGGGCGCATGCGACGTGATGGTTTGCGATTCGCTCACTGGCAATCTGATCATGAAGCTGCTTTCGTCGTTTACAAGCGGCGGAAGCTATGAGTCCGTCGGCTGCGGGTACGGGCCGGGTCTGGGTGAAGGGTTTGACCGGCTGGTCATGATCGTATCCCGCGCGTCCGGTGCGCCGGTGATCGCGGGCGCGCTCGAATACGCCGGAGAGCTGGTGCGCGGCAGCTGGCAGGAAGTGCTGGCGAAGGAGCTTGCCAGCGCGAAAAAAGCCGGGCTTTTTCAAGTGTCCGAACGGCGCGCCGAACCGGAGCGGGAGGCGGTGAGCTGCCCGCCCAAAGAAATCGTCGTACACGAGATTACGGGCATTGAAGTAACGGATATCGAAGAGGCGGTGCGCTGCCTCTGGAAAGCGGGCATATACGCCGAGAGCGGCATGGGTTGCACAGGCCCCGTCATCCTCGTTTCGGAAACGAACGCGGACGGCGCGGATTCGACCCTGCGCACCGGCGGCTGGCTCGCCTGACTTGCCGCGAAAAGAGATCAGGAGGATGGCATGAAGCACGCGGAACTGCTGCGCAGAATACCGAAAGTGGATGCGCTCATCGGCTGGCTGGCCGAGGCGGACGCCATTCATATGCCGCCGCTCCCGCTGGAAATGGAAGCGGTGCGCGAGACGCTCGACGCGCTGCGCGAGGAGATTCTCTCCGGCGCGTGCGCGGAGCTGCCCGCGCGCGAAGCGCTGCTTCAACGCGTGCAAATGAGGCTTTCGGATAAAACGCGCCCGAACCTGCGCCGCGTGATCAACGCAACGGGGGTTGTGTTGCACACCAATCTCGGGCGGGCGCCGCTGAGTGAACGCGCGCTGCAGGCAGTTTATGACGTTGCGCGGGGATACAGCAATCTGGAGTACGATATCGACGAGCGCGCACGCGGAAGCAGGCACTCCGTCGTGGAAGGCCTGATAACGCGGCTGGTCGGCGCAGAGAGCGCCATGGTGGTCAACAACAACGCGGCGGCGATGCTGCTCATCCTCAACACGATTGCAAAAGGCCGCAGGGTGGTGATTTCGCGCGGAGAGCTGGTGGAGATCGGCGATTCGTTTCGGATTCCCGCTATCATCGAGCAGAGCGGGAGCGTGCTTTCGGAAGTCGGCACTACGAATAAAACGCATCTGCGCGATTTTGAATCCGCAATCGATCCGGAGCAGACGGCGGCGCTCCTAAAGGTGCACACCAGCAACTTCCGCATCGTCGGTTTTTCGGAAACGCCTTCCATCGAGGAACTTGCGCAGCTGGCGAAGCGGTTCAAGCTCCCGCTTATTTTCGACGCGGGCAGCGGCATGATGGCCGATCTGCAAAAATTCGGTTTATCGGACGAACCACTCGTTAGCCGGAGCATCGCACAGGGCGCGGACATCGTCTGCTTCAGCGGAGACAAGCTCCTCGGCGGACCGCAGATGGGCGTGATCGCCGGAAAAAAAGACTGGATCGACGCGATGAAGAAAAACCAACTCTCGCGTGCGCTGCGCATCGACAAGCTCACGCTTGCCGCGCTGGAAGCGACGCTGCGAGCGTATTTGGAAGGTGTTGCGGAGCGGGAGATACCGGCTCTGCGTATGATCACTGCCGGTTGGGAGACGCTCGCCGACCGCGCCAATGCGCTGGCGCACTCTTTGCGCGAAGCGGCGACGGATTGCGCGATAGAGGTGACGGAGGAGTTCGGGCAGGTCGGCGGCGGGTCCGTGCCGGGCCAGATGCTCAAAACATTCGCAGTCTCGCTCTCGCCGAGTTGCATCTCGGTCGCCGAGCTGGACAACCGATTGCGGCACACAGAGCCGCCGATTATCGCGCGGATCTCAAAGGACCGTCTGCTGCTGGATGTGCGGACGATCGACGCGGCGGACGACACCGTCGTCGTATCGGCGATCGTGCAAGCGCTGCGCGGCTGAACGCACGGATGGACTATCGCGCCGGAGGAACGGAATGAACCATAGCATCATCGGCACCGCCGGGCATGTTGATCACGGAAAAACATGCCTGATCAAGGCGCTGACGGGAATCGACACCGATCGCCTCGAAGAGGAGAAGAAGCGCGGTATCACAATCGAGCTTGGCTTTGCCTACCTTGCCCTGCCGGACGGAAGCCGCGCGGGTATTGTAGACGTGCCCGGGCACGAGCGATTCATCAAAAACATGCTCGCGGGTGCGGGCGGCATCGACCTCGCGCTGCTGGTGATCGCCGCGGACGAGGGCGTGATGCCGCAGACGCGGGAACATCTTGCGATTCTGTCGATGCTGGATATCAAAAGCGGTGTGGTCGCTTTGACAAAAGCGGATCTGGCGGAACCGGACTGGCTAGAATTTGTAAAAGAGGATGTTCGACAGGAGCTGGCGGGAACATTTTTGAGCGACGCGCCGATCATACCCGTCTCGTCCGTGACGGGCGAGGGAATCGAAACGCTGCGGCAGGAGCTCTTCCGCCGCCTCGAAAGCGTGAAACCGAAGGATATCGCGAGCGGGTTTCGGATGCCGGTGGATCGTGTGTTTACGGTTAAGGGGTTTGGCACGGTCGTGACGGGCACACTGATCGAAGGCACGCTCTCCGAAGGCGATCCCGTGACGGTCTACCCGCGCGAAGTTGCGACCAAAGTGCGCAACCTGCAGGTGCATGGGCAGGACGTGACCACAGCTTATGCCGGGCAGCGTGTCGCGGTGAATCTCGCGGCGATGAAGAAGGACGAGGTGGAGCGCGGGGATACGCTCGCCGAACCCGGCTCGATGGAGCCAAGCATGATGCTGGACGTCAAGCTCAACGTATTTGCCGATGCGCCGCGAGAGATCGAGAACGGCGCTCTGCTGCATCTGTACCACGGGACGAGAAATACACTCTGCAAGGCCGTTCTGCTCGAACAGGACGTGCTCAAGGCGGGAGAGGGCTGCTACACGCAGCTGCGGCTCAATGAGCCGGTCGCCGTACGCACGGGAGACCGGTTCATCGTCCGGTTTTATTCCCCGATCGAAACCATCGGCGGCGGCCAGATACTCGACGCGCATCCACCGAAGCAAAAACGCTTCCAGAAAGAGGCGCTTGCGCGGCTGGCGATCAAGGAACATGGAACGCCGGGCAAAAAAGCGCTGCTGGCGGTGCTGGAGGGCAGCCCGCGCTTTGCAGCGCTGGAAGAGACCGCCATGCGCCTTGCCGTGCGCTTGGATGCGCTGCAGGCGGAGCTGGACAAGCCGGAACACGAGGCGCATCTGGTGCGCCTTGGCGAAAAGGTGGTTGTCCATGCCGACTTTGTGAAAGCGCTCGAAAACGAGCTGGCCGCCATGCTGGCGCAGTATCACGAAAAGAATCCGCTGCAGGCAGGCATGCGGCTCGACGAACTGCGGCAGCGCCTGCTGCCGAAGATAGATCCGGCGCTGGCGGATGCGATGCTCGCGCTATTTGCGCAGAGGGGAACGATCCGGATTGAGCGTCAGCGCGCCTCGCTCGCTTCGTTTCGCGTGGTGATGAGCCCGCAACAGCAAAAGATAGCGGATGAGATCGAGGCGCAATATAAAAGCGCCGGATACGCCGTGCCGGAGCTCGACGAGATGCTCGCCGGTTATCCGAATCAGGCGGCGACAGCGCGGCAGGTGCTTGAGGCGATGGTGGAGCAGGGGCTTTTGATCAACCTGACGGCGGAGCTGTATCTGCACAGGGACGTGTTTTTGCAGGCGCTGGAGGAAATGGAACGCATTCAGAGTGAACAGGGCGTCATCTCGCTCGGAGACTTTCGCGACCGCGTTGGCACCTCGCGCAAATATGCGATGCCGATTTTAAACTACTGCGACAACAGAAAGATCACGAAACGGACGGGCGATCTAAGAAAACTCGACGAAGCGAATTTACAGCGGTACCGCGAGATGGTATAATACATTTTTCCACGAAGGAACATGGGAGTAGATGGGTGCTGGTGTGCCCGCTGGTCTTCAAAACCAGTTGAAGCAGCGAATACCTGCTTTGGTGGGTTCGATTCCCACATATTCCCGCCAGAAGTACAAAAGCGCCCGGTTTCGATCGGGCGTTTTTGTTCGCGGTGAATCGCTTGCGGCGGATTCCGTTCGGACGATTCACCTGGCTGGCTCGAAAAACCAAACTTTTTTTCTTGTTGACAAATAAAAACTCGATTATTATATTATTAATAGAATTGAATATTGGGCAAGGCTATATTGAGGTGGGGTAACGATTCTCAGGGTTACCTGGTAGCTTTTCGGATAGGGCTCGCGACGAGTAGCCTCTTGCAAAAACCGGTGTATGTCGATGACGGTATCGATGCGCACCCGGCGCAGGAGGGATATGTGTCGGAGCTTTTTTGTTATTCCGCATCCAGCAAAAAGCCTCAACTCCCGGCCCTGAGGATATTCAGTTTTTCAAAAGGCATTCGATTCTGCGAACTGCGCAACGCGGATGGATGCCCACTTCATCTGGATGCTGAACGAATTATTCTGACCGGTTAGAACAAGCAGACCCGACCATACGCGAAGAAACCACACCGAACGATTCCGGCAATGACGCCGGGTATCTGGCGTAGCCATACCGTTCGGCGGCTAAACCGCTGTTTTTCGGGCGTACGTGAACAAGAAAATCAACTAGTTTGTAGGGAGAGAAGTCATGAGATATCGCATTGGCGTTGACATCGGAGGCACTTTCACGGACTGCGTCGTGATTACGGACAACGGTTCCATCTACACATTCAAAGAACTGTCCACGCCGCAGGATCAGTCGATCGGCCTCTATCACGTAATAGAAAAAGCCGCGGCCTTCTTTGAGAAGGATCTGCGTGAGTTTCTGGGCGGAGCAGACCTGTTTGTGCACGGAACCACCGTTGCAACGAACACGCTGCTCACCGGCACCGGCGCAAAAACCGGTCTGATCCTGACCAAGGGATTCCGGGACACGATCGAAATGCGCCGCGCGCACAAAGACAACATTTGGGATTTATTCCTCCATACCGCGCAGCCGCTGGTGCCGCGCTATCTGCGCCGCGGCGTGACCGAGCGGCTGGACTATCTGGGCCGCGTGCTCACTGAGCTGGATGAAAACGAAGTGGTGGAAATCTGCGCTGACTTCAAAAAAGAGGGCGTGGAGGCGGTAGCCATCTGCACGCTGTTTTCCTACCTCAACGATGCGCACGAGAAGCGCATCAAAGAGATCGTAGAGCGCGAGATGCCGGGCGTATTCGTTTCCCGTTCGTCCGAGGTGCTCCCGCAGGTGCGCGAATATGAGCGCTCCTCCACGACCGTGGCCAACGCCTATGTCGGCCCGAAACTGACGGTCTATCTGACCAATCTCGAACAAAAATTGAAATCCGACGGTCTGGAAAAGGCGTTTTACGTCGTCGCGTCCAACGGCGGCATGATGACGGCGGAGACCGCCATCCGGCATGCGTCGGCTACGCTGCTCTCCGGTCCTGCGGCTGGCGCGACCGGCGCGATCTTCTTTGCAAACCTGACGCAAAACCGCAACCTGATCCTCATGGACATGGGCGGCACAAGCTTTGACGTTTCGCTGATCAACGACGCGGGCGTCACGCTCTCCACGGAGGGCGAGATCGCCGGATACCGCGTTGCCAAGCCCATGATCGATATCCATACCATCGGCGCGGGCGGCGGTTCGGTCGCCTGGATCGACGAATGGGGCATGCTCAACGTCGGGCCTGAATCCGCCTATTCCTACCCCGGACCGGTTTGCTACGACCGCGGCGGCGAAAAACCCACCGTTACGGACGCGAATCTCCTGCTGGGATATCTCAACAAGGACTTTTTCCTCGGCGGCGAGATGAAGATCAACTACGACAAGTGCCACCGGATGATGGAAGAAAAGGTCGCGGGCGCGCTGGGCATGTCGGTCGAGGAAGCCGCCTGTGGCGTGTTCCAGATCGTCAACCAGAACATGGCGGACGCGACCAAGGTCGTCTCCGTGCAAAAGGGGTTCGACCCGCGCGAGTTCGCGCTGGTCAGCGCCGGCGGCGCCTGCTCCATCCATGCCTGCAAAATCGCCGAAGAAGTCGGCTCGAGCTGCGTGATCGTTCCCAAGGCGGCGTCCGTCTTCTGCGCGCTGGGCATGCTGGAATCCGACATTCGGCTGGACAATGTGCGCAGCTTTGTGGGAACCATCCCGGGCCTTGACCTCGATGCGTTCAACGCCTGCATCTGCGAGGCGGAGGAGGACGCGATGGCGCAGCTGGCCAAGGAGGGCGTGAGCCGCGAGGAGTCTTCTCTGGAGCGGTATCTCGACATCCGCTATTGCGGCCAGCATCACGAGGTCACCGTGCCGATCGCGGGCAACTGCGTCATTGACGAGACGCATGTGCAGCAGATTGCGGAGACGTTCCACACTGCGCACGAGCGCCTCTACAGCTACAGCACAGTCGAGACGCCGATCGAAATCGTCAACCTGCGCGTCACCGCGGTGGGGCATGTGGACAAGACCGGCCTTGAAAAGATGACGGGTTCCGGCGATCCGGTTGAAGCGGCTGTCAAGAATACGCGCAAACTGTATTTTCAGGAGTACGGGGAATGGAGGGACGTGCCTGTGTATGACCGCAACAAGATGTATACCGGACACGCGATTTCAGGCCCGGCGGTCATAGAAGAGCGCATCACCACGATCATCGTGCATCCGGGCTGGAACGCGCGGATCGACGAGTTCGCCAACGTCGTAATGGAGATGAAATAATGGCTAACAATCAAATTGCAAAAGACAAGAAAAGAGAATTTGAAGGCGCGAAAGACCCGATTACCTTCGCGGTCATCTACAATCGCCTGCTGACCATCAACCGCGAGATGGGAATCACCATGGTCAACACGTCCATTTCGCCGATCTTTGCCGAGACGCACGACTTTTCCTGCGCAATCTGCGACTGGGACTGCCGCATCGTCTCCCAGGTGGACGGCGTGCCCTCGCACACCGCCTCCGCCATGGAGTCCGTCAAGGCGGTCGTCGCTTACTTCGGCGAGGACATTCACGACGGAGACGTGTTCGTGCTCAACGACCCCTATATGGGCGGCACGCATCTGCAGGATGTGACCATCATGAAGCCCGTTTTCTTCAACGGGCGCATGCAGTTCATCTCGATCAACCGCGCGCATCACGGAGACGTCGGCGGCATGGAAGCGGGCTCTTATTGCCCGAACGCAACCGAGCTCTTCCACGAGGGCATTCGCATCCCGCCGGTGCGCATCTATCAGGACAACAAACCGCTGCAGGACGTCATCAACATGATCCGCATCAATACCCGCATGCCGGACGACATCTGGGTGGACATGAAGGCGCAGGTCGCCTCCTGCAACGTCGGCGAAAAGCGCATCCTCGAGATGATGGAAAAATACGGCGAGGAGAAGACGCGCGAAACCATTGAGGACATCCACCTCTATGCGGAGAACCGCATGCGCAGCGAGATCGCCAAACTGCCGGACGGCGTCTACTACGGCCACTCCACGCTCGATGGCGACGGTCTTGTTGACGCGCCCATCGACATCAAGGTCAAAATCACGATTCAGGGCGACGAGGCGGTTGTGGACTTCGACGGCTCCAGCCCGCAGGTGCAGGGGCCTTCCAACTCGCCAAAGGCGAACACGGACACCTGCGTGTATGTCGCGTTTCTGACCACGGTCACCACGCCGGACATTCCGCATAATGAGGGCGTCTATCGCCCGATCAAGATCACCGCGCCCGAGGGCAGCGTGGTCAACTCCGACTTCCCCGCGCCGGTGGCGTACTGCACGCTGGACACCGCCTGCGCGATTCTCGAGGCCTGCTGGATGGCACTTTCGGAGATTCTGCCGGATCGCGTTCCCTCCGGCTGGAGCCGCTGGAACGGACCAGCGATCACCGGCGTCGACCCGCGCAATGAGAACTTCTACGTCATGTTCGGATTCAACGGCTTTGGCGGCGCAGGCGGGGCGCGCGGCATGGACGGCAGGCATTACATCGGCGACGGCATCGACCTCGGCGGCCTGATCGCGCCCAACATCGAGACCAACGAAGTGGACTATCCGCACATCACGGAGTTTAACGAGTTCACGACCGACAGCTGCGGCGCGGGCGAATACCGCGGCGGCTGCGGCGCGAAATATCGCATCCGCTTCTACGACGGCGCGGAGACCGATCTGATCATGTTCGGCGACGGACGCGAGAACGCACCGTACGGCCTGTTCGGCGGCGGCGAAGGCTCGCTCAACATGGCGTATCTCAACGAGGGGCTCGAAGGCGAGGAACTGCTGCCCTCCAAGGGTGTTTCCCATGTCAGCGGCACGGGCACGTTTACGAGCTATCCATCCGGTGGCGGCGGCTGGGGAGACCCGCATAAGCGTCCCGCGGAGCAGGTTGCCATGGACGTGAAAAACGGCTATATCTCCCAAAAGAGCGCGACCGAGGTATATGGCGTCGTTCTGGGAGACGGGTTCACCGTTGACGAAGCGAAGACCAAAGCCCTGCGCGGCTGAGGCAGGACCGGAGGCAATAAAACCATGAAGATACAACACGTATGCATTCTCGGCGCGGGAAACGGCGGCTATATGAGCGCCGTGGATATGAACGGCTATCACGGATACGACGTGAGCATATTTGAAACCGTACCGGGCAAGCTGGACGATGCGAAAGAAGCCGGAGCGATTGAGCTGTACGACATCGACTCCAAACCGACCGGCGTGATCGGCAAGGTCAAGGTCTGTCAGAGCGCGGCCGCCGCGGTTGCGGGAGCGGACGTCATTTTAAACCCCGTTCCGTTTTTCGCCGTACAAAACTATGCAAAGCTCGCCGCTCCGTACTTAACGGACGGGCAGACGGTTGTTTGCCTCGGCAAGGGCGGCGCGTCGCTCGTGTGGCGCAAGGCGCTGGACGAGTGCGGCAACAAGGCGAGGGTATATCTTGCGGATTGCAATACGCTTCCGTATGGCGCGTCCCGCCTCAACGGCACCAAAGTCCGGCTGGAAGCGCGCACAAAGAACCTGATGTTCGCGTGCTTCCCTTCAAAAGACATGGACTATGTCTGGGATATTCTCAAAACGCTCTATCCGTCCGAGTACGGCTATGAACTCAGGCGCGGTGCGAATGTCATAGACACGCTGCTGGTGGACTACAACGCCATCACACATACGCCGCCGATGATCTGCAACGCTGCCGTCATCGACCGCGGTGATCCGGACTTCCACCTCTTCGGCGTCAAGGAAAACCCGAAACCGGTGGTGAACCTTATCGAGGGGATCGACCGCGAGCGCATGGCCATCGGCGAAAAGCTGGGGATGAAGCAGTACACGCTGGAGGAAGAGATCCTGATGGTGCGCTGGAACAGGGACGACGTGGATTATGTGCTGCCCATCTACGAGGCGATCCACACGCCGTTTCTGGAGGTCTGCGAAGGGCCCTTTACGCTCAACACCCGGCATCTGACCGAGGACATTCCATATGGACTCGTCACCTATTCCTCGCTGGGCAAACTGCTCGGTGTGCCGACGCCGGTTTGCGACGCGGTGATCACCGTCTCGGAGTGCCTGCTGAATAGGGACTTCCACACAAAGGACTGCCGCACGATCCGCGAGCTGGGCCTGCAGGAGGACTGGACGGTTGAGCAGATCAAGCGCTATCTATATGAGGGGACGGCAAACTGACGGCTGAACACTCGATACAGCTCGACGCAATCAATTTGAAGGAACAGAAAACTGACGGCTGAACCTTCAATATAACTCGGCTGTTAACAATTTAGAAGGAACAGCAAACGGACGGCTGCAACATTCGATACATCTAAAAAGAATCAAGGAGGAAAGAAAATGGGACCGCTGAAAGGAAGAAGCATCTTAGGCATCAACGAACTCACCCCAGACGAGATTCAATTCATTTTGAGCGTATCACAGGATTTTAAACGCAAGTGGCGCGCCGGGGAGTTGCACGAATACCTGCGCGGCAAGAGCCTCGCCGGCGTGTTCAACACGCAGTCCACGCGCACGAGCTGCTCGTTTGAAACGGCCATGACCGCGCTGGGCGGACATATGCTCTGGCTCGACAAGCACCGCATCTGGGCGGGCGAAGCGGGCGCGGAGAACTGGCACGATACCGTCAAAACGCTCACCCGCTATGTGCACGGCATCGCGCACCGCCCGGTCACCCGCGAAATGCTGGAGGAGACCGCGTCGCTGGCGACGGTTCCGGTCATCAACGCGTCCTGCCCGGTGGAGCATCCCACACAGGCGCTTGCGGACGTCATGACCATGATGGAGCACGGTGGCGGCAGCGTGAAGGGCGCGAAGGTCGCGTTCTGCTGGGGCTACGGCGAACTCAACCCGCCCGCGGGACTCACCAACTCCACGCTGGCCATGGCGACGCGCCTTGGATTCGACGTTTCCATCGCATGCCCCGAAGGCATGGATCCCGACCCGCGCTACATCAAGGAAGCCGTGGATGGGCAGGGTGACGCCGGCAACAAGATCGAGATCGTCCACTCTTACGAAGAGGCGACCAAGGACGCGGACTTCATCAACATCTACGGTTGGGTCTCTCCTGAAATCTTCGCCGAAGGTCCGGCGACAGGCTATCGCGGCAACCCGGAATTCGCCGCTTACAAGCACACGCTCAAGCACTGGATCGTGGACGAAAAGGTCGTCTCCTCCGCACCCAAGCGCGTGAAGGTCATGCACTGCCTGCCCGCCGCGCGCGGCGAGGAAGTGACGGACGGCGTTCTGGACGGCCCGAATTCCATCATCTTTGACGAAGCGGAAAACCGCATGCACACCATCAAAGCGCTGCTTGCGCTGCTGATGGCATAACGAATCGTTAGCCGCATCCCCCTGCGGAGAGCCCGAATCCGCTTTCATGTAGGATGGGAGGGCCGCCCGGCGGCCCTCCCAAAGATGCCGCAGAACACATAAATAAGGAGCGAATATGGATTTAAGCGTAAATATTGCCGGTTTGAAACTCAAGACACCCGTCATCTCAGCATCATGCATTGACGGAAAGGACGGCAGCCGAATCGCGGCGATCAGCGAGTTTCGAATCGGTGCCGCAACCACAAAAACAATTGTCAAAAACATGCAGAAAGACGTCCTGCCGAACATGAAAACGGTCAAGGGCGGCTCCATGATCAACTGCGTGTTCGGCACCAACCTCACCGCAGAACAGTGGTTTCGGGACGAGTTCCCGATTGCGCTGAAAGCGGGGGTGCCGATCATCGCAAATATGGCGGGTGTCACGCCGGACGAGGCGATTGAACTCGCAAAAGCCTGCGAAGACGCGGGCGCGAGCATGATTGAATATCCTTCCGCTTGCCCGCATATGGGCAACGTGCTCGAGGCGATGTATCCCGGACTCAAGATCGAGCTGCCGGAGGTTAACGACCCGAGCGAATATGCGCGCCAGATCGAGGCGGTGAAAAAGGCCGTCAAGATCCCCGTGATGGCGAAATTCAGCGCGATCTATCAGCTCGACTGTGTACGCTGGGCAAAAGCGGTGGAAGAAGCCGGCGCGGACGCGATCTCGGCGGCGGATTCCATCGGACCCGCGATCGATATCGACATCGAGACGGGACAGCCCGTACTCGGCGGCCCGAAGGGCTACGGCGGGCTCACCGGCGCGGCGATCAAGCCGCTCGTGCTTAAAATGGTGCTGGACATCACCGAGGCGGTCAAGATTCCCGTCATCGGCATCGGCGGCATCACCAAGGCAGAGGACGCGATTGCCTACATCATGGCGGGCGCAACCGCCGTGGAACTCGCAACGGCGTCCACGATGTACGGCTACGAGCGCTACGAGGAGATCGTGGAAGGCATTGAAGCGTTCATGAAGCGCAAGGGCTATACCAGCCTGGACGATTTCCGCGGATTGACGCACAAGCGGATTGCCGAACGCCTCGCAGACCGCAAGCAGATCATTCAGCAGGTCGTTTTGCCTGTGCACGACAAGAGCAAATGCGACGGCTGCGGCAGCTGCTACATGGGCTGCGCATACGGCGCAATCGAGATGGGCGAGCGTTACGCCGAGCTCATCCCCGACAAGTGCGAAGGCTGCGGGCTTTGCGTTTCCATCTGCCCGAGGAAGGCAATCAGTCAGAATTACTTTGAATAAACACAGCGAGAGGAGAATCGAGCCATGGCCGATCTATTGATCAAAAACGCTCTGGTGCTCACGTTTGAAGAAAACGCGCTCACCGGAGGCATGATCGCCGACGGTGCCGTCGCGATCGAAGGCAACCGCATTCTGGACATCGGCGACAGCGCGGAGTTGACGGCGAAATACCCCGGCGTGAAGACCATCGACGCGAGCGGGCGCATCGTGATGCCCGGCTTCATCGTCACCCATACGCATATGCCGTATGTGCTCGGCCATAATATGCCGGTCGACTTCTCCCAGCTGCACAGTTTCTGGGATATGCTGCAAAAGATGGGCTGGGAGTGGCTCGAGGACATCACAACGCAGGACGGCGTATACGCCGCCACGCGGTATGCCGCGACCAAGCTCTTAAAGAGCGGCACGACCACCGTCTGCGAGTTTGTGGAAGGCCCGAACGCGCTGCCCGGCATCCTGAACGTGACCGCGAAAGCGATCGAGGAAACCGGCATCCGCGCGCAGGTGGGCTACGAGGTAACGGAGCGCATCCCCGGCGCGCATATTCTGGAGAAGGTCTCGGTTGAATACGCCGAGCGCGGGTTCGAGGAGAACATCCGCTTCTTCGAGAAGTACCCCAGCGGCAACGGCGGTCGCATCACCGGTCGCCTCGGCCTGCATACGGCGTTTACCAACTCGCGCGAAACGATGAAAAAAGCGCGCGAGATCGCGGATCGTTATCATGTCGGCATTCAGACGCATATCGCGGAGATTCCGCGCGTATTCGTCGTTGAAAAACACGGCATGTCCGCGCCGCAGATTCTGGAAGAGACCGGCGTGCTGGGACCGGATGTGGTCGCCGCGCACTGCATCGACCTCACCGACGAGGATGTCGCCATCCTCGCGCGCAACCGCGTCAACGTTGCGCATACGCCGATGACCAACAGCTTCGGCGGCAACGGCGTGGCGCGCGTTCCCTACATGGTTGAGCAGGGCATGAACATCACGCTTGGGCACGACTGCTTCTTTACGCTGGATATTTCCGAGTATCTGCGCTATGCGTTCCTGCTGCACAAGGCGCACAATGCCAACGCGGCGCTGTTCCCGATCTTTCAGGTGCTCGACTGGGCGCTGGGCAACGCTGCCCGCGCGCTCGGCATGGAGGGCGAGATCGGCTCGCTCAAGGTCGGCAAAAAAGCCGATATTCTCATCCTCAACCCGGACAGCCCGTCGCCAATCGCGCCGTGCTCCGCACTGAGCTATTTCGACATGACCTTCCAGGGAAAGCATGTGGAGACCGTGCTCGTGGACGGCGAAATCGTCGTGGAAAACGGCCGCTCGACCAAGGTGGACGAGGAAGAAGTAATGAAAGCTTGCCAGGAAGAGGCAAAGATTCTCTGGCGCAAGACGGGCGTAGAGATTTGAGCCTGAACCCGTTGCCAAACGATGTCAACAACCCGATGAAGAAAACCGCCGGAGGAATGGAATGATCACGAGAGAGATTCTGGATGCCGTATTCAACGCAAGAAACGTCGCTGTGGTCGGCGCATCCGGCAATCCGGACAAAACCGGATACCAGGTGCTCAAAAACATCATAGACGGCGGCTTTGGAGGCAGTGTTTATCCGATCAATCCCAAGGCGGAAGAAATCCTCGGCCTCAAGTGCTACACGGAACTGATCGGCCTGCCGGAGGAGATCGACCTTGTGGTGGTCGTCGTCCCCGCGAAGTTCGTGGCGGACGTGATGCGGCAGGCGGCCGAAAAGCACGCAAAAGGCGCGGTGATCATCAGCGGCGGATTTCGCGAGATCGGCAATATCGAACTCGAAAACGAGGTCATGCAGATCGCCCGTGAAAACGACATCGCTGTGATCGGCCCGAACTGTCAGGGCATCAACTATACGCCAAACAACCTCTGCGCAACCTGGCCGCTGATGACGAACCGGGGTGCGATGGCAATCATTGCGCAGAGCGGCACAATCGGCGCGGCAATGGCTGGCTGGGCGGAGGAGGACGGCATCGGCTTCACCTCCGTCGTCGCGCTGGGCAACAAAAGCGGCGTCGGCGAAATCGAACTGCTGGACTATTTTGCGGAAGACCCGGCGACGCGCGTGATCGCGCTCAATATCGAAGGTGTGCAGGACGGCAAAGGGTTTATCGAAACGGCAAAACGCGCCCTGACGAAAAAGCCCGTCGTTGTGCTCAAACCCGGTCGCACCGCGCGCGGCGCGGAAGCCGCGGCGAGCCACACGAAGTCCATCGCGGGCAGCGACGCGATCTTTGACGCGGTGTGCCGCCAGTTCGGCCTGATCCGCGCGGAGGGCATCGCGGAATTTTACGATTATGCAAAGATACTAAGCCTGCTCAAAAAACCAAAAGGCAACCGCCTGCTGGTCGTGACCAGCTCCGGCGGCAGCGGCATCCTAGCCGCGGACACGGCGGACGACCTGGGGATCCGCATCGAAAAGCCGGAAGAGGCCGTCATCGAACGGCTCCGCGCCGTGCTGCCAAACCAGTGCGTGCTATCAAACCCGCTGGATTTGACCGGCGACGCGACGGCGCAGCGCTTCCGCGACGCGCTGGAAGCGGCGGTCTCCTCCGAACGGGCGGACGCGATTCTGACCATCTTCGGAGACCCGATTGAGCACGCAACCGAGACGGCGGCGTATATCAAGAGCATAACGGACAAACCGGTCCTCGCCGCATTTTTAGGCGGCGGAGAAGTGCAGAAACGGGAAGTGCCGCAGATGAACGCGGCTGGCGTGCCGGTATTTCCGACGCCGGAGCGCGCCGTACGCGCGCTTGGCGCGCTGCTGCGCACCCGATAAAATATTCGAACTATGTATCACTAAGGGAGAAAAACTATGCAGAAGATTTTGCAGCAATCCGGCGTTCGCGACCTGTTGATGGGGAACGAAGCGATTGCGCGCGGCGCGGTGGAAGCCGGCGTTCAGCTGGTCGCCGCGTATCCGGGGACGCCGTCCTCGGAGATTACGGAAGTGCTCATGCAGGCTTCGCGGGAAGCCGGGTTCTATGTGGAATGGAGCACCAATGAAAAAGTTTCAATCGAGGTGGCGGCGGGTGCGTCGTTCCTCGGTGGACGCTGCCTTGTGGCGATGAAAAACGCGGGGCTCAACGTCGCGATGGACACGTTTATGACGCTGCCATACGGCGGCGTGAAAGGCGGTCTCGTCATCGTTGTTGCGGACGATCCGGACGCGCACTATTCCTCCAACGAGCAGGACACGCGCTTTGCGGCGGCGTATGCCGAGATTCCTTGCTTCGAGCCGGAAAACCAGCAGGAGGCAAAGGACATGACGCGCGAGGCGTTCGAACTGTCCGAAAAGCTCTCGCTGCCGGTGTTTCTGCGCAGCGTCAGCCGCATCTCGCACGCGAGCGGAGACGTGCTCTTTGGCGACGTGCGCGAAGAGAAGAACAAACTTGCATTCAACAAGCATTACCAGATGGGTTACCGCTGGAACGTTTACGGCCCGCCGGGCGCGGTCAACAAGCACCGCTGGCTGCACGATGTGCTGCCAAAGGCGCGCGAGCAGGCGGAAGAAAGCGCGTTTAACACCATGGAGAAACCCGCGAGCGCAAAGACGGGCATTCTGGCGACGGGACTCGGCGGCGCATATGCGCGCGAGGCCGCGGCGCTGCTCGGGCTGGACGGGGAAATCGCGTTTCTCAAACTGGGCTTTTTATATCCGTTGCCGGAGAAAATGATCAGGGAATTCGCCGCAGGGCTGGATCGTATCCTGATGGTGGAAGAGGGCGACCCGGTGGTCGAAAACATGGTGCGCTCGTTCCTCAAGGACGCGGCGCCTGCGGTTCAGATCATCGGAAAAGCATACGGCAACCTGTTCCCGCCCTATGGCGAGCTGAACACGGACATCGTCGCTGCCGCGCTTGCGGGGAAATTCCAAAAGGAGCTTTCACCCGACGTAAAGGCGGACGTCCGCGCCGAAAAGGCGAAGCTGATCATACCGCGTTCGTCCACGCTCTGCGCGGGCTGCTCGCACCTTGGTACCTATTCCGCGCTGAAGGCGGCGCTGGCGAAATACCCGGAGGACGCCGTGCACATCGTCAACGGCGACATCGGCTGTTACGAACAAGGCGGCTACGGCGTGTTCGCCACGGGCGATCCGGCCAGCGACGAGGAGTCCAAGGGATATTTAGCCGCAACGCCCTATGACATACTCGACACCATCTACGTTATGGGTTCCGGCATCAGCATGGCGCACGGACAGAGCAAAATCGGCTACCAGAACGGAAAACTCTGCGCCGTCTGTGGCGACAGCACGTTTTTCCATGCGATACTGCCCGCGCTCATCAATGTTGTCTACAACAACTCCGATATCACGTTCATCATTATGGACAACCGCTGGACCTGCATGACGGGGCATCAACCCAACCCGAACACCGGGCTCAACGCCTTTGGCGAGGAGTATCCGAGCGCGGACATTCCCGCAATCGTCAAGGCGATGGGCGTGCAGTTTGTAGAGGAATGCGATTCATACGACCGCGAGACGGCGATCGACAGCCTCAGCCGCGCGCTGGACTACGCGGGCCCCGCTGTGGTCATCATGACCGGCGAGTGCCAGCTGCAAAAGCAGCGCCGCGTGAAGAAGGGGCTCGCCAAGACGTATGTCGTCGTCAGTGACTGCGACGGCTGCCGCTCCTGCACCGCGGTTGGCTGTCCGGCGGTCAAGTTTGACCCCGTCGAAAAGAAATCCGGCATCGATACGGTGCTCTGCGTGGACTGCGGGCTTTGCGCGCAGGTTTGCCCGCAGAGAGCCATCAAAATCAGGAGGCGCTGAGCATGGAACGAAATTATATCGTCGCCGGAATCGGCGGACAGGGCAGTATTAAAATATCGCACATGATCGCGGAAGCCGCGCTACGGTTTCACGGCGGCAAGGTGAACGCCCGCGTGGGAGAGACATTCGGCGCGGCGCAGCGCGGCGGCGCGGTCGCGTCCCATGTGCGCATCGGCGAAAAGGTGTTTTCCCCGCTGGTGCGAAAAGGCGCGGCGGATCTCGTGCTCGCGCTCGAGCCGCTCGAAGGGCTGCGCGTTGGCGTTCCGTATCTTGCGCCGGAAGGCACCGCGATTCTCAACACCGTCCGTCAGGACCCGGTGGATGTGAAAATCGGCGGAGAGCTGCGGTATCCGGACATGGAAGAGTTGCTGGGTGCATTGCGCGCAATCGGTAAGCGCGTGATCGCGTTCGACGGCAGCGCGCTCGCCGCACAGGCGGGCAACTCGAAGGTGCTCAGCGCGGTCATGCTCGGCGCGGCGTTTGCCAGCGGCGCATTCTTCTTCGACGAAGAGACCATTCTGGAAGTGCTCAAAGAAAACGTACCCGAGAGCAGCATCGAGAGCAATCTCGAAGCATTCCGGCTGGGGAAAGAAGCATATTCAGCCGCTACTGCAGAGTAAAAAAAGAACACAGTCGGAATACCGGCGGAGGACAAACATGCACGAGAGCATCCGAATTGCAAAATCCGAAGGTCGAAACCTGTTGGAGCACGAAGCCTGGGACCTGCTCGCCAGCTATGGCATTCCCGCGCCGCGCTGCCGGATCGCCGTGAACGCG
The DNA here is from genome assembly GCA_963674775.2 of Christensenellaceae bacterium. GTDB lineage: Bacteria > Bacillota > Clostridia > Christensenellales > CAG-138 > UBA7703. The sequence goes on along the minus strand of CAXXPJ010000002.1, from coordinate 1,250,066 downwards.
GACGATGCGGCAAAAGCGGCGGAGGAGATCGGGTTTCCGGTTGCGCTCAAGATCGTTTCCAAGGATATCATCCATAAATCCGACGCGGGCGGCGTGAAGCTCAAACTCAAGGACGGCGACGCCGTGCGGGAAGCATTCGGCCAGATCATGGGAAACGTACGCGCATATCAAGCCGACGCCGATGTTACGGGCGTTCTGGTTTGCGAAATGCTCTCGCCGGGGCTTGAGACGATTATCGGCATGACGCACGACGTGTCCTTTGGTCCGGCTCTCATGTTCGGACTCGGCGGTGTGTTCGTCGAAGTGATACGGGACGTGAGTTTCCGCGTGCTGCCGCTGACAAAGGCGGACGCACTCGCGATGATTCGCGAAATCAAGGGATACGCGCTGCTGGAAGGCGTCCGCGGTGAAAAGCCGAAGGATGTGGACGCGCTGGCGGATTTGATTGTGAAAGTTGCAAAGATGGTGGAAGAGAACCCGGAGATACGGGAGCTGGATATCAACCCGTGTTTCCTGTATGCGTCCGGGTTGAGCCCGGCGGACGCGCGCGTCATGTTGTAAAAACAGCGCTTTCGCTGCAGGGCATGGACGGGCGGACAGGTGTGCAATCGTAGGAACAAGGAGGTTTCCATATGTCTCAATACGGTGAGAACGGGAAGGACTTCAAGTATCTCAATCAGGCGATGCCCCGTGTGGACGCGCGGGACAAGGCGGCAGGGCTTGCCTGCTATGCCGCGGATCTGACCTTTCCGGATATGCTTCTCGCAGGCGCGCTCTACAGCCCCTATGCTTCGGCAAAGGTACTCGCCATCGACACCTCGAAGGCGGAGGCGATGCCCGGCGTGGCGGCGGTGATGACATTCAAAGACTTGAAAAAGCCTGCCAGTTGGGGATATTACTACTACATGACCGATCGCATCCGCTACGAAGGCGACGCCGTGGCAATCGTTGCGGCGGAGGACGAGCAGACGCTCAAGGCGGCGCTCGCTGCCATCGAGGTGGAGTATGAGCCGCTCAAGCCCGTGCTGACCATCGAGGAAGCGTTGGCGCCCGGCGCGCCGCTCGTGCACGAGGGCAATCCCGACTGTGTCGGCAATATCTGGAGCCACGCGACGGCGTTTGTGCGCAAGGGAGATGTGGATGAAGCGTTCAAAAACTGCGACCGCATCGTCGAGCGCACTTACACGACAAGCCAGGTGGAGCACGCGTATCTCGAGACGGAAGCAGCCGTCGCCATGTTGGAGAAAAACGGCCGCATGACGGTCTACACCGGCTGCGCGAACCCGTTCTTCGGTCGGCGCTGGGCGGCGGACGCCTGCGGGCTGCCGCGCTCCAAGACGCGCCTGATCCAGACGACGGTCGGCGGTTCTTTCGGCGGAAAAGAGGAGCTCTCCGGCCTCGTAACCGGCAGGGCAGCCATGCTCGCGCAGCGGACCGGCAGGCCGGTGAAATATGTCACCAGCCGCGAGGAGTCCATCCGCTGCAGCACGAAGCGCCACCCGTTCCGCGTGGAATACAAGGTCGGCGTCAATCTGGACGGAACATTGCAGGCCGTGCAGTGCAAGGTAACGGAGACCTGCGGCGCCTATCATATGCACGAGTGGATGAGTTTCCGCACAAAGATTCACGCGGCGGGCGCATACAACGTGCCAAATGTAAAAATAGACGTCATGGGTGTTTTAACGAACACCGTCACCTCCGGCGCGATGCGCGGCTATGGCTCCCCGCAGTCCATTTTCGCCGTCGAGCAGCTCTATGAAGAGGTTGCCAAAGAAATCGGCATGGACGCGCTGGAGTTTAAGAAGAAAAACCTTTTGAAGCAGGGCGACACGCATCCCTGCGGGCAAATCATGAAAAACGAGATCATCTTGCCTGAGATGATCGATCAAATCTGCGAAAAAACGGACTATATTAAAAAACACTCGGATTATGAAAAACAGACGGGCACGATACGCAAAGGCATCGGCATGAGCATTTGCCACCGTGGATGCGGCCTCGGCGGAGAGTCGCCGGACAACAGCGCCTGCCTCGTCACCGTGCACGACGACGGATCGGTCATGTGCAACGTCGGCCTCGTGGAAGTGGGGCAGGGGTTGCAGACCGCGTATACGCAGATCCTCGCCGAATCACTCGATGTAGACCCGTCGCTCATCACGGTCAACCGCGTGGATACCGACACCGTTGTGGACAGCGGCATCACCGCAGCGTCCCGCTGCACGGTGATGGGCGCGCAGTCGGTTCAGATGGCGGGCGAGCAGATGAAGGCGCTCCTGATCGAAACCGCCGCCAAGAAGATGTTCCATGCGCCAATCGAGATGGTGGAGCTCAGAGACGGGTTCTTCCGCCTTATCGGCGTGCCGGACGCGATGATTCCCTGGCATGCGGTTTGCGAGTGCCATCACTGGACGGGCGGCCAGGGTGGTGTTCTGGCCTGGTACAACGCGCCGGAAGTCCGCTTTGACGCGGAAAAAGGCAGCGGGGACGGGTTCCCGACCTACACCTACAGCGTGGTGGTCAGCGAGGTGGAGGTCGACACCGAAACGGGCGACGTCAAGGTGAATCAAGTGACTTCCGCGCACGACTGCGGGAACGTCGTCAACCCGAAGACCGTTATCGGCCAGATCAACGGCGGCGTCGCCATGGGCATGGGCTTTGCGCTGCTGGAAGACCTCGCTATTCGAAACGGGCACATCATGAATGCAAACATGGACAAATACGTCATTGCATCCAGCCTGGATATGCCGAAGATCGAGCCGATGCTCTTTGAGTGCAACGATCCGACCGGGACCTACGGCGCAAAGTCGATGGGTGAACCGGCAACGGAAGCCGTCGCGTCTTCCATCGTCAACGCACTTCGAAACGCACTCGGCGTTGAGATCAAGCATATTCCGGTCAACAAAGTTAAGATTTACGAATTACTCCATAAACAGGAGGAGGCGCGGGTATGATTACGGTTCATCTGACGATCAACGGCGCATCCGTTACCGCCGACGTGCGGCCGGATGAAACGCTTCTTTCGCTGATTCGCGGCGATCTGGGCCTGACGGGGACAAAGGAATCCTGCTCCGTTGGTGAATGCGGCGCGTGCACCGTCATACTCGACGGAAAAGCGGTGAAAAGCTGTGTGATGCTTGCCGCGCAGTGCGACGGGAAAAGAGGTTGTCACCATCGAAGGGCTGCAGAACGACGGGGAATTGCATCCGCTGCAGCGCTGCTTTGTGGATGCGAACGCGGTACAATGCGGCTTTTGCACGCCGGGGTTCATCATGACGGCGCTCGCGTATCTCGGCGAACACCCCAATCCCACGCGTGAAGAGATTCGCAGCGCGATCTGCGGCAACATCTGCCGCTGTACGGGATACGAACAGATCGTAGACGCGATCGAACTATATGTGGAGCAAACGAACCATAAGGCGTGATGTTTTGTTGCGAAACGGGCGCACGCTCTGCGCTCCGCGGCGAATGAACGGACGGGCAGCGAACTTTGGAGGAATATCATGAACGGGTTTGATTATATCGAAGCAAAAGACCTGAACGACGCCCTGACGATTCTCGACAGGGAGAGAGGCAACGCCTGCCCGGTTGCGGGCGGCACCAACGTTGTCGTCAAGTCAAAAGCCGGCAGGATCAAGGACAAGCTTTTGGTCAGCATCGACAGGCTGGACGAGCTGCGCGGTATTGAAGAAACGGATGGTTATATCAGCATCGGCGCGCTGACGACGATTGCACAGATTGCGGAAAGCGAGTTGCTCAAGGAGAAAGCGCCCGTGCTCTGGCAGGCGGCGCAGGTATTTGCCGACCCGCTGATCCGAAACCGCGCGACGATTGGCGGCAACGTTGCGGACGCTTCGCCGACGGCGGACACGGCGCCTCCGCTGCTTGTGCTCGACGCAGAGGTCATATTGCAGAGTATGCGTGGGGAGCGTATCCTGCCGCTCGACAGTTTTTTCCATAATGTGTGCTCGACTGCGCTGGAAGACGACGAGCTCGTGGTCGCCGTTCGGTTCCGTCCCTGCAAGACGGGAGCGTTTGTGAAACACGGGTTGAGAAACGCCATGGCAAAAACGCTGATTTCCGCCGCGTCGATCATACAACTGGATGGCGAAGGAAAGGTGGAACAATGCGCGATCGCGATGGGTTCCGTCGCGCCGCGACCGATCCGCGCGAGAAACGCGGAAGACGCGCTGCGCGGGCATCCGCTGACGGAAGAGACTTTGACACGGATGAAGGAAGCGGTCAAGCAGGATATCCATCCGATCGAATCGATCCGCGCGTCGGTGTTTTATCGTTCGAACGTAGCCTGTACCATCGCGGAACGCGCGGTGAAAAAAGCAGTACAATAGAGCGTTTCTTCGAGTTATACTCATAGAAGCATTCGAAGCACCCGGTACAGGGCAAGCTGCGCCGTATCCCGGAGGCAAGCGCACTAAGCGCTCGTGCATCTCACTCCGAACACACGGCACATGCCAAGCTGTGCCCAACAACCCGGACTATAACGCGCGAAGCGCTTGCTCTCCACACACTCTCGGCACCCCGCGCAGGACAGACTGTGCCAACTTCCTTAAGCATGAACGCGAAGCGCTCGTGCATCTCACTCCGAACACGCGGCACAAGCCAAGCTGTGCCCAACAACCCGGACGATAACGCGCGAAGCGCGTTTGCGTCAACTCTTCGGACTTTCGGTGCAGGCCAAGCTGCGCCAAAAGATAAAAAGAAAAAAAGAAAGCAGGGGGTAAGAAATGTCTAACGAAAAGGGAAAACTCGGATTACTCAGCAGTACGGCAATCCTGATCGGCGGAATGATCGGAAGCGCGATCTTCTCGCTGTCGGGCGTGACCATCATGAATGCAGGTCCGGCATCCATCATCTCGTGGATCGTGGCAGGCATCATACTGGTGGCCTATGGTCTGCAGACGGCGGAACTTTCCACGATGTATCCGCAGTCGGGCGGAATCTTCGTATTTCCGGCAAAGGCGCTGGGCAAGACTGAAAAAGCTGGCAAGGTATGGGGATGGATCTCGGCCTGGGCATACCTGTTCGGCTGCATCGCCGGCGCGGCATTTTCGGCCATGTACATCGGCATCTACTTGAGCGTCAGCTTCCCCGCGCTTGGCAGCCTGGGAACGGTGATCGCGATTGCTGCGGTAATCATCTGCGGCGTACTGAACATCATCGAAATCTCGGCGATGGGCAAGATCAACACCGGCTTGACGATCGGTCTGGCGTTGGCGATGATCGTATTCGTCGTCACGGGCTTCTCGAGCGGCAAATGGGACGGCGGCGCGTTGGTCCCGTTCTTCACGCAGGGCGCGGAAGGCGCATGGGGCTTCATGGGCGCGATCCCGATTGCGATGGTCGCGTTTGGCGCAATCGTTGCTGTGTCGTTCATGGTTGGTGAAATCAAGAACCCGAAGAAGACGGTTCCGCAGTCGATGGTCATCGCGATGTCGGTCGTGCTCGTGCTCTACGTGCTGATGATCGTCACCACGCTGGGTCTCGTAACGGCGGGCTTCCTCCAGCAGAATCCGGGCATGGCGTACATCCCGATGTATGCAGCGGTATTTACAACGCTGGCGAATCTGCCGTGGTTGGGCTATGTTGTCACGGTCGCGGCGGTGCTCGCGCTGCTGACGACGATCCTCGTTGTTATGGCGCTGGCCGGTCGCGCGCTGCAGGCGTCCGCGGTAGCGGGCATTCTGCCCAAGGGCCTTGGCAAGATCAACGAAAAGACGAACACGCCGGTCAATGCGCAGATGGTCGTCATCCTTGTGGTTGGCATCATTGCGGCGTTCCCGAGCGCGACGAACTTCATCGTCAACTTCGGTTCGCTCTGTAACGCCATCGTCGTGGCAATCATCTGCCTGACGATTATGGCGGCGCGCAAGAAGAATCCCGAACTGACCGACAAGTTCACGGCGCCCGGCGGCAACGCGCTGCCGATCATCACGCTGATCGTGATCATCGCGGCGTACATCCCGGGCATCCTCCAGGGCGGCTACATGCTCTGGATCTGGACGATCGCCTACTTCGTACTCGGCATGATCATCTACGCCATCAGCCAGGCAAAGAAAAAGGCGTAACCGCATAACGGGAGACCGTTAACGAACCACAAACCAAATGGCGCTCCGCCGCGCGTATCGACACACGGCGGAGCGCAATGTTTTATCCGCTTGGAACCAGATCCACATTGAGTTCAGATCATTATTAAAGGGAGCGCAGCATGGGCACCAACGCATTGACACGGCATGACTTAAAAGTACGTGTTGCAAAGCAATACTATTTCGACGGGCTTTCGCAGGAGGAAATCGCGAGAAGAGTAAACCTCTCGCGCCCTAGTGTGTCGCGCCTGCTCAACGCTTGTGTCAAAGAGGGTATTGTTCAGATTTACATCGATGAAGTATCCTCGTTCGGCGCTGAACTTGCCCTCCAAATCAAGGAAAGATTCGATTTAAACCACACAATTGTCGTACCTTCGGGTTACAACATCGAAGCGACCAAGGAAAAAGTCGGCCAGGCAGCGGCGCGCTATATACAGTCTGTTCTCATGCCGAACATGCTGATCGGCATTTCCTGGGGAACCACCGTCTATCACGTGATCAATCACATCCGTTCCACCACCGGTGTAAAATGCAGCGTCATTGAACTCGTTGGGGACAGAGAAAACCAATATCAGGATACGGACGCAAACCAGATGGCGCTGAAACTGGCGAACACGCTCGGCGGCAGCTGTTATTTGCTGCAAGCGCCATTCATGGTGCAGAGCAAGGTGCTGCACGATTTGCTCCTGCAAGAACCACCGATCAAAACGCATTTTGAGATGATTCAGAGAACCGACGTTGCGCTTGTCGGCTTTGGGGCAAGTCCGGAACGCAGCGCGCAGCGCCGCTCCGGTTACATTTCGATTGAAGAAATGGAAAAACTGTTGCGGGCAGGCGCTGCAGGAGATATTTGCGGAACATATATCGATATCAACGGAGACGTTTGCGACGACGTGCTGAACGAGCGCATGATCTCCGTTTCGCTGGAGAGTTTGCGGCGGATACCGGAGGTAATCGGTGTTGCTGCCGGGGAGATGAAGGCGGAAGTGATCACGGGAGCGCTGCGCGGGCGGTACATCAACACGTTGATTGTCGACGAAAACGCCGCGCTGCGTATCTTGCAGTTATAGCAAGTTACGATAGAAAAAACCGCCCGTAGGGGGCGGTTTTTTGTTGAAGTATTGTCTGAAAATATAATGTCTCTCTAAGTGCGCAATTCGCGTATCTGGTCAAACGCACGTTTCGCACCCATCAACACGCCGGCGACGCCGCCTTTGCTCTCGCTTTGCGCGCCGACGAAATACAGCCCTTTCACGGGCGTCACGTGGGCGGGTGCCGGCGCGTCGCGAATCAGCGTCAGCCCGCCAAACGCGGACTTTTTGAGGTGCGTCAGCTTGCGGAACGCAACGGGGCTCATGATGAGCCGCTCTTTTGTATGCGCGCCTAGACCCGGGATCTGCTCTTCCGCAAAGGAAACGAGCTTGTCGGCATATTGTTCTTCCAGATCGTTCCAGTCGCCTTCCTTGAGTGTATCCGGGCAAATGGTATAGATCGTGACGCAGTGGCGCCCCTCGGGCGCCATCTCGGGAGAAACCGCGCTCGGGATATAGATGAGGAATCCTTCCTTGCCCTCGTGGTAGATACCGCTTCGCACGTCGTCGACACTCTTTTCAATGTCGTATGTGCGGTAATAATAGCACAGTTCGGACGCTTGGAACTCCATCGGGTCAAAGTCCACGCCCAGATGGACCATGAACACGGACTCCATGGGACGGAAGTTTTCTATCGCGTTGCGGTAGGTATCGTCGAGGTGTTCCAGCCCCAGCAGGTCGCAGAAGACCTCGCGCCCGCCGCCGCTGGCGACGACGATATCCGCGTCAATGTTGCTGCCGTCGGCGAGGGTTACGCCCGTTGCCTGCCCGTCCTTTACATTGATCTTCGTGACAGCCGTGCTGGTGTGGATTGTTCCGCCAAGTGCGCGGATACGTCCGGCGAGCGCGTCGACGAGTTTTTCAACACCGCCTTTAAAGTAACAGTAGCCGCCGAAGATCTGCTTTCCCCGCAGCGTCAGCGGAATACGCTTGTCAAACGCGGTTTCGATGTTGAAAAACGGAACACCGAGCCCCGGGGCCTCGCTTGGCTTGGTGCAGGTGTCTGCGAGGATGCAGGTCAACAGCGAGCGGATCTCTGCGCTTTGAAAGAAATGGCGCGTGACCGCGTCGGCGTCAAGCGGCGCGAACTTCTTGACTTTTTGCCAGTGCCAGAACAGCTGTAGTTGATGCAACAGGCTGTTGTTCTCGTCGCACAACCTGCCGTAATACGCAACGCGCATCATATTTTCATAGAATCTGTAATACGCGTCAATCCCCTTTGCATCCTGCGGGAAGAGCTGTTTGAGGCGATCGCGCCGCCAGAAGCGGCCGCCGTATTCCTTCGGGTGCCACAACTTGAAATCCGGCATTTCGATCCCACGATCCTTTTGGATGACGGGCAGAGAGATACCAAGTGATTTCAGAATCTCATGTGCGCGCTCGCCGGGTAAAAAATCGCCCAAGAGCAGCGGCCCGTTTTCCCAGCAGTAGCCGTTCTTGCGCGCAAACGCTGTGACCCCGCCGATGAACGGGTTCTGCTCGAATACCTGCACATCCACGCCCGCTTGCGAAAGCAGGGCGGCCGAGGTCAGCCCGGAAATACCCGAGCCGATGACAACAGCTTTCATGGCTGCCTCCAATCTATGCTTGATTCTCCTGCTTGCGCCGGTTCAACTCCTCTACGACTTTTGCGTGTGTTTCGCGGGTGATGGGATAGCGCATCAACAGCACGACGCTGACGAGAAGCAGCACGACGGGCAGTACGGAGAACATCAGCCGGATGCCCAACAGGGACAATTCTGTCTGCTGTACGCCTTCCACATAGCCAAAGAGTTTCAACCCCCAGCCGCAGATTGCGATACCGAGCGCGCCGGTGATCTTGCCGGTCATGCCCCACATGCCGAAATAGATGCCTTCGCGCCGCTCGCCGGTGACCAGCTCGTCGTATTCGATGACGTCCGGCATCATGCTGTGCGGGCCGACCCACTGGCTGGAGAAGCCGAGACCGGCTACTGCCGCGATGACATAGATGAGCATCGTTTCACGATTGGGCAGGAAGAACGAGAGCAGCAGCGCCGAGCAGGCGATCACGAGGCCCAGCGCGTATGCCTTGTGCTTGCCGATGCGCTGGGCGACCAGCTGGCAGGGCACGAGGAAGAGCGCCAGCACAACGAGCATGAGCATCATGATCAGGGACATAGCGCTCTCCATATTAAGCTGGTAGATGACATAATATGGCAGCATGGCGGTCACGACCGTAAAGGCCGTGCTCATGATCATTGAGATGATGACAAACTGTAAAAACGGCTTGTTCTTCAGCGTGCTGACGAGCGCGCTGAGCGGCGGCATCTTCGTTGGCGTATCGTCCACGACGGGCTTTTCTCGCACCGTCAGACCCGTAATGAGCACCGTGATCGCCGCGAGAGAACCAAAGATCAACCCGACCCGGCTCCAGGCCGCCGTATCCGGTATACCCATTCCGTCGCGCAGCATGGCGGCGAGCAGGGTGGTGAGGGCGGCGCCGGAGATATAACCGACCACGGAGAAGACCATGCGCGTCGTCGCCAGACTGGTCCGCTCGTTATAGTCGGTCGTCAGCTCGGCGCTCATGGACTGGTATGCCATTGTAATCATAGTGTGGAATGTGTCGAAGAGGACAAATGTGCCGATGATGGCGAAGAATGCCACCAGATTACTCATACCCTGCGGCAGAGAGAACAGCAGCCAAAACGATAATGCCAGCGGTATTGGACAGAACATCAGATACGGTCTGCGCCTGCCCCAACGGGATTTCGTGCGGTCGGAAATGTAGCCGAACAGCACATCGTTGACCATATCCCATGTCAATTTACCGACCAGCATGGCGGTACCCGCGATACCGGGGTCGATCTTCACCACGTCGGTGTAGTATAGCAGCATGTAGAACTGCAGGCTCGCTGTTATAACCGCTACGCCGAAGTCGCCGATTCCATAGCGAATCTTCAGACTTCTGGAGAGTTTCCGGATGCCTTCCATGGTGTGTGTTGTACGATGTTCCGGCAAAGAGCCGTTCGATCATACGCTCCTTTCCATAATTTTTCAAACGATCAACACGGAATTATATGAAAAAATACAATTTCTATTCGATTTGAATTTTTCGCGAGGGCGAACAAGAAATAATAATCAGACCGGTTCAAGGGTTACAACCGATGCGTACTGCCTGAGATGCAGTCATTTCGCAACTGGGTAGGGATGTAATTGTGTGATTTTTACTGTTTCAAACAGCATTTCATATGTGAGGGTTCTCGTCAATACATTTCTTGACGAATTAGAGAAAGAATAGAAAAACAGAAGCGGCTGGCAGCGCGGCGGACAAGGAGGAAGGGGTTATAAGAAAGGCAGCCTGCATGCTGCCCGGGAAAATGAAAACCGGTATCGGCCTGTGCTCAACACGGAACCGATGCTTTCGTAGTCGATCAAGATACAGTATCAATTGGTCTTGCCCGGGTCACACGGGGCAGTTTAATTTCTGCGAAAGCCGCAGCGCGATGTCCTTGATGATCTTACCGTAGTTGTCCATTTCGGAAACATTGATCCGGCTGGAAGGCCCGGTGATTCCGATCACCGCGATCGGATAATTGATATAGTCTAAAACAGGGGATGCAACACAGCGGATGCCAACCATGCACTCCTGATCGTCGAATGCATAACCGACCTCGTGGATTTTATCCAGCGCGGTAATCAGCTCTTTTTTTGTAACGATGGTGTTGCTCGTGACCCGTTTGAGTTCGAGCTGATCGATGATCACGTCCCGCTGATGGCTGTCCAGAAATGCGAGGTAGGACTTGCCGATTGCCGTGCAATGCAGCGGATCCTCAATGCCGATGCTCTCGGAGAGGTTGATGAACCCGCCGCTGTTTTGAATGTCGATTGTGATGATGCTGTTGCGATGCGTCGGGACGCTCAGCTGTGCGCTCTCGCCGGTTGCAGAAACGATTTCCGCAAGGAAGGGCTTTGCCAACAGCACGAGGTTCCGGCTGTTTAATAAAGTAGGACGATACCGAAGCAGGCCCAGGCTCAGGCGGTACATCTTCGAATTCTCGTCCTTATCGACCAACTCGTTTTCGACAAGTGCGGTGAGCAAGCGGTAAACCGAGCTTTTGTTCATATTGGTGATGCTGGCGATCTGCGTCAGAGAAAGCTGCTCATGGTTTCTCAATATATCTAAAATACTTACAGCTTCTTTCAGTGTCTTACTCATCGTTTTTACCTCTATATTAATCAATTATTTATCATTCATAACCTAGTTAGTATATTAACTGTAACTTTTATTGTCAATAAGAAGCATACTATTTTTTCACCAGGAGAAACGTGTGTGCAGAAATCGGTTGATCACAACCATCCGAAGGGCTGGGTCGTCAACGCATATACGGGGCATATCACGCCGTGTGAAACACAATTAAGAAACAAAGCATCACGGAGCCGATCTGCATTTGAAAAGGGAACATGACGTCAATGGAGATTGCGCGATGCCGCAATTGCGGACTTTCTGAGGTTTCTGAGGGCGTGATGCGCTGAACTGGAAGGATTCCCCTGAAATCTCAAAGATTCTTAAGCTCAATAGATGGGGTTCCGCCGCACTGCACGCATCTCTGATTTCAGCAACCATCCAGTTACTGTCGGGAGCGTTCAGTAGTTCATTCGCTACGGTACGAGTTTCATATAATGAAATCGTGTTCGCGGTATTCTGGAAAACACCTGCACATCTCATCAAATCAATCAGGAAAAAATGATGAAAAATGCAGGAAAAGTGCCGGAATTACTGATATTATGACCAACTTTAGCAGTTTTCCCTGCAAAGTTTCAATATACGGAACATGATTTTAAATATCAAAAAAACACTTGAAAAACGATGAAAGATATTGTATTATAAACACACCGATACAGAGAATGCAAAAGCAGTTTCAAATAATGAAACATTTAACAGCAAATCAAACAAATCACACCATCTTATTTCAAATTCAATTACACAAGAGTCATCATGCTACAGAACAATGAACATCAGGAGGAAGTATGAAAGGTAAATTTGATACCAAGGACTGGAATATTGATGTTGCGCCTACACGGCTGGCATTTATCGGAGCGGGGATCCATGCGACGAATATGCTCTTTCCGAGCATGAACTATCTGCCGTCTATCGAGCGCGTCGCGGTATGCGATCTGGATTTCGACCGCGCGGAAAAGACCAGAAAACAATTCGGGTTCGAAAGAGCTTATAAAGACTATAAAGAAATGTTCGACAAGGAAGAACTGGACGGCGTGGTGGTCTGCATCAACGGCGCAGTTCACCCCAAGGTTGTCCGCGATGCCATGAATGCGGGACTGGACGTGTTTGTTGAAAAACCGGCCACCATCACACCGGAAGAGTGCAAAGACCTCTGGGAGATGTCGCAGGATCTCAAGCGCGTCGTCATGGTGGATCATCAGAAGCGCGGATCGATCGCATATCGAAAAGCGATGGAGATCAGTCAGCAGCCGGATTTCGGCGAAGTGATGCTGATCGAATCAAAATCGCACGGCTATCCGTACGCAACGTTTATCACCAGCCTGCTTGAGTGGCATATCCACGTGATCGACATCTTCCGCATGTTCGGCGGCGATATCGGCGAAGTGAAGGTGATGGGCAACAAGAGGGGCATCGACAGGAGCCCGATCGGCCTGGTCTGCAATTTCGAAAGCGGCGTTCTCGGCGTCGCTGCATGGGGAACCGAAGGCAATCGCGGCTGCCACAGCGAGCATCTCGAAGTCGTCGCGCACCGCTGTGCGGTCATGGTCGACAACGCGCGTAAGGTTACCTACTACGAGGACAACAACTCACAGTCCTGGGAGAGCGACTGGGTGCCGTTGAGCGTCAATATGACGCATGTGCTCGACGGGTATGTGCCGAACTTCAAGACGTTCTGCGACTGCATCCACAGCAGAGACCTGCCGCATCCGAGCCTGTATGACGAGTGGAAGAACATCGAGCTGATCTATGAAATCTGCGACCAGCTCGGATTTGATAAAAACTGGAAAGTGGTTATCGGGGAGAAATAAAAGTAATGAGAAACACATTCAAGCAATTTTTAATGTACGACGAACTCAAGGCGATTGTCGGGGAAAACAATCTGACGGATCAGGATTGCGACCTTGATTCGTATTCGCTTGATGGCTGGTGGCCGTCCAGAGTCTGGATGAACAAGGGCGTCAATCCGCCGAGGCCGGATGTCATCGTTTTTCCGCAGACGACCAAGCAGGTGTCGGACATCGTGAAGTTCGCCAACAGAAACGGCGTGCCCATCGTTCCGCGCGGCGGCGGCGCCGGCGGCTTGGGCGGCGTGCTGGCGATCGACGGCGGCATCGTCGTGGACATGAAGAAAATGTGCAACGTCGTCAACGTGGACGAGAAGAGCTATAACGTGACCGTTGAGACGGGCATCATGCAGTGCGATCTGGAGATGCACCTCAACAACATGGGTTACACGTTGAATCATTTTCCGGCTTCTATGTATTGTTCTACGCTCGGCGGCTTCCTCTCCTGCAGGGGATCGGGCCATTTCTCGAGCAAGTACGGCAAGATCGAGGACATGGTGCTGAGCATGGAAGCCGTGCTTCCGGACGGCGAGATTGTGAAGAGCCTTCCAATTCCTGTCCATTCGACCGGGCCAAGCTTTGAAAAGCTGTTTCTCGGTGCGGAGGGCGTCTACGGCATCATCACGACCGTGACGCTGAAAATCAAGAAACTGCCGGAGAAACTTTCCTTCCGTGCGCTGCTGTTCGACAGCCTGCACTCTGCGCTGGAATCCGCGCGAGAAATCATGGTCAGCGGGCTGAAACCCTCCGTCATCCGCATCTACGATGAAAACGACACAAAGGTCATGGCGGCGAAGATTCTCGGTGTTGAGATCGATTCCGGCGGCTACATGATCATCGGCTTCGATGGATTCGAAGAGATTGTCGACGTGGAGGAAAAGGTCGCGCTCGGCATCTGCTTTAAAAACGGCGCAAAGGATCTGGGCACCGAACCGGGCTGGACCTGGTGGAAGCGGCGCTTCGACTTCTACTATCCGCCGTTTACGCTGGAATCCTCGACCTGCCTCTACGGCGTGCTCGATTCCTGCGCGCTGCACAAGGACATCGAAAACGTCTATAACGGCATGAAAAAGGCGATTGAAGAAGGATTCAAACAGTATGGCGTCAAATATGTTGCGCATTTCTCGCACTGGTATGACTGGGGCGCTTCCGTTTACCCGAACTTCATCATTGAAAACCCGCCGGAAGACGTGGAAGAGGGCATTGAGCTCAATAACCGGATCTGGGCAACTGGCATGAAGGCGATACTGGACAACGGCGGCGTGCTCAACGAGCACCACGGAATCGGCATTCAGCTCGCCCGGCATATGCGGGAACAGTACGGCGACGCGTTCAATGTTCTGGAGAAGATCAAAAAAGCGTTGGATCCGAACCGAATCATGAATATTGGAAAGCTAGGGATAACAGGAAAATGAAAAATTCAGATAAGCATATAAAAACGCTGAAAGAATGGCGCAATTGCCCGATGTCCAACTTCATCTGCACGGTTGGAATCGAGACCAGGCTTGAGACCAACATGCCGAGGGGCAGAATCCTGCTGCTCTCGCTGCTCAACAGCGGCGTTCGGGAAATGGACGCGGAAAACGTACAGCGGCTCTATGAATGCTGCCTTTGCGGTCTTTGCACGCAGTGCGGATTTGACGACACGGATATTCCGGCGGCCATCGCGGCCGGCAGGGCGGACATCCACGAAGCGGGCATGACCCCCGAAGCGATCACGCAATTTGCAAAACAGATTCAGGAAAGCTGCATCTGGGAAACCGCCAACGTTGCGGGATTTGCGAAAAAACCGGTCGTGTTTATCACCGCGGACGAGGGGAATGCGGACGCATTTAAGAAGATCGCCGACAAAGCGGGCGTCGACGCGGCGATCGTGGTGGAAGGCAAATACGACAGCGCGCTGCTCTATGAAATGGGGCTCTGGGAAGCAAGCGACAAGTATCTTGAAAAGATCGTTCAGCTCGCCGGACAGGACGGGGTTGAGAGCGTCGTCATAGACTCCCCACATCTCTGGAGCCGGCTCAAGGACAACAAGAAGATCGTGTCCGTCTCCGCATATGTAAAATCGCTGGTAGATGGCAAGCTTCTCAAGCTAAAGAAATCGGGAATCAAGAACATCACCTACCATGACCCCTGCAAGCTGGTTCGCAATGCGGAGGACGAAACGACGGTTCGCGGCATCCTCGGCGCCGCCGGCGTCGAGCTCAAAGAGATGCGCTGGAACAAAAAAGACGCAAAGTGCTGCGGCGGGCCGACGCTGAAGATTTGCGCGCCGGATATCGCAAAGAAGATTGCGCAGCGGCGCATCGGACAGGTCAAGGAGACGGGTGCAGACCGGCTGCTGGTGTCCTGCAACCACTGCTTCTCCAACTTTACGGATCAGAAACCGGACTTCAAAGTGACCAAACTTTTGGATTTCGTGCTGGAAATCACGGAGTAGCGCGCAAGAGAGCAAGGGGAAGAGTTTATGGCTTATCATTTGGGTATCGATACCGGAACCAGCAGCTGCAAGGCGGCCCTGATCGATTCCGACGGCAAGATTGCGGGTAGGGCAAACGTTGAATACTCGCTGGATTACAGCCACGGCGGAACATGGATCGAATTTGACGCCGTCAAGTGGTATGACGCTGCCGTTAAGGCCATCAAAATCTGCATGGAGGAATCATCCGTCAAAAAAGAGGAGATTGACTCCGTCGGATTGACCGGCCAAATGGTCAGCCTGCTGGGTTTGGACAAAAACGGCGTTCCGGTTCGCCCGGTCATCATGTGGATGGACCGGCGGAATATCCGCGAAACAGAAGAGCTGAACGCCCGAATGGGGGAGATGATAAGCCGGATCACCTGCAACCCGGTCAACCAGCAGTACACGCTGACGAAGCTGGTTTGGCTGATCAAACACGAGCCCGAAACATATGCAAAGATCGACAAGATACTGCTCAGCAAAGACTATGTGCGCTACAGGCTGACAAACGATTTCGCGACGGACTGTAACGACGCTTCCAGCACACTGATGCACGACATCCGCAAAAACACGTGGTCAACAGAGATCCTCGGTGCGCTTGACATCAACCCCAAGCTGTTTCCGGACATCTATTACTCGACGCAGATCACCGGCCGGATATCCAAAAAAGCCGCGCAGGAAACGGGGCTCATGGAGGGCACGCCGGTGGCGGCGGGCTCCGGAGACCTCGGCGCGGAGAACTTCGCCGCGCGGGCGTTTCAGCCGGGAGACTGCATGATGCGCCTCGGTTCCGCAGCGGCGATGACCGTTCCCGTCAACGAACCGCTGCTCGACCCGCATATGAAAGGCATCTGCAGCGGATACTACAAAGAGGGCATATGGCTCATTCAGGGCACGACGCAGTCGTTCGCGCATGTGATGCGATGGGTGCGGGATACATTTTCCAGCGGCGTGCTGGAAAAGCCGCTGGACAACGACCTCTATGAAGAGATGGAGCGGGAGGCAGCGTCGATACCGGTCGGATCATCCGGCTTGATCTTCAATCCCTTCATCAACGGAGCGCCGTACTGGAAGTCCTATCTCAAGGGCGCGTACATCGGCGTTTCTCCCGGACACAAGCTGGGCCATTTCATCCGCGCCGCGCAGGAAGGCGCAACCTGCGCACTGAAGGACGGGATGGACGACCTGGAGAAATACGGAAAGATCTCCATCAAGGAATGCGTTGTCACAGGCGGAGGCGGGAAGAGCAGAGTCTGGACGCAGATGATTGCAAACCTGCTGGACAAAGAACTGATTGTAACACCGGCGGTGGACGCCTGCACGGGGGCTGCGATGATGGGCGCGATCGGCATCGGCCTGGATCAGGACACGCTCATCGACGGGCTCTGGAAAAACTACGAGATCGAGCGCATCGTGGCAAACGAAGAAAAAGAAGCCAACGTCAAACTCTACAAACAATACACAAAAGTCCATACCCTTCTGGAAGAACTCTATCATCAACTTTCTCAGTCATCTATCTGAATTGACCAGTTAACAACATTGAAGTAATTTCACAACATAGAACGGTAAAAAGGCTTGTTTTCCCAAGTCTGCGCGATCGCTTTCAAGAATCTTGCAATTTTATCACTTTGCAGCTCTGCAAAACACGACTAACGGACGTATTCCGCTGAGGAAATGAAATGAAAATCAAGGTAAAAGAACTGAACAGGGATACGTTCGCGGCGTATGGCTCCGTGCTGGACTGGAAGGGTGCGAAACTCTCCAGCACGAGCGGAAACCATGATTACTGGGACGGGGTTGCGCGGATTCATCCGGACGGAACACAGGTCTGTTCGTTTTTGCGGACGAAGAAAAGCACCAAAGCGCAGATTGACGAGATGGAATGCCACTATCAGACGGAAGAGCTCCTGGTTGCGCTGCAGGGGGATGTCGTCATCACCGTCGCTCAACCGAACCCGGTAAAGACGGCGCCGGATGAGACGACATTGAGCTGTTTTTCGCTCAAACAGGGCAGCGGGGTTGTCCTGAAAACTGGCTTGTGGCATGCGCTTCCGTGTACGGATGTACCCGGCGGCAGCATGATGCTGGTTGTGTTTAAAAAGAACACGTCCTTTAGCGAAGAGGTGGATGCGGCGACGGATATTCACTTTGTAGGATTGGGTCAACCCTTTTATCCGGAACTTTCATAAATCTTCTATTTGTACTGAAAGAGTACAAAAATAAAAAAGGAGGCTGAAAAAATGAGTACGAAGGCAAAATGGGTGGGGTTATTGCTGGTAGTTCTGTTGGGCCTGACACCGATATTTGGATGTCAGCAGGCAGCTCCGGCAGCAACGGAAGAACCGGCGGCGGCAGCTCCGGCGGCAGAAGCACCGGCCGCAGTGGAAGAACCGGCGGAGATGGTACCGTTTGTCGGTATCGCCATTCAAGGTAACACAAGCTCGTTCTGGCAATATGTTATTGCCGGCATGGGCAAGTACGACGCAGAGCATCCCGGTGCCTGCAAAGCCAAGGTAGTGTTTGCCAACGACGACCAGCAGACGCAGATCTCCCAGGTTGAGACACTGATTCAGGAAGGAATCGATGTCCTGATTCTCAACTTTGTGGATCCCGAAGCCTGCAAACCGCTGCTTGACGCCTGCAAAGACGCTGGCGTACCGATCCTGATCTGCACGGATGACCTCGGCGCAGATTACCAGCCGTACAGGGTGGCGTTCGTTGGATCGAACCACGTTGCGGCCGGCGAACAGCAGATCGAGCGCGTTGTGACGACCTGCGGCGAAAACGCCAAGATCGGCATCCTGCTTGCGCCAATCGGCCATGCGGCACAGATCGGCCGTTCGCAGGGCTATGCCAACGGTCTTGCCAAGCATCCCAACATCGAAGTAGTCGCGCAGGATACGGCGGGCTGGTCTTCCGACCAGGCGCTGGAACTGGTAAACAACTGGCTGGCCGCGGGCAAGGAATTTGACTACCTCGTCTGCCAGTCGGATGCCAAGATGATGGGCGTCATTCAGGCGCTCAACGAGAACGGCTTGACCGGACAGATTCTGACCTCCGGCATTGACGGCACCGTCGACGCACTCGCCGCCGTTCAGGCAGGCACCGCCGACATGTCGCTGTATCATCCCGGCGAAGATCACGGCTACAAGATCCTCGAGCTGGCGATCAAGGTTGCCAAGGGCGAAACTGTCGAAGAGTACAACTTCAGCCCGTATGCGGAAGCCACGGCGGATACCATTGCTGACATCATGAAACTTCAGGATGCCAGGGTAGAGCTCGTGAACATGTACTTCAACGTGTTTGGTCAATAAGCAAACGGCGAACCGTGGGCAGGAGTTCGGCTCCTGCCCGCGGGTTCATGGAATGTGTCGCAGCGGCAGAATTCATATGGGAGTTAATGTGATATGGAAAACGGCCAATATCTGGAGATGAAAAATATCTCAAAACGGTTCGCGGGCGTTAGAGCCCTGTCGAACGTTTCTTTCAGTGTAAAGAAAGGTGAGATACACGCGCTGGTGGGCGAAAACGGCGCGGGTAAATCCACATTGATGAAAATACTCATCGGCATGTTCAAAGCCGATGAAGGAGAAATCTATCTAAATGGTGAAAAAAAGACGTTTCATACGATGAAAGACGCTTTAAATAGCGGAATATCCATGATATTCCAGGAATACAATTCGGTGGATCAACTGACCATTGCGGAGAATATCTATCTTGGGCGCCAGCCGCTGACCAAGCTCAAGACAGTCAACTATAAAAAGATGTATCAGGACGCGCGAGAGATCATCGGCAAAATGGGTGTCGATATCGATCCGCGGGAAAAGGTCGCCACCCTGACGGTCGCCAAGCGGCAGCTGGTGGAGATCGCAAAAGCGGTATCGCACGAGTCCGACATCATCATCATGGACGAACCCACATCCGCACTGAGCATATCGGAAATCGAAAATCTGTTCCGGATTGTGCGGGAGCTGGTTGCCAACGGTAAAACGGTCATCTTCATTTCCCACAAGCTCGATGAAATCTATGCCATCTGCGAAAGCGTTACCGTTCTAAGGGACGGACACCTGATCGGCGCGGATCTGACGAAAAACGTCAAAGTCAAACAGCTGATCAAGATGATGGTCGACCGCGAGCTCACGGAGATGTATCCCAAGGAGCCTGCCGAGATCGGCGAGCCCATCTTTGAGGTAAAGAACCTGACCCGGAAAGGCGAGTTTTCCGATATCAGTTTCCATGTAAAACGGGGCGAGATATTGGGCATTGCGGGCCTGATGGGCGCTGGCAGAACGGAGCTTGTCGAGAGCATCTACGGCATGCGTAAACTGGACCAGGGCGAGATATTCGTCAAAGGGAAAAAGGTGAATATCCGGCTGCCAAAGGATGCGATCAAGTATGGTATATCCATGATCCCGGAAGACAGGGCGATCACCGGCCTTGCACTGAAACTGACGGTCAAGGAAAACATATTGATTACAGATTTGAAAAAGTGCATGAAGCACTTCTATCTGAGCAAAAAGAAAGAAAAAGAAAACGTAGAAAAATATTCCACAATCCTTGAGATCAAAATGAAGGACGAAAACCAGCTGGT
Organism: Christensenellaceae bacterium; assembly: GCA_963674775.2. Taxonomy (GTDB): domain Bacteria; phylum Bacillota; class Clostridia; order Christensenellales; family CAG-138; genus UBA7703. The sequence continues at coordinate 1,229,774 of CAXXPJ010000002.1, read as the reverse complement.
TTCGTCGCTCAGCGGCGGAAACCAGCAAAAGGTTGTCGTTTCAAGAGCGCTGTTTCCGGATCCGGAGATCATTATCATGGACGAGCCGACGCGCGGCATCGACGTGAAGACGAAGGCGGATATCCATCACCTGATGTCGAAACTGGCGCAACAGGGTAAGGCGGTAATCATGATCTCATCGGAAATTCAGGAAATTCTGGGGATCAGCGACCGCATTATCGTTTTGCATGAAGGAAGGCTGACCGGCGAAATCATGCGCTCAAAGGCAACGCAGGAGCAGATCCTGAGTTTCGCAATGGGACAAAACTGATTGAAATTAAGGAAAGATGAGGGTAGAGCAATGGGAACTGCGGGCAAGAACTTGAAAAGTATGTTTACTTTTGAAAACATATTACGCTATATCCAAAAACGAGTGATCGTAACGGTTTTTATACTGGCGATCATTCTGCTGGCGATTACAGTACCAAACTTTTTCACGCTCAAGAACTTATTTTTGGTGCTGAAGACGACGTCCGCAATCGGCATTACGACCATCGGCATGGGCATCCTGCTGATCATGGGTCAGATCGACCTGTCCGTCGGCTCGCTGATGGCGCTCTCGGGCGTGTTCTCCGCGGTCATGGTCAGCAGAATCAACATCTATTCCAATTGGTTTAACTTTGCCTCGAGCTTCGGCATCGATCCGGTCTACATCGCCATACTGGCCGCTGTTCTGGTCGGCGCCGCAGTCGGCGCATTCAACGGCGTGGTCGTCGCAAAAGGAAAAGTTCCGCCGTTTATCGTGACGCTGGGCACGATGACGATCTGCCGGGGCATCGCGTTCATTCTTTCAAAGGGCATGCCCGTTGCAAAACTACTGGATTCCTACACCATCATGGGCGGCGGTCGCGTGCAGCTCTCATCGACGGATCTTTCGCTGAACATCAACTATACCATCTTCGTCTTTATCGCCGTCATCATCGTGATTTCCTTCATCATGAAGCGGCGCAGGTTCGGCAGATACATCTATGCCATCGGCGGCAACGAAAAGGCCGCGCTGGCGGCGGGCATCAACGTGGACCTGGTCAAGATCAAAGCCTACACGCTTGAGGGCGTACTGGTCGGAATCGCGGGCATGCTGAGCATTTCCCGCCTAACGACCGCGCAGCCGGGCTTTGGCGAAGGGTATGAGCTCGACGCCATCGCGGGTTGTATCATCGGCGGCATCAGCTTTAACGGCGGCATCGGCACGATCATGTCGGGCGTGATCGGCGCGCTGATCCTCACCATCATCCAGCAGGGCATGGATATGCTGAGCGTCCAAACGTTCTATCAACAGATCGTCAAAGGCGCAATCATCATCCTCGCGGTGCTGCTTGACCGTAAGAGGGTTGTTTAAGCAGCCGATCAGGTCTCTATCGTTTTGCGCGATTTCGGTTTCTCTGGCGTAAGCCACTTCAATAGAAAAATAAAAATAACAGGGGTGAATTCAAATGAGTAAGAAAATCCGGTTGGCCTTGGCAGGCGTTGGCAATTGTTCCGCTTCGTTGGTGGAGGGCATCTATTTTTACAGAGACAGCAAGATCGCCGAAGAGCAGGGCGGGCTGATGCATTATAGCCTTGGCGGATACGAGCCTTCCGACATCGAGGTCGTGTGCGGCTTCGACATCGATTCCAAAAAGATCGGCAAGGATGTCAGCGAAGCCATCTGGGAGTGGCCGAATTGTGCGTTTAAAATCGGGGAAGTTCCTTTCCTGAACGCGCCGGTTTATAAAGGGCCGGTGCTGGACGGCGCGCCGGAGCATCTGCGCCACTATTATGGCAAAGACTACTTCACGGTTGACGAGAGCCACGAACCCGTCGACGTTGTGCAGGTACTCAAGGATAAAAAGGTGGACGTCATCCTGATCAATCTTCCAACCGGTTCGCACGACGCGGCCCGCTTCTATGTGGAAGCGGCAAAAAAGGCCAAGTGCGGTATCGTCAACGGCATCCCGGAGCTTCTCGCGAGCGACAAAACCGTCGCCCAGGGCTGCAAAGACGCGGGCGTGCCGATTCTCGGCGACGACTGGAAGAGCCAGATCGGCGCAACGATTATCCACCGCTCGCTGGCCAAGCTTTTTGAGGACCGCGGCATCAACATCAAAAAGTCCTATCAGCTCAATTACGCGGGCAACACGGACTTCATCAACCTCGTCATGCGCGGCGAAACCAAGCATGTGACCAAGCACGACGCCATCTCCAGCATCCTGAAGAAGGATACGCCGATTGCGCCGGGGTTCGCGTTTGTGGACAATCAGGGCGACCAGAAGACGGCGCGCATTCTGATTGAAGGCACCAAATTCGGCGGCGCGCCGGTGCGGATGCTGATCCACCTTGAAGTGGAAGATTCACCCAACTCCGGCGGCATCAGCATTGACGCGGTGCGCTGCTGCAAGCTGGCGATGGATCGCGGCATGGCGGGCGCAATCGAAGCGCCTTCGTCCTATTTCTTCAAACATCCGCCGCTTCAGTATACGGATGACGAGTGCAGAAGACTGCTGGAAGAGTTTATTGCCGGTAAATAGCGCCGGTGGTTATAACGTCTGTAAACGGACAGTAAGGACACAATGGAAGGCAAAGAGATATGGCAGAGAAGTTAGACATCGTAGTCATCGGGAACATCATCAATGAAATGATCCTGTTCCCGGATAAAACAATAGGCCCGGTGCTGGGGAGTCCGGCGGCGTATTCGAGCATCGCCATGTCGGCGGCGGGCGCGGCTGTTGGACTGGTGTCCTACTACGGCCCCGACCTGAGCGGCCTGATTGAAGGAGCACTGTTTAAAACCGACCAGCGCGGCATGATTCTGACCGAAAAGAGCACGATGGACAATCTGATCTATCGCGAAGACGGCACAAAAAAAGTGGAGTACATGCATAAAGCGCCATCCATTCAGGCAAAGGACATTCCGGCCGAGTATCTGGAATGCGAACAGTTCTATATCTGCCCGATGGATTACGAGGTCGATATCGGCGTCAACAAAATGCTGCACTCGACGGGAAAAAACGTGGTTGTGGACATGGGCGGATACGGCGGCGCAACATCCGCCGACCACCTGACCATCTTCCAGCCCGAGGGCGAGGAAATCGTCTCACAGGTCGCCAAATACTGCACCGTAATGAAGGCGAGCAGAGAGGACTTAACGCATATCGCGCCGGGGATGGAGCTGGATGACATCTGCGATTACTTCTTTGCGCGGGGAACGAAAACGTGCGTCGTGACGCTCGGCTCAAAGGGCAGCTTTTACCGCCGTGCAGGCGAAAAGGGCGTATATGTGAAAAACATCGACGGTGAAAAACCGATTGACTTCACCGGCGCGGGAGACTCGTTCGGCGCGGGGCTGATGGTCAGCCTCAGCCGGGGAAAGGACATCGGCGATGCGCTCCTCTACGGCAACGCGCTCGCGTCGATTGTCATCGAAAAGTCGGGCGGCTGCGTTTGGGAGAGAATGCCTTCAAACAAACGAATCATGGAAAGAATTGAATTGAGTAAAGGAAGGAACAATTGATATGAGACAGATTGGAGTAGGTATCGTAGGCGCCGGTTCGATTGCCGAAATCGGACATTGTCCGTCCATCGCAGCGCTGCCGAATGCAAAGCTGGCGGCTCTGTGCGACAACAACAAGGAAATCCTCGATAAGATGACCCAGAAGTGGAATCCGGAGAAATCCTATTCCGATTATCAAGCCATGCTCGAGGACAAAAACGTCGAAATCGTCATCGTCGGCACACCCAACCGCTTCCATGCACAGCAGGCGATTGACGCCATGCGCGCAAAGAAGCACGTGATCGTCGAAAAGCCGTTTGCCTGCACGCACGAAGAAGCCTGGAAGATGGTTGAAGTGTGCAAAAAGGAAGGTGTGTTCCTGATGGCTGGCACAAACCAGCGCTTCTGGGAGCAGAATATCATCGCGCGGCAGTTGATCGACGACGGGTTCATCGGCAAACCCATGATGGGCCGGTCCTCCCTGCACGAAGGCTGGGGCCTCTATCATGAGCAGCTTTCCTACACCAGATTCCGCGAGATTCCAGAGGAAGCGGGCGCGGGCGCATTGTTTGACCTCGGCGCGCACAGAGCCGACCTGCTCGTCTTTTTGATGAATTCCATGCCGAAGCGCGTGGTCGGAATCGTGAAGCGACTGGTCACGCCGGAGGAATACACAAAGCTGGACGACTCCTTCTGGATCATGATCGAATTTGAAAACGGCGCGACCGGCGTGATCAGCGGAGACCGCTACAGCCCCGCCGTGTCGAATATCTCCGAAGTCTACGGCAGCGAGGGCACGATCTTTACGGGGTCCGAAGCGACAAACCCATTCCAGAGCGCGCCGCTGGCTGTGTTTACAAACAAGGACTTCCGCCAGAGCGAGCTGCCCGAGATCGTGCGCGAATATCGCTACCCGCAGCTGTTCTGGTCGGAGGACATCATGCAGCCGAACGGCTATGTACCCAAGCGCTGGGTGCCGATCTATCCCAAACGCGGCTGGGCGTATAAGTCCATGCTTGAGCACTTCCTCAACTGTGTTGAGAAAGACATTGAGCCTTCCCTCTCGCCGGAGGTCAGCGCGATTGTGACCGATGTACTCGTCGGCGCGTATCAGTCGATGCAGACCGGCGGATGGGTCGACCTGCCGCTGAAGGAAAACTATATCGTTCCGCTGTACAATCCGCCGGGCGTTCGCTGAATCTAGGCGCGTATCGAACAATTGGAGCAAACATGAAACTGAATCAAAGCGAAGTCATCGCGAATATTAAAAACAAACTGATGGAAGAGAGCGAGTCCGTCTCCAATGCCGCGCAGTATGTGGACGACGCGTTCTTTGAGGCGGTCAAGGCGATCATGAGGTGCAAGGGCAAGGTGATTGTGACCGGCGTGGGTAAATCCGGCCACGTTGGAAAAAAGATCGCCGCCAGCCTGGCCTGTCTTGGTACACCGTCCTTCTTCCTGCATGCGGACGAATCGCTGCACGGCGATATGGGAATGGTCGAGGCAAAGGATGTCGTCATCCTGATCTCCAACGGCGGCAAAACGGACGAAGTGCTCAAGATGATTCCGTCTCTGAATATCATCGGCGCAAAAAAAATATCGATCACCAGCAGCAACGAATCCCCGCTGGCAAAGCTCTGTGATATCTCGCTCCGCGTCAAGGTGGAGCGGGAAATCGACCACCTGAATCTTGCTCCAACGGCAAGCGCCCTTGCGGTGCTTGCCGTCGGGGATGCGCTCGCCGTCACGATTGCGGAGCTGAAAAATTTTGACAGGAAAAGCTTTGCAATACGGCATCCGATGGGTGCGCTGGGACAGGCGTTGATCAAGGAATACAACGAGGCGACGAAAAACAGCCCGGCGCTCGACGAACCGCCGCCGGAGCCGTATCACCGGCAAAAGAAGGTCAGCCGGAGCGCGGAACACCCGCCGAGGAGAAGCTGACCGCGGGCGTATCAGTCGGGCGGAAGGGAGGATGCGTACAGCTTGCTGAAATTTGGCATGGTGGGCGGCGGACAGGGCGCGCTCATCGGAGAAGTGCATTATAAAGGCGCAACGCTGGATGCATTGGCAAAGCTTGCGGCGGGTTGCTTCTCGCGTGATTTTGAGAACACGCGTGTAACCGGCGCGCGCTGGGGCGTCGCGCCGGACCGGCTTTACCGCACCTACGAAGAGATGGCGCAGCAGGAGGCAAGGCGAGCGGACGGAATCGACTTTGTCGTCATCGTCACGCCAAATTGCACGCATTACCCGGTTGCCAGAGTATTTCTGGAAAACGGCATCCATGTCGTCTGCGACAAACCGCTTGCGCTCTCGTCCAAACAGGGTGAAGAACTGAAAGCCATCGCAGAGAAAAAAGACCTTCTATTCTGCGTGAGCTATACCTACAGCGCATATCCGATGGTGCACCAGATGCACGAGATGGTTCAAAACGGGGACATCGGAAATGTGCGCGTCGTATCCGGCCGCTATATTCAGGGGTGGCTTGCTGAAACCCGCGAACGCGAGGGCAGTAAACAGGCAGCCTGGCGGTGCGACCCCGCGCAGTCGGGCATCGCCAACGCGACGGCGGACATCGGCACGCACCTCGAGCACATGATCTCCTACATAACAGGGCTCAGAATCGAGTCGCTCTGCGCAAACCTGCGTCCCGTCGGCGGACACCGGACGCTGGACAACGAAGGCGAGATACTGGTGCGCTATGAGGGCGGCGCGACGGGTATGTTGTGGGTTTCTCAGGTGGTGGTCGGCCGCGATAATGATTTTCGCGTTATGATCTGCGGGGAAAAGGGCACGCTGGAGTGGGAACAGGAAAACCCGAACGATCTAAAACTGAGCATGCTGGGTAAACCGACCTGTACCCTCTCTCGCGGGAACCCTTATTTTTATCCGGACGTAAACGAGATGAGCCGCATCCCGGCGGGGCATGTCGAGGGTTATTACGCCGCGTTTGGCAATATCTATAAGGCGTTTTGCCAGGCACTCGAGCGTAAATTATCCGGCAAAGATGCGCCGGGATTGTACTATCCCGGGATCGACGAGGGCATTGCCGGCAACCGGTTTGTTGAGCTCTGTGTCGAGAGCAGCAGACGCGGCTCCGTTTGGGTGAAAGCGGCGAAATCTGAAGAGAATTGAAACAGCTATAATGTTACATCGTAATACAATTTCACGCCAATATTTCCATAACTGGCATAAGTCGTAATCCCCTGTCGATTTTGGGCGGTTTAACACCTCGCAGCAAGCAGCGGGGTGCATTTTTTTGGATATAATATTAAGGATCGGTTAAAATAACCAATAATTATTGTGAAAAGCCACAATTGAGGATAGAATAAAACCGTTGGTATATACATTTTTTGTTTTATCGACAGGATTCGTAGAAAGAAGTGAGCCGGGTGGATGAAAAACTGCAAAAAGCCATTCAAGGGTTAACGCATACTTATAAATTCGACCTGCTCTCCTTTGACGAAGAGTTCCTGACAAAATCGCTCGGCAGAGGCGCCGCAGCAGCGGGGATGCAGGAGCCAATTGTGTATTGCGAGTATCTGACGCACAACCCCGAAGCTGCAGATCAATTTTTCAAATCATTCCATATTACGTATACGCAGTTTTTTCGGGAACCGCTGTTGTTTGCGTATATTGAGCACAGACTGCTTCCGAGCTTTATTCAGCAAGCGCCCCATGGGCGCGAAATTCGTATATGGTCGGCGGGCTGCTCTACCGGACAGGAAGCATATTCCCTTGCAATTGTTTTTGATGAGTATTTGCGGTCGGCCGGAAAAGAACTGCGATTTCGGATCTTTGCGACGGATATTTCAAGAGAGGCGCTTTCCATCGCCGAGCGGGGAGAATATTTCGAGTCTGACATGCAAAACGTCAAGCTCAAGTATGCGCGGGCGTATTTTACGGAAGCAGGCGGCAAATATTCCGTTGTAAAGGCAATAAAGGACAAAGTGACTTTTGCGCACTACGATCTGCTCGACACATCGTCCGCAAATCCGCCGGAGAGTATATTTGGAAACTTCGACCTTGTTTTCTGCAACAATCTGTTGATGTATTACAGAAAAGATATCCGATTGGGTATGCTTAAGAAGCTAGAACTCTCGCTTATGCCGACGGGCATGTTGGCTGTCAGCGAGGCGGAGCGATCGTTTATCAAAGGCAACACGACCTTCCAACCGGTTACAGTTCCCATTTCCATATTTCAGAAAACCGGTTACATCCGGTGAGAGCACGAAAGAACATAGTGACCCGGATGATGAATGCAGCACACGGATAGATTGTATCGTTTTGTTTATTGATGAGGGGGTAGCACGGTGAAACAAAGAACGTTTAACTTGCGATTGCAGTTGATTATCGGATTTCTTCTGGTGATCTTATTCGTAATCGGATTTGCACTGTCCTCTTCTTTACAAACAAGGCGACTGTATGAACGGGCAGAAACGCTGTATTACCACCCGCTGCAGGTCAAAGAAGCGACGGATAATATTACGATCGATGTTCTCACATCGCGCGTTGCGATTCGGGACTATATCATTAGCGATGATGAAAACAACAGGCAGACGGCTCGCGATACCGTCAGTCTGGCGCTTCTTGACATCGAAAAACAATTCGACGTTCTCTACGAATTATATCTTGGACCGATTTCGGATGTCGACGAGGCGTATGCAACATACCAGAGATTGAAACTGACAACGGAGACCCGATTGGCTGCGGATTCAACGGGAAACATGAATGGTGTGATTGAAAGCCTCGGGGATCATGGCGACCTCGGCTTGCTCAGAATGCAATTAGATTCAGACGTGAAGAGAATTGATGACTTTGCCAATAATAAGGCGAACGAACTGAATATTGAAAATCAAGACTTTTATCAATTGTTGGTTATCAACGGCAATGTGCTCATTACCGTTATCCTAATTCTCTCCGGATTGATCAGCGTATATCTGATTCAGGCGATTCGCAAGCCGTTGAAGGAAATCAGCCAGGAGATCGGCGATTTCAGGGAGGGCAAACTCTCAGCCAGAAGCAAGTATAACAGGCGTAATGAGTTCGGTGAGCTCGCTGCTTCGTTCAACTCTATGGCGGACACGATACAGCGCAATTTAGAACTGAATACAGTGGCGGAAAATATATCCGATGCGATGCAGCGCTATGAGGAACAGGATGTATTCTTTAGAACCATGCTGACGGAGCTGATGAAAGCATTCAACGCCAATACCGCCGCCGTTTATCTATTGAATGAAGCCGGAGAGGCATACGACTGCTTCGATTCCATCGGGCTGCCGGGACAGATTAAAAAGTCCTTCGACGCAAGCGCGCTCGAAGGAGAGTTTGGATTGGCGCTTGCTACGCGCGAAACGCAGTATATCTGCCGTCTGCAGGATGACACGCAGCACCGCTTCCCGACCTCGAGCGGCGAATTGACACCGCGCGAAATCATGACGATACCGATTGTTACCGGCGATAAGGTGATTGCGGTCATCTCATTGACCAGTATTGACCATTTCCATGAGCATGCAGGCGTTTTAATTGAACGCATCGTTCCAACGCTCACCGCACGAACCGAGGGAACGCTGGCCTTCCAGACAATCCGGGACATCCTCAACCGGCTGGAGCACCAAAACCGCGAGCTGGACGCACAAAAAAACGAGCTGTCCCTGCAGGCGGACGAGTTGATGCGACAGAACACGGAGCTGGATATGCAAAGCAGCCAGCTGGCCGAGGCGAGTAAACTGAAAACCACGTTCCTCTCCAACATGAGCCACGAACTCCGTACACCGCTGAATTCCATCATCGCGCTGTCCGGCGTGCTCTCCAGACGGCTCTCGGCACAGATACCGGAAGAAGAGCTTAGTTATTTGGAAATCGTTGAGCGCAACGGGCGGAATCTTTTGTCGCTGATCAACGATATACTTGACATCTCCAGAATAGAAGCCGGGCGGGAGGAGATCGAACTGACCTCCTTCGATCTTCGCGCGCTAGTGACAGATCTTACCGAAATGCTAAAACCCATTGCCGTAGAGAAGCAGATCGCGCTCGATTGGCATGCGCCGGACGAAGCGGTCAGCATTGTCAGCGATGAGCGAAAGTGCAGGCATATCCTCCAGAACATCATCGGAAACGCGATCAAGTTCACGGAACAAGGATCGGTTCGTGTCGAAGCCAGACCGGATGGGGATTTTGTCCGCATCGTGGTCAAAGATACCGGCATCGGCATCTCAAAAGAGAACATCGGGCGCGTGTTCAGCGAGTTTCAGCAGGCCGACGGCAGCACGTCCCGTAAATTCGGCGGCAGCGGGCTGGGCCTTGCAATCGCAAAGAAATATGCCGAGCTGCTGGGCGGCAACATATCGGTTGAAAGCACGCTCGGAGAAGGCTCCACGTTTACAATTTCGCTGCCGCTGACCTATCAGAACGAGAGCATTCAGCTGCACGCGCCGTACAAACCGGTCGGGCAAAAGCCCCCGGCGAAACCTATGCCGATAGCGGGCTCAGGGGCGGGCGAAAAAACGCTGCTGATTATCGAGGACAGCGAACCCGCGATTATACAGATCAAAGATTTGTTTGAGAGAAGCGGTTATTCCATACTCGTTGCGCACAGCGCACAGGAGGCGTATCGCCTGATCGAAAAGACCGTTCCAAACGGGATTATACTGGATCTGATGATGCCGGAAATCGACGGGTTTGAAACGTTGATTTCACTGCGCGAATCGGAGCAGACCGCGCATATTCCGGTTTTGATTTTAACCGCCAAACATATAACAAAAGACGATCTGAGCAGGCTGAAGAGAAATCATATTTTCCAGATCATTCAGAAAGGCGGCATCAACGGGGAAGAGCTGCTTGCGGCGGTTTCCGGCATGTTGGCGGACAGTGTTGCTCCGTCAATTGAAACGGAATCCGGAAACATCCCGGCGCGAGAGACGGCGACCGGAACGGAGAATATCCCCGGCTGGGAAAAGCCGCTCGTTCTGGTGATCGAGGACAACGAGGACAACAGAACCACGGTTCGCGCGCTTCTCACGGAAGATTTTCATGTGATCGAGGCAAGCGACGGCGAAGAGGGGATAGCGCTGGCGAAATCGAAGATGCCGGATTTGATCCTGATGGATATTGCGCTGCCGGGAATCAACGGCATTGAAGCGTTCCATACGATTCGCAACGGCGCCACAACCTGCCATATTCCGATTATTGCGCTGACAGCTAGCGCGATGGTACAGGAGCGTTCGCGCATACTGGCGCATGGTTTTGAAGCGTTCGTTGCTAAACCGATCCAGGTGGGAGAGCTCTCCCAGGCGATCAAAGAGGTGCTATATGGACGATAGGAAACTCGTTTTACTTGCAATCGACGACAACAGAGATAATCTCATCACGCTCAAAGCACTGGTGCGCGAAGCCTTTTACAACGTGGAAGTATTGACCGCGCAGACGGGGCAGGCGGGGATTGAACTTGCGATAGAGCGCGATCCGGACGTCATATTGCTGGATATCGTCATGCCCGGAATGAACGGGTTCGACGTTTGTCGCGTTCTGAAGGCGAACAGCCAGCAGTGCGATACACCGATCGTTTTTCTCACGGCGCTCAAAGGCGACCAGGAGAGCCGTATCCATGCGCTTGAGTGCGGGGCGGAGGGGTTTCTCGCCAAACCGATTGACGAGTACGAGTTGATCGCGCAGGTTCGCGCGATGCTGAAGATCAAGGACGCCAACCGCGCCAAGAGGGACGAAAGACGGCGCCTTGCCGCGCTTGTGGAGGAGCGGACGCAGCAGCTGAAGCAAGAACATGAGAAGGCGTTATTATTGGTGAAAGCACTCGAAGAGGAAAACGCCGTCAGAAAACAGCGCGAGGAAGCGCTGCGGGAGGCAAAGGATTATTTCGAACTCGTTTTTAACACAAGCCCGGATGCGGCGTATATCGCCAGACTCGAAGGCGGGGTCATCCTGAATACAAACGAAGGGTTCTCAAAGCTCTTTCAATACCCAAAAGACGGCGTAATCGGACAGGCAAATGCGGAATACAAGCTCTATCGGGAACCGTCCGAGCGGATGGCGATTGCGCAGCAGTTGCTGGATTATGGATTCCTTGACGCATTGGAAATCGATCTGGTTCGCGCGGACGGAAGCATCTTAACCGGCTTGTTATCCGCGAAGTTGATCTCGCTGGAAGGAAAAGCCTGCATCTCCACAAACATCCACAACATCACAAACCGCAAGGAGATGGAGAGCAGTCTTTTATATTACAGCCAACATGATTCACTCACAGGACTCTACAACAGAAGGCATTTCGAGCAAACGCTCTTCGCGATGGACCGGGCCGAGTTTCTGCCGTTGTCCATCATCATCGGCGATATCAACGGCGTTAAACTGATCAACGACGCGTTTGGACACGCAAAAGGCGATCATCTGATCGTTGAGACCGCCAAAGCATTGCAGTCCTGCTGCAGGAAGGGCGACGTGCTTGCCCGAACAGGCGGCGATGAATTCGCGCTGATTTTGCCGAGAACGGACGCACCCGCGGCGCTTGTCGTGTTGCAGTCCGTTCAGGATACATGTGAAAGAATCAATCAAACCATCGAAAAGGAAGCGTTTCGCATCAGCATCGCGCTTGGCGCCGGCACGAAACTGACCATGGATCAACCGATGGATACAACGCTGCAGATTGCTGAGAAATATATGTATCAGCGTAAGGTTCTCGAAAGCAAAAGCAAGCACAGCGCGGTACTCGCCGCCATCAAAGCAACGCTCTTTGAGAAGCACGAAGAGACGGAAGAGCACTGCGAGCGCTTAATACAATACTCCATGATGGTCGGACGGCGGCTGAAACTGTCCCAGAAGGAGCTGGACGAGCTTGCGCTTCTGTCCACGCTGCACGACATTGGAAAAATCGGCATTCCCGAACGGATCTTGATGAAGCCGGGAGCGCTGACGGACGAGGAATGGATTGAGATGAAGAAACATCCGCAGATCGGATATCGCATCGCGAATTCCTCTCTGGAGCTGGCGTCGATTGCGGACTATATTCTCTGCCATCACGAGCGCTGGGACGGCACGGGCTATCCGCAGAAACTGAAAGGCGAGCAGATCCCGCTGCTGTCCAGAATCATCGCCGTCACAGACGCTTACGACGCGATGACGCAGGACAGGGTCTACAGAAAAAAGATGACAACCGAAGAAGCGCAGGCCGAAATACGCAAGCACGCCGGCAAACAGTTTGATCCGGAGATTGCCGCGATTTTTCTGGAGGAACTGGAGAACAGTGATCAGAAGGTCATTGCGTAGACTCGCAAATCGACATACGGTCAATCACCATGTCTTCATTCACTGACGGCAGAGCGGTTTGTATTGAAAGGAAAAGCAGAAAAGGGCTTGACATTGCAGGCCCACATCATTATATTATATATAATCAAACCGTTGACGCGGAGATAACGGTGATCATGCTCCTACAGAGAGCCTGCGGCGCTGAGAGTCAGGCGGAACACAAGTCATCAAATGGACCGCTGAGGGTGCAGTCAAAGGGCCGACGCCCGAGTATTCTGCAACGTCTGGGCATACGTCAGTTGCCGGGGATATGATGGTATCCTGATAAGCGTACGGGGGTTCCCGTAAATCAAGGTGGCACCGCGGATAAGTGATTATTCGTCCTTGACAGAACCGGAAGGTTCTGTCAGGGACGTTTTTTATTTGAACGGAAGAAGGAAACAACATGCAACAACCAACGCTGGAAGAACTCAAACGAATCGCGGCAGAGGGGCCATACCAGACCGCGCCGGTGTGCCTGGAGATCCTCGCGGATATCCGCACGCCGATCGAGGTGCTGCGCATCCTCAAAAGCGTCTCAACGCACTGTTTTCTGCTCGAGTCCGTCGCAGATCACGAAAAATGGGGCCGCTACACGTTTCTCGGCTACGACCCGAAGCTGGAGATCACCTGCCAGAACGGGCGGATGAAGATCGGCTCGGTCTCGTTTGAGACCGATGATCCCGGCAAATATATCCAGCAGATCATCGACGAGCACAAAAGCGCACACATTCCCGGGCTTCCGCCGTTTACCGGCGGATTGGTCGGATATTTCGCTTACGATTATCTCAAGTATTCCGAATCGACACTTCATCTGGACGCGGCGGACACAGAAGGCTTCCACGACGTGGACCTGATGCTCTTTGACAAGGTGATCGCGTTTGACAACTTCCGGCAGAAGATCGTGCTCTGCGTCAATATTTCGCTCCAGAACCTTGAGACGGAATATAACCGCGCGCTGATGGAGCTGGAGCAAATGGCAGCGTTATTGCGAAACGGGAAGCCCGCGGCGGCGGCGCCCGGCAGGCTGCTTTCGGATTTTCGCCCGCTGTTTGAAAAAGACGCGTTCTGCGACATGGTGGAGCGCGCAAAATTCCACATCCGGGAGGGCGACATCTTCCAGATCGTGCTGTCCAACCGTCTCGAGGCGGCTTATGAAGGCTCGCTGCTCAACGCCTACCGCGTGCTGCGCACGTTGAACCCCTCGCCGTATATGTTTTATTTTTCCAGCAGCGATATGGAGGTCGCGGGCGCGTCCCCGGAGACGCTGGTCAAGCTGGAGGACGGCGTGTTGCATACCTTCCCGCTCGCGGGAACGCGCCCGCGCGGCAAGACGGAGGAAGAGGATCTCGCGCTGGAAAAAGAGCTACTCGCCGACCCGAAGGAACTTGCGGAGCACAATATGCTTGTCGACCTCGGCCGCAACGACATCGGAAAGATCAGCCGCTTCGGCAGCGTTAAGGTGGAGAAATACCTCTCAATTGAGCGGTTTTCGCATGTGATGCACATCGGTTCGACGGTCAGCGGCGAGATTGCGGCGGGCAAGACCGCGCTGGACGCTATCGACGCGATCCTACCCGCGGGCACGCTCTCAGGCGCGCCGAAGATCCGCGCCTGTCAGCTCATCAACGACCTGGAGAACAACAAGCGCGGCATCTACGGCGGCGCAATCGGATATCTGGATTTTTCCGGAAACCTCGACACCTGCATCGCCATCCGCATCGCGTACAAGAAAAACGGAAAGGTGTTCGTCCGCAGCGGCGCAGGCATCGTTGCCGATTCCGTGCCGGAGAGCGAGCATGAGGAATGCCTGAACAAAGCCGCCGCGGTGATCAAGGCGATCCGGCTGGCACAGGAGGAAGCGCTATGATCCTGCTGATTGACAACTACGACAGTTTTTCCTACAACCTCTATCAGCTTGTCGGCTCGATAGAACCGGACATCCGCGTCGTACGCAACGACGCGCTGACACCGGAACAGATGCTTGCGCTCTCTCCCGACGGCATCATTATTTCACCCGGGCCGGGCAGGCCGGAGGACGCGGGCTTTTGCATTGAGGTGGTCAAGCAGCTTGGCGGCAGCATCCCTCTGCTCGGTGTGTGTCTCGGGCATCAGGCAATCTGCGCGGCGTTTGGCGCAACCGTATCCTATGCAAAACAGCTCATGCACGGCAAACAATCCCGAACGACGCTGGACACGAGCAGCCCGCTGTTCTCGGGATGCCCGGAAACGGTTGAGGTCGGGCGGTATCATTCTCTCGCGGCGCTGGAGGATACGATTCCGGAGTTTCTATCGATCACCGCACGCACGCAGGACGGCGAGGTGATGGCGGTCAAGCACCGTGAATACCATATTTACGGGTTACAGTTTCATCCCGAATCGATCCTGACGCCGCAGGGACCGAATATGCTGCAAAACTTCATCCGGATGACAAAGGAGGCAAAAAAATGATCAGAGAAGCGATTGTGAAAATTGTAGACAAGCAGGACTTGACCTACGACGAGGCTTACGCCGTCATCAACGAAATCATGAGCGGCGAAACGAGCCCTACGCAGAACGCCGCGTTTTTAGCCGCGCTCTCGACCAAGAGCGCCAAGTCCGAAACCATCGACGAAATCTCCGGTTGCGCCGCGGCGATGCGCGCGCATGCGCTGAAGGTGCCGCACGATATGCAGGTGATGGACATCGTCGGCACGGGCGGCGACGGCGCGCATACGTTCAACATCTCCACCACCGCGGCACTGGTCGCCGCGGCGGGCGGCATCAAGGTCGCCAAGCACGGCAACCGCGCGGCATCTTCAAAATGCGGCACGGCGGACTGTCTGGAAGCGCTGGGCGTAAAGATCGACCAGTCGCCGGAACAGTGTGTTTCTCTCCTGAAAAACGTCGGAATCTGTTTTTTCTTCGCGCAGAAATATCACACCTCCATGAAGCACGTCGGCCCAATCCGAAAAGAGCTCGGCATCCGCACCGTGTTTAATATCCTGGGCCCGTTGACGAACCCGGCGTCCCCGCAGTTGCAGCTGCTGGGCGTCTACAGCGAGTCGCTGGTCGAACCGCTGGCGCGCGTGCTCAGCAGCCTCGGCGTGCGGCGCGGCATGGTGGTTTACGGACAGGATAAGATGGACGAGCTTTCGCTCAGCGCGCCGACGACAATCTGCGAGTTTGACAACGGCGAATACCGCTCGTATTCGATTGTGCCGGAGGATGTCGGCCTGACGCGCTGTGAAAAGAGCGACCTCACCGGTGGTACGCCGGAGGAAAACGCCGCCATCACACGGGCGATATTGAGCGGATCCGAGCGCGGCGCAAAGCGAGACGCGGTGCTGCTCAACGCGGGTGCGGCGCTCTATATCGGCGGCAAAGCAGACTCGCTGCAGAGCGGCGTTGCACTTGCCGCGAGCCTGATCGATTCCGGCGATGCCACAAAGACGCTCGACGCATTTTGCGCCGCGTCGCAGGTATAAGCATATGACGACGATACTCGATCAACTCGCGGCCTACGCGCTGGAGCGTGTGCAGGCGGACAAGGAGCAAACCCCGCAGGATGCGCTCAAGCGGCGCATCGCCGCGGGCGATATACCACAGCGCGAGCAGTTCGCGTTTGAGGCGGCGCTGAAAAAACCCGGGCTTTCGTTTATCTGCGAAGTCAAGAAGGCGTCCCCGTCGCGCGGCGTGATCTCGGAGGCGTTTCCCTATCTGGACATTGCGCGCGAATACGAGTTGGCGGGCGCGGACGCAATCTCCTGCCTCACGGAGCCGAAGTGGTTTCTGGGCAGCGATGATATTTTTACGCAGATACGAGTAAGGGTTACCGTTCCCATGCTTCGAAAAGACTTCACGGTGGACGAATACCAGATACTTCAGGCGAAGACGATGGGCGCGGACGCAGTGCTGCTGATTTGCGCCATTCTGGATGCGGAGACAATCCGGAAGTATATTGCGCTGTGTGACAGCCTCGGCATGTCCGCGCTGGTGGAAGCGCATGATGTCAAAGAGATACAAACAGCGGTTACGGCAGGCGCTCGCATCATCGGCGTGAATAACCGAAACTTGAAAGACTTTTCCGTGGACACGGGCAACAGCGGGCGGCTGCGCGCCGCCGTGCCGGAGGGCGTACTGTTCGTTTCGGAGAGCGGTGTGCGCACGGCGGAGGATGTGCGGTTGATTGCAGAGAGCGGCGCGAATGCGGTGCTCATCGGCGAGGCGCTTATGCTCGCCGCGGACAAAAAAGCGCAGCTGGAGCGCTTCAGGAGCGTGTTATGACGAAGATAAAGATTTGCGGGCTCAGGCGGGCGGAGGACATTGCGTTTGCAAATGAGCTCAGGCCGGATTACATCGGGTTTGTGTTTGCCAAAGCGAGCAAACGGTATGTGACACCGGATCAGGCAGCGCTGCTGCGTCGCGCGCTCTCGCCGGAGATCACGGCGGTCGGCGTGTTCGTCAACGAACCGGTGGAGCACATCCTCGCGCTGCTCAACAGCGGCGTTATCGCCGCGGCGCAGCTGCACGGCGGTGAACCGGCAAGCGACATTCATGCGCTCAAACGACAAGCGGATCGAACGGTAGTGCAGGCGTTTCGGGTTGAGACGCGGCAGGACGTTGCGCAAGCAATCGAATCCCCGGCGGATTATATTCTGCTCGATAACGGCGCAGGCGGAACCGGGGAAACATTCGACTGGTCGCTGATTGAGCACATAGAGAGGCCGTTTTTTCTCGCGGGCGGGCTGTCGGCGGAAAACGTCGACGAGGCGATCCAGCGTTGCCGCCCGTTCGCGGTGGACTCCAGTTCCAAGTTGGAGACAGACGGCGTCAAGGATTATGAAAAAATGAAGGCCTTTGTCGAAGCGGTTCGGCAGGCAGGCTGAACGGAGAGCATATGGAACAGAGAAAAGGACGGTTCGGCATTTACGGCGGGCAATATATCCCGGAGACGCTGATGAACGCGGTCATCGAGCTGGACGAGGCGTATCGGCATTATCAGAGCGACCCCGCGTTTCAGCGCGAGCTAAAAGAGCTGCTCAACGAATACGCCGGGCGGCCCAGTCGGCTCTATTATGCGCAGAAGATGACGCGTGATCTGGGCGGCGCGAAAATCTACCTCAAGCGCGAAGACCTCAACCACACCGGCGCGCACAAGATCAACAACGTGCTGGGGCAGGCGCTGCTTGCAAAGAAGATGGGCAAAACGCGCCTGATCGCCGAGACCGGCGCAGGGCAGCACGGCGTCGCAACCGCGACGGCAGCGGCGTTGATGGGGCTGGAATGCGTCGTATACATGGGGCGTGAGGACACCATACGTCAGGCGCTGAACGTCTACCGCATGCGCTTGCTGGGCGCAGAGGTGATTCCGGTCGACAGCGGCACGGCGACGTTGAAGGACGCGGTGTCCGAGGCGATGCGCGAATGGACCAGGCGCATTGACGACACGCACTATTGCCTGGGCTCTGTCATGGGCCCGCATCCGTTTCCGACCATCGTGCGCGACTTTCAGGCGGTGATTTCGCAGGAGATCAAAGCGCAGATGCTCGAAAAAGAAGGCCGGCTGCCCGACGCGGTCGTCGCCTGCGTCGGCGGCGGCAGCAATGCCATCGGCGCGTTTTACAATTTTATCGGCGATGCGTCCGTCCGGCTGATCGGCTGCGAGGCGGCGGGGCGCGGCGTCGAAACGCCGGAAACGGCGGCGACGCTCAGCACGGGTCGAACCGGTATCTTCCACGGCATGAAGTCGGTGTTTTGTCAGGACGAGTTCGGGCAGATCGCGCCGGTTTATTCCATCTCGGCGGGGTTGGACTATCCCGGAGTCGGGCCGGAGCACGCGCACCTTTGTGAAACGGGACGCGCGGAGTATGTGGCGGTCACAGACGAAGAAGCCGTCGCGGCGTTTGAGTATCTCAGCCGCACGGAGGGCATCATTCCGGCAATCGAGTCCGCGCACGCGGTGTCTCATGCCATGCGCCTCGCGCCGAAGATGGACCCGGATCGGATCATCGTTGTTTGCCTGTCCGGGCGCGGCGATAAAGACTGCGCGGCGATCGCGCGATACAGAGGGGAAGCAATCGATGAGTAAAATAAAAGAAGCGTTTCAGCGCGGAAAGGCGTTTATCCCGTTTCTCACATGCGGTGATCCAGATCTGACAACCACCGCGGCGATCGTGCGCGAGATGGCAAACGCGGGCGCGGATCTCATCGAGCTCGGCATCCCGTTTTCAGACCCCGCGGCGGAGGGCCCGGTTATTCAGGCGGCAAACGCTCGCGCGCTGAAAGGCGGCGCGACCACAGACCGGATTTTTGACATGGTGCGTGACTTGCGAAAAGACGTCTCGGTACCGCTGGTGTTCATGACCTATGCCAACGTCGTGTTTTCTTATGGTACACATCGGTTTTTACGCACCGCTGCAGAAGCGGGCATAGACGGGCTGATCCTGCCGGATGTCCCGTTTGAGGAGAAGACGGACTTCTCTCCCGCGTGCCGCGAGCATGGCATCGATTTTATCAGCCTGATTGCGCCGACCTCGCGAGAACGAACCGCGATGATCGCAAAAGAAGCGCAGGGGTTTCTCTATTGCGTATCATCCCTTGGCGTAACGGGCGAGCGAGGGCGGATTACGACGGACGTCGGCGAGATGGTGCGCCACGCGCGCGAAGCGAATCCGGAGGTGCCCTGCGCGATCGGCTTTGGTATCTCTACGCCGGAACAGGCGGGAGATATGGCGCGCCTGGCCGACGGCGTGATCGTCGGCTCTGCGATCGTGCGCATGGTGGGAGAGTATAAAACGGACGCCGCGCCCGAGATCGGGCGGTACGTCCGCATGATGAAAACCGCGATTTCCGATTGATTGCTAAAGGCTTGCCTGGCTGCGCAGCAAATCGGCGAACTGTTCGGGGACGACAGGCCTGCTGAAATAGAACCCCTGCATCTCGTCGCACGACTGCGTTTTCAGATAGTTGAGCTGTTCAATTGTCTCAACGCCTTCCGCGACGACGTTTAATCCCAGCGTCTCACCCATGCTGATGATCGCGCGCGCAATGGCCTTATCCTCGGTGTTTTCGGGGATGTGGCGGATGAACGAGCGGTCGATCTTCAGCGTGTCGACAGGGAACTGCTTGAGCTGCGCCAGAGAGGAGTATCCGGTGCCGAAGTCGTCGATCGCGAGACGCACACCCATCCCTTTGATTTTCTTGAGAATGCCGATCATCTTTGTCGGGTTGCTCATGACCATACTTTCGGTGATTTCCAGCTCAAGCAACCCCGGATCCATCCCGGAATCCGTTAAGGCGGAGTGGATATCGTCGAGCAGGCTCGCATCCAGCAGCTGCCGTAAGGACAGGTTCACCGCGATTCTAACGTCGGGCAAACCCTGTTTTTGCCAGGCGATATTTTGCGCACATGCGGTCCGCATGACCCATCTGCCGATCGGCACGATAAGGCCTGTCTCTTCCGCGACGGGAATAAACTGCGTAGGCGTCACCGACCCGAGTTCCGGGCTTTGCCAGCGTAAAAGCGCTTCCACCCCGGTGATCGCGCCCGTTTTGAAGTTTACTTTTGCCTGATAATGCAGCGAAAGTTCGTTTCGCTCCAGCGCGAGCCGCAGGTTGGTTTCAATGGATAACCGCCCCATGGTCTGTGTCTGAATGTCGGCAGAGTAAAACTGATAATTGTTTTTACCTTCTTCTTTGGCGCAGTACATCGCCATATCCGCGTGCTTCATGAGCAGCTGAGAATCCTCGCCGTCCTGCGGGTACACACTGATTCCGATACTGGCGGTGACGCGGCATTCGTCCCCGTGCACGATGACCGGTTCATAAGTTACGCCGAGGATATGAGATGCGATGGTTTCCAGCGCGCTTGAACTGCTCAAATCTTCGACGAGAATGACAAACTCGTCTCCACCCTGACGGCTGACGACGTCGCTTGCGCGCAGTGCCTGGCTGTATCGCCTTGCGATCTCCTGCAGCAACTGGTCTCCCGCGTCGTGCCCCTTGGTGTCGTTGATGATTTTGAACCGGTCCAGATCGACGAACATGATTGCGAGGGATTTACTGTTGCGCTTTGCGGACAGGATTGCATGATCCAGCAGCTGTGTAAACAACAGGCGGTTTGGCAGCCCGGTCAGGCTGTCGTGCGTGGCGAGATATTGAATTCTCTCTTCCGCGAGTTTATATTCCGTGACGTCCTTGGACGCGATGACGTATCCCATTTTTGCCTGAAAACGATCGTTGCATTCGGAAATTGACAGTATGACCGGAATATTTTCTCCATCTTTGG
Source organism: Christensenellaceae bacterium (assembly GCA_963674775.2). Classification (GTDB taxonomy): domain Bacteria; phylum Bacillota; class Clostridia; order Christensenellales; family CAG-138; genus UBA7703. The sequence goes on along the minus strand of CAXXPJ010000002.1, from coordinate 1,208,703 downwards.
ACACCATGAATGTCTCCGCGCCGCGAACCGGGCACGAACGCAGCAACTCCGCAATGCCCGAGGCAGACGAATGCGTATCCACACAAAATATCTTTTGTAGAGGTTCTCCGCTCAGCTCTTTTTCTTCATATCCAAGCAAGGACTGCGTTTCCGGATTGACGCTTAATATGATTCCGTCCGGATCGGTCAAAATGACAGAGTCGATGATCGTTTGAAACAGATTGTCCGCAATGATTTCCGGAGCCATAGATAAAAGCTGAAACCGTTCGATTGCGTAGAAGATACCGATGGACCAAATAGCGCCGGAAAGCGGTGTGATATCGGGAACAGCAATGCCGAGAAAGGCAGGTATGAACAGGATCGTCAGTCCGGCGACCAACGATAACACAGAAACTATGATTAACACGCCGGCCTGTCCGCGCTCCCTGAAGGACGATACTGTTTTACGATATCGATAGCTTAAAAAGATACAGGCGCAAATATAGATAACGATATAGACCAGAGACGCGACAAACAAGAACGAATCCGTTCGCGGCACGACGATCCAACCATTCTGACCCAGGATATAGTCCTGCGCATAGAAATCAATTGCGACTTCAAAATACGAGAATAAGATACCCGGAAGGTAGAGCAACGCCAAAACCCACCATTTCGGCATGGTCTGTTTCTTCGTATACGCGATAAAAAAGTGTAGCAGCGTGCCGATCGTCAGATACAGGCCGACGCTGCTGAACTGATACCAGAAGATGCTGGATGCCCGATCAAGCGCGGATATATGTAGTGCGGAGGTAAACGACCAGACCACTAAAAATATGGTCAGAACGAAAAAGAGAAAACTTTGCCGCGACCACATATCCCTGCGGATCACATTGAATCCCAGTACGACATAGACAACGGAAAGAATTGTCAGGATCAACGAGAAAATATTCATAGCGCCTCTACAAAACTGACGTCGGGACGGTCTGCGACAAGCTCTTCACGTATATAGTACAACAAAGCATAAGAGAAAGGCAAAGATATTGCATTCATGCTTATTTCGAACGAAAGATGATCAAATTGTAGTAGGAATCCGGCAAAACGTCAATATTTATGCGCATCTTCCTGATTTCATTAACAAAACGCAAAAACACAGGACCGGTGGACAGAGAGTTGCTTGACGCGATGCCGTACTCCCGACTACAATCAACACAGGCGGAGTCGAAGGACTGCCGAATTTCAATTTAACATCAGGAGAAGTGTATGGATTTTCAGATTACAGACGGCCGCATCTTCAGCGCGGACCAAAACAACGAGCTGCTGGCCGTAGCGACCTATGTGCATACGGCGGAAGGCGAGGTCGATATCGACCATACCTATGTCAACCCGATCCTGCGCGGGCAGGGGGTTGCCGGGGAAATGATGCATGCGGTGGCAAAGCACCTGCGCGAACGCGGCTTGAAAGCGACGGCGACCTGCTCGTATGCCAATGCCTGGCTGCGCAAGCACAGGGAAACTTACGGCGATATACTGTCCGATTCGCTGGAGGGGTGATGCCTCCCGGGGGCGCTTATCATCTAGATTCACTGGTTCATAAGGCATAGAAGAACGACCCCGGCACGGGGTCGTTTTGCTGTCTGAATTTAGAGTTCGAGAAACCAATGTAGAAGCTTGATACCGAACTGCGCAGAGTATGACAGATTACTGTTCCTGACCCGTTGAAAGCTCAATGATTCTCTCAACGGTGATGTCTTTTGTTGGAACATTGCAAACGCAGGTGCGGTTTGCCAAAACGGCCACCCTGTCGCAGATGCCGAGGATCTCCTCGATATCCGAAGAGATAAAAATGATACCGGCCTTTTTCTTGATCAGGTCGTTGATCGAGTTATAGATGTCGATTTTACTGGCGATGTCGAGGCCGCGCGTCGGTTCGTCCAGAATGAAGATCTTCGCGCGGCTCATGATCCATTTGGCAAAGATCGCCTTCTGCTGATTGCCGCCGGTATACTCCATGATGTTGTTGTGCAAATCCTTCGGGATATTGAGCTTTTTGACATAGTCTGCGACGACCTGCTCGAGATAGGTCGTGTTGATCAGGACGAAATTTGCAAACCGTTTCAGCGAGGAAACCGCGACGTTGTTGCTCACGTCGAGATACCGGAAGATCGAATCGGTAAGCCTGTTTTCCGGTATCAGCGCAATGCCGTTGCAAATCGCTTTATAGGGGCTGTCGAGTTTGATTGGAGCGCCGTTGAGCAGCACCTCGCCCTCGACACCGGGCACGGAACCGAACAGGCAGTTCGCCAGCAGCGTCCTGCCGGAGCCCGCGAGGCCGGTGATGCCGAGGATTTCGCCTTCCCGCAGATCAAGGTTGATGTCCTTGAGCTTGTCGGAAAAGCTCAGGTTGCGGACGCTCAGGATATTCTTGCCCTTTTTGATGATGATTTTTGGATAGCGGTTTTTAATGTTGCGCCCGCTGAGCATCTTGATGATCTCATCCTGTGGGCACTCGGCAACGATCTTTGTGCCGATGATACTGCCGTCTTTCATGATCGTCACCCGGTCGCCCAGCCGGAATACATCGTCCAGACAATGCGTGATATAGAAGATACCCGCACCTTTTTCCTTGATTTTCTGGACGATGCGATACAGCAATTCGCGCTCGCTCTGCGTCAGGGCGGAAGAGGGTTCGTCCAGAATGACGATATGCGCGTCCGAAATATACGCCCGGCAGAACTCGATGATCTGGCGCTGAGCAAACCCAAGTGAATCGACCCGGTCGAAAACGGAAACCGGCAACTTCAGATCATCGATGAGGTTGCGGCACATATAGTTCAGCTTATCGTAATCAATGCTTTTGAGGAGTTTGTTTTTATAAGGAAGCTTGTTGAAAAACAGGTTTTCGGCAATGGAAAGATGCGTCAGCATCGTTGCGTCCTGCCGGATATAGATCACGTCGTCGTGCATGTCCGCGGTGGCGGACTTTTTAAACACTTTAGAGTCCCTGCCGTAAATCGTGCCGGAATCGGGCGTAATCAGACCGCTGATCACCTGCATCAATAAACTCTTACCCGAACCGTTTTCACCCATGATGACATGGATTTCATTCTCGAGCAGAGTGATGTTGATATCACTGAGATGGAAATTTTCCAACTGCAAGTTGATATTCTCAAGACGCAGGAGTTCAGAAGGCATGCTTGCACGTCCTTTCGTGAGAATGGAAGACAATTACTCCTCGTATATATCGAGGGATGTGTAAAGCTGGATATTCAGATCGAAAAGATAGTTTTTATATGTATCGCTCAGCGTAGAATTCGTAATCACTTTTGTAGCGAGCTCCAGCCCGCCGACACGGTAAAACGACTTTGCCCCGAAGTAATCCGCCAGACAGACCACAGAGACGGTTTCCGCCATTTTGCAGGCTTCCTGAATAAGGCTGGCTTTGCTGATGCTGGAAACGGTGATGCCGGTCTGCTTGCTGACGCCTTCCACCTCGATGATCAGATGACCCAACGAAAAGTTTTGCATGTTGTTGATGGCGAGTTGCCCGTAAACGGCGGATTCGTCGAGGTCCCCGCCGAGCAGGATCAACTTGTTGCTCGGAGAGGAGGAAAACTCGAGCGCGATTCTCAGATCGTTCGTCAGTACGGTGAGATTCTTTTTGTGCGTCAGCTTTTTCGCGGCCATGAGGTTTGCCGGCCCGTCGGTCAACATGATGATATCGTTGTCGGAAACAAGGTGGAACATCGTGTCCGCTATCTCCATAATCTGCAGCGCGTGATTATCCTCAGTGTTTTCGAGCACGAGCGTTTCTTCCAGATCTTCAATCAGCACCGCGCCGCCGTGCGCGCGCCGCAAAAAACCCTCATGTTCCAGTTTTTCAAGATCCCGCCGTATCGTGACCTCGGTCACGTTTAACAGGCTGCTGAGTCTTGCAACGGAAACATGTTTGTCTTTGATCAAATAATCCTTGATGATTTTAATCCGCTCGATAGCAAACATGAAAGAGAGCCTCTGTGTTTTTTCTATATAAAACAATATTACATGAAAACGAACAAACTATCAATACGAATCGGAAAATTATACAAACAGAAACGAAACAATACAAACGTAAAACTTTGGTATTGACACTGTAAAAAGAGAATGATAAAATACAAAACAAACAGAAAACAAAATAAAAGCAAATAAACACAAATATAAAAACACAATCTTTCAACAACTCCCGCCATTGGGAATTCCTTCAGGACTTCTGTCTATCCGCTGCGGAAAAGAGAGCGGAAACATCCGAGACCACACCGTAAATCTTCTAATTCAAACAAACTTTGCTTCGATGCTGAATTGAAGCAGAATAAAAAACAAAAGGAGAGAAAGTAATGAAAAAAGTATTCATGTGCGTTTTGGCGCTGATGCTGGCGCTCTCGATGTTCGCCTGCGCGAAAACGGCTCCCGCAGAGACAGCTGCTGGCGGTTACATCGGTATCTCCATGCCGACACAGTCGAGCGAACGCTGGATCAAAGACGGCAACACGATGAAGGATCTGCTCGAGGCGAAGGGTTACACCGTTGACCTGCAGTACGCCGAAGACGATATCCCGACTCAGAAGGCCCAGATCGAAAACATGATCACCAAAGGCGCACAAGTTCTGATTATCGCGGCTGTCGACGGATCGACCCTCTCGGCCACGCTGGATCAGGCCGGCAAAGACGGCGTGAAGATCATCTCCTACGATCGTCTCCTCGTCGATACCGAAGCGGTTTCCTATTATGCAACGTTTGATAACAGAGGCGTCGGCCGCCTGCAGGCGCAGTCCCTCGTTGACGGCCTGAAAGCGCTCAAGGGCGAAGGACCGTATAACATCGAGCTGTTCGCGGGTTCTCCCGACGACACGAACTCCTTCTACTTCTACTCCGGCGCGATGGACGTCCTCCAGCCGCTGATGGACGACGGCACGGTAGTCGTTGTTTCCGGTCAGACGGCGCAGGCCGACATCGGAACCCTCCGTTGGGACGGCGCTGTTGCGCAGACCCGCATGGACTCGCTGCTGGCAGCCAACTACACGACCGGCAAACAGCTCGACGGCGTTCTCTCTCCGTATGACGGCCTCTCCCGCGGCATCATCTCGGCGCTGACATCGTTCGGCTATGAACCCGGCACGGAAAACTGGCCCGTCGTAACCGGTCAGGATGCGGAAGCCGCTTCCATCAAACTGATCATCGCCGGACAGCAGTACTCCACGATCCTCAAAGACACCAGAGACCTTGCGGCTGTTGCGGCCGGCATGGTTGACGCGGTGCTCACGGGCACGGAACCCGAAATCAACGACACGACGACCTATGACAACAACGTCAAGATCGTTCCGTCCTACCTGCTGATTCCTTACACCGTCACGATTGACAACTATCAGGAACTGGTTATGGATTCCGGTTATCTGACGGCAGATGACATCAAGTAAGCCTACGGCAGAAGCCTAATAACAAGAAATCGGCTAGCGGTAGCTTCATACAATTACTGCTAGCCGATTTCATCTAGTCATAGTAAAATATATATGTCTCCATCCGGGCAGAGAAAAAGAGGAGTTATCTATGGGAAAGTATATTTTGGAAATGAGGAATATTACAAAGACATTCCCGGGAGTGAAGGCGCTTGACAATGTTAACCTGCAGGTCTTGCCGCATCATATCCATGCGCTCGTCGGCGAAAACGGCGCCGGCAAATCGACGCTGATGAATATTCTGAGCGCCGTCTACCCGCATGGGACATATGAAGGCGATATCGTGGTTGACGGTGAAGTCTGTGTGTTCAAATCGATCAAGGACAGCGAGGCAAAGGGGATTGCAATCATCCACCAGGAGCTGGCCTTGATTCCCAGCCTGTCCATCGCGGAAAATGTTTTTCTGGGGAACGAGCAGACCGACAAAGGGCTGATCATCGACTGGGACAAGACCCGGATCAAGACAACTGAAATGCTAAAAAAGGTCGGGCTGGATGAACGAACCGACACGAAGATCAAGGATATTGGACTTGGAAAACAGCAGCTGGTCGAAATCGTCAAAGCGCTTGCAAAGGACGTAAGGCTATTGATTCTCGACGAACCTACGGCTGCATTAAACGATAAAGACTCCGATCACCTTCTGGATCTGCTGGTTGAGCTGAAGGAGCACGGGATCACCAGCATTATCATCTCTCATAAACTCAACGAGATTACAAAGGTAGCGGACGAAATTACGATCCTGCGCGATGGCGCGACCATTGAAACCCTTGTAAAGGGCGTAGACGATATCTCCGAAGAGCGCATCATCAAATCGATGGTCGGCAGAGAGATTGTCGATCGCTTTCCCAAGCGCAACCACAAGGTCGGGGATGTATTCTTTGAGGTTAAAAACTGGAATGCATTCGACCCGCTGGACGATACAAAACAGGTGATTCGGGATGTGAACCTCAAAATCCGCAAGGGTGAGGTGGTTGGAATCGCCGGGCTGATGGGCGCCGGAAGAACGGAGCTTGCTATGAGCCTGTTTGGCAAGGCGTATGGCACCAAGATTACAGGCCAGATTTTCAAAAACGGCGAGGAACTGACGCTGCATGATATCAGCGACGCGATCGAACAGGGCATTGCATATGCGACGGAAGACCGCAAAACGGCCGGCCTGGTTCTGATTGACGACATCAAGCGAAACATCACCCTCTCTTCACTCAAATCGCTGAAAAAGAAGATGGTGATCGACAGCAATCTTGAGATTAAAATCGGCGAGGAGTTCAGAAAGAAGCTGAACATCAAATCCTCGAGCATCCTGCAGAAAACGGGAAATCTCTCCGGCGGAAACCAGCAGAAGGTTGTCTTCAGCAAGTGTATTTTTGCCGATCCGGATATCCTGTTTCTGGATGAGCCGACGCGCGGCATCGACGTCGGCGCCAAGTATGAAATCTATACCATCATCAACGAGTTGGCGGAAAAGGGTAAGTCGATCGTGATGATATCGTCCGAACTGCCGGAGATTCTCGGCATGTGCGACAGGGTATATGTGATGAACAAAGGGGCGATCGTTGGAGAATTGCTCGCAAAGGATGCGTCCCAGGAGAAGATCATGCAGTTTATTATGCAAAGCAACAAGGAGGTTGTAAAATGAACAGGTTAAAGAGCGTGCTTCGGGGTAATATTCGTCAGTATGCCATGATTATTGCCCTGGTCGTGGTTGTCGTGATTTTCGAGTTTTTAACTAAGGGCATTTTACTCAAACCTCTGAACATTTCCAACCTGATTCAGCAGAACGCTTACATTCTGATCCTCGCAATCGGTATGCTGCTTTGCATTCTGACGATTGGTAACATCGACCTGTCCGTCGGATCGGTCGTTGGTTTGGTTGGGGCGCTTTCAGCCATCTTCATCCTGAAGATGGGCATGCCGGTTTGGCTTGCGATGCTTCTCTCCCTGATGGCCGGATTTTTAATCGGAGCTTGGCAAGGCATGTGGATTGCGTATATCGGCGTGCCTGCGTTCATCGTCACGCTGGGCGGCCAGCTGATCTTCCGAGGCCTGACCATGGTAGCCCTGCAGGGAACAAGCTTGGCGCCGCTGCCGGAGACCTATACGTTTATCGCAGCCGGGTTCATGCCGGATATTGTAGAAATCGAGGGATTCAATCTGCTTGCGATGATTGCGGGCGTCGTTGCGTCGATCCTGTTTATCGTCAACGAGATCAGCAAGAGAAGAAGCAAGAAAAAATATAATTTCGACGTATCTTCCATCGGCGCATTTCTTTTCAAACTGTTTTCGATTACGTCCGTTATACTGGCTTTCTGTTACGCGCTGGCGCTTTATCGCGGCATACCGATGGTGCTGTTCATCGTGGTTGCGCTCGTGTTGATCTACACGTTTGTGACCGATAAAACAATCCCCGGCAGACACATCTATGCCTACGGCGGAAATCCCAAAGCGGCGCGCCTCTCCGGTATCAAGACCAAGCGCGTACTCTTCTGGGTGTACGTCAACATGGGTGTTCTGGCCGCGCTGGCCGGTATCGTCTTTACCGGACGACTCAACTCGGCGACGCCGAAGGGCGGCTACGGATTTGAGCTTGACGCGATTGCGGCTTGCTTCATCGGCGGCGCTTCGACGACAGGCGGCATCGGAACGGTCGTTGGCGCGATCGTCGGCGGTTTGCTGATGGGCGTTCTCAACAACGGCATGTCCATCATGGGCGTGAGCATCGACTGGCAGCAGGCGATCAAAGGATTCGTTCTGCTGATTGCGGTCGGGTTCGACGTCATCTCCAAGATGCGCGCGAAAGTTTAAAAGCATCCGGAGAATCGAAGCAACAATTCCAGCGGGAATTCGCAAGAGGCGAGGGGCTGTCCTGTCGCCTCTGCTGCGAATGGCTTGCTGTACAAGCAAAAACAGGAGATCGATGCAATGAAACAATACGAATTCTGGTTTGTGGTAGGCAGCCAGTTCTTATATGGACCCGAGGTGCTGGAAACCGTAGCCGAGCGCGCCGCCGAAATGGCGGAGCTGCTGAACGGCTCCGGCAACCTGCCGTACCGGCTGGTTTATAAAGCCACCGCAAAAACCAATCAGGAAATCAAAGACGTCGTGCGCGAGGCCAACTACAGCGAGGCCTGCGCGGGATTGATCACGTGGTGCCATACATTCAGCCCGTCCAAAATGTGGATCAACGGTTTTACAGCGCTGCAAAAGCCATATTGCCATCTTGCAACGCAGTATAACCGCGAGATCCCGCAGGACGAGATCGACATGGACTTTATGAACCTGAACCAGGCGGCGCACGGCGACCGCGAACACGGGTTCATCGCTGCGCGGATGCGCATGCCGCGCAAAGTGATCGCGGGCTACTGGCAGGACGAAGACGTGCAGCGCCGCATGGGTGCATGGATGCGCGCGGCGGTTGGCGCGGCTTTTTCCAAGAGCCTCAAAGTCATGCGCTTTGGCGACAACATGCGCGAGGTTGCCGTGACCGAAGGCGACAAGGTGGAAACCCAGATGAAGCTTGGCTGGCAGGTGAACACCTGGCCGGTTGGCGAGCTCGTGGAAACCATGGACGCGGTGACGGAATCCGAAATCGACGCGTTGGTGGCGCAGTATCAGAAGGAGTATGTTTTCTCAACGAACGATCTGGACACCGTGCGCTATCAGGCGCGCGAAGAAATCGCCATGAAGAAGATGCTCGACGCGGAAGGCTGCGCGGCATTTAGCAATACGTTTCAGGATCTATACGGCATGAAGCAGCTGCCGGGGTTGGCAAGCCAGCACCTGATGGCGCACGGCTACGGCTACGCCGGCGAGGGAGACTGGAAAACCGCCGCCATGACGGCTATACTAAAGGTCATGGGCGAAGGGCGCACAGGCGGCACGAGCTTCATGGAGGATTATACCTACCATCTGCAAAAGGGAAACGAATACAGCCTCGGCGCACATATGCTGGAGGTCTGCCCGTCGATCGCCGCGGAAAAACCGCGTGTTGAAGTGCATCCGTTGGGCATTGGCGACAGGGAAGCGCCCGCGCGCCTCGTCTTCGAGGGGCACGAGGGAGCGGCCATTGTCGTGAGCCTGGTCGACATCGGCGGAAGGCTGCGGCTGATCTGTCAGGACATCGAGTGCGTGAAATCCTTTATGAAGATGCCGAAACTTCCGGTTGCGCGCGTCATGTGGAAGCCGATGCCGGACCTTTCAACCGGCGTGGAATGCTGGATTACGGCGGGCGGCGCGCACCACACCGTGTTGAGCTATGATGTGACCGCCGAGCAGATGAAGGACTGGGCGCGCATGATGGATATCGAGTTCGTCCACATCAATAAAAACACCACGGTCGATTCGCTGGAGCACGATCTCTTCCTGTCGGATCTGGCCTGGAAACTGAAGTAACTCAGCGTATTGACATCGCCAACCCGGGAGAAATCATCGCCTGCACAGAGGACAAAGAAGGGGAATCATGCTGGAACAATTAAAACAAAGAGTGTTAAAGGCCAATCTTCAGCTGGTGGAACTGGGGCTCGTGCTGTTTACCTGGGGAAACGTCAGCGCGATTGACCGCGACAGCGGCCTTGTTGTCATCAAACCCAGCGGCGTGGATTACGACGGCATGCGGGCGGAGGATATGGTCGTTGTCGATCTGTCCGGCAACGTTGTGGAAGGCGAGTGGAACCCGTCGACCGATACACCGACGCACATCGAGCTCTACAAAGCGTTTCCGGGCGTTGGCGGCATCGTCCATGCACACAGCCAGTATGCAACCGCGTTCGCGCAGGCGGCGCGGGGCGTCCCCGCCTATGGCACGACACACGCGGACTATTTCTACGGCGAGATTCCGTGCACGCGCGCGCTGACCGAAGAGGAGGTTGCGTCTGAGTACGAACGCAACACAGGGCTCGTCATCGCGGAGGCGTTTCAAACCAGGGATCCGCAAGCGGTGCCGGGCTGCCTGATCAAGAACCATGGCCCGTTTACCTGGGGTTCAACCTGCGAGAAGGCGGTCTATCATGCCGCGGTGCTCGAATACTGCGCGAAGATGGCGTTTGTTACGGAGCAGTTGAGCGGGAGCGCAACCCCCGCGGACTCATATCTGCTGGACAAGCACTATTTCCGCAAACACGGCGTAAACGCTTATTACGGGCAGGGGAATTCATCCAAAAAGGATTCCTGAAGCAGGGATTGCATCACCGGCTTGCTCCGGCGGGAGAGACGAAAGACAACAGAAACAAAATAAAGCTGAACGCCTGAAAGGAGTTCAGCTTTTTTGCGATTGGTGTATCGTGGTTGGCGACCGATGCGGACTGCCGGTGGAGGCGCGGCAAGGGGAACCGAGATCAATATGCACTCGGTTGCATGGTCAGTCCATCTCGCCCCATTCGTCATCGTCGTCGATGATACGGCTTCTCGGGAAAATAATACAGATGTTGTAAGCCTTGCAGAGCAGTCTCGAAAACTTCAATACCAGCGAGCTGATCATGGTCGTCAGGATCGCGAGCACGACCATAGCGGGCCCGAGAAACGGAATACCCGTTGCCGACATTCTGGAGATCAGCAACGAAAACTCGCCTCTCGGAATCGTGATAAACCCGATAAACAGGCTCATGTTCTGGTCGCACCGGATGATGCGCGTAATCAAAAAGCTGGAGATCAGTTTTCCGATAACTGCGACGATCAGGCAGTATAGGATGATGTTCCAGTACGCGGCGAGATCGCCCATCTTCAGTGCCATGCCGAAGGAGAAGAAAAACACGCTTCCGAACAAATCACGCAGCGTCACGGTCGTGTGCTCGATATTCTTCACGTTCTTTGTGCCGGAAAAGGCGATTCCAAGGAAAAACGCAACCAGCGCTTCCGAAACGCCGAGGGTTTTTCCGAGCGCCGTCACCAACAGAACAAGCCCGAAGAAGAGGAGTAAAAGCAACTCTTTTTTTCGGATGTTGACGATTTTATCCAGCAGCCGGGTCGCCTTTTTCGCGGCCAGCAGCAGGATGCCGCAAAAGCCTAATGAGACAGCAAGCCGCGTCAACGTAATACCGAGCGACGCGCCGCCGCCGGATTCCAATCCTGAGGAGATCAGCACGAGGAACAGGATCATGACGAGGTCTTCAAACACCATGATTCCCATGACGAGCTGGCCTTCGCGGTTCTTGTTGATCTGCAGTTCGATCAGGCTTTTTGTGATGATGCCGGAACTGCTCATATAGATTGCGCCGGCGATGACGAGACTGTAAAGAATATTGAAGCCAAGTAGCTGCCCGAGCGCGAACCCGAGGGAGAAGTTGACGAAAAAATCGACGGATCCAGCAATCAGGATCGGTCGCTTCTGCTCCAGAAACGTATGCATCGAAAACTCGAGGCCGAGGAAGAAGAGCAAAAACACAACGCCGATCTCTCCGAGCACGGCGATGACTTCGGAGTTGCTTACAACGTTGAGCACATTCGGACCGAGGAGCAACCCCGCCAAAATATAGAACGGCGCGAAAAACAGCTTCGTTTTTTCGGCGATCAGCGCAGAAACGCCAATCGCCGCAAAGCAAATCGCTACTTGAACATAAAGACTCATTTCGCTGTCACCTGCCGCGCTTTTTTATCCCGCCGGATGATTCGCATATGCGATCCATCCTGATTCTGATATCGATTATATCATGAAATACGCGGCGGGCAGAGCTTCTTTTCACAGATCACTTTGGGTTGTCAGTAGGTTCCCGCCAGCAGGCCGATTGCGCGCGGTTGAACCGTTACTTCGATTGTTTCGCCGGAGGCGCTGCCTTCGTATTCGCCGTCCAGCGCCCACGCGATCGCTTCGTTGGACTGTATTGTCAGCTCCCGTGCCTGAAAAAACTCGATTGCGTGTGATTCGAATTTTCCGCTCAGCAGTGAGATGATCGTCGACTGCCATTCCAGCAGGGAACGAGGTTCGCGGATCAGAATCACCTCAAACAGACCGTCGTCCGTGTGCACCTTACCTTCCGGCAGTTTAAACAGGCCCGGAAACGCGAACAGGTTGCATACGGCGCCGAAGAGATATTTACCCTCGTGCACGCTGTTCTCCGCGGTAACGCGAATATGAATCGGCCTGATTTTCGGCAGGCTCATCATGCCATCGAGGATATAGGCCGGGGAGCCGAGCATGTTTTTCATGCTCTGCGGCGTTGTATAGGAGGACCAGGAGAACGCGCCGAATGCGGCGATAAACGCAAAACTCCTTTTGTTGAACCATCCGATGTCGATTTGTCTCACGTCTCCCCGCGCGATGTTCGCTGCGGCGGAGAGGATATCGCCGGAGAGTCCGTGGCTCGTTGCGAATATGTTTGTGCTGCCCGCCGGGATATACCCGACCGGCACGTTCGCGTCGCTGCGCAGCACACCCGCGAGCGTTTCGCTCAGCGTTCCGTCTCCGCCGACGCAGACAATCGCATCGTATTCCGCGCCGTATTCCGCGGTCAGCGCCGTCGTATCCTGCGGGGCTGCGGATACCATAACGGTTACGGCGTATCCGGCGTCCATGAACACGCGCACGATTTCCGCAAGGAGCTTGAGCGACTGCTTGCGCCCGGCGACGGGATTGACGAGGAGCAGCAGCTTCCGGGTCAGGCGGGGATGAAGCGCGCTCGATTCATCGCTGTTCATATCGAATGCTCCTTTCCGTATCTTACAGTTCAAAAAACGATGTGTTGGAAGGAATGTCTCTTTACTTATATTATAGCAGTCATTTCAAGTGTGGCTCAATCGGGGGAGAGCCGGATAATCGCGGTTCATCCATGGCGCAAAAAAACCGCCCGGTCGGGGCGGCCTGGATTGAACTGCTGAGCAAAAAGGGATCGGGCTAAGGCATCACAACGATTCGCGAATGATGATCTCGGCGTCGAGCATGATCTGGCGCGGCGCGATATGCGGCGCATGCATCTGCTCGATGAGCATTTCGCACGCGAGAAAGCCTAATTGATACTGCGGTTGCTTCACGGTTGTGAGCGCCGGCTCCGACATCACGGAGATATTCGTGTTGTCGAATCCGATGATGCCAAGATCCTTGGGAATCGAGATGCCGAGGCGCTTTGCCGCCTTGATTGCTGCAACGGCGAATACGTCCGATGCGGCGAAGATTGCATCCGGCCGCTCGGCCATGCTCAAAAGCTGCGTTGCGATGGAAACTGCCGCGTCATAGGAAAACTCTGGAACCTGTACGATGAGGTTGGACACAGGCGCAATCCCGGCTGCATGAAGCGCTTCGATAAAGCCGTCCTGTCGTTTACGCGCGTATTTGTACTTCAGCGGGCCGTTGATCAGCGCAATGCGGCGCTTCCCCTTCGAGAGAATATAGTTGACAACTGCGCGGCTTATGGTTACATCGTCGATTGACACATAGGACGCGTCGCTGTTCTCGTTGTATTCGGCGCACTGGATCAGCGGCGTATGCAGCGCAATCTGGGAGATCGTATCCGCGGAAGGGATTGGATCGAGCGTGATGACGCCGTCCGCGTGCGTTTTTCCGATCATCTCTTCGATAAAGGAAAGCGAAAGCGGGTGTGCGCCGGTGCGGATGATGATTTCCTGATACCCCTGACGGCCCGTGGCGGCGGAGATGCCGCGGATCACGTCCGCATAGAAGGGGTTGTCGATATCCGGCAGGAGGATGAGGATCAGGTGGCTCTCGTGCCGCACGGGACTGTCGTAACCTAAGGCATACATCGCTTCGATGATTTTGTCATAGGTGCCGTCCTTGACGCAGCCTTTGTTGTTGAGCGCGCGGGACACCGTTGCGATTGAAACACCAGCCGCATCCGCAACATCCTGTAGCGTTGTTTTTTTCTTGTTTTGAGACATGTTGTTACCCTTTTTTCAAACGTCATTTTATCATATCATAAATGATCGGTTCTGTATATCGGTTTCAAAACCAGCGTCAAAAAGCACTGAAAATGTAAAAAATGTAAAGATAAATAATATATCATGTAAATATTGTAAATATCATTGACAATTATTGCAAGGAATGATAGATTGAAATCAAGCGTGAAGACGCTCTATTCAATGAAACTTTTCAAAACGGTTCATAACAGGGAACGGCGGAAAAGCTGGCCCGTATAACAGGCGTGAAGGATAATAAAACTATGAAACTCGGATATGTCAGTGCGATCCTGCCGGATCAGTCATTCGATTTTGTCGTCGACTTTGCAGCGGCGAACCATTATGATTGCGTCGAGATGATGAGTTGGCCGGTCGGAAAAGCGGAACGGCGCTATGCGGGCGTAACGCATATCGACGCGGATACGCTGGACGACGCGCGCATTGAAGCCATCCAGAGAAAACTGGCCGAATCGGGCGTTTCGATCTCAGCGCTGGGCTATTATCCGAACCCGCTCGATGCGGACGCCGCGAAAGCGCAGGAAGCGATCGGCCAGATCAAGAAGCTGATCAAAGCCGCGCCGCGTCTCGGACTGAATACCGTAACCACCTTTATCGGCAGGGATCAGTACAAGACCGTTTCTGAAAATATGAAGCTCTTTTCCAACGTCTGGCCGGACATCATCAAGTTGGCTGAGGACAACGGCGTATACATCGCAATTGAGAACTGCCCGATGCTCTTTACACAGGACGAGTGGCCCGGCGGAAAAAACCTAGCCGTCTCGCCGCGCATCTGGCGCGAAATGTTTTCCATCATCCCGAGCAAACACTTCGGGCTGAACTACGATCCTTCGCATTTTGTATTGCAGCAGATGGACTATATCCGTCCGATCTATGAGTTTTCCGAAAAGCTCTTCCATGTCCATATCAAGGACTTGAAGATACGCAAAGACCTACTCGACGAAACAGGCATTTTTGCCGCTCCGCTCGATTATATGCTGCCCAAACTACCCGGACTCGGAGACATCGACTGGGGTAAATTCGTCTCCGCGCTGACCGACGTGAACTATGACGGGGCGGTTGTGATCGAAGTAGAGGACAAAGCGTTCGAAGACACACTGGACCAGCGGCTCACAGCCCTGAAACTCTCTCAACGTTACATCAGCCAATTCATCTATAACGGTTAAATGACTCGTTTGCGGATAGGCCGCAATGTGTTTAGCAGACTCCATGTAATCCATTACATGCCAATTGCGGCTCGTGTTCCGGAAGAGAACCTATGTGCGGGGGTGGAGAGAAGGGGGACTGCATATGGCGAAAATCGAGGACGTTGCCCGCGCCGCGGGTGTATCGGTGGCGACGGTATCGCGCGTGCTCAACAGCAACGGCAGCGTGCTCCCGGAAACAGAAGCGCGTGTGCGGAGTGCTGTGAATCAACTTTCGTACGAACCGAACCTCTCGGCAAGAAACCTGAGGAAGAACGAAAGCCGCATCATCCTGATCCTCGCACCGAACTTTTCCAATCCATATTACTCCAATGTGCTTTCGGGCATTTGCGACATTTCGAGAAACCTCGGTTACAGCACCTTGATTTACAACACATATGACAGCAACGCGCTGGACGAATCGCTCGTTGCGAGCCTGTTTCAGAAGAACCGGGCGGACGGCATGATCACACTGGCCTGCAACCGCGACGACGACTGGCTGAAGAAATACAGCGGCGTATACCCGCTGGTGCAGTGTTCGGAATATGTCGAAAACGCCGACATACCGCATATATCGGTCAACAACCGCGCCGCCGCGCGCGAATCGGTTCTCCATCTTGCTGCCCTCGGGCACAGGCGCATCGGCATGATCACCAGCGCAAACCGCTATGTTTCAAGCATCGAGCGACTCCGCGGATATCAGGATGCGCTGCAAGAAGCGGGGTTGGAGCAGGACGAGATGCTGATCGGCTACGCATCGGCGGACTACTCGTTTTCCAGCGGAAAAGAAGCGGCGCACAAGCTGCTGGAGCAGCCCGATCCGCCAAGCGCGATCTTCTGCGTTTCGGACATTCTGGCCCTCGGCGTCATCTCCGCCGCAGGAAAGCACGGTATGCAGGTGCCCTGGGATCTGAGCGTGCTGGGGTTTGACGACGTCGACTACACAACGATGTTTCATCCCTATCTGACTACGGTATCCGTGCCGTGCTATGAACTCGGACGACGGAGCATGCTGCTGCTCTACGATCACATTCAGCAGAAAGCGGACGCGGAATTCGCGGTATACCTTCCACATCGACTCATTCACCGGGAGACCACTGCGCAGCGCGCGGAGGCGGGCCCGGATCGTTCCGACAAGATATAACAGGGGGAATTTATCATGCTTAACGTAGGCATCATCGGCTGCGGCTCGATCGCGAGACAACGGCACGCGGCGGAATATCGGCAGAACAAGAACGCCAATATCGCCGCGGTGTTCGATCTTTCCCGCCCGCGCGCGGAAGCGATGGCAAACGATTTTGGCGGCAAGGTGTACGACACCGTTGAAGAGCTCATTGCCGATCCGTCCATCGACGCGGTGAGCGTATGTGTGGCAAACGCGTTTCACGCGCCGATCACCATCGACGCGCTCAACCACGGCAAGCACGTGCTCTGCGAAAAACCCATGGCGATCACGCTCAAGGATTGCGAAGACATGCTGCAGGCCGCGGAAAAGAGCGGAAAACGCCTGCTGATCGACCACAATCAGCGGCTGACGCAGGCGCACCGCAAGGCAAAAGAGATTCTGGCTTCCGGTGAACTCGGCCGCGTGATCAGCTTTGCCGCGACATTCGGGCACAAAGGCCCCGAGATGTGGAGCGCGGACAAGAGCAGCAACACCTGGTTTTTCAAGAAGAATACCGCGGCGTTCGGCTCCATGGCCGACCTCGGTATCCACAAGATCGACCTGATGCGCTATCTGATTGGAGACGACGTCAAGAGCGTATACAGCCGCATCGCGACGCTGGACAAAAAGTTTCCGGACGGCACGCCGATCGAGGTGGACGACAACTCCGTCGAGATCCTCACGTTTCAAAACGGCGCGCTCGGAACGATTACCACGAGCTGGACGCATTATGGCGAGGAGTGCAATACATCCACGCTCTACTGCGAAAAAGGCATCCTGAAGCTCTATCACGATCCGCGCTATGCGCTGCAGGTGGTGTATGCAGACGGGACGAAGGCACACTACGAACTCGACCGCATGCAGACCAACGACGACGCACAGCAGAGAAGCAGCGGCGTAATCGACCTGTTTCTCGAGGCGGTTCTGGAGGGAAAACAAACCGTTCTGGACGCCGAGCAAATCGTCGACTCCATGCGCGTGGTCTTTGCCTGCCTCGCTTCTGCGGAGACTGGAAAGATCGTCGAACTCTAAACGTTCGGCCACAACGCTTTAGAGCTTTCCAATTCACTTTGGTAATAGCCAGGCAACTGGTTGTTATAGAAACAAAATCAGGCTTTCTAATAATAATTAAGAAATTGGTTGTTATAGAAACAAAATCAGGCTTTCAATGATAATAACCAAGCAACTGGTTGTTATAAAAACAAAAAAAGGAGAGAAATCATGAAAAAATTCCTAGCGATTCTCATGTGCGCATTCATGCTGGCAAGCTTTGCCGCGTGCGGAAGCACCACGACGCCGGCGGCGGAACCCGCAGCCGAGCAGCCCGCTGAAGCAGCGGCAGCGCCCGCCGAGGAGACGATGACGGAAGAAGCCGGCGGCACCATTTACGTGCTGGGCCCCACGCCGGATCATGGCTGGACCGCACAGGCCGGCGTGTACGCCGAACAGAAAGTAGCTGCGATCAATGCCGAGGGCATGTACAAGGCCGTTTACATGGCTGCGTCCTCCGGTGAAGAGCAGGTTGACCAGGTTCAGACCATCCTCGCCAACGGCGATGCGGTCGGCGTTGTGTTCTTCGCTCTCGAAGACTCCGCGAAAGCCGGTCAGGAAGCCCTGATTGCCGCGAACGTTCCCTTCATCTCCTTCGACCGCATCATCGTCGGACCGGACGCATATGCCATCCTCAACGCCTCCGGTGACAACTGGCAGTGCGGCGCTGGCATTGCATACTGGCTGCAGATGAACGGCATGGAGCCCGGCGCGACGCTCGTCACCCTCATCGGCGACAACGGCACCGTCTGCTCCCGCCGTCAGGAAGGCTTTGAGCAGTTCCTCCGTGGCGAAATCGAGTATTTCGACAAGGACAAGAACATGACCTACACGACCACCCGCGTTTGGACCCAGGAAGAGATCGACGCTTTGACCTCCGATTACAAAGTGGTCTGCAACTGGAGTGCGGACGGCGCATATCAGTACCTCGAGCAGAAACTGCCGGAAATCGTCTCCAAGGCGAAGACCACGGGCGGCTCCCTGTACATCTACTCGATGGACGATGAAATGACCTTCGGCCTGATGAACCTCCTCGAGGCCAACGCAATCGACGACGCGACCAAAGCCGACTTTGCGGCGCTGAACGTCTACACCTCCGCCATCGGCGGCATGGCCGAGCTCTATGCGGTCATCGACGGCACCTCCGCGCAAGCTGGCACGGCAGAAATGTATTTCGACGGCCTCATGTCCGTCTACTTCTCGCCGAAGATGTTTGAGAACGTCATCAACTACATGCTCGACTACCTCGCCGGCAACTGGGAATATAACGTTGGCGATGGCAAGTATGAGCCGGTCTGGATTGTTGACGCAGGCAACGTTGCCAACTACGAAGGCTTCACGGGACATTAATCGCTTCTCTTTCCCGTAACGCAAGTCAAGCGTACGGATGCAGGCTCGTCCTGCATCCGTACGCCGCTGTAATCCCTTTCGCAAGAGGAACCCGGCAGATCGCGCTGTTTGTTTTTTTGCCTGAAACGGGCTTTCCTGAACGGCGAATTGCGATTATACTGATACTAACAACCCTTTGTCAAAGCGAATCAACGGACGGTTTTTACCGCGGCTACGGCAACCGTTCCGTCCCGAATAAACAAGGAAGACGGGGACTAAACTATGGCAATCCTTGAAATGCAGCACATTTCAAAGGCGTTCGGCGGTGTGAAAGCCCTATCGGACGTACACCTGACGGTTGAGACCGGGGAGATCCACGCGCTCCTGGGCGAAAACGGCGCGGGGAAGTCGACGCTGATGAATATCCTCACCGGCGTCATTCCAATGGATACCGGCGAGATACAATTTGAGGGCAAAAGCTTTCCGAACCCGACCATCGCGCAGATGGAGCGGGCGGGCATCGCGTTTGTCCATCAGGAAGTCAATGTGGTCAACGATTTGGCCGTTTTTGAAAACATCTTTTTAAACCGCGAACTGAAAACGAAGCTCGGCTTGCTTGACCGCAAGAGGATGATTGAGGAAGCCGGCAGCCTGTTTTCGCGGCTGGGCGTGGATATCGATCCCTGTTCAATGGTTTCAGAGCTCAAGACGAGCCAGAAACAGCTGCTTGAAATCAGCCGCGCACTGCACGAGGACGCGAAACTGCTGATTCTGGACGAACCGACTACCGCGCTGAGTACACAGGAGGTCGAGCACCTGTTCGGCATCCTTAGAAAACTGAAAACACAGGATAAATCCTTTATCTTTATATCGCATAAAATGCCGGAGATCTTCGAGATTGCAGACAGTTATACGGTGCTTCGAAACGGCCTGTTTATCGCAAGCGGCGACATCGGCGACGCAACGCCGCACCAGATCGCCTCTTTCATGGTCGGCGAGCAGTACCTCGACAAGGATTATTACGTGCCGCGTCCGCTCGGCGAAACGATCGTCGAGCTGAAGAACGTATCCGGCCACGGGTTTTCCGACGTCAGCCTGGAGATTAAAAAAGGCGAGATCGTCGCGTTTACCGGCCTTGCCGGCAGCGGTGCGAGCGAAGTGATGCAGACGATGTTTGGCGTACTCCCGTTTGAAGGCGGGGTCATCCGCGTCGGAAAGCGCTCCCTGCGCGGCGCGATTCCGCGCTTCATGAAAAACGGTATCGCAATGCTGCCGAGCAACCGCAAGGAAAACTCGGTCGTGCCGGATATGGATATTCTGGACAATATCAATATCGCGGAGCACTGTCTCTCGCTCAATCAGCCGCTGATCTCGAACAAGCAGGAACTGCAGCGTTACGACGCGCTGAAGAAGCTGCTCTGGATCAAAGCCGGATCACCCAAGGATCCGATTCTCTCGCTTTCCGGCGGCAATCAGCAAAAGGTGTTTCTCGCCCGCTGGATCAACACGAAGGCGGACGTGCTGCTGCTGGACAACCCGACGCAGGGCGTGGACGTCGGCGCGAAAGCGGAGATCTACCGGTTGATTCTGGAGTTTGCCTCGAGCGGGATGACCGTTGTCATCAATACGCTCGAAATTCCGGAGATCAAGAAAGTTTCCGATCGCTGCGTCGTCTTCTTTGAAGGACACGTTGCGAAGATATTTGACCACGATGAAATCAACGAGCATGACGTCATGCTCTATTCTACAAACGCGATCAATACGCGGAGAGGAGCCAATCATGCGGGCTAAAAAAGACGGCGGGGCAGGCGTTGGATCATTTCTGGCAAAGGCGTGGAAGCGCTACAGCTTCATTTTCGTCTTCGCCATCATACTGTTGGTGTACGCGCTGACGATTCAGGCGAACGGAAACTCTTTTAAATGGGGTCACGTAACGGCGATCCTCGCCAGCCAGAATACGGTCATCGTCGGCACGATGGCGCTCGGCATGGCGCTTGTCATCATCACCGGGCAAATCGACCTTTCGGTCGGCTCTGCGCTCGTGCTCAGCAGCGGCGTTGCCATCATGGCGTTTAACATTACAAACAGTGTGATCCTAACACTGCTGGCAGCACTGGCCGCCGGCGCGCTCTGCGGCCTGATCAACGGTGTGCTCGCGGGCTACGCAAAGATGCCGCCTTTCATCGTTACCCTCGGCACGATGCTCATCTACCGCTCGATCACGCTCTCTGTCGTACGCGCGATCGACCCTGCGATCACGGGCTCATCGAGCAGCCAGTTTGCAATGCTCAGCAGCAACAGCGCTTATGAGGTGCTGCGCATGAAGTTCGGGACAGGCAGCCTCGCGGGCGTATCGATTCCGTACATCACGTTTGTGTTCGTGGCCGTCATGCTGCTGATTCTGCTCATCTCGCGCCGCACCAAGTACGGCAAGAGCGTGTTTGCGGTCGGAAGCAACGAAAAGGCAGCGTTCCTTGCTGGCATCAAAGTGCAGAACATCAAGGTCTCCGTGTTCGTTATCACCGGCTTGCTGGTGGGTTTGGCGAGCTTTGTGCAGGCCTGCAAAATCGGCAATGTAACGCCCGCTTCCTCGGGCAAGAGCTATGAGATGTACGCCATCGCCGCGGTCGTTCTCGGCGGCATCAGCATGAGCGGCGGACGCGGCAACCTGCTTGGTGTGTTCTTTGGCGCGCTTTCCTATACGACGATCAACTTCATCATCGTGTCCATTCCCGCGCTCACGACGGACATACAGGATACGTTCCAGGGCCTCGTTCTCATCGCGGTCATTCTGGTGCAGACAATCGGGCCGGTGATCAAGGAGCGCTTCATCGAGATGAAGAAGCGCATGATGTCGCGCCGCGTCGCGAACAAGGCTTGAGGAAAATCCGGCACACAGAGACACGTTGACCGAAACAGAGCATAAAAACAGCGCGCCGCGCGACAAAAACTCATTTGAGTCTGTCCGCGCAGCGCGCTGTTTTTCGTCTTGCATCATCCGAAGATGTGTGTATGCATTATGGCCCGGTATCGGCAGGCGGACCTGCGTTCTCCTGCTCGCTCCGGAACGTATGGTAGAGTTCGGTTCGATTAACGAAGAGAAACACGAAAAGATTCAACCCCCAGATCATCAGGTACGTTGGCGGGAACCTGCGGATCAGAATGTAAGCGCCCAGCATCAGTATGCCGAGGACGGACGTCCAGGCGTCCGTGCGTATCTTCCGATCCTTGCCGATATGAAAAACAGCAATGATAACTTGCAACAGCGCGAGCGAAGCAGCGAGCATGATGGAGAGCTCAAAGTCCGACAGCGCGCTCCAGACGCCGAAGCTGACCGCCTTGCATTTGCCTCCGCGAAACTTCAGAAACGGAGAAAACGCGTGGCCCAGAACCGGCGCGATTGCAGCGGGCACGAGTATGTTTCCAGCAAGTTTACCCGACCAGATCAGGATCGCCAGCGGCAGATAACCCTTCATGAAATCGAGAAAAATGCCGAGCAGCCCCCAGACCGTACCCGCCGACTGCCAGAGATTGGTCGCACCGGGGTTGCAGTCGTTCAGTGTCGTCAGGTCTTTATGCAGCAGAAGACCGATCCACTGCGAGAACATCAATGAACCTGAGAAAAACAGCAGTACTACATATAAAATGTCCATCACGATTTATCTCTTTTTCCCCACTTGAATCTCCCGCCCCTTCCAAACGACGGAACCCTTCACAACGACCCGGTATGTAGCGTACAGCATGACGAACAGAAAGAACATGGAACTGATGACATGCAGTGCTGGCATGAGCAGCCCGTATTTGCCGGTGAACTTCAGAAAATAGACGAGCTGCAGCGCGTAGAGGATATATCCCGCAACAAACGGCAGCGCCCAGGCGGGATTGATGCAGAGCAGAACCGGTGCTAAGAACCCGCTGGCCAGCAGGCCGACGATCCAGAGAACGACAAACAGAAGCGTCGCAGGTTTGAGGTTGGAGGTGCTCAGCACCGCACCTTTTCCAAAACCGTTGACCTCGTCTTTGAGGCTCTGATACATCCGGAAAAAAACCACCTTGTGGCCGATGAAATTCGTCACGTTGATTCCCGCGTTCAGAAAACCCTTTCCGAGGTTCAGGTCGTCGAGAAGTTCCGAACGGATCGTGCTGTGACCGCTGATTTTCTCATAATCCTCCCGCTTTGTCACGATGCAGGATCCATACAGGCCTTTGTTCGGATTACTTTTTTCAAATGGTGATGTGAATACAAAGACGCCCAGCAGATAGAGCAGAAGAGAAAGTTTTTCGTAGAACTTAACCGTGTTGTGATAGGGGACGGCGGAAATCGCACCGCCGGCCTTTTCTCTTGCGCTGATCAGAACGTCGAGCGCGTTTTCGTTGAGCTCGACGTCTGCGTCGAGAAACACGAGCACGTCTCCGGAGGACTTCAAGTAGCCGTTCCAGACCGCCCAGTTTTTACCGGTCCAGTGCTCGGGCAGCGGCGGACATTCGACAACCGTAACGCCGAAGCTATGCGCGATTTCGTTTGTTGCATCACGGGAATGATCGTCGACGACGATGATCTCAAACGGTTTTATCGTCTGTTTTATCAGCGAGGCCAGCAAAACAGGCAGGTTCTTCTCCTCGTTTCGGGCGGGAATGATGACGGAGATTTTGGCTTCGACGCGTGGAACGGCTCTGTTGGTGAGCACGTTCTTCTGAAAGAGAACAAATCCGCAAAGGCATAACAGAACAAGAATCAAAGCAAGAATCATTGCAGATATACCCCCATGCATATTCCGGTTCAGGCCACGCATCCGTGTTCCCCGGATGCGTGTGTTTGGCCGTCTTGCCCGACGCGCTATCGTATGCAGACAAATTGTTGACGCATGCGATTCATGGAAACATGACAGTATTATATATGATGCGAATCGTTCAAACAACTCCCGGCGCCGGATATGGTTTTTCCGCGTGTATTGATTCGCTCGTCTGCGCGGGGATCGGTTCAGAATATCTTTGCCCGATCAATCGAATTGTGCATTACACCTGCGCAATCATACAAGGCAGGGCAAGCCGTTAAAATAAACATCAATGATTGAACGAAAAAACGAAGAATATTACGAATCAGCTTTTCAACAGACAAATTTTAGGCGATAATTGGAGAAATTTTAGACAAAAGTCACGGAAAATGATGAATTTTGAGATAGGACAGCGAATATTTTTCAAATTCGGTTGAATTATTGGCGCAATAATTGTACAATTGTGTTTAATTAATCCTGTCGGTTTCAGCAGCACTTCAGATCAAGGATGGGGGTACACCACGATGGAACAGTTAAAGGCGAAAACAGCGAAGTTTGTATGGCCCGCGACGCTGACGGTTGCGAGCGTTCTCTTTGGCTGGCACGCGGGCGGCGGGTTTGCAACGGGAAACCAGGCAAATCAGTTTTATGTGATCACGGGGTGGTGGGGGCCGTTTTCCGCGGTTCTGGCGCTGCTGCTGCTGACGCTTGCAATACGGCAGGCGATCATTATGTACAACCGGAATCACATGACCAGCTATAAACAGCTCTTTGAAACGCTCTACCACCCCCTTGACAAGCTGGAGCTGGTGTTTGAGGTTTACTTCTACATCATGATTCTCATGGCGATCAGCGCAAGCATTGCGGGAACCGGAAAGATGTTTCAGGACATCGCGAATATTTCCTATCCCGTTTCGGTCGGCGTCGTCGGCATCGTGCTGCTGCTTTTGACCATGTTCGGTGCAGAGCTCGTCAGGAAAGCCAGCACGATCATGACGGGGCTGATCCTTGTGACGGCGGTTTGCATTTTCATCATCGGCATCGTGCAAAAGGGCGACGGCATTCTGCGAATTTTTGCAGAGGGACCGAAGCTGAGCCAACTGCCGCTTGCGATCCTTAAGGCGTTCCAGTATGCGGGATTCCAGTTAGCTGCAATTCCAACGATGATCGCGGTCGGAACCGTGCTTGCAACCCCGAAGGACAGCAAGCGCTCCATGTGGATCGCTTTTGCCATGAGCAGCCTCGTGCTGTGCCTCTCGGTTGTCATGCTGCTCGGCTGGAGCGATGTTTACAGCGCCATTGAAGGC
The DNA here is from genome assembly GCA_963674775.2 of Christensenellaceae bacterium. Classification (GTDB taxonomy): domain Bacteria; phylum Bacillota; class Clostridia; order Christensenellales; family CAG-138; genus UBA7703. Next base: position 1,183,569 of record CAXXPJ010000002.1, on the reverse strand, counting down.
GGCAGCACGATCCCGACACTGACGGTCGCAAAGCAGCTGGGCTCGCCCGTATTGATCACGGCGTATTATGTCTGCCTCTTCCTTTGCTTTGTTTCCACGGCGGTTGCGGCGATCTTCGGCGTGGTCGGACGCTTCTCCAACATGAAAGCGTTTGCCCGGATTCAGAACGAAAGAGTGAGAAATGCGGTGCTCTCCGGTATCGTCATGCTTATCTCGATGGGTGTTTCGCTGGCAGGACTGACCAACATCATTAAATATGGCTACGGATATTGCGGATATGTCGGCATCGCGTTTATTGTGATTCCGTTCCTTACCGTTGGCGTTTATAAAAACCGGAAAGCGGCAAAAGCGGATCAGATGCTCGAAGCCGCGGGCAAAGCGGAGTAATACAGGCGCGTGATTCGTTCGCGCGCCGGAGAACGACATGAAAACCATTTCGATTCCATATTTCAATACGCACGCAGCGCTGCATGTGGAGGAGCAAAACCTCAAGGCGGTTTTGCTGCCGCGCGAGTGGCGCGAACCGGATGGAAAAACAGAGCAGCAGCTGGTTCTGGATGCGCTCCGCAACCCGATCGGTTCGCCGCCTTTGAGCGAGCTTGCGCGCGGAAAGCAGCGCGTGACGCTCGTGACGAGCGACCACACGCGCGCGGTGCCGAGCCGGCTGACGCTGCCGATTTTGCTCTCCGAGATCAGGAGAGGGAATCCGGATGCGCAGATCACCATTTTAATTGCCACAGGGCTGCACCGCGCGACGACAGAGGCGGAGCAGCGCGCCATGTTTGGAGACGATATCGTCGATCACGAACGCATCGTGGTCAACGACGCGTTCAAGCCGGAGGATTTCATCCGTGTCTGCGGTCTGCCCTCCGGCGCGAGTTTCTGCGTCAACCGGCTCGCGGTGGACTGCGACCTGCTGATTGCGGAAGGGTTTATCGAGCCGCATTTCTTCGCGGGATTCTCCGGTGGAAGAAAGAGCATTCTCCCGGGCGTTTGTTCGGAGGAGACGGTCAACGAAAACCACTCGTTTCAGGCGATCGCACACGCGTGTGCGCGAACGGGTGTGCTCGAACAGAACCCCATCCACACGGACATGATATTTGCCGCGCGCGCCGTCCAGCTCGCGTTCATTCTCAACGTTGCAATGAACGAGGAAAAGCGCGTGATCGCCGCGTTTGCCGGGGATATGGAGGAGGCGCATGATGAAGGCACACAATTCATCCGGGCGCTCTCCAGCATAGAACCGGTCACGGGTGATATTGTTGTGACGGGAAACGCGGGATACCCGATGGATCAAAACCTATACCAGGCGTCCAAATCCACCGATACGGCGGAATGCTGCGCCGGGGAAGACGGGGTTATCATCGTTTGCGCCTCCTGCTGCGACGGCATAGGCGGAGAACACTTCGAGCGGCTGATCAACTCCGGCTCACCGGCGGAGATTGAGGCGGCGCTCGCAAAAATCCCGCCGAAACAGACGATCCCCGAACAGTGGGTCGCCCAGATTTATGCGCGCATCATGAAAAAGCACACGCTGATTCTGGTCAGCGGGCTCGACCATGAAATTGTGCGCAGAGCGGGGATGATCCCCGCAGATTCGCCGGATGAGGCGCTTGAGATGGCGTATGGCATGAAGGGGAAAGACGCGCGCGTCGTCGTTATTCCGAATGGGATATCGGTCTACGGACAGCGCTGAAGAACCTGGTATCTAACGGAGCATGAAGAAAGGAAGATGGTAATGGAACCGAATTTCGGGCTGAAGGTAAACGAACAGGACAACGTTGCAACGGTGTTTGCAAACGGGATTCAGGCAGGCGATGCGGTGCTGATTCGCGATAAAAAAGGCGGCGAAGACACGCTGACTGCGCTCAATGAAATCCCGTACGGTCATAAAATCGCGCTTCGCGCAATCAAGCGCGGAGAACCGATCGTCAAGTATGGCGAGAAACTTGGGTTTGCCAGTGGAGACATCGATCGCGGTGCACATGTGCACGTGCACAATCTCGAGAGCGCACGCGGACGCGGCGACCTGTAAGGAGTGCGAAAAATGGAATTTTTTGGATACAGAAGAGCGGATGGAAAAATCGGATCGCGCAACCATGTTGCGGTCATTCCGAGCGTGATCTGCGCAAACGACGTTGCGCAGGCAATCGTGCATCAGGTGCGCGGCACGGTCGGGTTCTTTCACCATCAGGGTTGCTGCCAACTGCCGCCGGATCTCGACCGCGTCACGGACACGCTCACGAGTCTTGGATGCAGCCCGAATGTCGGCGCGGTGCTCATCGTTAGCCTTGGCTGCGAGGGCACGGATTTTAAGAAGATTTACGACACGATTGCCAAGACCGGCAAACCCGTTGAGATCATCGGCATTCAGGAGCTCGGCGGTGCGTCGCGCGCGATTCAGGCCGGAACGGACATCGCGCAGAAGCTCGTTATCCAGCTCTCGCCGCAGCAGAGAACGCCAGCGGACGTTTCGGAGATCGTCATGGCGATCAAGTGCGGCGGATCGGACGCGACGAGCGGCATGGCATCCAACTGCGTTATCGGGCAGGTCGCGGACCGGTTGGTCGATTTTGGCGCGACCGTGATATTCGGCGAAACGACGGAGTTTTTGGGTGCGGAGCATATCCTCGCGCGCAGAGCTGCGACACCTGCGGTTGCCGACCGGATTTATGAGATTGTCTCCGCGATGGAGAACCGCGCGATGTCCCTCGGCTGCGATATGCGCAAGGGACAGCCGACGCCGGGCAATATCCTCGGCGGATTGACCACGATTGAAGAAAAGTCGCTCGGTGCGATTGTAAAAAGCGGAACGCGTCCGATTCAGGGCGTGCTGAATTACCCGGATCGCATCGTCGACCAAAAAGGGCTCTGGATCAAGGACACACCGGGACGCGAGCCGGAGATTTTAACCGGCATGGCGGCGACCGGCGCACAGGCGATGTTGTTTTCCACCGGCCGCGGCGCGCCGCAGGGTTTCCCGAGCATGCCGGTCATCAAGATCTGCGGCAACGTGAACACCTATCAACGCATGGAACACGACATGGATCTCAACGCCGGGCGTATCATCACGGGTGAAGCGACGATCGAACAGGTCGCCGACGAGGCATTCCATATGCTGATCGACGTGCTCAACGGTGCGTTCACCAAAAACGAAACCATCGGATATTTCAACAGCATCGATATACACACACTCGGTCCGGTTATTTAAGCTTTTCCCCAGATTGCCGGGAAGAAGCAAGAAAACGGACAGACAAAGGGCTTCCTGTTACAGGAAGCCCTTTGTCTGTTAGAAAAAGGAGGTTATCAACGACAATCGTTTGTGAAGAGCGGGTATTATTTCCGCGCGATTGCAGCGCGGACTTTTGACGCAACGTGTTCCGCCGTGAGGCCGAAGCGTTGCTGCAGATAGCTCTGCGGACCGACTTCGCCGAACTCGTCCTCAACCGCGACATACTCGAGCGGGACGAGGCAGGACGCAACGAGTGCTTCCGCAACTGCGCTGCGCAATCCGCCGATGCGGTTGTGGTTCTCAGCGGTCACGACTGCGCCGGTCTTCTTTGCATAGGAGAGGAGTAACTCCTCGTCCAGCGGTTTGACCGTGAACATATCGATGACGGACACCTGAATCCCTTCGCCGGCGAGTTGTTCGGCCGCCTGCAGGGACTCATGGACCATGATGCCGGAAGCGACGATGACCGCATCCTTGCCTTCGCGCAGGACGATGCCTTTGCCGATGGGGGTCTCAGAACCTTCCTCATACAGCTTTGCGGTGCTTTTGCGCGAGGTGCGGATATACTTCACGCCCGGGCGGTCCTTCGCCTGCATCAGCACGCTCTTAAACTGCGCCGCGTCGGAGATATCGATGACGGTGCTGCCCGGCAGTGCGCGGTAGAGTGCCATGTCTTCAAAAGGCATGTGGGTTCCGCCGTTCAGCGCGGCGGTTACGCCGGGGTCGCTGCCGACGATGGTGATGTCGTTATGCGCGTATCCTCCGGAGAGGAACGCCTGGTCATAGACGCGGCGCGATGCAAAGGGGCCAAACGTATGCAGAATCGGCTTAAATCCAGCCGCCGCCAGGCCGCAGGCCACGCCGACCATGTTGGATTCTGCGATGCCGCAGTTCACGGAGTGATCCGGGTTTTCCGCGGACCATTTCGTGGTACCCATGCAGCTCATCAAATCCGCGTCAAGATAGAACACATCCGGATCTTCTTTGATCATGGCGGGAATCAGCGTGCTGAATACTTCCTTATACGTGACAGGATTCATAGTTCCGTTGTAGACGATTTTCATGCTAGATTCCTCCTCACTGCGCGAGTAGCTCGGCGCGCTCTGCTTCCAACTGGGCAATCCAGCGGTCGGCCTGCTCACGAGAGACTACCATGCTATGGTTGAACACCGTCTCCTCAACATCGCGGATGCCCGCGCCTTTGACGCTGTCGAGGATGATCATATGCGCCTTGCCGGAAACGGTTTCCGCGCGGTGAATGGCTTCTGAGATTTCTACAACGCAATTGCCTTTGACGCGCTGTGCGTCAAATCCGAAGGCCTTCGCCTTGTCGAGCAGGTCGCCCTGCGGCAAAATGTCGTCGCATGTTCCGTCGAGCTGCTTTTTATTGTCGTCGACGAACCAGTAGAGGTTATCGATGCCGCGCCCGGCGGCGAGCATCGCCGCTTCCCAAACCTGGCCTTCGTTCATCTCGCCGTCGCCGGTGATGAGGAAAACGCGGTTGTTACGGCCTTTGATCCGGTCGCCGATGGCGAGGCCGACAGCCTGGGACGTGCCCTGGCCGAGCGAGCCGGTCGTCATGTCAACACCGGGTGTCTTCAGCCGGTCACAGTGGCTGGGAAGGGTTGTATGTGGTTGATTCAGGGTTTGCAGCAAATCATATGGGAAATACCCTTTGACCGCCAGCGTGGCATAAACAGCGGGGCCGGCATGACCTTTTGAGCACACCAGCTTATCGCGTTCCGGCCAGCCGGGATTCTTCGGGTCAATACGCATCACTTCACCGTATAAAACGGCGAGCAGATCCGCAACGCTCAGGGAACCACCCAGATGGCCCACGCCAAGCGCGCCGATTTGCGTTACGATTCCAATTCGAATTTGCAGAGCAAGATCTTTGAGAGACTTCTTTAATTCAGGTTGCACGCAACACTCACCTCCAATTATGCCTAGTATAGCACGGTGTTTTTTATAAAACAAGGATGTTTAATAAAAACGTCAAAGAATATTATTTAGTATAAATATTACGCTTGAAGAACCGATCTTTTCGCGCGGATCAGACTCGAGCACGAATCATATAGTGAGTCAATACGGTTTGGTTCCATCATTTATATAAAAACACATGCGTATGAAAAACAAAAAGAACAGAGACAAAATACAGCAGTAGCAGCATTATTGCGCTGGAAAAACATAAATAAATCCTAAGAAAATTCGAGATTGATCCAACAGTTGACAAAAACACAGATGTATGGCAGAATTTCGATATCGGACGTGATCTGATTTCGGAAAGCGGAATCGATCAAATATGACGAGGAAAAACGTTCGGTTCGCGTCCTGCAATCATCTTCTTTTTGCGACAATATATAATAAACACTTATGTACATCAAAACAATCAATACACACGGAAGAAATTGGAATTGATTTCTATACGCCGCGGGTTGCGCGGATGGATAAGGAGAATAACGATGAATCAAATCGGGTTACACGTTGGCTACTGGTTGGGCTCCGGCGGAGACAAGGACATCTTCAGCATGCTGGATTTAACGCACAAAGCAGGGATAGATGTCTTTGAAGTATTGCCCGGCTTCGTGTTAAACCTCTCAAAAGCCGACCGCAAACGGTTGAAACAGACGATTGCGGACTACGGCATGAAATTGAGCATCAACGGCGGACTGAATGAAACGAATGATATTTCGTCCGACGATGCTGCTATTCGCGAAATTGGCATAGAGCACAGCAAACGCGTGCTGGAAGCCGCGGTGGACGCCGGTTCGGATCGTTGGTCCGGCGTGAACTTCTCCGCCTGGCGCAAGCGGCCGTCCTGTATCTGCGACGCAGCGGAGAAACGGCGCGTCCAGGAGCTGAGCGTCAACTCGCTCAAGCAGATTATGCCGACGGCGGAAGACCTAGGCGTGACGTACAGCTTTGAGGTCGTCAACCGGTATGAGCAATTTCTATTTAATACCGCCGCGGAAGGCATCGAGTTCTGCGAAATGGTAGACAGCCCGAACGCGAAACTTCTCATTGACGTGTACCATATGAATATTGAAGAAGACAATATGATGGACGCGATCCGCCTGACCGCTAAGAGCGGCAGATTCGGCCACTTTCACGTTGGCGAAACAAACAGGCGCATTCCCGGGAATGGAAGAGGGCAGATGCCCTGGACAGAGATATTCGCAACACTCAAGGACGTTGGGTATCAGGAATACATCACGATGGAGTCGTTTGTACTCATGGGCTGCCAAACCGCGCTGAATGTAAGTGTATGGCGGGATCTAAGCAAAGGCGCCGATCTGGAAAAACTGGTTGAAGACGCGAAACATGGCGCCGCGTTCGTGCGTTCGTTCCTCGCCTGATCCGGGCGCTTCACTCAAGGGTATACCACCTTCAGGTAAAAACCGAACAGATCGCGCGTGTCGAGAATGGACCATCTGAACACACGATCACCTTCCAAGGCATGGCCCTGCTCCAGAATGCTGATCCCAAGATCAACAAGATCCTGCACTGCGGCCTTGCTCTGCACCTCGAAAATCAGGCAATAGATACCTTCACCGTGCTTGTCGAGATAATCCTGCGCGGCAGAAGCGCCGCTTACCGGCCGGACGAGCTCAACGGCAAGCGCCGGCAGCCGGTATGTCATAGATCCGCTCAGCGAGAACGACGCTTCACCTCGATAGAGGCTGCCGCATATACGTCCGGAAGGCGCGTCGGGCGTCCATTCCAGCACATCGCTCCATGCACGTGCGGTCGATTCGAGATTACTGACCGTCACGCCAACGCCCAGCAGCTGCGAAAACGGGCCGTCGATGGCGGGAGGCGCACTATAATCGGAAGGATGTTCGCTGCGGTTCGTGAGTTCCATGGTGAAACCGAGCTGAGATTGCGAGGTCACGTATGCCCAGAACGCGTGCTCTCCATAAGGAAGGGCGCGTCCGCGCTGCTCAATCTCAATACCGTGGCGCGACAAAGCTTCTATAGAAGTTGTTGAGTCGGTTAAGTCGAACAGCAGGTGATGGATGCCGCTTCCGTGCTGCGCCATATAATCGCTCCAGCAGGATCGCCCGGTGAGAGGCTCGATGAGTTCGATTTCGATTCCGGGCAATTGATAAAAGATCATGCTGCAGGCAAAATCCTCGTCGGCGCCGTGATAGGTGCGACCGGGAATGCGCATCGTTTCGCGTGTGCAGGCAGGATGCCATCCGAGATGTTTGAGCAGGTTTTCTGCCGTTTGCTTGGCGTCGGGAACGATAATCCCGATTTGAGTGATCGAAGAGAATGATTGCGACATAGAGCGAACCGCCTTCCATTTTTATCGGTGGAGAAAACGCGTGACCGGCCCGTAAGTGACATATGCCGCAGCTGTCCTGTGAAGATGCAGCAAAGAATGCCGGATTTCAAAAAAAAACGAGTAACACATAGTTGACAAGGTAAAGGTTATATGATATTGTGACACTGATGTTTAAAAACACGCATGTATAGAATCTCATATAATCATTCGATTGGCAATACTTTTCGGCAAAACAACAGAAATCCACTAAAACGTGTAACTAATTTCCCCTAATAAGCAAAACGCATTCCCCCACTAACGTTTAATAGTTCCTAAAATATCGATATTAAGCACGAATAATAAACAACTATGTTTAATAACTTTACTGGCGGATAAACCGCCGGAATTAAAGAAGGGAGAGATCATTAGGAATGAAAAAGCTATTGGCGATTTTTCTGACACTCATTCTGACCATTTCCGTTTTCGGTTGCACACAGCCAGCCGCTACGGAAGAACCCGCCGCAGTTGCGGAAACTGCAACTGAGGAAGCCCCCGCGGAAGCGACGGAAGCCGCACCCGCGGAGAAGACCGTTGTCAAAATCGGTCTGCTTGCCCCGATGTCCGGCGCAGTTGCGACACAAGGCATCATGATGAGCGCAGGCGTCCAGGCTGCGATGGAGTACTGGCAGGAGCATGGTGGTTTCGAGAATCTGAAGGACGTTGAAGTCCAGATCGTTACCGCTGACACAGAGAGCTCGCCGGATGTCGGCGTTGCCGAATTCGAAAAGCTCGTCACAGTCGATAAAGTTATCGCGGTTATGGGCAGCTACCAGAGCGCAGTTACAAGCCCTTGCGCTACGCTGGCCAACAAGTATCACGTTCCTTACGTGACCATCAACGCTGTTGCGGATACCGTACTTGCTGAAGATGCAAACTACGTCTTCCGTCCGCACCTTGGTGACTCCGCCGAGCAGTATCAGCATCTCGACATGATGAAAGCGCTGAACGAAGCATCCCCGATCACGCGCATGGCATTCATCGGCTCTGCTGACGATTACGGCGACAGCTGCCTCGACATGTATACCTGGATCGCCGGTGAAATTGGCGCCGAAATGGTGATCTCCGAGCAGGTACAGTCCGGTGTTGCGGACGTGTCCGGTTTCGTGCAGAAAGTCAAGAATGGCGACATCGATCTCATTATCGCGACCCTGCAGGTTAACGAAGCCATCCTGTTCACGAAGCAGATGGACGAGTACCAGTGCGATGTGCCGATCTTTGCAAAGGGCGGCGGATTCAATGACCCGACGTTCATCCCGTCCGTTGGCACTGCCGGCGAAGGCATCCTCTCCAGCGCACAGTGGCTGCCCGATGCTCTGAACTTCACCTCTGAAGATTCCCGCGTATGGGCAGAGCGCATGAGCGAACTCACGGGCATCGGCCTGAACGAGACCGCTTGCAACGGCTGGCTTGCCATTGGCATCATCCTCGATTGCATGGATAGAGCGATGGCGACCGATTCCGAGTCCCTCGCGGCTGAAATCGACAAGCTCGATATGGGCCCGGATCATTGGGCGAACCTGTTCTTTGAGCATCCGGTTATCAAGTTCGAAGACGGCGCGAAGCGCGACGGAACGCCGATCTACAACCAGAACTGGAATGCCAAGCTCCAGTATGGTCAGCTCCAGGGCGACCATTACGTACTGGTTTACCCGTTCTCTCTGACCGGAGAAATCGGACAGGGCAACCCCATCGTCTGGCCGCCGGCGTAACGGCAACCTGACACAGACCTAACAAAACAGAGCCGCCTCATGTGGGCGGCTCTGTTTTTACGTTCGATTGATTATAACGAAAAAAGGCATCCTCAAAGAGCGCCGAACAGCAGCTGCGCCATAGCGATGCGCTGCCTTGCGGGATCGCCGTGTTTGAGCGGATCGAACACATATGCGGTTGCGCCCATGAAAGCGAAGGAAGGGAAAAGAACCCGGTGGTCCGGTTGCTGAGGCAATAAAAAAAGCCGCTCAAAGCGGCGTGGAAGCGGATGCTTACCGGTTACTTCGCGTAAATGCACTTCACTTCTTCAATGAACAGATCGATCAGCGCATGGACCTTGTGCGGATTGCTCTTGAGATCCTGACTAAGGATGGACTCGTTGATGACGTAGATAAAGCCGTAACTCATCACGTAGATGTTGTACAGGAACAGGTCGATATCCATATCTGCGGGCAGCTCGCCGGTTTCGGTGGCGCGCTGGACACGGCGGCGTTTCAATGCGTATACGTAGCGGTTGGTCTCGTCGTTCAGCTCAGACAGAAACGCAAACTCGGGACGGTCAAACACGTTGAACAGAACGATGTCCGACTTGTTGCTGCAGGCAAACTCGACGTGTATGCGCAGCCAGCTGAAGATGTTGCTGGTCTCCGCAGCCATGTCCGTATAGATATTTCGTTTCCGTTCGAGGTGCTTCTTGATCGTTTCGACATAAAGGCTCTTCTTATCGCTGTAATAATAATACAACGGTGTACGAGTAATGCCTAGAATATCCGCAATTTCCGACATATTTGTTGCATCATAACCTTTTTCGGAAAACAACCGTAAGGCGACGCTACAGATTTCGTCCTTTAAATTTTCACTTTTTGCCGATGCTTTTCTCATTATTGCTCCTAAATAGTCCGAAATGCGCAACGAAAATTGCTAGATACACACTTAAAACAATTGTATTGAAATATTTCACTAAACCTTGACTATTATAATACACTCGCGTATAAATTGCAATCCAAATTCGCAATGCAATCCTTAAATTGTAAATTCTCCGGCTGTACGGGTCTGTATTCGTCCAACGGGTTGCAAAAGATGGAAGCAGGAATTAAAAAATATGGCCGAACCGCGCAAAACGGCGGTCCGGCCATTGATTCGATGCCTATCTTCGATGCCGCGGTCGGCAACGCTTACGAGTTGGCATATGATAGCCGGACGCGGGATCAGACCATGCCGGACGTACGGGGTTTGTCGATCGTGTAGACCGTTGCTTCACGCATGGCCTGCTCGGAGAGTTCCTGTCCGATGCCGGGCAGATCGGGTACTTCGAGATAGCCGTTCTTGGGAACGTAGTCATATTTGCAGGTTGCGCGCATATCGGCTTTCATGCCGCCTTCGTGCATCTCGTGGATGATGAAGTTCGGAATGACCGCTTCAAGCTGCAGCGCTGCCGCAGTCGAGATGGGGCCGCCGCAAACGTGAATCTGCACGGACGCGTCGTAGGTGTTCGCCATGTCGCAGATTTTCTTGGTTTCTGTGATGCCGCCCGCAACGCAGATATCCGGCTGGATGACCTGCAGAGCACGCTTTTCGAAAAACGGACGATAGCCCCAGCGGCTGTAGATTCGCTCGCCGCCAGCCAGCGGGATGTTTACCTTTTTCCGGATCTCAACAAACGACTCAACGTTGAGCGGATGAACCGGCTCTTCCATGTAGTAGATGTTCAGATCCTCAAGTTTCTGCCCGATCTGAATTGCGGTGTTGGTATCCGAGTAAGCGTGCAGCTCCAGGATGATGTCCATGTCCCTGCCGCCAACGTCACGCATCGCCTTGACGCGGTCGTAGGTCAGCTGCAGCGTCGATTGCGGCAGAACGCCGCGCATCGGCCACTCGCAGACGGGAAGATCGCGCGCCCAGACGTAATTATCGGTCATGGCGAGCGGGTCAACCTTGATTGCGGTGTAGCCTTCCTTGAGTGCTTTTTCGGTCGCTCTGGCATACTCTTCGGGTTTGGAAAGGTTTTTGTGCGCATCACCCCAGTCAAACTGCAGCTGGCTTGCGTATGCACGAACTCTTTCGTTCGTCTTGCCGCCCAGGAGCTCGTATACGGGCTTTCCGAGCGCTTTGCCCTTGATATCCCACAAGGCGATATCAACGGCACTCATGCCGGCGCTGATGACGGTTCCGCCGCCCATGCCCCAGAACGTCGTACGGAAGATATTCTCCCAAATCTCTTCGATTTTCATCGGATCACGACCAACGAGAAGCTGGGCAAAATCGCGGGCGATGCCTACGCCCGCGTGGTGCGACTTACCGTAGGCAAGGCCGACTTCGCCGAAGCCGGAAATGCCCTCATCCGTATTGACGCGCATAACGATCGGCGCGCCGGTTTGCATTGGTTTGATTTCGAAAACATCCACGCTTGTAATTTTCATATTCTGTGTCCCTTTCTCATGTATTAATTGACCGGTATTCCCTTTGAAAAAAGGAACTCACCGGAGAAGAGCTTGTTTTTGGGAAACAAGAAAAGTTTGATCAATGCGAAATTTGTGAACACATATGTACAAGAAACGATCACTTTTTCTATAGGCTATCACATATATATATGAAATGCAACATCTGTGATTAAAAATAATTCTAGATTATCGGCATATTTTGTACACATTATGACTTGACAATGCCTATTATCGTCAGTATTATTATTACATACGTGTATGTATAAAAAACATCGTTAAAATCATCTCAATCGTAGTTTTTCTCCAACATTTAGTAAACAGTAAGACCAATCGAAGCCGGATAAGGAGCAACAGCATGAAATCACTATTAATGACGAAAATTGGCGACCCGAAAGAGAAGACAATCGGAGAACTCGAACTTCGCGACCTTCCTATGCCCGAACCGGGACCGGAGGATGTGCTCATCAAGGTTGCGTATGCCTCTATTTGTGGATCCGACATTCACTTTCTGAAGGGAGAAATCGGCAATTTATACGACAGGATCAAAAGCGAGCTGCCGCGCCAGATCGGGCATGAGATCTCCGGAACGATAGAACAGGTTGGAGAGAAGGCAAAAGCGCGCGGATTCAAACCGGGCGACAAGATCACTGCGTTTTACAATGAATTCTGCAATTCCTGCTATTACTGCCGCGAGACAAAAGAAGACAAGAAGATTTTCTGCCCGAGCAGAAAATCGCATCACGATGCAATGAGCCAGTATGTTACCTGGCATATGTCGCAGATCTACAAACTGCCGGACGACGCAGATCTGAAGGACGCCTGCCTTACAGAGCCCCTGAGCGTTGCGGTCGAGGCGATTGAAAAAGCAGACATCATCTTAGGTTCCCGCGTGGCGATCTTAGGCGGCGGCGGCATCGGGCTGATGCTCGTTCAGCTCGCGAAGATGGCGGGTGCATCCAGCGTGACGCTGATCGAACCCGTCGCGGCAAAGCGCGAGATCGCGCTTCGAAACGGTGCGGATTTCGCCATCGACCCGATCAGCGAGGACGTACAATCCCGCGCGATGGAAATCACTTCCAACTTGGGATACGATCGCGTGCTGGAGAGTTCGGGCGCAGCTTCGGCCGCAAAAGCGGCGGTGGAGATCGCGGTCAACGGCGGGCGTATCATCTACTTCTCAATGTATAACCCGGCGTTTGAGATGTCATTTAACCTGTTTACAACGTTCTATCAAAAAGGCTTGACGGTCGGAGGCGTACTGTTTTCGGATCGATGCTTTGAACGGGCTGTGCGCATGCTGCCGCGCATGGACTTTTCCGAGATCATCCAGCGCGTGCATCCGCTCGAGGACTTTGATAAAGCGTTTGAAGATATGCGCAGCGGTCAGTACATCAAAGTGGTACTAAAGTGCAATTAGGTATGGGAAAAGGTAAATCCGTAGGAGCACCTATAAAAAACAGGAGGAATCATTAATGTTACTTCAAGCATTATTAGACGGTGTCATGCTCGGCGGTGTTTATGCGACAATAGCGGTTGGCTTAAGCCTTGCGTTTGGCGTTATGGGCATCATTAACTGGGCGCATGGTGAATTTCTGATGGTCAGCATGTTTATTTCTTACTTGTTGATCACGTTTCTGGGTCTCGATCCTTACTTAACCCTGTTCGTGAACGTGATTGTGATGTTCGGGGTTGGCTATGTGTTGCAGAAGAACGTGTTGTCCCAGATTCTCAAGAGGGACAAAAACAATGAACCGACAAGTGTTCTGGTCGCAACGTCCGGTCTCGGTCTCGTTTTGATCAGCGTTGCCACCATGATCTTCGGTTCCAACGCAATGTCCCCGCAGACGGCGTATTCCGGCCAGACGATCTGGGTAGGCGACATCGTGTTCTCGATTCCGAGACTGATGTCGTTCGGCCTGGCGCTCGTTGCGACGGCGCTGCTCTATGTGTTCCTGCAGAAGACGGAAATGGGCAGGGCGATCCGGGCAACGGCACAGGACCGGCACACGGCGAAGCTGATGGGCATCAACACCGAAAGAACCTACAACACGGCGCTGGGCATCAGCCTGGCACTGGTCGGCATCGCAGCTGCACTGTTAATCCCTAACTTCTCGGTCTATCCGAAAGTTGGCAGCGTGTTCAGCAATAAATCCTTCATCATCGTTATTCTCGGCGGAAAAGGCAACGTGCCGGGCGCGCTGATCGGCGGATTTTTGATCGGCGTCATAGAACGTGTCGGCGCGATCCTGTGGACAGAATCGTATGCGATGTTACTTGTATTTGCGATTTTCGTCATCATGCTGGTTATCAAGCCTGAAGGTATCTTCAGCAAACGCCGGGCATAGGAGGAAAAAACAGTGAGTATTTCGAAATTTTTTGAAAGCAAACAACGGATAGGGATCTTGATTGCGGCGCTTGTTGCCGTGCTCATCCCGGTATTCATCAGCAACTCTTACATCATCAGCATTCTCGTGATGACACTGATGTATGCAGCACTTTCTTCCGCTTGGAACTTCCTTTCCGGTTATGCCGGCCAGTTTGCGTTTGGCTTCTTCTTCGCGCTGGGCGCATATATCTGCGGCGGACTGTTCGCAAACTTCAACATCTCTCCCTGGATCGGCATGATCATCGCCGGCGCCGTGTGCGCGGTGATGGGGTTCCTGGTCGGATTGATCACATTCAATCTCAACGGCTCCTACTTCGCAATCTCCACGATTGCGGTCATGAACATCTTCCAGCTGATCTTCACACAGAACAAAGTCATTCTCGGCATCGACTTCAGAGGCGCGTCCGGACTGCGTCTTCCGTGGATCGGTGACTTCGTGAGCATGCAGTTCATGGATAAGCGGGTGTACTACTACATCATCCTGGCGATACTCGTGATCACGCTCGTGATCAGCTACGTTATTACCAAGACCAGACCTGGTTTCTATTTCAAAGCGATCAACACCAACCAGATGGCTGCGAGCTCGCTTGGTGTCAACGTCATGAAGTATAAGCAGTTCGCTCAATTCCTGACTTCGTTCTTGATGGGCATCATCGGCGGCTTCTATGTCATGTATCTGACGCATATCGAGCCGGTCAGCATGTTCAGCTTTGAAATCGTATTCCAGATCCTGCTCTTCGCAATCGTTGGCGGCCGCGCGACTGTGTTTGGCCCGGTCATTGGCGCTGTCATTCTGATGCCAGTCTATTATCTGCTTCGCTTTTCGATTGCATCGACACTGCCGGGACTGCCAACCGCGGTATTCGGGATTGTACTGGTCATCGCTACGATGTACATGCCGCAGGGGTTGGTTCCCCTTCTGCAGGAAAGAGTGTTTCAGAAAAAATCACGCGAATTGCAATCCCAAGCAGCGTTAGACGCTGAATCAGGTAAGTGAGGTGAGTGACATGACTAACGCAAAAGAAGTTTTACGCGCTGAGAATATCGTCAAAATGTACGGCGGGCTTCGCGCCATAGATGACTCGACCATCTATCTGAAAGAAAACGAAGTGCTCGGTCTCATCGGACCGAACGGAGCCGGCAAAACCACGATGTTCAACATGATCTCGGGCACGGTCCCGCTGACGGCCGGAAAGATCTATGTGCACGGCAAGTATGTTAAAAACCCGGTTGCGCACAAGATGAGCGCTCTGGGCATCGGCAGAACATATCAGGTTGTGCAGCCGTTTTCAAACCTGACGGTTGTTGAAAACACCATGGTCGGCGCGTTTCTCAGAACGAGAAATGCTGCCGAAGCGCGGAAGAAAAGCATGAAGGTCCTGGAAATGCTTGATCTGGCGCATAAAGCGGACACCCCGGGCAAAGATCTTTCCCTGATCGATCTGAAGCGCATGGAAGTCGCTCGCGCAATGGCGACCGAGCCGTCCATCCTGCTGCTGGACGAGGTTATGGCCGGGTTGAACCCGACAAACAGCCATCTCGTGATGGATATGATCCGTCAGATCAACAAAACGGGAATCTCCATCATCATCATCGAGCATGTTATGCGCGCTGTTATGGGCTTGTGCGAACGAATCTATGTGTTGAACGAGGGCAAAATACTGGCAGAAGGAACCCCGAATGAGATCACCAACAACAAGAGTGTGATTCAGTCGTACCTTGGAGGGGAGAAAGAACATGCTTAAAATTGAACATCTACACGTGAATTATGGCGCATTTGAGGTTCTGCAGGATCTTCATCTGAACGTAGAAGAGGGCGAGATCGTAGCGCTTCTCGGCGGAAACGGAGCCGGGAAAACGACCACGATCAACACGATATCCGGCGTTGTCGTCCAGAAAAGCGGCGTCATTGAGTTTATGGGGCAGGATATTTCCAAGCTTGCCACGCATAAGCGGCCGGAACTGGGGATCACACAGGTTCCCGAGGGAAGAAAGCTCTTTCCCAAAATGACGGTTATGGACAACCTGATGGTTGGATCATACCTGCCAAAGTGCAGAGCGGAGCGCAAGGAGAACCTGGAACGCTGTTTCGAACTGTTCCCGAAGCTCTATGAGCGGCGCACGCAGCTTGCCGGCTCTATGTCCGGCGGCGAACAGCAGATGTGCGCAATTGCCAGAGGAATGATGCAAGCGCCGAAACTGCTGATGCTGGACGAGCCGTCCCTCGGTCTTGCTCCGGTTATCGTTGAGGATGTTTTTGAAGTCATCCAGAAGATCAACAAACAGGGCGTTACCATCCTGCTGGTTGAGCAAAACGTGCAGGCGTCTCTGGAAATCGCAAATCGTGCGTACGTCATCGAGACGGGGCAGAACGCGCTTGAGGGAGAGGCAGAAGAACTGATCAAGAGCCCGCAGGTGAAAAAAGCGTATCTGGGTCTGTAAAAACCCTTTACTGCGAAACGCAGACGCTGCCAACGGATGATCAAACGCATCCGGAGCGGAATTGAACCGGATTGGAGTATTTTTACTCCTTTCCTGGTTTTATATTGCAAAAATCGGGTCCAGAACACTGTTTTTGACGGGTGATTTCGTCAAACGCAGCATCGCAGACGATTTCGATACAGCACAGAATCATGACCCGATATTTGTTGACTGCGGATGTGATCGTGTGTTTGGGAGTTTGGAAGAAATTTGAGGGAGGAGTGAAACAGTTGTACAAAATTCTTGTTATCAATAACGGCGGCACCTCGACGAAAATCGCCGTATACGAAGATGACCAGTTCGTCGTGGATCAGGTATTCCGGCATTCGCTGGAGGATATGAAGCGCCACAGCACTTCACGTGAGCAGGTGGCGTTCCGCAAAGGGTTGATCCTTGACTGGTTCAAAGAAAACGGCTATAAGATGGAGGATTTCTCCTGCGTCGCCATGATGGGCGGAACGATTGTGGAAGCAAAGCGCAGCGGCGTGTATCTGCTCAGCGGCAAGTACAAGGAAGGCCTGCTGGCAACCTATGTACCGGACGAACCGCCGATTCACGGGAACCGCATCATCACACCGATCACACTGGAGCTCATCGGTGATCTCGACATTCCGGTCTACGTGACCGATCCTCCTTCGGTTGACGAGTTTGACGCCGTGTCGCGTATCGTCGGCGTCGGCGGTGGATACGAGCGCAGATCCGCGTTCCATGCGCTGAGCCAGAAGGCAACCGGCCGTAAGATGGCAAAAGACCTCGGCAAAAACTATGCGGACTGCCGCTTTGTCGTCGCGCACCTGGGCGCGGGCATCAGCGTCGGTGCGCATCGGGACGGCAAAGTCGTGGACGTGAACGACGTTGGCGAGGGCGAAGGCCCGTTTACGCCGCAGCGCGCGGGCACGGTTCCGACCTATATCATGCTCGATTTGTGCTATGAAAAAGGCCTCACGAGAAAAGAAGCACATAAGCGCATCCGCGGCGCGGCTGGACTCATCGGCCTGCTCGGCACGGACAATATCATCGAGGTTCAGAATCGCATCGCCGCCGGAGACGAATACGCCGCCGTCGTCCTGGAGGCAATGGCCTATCAGGTTGCAAAGTCGATTGGCGGTTGTGTCGCTGCGCTGGAAGGCAAGGTCGACGCAATCGGCATCACGGGCGGCATCGCGTATTCCGAATTCATCATGGAGCACATCAAAAAGCGCGTATCGGCGTTTGCGCCGGTGATGGAATATCCCGGCGAGTGCGAAAACGAAGCCCTCGCACTCGGCGCTTATCGCGTTGTATCCGGCCAGGAACAGGCTTTGACATTGGACTGACGAGAGGTGAAATCAATTGGTATACAAAGACTTTGATTCGGTGATCGAGCAGGCAAAGAGCAAGAAGCGCGGCGTTCGCGTCGCGGTGATCGAGGCCGGAGAAGAACATACGCTCGACGCGACCACGCAGGCCTGGCGCGACGGCATCATCAAACCGGTGCTGATCGGCAACCGCGATAAGATACTCGCTCTGCTGAAGGAACCGGCGCTTGCGGAGACGGTGATTCACACCGAGTCTCCGGAGGAGAGCGCAAAGGTAGCCGTCAGTCTGGTTCGTGAGGGGAAGATCGATTTCCTGATGAAGGGGTTGGCGGAGACGTCTACGGTCATCCGCGCGATTCTCAACCGGGAAACGGGTATCCGTACGGGGCGCACCATCAGCCAGGTAACGCTGATTGCGGTGAGCACCTATCATAAACTGCTCTGCGTGACCGACCCGGCCATCGTTGTGCATCCGACGTTGGAGAAGAAAAAAGACATCGTGCAAAACGCCGTGGATGTGCTCAACAAGCTTGGTTACGAGCGTCCGAAGGTCGCCGCACTCTGCGCAATCGAAAAGGAAAATCCGGACATGATCGAAACCGTCGATGCCGCGGCGCTTAAGAAGATGGCGGACGCGGGTGAGATCACCGGCTGCGAGTTCGAAGGGCCGATTTCCGCCGATATTGCGTTTAATGCAGAAGCGGCAAAGATCAAGGGCTATCAGGGCAGCGTATGCGGAGACCCAGACCTGCTGTTGATGCCGACCCTTGCGACGGGCAACATCTTCTGCAAGGCGATGCGGCAGTTCGCGGGCTCGATCAACGTCGGCGTCATGGTAGGCGCGACGGTGCCGATGGTTCTGGTGTCCCGCAGCACCAATACAAAGTCGAAGTATACGTCGCTCGCCGTCGTATCCGAGATGGTTTAACAATTTAGAATAAGGGCGCATTTTGCTACGCCTTTAACACATTCTGTATAAGAGGAGAGTATGAAGATGGAACCGAAAGCATATATTGCAGAGTTGATGGCAAAGGCCCGCAAAGCCCAGGCGCAGATCGCCGATTACTCACAGGAACAGATTGACGCGCTGGTGCGTGCGGTCGGTAAAGCCGGCTATGATAACGTTGAGGCACTGGCCGAGATGGCGGTTGAAGAGACCAAAATGGGTCGTGTTGACAGCAAAATCGTGAAAAACAGAAAATCCACGATGGTTGCATGGTATTATCTGAAAGACAAGAAGTCGGTCGGCGTGGTGGAAGAAGACCCCGTCGAGCAGATTGTTACGATTGCCAAGCCCATCGGCGTCATTGGCTGCGTCACGCCCGTCACCAACCCGACGGCGACGCCGCTCGTCAACGGCATGCACGTGCTCAAAGGCAGAAATGCAGCGATCTTTGCGCCGCATCCCTCGTCGAAAAAAAGCTCGGGCTACACCGTAAAGCTCATGCGCGAAGCGCTGGAGAAAGCCGGCGCGCCTGCTGACCTGCTGCAGGTCATCGAAGAGCCCAGCATTGAACTCACGCAGCTTCTGATGAGCACCGTGGACGTGGTCGTTGCAACCGGTGGACCGGGCATGGTCAAGGCCGCGTATTCCAGCGGCAGGCCTTCCTACGGCGTAGGCCAGGGCAACGTGCAGATTCTGGTGGACGAGGACTACTCCGACTATGCCGCGATTGCAAAGAGCGCGGTGTTCTCCCGCGGATACGACAATGGGCTGCCCTGCACCTGCGATCAGACGATGTTCCTGCCCGAGTCCCGCTTGCAGGAGATGGTTGGACTGCTCGTCGAAAACGGCGCGTACTATCTGGACGATCCGGCTGTCATCGAAAAGCTGCGCAAAACCGCGTTTACAGAAGAAGGCGCGATCAACCGCAAGTTTGTCGGCGCAACCATGCCGCAGATTGCCGAGATGCTCGGCGTAACGTTCCCGGAAGAAGCGAAGATTCTGGTCGTGCCCGTGCATGCGCCGATCGGTGAAGAAATCCTCTGCCGCGAGATCATGTCGCCCGTGCTGCGCGTTTTCCCCTATAAATCGTTTGAAGAAGCGGTTGCCAACGCCCGCAAAAACTACTGGGCTGAGGGCAAAGGACACTCCTGCTCGGTGTACTCCGCAAGCGACGCGCATATCGATCTGGTCGCAAACGAAATTCCCGTTTGCCGCATCATGGTGAACCAGACCGCGCTCAACGCCAGCGGCGGTGCCTTCAACAACGGCCTCCCGCCGACGATCTCGATCGGCTGCGGCTTCTGGGGCGGCAACAGCATCGGAGAGAACCTGACCTATAAACACCTGTTGAATTACACGCGCGTTTCGCGCATCATCCCGGATGCGCCGAATCCGACGCCGGAAGAAATCTGGGGCGAATAATTCAGCTTCCAACGCCCTGAAGCGCGTACTGCCGCAGGCGATGCAAATCGTCTGCGGCAGACGCTATATTGTTCGAACCTATTAGGAGCGATGCCGATGGATGACGCAAAAGAGAGAATCGTCAATACCGTTTGCTCACGCAACTGCTATTCCGCCTGCGGTTTGCGGGCGCATGTGGCAAACGGGCGCGTCGCCAAGATATCCGGCAACCCGAACAACCCCGCAACCTACGGCCTCGTCTGCTCCAAGGGGCTCAGCTTTCCACACACGCTGTACGGAGAGGAGCGGCTGCTCTATCCACTGCGGCGCGAGGGCGCGCGCGGCTTAGGCCGCTTCCGCCGGATTGGCTGGGACGAGGCGATAGACGCGATATACGAGGCGTTTACCAAAGCGAGCGAGCGGTACGGTCCCGAATCGGTGCTGTACTACGTCGCGTCCGGCAATCACGGCGGCGCGATGCAGGCATATGCATACGGGTTCTGGAACCAGTTGAAGGGATACTCCGCCACGCGCGGCAGCCTCTGCTCCGCCGCGGCAAACGAAGCGGTCGAGCATACATACGGCGTTGTAAAAGACAGTGCGATCCGGGATATAGAAAACGCCCGGCTCATTTTACTTTGGGGCAAAAACCCGGCGCACACCAACCTGCACACCATGCGCTATATACGCGCGGCGATGGAGCAGGGGGCAAAGCTCGTAAACATCGATGCGCGGCAGGGTGAATCCGGCGCGGGCAGCAGCTTAAACCTCCATCCGCGCTGCGGAACGGACGGTCTGCTGGCGATTGCCATCGCGAAGTTCATCGTATCCGAGGGGTTGCTGGACGAGGCGTTTCTTGCGCAGCACGCACACGGATTCGAAGAATACCGGCAAATGCTGGCGCGCTACAGCCTGGAGGAGATCTGCGAGAAAACAGAGATTCCACGCGCGGAACTGGACAAGCTGTTTGCATTGATTCGCGATACGCCGCGGTTCCTGATCATTTTGGGCAAAGGTTACCAGCGCAACAGCAACGGCGGCCAGACCACGCGCGGCATCTGCCTGCTGCCGGCGTTGACCGGAGGAACGGGAAAGAGCGGAAGCGGACTGTTTTACAGCGACGCGCAGCGACCCCGGTTCATCTGGCCCTATCTGCCGCCAAAACCGGACCGCGTGCGGCGCGAGAGCAGCATAGGCCGGCTTGCCAGCGAGTTGACGGAGTTGACGCACCCGCCGATCAAGGCGATGTTTGTCGAGCGCGCAAACCCCTTGACCAGCAACCCGAATCTGGGAAAACTCAAACACGCCATGGAACAGCTAAACTTTATTTGCTGTTCGGAACTGTTTTTGACCGATACTGCGCGGATGGCGGATATCGTGCTCCCGGTCGCGTCTTTTCTGGAGGAGGACGACTTGGTTTCCTCTTACGGGCACTCCTATATCCAGCGCAAGCGCAAGGCGGTCGAACCGCCGGGAGAGTGCAAAACGGACCACCGGATCTACCGGCTGCTCGGCGAGCGGTTTGGCATGGACCTGTCCTACCTCCCGGAGGACGACGAGGAGATTTTGCGCAGGGTTATTCAGGAGAGCGGGTTTGACACGACGCTGGAGCGGCTCGATGTTGAGCCATATTTGTTTGAAGGCTACGACGAGATTGCGTTTTCAGATCTGGTTTTCCCGACGCCGAGCGGCAAGATCGAGTTCTACTCGGAAGCGATTCAAAAACGCTGGAGTGTCGATCCGCTGCCGGAGTATGTCGAACCGCTGGAGAGCAGATACAGCGCACCGGGTCTATTTGAGAAATATCCGCTGCAACTGATGACGCCGCACGCACGGGAGAGAATCAACTCCCAGCTTTACGCAAAGAAAGCCGGGGAGGCGCTGCTTCGGATACATCCCGATGACGCGCGAGATAGAGAGATTCTGGACGGAGACCCGGTACGCTTGTTCAACGAACGTGGCGAAGTCCTCCTGACGGCGGAACTGACACAAAAGGTGAAGCGCGGCGTTGTGAGCGCGTTCTTCGGCGGTTGGGGAGGCGACAAGCTTTCCTTAAACGTGCTGATCGAGGATCGTGACACGGATATCGGGTACGGAACGAGCTATTATAACTGTCTGGTGCAGGCGGAAAAAGCGATGGAGCGCGGGCAACATGACGATTAGACGGAAGAACAGAATGTCCGCCGTCGTACTCTGCGGCGGAAAGAGCCAACGCGCGGGATTTGACAAGCAGACCATCCGGATCGGCGGAAAGCTGATTGCGGAATGGATTGCCTGCGAGCTCTTGCGCGTGCTGGATGATGTGACGCTGGTGACAAGCCAGCCGGACCTCTACCGCGATAGTGATACGCGCATTCGCGTTGTGGAAGACATCTACCCGAATATGGGTCCGCTGGGCGGCATCCACGCGGGGCTGATGAGCTGCGAACATGAGATTGCGTTTGTAACCGCCTGCGATATGCCGAACATCGATTTGAGTTATCTGCGCTTTTTAAAGAGGGAAGCGGCAAGAAGCAAAAACGGGTTCGACGCGATGGCAGTGCGGCTCGACAACGGCATGTTCGAACCGTTGCAGGCGCTCTACCCAAAACGCGCGGTGCCGCAGATTGAACAGATGCTGTCCTGCGGTGAGCGCAAGACGGCCGACCTGCTGCAGCGTCTGAACACGCGATATTTAAGCGAAGAGGACCTCATTCCGTTCGGCGGGAAGGAGACGCTCTTTTTCAACATGAACACACCGGAGGAAATCCGTTTGTATATTGCAAAAATGCAGATGCGGGAAGAAAAACAACTGCACCCGCACACAGAATATCTGATTCCCAGGAAGGTTGTAAGGAGATTTACCAGATGAAACAAATCGTAGTCAAAGTTGGACGCTCGGTGATCGACGCGTGGGCAGGAAACATCGCACAGCAGCTGCCGGAGTTTGAGGTGGTGCCTTATTTTTCGGATACCATTCGAACCGAAGACGTGCAGTATGTCGTCGGCTGGAAACCGGACGCGCTGTGGGTCAATACATTTCCCAATGTGAAAGCGCTTGCCGGAACCGCTTCGGGCGTGGATCATATTAAAAATCTGGATCAGCTGCGGACGGATGTGCCCGTGCTGCGCTCGGTGTCGCCAAATCTGGCGCAAAAGATGACAGAGTTTGTCACCATGTGTGTGCTATCCTGGCACAGGAGGCTTCCGGCCATGATTGCGGCCAACAAAACCCGCGAATGGCAGGTGTTTGACTCCCCGCTCGCGAGCGCGCGTACCGTCGGCATCATGGGATATGGGCGCATGGGCAAGATGGTATCCGCGGCGCTCTCCGCGCTCGGATTCAACCTGAAAATCTGGTCGAAATCCCCGCGCGAGGAGATGCCTTTCCCATATTACTTCGGTTCCGATCAGTTGCATGCGTTTGCGGAAGGGTGTGACGTGCTGGTCTGCCTGCTGCCGCTGACGAGCGAGACGGAGGGCCTCATCAACTATGATCTGCTCGAACAGCTTAATCCCGGCGCGTGCCTGATCAACGCCGCGCGCGGCAGCCATCTGATTGAGCCGGATCTGTTCCGCGCACTGGACGAAGGTAAGCTTTCCTTTGCATATCTGGACGTGTACTCAAAGGAACCGACGCCTTCGGACGACCCGGTCTGGGAGCGCAAGGACGTTTTAATCACGTTCCACTGCGCCGCTTATATCGACGCGCAGACAGGCGCCCAAATCGTCGCAAACAACATCCGCGCTTACGAGCGCGGCAACTACACCGGCCCGATGTACGATCCGGCGCTTGGATACTGATCTAAAAAAATTATTTGGAAACGGAGTATAACCATGAAATCAAAACGTGTGATCATCGGCGCAGACATTGCGGGCTTTGAGCTGAAGGAAGCAGTGAAGACCCATCTGGAGCAGTTGGGGTTTGAAATAACGGACGTCGGCATGACGGAAAAAGAGAATAAGATTCCGTTTCAGGAGGTCGGCTTCCGCGTCGGGCGCGCGGTGAGCAAGGGCGAGTTTGAACGCGGATTGCTGTTCTGCGGTTCGGGCATGGGCATCCATCTCGCGGCGGCGAAGTTTCCGGGCGTCATGTGCGCGGTTGCCGAGAGCATCCCGGCGGCGAAGCGCTGCGTTGTTGCGAATCACTGCAATATCCTTGCGATGGGTGGATTCTATGTTGCGCCCTACACGGGCTGCCAGATGGCGGAAGAGTTCTTAACAAGCAACTTTGGAGACGATCAGACGGAACGCTTCGTCAGTTTTCACGAAAACGCATACAACGACATCATGCGCCACGATTATCAGGAATAAAACAGCAGACGTTCAGGGAATCGGCCCCGCCGCCGGTTGCCTGCAACAGGGAAAGAACAACACAACAGCATGAACAACCAACAAAAGATCCCAATCCCGCAGGACAAATCGTCCCTTCCCGCGCTCTGGACGCGGGATTTCGTACTGATCACGGCAATGAACGTTTTGCTGTTTGTGGGCATGCAGACGCAGCTCTCCGCGCTGCCGGTCTATCTGCGCCAAATCAGCGGCTCGGACGCTACGGTGGGCCTTGCTATCGCGCTCGGCACGGCGTCGGCGTTGATCGCGAGACCGCTGGCCGGGTATACGGCCGACCGCTTCGGACGCGCGCCGATTCTATTCTTCGGGTTAATCCTGATGATTACGGCGATGTTCTCCTACAGCTGGTTTCCAATCGTTTGGGTGGTCATCCTCATCCGCAGCATCAATGGATTGGGCTGGGGCACCGCAACAACGTTGAGCAATACGGTGGCGACGGACGTGATACCGGAAAAACGCCTCGGCGAGGGCATGGGTTTTTTCAGCCTTTCGCAGAGCGTTTCCATGGCGCTTGCGCCCGCAATCGGGCTGAGCATCATGAGCGCATTCGGCTATCGGAACATGACGTTCTTTGCGTTTGCGCTCCTGCTCGCGGCTTGCATACCGGCGGCGCTGGTCAAATATCGCAGGATACGGCCTCCGTTGGAACGGCAGCCGTTTGTACCGTTTGAGAAGAGCGCGATCCGGCCCGCCATGGTGATGACATTTGTCGGCATTCCGCTTGGCGCCGCGCTGAGTTTCTCCGCTCTTTACGGTATTGAACTCGGCATTGGCAACGGGGCGCTGTTTTTGAGTTGTTTCGCGATCTCCATGTTTGTCTCCCGCCCGATTGCCGGGCGCATGATCGACAGGCTCGGGTTTCACAAAATCATGTATCCCGGGTTTATCCTGTATATCATTTCTATGGCGCTGCTGTCGATTGTGAAATCGCTGCCGATGTTCCTGGGCGTGGCGCTGCTGCAGGGTGTGGCATACGGCGTTGTGCAAAACGGTTTGCAGACCAAGTGCCTTAAATATGTATCTTCCCGGCGGCGGGGAGCTGCGAACGCAACGTTTTTTACGTTTTTCGATCTTGGAATCGGACTTGGAAATCTCTTTGCGGGCGTGCTGGCGGCGGCGTACGGATACGCGAGAATGTATTTTTTAATGATCATACCGCTCTGTATCGGTTGTGTGCTTTACTATGTTCTCAACGGTGGTTTCTCAAAAAAAATGCAACGCGAGAATCTGGATACGGCGGACGGAATACGATCCGAAACGGGACTTGAGGCGGAACGGGTTAAAAGCGACACCTGAAAACAAGTCTTGACGGACGGCGAGGAGTGAGGAAGATGGAGCGAATCGGCTTTTCCTATAATATGCAGATCTGCATCGGCTGCGGCGCATGCCAGGTTGCCTGCAAAGACGCAAACCACCTGAACGCCGGGGAGTTCAACCGCAGGGTAGACACCGTTTCCATAAAGGATGAAAACGGCACAAAATGCTATCATTATTCCGGCGCATGCAACCACTGCGTCAATCCGGTCTGTGTTCATGTCTGCCCGACAGGCGCAATGTATACCGCAGACGATGGAACGATACGCCACAACGGCGGGAAATGCATCGGCTGCGGCGCCTGCATGTGGAGCTGTCCTTACGGGGCGATTTCGTTCAGTAAGACGAAAGGCACCGCGCAGAAATGCGAGTCCTGCTATGAGCGGCGCGATGCCGGGCTGCAGCCCGCTTGCGTCGCCGCGTGCGTTACGCATGCGATCGAGTTCGGCAGGCTGGACGAAGCGGGCGAAGGGTATGCCCCTCTCAGGCTGCCATTTTTGCCTGAACCGGAAGAAACAGAGCCGACTACAATGGTTCGGGTTCCAAAAGACTTAGAATGAGCCGAGGACAAAGGAGCGCAGAATGAACGAAAAACAGGAACGCTATGTCGTGCTCGGCAACGGGATCGCCGGATTGAGCGCCGCCGCCGCAATTCGCGCGGGCAAGCCAAACAGCCACATTACCATGATATCCGCAGAGGACGTGATCACCTATTCACGCCCGATGTTGACGAAAACGCCGCTGAACTCCTATGATTTGCAGAACACGTTGATCAACGACGCGCGCTGGTATCAAGAGCACGCGATTGATCTATCGCTTTCCACAACGATTGACGGGCTGGACCTGAAGAACAGAATGATATTTACGTCAAAAGGCGTGTTTGAATACGACAAGTGCATCTACGCGCTCGGTGCGAGCAACGCCATCCCGCCCGTCTTTCAAAGCGACATGAGCCGCTCGGTCAGCATCCGAACCTATCGTGATATTCAAAAGCTCAGGCGGCTGTATCTCGGAGCGCGGTCCGCAATCATCGTCGGCGGCGGGGTGATCGGCCTTGAAACCGCATTTGAACTGATGAAACTCGGCATACACGTGACCATCGTCGAAGCGCTGCCATACCTGCTGCCGCGGTTTCTGGACGAAGAGACGGCGCGTGAACTTCAGTTGCGCTTATCTCCGGCGAGCGTGATCACCGGGTCTATGGTGTCCGCCGTGGAGACCACCCGCAGCCAGGTAAAAGTGCTGTTTTCCGATGGAGCATCCGTGTCTGCCGATTTTATCGTGATATCCACCGGCGTCCGCGCGAACATCGCGCTTGCAAAGGAAGCCGGGCTGGACTGCGAACGCGGCGTGATCGTGAACGAACGCATGGAGACTTCCGCACCCGGCGTCTATGCCTGCGGCGACTGCACGCAATACAAAGGCAGCAACGCTGCGCTCTGGGTGCAGTCCAAGGTGCAGGGAGAAGTTGCCGGCGGGAGCGCCGCGGGTAAAAAGCTGCGGTTCGGGTCCGTCGATAACTCACTGTTGTTCAACAGCCCCAAGTTCGCGCTGTTTGCAGCGGGGGATACGGGCAAAAATTCAGCGACACAGTATACGGTGGAAAGAATAGAGAACAACGCGCAGGAACGCTTTGCCGTGAATCCGGCGTTTACAAAGAGCGCAACAACCCGCTGGTATGCGCAGGGTAAACTTTCGGGTGCGGTTCAGATTGGCAGCCTGACGGGGGTAGACAAACTGCGCAGTCAGATTTTCGATGAAAAGGAGATCTATGAGGATGTTTAAAATGACGGAACACTTCTATATCGGCTGCCATATGCTGGCCTCGTTTTTCGCCTCATACGGCGAGTGGCGGCGGGAGTGTGTGCGCTTTGGCAGAGACTGCACGTTGTCGGCAGCGGACTATGACGATTATCTGAGAGGGACGGATGCGGCCCTCTCAATTCCGCTCTGGGCTTCGGCGTGCAAAAACCGCGGATACGTACTGCAAAACGAAGTCACATGCGACGTGATCAGGTTCTATAAAAAGCGCGGCTATCAACCCGCCGGGATGGAGGGCAACCCGCCGGATTACATCGGGGAGCAACTGCGCTTTCTGGAGTATCTCAGCAGCCTGACTATCCGCGGTATTCGGGACTGTGAACGCGACATCGATGATTTTGTACAGTCGTTCACGCTGGACACGGCGCAGACAATCGTCTCGACGGTGTCGAAATATGACTGTCCTGCCGAGCTAAAGCAGATCCTTGACGATCTGGTTTCGCTGCTGCAAACCGGACGGATGCAGGATTCGCCCGCCGGCATCGATTATAGAGAGTTCGACAGCTATGCCTGGCCGCTGCAGCCGGAGATTCCGGCGGAAGACGAACAGTACATCTGCAGCGCAGGACTCAACAACTGCGGCGGAAAATGCAGAATCAACGTTATGGCGCAGGAGGGGTGTATCCTAGGGCTGGATACCGACATGCGGACGACGGAAACGCCTCCGATCCGCGCCTGCGTACGCGGAAAAGGGTATAAGCGGACGTTTTTAAACGCCGGGCGCATTCGCTATCCGATGAAGCGCGCGGGAGAGCGCGGCAGCGGGAAATTTACCAGAATCAGCTGGGAAGAGGCCGTTGATATGATCGCCTCGGAGATGGTGCGCACGCGGGAAACCTACGGTGCGGCTTCTCGCTACGCGATCTATGCCACCGGCGTTACGTCGATCATGCGCCCGAGGGATCTGGCAAAGAGCCTGATGGCGCTGGACGGCGGATATCTGGACTATTACAACAGCTACAGCAGCGCGTGTGTTTCGTATGTCATGCCGTATATCTACGGAGACAAGCAAAACGGCAATTCGATTGAAGATCTGGTGAACACGAAGCTGCTGATCCTCTGGGGCCACAACCCTTCGGAAACGATCATTGGCACCTATACGAACCATTACATCACACAGGTGCACGAAAAAGGGACTCCGATCGTCGTCATCGACCCGCGCGAGAGCGACTCCGCAATCGGTTACGGCAGCGAGTGGGTTGGGATTCGCCCATCCACGGACGGCGCGCTGATCGACGCCATGGCGTATGTCATTCTCAAGGAAGGCCTGCATGATCAGGCGTTTATGGATGCCTACTGCGTCGGGTTCGACCGCGCGCATATGCCCGAGGGTGTGCCGGAAGACGAGAACTATATCGACTACCTGTTCGGTGTAAAAGACAACACAGAGAAAACGCCCGAATGGGCGGAACAGATTTCCGGCGTCCCGGCCGATACGATTACGCGGCTGGCCAAGCAATTCGCCACGACCAAGCCCGCCTGCATTCTGCCGGGGCTCGGGCTGCAGAGGACGGGGAACGGCGAGCAGACATTCCGCGGGCTTGCAATGCTCTGCGCGCTGACAGGCAACATCGGGATTCCCGGCGGCTCTGCCGGAGACTACGTCGGGGTTCCAACTCGCTCTCTGCCGGAAGTGCCGATGATTCCCAACCCTTACAAAGGCTCGATACCGGTCTTTTTATGGACGAAAGCAATTGAGCACGGTACGCAGCTCAAGCCTGTGGAAGACGGCGTCAAAGGCGTAGAGCGGCTCGAGAGCAACATCAAACTGATCTTCAACCTCGCCGGAAACACGCTGCTCAACCAGCACAGCGACATCAACGACACGATACGCATCCTAAAAGACATGAATAAGTGCGAGTTTATCGTGACGTCCGATCTGTTCATGACGCCGAGCGCGCGTTTTTCCGATCTGGTGCTGCCGGCGACGTCCATGTTTGAAGGCAACAATGTTGTCCGTCCCTGGGCGGCGGAGAACTACTTCCTGTACAACGCGAAAGTCATGGATCCGCTGTTTGAGTGCCGGTTTGAATATGACTGGCTGAAGGAAGTCGCGCGGAAACTGGGTGTTTACGATGCATTCACGCGCGGACACGAAACAACGGAGGACTGGCTTGTCGACTGCTACAACGCGACGAGGCGGTTGGAGCCGGAACTGCCCGAATATGATGAATTCAAACAGCAGGGCGGCTATCAGTATCAAAACAGCAAGATACGGATCGCCTTTGAGGAGCAGATTCAAGGCGGTAAACCCTTTGCAACACCGTCCGGAAAAATCGAAATTTTCAGCAAAACGCTGTATGACATGCATCAACACGAAGCGATACCGGGGATCCCGCGCTATACGCCTTGTGTCGAAGGCCCGTCCGATCCGCTCAAGGAGCGCTATCCGCTGCAATTGATCGGCTACCACACCAAACGGCGCTGCCATTCGATCCATGACAACAATGACTGGATGGAAGAGCTGGATCAGCCCGCTCTGTGGATGCATCCAAATGACGCCGCCCGGCGCGGCATTGTAAACGGTATGCTGGTCGACGTCACAAACCAACGCGGAAGAACCCGGATTCCCGCGAAGGTGACCGACAGGATCGTTGAGGGTGTTGTTGCACTCAGCCAGGGTGGATGGTATAATCCTGACGCGGAAGGCACGGACACCAGAGGCAGCATCAACGTGCTGACGCATATGACACCGACACCTCTGGCGAAAGGTAACCCGCAGCACACGAATCTAGTCGAGGTGACAGCGTCCAGCCAGCAGAAGAGCTGAGCCGAGGCGCGCGAGGAAACCGCCGGAGCACAGACGACGGAGGAAGCCATGCAACTCAACCTGCTCGCTATCTGCGGACGCAAAAACGCGGGAAAGACAGCCTTGATAGAGCGGCTGATTCCCCTACTACGGCGCGAGCAGCTTTGCGTTGGCGTGCTCAAGCACGATGGGCATCTGTTTGAGGCGGATACGCCCGGAACGGACAGCCATCGATTTTTGAGCGCAGGCTCAGACGCCGTCGCCGTATACGACGCGGAGAAAATCAACTTCACAAAACGCGGCGCTGTTTCGCTTGTTGAGATAGCGCGGCTCTTTGAAGGCATGGATCTCATCCTGGTGGAGGGATGGAAACATGCTGCCTGCCCGAAGCTGGAGATCGTTCGCAGAGACGTTTCCGATGAACCGGTTTCTAACTCGGAAAACAGGCTTGCGTTTGTCAGCGACTGTTTATCCGCGTCGGAAGGCATCGTGCTTCATCCGGATGACATAGAACGGATTGCTCAGTTTGTTTTAAACGCATACCGGACGGGACAACTCAGTATGAAAGTAGAATTATGAATAGAATATCTGTGGATCAAGCTCTCAACATCATATCTCAAGCCGTTTCCCGGCTAGCGCCCGTGTGGCTGCCGGCGCGGGAAGCACTCGGCTGCCAACTGGCGGGAGACATCGTCGCAACGCTGGATCACCCGCCGTTTGCACGTTCGCCGCTGGACGGCTATGCCGTCCGCGCAGCGGACATCGAACAAGCGGACGCGAAGACGCCGGTCCTGCTGAACGTAACAGACCGGAGCTATGCGGGAATACCCGCGCAAAAAGAGATTCATGAGGGCGAAGCGATCCGCATCATGACCGGCGGGGCAATTCCGCGCGGAGCGGATTGCGTGATCCGGCAGGAGGATACGGACCTTGGCGAGAGCGAAGTGCAAATCTTTGCACGGAGTGGAAGCAGGAACAATATCTGCGCTGTGGGCGAGGATTTTCACAACGGCGAGACGCTCGTTCCGGCGGGGGAGCTTGTCACCGCGGCGACCATTGCGCTCGCAATCGCCGCAGGCTGCGAAACGCTATTTGTGTTCCCAAAGGCCAGCGCTGCGATTCTGGCAACAGGAGAAGAACTCTGCGAACCTGGGAAGCCGCTTCGTTACGGGCAGATTTACGACAGCAACACACCCTATCTGGCGGCACGGCTCTCGGAGCTTCGTGTTCCCGTCGCGCAAAGCGCGAGGGCACTCGACCGGCTGGAGGATATCGCGCAAAACCTGCTGGCGCTGCTGGAAGAAGCGGACGTTGTTTTCACAACGGGCGGCGTTTCGGTTGGAGAGAGAGACCTTTTGCCGGAGACAATCGCACATATTGGAGGAGAAATCCTCTTTCACGGGGTCGCGATCAAGCCCGGCATGCCAACGTTGTTTGCCATGGTGCGGGGCAAGCCGGTGCTAGGGCTATCCGGCAATCCGTATTCAGCGGCAGTGGCGTTTGAACTCTTCGGCAGAGCAATACTTGCGCATGCCGCCGGAGACGACGGCCTCATGGCACGGCGGCAAACGGCCGTCATGTCCGCCGAATACCGCAACAGCGGCAAATACGTCCGCTATTTGCGCGGCTGCTGGCAGGATGGAACCGTCTCGATGCCGCGGGCACAGGGAAATGCGGATTTACAATCGTTCGTCTCGAGCAACTGTCTGGTCGAGGTGCCGTCGATGTCGGAGCCGCTCAAACCCGGTTCCACGGTGACCATATACGTCATCCGATCCTCTGTATAAGTACGAAAAAAGAATGCGCGAAACATCGTGCGCTTGCCTGCGCCGGACAGCGCTGGGGAATTGACATTTGTTGCGGATCAAGAGATAATCAATATAAGGAATAACGTAAAATACAAGATTCATTTCAATTCAACAACCGACTCATCATCAGAACTGTCTCACATAACCTGGGCTTATCACTTTGCAGGATTTTACAATCACATTCCCCCTTTATTGAACGATGGTCTCAATCAAACCCCGTCCAGATTATTTGAGCACGCTTTTAACTGGCCAAATGAAATCAAATAAAAGGAGATGACGAAATGGAACGGCATGACGAGGCAGCGGTGAACGCGGTAAAGCGGCGCTGGAGCATATTACTTGGCGGATTTCTTCTTTCTCTGGTTGGCGGAATGAGTTACTCCTGGGGTTCGTTTGTCGTGCCGCTGGTGAATGAATGGGGGTGGACGACCGCAAAAGCGACATTGCCGCTCACAGTACTGATTTTGGTTTTTGCGGTCACAATGATTCCGGCAGGTTGGCTGCAGGACCGGTTTGGGCCGCGCGTTGTATCGACCGCGGGCGCGGGTCTGTTCTTCGTTGGTTATACAATGGCAGCGATGATTCGGTTCATTCCATCGCATGGATGGCTGATCGTCTCGTATGGCGCAGTTGTCGGGGTTGCCTGCGGGTTGACCTATTCCTGCATTGCGCCCACGGCACGCAAATGGTATCCCGACAGGCCGGGATTTGCCGTGTCGACCGCGGTGATGGGCTTCGGTCTTGCTGCGGTTGTATTTGCCCCGCTGAAAAAAGTGATGATACATGCCCTCGGCGTTGACGGCACCCTGTTCAGCTTGGGGATCTTCGTGTTTGTTTTGTCGATCATAGGGTCCAGGCTCATGAGAACGCCCGATCCGGATCTGCCGCTCCCCGAGAACAAAAAGACTTCCCGCATCAAAGCGCCGGCTGTCGACATACCGCCGCGCGAATTTCTGAAAACGCCAACGTTTTATGCGCTTTGGGTTGCGCTTGCCGCCGTCATCGGCGGCGGGTTAACGGCGATCGGCCTGCTGATCCCGTTTGGCGAACTCGAACTCAAGCTCACCCCCACACAAGCCGCTCTCTCCATATCCGTTTTTTCGCTCATCAACGGAATCGGTCGTCCGTTTGCCGGCTGGATGGGGGATCGGTTCGGTATCGTGCGCGTTATGGTCGTCATCTATACGCTGCAGGCGCTGGTGTTTCTTGCGATGCCGTGGGTTGCAACAAACTTTTTCCTGTTGCTGCTCTGCGCGTTTATTCTGGGAGCCGGGTATGCCGTTACGTTCGCGCTGTTCCCCGTCATCGTCGCAGCGGGATTTGGCAGCAAATATCTTGGCGTCAACTACGGCCTTGTGTTCAGCGCGTTCGGGGTTGGAGCACTCACCGGCCTGATCGGCTCCATGCTGCTGGATAGAACAGGCTCTTTCACGCCCGCGTTTCTGCTGGCGGGCGTCAGCACGTTGGTCGGGCTGTTGATGCTGTATCTGCTCCGTAAAAAAATCGACTGACGCTAACCGATGAAAAAGGCCCGGATTATTCATCCAGACCGTTTAGCGTAATATTTTCTCCGAGGATTCCGGGCTTGCCGCCGAGTGCGATGCCGCGTCGATTGTCCGGATGGACGAGCAGCCATTTGTTGACCGCGCGGAGGGTGCCCTCTATGCCGCTCTTGAGTGGCAGGTTGGTACCGTCCGGCAGTAAAATGGCGGCGATGAACCGCCCGCCGAAAACAGGCAAGGGCGCCAGGTGAAGTGTGTACGGGTGCAGCTCGACCGCTTCACCTTTTTTTAGATACAGCCCGAAGGCGCGCGCGGAATCGTAGGTGTCGTTTTGAATATCGGAATAGTTGCCGAGCAGCAGCACGACATCTGTGCAAGCGACGATGACTTCTGCGGATTTGTGCCACTCCATGCCGTTCATGCGCGTGTTGCCGCCGTAGTTCCAGCCCGCCTGCATCGGCAGTTCGCCGAAGACGCGCCGCGCGGCGTCCTTTGCAGCCAGGCCCGCGCTCATGGCTTCGTCCCGCGGGAGATAGGCGTTTGCTTCATCGGGGTCGATCACTTTTGCCGCGCTGAGAAACGCATCCGCGTCAAAATCCGCCCTGCGATAGAGGGGGTGCTCCGGCGTTTCCGCCAGAGACTGTATCGTCAGATGCGGGTTTTTGGTTCTGAGCGCGTCGATCTCGGTCATAGCAATTCCAGCCCTTTCAGCCGCGCAAAGATCGCCAGCGGCTTGCTGAAGTCCCCGTAGACCATAGATACATGATGCGCAAGGCCGCTGTAGACCACGTCGTCCAGCAGGCTCTGCATCGGCTGCTCGAAGCGCACCTTGGCATAGGTGCCGGAGAGCTCTTTTTCCATTGGGATCGCTTCGCCGCGGCGGTTGAACATGCGATAATGTCCTTTGATGCTGTCGAGGCGGGACATGTTGATTGGCCCGGATTTCATCACAAACCCGGCGGTGACACCGCGACCGCCCGCGTGATAGGAATCCAGTGTACAGTTGCAAACGCCGTCTGTCAGATTACAGGGTGCGACGCCGCAGTGCCACATCAGCGCGGAGTTGTCTTCGATATTCACCTGCGACAGATCCGCCATAAACGGGGTTTCCGCGCCCGCCGCACGGTGCGCGATCATGGTCACGGCGCAGTCGAGGTCGCCTTCACAGCTGAGCAGCAAATCGTCGCTCTGCACAACGCTCATCGACGCGCAGGGCGCGATGCCGAAGCCAGCGGCAAACTCGGGCCAGCAGCGCAGCGCGACCGCTGTCAGCGAACGCTCCGCGGCGAATGTACGGAATTTTGCGGCGAGCTCGGCTACTCTGGTCTGTTTTTCGGGCGGAACGGAGGAGACGTCGAACGCGCCGCGCATGACGGCGTCGTATTGCTCCAGCAGCTCCGGTTTGACGGGTGTGTTCCATAGATCCGCCAGGTCGTAGTGGTCGACAACCGTGCCGAATGTCTGATACATCGCCAGATCGTCCACACCGACGTTGAAGAAGCCATGCGCATGGGACCCGATGAGGCCGACGTGGCTGTCCTTGAGCGCGCGAATCATACGGATTGCGTCCACCCAGTCCTCGTCGATCTTTGCGCCGACGGTATAGGTGAAGTCCGTGATTCCGCTCTTGACCATATTGCTTGCGTTGAGATTCACGCCGCAGACCGAGTTGAGGCGGATTTTGCCGCCGTTATACGGCAGTTCAGGCAGCGCCCAGAGCAGCAGCGGCTTGTCCGCGAATTTTTTGATCTCCAGCAGCAGGTGCCCGAGGTGGAAGGTGCCGCTGATGACGGCGATGCCGTCTACCTGCTCGGCCGCAAAGGCCCGCCCGGCGGCGATCGCTTCGTCCGGCTCCATGACCGGCGTTTCGATTGCGACGATGTCCGCGTTTTCCAGCGCGCGCACGTCGGCAAGGATGCCCCGGTAAAGCTCGGTTGCGGCGGGGTAGTCAAATGTGTTTCGCATGAGGCATACAATGCCCAGCTTGACCTGCTGTTTCATAAGCGTTTACTCCATTGATCGTTCAAAAAAGGGTGTTCTCCAGCCCGGAGACCGTTTCGGCCGCGCCGGTCAGCCAGGTTTTGCGCCAATCCTCGAGATCCTGCAGCCAGTCCGTGGTCAAAAACGCTTCCGCCATCTTCACGCCCATCTCGGGCGCGACGATCCAGCCGCCCATGGTGAGGATCTGGGCGTTGTTGATGGCGCGCGCCATCTTGGCGGAATATACGCTTTCGCACGCAACGGCGTACACGCCCTTGTATTTGTTCGCGACGATGCTCATGCCCGCGCCGGTACCGCAGACGATGATGCCGCGGTCATACTCGCCGGACTGAATCTTCTGTGCAACGGCGGGGGCGACGAGGAAGAAGCCCTTGGCTTGATCGGTGCTGGTCGTGCCGAGATCGTCAAATTCGATGTTGTTGTCAATCAGATACTGCTTGACGGCCTCTTTGAGTGTGAATCCGGATTTATCCGAACCGATGGCGACTTTCATACTGTTCTCCTTATGATATGCGCTGAACCGGTCAGCGGCTGTTCTTTTTTGCAATGACGGACCGGCAAGCGGCCGCGATGTCCTCTTTGGTCATGTGATAGCGTTGTTTGAGATAGGGCATTTTGCCGACCTCGCCAAACGCGTTGTCCATGCCGATGGCCGTCATAACGGTCGGGCAGTCTGCCGAGAGGACTTCGGCAACGGCGGAGTAAAGCCCGCCGATCGTGCTGTGGTTTTCCGCGGTGACCACACAGCCGGTTTTTTTTGCCGAGCGGACGACGCTCTCGCGGTCGATGGGTTTGATAGTGTGCACATTGATCAGTTCCGCGTCGATTCCCTCCGCTCTGAGCAGGTCGAGCGCTTCGATACTCTCCTGCACCATGATGCCGCTGGCGAATATTGTGACGTCCGTTCCCTCTTTGATCGTGTCCGCTTTGAAGAGGTCGAAGGTATAGTCCGGGGTGAACACATCCGGCAGCGATTTGCGGAACAGGCGGATGTAGACCGGGCCTTCATAGTCCCGGATCACGGGCATGGCTTTTTCGAGCTGGACGGCGTCCACGGGCTCAAAGATGACCATGCCAACCAGTGAACGGATGACGCCGATATCCTCCATGCCCATATGCGTGCCGCCGTTGAGTTCGGCGGAGATGCCGGGGTCGGTACCGACGATCTTTACGTTTTGCTTTGCATAGCACACGCTGATGGCGAGCTGGTCGCAGACGCGTCTGGTCGCAAACGGCGCAAAACTCGTGACGTAGGGGATATTGCCATAGCTGGCAAGACCGGCGGCGATGGACACCATGTTCGCCTCGGCGACGCCGCAGTCCATCGCGCGGTCGGAAAACTCCGCGTGGATTCCCGTCGTGCCGCAGGCCTTTGCAAGATCCGCGTCCACGAGAACGATACGGCTGTCCTGCTCCATCATTTGCTTTAAGGAGGTGGAAAACACCTCTCGCATTTCACGGCTGCTCATGCTTCACCTCGAATTTCTGCGATCGCACGCTCCGCGTCCTCCATGGAGAACGGCATGTTGTGGTTGCCGGATCCTTTGCTCTCGACGAAGGAGACGCCTTTTCCCTTGA
Organism: Christensenellaceae bacterium; assembly: GCA_963674775.2. Lineage (GTDB taxonomy): Bacteria > Bacillota > Clostridia > Christensenellales > CAG-138 > UBA7703. Next base: position 1,146,242 of record CAXXPJ010000002.1, on the reverse strand, counting down.
TGGTCTTCGCTATGATCATGGTGGGCTTGTCCTGTGCCTTTGCCGAAGCGATAGCCGCGTCGATCTGATCCATGTTGTGTCCGTCGATCACGGAGACATTCCAGTTAAAGCTGCGCCATTTATCATCCAGCGGCGCGATGTCGTTGACCTGGCTGACCTCGCCGTCGATCTGGAGGTTGTTATAGTCCGTAAAAGCGATGAGGTTGTTGAGCTTGTTGCTGCCGGCAAACATCGCGGCTTCCCAAATCTGCCCTTCCTGCGATTCGCCGTCGCCGATGATGGCATAGATGGTTGCGCCGTCATTGGCGAGTTTCGATCCGACGGCGATGCCGATCGCACACGAAAATCCCTGACCCAGCGAGCCGGTGGTCATGTCGATGCCGATTGTTTTATGCATATCGCAATGGCTCGGCAGATTGGTGCCGGAGGCATTGAGCGTTAAGAGCTCTTCGCGCGGGAAATATCCGCGCACGGCGAGTGTCGCGTAGACCGCCGGGCCCGCGTGGCCTTTGCTGACGATCAAGCGGTCCCGACCTGCCATTTTCGGCTGCTTCGGGTCGATGTTCATGTGCTTGAAATACAGGCTGCAGAGGATTTCCGTCAAAGAAAGGCATCCGCCGATGTGCCCGACGCCGATGGAGCCGATGCAGCGGACGGTCTCCTCGCGGATCTCGCGGCAGAGTGCTGTTCTGTCCTGGTTCATACGATTTCCTTCCATTAATTAAAGATCTTAATTAATATACGCTGAAGCATAGACGCTGTCAAGCGTTCCACGCTATTTTACGTGGATCAGCCCTTGACCGCGCCGCTGGTGAGACCGGAAACAATCTGTTTCTGGAAGATCATATAGCCGATGATGCTCGGTACGATGCTGATAACGATCGCCGCGTACATAGAGACGAAGTCGGTTGAAAACTGGTTGGTAAAATACCGGATGCCGAGCTGTATCGTGCGCACGTTCTGCGAAGAGGTTAAAAGGTTTGCAAACACGAACTCGTTCCAGCAGGTTAAAAACTGAAACGTAGCGGCGGTGACAAGGCCGTTTCGCGAAAGCGGCAGGATGATGCGGAAATACCGTCCGAAGAACCCGCAGCCGTCGATATAGGCCGCCTCCTCAATCTCACGCGAGAGACTGTCCATCAGCCCGCGGATGATGAAGGTAGACATCGGGATACCGATGGCGCTGTAGAGCAGGATAAGGCCCATGCGCGTGTTGTAGAGCCCGATTTTGCTGATGATGACATAAAACGGCACCATGAGCGCGTTGAGCGGCACGAGGATGCCCGCGGCAAAGAAGGTGAAGATCGCTTCGCGTCCTTTAAACTTGAAACGCGAGAGGCAATAGGCCAGCATGCTCGCGCAAAGAACGTTGAGCACGGTGGACAGCCCGCCGATGACGACGGAGTTACCCATCATCTTGAGCAGGCCGGAAACCTTGAAGGCGTTGACGTAGTTCTGAATCTGCCAAACGGCGGGCATGGCGAACGGATCGCCGAAGAGCTCCGTATTCGTCTTGAAGGACGACATGATCAGCCAGAGGAGCGGAAAGAGCGTGTAGAACGCGAAAAACAGCATCAGCATCCATTTCAGAATGGAGCTGAGCCCAGCGCGGGTTGCGTCGGCGGCGTTCAGATAAGCGGTTTGCTTGCGTTTCGTCATAGTCAGTTCCTCCCTCAATCGCGCGACGAGCGCCCTAGTTTGAAGAGCGCGCGTATGCCGAGAATTACGATGACGCCGACGCAGATGAGCATGACGGACGCCGCGTTTGCCGGGCCGTAGCGGGTGTTTTGAATCTGTTTATAGAGGAAGAGCACCATCGTGCTGGTGCGGTTTGCAGGCCCGCCGTTGGTCAGCAGATATACCTGCTCAAACTGCCGCAAGCCGAGCACGGCGGCCAGCGTCATGCAGGTTAAAACACTGCTCTTGATCATGGGCAGGGAGATGAACCAGGCCTGCTGAATCTGGCTTGCGCCGTCGATTTCCGCAGCCTCGTAAAAGTCTCTGTCCACACCGGAGAGGTCGGACATGACGATGACCATATAATAACCGATATAAAAAACCCAGTAGATGAGCAGAGCAGGCAGAGCCGTGTTGAGCGTACCGAGCCAGTTGATGGCAAGGTCGCCGCGCCCGACGGCGCGCAGAATGCCGTTGATCAGGCCGTATTCGCTGTTGTACATCGCCGACCAGAGCATCGCAAGAGCCACGCCGGAGATGACCTGCGGGAAAAAGTAAACGGTGCGGAAAAACTTCCAACCCCGTGGTTTTCGATTGAGGATGAGCGCCATGAGCACGGAGAGCGGAACCTGAATGCAGGCCGCGACAAGCGCCCAGATCACGTTGTTGAGCACGCTGCGCCGGAACACAGGGTCTTTCCAGATCGTGACGTAGTTTTTCATGCCGACGAACGAAGCCGCGCTCATGCCGTTCCATTTGAACAGGCTGACGACAAGGACATAACCGACGGGTATGATAAAAAACAGGACGAAGAGCACGAGCGCCGGCGTCATGAAGAGCGCCATACCGAAGCGGTCTTTTTTTGTAGGTTTCATAGACGAATTAACCTCCCATTCGAGCGGGGTTTGAGATGGACGACAGATAAGGGAAAGCCGGACGCATTCCGAAAGTGTGACTGAATGCGTCCGGCGTTTCGTCATGGTTGGATCGGCGTGTCTAGATTATACCACGCCTCGTTATTCGCCGGCAGCCTTGAGCAGATCCACAAAGCCTTGCGCATCCACCGTGCCGAGCACCAGTTCGTCCAGCGCCGCGGGGAATGCATTGGCAATCGCCGTCGGCATGCTGTCGTTGAAGTGCTTCACGATGTAGGGCGCGCTGCTGACTGCAGCGAGCAGATCCTGCTTGAGCTGGATGTCGTTGGGGTTGCTGTCGAGCTTCACCGCGAACATCGCGCCGGAGGACTCGGCCAGTTTGTAGAGCCACTCGGGCTGGTAGATGAACTTGTAGAACTCAACAACCGCCGCGGCTTTGTCCGGATCGGTCTGCACACCGGCGCAGAGGTAAGCCTGCACGGTGCCGGCCAGTCCGCCGTAGGTGCCCGCGCCACCCGTGTATTCCGGCGGGAGAGCGAACTTCACTTTGGAGCCGAGGTCGTTGATGCCCTCCTTGGCAAAGCGCGGGAGGAACCACGGGCCGTTGGTGTAGACAGCCGCTTCGAAATTGAGGAAGTGTCCGTTGACAACCGCCGCGCCTGCGCCGACCGCATCGCCCGAGGTATAGTCAAACATCTTCTTGAGGACTTCCGCCGCCTGCACAAAGGCCGGATCGTCGAGGCCGTTTTTGTAAACGTCCGGGCCGCCGACGGCCAGCAGAATCTGGGAATACCAGAGCATGCTCGTCCAGCCGTTCTCACCGGTCATCAGCGGGAAGGCGATGACATCCTGCGCTTTCAGGGCATCCGCCATGGCGAACATCTCGTCATAGGTCGCCGGGAATTCGGTATAGCCGGCGTTGGCCAGCAGTTCCGTGTTGTAGTAAATGCCGAATACGGCGCTTTCGAACGGGATTGCAATGAGTTGTCCGTCCACCATCGCGTCGTTCAGCGCGCCTTCGTTATAGAGGGCGCCCCAATCGGTGCCGACCAGATACGGTGCGAAGTCCATGAGTTTGCCGGAGGCTGCGAGGTCGGCGAGCTTGAACGTGCCGTCCACGGAGAAGAGATCCGGCGCTTGACCGGCGGTGACCATGGTGCGGATCTTGTCGCGGTATGCCTGATAGTCGGTCTGTTCTTCGACGACGACCTTTGCGCGGCCTGCATACTCATCGTTGAACGCGGCGATCATCTCGCCGAATACCGCAGCTTTGGAGTCGGTTCCGACCCAGATGCAGGGGAAGTTTAAGGTGACTTCCGCAGCGGGATTGAATCCTTCTTGCACAACAGGTTCTGCCGGGGCTTCCGTAACGGTTGCTTCAACAGCGGGTTCTTCGACAACCGCCGGTTCTTCGGCCGGTGCCGCGCAGGCAAAGGCGGAGAGCGCCAGAGCGAGCACCAGAATCATTGACAGGATTTTTTTCATTCGATCAATTCCTCCTCGTTCCTTTTTCTTTATAAATGCCATCAGGCATTATAAGGCTGTTCAGGCTTTTCGTGCTTTGAAAAGCAATAAAATTAGAATACCGAGCAAGTTACAAACCAGGTGTGATTGAGAAAATGCGTCAGATCGGTTCGTGCGAGTGAGTGTTTAACCGGAGAAATTCCAGTGGCTCGACGGAAACAGGTATTTGCTTAATGCGATTAACTAATGTGGGAAAAATAATGAGCCAAATGCTCATAAATCAGAAGATTAGCGTGATTTCTTCGAAAACAACAGAATAAAAGTATGTTTTCACCTTGACATGATGTATTTTACACCGTATCTTCAAATCTGTAAACTGTTTTCAAAAAAATATTTTAACTCTTTTAATTTTTACCCTTGCATTTTTATCGAATTCGACTACTATAACAGATGTACGGGCCTGAGAATGGTCCAAAAGCATCATTGCCGGTGAGCGGCAGGACGGAGGGGATCCGTGATCGATATCATACATGCAACGGTGCTTTCCGGCGGCTCGCTGCTGGAAAATCACTATGTCCGGTGTGAAAACGGGCGCATCGCGTCCGCGCTGCCAATGGCGCAGTATGCGCCGTCCGGCGCGCGCGTCATTGACGCGGGCGGCCTTGTTGCCGCGGCTGGATTCATAGACCAACACACACACGGCGCGGCGGGGTATGACACGATGGACGCCACGCAAGAAGCGCTGGACGCGATCTGCCGGCATCATCTGGCGACGGGGACGACCACGTTTCTGCCGACCACCATGACCGCGACACACGAGGAGACGGAACACGTACTCGCTTTTTTAGCCGGTTATCGGCCGAACGTGCCCGTCGAGCTCGCGGGTGTACATATGGAAGGTCCGTTTCTCTCCTGCGGCAACCGCGGCGCGCATCCGGCCTCGCTGTTAACCCTGCCGGACGATGCCTGGCGGGTGCTGATCGAGCGCTATCGCGATCTGGTACGTATCGTTACGCTTTCTCCGGAGCTGCCCGGTATGCCGGACTTCATCCGCTGGTGTGTTTCCCGCGGAATCGTCGTTTCCGGCGGGCACGACGAAGGCTGGGACGAGGCGATCTATTCCGCTGTGGAAGCGGGGATGCGCGGCGTGACGCATATCTTTTGCTGCACCTCGGGTATCACGCGCGAAGGTTCGCCCAGAAAGCGGCTGGGGCTCACCGAGATCGGGCTGCTGGACGACAGGCTTTATACCGAAGCGATTGCGGACGGAAACGGTGTTCCGCATGCGCTGCTGCCGCTGCTCTTTCGCGCAAAAGGGCGCGAGCGGGTGATCTTCATTTCGGACAGCATGCGAGCAACCGGTCTGGCGCCCGGGCGATACCGTCTCGGCGGAGCGGAGGACGGCGTTGACGTGGACGTGACGCGAGACGCCGCGATCCTGCACGGACAGGAGCTCTACGCCGGGAGCATCGCACCCGTTTCCCGCATGGTAGCGGACGCGGTGCAAAAGAGCGGCATCCCGCTTGTCGACGCGCTGCTGGCGGCGACGAAGAATCCCGCAGCGCTGCTGGGGCTGACGCACCGCGGCGACATCGCACCGGGATATCGCGACGCAATCAATCTGATTTCAACGGACGGCACGCTGGAAAAAACCGTCGTGTCCGGCCGCGTTTATGTAAAAGGAGAAGAGATCGCATGACATACGAACGCGTCACGCGCGAAGAACTGCTGGCGAGCACGCACATCCCCATCCGCATTGTGGACACCGAAGAAGCGCTCTACGCCGATATGGCCGCGACGATGCTCGAGGAGATCGAGCGGCACAACGCGCACGGCGAAAACACGGTGTTTATCGTGCCGGTTGGCCCAGTCGGGCAGTATCGTGTACTTGCAGAGCAAGTGAACGAGCGAAAGACGGACTTGAGCTGCGTGTATTTTTTCAACATGGACGAATATCTGGACGACGACGACCGTCCGATCCCGGCGGAGCATCCGCTTTCGTTTGCCGCGTTTATGGATCGCGAGTGGTATTCCCGCGCGGATATGCCGCGCGAAAACCGCTTCTTTCCCGAGCCCGGGAAGGAAGCGGACATCCTCGCCGCAATCGAACGGCTCGGCGGGGTAGACGTATCCTTCGGTGGCATCGGCATCAACGGGCATATCGCCTTTAACGAGCCGCCGGAAGAGGGCGACCCGGTTTCGGACGAACAGTTCGCGCAGCTGCCCAGCCGCTCGCTCTCGCTCACGCGCGAGACGCGGACGATCAACGCCGTGACCGCCGCAAACGGGTATATCGACTATATCCCGCGCCGTTGCGTCACCGTCGGCATGCGGGAAATCCTCTCCGCAAAGAAGATACGGTTTTATATGAACCGCACCTGGCAGCGCGGTATCGTGCGCAAGATCGCGCTCGGCCCGGTGACGCGCTTTGCACCCGCGTCGTATTTTCAGCGGCATCCGGACGCGCGGCTGACGATCGTCGCGCATGTTGCCGAGCCGCCGGTCGGCCAGCTGCGCTGAGGAGGGGGACGCATGGAGCAATTTGGGAAACCGGTCAGGACCGCGGTCGTCGGCCTCGGCATGATGGGCGGCTCGCAGATACGAAACTGCCTCTGGAAACTGCCGCAATATGAGATCACCGCCGTATGCGATCCGTTTTCGCCCAATCTAGACGCCTGCCGCCTGCTCTTTTCCGAGCGCGGGCTGCCGGTGCGCTGCTATGCGGACCATCGCGAGATGCTGGCCGACGCAGATTGCGAGCTGGTCGTCATCGTCAGCCCGGACTACACGCATGAGCAGATTGCCTGCGACTGCCTGGAGGCGGGCAAACACATCCGCCTCGAAAAACCGCTCGCGACCACGCCGGAAGGGTGCGCGCGGATTCAGCGGGCGCACGAAAAGAGCGGAAAACTGCTGCAGATCGGGCTGGAACTGCGCTATGCCACGCCAACGAAGAAGCTGCGGGAGTGGCAGACCCGCCTCGGCGCGCTCAAGATGCTCACCTGCAACGAGTTCCGCCCGCCGTTTCTGCCAAAGCGCGGCATGGTGGATAACTGGATTACGAAAAAGCAATACACGGGCGGCACGTTGCTGGAGAAGAACTGCCACCATTTCGACCTCTTTAACTGGTTTGCCCAAGCGCGTCCCGTTTCGGTCTATGCCAGCGGGGACAACGCGGTGGAGTATGCGCATACGGACGTGCTCGACAACGCGTTTGTAACGGTGGACTATGAAAACGACGTGCGCGCCATGCTCTCGCTCTGCCTCTTTGCGCCGAAGAAGATACTGGGCTCCTCGCTCAACGAACTGGAGATCGGTCTCATTGGCAATCGAGGACGGATGGAGCTGCGCGGGGACGACGTGTTCGTCTGGGACCGTGAAACCGGCGCGGAGGAAAGCTGGCACTATGCGCGCGAGAATTTCGAAGCGCACAGCGACGACATCATACCCTCCATGGTCGAACTCGCGGACTGTATCCGAACCGGCGGCGAGCCGCTCACCGGCATCCACGCGGGCGTCAACAGCGCTCTGGTGGCGTTTGCCGCCGAGCGCTCCGCGGAGCAGAAGCGGATTGTAACGATCGACGAGTTAGAGCGCGAAAGCGGGCTTAGGTTCCTCGTATAGAAAAACGCGACAACAAAACACAGGGCTTCCGATTCTGTTCGGAAGCCCTGTTTGCGTATTGTTGGAACCGGGGATCAGCGAATCTCGCGCAGCGACGCCATGACGCCGGCGATTTCGCTCTCCGCGCGATAGAACACCGGCGGCTGGCCGATTGAGGCGGATACGGTGATTTCGCCGCCCGCGTATTCCGCGCCGGACCATAGATGGACCCAGCGGTCCTGCGGCAGATAGAGCGAGCGGCTCTCGGCGCCCTCCACCACCACAGGGGTAACGAGGATATCGCGGCCAAGCAGGTATTCATAGGGCGCGGTGTGTGCCCGCTCGTCGTCGGGATAGTGCAAAAACAGCGCGCGCATGGCAGGCAGGCCACGGGTGCAGTTTTCCGCGCCGAGCGCAGTCAGATAAGGCGAGAGCGCGCGGTGGATGCGCGAAAAACGCGAGAAGAATGCGACCGTTTCGTCATCCGCGTCAAACTGCGTGTTTTCGTCTGGCCGGTTGCCCTCGTGTGTTCGCATCACGGGCGTAAACGCCGCGAATTCGCAGCCACGCAGCAGCAGCTCTTTCGTGCGGTATTTGCCAAAGAGCGCCGTGTAGCCGCCGATGTCAAAGGTAAGCATACCAAAGCCCGTCATGCCCAGAGAGAGCGCGGCGTTGATGACGCTAGGCAGGCCGTCGTCCGGCGAAAAATCGACAAACTGGTCGCCGCTGAACATCAGCGGGGAATAGCGCTGCGTGCCGGTTGCGCCGGAGCGCGTGTAATAGCCGATCTTGCCGCGCTTGCCGCTCTCCTCCAGCGCTTCATAGTTCAGCTTTGCCCAGAGCGTCGGCCATTCGTTGTGCGCTGAAATCGCGTCCTGACCGGAAAAGAGCACACTGTCCGTCGGCAGATACTCACCGAAATCCACCATCCAGCCGCGCAGGCCAAGCGCGATCATGTTCTCCTTGATCACGCCTTTATACCATATGCAGGCGTCTGGGTTGGTGAGGTCGACAAACCCGCAGTCAAACTCGCCGAAATCGACGAGATAGTCCGTGCCGTCCTGCTTTTTAACGAAATAGCCGCGATCCTTCGCCTCGGTAAAGAGCGCACCGCCTTCGACGAGATAGGGGTTGATATAACCCATCCAGGCGATGCCGCGCGCATCGTTTGTTGCGATGTCTTCGCGGAGGGTGGGGTAGAGGGCTTCATTCCAGCGCCAGTCCCATTGCAGGCGCTTGCCAAAGCTCGTCACGCGCTTGCCGACCCAGTCCTGTGTCCAGACCGCGGAGACGGCTGTGTCCGCCGCGAGCATGCGCTCGAGCTTGTTGCGGCAAACTTCGGAACCGCCCTGCATGCCGAGCAGAATACCGCTGAACATATAATCCGGTAGCGGCGGCTGCCGGCCGACCAGCGCGGTGAGATCGCTCAGCAGGTCGGTATAGCGCTGCTTGGCGGAGACGGTAAACGCAAGACTGGTCTGCCAGAGGTGCAGGGCGTGATAGTTCTCGTGGGAGAAGTCCACTTCGGCATAGCCGTATCCATGCAGGTGCAGGAAGTAGCGCCGCGAGGAGACGTACGTCGCCTCGGGATAATACGTCGTCCAGTAATCGCCGCCGCCGCCGTCGAGCTGGTCGGCCAGAAACGTCGTGAGCGTGCTCTTGTTTCGCCCGACGCCTTGCTCCATCGTGAAGATCGGATAATTTCTGCCGCGCAGATCGAGCGCGGAATACTGCTCGCCGAGGCCGTAGACATGCTCGCCCGGCTCGGCGTACAGCCTGAGCCAGAGCCGGTTGAAGCGCGGACAGTCGCATTCGCCCGTTACGATCAGCCGCCCAGCTTCCTCGCGCAGCGTGAGCGTGAAGGCCGAGGCATGATAGTCCTTGTAGAGACGGATGACGACACTGCTTTCGTCCTGCGTTGCGGTAAACGCGTTGAACGGGATGCGCTCCGTCACCTCGTCCGCAATGTGAAAGTTGCCATGGTGCATGTCGATGGTTTCGTCCCCGAGGCCGAGATAGACCATCGGCTCGTCGAGCGAGTGGGAAAAGAGTGTTTTGCCCTCATAGGAGAGCGAGAAACCGGATTCGGATCGATTCAGCTCAAGCATACCCATTTCCTCCGTTAATAGATGCCCGCGAGTTTGCCAACAAGATAGATCGCACCAGTCATGATAGGTGCGGCGACAAGCGTCATGACCACGCCGCTCTTTGCCATATCCGCAATGGAGAAATACCCCGTTGAGTAGGGGATGACGCTGGTCGGCGTGCTGGTGACGAGGATGAACGCGATGTTGAGCGTCATCGCCGCGGGCATGACGATGCCGAGCGGCGAGAGCCCGAGTTGACTGGCAACGGCGATCATGATCGGTATGACGACCGTTGCGGTAACGGTATTGCTCGACAATCCGAGCTTGAGGATGGACACGATGAGGATGACGCTGATGATCTGCACGAGCACCGGCAGCGTACCGATGTTGCCCAACAGCAGCATCGCCAGCCACTGCGCCGCGCCGCTTTGATACACCAGCATGCCAAGGGAGATGCCGCTGGCAATGAGCAGGATGCCGCTCCAGGAGATGTCGCTCTCCACATCCTTCCACTGTATGTCCGTTACCCCCGGTACAAAGAAGAGGCAAGCACCGAGAACGGCTGGCAGCGAGGTTGGGATCTTGACTCCGATCCAGTCGCCAAGCGGTTTGCTCACCAGCCATAATACCACGGTCAGCAGGAATATGATCATCGTTGAGCGTTCGTTATGTGTCATTTTCGGCAGGGTTGCAAACTCCTGCCGGAGCGCTTCGCTGCTGCGCCGTATACTTTGTATCTCCGGCTTAAAAAACGCCCGCAGAATCCACCACGCGGGCAGGAGCAGCAGCAGCATGCAGGGCACGCCGTAGAGCATCCAGCCGGCGAACGTGATTTCGATATTGAGCGTGTCGCGCACAAACCCGATCGCGAGGTTGTTCGCTCCGCCGCCTGCGGGTGAACCTGCGCCGCCGATGAGCGCGCCCCAGGCAACCGCGATAAACAGCGCCTTGCCAAAGCGGCTCTTTCCGGGCTGCAGCCCTTCTTCCTCCGCGATGGACCGCGCCAGCGGCATGAGCATGGCCGCGGCGGCCAGCGTGGTAATCCACATACCGATCAGCGCACCGGAAACCAAAAAACCAAGAATGATGTTGCTCGTTTTATTTCCCGTCAGCCGCAAGATCAACATGGAAACACGCCGCCCGAGGCCGCTTTTTGTGATGGCGGCCGAGAGCGCGAGCACGCCGATGAAGAAAAGCACCGTGTCGTTGCCGAAGCCGAGCCGGACCACGTTGACAAACGATTCCGCCTTCAGCACGGCGAGCAGGATCATGCCGACCAGCCCGGCGATATGAAACGGAATCGGCTCCGCGATCCACAACAGCAGGCAGAAAAGCAGTACGCCGAGCACCACGCGGCCCTGTTGCGTGAGCTCCGCGCCGTCGAGCTTGAGCACGCTGTCCGGCAGCGGGATGAGCACAACGGCGGCGAGCACCGCAGCGGCGACAAGCACCCAAATGAGTTTGACGATGACCGATGCGGCCGGTTTGGTTCGTTCCATCGCTTTTTTATTTCCTTTCGATCAGCGCATCTTTCAGCAGCGCGCCGACCTCGCGCGGGCGGCGTGCGACGAGCGCGCCGACCGACTCGAGCAGCTTTGTCTTGTCCTCCACGGAACCTTTTCCGCCGGTAATGATGGCGCCCGCGTGCCCCATGCGTGTGCCCGGCGGTGCGGTGCGCCCGGAGAGGAACGAAACCAGCGGCTTGGTGAAGCGACCGGAAGCGACTGCCCCGGCGACCTCTTCCTCCATTGTACCACCCAGCTCGCCGATGATGACAACCGCGTCGGTTTCGCTGTCCGCCTCAAACGCGGGCAGAAACTCCGCAAAGCGCGCGCCGGGCACGGGATCACCGCCTACGCCGATGAGCGTGGAGACGCCGAACCCTGCGGCGACGACCATCGCGGTGACCTCGTTGGTCAGCGAGCCACTGCGCGTCATGATGCCGATTCTGCCGGGTTTATACACCCGTTCGATCCAGTAGGGGATGCTGCCCATCATTGCCTTGCCCGGCGCGATGAGCCCGCTGGTGTTGCCGCCGATGACGACGGCGTTGTATTCAAGCGCCGCGGCGCGGATCTTTGCCTGCTCGTGCAGAGGAATGCCGTCGGCGAGGGTGACGATCAGGCGGATGCCGGAGTCGAGAGACTCCATCACCGCGTCCATGACGAATTTCGGCGGCACGAACACCATAGCCGCGTCGGCCTTGTGTTCCTTCACCGCGTTTCGCACGCTGTGGTATACCGGCGCGCCGCAGCTGAGTTGGCCTTCCTTACCCGGCGTGACGCCGGCCACGACGTTGGTGCCCATGTCCACCATGTGCTGCGCCCAGAAAGAGCCTTCCTTGCCGGTAATGCCCTGAACGAGCACGCGTGTGTTTTGATCGATCAAAATACTCATGCCCGTTTCCTCCCGTTTGCGATGGCAACTGCTTTTCGAACCGCTTCCTCCGTGTCGGAGAGGCGCTTCAGCCCGATCGGCGCAAAGATTTCGTCCACGCGCTCCTCGCCCGTGCCGCGCAGGCACGCGACGATGGGGCAGTCCGGCTTGAGTTCCTGCACGGCTTTCGTGATACCTTCGGCCATCACGTCCGCGCGGGCGATGGTGCCGAAGGTGACGATGAGAATGACCTTTGGCCGATTGGCGAGGCAGAGGCGCATCGCCGTGCCGGCCTTCATATAGTTCGGCCCGCCGAACTCGAGATAGTTCGCGACCTTGCCGCCCTCGTAGTTCACGAGGTCGTAAACGGTATTGGCAAGGCCCGCACCCGCGCACATCAGGCTGATATCCCCGTCGAACTCGATATAGGGGATACCCTCCTTGGCGGCTTCATATTCCATGTCGCTTGCGTAATACGAACGGCCTTTTTCATAGGCCGCGTGGCGGAACATGGAGTTGTCGTCGATACTGAGCTTGCCGTCCCCGGCGATGGCCGCCCCGTCCTTGGTCAAAAACAGCGGGTTGATCTCAATCAGCTCCGCGTCCATGCTGCGAAACGCCTTGTAGAGCGCGCCGCAGATTTTGCCGGTTTGTTTGAACGCGCCGTTCCGCAGACCGAGGCGATAGACAAAGTCGCTGATCTGAAACGGCTGCAGGCCATTGTCGAGGTCGATGTACTCGCGCACGATCTTCTCCGGCGTTTCGGCCGCGACCTGCTCGATCTCAACGCCGCCCTCTGCGCAGCCCATGAGCACCGCGCGCCCGCTCGGCGCGTCCATCGTCAGCGCAAGATACAGCTCGCGCTCGATGGCGACAGCCTCCTCGACCAACACGGCATGCAGCGCCGGCACTTCGGCGAAATATTTTGCCGCGAGCGCTTCCGCCTCCGCCTGCGTGGTTACGAGTTTGACCAGCCCCGCCTTGCCGCGTCCGCCGGAGAGCACCTGGCACTTGAGTACGCAGGGCAGGCCGACGGAGCCGACCGCCGCCGGTATTTGGCCCGAGGCGGTGATCAGCTCGGACTTGGGCACGGGGATGCCGACACCCGCAAAGACTTCCTTTGCCTGATATTCAAACAGTTTCATATGATTCTCTTTCTGTTCGTCAGCCGAGGTTCTTTAAGTATTCGCCGAAGATTGCTTCGTCCGTCGGGCGGTGCAGGGCAATCGGCTCGGAAACCCAGGTGACGTTGATGAAGTGTTTGTATGTGATGTTTTCGCTCGTGATGTTGTTGCCCCAGGTGCCGCAGCCGAGCGTCACCGTGGACGGCATGCCGTTGAAAAACGCGCCGCCGTTTGCCGCGGCTTGCGGCTGGCGGACGATCACGCGGCTGGTCTGCATGTGTTCGCCGAGATAATCGATATACTCCTGCTTGAACGTGTGGATGCCGCAGCTGTGCCCGCGACCGGAGTTGTCGGTGAGCCGCTTGAGAATTTCGACGCCTTCGGAAAACGCGCCGTACTTCCACACGGTGAGCACGGGGGAGAGCTTCTCCTCCGCAAAGAGATCGTCCTCCAGCGGCATTTCTCCCTCGACGAGCAGCATCACGGTGCCGTCCGGCACGGTGATCCCCGCGAGAGCGGCGATTGCCGGCGCGCTTCTGGCGACGATCTCCCCGTTGATGACGAGATGTCCTTTTTTATTTGGTTTCCACATCGTGTCCTTGAGCTTTTGCCGCTCCTTGCCTGTGACGAGATAGCCGCTTTCGGCGACGAGTGCGCGGATCATCGCATCGTATACGCTCTGCTGCACGACGATGGAGTTCTCGGACGAGCAGCTCGTCGCGTTGTCGAATGTTTTGCTGGTTTTGATCTTCTTTGCCGCGTCGGCAATGTCCGCATCCTCGGCGACGATCTGGCAGGAGTTGCCCGGTCCCACGCCGTAGGCGGGCTTGCCGCTGGAATAGGCGGCTTTGACCATCGCGCCGCCACCGGTGGCGACGATGAGATCGACCTGACGCATGAGTTCGCCCGTGCGCTCGATGCTCGGTTCATCGATAACCTGGATGAGATCTTCCGGCGCACCGACTTTTTTGAGCCCCTGCCGCATGAAGTCCACGGCGAGTTTGGTGCTGTTCTTTGCGCGCGGATGCGGCGCAAAGATGACGGCATTGCGCCCTTTTACTATGGAGACGGCGTTGCTGGAAGGCGTCGCCGTCGGGTTGGTGATTGGGGTCAGCGCGCCGACGACGCCGACGGGCTTAGCAAATTTTTTGATGCCGCGCGCGGTATCCTCCTCGATCAGGCCGACGGATTTTACCTTGAGCACGTCGTCGATGACGCCGAGCACCTTGTTCTTGTGTTTGGCGATCTTGTCGGCAACCGAACCCATGCCGGTTTCGGACACGGCGAGCTCGGCGAGGCGCAGAATGTTCTCATCGTTGTAGACTTCCCATGCGATCGCCGTGCAGACGCGGTCGATCTGCTCCTGCGTGTAGTCGGCAACTGCCGCCTGTGCGGCTCTGGCCCGCTTCACGAGCTGAGCGATGTATTCCTGATGTTCCATTTTTTATGATCCTCCAGAACAGTCGAGCGTTGTGATTGGAGCAGACCTGTCGCCTGCGGCATGCCTAGTATAACATTGATTAATAGACTAAATCAATTGATTTTTTTAGAATTGTCTGCTAAACTTGTCGTAAGCGCATTGCAACGAGCATACGCGGCACGGAGGACGTTTTATGAACCACCGCGGGGACAACATGAGCACCGTCAAGCGATACAACCGCAGCGTGATTCTGCGGCTTTTGCATGAGCACGGCGGCTTGAGCCGAAAGCGGATGGCGGAGGAAATGTCCCTCACGCCCGCTGCGATTACGATGATCGTTTCCGAAATGATCGGCGAAGGGCTCCTCTCCGAAGGAGCGACACTGGAGTCCAACGGCAGCGCAGGCCGCAAGGAGATTTTGGTTCATATCATATTAAACAGATTTGTCGCGCTGGGTGTTTCCATCAATCTGCAGGAGGTGCTCCTCTCCGCCACGACGCTGGACGGCGCGCTGCTGTTTTCCGAGTCGATCCCGTGCCGCGCGGAGATTGCGGCGTCCGAAGCGCTGGATATCATCAGCGAACAGCTGCCGGCGTTGATTGCCGACTATCACATCGAGCGGGAGCGCATCGTTGGCCTCGGCCTTGCGGTGCGCGGCACGGTGGACGAGAAGAGAAGCAAGAGCCTGAATTCATTCGGCGCGCTTGAGGGCGAAAACATACCGCTGGCGCAGCTTGTTTCCGAACGCACGGGATTACATACGACCATGGACAACAACGTGCGCAGCATGTTCCGGGCACATATGTTTTTCTCACCGGAGCAGGAGTCCAGCCTGTTTTTCATTCGCTGTGAAAAGGGCATCGGCGGCGCTGTTTCCGCGGATCACCGCATCCTCACCGGCAGCAGCGGAATGTGTTCGGAGTTCGGGCATATGCCGATTGTGGAGCAGGGAGGCAAGCGCTGCCATTGCGGAAAGACCGGATGCCTCGAAACTGTCGCGTCCCCAATGGCGATCTGCGAGGATGCCGGCAGCATCTTTTCCGCCGAGCAGACGCCGCGGCTTTACTATCTCACAGGCGGTCATCAGGATCGCGTTACGCTCCCGCTCATCATGGAAGCAGCCGCGATGGGTGATCTATCCGTGGACGCGATCGTGCAAAACGCCGCGAGCAAACTCTCCAGCGCGATCAAGGCGGTCGTGTATACGCTCGATCCCGCGCGCGTGGTGCTTTACGGCAGCATATTCGAGCTGCCATATTATTATGAAAGCCTGCAGACGCATCTGCGCATCGGGTTCGACCGCGGCGACGGCAGCGATTATGCCGTGAAAAGCCGCTTTAATCTCCAACTGGAGGACAAAGCCGCCTGCGTCACCGCCATCGACGCGTTTTATAAGAACGGCGGGTATAATCTCAACGCTGAATAATCTTTGGATATCGAAAAACGGAACCTTCAAAAACGGCGCCGAGTGGCGCCGTTTTATCGGCTAAGCGCGCGAATAGAAAGCTGCTTGCGGCTTGGTTGGAAGCATAACCGGATGGGCAGGTGTTGACGAAGCTGCACACCCGAACATACAATCACATTAGATCGCATAGCAACTGGCTTTTGTCGCTTCAACTTACTATGCGGAAGTTGCGATTAAGGCTCGAAGCATATGATGAGCGAAGTTTCCCCGTACCCTGAAAGGAGCACGCATGCTGCACTTACCGTATGGCAACAAGACAATTCCATTTGAAGAAAAAGGCGCGGCGGTTCTGTATTCCCGCATAAACGAACTCGCCGGAGAATGTTCCGGCGCGGAGATTGTTTGGGAGGCGATGCGGCGCCCGATCGGCAGCAGGATGCTGCATCAACTGGCGGAGGGCAAGAAGACCTGTACCGTGATCATATCCGACCACACGAGACCCGTTCCAAGCAGGGATATCCTCCCCGCCATGCTGGCGGAACTGCGGAGGGGAAATCCGGACATTGCCGTCACACTGCTGGTCGCAACCGGGTTTCACCGCGGCTCTACAAAAGAGGAACTGGCAGCCAAACTGGGTGATGAAATCGCCAATGGAGAACGCATCGTCATGCACGACTGCGCAGACGCGGCGGCAAACGTGCGCATCGGCGTTTTGCCGTCCGGCGCGCCGCTGGTTATCGACCGCGTTGCCGCCGAGACGGATTTGCTGGTGTCGGAGGGGTTTATCGAGCCGCATTTTTTCGCAGGCTTTTCCGGTGGGAGAAAAAGCGTGCTGCCCGGCGTCTGCGACCGCGTGACCGTGCTCGGCAATCACTGCAGCGCGTTCATCGACAGTCCGTACGCCCGCGCGGGTATTCTGGACGGAAACCCGATTCACGCGGATATGATTGCCGCAGCGCGCCTGGCAAACCTTGCGTACTGCGTCAATGTCGTCATCGATGAAGACAAGAAAACCGTCGCCGCGTTTGCGGGAGACCCGATTGAGGCGCATATAGAGGGCTGCGCGTTTCTGCGGCCATATTGCCGGGTCACCGCCGTTCCGGGCAACGTGGTCGTCACAACCAACGGTGGCGCGCCACTGGACCAGAACATCTATCAATGCGTGAAGGGTCTCGCGACCGCCGAAGCGACGGCGAAAGAGGGGGCCGTGTTGATCATGCTGGCGGAATGTGCGGACGGAACGGGGGGCGAGGGGTTTTACCATGCGCTGGCGGACTGCGGCAGTCCCGCCGAACTATACGATGCGATCATGGCGACGCCGCAGGATAAAACGCTGCCCGACCAATGGGAGAGCCAGATTTTGGCGCGAATACTCCGTCGGCACCGGGTCATTATGGTTACACGGCCGGAGCTGGAACCAACCGTGCGCGCAATGAAGATGGAGTATGCCGCATCACCCGTAGAGGCGATGAACATGGCAAATTCGATGAAGCCGGGCATTCCATCCATCACGGTCGTGCCAAACGGAATTTCGGTTATCGTGGAGAAAGAATAAGCGCCCTTCGATAAGGATTGACATCAAATGAGCCATTTTTTCAGGAAAATTTGGGGTTTTTTTGAGTTTGATTTCTATTTGATTTATAATAGAAAATAATAAGGAAAGGACTGACGCACGATGAAGAAGGTTCTATGCCTGGCCCTCGCACTGGTTTTCCTGCTCGCTCTGTCGGCATGCGGCAATCGTGAAAAGATTGTCGAAAAGATGATTGAATCTGCAGCACAAAAAGAAGGACAAGACGTGGACGTTGATATTGACGACGACGGGAAATCAATCACGATTACCAAAGATGACGGCAGTTACAGTGTTACTGCGGAAGAAGGAATGGCCTGGCCGGAGGATAAGCTTCCCTCGGACATACCTGCGGTTCCGGGGGTATCCGTGTCCGGCACGATGGATTCCGACGCGGGTGTAACGGTGATATTCAAGGACTGTGACGAAGACACGATCAACGCGTATATCGATACGCTCAAGAATCTGGGCTGGAAAGACGCGACAAACATGAACACCGAGGACGGCATTCTCGTTTTGTTCGAAAAATCCGGCGCGATGCTTACTTTAACCTGGGACAATGACGACAATGTGGGATCCATCACGTACGGAACGCCTTGATCGAACACAAGCCAAACCCTGAAACGCAACGCAAAAACCGCCCGATTACGGGCGGTTTTTTCTGTTGCTGTGCAATCGCGCTCGCGCTGAAGTCAGGCGCGGGTCAGCGTATCGCGGCTGCCAAACGACGCAGCCCGGGGTTACAGGCAGGTATACGCGCCGTCAACAATGACGTCGCTGGAGGCGTCATAGGGGCACTGCCACTGCGGAATGTTGATGATGGTACCGCTGGAGAACTTTACGTTGCTGCTGGCGCTGCTTGGGCTCAGCCAGATGGCGCTTGCAACGCCGCTTTCCGCCACCTGGTCGATGGCGCCGGATGCGGTTGACTATGTCGAATGGAAGCTCGGAACTCGTGCAAAAGGCGTTACGCTTTGCGAGTTCAGTTTCGTACAGAAGTTTGCCAGCGCGCTTGCGGGTTCGCTTGCCGGCGTGATCATGACGCTTGCCGGATATGTTGCAAATACCGAGCAAACGCCGCAGGCGCTCAACGGCATCCTGCATATGCTCTCAACGATCCCCGGCGTCTGCTGCGTTATCTGCTTTGTTATCATGATGTTTTATAAACTAAATACGAAAAAGATGAACGAGATCATTGGCTCACTGCGATCCAATGTGATGTAAACATTGGATCACACAGTTTCCAAAGCAACCGTCCTTATGACGGTTGCTTTGCGTTTTACCGGCGTGGAATATGAAGCGGGGAAGAGAAGTCTCGTTCTGCGGGGGTAGCGGATATACATTGACGGATCTTCTCCGTGGCGAATATAATGAAACCTCATCTACTTATTAAGCAAGATAAAATTACTTTGTTTCTTCCTTGCCCTGACGACCGAAAGGAGCATCACATGAAGCTTTCAGGAGCAGAATATAAAGTTATTGTTGAGGCATCCCCGAACATGATTTGGCGGTCGGGGCTGGATGCAAACTGTAACTTTTTCAACGCGACATGGTTGAAGTTTACAGGCAAGAAAATGGAAGAAGAGGTTGGTGCGGGTTGGTTGAGCGGCGTGCACCCGGATGACAAAGACACTTGTATGAGTATTTATTTGGAAGCGTTCAAGAAACACGAGATATTCGAGATGGAATACCGGTTAAAACGCTTTGACGGGCAATGGAGATGGATCAACGACCGGGGGGTTCCTTTTTTTGACGATGATCATAAGTTTGCCGGGTATATTGGAAGCTGTGTAGACGTAACAGAAAAAGTCGAAGGACGCAAGCTCGTTGAGATGGCACACTACGACAAGCTGACCGGCGCATATAATCGCAACTATTTGGAACTGCTGATCGATTATGAGGCGCAAAAATCTCACAATGAGCAGTATTCAACCGGATACATGATGATGGATATTGACAACTTCAAGTATTTCAACGATCACTATGGACACGATTTCGGGGATAAGGTACTCGCCGGTGTTGCTTCCGCAATCTCCAGAAAGCTGCGCGAAACAGACCATTTGGGGCGCTTCGGCGGGGATGAGTTCCTGATTATATTACCGCACACTTCGATTGCGGATGCATGTGTGATTGCGGAGCGAATACTCGACGCCATTGCGCAGCTGGACATTGAAAATTCGCATGAAGCAATCGGTCTGAGCATTGGTATCGCGGAACAAAAAGGCAACCTGAAACCAAGAACCCTTTTGAAACTGGCCGATGAAGCCATGTTCACAGCGAAGCGAAACGGCGGGAATCAATTTGCGCTCCAGAAGGGAATGCAGTAAGCTCGGGTGCCCCGCCGAAGGGCTGGGAGCACACACTGCGATGCCATTGAACATGCTTTCAGAACACTTGGAAGCACATTATTCATTTGGGCTGAGAACACACAAATACATCTGATCAGACGCATTGAGCTGCAAAAAAAGGGCAAAGACCGGCTTTGCCCTTTTTCGCTGTGCTGATTTTGCTACAGTGAAACTCGTTACAGTTCGAAGATACGCTTGTAGTTCTCGTCGATGGTCTTCACTTCATCGGCGCTGAGTTCCCATTCGCCGGCTTTCGCGTTTTCGAGCGCCATCGCGGGCGTGGTCGCACCCATGAGCGCGCAGGTGATGCCGGGCTGCGACAATACCCAGTTGATCGCAACTTCCGGTATGGTTGCGCCGCGCGATGCACCGATGTCTTTGAGAATCTTTAAGAGCTCCTGCGCTTTGCTCCAGCCGGGTTCCTCAAAACAGTTGTAGAAGCCCACGCGCTGCTCCTTGCCTCCGGCGGTGGGTTTTTCCAGCTTGCCGGAGAGGATGCCGCCGCCGAGTGCGCCGTATGTGATGCAGCCGAGCCCGTTTTTGCGGCAGAAGTCGACGACGCCGTTGTTCAGGCTGTCCTGATTGAGCAGGCTCAGCGGAGGCTGGCAGCTGACGATACCGGCGATTTCGATGCCAACCTGCATCTCCTCGGGAGTGAAGTTGGAAACGCCGATCTCGCGGCAGAGCCCTTCTTTTTTCATCTTGGCGAGTTCATGCAGCGCGCCTTCGATACCGAAGTTTGCATCCGGCCAGTGGATCATGTAAAGATCGATATAATCCGTTTGCAGTCTTTTGAGGGACTGCTCTATTTCCCAGCGTACAACCATCGGGCTCAGGCACTTGACGTACTCGCCCGCGATGCGGTGAATGCCGCACTTGGTTGCGAGACAAACTTTATCCCGCCGGCCCTGAATCGCTTTGCCGACTGCGATTTCAGACTCGTAATGCGGGCCGTATCCGGGCGCAGTATCGATCATATTGATGCCGACGTCGATCGACGCCTGAATTGCTTTGATTCCTTCCGCTACGTCTACCTCGCCAAAGAAATCGTTGCCCAGCGCCCAGGTGCCCTGGCCGACGACGGATACTTCAAGACTGCTGTTGCCAAGTTTTTTATACCGCATGATGTTTTCTCCTTTTCATAGTTCGGGATGACAAGAGGGGGTGCTATCGATGATGTATGACACGAAACGGGGTGCCGATTTGTTGCAATACTGGAATTATGACATATGCTATAACAAATGTCAATAAGTGAAGCGCAATGGATTTGACATTTTACTGGGGATACAAAACACGAGGGCTGAGGTAAAAGTTTCAATATTCACAAAAAAGAGTGTGTTTTATTATGAAGAAATGATCAGTATGCTGTTTTCGCACGGCGGATACGTTAGAATAGTGAGTAACATTTCTATTTTATTATTACATTCCTTGAAACAACGGCCGACTGGCGATACGCGAGCAACTGGATGATATATCGTGAAAAATGTGTTGACAAACGTCAAAACATTTGATACGATAACGCCAACAAACGTTATGACAAATGTCAAAACAAATTCAACGCAACAATCTGCTGCATCAAAAAGAGCAAAAACACTTGATCCAACCAAATAACAACTAATGAAAACACTCTGAACAACATAAACGTCGCGACGTATTCGCTATCCCGGATTTAGCCAGAGCAGCTTCTGGTTGAACATAATAACAATTAGGAGGAAGACATCGGATGAAGAAATTGGTTCTGATCGTTCTGAGCATGCTCATGGTATTCTCTATGTTTGCTTGCCAGAACACACCCCCGGCGGCGGCGGAAGAAGCTCCCGCAGCTCAAACCGAGGCGCCCGCAGCTCCGGCAGCCGAAGAAGCGGCTCCGGCAGCGAAGACTGCAGAAGGAATGAAGATTGCATACTTCGTTTCAACGATGGCGAACGAGTTCCACCAGGCGCGTGCAGCGGCGGCCATCAAGTATGCCAAGGATAAGTATGGCGCTGAAGTCACAATTCTGGATGGCAAATCCGACGACAACACCATGATCAACAACGTCGACATGCTCGCTACGTCCGACTATGACGCCGCGGTTCTGCATGTTTGGCAGCCCGATGCGGTTGCGCCCCTCGTCATGAACGCGATTGACTCCGGCGTAGCTATGATGACGTTCTTCAGCCCGCTGGCCGATACCGGAATCCCGGTATTCCGTTCGGACGAAGCCGGCGGTTCCTTCGCAATGGGCGCCAGCGCTGCGACACAGTGGGTTGCAGCAAATCCCGATAAGCCGATCGTGACCGTTCAGCTTGGCTGGCCGGATCATACGGAAGTTAAGAGCGGCCGTACCGATCCGTTCGTCAAGGGCATCGAGAGCGTTGTTGGCGAAGGCAACTACACCAACCTCGGATGCATCGACTCCAAGGGCAGCGCGGATGCGACCAAGGAAGCCATGGCGAACATCCTGATCTCCAACCCCGATGTCAACATCATCTACTCCGAAGCGGGCGATCTCACCCCGGGCTGCATGGCTGCTCTGGTTGACGCAGGCAGAGGAACGATGGACAACGGGATTCCCACGACGGAAATCGTTGTGAGCGTTGACTGTCCGGTCAGCGAACTCAAAGAGATCTTTAATCCCAACAGCTCTCTGAAGATGTCCCTCGGCCTCCCGCCGATTCAGACGTCTGAGAAGATCATCGACATCATCGTCGGCGTGTACCTTGGCGAAATCCCGCAGATTTCGCAGCCCGCCGAAGAACTGTTTGGCGATGTGTACCCGGTTGACTTCTACAAACTGAGCCTTGCGGAAGTGATTGACTGGTACAACATGCAGTTCGGAACGAGCTTGACAGAAGCGGACATTCTCGGTTAAAAAAGAGAGTATAAAAGATCGCTGAAACTTGGGAGGAGTCGGCACGGCTCCTCCCAAGAAACTGATTGGATGGAGACAAGTCAATGGAAGAGAATGTTTTGCAGATCAAGGGGCTGGTGAAAGACTTTCCCGGTGTCCGGGCGGTAAACGAAGTCAGTTTTGACATCAAGAAAAACACTGTTCACTGCCTCGTTGGCGAGAACGGCGCGGGAAAATCCACATTGATCAAGATCCTCACCGGCGCGTTTGAGAGAACCAGCGGGGATATCCTGCTCAATGGCGAACCATACTGCGCAAGGAGCCCGAAAGAAGCAAGAGACAAAGGCATCAGCACACTGTTTCAGGAACTGAACGTCGTCGACCAACTGACGGTGGAGCAGAACCTGACCCTCGGCATCGAGGATACAACATTTGGATTTTTACGTAAGACCGACAAAATCAAAAAGATCATCTCGGTATTAAAAGACCTTGAACCCAGCATCAACCCGAAAGAGCGCGTTTCCACGCTGAGCGTTGCGAAAAAACAGATTATTGAAATCGCCAAGGCGGTTGCATCGGAAACGGACATCATCATCATGGACGAACCGACCGCGGCGCTGTCCGAGTCGGAGATTGAACGATTATTTGCGATCATAAAACGGCTGCGCGAAAAAGGCGTTACCGTTATTTATATATCCCACCGTCTGGATGAAATCTTCACGCTGGGAGATTATGTGACCGTCATGCGGGACGGCAGACACGTTGAAACCAGACCCATCAGCGAGGTGGCGGACCGATCTGAACTCGTGAAGCTGATGATCGGCAAGGCCGTCATCGAGGCATATGAACCGAAAGAAAAACCGGCCGACGAGCTCCTGCTGGAGTTAAAGGACGTTTGTAATCATAAACTGCACAATATTTCCCTCTCCGTCAACCGCGGCGAAATCGTCGGGTTCTACGGATTGATCGGTGCGGGAAAAACAGAACTCGCCCGCGCAATCTACGGCGCGGACGAGTATTCGGGCGAAATCTTATTCCACGGTAAAAAACTCGGTGGATCACCGGAAAAGGCAATCCGAGCGGGCATCGCGCTGGTGCCGGAAGAGCGCAGAACGCAGGGGTTGTTCACGCTGCTGACCATCAAGCACAATATTTCAGCCATGAACCTGCAAAAGATATCCAACCTCGGCATGCTCAACTCGATACAGGAGCGCAATATCGCCAAGGACTATATCGGCCAGCTCAATATCAAGACCGACTCCATGGATAAAGAGACTTCGAAACTCTCCGGCGGAAATCAACAGAAGGTAGTCTTTTCCAAGTGCCTGTTCGCCAACGCGGATCTCATGATTCTGGACGAACCGACGCGCGGGATCGACGTCGGCGCGAAGGCCGAAATCTATTCCATCATCCGGGAGTTGGTCTCCAAGGGCAAGACCATCATGTTCTTTTCTTCGGAACTGCCGGAAATACTCAATTCGTGCGACCGCATATTCCTGCTTTATGAGGGCGAGATCAAAGCAGAGCTTCGCAACGGCAATGATATCAACAGCCAGGATATCATTCACATCGTTACAGGAGGTGCTGCATCATGACAACAGAAAGCGTGAAACAAAACGCCCGATCGATATCATCCGGAAAAATCAGCAATGAATCCTACCTCAACAGGGTGATGTTCATCGTGCTGCTCGTGCTGTTCGGCGCGGCCAGTCTTGGCATCAACAATTATTTTTCAACCGCGACGGCGCTCAACCTGATTGCGAACAACTGGTATATCGTCATTCTCGGAATCGGTGTAACGTTTTTGCTCGTATCGGGGCATCTGGACATGTCGGTCGGTGGCATCGTCGCCATGGCGGGCGTGCTTTCCGCCTATTTTGTTCAGCCGGCGAACGAGGGCTTCTCCGAACTGGGACAGGGGCTCGGGCTGCCGTACGGTGTGGCGATTCTGCTCACGCTGCTTTGCTGCCTGGTGATCGGCGCGCTCAACGCGCTGTTCATCGCAAAGATGCGTGTGGCCTCCATCATCGTGACGCTCGGCACGATGTCTATCGCCAGAGGCATTGGCCAGATTGCGGCGCTCGGTGCGCAGCGCAGTGCCGGATTGCCGAATATCTTCGGCGTCGTCGGCAATGTTCCGCTGTTCGGGCCGATCAAGATTGCCGCCGCCATCGCCGCCGTGCTGGTTGTCATCGCACTGTTTATTGAGAAAAAAACAACCTTTGGCAGACGCACCTACCTCATCGGCGCAAACAGGGAAGCCGCGCGGCTTTCCGGCGTCAAGGTGGAGCGGCATATCGCGCTTTTGTATCTGCTCAACGCACTGCTCGCCGGCATCACCGGCATACTCCTTGCTTCCGAGATGAAAGCGGGGATCTCGACGCGCGGAACGGGTTTTGAGTTCAGCGCGCTGGTGGTGACGTTGCTCGGCGGCGCAAGCATCGACGGCGGCGTCGGATCGGTGCTGGGCATGGTGATTGGCGCCATGATACTCGGGGTTGTGTCCTCGGCGGCATACGGATTGTTGCTGCGGCCGGAATGGCAGTTCATATTGAAAGCCATCGTGACATTTCTGGCGATCATCGCGCAGCGCTATCTGCTGGATAGAAGAAGCAGATAGGTTGCCGGAACTGAACGGACGTGCTTGAAAGGATAAAGACTATGTCGTCAAATTGTGATTCGACAGTTTCTCGTGGCTACAAAGTCAGGAGATTCATCAAAGAGATATATGCCTACGTCATTTTTGTGGTGGTTGTGGTCGTGCTCAGCCTGCTCAAAGGAGACCTCTTTCAACGGGGCAACTTCCTGTTTCCTGCCAATGTAGCGAACCTGCTGCGCATGTCGGTTCCGATTCTGATGATCAGCAGCGCGTTTACGTTGATCTTCATCACCGGAAACATCGACCTCTCGGTCGGCAGCACGTTGAGCCTCACCACGGTGCTGCACGCCATACTCGTGCTGCACGGGTTTCCGTTTATCGTTTCGCTGATCATCGTAGTTGCCAGCGGCGTCTTGCTCGGCGCGGTCAACGGATTTCTCGTCATGAAACTTCGCATTACGCCCGTCATCGCGACGCTGATCACGATGAACGCGTATCAGGGAATCGCGCGCTATCTGGTACCGCCGGGCATTTCATCCATTACGAACACGGATACGCTGAAAATGCCGGAGTGGATGGGTAATTTCGCAAAAGGCCAGGTGTTTATGGGACTGTCCTGGGCGTTCATCGTCGCAATTGCGCTGCTGATCGCTCTGGTGATCCTGCAACGCAGAACGCTGTTCGGCAAATACCTCGTCGCGGTCGGCGGCAACAGAACCGCCGCGGAACTCTCGGGCATCAACGTGGTTAAGGTGGTTTGGAGCGTCTATATTCTGCTTGGTGCGGTCTCCGCTCTTGCGGGCGTTGTGCGCGGCAGTTATCTGCTGATCGGGGAGCCGTATACCGGCGTCGGGGTGGAAACGGAGGCGATCATCGCCTGCCTGCTGGGCGGAACGGTCTTCACGGGCGGCGAAGGATCGGTCGTAAAATCGTTTGTCGGCGCGCTCATCATCGTATGCCTGACGTTCGGGTTAAAATCCGTGATTCCCGAATACTGGCAGCTTCTTGCAAAAGGCGGTGTGCTGGTGTTCGCGGTTGTGCTCAACCACGTGCTGTCCAAAGAGACCGTGGCGGCTTGAAGCAAGAATAAAAAACGATCATCATCTGCCGTCAAGCGGCGGGATAAACCCTGAATTTATAAGGAACCATCTGGGGGTAGAACCATGTACGAACAGGACAAACGAGAGATCATCCGGGCGGCGCTGGAGATAAAAAACTATGGATTGATCGCACTCTCCGGCGGCAACATCAGCGTTCGAAAAGAGAACGGGGATGTGATCGTCACGCCTTCCGGAACGGCGTATGAAACCATGCGGGAGGAGGATCTGATCGTTTTCAACGGCCAGGGCGAGCGTATCGAGGGAACATTGCGGGAGTCGGTGGATACCATTGCGCTGTTATACATCTATAACAAGCTGCCGGACGTGAACGCCATCATCCACACGCACCAGCCTTATGCGACTGCGGTAGGTCTCATCGGGGATGTGTTTCCCGCCGCGCTGACAACGCTGGCGAACGTAACGCTAGGCGCGATCAACGTCGCTCCGTACTGCTCCGCGGCGAGTCTGGACATGGGCGTACAGGCGGTGAACTATCTTGGCGGTAAGCGGGCGGTCATTTTGAAGCATCACGGCGTGATCGCCGTTGGAGGCAACCTTAAGGAAGCACTTTATGCAGCAATCTACATGGAAGAAGCAGCCAAAGCGTATCTCGCGGCAAAAGCCGCAGGTCCTGTCGCCATCATGACGGATGAGCAGACGAGGGATGCCGTTGAGATTCACAAAACATACGGACAGAGAAATAATTAACGAGGGCGATGTCAACGCGCCGGTCTGCTCCGATTCAGGAGGCGGCCGGAACTCGATACGCCGGAGGAACAAGACTTGAACAATGAGCGGGAGAACTTAATCGGACTCTATGAAAAAGCGTTGCCAAAGCACTTCAGCTGGGAAGAACGTCTTTCGGCCGCGAAGGAGTGCGGGTTCGATTTTGTAGAAATCAGCATCGACGAAACGGACGAGCGGATTGGGCGGCTTTCCTGGAACAGGAGTGAACGCGGCAAGCTGCTTGAGAGCATGCAGCGATTGAAGATGCCGATTTTGACCATGTGCCTGAGCGCAAACAGACGGTATCCCATCGGCAGCGAGCACCCGGAGACAAGGCAGCGCGGGGTTCAGCTGATTCAGGACGCAATCGACTTTGCACGTGCCTGCGGCATCCGCGTGATCCAGCTTGCGGGCTATGACGAATTTGCCAACCCGAGCACGGATGTAACGAGAAAGAACTTTTTTGAGTCGCTGGAATTCTGCGCACGATATGCCGAAGGCAGAGCAGTCATGCTCGCGCTGGAAACGATGGAAAACGATCTGATGGATTCCATTCGCAAAGCGAAGGCATATGTGGATGCGATCCAGTCTCCCTGGCTCAGAATCTATCCCGATCTGGGAAATCTCTGCGCAACAGGGCAGGACGTCGAGCGTGAGTTTTTATACGGCATGCGGGACGTCGTTGCGATCCACCTGAAAGACACGCGCCCGGGTATTGTGCGCGATATCGCGTTCGGGGATGGAATTGTGGATTTTGTCTCGTTTTTCCGGCTGATGCAAGCGCAGCGTTACGGTGGATTGTACGTTGCCGAAATGTGGACGGATGAAACGGACGCGTCGGTTGAGCAGGCAAAGCAGGCGCGCATCTATCTGGAAGACAACATGGAGCGCGCGAGACAAGTCGACTGAACAAAGCGAAACCAGCGCCGCACAGGAGGAAACATGAGAAAAACGGGAATCCGCCGCCTGACAAAGGAAAGATTTGAGCAATACGGATCCTATGCCAGCATCCTCGATCCGGACGGACCGTTCTTTGGCGAAGAACCGGTTGTGTTTTATCGCGACATGCTGCAGCAGAGCCTGGGGTTTGCGACGGAAGCATCCTACTCCGCCTGCGTGGTGAATCAGAGACCGTGGGTCATCACCAACTCTGAAGTGCATGACTACTGCCATGAGACGATTTTGTGCCTCGATGGCGACTATCTGATGCATGTTGCGCCGGCGACGTTTGACAAAAAAATACCGGGTGACCAGATAGAGGTATTCCTCGTACCCAAAGGTACACTTGTGAACGTCAAAGCGGGTGTGTGGCATCAGGCCGGGTTTCCTTACAACTGCGATCGCGTCCATATCCTCTGTGTTTTGCCGGAGCGCACCTACCAGAGGGACTGCTATTGCTTTGATCTGGAAGAAGAGGAGCAGATTGAGGTCTTGCCGGATTTGATCGATTGATGCAGGCCGGCGTATTTAATGCGCGGTAATTGAATTATACGATCGTACCATGTATGATGACGGTGTGTCCGGCTGCCGCAGGAACGGCAGGCCTGCCGGACTGCATTGACGCAACCAAAAAACAAATAAGACTTGGTGGGACGGTGAACACAGGGGGGTCCGATGGGGCGCAACTATCTGTTGGGGTTGGACAACGGCGGCACGGTAACCAAGGCCGCGCTATATGGCACTGACGGCGAAGAAATCGCCGTCTCCAGCGCACAGGTTAAGCCGATCATGGAAAAGGTCGGTTTTGTCGAGCGCGATATGGACGCGCTCTGGGCGGCGAACGCGCAGGTGATTCGCGACGTGCTGAACAAAGCCGCGGTCGAGCCTGAAGACGTCAAAGGCGTTGCCGTCACGGGACACGGCGCCGGCGCATATTTTATCGACGCCCAAGGCAGACCGGTATGCAATGGAATTATTTCGACGGACACCAGAGCCAAGGACTATGTGGAACGCTGGAATGCCGACGGTACATATGAAAAACTGCTGCCCATGACCATGCAGATCATCTGGGCGGGTCAGACGCTGCCGATCGTCGCCTGGCATAAGGATGAGAAGCCTGACGTGCTCTCCCGCGCCAGATGGGTGTTGTCCTGCAAGGACTATATCCGCTTTTGCCTGACCGGCGAGGCGTATGCGGAGTTGACAGACATATCGGTTGTTAACGGCGTCAACCTGAATACAGTCGACTACGACGATGCGATTTTTGAAGCGTTTGGCATTGGCGATTATAAACGCCTGTTTGCGCCGCTGCGCAAATGCACCGATCTTTGCGGCGCCGTAACGGCCAAAGCGGCGCGGGAAACCGGACTTGTTGAAGGCACGCCTGTCGCGGGTGGATTGTGCGACGTCGCTTCCTGCTGCATTGCCACCGGTGTGACCTCTACCGACAAGATGTGTATGGTCGCGGGCACCTGGAGCATCAATGAGTTTATCTCGGATCATCCGATTATTTCGAAGGACTTGTTTCAGACGGCACTGTACTGCATGGACGGCTATTGGATGATTCTGGAGAACAGCATGACTTCCGCTGGCAATCTTGAATGGTTTATCCAGAACTTTATGGTGCGGGAAAAGGCGCTCGCGCAGGAAACCGGAAAGCGGTTTTATGACACGGTCGACGAGATGGTGTCCTCTATTCAACCGGAGGATTGCCCGGTCATCTTTCTTCCGTTCCTATTCGGAACCAACGTGAACGCAGACGCAAAAGCCTGTTTTCTGGGCATCAACGGACTGCACTCCAAGGCGCATCTGCTGCGCGCGGTTTACGAAGGGGTTGCGTTTTCGCATCGGACGCACATGGAGAACCTGTTACGTTTTCGAGAGCGGCCGGCGAGCATCCGCGTCTCCGGCGGTGCGGCGCGGTCACGCGTGTGGATGCAGATTTTCGCGGATGTGTTCCAGATTCCAATTGAGGTGCCCGCCGCCTCGGAACTCGGCGCAATGGGGGCGGCGATGTGCGCGGGCATCGCATCGGGAATATACCCGGACTTCTACGCCGCAGCCGATGTGTTTTCAAAGGTCGGAACAACATGCGTTCCGGATGCGAATAAAGCCGTGATCTATGAGGGGAAATTCAATTTGTATCGTGAACTGAGTAACCGGCTGGATGAAACCTGGAAAGAATGGGGAAACGTTTTCAAACATAGTCAGATGTGATATTATATCTTCATTATAAAAATACCGGTGTTGAGGGTGTCGAATGGAATCTAGATATGACATGCAAATGATGGTTCATGTGGCGAAGATGTACTACATGGAAGGGCTGACACAGCAGAGCATTGCAAAAGAGCTTGGCATATCAAGGTCCTATATTTCCATGATTCTGTCCGAAGCCAGAGAACTGGGCATCGTAGAGATCAATATCAAAAATCCGCTTGCAAGCAATGAGGAATTGTCTGCGGGTCTTTCGCGCGCCTTCGGCCTCACCAACTGTTATGTCACACCGACTGTCGTAACGGCGCTTACGCCGCTGACGAAGATTCTCGCCGCGCAGGGTGCGATTGTCGCGGAGAAGCTGATTGAGAATCATTCAACGGTCGGCGTCGCTTGGGGCATGACGTGCTATGAATTCATGAGAGCGTTTTCCAATAATACGGGTTTATATGACGTAAATGTGGTTCCGCTGATCGGCGGATCCCACCATCTGTCTTCGGAATATCAGCTCAACGAAATGGTGCGCCTGTTTGCGGAGAAGCTGAAGGGCACGCCGTCGTTCATCTATGCGCCCGCGCTTGCGGAATCCATAGAAGACAAGGCACTGCACCTCAAGAGCCAGTATATGCAGTCCATCGTTGAGAAATGGCGCAAGATAGACGTTGCGATCGTCGGTGTTGGCTCCCCGCCGGAATATTACAGCGACAAGAGCCAGTTTGACCCGGTCGCAATGCGAGAATCCTATGAGAACGACCCGGATAAAACGGTAGGGGACATTGGCGCGCGCAGATTCAACATCCGGGGGCAGTTTTTGAAAAACGATTATAACGAACGCATCATGGGCATTGACGAGGAAGGCCTCAAGAGCGCGAAAAACGTGTTGAGTATCGCGGCAGGACGGCACAAGGTGCTCTCCATCATCGGCGCGCTGCGGCTCAACATCATCACGCATTTCGTGACGGATGAGAGCACGGCAAAAGCGATTCTGACGATGGTTTAACGCAATACAGCATAAAAAAACAGCGGCACATGCCGCTGTTTTTTATTTTTCGCTGAGCAGGGCGAGCGCCGCGCTCCGGTCGGTGATGAGCACGTCGATATACTTGCCCTTGAGCGCTCCGGCGATCACGTCCTTTTTGTCTTCGCCGCAGGCAACGCCGATGACGGTTGGAATCTTTTTCAAGTCCTCCAGAGAGACGGTGATGATGCGATCCATCAACGGGGTTTCGCATGGATTCCCGTCGACATCGATATACCGGCCGCAGATGTCACCGACTGCGCCTTCGTTTCGCAGCGTCTGCGCGTCCTCCATGCTGATGTGCCCGGAGCGGAACTGTGCGCTGAGTTCCGGGCGTGTGGAACCCAGGCCGACGATGGCGACATTCGCGCTGGAAATCCGCTGAAAATGCTCCTGAATATGCGGTTCGTCCATCAACAGGTCCCGCAGCACCTTGCTCTTAACCATGAACGGGGCTTGCATCAGATAGCTATCGCCGTTAAAGGCGTTGGCCATCGACAGGGCGAGTGCGTTTGCATCGGTATCGGTCGTCTTGTTGCCGATGCCGCCGAGCAGCTGGATGACGTCCACGCGCTTATAGGAGTTGTGGCGGATGTTTTTGACGACATAGCTCAGCGTCGTGCCCCAGGCGATGGCGAGCAGTACGCCGTTTTCGAGAAATGATTCGAGGTAAATTGCGGCGGCGGCACCAACGTTTTGCTTGCTCTCTTCCAGGTTGTGGCTGCTGGGGGCGACGATCACATGCTTGATCCCGAATCGCTCCTGAATGCGCTTTGCAAGCTCAATGCCAAACGACGAGATGTCGTCGATCCGAATCTGGACGATGCCGGAGGAGATGGACGTCTTCAACAACCGCGAAACGGTAGGGCGGGAGACATGCACTTCGCGCGCAATCTCTTCCTGTGAGCGTCCTTCCATATAGTAAAGCTTGGCGACCTGAATCAAAAGGTCGCGTTTTTCGTCCGGTATCTTTGTCATATCAGCCTCTCCTCAATGATGTTTTGAATATAAATCATCACTCCTGCGTTGTCAAGCATTATGAGATCAAATGTTATAAAAACAATCACTGAATGAACATAAAATAGTAAAAACACGAATATAACTCCGAATTCCAGTGATAAACGTGAACATATGTTCATTATAGACTAGAATAATTGACATTAAATCCCAACGTGCATATATTTATAGCAGAATCAAACATCGGAGATAATCGCATGAAAAAGGTTTCGGCATCCATTCTTTCCGCTGACTGGCTGCATCTTGGAGATGAGCTGATCAGGGCGGAGGAAGCGGGATGTGACTGTGTTCATATAGATGTAACGGACGGGCACTTTGTCTCCAACCTCACGATGGGCATAGACATCACGCGCGCGGTCTGCAAAGCTTCAAACCTTCGCGCGGACGTACACCTGATGATTTCCGAACCCGGCCGGTTTATCGACGCGTTTGCCGAAGCGGGCGCGGACTCGATCACCTTTCATGCCGAGGCGACGATGCACCCGTTTGAACTGATCCGACAGATCAAAAAGCACGGCAAACTCACCGGGGTTGCGCTCGATCCGGCGACGCCTGTCGAGACCATTGAACACTATCTGAGTGAGCTTGATCTGGTCCTGCTGGTGGCGGTCTGCGTCGGCTTTGGCGGGCAGAAATACATCGACGCGGCCGATGAAAAGATCCGGCGGCTGGTGCGGATGCGCAAGGAGAAGAACCTGCGCTTTGAAATTCAGGTGGACGGCGGCATCAACGCCGAAAACGGCGCCGGGAAGATTGCGCTCGGCGTGGACAACCTCGTTGGCGGGTCGATGGTCTTTCTTGCCGATGATTTAAAGGAAACCGTCCGGCGGCTGAAAGCATAGGAAACAATCAATACAGCATTTCAATATAATATGACAATAATCAGGAGGAATAGGTATGAGTCTCACAAGTGATCGTCTTTTAGGCAAGGTGTGCGTCGTGACCGGCGCGGCAAAGAGTATTGGGTTCGCCATCGCGGAAAAATACGCGAAATCCGGCGCAAAAGTCGTGCTGATCGACATTGACCCGCTTGTGGAAGCATCAGCAAAATCGCTTGCGGATCAGGGCTACAGCGCCAAAGGATACATACTCAACATCACGAACCGCGACGCAGTGCTCAAGTGTTTTGAGGACATCGTTGCAACCTTTGGCGATATCTACGCGCTGGTCAATAACGCCGGCGTGGTCGATACCCGTCCGTTTGAAGAGAACGACGAAGCGATTCTGGATAAGATGTTCAAGGTCAACGTTTACGGCACGACCTATTGCATTCAGGGTGCGCTGCCGAGCATGAAAAAGAACAAACAAGGCAAGATCATCAACTTTGCGTCCAAATCCGGCAAGACGGGTTCTGCGCTCATGGCGCCGTACAGCGCGGCAAAAGGCGCGGTCATCGTGCTCACGCAGGCGCTCGCGTTTGAGGTTGCAAAAGACAACATCAACGTCAACTCCGTCTGCCCGGGCATTACGGACGCCACCGGCGTCTGGTCCTCCGTCAGCAAGGGGTATGTGGAAAACATGAAGATGGAGCGCGACGAGATCGTGAAGAA
Organism: Christensenellaceae bacterium; assembly: GCA_963674775.2. GTDB lineage: Bacteria > Bacillota > Clostridia > Christensenellales > CAG-138 > UBA7703. Next base: position 1,112,297 of record CAXXPJ010000002.1, on the reverse strand, counting down.
GTTCACGTCCAAGGTGCCGCTCGGCCGGCTGACGGATATACAGGATGTCGTTGAGTTCGTGTTTTTCCTGACCACTTCGGCGGACTACTGCACGGGCCAGGCGTTTAACATCACCGGCGGCAGAGAAATGCACTGAGCGGACGAAACGGGAGGGCAACGATATGGATTTGAATCTACGCGGGAAAACGGCGATCATCACCGGCGGAACTACCGGTCTCGGCGCGGGCATTTGCGACGTGCTGGCGGAAGAGGGCATGAACATCATCGCCAACTACCTGTTTGACGAAGAGGGCTCCGTCCGCTTTGCAAAGGAGCTGGGCGAAAAATACGGCACAAAATGCGTCGCCATGTACGGCGATATCTCGAAAGCCGAGGATATCGACCGCATCTATGAACAGGCGGAGCAGGAGTTCGGCCATGTGGATGTTCTCGTCAACAACGCGGGCATCTGGCCGACCACGCCGATTGAAAAGATGAACGACGACGAGTGGAAGAAGGTCATCGACATCAACCTCACCGGTACGTTCATGTTCTCCAAGCGCGCGGTGCAGCATTATCTCAAGCACGACGTGAAGGGTCACATCGTGAGCATCTCGTCCAAGTCGGGCTTCACCGTCTCATCGCCGGACCATGCGCACTATGTCGCGGCAAAAGGCGGCGTGAACATGATGACCAAGGCGCTGGCGCGTGAGTTCTCCGCCCGCGGGATCATCGTAAACGGCGTTGCGCCGGGTATGGTGCGCACCCCGCTCAACGAGGACAAACTCTCCCAGCCGGAGTGGCTGAAGTATTATGAAGACCGCATTCCGGTCGGTCGCGTTTCGACCGCGCGTGAAGTCGCCTACACCGTCGCGTTTCTCGCCTCGGAAAAGGGCATGTACATCGCGGGCGCAATTGTGGACGTAACCGGCGGGATGCTGATTTAAAACGGATTGACCAATTAATAAATTAACGGAGGAAAAGTAAGTGGAAAAACAGGCGTTGGGCATGGTGGAAACCAAGGGACTGGTCGGCGCGATCGAAGCGGCCGACGCGATGGTAAAGGCTGCCAACGTGCAGCTCGTAGGCAAAGAGAAGATCGGCTCCGGTCTTGTGACCGTGATGGTGCGCGGCGACGTCGGCGCGGTGAAAGCCAGCGTGGACGCGGGCGCAGCGGCGGCAAAGCGCGTCGGCGAATTATACTCGGTGCACGTGATTCCGCGTCCGCACGAAGACGTGGAGAGCATTCTGCTCAAATAACAGTACGAGAGTAAGCGGAGGATATTATGGAAAAGCAAGCGCTCGGTTTGGTGGAAACCAAAGGCCTGGTCGGCGCGATTGAAGCGGCCGACGCGATGGTGAAAGCTGCCAACGTGCAGCTCATCGGCAAGGAAAAGATCGGCTCCGGCCTCGTGACCGTGATGGTGCGCGGAGACGTCGGCGCGGTGAAAGCGAGTGTGGACGCGGGCGCAGCGGCGGCAAAGCGCGTCGGCGAACTGTACTCGGTGCACGTGATTCCTCGTCCGCATGAAGATGTGGAAGGGATACTGCTCAAGTAAGGAACCGCTCGCCGGTTGAACAGGCAATAGGAGAAGAATATGGATATCGACAAGCTCATACAAGACGCGGTAAAAAAAATCATGACCGAAGGCCCGGACACGCAGCCTTCGGCGGGACGGTATGACGCGTCCTACGCCAAATACATGGACCATACGGTGCTCAAGCCGGAAACGACACGCGAAACGGTCAAACGGTTTTGCGACGAAGCGAAGGAATACGGCTTTGCGAGCGTCTGCATCAACCCCACGCACGTCCTATACGTTGCCGAGCAGCTCAAGGGCACAGGCGTGAAGACCTGCTGCGTCATCGGATTCCCGCTTGGCGCGAACACCTCGTTCATCAAGTCGCTTGAGGCGATGGAGGCGGTGAAAAACGGCGCCGAAGAGGTGGACATGGTCATCAACATCGGCGCGCTCAAGGACCAGAACTATACGCTCGTTTACGAGGATATCAAGGCCGTTGTCGACGCGGCGCACCCCAAAGCGATCGTCAAGGTCATCATCGAAACCAGCGCGCTGACGGACGAAGAAAAGGTCATCGCCTGTGAGCTGGCTAAGCGCGCCAAAGCGGACTTTGTCAAAACCTCGAGCGGGTTTGGCAGCGGTGGCGCAACGGTGGACGATGTTCGCCTGATGAAGCGTACGGTCGGCGACGCATGCCGCGTCAAGGCCAGCACCGGCATCAACGACCGCGCGACAACGGACAAGATGCTCGCTGCCGGTGCGGTGCGCATGGGAACGAGCAAAGGCATACTCATCGTGAAGGATGAAAAGCCGCCGACGGACACCACCGCGGTGTATTGACCGGCGGAACAAACGGAATTAAGGTAGCGCAGATGGAAAAGGCAGAGATACAGAGGCTCGTATCAGAGCGCGTCGTAAAAAGTGCATATGAGCAGACCGGGATACGCTATGTGCCTGCCGCGGCATCCAACCGCCATCTCCATGTGTCGATGCAGGATCTTGAGGCGCTCTTTGGCAGAGGGTATGCCCTCAAACCTGAGCGCCCGCTTTCCCAACCGGGGCAGTTTGCCACCGCGGAGACGGTTTCGATACAAGGCCCGAAAGGCCGGATCGACCGCGTCCGCGTGCTCGGCCCCGCGCGAGGCAAGACGCAGGTTGAAATCTTCCTGGCGGACGCGTACAAGCTCGGCATTGCGCCGGTTGTGCGCATTTCCGGGGATATCGAAGGCACGCCGGGCGCAACGATCATCGGGCAGAACGGACAGGTACAGCTGCCGTATGGCGTGATCGTTGCCAAGCGGCATGTGCATCTTTCCGGGGAGCAGGCGGCTTTTTTCGGATTGCACAACGGCGATTTGGTCAGCATCCGGAAGGAAGGCGTTCGCGCGCTGGTCTTTGAGAAAGTTCCGGTTCGGTGCGGGGAAGGGCATCAGCTCGAGCTGCATCTGGACATGGAGGAGGCCAACGCGGGCGGTATCAGGAACGGGGAACTGCTGGAAATCGTTGCGATTGAGAGGAAGCAATGAGCCTGAGCGACGCGGACATCAGCCGCATCATCGAAAGCATCCAACAAGCGGACGGCGCGCAAGCCAAAGCCGGTGAGACAACGGGATGCATAAATGAAAAAACGCTCGTGTTGGTTCCGAGCTTTGTGCCCGCTCCCGAGCGGGCAGTCGCTGCGGTATTGGAGCGTTACGGCGAAAGCGTCCGGTTCGTCTTTTTAGACGGGACGGAATTCGACACGGGAGCGTTCCCTGCCTCGCGCCTGAACTGGGCGGCGCAGAAAAACGAACTCGTGCGCTTGCTCGTGCAGGCGGAAAACGCGGTGTTGCTTGCGCCCGAGACGGGCATGCTCACACGGATGGGAAGCGGTTCGGATGGCGAAGGCGCGGGTGAAGCGCTGCTTCGCCGCATCCTCTGGGGCAAGACGGTAGATATCCTGCTGGATTTCGAACCGCCGACATTCCGGCGCGGCACGTATTTTGCGCTTCTGGCGGAGGCGATCGACACGCTTTCCTCAATGGGGATGCGGATCTTTGCGTATCAGCCGGTCGAGTCCGCGTCCGGCGGCGTTTGTTCACTCGTGACGGAACAGGACGTGGTGGATGCCAAAAAGGCCGGGCAAAAGACGATTCGCTGCGCAAAGGACGCCATCGTCACGCCGCTTGCGGCTGATACGGCGAAGGAACTGCTGATCCATATCGAGTACGTGTAACACATTCACGGGGAAACGACAGAGTTCGAGGTGGCGCGCCAGGCGCGCACAAAGGAGAAGCTTATGATGATTGGCGAAGTGCGCGGCAGCGTAGTGAGCACGAATAAATCGGAAACGCTGCAAGGCCTCAAATTGCTGGTGGTCATGCCGCTGGATCTGGAAACGATGCAGCCAAAGGGAAATCCGCTGGTTGCAATCGATGCGGTCGGCGCGGGCGAAGGCGAAGTGGTGATGTGCTGCAGCGGCAGCTCCTCGCGCCAAACCGCGTTTACGGACGGTAAACCGAGCGACCTTGCGATTATCGCGATTATCGATTCCATCGACATCCGCGGTTCGCGCGTGTTTGAAAAGTACGGCAGCAAGTAGCCATCTCAGGTTGGGCTGAAAAGAGGACAATATGGCATATTCGGATACACAGATCGACAGCATCATCAGCGAAACGCTCGCAAAGTTTCAGCACCAGTCGTCCGGAGCATATGGAGACTGGCTCTGTGAAACGATGGAGGAAGCGATCGCCAGCGCGAAAGCCGCGCAGAAAGAGCTCATAAGGATGCCGCTGGAGAAGCGCAGCCGTCTGATTGAGGCCATGCGCAAAGCCGCGCTGAACAACGCGGAAAATCTCGCGCGCCTCGCGCACGAGGAGACCGGTTACGGCAGGATTGCCGACAAGGTTGCAAAAAACGTTTTGGCAGCGGAAAAGACGCCCGGCATTGAAGACCTGCACGCACAGGCGTTCACGGGGGACTATGGACTGACGCTGGTCGAAGCCGCGCCCTACGGCGTCATCGGCTCGATTACGCCGTCTACAAACCCGACGTCCACCGTCATCAACAACTCGATCAGCATGATCGCGGCGGGTAACGCCGTGGTGTTCAATCCGCATCCGGCGTCAAAGCGCGCCTCCCAGGAGGCCATGCGCCTGCTCAACGAAGCCATCGTGCGCGCGGGCGGACCTGCCACGCTGATTACCACCGTGAAGGAACCGACGCTCGAGAGCGGAAAAGCCATGATGGAAGCCGGGGACATCCCGCTGCTGTCCGTCACGGGCGGCGAGGCGGTGGTCAAGGTCGCCATGCGCACCGGCAAGAAGGTCATCGCCGCCGGGCCGGGCAATCCGCCCGTCATCGTGGACGATACCGCCGATGTCAAGAAGGCGGCAAAGGATATCGTGGACGGCGCAAGTTTCGATAACAACGTCGTCTGCATCGCCGAAAAAGAAGTGTTCGCGTTCGCCTCGATCGCGGACGAACTCATCGGCGCGATGCAGCAAAACGGCGCATATCTCGTCTCCGGAGCAGAGATCGATCAAATCGTCAATACCGTTCTGGTGAAACAGAACGATCGTTATGTAATCAATCGTAAATACGTCGGCCGGGACGCGGCTGTCATCCTCAGGAAGAGCGGTGTCAGCTTTTCTGGCGACCCGCGTCTCGTCATCGCGCGCGTGGACAAGAATCATCCGTTCGTGCGCACGGAGATGCTCATGCCCGTGCTGGGCGTCTGCACCGTTTCCTCCATCGAGGAAGCGGTGGAGGAGGCCATCTGCGCGGAGCAGGGCTGTCAGCACTCGGCGATGATCCACTCCACCAACATCAAGCACCTCACCTATGCGGCCACGGCGCTGAACACCACGGTGTTCGTGAAAAACGCGCCGTCCTACGCGGGGCTGGGCTTCCAGGCGGAAGGCTACACCACGCTGACGATCGCAACGCCGACGGGCGAGGGCCTAACGAGCGCAAAGTCTTTTACGCGCGCGCGGCGCTGTGTGCTGCACGGTGATCTGAGAATCGTTTAATAACCGTTACGGGAAAGATGCGGATATGGCAGAAATACTCGAACAAATCAAAAATGCCGGCGTAGTCGGCGCGGGCGGCGCGGGATTTCCCACGCACGTGAAGCTGAACTGCAAGGCGGACATCGTCATCGCAAACGGCGCGGAGTGTGAACCGCTGCTCAACGTTGACCAATGCGCCATGCGGGACGAAGCCGACGATATCGTCGCCGGGCTGGAAGCGGCAATGGTAGCGACCGGCGCGAAAAAAGCCGTCATCTGCACCAAAGAGCACTATCACGACGCGGTTGCTGCGCTCCAGCGGGCGATCAAAGGGAAACCGGGCATATCGCTGAAGTTGCTCAAGAGCACGTATCCCGCGGGCGACGAGCAGGTGATGGTTTACGAAGTGACCGGAAAGGTGGTTCCCACCGGCGGCCTGCCGCTGGACGCGGGCGCGGTTGTGCTCAACGTCAGCACACTGCGAAACGTCAGCCGCGCGCTCGGCGGAACACCTGTGACGAGCAAAACCGTGACCGTCACCGGAGAGGTGGATCATCCCGTCACGCTGGACGTTCCCGTCGGAACCCCGCTGCAGGCGCTGATTACGCGCGCGGGCGGTCCGACGAGTCCGAACGGACACGTCGCAATCGTCGGCGGCCCATGCATGGGCACGCTTGAGACAGACTGGAGCCAGCCGGTCACGAAGACGACAGGCGGCATCGTCGTGTTGAAAGACGATCATCCGTTGATTGCGACAAAGACGGACGACTATGCGCGGGACGTGAAGCTCGCCAAAGCCGTGTGCTGCCAGTGCACCCTCTGCACGCAGATGTGCCCGCGCAACGCGCTCGGCCTAAAGGTTGAGCCGCATAAAGCCATGCGTGCCGCCGCATACGACGACGGCAGCCTGCTCGGCGACGTCAACGGCATCTTCTCCTGCTGCAACTGCGGGCTCTGCACATATTATGCCTGCAATTTCGGATTAAACCCGTCCGCGATGATGACGCGCATGAAGGACGGTCTGAGCCGCGCGGGCGTCAAGCCGGAGAAGCGGATTGCGTACCCTGTTTCGGATGGATACAACCTGACGAAGCTGCCGGTGTTTCGCCTCGAATCGCGGCTCGGCGTCTCACAGTATGTGTCCAACGCGCCGTTTGTACGGGAAGAGCCGGACATTTCGCGCGTGACGATTCCGCTCAAAATGCACATCGGCGCGCCGTCCGAACCCGTCGTGGCGGTCGGAACCCGCGTGAAGAAGGGCGATCTCATTGCGCGGATTCCGGAGGGCAAGATGGGCGCGAACATCCACGCGAGCATCGACGGGGTCGTAGAACAGATCGACAGCAACGCAATCACGCTAACGCGAGGAGTATGATATGAACGCACTGGGAATGATTGAATGCCAGAACATCCCAAAGGGGATCGAAGCGGCGGACAGTATGCTGAAAACGGCGGATGTATCGCTCGTCACGGCCCAGGCGGTCTGTGCTGGGAAATATATCGTGCTGGTTTCCGGCGATGTTGCCGCCGTAACGGCGAGCGTCGAGGCGGGCTCGGCCGTCTGCGGAACAGGCCTGATTGACAGCTTGGTGATCCCCAGCATCCACCCGCAGGTGCTCACCGCCGTCGCGGCGTGTTCCGATGTGGAGTCGCCCGGCGCGCTCGGCATACTGGAGACGTTTTCACTCTGCGTGGCAATCAAAGCGGCGGACGCGGCGGTCAAGGCCGCGAGCATCTCGCTCATCGAGATCCGACTTGGCAGAGGCCTCGGCGGAAAAGCGTTTGTCATCTTGACGGGTGATGTGTCCGCCTGCGAAGCGGCCGTCCGCGCGGCGGAACAATCGGAAGGTGCGCAGGGATTGATCGCACAGTCGGTCGTGATCCCTTCGCCAAACATGGACCTGGTCAGGCGCGCGATATATTGATGCAGGATAGAGAAGAGGTGCGTTCGTGTATACCGGAAGAGTGATCGGAACCGTCGTTGCGACAAGAAAATACGAGTCGCTGTCGGGCATCAAGCTGCTGGTCGTGGAAACGATTGAAAACGGCAAACCGGCCAAGTCCATCATTGCCGCGGATGCGACGCGGCAGGCGGGGCCGGGCGATTTTGTCTATCTGATCGGTTCAAAGGAAGCGGCGCTGCTGTTCCGGCAGAAGCATACGCCGGTGGACGCGGCGATTGCCGGCTTTATCGACGAATATAATGTGCAATAACGCAAAGGAGAGGAATTGAAATGAAAGAAGCTCTAGGAATGGTGGAAACAAAGGGCCTGGTCGCCGCTATAGAAGCGGCGGACGCCATGGTGAAGGCTGCGAATGTGATGCTGATCTCAAAAGAAAAGATCGGCTCCGGGCTGGTGACCGTGATGGTGCGCGGGGATGTCGGCGCGGTGAAAGCCAGCGTTGAAGCGGGCGCTGCCGCCGCAAAGCGCGTCGGCGAGCTCTACTCGGTGCATGTCATCCCCAGCCCGCACGAAGACGTTGAGCAGCTGCTCGGCGAACAACCAAAAGCCAAAGCGCCGCAGAAGACAAGCGCAAAGAGCTAGAGGCGGCAGCATGAGATTGGCCAGAGTCGTTGGAAACGTAGTTTCGACCGTCAAGGAAAAAACGCATGATCACTACAAACTGCTGATTGTCGAGTATCTAGAGGGGTCTGGCAACGCTGTTGGCACGCAGCAGATCGTGTTTGACGGAGCCGACGCCGGAATCGGCGATCTTGTGCTGGTCAATGTGGACGGCGGCGCGGCAAAGATGCTCCTCGACGACAAGGAAATCATCGCCGACAACACAGTGTGCGGCGTCATCGACCACTGGACGTTTGACGGAAAGGTAACAGGCAGATGAACATCGACGAAGTCGTAAAAAAAGTGACGGAAGAGGTCTATAAACACCTGGGATCCGGCACGGAATCATCGCCGGCAGGCGGCGGCAATCTGGAACTCGCGGGTTCTATCGAACACTCGATCTTAAACCCCGATATGACGCGCGCAAAAATTCTCGAACAGTGTGCGCTGGCAAGACAGTATAAGTTTGCCAACGTCTGCGTCACGCCGTATTTTGTGCGCGAGGCGGCCGAAGCGCTGAAAACCTGCAATGTCGGCATCTGTGCGCCGGTCGGGTTTCCGCACGGCGCGGCGTCGACCGCGGCGAAGCTCTGCGAGATCAAGGAGTGTGTGTCAAACGGCGCGACGGAACTCGATGTGGAGCTGAATCTCGTCGCCATCAAGTCCGGCGAGTTCGACGAGGTCAAGCGCGAGCTGCTTGCCATGATGAATGCCGCGGGGTTCGGCGTGAAGGTAAAGGCCATCTACGAGCAGGGCCTGCTCAGCGACGAAGAAAAGAGAAAAACGCTGGAGCTGATTCGCGACGCAGCGCCGGAATATGTTAAGATCTCCAATGCATTAACCGGAAAAGCAGCTTGCAAAAACGACGTCGCGTTTGTGCGCGAAATCGTTGGCGGCGCGGTGAAGATCAAGATTGACGGCGGCATCAAAACCGCGGCGTTTGCGCGCGAGATCCTCGCCTCCGGCGCGGACCGGATCGGTTGCTCGGCCTCGGTTGCGATCGTCACCGGCTGACCCCGGACAGATGGATTTGAATCTGAAAGGAAAAAACGCCATCGTCACCGGCGGCAGCAGAGGGCTTGGAAAAGCAATCTGCGAGCGGTTGGCGGAAGAAGGCGCAAATATTCTGCTGAGCTATATATCAAACGCGGAAAAAGCGGAGACCATCGCTGTGGACATCATGCGCCGGTACGGCGTCAAAGCCGCGGCGGTGCGCGCGGATGTTTCAGTTGAGGCGGATGTTCAAGCGCTGTTTGCGTCGGCGTTGGAGCGATTTTCGTCGGTTGACGTGCTCGTCAACAACGCGGGTGTCTGCCCGGTTTCTAACATTCTGGACACGACGCTGGAAACCTGGAATCGCGTGATGGCGGTGAACATGACAGGTGTGTTTCTGACATGCCGCGAGATGCTGCAAACAGCGGATGCGACGCAAAGAAGCGCTTCGATCATCAACGTCGCATCGGCAACGGCATATCTGGGGTCAAAAAACGGCAAATCACACTATGCTGCCAGCAAGGGCGGCGTAATTTCGTTTACCGTTTCGCTCGCGAAGGAAGCGGCGGCGCTCGGGGTGCGCGTCAACGCCGTTGCACCGGGCATCATGTACACCGACATGACGGCGGAGCTGCTGGACCGCGAAATCGATCAGTATAACAAGAGAATCCCAATCGGGCGGATCGCATCGCTGGACGAAGTTGCGTCGGCGGTTGCGTTCCTGGCCGGGGATGCTTCCTCCTATATGACCGGTTCGGTGCTCGACCTCAGCGGAGGCCAGTGCGGGCGCTGATTGGTTCGTTATAAGGCAATGGATTCGATAGTGAAGAGCAAAATGCGTCAGGATGCCATCCCGGCGCATTCGGTGATTGTTAGATGATATTTACATAGAGAAGCGTATGGATTCAGCGAAATGCCGCCGGTTATCCGGTGGTATTATTTTTTTGCCGGTATTCGTTTGGCGTTGTCCCGAAGTACTTCTTAAACACGCCGATGAAGTGTTTATCCGATGCGTATCCGGTCTGCTCGGCGACATGCTGCAAGGTGAGCGTTGGATTGCTTTTGAGCAGCAGCGCAGCCTGCGTCATGCGAAGGCGCGTTAGAAACTTGCTGTAGGATTCGCCTTTTTCCTCGTGGAACACACTGCTCAGATAGGCAGGAGTCACCCCGAGCGCACCGGCCACATCCGATTGTGCGATGGGTTCGGCAAAATGCGTCGTAATATAGCGGACCGCGCGTTCGACGAGCTGTGTTTGCTCCGCGTCCGTTTCGCAAAAGCAGGAAGCGACAAAGCGAGAGATGTTTTCCGGCGTCAGGTCGGCCGGTATCCGCGCCTCGCCCCGGCGCCGTTCAATCTGTGCGCCCAGGCGACCGAGCGTTTCCTTCAGCTCGTTGTCTTTGAGCGGCTTGAGCAGATATTCCGAAACACCGTATCGCAAAGCGGTGCGCGCATAATCAAACTCGTCGTATCCGGACAGGATGATCACCGAGACGCGGTTGCCGGCCGCGCGGATGCGCTCCACGAGCGTCAGCCCGTCCATACCGGGCATGCGGATATCGGTGATGATCAGGTCATATTCGTTTTCTTTCAGCAGTGAGAGCGCGGCGTTCCCGTCTCGCGCGGTATCGGCGACGGTAAACCCCGCGTGCAGCAAAGACAGGTTCTCCGTCAGATACTGCCGCATGAGGGGTTCGTCCTCGACAATCAATACACGATAAACGCGAGTCATATCTGCAACTCCTTATACTCTGTAGCCTTGCGAAAATGCATATACTGCCTCTATGAAAGCGGCGGACGCTGCTGTGTGCAGTCCGCAGGAATGCGTATAGTCACCGTTGTGCCGACGTCCCGCTCCGAGACAACGGAGATGCTGGTGCGCGTTCCGTATTTCAGCTTAAGCCGCTGCGCGATGTTGACGAGTCCGATACCGCGTGTTTCCGCCTGCTGCGGATGCGGTGCGCTGAGGGAGATTGCCTGCATCAGGGCGGCAACCTGCGCTTCGTCCATGCCGATGCCGCTGTCCGCAACCGTGATCACGGCGTATTCTTCCTCCCGCCGGACGGAAATATCGATGCGGGACGGACCGGTGCGGGGTTCGCAGCCATGGATCAACGCGTTTTCGACAAGCGGCTGAATCGTCAGCGCCGGCAGGCGGCAATCCGCCAGCGAGGGATCCAGCGTAATTTCATAACGCAGCATGTCGTGCCGCCGCTCCTGCAGGCTCAAATAGCACTCCGCGATCTTGAGTTCGGCGGAAAACGTGATGTCACGATCGGTGTTCACCATGCCGCGCAGCAGCACGGAGAGGTCTTCGATGCTGCTCACCGCGTCGGCATATCGTTTGCTCTTGATGAGCAGGCTGACCGTGCTGAGCGTATTAAACAGAAAGTGCGGGCGAATTTGATTATAGAGCGCGTCGTACTGCGCGATCTTTTGCAGGTACTCTGCCTCGTATTTTTCTTTCGTGAGCGTGGCATCCCGCTCCATCATCTCCGCGATGCGCGAGAGCAGCTCGTTGAATGACCGGTTGACATAGTCGATTTCCACGGCGCGGTTGTCACGCGCGCGTACGCTCAAGTCCCCGCTCTGCGCCTTTTGCATGACGCCGACAGTTTCATAGATCGGCTTGAGGAACGACCGGACGAACAGAACGGAAACCAGAAGACCGAGCCCCGCGCAGAAGAAGGCGAGAACGATCGTGAAGTTGCGCGCCTGCGATACGTTTTGCATGAGACTGGACTGTGCGTTGACCGCGATGATCGTCCAGTTCGTATCCTTTACCGGCTGGGTGTTGATGATGTAGCGCTCCTTGCCGAGCACCACGCGCGCGGGGCCGTCTGCGGCTTTTGCCGCATGGAACACCTCCGCGTTTGTCAGTTCGTCCGGCAGCCCGCTGCGCTCATAGATCACGCTGTCCGCACTGTCAATGATGAAAAGCGCGCTTTTTTCGAGCAGCTGCACGTCGTCCAAAACGTCCTGTATGCCGCTGTAGTTCGCATCAACACGGATCACGCCTAGCGTTCTGGAAGAATCAGACAAGCCGCGCAGGCGCTGCGCCATAGAGAAGATCGTGATCGAGTATGCGCCGTTTTCTTCTACATGTGCCGGGATAAACACCGTCTGCGAGGTCTGCAGAGCGTCCTGATACCAAGCCTCGGTTTCGAAATCTTCGCCGGATTCCAGCGCGTGGCTTGTGCGCGTGCTGTAATAGACTTCGTCGGAGAAGATGTAAACGCGCAGGATGTCCTTGCGCGGGATGGTCATTACCTCGCGCAGGTAGTTCTGGATGGTGCGGCGCTTCTCCAGCTGCTCGGCAGAGGTTTCCGGACTGGAGGCGAGCAGGTTCATGATTCGTTCGTTATAATAAGGGGACATGCAAAGACGCGACAACTCATTGATGTAGTTGCCGGTGTTGAGCGCGATTTGTTCGATGAGCTGCTGTGTCTGCGTTTCGGTCTGATCGAGCAGATCTTCGCTGTAGCGCATGAACCCGATGGTTGAAACAAGCACAACGGAGCCAAAGATGAGCAGGGCGATGACCGCGAGCAGGCGCGCCTTGAGCTGGTAACGTCTGTTTTGATGCGCCATTGCGAAATGATTCCGCCTTTCGAAGCCAGAACGTTTAAAAACCGGTCAATCGTTTATCAAAGGACCGCTTTCGACCTGAGTATAGCATAAAACGGCATATACGAAGCAAAATCAAAAAAAACCGAACCGGAATCGTAAAATAAAAGAATTGTCAACCCGCAGTTGCATCTCGCCAGCCTGAAAACGGGTGAAGACACAGCCGAACAATCGCAAAAACAGGCACCCGAATCGGAAAAACGCGGAATATATTTTTCATGCCGAGTCTGACATAATAGTAGCAGAGGGTACCTCTCGCACAGATTGACCGATTCATTTACACATTTCAAGTCAAGAACAATCTAGGAGGAGAATCAATGAAAAAGTGGACAGCCTTACTCCTTGCCCTGTTGATGACGGCAGCCCTGTTCAGCGGATGCGCCGCACCCGCACAGCCGGCAGCAGAAGAACCTGCGCAGGCGGAAGCCGCAGCACCTGCCGCGGCGGAAGCGCCGAAACAGGACGTCAACCTTTCGTTCTTTACCGGTAAAGTTGAGACCATCGACCTGCTCGATGAAATCATCGCCGCGTACAACGCACAGTCCAACGGCATCACGGTAGAACAGGAATACCAGCAGGATGCGAGCAACATCATCAAGATCAAGTTTGCTTCCGATGCCGTGCCGGACGTGATGACCACCTACGAGCAGGAGTTTGTCGACCAGGGCAAATATCTTGCGCTCAACGACATGAGCCAGTGGTGGGACCGCCTGATTCCTTCCATGAAGGAAAGCTGCACCGATCTTGCCAGCGGAAACCAGTATCGCGTATGCACCAATATGACGATGGCGGGCTTCTTCTATAACAAGCAGATGTTTGAAGAACTGGGCATCACGCCTGCAACCACCTGGGAACAATTCGTGAGCAACCTCGAAGTGATCAAGGCCGCTTATCCGGATGTTGATCCGTGGTTCATCTTCGGCGAAGCCTGGCACCTGGGCCACCTGCTGGAGTTCTTCCCGCAGGGCTACATCAAGGCCAAATACGGCGCAACCGCCGCAAAGCAGGCCTTCCTGAGCAACGACACAACGATCCTGCAGTGGGGCAGCCCGGACGGCGCGCTCGCCACCTTCGCGCGTAACCTCGTCGACCTGCAGCAGAAAAACCTCATCAATGCGGATGTGCTGACAGCGACGAGCGACAATTGCGTCGACGCGTTTGTCACCGGCAAGGCCGCCATGTTCTCCAATGGCATGTGGGCGCTCTCCGGCATCCTCGAGAAGAATCCGGATATGGCGGATAACATCGGCTTCGCGCCGTACCCGTCCTTCATGCCGGACGGCGTGCCGGTCGTGCTGGTCGCGGAAGACTCCGGCTACTCCATCTATGTCGATTCTCCGAACAAGGAGGCGGCGGTTGATTTCCTCAACTTCCTCTTCAGCGCGGAGAACCAGAAGAAGTACTCCGAAACTCTCGGCTCACCGAGCGCGTTTACCGACGTAGACGCCAGCTGGGCACCCGCTAGCGTGGTTGCCGGCGTCAGCGACGCGGTCAAGAGCGCCACGAACATCGGCTTCACCAATGAGAAACCCGCCGGCTTCTCCGGCGACGACGCCGGCCGCCTCGTGCAGGATCTGCTCGCAGGCACCTACACGCCGGAAGAGTTCGCAATTGCGTTCGAAACCGCCTGGAATGCGGGATTCTAAACAAAACCAAAACAAACTCATAAACTGAAACCAGCGGTGGCGGCATGCCGAAACATCGGCGGCCACCACCGCGGGCTATACGGGGTAACCAATGCGAAGAAAAAGAGTTTCGCTCGCACAGTTTTTATCCCTGCCCGCGCTGATGCTCTACGGCATGTTCTTCGTCTATCCGCTGATCAGCGGTATCGGCATGAGCATGACCGACTGGGACGGAATGGGCAAGGCGGCCTTTGTGGGGCTACAGAATTTCATAGACTTCTTTCATGATGCGCGCGCGATGCACGACATCAAAACGACGCTGATCTTCGCGGCCGGAAGCGCGCTGCTGCTGAATCTCGTCGGCCTGGCGTATGCGCTTTTGATGAACAGCGATTTTCGCGGCAAGAGCATCGTTCGCGTGATCATTTACCTGCCTGCGATCATCAGTCCGCTCATCATGGGGTATATCTGGTTTTTCCTGCTGCAACCGGGGCGGGGGTTTCTTTTCTACGCCTTTCAGCAGCTCAATCTGCCGGATCTGGTTGGCAGCTGGATGAGCTCCTATCCTTCGGCGCTGCTGGTGCTGGTGCTGGTCAACGTTTGGCAGTTTTCCGGCATGACGATGATCATCTACCTTGCGGGATTGCAGTCGATTCCGACCGAGATCAACGAAGCGGCGCTGATCGACGGGGCGAACGCATGGCAGCGGTTTAAGAGCGTAACGATCCCGATGCTGATGCCCGCCATCCGCATCAATGTGGTCACAAACGTCATCGGCTCGCTCTCGGTGTTCGACGTGATTATGTCGCTGACCGAAGGCGGTCCGGGATATGCGACCGAGAGCCTGTCGATCTATATCATGCGCATGTGCTACGGCAGCCGCACGGGCTATTCCACGGCTGTTGCGATGATTCTCTTTTTCATCATCCTTGTGCCCGTGCTGATTTCCATGCGGCTGACGCGGCAAAAAACCTGAGAAGGGAGCAGGCGATATGAAACTTAACAAATGGCTCCGCGCGTTGCGGATGCTTCTGATACTGTGTATCTGCGCGATTTGCCTGATTCCGTTTTATGTGCTGCTGGTGCTCGCACTCAACGCACCGACGCGCGTGTTTTATGAGGGCAATATCTTTGTGCCGAACTTCTTCTGGCACAATTTCATCGACGCATGGAACAAGTCGAAAATCGGGACGGCGATGATCAACTCCGCCGTGATCACGGGCGGCACACTGCTGCTCACCATCGGCGCCGGCGGGCTCGCGGGCTATGCCATCGCGCGGCACAGCACGCGCTATAACAAGTTTGTGTTCGGCCTTCTCATCGGTTGCATGATGATCCCCGGCATCATCAACACCGTCCCGCTGTATGTGCTCATGCGGAAGATCCACGCGATTGATACACTCTGGGGCATGATCTTGGTGTGCTCGGCGCTCGCGCTCCCGTCAGCGGTGTTTATCTACGCAACGTTTATTCGCGCACTGCCCAAAGAGCTGGACGAGGCCGCCGCGCTGGACGGCTGTTCGCCGTTTGGCACGTTCTGGAAAGTGATCTTTCCCGTCATCAAACCCGCGACGGCGTCGTTCGTCATACTCAATGGATTCGGTATATGGAACAACTATGCGCAAGCCGTGTTTTTCCTGCAGAGCCGCGCAAAGCAGAACATCCCGCAGGCGCTGTCGGTGTTCTTTCAGCAGTTCGCCGGAGCGAAGTGGCATCTCATGGCAGCCACGGCGGTGATCGCAATCATTCCGGTGATCGTGATCTTTCTCGTGTTCCAGCGGCAGTTCATCAAAGGGCTGGCAGATGGTGCATTGAAGGGATAAAGAGGAATGGCTATGGAAATCTATCCGGAAAAAGGACGGTATCTGCCCGGCGAGCAGATTACGCTGACGATTGCATACACGGGGGATGCGGAGCACTTCCGCATCTCCGTTTTTTCGCTGGAGCGAGCGCTGCAAACGCTGGTAATACCAAATACGGGAGAAGCAACGTGCGTTGTTTTGCCGCCTGTTGACGAGGATTTTTGCGGGCTCGGCATCATATGCGAGACGGATTCGGGGGAGCGTGCCGCATGCGCCGTCGATGTCCAGAAAGAGCTTCGCGTATTCCGCTATGGTTTTTTATCGGATTTTTCACCGGAAGAGGCGGACGAAAAAGACGTGCTCGCCATGGCGAAGCACCATGTCAACGCAGTGCAGTTTTACGACTGGTCCTACCGTCATGATCAGCTTTTGTCCGGTGAGCCGGACTATGAGGATATGATGGGAAAACGCAACTCGATGCCCGTCATCCGGCGGAAGATCGCCGCCTGTCATGCGCGCGGGATGCGTGCGCTGGGTTACGGCGCGGTCTATGCCGCGAGCGAAGCGTTTGCAAGCCGCCATCCCGACTGGCGGCTCTACGCGCGCGCTGACGAGCCGATCCGGTTTATCGACGTCTTTGCGATCATGAATCTCAACAGCGGCTGGCGGGACCATATTGTGTCGCAATATGTCGACGCGGTTGAGAGGGCCGGGTTCGACGGGATTCATATGGATACCTACGGCTTTCCGAAGACCGCGCTGGACGCAAAAGGCGAAGCCGTGTATCTGGAGGACGTGTTTGCCCCGCTGATCGAACAAACGCGAACAGCACTGCCGCAGGCGGCGCTTGTGTTCAACAACGTCGGCAACTGGCCGGTCGAGCGAACGATGCATGCGCCGTTGGACGCGGTTTATATCGAGGTATGGCCGCCCTATGAGCGCTACGAACACTTGGTCGGGATCATATCCGGCGCAAAAGCCGCGGGGAAGCCCGTTGTGCTCGCTGCCTACCCCGCGCCGTTTCGGCTCGACACGCCGGAGCGCGCGCTGAACGCGCAGCTGATTCTCATGAGCGCGATTGCCGCAAACGGCGCGACACAGCTTTGGTTTGGCGAGGATAACGCCGCGCTCACACAAGGGTATTATGCCGACTATACGCGGCTGCATCCGGACCAGGAGAAAAAACTCCGCGCATATGACGACTTCTTCGTGCGCTACGAAACGCTGCTGTATGACGAGACGTTGACCGATGTGAGCATGACGCACTGCGGCTGGGACAACGAGGAGTACGCCTGCGACGTGCCGTATTCGGTTTCCGGCGAGGGGAGCAGGCTCTGGCTGACCCTGCGCGAGGATCATCAGCGAAAACTGATCGCACTGATCAACCTGACGGGTGACGAATCCTCTCGCTGGAATGAGGGGCGAAACGAACCGGTGTCCATCGAGCAAATCACGCTTCGTGTGCAGATATGCAAGCCCGTTACGCGGCTGTTTATCGCCTCTCCCGATCGGAACGACGGAGCGGCGGAGCAAGTCGACTTCGAGATAGAAAAAGGCGCGCGGGGAGATATCGCGCTGATCAAACTCACCCGTATCGAACGTTTTGCTATCCTCTATCTGGAGACGGAGGCATAACATGAAGCAAGCCTGGTGGAAAGAGCGGGTGTTTTACCAGATCTACCCGCGGAGCTTTCTGGACACGAACGGGGATGGAATCGGCGATCTTAGCGGCATCATTGAAAAGCTGGACTATCTCAAAGCGCTGGGTATCGGCGCGGTCTGGCTCTGCCCGGTCTATGACTCGCCGAACGACGACAACGGATACGACATTCGGGATTACGAAGCCATCATGGCGGAGTTCGGCACGATGGTGGAGTTCGACGCGCTGCTGGAAGGGCTCCACACGCGGGATATCAAGCTTGTAATGGATCTGGTGGTCAACCACACGTCGGACGAGCACCGCTGGTTTACCGAGTCACGCCAGTCAAGGGAGAACAGCTACCGCGACTACTATATCTGGCGGGACGGGAAAGACGGCGGAACGCCGAACAACTGGGCGTCGTTCTTCTCGCCATCCGCATGGAAGCTGGACGAGGCGACGGGGCAGCATTACCTGCACCTGTTTTCGGAGAAACAGCCCGATCTCAACTGGGAGAACCCCGCGATGCGGCAGGACGTTTACGCCATGGTCAACCGCTGGTTCGACAAGGGTGTGGACGGCTTTCGCATGGACGTGATCAACTGCATCGCCAAGGACGAAGGCTTGCCGGACGGAGCGGGCGCGCCGAACGAGGCGGGCTATGCGCTCGCGTTCGAGCACTTCGCCAACCGGCCGAAGCTATATGACCACCTGCGCGAACTGCGGCAAAACTGCTATGCGGGGCGGGATTGTCTCTGCCTCGGCGAAGCGCCGTTTACCACGCCGGAAGAAGGCGCAAAGCTTCTGGACGAAGAGGCGGGCATCTTCGACATGATCTTTCCGTTTGACCTGATGGAGATCGACGACGGCCCGCGCGGAAAATACGATCCCGTACCATGGACGCTTAAGCGCTTCAAGGAGATCATAAACGCCTGGCAGGAGGCGACGAAAAGCGGCTGGGGTAGCCTGTTCTGGTCGAATCACGACCAGTCCCGCGCGGTGTCCCGCTTCGGGTGCACGGAGACGGAGGAGCTGCGTATCCGCTCGGCGAAGATGCTGGCTGCGGCAATGCATCTGTTGCGGGGCACGCCGTTTGTCTATCAGGGCGAGGAACTGGGCATGACGAACACGCCGTTTCCGGACGAGGGCGCGATACGCGACATCGAGGGGATCAACGCCCTCAACGAAGCGAAACAAGCAGGACGCACAGGTGAGACCTGGCACGGCATCCTGCACAAAGGGCGCGACCATGCGCGAACGCCGATGCAGTGGAGCGCGGCAAAACACGCGGGCTTCACGTCCGGTGAGCCGTGGATCATGGTCAATCCGAACTATTCATCGATCAACGCAGAACAAGAGGAACAGAACCCGAACTCTGTGCTGCAGTTTTACCGCAGGCTCATTGCGCTGCGCAACGACTCAACAACGCTGCAATACGGCGAGTATCGCCCGCTCTGGACGGAGCATGCGCAGTTCTTCGCCTACGAGCGCAAGTTAGACGGCGAAACCTTCACGGTTGTCTGCAACATGAGCGGCGAAGAAGCGCTGCTGCCGGAGGAGCTGCGCGGGGAGGTCGTGTTGTCGAACTGCGGGAGTGCTGATGAAAGACGATTTGCGCCGTATGAGGCGAGGGTGTTGCGGAAGGTGTAAGAAAGATTTAAGAATCTAGTTCAAGAACAGAAAACCGCCTGTAATGGCGGTTTCTTTAATCGACTACAAAAACATGCACAGTGGATCAATCTATTGCGTGGCTTGCTTCAACACCGCACCGCTTTCCACGATTTCTTTGAGCGACTGCGCAAAGCGCGCCGCGGGCGCGCCATCGACGAGGTCGTGATTGACGCTGACGGTCACGCAAAGATATTGCCGCTCCTCCAACGTCCCTTCGATCAACATGGGTCGCTTCACGATGCCGCCGAGCGTGATCTGCAGCGTTGCGTTGGAGACGGGAATGGCCCAGCCGCCGCCCTGACCGAACATGCCGACGGAGGAAACAGAGACCGTTCCGTTCATCTCTTTGAGCCAAACGGGGTTTCTAAACATCGCGCGCAATAAGGCACGCCGCAGGAAACCCGGCAGTCGCACAAACCATTCGATCCCACGTTTTTCGCCGCCGTTATTCGGATTTTGCTGAAACGCGCGGATCTCCTCGTGGAGCGCGGCTGGCGTTTTTTTATTGACCGCACGCAGGATGTGCGGGCGGATGAGCGTTTGCCCGTTTTCTTCCACCTCGAACATGGTGTTGACGTCCACGTCGTCAAAGATCACGATGTTGCGGTTGCCCGAAAAGCAGGCTTGCATCTGCTTATGCCGTTCGACCGCGCGGCCGACGGAAGCGATCATATAGGCATTGAGCGAGAGCCCGTTGCCGGATTGCGCCCGATAGCTGCGGATCGCTTGCCGCGCCGCGGTGATGTCCAACTCGTACAACCCGTGAATCAGGTGCTTCTCTCTGCCGAGCCTGCCTCCGTCCGCCATCAGGCGGCGGATACGCGGATAGGGCTCGGTTGTCGCGTTTTGCAGTTTCATTTGGATGCACCCCAATGCTTCAATATGAACTCTGTCGCCTGATCCAGCCCGTGTTCTGCCCGGATCGCGCGGCTGATTCTCTCTGCGCTTTCCCGTATCGCGGAATCGGTCGCCGCGCGCTCGATTGCGTCAGCGAGGCGTTTTGCGGTGAGCTTTCGCGCGGGAATGGGTGCAGGTCCCGCGCCCAGAGCCTGAACGCGCCTGCCCCAAAACTGCTGATCAACGATAAAGGGTACGATGACATTGGGCTTTCCTGCGCGTAGGGCTTCCGCCGTCGTGCCCGCGCCGCCGTGATGGACGACCACCGACATTCTGGAGAACAGCCAGCCATGCGGCGCTTGATCAAGCACATAAACCCGATCAGAAGAAGGAAGTTCGCTGATGCCGCCCCAACCGGTTGCGATCACGGCGCACCGACCTGTGCGCGCAACGGCATCCAAAACGATCTGCGCCATACGTGCCGGGTCTTTTGCCGACATGCTGCCAAAGCCGATATAGACCGGGGGTTCGCCCTGCTCCAGAAACGAAACGAGCGCTTCCGGCGGCTGAAACAACGACTCCTCATCGTCCAGCCAATATCCGGTGATGCGCGCGCTGTCCGGCCAGTCTGCCGGACGGGGAAGCACCGCGCTGCTGTATGCGCCAAGTAAAGGCACGGTCGAGAGCGTGCGATAAAAATCCCGGCTGTTGAGCTTGCGCAGTCGGTTTTGCGCGCGAAACGCATTGAGCGATGGGCGATACCAGGCAAACACGAATGCAAGCATCGCAAAGCCTGAAAAGCGATTGAGTAAGCGACCCAAACCGCGCTGTAGAGGCCAGCCGGGCGCGGGGAAGTCCCCGCTCGGCAACATCGGCGTGGGTTCGATCAACAGCAACGGAATCTTGCGAATCTCCGCAACGGATGCGCCGAGCGAAGCAAACACGGCCAGCGAGATCAGCGCGTCGGCCTTGGCGCAGGCGGCGAGCAGGTCCTCGGACAACTGCTGCGCGACGGTTGCAACCATCTTGCGCATGAGCGCGATGTTCTTCAGCGGGCTGTTGCTGCCCGTGTGCATGAACTCTTTTCCGGTTTCGCTCGCCATGAGTTGCTGTACATCCCCGCGCAGCGGGAAGAACGGGATGTCAGAAGCCTGCGCGAGCGCAGTATAGTTCTCCGGCGCGGCAAGCTTTACCGAAAACCCGTTTTCACTGAGCCGTTTGACGAGCCGCAGGCAAAACAACACGTCGCCCTGCGACCCCGCGGCAAAGAGAGTAATACGCATGATACGGCTCCTTCCGGGTTTCTCGTATTTGGCGTTAAGAAATCAGCAACAGGTTGTAAATCGTCGTCTATTTGTATCATATTCGACAGATACCGGGAAGGCAAGCAATATAATCAGGTTGGTTTTCAACTCGCAAGATATAGCTGCCTTTTCACTTTTTTTATGCGCTGCGCAGGCGGATAACGGCCTGTTATAAACAATGAAGTCTTTC
Source organism: Christensenellaceae bacterium (assembly GCA_963674775.2). Taxonomy (GTDB): domain Bacteria; phylum Bacillota; class Clostridia; order Christensenellales; family CAG-138; genus UBA7703. The sequence continues at coordinate 1,090,556 of CAXXPJ010000002.1, read as the reverse complement.
AGCGAACGGTCACTCAAATGAAAAACAGCTCTCCAACCGGAGAGCCGTTTTGTTTTGGTGAAGTCTTCACAAGGTGATGCAATTGCTCAGTTTAAGTCACCGGCCGCTTTCACCTTGACGCGGCTGGTATTGCCGGGATAGTAGGCGAGCGGAACATCTTCGACATCGATGATCTCGATGGTATCCCGCTTCGCACCGGACGAAACCGCCAGCTCAATCGCGCTTTTCTTTGCTTGCTCCAGCGCTTTCTCGCGAGGAACTTCGTCATAATTGACGAGCTGTTCATAGGTGCCCGATACTTTTGAGATCGCCGACCCGATCGCGTTTGCGGTGCCGAAATGATTTGGCATATGCACCTTCTTTGCGCCCTTGAGTGAATCCGGCAGGATGATGGACCCGCCTCCAACGAGGATGACGTCTACATCGTCGGAGGAAACCTTCATTGCGTCGATGCTGTTTTCCACCAGCTCTTTTATGACGAGCAACGCTTTTTTTGCCGTCTCTTCCGGGATGGTTGCAACGAGCGATTTGTCCCCGATATCCGCCATGCCGAGTCGAACGGCGATGTCGGTTGCGGTCATCGTGTCGCCGCCAAAGCACAGCGCCTTTTTCGTGATCTCATAACCGACGGAGTCCGGGCCGACCGTGATGACACCGTCTTTCTCGCGCACGATGGAACCGCCGCCAAGGCCGATTGAGATCACATCCGGCATGCGGAAGTTTGTCCTTACTCCGCCGATTGTGACGGCAACCGAACTTTCGCGCGGGAATCCGTTTGCGATGACGCCGAGGTCGGTCGTCGTGCCGCCGACGTCGATGACGATTGCGTTTTTCAGTTCGCTCAGGTAGCTTGCGCCGCGGATGGAGTTCGTCGGCCCGCAGGCAATCGTCAGGATCGGGTATTTCCTCGCATATTCCATTGTCATCAGCGTTCCGTCGTTTTGAGACAGATAGACGTTTGCTTCCGTAATCCCCATTTCCTGAAGGCTGCGCGCAAAACCGTCCGTGAAACTCTCTGCAACGGCGTAAAGCGAGGCGTTCAGAATGGTCGCGTTTTCACGCTCGATGAGTCCCATGGAACCGATCTCACCGGATACGGACACGTGGACGTCCGGTCCCATGATGTCCCGGCAAAGCGCCGCCGCTTCCGCTTCGTGTTCGCTGCGAACCGTGGAAAAGCAGCAACTGATAGCAACCGCTTTTACTTTGCCCTTCAAGGCGGTGAAGAACTCGACAGCGGCCTGCCGGTCAAACGGCGCGATCGCCTTGCCGTCATACTCGTAGCCGCCGCCGATGACCTCGGCTTTTTCGGCGATGAAATGCAGCTCGTCGCTCCAATCGACCATCGGCATAATGCCGACCGTTGCCGGCGCGCCCAGGCGCAGGATGCCGATTTTCGCGAGTTTTTTCCGCTCGACGATTGCGTTTGTGCATTGCGTCGTGCCGAGCATCGCTTGCTTGATCTGTTTCGGATTCACGCCGGATTGCTCCAGAATCCGCTGTATCGCTTGAATAATTCCGCTGTAGACATCCTCGCTGGTCGGCTGCTTGAGTTCGGCAACCACCCTAAGATGTTCGTCAATGAGAACGGCGTCCGTGTTCGTGCCGCCTACGTCAATTCCCAATCTATACATACTTCATTCCTCCTTACAGACAGCGCTCTTCGATGGCGATGTAATCGGTATCGCAGCCGAAGTAACGCGGCCCAACCAGCTCAAGCCCCAGCTCTGTGCGCCACATGTCGAAGCACTTGAGGCCGACGACCATGACGCGTTTGCCGTATTTGAGCGCATCCGTCGTAACCGGTGTAAACGTCTCGGTATCCACGATGCAGATCAGGTCGGGTGTCGTCGCCAGGATTTTCGAATTGACTCTGGCAACGAGATTTTCGTTTTGAAACTCGACATCGGCGGACTGACCCTTATATTCGCCGATCCCGTCGAGAATGACCCTGCCGAAGTTGAACGCGCCGCGCGTTTCCCGCAGCACGTCTACGATTTTGCCCTTGAACAGCTTATAACCTTCGGTGAACTCGATGAAGCGTTCCTCAGGGGTTTTTCCAGTTGCCTGTTTCACAGTGCGGATCGCCGCGCCCAGCTTCTCGCTCCTGGTCACGATATCCCGCACGGCATATTTCTTCAATGTTGCGCCGTCGATGCAATAAAGCGAGACGGAAACCGACCCGCCGCAGCTCATCGTGACAGAACGCGCGAGCTCTTCCGTCCATTTGTTGGTGATGGTATCGAAAATCACGCTGTTTCCTTTTTCATCGACCAGCGCCATTGGTGTCGCCCGGACACCGCCGATGGTGAACGTCACCATTTGCAGTTCCGGAAAAGCGCGGCCCATGCCATCCGCGTCAATCAGCGGCATGCCAAGCCTTGCCGCGGCGGCGATCGGCAGCATGCTGTTCACGCCGCCTGCTTCGATCGGCATAAATGCAAAGATCTCTTTGTTATAAAACCGCGTCACCATTTCATAGAGCGTTTTATATTCGTTTCCGCCGACCGCTTTCTCGCTGAGTATGGTCGGCGCGCCCATCATTGCAATCGGTACAATCAACGCGTCGTCCGGCACTTCATCTACGCTCAGCATGGTGACCTCGCCGCATTCCTTGACGGCGCCGATGGCAACGAGTTTTCCAACGTATGGATCGCCGCCGCCGCCCGCGCCCAGCAGCGCTGCGCCCAGAGCGATGTCTTCTATTTCTTTCAGTCCGATTTTTCTCACTTCCAGTGAATCTCCTTTCATAAGTGAAGCTTTGACCAACAGGGGTTCCCGCTTCGATTGCGGATAAAGAGGGGACGGATAACCGTCCCCCTCTTGAACGAAAGCTGGTTTTTCTTTATTCGACGATCGCCGGAGCTTTTTCGGATGGCCGCGCAACGAGCTTGATCACGGTATAGAGCACCATGGACACAACGATGCCGTTGATCGGACCAACGAAGAACGCCAGAGAAGGCACGCTGCCGGTGCAATAGGCGACGACCGCGCCCACCGCAAACGAGATGATACCGGCCCAGTTGAAGCCTTCAATGATCTTGAAGTTTTCCTTCTTGCCTTTGCCGATGATCCAGTAGTCGGCAATGATAACGCCTGCCACCGGCGGGATGAATGCGGTAAGTATGCTCAGGAAGCCCTGGAACTGGTTCATGATGCCAACCGCCGCGAGAATTGTGCCGGCTGCGCCTGCAATAGCGGTTGTAATCTTGAATTTCTTCGCGCCAACGCCAAGCAGGCTGGAAAACGCCAGTCCGCCGCTGTATGCGTTGGTCACGTTTGTCGTCCAGGTAGCGAGCACGAGCGCGATCAGTCCAAAGGCGGGGACGCCGACCGCCGCCAGAACGGCGCTGATGTCGTATTCGCCGGTCACGATGGTCAAAACTGCGCCGATCACCATCATGGCAAGGCCGGCGGGCACCACGCCGAGCACGCTCGACTTGACGACGTCCTTGCGGTTTTTCGCGTATCTGGAATAATCGCCGCTGATGACGCCGCCGAGCGCAAAGGTGGCGACCGCGAGGCTGATGCCTTGCACGAGCGTCATGGGAACGGACGGCGTATAGGCGGAAACCGCCGCGATGCCGTCGTTCTTGGTGATTGCCGCATACAGGCCGTAGATCAGCACGGCGATCAGCGCGGGAACGGCGATGTAGTTGAGGAATTTCAGGGCTTTATAGCCGTACATAGCGGTCAGCAGCATGAGCGTGCCCCAAACCAGGCTGGAGATCCACGCGGGGATGACAAAGCCGGTCATAGACGCAATCATAGCCGAGAACGACGCACCGCAAACGGCGGACTGTACGCCGAACCAACCCACGCAGGCGATCGCAAGAAGCGCACTGATGATGTATTGCGCACCGCGGGTTCCCAGCGGGCCGGACGCCATGGAAACCGTTGGCAGACCCGTATCGCAGCTCTGCATGCCCATAAAGCACATATATGTGCAAACGATGCCGTAACCGATCAAGATGCAGGTGATCACGCCGCCGAGGCTGAACCCCATGCCAAGATATGCGCCAACCATGAGGCAAGGTACGCAAATCATCGCGCCAATCCAGATCATCGCCAGGCTCACCCAACTCTGGCGCTGTTCGGGTTTGATCTCAAACCCTGAAAACGTATTGGTTCCCTTATCAGACATAACAACCTCCCATTTCGAGCAAGGATTCTATTTGATATAATATATATAATATTTACCGGTGGGTTGTAATCGGTCATATGGGAAATTTTTCCCGTCTTCATTTGTCCAAAAGGACAAACAACAGTAAAAAATATGATAAAATCAATCTCATACCCGCTAGGGTACGCAAAACGAGGCTGCATAGCTGAAAACAGTGCGAGCGTCTAGCACAAAACGGCGATATTGCTTTATTTAAACGAGGTGACAAATGAGCGTTACGGTAAACGATTTATTAAAGCTGCCATGCTTGAAGGAGTCGGAGGTTTTGGCAGGGCATGGCGGGTTGTACAAAATTGTCGCTTCCATTTCCGTGCTGGAATATGCGGATGTCAGCTCGCTGCAGAACGATCTGTTCAACAACAATGAGTTTCGCGGGGGAGAGATCGTTATTTCGGGGCTTGTCAACATCAAAGACAATGTTGAAGCGCAGTGCGCGAACGTCCGGCGGTTAGCGCAGGTTGGCGAAGTGGGGCTGATTCTCTATTATGTGGGGATCTTCATGCCGCGCGTTGACCAAAGGCTGATCGACACCGCAAACGAGTTGGACTTTGTTTTAATCTGCATGCCGAAAAATCGGATGGACCTGCGCTACAGCGAGGCGATCTCCGAGGTGATGGAAGCGATATTTAAAGATCAGAACGACAATATCTATTTTGCAAACGAGATTCTGGAGCGGGTTTCACATCTGCCGAGAACACAAAGAAACATTGAGACCGTGTTAAAAATGGCGAGCGACCGGTTGCATATCTCTCTGTTTTTAACGGACTCCTCTTATAACGTTCTCAACTTCGTCGCCTGGCCGCGCACGCTGTATCTGAATTTGGAGTCGCTGATCAAGCAAATGGATGCGTCGCGTCCGGGCGAGCCGGTTCAGATAAAGCTGCACGAAACGGATGCATGGCTGCATCATACACCGCTGATCTGGAACGATAAAACGCAGATGCACCTCTTTATCATCAAAGAAAACGCACCGCTGAATGAAAACATGCTGCGGCACACCAATGAACTGGTTAAGCTGTCGGTCAACATCTGGAACAGCAAGCACTCCGAATTTGTGATGAGCGAGCTGGTGAGAGCGATTTTAAACGACGAACCGATGAATATGCGCCGGCTTGCGAATTTTTTTCGGATCGACGTGGCCTCCATCAATAATTTATGGATCATTCATCCGGAAAAGAACATGAAAGATGCTGACAAGAGGAAGCAAACGCAGCGGCAAATTCTGGATCTAGCGAAGAACATCTTAAAGAATCGATGCAGCACGTTGATTATCGATATTTATGACGGTTCCATCATTGTGTTTATGGACAAACAGTCAATGGTTGAAAACAACACCGAACTTGCCAACGAGCTTGCATACGCGCTCGAGCAAAGCGAGATCGAATCAACGCTTGTTATTTGCTACAATCTCGAAACCACTACGGAAGTAAGGCAGGCATATTTGGCGGTTGCGAACGGACTGGAATACGCCAGAAAAGTCTTCTGCCATAAAAAGCAGCTCACCATGCGTGAAATCCGCTTTGCACAGGAGTGCAACGATATCATCGTTTCCGGCGAAGAAGCGATTGAAAGCAGGTTAAAGGACTTGAAGCTGCTGTCAGCTGGCGAAGACAACCGAAATACGGACCTCGTTAAAACACTTGAAGTATTTTTACTGGAGGCTGAGAGCAATATTGCAAAAACCGCGGAACTGATGTTTTTGCACAAGAATACCATTAAGTACAGAATCCGCTGCATCAACGAACGGCTCTGTTATCCGATTACGAAAATGCCCGAGGCGAGCGCTCTGTATCTTGCCTGCGCAATCAGGCGCCTTCTGGATGACAAACAGTGGCAGCGGGGGTAGGCGCAAAACAACCAGAGTTTAGCAATAGGAAAAAACGACTCCGTCTATAGAATGAGTCGTTTTTTAATTTCAGCTGATCTTATGCCGTTCCTACTCGCTAACTTTTCTGATATGCTTCACTGAAATTGACTGCATCCTCCGGATTGAGGCAATCAGAATCAATTCGACAGATTGCGGTATAAAAGCACACAATCCGCGTATAATATACGAAAGCAAACAAGAGCGATCCGGAGGCGAAAAAGGGCTTTGTTCCGATCTATTTGGAAATTCTTGCAACATTTGACAACTCGTATAATTGAATGTATATTAATGTTACAAATGGTAATTTCTATAAGTATGCCTACCTTACAAGCAATAAACGACCAACCGTGAACTTATAACAAATCTCGTTTTCTTTCTCGATTGAACAGTTTCATAAGTGCCGGAGAAAACCAAAGTTTTTAGCGGTGAAATCACTGGACGACGTTCGATATCTTGCTTGCGCATATCGAACGGATGAAGGGCGCAGGGCTTGATTTGATATGACCGCATGAAGATGAACCGGTTCAAGCCGTTTGCGGGGATCAAAGTCAAAAACGGGGTGCCCGTCAGCGGACGAAGCGCCTCTATCCATACGTCGCGCCAACAAGTTTGACATTGACCAATCTGCCGGACTCAGGGCCTTGAAACCGATATGAGTCGGTTTTTTCTCGTTCAGACCGGGGACGAACCGGCATCAACATGGTTCAAAACACAAGATTCAAACGGAATGATCTGTGTACCATCTGATCTGCACAGGGAGACTGATATGAAAAATACTGTTATCATCGGGCAAACGTTTTTGGTCAGGGACTGGAAAAACCGGAATTACCACAGCAATCTTGTCTTTTATGGGAGCAGTCGATGCGGCGACGATACATGGAAGGTAAACATTGGAAAGGAAATTGGTGATTACAGCGGCATTATCGAAGAAAGCATATCCGGTACGTTTTGCATCGACGTACAGGTTGGCAATGAATTACGGTTTCATGACTACTATATCTATATTAAAAAGAACGGGGATGTCGGCTTTCGGAGCGACTATATAACTGAAAGTCAAAAGGGCCGGCGCAGTGTTGTATCGATCAAAATCATTGATATCGGGAAGGATTTTATGACCATTGAATATCGGGTAACATGAGGCTTTGTACACTGTTTGTGTTCTCCGGGCATGTCGCTTGTTACACATTTTTCAGAAAATTGGATGAGAAAAGTGATACCATCTGTGGTACAATGGTATAAATTTGCATAGACAGGAGTTACGTATGAGCCGACAGGCGATCAACATCATGAAAGCGTGTATTATATTTGCCTGCATTGTTCTCTTTGGGATGGGCGTAATCCTGCTGTCTTCCTGCTCGGACAATCCCCGGTTATCCACCCCGGAAACGAGCAGCGATACAATCGAAAACAATCAAGAAAACGAAGGTATATTTTCAGGTCAAGGTGAGTTGAATGCCGCGGCGCAATACTTTCTCGCCAACGGGTTGATTGATGAGAATGAATACCATGCGGACCAATATGTAACCCGCATCATCGCTGCCGAGATGATCGCGGATATCACCGGATTGAGCAAGGAGGCGCAGAACACTTCCTTCTCCCATCCTTTTGTCGATATTTCCAGCGGCTCCGAACAACTGATCGGATTTCTGTATCACAATAATATCATCGAAGGCATCACAAACAATCATTACATGGAGACAGAGCTATGCGACGAAACTACGTTTCTCGCTTTTTTATTACGAGCAATCAGCTATGTCGGCGGAGACGCGACCAGAGTCGACATGGAAGATGCTTATCCGGCTGCAATGGAGACGGGCATCCTTCTGAGCGATGATCAGAAGGACGATAAAGCGCTCCTGGTGAACGATGCGTTTGAGATTTGTTACAACGCGTTGTATGCAGAAATTGGATCGGAGGGTCATACGCTGCTTTCGTATCTGATGAGCAATGGAACGATCACACAGCCCCAAACTGAAGTCGCGGCAGCCGGAGCGGATGCATTCTCCATCGTTTGGCCGGAATTACAGCCGTTTTTTACCGACAACTTTAACGACAGCACGCTCGAGGGAAGCAGTGTTTCCGACAAACGGGGGAATACGTGCTGGTATGGCGGCAATGTGCCGGGCGCGCAAAACTCCATCACGGAGGATGGCTATCTTGAGATGGCGGGCAGGAACCAGGATCTTGCCGTGAACCAACAGTATGCGCTGCTGAAGAAATGGATGCAGGGCAACGAAAGCTACGGTATGACGTTTACTGTAAACGTACAGAAGATGTCGAACGAGGGGAACGAAAGCAGGGTTATTTTCCGCGTGATTCCCAGAACGGCAGACGCGAGAGTGACGAAGTATTATGCCGTAAACTACTATATCGTCCAAACGCTCGGTGAGTTCCAGTCCAACCTGTTTCGCTGCAAATGGTCTATCACGAACACCAACGCGCCAAGCGGCACCGAGCCGCTGGCCGAGGCTTTCTTCCTTTTAAAGGAAAAAGAAGACTACACTGCGCGGCTGCTGATTGAAAACACGGACGAAGGGAACGTGCATATCGCGTTCTACATCGACGGGGCGGACCGGCAGACGAACAGCACGACGCCGTTGCTGGAGTACACGGACACCTCCGCATACAAAATTCTGCAAAGCGCTACGGGCCCTGCGTTCGGCATATCGGGCCATATCGGCGCGTTGTGGGGGTTTGCTTCCCGGGTACGGTTCGACAATGTTGCGCTGTATAACGTTGAGGACTTTAAAGCGCTGCATGCGCAGCTCATACGTGCGGCCGGGACGCCTGTCATCATGGAGGAAGGAAACGAATTTGCAGATCAGCTGCATTATCTTGTGAATCATGGCATCATCATGCCGGATCAGCGGCGAGTCGATTTTGACACGGTTGTCAGTCTGGAGGAATTCCTCGCAACCGCACTCTACCTGAACGGTCAGCATATGGTAGAAGGGCAGACGATAGATACATTCACAGCACCCGCATTATCGAACATCTTCCGGCGTATTTTTGACGTAAAGAACACGGATTCGAGCCGCCCTGTCACAAGATATGAAGCCGCCGAGATTATACGGCAGATGCTGCCGGGCGAAACCGGGTCAACGAAGTACGAGTCGCTGTATCAAGATCAGCTGGAGCGCGCATATAAAAGTGCGGTGTACTTTGCGGTGCAAAACGGATACCTGCTGCTGGACGACGAAAACCGGTTTAACGGCAACGACACCATCTCGCGAAGCGAGCTGCTGCGCATCTTTTCGCTCGCGGTAGACGCCCGGCTTCGCACTTGCAATTCGGTTTTGACCATACCGTCGATCTTTTCGGATTTTGCGGTACTGCAGCAAAACAAGCCGATCATCATCACGGGAAAAGGTATGAGCGGGGATACCGTAACGGTACGGCTCGGAGACCTGCAAACAAGCGCGAAAGTGGCAGACGGGGAATGGAGCGTGGAGTTTCCCGCCCAGCCATACGGCGGGCCATATGTGCTCAGCATCAGCGACTCGGGGTATCGCTATAAATTAAGAGGCGTGTATATCGGGGAAGTCGTCGTCGTTGCGGGCCAGTCGAACGCGGAGATGTCGGTTGCGGAGACAATCAACGCCGCGGAGATGATATCGAAGTATGGAAGCGGCGATAAAATCCGGGTATTCCGTCCCGACAGCATCCCCGCGGTCGTGCCGAATACTGCGATCTCCAAACAATGGGAGACGACGGTGTACGAGTTCAGTTCTTATGTCATACGGGATACGAGCGCGATTGGCGTATATTATATCGATCAGCTCAAAGCGCTGAATCCGGATCTGAAGAACGTGAAATTCGGCATCATTCAGCTGACATACGGCGGAACAAGCATTGAAATGTTCATGCCGCAGTCCATCAACGAAGAAAACGGGTATGTCCAGAAGGATGACGAATTTATCAGGTCCGGTTTCTGGAACGGATATATGGAAGGCGTAACCCCCTACAGCGCCGGCATACTCCTGTATTATCAGGGTGAGAACAGCACACATCTACGCTATATGTACGAACCGCTTTTACGGGATTATATCAAAGGCGTACGCAGGGCGTTTTGCGACGATGCGCTGCCCTTGCTGCTGGTCCAGATCTCCGGCTACGGCGATAATTACGGGCAGGAAAACGACAGCTGGCCATATATCCGCGAGGTGCAGATGCGCGTTGCAAACACAACGGAGAACGTCGGGCTTGTTACATCGATCGACCTTGAGGACAACGACGCGCAGGAAATCCATCCCAGAGGGAAACAGCCGATCGGCGTCAGGCTGGCATATCTGGCGATGAACATCCGGTACGGACAGGACCTTGGCATGGAGAGTCCTGTCATGACGGGCTATACGCTGAACGAAAACGTATTCAGCATGCGATTCAATACCGCATCCCTGCGGCTGGACGAAACGGTGAACGGGGTACGGGACTTTGAAGTCCTGTCCGCAGAGGGCGACTGGCAGGACGCGGAAGCCAGGGTGGAAGGCGACACGCTCTTTGTCTGGAGCGACAATGTAGTCGTTCCATTCGGCGTGCGTTACGCCTGGAGCAACTATCCCAAAGCCGATCTGTTCGGCCAGAACGGACTGCCGGTTCTGCCATTTAACACAACAAAGGATTTGAACACACCCATCGACGGCGAAGAACTCACGACAAACGCGCACCAGCTGAAAAAAGCATATCATCAGTTGAACACCGGAGACGCCGTCGCCAACCTGACGAGAGACAACTCCATCCGCCATGTGCGGGAAGTCAACGCGTATATACTGGAATATACGGACGGCGACATCCCCGGACAGGCGCCGGGAGACGAAATATCGCTTCTGAAAAAACAGAAAGACGGCCTGATGGCAGAGGAAGGCACGACCGGCACCATCCTGAAAGCAACGGCGCACGGGCTGAGGGCGGGAGACTGGCTGTACAACGTGAAATATCAATCGATGACCCCGGTTCTGGAAGTGATAGACGAGAACACGGTGCGGGTTGAAATGGTGGACGGGCAGAGCGACGGCAACCTACTGGAGGTTTATCGCTGCATCGCGAACGTCATCGCAGAACAATAGGAAGTGAGAGCGTGAAACCTGGTCAAACGCGAAAATGGTATCGGGTTGTTCCATCGCTGACGGTATTGACGGCAGTCATTATCATCACGATGATATTGTTCCTGCCGCCTTATATCGGTATGGAGGACAACGGCGACTTCCAACGCGTGACCTATGCGCAGGGGTTATACGACCTGCCCGAGAACAGCGAATTGCTCTATAACGGGTACTATATCCGGGAATACGGGATCATGCAGCATTTCAACGAGTACGGAACAACGGTTTACTCGTCGCAGTTTTTGCTGATTCAGCCTGCCATCTGGCTTGACAAGCTCCTGACCGGAAACGATGCGGTTTTCGATCTGCGTTTCCTCGCCGCGGTAACGACGGTTTACTTTGTGGTCGTGCTCTACTTCCTGATGGACTACCTGACCCATCGGCTGACGCTGATTGGCGCGCTCTTGGTCGGCGCCGCCGCCGTCTTCGTCTTTCTGGACACAGGGTACACGGCGTATTTCAGCTCGTTTTATGCCGAGCCGCTGGCGTTTATCAGCCTGCTCGCCTGCACGACATGCCTGCTGCTGTATATTGACGGCAGATACAACCCTGCGGTCCTGCTGATCGCGTTTTTGCTCAACGGCATGGTCCTGACATTTGCCAAGCAGCAGTTCGCGCCCATCGGCGTGCTGCTGGGGCTCATGATTCTGCTGTTCTACAGCAAGAAGCGCAGCAAGCTGTTCCGCTCAATGATATTTGTGTCCTCCGCGGGACTGATCGCGCTGGGTGCGGTTACATATCTTTTGATTTCCTCGAGTTTCACCAATATCAACATGTACCACTCCATGACGCGCGGTGTACTGATGGTCTCCGAGAATCCGGCGCAAGCGCTGCAGTCCTTTGATATCGAGGAACAGTATGAGCTGCTGGACAGCACGATCTACTTTGATAAATACCCTGAAATCGATCCGGAAAACCAGCTGCTGGTAGATCACTTTTATAGTCATTACAATGTGTTTTCCATTTTGAAATACTATGTGGAAAACCCGAACTTGTTTGCCGACATGCTCAAACTTGCGGCAAAGAGCGCCTATCGGAACCGGCCAAATATGGGGAATTATGAATATGCTGCCGGCTACCCTGCAAACACCCTTGCAGACACCTTTACGCTGCACAGTAAGATCAAGCTTGCCTATACGCCGAAAACGCTCGGATTCATCATCCTGTGGTCCGCGCTGGTGCTTTCGTTTCTCTATAAAAAACGCCGCAAGCTGCTCATGATACTGGGACTGATTCTAATCGGCCTTTCGCAGATAGCGGTATCCATCCTCGGCGCGGGGGACGCGGATCTGGCAAAGCACATATTTTTATACAACGCGGCGTTCGACATCGTTAACGTTATCATGCTTGCCAATATCGTTCGGTTCTTTGATGAAAAATATCAGCACAAACGGTTGAAAGCCGCGCAACAGGCACTGCCGGATGAACTGAATGGCGAGCAGCCGATTTATAAGAATACGTAATGTGGAGTAAGATGAAGAAGAGTGTACTGTTTATTCTGGCGGGATTGCTGGCTGTTATGTGTGCCTGTGATCCCGGAACAAACACAAGTCCGCCCGAGGCGACCCCGGCTCAGACACGGCAACCGTCCGGAGTTTCCCGGGGCGAGGAGCTCTGCTGCCGGTTTGTTTCCGAGAATTTGACGACAGATGACGGCGGCATCCGGACCAATTATCTGGACAAAGCGCCAAGCGAACAACTGGCAACAGGCGCGCAGGTGCTCTCGGAGTCCATGGGGCTGATGATGCTCTATGCCGTCAAAACCGGTGATCAGGCGCGGTTTGAGAGCCTGCTTGGGTTTGTTAAGACGCGGCTGGATACGGGCGAGATACTCGCCTATCGTTACGCACCGGTAGGCGGCGCATATCATGTGAACGCATTAATCGACGACCTGCGCATCATACGCGCACTGCTGCTGGCAAATGATGCGTTCGGGGGTTCTTATGAGGAAATTGCGCTGACCTATGCGCAACGTCTCTACCAAACGAATGTGAAGGAAGACAGGGCATACGATTTTTACGACGAGCAGTACGGCGTGACAAACAACGCAATTACGCTGTGCTATCCGGATCTGGATACGATTTTGCTGCTTGCCGCCCGGGATGAACAGTGGGCGCCCGTATACGACGAAATGCTCGCGCTGATGCAGGGCGGATACCTCGGGGATGGTTTTCCAATGTACGCGCGCTCCTACAGCTATGAAAGCGCGGCGTATTCCGGCGATGATATCGAAACCGTTCAGTCCTTGCTGACCATGCTCAGCCTGTCCGGAGTCAAAGCGTGCCCGCAGGCCAGCGTCGACTTTATCAAGCGGCATGTTGCCAACGGTACACTGTATGGCACATATACGGTTGATGGGAAACCCGTATCGAACACGGAATCTACCGCTATTTACGCAATATGTGCGCTGATTGGAAAATCCGAGGGAGACGAAGAACTCTACCGGACAAGCCTGGATCAGATGGAACGGTTTCAGGTGCTTGACGAGAGCAGCGAAGTATATGGCGCGTTTGCCGACGCGCGAACACTCGACCTGTATGCGTTTGACAACCTGATGGCGCTGCTGGCCTATTGGGGGTAAACCGGAGCCCGGACGGGCGAAGGTGCATCGCGGAAGATGCGGATGAAAAAATCCGGCGAAAAGGTGCTTATGATCAGAAAAGCAATCATCTTCATCATGATAACAGCCATCCTGACGGCGGCCGTCCCGGTTCAATCCGCGCGGGCGGATGCGGGCCAGGTTCTGTTGATATACCAAAACAAGGAAGAGATGAGCATACTCAGCGATCTGATCATCGCCTGCGGCAAACAGGTGAACACGCTGGATGTGGTGGAATATGACAAAGAGGTGCTCAAGGATTACGAGTATGTCGTGCTGCAGGACAACGCGCCGCTGCCGGATGTTCTGGACTCAGGCAAACGGGTGGTTTGCGTCGGCGCGGCGTTTGTATCCATGCCGGGCATCGTTATAAGGAGAACCACCAGCGTGACCTATGCGGAACTCAACGTATACACAAACAAGGAAACGGTGACGCTGGATCAGGGGACTGGTTACATAACGGAATACAGCGGGCGGCCCATCGGCAGTATGACGCTCAATGGAAGGACATATCCGCTGTGCGTGGAATCCGGCTCGATTCTCTATGCGCCGTATCTCTGCGCGGATGATCTCTCCGCCTTTGCCGTTGCGCAGATGTTGAATCGTTACTTCGAACGGCAGGATGGCGGCAAGACGTATATCATGATTGACGAGGTATATCCGTTCGAAGATCCGGTCATGCTGAAACTGACGGCAAAAAAGCTTTACGACAACGGCATGCCGTTCATCGTCAGCGTCATGCCGGTGTATTACAACACCGGCTACCCGTCGTTTAAACGCTTTGTCAACGTCTTGCGCTACATTCAGTCTGTTGGCGGGTCTATCATTCTGCACGACGCGATCGAGACGGGGAACGAACTGGTTGGAGACCCGCTGGGCGTTCGGATGGAGCAGGCGTATCAAACCTTTGTCGACAACGGGGTTGCGATTTTCAGAGAGCCGGTTACGCCGTATGCGATTTCACTCGATGCATTATCCGGCATGCTGCCGCAGAATGAACTCTTCATTACGCTTCCGATCGATACGCTGATTTGCCTCGATATCTACGAGAGCGAAGAGGAGCTGGACAAGGCGATTGCCGCCGTCAATAACAAATGGCTGCAGATAGGAGATTACCGCCGGTATTTTACCGATGTGGATTACCTCGACGTCCAGGAAAACGTTGACCCGAACTATCAGTATCGGGAAGTGGCGGAGCGCAGATATGCTTTCCTGGTTGATACCGGGAACCAGATCCTGTTTGTCATCGTCATCTTCAGTTCGCTGATCGTGGTTCTGCTGATTATGGTAGGAGCCAGGCTGTATCGAAGGAAGTTTATCAAGAAAAACCCCGTTTCGAAAGCAAGAGACGAAACCCCGTAAAGGCTGCAACAAACGAAAGGGCTTCAGGAAACAGGTGAAATAAAATATTGCCCGGCCAATTAACGAAAAAGATGCCGGTGAAGATTGAACAGGAGACGAAAGAACGCCAGTGCAATGTTGAATTTTGATTTACTCGGACTAATCGCGTTGATATGCATCTGGACTTTGCTCATGACCAACCAGGTGTTGGTTGTGGCAGGGTATATTTACTATATTAAATCAGCGCGCCAGCAGCCCGTACCGCTCAAGCGGCATCCGTTCGTGAGCATTCTGGTTCCAGCGCATAACGAAGCGCGCGTCATTGTGCAGACCGTGGAATCGCTCCTGCGGCTGAACTATCCGCGCGAAAGCTATGAAATCATCGTCATCAACGACAACTCGTCGGACAACAGCCGGGAACTGCTGGAGGATATTCAACAACGGTTTACAGGGCGTGCGCTCACCGTGATCAACACCGACAAAACAAACGGCGGGAAAGGCAAGTCAAACGCCCTCAATATCGGATTTGCGCAGAGCAAGGGAGAGTATATCGTCGTATATGACGCGGACAATACGCCGGAGGCGGATGCGCTTGTCCGGCTGATCGAAGAGATTGAAAACGACGAATCCCTGGGCGCGGTGATCGGCAAATTTCGCACGCGCAACCGGGACGTCAATCTGCTGACCCGGTTTATCAACATCGAAACGCTCTCGTTCCAGTGGATGGCGCAAGCCGGCCGCTGGCAGCTGCTGAAGCTTTGCACCATACCCGGCACAAACTTCGCAATCCGCAGAACAATACTCGATGAAATCGGCGGATGGGACGTGAAGGCGATGGCGGAAGATACGGAGTTGAGTTTCCGGATCTACGGCATGGGTTACAAGATCAAACTCGTGCCGCGCTCCGTTACCTGGGAACAGGAGCCGCAAACGCTGAAAGTATGGTTCCGCCAGCGCGTTCGTTGGGTGAAGGGCAATATTTATGTACTCATGAAGAACTTCCCCAAGCTGTTCCAAATGAAGCAGTTTCGAGTCAAGTTTGACGTGATGTATTTTATGTCCGTGTACTTTATTTTGCTCAGCGCGCTGGTCATTTCCGACTCGCTGTTTCTGCTCAACGCGCTCGGACTGATACCTTTGACGCTGGCGAACCTGAGCGGCCTGCTGTGGTTTATGGCGATCTGTCTGTTTGTCATTACCGTGTTTATTACGTTGACGACGGAAAAGGGCGAGATGCGCATTTCCAATCTGTTTATTACCATGCTGATGTATTTTACGTATTCGAAGCTGTGGATGGTGGTTGCCGGATACGGACTGATCCAGTATCTGATCGATGTGATTTTCCGGCGGGGATTCCGCTGGTACAAAACAGAGCGATTCTAGTCGCGGGCACGGGGCAGGACGAAGGGGAAAAAGAGTGACGGATGAGTGAGAAACATGCATGATTCCTTGATATATTTGACTTGCCAAACGATATTTGGGTGCTTAAAAAAGGAGTATGATGTTATATGAAAAGGATGATACTGATAACGCTTGCCGTGCTGGTGGCATTGACCGCGATGCCGGTTCTCACAGCACGCGCTGAAAGCGGGCCTATTCGGGAATATCCAGAGCGCGAACCTGTTTTTGCGGCGGAGGAGGCGACGCCCGAGCCGTCCCCGACGCCGGCGCCAGGCACGGATTTGCAGGTCAGTGAGGACGGGTTTGTTTCCACAACCCTGTTCGGATCGGATCACTATCTGGTGGGCTTGTTTTCCGAGGTCACCAAGGGATTCAACATTGACGAGTGGGATATTCTGGACGCTCGCTTTACGATGAGCTTTTCTACCACGCAGCTCGTGTCGCAGACGCTCTCGTCCATCACGGTTTCGATCAATGGTGTGCGCTTTTACTCCGAGGACGTGCCGGTGACGGACGGGCTTCGGCGCACGCTGACGCTCAAAATACCGGTGGAGCACTTGACCGAGGGGTATAACGTCATCCGCATTGAAGGGTATATCAGAACCTATAACGGACTGCCGTGCGTGGACGACGTGACGAACGCGAACTGGATGAATATCTTCAGCGAGTCGTCGATCGAGATATCCTATACACCGGCGGCAGTCTGCGAGACGATTGATCAATTCTACGAATGCTTCACATCGATCGACGCGCTGGAAAACAACCAGAGCGCGGTTGCGGTTGCAACGGGGTTTGACAATGACGAGCTCGACGCTGCGTTTACAACGCTGGCCGGTGTGTCCAGCAAGGCCACCAGGGATTATCAAAACATCGATTTGCTCGCGGCGGACAGCATGATGTATCTGAAGGATAAAAAATATGTCATTTACATCGCAAAACCGGGCCACCTTCCCGATGACATGAAGGCGGCCGCGGATGCGGCAGGGCAAGTCGATGTGTCCGGCGCGATGCTTCTGCTGATTCCCGGTGAAACGAATGTGCTGGTGGTAACTGCCAGAGACGGCGAGGGACTGGACAAAGCCGCTGCGGAACTCGGAAACGGCAGCGTGATGTATCAGCTCAAGAAGACGTTAAAACTGATCATGGCAGACGAAGACGTGCTGGTGCGCAAAGAAGGGATTCTGCAATACACGGCGATTACGGCCACAGGCACATATCTGGAAGGCCCGTTCCGCCAGAAAGCCGACTACCTGATAGACTTTGCAAACAACAGGCAGCTTGCTTACGGCAGTGAACTCGAGCTGCACTACCGCTACTCCGAAAACTTGGACTTCCAGCGCTCGCTGGTCACGGTCTACGTAAACAACGTTCCGATCGGGAGCCAGAAACTATCGCAGGCCAAAGCGCGGGACGATGTGATGGTGCTGGATATCCCGACGGATATCGAGGTGACGGGCAGCTTTACGGTTACCGTCGCGTTTGACCTTGAAATAGCGGACCTATGGTGTACGCTGCGGCAGGAAGAAACGCCCTGGGCGTATGTCTCAAAGGAATCAACGCTGAAGCTCAACTCCAAAGAAGTGCCGTATTATCTGTTCGATAACTATCCGTATCCGTTCATTTCGTTCGGGGAGTTCAACGACGTTGTGGTGATCCTGCCGGAGAGCAACAACGACATCGACCTGAACCTAATGGGCAACTTCATGCTCACCATAGGGCAGTTTCTGAAATACAATACCGGAGAGTTGAACGTTGTGCGCGCGAGCGCGCCGGGAGATTTGGAAGACAAAAACGTCATCACAATCGGAACGCCTTCCAATAATCCTGTGATCAAAGCGCTCAACGACAAGATGTTTTTCCGCTTCTATGAGAATGGAATCGGCATCCGCTCCAACGAGAAACTGCTGATTGAACAGGAGTATGCCGCCTCGCTGGCGACGGCGCAGATCATAGAGTCGCCATATTCGAGCGTACGCAACGCAATATTGGTCATTGCCAGCTCGCACGAGAGCGATTTGGGCAATGCACTCGACTACTTCGGTGATACCGCCATGCTATGGAGAATCTATGGAGACGGGTTTGTCGCCGACACCGACGAGCTGTTCCAGTATCGGTTCAAGGAAGACAACGACCAGGAGGAAGAGGCGGCAAAGGCGCTGCTGGAACGCGCGGACGTTCTGAACCTGATCTATGTCGGTGCTGCCGTGCTCGTTATCCTTGCAGCGGCTTCCATATTTATTGTGCTCAGATATAGGAGGAAAGAGAAATGAAAAGACAACGGAAAAACCTGCAAACGGATCTGAGTTTTATACTGCTTGTTATACTGATCTTTGTCTATTTTGTCTTTCTGATTTACCAGAAAGAATATTTAATGGACAACTTCCTGATCGCTGCGGTTGTGTTCATCATCGTGCTCATTACGTATTTTACGAGTCTCACAGTGGGGCTTATCATCAACACGACGCTCATTCTTGCCTACATCACCTATGTCATCATCCTGAGCGTGACGAAAGGTATCGTGGTTCGTTCCTACGTGTATTTCTGGATCGTTATGTCGCCCGCGCTGACAACGGCGTTTGCGCTGTTTACGATGTCCGCGGCGCAGCTTCAGCGCATGGTGACGGATCTGGACCGGAAGCTGGTGAGCATCTCCACGCTCAACGAAGATACGAAACTGAAAAATCTGCGTGCGTTTGAAAACGATGCCGGCATCTATAAAAACATCGCAGAGCGTTACGACATCGGGTTCGGCATCGTTGTAATTCAGTTCAAATATCAGAGAGAGATCGAGCGGCTGAGCAAAAAAGAAGGAATGCAGCAGGTCGTCATGGAAGTGATCAACGTCATCCGGAACGCCACGCGGGCCGAGGATGAACTCTACCAGATCGAAGAGAAAGAGATCATGTTTGCCATGCTGATGCTGACCAAAAAAGAAGGGCTGAACGTGATTCGCGACCGTCTGAAGGAGGCGATTGCGCAGATCAACACGAGCAACATACTCAACACGCGTCAGCTGGTGTTGGACATGCGCATTGGTATGGCGTTTGACGACGACGGCCCCAAAAACGTTATGGGACTGCTTCAGTCCGCAAAGGACTCCCTGCAGTATGACGTATAACCTTGGCTGAGCAAACTGCAATCAACAGCGAACGGACACTTGGGAAGCGAATCATAGCGGTTGCTTTGATCGGTGTTTTTTGCCTGCTCATCTCCTGCGCGCCTGTTGGAGCAGCGTCGGCCGATAACGATCCGGTGAGCGGACCGGCTGCGGCAAAGAACGACATGACGCCGGACGAAGAGATCGCTTCTGCGGAATCCGGCGCTTATCCGCCGACGGAGCAGACGCAACCCCTCGAGTGGGAACAGCTGTATGAAGCAGAAGACGCTCTGCTGACGGCGCTGGATATATATCAAACGCCGGCGGGCGGGCAGGCGGTCGGGTTATGGACCAGTGAAGAAAGCAAACTGACGTTTCTGCTGACAGTACCCGCGGGGGGATATTACGAGCTTGATTTTTTGAATGCAGGAATCTACGGAGAGAGCTCCAATACGCTTGCGGTAAACGGTCGCGTTCTCAAAGACATATTGAAAACACCGGGCAACGCGTATGAAATCAGCACGGTTCTGGTCCAGCTGCAGGCAGGCGAGAATATTGTCACGGTTGAACGAGGCCTGGGATTCCTCTATATCGACAGCGTGACCGTCCGCGCCTGCGCAGGGTTGCATGACGGCCTATACCGTATCGACGACGCGCTGAGCAACCCGAATGCCTCCGAACATGCGCAGCGGCTGTTTGCGTATTTGCAGACGATCTACGGGACCAATACGCTAGCAGGACAGTATGCGTCCGACAAAGGGATAAACTCGCCCGAAGTTGAGGCAATTTATCGGTTGACAGGGAAATATCCGGCCATCGTTGGCATTGACCTGATGGATTACTCGCCCAGCCGCGTTGCTTACGGCGCACAGACGCAGGCGATCGATTATGCGCTGGAGTGGGCGCGCGCAGGCGGGATTCTGACGTTGATCTGGCATTGGAATGCACCAAAGGGCCTGATCAACACCTCCGCCCAGCCTTGGTATGACGGGTATAATACCGCGGCGACTACGTTTGATCTGGGCGCTGCGCTGGATGGGAGCGACCCGGAGGGATACCGGCTGTTGCTGCGGGATATTGACGCCATCGCTCGTCAGCTCAAGCTGCTGGCAGATGAGGATATTCCCGTGTTGTGGCGGCCGCTGCATGAAGCGAGCGGAGGCTGGTTCTGGTGGGGGAACTCCGGCGCGAAGAGCTATATCGGATTATGGAGATTGATGTATCAGCGGCTGACGAATGTGCACGGCCTCAACAATCTCATATGGGTCTATAACGGGCAGGCCGCTTCCTGGTATCCCGGCGATCACTATGTTGATATCATCGCGGAGGACTACTATGCCGATCCGTACGACTACGGGAGCCTTTACAATCTTTTTTACAAAGTGCTCCGATACACCGACGCACCAAAGATGATTGGACTTGCTGAGAACGGAACGATTCCCGATTCTGCGCTGCTGGTTCAGGACAACGCAAGATGGCTCTTCTTCATCACCTGGAGCGATCTGTTTGTGGTGAACCCGAAGAGCGGGGAAATATCCGACCAATATAACGAGCTGGATCATTTTACCGATGTATACAACAGCGAAACGATCATAACGCTCGATGAGCTGCCTCAATGGTGACCGGGCGCAAAGAAGCGGTGAGGCACGCTTGAGCGAATCGCGCGATTCAACGACGGGGGTTCGGCAGCTGATGCGGGATACCTGAGAAATACACAAAGGGAGAAGTTTGCATGAAAAAGGTTATGCTGGTTTTTGGGACGCGTCCGGAAGCGATTAAAATGTGTCCGCTGGTGAATGAACTGAAGAAGCGCCGCGATGTCAACACGGTGGTCTGCGTGACCGGGCAGCATCGCGAAATGCTGGATCAGGTGTTGGATGTGTTTCATGTGTCGCCGGAGTATGACCTTTCCATCATGAAAACCGGGCAGACATTGTTCGATGTTACGATCAGTATTCTGGATACGATCAGGACGGTTCTGGAGAAGGAAGCGCCCGATATCGTACTGGTGCAGGGGGACACGACGACCGCATTCGTAACCGCGCTGGCATGTTTTTATCTGAAAATCGATATCGGGCACGTTGAGGCGGGGTTGCGCACATACGATATCTACTCTCCGTATCCCGAGGAGTTCAACCGTCAAGCCGTCGGCATTGTCGCGAAATACCAGTTTGCGCCGACCAATCTCTCGCGTGATAACTTAATCCGCGAAGGGAAAGACCCTAAGAAAATTTATGTGACCGGAAACACCGGAATCGACGCTCTGCAAACCACCGTTCACGAGAGCTATACCCACCCCGAACTGGAATGGGCAAAGGGGAGCCGGCTGATTATCATGACCGTGCACAGAAGAGAAAACCTTGGTGAGCCGATGCGCAACATTTTTCGTGCCGTCCGGCGCGTTGTGGACGAGCATACGGACCTGAAGGTCATCTATCCGATCCATATGAACCCGTCGGTGCGAACAATCGCCGACGAAGAATTGAAAGAGGCGGACAGATTCCATATCATTGAGCCGCTGGACGTGCTGGATTTCCATAATTTCCTGCAGCAAAGTTACCTGATCATTACGGACAGCGGAGGAATTCAGGAGGAAGCTCCGAGCCTTGGGAAACCCGTGCTGGTGGTTCGCGATACGACAGAGCGTCCGGAAGGCGTCGCTGCCGGGGTGCTCAAGCTCATCGGGACAGATGAGGACGATATATACAGAGAATTCAGTCGCCTTGTGACAGACGTGTCTGCCTATCAGGAGATGGCGAAAGCCAGCAATCCGTATGGCGATGGACACGCAAGCGAACGAATAGCCGATATACTCTGCGGCGATTAGCGTCGTATTCCGGCTATATAGTCGAGTGTTGTTTGTAAGTGTGATCTCTTTTTCATACTCCAAATAAAAGCAGCCGCTTTTTTGGCAGCTGTTTTTGTTTGGAGTAACCTTCATGAAGTGATACAATCGCGCGATTCATTTAAGGTGGGTGCAAATTGACTTTGCCGCGTGCGTAATAAAAATAGAAGAGCAAAGCGCACAGGATGAATTGAACAGTGTTTTGACAACCTCAGCGGTCGGCATTTTTTATTTTATCCATCGTATCCTTTTCTTTCGTTGATCATTTTTGCACTTCCCGGCAGGTCAACAGCCAATTTCGAAAATTTCATCCATGTGGATGCTATGTTTTTTGCGTAAGATTATATAAACTACTTGTCGCACGTCCAGATCGTTGTATGAAACCATTAAAAACTTCTTGACAGGACGGGTATGTCGTATATAATGGACTTATGCAAGCGGTTGCATTAAAAAATAATTATAAACACATAAATGCCTATAATAAAAGGGAATATGAAATGCAACCGATATAACAAATCGACGGGAATAATGATACATGCAGGATTATCGCACGTTTCACAATCGAATAGAACATCAAAACATTGTCACGGCGCTCGAAACGGGCCGCGTTCGGTTTGATGGCTTTGATGCGAAAAAAATGCGCTTTTACGAGTCTGTTCTTTCGCAATCAAATGGATATATGGGAATTCGTGGAAACTTTGAAGAACGATACAGTGCGGATCACTTGCAGGGAACATATCTTGCTGGGGTATGGCATCCTGATAAGACCAGAGTCGGATGGTGGAAAAACGGATATCCGGACTTTTTCGGTAAAGTCATCAACACCGTCAATTACATCGGAATTCGAGTAATTGTCGGCGGAGAGGAAATCGATGCAGGCGTTCAGTCGGTTGAGATGTTTGACTATACGCTGGATCTGAATACCGCTGTGCTGACCCGCTGTATGGTGGTGAACACCATCTGCGGACGCGTTCGGGTTCAATCGACCCGCTTTCTCAGCATTGAGAAACAACAGATTGCAGCAATCCGGTACGCAGTCACGCCGCTTGATAAGAGCTGCGACGTCCTGTTGATACCATATTTGGACTTTCATGTTCAGAACGAGGACTCAAATTACAACGAAACTTTTTGGGAACCGGGAGCTGGCGAAGCTGCAAAAGCAGGCGGGTTCGTTACGGCAAGCACCAGAAAAAACCCGTTTGGCAAGCCGAGGTTTGACGTATGCGCCGCGATGCGCGTAAAAAGCGAACTGGCTGCGCAGAACACACTGTTTGAAATCAGCTCGGGCTATATATCCATGGCGATGCAATATCATTGCAATGCGAACCAAACCGCGCAGATAGAAAAAATTATTGCAGTCACCACGTCTCGTGACTCCGA
The DNA here is from genome assembly GCA_963674775.2 of Christensenellaceae bacterium. Lineage (GTDB taxonomy): Bacteria > Bacillota > Clostridia > Christensenellales > CAG-138 > UBA7703. The sequence continues at coordinate 1,066,741 of CAXXPJ010000002.1, read as the reverse complement.
GGATATACGCGCAAACGCGAAGCAGGCGGTCAATGAAGCAGCGGAACTGGGATTTGATGCGCTATATGCGGCGCATTGCGAAAAGATGGCTGCTTTACTTGCAACGTCCAGCGTCGAGCTGGAAGGCGATCCGCTCGCAGAACAAGGGATTCGATACAATCTGCTGCAACTGCTTTGCACATACCGTGGGCAAGACAGCCGGCTGAACATCGGACCGAAGGGGTTCTCCGGCGAAAAATACGGCGGAGCTGCGTATTGGGACACGGAAGCGTTTCTGATCCCGTTTTATCTGGGCGTCGCGGATCCTGATGTTGCCAAAAACCTGTTGATGTTTCGATATCATACATTGGAGCAGGCGAAAGAGAACGCGAGCAAGTTAGGCCTTTCCGGCGCGCTTTATCCTATGGTGACGTTTGATGGGTACGAGTGCCATAACGAATGGGAGATCACATTTGAAGAAATCCATCGTAACGGAGCGATTGCATATGCAATTTTTAACTACGTTACCTACACGGGGGACACGGATTTTTTAATCCGGTACGGGTTTGAAATGCTCTTGGAGTTGTCCCGTTTCTGGGTATCTCGTGCGCATGAGTGCGAGCGGAGTAAGACTTATGTCATTCATGGCGTGACTGGGCCGAACGAATACGAGAACAATGTCAACAACAACTGGTATACAAATCGCATAGCGAAGTGGACGCTGGAGTACACAGTTTCAATCGCGAACACTTACCCGGGAGAGCTACCTGTCCGGTGCGGAAGCGAGGAGATCGAACGGTTCTCCGCAATATCGGAACGTATGTTGCAGCCATATGATAGCGAACGACAGATTTTTGTTCAGCATGATTCCTTCTTAGGCAAAGCATTGGTTCCCGCCGCCAGCATCGACCCTGCTCAGCGACCGATCAGTCGGCACTGGTCCTGGGATCGGATATTGCGATCATGCTTCGTCAAACAGGCGGATGTCCTGCAGGGTATGTTCTTTTTAGAGGATATATTCAATGTCGACGTCATACGCCGCAATTTCGAGTTTTACGAACCGATGACAGTTCATGAGTCGAGCTTGTCTGCGGGCGTACACGCGGTCATCGCCGCCTGGACGGGGCATCTGGATCAAGCCTGGGAACTGATGTTGCGCGCGCTACGTCTTGATCTGGACGATATTAATCAGGATACTTGCGACGGGCTTCATGTCACCGCGATGTCGGGCGGATGGCTCGCGGTGGTCAAAGGGTTCGCCGGCATGAAAACAGCGCCCGGAACACTCCGGTTTGCTCCGGTGTTGCCGAAGCAGCTCAGAAAGTATCGATTTACTATTCAATATCGCAGTCGACTCATCCGCGTTTGTGTAGACGCATCGGGCGTTACGCTCACGCTGCAGCAGGGGGAAGCCCTTCCTGTGATGCTCTATGAGCGGGAATATCGACTGGAGACCGCATTGCACGTTCCTCTACAGACGACCGTTCAGCATCGACGCACCCGCGCTCTGATCTTTGATCTTGACGGTGTTTTGACCGACACGGCGCGGCTGCATTATGAAGCATGGAAAACACTTGCGAAACAGGAATGGGGCTTTTCTTTCACTGAGGAGATGAACGAGCAATTCAAAGGCGTTGAGCGGCGCACATGCATGCGCATGCTGGCGCGGATGGCAGGCCTAGAGATGCACGAAGAGCAGGTAGCCGCATATGCAGAACAAAAGAACGCGTATTACAGGAAGCTGCTCGAAGATCTTACTCCTGCAAACCTGATGCCACAGACGAGAAACCTCCTGAGCGCTTGCCGCGAGCAAGGCCTCCGTACCGCTGTTGCTTCAGCGAGCAGGAACACAAAAGATATTCTGAAACGAACGGGCATCTACGATTTATTTGACACTGTTGTGGATGGAAACGAGGTGCAAAACCCCAAGCCTGATTCGGAGTGCTTTTTAAAAGCGGCGATGCGACTTGGCCTAAAGCCGCAGGAATGCCTGATTCTCGAAGACTCTAACCAGGCGATCACAACTGCTGTGCAGGCAGGGTTTTCATGCGTCGGCGTCGGCCCCAAAGTGCTGGAACACACGATATATCATCTGCAAAACGTTTCGGAGTTGGACTTTTCCAGAATTCCATGAAATAAATTGACAAGGCGGAGCCAGCGTCACATAATTAATGCAACCGGTACCATTTAGTTGCACGCCGGAAATCAGATAAGGAAGTGATTGGCTTGGCAAGCATCAAGGACGTAGCAAGAGTGGCGGGGGTATCAACCTCGACCGTTTCGAGGATCATTAACGAGAACCCTGCGATTTCAGCAGAAACGCGCGAAAAAGTATTAAAGGTCATGAAAGATCTCCATTACGTGCCAAATAGCATGGCCAGAGCGCTTTCAAACCAGCGCGCATTCACAATTACGCTGGCGATCAACGCGGATGATGTGAAATCGTTCAACAACCCGTTTTTCTACGAGGTCATGCATGGCATCGAGAAGGTGGTCTACCAAAACGACCTGTGCCTGATTATCGCGAACATGCAGACGGTCATCAAGAAGGAGAGCATACTGACCTGGTTAATTAACGGAAAGCGGACCCAGGGGATCATTTTACCTTCATCTTTGGCGACCGAGATCAATATCAAAGAGCTCAACAAGCATCAATTCCCGTTCGTCGTATTCGGCGAACCGGATAACGCGGATCCGCTCAACTGGGTCGACGTAAACAACAGGCAGGGCGGGCAACAGGCGGTCGATCACCTTGTCCGGCAGGGATACCGGAAGATCGCCTTTATCAGCGGCAGTCGAAAAGAGCTGTTCAACAAAAACCGGTTTCGCGGATACCGCGACGGGCTGGAGCGCAACGGTTTGACGTTTCGCGAAGATTTTGTAACTGAGGGCGGAAATACAAAAGCGGACGGACTTGCCATGATGCAAGGGTTGCTCGCACGGAAAGATCGTCCCGATGCTGTCATCTGTACGGATAACATCATGAGTCTCGGCATCATAAAAGCAATTCAAACCGCCGGGCTATCCGTGTCCAGGGATGTTGGCATCGTCAGCTTTGATAACTACCCTGTCGCCGATCTGGCGGACCCGCCGCTGACCACGGTTGACGTTGATGTGTATGAACTCGGTGTGCAAACCGCGCAAATGCTGTTTAAACTGATTGACAACCCGCATGCGCGCCAGCAGCAAACACTGATTGCAACAGAAATTCAGGCAAGAGAGTCTACAAAACACGAGTGATATCAAATCAAAGGGGAACTCGACATGACAATACTCCACCGACCGACGAGGGAATATGTTATCCCGGTATCGAGGAACAGGCTTTCCATCCGGTTTGAATGCCAGACAAGTTGGAACAAAGACTGGATTCTCGTTTACTGGAATCGTTTTCGCGAATCGGTTCGGTTCCGCAATGAATTTCGATTTCTCTGCGGAGACGGTGAGCTGGACAGCTTTCTGAGCGAAATCGAGACACAGGAACCAACGAAATATCTGCGTTATTATATCGCGTCGTCCGATGGCACAGTGTTTTTCGGACCGGATGGAATATCCAACACCGCACCGGCGCTCAGTTTCGAATATCTCTGCACCAACGAATACGATATCTTCACGATACCGGATTGGGCAAAAGGTGCGATTGCCTATCAAATTTTCCCCGAACGGTTTCTGAACGGTAACCCCGATTTGACGCCTTCCGGCGCGGAGAGATGGGGGAGCGTACCGACGCGCGAGAATTTTATGGGCGGCGATTTAGCGGGCATACTTTCGAAATTGGACTATCTGGCCGCGCTTCATGTAGAGGTGCTCTACCTGAACCCGCTGTTCAAAGCACCTTCTAACCATAAGTATGACACAGAAGATTATTTTCAGGTAGATCCTTCGTTTGGCACGATTGAAGACTTGAAAGAGCTGACCAGGCAGTGCCATGCGCGCGGGATACGCGTTCTGCTGGACGGTGTGTTTAACCATTGCGGATATCTCTTTATGCCGTTTCAGGATCTGTTGCAAAACGGAGAAAATTCAAAATACAAGGAATTCTTCACTGTGGAATCATACCCTGTCCAAACAGATCCGCCGAATTACGAATGTGTTGGCTATTACAAGTGGATGCCGAAGATGCGCATGAAAAACGTGGACGTCCGCAGGTACTTTCTTGAAGTCGGATCTTACTGGATGCGTGAGGCGGATATCGACGGTTGGCGTCTCGATGTTGCAGATGAGGTCGACTTCACCTTCTGGCAAGAGTTTCGCAGAACAATTCGTGCTGAAAAGCCGGATGCGCTCCTGATTGGCGAAACTTGGAAAGACGGCGGCGATATGCTCCGCGGGGATCAGATGGATTCTGTGATGAATTATCTGTTTCGAAACGCTTTGATCAGCTTTTTTGCAAGAAATGAATCGGCGCAGGCGTTTGACGCGCAATTGCAGCGGCTTCAGCGGCTCTATCCGCAACCTGTGCAGCAAGCACTCTATAATCTCATTGGCAGTCATGATACAGAACGGTTTTTAACGCTCTGTGAAGGGGATGTACGAAAACTCAAACTCGCCGCACTGTTTCAGATGACCTATTCGGGTATGCCTTCGATCTATTACGGGGATGAAATCGGCATGCATGGCGAAAATGATCCCGACTGTCGCAAAGCCATGGATTGGAACAATATTGACGAATCGTTGCTCTCGTTCTATCGAAAGATAACGGGCATGCGTTATCAAGAGCAGACGCTGCGGCTTGGCGACGTTCACACCGTGCATGTTTCCGATCAAGCGTATGCATTCGCGCGTCATACGGGGCTGGAGACTGTGTATGCGGTCTTCAACCGCTCCGCTGAACCGATACAATTGAATATTCCCGTGATGGAAAGCGAAACATGCGAAGCACACTCGATCATGAGCGGGAAAACCATTTCGCTCAACCCAATTGATACAAACGATCGCTTCTATCGAGAAGATAGAATGCTCTATCGTTCAAATTTCAGTGTTGTGCTGCCGGCGTACGGCGCTGAGATACTTAAAATCAAGGAGGAATCCGTATGAAACGACAAGTTGGACTCCAAGTTCTGGTCGTGCTCATTGCAGCCATGATGATGCTCACTTCTTTTGCCTGTGCAAAGACGCCCGCCGCTCCAGCCGAAGAAACACTGGAAGCGACAGAAGCCCCAGCTACCGAACCGATGGAAGAACCAGCTCCGGCGGCGGAACCCGTCACCATAGAGTTCTGGCATAACTACAGCGAATCCGATGGTCAGATTGCCGTGTTGGACGAGCTGATCGCTAAGTTCGAAGCGGACAACCCCGGCATCACGGTTGAGCCGGTTTACTTGGAATGGTCCGCCCTGCACGACGGCGTTGTTGCCGGAGCCACAACAGGCACGTTACCCGATGTGCTCCGTGGCGACATCGCGTTTGTTCCGCAGTTTGGCGCGTTGAACGTACTGGTCGACATGGGCGCACTGCCCGGCTATGCCGATGTTGCGGCGGGTATTTTGCCTTCGGCCAACAGTACGACGAGCATGAACGGCGGTAATTACGGCATCGCGGCCAATACCAACACAAAGATTCTGTATTACAACAAGACCATGCTGGATGCCGCGGGTCTTGCAGTTCCGACCACACAGGAAGAGATGTGGGCTGCCGCGAGCGCGCTCAGCGGAGACGGCAAATTCGGTTTCGTTGAAGCATGGACCGGTTGGTGGAACGTTGGCCCGTATATTTGGAGCAACGGCGGAGATGTGCTGGCTCCCGACTACTCGACTGCAACCGGTTATGTCAACGGCGAAGCTGCCGTTGCCACCATTCAGAAAATTGCCGACCTCTATGCCGCGAAAGTGCTGACCGGACCCACGATGGATCCAGGTGCAACCGGCGATACGGACGGCTGGGCTTCCGGCACGTATGCGATGGAAGTGGACGGCCCGTGGCGCGGCAACGCACTCACCAGCGTGGGTATTGAATTCGGTGCGGTACCGCTGCCCAAGGGCACGGCTGGCTCCACCAGCGTACTCGGCGGTGAAGACTTTATGATGTTCTCGTCTTCCTCGGAAGCCGAGAAGGACGCATCCTGGAAGTTCATCCAATTCATGGTGAGCGAAGAAGCCCAGGTAGCCATGGCGAAGGTGGGCCAGATGCCCGTTAACCTCGCTGCACTGCAGAATGCGGATGCGCTTGCTGCAATGCCGCTGCTGCCTGTGTATGTGGAAGCGCTGCAGACGGCGAAATCCCGGCCTGTCATTCCGCAATGGAGTGAAATCGAGGGAATCGTCGCGACCAAAGCCTCTGAAGCGATCACTGGCGTGAAGGACGCCCAGACCGCGATGGATGAAGCAGCAGCAGAAATCAATGCATTACTGGCAGGCTAACAAACCACAAAGGAGGGGACATGCCTCGCGTGTTCCCTCCTTCGACTGTTCGTATTGCAATCGGTCCATTCAATATCAACCGGAGGACAAACATGTCAGTCCGAAAAGCACGTATAGCTTCATTTTTTCGAAAAAAAGACAATATTCGCATGCTCGCGCTGCTCATTCCCGGGCTTGCGGTGATCGGGTTGTTTACGTTTTATCCGATCATCAAGATGTTCGTGATGAGCTTTTTCGACTGGAAAATCGGTTATCAGCAAGTGTCGCAATTTGTTGGATTTGAGAACTATGCTGCGGTGTTTTCCGACAAGGCGGCAGGCATCGCCATTACCAATACGTTTTACTACATGCTCCTGACGGTTCCGTTGCAGATGATCATCGGGCTTCTCGTTGCGCTGCTAATCAACGGCATCCGTCGGTTTTCCATTGGGTTCAGGCTTTTCTATTACCTGCCGGTCATCACCTCCTGGGTGGTGGTCGCACTATTATTCCGGAATATTTTCAGCAATCAGGGGCTCCTGAACTACTTTCTGATGGATGTGCTGCATGTCACAAACGACCCCATCGGCTGGCTTAGTACACGCTGGCCGGCGCTGACGGCGACTAGTTTACTCGGCATATGGAAGGGCATCGGCTGGAACATGGTGATTTTTCTCGCCGCGCTTCAGGCCATTCCGGTGGAATATTATGAAGCCGCGTCCATTGACGGCCTGAACCGCAGACAACAGTTTTTCCGCATCACGCTGCCAAACATCAAAGGAACAGTTCTGTTTTCGCTCGTGATGCTCATCATCGGCGCGTTCAACACCTATACGCCGATCATGGTGATGACGGGCGGCAATCCCGCGCACCAAACCGAGGTTGTTTTAACGTGGCTCTATTACCAGACCTTCAGCGTATCCGGCAAGATGGGATATGCGGCTGCGCTTTCATTCCTGGTCACTGCCATCATCTCCGTGCTTGCGGTGCTGCTGTTCAAAGTGTTTTCGCCGCAGAAAGATGAGAAAAAAGCATGATGCAACAACGTAGTTCTTATTCATTCCATAGAAACAAACGGCGCATACCGCTCTCAATGACGATGCGTTACATCCTGCTCTGCGCAGGTTTACTGATCATGGTGATCCCGATGGTCTACATGGTGTCCTCTTCGCTCAAGCCGAATGACATCGCGTTTTCATACCCGATTCGATTGATTCCGAGCGCGGAAGAAGCGACGCTGGGCAACTACGACTACGTATTGCACCAGAAGAATTTCTTCACCTATGTGGGCAATACGCTAATCGTCGCTGCCGCAACCACGCTGTTCTCGGCGACGCTTTCGTCCATGCTTGCCTACTGTATCTCCCGCTTTCGCTTTCCGGGCAGGAATCTACTCTACAGCATCATCATCACGACCATGCTGATTCCCGGGCTTGCGATGCTGGTGCCGCAGTTCGAGTTAGCGGTGTCTTTCAACCTCGTGAACAATCTTTGGGGAGTGATTCTCTTCTACACCGCCTGGGTGACTCCGTTTTCGACGTTTTTAATCAAGGGGTTTATCGATAATATTCCGCGCGAACTCGACGAAGCAATCTATATAGATGGCGGAACCGTTTTTACGATCTATCGCAGGGTAATGTTGCGCATGGCGTCTCCATCGATCGCAGCGGTCAGTGTGTTTAACTTCCTCTTTGCCTTTGAAGAGGTGGGCTGGTCGCAAACCATACTGAAAAAGGACGAACTGCGAACGCTCCCGGTTGCGATTACGCAATTCTTTCAAGCGCATAATCGGACAGACTGGGGGTATGTATTTGCGATGACTTGTCTTGCGATGATTCCGGTCATTCTGATCTATGTGCTCTTGCAGCGGTATTTTATTTCGGGGTTGTCAAGCGGCGCGGTCAAAGGCTGATCGATACGGTAGGAGGAGTACTATGTCTGGCGTGAAGTTAACCAATGTCTATAAAGAATATGAAAAGGGAAATTTTGCCGTGCGAGATTTCTCGCTGAAGACGGGAGAGCATGAGTTTGTCGTGCTTGTGGGACCGTCTGGCTGCGGGAAATCAACGACGCTTCGTATGATTGCTGGGCTCGAGGAGATCACAGGCGGAGAAATTTACATCGACGACAAGTTGGTCAACGATGTAGAACCGAAGAACCGTGATATCGCGATGGTCTTTCAGAACTATGCGCTTTATCCACACATGACTGTGTTTGATAATATTGCACTAAGTCTCCAGATCCGACGCGTGCCGAAGGACGTTATCAAAAAGCAGGTGGAGGAGGTCGCGGATACGCTGGGCATTGCGCCGTATCTAAAGAAAAAACCCCGCGCGCTCTCCGGCGGGCAGCGGCAACGTGTTGCGCTCGGCCGCGCGATCGTGCGCCAGCCGAAGGTTTTTTTACTGGATGAGCCGCTCTCTAATCTCGATGCCAAGCTCCGCAACCAGATGCGAACAGAGATCATCAAGCTCTACAACTCGCTGGGAACAACCTTCATCTACGTTACACACGATCAGGTAGAGGCAATGACGATGGCAACCAAGATCGTCGTGATGAATGAAGGCGTGATACAACAGATCGGTTCGCCCAGGGATATCTATCATCATCCTGCAAACTTGTTTACCGCCGGGTTTATGGGCAGCCCGCAGATGAACTTTTTTGAACGTTGCAGATTAGAGCAAATCGGCGGCGAATACAAGTTAACGCTTCTGGGTGTAAATGCCCGGTTGCCGCTGGAGAAGCAACAGCAATTGTCACAGCAGAATGTTCAGTCTCAAGAAGTGATCGTAGGTTTTCGACCGGAGGATATGCGCATCTCTACGGATGAAGACGACTACAGGATAAAAGCATGGCTCGATGTATCGGAGATGCTGGGCAATGAAGTGCTGCTTCATATGAGAACCAAGGAGGAGAATTTTATCATTAGAACACCTGAATCAGAAGTGGAGAGATTGACAGGCACCAATGCGTCAAAAACTGATCTTGAGATATCTTTTTCCTGGGAAAAAATCCATCTCTTTGATCCGGAGAACAAGAAAAGCCTGATTTAATATTGAGGAGTCACTACATATTGCAATCTGCTGAAATTGTGATCCAAATCAGTTGCTTATTTGCCTGATTTCGGGCTAATTCAGCTGGTATCAGTTAATACGCTGTGCGGGCGGAACTCGTTGTAGCTTATTCGCCAGACGCTGCGGATGTCGCTTTTGCTTGAAACAAAAACAGCAGCACCCGATTGGGTGCTGCTGTTTTTTGACTAAACCCTCACGAAGTGATACATTCGCGCGATTTCTAGGGTGTGGGTGCAAAAGAGTGGCTCTTGGGTTTAGAATAGAGTCTGTTGTTTACAAAAGGTTTACTGATCGACATTTCATAAGACGCGCAGGATCATCGGATTACATCTCTTCTGAGCGGCAACCAGTCCATCGCGCGCTGAATATGATTATCCCAATATTGCCAGTTGTGTGCTCCGGGGTGCTCCTCAAAGTGCGCATCCGCGCCGAGCGTGATGAGCGCTTTTTTTGCGTTCTGATGCAGCGGATACAGAAAATCTTCCGTTCCACAGCTGATGAAAAGTTTGATGCAAGGACGATTCTCCGCGCGATTGCGCTGGATCAGACGGAACAAATCAGCGCCTGTGTTCTCCAGGTGCTGATGATCTTGAAAGATTCGCTCAAAAGCGAATGGATGCCCACTCGACATGATTGCATTGTCTTTTGCCAGACTGACGAGATCAACCGCACCGGAGAGACTTGCCGCGGCTGAATATGCCTCCGGTTTTGATAAAGCAACCTTAAGCGCACCGTAGCCTCCCATCGATAAACCTGCGGTAAAATTGTCTTCTCGTGCAGCGGAAAGCGGAAACGCAGTTTGGACAAATTGCGGAAGTTCTTCCGAAACGAAGGTTAAAAACGCATCGCCGAGATACATATCCTGATAGAAGCTATTGCCGACGGATGGCATAATGACCGCGATCCGCCGCTCCTGTGCATAGCGTTCGATGCTTGTGTTGCGCATCCAGTCGCTATAATCACCGTATGCGCCGTGGAAAAGATATAGCGCTTGAAAGCGGACGCCAGGCTCGAAAAAAGCCATATCTCCGCTCCCGAAGATATCGTTTGAATCGGGAGTCGGCAAAATGACGTTGATTGCTGTGCTGGATTGTAACGTCCTAGAATAGAAGTTGCATTGAATGAATGCCATGATGAAACACCTCCGGACTTCAATTTCGTTTTGTGCGCATAAGGATTTGTCGCCAAAACGAGACGGATACCGGTTCCCCATGTGAGGAGTTGGCTAGAGTATATCTACAAGAAACAGACGTGTCAAGAATGATGGCAAGTAATCGCCTGCCTATAAACCTTCCGCAACAGGGGAGTTTGTGATGTGCTGATTAAAGACCAATTCTGGACGCGTATGGTCAATCGCCTGCTTACTCCTTCGTTCCTGTTGCAACATGCGGTATTGATATGGGGTATAGTGGTACCATTTTCGAAATGCCGAAACAAACGAGCGATAGTCCGGAAACCCGCATTCAATTGCTATGTCCAGCATGGTTTTATTATCCCGCAGTACTTCGATTAGCGCGTGTTGCAGCCGGACACTCGTTAAATGATGCTTAAATGTTGTCCCTAGGTACTTTTTAAAATAGCGCGCAAGGTAGCCAACCGAAAGGTTGAGTTCGTCTGCAAGAGACTCCAGAGTGACGATGCCGGAAAAATTATTGTCGATATACGCAAGAATCTGTTTGCAGCGGTCGAGATGGCGCAGTGATTCCTGCGCGATTGTATCCTTTATGCGATAATGCGTCATTAAAATATGCAGCAATTGAAAGATTTCGCTGTTTACACGCAGATAGTAAAACGGGTCGTTTTCCTCGTTTAAAGAGAGGCTGACGATCGTATGTAGACTGTTTCTCAACTCCGCGTCCCAATATTCGCCGGCGGTATCCAGAAAGCGGACTTCTTCCGGCTTGATCGAATAATCGATTAGAAACTCATATGGAAAGATCAGCGAAACACCGAGCGGATGATCCAAATTGTGCGGAATGAGCTCGTGTACATCGCCATAGTTAAAGAGAATTAAACTGTCGGGCGGATACTCTATGGTCTTTCCGTTGTTCCAAACCGTTACGGCAGAGGACATGAAACAGCACAACTCCAGACTTCGATGCCAATGTTTGGCGCAGTAATTGATACCGGATCGCGCGTGAAAATAAACCATGACTGGGAACTGTTTGCTGCGGGAAACGACTTCATAATAATATTTTGGGTTCTCAGACCAATGCTTTTCCATAATTAAACTCCGGTTAATAGTCACAAAAATTGTCTCATTTACGTAAAAATTATACGAAAAATAGCAAGAAAGGTCAAGAAATGATACTATTATAGTATATTTTCGAATAGATTTGACGTGGGTGCGAACATATAATCCAGATGTAAGGATTTGTTGCCACGGTACATCCCCGCCATCCCGAGGAGGGCTGCAATGAAGAAGTCAATTCAAAAAACGCTTCCCGGTTTTGTTTTTCTGGGACCAGCAGCGATTCTATTTCTACTTGTTGTCATCATCCCGTTTCTTATCAGCATCTACTATTCGATGACGGACTGGAATGGTATCTCAAAGTCGATGAACTTCATCGGGTTGCAGAACTATATCAGCATCTTTGCAAAAGATTCCCGGTTTCTGCAGGCGTTCGGTTTCACGGTAAGCATCAGCGCGGTGATTGTGGTTGTGACCAATTTCCTGGGAATCGCGTTTGCGGCGCTGTTGATTAACCGCTTTGCCGGCAGCGACTTCTTCCGCGCAATCTTCTTTTTGCCAAACACGATGGGCGGCGTAGTAATGGGATACATATGGCGGTTTATCTTTATATTGGTCATTCAGTTTCTTGGAACAAAGATCAGCTGGGCGGTTTTACAGCTGCCATGGCTGGGTACGGAGGAAACCGCATTTATTGCTCTTGTAATCGTGAGCGTTTGGCAAGGCGTTGGCTATGTGATGGTGATCATGATTGCTGCGCTTTCGGGCGTTCCGGCGGATCTATCGGAGGCGGCTCGCATCGACGGCGCGAGCGGATGGAAGACGTTCTGGAAGATCAAAATTCCACATTGCATGCCATATATCACGGTTTGCCTGTTCTGGACCATCTCCTCCGCGTTTAAGATGTTTGACGTGAATGTTGCGCTCACCAAAGGCGGGCCATATGGTTCGACCACTCCGATGGCACTCCAAATCTACTATGACGCGTTTAGTTCCAATCGCTATGGATTTGCAAACGCAGAATCGATCATCTTCTTCTTAATCATCTTCAGCGTTACCTCGGTTCAAATGATATTGAGCAGACGGAAGGAGCGTGCACTGGGATGAAGGCGAAACAGCGAATTCCAAAAATCATCAAATTCACCGGATCATTGCTTGGCGCATTGTTCTTCTTCGCTCCGTTTGCACTTGTCATCTATAACTCGGTCAAGCCACAGGGGCAGATCATGACCGATTTGCTGGGGCTGCCCACAACCGTGCAATGGAACAACTACTCCAAAGCTTGGACATCTCTCAACATGGGAAAGGCGCTGACCAACACGGTTCTGGTCACCTTTGCAGCGGTTGGGCTGATACTCATCATTTCGGCGATGGTTTCCTACTGGATTGTGCGCCATCCGACGAAATTCAGCAAGGCGTTTGAAACCCTTCTGATCGGCTCGCTTCTCATTCCGTTTGCTTCAGTGATGCTGCCGCTGGTCAAAACCATGAGTACCCTCGGACTCAACGACAGTCTCTGGGGCGGCATTCTAACGTATGTTGGAATTGGGCTTGGATTTTCCACCTTTATCATGACCGGCGCGGTGCGCGCGATTCCGCTGGAAATCGAGGAGGCGGCGATGATTGACGGTTGTAATGTCTATCAAACATTTCTGCTGATCGTTCTGCCAATGATTCGTTCAACGTTCCTGAGCATATTTATTCTGGACCTGTTCTGGATTTGGAACGACTATATTGTAGCGCTGATTATGCTGAACACCACGGAACTGCAAACAGTACAACTCGCGATCAACAAGCTCTTTGGATTGCATGCAAACCAGTGGGATATTGCTCTGCCGGCAATTGTGATGAGTATCGCGCCAATTCTCGTGCTCAATGTATTTATGCAGAAAAAGATCGTTTCCGGCATCGCTTCCGGAGCGGTCAAAGGATAATAATAGTTCGTTCAGTATATGCTTGAATCCGGTGTTCAGCCGATTCAATAGATGGTTACCGGTAAACTACACAACGCAAAACGAAACGAAAGATGGAGGAAGGATCATGAAAAGAATTCGACTCATTACGACTTTTTTGCTCGCCGCAATGATGATGCTGACCGCGTTTGGCTGTACAACCGCTCCGAGCACTGCCCCTGAGGCAACGCAGCCTGCTGCGAAAGCGACCGAAGCCGCAGCAACGGACGCACCGACTGAACCGATACAGATCCATATCTACCAGTCCAAGTATGAAATCGACGAAGCGCTGAAAAAAGCCTGCGCGGAATACACGGCGCTGTATCCCAACGTAACGTTCGTTGTGGAATCTACTTCGTCCGAGGACTTTTCAACTCAGCTCAAGGCGATGTTCTCCGGCGGCAATGCACCAGATATCTTCTCCACGGCAGGAAACGTCGACCTCCAGCTCATGTCAGAATACATGGAAGACTTGAGCGATCAGGATTGGGTACAGTACATGAGCCAGCCCGCACTGGATGGCGGCAGCTACAATGGAAAAGTGTACGGGTTCCCTCTGGCGGTAGAAGGCCACGGCTATGTCTATCATAAGGATATGTTCGCGGCAGCCGGCATTACGGAAGTGCCGAAGACGCTGAACGAGCTGAAGGCAGACTGCGAAAAGCTCGTTGCGGCCGGCATCACCCCGTTCAGCTCCAACTTTATGGAGTTCTATCAATCCGCTATCTTCCACTTCAACTCGCCGCTTGCGCGTCAGGCAGACCCGATGGTGTTCATTGACGGACTGAACAAAGGCACCGAAACCATCGTTGGCAATCAGGCGTTTATCGACATGGCGAATCTGGTTGCGGTTGAGTTTCAGTATGCCAAGAGCCCGCTCAACACAGACTTCAACACTCAGGTTTCCGATTTTGCAACCGGTCAGGCAGCGATGATGGTCGGCGGCACTTGGAGTCAGCCTGCGCTGGATGCGGTTGATCCGAATATGGATGTTGGCATGTTCCCGATGCCCATGAGCGAAGATGCGGCGCAGAATGATAAGTTTTATGTCAGCAGCTCCCCGTTCTGGAGCGTAAACAACGCCTCCCCTGTGAAAGAAGAAGCAAAGAAGTTCCTTGCCTGGCTCACCATGACACCCGAAGGTCAGAAGAATTTGACGAGCGGTTTCAAACTCATCCCCGCGTTTACCAACATCGCTCCGGATGAAAGTGCAATCGGACCTACGGGCATGACGCTGAAAGAGTATATCGACGCCGGCAAGACATACGGCATCTACAGCGCTTACTATCCGCAGGGATTCGGCGGAGCGCAGCTCTTTGGCGAAAGCATCAATAAATATGCTGCGGGTAAACTAACCGTGGATGAACTCCTCGCGGAAATCCAGGCGGAGTGGACTTCGCTCCAATAACAGAATAAGAAACCAAGGCTTGCGCCAGAGGGAAACACTCGGATAAGGCTCGTAAGGAAGACAACATCTCTGGCATGTTGTCTTCCTTTTCTGAAAGGAAGAGAGAATGAATATCGAACAGATCATGAAGCAAATGACGCTTCGTGAGAAAGCGGAGATGTGCGTAGACGGCTCCATGTTGCGCACCGCTGAAATGCCTCAACACGGAATACCGAAACTCGTTATGACGGACGGAACCAGCGGGGTAAGATTGTTGGATCTGTCGGATGAAGATCCCAAAACAGTTCGTTTTACCGAGCGGGTATCGGCTTCATTTGATTCTGAAGACGCTCTGGCGGCGACAATTCCCGCAACCTGCTTTCCGGCGGGCTCCAGCATCGCCTGCAGCTGGGATGCGGAGCTTGCCGCGCGCGTGGGAGCGGCCATTGCCGAGGAGTGCAAAGACCTGAATGCAGGACTTCTGTACGGTCCTGCAATCAATACGCGTCGCACCCCGCTCGATGGACGCGGATTTGAGTATTTTTCGGAAGACCCCTGTCTGGCAGGCGATCTGTCTGCGGCATTTGCAAACGGCCTTCAGGCAAACGGCGTAGCGGCAAGCATTAAACACTTTGTCTGCAACAATTCAAATCACCTGCGCACAGTCTCGGACAGCGTGGTGGAAGAGCGAGCGCTGCGCGAGATATATCTTGCTGCGTTCGAGCGAGTGGTGAAGAATGCGCATCCTGCAACTGTGATGGCTTCCTACAACAAGATCAACGGCGTACACGCCTGCGAAAACAAGTGGTTGCTGACGGATGTTTTACGCAATGAATGGGGATATAAAGGCGGCATCATCTCGGATTGCGGCGCGGTGAAAGACCATATAGCAGCGTTCCGAGCCGGGTTGGATTTTGAAATGCCCCATAGCAAAATGGCAATAGACAAGCTAGTTGCGGCCGTCGAATCCGGCGAGATGACCGAAGATGAACTGGACGCACACGCACGCCGCGTCCTTTACCTTGCGTTAACATACGCCCGCGAGGGAAAAGAGAAGCCCAGAGTTGACTTTGAAGAGCACCATGCGCTCGCGCGGGAAGCTGCGGAAAAATGCGCGGTGCTGTTAAAAAATGAAGATCAAATTTTGCCGCTGGACGCAAAGAAAACATCGAAAATCGCCGTTTTTGGCGACTGGGCAGAGCACCCTGTGTTTCAGGGCACTGGATGTGCCATCGTAAATGCGCGCCAGGTCGATATTCCTTTGGATGAAATGCGGAAGATGGTTTCCGATCCGTCCGTAATGATATACGAGCCTGGATATCTGGACTTAAACCATACCGATGAAACACTGCTTAACTGTGCCGTCGCGGCAGCAAAGCAGGCGGATGTTGCGATTATATTTGCCGGATCGATCTTGCCAGAAGAGAGCGATGATTACAACCGCAAGCACATGCACGTTGAGTCCGCGCAGGATGAGTTGATTCGCCGGGTGAGCGCAGTCAACGCAAACACGATCGTTGTTCTCATGAACTGCGAGTCTGTCGTTATGCCCTGGATCGACAACGTAAAGGCCGTGCTAGACATGTGGTATTGCGGCGAAGGCAGCGGGAATGCTGTTGCAAGGCTTCTGTTTGGCAAAGCGAATCCCAGCGGAAAACTGCCGGTCACAATGCCAGAGAAGCAGAGCGATATACCGGGATATCTGCATTTTCCCGGTGAAAACCATGAACTGCTCTATGATGAAGGCGTGTTTGTAGGTTATCGATACTATGAGAAAAAAGAGCTTGCGCCGCTTTTCCCGTTTGGGCACGGACTGAGCTATACTTCGTTTGTTTATGGAAACCTGCGGCTGTCCGCGCGGGAGATCACGCTGCCGGAACAGCTGACGGTTCGTTTTACATTGAACAACACGGGCAATCTACGCGGTGGCGAGGTGCCTCAACTCTATGTTGCGGATGGTCACGCGCGTCTCCCGCGGCCGATTAAGGAGCTCAAACACTTCACTAAAGTCTATCTCGATCCGGGTGAATCGACGGAGATCGCGTTCACGCTGGATTCGAGGGACTTCTCGTACTATGATCCTGCGTTTTCCGGCTGGGTCGCGGACAGTGGGACGTTTGAACTGATCATCGGCTCGTCATCGCAGGATATTCGCCTGCGCACGGAGGTGCGCGTAAAAGACACAGCGAGGCGTGCATTGCCGATTACAAGCGACTCGCATTATCTGGAACTGTTCCAGGATGAACTTGTAAAGCAGGCGTATTTTGATACGCTAATCGGGTGGGGCTTCATTACGCGCGAAGATGTTACGCCCGCTTTGGAAAAACAACTACGCATCGCATTCTGGGGGCTCAAACAGCATCTCGATTTACTGGTTCCGTATGGCATTACGGAAGAGAAGATCGAAACACTTGTCGAACGATTGAATCAGGCTGCGCGGTCGTAAAGGAGCAAATCACATGTATACACTGCAACTGTTCAGCGTTCGGGACGCGATGGAACAAGATGTGCGGCAGGCGCTCAAGCGTGTTGCGGCGCTCGGCTATCAGCGGGTGGAGTTCGCAGGCTTTTATGACGTCCCGTCCGAGATCATGCGGGATTGGCTTGCAGAAAGCAATTTAAGCGTATTTGGTTCGCACATGCCTTGTGATACAATTGAAGATGACTTTGATGCTATTGTGCAATACCATCATATGATCGGCTGCGAGCGTATCACAATCAACCGTAACCAGCTTTATTCGCAGGAAGCGATTGACGCGTTTGTAGCGCAGGTGAAGCGCCTTCGTCCCAGATTGCTGGATGAAGGCATACGACTGGGGTTTCACAACCACCATCAGGAGTTTGAAACGAATTTGGACGGATCAATCGCCTATCCCAACATTCTGGAGCGTACAGAGCTGGATCTGCAGCTGGATGTGTTCTGGTCCTGCGTGGCGGGAAACGATCCCGTTGCGCAGATGCAATCTTATGGCAACCGCTTGCAGTCCATCCACCTGAAAGATGGCCGAATGGCTGGCACGGAACTGCCGTTTGGCCAGGGGCAGATGGATTTGCGCTCGATGATCAACAAAGCAACTGATCTGAAGATTGATATCATTGCAGAAAGCGAAACCTTG
This sequence comes from Christensenellaceae bacterium, assembly GCA_963674775.2. GTDB lineage: Bacteria > Bacillota > Clostridia > Christensenellales > CAG-138 > UBA7703. The sequence continues at coordinate 1,048,707 of CAXXPJ010000002.1, read as the reverse complement.
AACCCCAACGGTCTTGCGGAGGCGAAGATCTGCATTGATTATTTGAAGAATCTCGAATCATAAGGAGTGCACAGCGTGAATGCTTTTGCCTGCCATGGCGACATACTTTATTCGTCGAATGCGGAGAAGATCGAATCATTTGCCGACCACTGGATCGTCGTTGAAAGCGGGATCGTATCCGGCATTTTCCCCGTGCTGCCTCAACAGTATGCGGGAATCGAACAGCGGGATTATGACGACAAACTGATCATTCCGGCTTTTTCCGACCTACATATCCACGCCTCGCAGTATTTTCAGCGCGGCGTTGGCATGGACAAATTGCTGTTTGACTGGCTAAACGACTATACTTTCCCGCAGGAGGCGCGTTTCTCCGATGCATCGTATGCGCGCGCTGCTTATAGTGCTCTGATCGATGATTTTATTCGGCATGGAACGTTCCATGCAAGCCTGTTTGCAACGATACACACGGACTCAACCGGCATTTTATTTGATCTGCTAGAAAAGAAGGGGATTTCCGCACTGGTTGGCAAAGTCAACATGGATCGGAACAGTCCTGCATTCCTCTGCGAAACGACGGAGGAAAGCTTGCGCGAAACCGATCGATTTCTGGCGGATCATAGCGGAAACGGCAAAGTGCGCCCTATCATTACACCGCGCTTTGCGCCAACCTGCTCCGAGGAACTGCTCCGCGGGCTTGGAAAACTTGCACAGCAGTATCACTGCCCGATGCAGACGCATCTTGTGGAGTCGCGCGAACAGGTGGCATTCACCATGGGCCTGTTTCCGGAATATGGTTCTGATGCGGAGATCTATCAGCGCGCGGGATTGATGGAAAACCTGAGCATTCTCGCACATGTCATTTTTCCGACGGCAGGTGATCTGAAGATTCTGAAACAGACCGACAGCATTTGTGTGCATTGCCCGGATGCGACGGCGAATATCACCGCGGGTATCATGCCGCTGGTTTGGCTGGCGGATATGGGAGTTTCGATTGCGCTTGGCAGTGATGTCGGCGGCGGGCACGGAATTCCGGTCTATCGGCAGATTGCGCGCGCAATACAGCTATCCAAACTCAAGCAATTCTATGAGCCGGAGCAACAGCGCGTTACGCTTGCACGCGCGTTTTATCATGCGACAAAGGCGGGTGGGAGCGTGTTTGGAAACGTCGGGGCGTTTGAAAAAGGATATCGGTTTGATGCGCTGGTACTTGAGGGGCTTTCGGATGCGCGATATTCGCTTTCGCCGATTGAGCGACTGGAACGGTTTTGCTATATTGGTGATGATCGTAATATTGCGGAGCGGTATCTTGCTGGAAATAAGCTATAAGTGAATCCTTTTTTATAGTCTCTTTCATTCGAGAAACTCGATATTTAGACAGCTTCAAACCAGAATTTGGAACAGATTCATACTATTAAGAAGCGCTGTGCGGACGGAACTCGCTATTGCTCAGACGGATAATACTGCATTTTAAAAACTGAGTTACTCGTTTGGACTCTTCTTCACTAGCCGTGCATACGAAATGGCATCATCTCCGTATCGGGAACGAATCTTGTCCATCGCCTGATCCAGCTTCGCGTTTTTCAGCTTTTCTTCGGTTATATCATCGATCAAGGTCATCTGCTCAGCGCAGCAATCGGTCAGGTTCGTTCCGGTCACCGAGAGCAACCGTACCGGCGCAGTCATCGTCCAGTTTTTTTCCATTAGGGCAACAGTCGCATCGTAGATTTCCTTCGTGACATTCGTTGGCGCTGGGAGTTTCTGCTGACGTGATATCGTCTTGAAATATGGATCTCTTATCTGGATCTGTACCGTTGAACAGTAGAGGCCATGTTTTCGCAAGCGTGATCCAACCTGATCACATAAAGAAAGCAGACCAGCACAAATATCCCGTCGACTTGCAAGATCGTGCGAGAACGTCATGCTGTTACCGATGCTCTTGGGTGGATCGAGCTCTTCCCGGTTCTTGACTGGGCTGTTGTCCAGCCCTATGGCATATTCCCAGATTGTCTCGCCACTGCGACCCAGGAGCACTTTCATTTGTTCTCGACCCGCCGCAGCGATATGTCCAATGGTGTCGATCCCCATTTTGCTTAACCGGTCAGCAGCAACACTTCCGACAAACAACATATCCCGCGCGGGTAATGGCCAGAGGATCTTCTGATAATTCTCCCGCGTGATCACTGTAGTGGCGTCAGGCTTTTTATAATCACTCCCCAGCTTGGCAAAGATCTTATTGAATGAAACTCCGACTGAGATGGTTATACCGATCTCTGCCAGAATACGTCGCCTAAGCTCATCTGCGATCTCTTTCCCTGTGCCGAATTTATGGACTGTACCCGTCACATCGAGCCATGATTCATCGATACTGAACGGTTCTACCAGATCTGTATATTGTTCATAGATATAATTTATTTTCTCGGAATATTCCTCATACAGGTGATGATGAGACGCAATCAGCACCAGATTGGGACACTTCTTTTTCGCCTGCCAGATGGGCTCCGCTGTCTTGATTCCGCAGCTTTTTGCGAGTTCATTCTTTGCCAGGATAATTCCATGTCGGCTCTTCGGATCACCGCAGACAGCCATAGGCACGCTTTTCAGCTCCGGCCGACTGATCGACTCGACCGAAGCAAAATAGGAATTACAATCGCAATGTAGAATCGTTCGATCCATCATCAGGCTCCGTTATTCGAATAGTATGGTTGCCGCGTTCCAGATGAAGCTGGTTCCAAAGCCGACAAGAGCAAGAGCCAGGATACTCACAAGAATCATGTATGCCTTATCATTCAGTAATTTACGAGTTCGGCTCGCTAAAAGGAAATGAATATATACCATGAGAAATCTGCCAGAATATGTCCCGCGAAGAAAACCGCTATGCCGATCAAACCATATGCGCTGTAAGCAGCCAGCATCAGTCCTAGACCAATCACGGTCCACCAGATAATGAAGTAGGGATTCATCGCACTGATCACAATGCCGTTGATAACCAGACCGCCCGACTTCGCTTTTCCATTTTCCTGCGTGTACAGCCTGGCTTTGCACTTGATCACGGCTCTAATCATAAGGGCACCCAAGATGATGAGCAATACACCTCCGGCTGATCCAACAATGATCTGCGCTGTGTTTGTGGATAGAAATTTTCCCAATCCTAAAAACAGCAGAGCGATCGTAGCTATTTCCAGCAGGGCATGGCCGGCTACAAGAAGAAAACCGGAACGAATGCCAACGCGCATACTCTGGTTGATGTTGTATGTTAGTAACGGCCCCGGCATAACAGCCCCGGAATATGCGATCAGCAGCGATTGACAAAATGTTCCGATCAAATCATTCGTTTCCTTGCAAAGTTGATAAAGATGATAACCAATGCTAAAAATGAATATGGATTCGCCTCGCATGGCCAAATTAGCATACATTGCAGGCTTCAATCAAGCGTAAATTTCCTCAAAACGAGATCGATCGATAGCTGTGTGGGTTCGAAACCTTTCTCATATATTTCAGAAAATATCCGCGGGGGCTTATTCAGACGGAAGTTCATATCATCCATATCAAAGGATGACAGATCCAGATCTCTTGTACCAAGCCATTCGCAAAAACTGCGGTAAGCCTTTTCAGACTTTTTTTCGAAGGCAACGGCAATTTTCTCCAGAGCTAGTGCACCGCCACAGTCTTTCACGATTCCAAATCCCTCGCGATGAATGACCTTATATGCTGATTACGGTCACTATGCGAAAAAACATTTACTGATTATGAGTAATTTCAAGCCATTTCTCTCAGTTTATAACTTTCTAGTTTTTCGGGTGAATTTGCTTTTTAGGTGGTTGTCAATTTTCGGGGGCAGATCAAGGTTTATGGTTTACAAAGTGAGTGAATAAAGATAAACTGATAAAAACAGCTTAGGAGTTACAATACATGGGATATAATACCGGAGACAAACAATTAATCAAAGAGATCAATAAAGCTTCAATATTTCAAGTTGTACATGATCTCGGGCCGATTTCCCGTGCGGATATAGCCAAGATACTTAAATTGACTTCAGCAACTGTGTCAAGCAATATGGCAGAACTGATTGATGACGGAATAGTATGCGAAGTTGGAACCGGTGTCTCAAGCGGCGGCAGAAAACCGGTACTTATGATAATATCGGATGCCGCAATATGCTATCTTGGTGTTGATATCCACAAAGATGGCGTGGAAACGGCTGCCGTCACGTTGACTGGTAGAGTTCTTGCCACGGCGGAGCGTCCCTTTCAGCACAAAAACGGAGATTTTGAACATGATGTACTCGCCTGTATCAGAGCGGTACGTAACGAAGTTCGCGATCGCGAGATTAGAGGCATCGGCATCGGCATGCACGGTATAGTTGACACGACGAAGAGTATATCCGTTTTCGCCCCGGCAATGTCACTGCGCAACTTCGATTTAAAAACGTTTATCGAACGCGAGGAGCACCTTCCGGTATTTGTTGATAACGACGCGAACGCGATGGCTCTTGGCGAAAACTGGTTTGGGAAGGCAAAACAGATTAAGAATTATGTATTTTTAAACGTCGGCCGAGGGATCGGCGCTGGGATCGTGCTCAACGGGGAAGTGTTCCGCGGAAGCGGCTTTGCTGCGGGAGAAATCGGGCATATACGTGTTGTTGACAACGGTGTAAAATGCGTTTGCGGCAAGTATGGTTGCCTGGATACCGTTGCTACAGAATATACTGTGATCAGAGATACCATCAACGCAATTCACACCGGTGTGGAAAGTGAGGCGGCTCGACTTGTGCAAGGGAATGTTGCCGAAATCAATATTCAGACAATCACAGATGCCGCTGCGGCGGGGGATGCATGCGTGCTGGATATATTGAAAAAGACAGGGCGATATATAGGCGTCGCCGTATCGTACATCATCAATATTCTGAATCCGGATATGGTGATATTAGGCGGAAGTATGTCTCGCCTAGGTGAGTATATGACGGATGCGATTTCAGAAGCAGCTTATTCACTATCTATGAAAGAATGCGCGGACGGAGTGAGAATTGTTTTATCTGATCTACGTGAAAGAGCAGGCGTGATTGGGGCTGCGACGCTCGGGATGCGGAATTTGTTCCCACGCGCGTAATAGATAGTCACCATTGACTATATTTATTGACTAAACAAAATGTTTATATTGGCTTGATTTCGTTATTAGTATGTGTTATTATCTATTTAATCTCTTTTTTTAATCTAATAACTATAGTCACTAAACAAAGAAAAGGAAAACGAATGGACCGCTTTTTCTACAATTATGAGATGAAGTGCGGCAAACGGGCAATCGCAATGGGTTATCATGCCGCAAATACATCTGAACAGGATATTCTCGTCAAAGTATCTCCCGAACTAGGTAACAATGTGTTTTGTTTCCAAATAAGCGGGTATGATGTCGTTTGGCACGATGATCAATTCGGACTAACATCGTATTATACAGGAAATCCGATTTTATACCCCTTTCCGAACAGGATTGAAAACTGTCGATATGGATTTGAAGGCAAACGTTACTGGCAGATGAAAAACGGGATTCCGATTTTTATGCATTCGCTTGTTTACGATGAGAACTGGGGGTATCGCGAACCGATAATCAGCGAAGATGGTGTGACGCTGGAAACATATCTGGATATCGACGAAACGCATCCCGTTTATCAGGGGTTTCCTTTTCGACATACAATATCTATCTTTTATAAAGTAATGAAAAGCGGATTTCAAATCAGTCACAAGGTAACAAACAGAGATGAGAAAACGCTTCCGTTCGGTATTTCCTATCACACGTTTTTTACGAAGTTATCCGGAAACGAGGGTACGCTGTTGAAAGTTCCTGCGAAGCATATGATGGAACTAACAGACGCATTACTGCCAACAGGCACTCTTTTAGAAACAACTGGGAAAGAATACAACCTACAGTCTCCAGTTTCGGTTGGCAAACTAGATTTGGACAATTGCTTCACGTCAATGGATCCAAGCGATCCGGTTGTGGTTGATTATACGACGCTTGGATTACGCGTCTTTATGGCATCTACCAACGACTACACGCATGTCCAAGTTTACACGCCAAAGGGACGTTCCTTTTTCTGCGCAGAAAAACAGACTTGCTCAAGCGACGCACCCAATCTGAATGCAAAGGGTTTTGTTCAAGAAGCGCATTTATTACGCGTTTTACCGGGCGAAACGCATCAGGGTACTGTTTATTTCACATATGAGTTTTATAAAAACAATAAGGAGGTTATATGAGCAAAATTGTACTTATTGGCGCGGGCAGCGCGATGTTTGGGCTTGGAGCCCTGGGAGATATCTTCAAATCGCAAGCTCTTGAGGGAAGCATTATTTCTTTGGTTGATATCAACAGTGATTCTCTGAATGAAGTTGCGAAAACCGCGGAGGATTATATCGAGGCACATCATCTGAATTACAGGATTGAAGCAATAACGGATCGCAAGGAAGCGCTGAAAGCCGCGAACTATGTGATTATTTCTATCGAAGTCGGCAACCGGTATGAACTCTGGGAGCAAGATTGGCACATTCCGCAGCAATTCGGAATAAAACAGGTTTATGGTGAAAATGGAGGACCGGGCGGCGTATTCCATTCACTTCGCATCATCCCACCGATACTCGATATTTGCACGGATGTTGACCGGATCTGTCCGGAAGCGCTTGTAATTAATCTGAGCAATCCGATGACGACGATCTCGATGGCGATCAATAAAAAATTCCCGCAGATGAAACTCATAGGGCTTTGTCATGAAATCTCATCGCTGGTTATTCATTTACCAAGGATGCTGAATACGAACTTTGACGCACTGAGAATTCGTGCGGGAGGATTGAATCATTTCAGTATCTTACTTGAGGCTTCCTATCGTGACTCTGGTAAGGACGCATATGAGGAAATTCGCTCGATGGTTCCCGAATATTTCGGGAAAACTAGCGAGCGTGGATTGTTTATGAAGTTATTCGACTACTTCGGCTATGTTCCGATTACTACTGACAGCCATCTCGGAGAATATATTCCATGGGCGCAGGAAGCGGCTGACCACAAGGGGGTAATCGATTTCTATACAGGTTATAAAAAAGAGTGTCTAAGCTATATTGTGAATCCAAAAAAACGAATTGCGGAAGGAACACAGCCGGAAGAATACTGGCGTGTTATTCCAATTATTGAGGGAATCGAAACGAATGACAAACATGAAGAACTTGCGGTCAATATGCGTAATAATGGTTTGATCACGAATCTGCCAGATCATGTTTTTGTGGAGGTTCCCGCATATGTCGATAAAGACGGAGTACACGGCATGAAACTGAACATGCCTGCTGGATTTGGGGGTTTATTGTCAAATCGTATAGGAGTTCTGGACATGACGGTAGAAGCCGTATTGACCGGTTCGAAAAGAGCGGCACTGCAAGCCCTATTGGTGGATCCGATTGTGGACAGCGTTTCTGCGGCGGAAAAAACACTCGAAACAATTTTGTGTTTTCAGGCGGAGTATTTAGGTTATTTAAGGTGATCGAATTCTTGCGAGATAACTCGCAGAAAATAGAAGGAGGAAAAAAGAATGTCAAAAAAAATACTCGTACTGCTCCTGGCTCTCATGATGGTTGTTGGCGTATTTGCCTGCAAACCCGTAACTGAAACCGCAACTGAACCTGTGACGGCAGAGACTGCTGAGGCGCCTGATGTGGATGACGCAGCCACCGCTGAAGGTGCAAAAACTTATAAGGCTGCATTTATTGCGCAATCATTGATCAATGAATCGCAAGCGTATGCTTGGAAGCAATTTCAGCAATACTGCGGTGAGTATGGCTTCGAGATGACTTCGTTTGATGGTCAAGCCGACATTCAAAACGACGTGAAAGCAGTAAGTGACTGCATTGCGCAGGGGTATGATGTAATTTTCATCAACCCGAACGATATCAACGCGATCGTTCCGAGCCTGATGGAAGCAAAAGAAGCTGGTATTATCGTTGGCATGTTTTCTTCCGATCTTACTGAAGAGAATTGGGCATACCGCGACTTCTTCTGCGGCGTAAACGACACGATGGCAGGCCAGACGGCGGCGCAAGCATTTATCGATCATTTCCCGGATGGGGCGACCATCGTCGAAATCGGCGGCCAGGCTGGCCATGACGCGCAGATCAAGCGTCATGACGGTTTTGTAGAAGGCTTGCAGGGGAGCAATATTACGATCCTGGATACACAGAATTGCTCGGCCTGGGCAACTGCGGACTGCCTTGCGATCATGGAAGACTTTATCATCAAGTATGGCGACGAGATCCAAGGCGTCTTTTGCCACTGGGATAATGGCGCAACGGGAATCATCGAAGCCCTGAAAAATACCGATATGAATGACGTATATCTCGTTGCTGTCGATGGTTGCCGAGCTGGCTATGATCAAGTGAAAGCTGGCACACAGGCTGTCAGCATAGGGCAGAGCTTTACAAACATGGCAATTAAGAGTCTTGAGTGCGCGAAAATCCTACTGGAAGGCGGAACAGTTGAACAAATCAATTTCATCCCGCTGGATGTCGTAACAAAAGACAATGTTGACATTCTGCCGTATCCGGAGTGGTAAATTCTAACTAAGTAGATGAAAGCGGGCCTGTCCGGGACAACCCAGGCAGGCTCGCTGCTGTTGTAGCGAAGTTTAAGGGGGAATAGACGGGTGGAGAAGAAGGATACAGGGATCATCCTTTCCATGAAAAACATCAACAAATCGTTCCCCGGTGTCAAAGCGCTGGACGATGTTTCGATCGAAGTAAAGCGGGGCATTGTGCACGGAATTGTGGGCGAAAACGGCGCAGGCAAGTCGACGCTCATGAAAATTCTCTCCGGCGTATTCAAGAAGGACACCGGAACGGTTGTGTTTGATGGAGAAAAAATCGAACACACAACGCCGATAGAATCACTCAATCGTGGGTTGAGCATCATCTATCAGGAATTTAACCTTGTGAACACCATGAGCGTCGGAGAAAACATCTTTCTGGGACGCTTCAAGGAGATGCATGGCATGCGCGGCACGCATGCGGAGGCAAGGCGGCTTCTGGACAGCATCGGGAGCACGATTGACACCCGCACGCTGGTTGGAGATCTCTCCGCTGCGGAGAAGCAGATGGTGGAGATCACAAAAGCGCTGTCGTTTCACTCGAAATTGATCATCATGGACGAACCGAGCAGTTCGCTCACGAGCGACGAGCTCAAGCAGCTGTTTACAATCATACACGACCTGCGTGAGCGCGGCGTATCCATCATCTACATCAGCCATAAGCTGGATGAGATATTTGAGCTGTGCGACATCGTAACCGTCATGCGAGACGGCCACGTGATCGACACCAAGCCTGTCGGCGAGCTGACGCGCGCGGATATGATCACCAAGATGGTTGGCCGGTCCATTGAACACGAGTACCCCGAGCGTCCCCATTGCGTCGGCGAGACGCTGATGGAGGTGCGCTCGATCAATACAAAGAAACTGCACGATATTTCGTTCGAACTGAAAAAAGGCGAAATTCTCGGGTTGGTCGGCCTCGTCGGAGCGGGACGCACGGAGATTGTCCGTGCGATCTGCGGCGCGGACAAAGCAAAAGGCCATCAGGTTTTGCTAGATGGCAAGCCGGTGCGCATCAGGAAACCGGCGGACGCGAAGAAGCTGGGCATCGGCCTGCTGCCCGAGGACCGCAAACTCCAGGGACTCGTTCTTCGCTTCACCGTACAGAGCAACATCGTCATGGCGAGTCTTGAGAGAATGACGAAGTTCGGGTTTGTCGACTCCTCGCAGGAAAAGGAAATTGCCGAGCGGCAGATCGCAAACCTCGGTATCAAAACGCCTTCCGCGCAGACGGCTGTTCTCAGCCTCTCCGGCGGTAATCAGCAAAAGTGCGTGGTCGGCCGCTGGGTGGAGATCAATCCGCAGATCATGATCATGGACGAACCGACGCGCGGCATCGACGTCGGCGCCAAGTATGAGATCTACATGCTCATGAAGCAGGTCGTCGAAAACGGCGGATCGATCATCATGATCTCCTCGGAACTGCCGGAAGTGCTGAATATGAGCAATCGCGTCCTGACCATTTGCGAAGGAAAGATCACGGGAGAATTTAATCCCGAAGAGGTTTCCGCGCAGACGATCATGGACAGCGCGATCGGTTGACGGGAGGGAATGACATGACAAAACGATTCGATTTCAAAAAGTTCTTATTGAACTATCTGGTTCTCGTGGCGATCATGCTGCTCGTGATCATCACGATCATCGTTGAGCCGAAGTTCCTCTCGGGTGAGAACCTGACCAACATCATGCGCCAGTTTGGCCCCTTGAGCTTTGTATCGCTCGGCATGACGTTCGTTATCATCGGCGGATTCATCGATCTGTCGGTGGCGGGCATCATCTCCCTCGTGGCGGTCGTTACGGTTTCTCTCATCGACCCGATCGGGCAGGTGAACGCGCTGATCGTCGGCATCATTCTTGGCGCGTTTCTCGGCTTTCTCAACAGTATCGTACTCATTTCAGCGGGTGCGCTGTCGCAGGCCGAAGCGTTGTTCATCACGTTCGGCATGAGCGCGGTTTACAGCGCGGTCGCCCTGATCTATACCGACGGCGCGACACAGCACATGAGCTGGCTGCAAACGCCGCAAACGGTGTTTTCATCCATCGGCTCCGGCACGGTCGGCATCTTCTCCGTTTCGTTCATCATTTTCCTTGGATCGCTGACGCTGCTGTGGATTTTTCACAACAAGACCTACAACGGGCGGTCGATCAGCTATACCGGCGGCAATAAGGTCGCAGCCGAGCTCTCGGGCATTCCCATCAAGCGCAGCGTGGTATTGATCTATACCATCTGCGGCATGATGAGTGCGGTCGGCGCGATCGTGCTGTTCTCGCGGATCACAACCGCGTCTCCGACCGTCGGCAAAGGGTTTGAAACCAACGCGATCCTGTCCGTCGTCGTCGGCGGCACATCGCTCAAGGGCGGCAAGGGCAGCGTGCTCAGAACGGTTCTCGGCGTGCTTTTGATTACGCTGATGTCCAACTGCATGAACCTGCTGGGTGTATCGTCCTACATGCAGATCGTGCTGAAAGGCGCTATTCTGGTTGTCGCAATCTGGCTGGACAATCGGAAAGACCAGTAGGGAGGGTACGATATGCAAACATCAATTATTGGATTCGGACATCGGGCATGGCGTTCCATCACCAAACAGAAAGCGGTCATTGCCATTATCGTCATGTTCGTTGGCATGCTGTTTTTCGACACGAACTTCTATACGTCGTATAACCTGCTCAACGTGCTCAAAAACGCCGCGGTCAACGAGATTATCGCATTCGGCGTAACGCTTACGGTTATCGCCGCGGGCTGCGACCTCTCCGTCGGCGGCGTGATGTGCCTGAGCGGCATTGTAGCCATCAAGCTCATGAACGGCGGTATGAATATGTGGCCCGCCATTCTGCTGGCAATTCTCTCCGGCGCACTGGTCGGGTTTATCAACGGATTCCTCGTTGTGCAGCAGAAGACCGAAGCCTTCATCATCACGCTTGGTATCGGCATGTTGCTCAAGGGCGTAAATCAGGAGTTGACGGACGCACACCCGGTGTCCTGCATCAACCCGGATTTCATGAAGATCGCCAACAGCAAAATCGGCGGCGTGATCCCGACGCTTGCGATCTACATGATCGTGATCGGCGTTCTCCTGTATGCGTTGCTCAGGTATACGAGCTACGGCAGAAATCTCTATGCACTCGGCGGCGATTACGACGTCGCCAAATACTCCGGCATCAACGTCATTTCCACCAAGTGGATTGCGTTTGTGCTCAGCGGTACGATGGCGGCAATCGCGGGCGTATTGCTCAGCAGCAAACTCAATACAGGCTCCAGCATCTATGGTGACGATACAGCGCTGATGGTCAACTGCGGCGTTGTCGTTGGCGGAACGAGCTTTGCCGGCGGCGTCGGCGGCATCGTACAGAGCTTTATCGGCCTGATGGTGCTTCAGCTGCTCGGCAACTGCATGAACATGCTCGGCATCGCACCGTACCTGCAGCAGTTCTTCCAGGGCGTCGTGATCGTCGGCATCATTTGGCTTGACTGCTTCGGCAGAAAGCGCAAACGCGAAGACGTATAGTATTCATTTTCTATTAATGAGCTACCATTTGAAGAAGAAAATACTTTGAACGAGAAAAAAATCGATGTTTGGGGTGTCCCCAAAATTCAATTGTCCTCTGAGCCCGATTTCCGGGTAAATTCGGCAAAATGAGAATTAAGGGACGCTAATAATCAAGGGACATTTTTGTGGATTTTCTGGGATTGCTTCCGGTATTGCCCCGGAGCCATACCGTAGCGTTGCTTGAAGACGCGGCAGAAGTGACTGGGCGAATCGTAACCGAGCCGTGACGAGATTTCGTGCATAGGGAAATTGGTCGAAACGAGGAAGCTCTGCGCACAGTCCATCTTGACGCGCGTGAGGTACTCCACGACGGTGCAGCCCTTACTCTCGCGGAAGCGCCGGATCAACACGGGTGCGCTGTATGGGCAGAGCGCGTACACATCCGAAGCGCGGCAGGCCAGGTACTCCGGGGAATGCAGCTTCTGCAGGAGCGTTTCGAACCACTCGTCTGTGCCGCCGGACATGTGCCGCCGATATAAAAGCGCCAACGCCTCTGCGATCATCTCTAGCACGAGCCGGGAAGCGTCGTCAGTACGATTTCCGCAGAGGCTGATCTGCTCCGCACGGTCGAGGAAAAACGCCGTCTCTGCGTCTCGCAGTACGATGCAGAACGGAGGGCCGCTCCGAAGAGCCTCGAGTGGAATATTCAGCGCTTCACACAGTATCCCGAGCCGCTTCGGCAGGATCAGAAGATTCATATGCGTGCAGGACTCGTTGCGCGCTGGGACGAACTGGTGCATATCCTCCGGACGGATCAGATGCAGCGTATTCCGTCGCAGCGTGGATTCGCAGCCATTAAGCCAGTGATCGGCTTTTCCGTGCGTCACGAGAAAGATTTCGAAAAAGTTATGATAGTGCAGCGAGGTCGCGCGGTCGTTCCACCAATGAAACGACACGCCCTGCGTCCTTAAGCGCTCGTTTTTTCGGTAATCCACCATGTGCATGCCCGCTTCCTCGACCGCGGGATTTGTAAAATCACAAACACCAAAATTCTCTTCCATGCAGAAATCATACTATTTTAGTCAAATCGTCGTCAATAGAAAACCAGAGGTTAAAAAAACAGCAATACCGATTCAAAAGATCACAACGTGAAACCGTTTACAAGAAAGCACGCCGATGATACAGTCAAAGTGCAGATTATAAAGCAAACAAATAAGGAGGGACGCTTATGCAGACGAAGAGAACGAGTCCGTTTCGTTATGCAATCGGCATGTTCGGAACGAGCATCCCGGTCAACATGTTCAAGACCTACGCCGCGGCGTTTTACGTCATCAAGCACGGCGTAACAACCGCACAGTTCGCGCTGGTTTTGTTTCTTTACACGTTTCTGGACGCGGCCGACAATCCCATTTACGGGTTTCTGTCCGACCGGACGCGCACAAAAAAGGGTCGCCGGCGCAGGCCGTGGCTCGTCATAGGCACGCCGTTGTTGATCCTTTGCTTTATCGCGTTTTTCAACCTGCCGGCGTTTCTGAGCGGGGACAGCGTATTCGTGTACATGCTTTTGATGTATATGCTCACCGGTACGCTTGATTCGCTGATCAATGCCAACTACGGCGCGCTGTTTCCGGAACTCTTCCGCACGGACGCGGAGCGCGCCAAGTCCAACGCGATGCGGCAGGCTTTTCAACTGGCCGCAATGGGCATCAGCATTGCGCTGACGCCGATCATTACGGAAAAGATCGGTTACGGCATGACCTCGGTCATCTACGGTATTCTTGCCGCGGCGGTCATCTTCTACATGACGTTTGGCTGCCATGAAACTGCACACGAAGAGATGATGGAAAGACCGAAGCTATGGCCGACGCTCAAGGCGCTGTTCACCAACCCGAAATTCTGGATTTTCGGCGTGACCAACGCGCTTTACAGCGCGGCGATGTCGCTCGTGATGCAGGCGGTTTCATTTTACACCAGATACACACTCGGGCTCTCCAGCTCAAGCACGACCATCTTGCTTGCGGTCGTACTCGTGCTGGCGATGGGCGGCGTAGCCGTGTGGGCGGTGTTGGTTAAAAAATACACCGTGATGCCGGTGTGGCGCTCGGCGCTGATTTTCCTTGCGCTGTCGTTTGTGCCGCTGTATTTTATGAAGAGTCTGACTGGCGCGATCGTGGCGAGTTGCTTTGTGGGTCTCGGCTTTGCCGGGGCGATTACGACCATGGACCTCATCGGCGCGCGGATCATGGACGAGGACACGAAGAAATACAACCTCCGCAGGGAGGGAACCTACTCCAGCGCGATGGGGGTTATGAACCGGCTCAGCGGATTGTTTACAAGCCTTGCGTTCTTGCTGGTGGGCGGGCTCTATGGCTTTGTGAGCGGGGACGACCCCGGTCCGGCGCCGGGCGAAGCGGCAAAGTTCCTCATGGCGATATTTCCGTTCATCGTGATGGTGCTCAGCGCCGTCTGCGCCAGATTCTTGCACTTCCCGCCGAATGAAAACACCCCGGCGGACGAAGAAACGCAGCCTGCCGAGGGGGCAAATCCGGGCGAAACGGCATGAACGAGCGGTATCTAATTCTCAACGCGGACGATTTCGGGCTGACGCAGCCGGGTGACGAGGCTATCTTAAAGCTCTTTGCAGGAAAGCGCATCAAGTCCACGACGATACTTGCGCCGGCAACGCGCGCATCGCAGGCGCGGGCGCTCGCGAAGGAGCGTGGCCTGCCTTGCGGCGTGCACTGGACGATTCACGCCGAATGGGCGGATCAACCCTGGCAGCCGAGTGCGACCGCGCAACGCGTGCCCTCGCTCTGCGAAGGCGGCGCGATGATTCCGTCCGCCGCGCGCGTGTCAAATCATGCAAAAAGCGCAGATGTTACGCGCGAACTGGAAGCGCAGTACCGCTTTCTCGCGGATGGCGGTGTGCGGCCCGATCATGCGGACAGCCACGGCGGAACGCTTTACGGAATCAACGGGCGGCTGTTCTTCCTCAACGCGCTTCGGCTCTGCAGGCGTTATGACCTGCCGTTCCGTTTTCCGCGCAGGCGTGATTTTTTGCTGCGGCAGTTCGGACACGAACCGAACGCGCTCCTGCGCGCGGCGCACGGGGCAATCGTCGCCGCGGCGGACGGTTACGGCGTGCGGTTGATCGACGACTTTATCGCAAACCCGTATCCGGCCGCTAAAATCGACGGTTATTCCGGGCTCGCGGAGTATTACGACCGCGAGATCAAGAACGCGGGAGCGGGGGTGACGGAAGTGTTTTTGCATCCTTCGCTGCCGGACGGCGTACTGCTGCAAAAAACACCGGAGTGGCGCAAGCGCGTCTGGGAATACGAATATCTAACGAGCGACGCGTTTTCAAATCTGCTCGAACATGAAGGATTTATCTTAACGAGCTGGGGCGACGCGCCGATTGGCGGGAGGAGGCGTTCGAAACAATGCAACTGACGCGGCGTATCGAAAAAAGCGAGGAGCGGACGTATCCTCGGCTGGAATTCACGGTGCCGGAATACACCGAACGTCTCGACATCAGCGTGGACTATGCGCGCTTTGCGACGCGCACTTTGGAAGGGTTCGTCTGTACCGAAGACCCATGTGTGATCGACTTGGCACTGGAGTCGCCGGACGGTCGGCTATTCGGCGCGGCGGGCTCCAACCGGACGCGTGTGTTCATTTCCCCGCTCGGCAGCAGTGATGGATTCGCCGCCTGCGAACTGCCAGCCGGAAGATGGAACATCGTCGCCGGGGCGTACCATGTGCCGCAAGGCGGGGCGGACGTCACATTTGAAATCGAAATCACGCAAAAGCGCCGCAGACTGCTGCGCGGGGACACACACGCGCACACCAGCGCGTCCGACGGAACTTTTACCATGGACGAATTGACGGGACTGGCGCGCGGCGCAGGTCTGGATTTTCTATTTATCACGGACCATAACAACGTGTCTTCGCCGCCGCTCTACCCGGACGTTACCGTTTTGCCGGGCGTCGAATGGACGCATTATCAGGGGCATGCCAATTTTCTGGGGAGCGCCGCCCCGTTTATAGGACGGTACGACAAACGTAGCAGAGAGGAAGTCGGTGCGCTGATGCGCGCGGCACAGGACGGCAGCGCACTCGTCGTGATTAACCATCCGTTCTGCCCGCTCGTGCCGTGGCTTTGGGGGTTCGACGTGCAGTTTGACGCGCTAGAGGTCTGGAACGGCGTGATGAGCGAGCGCAACGAGCGCGCCGTAGCATATTGGCACGGCGAGCTCTGCCGCGGGAAGCGCATCCCGGCGCTCGGCGGCAGCGACTACCATGCGCCGGGACTACTCGGCGATCTCGCGGCGCCGACGATGTGCGTTTATGCACTCTCGCGCAGCCGCACGGACGTGATGGACGCGCTGCACCGCGGAGACGGATTTATCACCTATCTGCCGGACGGGCCGACCGCGGACGTGATATGCGAAACGGACGAGGGCCGCGTTTCTTTCGGCGGGAGCGCGCCGGAGGGGGCGGAGGTGACGTTTTCCTTCAACCGCCTATCCGGCGGCGACGAAATCCGGCTGATAACCGACAGGGGCGTAGAGAAGATCTTCTGCCCGCCGGACGCCGTGGCCTATACCGCGACGCGTTGCTACCCGGACGCAATGTTTGTGCGTACGGAAATAAGCCGCGTTTACGCACCGGGGCTGCCGCCCATGAAGGCGCTGCTGACGAATCCTATCTATTTTGATTAATGGAGACATAGGGGAATTATATGGAAAATTCCGGCGTTCGGCGTGTGATCGTCGTTTGCAAAACTCATCTGGATGTGGGGTATACCGATTATGCGGAGGCAGTTCTGCGTCGGTATGTCGACTCGTTTATTCCAAAGGCGGTGGAGTTGGCGTTCTCTGTCAATTCGCCGGATCAGAAGCGGTTTGTTTGGACGACGGGGTCGTACCTGATTAAATATTATCTTGAACATGCGAAAGAAGCGAAACGGGCGCGCTGTATGGAGGCGCTGCGCCTTGGCTATGTCCGTTACCATGCACTCGCGCTGACCACGCACACCGAGCTGATGAATCGCGAGCTGTTTTCCTATGATTTGTCGATTGCGAAGAAGCTCGACGCGACACTCGGTCGCAAGACAATTGCCGCCAAGATGACGGACGTGCCGGGGCACACTATCGCGATGGTACCCGCCCTGGCAAAAAGCGGCGTGACCTACCTGCACATCGGTGTAAACGCCATTTCGCGCGTGCCGTGCGTGCCCGCGCTGTTTCGCTGGCGGTATGGGGATTCGGAAGTTACAGTTGGATACGCGGGTGCTTATGGCGAGTCGTCCATACTGGAAAATGGCACCGCGCTGGAATTTTTTCATGCGGCTGACAACGCCGACCCGCCGTCAGAAGCCGAACTGGACCGATTCTACGCGAAGATGGCTGAAAAATACCCGAACGCGGTGATCGAAGGCGGCTCTCTGGACGATTTTGCGGCCGAGGTTTCCGCCGTGCGTGAGAGCCTGCCGGTCGTGATCGGGGAGATCGGCGATACATGGATTCATGGCGTTGCGTCCGATCCGCTCAAGACCTCGCGCTTCAAGCGCCTGCTCGCGCTGTGCGAACGCTGGATTGCGGAGGGCGCGCTCGTGCGCGGATTGAAGACATACGAGACCGTTATGGAAAACCTGCTGCTGACAGCTGAACATACCTGGGGAATGGATACGAAAAAGCACCTGCTTGATTTCGTCAACTGGAACAAGGCGGACTTTACACGTGCGCGACAGGCAGATAAAACGGACTATTCGTTTTTCGGTGCGCGCAATCGCCAGATATTCGAAGCGGTGCGCGGCGAATTGTATGAATACCGAGGCGCATCGGAAACGTCCTCCTATTCGCACTTCGAACAATCGCATCTAGAACAGCGCGCATATGTGCAAAACGCGCTGGACGCGCTGCCCGCGCTGCGTCGCAGCGAGGCGGAGGAAGCGCTCTCGTTTGCGTTCCCGGCATGTACCGGGGAGCAGCACGCGTTCTGTCGCCCGATTTTAGTCGGGGATTGGACGGTGAAGCTCGCCCCGGATGGCGCGCTGACCTCGGTGAGGAACGGAGTGCTTGGTGTCGATAAAAGCGTGCTTATAGGGCGGTTTTCATATGAGACGTTCGGAGGGAAAGAAGTTTCGGACTGCTTTTTCGATTACGGACGTGATTTAAAAACGAACTATGCCTGGGGCGAGTGTGACTTTGGCAAACCCGGCTTGCGTTACGAGCAAGATATCCGGCACAGGCTGTGGGCTATCGCCGCGGACGAACTGCGGCTCGACGGAACCAAGCTCTTCGTCCGCCTACATGGCGAGCCGGACGCGATGGAACGGTACGGCTGTCCGCGTGAAATATTGCTCGTATATGAATTTACGTCGGAGCAGATCGTACTCACGCTCTACTGGCGCGGCAAGGACGCAATCCGCAGTCCGGAGGCGCTCTGGTTGCAGATGGACCTTGCGCCGGAGAATCCGAACGACTGGATGCTTGTCAAGCACGGCTTACCGGTCTCACCGCTGCGTGTCGTTTCCGGCGGGAACCGCAGACTGCACGCCGTAGAAAAACTGACGTGCGAAAGCGCGATCGAAACGTTGTCGGTCATGCCCCACGATGCGTCGGTGGTGAGCGTCGGCGGACGGTATCTCTATGATGCTAACGACGATTTCGGGAATCTGAGTGAAGGGTTCTGGTTCCTGCTGTGCAATAATCGCTGGGGGACGAATTTCCCGCAGTGGTTCGGGGAGGACATGCGGTTTACGTTTACGCTTTCCTTACGCGGTGTTTGACCTAGCCGTGTCTAGTCGAGGCAGCGCAACAATCGATAGAAGCCAATAATATGACGGTCTGAAGGTCGCAGATTTTCTACAATCCCCATGTTTCAAGTGAGGCAGGGGGAATTTTTATATGCGAAAGAGCGAGAAAATGATATTGATCTGCACCCGAATTATGGTCCAGGAGCAATGTTAGTAAACTAGAAATTTGAGGGATCCCCAAAATCGTAGTCCAGTCTGAACGAGAAAAAATCGATG
This sequence comes from Christensenellaceae bacterium, assembly GCA_963674775.2. Lineage (GTDB taxonomy): Bacteria > Bacillota > Clostridia > Christensenellales > CAG-138 > UBA7703. The sequence goes on along the minus strand of CAXXPJ010000002.1, from coordinate 1,029,569 downwards.
TGTAGACAGCTTCAGAGCCCGATATTCGGGCAAATTCAGCCGGCGTCAGGTATGTTAGTGCGCTGTGCGGACGGAACTCGTTATAGTCCCTTCGCCAGCGCTCTACTTTATCTCTTGCATCCTCCAGCGACATGAACCAGTTCATGTTCAGGCATTCATCCCGGAAGCTACCGTTGAAAGATTCGATATGCGAGTTGTCCGTCGGCGTACCAGGGCGGGAGTAATCAAGCTTGACCTTGTTGAAGTACGCCCAGGCGTCCAGTGCCCGAAAGATAAATTCAGGGTATTGATAAAAACCCAATATTGTGAGTCGCATATTTGGCTTAAAGACGTTTTAGTCATCCTGGGATTTATTTTTACAGATTTTCTATGATTGATGATTCGCCTGGATATGCGAATATGATTTTATTGAAGGAAAAGACTTTTACTCAATTTCGAGTAAAAGTTCAGACTGATCCCCATCCAATATGATAGCGCGGAACCTACCGTCAGTAGACGGTAGATTGACTCAATGCTCGAAATTGAGACGGAATACTACAAGTGGTCGAATTATGCTCGATATTGTTCTCCCGAGAATTAGGACTTTCGGACTTTTTTGACCAAAAGTTCAGGCGATCGTCCGCGGACCAACAACGCAGAGAAATGCGGTATACAAACTCGATGTTTCTACTCGACATGCGAGGAGGTATAAGTAATTTGAATGAAATGATCCCCATTCGTTTTGTAGGCGAGGGATCCATAGCCAGCGGGAGCTCAATGCTGTGTTTGAAGTAGGCTGAGAATACGCGGATTGGTTTTAAAGGATGTGTAAAAGTGCTTTACCGCAGGGAAAGGCTATTCGTCATTTTTGACGAATAGGTCTGACGGACTTTCAGGCGAACCTAAGACGGAAAAAGCTGTTACCATTCGGATGGCGAAGGAACTGTATATGTTCTAACGTACCGCCAATAGTAAGTAAAGCTGCACGTATTTTGTTAGCCGCGGATGGCGTGGGATTCGCCTGAAAAGGTCATGGATCAAGCTTTGCAAAAATCGCACGGATACGTGATCGAGCCGGAACGCCGCATATTATACTTGTTGGAGGAAAAGAAAACGTTCGAAATCGCGTTGAACGAAGCGATACGGTTTTTCATAATACAAAGCAGCCATATTCATGACACTGATTTCAGATTGGGAGCGCTTCAGTGATCAGAAACAGCAGCCCATATACGGAAAGCAGCGGCTCTATATGCGAACCTGATGGAACGAAGAACCACAACTTTTTCCCTTATATTCGAATTGACTTTTAAAAGAGGGGGAAAGAAACTTGTACCCGCATATACGCGCGTATATATATAAGGGAGAAGTTGTGGCGTTGTGCCACTTGTACCAGAAATGGAGCGTAAATGAAAGAAAAGATCATCGAGCAGAAGCTGGTAAAACCGTTAAAGAAGCAGGCGGTATCGTGCCGAAATTCATCAGTCCCGGGGTTGACGGTATGCCAGACCGCATCGTGTTTCTGCCTGATGGCTGTATAGGTTTTATCAAAGTCAAGGCTCCAGGTAAGGTACCGCGGCCTTTGCAGGATGCCAGACATCGGATACTTGGGTCCATGCTCTTAAAGATCACCAAATTGTTGCCGTACCCATTCTTTGACAACTGTGCCCCTATAATCCTTATAACCTGGAACATTCTGTTCAAGGACGTCACGCAGCATCACTTCAAACATGAAGCCATCCTTGATATTAAAGTTTTCAAAGGAAATTAGGAATCGATCGACTGCTTTTTCCAATTCAGGAAGGGATATGGGTGTTTGATCGAACGTAGAAATAAATGTCTCAACCGATTGGAGTATCTCAGAAACGGCTTGCCGTATACCGATCAGTAGTACCGTATCAAGCTTTGGCATAGGCAAATCGGCATGTTTCAGGAAAAACGATTGCAGAGAATTGGTCATTTGCGATTGTAGTGCCTTTTGCCAGTCCTGCAAAGGAACCTGTTCCGGTAGATGGCGCAAATTCGAGTTCCCAAGCAAATAATCCGTTGTTGTATTGAAAAACTGAGCGAGCCGACAAACAGTTTCATAATCGGGGCTGTTTTTTTCGTTTTCCCATTTGTTGTATTTGGAAGCGTCTACGCCGAAAGCTGCGGCGCATTCTTTTTGACTGAGCGTCTTTTCCCTCCGTAATTCGATCAATCGTTCTCCAAACATAATAAATCACCTCACGACCATTGTAATTGCGCGATACGCAAAAATCAAGATAAATATGAACAATGCGCGAATTAACAATTTTGCTACAATTTCCTATTGACGATTGCGTATAACGCATATATACTGCATATAGTAGCGAGAAGCGCAACTACTACAATATCTTGGGAGGCGCAATATGGAGAAGATCACAATGAATGTGAAAGAGATGGCGAAACATCTGGGCGTAAGCGCATATACGGCGTACCAGTTGACGAAACGCCCGGGCTTTCCGACGTTGAAACTGGGCAAACGGATCGCCATACCCGTAGAACAGTTCATGGACTGGATTGCGAGGCACGCAGGTAATGATTGATCTGTTGGGAAATCGTAAGGGCAGCGGCAAGCACCTGACTGAGGATAAGAACCTTGGTGAAGCCGAAAAAATAGTAGGGGATCGGTATGTCCAGAAGCAGCTGCAGAAGGTATAAGCGATACCGCGAGACGTACCCGAAAGAACCGGACGGAGACAAGATAGAACGAACACGAAAAAACGAACATCAGCACTATTTCGGCGAAATAACGGCACGCAGAGAAGACGGGGTGATCGATCTCACACCATATGCCGCGGCGAAGGGGGAGGAAATCGTCTCAACCGTGAGATACGATAGCGGAAGAAGCATCGTGAAACGACGCGGTCGGCCGCCCAAACAAAGAGCACTTTGAACGAGTGCTCTTTTTTCTGCTGATTACTTAGGAAGAAAGCACGCGTGGCCGGCTTCCGTGGACTCGAAAGACAATCTTCTTGTGGCAGACCTGCGATGAAACAAGTCGATTGAACAGGTTTTGGTGCGGAATAGTACGGCTTTGTGTATCCGCAAGAGTTATAAAACGAAAACAAGGTAAGCGCAAACGCGCTTGCCTTCTAAATTGGGATCATTAAGGTCACAGATGATAAGGCTTCATGATTTTTATGGATTGCTTAGGAGAAGGAGGAACGCGTTTGATCGATTTTCAACAGATTCGACAGGTCATAAATATAGAGGAAGTCGCCAAATGGCTTGGATTGGAGGTACACGGCGGGAAAACGAGATGCCCGTTTCATGACGACAAGACGCCGTCTCTTTCGTTTAAGGAAGGGAGGTTCAAGTGCTTTGGCTGTGATGAATCCGGCGACGCGATCGATCTCGTGGCGAAGATGCGGCATATTAGCATACCCGAAGCGGCACAGCTAATCATGGAGGTATTTCATGTAGATAGAGCAGTGCCAGTAAATCAAAAGCGGCCGATCATCGACCATGAGAAACTGGCTGAATATGTCAACGCGTGTATACAGACGTTCGCCGTTACGCCTGATGCTCAGATGTACTTGCAGAGGCGAGGCTTTCTTGGCGAAAGTATGCTGCAATATCGAATCGGCTTCGATGCTGCCAGAAATGCGATCGTCATTCCGCACGGCGCGCATACGGATTATTACACCTGCAGGTGCATCGCAGGGAAGCAGTTTTATAAACCGCGCACGGAGGACGCCGGGTCGGAACCGCTGTTCTACGAGGAATCGCTCGATCAGAAAGAACCGGTGTTTGTCGTTGAGAGTGCTCTCTGCGCATTGTCGATCATGCAGGCGGGCGGATATGCGGTTTCGACGTGTGGGACCGGGACGAAGAAGCTCATAGACGCGTTGAAATTCAGATCATCGATCCCTGCGCTAATCGTCTGTATGGATCGGGATAAAGCTGGCAAGGAAGCCTCGCAGAAGCTCTGTGAACAGCTGAAATCCATGGATGTCGTACACCTATCGCTGACCACACCGGAGGGTTACAAAGATCCCAACGAGCTTCTGGTTGGCAATACGGATCGGTTTCGCACGTGGGTTCAGGATGCCGTGGAACAAGCGCAAGAGCTGCCGCCGATTGAGAAACCTAGTCGGAGAAATGAAATCATTGTGCCACCGATCTTATATACGTTATGCCCTGAAAGCACGGAGAGATATAAGAGCACGGACATCGGAAACAGCAGGTTGTTCGCTGATTTTTATAAGGATACCGTTCGATACGTACCAGAACGAAAGCTTTGGTACGTTTTTGACGGAACACGATGGATCCCGGATGTTGGCAACCTGAAAACCATGGACTTATGTATGGAACTCGCCGATATCTTATTGGTTTATACTGCCGGTATGATAGATGATGGTTTAAAGAGGAAATTCGGCGATAACTGGTGGAAATGGCAAAACCGACGCACACGGGAGACCGTCCTGAAGGATGCGCAGGGCATCTACCCCATTCATATGACAGAATTCGATGTGGATCCGTATTTATTTAATTGTCAAAACGGGACGTTGCATCTGAAGACGAAGGAGTTCTTACCCCACGATGCGAATGATAAGCTAACTAAGATTTCGGATGTCATTTACGATCCGTCTGCCAGGTGCGAACGATTTGAAACGTTCGTAGATGAAATCATGAGCAGCGACCGGGAGAGAGCGGATTTCCTTCAGCGATCACTGGGCTACGCCCTGAGCGGCGATACGCGGTTTGAATGCCTGTTTATCCTCTACGGAGCGACGACTCGAAACGGCAAAGGAACGCTCATGGAGAGCGTGCTTAACGTCATGGGGGATTATGGCAACACCGTACGTCCCGAGACGATCAGCATGAAGCAAAATGTCAGCAGTCAGAATCCTACGGAGGATATTGCTCGCCTGGCTGGCATCCGGTTTGCAAATATCTCAGAGCCAAGCAAAGGTCTTTTGCTCAACGCGGCACAGGTGAAGAGCATGACGGGGAACGATACGCTTAACGCACGGTTCCTTCATGAAAACAGTTTTGACTTCCGTCCGCAGTTTAAAATTTTCATGAATACCAATTACCTGCCCGTGATAACGGACATTACGCTCTTTTCGAGTGGAAGAATCCTGATCATCCCGTTTGAACGTCACTTTGAAGAAACCGAGCAGGATAAGACTCTGAAACCGCTGTTTCGGCAGCCAGAGAACCAAAGCGCAATACTGAATTGGTTATTGGAAGGATACCGCAGATTGGAATCAGAGGGTTAGGCATGCCACAATCGGTTGTCTTTGCTACGAAACGTTACCAGCATGACAGCGACAAATTCGCACTGTTCATCGAGGATGAGATGGAACCCGATGCGCAAGGCGAGGAACGGACTTCTATGATTTACGCACGATACCAGAAATGGTGCGACGCGAACGGATGTTATACGGAGAATATGCGAAATTTCAAGCAGGCAATGGCGGCGTATGGACGCATAGAACGGAAACGGCCACGCGTTGGCGGAGAACAAACGACGATGTTCATTGGGTATAAGCTTCGGTTCGACACGAGTGAGTTTACCGAAATTAAGGAGGGAATTCCATTTGATTAACCTTTGTGGCAGATGTGGCAGGAAAAAAGGTTGTTACAAAAACAGCCTCATATAGAGAGGACTTAAAAACCTGCCACAACTGCCACAAAGACCGCTTGGGATGTCTGAAACACTTTTTACAGCGATTTCCAGGTGAAAAAATCCAATGTGGCAGATGTGGCAGGATAAAAGGTAGTTTATAAAACAGCCTCATATAAAGAGGACTTAAAAACCTGCCACATCTGCCACAGAGATTGTAAGGGTCGATCACACGATAAGTTTGAGTGTGTTACTGGTCAAAAAAATCGAGCGAGACAGGTAAACTACCCCGTGGGGTAAGTATATCTCTGTGACTTTTCATTATGTGCAACGCGGTCGGGTCGTGTACAAACTTTCGCGAAAGTTTTAGGGGGAATAGGCCAATAAGTTTTCCGGGCAAAACACATGAAGTATAGTATGGTGGGCTCGAACGAACCTAACTTTAATCTTATAGATCAGCTTATCGGGCGGGTTAAAGGAATGGGCAAACGCCCGTGCCTTGCCTGATGGTCGCTGGGATCATATTGATACCAGTGGCAAAGTACATAAAAAAGCATCGCCGGTTTTCAGGGGAGTGTCGTGCGTCACAACCCTGAAACATGGAACCGGACAGACATTTTCTATAAAATCAGTCATTTCTGAATGGAGGAATCATATGGGAAGACGAGGACCGGCGCCGGGGCAGGGGGGAAGACCACCGAAACCGCTGGCGGAGAAGATACTGGATGGCAATCCTGGCAAGAGGAAGCTAACCGTATTAGAGTTTTCGAATGTAGCGGAGTTCCGAGGTGAGGAGATGCCTCGGCCGAGCGCAATGCTATCTGCCGTTCAACGGGATGGTACGACTCTACAAGCGGCGGAGATTTACAAAATCACATGGGAATGGCTGAATGACCGGGAGTGCTCTGCGATGGTCTCCCAGCAAGTACTGGAGCGCTATTCCATGGCTGCGGCGCGTTGGATTCATTGCGAGGGAATCATCTCAAATACAGGCTATCTCGCAAAGCACCCTACTACACAAATGGCGATTCAGTCTCCGTATGTGGCTATGAGCCAGACGTATATGAACCAGACGAACCGGCTCTGGAATGAAATCTATCAGATCGTCAAGGAAAATTGTTCCACCGGATATACCGGTGTAACGCCACAGGACGATGTCATGGAACGGCTGCTGACCATGAGAAAAAAATAGATAAAAACGAAGGTCTGGTCGTGCGACCAGACCTGAATGCAGAAGAATTTGAGAGGGTACGGCCAAATGGCCGTACCTTGAAAATAACAACATTATTCAGGAACATCGCTTTAGCAATGTTCCTATTATTTTAGGAGGAATCTATGACGGAACACCTACGGGAAGAAATCAGGCGATTTCGACTTGCCGGTAAAAGCTATACCCAGATCAGCGACATATTGAAATTGTCGCGGAACACCGTGAAATCCGTATGCCAGCGACACGATTTTCAGCCGAAAGCAGACTCTGCAGCATTGCTCAATCAGGAGCATTGCCGAAATTGCGGGTTGAGGATCATACCGATGGTAGGGCGTAAGCATCGAAACTTCTGTTCGTCTGCCTGTCGCCGAATGTGGTGGAAAGCCCATAGGGACGCGGGCACGAAAAAAACGGCTGTCCAAGTGCGGTGTGTATTCTGTGGACGTATGTTCGAGGATTACGCGCGGAACCATAGGAAGTATTGCTGCCACGCTTGCTATATTCAGGACCGTTTCAAGGAGAAGGAAACCGATGACCAAAGAGCAGTTTGAAAGTGAAATTTGCTATCGTACTGTAATAGCGGTGGCGAGGAGCATGTTGATGCGCGGGTTAATTTCTAAAACAGAATTCGATGCTTTTGACCGTAGGATGATCGCTAAGCACAATCCGCTCATCGGTGGGTTGACGGCGAACGATAGTTGATTTTTAGTTTGATCCATATCCCGTTGTGGGCAATTGCCCACAATGGAGAAGGTAAGGGTTATCAGGACGATGATCGATATATCATTCGCGTTCGGTGGATGACGAGGAGAAAGATGATACAATTGACTTCACGGATGCCCCGTTGTGCGCGTTTGCGCACGACGGAGAAAAACGGATGTAAGACGTGGCCTTGGTAGGCGAGAAAATTCTCAGCGAACGAAAAATGGTTGGAAATTGCGCTCCTGGTGATGGCTGAAACCGTTGATAAACCTTGAAAACAGAGGTAATATGCGACACGACAGGAGGGGGATATGGCAAGAATCATTCACACAAGAAAGCCAACGATTCCTTCAATTCGACCCAGAACGCGTGTCGCGGCGTATGCAAGGGTGTCGATCGAAAAAGAATCCATGATCGAATCGCTGTCTGCGCAGGTGGGTTATTACAGATCGCATATCCTACGAAATCCTGAGTGGCAGTATATCGGAGTTTACGCGGACGAAGGCATAACAGGCACAAAGAGCGATCGACCTGAATTCAAGCGACTGATCGCAGATTGCAATGCCGGTTTGATCGACATGGTGATCACAAAATCGCTCAGCCGATTCTCTCGAAACACGGTCGATACGCTGAACATTCTGAGAGAGTTGAAGCAAAAGGGTGTGGATGTGTTCTTTGAACGGGAGAACATCCACAGCAATTCTGGGGATGGCGAGCTGATGCTTACCATCCTCTCTTCTTTTGCGCAGGAAGAGAGCCGATCCGCTTCGGAAAATTGCAAATGGCGGATTCGTAAAAAGATGGAGCAAGGCGAGTTGGTCGGGTTGCGAGATATGTATGGCTATATTATTGGAAGAAACGGGATATCGATCGAACAACGGCAAGCTGAGATCGTACGGCAGATTTTCAACTGGTACATTTCAGGGGATTCGAGCGTTGCAATCGCACGGCGGCTGAATACGATGGGCGAGACGACGCTGAACAATGCAACGTGGAGTGCGAGACATGTCCGTGAAATCCTGACGAATGAGAAATACGCTGGCAACGCGCTTCTGCAGAAGTCCTATATCACCGATTATTTAAGCAAACGGAAGAAACGGAATCGCGGGGAAGCTCCGCAATATTTCGTGGAACAATCCCATCAGGCGATCATCGATACCAATACGTTTCAGACAGCGCAGGAGCTACTCAAATTGGCTGGCGAACGGAACAGACCCCATAGTCCTGTCAACGCACGATACCCCTTTTCGGGTAAGATTATCTGCTGCAATTGTGGAAAGAGTTACCTGCGGAAAACGACGAAAGGGCGTGCCAGCTGGCTCTGCGCGACCTATCTGGAGCACGGTAAAAGTGCTTGTCCGGCAAAGCAGATCCCGGAAGAAACATTATTGCGCGCTGTCGCAGAAGCGATTGGGACAGAGAACTTTAATGAACCATTCTTTTCGAAACTGATCAATCATATTGAGGTTCCTGCGCCGAATGCACTTCTCTTTGTGTTCGTAGATGGACGCCGATTCGAGTATGAATGGAAAGACCGGTCCCGCGCAGAAAGCTGGACGGACGAAATGAAACAAGCAGCGAAAGAAAGATCGCTGGCGATAAAGGAGGCACTTCACGGTGGAAGCAGTAAAGAAACGGGTAACAAAAATTGAGCGAACAGCGGTCGCGACGGGTGAAAACCAGATCAGACCATCTGCCAAACGACGCGTTGCCGCATATGCGCGGGTTTCGACCGATAGCGACGAGCAGTTTACGAGTTTTGAAGCACAGGTGAAATATTACACAAATCAAATAGAAGAAAACCCCGATTGGACGATGGCAGGAGTATATACGGATGAGGGTATTTCCGGTACGAATACGAAACGGCGCGATGGATTTAATAACATGGTAGCCGATGCGTTGACAGGGAAGATCGATTTGATCATAACGAAAAGTATTTCCCGCTTTGCCAGGAACACAGTCGATACGCTCACGACGGTTCGCCAATTGAAGGATAAGGGGGTTGAGGTATACTTCGAGAAGGAAAACATCTACACCATGGACTCCAAAGGCGAGTTATTGATTACGATCATGAGCTCGCTCGCGCAGGAGGAAAGCAGATCGATCAGTGAGAACGTAGCATGGGGCAAGCGTGCCAAGTGCGAGGAGGGTAAGGTATACCTACCCTATAAACAATTCCTCGGCTACGAAAAAGGCCCAGATGGGCAGCCGCAGATTGTTGAAGATCAAGCAAAAACCGTTCGGTTGATTTATAAACTCTTTCTTGATGGGCTGATGCCTTCTGGTATCGCAAAGCGAATGGAAGCTATGGGTCTGCACTCGCCGGCGGGAAAACAGCGCTGGCAGACGAGTACGGTTGAAAGCATCCTGAAGAACGAAAAGTACAAGGGTGACGCGCTCTTGCAGAAGACCTTCTGTGTGAATTTTCTGACCAAAGAGATGAAGCGGAACGAGGGTGAATTGCCGCAATATTATGTCGAACAAAGCCATCCGGCGATTATTCCGCCCGAGGTGTTTGACGAGGTACAGCAGGAACTCAAGCGTCGCCGTGAAACTCGATACGTAGGCCGAAACGGGTGTTTTTCAAGCAAGATCATCTGCGGCGAATGCGGCAGCTACTACGGCAGGAAGGTGTGGCATAGCAACGATAAGTACAGAACAGTGATCTGGCGCTGTCAGCACAAATATGACAACGGCGAACCATGCAAAACGCCACACGTGACCGAAGATCAGATCAAGGCTGCGTTTGTTGAAGAAATGAACAGGGTGATAGAGAACAAAGAGCAGGTTTTGGCCGACATCAGGATGCTCATTGCGACACTGACTGAAACGCGAGAACTCGAAGAAAAGGAAGCCGCTGCGATTAAGAAACTGGAAGCAGCATCCGAAATGATACGCAAGCTCGTTGACGCCTACGCGCATGCGTTGATCGAACAAGACGAGTACGATGGTCGCTATGCGGAACTTCTGGCTCAGAGCCGGGCGATCGAAACGAGGATTGCGGAGATAGGCGAGCAGCGTGAGCAGCGAAAGGCTAGGAAGCGCGAGCTGGATGCGTTTTCCAAGGTACTGAAAGCAACTGGGCCGATTGTGGAGTTTGACGAGGGGTTGTGGAAACTAGCGATCAGAAGCGTAATAATCAAAGGAGAAGATGTTTATAAGTTCATTTACGCAACGGGTAATTAAAATTCAAAAGACTATGTAGGTGCGAAGAACGAATCTGAAATACCTGAACTTATTTTATAGGGGACGACATTTTTCGAACTGCTTGTTATGATATAATGCTTGTAATGTGTTTCGAGGAGGCATCATTATGGGCGTTGAGAAATTCATTACAGAAGACATGCAGAAACGGTTTGAGTTCTATAATTATAATCATGCTCTTGAAGTCCTTACGCAAGCTTTTCCGGATGAGTGGGCTGAAATTCTAGAGACGCTGAATAGACTTGCGATATCTGTCGAAGATATACGTGAAGCAGGAGGCAATGAAACGCGAATTCCAAAGAAGTTCGATGACGTTTTATACCCATATGGATGGAGAGAGATTCGAATTTCTGGAGATTTGCACATTAAGTTTTTTCCGCGGCGTTCTGATCAGAGAGGGAGGTTCCTTGATACTCCGACGGGGGAAAAGATTATCACACAATATATCGATGGGCACAATATAGATTTTATAAAAAACCGAGTCGCTTTTGATTTGGAATGGAACAGCAAAGATCAGACTTTTGACCGTGATTTATTAGCGATGCGAACGTATTATGATTGTGATATCGTCAGTGTTGGAATAATACTTACACGCAGCGAGGAGCTTAATGATGTTTTTCGAACGGTTTTTGATTATAATGACCGAACGAGAAAATGGGAGCCAATTCTAAGAAAATATGGTGCGAGTACGACTTGGATGGGGAAGCTGCTGCCAAGACTAACCTCCAGAAGAAACGGCGGTTGTCCAATTCTTGCTATAGGAATTAAGAAAAAGTGCATTACGGATTGGACAGAAGAATACATAGATGAACACAGCACTAGCAAATAAAAAGCGATTAGAGCTAGTATCCGGAATTTAAAATTGTTGGGTGGTATTGAGGATGATAATTGAACAACCAGGGTTGGCTTCAACAACAGAAAGCCTTTTGACAACGTGTGGCGATGTAAAGTACCGAACCATTCTTGCTGACCCACCTTGGCAGTTTCAAAACAGAACAGGGAAAATGGCGCCGGAACACAAGAGACTAGCCCGATACTCGACGATGAAACTTCCGGAAATCATGGCTTTACCCGTCGATATGATTTCGGACACCAAGGCACATCTTTACCTTTGGGTTCCCAATGCACTATTACCAGAAGGGTTAGCGGTCATGAAAGCATGGGGGTTTGAGTATAAAACCAATATAGTGTGGGAAAAGGTACGTAAAGACGGTGAGCCTGATGGGAGAGGCGTTGGCTTTTATTTTAGGAATGTAACTGAGCTTCTGCTTTTTGGCATCAAGGGCGCACCTAATAGGACACTTGATCCCGCCAGAAGCCAAGTTAACCTTATCCGTACAATGAAACGTGAGCACTCTCGTAAACCAGACGAGATAATTTCACTCATAGAAGCATGCAGCGAAGGACCGTATTTAGAGATGTTCGCCCGAGGCATCAGGGGAAATTGGACACTCTGGGGTAACGAAGCTACAGATGAATATTCGCCTGACTGGGCCACCTATGCAAATCACTCTTGATTTCCACAAACAGACTTGCGATTTATTTTCTAGCTCAGGGTATGGAAATCCTTCCCTGAGCTAATTTTTGATACTATCGACATCAGATCAGGCTATTAGCAGAATGTTATAGTTGTGTTAAGATTATTTATATGGCCTGTAGCTATAGCCTGCTTTTTTAACTAACAAATCTAATGTCGCACCATAAGATGGACGACCTTCGCTTTTACTTATACATTCCTTGCTTAAAATTCGCTGATAAATCTCAAAAGGAACATTCAAATATCTATACCCGCTACCTCCCTTAAACTCAACGTACAGATCAGTGCCGTCGTGTGCAATTCGCTCTATAGTTTTAGAGTCAAATCCGATTTCTTGCCACTGCAACTTATTCATATTATGTCCTCCTTTATTTCTGCATCCAGCGTTCTATAGTTTTTGTATAATTGGGGTTCTGTTGTCTCTCTTCACACCATGCCCCAATACGTTTGTCAAAATCCACGTTTTTCACAGACTCCAATAATGGAATCTTTACTTTCATCGGGATTTTCAATGATTCACCTATTACAAAGGCCTCCCCAGTACCGAGCGAAGCGAGTGCTTTTAAAAAGAGCGAAAAACTATTTGGTGAAAAGCTTATTATTTTTGCTTGATCTTCTAAATTTGTTAAGCGCAATGCAATATATGTGCTTACTTGAGAAATTATCGTATTGCTGATTTCAGCTGGCCTTTGAGAAATAATCATCGATCCAATGCCGAACTTTCTCCCTTCTTTCATTACCCGTTCGATAGCCTTTTCGGAATAACTGTTATTGTTTTTTGAATTTAGATATTTGTGAGCTTCCTCAAAACACATCAGAAGAGGCCTGCTTTCATACCCCTGGTTTGCTTTTATTGAATAATAGATTGTATCAAACGAAAGATCAACAATTATACCAATAACTATATCTAGGACTTGGTACGGTATTCCACTTAAGTTGAGAATAGTAATCTGTTTATTACTATCGATCCAACTGGTGAGCAAATTGTTTATATCGGATATTTTTATAGAAACATTACTTCCAAACATAAATTCAAAACTGTCATTATTAAGAATTTTAAACATACAATCAGCAATGCTTCTAAAATTCGTTTCTGATGATTTATATGGAGCAGTTCTATCGACAGTATACGGTTCAAATTGCGGTTTCTCCATTGTGTTAGCATTACCTGTTATGAACTGCCCATTTTCATCTACCTTGTATGCATAATCATTTCGATCATGGGCTGCAGTATTATATGTACCATATCCTCTGGAGTAAAATTCATGCCAGATATTTTTTATGTTGAAGGGTATGGGAGAATTTATATCAATATCGTTTAGTTTTATTGTATCCTCTAATCCATTTTCAACGATATAGTCTTTTTTCATCTTTAAAACCATATCGCGGAATTCTTCCGTTAATGTTGAAACAATGGATACATCGCTATTTATTCCGAACAATTTACATAATGTCTCAAAATTTAGCATCCAATATGGGACAATCAATTTGTTTGTTTTACTGTATACGGAATATTCAACTGCGTTCCCTTTTAAATAGTTCATATACTCGCCATGAACGTCAATGATTAGTATTCTTGAACTTTTATAGTTTTTTACTATATTTTCTAATAAATATGACGCAGTATTTGATTTCCCGCTACCGGTACTTCCAACAATAAATGAATGTTTTAGCACAAATTCATTTAAATTTAGATAAACTGGCAGACCTTCATCATAGAAATTGTTACCCACCTGTATTGGAAATGGCACAGAAGATTTGAAGACGATTTCAATATCTTCTTTTTCTATTACATACACATCGTCATTTATGCTAGGTGTAATTTTCGAGCCTCGCTCGAAAACACCAGAAGTATTTTTATATCCGATCAAAACAACAGTGAGTATTTTTTTATCAATGTATTGATCATCCTTTTGCATAAAGGTCGAAAAGGATTCAATCATCCCATACACTAGGGATAAGCCGGATATTATTTTTATAAAGCTACCGATTTGTCCGATTCTATATAACAATCCATTATGTACAAAACTATAGTTTTTTATTGAGCTGCTTATCTCAATAATTACTTTTTCCGAATTGACTTCTATCACAGAACCAATTATACCGCTCGTGTTTCCGTTCATTTTAGTTACCTTGGCTATCAGCTTGACGTGGTTGTAAAAATGTATCAAGTAATTTTACAAAATTTGAAAAATCTCCAATATTATTTGCGCATTTCAATTCGGATTCATTTCTATTGAGATATTTCCTATTACTAGTATATATTGATAAATTTGGATAAATACCGAACAACCCTTTGCATTTATTATATGTGCTGTCGTCATAAGCAAAAACTATAACAGACAGATGAGTATTATTACTTAATCCGTTATTGATTATCTCATTTACATGTTCATCACTGAAAGAATAACCTAATATAAATAGTATTTTTTCGCTGTTCAGGATGTATTTCCTGAATCGATCTAGATAAGAAATAAAGGGGGCCTTTCTGGAGGATAAGTACTTATCCATCGAAGGATAGATGAGCAGATTTTCATACTCATCAATTACTTTGCTTTCAATAAATATCTTGCCGTCTCTAGTTTTTTTATAATTTAAAGATCCATGCATCTTCCACAGTTTTGTCCAATTTTTCTTAACATATTCGCCTGAAAAGTCATCTACAGATTCTGGGATGAAAAAGGGTTTTACAGTGCCTACAAACCCAGTAAAATACGGCAATCCAACGTCTTCTAGTGCTCTTTCTAACATTAGATCATAGTTGAGCGTAAATATCTCTTTCTCAAAATCATTATTGATGTAATTAAGCCATGTCACCAAACTGCACAACTTACTATGGTCAGTTTCTTTAGATAGCTGTTCATATATAGACTTTTTTATATCTTCTTCAAGTTTTTGCACGTCTTCCAAGGTCAAGCCGCTTATTTCTTTCCCGGGTGGTATTAGTTGTTTCAATTGCGCTAGTTTATTTAGAATTAATTCTACATTATCGGTTGGATCCAATATGGCAATAAAATTATCGTTACTAATTTTCTTTCTAATCTCGTTTGTCAAACTTGCTACATCAGGTAGTTCGCACGCTCTGGATACTCCTGCACCAATTAGAATTCCCACTTGTTTTTGAAGAGCTAGTATCTCTGTAAGATTCTCCATATTCTACTCCCTTATAATAAATTCTACGCACTAGCAGATGATTTTTGCTCGGCTGCCGCCGGATTTTTCTTTTGTGACGACAATCTGTTTGTCGATTTTTTCTTTGAGTTCGGATACATGAGAGATAATTCCCACCAGCCGGTTACCTTCTGTTAACCCGTAGAGTGCACGCATAGCCTGTTGTAGGGACTCTTCATCTAGGGAACCGAAGCCTTCATCCACAAACATCGTGTCCAGTCGTATTCCTCCTGAGGAGGACTGTATTTCATCTGACAGTCCTAAAGCCAAGGACAGCGAGGCTTTGAAGGATTCTCCGCCAGAGAGGGTTTTGACACTGCGATCGGTACCGTTATAATGATCGATGACATCCAATTCAAGCCCGCTCTGGCTACGGTTGTTATCGGCTTCTATACGTCGCTTTAGCTCATACTGCCCGCCAGACATAACCATGAATCGCGTATTTGCTCGGGCGAGGATGTGATCAAAATAGGTCATTTGGATATATGTTTCAAGCATAATCTTTTCTTTGCCACTCAGATTGCCGTTGGCAGTATTGGAAAGAGCTTTAACCCATGTCCAATTTGTCTCGACTTCTGAAATTCTGACGCCGCGTTCTTTTATGTTTCTCAACGCGCCTTTATTCTGATCCAGCCGGGAAGATAATAGTGTGATTTTTTCTAGTAGTGCTTTTTTCTCCTTGTTCAGTTCGGATTGTCGGTTTTTCTCAGTATCAATGTCAATTATTTCAGCATCTTTTAGCTGAACCATTAGAGCCTTGATTGTTCCGTTCAGAGAATCGACTCCTGATTTGCATTCCGTATATGCTTTTTGAGCTAGATCGAGCGTCTGGTTCAACTGATTGCGTTTATTCTCCAGTATGGCGATAGCTTCCTCAGCTTTTACCTTGCTCTCGTATTCCAATGTTTTTAGAAGCTTTTCCAACGACTCCTCGAGACTTTGAATGCTCTGATCTAGTGCCGCATTGACTGCCATCGCATCGCTGATATCAGTACTTAGCTTGCTAATGCGAGCTTCTATTTGCGGGATTTGAAGATTAAGCTCTGTGGCTCTTTTGACTTTGACCTCTTCTACCTTTATCTTTGCATCGTTTTCTTCGAGAGAAAGATTTAGCTTTGCTGAGGCTGCTTCAACTTGGGACCCTATTTTATCGAATTGGCATTTTCCAATAAGCTCCGAAGATCGAGTGATGAGGTCGGACTTTTTTGTTTCCACCTGCCCGTTTAGTTCTCCTGCGCGCGCGCTCAATTCCATGGCACTGGATTGAGCCTTCTCCCAAGCTTCCTTAAAGGCATCAATTTCCGCTTTACTAGGTGCACTGGGTGACGGTATGGCCGGCTCTGGATGCTCCGTTGAACCACAAACAGGGCACTTTGATCCTTTTTCCAATGTGGAAGCTAGTATACCGGCCTGCTCGTCTAGAAATGCTTTGTTTTTTGTGCTGTATTCTTTATGACGAGATTCCGATATGTGTGTTGCATCAATGTATTTTTTTTGAGCTGTATAAAGATCCTTGAAAAGTTTGTCATATATCTGTAAATCTTTTATGAGTTTGGAAAGCTCACTCTGTCGCTCCAGCAAAGTTTTGCTATAGCCAAGTAGTTTCTCCTTTTCGACTCCCGCATTTTTGAGGGTTTCAAGTTCTCTCTTTGCCGCTTCCAGTTGGTTGGTCTCTGCTTCGAGCGATGTCATATACGTGGAAAATGCGTTTTCTTTTTCTTGTCGTTCCTTTCTCTTGCTAATAATTACTTTTCGTGAATTTTCTAGTTCATCGTATTGCGGAAGCTTATTACGTTCAGTTGTTATAGTATCCGAAAGGGCATCAACTTCAGGTTGCTTCTGCTTCTCTGCTTCATATTGACTGAAAAGCGCGTTTAATTCAGGTTCAGCTTTTTGAAGTTTTTCTTTCGCCGATGTCAATCCGCTTTTGGCTTTATCAATTTCTTCCGCTTTTCCCAGACGAGCGTTGACCTGTTCCAAATTTTCTTCAATTTTACCTAGTTGAACGTTCAAATCATGGCATTCGGCTTCGTCTCCATCGATGATTTTATCAATCAAAACAATTGTATCGACGGTTAGAAGATATCCGCTCTTAGCCTTGTCCAATTCAATTTTTAGAACGTTGTCCTCTGAACAAGTTACGCCGTTTATATATTGTTGAATGCTGTTTTTCAACGTCTCAAATTCTTTTCCCAATCTACCGGATTCTTCTTTCAGTTTATCCTGAAGATTCAGATACAGTTCGGTTTTAAAAATCTGCCGGAATATTCTTTTACGATCCTCAGTAGGGACGAGTAATAGCTTTAAAAAATCCCCCTGCGCGATCATTACTATTTGAGTAAATTGGCTTCGATCGATACCAATGATTTCTTGAACCGAATTCGTTACATCCCGTGTCTTTGTAACGATTCTGCCGTCTGGATAGACTAGTTCAGCATCTGCTTTTTGCTGCGTCATTCCCGTACCACGCTTTGATGGACGTTCATATTCCGGGCTACGCGTAATATGATATTTTTTCCCCGCATATGAAAAGACAAGCTCTACAAAGGTAGGAGTGTCGGGGTCGGCATATTTACTTCGGAGCATATTGGCTTCACGATTTTCACCACTAGCCTCGCCATAGAGAGCAAAGGTGATGGCATCAAAAATAGTTGTTTTTCCTGCGCCTGTATCTCCTGTAATTAAATACAGTCCATGACTCCCTAACTTGTCCATATCCAGTTCGGTTATTCCGGAATAAGGCCCAAAAGCGGAAAGCGTCAATTTAAGCGGTCTCATTGTCCGCCCTCCCATGTTTTTTCAATCATCACGGCCAAAAAAGCCCGCTGCTCCACCGAAAGTGGCTGGTTGTTTTGTTTTTCATAAAATTCCGAGAATAATTCAATCGGGGCTTTGCGCTCCACATCGTCCGCGCCGTTAATCTCCAGATTGGATCGCGTGCGTTTGTTATCGTAGTCAAGCTTCATAATATTGGGATACACAGATCGGAGCTTTCCGATAGCATCCGGGATATCTTCTTCATCTGTCAGCGTGATATGCAGATAGGACTTGATATCCATATCTTTGTAGAAGTTTCGGGAGGTAACTTCCAAATAATTACCCTTAATCTCCATCATATCCCGTTTAGGGATAAGAGAGATTGTTCTAATAGCAATGTCGCCTTTCTCTTTCAGCTCAACTACGGTGACGGATTTTTTTTGACAGGCTTCGGAAAACGAATATTTCAGGGGTGTTCCGCAATAACGGATCGTTTCAATATCAATATTCTGAGGGCTATGGATATGTCCCAATGCCACGTAGTCAAAAGGTGCAAATACGTTTGCATCAACGTTGTTAGAGCCACCCACGGCAATGTCTTCCGAATCGCAGCGGGAAGCGCCTGTGACAAACTGGTGCGTGATAAGAATATTCCGGTTTTCCGGATCAATTTTCATATGTTTTATCGCTGCCTGTATAGCATCTGAATAAGTTGCAATATCATCATCAGGATAAAATCTTTTTACATGAGAAGGTTTTAAAAAAGGAAGCATAAAAATACTTACAGTACCATAATCATCAGGCATACAAACAGGCACAACAGCTCCATCATAAACGGGTGACAAAAATACTCCGCTGCCGCTTATAAGCCGAGAGCCAAAAGCAATTCGTTCTGGCGAGTCATGATTTCCACTAATAACGAACACCTTAAGATTGCGCTTGGACAACCGTACAAGGAATTCATCAAACAATTGCACGGACTCTGCTGATGGTACTGATTTGTCATAGATGTCCCCGGCAATCATCACCCCGTCGGGGACTTCTTCATCAATAATATTAATTATCTTTGTCAGTATATATTCTTGATCTTCTAACATTGAAAAATCATTGATACGTTTTCCAAGATGAAGGTCGGATAAGTGGATAAACTTCATATTGTATCTCCTATATTATAAAATGTTAATGAGCTGTTATTCCCTCTGTGCATAACGCTTTTTAACCACTTGATTAATGAAAGCGTTAAGACCCGCCCCGCTTTTTGCAAGTGTTTTCATATGTTCTATATTTTCCACTCCAGCACTTTGATATGTATAGAGATATACTACGCCTGTCGAAAATCTGACTCTGATGTAATCTGCACCAAACTCATAAGCATCGATACCGGAATCACCATTGATGTTCTTATAATGCTCCATACAACCTCCACAAGATAATTAAAGAATGAATCTACTTATCCGACCAGAACAAGGGCTTACAAAAATGCAAATCATTGAATATACAAGTTACTATTACGTGATATGGTATTTAATAGAATTTTCTGTGATATTTGGAACCTCCTTTGGATAGATTCGGGTCATTTTGGAAAGATGGATAATTATCAATTAGCACGAATACTACTTCGTTTGATTGTATTATTGAATTTGATCTGCGTCAATACTTGCTCTTCATGCAGGTGCCATGCAGGCATATACTAAGAAATTGAGTGTAGATAGAGGTTTCATACTTAGCGCTAGAACCATTTCCTCGGAGTCAACGAAATGAAACCAGAATTAGTATATAAACGGTAGATAAATTCCCCCTTTCATTTTGTCAACACCTTCGCGCATGCCCAGAGTTTCTGCACGATAAATATACCCCCGCGCGTTTCATTGATACTCCTGCGCGTTTCCTCGGGGGTGGGTGCAAATTTTCCTGTTCATTATAACTTGAGGAATATAAGGCTAATTTCCGCAACAACAACCAAACCCCAAAACTCGAAAAAGCCCAGAATGTCTGAGGTTTTTGCATACAAAAAGTACCCACGAATTGTATCATTTCGTGGGTACTTAGCTGGAGGCGCCACCCGGAATCGAACCGGGGATGAAGGTTTTGCAGACCTCTGCCTTACCGCTTGGCTATGGCGCCAAAAAAATGGAGCGGGAGACGGGGCTCTCCGCTCAAACCTATCGGAGCTTGCGCTTTGCGCTGCACACCTGCCGGTTTTCGCTGCCCGGCCGCTGAAAACGATTCGCTGGATCGTTTTCCATTCGCGGCTTCGAGCCCCTTTGAAAAAATGGAGCGGGAGACGGGGCTCGAACCCGCCACCTCAGCCTTGGCAAGGCTGCGCTCTACCAAATGAGCTACTCCCGCAAACTGGTGCCTCAGAGTGGACTTGAACCACCGACACAGGGATTTTCAGTCCCTTGCTCTACCAACTGAGCTACCGAGGCATAAAAAATGGCGACCCGGAGGGGACTCGAACCCCTGACCTCCAGCGTGACAGGCTGGCGTACTAACCAACTGTACTACCGGGCCACAAAAAAATGGTGGGAACAACAGGGCTCGAACCTGTGACCCCTTGCTTGTAAGGCAAGTGCTCTCCCAGCTGAGCTATGCTCCCTCGTGCGTCACAAATGCAAAAATAAGTATAGCGGATTAGGGTTGCCCTGTCAACGGAAAACTGGTACGTTCGGGCAGAAAAAAGAGGAAACTGCCGAGCGCTTTTTTCCAGGCTGGGCGAGTGGTATGATAACAGAAGAGAACATCCCGCGCTGCGACGAAAAATAAACAGTGCCCGGCGTTGCATGTTCTTGCGGAATGATATATAATATGACAACTCATTCAGGTAGCAACTGTGAACTGAAACGGAGGCGAATAAAATGGAACTTTCTACAAAGAAAAAAACGGATACAAGAGACCTTGTAAGGGCTTCGATTCTATCTGCTCTGATCATCGTAATGACGTTCATTCCATATACCGGATATATTTCCTATGGCGGTGGACTTGAAATCACAACGCTTCATATCGTCGTCATCGTCGGCGCCGTCATGCTCGGCTGGAAGTACGGCGCAGTGCTCGGATTGGTCTGGGGTATCACCTGCCTGATTCGTGCTTACATGACCGTCATCTACCTGCCGTTCGGATTTGGTAACCCGCTCGTTTCCGTGCTTCCGCGTGTTGTTGTCGGCATCGTCGCCGGACTCGTTGCGCAGGGATTGCGCAAAACGAAGATTCGCACCGGAGTATCGCTTGGCATCGCGACAGCCGCCGGAACGCTGACAAACACGTTCCTCGTGCTGACCGCTGTGAGCATTTACGGAAGAAGTACGATTGCAGCCGCCATACAACTGATCATCGTAACACTGATCAGCGTCAACGCCCTGATTGAGCTGATCGCGGCGATCATTCTCGTTCCGGTCATCGTCGCCGCCATCGGCCCGCGCGAACTGGTGCTGGGCATCGACATCGGCGCTTCTACAACGAAGTTTGCACTGGTCAAAAACGGCAGGTGCATCAAGGAATACCGCAAGCCGGATGAACAGAGCTTTGACGAAGCACTTGACAGTTTCGGTTACACTGGTGTGCGGCGCATCGCGGTCACCGGCGTAGGGTCTTCGTTCATCAAAGACGAGCTGCGCGGGGTTCCGACCGTGCATCGGGAGGAGTTTGCCTCCGTCGCGCGCGGCGCGACCAGGCTCTCGAAGAAGCTCAACACGCTTGTTGTCAGCGTCGGCACCGGCACGTCGTTCACACGCATCACGCCGATTCGCACCTGGCACATCGGCGGAACCGGCCTCGGCGGCGGTCTGATCCGCGGCCTGAGCGGCAGGCTCTGTGAAACCACCGACATGGAAGCGCTGCAGAAGCTCGCCACGGGCGGAGACCTGCACGCGATCGACTTGCAGCTCAAGGATGTGTTCGAGGGAACGATCTCGCACCTGACCCCGAGCACCACTGTAGCCAACATGAGCAAGCTCAACGAACAGTCGACCCGCGAGGACGTTGCGGCGGGTCTGTGCAATATGATCTTCCAGTCCATCGGCGTGATGGCGGTGTTTGCCGCAAAACGGCACTTGACGCGAACTATCGTGCTGGTCGGCACGATCACGGACTGGCCGATCGCGCAGCGAAGTCTCGATGAAATCGCCGCGCTGCACAACGTGAAATTCATCGTGCCCGACCACGCGGCGTTTGCGACCGCCGTCGGCGCGGCGCTTTTGGAATAGCATTTTATTTGCGAACGCTCCTGAACGAGAGCGCGGCAACGCGCTCTTTTCAGGTCAGGACATAGTATTAGGAGGATTCGTGAAACACTTTTCAATCGCCCTGCTGGGCTTCGGCACGGTCGGCAGCGGCGTATATCGCATCATCAGCGAAAACGGGCCGCAGATATCGCATCGTGAAGGGATTGAGCTCACAATCGAGCGTATTCTGGTGCGTGACTTTGAACATGAACCGAATCTGGCGCTCGCGCCGATGGCGCTCTACACGACGGATTTTGACGAGATCATCAACGACCCGTCGATCGATATCATCGTCGAGTGCATGGGCGGCATCGAGCCGGCGAAGACGTTTATCATCCGCGCGCTTGAGGCGGGTAAAACCGTCGTCACCTCTAACAAAGAGGTCATGAGCAAAAACTGGCCTGTGTTTGAGAAGGCGGCGAAGGCCACCGGCGCCGGGCTGTATCTGGAAGCAACGGTCGGCGGAGGCATACCGATCATCCGCACGATACTCGATTCCATGCAGGCCAACAACATTACGAGCGTGATGGGCATCATCAACGGCACGACCAACTATATCCTCACACAGATGACGGAGACGGGGCAGAGCTTTGCGGACGCGCTCAAGGACGCGCAGGCGCTGGGCTATGCGGAAGCCAACCCGACGGCGGACGTTGAGGGCTTTGACGCGATGTATAAGCTCTCGATCCTCTCGTCGATTTCGTTTCACGCGCATGTTCCGATCGAGGTGATCTACCGCGAGGGCATCACAAAGCTGACCAAGGCGGACTTCGAGACGGCGCAGATGCTCAACTACCGCATCAAGCTGCTCGCCATCGGGAAAAAGACGGGAAACCGGATCGAGGTGCGCGTTCACCCGACCATGATTCCCGCCACGCACCCTCTCGCAAGCGTACGCGGCGTTTTCAACGCGATCTTCCTCACTGGTCACGCGGTGGACGATATCATGCTCTACGGGCGCGGTGCGGGCTGTATGCCGACCGCAAGCGCAGTGGTAAGCGACGTCATCTACGCCTGCCACAACGAAAAGCAGCATAAATACATGACGTTTGTCAACGAGGAGAGCATCAGCGGCGAGATCGAGCTGGTGCAGGATTTCAACGGCATCTACTGTATTCGTCTGAATGTTGCGGACAAACCCGGCACGATGGCTGCGATTGCCGATGCGTTTGCCGAGCGCAAAGTATCGCTCAAGAGCGTCATCCAACTGGGTGAGAACGACGGCGTTTCGTCCCGCATCACCTTCCTGACGCATCGGGCAAGCGAGTTTGCCGTGCGCGAGGCGCTCGCGCGCATCGAAACGCTCTCGTGCGTCAACGCGGTGGAGAGCATGATCCGCGTGGAAGAGTAGTTCGTTTTTTCGGAAATAACACTTGCAATGAACGGTGTGCTTCGTTATAATGTTCGTTGCGAGCGCTGATGTAGCTCAGTCGGTAGAGCACCTCATTGGTAATGAGGAGGTAGGCAGTTCGAATCTGCTCATCAGCTCCAAAAAAAGAAAAGCACCCCAAAAAGGGATGCTTTTCTTTTTTTGTTCTGCATGTATATTTTGAACGGACGATCATCTGATTTAATCAATCTGGTAATGAGGTGAGCGCCGGTGCCGCAGGCAGAAATCGATCCGGTGGATCGATTTCAGGCGCGAACGGGCAGACATTTATGGCTGCCCAGAGTTCCTCTATTTGTCGCCGCAGGCGACATTGGTAGGAAGTTCGAATCTGCTCATCAGCTCCAAAACAAAAATCGCATCTCATTAGGGATGCGATTTTTGTTTTCGCTTTTGCAGGCTAATCGTACGGCTTTTTATTTTCGCTAAATGCAAGAGTTGAAATAAAATTAAAATTCAAGTGGTATAAATCAACATAACTGAAGGCCATGCTTGAAACGCGGCATCAGAATTTTCCAACGGGAGCGAACCACGAATGCAACAGCAAAAAATCGTGCTGATGACCGGAGCAACATCCGGCATCGGTCTGGCGGCGGCAATCGAATTCGCCAGGCAGGGCGCGAAGATATTCGCCGTCGGCAGAAATGCCGAGCGGTGCGCAAGCGCACTCCGCTCCATTCAGGAGAAAGTGCCGTTTGCCGATGTCGAATTCCTACTATACGATCTGTCGCGTCAGACCGATATCGAAGCTCTGTGCGCTGAAATCACGCAAAAAACCAACGTTCTGGATGTGATCGTCCATGCAGCAGGGCTGATCACGGATCATTACTCGGAAACGGAGGACGGCCTTGAGCTGCAGTTTGCGGTCAATCATATGGCTCCATTTCTGATCACGAAAGGCCTGATGAGCGCGTTGAAGCGTTCGGCGGACGCACGTATCGTTCTCATTACCTCGCTTGTGCAACGCTTCGCCAGTCTGAATTTTCAAGATCTGCAGATGAGCCGCCACTATTCCGGTCTGGCGCAATATGCGCGCACCAAACGCTGCAACGTGCTGTTTGCGCTGGAGTTCAACCATCGTTTTCGCGGCTCAAACGTTCGTGCTTTCGTGTTCGATCCGGGCGTTGTGAAAACGGGCATAGGGCTTTGCGGCATGAGCGGGGTTTGGAGAGCCGCTTGCAGGTTTGTGATAGAGCGAGGTTCGCAGGTTGACAAAACAGCAGAGCAGATATGCATGCTGACCGACTCGTCGGAGGCGCGCCGAGGCGATCGATTTTTCTGGAAGCGCGCAAAACCGAAAAACCTCATCTTGATTGCCTGCAAACGAAAAGCCGCGAGCAGGCTGTGGATCGCTTCGGAAACCTTACAGCGCTCCTCGCTGTGACGAACCCGAAGCAGGGTAACGCCGCATCCGGCACGGATAGAAATCTGCTTGTTCGATCAAACAAGCAGATTTTTTTAATATTTTAGCAAGCGTATTATTGACATATGTCGATATTATGATATGATAATACCGATATTTCAATATCGACTTAGCGTGAATAATATTTTCTTCTAAACAAAGTAATTAAAAGCAGGAAACGAATGGCGGAATTTGACACACAACTGACCGAGGTCTCGGAAGTATTTAAAGCGCTGAGCCACCCGGCGCGGCTTTGCATCGTCAACAAACTCACGCGCACCAACCTGAATGTATCACAAATGCAGGACTGTCTGGCAATGTCGCAGTCCAACATCTCGCAGCATCTCTCCATATTAAAGCACAAAGGCATCATCAAGGGCACAAGGACAGGGTCCGAAGTCATCTATAGCTTGGTGGACGAGCGAATGAGATCGCTGGTTGAGATTTTCCTGCGCGGATAGGCGCGCATTTTTTTCCAATCGATATTACGGCATCATAATATTTGAATATCGTAATATATAAAATCAAACAGGAGGCAGTTAACATGAACACGGACGTATTGGTAATCGGCGGAAGCGCGGCCGGCCTTGTTGCGGCGATGACCGCAAAGTCCAACAACCCCGGCAAGAAAGTAGTGCTGGTTCGCAAAGAGGCGAAGGTGATGATTCCCTGCGGCATCCCATATATCTTTGGATCGATCGGCACAAGCGACAAGAACATACTGCCCGACGGCGGGCTGGAGAAGCTGGGCGTGGAGATCCACGTCGCCGAAATTGCTGCCGTGGACGCGAAGAAAAAAACCGCAACCACGACGGCGGGGGAAGAGATTGCCTATGGCAAGCTGATCTTCGCAACCGGTTCGCAGCCGGTCGTTCCGAAATGGCTCAAGGGCACCGGACTCAAGAATGTCTTTACGATCCGGAAAGACAAGGAGTATCTCGACGGCCTGCAGGGTCAGCTGACCGGGCTGAAAAAGATCGTTCTGGTCGGCGCGGGATTCATCGGCGTAGAAGTGGCGGACGAGCTCAACAAGCAGGGATTCGACGTAACCATCGTCGAAATCCTGCCGCGCATTCTCGGCCTGGCGTTTGACGACGAATTTGCCGCCGCGATGAATGAGAAACTGACGGAGCGCGGCGTGAAAGTGCGCACCGGCATCGGCGTCAAGGAAATCCTTGGCGACGGCGCGGTATCCGGCGTGCTGCTGGAGAACGGCGAGACCATGGAGGCCGATGCGGTCGTGCTGTCCATCGGCTACAGGCCGAACGTGGAGCTTGCGCAAAAAGCGGGTGCGGACATCAACTCCGCCGGGTTCATCGTGACCGACCAGTATAAGCGCACCTCTCTGCCGGACTGCTTTGCGGCGGGCGACTGCTCGGAGAAGCGGGACTTTTTAACCGGAAAACTCAGCGGCATCATGCTCGCCTCAACCGCCTGCGCGGAAGCAAGGGTTGCGGGGTTGAACCTGTTTGCGCTCTCGACGATCTGCACCTTCCGCGGAACGATCGGCATCTATTCCACCTGCATCGGCGAAACGGCCTGCGGCGTTGCGGGTCTGAATGAAGTGACCGCGCGAAACGAGGGGTTTGATGTGGTCACCGCCAGCTTCACCGGCGTGGATACGCATCCCGGTTGCCTGGAATGCTCGCAGAAGCAAACCGTTAAGATCATCGTCTCCAAGGTCAACGGGACGATCCTCGGCGGCGAGACGCTCGGCGGCCGCAGCGTCGGTGAACTGACCAACGTGATCGGTTTTGCGATTCAGAACAACATGACCATCAACGACCTGCTGGTGGCGCAGATCGGAACGCATCCGCTGCTGACCGCATCTCCTGCCGGATATCCGCTCATCAAAGCGGCGGAAATCGCAGCAAAGGCACTGAGGAACGCATAATCCATTGTGTGAGAACAACAAAAACCGGCGGCTGTTAAGCCGCCGGTTTTTTTGTTCTGTCTTGTCGCTTTCCGTCCGGGTCGAAACGAAGGAATGCTCCTTTCGGTTCAGCGACTTACGGTGCTCCGGTTGAGGCTCCGCCCGACGCAGCGAGCGGTACTTTCTGCAACCGGGGACGTTTTTTCCCGAACAGCTTGAGAAGCCCGTAGGTAATCGCCGCAAACAGCGCGGTGATGCTCACATACTGCGCGATCAGCAACGCAGGATCTGTCTGCTCGCCCGCACCGCGGCCCTCTCCGCGCCCTGAGCCGCCGCCACGCCCTTGTCCGTGTCCGCCGCCATAGCTGCTGACGACGTTCGTCAGCAGGCTTAAATCGGTCGGGAGAGCGTCTGAGCCGTCCAGAGCGGCGTCACAGACCGGTTCAAAGGAACCGTGCGCGAAACGTGCCGTTTGCAGCGGGGCGGTCAGGTAAGAGAGGAATGAGGACGTTGAAAGGCTGTAACCGCCAAAGGCAACCATACCTGCGACGATGATCGCCAGCATGGCCTTTGCGGCCTTATTCGCGCCCTTTCGGACGAGACGGCCGAAGATGAACTCCACATGCAGGCCCAGATGCACGCCCAGCAGGACGATCGCCAGCGCGGACGCGAAATAATGCAGCGTTCTAAAATCGCCAAGGGCGTGGACGCTGAACACAACCCTGCTGATCAGCGCGCCAGTGATGCCAATCGTCAGAAAGGATAACAGCAGCAGGGAGCCGACGATATATCGCGCGCGGACCATGCCCGCCGTTCCTCTTACGAAGCATCGGCGCGTACAAGCGCGAATCCAGCGCGCGCTGAGCAGCAGATGGATCAGAAACAACCCCAGCAGCGCAAGGCCGCCGATTTCGTGAAACGCAATGCTGACGACCCGCAGTTTATACATCAAGGCGAGCAGCGTGATCATGCATGCATCTAGTATTAGTTTTAAAATGCGCGTTTGTTTTCCGGTCAGACGCGCATTGGTATTGTTTTCCATGAAAATACTCCTTATATATGATAAGGCAATCATATCGTAACAATTGGCTAATCGAATGGAATGAAAGCGGCAATATTTTGGCAGATTATTACAAAACACAACAAAACCGCGCTCAGAAGCGCGGTTTTGTTCCGGATTGGCTACTTGTAGATCATGCCGACCAGCGCGTTGCTCCAGCTGGCTGGCAGCAGTTTGTTGAGCAGCACGAAGATCTGATACTGAAAACCGACTGTCGCAAAGGCAGGCGGGTTTTTACGCTTTGCCGCGCGCAGGACGGCCTTTGCCACCAGTTCCGGCGGCATGCCGTTTTGCTCGTCATGCTCCATGACGCTCACCGCGTGATCGAGCGCTTTGCCGTAGACGTCCGCGCCCGCCCCGCTCTTTTTGCGGGCGGCGGTGAAGCCGGTCTTCACGTCTCCGGGCAGGATGGCGCAGACCTTAACCCCGAACGGCTTAACTTCATTGCGCAGCGCTAGGGTGAGGGCGTTGGTCGCGGATTTTGTCGCACTGTAAAACGACTGGAACGGGATGGCGATTGGCGCCGCGACGGAGCTGATGTTGACGATATGCCCGCTCCTTTGTGCGCGCATGGCGGGAAGCACCGCCTGCACGCAATGCAGCGTGCCGAAGAAATTGACGTCGATCTGCGCAAAAGCCTCCTCCGGGTCGGTGAATTCCACCGCGCCGGAGATGCCGAAGCCCGCGTTGTTGACGAGAAGGTCGAGCCTTCCCTCGGCGTCCAGCACCTGCTTGATTGCCGCGCGCACCTGTGCGGACTCCGTTACATCCGCCGTGATATGATGGATATTGGCCGCGTCCGCTCCACTCCGGCTGAGTTCGTAGACGGTATATCCGTCTTTGGCGAGCATCGCCGCGGTTGCTTTTCCAATTCCGCTGCTCCCGCCGGTCAGGACACAAATACGCTTCATTTTGATTCCTCCGTTAATACGCCGGCCATGATATCCATCGCTTCGTCGAGCAGCGGTTCGGTCAGCGTCGCCATATAGCTCGTGCGCAGCAGGCACTCGGACGGCGGGGTAGCGGGCGGCAGAACGGGATTGACATAGACACCCGCTTCGTAGAGCATCTTCGCGATGGTGAGCGTGCGGATGGTCTCGAAGGTATAGATCGGAATAATAGGCACATCCGCCGTATACTTGTGCGGAATACCGCGCTCGGTGTAGCCCGCGCGCGCATGCCGGCAGATCTCCTGCAGGCGGCTGACGCGCTCCGGCTCGCGTTCCAGAACGCGCAGCGCGGCGAGCGCGCAGGCGCAGTTGGCCGGTGTCATGGAGGCGGAGAAGATGAACGGGCGCGAGGTATGGCGCACGAACTCTGCGACCTGATCGCTCGCGGCCATGTAGCCGCCGAGGCTCGCCAGGGACTTGCTGAACGTGCCCATGTAGATATCCACCTCGTCTTCCAGGCCGAAGTGGCTCGCCGTGCCGCGGCCGCCTTCGCCGATGACGCCGAGGCCGTGCGCATCGTCAACCATCACGCGCGCGCCGTACGCTTTGGCGAGCGCTACGATCTCCGGCAGCTTTGCGATGTCGCCGCCCATGCTGAACACGCCGTCGGTTACGATGAGCTTGCCCGCTGTATCGGGAATCTGCTCGAGTACGGACTTTAAGTGCGCCATGTCGCTGTGACGATAGCGCACCATGGTGCCGTAGGACAAGCGGCAGCCGTCGTAGATGCTCGCGTGGTTCTCCTTGTCGCAGATGACATAGTCATCCTTGCCAACCAGCGCGCTGATGATGCCGAGATTACTCTGGAAGCCTGTGGAGAAGGTGACGATCGCTTCCTTGCGCAGAAAGCGCGCCAGTTCCTGCTCCAGTTCCAGATGCATGCGCAGCGTACCGTTGAGAAAGCGCGAGCCGGAGCAGCCGGAGCCGTATTTTTCCATGGCTTTCAGGCCTGCCTCGACCACCTCCGGGTGGATTGTCAGACCGAGATAGTTGTTGGAGCCGAGCATGATGCGGCGCTTGCCTTCCATCATGACTTCGACGTCCTGACGCGACTCAAGCGCGTGAAAATACGGGTAGATGCCCGCCTCGCGGGTTTCCTTGACCGCCGTCAGGCGGCCGCATTTTTCAAACAGATCCATAATTACCCCCAAATCGCTATTGTCCGCAACTGCCGCGCTCCCCCTCGGAAAGCAACAGTGCGATGGTGTCCAGCCCGGAATAGAACGAATGAATGGTTCAGGTTTTTTCGCTGAGGCGCTGGTTCAGCCTGCCGAAGAAACGCGCCAGAAGCTGAACCTCCTGCTCGCTAAACGAAGTCAGCGCAGAAGATACCGCGCCGTTCATATCCGGCATCTGGCGGCCGTAGTAGTCCAGAAACTTTTTGGTCACGTAGAGATGCGCCTCGCGGTGGTCTTCATCGTTTGAGACGCGCTCGAGATAACCTTTTGAAACAAGGGAGGCGACTTTGTAGGACGCATTGGGCTGGGAGATGCCGATATACTCGGCAAACTCTCCGATGGTCGGGTTTCCAAGCAGGTAGATGACCTCGGCGGAAAACGCCTCTGTTGCGCTCAGACTTCCGGCTTTCTCGCGCAGCTGCCCGAAGAGGTTGCGGTAGTGCGAGAGCCGCAGACTGCGATAGAAGTTCGCCACCGCTTCGAAGATACCGGGATGCGTCATTTTATATCACTTCCGATTCCGAAATTACTCCCATAAACTGGAAACATCCGGAAGCAGGAACAACATAAACGCCCGCCGCCGGAATACATAAATTATTTTATATATCCTAGCAGACGGGCGCGTTTTTGTCAATAGAGCGGGACTGTCGCGAGCGCTTCCGAACGGACGAAACCGGCGCGAAAAAGCCCATTATTCCTCGATTTTCTCCGGTTCGTCGTATGGAACGCCGAAGGTATCCACGCGGATGGTTTTCACCTTCTGCTCGACGATGGGTTTGTTCTGCACGCCGGTGACGCAGTTGGCGATTGCGTCCACCGTTTCCATGCCCTCGATCACCATGCCGAATGCTGCATAGTCTTTATCGAGGTACTTTGCGTCCTCATGGATGATGAAAAACTGGCTGCCTGCTGTGTCATAGGCAGCGGACGGGTTGTAGGGGTTGCCCTGACGCGCCATGCTGAGAATGCCGCGCTCATGTGAAAGCGGGTTGTTATGTTTGTTGTTGGAGAACTCGCCTTTGATACGGTAGCCGGGCCCGCCTGTTCCGGTGCCGGTCGGGTCGCCGCCCTGGATGACGAAGCCCTTCACCACGCGGTGAAAGATCATTCCGTCGTAATAGCCGCTGTTGGCGAGGGAGATGAAGTTTTGTACCGTGTTGGGCGCGATATCGTAATACAGCTCCATTTTGATGGTGCTGCCTGTCTGCATCTCGATTGTGGCTACGGGTACCTTGTTAATCACAAAAACATCCTCCGATTGATCGAATCACCGCCGGATGCAATCGAATGAAAGAATGCGGCGGTCGCTCCCTATTCTCCGCTATTTCCCGGTAAAAGTCAATGAACGTTTTCCAAGGATTTCATGAATTTTTTTGCGATCAGGCGGCATAATTCCGCGCGGCGCGTCTAGGGGATTGCCCTGCGGTATGATACAATGTAGCGCGAGTAGCACCGCGGCGGGATGCCGCAAACAGACGATGCAAGCAACCGAATGGAGGAGACCATGACATATACGGCCGACCAACAGCGTTATGAACAAATGGAGTATCGCCGCTGCGGCAACTCCGGGTTGAAACTGCCGCTGCTCTCGCTGGGGCTGTGGCATAATTTCGGTACGAACGATGATTATGACAATATGAAACGCATGTGCTTTACCGCTTTCGACCGCGGTGTAACGCACTTCGACCTCGCCAACAACTACGGACCGCTGCCCGGCAGCGCGGAGCAGAACTTCGGGCGCATCCTGCGCGAAGAGTTATCGGCATATCGCGACGAGCTGATCGTCAGTACAAAGGCGGGGTACACGATGTGGCCCGGACCGTATGGCGACCGGGGCAGCCGGAAATACATGCTGGCCAGCCTCGACCAGAGCTTAACGCGACTTGGCCTGCCGTATGTCGATATCTTTTATCATCATCGCATGGACCCGGAAACACCATTGGAGGAGAGCATGCAGGCGCTGGACACGGCGGTCAAGAGCGGGCGGGCGTTGTATGCGGGCATCTCGAATTACGACAGCGCGACTGCGCGCAAGGCGGTGCACATCCTCAAAGAGCTGCGCTGCCCGTTTGTGCTCAACCAGGTGCGGTATTCTATGTTCGACCGGCATATCGAAGCGGATGAACTGGAGCAGACGGCGCGGGACGAGGGATTTGGCATCATCGCCTTCAGTCCGCTGGCGCAGGGGCTCTTGACCGACCGGTACCTCGGCGGTATTCCGCAAAACAGCCGCATTGGCAAAGGCGGGCCGTTCCTGCGACAGGAACAGCTGACGCAGGAGACACTCGGCCGGATCCGCGCGCTCAACGAGATCGCCGCGGGCCGCGGACAGACGCTCTCTGAGCTTGCGCTCAGCTGGGTGTTGCGCGGCAATGTGACGAGCGTGCTCATCGGCGCATCGTCGCCGGAGCAGATTTTGCAAAACCTCGGGATTCTCAATTCGCCCGCGTTCACAGCCGAGGAGCTCGAACGCATCGATGCGATTTCGACCGCGAAACCCTGATCATTAAGATCTGCTCTCAAGCGGATCATAAACCAAACGACGGAGGGAACCGACTTGTTTCATATCGTGCTCGTTGAACCGGAGATTCCGCAAAACACAGGGAACATCGCGCGCACCTGCGCGGTGACCGGCGCAAAGCTGCACCTCGTGCGTCCGCTGGGCTTCTCCGTTGACGACAAACAGCTCAAGCGGGCGGGGCTGGACTACTGGGGCGAGTTGAACGTTGCCTATTACGACAGCTTTGCCGAGGTAGAGGCGGCGCACCCGGACGCGCGGTTTTTTCTGCTCTCAACGCATGCGAAGCAGAGTTATGCGGACGCGCAATACCGGGACGGCGATTTTCTTGTGTTTGGCAAGGAAACGGCGGGACTCGGGCCCGAACTGCTCGCGCGCAGGAGCGGCGACGCCGTTCGGATTCCCATGCGTGAAGGACTGCGCTCGCTGAACCTGAGCAACAGCGTCGCGCTCGTGCTCTACGAAGCCCTCCGGCAGGCGGGCTTTCCGCAGATGGATTAATACACCGCGCTTTTCACGATATCGAAGAAAAAAGCTGGAAAAAGCGGGTATGACGGGAAAATAAGGCTTGCATCGTATGGGGACGCGTGGTAATATAGTTCTGTTCGATTTTTATCAAGGAGGTGGACTACTCGCATGGGTAAGTACTGTGAAGTCTGCAGCAAGGGTGTCATGTCCGGCAATCTGGTCAGCCACTCCAACCGTAAGACCAAGCGTGGCTGGGCGCCGAACATCCAAAGTGTGCATGTCGTTGTCGACGGGAAACCGACAAAGATGAATGTTTGCACACGGTGCCTCCGTTCCGGCAAGGTTAACCGCGGTAATTAAACGGTTCCCTTAGAAGAGAAATCACCTCTTTTGCTTCGGTATACCCGAACGGAAGAGGTTTTTCTTATTTCAACCAAAAAATCGCCTCCCGGATTCGTTTATCGCGTCCGGGAGGCCGTTTTATTTATTTGCTTGCGGGGAATCGTACGGTACACCGCAAATCAACTTATTCGCGGATTGCCTTTTCCCGGCGCAGCTTTTTAATCTTCCTGCGAATCGGAACGCCTAAGGCTAAAAACAGCAGCCCGAAAGCCAGTACCACGCAGCCGATCACCAGATTGCCGTAATGGAGATTCTCCGGTTGTGTTTCGATGCTCAGGTTTATAATGCCGACGGAAAGATTTGCAAACGCCGCGCCGAATTCTAGTAACATTAAGAAGTTCCAAAACCTGTTGATCCGCTGATAATGCTTGATTCTGGAGTCGATATCCGTATACAGATCAAACGCACCTTCGGATGCGGGCTTCCGCAGATAGGCCCAGCGCATGTATGTGGCGACGCACTCGATGCCGTTTTCTTCCAGGAAGCGCAGGTAGGCGATGCTCTCCGGGTGTGTCGGCAGGTTCTCCAATAGCTCAATGCGGTAGATATACTGATTATCCGGCGCGTCGGTGAACACATAGCGGCACCAGGAATAGTCCGTAAACGCCATGCCCTTTGCGGACATTTCGTTGAGCCAGCGTTCTTCTTTTTCGAAGTCCCAATAAGCTTTGCGCACAACGTGTTTCATATCAATGTACCTCCGACGACGCTTTTTCCGATGGTCAGCAGCTCTTCCAGCCGCGTGATCTCCAGCAAAACAATCGATTTGCCAAGCTCCGTAATCTCGTATTCTTTCTTGCGTGAAGAAAGCTCTCCGGCGACAGGGTGGATCCACTTTTTCTCGAGCAGTGTGTTGATTGCTCCGTAGAGCGTTCCCGCGCCGAGATCGACGCGCCCGCCGCTGAGTTCGCGCACGTTCTGCATCATACGATAACCATGCATCGGCGTATAGAGCGAAAGCAGGATCAAAAACACAGCTTCCGTCAAAGCGCCCCGTTCGTTGCTTTCCGGCATATTCAATCTCTCCAGTTGTTTATTACGTCAAACGCTATATCGGAAGACGTAATAGTATTATATCGCTTGCCGATATAGTTGTCAAGCATCTGTGGCAATATTGCGCCAATGGTAAAAAATGGGTATAATATTGATTCGTACTGATCTTATATCACCGAAATGAAACTGAATCGTATGGAGGGCGCACGATGGAACACACGCGCAGAACCACGGACTGGAAAACGGTATATCCCGTCTGCCTGTTGTTGGCGGCGGTGTTTCTCTTTCTCTTAACGAAAAGCTCTCCGCTGTATCCGCTCAACGAATGGGTGGATGCGAACATCTACTTCACGATTGGCAAAGGCATGATGCACGGCAGCGTGCCGTATGTCGACCTATACGACCAGAAAGGGCCGGTCGCGTTCCTGCTCTTCGGGCTGGCGTCTCTGATATCGAATTCGTCGTTCTTCGGCGTTTATCTGGTGGAGACCGTTGCGTTTTCATTTTTCCTCTTTGCGTGCTACCGGATCGTATCGCTGTATACGGAGCGCTACGCGCTGGCCGTACTCCCCGTGACGGCTGCATTTATCCTCGGCAGCCTGAGCTTTTCGCACGGCGGCAGTCTGGAGGAGCTCATGATGCCGCTGTTTGCCTGGTCGCTCTATGATACGCTGCGATACTTCAAAAATCAGCATCCTGCACCGGCGCCATACGCGATGATCGCGCGCAACGCGTTGTTTGCTGGGATCATGCTATTTGGAAAATTTACGCTGCTGGCGTTTTATGTCGTATGGATGGGTGTGATCGCCATCTCACAGCTGGCAGCGAAGCACTACAAGCGCGCCATCACGTCCAGCCTGCTGTTCCTCGGGGTCATGTTCGCCGCGGGCATTCCATGGCTGGTCTACTTTGGACTCAACGGCGGGCTGAAGGACTTTTTACATTATTACTTCTACCAGAATATGTTCGGATACTCCTGGACGGACGAATCCTCGCCGCTGAGCGTGGTATTCGTCATCGTCAAAAGCGTCGGCGCGTTTTTCTATCGCAATCCGCAGATCGCGCTGCCTATTGTGTTCGGGTTTGTCTGGTATGTGATTCTGCTCTGGAAGAAAACGAAGACGGTCGAGAAGATCAACGTGATCCTGCTCTTTGGCCTGCTCGCCTGCGCGATCTATATGGGCGGGCAGGGGTATCGTTATTACGGGCTGGTGCTCACGCCGTTTATGGCGCTGGGGTTTGCGCCGCTTGCACAATACCTGGCGGCGCATGACCGCGGGCTCTGGGACAAAGCAAGGCTTAGGCGAATGCTGTTCGGGGTGCTCACCGTTGTGATGCTGGGCTTCGGTCTGCTGATTTCGGATAACCGTTATATGCTCTCTATCCCACGCGAGGAGACGCCGCAGGCGCGGTTTGCTGCCATCATGAACGAGCGCAAGACCACCGACGAGATTACGCTGTTCTGTTACGGGAGCCCGGACGCGGGATTCTATCTCGCAGCGGACGTCATCCCCCCATACCGCTTCTTTGCGAGAGTCAATGTTGACCTGCCCGAACTCAAGGAGGCACAAGACGGCTACATCAAAGAGCGCAGCGCACAGTTCGTCGTGACGCGCAACCGCGACGCGGACATAGAGGGGTACACGTTGATCGACATGCAGACGTTCTGGAGCGAAGAACAGACGGACACCTTCCGCCTCTACCAGAGAGTAGACTGACCGAAGGTTATTATAAACAAATAAAACAGAGCCCGTTCATTTGAACGGGCTCTTTGTGTGATTCGGTTTTGTTTAGCGGTTCCGGCGGCGGGGTGTATTGGCAATCTGCATGATCAGCAGTACGACGCCGAAGAGGAGCACGATGCCGCCGCAGATGTAGACCCAGGAATAAGTGCCGACCGAAACCTGATTGATGATCGGCTTGGCGTTCGTCTGATCAAACAGCCGCGTTGTTCCCTGCTGCGTAATGGAAGCGCTGGTGTAGTTGTCGTCGCCCGCGCGCGTGACACTGAGCGAATAGGGATCACCCTCCAGCGCGGTAACCGTTACAGTGTAGGCGTTGGCCGTCGTGCCACCGGGGACGATCTTACAACCCTCCTGCGAGAATTGCAATTCGCCTGTTCCGCTGCCGCCGGAGAGGATAATCTCAAACGAATCTCCGGAATACACGCTTTCATTCCAGCCGTTGATCGACAGAGACGTCTGCACGGCTCCGCTGGTTTTGCCGGAGAAGGACGCGGGAGCAGCTGCGTCGAACGTTGCGTCGCCCGCCTTACTGACGCTGACGGAGTAAGACTTTCCGGCCAGCGGGTAGACGGAGATGATATAAACATTGGACTCACCGCTCTTGAGACGCGCAGCGCATCCATCGCTGGTGGTCAGCGTGGTCGCGCCCGTCCCGCTGCCGCCGGCAACGGTGATTTCAAAGGCGCTGCCCGCCGGCGCGCTCTCGATCCAGTTTTCAACGCGCAAGGCGTTCTGCACGCCCTTGCCGGACTGTCCGTGATAGGTGCGGGTCTGCTGCGCCTGGCAGGTATCCGTTTCCGCCATCACCGCGCTGAGTGAATACTCACCCGCCGATGTAACGGTTACGGTGTATTTGGTATCCGTCGTGCCGGTCGCGGGCGATACGGTGCAGCCGTTTGCAACAAAGCTGATGGCCGATCCGGAAGCCGCGCCGGAGATTTTGATTTGGAAGGAGTCATTGCAGTTCTTCGCGCTCGACCAGCCGGAGACGGAGAACGAGTGCGCCTGTGTCTTTTCGGATACGCCGCTGGCAGAAGCGGAGACGGTGTTATAGCCGTAGTTGCCGGCGCGCGTCGCAGTGAGCGCATAGGGCCCGACGGAATCGATCGTCACCTGATATTGATCCGAAGACAGATGCGTTACGCTGCAGCCGATCACGTCGAGTTTCAGCGCTTCGCTCGTGGTGCCGCCGTAGATGCGGGCGGTGAAGCTTTCTCCGCTCTTCGCGTCTTCCACCCAGCCTTCAATATGAAGCGGCGCCTGATTGGATTTACTCGAGCAGCCGCTCATCTTTGCAGAGTAGGCGCTGTTGTAATTGGTGTTTCCATCCATGATGGCGGTGAGCTCATAAGAGCCGACGCGTGTAACGGTAACTTGAAACGCGGTATCCGGCGTGCCGACCGCAGGGGAAACCGTGCAGCCGTCGGTCTGGAACGAAATCGCGCCGTTTGTATTGCCGCCGTTGACCTTAATGTAGAACCGGTCGTAATAATCGTCTCCGCCGCCCCAGCCGGAGATGCTCAGCGGCATTTGATCCGCGCGACCTGCGACGCCGGAGCGTGTATCACGGGTCAGATCGGAGACACTGTCCGTTATGGCGTCCGTCATGGCGGTCAGGGAATATGCCCCCGCGCCGGTGACGGTGATGGTATAGGTATCCGCGCCGGTCCCGGTCGACGGGAACACGGTGCAGTTGCTTGACTGGAATTGAACCTCTTCAGTTTCCGAGATACCGCTGAGCGTTACCTCGAAGCTCTCGCCGCAGTTCTTTGCGCCCTGCCAGGAGACGATGGAAAGCGCGTTTGCATCGCGCAGTGCAAAGTCGGACACGCCGGTTGTTTGCGGTGCGTCGCTCGTTGGTTGCAAGTGCACGATGCTATTGGAAGGCGCTTCGACTGCGGGAGCGGGGGCCTGCTGTTCGGCAACACGAAAAGTCTGCAACAACGTCTTTGTTGCAGCGCTCGCGGGTGTATATGCAAATATGAGTGCGAGGCCGAAAAACAGAATGAATGCTACGAATGTATATACTCTGCGCTTAGCGCGTTTTCTTGCATAACGAAGAGACCGATCCCGATCTGCGGAACGGTGGGGAGGAGCGCCATGTGTATATGTGGGCCTACCCTTCTGTCCCATTGAAAATCCCCCGACAAACTTGAGCCAGAACACTCCATGAACCGGATTATTACGTTATCCGTTGTCTTGTAACAAAAGAGTTACGGTATATTCATGGAAATTTAATATTATACTATCCTGCTGAGTAGATAATGTCAAGGAAAAATCATCAAATTCTTGTATGCGGA
Source organism: Christensenellaceae bacterium (assembly GCA_963674775.2). Lineage (GTDB taxonomy): Bacteria > Bacillota > Clostridia > Christensenellales > CAG-138 > UBA7703. The sequence continues at coordinate 990,917 of CAXXPJ010000002.1, read as the reverse complement.
CGCGATTGTTTACACAATCTGTTGGGGTTTGTGAATAATGTTCATAAAATATTTTTATTCTTTTTTTCAAACTTTTTTTGCATATATGGTGGGTTTTTCAGAAGCGGTGGGGAACGGATACACTTTTTTTGTTTGATTTGGTATAATGAATAAGATTTTTGCAAGAAAATTCATCGATTTTCATACTTTTTTTGATAAAAATACAGACGAGCGGAAGGATTTTTGGATCAAAATGCTGCAGGTTTTGCCGCTGGAAGACGCGGTTGCGCTGATTTGCGATCACGCACAAAAAAAGAAGGCCGACGCCTCCGAAAAACCGCTTCTGGACGCGGCGGGGATGGTGCTGGCGGAGGATGCGAGGGCGGATGCGGATCTGCCCGCGTTCGACCGCAGCGCGGTGGATGGATTCGCCGTTCTTGCCGTCGACACATTCGGCGCTTCCGCCGCGCAGCCGGCGTTGCTTCGCCTCGCCGGCGAGGTGCGCATGGGCGAACGGGCGGACTTTGACATCGGCGCGGGAACCTGCGGCACGATCTGGACGGGCGGCGCGCTGCCGCGCGGTGCCGACGCGGCGGTCATGCTCGAAGAGACGGAGTTGCTGCCCGGCAGATTTGTCGCAATTGAATCGTCGACCGCGCCCGGCAGGCACGTCGTGTTTCGCGGAGATGACGCGCGCGCAGGGCAGACGCTGCTGCAGAAAGGCACGCGGCTCAGTCCGCGGGATATCGGCCTGCTCGCGGCGTTCGGGTTCGCGCGGGTTTCCGTGTTGGAGAAATCGCGCGTCAGCATTCTCTCGACCGGGGACGAGCTGATCGACCCCGCTGAAACGCCGACAGCCGCGCAGGTGCGGGATATCAACGGTCCTATGCTCGCCGCCGCGTGCGATGCGGCGGGAGCGGAGGCAAGCTTTCTGGGGCGCGTGCCGGACGACGAGGAGCAGTTGCTCGGCGCAATGCAAGAAGCCTGCAAAGAATGCGATCTGCTGCTGCTCTCCGGCGGAAGCTCCGCAGGGGCAAAGGACGCCGCGGCGCGCTGCCTGCAAAAGCTCGGGCGCGTGCTCTTTCACGGCCTTGCGCTCAAGCCGGGCAAGCCCGCGTTTGCGGGCGTAATCGGTGAGACGCTCGTCATAGGCCTGCCGGGGCATCCGGCTGCTGCTTACCTGGTGTTTCATACGCTGGTCAAGCCTGTGCTCGCCGCGTTTTCGGGTGAAACACTGCGCCTGAAAACATCGTCCGCCGTGTTGACGCAGGCCGTTCCCTCCAACCACGGGCGCGAGGAACTGCTGCTCGTACGGTTCGACTCAGGGGAAGCGGTGCCGCTGCCATCCAAGTCGGGACTGATCCGGCCGCTGACGCTTGCGGACGGATACGTCCGTATTCCGCGAGACACAGAAGGGCTTCCCAGAGGCGCGCGGGTGGATGTTGTTTTATTTAATTGAAGACGAAAAATTTATTTCATCAAGAGGCAACCATGAATCGACATGAATATCTGAGCAATATGCCGCTCGGCGAAGCGCTGAAGACCTTTCTGGCGTTTCTGGAAGAGCGGGGCACAACATTTCGAACCGAGGAGATCGCCGTTTACAATGCGCTCGATCGTGTGAGCGCGCGCGCGGTCTATGCGAGGCTCTCCAGCCCGCATTACACTGCCTGCGCGATGGATGGCGTTGCGCTCCTTGCCGCGCGCACCTTTGGCGCGACAGAGACGACGCCGGTGTTTCTCGGCGAGGACGACTTTGTGCGCGTGGACACGGGCGACCCGCTGCCGGACGGCTGCGACGCGGTGGTCATGATCGAGGAGTGCGTGGAGGGTCAAAATGGTATTACGCTGCGTTCAGCAGCGGCGCCCTGGCAGCATATCCGCCAGATTGGAGAGGATCTCTCCGCCGGGGATATGATACTGCCGTCGTATTCCGTCATCGAGCCCGCTCAGATTGGTGCGATGCTCGCGGGCGGGGTTTCCCGGATAGAAGTGATCGCAAAACCGCGCGTCGGCATCATCCCAACGGGCGACGAGATCGTTCCGCCGGGAGCAGACCCAAAATCGGGCGAGATTATGGAGTTTAACTCCGCTGTGTTTTCCGCAATGCTGCGGCGTTGGGGCGCGGAGGGGATCGTTTATCCCGTTGAACCGGATGAACCAAAGAAAATCGAACAGGCACTGCGCCGCGCCGCGGACGAATGCGACATGGTACTGCTCTGTGCGGGCACGTCTGCAGGCAGGGACGACGGAACGGCATCCGCCGTCCGCGCGCTCGGAGAAGTGTGTGTACATGGCATCGCCATCCGGCCCGGCAAGCCCGCCGTGCTCGGCGCGGTCGGCACAAAACCGGTCGTCGGCGTGCCGGGCTATCCCGTCTCGGGCATCATCGTGCTGGAAGAGCTGGTCAAGCCCGTCATCGACCTGCTGCTTATGCGGGAAAGGGAAATGCCGGAGACCGTTTGCGTCCGGATGGGGCGAAAGCTCGTTTCCCCGCTCAAATATCGCGAGTTTGTGCGCGCGTCGCTCGGGTTCGGCGCGGACGGCGGGCTGACCGCCGCACCGCTCGGTACGGGCGCGGGCGTGATTACATCGTTTACTAAGGCGGACTGCCTGATCGACATTCCGCAGAACAGCGAAGGCTACGAGGCGGGCGAACGCGCGCATGTGCGTCTGTTGAAACCCGTCGACCGCATCGCGCGGACGGTGCGCATCCTGGGCAGCCACGATCCGCTGATCGACGAGGCGGCGGACGAGCTGCGCAGGCAGGATATCCGCGCGTATGTCGGCAGCGCGCACGTCGGCAGCATGGGTGCGCTTCTTGCGCTCGGCCGCGGCGAGGCGCATCTCGGCGGCTTGCATCTGCTCGACGAGACCGACGGCAGCTACAATGTTTCCTATATAGAGCGGTTCATTCCCGGCGGTGGTGTTGCGTTGATCGAGTGCGTGCGCCGCGAGCAGGGGCTGATGGTTGCAAAAGGAAATCCGCTCAACATCCGCTCCGTCGCGGACCTGACGCAAGAGGGCCTGCGCTACGCCAACCGGCAGAAAGGCGCGGGGACGCGCGTTCTGCTCGATTATCTGCTCAAGCAGAACAGCCTGTCCGCGCGGGACATTTCCGGATACGAGCGGGAGGAACCGACGCATACCGCCGTCGCGGCGCAGATCGCGGCGGGCAGCGCGGACTGCGGGCTCGGCATCCTTGCCGCCGCGCGTATGTACGGGTTGGATTTCGTGCCCGTCTGCGAAGAGACATATGACTTTCTCGTGGCGCTCGACGCGATGGAAACGCCGCAGGTGCGCGCGTTTCTGCGCATCCTCTCCAGCGAAGGGTTTCTCAGCCGTCTGGATGCGCTCGGCGGGTATTCCTACGATCAACCCGGGCGCATCAAAAAGCTCTGGCCGAAGGTAGAGCCCGGCGACGCATGACGCGAAAAATAATATATCCTGCAATGCGATTGCATCATACTTGAAAAAATCTTTGCTCCGCCGTATGATAGAGCTATCCTGCGGCGGTATTCTTTTGAAACCATATCGGTTTTTTGCAGCCCGCGGGAAGCGGATGCTTCAGAAGCGGCAAACGGATCGATTAATTTTTCGATAGAGTCGCACAGAATGCAACGGCTCACACAAAGCGAAAGGAAGGCGGTACCGGTGGAAGCGGCACTGACGCATGTAGACGAACGAGGAGAGGCGCGCATGGTGGACGTCTCCGAAAAAGCAGTGACGCAGCGCGAGGCGGTTGCCGAGAGCTACGTTATCATGAAACCGGAAACGCTTACGCTGATTGAGAGCGGCGCGGCGGCAAAAGGGGACGTATTCGCAACGGCGCGCATCGCGGGAATTCTCGCGGCAAAGCGCACGAGCGAACTCATTCCGCTCTGCCATCCCATCGCGCTGACCTCGGTCAAGGTGGATTTGATCTCCTGCCCGCCGGATCGCGTGCATATCATCGCCCAGGCGCGCTGTGCCGAGAAGACCGGCGTGGAGATGGAGGCGATGACCGCAGCGAGCGTCGCCGGGCTGACCATCTACGATATGTGCAAAGCCGTCGACCGCGGGATGGAGATTGCCTGTACGCGGCTGGTGAGAAAGAGCGGCGGAAAGAGCGGCGTTTTTGAACGGGAACCGGGCGAATGCACGCCGAGCGCCTGACGCTTGCGCCGGAAAGCGGCGCCCGCGAAGCAGCGGAATCACTCACGCTGGATGAGCGGCATGGCGTGATTGGGGACAGAAGGAGCGCGCGGGACGGATCGGTCAGCCTGCTCTCAGCCGAAGCGGAGGATGAGATCACCGCGCTTGGCGGACTCTGCACCGCGCGGTTCATGGCAAACATCGTGACACGCGGGCTGGACTATGCCGCGCTGAAAGCGGGGATGCGTCTGACGGTCGGGCCGAGCGAGCTCGAAATCATCCGCGTTGGTAAGCCTTGCTACGAAGCATGCGCGCTGTCGCGTTCCGCCGAGCGCTGCGAGCTGCTCAGAAGCTGCGCGTTCGCGCGCGTTGTACGCGGCGGAAGCATCCATTCACATGATGCAATCGCATTCTCCGGAGAAGACCCGGCGGATGCGCAACCATTTTAATCGACACACAGGAGCAGCATGAACGACCAATTCGGACGAAACATCACATACCTCAGGCTTTCGCTGACCGAGCGGTGCACGTTGAAGTGTGCTTATTGCCGCGCGGACGAGGGCGTCTGCCCGAAGAAGAGCGAGCTCAGCGCTGACACGTTTTTGCGCATCGTGCGCGCGTTTGCCGCACTGGGCGTGAACAAAGTGCGACTGACCGGCGGCGAACCGATGCTGCGGCGGGATCTGCTCGATATCATTCGCGGCGTGCGCGCGGTCGAGGGGATCAAAGAAATCGTCATGACCACCAACGGGCAGCATCTGCGCGGTAAGTGCCGCGCGCTGCGCGACGCCGGACTTGATCGCCTGAACGTCAGCCTCGACTCCCTCCGGCCGGAGCGCTACAAGGAAATCACCGGCGGCGGTTCGCTGGAGCGCGTGCTGACCGGCATCGAAGAAGCGTTTACAGAAGGGTTCGCGCCCATAAAGCTCAACGCGGTGTTGCTGCGCGGGCAGAACGACGACGAGGTTGCCGACTTTATCGAACTGACAAAAGATAGGCCGGTCTATGTCCGCTTTATCGAGTATATGCCGTTGGGCGAAACAGATCGTGCAGACCTGCGCGTGACGGGCGAAGAATTGCTCCGGCGCTTTCCCGCGCTCGAACCCGTGCCTCCGTCGTATACCGGGCAACCCTCGCGGGATTACCGGATGCCGGGTTACGTCGGGCGCGTCGGGTTGATTGACCCCGTGTCGCACCGCTTCTGCGCCGACTGCAACCGCGTCCGCGTCATGAGCGACGGCATGCTGCGCCCGTGCCTGGGCGTGAACGAGGAGATCTCCCTCAAAAAAGCGCTCAAGAGTAAGGACGACGCAGCGCTGATCACCGCTGTTCGCGAGGCGATTCGCCTTAAACCGGAGGCCCATTGTTTCAACGCAGGGTTTTCCGCGAATAAGAACATGAGCCGCATCGGCGGCTGAGACGAAATTTTTATACATGAGGAGTACAAGTGGCTAAGATTACATCCATCAACATCAGCCCGGACAAGGGCACGTTTAAGCAACCGGTCGATCGCGCGGAGCTGAAGATCGACCACGGCATCGTCGGCGACGCGCACGCGGGCAATTGGCACCGCCAGATCAGCCTGCTCGCGCAGGCGAGCATCGACAAAATGACCGCGCTGGGTCTGGACGATCTCGTGCCGGGCATGTTCGCCGAGAACATCACAACCGAGGGCATCGAGCTGTACACGCTGCCCGTCGGCACGGTGCTTCGCCTCGGCAACTGCCGCGTCGAGGTGACGCAGATCGGCAAGGAGTGCCACCAGCACTGCGAAATCTACCAGAAAGTCGGCAAGTGCATCATGCCGCGCGAGGGCATCTTCGTGCGCGTGCTCACACCCGGATCGATTACCGTCGGAGACGAAATCGCGATAGACGCATAACATGAAAATTCACCTTTGCGGGCCGAGCCCGCTTTTTTCAATAGTAAAAAATGAAAGATGGAGGAAACCGTTGTTTTTTCGAAAAAATAATGGTATGATACGCACATGAAGCTCATCGAGACCAAAAACGCTGTCGGACACGTGCTCTGCCATGATCTGACCCGCATCGTGCCCGGCGTATCGAAAGACGCACAGTTTCGAAAAGGCCACGTCGTGACCGAGGAAGACATCCCCATGCTGCTTTCGATGGGGAAGGATCACCTCTACGTTTGGGAAGTGGACGAAAACACTCTGCACGAAAACGAGGCGGCGGACCTGCTCGCGGCGCTCTGCGAGAGCGAACACATGCGCCGCGGCGAGGTAAAAGAGGGAAAGATTGAGCTCTTTGCCACCGAGGATGGTGTGTTTACGGTGGACGTTGCCCGCCTGGACGCGCTCAACGACCTGCCGGACATCATGGTGGCAACCCGGCACACAAACACCGCGGTCAAAGCGGGGGACAAGCTCGGCGGAACGCGCATCATCCCGCTTCTGATCGATCAAAAACGCATCGAAGAAGCGCAGACGCTCGTCGGTTCCGAACCCTTGATGCGGCTGCATCCGTTCCGCAAAGGACTCCGGGCGGGCGTGGTCACCACGGGCAACGAGGTGTTTCACGGACGTATTGTCGATAAATTTACGCCTGTTGTGGAGCGAAAGCTCGCGGCGTTCGGCGTGACGCTCGCCGAGCACCGTATCTCGGACGATCAAACGGAGCACATTGTGCAGGCGATCAACGAGGTTCGCGCCGCCGGCGTGGATTTCGTGCTCTGCACGGGCGGCATGAGCGTCGATCCCGACGACCGCACGCCTGCCGCCATCCGCGACAGCGGAGCGCAGATTATTACATACGGCGCGCCCGTACTGCCGGGTGCTATGTTCCTGTTGGGATACTACGAAGACGGTGTGCCCGTGCTGGGCCTGCCCGGCTGCGTGATGTATTCGCGCGCGTCGATTTTCGATATCGTACTGCCGCGCGTCGTGGCGGGTATGCGCATGAAGCGCAGCGATTTAACCCGGCTCGGCAACGGCGGGCTCTGCCTGCAGTGTGAGGTTTGCACCTATCCCAACTGCGGGTTCGGCAAGGAGTAACGGTTCGTTCAAGATTTGATCCGTTCTTCTGTGCCATGGATACGTTTGGTGGTTCTCGCGGATGTCCGGCCGGCTCCGCGCGCCATATACATCAACAATCGGAAGGAAACGGATTCTTATGAAGAAATGGATTGCTCTTTGCTGCGCCGTCATCATGGCGGCGACGCTCGGCGCATGCGCTCAGAACGCCGCTCCGGCCGCGGTCGAAACCGACACGCAACCGGCGGAGCCGGTAGAAGTACAGCTCTTTATCGCCGCGAGCCTCGAAGGCGCGTTTACGGAGATCATCCCGCTCTACAATGAGACACACCCGGATGTGAAGATCACATATAACGCGGACAGCTCCGGTACGCTGCTGACTCAGGTGCAGGAGGGGTTTGCCTGCGATGTGTTCTTCTCCGCGTCAACGAGCCAGATCAAGACGCTGGAGGACGAGGGATTCGTCATCGACGGGACGCGCGTTGACCTGCTTTGCAACAAGCTTGCGCTGATCACGCTCAAAGGCAGCGGCACACAGGTGACCGGTTATGCCGACTTGAGCAAGGCCGCCAGCATCGCATTGGCGGACGGAAGCGTGCCCGCGGGCAAATACACCCGCCAGATTCTCATCAGCCTCGGTGTGCTCGATGGCGCGAAAGCGGCGAAGGATTATACGACCTCGGAGATTTCGGCGGCGCTCGACGGCGTAGAGATCAACGAGTGCAGCAATGTCAGCAAGGTGAAGGAAGCCGTCAAGGAAGGCGCAAACGAAATCGGGTCGGTCTATTATTCCGACGCGTACTCGGTCAAAGACTATGTGGACATCATCGAGATTGCCGACGCTTCGCTGACCGGCGACATCGTCTATCCGGTCTGCCGCTTGAACAACTCCGAGGCGACGGACGCCCAGAGCGCGGCTGCGGACGATTTTATCGCGTTTTTGCAGACGGACGCTGCAAAGGCCGTGTTTGAGAAGTTCATGTTCATCATCTACGGTTAAACCGGCGCTACACAAATAACGAAAGGAGGCGGAGCATGGAAGCGATCTGGAATATCCTGAAAGGGCTGGACTACAGCCCGCTCTGGATCTCGCTGCAAACGGGGCTGGTGGCTACCGTGCTCTGCTTCTTTCTCGGCATCTGGGCGGCGCGCGCCGTCATGCGCATGGGCAGGCGCGCAAAGGCGTTTGTGGACGGCCTGTTGACGCTGCCGATGGTGCTGCCGCCGACGGTTGCGGGCTTTTTCCTGCTGCTGATCTTCAGCCTGCGCCGCCCGGTCGGGTCTTTTTTGTATGAAGAGCTCTCGATCAAGGTGGTGCAGACGTGGCTTGGCTGCATCCTCGCCGCGAGCGTCATCGCCTTTCCGCTGATGTACCGCAACGCCCGCGCGGCGTTTGAACAGGTGGATATCGAGCTCATCTATGCCGGGCGTACGCTCGGCATGAGCGAGAGAAGCATCTTCTGGCGCGTCGTGCTGCCCTCCGCGGGGCCCGGCGTCGTCAGCGGAACGATACTGACGTTTGCCCGCGCGCTCGGCGAATACGGCGCGACGAGCATGCTCGCGGGGAATATCGCCGGAAAGACTGGCACCATCTCCCAGCGCATCGCCATGGTGATTCAAAACGGCGATTATCTCACGGCGGGCGTCTGGGTCGCCGTCATCCTGCTCATCTCGTTCGGCATCGTGGTGCTCATGAACCTCGTAGCCGGGACGAAACTCAAACAGATCAAAAAATGGTAACCACGCTTAAAAACGGGTTGCCTTTTGCAAGTATAACAGAGAAAACGGAGTACGAATGTCGTTATCGGTGAACATCGTCAAGCGCCTGCAGGGGTTTACGCTGAACGTCTCGTTTGAGGCGGAAGCGGGCGTTACCGCGATTTTGGGTGCAAGCGGCAGCGGAAAGAGCATGACGCTGCGCTGCATTGCGGGCGTGGAAACGCCGGATGAAGGCAGAATCGAGCTCGACGGGCGCGTGTTATACGATTCCGCCGCGAAGATCGACCTGCCGCCGCAGGCGCGCAGGGTCGGGTATCTCTTCCAGCGCTACGCGCTTTTCCCGAACATGACGGTACGGCAGAATATCGACGCTGGACTCTCGCTGGCAAAAGACGCGCGCGCCCGTGCGGACAAGCGCGAGAGCCTAATACAAAGATTCCACCTGAACGGACTGGAGGAGCGCTATCCGCGCGAGCTCTCCGGCGGGCAGATGCAGCGCGTCGCACTCTGCCGCATGCTGGCGGGCGAGCCGGAGGCGATTTTGCTGGACGAACCGTTTGCCGCGCTGGACAGCCACCTGCGCTGGCAGATGGAAGCCGAGGTGCGCCAGACGCTCTCGGAGTTTTCGGGTGTGGCGTTGCTGGTGTCCCACGAGCGGGGCGAGGTGTACCGCATGAGTGAGCGCGTGTGCGTGCTCAACGCGGGTGCGTCCGAGCCGACGGCGGCGACGGAGGAACTCTTTGCGCGGCCCAGAACGCTGCAAGCCGCGTTGATTACAGGGTGCAAGAACTGCACGCCCGCCATACGCATCGGCGCGCACACGATTCAAGTGCCCGCGTGGAACGCGGTGCTCGCCTGCGCACAAGAGGCGGAGGAGACGCTCACACACGTTGGCGTACGCGCGCACTACATCGCGCCCTGCAGCGAGGGTGAGGAGAACGCAGTCCTCTGCCGCGTTGTGAGCGCGGCGGACGACGTGTTTTCCCGCGTGCTGACGCTGTTGCCGTCCGGCGGGACGGAGACGATCCGCACGGAGCTGAGCAAGCAGGCGGCGGGCATGCTGTCACCGGGCGATGAGATCTGGTTCCGTCTGCCCGAGGAACACATCATGCCATTGCGCGAGAACCACGACAACAACTAGCAAAGAACAGACCGGCGCTATAGGAAAGGATTGGATCAGTAGTGATGAAAGCATCTGTTATTACGGTCAGCGACAAGGGATTTCGCGGCGAACGCGAGGATACCGCCGGCCCGCTCGCGGCGAAGATGCTGCGCGAGGCGGGCTATGAGATCATCGCCCAGACCATTGTGCCGGACGAGCAGCCGCTCATCGAGGCGGAACTCAGGCGGCATGCGGACGAGATCGGCTCCAATCTGATTCTCACCAGCGGTGGAACGGGCTTTTCCAAGCGGGATGTGACGCCGGAGGCAACGATTGCCGTCTGCGAGCGGCTCGCACCGGGGATTCCCGAGGCGATGCGCGCCTACTGTCTAAGCATCACCAACCGCGCGATGCTCTCGCGGGCCGCGGCTGGATTGTATCACGATGCGCTGATCGTCAATCTGCCCGGCAGCCCGAAAGCCGTGCGCGAGAACCTCGAGCCGGTGCTGCCGGCGCTGGAGCACGGGCTCTGCATGCTGCTCGGCACAAAAAACGAATGCGCAAGCACGGCGAAAGCACGCGTTTGAAACAAGCAAAAAAGAGCGCCCGATTCGGGACGCTCTTTTTTAATACGCTGGCGTTGGTTTATGTTCTCTCGGGCACGCCTTGATAAATAGATTGATCGAACGCGAGAATACACATAAAGATGACGCTTAAGAAGATGAGCCCGACAGCAAAGCCGCCGCTCTTGCCATACGCTTTTGCGAGCTTGACCATGGTGATGATCATGAAGACGACGTTGGCAAGCGGAATCAGCAGAAGCAGGAAATTCCAGCCGTTGCCCCATGTGATCTTGAAGAGAACGTATAGGTTATAGAATGGAATGATTGCAGCCCAACCGGGTTCGCCCGCCTTTTCAAAGATCTTCCACATCGCGATGATGGAGAGTACAGCAACGGCAAGGCCTAATAAAGACATGCCCGGGCTTGCTCGATAATAATAGTCGTAGTTATAATTCATTTTCTATTCCCCTTTCTAAAATAGTAATTAGAATCTGATTTGAGTATACCACTTTGAACAGAAAAGAAAAGAATGCACGGTGAGTTCGTCACCGATTCAAGGCGAAACAAAGCGATTGCGGACTGTACAACGGGGGCAGATCCGGCATTGACAATGCAGCGTAAAGGCGTATGCTGAAAACAACAGGGTCATATCATTTTTCAGGAGGTATCGTATGTCCGCATATTCTCTATCCGCGCTGGAGATTCTGCGCAATCCCGCGCTGACGCTCAAATGGTACGTCGTTCCGATGTTTCTCATCATCATGTACATCTACAACAAGGAGATCTCGGCAAAGAACTGGAACGTCGTGCTCGGCGGCGCGGCGCTCTGGGGGATGGACCTTTTCAACGAAATCTGGAACAGCATCGTTTTTCACGCCTCGGGGTTCGCGCCCGTTTGGGGTACGCCGATGGGCGTTGGGGACACCGCTTTGCTGATACTGATCGGTTACAACATCGAAATTTCGTTTATGTTTGCCCTCCTCGGCGTCGCGGTCTGCCTCACGCTGCCGAAGGATCCGAAATCGAAGATACTCGGCATCAACAACCGCGTGTTCTTAGCCGTCGTCTACACCACGCTCGCGGTTGCGATCGAGTGCTTCCTCAATTACGCGGGCCTCTTAACCTGGGAATATGCCTGGTGGAGCCGTTCCGCGCCGTATCTGGTCTGGCTGATCGGCTACCTGCCGTTCTTCACGATGGCGTTTGTCGTTCACGATATGAAGAAGATGAAAAACAAGCTCATCACGCTTGGCATCATCTTCGGTGTGGACATTCTGGCGCTTGTTATATTTGGCTTGATCGGGTGGATGTAAACACATTCTGACGATAAAAAAAGGCGTTCCTTTGGAGCGCTTTTTTGTTTGCAAACACGGCTGAAAACCACACCGGGAACCCGCTGCCAAGGGGGGCGAATGTCGACAAGAAACGGGATGCATGTTAAAATACAATATATTATTGAAAAAACAGCGTTGAAAGAAGGAGATTTATGGAGACGATTCGCCTTGGAATAGGATTTGCGACCGGACGGAAGAGTTTTCGAAAGGTCCTCAATTCCTATATTCGGAATTGGCTGGACGCAAAGAAACAGCTGCCCGCCGATTATAAAATCAGCCTGAATCTGTTCGTTGCTTACGACACGGATTATTTAAAGACACAGTCAACCGATTACACGAATCTGAGCCAGGATATCGTTGACCAGTTTGATCAAATCGTGTTCTTAGGCGCAAAAAACGCCCTGCGCAGCATCGAACTGCTTGAGCGGCACGATCAGTTCAAACGCACGCAGCTTAGGAGCGTATTCAGCGCAGGGTATGCGGGAAAACGAAACGCGATCCTGTTCGCGGCGCTGGAGTATCGCATGGACTATCTGTTGTTTCTGGACGACGACGAGTATCCGCTTGCGGTTACGAAAAAGACGGATGATGTCTGCCTGTGGAGCGGACAGCATGTGATATTGTCGCACCTGAAGGAGATTTCCGGCGCGGACTACACAAACGGGCACCACTGCGGTTATGTTTCGCCGATTCCGCAGATAGCGTTTGACGACGACTTTTCAGAGGACGATTTCAGGGCGCTGATTGGAGCCATCAGCAATGATATTATCAACTGGGACAGCATTCAGCAGTTGATGCGCTCCGGCGGCGTTACATATGCTTCAACCGAGATTCTAAAGCATAAAAAGTCTGAAGAGGTGCCGCTGGTCGGCGGCTGCAAATTCATCTCCGGCGCAAACCTCTGCCTCAACCTCACGAAGCCGGAGCGGACGTTTCCGTTCTTCAACCCGCCCGGTGCGCGCGGCGAAGACACGTTTCTTTCGACCATGCTGGAGGAGCGAAAGGTGCTTTCGATTCCCTGCTATGCGTTCCACGACGGGTTCTCGATCTATCGCAACATCCTCAGCGGCGCGCTCCCGACGGAGCTGGCCCCGATTCGGGCGGATTCCCCGGCGATTGTTACCCGGTTTTTAAATGCGTGTATCGGCTGGGTGCGGTATAAACCGCTTTTGGTCTACATTACGAACCCGGACGGGTATGAAGAGGAGATCGGCCGCATGCGGCAAACGCTCTCGCGCGTGCTGCCAAAGCTCGCGGCGCACTTTCACAACGACGGGTTTTTGAGCATCGCCGGCGAGCTGGAAGATTTTCATAAAAATGTGCAAAAGCATGCAAAGCAGTACCGCCTTGCGCAGGAAACCTGGGAGAAACTCGTCCGCATCGTCATATTGAAAGAGTCCTGACGGACGTCTCATCTCTCGTCAAAATTCAGCAACAACAAAAAAGCGCCCCGAACAGGGGCGCTTTTATTTGCTTTGCTTATAGCGAAATGTCGAACAGGCCCATCGCGTTTTGAAGGGTGGATTGCGCCGCTTCCTCGACGGAGATGCCGCGCACTTCTGCCAGTTTCTCAAGCGTGAGGTGCAATAGCAGCGGGCTGTTGCGCTCACCGCGGTGCGGAACGGGCGTCATATACGGACAATCGGTTTCGATGACGATGCGCTCGAGCGGGAGCTTTTCGGCGATGGCGCGTTGCTTGGCCGCGTTGTGGAACGTCAGCGCGCCGCCGAACGCGATATAAAACCCCATGTCCACATAGCGCACCGCGTCTTCATAGCTGCCGGAATAGCAGTGCATCACGCCGGAGAGATTGCCGCGCCTTGCTGCGAGCATGGACATCACGTCCCCGTGTGCCTCGCGGTCGTGGATGATGACGGGTTTTTTCGCCGCGACAGCAAGGTCGAGCTGGTTGCCGAATGCCTCGCGCTGCTTTTCGCGCGGCGAAAAGTCGTAGTGATAATCCAGCCCGATTTCGCCGACGGCGATGATCTTCTTCTGCTCCAATGCGCGCTCGACGCGCAGGAGGTTCGCCTTGTCTGCTGTTTTCGCGTCGTGCGGGTGAATGCCCGCGCTGCCGTATACGAAGTCGTACAGCAGTGTAAGCCCCTGAATCTTGGGGATGTCGTCCGCCGTGACGCAGGCTTCCACGAAGCCGAGAACATCCGCCTCCGCGAGGGAGACGATCAACGGGTTGCGGTCGTGGTCGAATTTGTCGTCGAGCAGATGCGCGTGTGTATCAAAGAGTTTCATGCTTTATCTTCCTGCTTTTTGTGATCAGAATCGGGAATGTGCGTGAGGTCGAGATCCATCAGTATCTCGTCGTGATAGACGCCGCGCACGTTGATGCGTGCCTTGTGCCGGCCGACTTCGACAAAGCCGAAGCGCTTGTAGAGTGCGATGGCTCGCTCGTTGCCGTCGCGGACCTCCAGCGAGAGCGTGCGCAGCGCGCCGGTGCTCTTTGCAAAATCGATCATCGCCTGCATTGCGATGGAACCGATACCGAGGCCCCAGTATGCGCGCTTGATGGAGATTGCGATGCCCGCCACATGCGCGATGCGCTTTCTTGCCGCGGCGCGCACGTCGCACACAAGCACGATTTCGCCATCCACAGTGCCGACAAACATTCTGGTATTGGGCGCTTCCAGCGTGCTCTTGATCCAGCCTTGCTCACCTTCCAGCGTCAGCTCCTCGATACCGTTTTCGTCCACGAGGAGAAAATCCGTTTGCCGCCGACGATCTTGAGATACTCCATCAGATCCGGCGCGTCATCCAACGTAGGATCGCGCAGAATCAGCGTGCGTCCGTCTTTGAGAATATGCCCGGATCTCCTTTGAGCCGACATTTAACGCACCTTCAAGCCGCTGTCCATCCCGGAGAGCGTGGTCACGAGGGTGAGGTGCTCGTCCGCCGCGTCGGACGCGGCGAGGATCATGCCGTGGCTCTCCACACCGCAGAGCTTGACCGGTTTGAGGTTTGCCACCAGCACTACCGTTTTGCCGACGAGATCGTCCGGCGTATACCACTGTTTGATGCCGGAGACGACCGTGCGCGTCTCTTCGCCGACCTGCAGCGTAAGCTTGAGCAGTTTTTTGCTCTTCTTGATCTCTTCGGCGGCGGTGACTTTTGCCAGCCGCAGATCGACTTTTGCAAAGTCGTCGTATTCGATCTGCGGCAGCGGCGCGTCCTCCTCGCTTTCCTCTTTGGGTGCGGGGGCTGCTGCGGGATTCGCCTTATCCGCTTCGGCGGCGAAGTAGGCGAGCTCGGCTTCCATATCGATGCGCGGGAAGAGCGATTCGCCTTTGTTTACGGTTGAACCGGGCGCACTGCCTCCCCATGCGACGGACGCATATACCCTCTTATCTTCTGCAACGCCGAGCTGCGCGAAGATCTTCTGCGGCGTGCTCGTGAGGAACGGCGTGAGCAGAACGCCGACGATGCGCAGACTCTCTGCGAGGTTGTAGAGCACCGTTTTGAGCCGTTCGCGCCCATCCTCGTTTCTGGCGAGGATCCAGGGCGTGGTCACGTCGATGTATTTGTTGCAGGCGTTGACCAGCTTCCAGATTTCGGCGAGCGCATCGGGAATGTGCAGCTCGTCCATCTGTTCGTCCACCTTTGCGGGCAGTTCGGACGCGAGCGCGAGCAGCGCAGCGTCCTCGTCGGCGGTTGCGCCGGGCGCGGGGAGCGCACCGTCGAAGTATTTATCGATCATCGCGACCGTACGGCTCAAGAGGTTGCCGAGGTCGTTGGCGAGGTCCGTGTTGATGCGCGCGATGAGCGCCTCGTTGGAGAACGTGCCATCCGAACCAAACGGAACTTCGCGCAGCAGGAAATAGCGAATGGCATCCACGCCGTAACGCTCGCAGAGCTTTACGGGGTCTACCACGTTGCCTTTGCTCTTACTCATCTTGCCGCCGTCGAGCACGAGCCAGCCGTGCCCGAATACCTGCTTGGGCAGCGGTTCGCCGAGCGCCATGAGCATGATCGGCCAGATGATGGTATGGAAGCGTACGATCTCCTTGCCGACGATGTGTACGTCCGCCGGCCAGTACTTCCGGTAGAGCGAATCGTCGTCACTGCCCCACCCGAGCGCGGTAATATAGTTGGAAAGCGCATCCAGCCACACGTAAACAACGTGTTTATCGTCAAAATCAACCGGAATGCCCCACTTGAAGCTTGTTCTGCTGACGCAGAGGTCCTCGAGGCCCGGCAGCAGGAAGTTCTGCAGCATCTCGTTGGTGCGGCTCACGGGCTGGATAAACGTCGGGTGATCCTTGATATACTGGATCAGCCGGTCGGCATATTTGGAAAGGCGGAAGAAGTAGCTCTCCTCCTCCACGAGCTCGACGGGGCCGCCGCAGTCCGGGCAGACGCCGCCCGCGTCCTTGACCTGCCGGTCGAGCCAGAAGCTCTCGCAGGGCGTGCAGTAAAAGCCCGTATACTTGGACTTGTAGATGTCGCCCTGATCGTAGAGCTTGCGGAACATCTTCTGCACAGCCTTGACGTGCCGCTCGTCCGTGGTCCGGATAAATCCGTCGTAGGAGATGTCCAGCAGCTTCCAGAGCTCCTGAAACCCGGCGACGATCTCGTCCACATACTGCTGCGGCGTGACGCCCGCGTCCTTGGCCTTTCGCTCGATTTTCTGGCCGTGCTCGTCCGAGCCGGTCAAAAAGAACGTGTCGAAACCGCGCTGGCGCTTATAGCGCGCGATGGCGTCAGTGGCGACGGTGCTGTAGGCGTGGCCGATGTGCAGGCTCGCGCTTGGGTAATAAATGGGCGTTGTGATATAAAATGTCTTTTTCTCTTCCATTGTTGTTCCCTCCAACCAAATCAAACTCAAATAAAAACGCGCCGTCCATTCGTAAGGACGGCGCGAAGAAACGCAACCGCGAAACCACCCTACTTCCCCGGTATCGGGGGCATAAGTTTCCGCTGTATCGGGCGGAGACCCGCCGCGGCTGAGGCGAATGAAGCGTTCACCGCGAGGAGCTCGGGAGCCATGTTCCGTAAGGTTGCGCTTTCGGGCTTTCACCTGACCCCGAATCTCTCTTCAAGCGCGCGCCTTACGTACTCTTTCCGTCGTCGCTCATATAGTTCTAATAGCGTATCACCATCAAAGCGAGGTTGTCAAGAGCGCGTGATCGTGTTAAGATAGGTTCGATTTCTATTCGGGAGAAGATGCTCTATGTACGTCGTCGCCGGCCTCGGCAACCCCGGCCTGCTCTACAGGCGCACGCGCCACAACGCGGGCTATCAAGCGCTGGAGATTTTGGCAGACAACCTGCAGATCCGGCTCAAAAAGCGCGGGTTTAACGGCGTTTACGGCGAGGGGACTTTTCGCGGCGAGCGCGTGGTGCTGATCAAGCCCACGACCTATATGAACCTCTCCGGAGACTGCGTCCGCGAGGTGATGCACTTCTTCAAATGCCCCGTCGAGCACTTGATTGTGCTGTATGACGACATCGAGCTGCCGGTCGGCTCCCTGCGCATCCGGGACAAGGGCGGCGCGGGCACGCACAACGGCATGCGCTCCATCATCGGAACACTGGGCAGCGAGAGTTTTCCGCGCGTGCGCATCGGCGTCGGCAGCCAAAACGGCATCGATTTAAAGAAGCATGTGCTCGGGAAACCCAAGAAAGATGAACAGACCGTGCTGGCGTCCGCCTTTGGCGACGCAGCTGATGCAGCCTGCATGATCATCGAAGGCAAGCTGCCACAGGCGCAGGCTGAGTATAACAAGCGCCATATCGGCGGGACAAAAACGGATTAAGCTTCCGCCGCGTCCCGAAGGCGAGAGAAACACGGAGGACGCAATACGCCGGGTATGAACCACAACTCAATATTGAATATTCTCGATTCCGCGACAGACTACCGGCGTATGAAAGACGCGCTGGAGGGGGGCAAAGGCCCGGTCGCGGCGTTCGGCGTTGCCGCAAACGCCAAGCCCCACCTCTGCGCAACCCTCGCGCGGACGCGGCAGGTGCTGTTTGTGACCGCGACGGATATCACCGCGACGCAGTTTTATGAAGGCGCGCGCTTGTTCGGCACGCGCGCTGAGCTGTTTTTACCGCGCGAGACGCCGCTGGCTTATGTGCACGCCGCGTCCGGAGAAGGCAGGAGCGAGCGCATCTCGACGCTGTCCGCGCTGCTGGATGGAGCGCCTTGCGTGGTTTGCGCGAGCGCGGCTTCCCTCATGCAGGTGCTCGCGCCGCAGAGTGTATTTGCCGATAGCCGGATCGACGTTCGTGTTGGCGACACGATGGACCCGCGCGCACTGATCCGGCGGCTCGTGACCGCGGGCTACGAGCGGGTGGAGATGGTTGAGGGGCGCGGCCAGACCGCCGCGCGCGGAGACCTGGTTGACGTATTCGCGCCGGGAGAGGAATATCCCGTGCGCATCGAATTCTTCGGCGACGATATCGACCAGATGCGCCTGTTCGACCCTGTGACGCAACGCAGCGTGGAGCAGATACAGCACATACGCATTTTGCCCGCGCTCGAAACACCGCAGCCCGCGGAGCTGACGCAAAAAGCGCTCAAGCGCATCGAAGGGCGCGCGGGGCTGAGCGACCAGGAGGACGCCTGGCGCGAAGGCGCGGCCAGCGTCGGCGGCGATGTGCTGCTGCCGCTGCTCTACCAAAACACCGAAACCCTGCTGGACTATCTGCGGCAGGACGCGACCATCGTGCTCGACGAAGCGCTGCTGGTCGACGAAGCCTTGCGCACGGAGCAGCTGCGGTTTTCCGAAACGGTACAGGCCATGCTGGAGCGCGAGGAGGGCGTGCCGGAACAGGGCGCGCTCGAACGCAGCGCTAGCGAGACGCTCCAACGGCTGCACACAGGCCATACGGTGCTTTTTTACGCATTGTCGCGCACGCACCCGCAGTTTGCCGCGCGCGAGATCGTCTCGCTCGAATCGCGCGGCGCTCCACAGTTTCTGGGTGCGTTTGACGAGATTGCGCGCGAGATGACGCGGCTCAACCGGCTCGGCGAGAAAACCGTCATCTATGCCGGCGAGCAATCGGAAGAGCTCATGAAAAACCTCGCCGAACACGGCGCGGAGAGTACGCCGGCTAGCGAGCTCCCGGACGAGCTTCCGCCGGGCAGGACGCTTGTGCTGCCGGGACGGCTCGCAAGAGGGTTTTCCTATCCGCAGCTGAAGCTGAATATTCTGTCCGAATACGAGGTGACCGGCCGCACCGAGCGCGCGGTAAAGCGCACCAGAACGAAAAAGCAGCTGGTGTTCTCCGAACTTTCGGTCGGGGATTACATCGTGCACGAGGCGCACGGCGTCGGCCGGTTTGTCAAGGTGGAGCCGCTGAGCGTGCAGGGCAACACACGCGATTATCTGCTCATCGAATACCGCGGCGGCGACCGGCTGTATATTCCGACCGATCAGCTCGACCGCGTGCAGAAATACATCGGCGGTGGTGACGAGGAGGCCGTGCCCCAGCTGAGCAAGCTCGGCGGTGCGGAGTGGACCAACCGAGTAAACAAGGCGAAAAACGCCGCAAAGAAGCTCGCGGTCGACCTCGCGGCGCTCTATGCCGAGCGCGCGGGCGCCAAAGGGTTTGCGTTTTCCAAGGATACCGCCTGGCAAAGGACATTTGAGGAACGCTTCCCGTTTGAACTCACGCCGGATCAGAAACAGAGCATGGAGGAGATCAAGGCGGATATGGAGCAGCTCCGGCCGATGGACCGGTTGCTCTGCGGCGACGTCGGCTACGGCAAGACGGAGCTTGCACTGCGCGCCGTGTTCAAGGCGGTGCAGGACGGCAAGCAGGCGGCAATTCTGGTTCCGACCACTGTGCTCGCGCAGCAGCACTATAATACAATGTGTTCGCGCTTTGCCGATTTTCCGATTGCTGCAGCATGCCTTTCACGCTTCCAGAGCGCGAAAGAGCGCACCGAGATCAAAAAGGCGCTGGCGGAAGGGCGCCTCGACGTCGTGGTCGGCACGCATGCGCTGCTGGCAAAAGATGTGAAATACAAGTCGCTGGGGCTGCTCATCATCGACGAGGAACACCGCTTTGGCGTAAATCATAAAGAACAGATCAAGGCGATGAAGAAGACCGTTGACGTGCTGACGCTCACGGCCACGCCGATTCCGCGGACGCTGAACATGTCCATGACGGGCATCCGCGACATCAGCGTGATCGAAACCCCGCCGGAGGCGCGCTATCCCGTCCAGACCTATGTGCTGGAATACACGGACGCACTGATCAAGGATGCACTCTCGCGGGAGATTGCGCGGAAAGGGCAGGCGTTTGTGGTGTCCAATCGCGTGTCGAGCATGGAGCAGACCATGCGCAGGCTCGAGTCCCTCGTGCCGGAGGCGCGATTTGCGATTGCGCACGGGCAGATGGGTGAGACGCAGCTGGAGAGCGCGATGCTCGACTTTCTGGAGCAGCGGACGGATGTGCTGATCTGCTCCACCATCATCGAGAGCGGGCTGGATATTTCCAACGCGAACACGCTCGTTGTGCTGGACGCGGACAGAATGGGGCTGGCGCAGCTGTATCAGCTGCGCGGGCGCGTCGGCCGCTCCAGCCGCATGGGATACGCCTATTTCACGATTCCGCGCGGACGCGTGATGAACGAAAAAGCGGCAAGGCGCCTCATGGCGATCCGCGAATTTACGCAGTTTGGCGCGGGGTTCCAGCTCGCGATGCGCGACCTTGAGATACGCGGCGCGGGCTCGCTGCTCGGCGCGGAACAGCACGGCCACATCTCGGACGTCGGTTACGAATACTATGTCAAGCTCGTTCGGCGTGCGGTGGACGAGGAGCAGGGCAGGCTGCTCGAACCCGATCTGGAGACGAGCGTGGATATTCCCATCGACGCGCATATTCCGCACAACTATGTACCCAGTGAGCTCATGCGCTTAAAAGCCTACCGCCGCATCGCCGAGATCGACGGCGCGTCGAGCCTGCTGGATGTGACGGAGGAGTTTATCGACCGTTACGGCGAGCCGCCGGAGAGCGTAATGAACCTCATGCGCATCTCGGAGGTGAAGGCAAACGCAGCCCGCGCGTTTATCGAGAGCGTAACGGTGCGCGAAGGCGAAGCGAAGCTGAAGTTCTCTACGCGCGCAACGCTCGACGGAGGGAAACTCATCGCCGCAGTCGCCGCCATGGATGGCGCGCGCCTGATCGCCAGCGATCCGCCCGCCATCGAAATAAGGCAGAAAAACGTATCGGCTGAGGCAATCACAGGAAAACTGCCACAATTCCTTTACACAATTGTACGTTGCGTCGACACGGATACGGGCATATAATGAGACAAGTGATCAAAAAGCACTAAAATCCGGCTTCTATGCGGATTTTGGACAAGAAAAGGGTTCCAGCGCGGTTCGCGCAGAATAGATAAGGAGAAACCAAGTATGAAAATCAATTGGAAAAAGGCGTTATCCGTGTTCTTCGCGGTCGCGCTGACAGTATCGTTTGCGGCATGCGCCGGCCAGGGTGCGGAGGCCGCAACCAGCTCCAACGCATCGGATCTGGATCAGGTCGCCATCAAAATCGGTGACAATCTCACCATTACAAAAGGC
Organism: Christensenellaceae bacterium; assembly: GCA_963674775.2. Taxonomy (GTDB): domain Bacteria; phylum Bacillota; class Clostridia; order Christensenellales; family CAG-138; genus UBA7703. The sequence goes on along the minus strand of CAXXPJ010000002.1, from coordinate 969,547 downwards.
GAAATTCTCGACGAATATAACTATATGGTTGAGATGTACTCCTATTATGGCATGGGCGCGCCAACGACCGATGAAGAGATCGAGATGATGCAGGATAGTGCCATTTCCTCGCTTGTTTCGGAGAAAATCCAGCTCTATCAAGCGGATCTGCTTAAAGTAGCACTCACGGACGAGGAGAAAGCAGGCATTGAAACCGAAGTTGAGGATCTGATTGAGTTCTACCTGGACGGATTCCGTACGCAGGCGCAGGACGAGGGCGCAGAAGACGTTGAAGCACGCGCGCTTGATATATTCCAGGAGCAGCTTGATATGTCCGGCATGGAAATGAATATCGACGGCTTCCGCACATATCTCATGGATATGTACACGGACGACGCGCTCAAAGGCGCGCTCAAGGATGCGGTCACAAAGGACGTTACTGCATCGGACGAAGAGATTCAGTCTTTCTATGACGAAGTTCTCGCCATCCAGACGGAGAACTATACAACGTCTCCGGCCGATTATGGATATGTTGCCGAAGATTACCAGATGAATGGCGGAGATCCGATTCTGTATACGCCGGAAGGATATGTCCGCGTTCGCTCCATCAGCATTTCGCCCGAAGAAGAAGTCTCTGCAGATTACACCACGCTGCGGTCCGAGCTGATCGATCTGGAAGCGGAATATGGCGCGGCGGCCCTCGCGGCGCTGGCTGACAAGTACGCCGCTTCCGGAGCGGATTCTTCCGACACGAGCGTCAACATAACCACCGAGGAGATCGAAGGCGGCGCGGCGATGATCAGTGACTATCTCGCCAAGAAAGCCGCAGCGGACGCGATGTATGAACTCTACATCAAGGACGCGCGCACAAAGGCAAACGAAGCCCTCGCGGCGCTCGAAGCCGGCACGAGCTTTGAGGATGTGCTCGCACAGTATGGCGAGGACACAATGTATACGGATTATCCGTCCTTTGTTGAAACCGGCCTGCTGATGTACATCGGCGGTGAAGACACAACCTGGGATGAAGAACTCGTCAAAGCGGTCGGCCTGCTGAAGGACGGCGAACACACCGCGGTCATCCAGATCGACGATATGTTCTTCATTCTCCAGCTCGTTGGCAGCGAACCCTCCGGCGTGCGCTCGCTGACGGATGTGTATGACGAAATCAAGACCGCAGTGGCCGCCCAGAACGCCAACACCGCGTGGAATGCGCAGTTGGAAGCCTGGGAGAACGACACTTCGATTGCGACATACTTTGAAGATGTGTATCGCGATATCGGAAAAGAATAACCAGCATGTATTCCAAGGGCCGCCATTCGGCGGCCCTTGGCTATGCGTTCGTTTCGGTGCGTGCGATCCGATTCGAAACCGGGAAAAAACCGCACGCCGGAGATTTACTCCGGCGTGCGGTTTCAATAGGAGAGAGGATGAAGTAGTCGTTCTATTGCCGTAAGTTTAGTTCACATAGAAGGCGTCCACATTGTCCTTCGTCACGACGTTGACGCCGGTATCCACATAAGGCGGCAGCGGGTTGATGCCCTTGTCGGCCCATCCTTCCGTGGGGTTGATCAGGTTGTGATGAAGCTGGAACAGCATCTGGAACGACCAGAAGCCCATGTTCCAGGTGCCCTGTGCGATGGAAGCTTCAATCTTGCCGTCCTTGATCGCGTCCAGCGTGCCCTTGTCGGTATCGAAGCTGATGATCTTGACGTCTGTTCTGTTCGTTTCGGTGATTGCCGCAACCGCGCCTACGCCGCTCGTAGCATCGGTGCAGAACAGGCCGACCACGCTGGGATTCGCCTGCAGGATGCCGGAAGCCGCTGCAGCAGCAGTTGTCTGCTCGCCGCCGCCGTTGCCGACCTGGACAACTTTCATATTGGGATAGTTCGCTTCGATGGTCTCTACAAACCCGGCTGTGCGCTCCTCGTGATTCAGCTGTCCCGGCAGCGTGACTAGCGCAACATCACCTTTTTCGCCAAGCGCGCTGGCCAGATAGTGCGCCGCCATCGCGCCTGCCGCCTTGTTGCCGGTGGCGAGGAACGAATAACGTCCGCTGTTGGGGGAGTCGGCGTCGAAGGTGACGACGGGGATACCGGCTTCCATCGCTTTTTTGATGGGTTCGATGTATGCATCTGGGTTGATGCAGGTGACCGCAATGCCGGCCGGCTTATTTGCGATGATCTGTTCGAAGACGGTGACGGCCTGATTGACATCGTATTCGGCAGCGCCTGCGTAGATGGTCTTCACACCGTAGAGTTTGCCCGCGTCTTCAAATCCTTTGTAGCAGCCCTTCCAATACTCAATGCCCGAGAGGAACGTCACCATGTAGTATTCCTCGTTCGGATCCGCGTTGAACGCGGGGCCTGTGTCGGCCGGAGCTGCCGCATCGGTCGTAGCGCTGGCGGCAGGAGTGCTGCAGCCAAACATCATAACGCCTAACATGATTGCGAGCACTAGCCCAAGATACCGAGGCCCCAATAACCCTTTTTTCACAAGAAATGCCCTCCTTTTTTTTATGCATGGCATGTTGCCATGAAGATTTGTGCTTCGTTGTTTGCCGACCGGATACTCCGCCCGGCCGTAACGCCCGGCAGGAACGGAGAGTCGTCCGCGGCTTACTTGCTGACCGTACGAGCCGTTTTCTGCATGTGGCTGATATGATCGATTGTGACCGCCGCGATCAGAATCAGGCCGCTGATCAGTTGCTGCCAATAAACGCTGACTTTCAGCAGCACCAGCGCGTTATTGATGATATTCAGCAGGATGATGCCCAGTACGGCACCCAGAATCGTGCCCTCTCCGCCATTGAGACTGGCGCCGCCGATCACTGCCGCGGAGATCACGCGCATCTCGGTGCCCTGTCCGGCGGTGGGTGTTGCTACGCCGAACCGCGACAGCGTCAGAATGCCGGCGATGCTGGAAAGCAGCGCCGTAAGCAGGTAGACGCCGATTTTGACCTTGCTGACATTCACACCCGAAAGCGATGCCGCGCTCTTGTTGCTGCCGACATAGAACACCTTTCGAAACGGTGACGAGTTGCGCATGAGCAGGTCGCCGATGACCGCCAGCACGATAAATACCAGCACAATAAACGGAATTCCGATTACGGTCCCTTTTCCGAGAAAGTCGAAGGAGGCGGGCACGGACGAAAGCGACTGCGGAGAGCCCGTCGTGACCACATAAGCGATGCCGCGCGCCATCTGCATCATACCCAGCGTGACAATGAAGCCATTGATGCCGACTTTGCCGATCAATACGCCGTTAAACAGGCCCAGCAGGAGGCATACACCGATGGAAACAAGGCATCCGATCCAGATATTCACACCGGCCAGATACAGCCCGCCGGCAATGACGCTGCTGGCGCCCATGATGGAGCCGACCGACAGATCAAATCCACCTGAAACAAGCGCTACCGTCATGGCGATGGCGATGATTCCGTCGGATGACATGCCGATTGCGGTCGTCCTGAAATTGTCGACGGAAAAGAAATGCGGCGCAAATAGCGATATGATGACGGAAAAAGCGATGATCGTCGCAAAAATAGTAGCTTCGCGGATTCGCTTTACCTTGTTAAACGCTCGGATCAAAGCGGAGCCGACTCGGTTCTCCGTACCGGACTGTGTGTTCATATCTGTCCCCCTTGTTCTTCAACGAAAATAAGTTTTCTTTACTGGCCCGAAGCCAACAGAATGATGTTTTTCTCCGTAATCTCACTGCCGGACACCTCGCCCGTGATACGGCCTTCATGCATCACGATCACGCGGTCGCACATGCCGATGATTTCCGGCAACTCCGAGGAGATCAGGATGATGCCGATCCCGTTGTTGGACAGCTCACGCAACATGGTGTGGATCTCCGATTTTGCGCCCACGTCGATGCCCCTGGTCGGTTCGTCCATGATGATGACGGACGGATTGACGGAAAGCCATTTGGCAATCATGGCCTTCTGCTGATTTCCTCCGCTGAGGCTGCTAACAAGCTGCCCGATGCCGGAAACCTTCATATTCAATCTTCTTACATAAGCGTTGGCATTCTCCGTTTCCTTTTTTCTCTGCAGAATCAGATGCCGGGAGAGGGAGTCGATGATTGCAACGTTGATATTGTTTTTTACGTTCAGATTCAAAAACAATCCCTGCTGCTTTCTGTCCTCTGTCAGGTAGCACAGGCCGTGATCGATCGCATCCGAATAGTTTTTAAAGCGGGTGTGCTTGCCCAGATAATCAATCTCTCCCGCGTCCAATTTATCAATCGCACAAATGGCGCGCGCAACCTCCGTGCGGCCCGATCCGATGAGCCCCGAAATGCCGAGTATTTCACCGCGCCGAAGTTCAAAACTGATATCACGGAAGATCCCTTCTCTGCACAACCCGCTTACGTTCAGCATGGATTCACCCGCTTTGCTGCCTTTGGGAGGGTAGAGGTCTTTGAGCTCGCGTCCCACCATGCCTTCAACGATTTGGCGCGGCGTGACGTCCGACACGTTGTAGGTGTTGATATAGCAGCCGTCGCGAAGAATGGTCACCCTGTCGCACACTTCGAAGATCTCGGCGATCCGGTGGCTGATGTAGAGCACGCTGATGCCCTTGTTTCGTAAATTGCGAATGATGCTGAATAATATTTCCGTTTCCGTATCGCTCAGAGACGAGGTCGGTTCATCCAGTATCAGCAGCTTGCATTGCAGGGACAACGACTTGGCGATTTCGACGATTTGCTGATCCGCAATGTTCAGGTCGCCTACCAATTCTTCCGGGCGGATGTTCGTCTTGAATCGTTTCAAGAGCTCAGCCGTATCGGCATACAGCTTTTTTCGATTGATAAACCCGAAGGCCCCTGTATCGTATCGGCCAATATAGATATTTTCAGCAACGCTGATATGCGGACAAAGCGCCAGCTCCTGATGAACGAACCCGACGCCGGCGGCCTGCGCCTCACAGGGACTTGAAAACCTGACGGGTTGACCCTGAAACATGATGGTGCCTTCCTCCGGCGGGAATACGCCGGAGATAATATTCATCAACGTGGATTTTCCCGCGCCGTTTTCGCCCACCAGGGCATGCACCTCGCCGGCTTTTACCTGAAGTTTGACGCTGGATAATGCTTTTGTACCGGGAAAAATTTTCGTGATATTCTCAACTTCGAGGCAATACTCACCCTGCAACCTTCTCTACCCCATATTCATAGATTTGTTAGATGTGTTCTGTTTCTCTTGACTCAGTACGGAATAACGATGTGTTCAGAAGAGATATTGACATATGTCATAACTAATGTCAGCATGAATATAGCATATGCCATATTAGATGTCAACACGAAAACGCATTATGAACATATGCTCACAGAAGAGAGGGAACAAAAAAACGCGGCTTACCCGCGTTTTCGATACAGTTATTTAATTTATCCTCAATCGGCTGTTTCGTCTTCCCAGCAGAGCTTCATACAATGCGTATGTTTTTGCATGCACTGTATGCGGCGAGAACCGCACATTGGGCAGGTGACTTTATCGTCTTCAAAATTCGGTTCGTATATGTGTCCGCAATCCGTACATTGAATCTTACATTTTTTGGTTACAAAACTTCCGCCGGTAATGCGAATTCCTGCTCCCTTTGTCAGCGCAAGCGCTACTTTATTGCGAGCGGTATCGATGATCTTCTGGAATGTTTGACGCGACACATGCATCTTTTCGGCACACGCTTCCTGTGAAAACCCCTCTACATCCTTTAGACGAAGCGCTTCAAGCTCTTCGATCTTGAGGATATATTCGTTTGTGGATTCTTTGCTTTTCCCTTCCGGTTGGAAGCTGTCTGTTTCCGGCAGAAAATCTACTGTTCTGCATTTCATGCGTCGTGTCATGGTTTCTTCCTCATATATATAATGCATTCATATTAGCATAATTCGCGAAAAAAACAAATTGGACGGAGCAGCAATATTTGGAAGGATGCATGTTTCGATTTTGTCGGCATCATACCGCGGAACCAAATGAATTGGCGATTACTACCATGCTCTTTTTTACGGGAGCTGTCCGATGGGTTATAACGGTTCGCGATACCACTTGTTTTTGCAGGACGGATTTGTTATATTGAATCAAGGACGATACCGCCGCGAAGCTGCTTTCGCATCGTTACCGGCGGCAGTCCAATTTATATCAGGAGGATTGCAAGACATGAAGTACGAATGCGTTTGCGGTTATATATACGATCCGGAAATCGGTGATCCGGACAACGGCGTTGCGCCGGGAACCGCGTTTGAAGACCTGCCGGAAGACTGGGTATGCCCCGTTTGCGGCATGGATAAGGACGCGTTTACCGCAATCGAATAAAACCCGCGAAAAAACGCCCGGTTTTCAACCGGGCGTTTTGTGTTGCCTGAATATTTTCCGGACTGCAAGCTTGGTTCGGATGCGGACGTTACGGCTGCGTTTGCTCGTATAGCACCTGATAAAGCGCTTTGACGCCATCCAGAACCCGCGGCCCTGCGCGAAGGATCAAACCTTCCTCAATGTAATACACCAGACCGTTTTTCACCGCGTCCACACCCTCCCAACCGGCACGCGAGAGGATTTCCGAGACCGAGGCCGGAATGTCGCCTGCGGCGGGGTCCGGCGTTACGGCGGGATCCTGGGTAACGGTTGGGTCAACCGGTTCCGCTATAGCACTTTCCGCCGTTGAGATGATGATGTCCGGATTGCGGCCGATGACCTGATCCTGTGTGACGGAGAGGTATCCCGCCTGATCCTCAAACTCGTTGTGGTAGCCAAGCAGCTGCAGAAGCGAATTGACGATCGTGCTGCCGCCTGCCGTCGCGAGGCCGTCCGCGATAGGAGCATATTCGACATAGACCGTCTCGCTGTGTTGGGACACCTTCGTTTGAATTTCGGCAAAGGCCGTTATCATGGACGAAACAAGCGCACTGGCTTCCGACTCATGCCCCGTTACGATGCCGAGCAGGTTGATTGCGCCATACATGTTGTTGACATCGATTGCGTTTGTGACCACCATGGTGACGCCCGCGCTGTTGAGCGTGTTGACCAGATCGGCGTTCGCCGCGTCTTCAACGCTCATGATCACCAACTGTGGCTGGCGTAGCAGGACGAGATCCGGGTCCGATTTTCCGTCGACCGTGACATAGGGGATCACGTTTGTCTCCTCCGGATAATCGCAGCTGAGCGAGCGTCCCGTTACGAGGTCTCCTGCACCGATGGCATAGAGTATCTCGCAGTCTGCGGGATCGAGCACGACGATGCTGAGCGGGTATGCGTTCATGCGGATTGAGTTACCCGCCATGTCAGTCGTCTCCACGAGATGACTGCTCGAGGACTGGGGTGCGCTGCCGTCGTTTGGCGTAAAGTCCGATGCAACGGCGGGCGAGCCGTCGTCGAGCGGCACGGGTGAGGGCAGAGCGCAGGCGGCGAGCCCGAATGCGAGCAGGACCGCAAGCGCGGCAAAGAAGCGTTTATATCGTGATATCATGCGATTTCGTGTCCTTTCCGGCGCGGGATGCTGTGCGTCAGCGGGCGCGGATGGTTGCTGGATTCAGTATAGCGCGCGATCGAATCAGGGTCAACCGAGGGAGTGTTGCGGATAGAACACGCGAAAGATTCCTGATTTCATGCAGAATCAGCATTGTCGCGGGTAAATTTCGCTTTTCCTCAAATGCCGGTTGCGGAACGGCATGACGAGTGTTTACTGATTTTTAGCAGCTTGTTCACAAGCGCGGGCTCTGTACGCGCACGAAGAAACGTTGTATGATAGGAAAGACACCTGTATATACGATATGCGGCGGCAGGACACACGCAAGCAAAACGAAGCAAGGGAGATTTTTACGCGCATGAAAAGACGTTATCCCATCGACGAACACATCAAAGCACCAATCAACGGCACGGAGCTGGACTTCCGCATTCGCGGAACGAGCAGTCAAAACCCGGTGTTGCTGTTTCTCCACGGCGGCCCGGGTGTCTGCGACCGGCACTATGTGCTGGAGGATCAGGCGCCGCTGACGGATGTGTTTACGCTCGCTTGCCTTGACCAGCGGGGCGCTGGTAAGAGCTATACGCGCGAACAGGCGAAGCAGCACATGGATATGGAAACGGTGCTGGAGGACGCGGCGCAAGCGGTCGACTGGCTGCTGAACCGGTTTCATCAGGAAAAGCTTTATCTGGCCGGACACAGCTATGGCAGCTATCTTGGCGTACTGCTCTGCCAGCGGATACCGGAGAAGATTGCGGCGTATATCGGCTCGGGTCAGCTCGCGGACGGTGCGGAAAACGAGCGTATCTCATATGAATTCGTGCTGAACGAGGCGAAGCGGCGCGGCGACCAAAAGGCGCTGAAGGAACTCGCGCGCATCGGCGCGCCAAAGGGCGGATACTACAACTCGCTGGACGACCTGACGGTGCAACGCAACCTCATGACAAAGTACGGCGGTGCGGCGCACGGCAAAAAGGAGAGCATGATCTCCTCCATGGTGCTGCCCATCCTCCGATCGCCGGAATATACGCTGCTCGACATGGCTCGGTATGCAAACGGCGCGTTTTACAACCTCCGCGAGCTCTGGACACCGGTGATCAGCTGTGACTTTCTCAAATCCGCGCCGAAGCTGGATGTGCCCGTGTTTATCACACAGGGCAGGCACGACCGGAACACCCCGCCGGAGCTGGCAAAGCGCTGGTTTGACGCGCTGGACGCGCCAAAGAAGAAATGGATCTGGTTTGAAGAGAGCGCGCACTCTCCGCTTCGGGAGGAAGCAGCGCGATGGAACGAGCTGCTGCGCACGGATGTACTCGGCGCGTGAATTGAGAGTTGACAGGCAAAGCGGGGCGTGCAGACGCCTCGTTTTCTTTGTCGTGTGGTGGCAGTAAATCCGGACCATATTGGAAAGATTCTGAAAACAAATTTTGTGGGCTCTTTTTTAACGCCTTGCGATCTGTTATGATACACGATGCACCAATATGGGGCTTACTATTCTATCGGGTTGGTGAATCATCGACTTGTAGTATAGAATCAATTATTCGGAGAGAACATGGAAAGACGCGCCGCAGCGAGACCCAAACGCAAAATCGGGCATATCGATTACCCTATCGTATTATTGGTAGGCCTTCTTTGTGCGTTCGGTCTGGTCATGGTGTTTTCGGCCAGTTATTATTACGCGCAGAACACCGCTTCCGTCGGGTACGACGGCTACTATTTTATCCGGAAACAAGCGGTGTATCTGGCAATCGGTTTTCCGATGATGCTTGCCATCTCCTTTGTGGATTTCCGCAAGCTCGAGCGCTTCAAACTCATCGGTATCCTCGTTTCCATCATCATGCTGCTGGCGGTGCTCGTCTTCGGCCAGGAGACCAACGGCGCGAAGCGATGGATCGTCATCGGCGGTCAGAGTATTCAGCCCTCTGAGATCGCAAAATTCGGCATGATGCTCTACATGGCCTCGTTTGCGGCAAAGAAGCACAAGGTCATGCACAGCTTCACCAAAGGAATGCTGCCGATGCTGCTGGTCATCGGCATCATCTGCGGCCTGGTCATGCTGCAGCCGAACATGTCGATGGCCGTTATCATGGGCCTGATGGGGTACGCGCTGCTGTTCATCGGCGGTTGCGACACAAAACAGATGTTTTTGCTCGCGATTGTGCTGGCAGCGCTGTTTGCGCTACTGGCCATCATCGAGCCATATCGCATGGCGCGGCTTACGTCGTTTGTCGATCCATGGAAGGACGCGCTGGGCGACGGATATCAGCTCATCCAGTCGTATTACGCGCTCGGTTCCGGCGGACTCTTCGGCGTCGGCCTGAATAACAGCCGCCAGAAGCTGCTCTATATGACGTACGGCGAGTCGGATTTCATCTTCGCCATCGTCGCCGAGGAACTTGGCCTGGTCGGCGCCCTGCTGGTGCTGGCCGCATACGGATTCATCATCTACCGCGGCATTCGCATCGCGCTGCTTTGCCGCGACCGGTTCGGCAGCATGCTCGCCGGTGGTATCACGGTCGTTTTCGGCCTGCAGGTATTCGTTAACATCGGCGTTTGTACGGGGCTTCTGCCCACGACCGGACAGGCGCTTCCGTTCATCAGCGCGGGCGGATCGTCCATGATGATCTTCCTCGCAGCCATGGGTGTGTTGCTGAGCATCTCCCGCTTCAACAGCCTGCAAGCCGCTGAAACGGTGCGGCAGGAGCACAGGGCGCCGCGCGGGGTTCGATCCGAGCGGGTGCACACCTGAGCGCAGAAGCGCTCTGACAGACGGCCTATATAATACGACGGAAAGCCAGGATCGATGGCGAGAGATAAGGATAAAAAACAGAATCGCGACGACGCAGCCAGAAAGAAAAAAAGCTTCTGGTCTAATTTCTTTGAGCCGATTCCGGCGGAGGATGATTTTGATCCCGCATCTGCCAACCGGCAGTATGGCGAGCCGCCCGAGCCGCCGCTGAAGCACCTCTTCGATGACGAGGAAGTTGCGTTTTCGGATGAGGATGACGCGGAAGACCTCGCGCGCCTGACTTGGGAAGACGGAGAAAAGGTCGTTTCAGACACCGAGCGAATCCGTTATGTCGAGCAGCCGCGCCCGAACGCGGCGTCGAAATCGAAGAGAAAAGGCGAGGAAAAAATCCGCCTGTTCGACCACGCCGAAGACGATTTCTTTGAAGACGAAGAGGATGAGCCCCGCAAAGCGCGCAAACACACCTCGCGCACGCGCATCTTCCGAACGGGGGCTTCTACCACCGCGCGCATCCATATCAACGAGACCGAAGAGACCATCCGCATGGCGGAGGCGGAGAAGAAAGCTCGCGCGCGGGAAGCCGCCAGAAAGCACGAAGAGTATGTCGAGCGGCAGCTGCGAAAGAAACAGCGCAGAGCCGTTGCGACCAAGCTCTTTGGCAACCTGATCTTCGTTCTGATCATGCTGGTTGCCGTCGGCATCGCGCTGTATTACGGGTTCCTGCTTTCGGACATCGTCGTGCTGGGGAACGATAACTACCCTTCTGAATATATCATTGAGCGCTCCGGGCTCAAACTCGGCACGCATATGCTCGTTGTCGATCTTGACAAAGCGGAGGAAAACATTGCGCAGGACCCGTATCTGCAGGTGGACTCGGTCACGTATATCTTCCCGAGCCGCGTGCGTATCCTTGTGTCGGAGCGAAAGGCGGTCGCGGGCATCGTCGGCCTTGACAGCAACGTCATCATCGATAAGAACGGCTACGTGCTTTCGATGGCGGGCGGCACGGATATCTCCGACCTGATACAGGTTACCGGTGTCACCGTGTCCGGCTTCCAGCTCGGCCAGAGACTCGGACAGGGCAACGACTTTTCGACCGCAACGCTGGTGCAGATCATCAACGTGCTGGAGCAATATGATCTTGCAAAGTCGATCAAATCCATCGATTTGACAACGCCGCTGGCGATCACCATGGCCGCGCAGAACGGACTGCGGATTCATGTTGGTCAGGCGACGGAACTCGAGACCAAGATGGACGTGCTCGCGCGGCTGCTGCCGCAGTTTCTCAGCAAGGGAATTGCGAGCGGGACGCTCTATCTTTCCGCCAAGGGCGGAACGGTATATTCCACAACGTCCTATGCCGACCGGGTGCCGATAGAAATTACGGACGATACGTTCGACGCCGGGTTGCTGCCGGTGGATGCGGACGGGGACGGCATCGACGACAACATGGGGCTGCCGTATGTGCCGCTGCCTGTGGACGCGGACGGGGACGGGTATGATGACAACACCGGCGAGCCGTATGAGCCAGCGGTGACATTGCCTCCGACGACCACGCCGGTTCCGACGCCTGCGGGAGGCGGAGACGATTTCTCAGGATAAGTAATCTTTTTAGAAAAGATTGCTTGAGGGGTCTTTGGCGGCGGAGAGATTCTCACGATAAATTAACAAAAATCAACATATAAACAGGCGGCATACGGGATATCCCGTATGCCGCTTTTGCGTTTCGGATTATTTATGTTTCAGATATTGAATGGAAAAGGCGACAAAGTCGCGCTCCGTCCGGCTGAAGACGGTCTCCTTCTGATAGACGAGATAGATGTCCCGGTAAGCGCCATCCGCGTCGAGGTCGAACACCAGCAAATCGCCGCTGTTGACGTATTTGCGCGCCGCCATCTGCGACACGATTGCAACGCCGAGCCCGCTGACCACCGCGCTCTTGACCGCATCCGCCTGGTTCATGCGCGCAACGACGCGTAGCGGTTTTCCGCTCAGGCCGTTCTTCTCCAGATAGCGGTCGAACTCCTTTTTTGTACCGGAGGTATGGTTGCGCTCCAGCATCGGTTCGTCCAACAGATCGCAGCCGTATAACCCCAGTTTCTTGAGCTGCTGGTAGCGGCTGTTGTTGGGCGTGATCATCACGAGCTTGTCCTTGCTGATGGCGCGATGTTCCAGCTCCTTGCTGTGCAGCGCCGTGCCGCAAAAGCCGATGCGTGCATTCTGCCGGAGCAGTTGCTCATGCACAAACGTGCTGTCCCCGTTGACGAGGACGAACCGGCAGGTTGGGTGGAGCTTTGCATAATCCGCCATCAGGTTCGGCAGCAGGTATTCAAACGAGTCGGTCGAGGCGGCAATCTGTAGCTCCTGCTGCGCGGGTGCGTCGCTTGCTTCGTCCGCGAGGATATGGCATTGATCCACGATCGCTCTGGCATAGGTGCGGAGTTCCTTTCCGCGCGGCGTGAGGGTAACGTGTTTTTTTGCCTTGCGGATGAATAGCTGTACGCCAAGCGTGTTCTCCAACCCCTGGATATGGGCGCTGACTGTGCTCTGCGCGAGCGAGAGATGCTCCGCGGCGCGCGAAAAAGCGCCTGTCTCGGCGACTTCCAGAAACACTTCCAATTGCCGGATGCTGAAGTTGATCAAGGGCATCTCTCTTTCCGCGGAACAAATGCGTTATCGAAAAAAACGATAGAACTTATTGTATCGGATTTTATCCGTATGCGCAAACTTTTTTCGACACGAGGATTCGGCACAACGACAAAGACACCCGAAAACGGGTGCCTTTGCCGGTTAGAAATGAAAGTTACGCGGAGGAACGCGCTTCTTTCAGGGAATGTTTGTTGCGTTACGCGCCGACGCGGAAGAGCGAGAGCACCCAGTCGAGCACGTTGTAATGGTTGAATACCGCAACGGAGATCAGCGATACGGTGGACATAATCTTGATGAAGATATCCAGGCACGGGCCGACTGTATCCTTGAGCGGATCGCCGACCGTGTCGCCGACGACGGCGGCAGCGTGCGCATCCGTACCTTTGCCGATGCCTTCGATCGCGTTGGACTCGATGTATTTCTTGCCGTTGTCCCAGGCACCGCCCGCGTTTCCGGTCAGGATTGCGAGCATGATCGAGCAGATCGTCGAGCCGATGAGAAGACCGCCGACAAACTCCGGCCCGAGCAGGAAGCCCGAGACGACCGGAACGATGATTGCCATAAACGCCGGCACTTTCATCTCGCTGAGCGCGCCTTTGGAGGAGATTTCGATGCAGGTTTTATAATCCGGCAGGCAGGTTCCGCACAGGATGCCCGGAATCTCTTTGAACTGGCGGCGAACCTCGTCCACCATCTTGCGCGCGGCTTTTGTGACCGCTTCGATGAGCATGCCGGAGAAGAGGAACGGCAGCGCGCCGCCGATGATTGCGCCGGCAAGCGTGATCGGCTCGATCAAATTCAGCGACAGCGGGGTTGCCGGATCGTTGTAGGAATAGAGGTAGGACACCATGAGGGACAGTGCGGCGAGCGCGCCGCTGCCGATGGCAAAACCCTTGCCGATGGCGGCGGTGGTGTTGCCGACCGCGTCGAGTTTGTCCGTGATGCTGCGCACTTCTTCTTCGAGCCCGCTCATCTCGGCGATGCCGCCGGCGTTATCCGAAATCGGGCCGTAGGTATCGACGGACACGGTTGCGGTGACGAACGAGAGCATGCCCACGGCCGCCATGGCGACGCCGTACAGACCGGAGACATAGAAGGAGATGATGATGCCGCCGCCGAGGATCAGGCACGGAATCGCGGTGGAGCGCATGCCGAGCGCGAGGCCTTCCGTGATCGTGAGCGCGGGGCCTTCCAGCGCGATGTGCGCGAGCCGCCGCGTCGGCTTGAAGTCGGTGCTCGTATAGTATTCCGCCGTCGCGCCGATGAGAATGCCGGCCGCGATGCCGATGAACGCGCCGATCATCGGAGAGATGACGCCCACCTTAAATCCGATCATGGAGGTGTCGAGTCCGCGGAACATGAAGTAAGTCAGAATGAATCCCGAAATGGTCGTTAACCCGGCTGAGACATAGGTTGCAAAGTTGAGCTCTTTATGCGGGTTCTTCAGCGTCTTTTTCGCAAGCAGCGACCAGATGCCGATCATGCAGGAGATCAGTCCCGCCGCCGCGAAGAGCACGGGGAAGAGCAGCATGCGGTTGAGCAGCAGGTCGCTCATGCCGGTGTTGATGGCCTGCGAGGTCAGATAGAGATGAATCGCGAGGATAGCAGACGCGGCAATGGAGCCGACGAAGCTCTCCAGAAGATCCGAACCGAGGCCGGCTACGTCGCCAACGTTATCGCCGACGTTGTCCGCGATGGTGGCGGGGTTGCGGGGGTCATCTTCCGGAATGCGCGCTTCGGTCTTGCCGACCAGGTCCGCGCCCATATCTGCCGCTTTGGTGTAGATGCCGCCGCCGACGCGGTTGAACATTGCAATGATGGAACAACCTAGTGCATAACCGGAGAGGCACATGGTGAACGGCACGATGTGCACGCCGATCATGTTGGGTACGGACACCATGTTTTCCGCGTTGAGCAGACCCAGCCCGAGACCAAAGATCAGATACACCAATACGAGACCGAACAAAGCAAACGCGCCGACGCAGAGGCCCATGACGCTGCCGCCGCGGAAGGCGACTTTCAGCGCTTCGCCGATGCTCTTGGTCGTGCGCGCCGCGTTGGAAACGCGGACGTTTGCGTAGGTCGCGATCCGCATGCCGATCCAGCCAGCGGAGCCGCTCATGACGGCACCGAGCAGGAAGCACAGCGCTGTCTCGAAGGAAACAATGAAGGTCAGAATGACTGCGACGATGATGACGACGACAAGAAGCACCTTGTATTCGTAACGCATGAATGCGTTGGCGCCGATACGGATTGCGGAAGCGACGCCCTGCATCTCCTCCGTACCCTCGTCCATTTTCTTAACCTTGACATAGTGAAACGCTGCGTAAGCCATTCCCAGAACCGCTGCGAACAGCCCCAGAATAAGTAATAAAGACATTTTCCCTCCCAAACCCGCTATAAAGATAAGAATATAAAGGCGGGTGATTCGTTCTTTTTATCATAGGTTCCCTTTTGCTTCGCGGCAAACGGAAAAAAAGGATGATAAAAGATATATCATCGAGAAAAACGATTATATGTTAAATATCGTGCAATTATGATCGGTTTTCATGAAAAACTGCGTGAAAAAAACCGCCCGATCGGGCGGATGAATCGAAAAATTTAATAGGACGGGATTATTCCCAGTCCTTTTCCGCGTGGCGGCGTATGGCGGCGAACGTCTCCGAGGAGATGTCGTGCTCCATGCGGCAGGCGTCGAGAAAAGCAATTTTCTCCGGTACGCCGATGCGAACAAGAAACTGCGCGAGCACCTGATGACGCCGATACATGCGCTCCGCGATTTCGCGGCCGCTTGGGGTGAGTGTGATGCTCTTGTCGCCGTCCATAACGATATAGGAATTTTCACGCAGCAGTTTTGTCGCATGGCTAACGCTCGCCTTCGTGACCCCTAAACTCGAAGCGATGTCCACGGAGCGCGCGCATCCATTTTTTTCCTGCTGTATGAGAATCTGTTCCAGATAGTCTTCGATTGACTCGTTGAGCTGCATGTCATACCCCCGTTTTCTCTATGCTACACCGCGATTATAAAATATGCAAGTGTCCGCCGCAAAGCAGTGTAATACAATTTTGTCGGAAGTAAACATATGAAAAAAGGATTGACAGCACTGGAGAAAAGCGATAAAATGCAACCGCTGTTAGAAGCATCTAACTAATACTGCATAAACCGCCGTCTCATAAACTGAAAACGGCTGAATAACGGATAACGGAGTACTGGCATTATGACGTTGAATGAATTGGGAATCGGTCAGTCGGGTACGATACGGACCGTCGCGGGCGAAGGCGCGCTGCGGCTGCGGCTGCTTGACATGGGCCTGATTCCCAAGACGAAGGTGACCATGATCAAAGTGGCACCGATGGGCGACCCGATCGAGATCTGTGTGCGCGGATACGAACTGACGCTCAGAAAAGACGACGCGCGGAACATCGTGCTGACACAGGAGGAAGGTGACGGATATGGTATTTGCACTCGCGGGCAATCAAAACTCGGGCAAGACGACGCTGTTCAATGCACTTACGGGGTCCAATCAGCATGTCGGAAACTTCCCGGGCGTCACCGTAGAGCAAAAGCTCGGAGAAATCCGCGGGGTTAAAAACGTTCAGGTCGTCGACCTCCCCGGCATCTATTCCATCCGACCGTATTCGCAGGAAGAGATCGTCTCGCGCGATTTTATCATAGACGGAAAGCCGGACGGCATCATCAATATCGTTGACGCGACCAATATTGAGCGAAACCTGTATCTGACGCTGCAGCTGCTTGAGCTGCGCATCCCCGTGGTGATTGCGCTGAACATGATGGACGAGGTGCGCGCAAACGGCGGTTCTGTCGATGTGCATACGATGAGCCGCCTGCTCGGCGTGCCCGTTATCCCGATCTCCGCGTCAAAAAACGAGGGCGTGTCGGAGCTCGTCAGTCAGGCGGTCAACGCCGTCAAACGCAGGATTACACCCGCCGTACAGGATTTCTGCCCGGAGGGCGCGGTACACCGCTGCATCCATGCTGTCGCGCATCTGATCGAGGATCACGCGGACTGGATCGGCGTTTCGCCGCGCTTCTGCGCGACCAAACTGATTGAGGGCGACCCGCTCTTTGCCGACCGGCTGGAACTCGACCGGAACGAGCTCGAACTCATCGAGCACAGTGTTCTTGAGATGGAGCGTGAGACGGGCTTTGACCGGAACGAAGCGCTCGCGGACATGCGCTATACGTTTATCGAAGGGGTTGTCGCGGCCTCCGTGGTCAAGTGCTGCGAGAGCCGCGAACACAAACGAAGCGTCAATATCGACAAAATTCTCACGGGTAAACACACCGCGCTGCCCGTGTTTTTCGGTGTGATGGTTCTCGTGTTCTGGTTGACGTTCAATGTCATCGGCAGCACGCTCTCCGACCTGTTAACGGGCGGCATCGACGCGCTGACCGCGCTCGTGGATCGCGGGCTGACGGCGTACGGGATCAATCCTGTGGTCAAGAGCCTCGTCGTGGACGGCGTGTTCGCGGGGGTTGGCAGCGTGTTGAGCTTTTTGCCGATCGTTGTGACTTTGTTTTTCTTCCTGTCCATACTCGAGGATACGGGATATATGGCGCGCGTGGCGTTCGTTATGGACCGGATGCTGCGCAAAATCGGACTCTCGGGACGCAGTTTTGTGCCGATGCTGATCGGGTTTGGCTGCACGGTGCCTGCGATCATGGCGACGCGTACGCTGGCGAGCGACCGCGACCGGAAGATGACTATCCTGCTCACGCCCTTTATGAGCTGCTCGGCAAAAATACCCATCTATGCGGTGTTCTGCGCGGCGTTCTTCGCGCGGTATCAGGCGCTGGTGATGACCGGCTTGTATGCCGCAGGCATCATATTCGGCATACTTGCCGCACTGCTCTTAAAGAATACGGCGTTTCGCGGCGAGCCGGTTCCGTTTGTGATGGAACTGCCGAACTATCGCATGCCGTCGTTGAAAAACGTGCTCCTGCTGCTCTGGGAAAAAGCCAAGGATTTCATCGAGCGGGCGTTTACGATTATCCTGCTCGCGACCGTCGTCATCTGGTTTTTGCAGACGTTTGATCTGCGGCTCAACGTTGTTTTGAGCAGCGCGGACAGCCTGCTGGCGCAGATCGGCCGGTTCATCGCGCCGATTTTCCGCCCGATGGGCTTTGGGGACTGGCGCGTGGCAACCTCGCTGATCTCCGGGTTTGTCGCCAAAGAGGCTGTCGTGAGCACGCTCGCGGTGCTGATGGGGACGGGCGTCGGCAATCTGCGCCTCCTGTTGCCGCAGCTCTTTACGCCGCTCTCCGCAATGAGCTTTTTGCTCTTTACGCTCCTGTATACGCCTTGCGTAGCCGCGGTTGCAACCATGCGAAAAGAGCTCAAGTCCGGCTTTGCAACAATTGGCGTAGTCGTCATGCAGTGCGTCTTTGCTTGGGTCGTGGCATTTGCCGTATATCAGATCGGAGTGTTGTTCTGACATGAATGTGTTTGATTATTTGATTATCGCGCTCGTTGCGCTTGCGGTTGGGTTTGCTGTCTATAAAACGGTGAAAAAGAAACCCGGCGGATGTTGCGGCGACTGCGCAAACTGCGCGACCCGAACACCTGACTGTAACACGGAACAAAAGAACGATTAAACTGATACAACCGCCGGAACAATCCGGCGGTTTTTTGTTCTAGAGCAATTCGATTGTAAGATATGGGTAAAATTTTGTATTCTCATATTGACAAACTTCGATATGAGGCGTATGCTCTGACATATTAAGATTTATCGATGTGAGGCGAAGTATATGACACATGACTATGCGGAACAGGCAAAGGTGATGAAGGCGTTTTGCGATGAAAACCGTCTGAAGATCCTCGCGCTCCTAAGAGGCGGGGAGCAGTGCGCCTGCATGCTGCTGGAGCATCTGGAGATCGGTCAATCCGCGCTGTCCTATCATATGAAGATACTCGTCGAAAGCGGCGTGGTAGCCACAAGGCAGGATGGGAAGTGGATGAATTACCGGCTTTGCCAGAGCGGGTCTAAGCACGCGCTCGAGATGCTGGAGGCAATGCTGACACCAAAGAAGGAAGGATACGCCGCGGCGGCACAATGCAAGTCTGGCGCTGCGAGGGGATAACACGTGAACGCGATTTTTGATTTCATACAAAACCAGATACTTTCCATGCGCTGGCTGGACACACTGATCGGCCGCGCACTGGAGGCGACGGGACTCGACCTTGCCAACCGCTGGGTTGGCAGCCTGCGCTTTTTCCTGTTTGATACGATTAAAATCTTCATTTTACTTTGCACGTTGATCTTCGTGATCAGCTATATCCAGAGTTTCTTTCCGCCGGAGAGGGCGAAGCGCACACTCTCGCGGTTTCGCGGCGTTTGGGCGAATACCGCCGCCGCGCTGCTTGGCACCGTGACGCCGTTTTGCTCCTGCTCGTCGATTCCGCTGTTTATCGGGTTCACCGGCGCGGGGCTTCCCATAGGGGTGACGTTTTCGTTTTTGATCTCGTCGCCGATGGTAGACCTCGGCTCGCTCGTGGTCATCTCCAGCATCTTCGGCGCGAAGATCGCAGGGTTGTATGTGCTCTGCGGGCTTGTGATCGCGGTGCTCGGCGGCCTGCTGATTGAGAAACTGCATATGGAGCGCTACCTCGAGGACGTCGTGGTCAAAACGAAGCTCGCGGACGTTGCAGAGCAGAAGCTGACCGTGCGCGATCGGGTCTCCTTCGCGGCATCCGCGATGGTGGAGACGTTTAAAAAAGTGTTTCCTTATGTGCTGGCTGGCGTCGCCATCGGCGCTGTGATCCACAACTGGATTCCGGAGGAGTGGGTTGTCGCCGTGCTTGGCAGCAAGAACCCCTTCGGTGTCGTACTGGCAACGCTGACCGGCGTGCCGATGTACGCGGACATTTTCGGCACGATTCCCGTCGCGGAGGCGCTCTTTGCCAAGGGCGCGCGGTTGGGATCGGTCATCGCGTTTATGATGGCGGTGACAACTCTGTCCCTGCCGTCTCTGATGATGCTGCGCCGCGCGGTCAAACCGAAACTGCTTGCGCTGTTCACGGTGATCTGCACCATTGGCATCATCGGCATTGGATATCTTTTCAACGCGCTGCAGGGCGCGCTGTAAATCGCTTTGTGGCAAATACAACGTACAAACATATTTTTGGAGGGTATAATGGAAAAAATCCGCAACAAAACCGAAGAAACAGAACCTTGCTGCTGCTGCGGTGAACCCGCACTGCAAGAAAACGAAACCGTCTCTCAGAAGGAGCGCGTGCTCGTGCTCGGCGCGGGGTGCCCAAAGTGCCGCGCGCTGGAACAAACCGTCATAAAAGCGCTCGCAGAACTCGGCATGGACGAGCCGGTCGGCCACGTAACGGACTATGCCGAGATGGCGCAATATGGCGTGATGAGCACGCCCGCGCTCGTGATCAACGGCAAGGCCGTGTCGACAGGGCGGGTGCTGAACCAGAAGGAAGCGCTGCGGATGTTGAAAGAAAATCTGTAAATGACACGGAGGAACACGATTTGTTCACTTACATTCTCTACGGACTAGCCGCCGTCGGGCTGGCGGTTTCGTTTTTCAGAGATCGTAAAAAGACGAAAGCGGCGCTGGTCAAGGCCTGGAAGGCGTTTGAAAACATCCTGCCGCAGCTCCTGACAATCTTCCTGATCGTCGGGTTTGCGCTCGCTGTCTTTCCGCAGGAGACGATTCAAGAGCTGCTCGGCTCCGGCAGCGGATTCTTCGGTGTGCTCGCGGCGGCGGTGATCGGCTCGGTCACGCTGATGCCGGGGTTTGTCGCGTTTCCGCTCGCGGCGGCGCTGCTCAACAGCGGCGCGGGCTATATGCAGATGGCCGCGTTTATCTCCACGCTGATGATGGTCGGCGTCGTTACCATCGGGATCGAACGCAAAACGTTCGGCCTGCGCGTGACTCTGCTTAGAAACGGCGCGGCGTTCGTCTTTTCGCTGGTTGTTGCGGTCGTGATGGGGGTAGTGATGGTATGAGTGAACAGCAGAAAACCATGCAGCCGCAGAGCGGCATGCAGTCTGGCCAGCCCGGCCAGCAGATGCAGAAAAAACCGTTCCTCAAGCGCTACGGCGTGTTCTTCATCCTGCTCATAGCGAGTGTTGCCGCGGGACTGATCTTTCCCGCGGTCGGGCAGCGGGCGCTGGATAACTCAATCTCCAACTTTAAGGAGATGCTCTCCGTTTTGCCGCCGATCTTCATCCTGCTTGGGTTGCTGGATGTATGGGTGGACCGCGCAACCATGATGAAATACACCGGCAAAGGATCCGGCATCAAGGGTGTGCTGATCGCATTTCTGCTTGGTTCCGCTGCCGCGGGTCCGCTTTACGCGGCGTTTCCGTTCGCTGGCATCATGCTCAAAAAAGGCAGCAGCCTGACGAATGTGTTTATCTTCATCGGCGCGTGGTCGACGACGAAGTTTCCGCTGCTCGCGTTCGAAGCGGCGAGCATGGGGTTGAAATTCATGCTGATCCGACTTGGCTTAAACCTGATCGGGATCGCGGTCATTGCGTTGGTAACCGACCGCCTGCTCAACAGCAGGCAAAAGGACGAAATCTACACGATCAACGGCGCCGAACCGCCGACTTGAGCGACGGGACTTATTCGACTGATACGATATGTGAGGAGTGGGGTTTATGGAACAGGGCAAATCCGGAATTGGCTTTTTTGAACGGTATCTCACGCTTTGGGTGCTGCTTTGCATGGCGGCCGGCGTACTGATCGGGCAGTATCTGCCTGGCGTACCGGCATTTCTGGGCCGGTTCGAGTATGCGAACGTTTCGATTCCGATCGCGATTCTAATCTGGCTGATGATCTACCCGATGATGTTGAAAGTCGACTTCCAGAGCATCCGCAACGTCGGCAAGAACCCGAAGGGACTCTTTGTTACCTGGGCGACGAACTGGCTGATCAAGCCGTTTACGATGTTCGCCATCGCCTGGCTATTCTTCTTCGTCGTGTTTCGCAGCTGGATTCCGGAAGCGCTCGCGCGGGACTATCTGGCAGGCGCGGTTCTGTTGGGCGCAGCGCCCTGCACGGCGATGGTGTTCGTCTGGAGCCATCTGACCAAAGGAAACCCCGCGTATACCGTGGTGCAGGTTGCGACCAACGACCTGATCATACTCGTTGCGTTTACGCCTATCGTCGCGCTGCTCCTGGGCATCGGCGGAATCACGATCCCCTGGGACACGCTGCTGCTCTCCGTCGCGCTGTTCGTGGTCATCCCGCTTGCGGGCGGCATGCTCACACGCCGCGCGGTGGTGAAGAAGCGCGGCATGGAATACTTTGAAAAAGGGTTTCTGCCGAAGTTTAACAACGTGACGATCGCGGGCTTGCTGCTTACACTGGTCATCATCTTCTCGTTTCAGGGGCAGGTGATTCTGGATAACCCGCTGCACATCGTTCTCATCGCCGTGCCGCTCGTGATTCAGACGTTTTTGATCTTCTTCATCGCATACGGCGCGAGCCGCCTCTTGAAGCTCAAGCACGACATCGCCGCACCCGCGGGCATGATCGGCGCCTCCAACTTCTTTGAGCTCGCCGTTGCCGTCGCGATTTCGCTCTTCGGCGCGAGCAGTCCCGTCGCGTTGGCGACCGTGGTCGGCGTGCTGGTCGAGGTGCCCGTGATGCTGACGCTGGTGCGCATCGCCAACCGCACGAAAGGATGGTTCCCGGCATGAGTGAGTTTGCGGTTCGCACAATGGCGAATGGCGACTGGCCCGATGTGGCGCGCATTTATCAGGACGGGATGGACACCAACCTCGCGACGTTTCAAACCGTCTGCCCCGATTGGGACGAATGGGACAACGCGCACCTGAAGCAGTGCCGGTTGGTGATCGAGCAAGACGGCGCAATCGCCGGATGGGCGGCGCTGAGCCCGGTTTCCAGCCGCTGTGTCTACGCGGGCGTCGCCGAGCTGAGCATCTATATCGACCAATCGGCGCGCGGCAAAGGCGCGGGAAAGACGCTGCTCCACGCGCTCATCGCCGCATCCGAGACGGAAGGATTCTGGACGCTGCAGTCCGGCATTCTTGAGGAAAACACAGCCAGCGTCGCGCTGCACAAAGCCTGCGGGTTTCGCCTGGTTGGCTACCGCGAGAGAATCGGTCAGGACCGTTTCGGCGTATGGCGCAACACGCTGCTGATGGAGCGGCGCAGCCCACGGGACGATTTTGACGATACGACGGAAAAGACCGCCTGCTGCTGCGGGTGAACAGTAGAACAGAAAGGGAATCATCATGAAACGAGTTGCGTTTATCTGCACCCATAACTCCTGCCGCAGTCAGATCGCCGAGGCGCTCGGTAAACTGCTCGCAGCGGACGTTTTTGAGAGTTACTCCGCCGGAACAGAGACGAAAGACCGCATCAATCCCGACGCGGTGCGTCTGATGAAGGAGCGCTTCGGTGTGGACATGGAATTGACCCAGCGCCCGAAGCTGATTGCCGAACTGCCGCGCGTGGACGTTGTCATCACGATGGGCTGCGGCGTCGAGTGCCCGTATCTGCCCGCCGAGCGGCGCGAGGACTGGGGGCTAGCCGACCCGACCGGGCAGAGCGACGAGGTGTTTCTGGAGACGATTGCAACGATTGAGAAAAACATCCTTGCGTTGAAGGAGAGCCTGCAGGGCGCGTAATCGTACAGTGCCCCGGAGTAAAAGAAAACAGCGATTGTATTTTCGGAAAAAGGACGAAGCGAAATACGCTTTGTCCTTTTTATTACAAAAACAGTGCGTGCAGTCGGAACGATTGTTCGGTATAGTAGATGAAACGGAAAACATCAAGTGATCGAATTTTATCTGAACAATATATGCTTGACAGACCTCTTATGACTACATGGACAGGAATCATCTGAATGACAGGAAAAATGAAGAAAACTAAATCGATTATTATGCTTTTGATAGCATTCTCGTTTTGCTTCGCTTTTTTCGCCTCATCTGCACAGGCAGAGACTAACACATCATTCGAACCTTTCGAAGGCGACGGATGGAGTTTGACGGCAGACGGGGTGTTGACACTGGAAAACGAGCAGGGGTGGGCGAATTGCATCAAACATAGATGTCCTGAGCAGATCAATAAACTTGTCATTGGTCTTGATATGAAAGAGTTCAGACTATATGAGTTGCCATACGATTTGCCGACTCCCGATTTTTTCAGCGATTTTGATATCGATGGGTATGATAGGGATGGAAAACCGTATTATAATTTTTTCAGCAACCTTTGCTTATCGCCGTTAAAAATCGAAGTAGAAAATGGGAATATGATTTTTCGAGTAATAGACGGTTTATTAATCAATACGGTGACGGACGAACTTGTACTATCCGAAAGGGAGTTGACGGATGTACTGATTCCTGAAGGGGTGAAAGCTATCACACATGGTGCGTTTAATGAAAGGAACATTTACTCTGTTCAATTTCCGCACACGTTAACATCTATAGGGGATTATGTGTTCTTTAAATGCATGAATTTGGCCAGTATCAATATTCCTGCTTCAGTTATCGAAATTGAGAGTGGAGCGTTTTCCAGATGTGCAAAACTCGAAGATGTCACATTGTCCGAAGGTCTCGAGTTGATCGATGCATATGCATTCAATGGATGCGCGATGCGAGAAATTCAGATACCCGGCAGTGTGCAAAAGATTGGCCCATGGGCATTCTTAGAATGTTATAACCTGGAAAAAGTCGAACTTGGGGAAGGTATAAAACGGGTTGAAACATATGCGTTCGATGAGTGCAATCTCTCTCCCAACATAAATCTACCCAATAGCTTGGAATATGTCGGGGCAGTTGCTTTCGGTTGGAATCAGGATTTGGGGAATGTCATCCTGCCGGATTCGTTGAAGCAGGTCAGAGAAGATGTGTTTAAAGCATGTACAATTTCGCTGCTTCGTCTCCCAACACAGCTGGAGGTTGAGTTCTATGATCTAAAAGCTAGGGAAGCGAGAGTGGATCCAACCGTAAAGAGCGGCAAGAATTTCGGAGCGAACACCATCGATATGCTTGTTTTTTCCGGCAGCGACTACGACTTTGGCGAACCTGCGTTTATTGAAGTGAAAAACGCTTACTTTCTCGAAAAACCGCCTAAGCGAATCGGTAAAATCCTGATAGAAGGCCTGACGACGAACATATACTGCGCCGAGGAATATGCCGACGATTGGAACGATAAAAGCGTGGACAAGTGGGTGCGCGACAAGATTATATTTCTGCCGCTGAGCGAGTTGCAGGCGATTGTCGATCAGGAAGTTTACGCAACGCCAACCCCGGCCCCGACCGCCGCGCCAACCCCGACACCGACGCCGACCCCAAAACCGACGGCCACGCCAAAGCCGACGCTCTCGCCAACGCCCGCGCTCACTGCAACCCCTGTGCCGGAAGAGCCAACCGGCTCCGGCGTGGATCCGGTGATCATCGCGCTGGGCTCGGTCATTGTGCTGGCGGCAACGGCGGTGGTATTCCTCGCGGTGAAAGGCCGCGCGAGGAAGAAGGGGAGAAAGAAAGCTCGAACGCGGGCAGGTAGATAACCTAAGCGTACAGGCACTGGTGAAAGTGAATCGCATGACTCCGGGGAGGATGGAGATAAATGTTGAAGAATGCATGTATTAAAAAGGCAATTTTCATAATCACCATGTTGCTTACAGTGTGCTTTCTCTGCCTGCTACCATCTTACAGCAACGCTTCTGTCGAAGAGCCGGGCAGCTATGAACCGGGCAGTGGCGAAGGCTGGAGCGTTTCGAAAGAAGGGGTACTAAGGCTTGATAATAACGATGGGTGGAAGAACTTTCTTCAGTACGGGTATGCGGAAAGGTTTGATCGGCTCATTATAGGCAATGATTTGACGAGCTTTGCGTTATATGACATAGATTTTGAAGAACCAGAAAAGGAGTATCAGAATCCGCCGGAACTTCTCGGATATTATGATGATGGCACGCCATATTATTCGTTAGGCGTGGAATGTCCTTGGCTTCAACCCGTTCACATTGAAGTGGAAGAGGGAAATGAAATTTTCATCGTATCCGACGGATTGCTGATCAATATAAAAACACATGAGGTAGTATTGTCAGAAGCATATGTGACAGATGTAGTGATACCCGAAGGTATTATTGCAATCAGGACTTGGGCTTTCTTAAAGAGAGATGTGCAATCGCTTGTTTTACCTTCAACGCTTGAAACAATAGGAATTCAAGCTTTCGCTGTCTGTTCGGACTTGAAAAGCGTGCTTCTTCCCGAATCGCTCAAAGAAATAAAGCGTGGCGCATTTGAATTATGCCGAGACTTGGAAGTTGTTGTTTTACCGGACGGGTTACAGGTAATTGGTGAGGATGCTTTCTCTTATAGCGCACTACGTCAAATCAACATTCCCTCGAATGTTACCTCTATTCGGGATAGGACGTTTCGAAATTGCGAAATGCTGGAACAAATACAGTTTTCCAAAAATCTAAAAACTATAGGTTATCGAGCGTTCGAAGGATGCAAGAGATTGACCGAGATTCAGATTCCGGAGAGTGTTGAGTTTATTGACCAGCTGGCTTTCTATAATTGCACTGGATTAAAGCGTGTAATACTACCGAATTCTCTTCAACAGATAGGTGACACCGTTTTTCAGGGGTGCTACATAAAGTTTATTCAGCTTCCTTCTCAACTGACGTTTTTTTCATTTGATTCGGATAAAAACACGGACATAGAGCGCGCAGATGTTGAAATTATTGTTTTTACAGGGAATGATTACGAATCTAGCGAGCATCCATTTTCAAGCGTGAAAAACGCATATTTCCTCGAAGAACCGCCCGCTCGTATTGGTAAAATTCTGAATGAAAATCGAACGTCGAACATCTACTGCGCAGAGGAGTACGCCGACGAATGGAACGATAAAAGCGTGGACAAGTGGGTGCGCGACAAGATTACCTTTCTGCCGCTGAGTGAGTTGCAGGCGATTGTCGATCAGGAAGTCTACGCAACACCAACCCCGAGCCCGACCGCCGCGCCAACCCCGACACCGACGCCGACCCCAAAACCGACGGCCACGCCAAAACCGACGTTCTCGCCAACGCCTGCGCTCACTGCAACCCCTGTGCCGGAAGAGCCAACCGGCTCCGGCGTGGATCCGGTGATCATCGCGCTGGGGGTGACGATTGCGCTTGCGATGGCGGTGGTTGTGTTTCTCGCGGTGAAAGGCCGCGCGAGGAAGAAGGGGAGAAAGTAAGATCGAACGCGGTCAGGTAGATAATCTAAGCGTACAGGCACTGGTGAAAGTAATCGAATTAACCGGAGAAACTGAATGCAAAAGCTGACAAGTTGCCTTAACAAGATGAATAAGATTTATATGATAGCGCTGGGTGTTTGCTGCATCCTGCTGCTCATCATGCCCGCGCATGCTGCTGCGGACTCGCAGAGCGCGCAGGACGATGACGACGGATGGAGTTGGGCAGCTTACGGAGAACTGAAGCTAGAAAACGACCGGGGATGGGCAAATTGTCTCAAGGGTAAGTTCCCTGAGCAGATCGATAAGCTCATCATCGGAAAAGACGTTACTACTTTCCGCTTGTATTCAATACCGTCAGAACTGCCATCTCCAGATTTTTTTGACGACTTCGAGATCGAAGGATACGACAGGAATGGAGAACCATATTACAATTACTTCAGCTCCGTCTATCTCTCGCCATTGAAGATCGAGGTCGAAAGCGGGAACAAGGTTTTTCGCGTAATAGATGGTCTTTTGATCAACACGGTAACAGACGAGCTCGTCCTTTCGGAAAGAGGATTAAGGGATGTGGTGATTCCCGAAGGCGTAAAAACAATTACACGGGCGGCGTTCTATGAAAGGAAAATTGATTCTGTCAGTTTTCCATCCACACTCGTCACTATAGAACCTAATGCATTTATGAGATGTATTTATATAACCAGCATTGATATACCAGCTTCGGTCACTCAAATCAGGAGCAGCGCGTTTTCAAACTGTCCAAGGCTTGAACACATCACATTGAACGAAGGACTTGAATTCATTGGCGCGTACGCATTTTGCGAAAGTCCGATGCGAGAGATACAAATACCTGCTAGTGTTCGGGAAATCGACAACCAGGCTTTTTGGGATTGCAACGACCTAGAAACGGTAGTTTTGCAGAAGGGATTGAAAAAGATCGACCACCGCGCGTTTTTCGGCTGTGAACAATTAATCAATATCAATATTCCTGAAGAGGTGGAGTTTATCGGCGAAGCCGCATTTGGCTGGAACAGGAGCCTAGAGCGGGTTGTTCTGCCGGATTCTCTTCAACAGATCGATGAAGAGACGTTTCTGGACTGCATGCTTTCTTTGCTGCGGCTTCCACCAAAATTGGAGTTCATCGTGTATAACTATAAGACGCAGGAGTGGGGGACTGATCCAACCGTAAAGACCGAAAAAACTTTCGGAGCGAGTACCATCGATATGCTTGTTTTTTCCGGCAGTGACTATGACTTTGGCGAACCTGCGTTTATTGAAGTGAAAAACGCTTACTTTCTCGAAAAACCGCCTAAGCGAATCGGTAAAATCCTGATAGAAGGCCTGACGACGAACATATACTGCTCCGAGGAATATGCCGACAATTGGAACGATGAAAGCGTGGCGCAATGGGTGCGTGACAAAATATCATTCATGCCGCTGAGCGAGTTGCAGGCGATCGTCGACAAGGAAGTCTACGCAACACCAACCCCGGGCCCGACCGCCGCGCCGACTCCGACACCGACGGCTACGCCAAAGCCGACGATCTCGCCAACGCCCGCGCTCACTGCAACCCCTGTGCCGGAAGAGCCAACCGGCTCCGGCGTGGATCCGGTGATCATCGCGCTGGGGGTGACGATTGCGCTTGCGATGGCGGCGGTTGTGTTTCTCGCGGTGAAAGGCCGCGCGAGGAAGAAGGGGAGAAGAAAAACCAAGCGTCAATAATTGTTTATTCTGAGCAAGTCGGCAACAGCTGGATCAACATCAATAGAAACGAATCATTGGGAGAACAACGAATGCAAAAGAAGATGCGACGAACGGTATTATTCCTGCTGACCGCAATGTTTTTTTTCGGCGGTATTGGGTACCCAGCTGTATTCGCGCGTGCGGAAGAGGAGATTGTGTACGAAGCGGATTACGGAAATGGATGGACAATATCCTCCGACGGAGTGCTGACGCTGGAGAACGTTGAGGGCTGGAAGGATTATCTTTTGGAGGGGCGCTACAAAACTGTCAATAGGCTTATCATTGGGAAAGATCTAACTTATTTTTTCCTTATCGAACCTCTTTTTGATGGTGGTGAGGAGAGATTTGGAATCGATTCAGAGGTTGATGAATCGGTTATTGTTTTTTACGATGTATATCCGTTTACTTTTTTCCTATTCCCCAAAGCAATCGAAATTGCTGAGGGTAATCCGGTTTTTACGGTGGAAGACGGCCTTTTGATCAATCAGAAGACAAATTCTCTTGTACTCGCTGAAACTGATGTAAAAAGCGTAGTGATTCCGGATGGGATTAAGACGATCGCGACGGGGGCATTCTGTAAACGATCGGTTGAAACTGTCTCGTTCCCCGATTCGCTCGTTTCGATTGGGCCAGAAGCGTTTTATGGTTGCAACTCGCTCAAGCAAGTCACGCTGCCGGATTCTTTGACGACGATTAGACCATATGCGTTCTCTGCATGTGAAGCGCTTGAAGAAATCTCGCTCCCGGATAGCCTGCGGTATATCGGCGCGTATGCGTTCAAAGAATGTGCCGCGCTACGAGAGGCTGATTTACCAGATGGGCTAACACACTTAGGAACACAAGCGTTTGAAAAATGCAGAAAACTGCAGGACGTCGTTCTGCCGAATTCTCTTACTAAAATTGGAGAAGCCGTGTTTTTAGCGTGCATATTGCGATTGCTGGTATTACCAGAAAGGTTAATAATAACAGATATCCGGGACGAAAAGCTTTTCACCTATGATATTTCAGACTATATTCCAAACAGGACTTTCGGCAAGAGCGCTGTAAATACTCTCATCTTTACCGGCAGCAATTACAGCTATGATACGCTGCCGTTTTACCGAATTGAAAATGTATACTTCCTCGAAAAGCCGCCGAAAGGGATCGGAGAGCAGCTGGATGAAAAAAATACGACGAATATCTATTGCACCGATGAGTATGCTGATGAATGGAACGACAAGCGCGTGGCGCAATGGATGCGCGACAAAATAGTATTCATGCCGATGAATGAGATGAAGGCAATCATCGAAAGAGAAATAAATGCTACACCGGATCCAGCTCCGACTGCAACCCCGATGCCGACACCAACAATCAAACCAACCCCAACGTCGACGGCTACGCCAAAGCCGACGATCTCGCCAACGCCCGCGCTCACTGCAACCCCTGCGCCGGAAGAGCCAACCAACGCGGGTGTGGATCCGGTGATCATCGCGCTGGGCTCGGTCATTGTGCTGGCGGCAGCGGCGGTGGTATTCCTCGCGGTGAAAGGCCGCGCGAGGAAGAAGGGGAGAAGAAAAACCAAGCGTCAATAAATTGTTTATTCTGAGCAAGTCGGTAACAGCTGGATCAACATCAATAGAAACGAATCATTGGGAGAACAACGAATGCAAAAGAAGATGCGACGAACGGTACTGTCTCTGCTGCTGGCAGTGTTGTGCTTCGTGGGTATTGGTTACCCTGCTGTATCCGCAAGTGCGGAAGAGGACACCGTGTATCAAGCGGACTATGGAAACGGATGGACAATATCGTCCGACGGGGTGCTGACGCTGAATAACGTCGAGGGCTGGAAGGATTACCTTGTGAGAGGCCGCACTAGTAGAATCAACAAGCTTATCATCGGGAAAGACCTGACCTATTTTTTCCTCAGCGAACCAGAATATGACGGGGTTGAGGAGAGATTTGGATTCGAGTCGTTTTTTGTACAATATAACGAAGCTGACATGGCGTTGTATGAAGTACAGCCGTTTACCCTTTATCTCTTTCCGAAAACAATCGAGGTTGCGGAAGGAAATCCGGTTTTTTCGGTGAAAGACGGACTTTTAATCAATCAAAAGACCCATTCGCTTGTACTCGCCCAAACAGATGTGAAACACGTTGTGATTCCGGACGGGATCAAGACGATCGAGACGGGGGCATTCTGCGGACGGTCGGTTGAAACGGTCTCGTTCCCGGACTCACTCGTTTCGATCGGTACGGAAGCGTTTTACGGATGCAACTCGCTCAAGCAAGTCACGCTGCCGGATTCTTTGACGACGATACGCCCATATGCATTCGCCGCATGTGAAGCGCTTGAGAAAATCTCGCTCCCGGATAGCCTGCAGTATATCGGCGCGTATGCGTTCAAAGAATGTGCCGCGCTACGTGAGGCTGATTTACCGGATGGGCTAACACACTTAGGAACACAAGCGTTTGAAAAATGCAGAAAACTGCAGGATGTCGTTCTGCCGAATTCTCTTGCCAAAATTGGGGAAGCAGTGTTTTTTGCGTGCATATTGCGGTTGCTGGTATTGCCGGAAAGACTGGAGATTACAAATATTCGGGATGAAGAGATTTTCACTTTTGACTTGTTAGACTATATACCGAACAGGACTTTCGGCAAGAGCGCTGTAAATACTCTCGTTTTCACCGGCAGCAATTACAGCTATGATACGCTGCCGTTTTACCGAATTGAAAATGTATACTTCCTCGAAAAGCCGCCGAAAGGGATCGGAGAGCAGCTGGATGAAAAAAACACGACGAATATCTATTGCACCGATGAGCATGCTGATGAATGGAACGACAAGCGCGTGGCGCAATGGATGCGCGACAAAATAGTATTCATGCCGATGAGTGAGATGCAGGCAATCATCGAAAGAGAAATAAATGCTACACCGGATCCAGCTCCGACTGCAACCCCGAGCCCGACCGCCGCACCAACCCCAAGGCCGACGGCTACGCCAAAGCCGACGCTCTCGCCAACGCCTGCGCTCACTGCAACCCCTGTGCCGGAAGAGCCAACCGGCTCCGGCGTGGATCCGGTGATCATCGCGCTGGGGGTGACGATTGCGCTTGCGATGGCGGCGGTTGTGTTTCTCGCGGTGAAAGGCCGCGGAAACAAGAAGAGAAAGAAGAAATCGAACACGGGCAGGTAGGTTATCGGGTAGCGACTTGCAATAAAGCAGGTACACCAACTGACGCCGGAGGAGCTTAATGAAAGATTGGCAGAGGCGACTGGAACACAAAGCGAGTAGATGCATCTTGCTTGCTATTACAATCATATTGCTTGTAGCAAGCAACTCATCCGCACAGGCAGAGACTAACACATCATTCGAACCTTACGATGGCGACGGATGGAGTTTGACGGCGGACGGGGTACTGACGCTGGAAAACGAGCAGGGTTGGGCAGATTGTATTAAACATGGACGCCCAGAGCAAATCAGTAAGCTCGTTATCGGGAAAGACATGACGGATTTCCGCCTGTATTTGCTGCCAGATGAACTACCGACTCCTGATTTTTTTGACGATTTCGAAGTATTGGGTTATGACGTAAACGGAAAACCTTATTACAACTACTATCGCGATATTTGTTTGTCGCCACTGGAAATCGAAGTCCAAAGTGGAAACCAGGCTTTTCGCGTGATAGACGGACTGCTGATCAACACTGTGACAGACGAACTCGTACTCTCGGAAAGGGGTTTGAGGGATGTAGTGATTCCCGAAGGCGTGCGTTCGATTACAAGGAATGCTTTCAACGAAAGAAGCATTGATACGGTCCGGTTTCCTAGCACTCTAGTAACTATCGGGAAGAGCGCGTTTTACAAATGTATGAGTTTAACCAGCGTTGATATCCCTGCTTCGGTTACCGCCATCTTGGATAGCGCATTTGCGAGATGTTCAAATCTCGAACACATCACATTAAACGAAGGGCTTTTGTTGATTGATGCGAATGCGTTCGGCAGATGCCCGATGTATGCAATACAGATACCAAATAGTGTGCAGGAAATCGGCAATGGGACTTTTTATGAATGCAGCAATTTGGAAGAGATCGTATTGCCGAAAGCCTTAAAAAGAATAGGCACGCAAGCATTTTACAATTGCGCTCTAAGTGCAAACATGCTCTTGCCCGAAGGGTTGGAGTATATCGGAACAGCGGCGTTGGGAACGGAAAAGGATTTGGGAAATGTTGTTTTACCGGATTCGATGAAACAGGTCAGGTCTGATGTATTTGAGAGATGTAAAATCGCTTTACTACGCCTCCCTCCGAAATTGGAATTCGTTTTTTATGACAGAAAAATCTGGGAAGCGAGAGTGGATCCAACTGTTAAGAGCGGCAAGAATTTTGGAGCGAGTACCATCGATATGCTTGTTTTTTCCGGCAGCGACTACGACTTTGGCGAACCTGCGTTTATTGAAGTGAAAAACGCTTACTTTCTCGAAAAACCGCCTAAGCGAATCGGTAAAATCATGATAGAAGGCCTGACGACGAACATATACTGTGCCGAGGAGTATGCCGACGATTGGAACGATGAAAGCGTAGCGCAATGGGTGCGTGACAAAATATCATTCATGCCGCTGAGCGAGTTGCAGGCGATCGTCGACAAGGAAGTCTACGCAACACCAACCCCGGGCCCGACCGCCGCGCCAACCCCAACGCCGAACGCCACGCCAAAGCCGACGATCTCGCCAACGCCCGCGCTCACTGCAACCCCTGTACCGGAAGAGCCAACCAGCTCCGGCGTGGATCCGGTGATCATCGCGCTGGGGGTGACGATTGCGCTTGCGATGGCGGCGGTTGTGTTTCTCGCGGTGAAAGGCCGCGCGAGGAAGAAGGGGAGAAGAAAAACCAAGCGTCAATAATTGTTTATTCTGAGCAAGTCGGCAACAGCTGGATCAACATCAATAGAAACGAACCATTGGGAGAACAACGAATGCAAAAGAAGATGCAACGAACGGTACTGTCTCTGCTGCTGGCAGTGTTGTGCTTCGTGGGTATTGGTTACCCTGCCGTATCCGCGCGTGCGGAAGAAGAGATTGTGTACGAAGCGGATTACGGAAATGGATGGACAATATCCTCCGACGGAGTGCTGATGCTGGAGAATGTTGAGGGCTGGAAGGATTACCTTGTGAGAGGCCACCACCGTAAGATCAATAAGCTCGTTCTCGGCAAAGCCATAACCGATTTCTTTCTTGTGGATCCTGGCGGTGAAAGGCCGCGCGAGGAAGAAGGGGAGAAGAAAAACCAAGCGTCAATAAATTGTTTATTCTGAGCAAGTCGGTAACAGCTGGATCAACATCAATAGAAACGAATCATTGGGAGAACAACGAATGCAAAAGAAGATGCGACGAACGGTACTGTCTCTGCTGCTGGCAGTGTTGTGCTTCGTGGGTATTGGTTACCCTGCTGTATCCGCAAGTGCGGAAGAGGACACCGTGTATCAAGCGGACTATGGAAACGGATGGACAATATCGTCCGACGGGGTGCTGACGCTGAATAACGTCGAGGGCTGGAAGGATTACCTTGTGAGAGGCCGCACTAGTAGAATCAACAAGCTTATCATCGGGAAAGACCTGACCTATTTTTTCCTCAGCGAACCAGAATATGACGGGGTTGAGGAGAGATTTGGATTCGAGTCGTTTTTTGTACAATATAACGAAGCTGACATGGCGTTGTATGAAGTACAGCCGTTTACCCTTTATCTCTTTCCGAAAACAATCGAGGTTGCGGAAGGAAATCCGGTTTTTTCGGTGAAAGACGGACTTTTAATCAATCAAAAGACCCATTCGCTTGTACTCGCCCAAACAGATGTGAAACACGTTGTGATTCCGGACGGGATCAAGACGATCGAGACGGGGGCATTCTGCGGACGGTCGGTTGAAACGGTCTCGTTCCCGGACTCACTCGTTTCGATCGGTACGGAAGCGTTTTACGGATGCAACTCGCTCAAGCAAGTCACGCTGCCGGATTCTTTGACGACGATACGCCCATATGCATTCGCCGCATGTGAAGCGCTTGAGAAAATCTCGCTCCCGGATAGCCTGCAGTATATCGGCGCGTATGCGTTCAAAGAATGTGCCGCGCTACGTGAGGCTGATTTACCGGATGGGCTAACACACTTAGGAACACAAGCGTTTGAAAAATGCAGAAAACTGCAGGATGTCGTTCTGCCGAATTCTCTTGCCAAAATTGGGGAAGCAGTGTTTTTTGCGTGCATATTGCGGTTGCTGGTATTGCCGGAAAGACTGGAGATTACAAATATTCGGGATGAAGAGATTTTCACTTTTGACTTGTTAGACTATATACCGAACAGGACTTTCGGCAAGAGCGCTGTAAATACTCTCGTTTTCACCGGCAGCAATTACAGCTATGATACGCTGCCGTTTTACCGAATTGAAAATGTATACTTCCTCGAAAAGCCGCCGAAAGGGATCGGAGAGCAGCTGGATGAAAAAAACACGACGAATATCTATTGCACCGATGAGCATGCTGATGAATGGAACGACAAGCGCGTGGCGCAATGGATGCGCGACAAAATAGTATTCATGCCGATGAGTGAGATGCAGGCAATCATCGAAAGAGAAATAAATGCTACACCGGATCCAGCTCCGACTGCAACCCCGAGCCCGACCGCCGCACCAACCCCAAGGCCGACGGCTACGCCAAAGCCGACGCTCTCGCCAACGCCTGCGCTCACTGCAACCCCTGTGCCGGAAGAGCCAACCGGCTCCGGCGTGGATCCGGTGATCATCGCGCTGGGGGTGACGATTGCGCTTGCGATGGCGGCGGTTGTGTTTCTCGCGATGAAAGGCCGCGGAAACAAGAAGAGAAAGAAGAAATCGAACACGGGCAGGTAGGTTATCGGGTAGCGACTTGCAATAAAGCAGGTACACCAACTGACGCCGGAGGAGCTTAATGAAAGATTGGCAGAGGCGACTGGAACACAAAGCGAGTAGATGCATCTTGCTTGCTATTACAATCATATTGCTTGTAGCAAGCAACTCATCCGCACAGGCAGAGACTAACACATCATTCGAACCTTACGATGGCGACGGATGGAGTTTGACGGCGGACGGGGTACTGACGCTGGAAAACGAGCAGGGTTGGGCAGATTGTATTAAACATGGACGCCCAGAGCAAATCAGTAAGCTCGTTATCGGGAAAGACATGACGGATTTCCGCCTGTATTTGCTGCCAGATGAACTACCGACTCCTGATTTTTTTGACGATTTCGAAGTATTGGGTTATGACGTAAACGGAAAACCTTATTACAACTACTATCGCGATATTTGTTTGTCGCCACTGGAAATCGAAGTCCAAAGTGGAAACCAGGCTTTTCGCGTGATAGACGGACTGCTGATCAACACTGTGACAGACGAACTCGTACTCTCGGAAAGGGGTTTGAGGGATGTAGTGATTCCCGAAGGCGTGCGTTCGATTACAAGGAATGCTTTCAACGAAAGAAGCATTGATACGGTCCGGTTTCCTAGCACTCTAGTAACTATCGGGAAGAGCGCGTTTTACAAATGTATGAGTTTAACCAGCGTTGATATCCCTGCTTCGGTTACCGCCATCTTGGATAGCGCATTTGCGAGATGTTCAAATCTCGAACACATCACATTAAACGAAGGGCTTTTGTTGATTGATGCGAATGCGTTCGGCAGATGCCCGATGTATGCAATACAGATACCAAATAGTGTGCAGGAAATCGGCAATGGGACTTTTTATGAATGCAGCAATTTGGAAGAGATCGTATTGCCGAAAGCCTTAAAAAGAATAGGCACGCAAGCATTTTACAATTGCGCTCTAAGTGCAAACATGCTCTTGCCCGAAGGGTTGGAGTATATCGGAACAGCGGCGTTGGGAACGGAAAAGGATTTGGGAAATGTTGTTTTACCGGATTCGATGAAACAGGTCAGGTCTGATGTATTTGAGAGATGTAAAATCGCTTTACTACGCCTCCCTCCGAAATTGGAATTCGTTTTTTATGACAGAAAAATCTGGGAAGCGAGAGTGGATCCAACTGTTAAGAGCGGCAAGAATTTTGGAGCGAGTACCATCGATATGCTTGTTTTTTCCGGCAGCGACTACGACTTTGGCGAACCTGCGTTTATTGAAGTGAAAAACGCTTACTTTCTCGAAAAACCGCCTAAGCGAATCGGTAAAATCATGATAGAAGGCCTGACGACGAACATATACTGTGCCGAGGAGTATGCCGACGATTGGAACGATGAAAGCGTAGCGCAATGGGTGCGTGACAAAATATCATTCATGCCGCTGAGCGAGTTGCAGGCGATCGTCGACAAGGAAGTCTACGCAACACCAACCCCGGGCCCGACCGCCGCGCCAACCCCAACGCCGAACGCCACGCCAAAGCCGACGATCTCGCCAACGCCCGCGCTCACTGCAACCCCTGTACCGGAAGAGCCAACCAGCTCCGGCGTGGATCCGGTGATCATCGCGCTGGGGGTGACGATTGCGCTTGCGATGGCGGCGGTTGTGTTTCTCGCGGTGAAAGGCCGCGCGAGGAAGAAGGGGAGAAGAAAAACCAAGCGTCAATAATTGTTTATTCTGAGCAAGTCGGCAACAGCTGGATCAACATCAATAGAAACGAACCATTGGGAGAACAACGAATGCAAAAGAAGATGCAACGAACGGTACTGTCTCTGCTGCTGGCAGTGTTGTGCTTCGTGGGTATTGGTTACCCTGCCGTATCCGCGCGTGCGGAAGAAGAGATTGTGTACGAAGCGGATTACGGAAATGGATGGACAATATCCTCCGACGGAGTGCTGATGCTGGAGAATGTTGAGGGCTGGAAGGATTACCTTGTGAGAGGCCACCACCGTAAGATCAATAAGCTCGTTCTCGGCAAAGCCATAACCGATTTCTTTCTTGTGGATCCTGTTTTTGACGGCGGTGAGGAGAAGTTTGGTATCGAATCTTGCTTTATCGATTACAATTTGGGAGGGTTACCGGAGTTCGAGACATTTCCGTTTACGCTTTATCTATATCCGAAGATAATCGAAGTTGATAAGGGAAATCCGATCTTCAAGGTGGAAGACGGCCTTTTGATCAATCAGAAGACAAATTCGCTTGTACTCGCCCAAACAGATGTGAAACACGTTGTGATTCCGGACGGAATCACAACGGTCGCGACTGGGGCATTCTTTAAACGGTCGGTCGAAACGGTCACGTACCCGGACACACTCGTTTCGATCGGTACAGATGCATTTTATGGTTGCAAATCGCTCAAGCAAGCCACGCTGCCGGATTCATTGACGACAATACGCCCATATGCGTTCGCCGCATGTGAAGCGCTTGAGAAAATTTCGCTCCCTGATAGCCTGCAGTATATCGGCGCGTATGCGTTCAAAAACTGTTCTGCGCTTCAGAAGGCCAACTTGCCGCATGGGGTAACACACATTGGAACACAGGCGTTTGAGAGCTGCAAAAGCCTTCAGGACGTCATTATTCCAGATTCTCTTTCCGAGATTGGTGAAAGTGTGTTTCTATCGTGCCTGCTTAGGCTGCTTGTTCTACCGGAGCGGTTGGAAATTACTTGCACACGGGATGAAGCAATTTTCACCTCTGATTTGTCGGATTATCTGCCTAACAGAGTTTTTGGTAAGAGTGCCGTGAATACGCTTGTCTTTACCGGCAGTGAATACGACTTTGACGCGCTTGCTTTTTATCGGGTTGACAACGCATATTTTCTTGACGAACCGCCAAGGGACATCGGTAAACTGCTGAATGAAGAATACACAACGAACATCTATTGTCCCAAAGAGTACACAAGTGAGTGGAACAGCAGCAGCGTAGATAAATGGGTACGCGACAAAATAACATTCATGCCGTTGATCGAGCTACAGGCAGCTGTCGATGCGGAGACGGGTGGGCGAACCGCTCTGTCTCAGGACGCCACGCCCGCCGAGAATTCGGAAGCATCATCTGCGCAGGCGGAAACGATTGTACCCGTCATAACGGACAAAGGCCGTGGTTGGAACCTTACCGATGACGGAGTTCTGACAATGGAGAACGATGCGGCCTGGATGGATTATCTGCATAACGGGCCTGAAAAGAGGGTCAACAAGCTGGTTATCGGAAAGAACGTAACTGATTTTTGCATGTATGACGTGTCGTATAAAAATCTTGAAAGAAAGGATGAAACAGGAATAAATTTTATCTCACACGAAGACCGATTTACCCCGATCTTTCGCGTTGTCTATCAAGAACCAAAATTCTTGCCAATAAATATTGAGGTGCAAGAAGGAAACCGATCGTTTGTTGTCTCCGACGGACTCTTGATCGATCATGTGAAAAAAGCCGTCGTACTGTCCGACATACGTGTGAAGGACGTCGTGATTCCGGAAGGGATCCGGTCTATCTCCGCGTGGGCTTTTTACAGCAGAAATGTGCAGTCGGTATCCTTTCCATCAACGTTAAAAACAATCGGAGCGGGCGCCTTTTCCAATTGCAGATTGCTGACGTGCGTCATTCTTCCGAACTCGGTGACGACGCTGGAACCCGCAGCATTCGAACAAAGCGGCATTCAGGAACTAAAGCTGTCTGGAAATATTCGTGTAATCGAAGGAGCAGTGTTCAAAGGATGCGACATGCGCGAAGTCACGCTGCCGGACAGCTTGGAGACCATCGGGGTATCCGCCTTCAGCAGCTGCCGCCAACTGGAGCACATCAATCTGCCGGAAGGTTTGGAAGAGATCGACAGCTATGCTTTTGATAATTGCAATTTACTCCAGGACGTTACGTTTCCCGCCAGTCTGGAAAGAATTGGTCTGGAAGCCTTTAGCCAGTGTAAGAGACTCAAGACGGTTGTTCTGCCGGACAGGTTGCGAGAGATTGATGATTGCGCATTTTTAGGTTGCGGAATTGATTTTTTATACGTTCCCGAGCACTTCAAGATATCAATGGTTCCGAATGCTGAACGGCCCTATGAGGGCTGGAGTGAAGAAGAAAACACATCCCGAATCTTCGGCGCATATCCCGTGGGAATGGTCGTTTTCGCCGGATCCGATTATGACTTTGGCGAACATGCAATCAGTGAAGTGGATCACGCTGTCTTTTTGGGGAAGCCGCCGGGCAATATCGACGGCTACTTTTGTGAAATAACGTCAGGTAGCGTATATTATCCGGAGGAATATGAAAGCGACTGGACGACCACCGAGCGCGTGATCTCCAGCAATTGGTCGCTGTATAAGGTTCCTCTTGAAACACTTAAACGGATAGCAGCTGGGGAGGTCAATTTGATTGGAACGCTGTATCCGGCGCCTCGGCCGACCCCGACACTGCGCCCGACACCCAAACCGACCGTAAAACCGACGGTCAAGCCGACTACGAGACCGACGGCAACGCCAAAACCGACGCTCATGCCATCGCCAACACCCATGCCTGGGGCAGAGAATGGGGCCGGTGCAGATCCGGTTATCATCGCGCTGGGTGTGGCGATTGCGCTTGCAGCGGCGGCGGTTGTGTTTCTCGCGGTGAAAGGCCGCAAACCGCGAAAGAAGCCGCGCGTCAAGTAACCGGAATACATAGGCGGAATCAAACAGCGGGCTGCTCGAATGGAACAGCCCGCTGTTGATTTGTAAACATGAAATCTTTTCATTGACATGAGGTAGATAACGCAGTATCATGACTATAAAATCAAAAATAGTCAAAAAGGTTCTATATGCCCAAATCATTTACCGAAAAAGAGAAGGAATACATCTCCGAACGCTTGATGAGCGAGGCGAAACAGTGCCTCGTACTGTATGGTATCCGGAAAACGACCGTGGACGAGTTGGTCAGGCGCGTTAATATTCCAAAAGGAACGTTTTATCTCTTTTACGAGTCCAAGGATCGGCTGCTGTTCGATGTGATCTTGCGTTTTAACGACGAAGTTCAGGCGGAGTTGTTGAAGGAGGTTACGTCTCTGCCGGTGACGCCGGATGTGGACGAACTCACGGATATCATTTTTCGCTATTACCAAAGCCTGGATCACTCGTTTCTGCCGCGGCTCCTGCGGGACGGAGAGCTGGAGTTTTTCATGCGCACGCTGCCGCCGGAGTTGCTTAAGCTGCACGCGGAGCACGACGTGGACGGCGTGCGTGCGTTACTATCGGTGCTGCCGGGTGTATCATCAGAGAAAGCGGACCTGATCAGCACGGCGCTAAGAGGTGCGTTTTTGACCATACTTCACAAAGAAGACATCGGCGAAGAATGTTTTGATGATGCGCTTCGGATATTGCTTCGGGGTGTGGTTTTGCAGATATTCGAACAAACACCGAAGGAAGGATAAAAGGAGAAACGCATGGGTTACGCGATCGAAACCAAAAAGCTGACGAAGTATTACGGCAAAACGAGGGGCATCGTCAATGTTGATCTGGCGATGGAAGAAGGCGAGATCTTCGGATTCATCGGCCCGAATGGCGCGGGAAAATCAACGACGATCCGCACGTTATTAGGACTGATTAAAAAAACATCCGGTGCGGCCAGCATCTTCGGCATGGACTGTGAAAAGGAAAAGGTCAAGATCCTCTCGCAGGTCGGATACCTGCCCGGCGAGGTGTTCTATTATGACAACATGCGCGCCATCGATCTGCTGCGCTATTCGGCAAGCTTCTACAAAAAAGACTGCTCGAAACGCATCGCGGAGCTTGCAGACGCGCTATCGCTCGATCTGAACAAAAAAATAGAGGACATGAGCCTCGGCAACAAGAAGAAAGTGGGCATCGTGCAGGGGCTTTTGCACTCGCCGAGGCTCATCATACTGGACGAGCCGACGAGCGGCCTTGATCCGCTCATGCAGCGGACGTTTTTCGACCTGATCCAGCGCGAAAACGAGCGCGGCGCGAGCGTGCTGTTTTCTTCTCACATTCTTGGCGAGGTACAGCGCATCTGCGATCGCGTCGCCATCATAAAAGAAGGGTGTGTTGTCGACCTGCGCAGCATCGAGGAACTGCGAAAGAATTCTTATAAAAAAGTCAGCCTCACAACACGCGTACCGCTGGAGAACTTTGATCTGCCCGGTATGGCGAAGCTGACGCAGGATGGTGCGCAGACAAGCTTTTTATACAGCGGGGATGTCAACGCATTGCTCCAAAGGCTCTCGACGCTGCCGCTGGCGGATGCAAACGTCAGCGAACCGGAGCTGGAGGAGATCTTTCTGCACTATTACGAGGACGGGGAGGCGAACGCATGAACGTCTTTCGCTTCGAACTGCGCCGTGCATGGGCGGGCGCGGCGATTTGGACGCTCGCGATTCTGGCCCTGCTCGGCGGGCTAATCGCAGGTGCGCTGCCGGCGTTTCTTGAGAGCCGCGAAGCTGTGGAAGCCATGCTGTCCAATTTCCCGCCTGCATTTGCGGCTGCGTTCGGCATGGAGCTGGATAACCTCTTTAGTTTTGCCGGATTCTACGCGTTCGGATTTATATACTACTCGATCTGCGGGGCGATGATGGCCGCGGGAATCGGGCTGAGTCTTTTCTCCCGGGAGAAGCGTGAAAAATGCATGGACTTCCTGCTCACAAAACCGAGGGCGAGAGGACGTTTGTTTGCCGAAAAGCTGCTCGCGGCAATGACACTGTTGGTTGTGTCCAACGTGCTGTTTGTCGCCGAATCGCTCATGCTCTACCGCGCGTATGCGCCAGCGCCGCTGATAATCGGCCATGCGCTCCTCGCTTCGGTTGCGCTGTTGCTGACCGAGATCGTCATATTTGCGGTCGCGGTGTTCGCGGCGGTGTTTGCCAAAAAGGTGCGCTCCGTCTCCGGCGCGGCAACGGCGATTGGCTTTGCCGCGTTTCTGCTCAGCGCAATACACAGCCTGATGGAGGAAGAGAAGCTGCGCTATATCACTCCGTTGAAGTATTTTGACGTGACGCGGGCGTTCCTGGAGGGCAGGTTTGATACACCTTATGTCATTACGGCAATCGTATTGACGTTGACGCTAATGGTCGCGGCATATCTGCGCTATACACGCGCGGACGTGCCCTCGCTGTAAAGGGGGGGCGGGAGAATGAATATCTTTCTGAGAGAATTGAAAGTCGGCCTAAAGCCGTTCCTATTCTGGATGCTCGGGCTGTTGGCGCTCATCTTCGGCAGTGTTGCAAAAGCCACCGGCGCACTGTCCGGCGGGGAATATGTGACAGAACTGATCGCGCAGTTCCCGCGTATCGTCGTTGCGGTCATTGGAATGGCGAATCTCGACCTCTCCAAATTCGCCGGAATCTATGGGATGATCATGATGTTTGTCTCGATTCTGACGGCGGTGTACGCTACGCAGCTGGGCAGAAATGCTGTCTCACGCGAGAGCGTCGATCGCACATATGAGTTTCTTTTTACCAAGCCGCGGTCGCGTTCGTTCATCCTCTTGTGGAAGCTTTTCACGGCGCTGATCTATTTGAGTGTATTCGCCGCGTCAACGTACTTGTTTTCTACGCTCGCCGTGCAACAAATCGGGATCGAAGGGGATTTTGCAGGGCTGTTTCAGCGCTTCACGATGGTTGTTTGGCTGCTCGGGATCGTGTTCTTCTCGCTCTCCGCGATGTGTTCCGCGACGTTTTCCCACGCAGAGCACGGCGCGCGCGCGGGAAACCTGGCAATTCTTGCCGCTTATGCGCTTGGAATTGTATACGACATGCTCGAAAAGCCCGGTGTGTTGCGACTGTTCACGCCGTTTCGCTACTTCCTGAATACGGAGATAGTGGACGGGTTTTTCTCGCTGCCGTATGCTGTCCTTTGCCTGCTGCTGACTGTCGTTTTTCTGGTGCTGGCCTTCAACCGCTTTGAGCGGCGCGATCTCGGCGCGCTGTAACGCCGATACAAAGCCGAATCAACTGGACGACGCCCGCTGACAGCACTCTTTCAACCGTCCGTGACGCCAATACGGCTTTGCGGACGGGTTCTTTTTGTGATACCATCATAGATGTAAAAACCATAAAAGACGGAGGACAAACGAAGCGTCTATGAGCTTTTTCGAACAGGTCTACTTTCAGAACACGGTGCTGCAGTACACGATATTTCTTGGCGTGCTGCTGCTGAGTTTTGCGTTGATATTTGTATTTGGGCGGATCGTGCTCAAGCGCATCGCCAGACGAAACGAGCAGGCGCAGACACCGGTTGGCGTCTATCTACTCACCGGAATCAAGCGATATCTGCTTCCGGTTGCGTACTTTACCGCGTTTTACTTCAGCACCCGGATTCTGACGCTGAGCGGCACGCTTTCCAAAATCGTCACCACGGTGTCGGTGTTATTTGCGATCTTCATGGGGGCGATGTTCTTTTCCGTGCTCGTGGCATTCTTCTTCGGTAAACTGGGCAAAGACAAGGACGAAAGCGGGCAGCTGGCAATCAAATGGCTTGTCCGTATCGCACAGATCGTGATCTGGACGATTGCGTTGATCCTATTTCTG
Source organism: Christensenellaceae bacterium (assembly GCA_963674775.2). Lineage (GTDB taxonomy): Bacteria > Bacillota > Clostridia > Christensenellales > CAG-138 > UBA7703. The sequence continues at coordinate 925,345 of CAXXPJ010000002.1, read as the reverse complement.
GACAACATCGGCGTCAAGATTACGTCGCTTGTCACCGGATTGGGCATCGGCGGCGTCGCGATCGCGTTTGCTGCGCAAAACGTGCTCTCGGATATCTTCTGTTTTTTCACGATCTTCTTCGACAAGCCGTTTGAGCTAGGCGACTTCATCATCGCGGGTGAGCAGATAGGTACGGTAGAGCACATCGGCATCAAGACGACGCGCCTGCGCGCGCTCGACGGTGAACAGCTCATCTTGTCAAATGCGGATCTGACCGGTTCGCGCATCCGAAACTACAAGACCATGCAGCGCCGCCGCGTGATCTTCACGCTCGGCGTCACCTATGATACCCCTTCGGAGAAGCTCAAACAGATTCCGGAACTGATAAAAAAAGTCGTGGACGAAACGGAGAACGCGGAGTTCGCGCGCGCGCATTTCGCCGCATACGGAGCATATTCGCTCAATATCGAGATCGTGTATTTTGTGTTGACGAAGGATTATGATGCGTACATGGACATCAACCAGCGCGTCAACTTCGGCATCATGGAGGGCTTTGAGCGTCTGGGTGTGGCGTTCGCGTTCCCGACCACGACGGTGCAGATGGAGGGGAAAGGCCTTTAGCTTTTTTCTGACGCCTGAACAGGAGTAATTGCGTAATTTTGAACATCAAGCGTTGTGTACCAATCATCAATTCCTTCTTCAAAGGCATCAGAATACATCAGAATTGTGACTTCAAAGGTTTCTTGATAGCGATCACCCAAACGGTTATCGAGATAAAAAGTGAAAATTATTTTTTCTCCTCGTAATTTGCGAAAAAAGCCAACTTTCCCGTAAAGAACTAATTCCTTAGTTTCACCAGGCTGGAGCAAAAGACTTGTATTAAATTGATTTGCTGCGGATTTTGCGAAGGTTTTTTCTTTGACATTATTAGTAATACTACCTTTTCCATAATTGGCTAATAGAAAAGACTTGGTTGTATTGGTTACAAAAAGAGATAAACACGAAACCTCAGATTGCTTTTCTGCAAGCTTGTCAATGCAAATATATATTTTGGTTGGTGCTAATACAATATCCTTAAAGTTCATACCTGAGGCTTTCCAGTCGGTGATCATAACAAAAGGTCTGACCTCAAGCAAATATTGGTTTTTTTGTACAGCTAATAAATCATCGTTTGTTTTATCGGCCTTTTTGCTTAAGGCAAGAGTAATGAAGCCAAGAAAAACTGTTGAAATAGCACTAATGATTGCAGCCCAATAGCCCAACATTCCATCCGCGGAAAGATCAGTTTGCAACCCCCAAACCAGATTTCCGAAGAGATATATGCCCCATACAAGGACTGGACAAGCAACTATTACGATTATTGATAAAGTAAGGATTACTCTTCGCTTTGCATTGAAGAATTCATAGATTTCGTTAATAAAGTTATTTTTCATGCTCATCCCTCCTTGTCATGAAATCAGTTTATATAACTATTTATGAGTTTACAAGAGGAATTCATGTAGGATTTTATCTGTTTTCGAGGAAAAGGAAACTGCGAGTCCTTCAAGTAGTAACTACTGAAATAAAAGCTATTTTTCGGAATTGCGCTCAGGGTTGCCGCGCTTGCCGCCGGCTTTTTCCAGTGAACGCGATTTTTTTGCGATCTCCAGAAAACGCTGGTGCTTCGCGCGAAGATAACCGGCGGAATCCTCGGCATACGCCGACTCGCGGCGCAGTTTTTGATAGCTTTGGTAGCGCTCTAGCGGCAGTTCGCCGGAGGAGATTGCCGCCTGCACCGCGCAGCCGGGTTCGCTCTCATGGCGGCAGTTGGAAAAGCGGCACATTCCGAAGTATTGCTCTACGTCCGAGAATGTTTCGCTGAGCCCTTCGGCGGCGTCCAGCATGCCGAGTTCGCGCATACCGGGTGTGTCTATGATCATCACGCCGCTGTTCAGGCGAATGAGCTGCCGGTGGGTGGTGGTATGCCGGCCCTTACTGTCGTCCTCGCGGATTGTGTTGACCGCCATGAGTTCTTCGCCGGCCAAGGCGTTGACGAAGCTGGACTTGCCGACGCCGGACGAACCGAGCAGAACGACGGTTTTGCCCGGCGCGAGATAGTCGCCGAAGCGATCGATGCCCTCGCCTGTCAATGCGCTCACAGCGAAGACGTCCACACCCGAGGCAACGCGCATCACCGCGTTTTCCTGCTCGTCATACGCGTCCACGAGGTCGGATTTGGTCAGCACGACGACCGGTACGGCGCCGGACTGCCAGGCGAGCGCGAGATAGCGCTCTAGCCGCCTCGGGTTAAAGTCAAAATTGAGCGACTGCATGATAAACACGCTGTCAAAGTTAGCCGCAACCGCCTGTTCGCCCTGTCCGAGCGTCGGGTTCTTTCGGGCGAAGTAAGAGCGGCGCGGCAGCGTCTTTGTGATGATGCTGTCGCCCTGCTCGTTGTACTGTATGAGCACGAAATCGCCCGTAGTCGGGAACTCCTCCAGCCCGTCGTTGAAATAGACAGCGGACTTTAGGCGTCCGTAACAGTCTCCTCGGTCGCAGACGAGTTCGAATCGCTCTTTATGAACCGCGGTGACGCGCGCGGGGATCTCATTTTCGAGCTCCCGCGCGCTGATTGCCGCGCGCATCGCGGGTGAAAACCCGTAGAGTTCCAGCCCGTATGCTTCGTTCATTTGGGGCACCTCGGCAGAAGCGAGGCAAACGTCATCTTGGCGCAGTAAGGCCTGAAGCCGGGGCGCGCCGGGGCGGACGTCGGACGGTACGCAGCCTGCTCGCGGCAGAAAAACGGCACGAGGCAGCTGCCAAATGGGCCTACCGTTGGGGATACCGCTAAAGCGGGATCTTTGCGAATTATATATTCAGGGTACATAAAATCCTCCATGTTTCTGGTTCGTCGCTTGTGGCAATATGCGTCGTATAAGCGGCGCGAAAACAGCCTCTCAAGCAACCGTTCGATCTTGGTTTCCGGCGTTGGCCGGAGCGTCAGCGCGCCCGAAGACGCGTAATAATATTGTGCTTTTCTCATACGATCGGCATCCTCCCGTTACTGGTTGAAAGCAGGGATTGTCCTTTGCGTACGCCGCTTTGTGCGATCAATGTCCGGCTCTTGCCGAGAAGCAGATGCCAGAGTAGTCGCATCGCGAGGTGATTGTCTCTTGTATCGATCATGGGATCGCCTCCAAATTTTTTTGTTGGTTGTTTTGGGCATAAAAATACCGTGAATGCAGTCCGTTCGGGACTGCGCTCACGGCGAAAATCGGATATATACTGTTTTTGTTGAAACAAAAACGAGCATACCCGATCGATATGCCCGTAAAATTACAGTTCTTCGAAAGGTTCTGCTGTCAGACGAAGCTGCTCATTCGGCAGGTTGTCGAAATCCTATTCGAAAACCGGCGCGGTATGCCGAGTGCTCTCGTCTGAATATTCGATTGTTAGGCTTCCGCCACCCTGACCATGTTAAGCATTCTTGTTTTTACTCCCTTCCGATTCCGCGTTGCGCAGTTGCGCCCGTTTGGTCGAATCTTTACGGGCAGAGTATATCATGCGATTTTTACGATTTGCAAGAGAAAATTACAAAATTAAATGATATATTTTTACGACGCGTCGTCCAGGGCATGTATATACACTAATATATTAAACAAAACAAAAAACCGGCCCGAAGACCGGTTGTGTTTTGATGTGTTAGCTTGGTTGCAGATTGAGATTACTTCACGAGCGCGCCGGCGCCATAGACGGCAAAAACGCAGAGCACGACGCTCAGGATCATATAGACGATTGCGACGGAGGGTCTGCCGCCGCTGAAGAGCTGGTGCGACTCGAGCGCGAATGCGGAAAACGTTGTAAAACCGCCGCAGAGGCCAACCTTGAGAAAGAGTATCGTGCGCGCGTCGAGCGCGGCAGAACGTCCGGCGACGGCGACGATCAGACCGAGGAGGAACGCGCCGAGCACATTGATGATCAGCGTGACGAGCGGAAAGCCGCTCTCATGCCGCAGCGGCGCGAGGCTGGCCAGATAGCGCAGCACGGACCCGGCAAAGCCGCCGAAGCCAACGAACAGACAGTCGAGTAAAATCGTCAAAACAGTGTTCTCCAATCAAAACGGATAATCCGGGTGCCGATCATGCGGGACTATCTCGCATACGCAAGTTCGTCCGGACGAATCAACCATACAATTTCGGGATAGTTCACGCATTGAAAATGCATTCTCGCTGAATATTATGCAATAGTATGTGTTCAGAACCGTGAAACCGCAATCAATTATAGCAGTCCATGCGCGCTTTTCAAAAAGCTGCTCCGAGAATTTATGCATCGAAATCAATCATATAAAGTGCATACAATTCAATCGAAGCGCGCTTGTAAAAAACGAGCGCTTTTCGCGTTATTGTAGCGCGGTATGCGCGCCGCGTCAAGCGTTTATGAGAACAACCGGTGCAGAATCCGGTGGGTACGGGAACGTGTTTTTTATAAGAAAATATGATACAATACTACTCGGTAAGTTAAGCCGAATCAGGGCGGGCCACATCCGCCCGATGTTTTTTTTGAGGTGAAGGAATGGACCAAAGAGCCATCGGCGTATTCGACTCCGGCATGGGAGGATTGACCGCGGTGCGGCAGATGATCCGCCTGCTGCCGGGTGAAGATATCATATATTTCGGCGACACGGGCCGCGTTCCGTACGGCGGCAGATCCGTCGATACTATCGTTCGTTATGCCCGGCAGGATGTTGCGTTCCTGCGCAGTTTCGATTTAAAGGCGATCGTCATCGCCTGCGGCACGGTGTCCACCACCGCGCTGGATATACTCAAAAGCGAAAACACCATACCGATTCTCGGCGTGGTGCAACCCGCCGCTCGTGCGGCTGCGCGGGCAACGAAGAGCGGCAACATCGGCGTGATCGGAACCAAAGCGACGATACGCAGCGGCGCATATGAAACGGCGATACGCGAGCTGCTGCCGGAGGCGCGGCTCACCGCGAAGGCCTGCCCGCTGCTCGTACCTCTCGTTGAGGACGGACGGGTGCAGAGAGGCGACTTTGTGACCGAACGCGTGGTGGAGGAGTATTTGGAGCCCGTAAAGAAAGCGGGCGTGGATACGCTCGTGCTCGGCTGCACGCATTATCCACTGTTGCGGGATGTCATTTCCGACTATATGGGCGCAAACGTCAAACTGATTGACACGGGAGAAGAGGCGGCGCGCGCCGCAGCGGAGCTTCTACAGCAGCAGGAAAAGCTCAACACCGCGGATAGAGCGGGCGTTCGCCGCTACTACGCGAGCGACAGCGCGGAGGATTTTGCCGCGACAGCCTCGCTCTTTCTCGGCTCGGATATCTCCGGGCGGGTGGAACGCGTCGCGATCGAAACATTTTAAAGAAGCGCATTTACAACAAAGCGAAAAAGTTATAAAGAGACGGTTTTTACCGTCTTTTTTTCGTTGCCGGGGTATCCAGAAAAAATGTTAGGTTGCACGAATGCGAAAAACGATTTAAAATGGTTAGCAGTGCTAACGAACGGAACGTTATCGTGTGATGGAATCGATACGAAGCACCGTTTATGTGGGGCTAATTTTTTGTTCAAATCGTTAGCAGTACGAACTAGTTGAGAAATAGTTGAGGATTGCGGCATATAATGCCGCAGATAGTTAGTACTGCTAACAATCAGCATCCCGGACACGTTTTGAGACACGGAACAACTGGGATCAGAAAGGCGAATGCAATGTCCGCAGCGCACATCATCATATTGACAGGACACTACGGCAGCGGGAAAACGAGTCTTGCAAAGCAGCTCGCGCACCGATTCAGCGTTGCAGGGGAACATGTATCCCTATGCGATCTCGATATTGTAAATCCATATTTTCGCACATCCGACAACCGGGACGCGCTGGAAGCGGAGGGGATCAAAGTGGTGGCGTCTCGCTATGCGGGCGGGAACCTCGATATCCCCGCGCTGCCGAAGGAGCTTGGTGCGGCGCTGGAGACGCGCGACGGTGTGACCATCCTCGACGTAGGCGGAGACGACCGCGGCGCGCTCGCGCTGGGACGTTACGCACCGGAGATCGTCCACGCGGAGCACTATGAGATGTTCTTTGCTGTGAATTTTTTCAGGCCGCGCACGCGCACGCCGGAAGACGCACTCGCCGTACTGCGCGAGGTGGAGACGGCGAGCGGCATCAAGGCGACCGGGCTCATCAACAACAGCAACCTCGGCGCGGAAACGACGGCCCAGGATGTACTCGCAACCCGGAGCGGCATAGAGACGCTCGCGCGGCTGGCGGATCTGCCGATGGCGGTGACGGCGGCGCGAAGCGAGTTGAAAAAGGAGCTGGAAGGGCGCGTTGATCACCCTCTCTGGCTGGATTTGGGAGAAGATCGAAGCTATGGCAAAACTGACGTTTGAAACAAGCCTTTGCAAGGGCTGCGGGCTCTGCGTGGACGCGTGCCCGAAACACATCCTTGAAATCGATGTAAAACAGATCAATCAAAACGGGCACTCGCCCGCACAGGTTACGGATGAATCGCTCTGCACCGGCTGTGGCTTTTGCGCGGCGATGTGTCCGGACTGCGTGATTATGGTGGAGAGATAACGACTATGGCGGAAAAAGTATTAATGAAGGGCAACGAAGCCATCGCCGAGGCGGCGATTCTGGCGGGTTGCAGGCATTACTTCGGATATCCGATCACACCGCAGACGGAGATTGCGGCATACATGGCAAAACGGATGCCGAAGGTGGGCGGCGTCTTTTTACAGGCGGAGAGCGAAATTGCGGCAATTCATATGCTCTATGGCGCATCCGCGGCGGGAAAGCGCGTGATGACGAGCTCCTCCAGCCCCGGCATTTCGCTCAAGAGTGAAGGGTTGTCCTATCTGGCGGGGAGCGACCTGCCCGCGTTTCTGGTGAATGTGCAGCGCGCGGGTCCGGGATTAGGCGGCATTCAGCCGTCCCAGTCGGACTACTTTCAGGCGACGCGCGGCGGAGGGCATGGTGATTTCCACAACATCGTGCTTGCGCCCGCTTCCGTGCAGGAGATGGCAAGCCTGACGATGAAAGGCTTTGACCTGGCCGAGCGATACCGCATGACGGCGATGATCCTCGCCGACGGCATGATCGGGCAGATGATGGAGCCCGTTACACTCGAAGCAGGTGAGCAGACAACATATGATAAACCCTGGGCGCTCACGGGCACCAGGATGGAGCGCAAGAAGAACATTGTGACCTCGCTCTATCTGGATCCCGCAGAGCTGGAACAGAAGAACCTCGACCGGTTCGCGCGGTACAAACTCGTGCAGGACCATGAAGTGCTGTTTGAATCCTACCGGATGGAGGACGCGGAGCTCTGCGTGGTGTCCTACGGCATTGCAGCGCGTGTGTCCCGCAGCGCGGTGACAGCCGCGCGAGAGCAGGGGATTCGCGTCGGCATGATCCGGCCGATCACGCTCTGGCCGTTCCCGTCCGCCGTGCTGGCGGAGGCGGCAAAAACGGTGAAACACTTCCTCTCGGTCGAGCTGTCCATGGGGCAGATGATCGAGGATATCGAGCTTGCCATCCGTTGCGCAAGACCCGTGACGCTGGTCAGCCGCGTCGGCGGCGTGATCCCAACGCCGGAGCAGGTGCTCGAACAGATCGTTCAGGCGGCAGGAGGTGAGAGAGCATGATCGTTGCAAAACGACCCAACGCGCTGGCGCCGGTTCCGACGCACTATTGCCCCGGATGCACGCACGGCGTGATCCACCGGTTAGTTGCGGAGGCTATCGACGCGCTTGGCGTTGAAGGGCGGACCGTTGGTATTGCACCGGTGGGCTGCTCGGTGCTGGCTTATAACTATTTTAACTGCGATATGATCGTTGCCGCGCACGGGCGAGCGCCCGCCGTTGCGACGGGGCTCAAGCGCGCGAATCCGGAGAGCATCGTGTTTTCCTATCAGGGCGACGGCGACCTCGCCAGCATCGGCATGGCGGAGATTGTGCACGCCGCGGCGCGCGGAGAAAACATCACAGTCATCTTCGTCAACAACGCCGTTTACGGCATGACGGGCGGCCAGATGGCGCCGACGACGCTGCCGGGACAGGTGACGCAAACCTCGCCCTACGGCAGGGATATATCCAGCTGCGGCTTCCCTGTCAAGGTGAGCGAGATGCTCGCCCAGCTGGACGGGCCGGAATACATCACGCGCGTTGCGGTCAACTCGGTCAAGCATGTGTTCGCCGCGAAAAAAGCGATTGAAAAAGCGTTTCGCAATCAGGTGGAAGGCAGGGGATTCTCGCTGGTTGAGGTGCTCTCCGCCTGTCCGACCAACTGGGGCATGACGCCGAAGGCGGCGCTGCAGTGGATTGACGAGGCGATGATACCGTATTATCCGATCGGCGTCCTCAAGGACCGCGGAGCACAGGAGGCGGGAACCGTATGAACAGGGAAAACAAAACGACGAGCATCCTCATCGCCGGCTTCGGCGGGCAGGGCGTGCTCTTTCTCGGCAAGCTGCTGGCGTATATCGGCAGCGTGCGCGGTGATCAGGTCACCTGGCTGCCGTCCTACGGGCCGGAGATGCGCGGCGGGACGGCAAACTGCAGCGTGATCCTCAGCGGGGCCGCCATCGGCTCGCCTATCGTCGCCCGGCCGGATGTGCTGATTGCCATGAATCTGCCGTCGTTTCAGGCGTATGAGCGCAAGGTCGCGCCCGGTGGCTCGGTTTTCCTGGATGCATCGCTCGTTTCGGAGCAGCCCGCGCGAACGGACATCACCTATTATCCTATTCCGGCGACAAGGCTGGCGCAGGAAAACGGGCTGGACGGCCTGGCAAACATGATTCTGCTGGGGAAGCTGTTCGAAAGCCGCCTGCCGACGGAGGACGCGCAGGTCATGGAAGCGCTGAAAAAAGTGCTGCCGGAGAAGAAGAAGCACCTGATGCGCGCCAACAGCAGCGCCATCGCGCTCGGCCGCGCATATGACGCGCCGCAAGCGGCAAGAAAAGCAGCGGGCGCTTGAGAAGGACGACGGAGCAGCCGGAGCAATCCGGCTGCTTTTTTTATGCGGCAAAAGCTGCCGCAAGCGGCGAAATCCGTTGACAAATGTTGATTTTGCTGATATCATGCAGAAAAATTTCCTTGTTTAATACATAGTAAAATCTGCGGCGAAGACGGACGGTCGGCGCAACCGGGAAGATCGTATCATCACCCGTCTCAAGAGGGTATCTTGCGGCGGGTTTTTTTCACAGAATCGGCGAACCCGTGCCGGTGTGCGGAAAGGAGCGCGGACATGATTCTCTCTTGCGTACAGCTCAACGTCCGCGCGGACGAGCCGGAACGAAACTATGCCCGCGCGGCAGCGCTCGTGCGCAGGGCCGCCCGCGCAAAAGCGGACGTCGTCCTGCTGCCGGAAACGCTGAACACGGGCTTTGCGCCGGGGCAGATCGATCCCGCGATGGCGGACACGGACGGCGCGCGCACAAAAGCGGTCTTCTCGCCGCTGGCAAAGGAGCTTGGCGTCAACATCGTCGCCGGCAGCGTGACCAACCGCAAAGCGAACGGCCTATACAACACCGCTCTCGTCTTTGACCGCGATGGAAGCGTCGTCGCCGAATACGACAAAACGCACCTCTTTTCACCCGCGGGTGAAAACGAAGCGTATGCTGCCGGGGATGCGCTCTGCCGCTTTACGCTCGACGGCGTGCGCTGCGGGTTGATGATTTGCTATGATTTGCGTTTTCCGGAGCTGGCGCGCTCTCTGGCGCTGCCGGGGCTGGATGTGCTGTTGATCCCCGCCGAGTGGCCCAAATCGCGCGTTTCTCAGATGCAGGCGCTGGCAAAGGCGCGAGCCATCGAAAACCAGCTCTTCGTCGCGCTCTGCAACGGCTGCGGAGAGGCGCAAGGCGTGTGCTATGGCGGGCGCTCTGCCATCTACGGCCCGCTCGGCGAGATGCTGGCGCAGGCGGGCGGACGAGAGACGATCATAAGCGCGGACGTCGACATCGGCGGGCTCGCGCAAATCCGCGAAGCGACGCCCGTATGGCGCGACCGCAGGCCGGAGCTCTACGACGCACTGACAAACGAGCGCGCGCGCAATTGAATTTTGATTAACATACAGAGGTGAAAGATATGAGTTACGTGTTTCCGGTGACGAAGAACCCCAACCCCAAGCCCAAGCCCGACCCGAACACCCTCGCCTTCGGCAGGGAGTTTACCGACCACATGTTTGTGATGGACTACGATGAAGGCCAGGGCTGGCACGACGGGCGCATCATACCCTACGGCGACATCACCATCAGCCCCGCGTCGAGCGTGCTGCACTACGCGCAGATGATGTTTGAGGGCATGAAGGCGTATAAAACCGAGGACGGTCGCGTGCTGCTGTTCCGCCCGGAGATGAACGCCCGCCGCCTCAACCGCACCAACGAGCGCGGCTGCATGCCGCAGATGGACGAGGAGCTGTTTCTCGACGCCGTGAAGGCCATCGTGCGCGAGGACGCGGACTGGGTGCCCTCCGCGCCGTTTACGTCGCTCTACGTGCGCCCGTTCATCATCGCGGACGATCCCGCGCTGGGCGTGCGCGCCGCGTCGCACTATCGCTTTATGATCATCCTCTGTCCGTCCGGCCCGTATTACGCGGCCAACCGCGGCAAACTCTCCACCACGCGCATCTATGTTGAGGACGAGTACATCCGCGCGGCGCAGGGCGGCACGGGCTATGCCAAGGTGGGCGGCAACTACGCGGGCAGCCTCCGCGCGTCCAAAAACGCGCACGCCTGCGACTGCAACGACGTGCTCTGGCTCGATGCGATCGAGCATAAGTATATCGAGGAGGTCGGTTCCTCCAACGCGTTCTTCGTCATCGGCGACGAGGTTGTTACCGCGCCGCTTGCGGGGACGATTCTCCCAGGCGTCACGCGCGACAGCGTGCTGACCCTGTTAAAAGAGTGGGGCGTGCCGTGCAGCGAGCGCAAGTTGTCTATCGACGAAGTGATTGCGGCGGCAAAAAGCGGCGAACTCAAGGAAGGCTTCGCCAGCGGTACCGCGGCGGTGATTTCCCCGATGGGGCTGCTGCACTATCTGGGCGAGGAGTATACAATCAACGAGAGAAACGTCGGCCCGATTGCGCAGAAGCTCTATGACACGATCACCGGTATCCAGACCGGAAAGCTGCCGGATACGCGCGGCTGGACACAGCAGGTTGTATAAATACTGGCACATATACCGCAGTATATAGCAGGTATTGCAAAATACATATTGCATTTTGTGCTCAGAGGGATATAATACGTCTTGGTTTCGGCACGTTGCCTCGTAGTTCGGTGTGAAGTAACACGGACGCGCGGTGGGCGTGCCGGATCCATTTTCTTTTTTGGGAATGGGTTTTACATGGTGAAAGCAGCGCAAAGACGCAGGCTGTGTATGACGCGCTGGCCGCGGCGATGCTGAAGGGGGAAGGGAATCAAATTAAATAGCGATTTTTGGCAGAAAAACAGCCTCTTCCGAGGGATCGGAGGAGGCAAGTTGATTTCAAAGAAGAATTAGGAGATCGATTCCAACACATTGTTTGACAGTGCGAACAATCAATCTTATACTGTTTTCTATAGCTACTCAGGAGAGAATGATGGCGAATATTGATCAAACACAGATAAACAAGTTTTTCAAACTTCAGAAAGCGTTTCTTTTTCCTTATGGCGTCGCCACTTCTAGTTTCTTTTGGATTAGTTTTTTCTTAACTGTATATCCTATTGTTTTTGATGGAGACCCGTTTTATTGGTGGGGAAAGCTACTCATAGTTATTGCAGGGATTCTGATTATTGCACTAATTAATTATCATGTAAACTTTGTTTTCCAAAAACGCAAAGGAAAAGGACTAGTAATATATCTTATGATACTTCCGGAGGATTGGGAGTTTGATAAGTTTGTTCATTCTGATATTCAGAGCGATATGCAGAGACGTTTCACTTCCGATTCTGTTAAATGTACAATTGAGGTTCCAAACATTCTGAAGCGTTACCAAATAATGCGGCAAATTGAGAATCACAGTAAAAGAGGGGAGGATTATTTTCAATCTAGTTTGTGGAAAAAATTGCACAAACGTATCAAGGGCAATTTTTATATATTTGGGAAACTAAAAGAGCGCAATTCACGAGGAGTCAATAACCTTGCTTTTAGCGGCATTCAAATGGTCGTCGCGCATTCCGATAAAGTGAATACAGAGCATATATCAGAGTTGCAGAAGGCATTGAATGAATATTGCATTTCGAATGTATTAATAGAACGTAGCTATGAGTATGAGTTGCTTACCTATTTATCAACTGCATATGCGAATATTATTGAGTTCTTGTTAGGCATAGCGTTTTTAATTTCGGGGTACCCTCTTCAAGCCTATGCATTACACATGAAGATTGTGTCTGATTCAAAAAGTGGCATTAGAAATGAGCAATTAAGTAAAGATGCGAAGAAGTATCTTAGGAGTGAATTACTTGGCATCGTACATATATTACTTACAAATGAAAGAATAAATGAAGCAATAGCGGTTATTGGAGACTATGAGAGCAAATGCTGTGAAGATGATAGATCGAGGAATCTTTATGCAAAGGCACTCATTATGCGGTGTGAAAATCAAGAACAATATCAGCGGTTTGTTCCTGAAGCCATAGAGGCACTTGCAAATGTTGCTGCTGACGAGGAATCAAGACCCGTATTATTACATAATAGAGCCTATCTCTTTTTGCTCTCAAGCAGATTTTCCGAGGCAGAAAAAGCGCTTAAAGCAGCACATAAATACTCATCTGGTGATATTTATGCCAACATCCTAGAATACTGCGACTGGGTGCTAACAAAAGAAACGAAGGTATATGAGAGGGGCGTTGCTTTATTGACTAGAGCGAGAGCTTTAAAAAGGATTTCAAAGAACTCGGATGAAATAATTAAAGCATTTGAGAGTGTTATTGAGTACTACCAAGGAGATGAAAGTTGTTATTTTGTCATTTCTGCAAGAAATGAACTGAAGTTGCTCTGAGAATATACCTAACTTGCAATAAGCCGAGAAAATAGTTTTCGCCTCATTTCAGGTGGCTTCCTTCTGCTTTGCAAAAACCTCAATACCCCAACTCTTCCCCAACCAAAACAATCTCCGTCTCCTTAACACCCCTCATCGGCCAGACGATCGTCACGATCCCGCTGCAGATGCGATCCTTGACCGCGCAGTCGTAACACTTCATCTCCTTGGCTTTGGCGCAGGGCGTGTTCATGTTCAGCCGCCGCGCGTTCAGCGGCGCAGCAACGTTCCGCGCGCGATGCATCGCGCTCTCCAGATCCGGCGTGAGCTTGTTGACCCCGGCGATGAACACGACCTTCTCGCGGTTGTACAGCGTCGCCGCGACGCGGTTGCCGGAGCCGTCGATATTCACGATTTCGCCCGTCTCGGAGATGGCGTTGGCGGAGGTGAGGTACACCTCGGCATTGCTGGCGTCTATTCGCGTTTGCTTGTCGTCCGTCTTCCAGTGCCAGTAGACGGTATTGTTCTCCCGCAGGCGGTCGTAAATGTCGAGCTGGTCGATGGTCACGCTGCCGCCGATGCCGACGGTTTTGCCGGAAATGCTGGCGGCCAGATAGTCCGCCGCGTCCGCAGCCGTTTCAAAATATGTAACCGCAAATCCCTTTTTGCGGAAGGTTTCCATCGCCTTTTGCAAGTCCATTTTCACCCGCTCCTTACAATCAAATACTGTTTCCGGTATTATATCATACTTTTTACCGCGCGTAAGATCGCCCGTTATAATTCTCCGGCGGGTTGACGGGACGCGCATCTTTGGCGATAATAAAAAGAGAATGTGCAACCAGAGAGGAGCGTGGTACCCATGAAGAAAATCGAAACGGATCAGGCCCCGGCGGCAATTGGACCGTACTGTCAGGCGACGGTCAGCGGCGGATTTGTGTTCGTCTCCGGACAGATCCCGATCAACCCCGAGAGCGGCGAAATCGTCGTGTCGGACATTCACCTCCAGACCGAACAGGTGATGAAGAACATCGGCGCAGTGCTGGAGGCGGCGGGCAGCGGCTTCGAACGCGTTGTCAAGGCGACGTGTTTTCTGGCGGACATGGACGACTTTGAAGCGTTTAACGTGATGTACAGCAAGTATATGACCAGCAGGCCCGCGCGTTCCACCGTCGCGGTGAAGCGCCTGCCCAAGCATGTGCTCGTCGAGGTGGACGTCATCGCTGAGGTCTAACCCGGCTAAAACCCAAAAACCTGACACACGAACAGAAAACAGGGCGTTATGCCCTGTTTTTTTGTCGGAGGAGATTTCACGGGAATGTGAACAATCGGTAATTTCGAAAAATATATCTGTACTTTATCACACAGAAGTGATAAAATGCTAAAAATCACGAATAAGGAAGTACAGAAATGGGACTGCCGAAAAATAAACAGACGGATGCGCTCTTTGCCTCGATGCTGCTCTTAAACAGCGTGGATGAGTGCTACCGATATTTTGAAGACCTCTGCACGATTCAGGAGGTGCGCGACCTTGGCCAGCGGCTGGAGATCGCAAAGTCGCTCGACGAGGGCGGCACGTACCAGAGCGCCATTGAACGCACGGGTGTGAGCACGGCGACCATCGGACGGGTGAAGCGCTGCCTCACCCATGGCGCGGGCGGCTACCGGTTGATTCTCGACCGCATCCGGGAAAGCGGGGGAGAGCGATGAACCGGGCGATACTGAGCGCGCAGGAGCGCATTATGCTCGAACTGCGGGAGCTGTATCTGGGCTATGGATACCGCCCGTACAAGGTCGGCAAATTCGAAAATTACGACTTCTATATGCGCAACAAGAAGTTTCTCGCCAGCGAACGGGTACTCTCGTTTTCCGACACAAACGGCAAACTTAAGGCGCTCAAACCCGACGTGACGCTCTCCATCGTGAAGAACGTTAAGGACGACGGGCGCACGCAGAAGCTCTGCTACACGGAGACGGTTTACCGCGTGCCGCGCAACGCATACGGCTTTCGCGAGATCATGCAGACGGGGCTGGAGTGCGTCGGGCGCGTGGACGAATACGCCGCCGGCGAAGTGCTCATGCTCGCGGCGAGGAGCTTAGGTCGCATCAGCGGAAACTATGTGCTGGATATTTCGGACGTCGGCGTGCTCTCCGGCGTGCTGGCGGAGGAGCCGATCGGGGACGCGGACTGCGCGCGGCTGCTCGCCGCCGTCGGCGAAAAGAACCTGCACGGGCTGGATGCGCTCTGTGGGGAGCTTTCGCTCTCCGAGCTGACCGCAAACAGGCTTTCGTCGCTCGTGCGCGCCTGCGGCCCGCTGGGGCAGACGCTGGACGAGGTGGACGGGCTCGACCTGCCGCCGAGCAGTCGGGAGGCGCTCTCCGGCCTGCGCCGGATGGACGACATGCTCCGCGTCTACGGCATAGCAAACGTCAATCTCGATTTTTCGGTGGTCAACGATATGGACTATTACAACGGGCTGGTCTTCCGCGGGTTTGTAGAAGGGATACCGGCGGGCGTGCTCTCCGGCGGGCGATACGACAACCTGCTCGCCAGGATGGGCAGAGGCGGCGAGGCGATTGGATTTGCCGTGTATCTCGACGAGCTGGAGCGGTTTATGGACGCGAAACACGGCGATGAGCCGGACGCGCTCGTAATTTATGACGACGCGGCAGACCCGCTGGACATCGTGCGCGAAGCGGAGAAACTGCGCGCGCGGGGCATGAGCGTCCGCGTGCAGACGCAGAGCGAGTCTTGCCCGGACTGCCGCACCATCGTGCGGCTGACGAAGGAGGCACGCGCATGAGCAGGATGATCAACATCGCGCTGCCCAAAGGGCGGCTGGGCGAAAAGGCGCACGCGCTCTTTGCCAAAGCGGGATACGGCTGCCCCGAACTGCTGGAGGAGAACAGGCGCCTGACCTTTGAAAACGAAGAGGCGGGCGTGCGGTACTTCTGGGTGAAACCCTCGGACGTGGCCATCTATGTCGAGCGCGGCGCGGCGGACGTCGGCGTCGTCGGCAGGGACATCCTGCTGGAGTACACGCCGGATGTTTACGAGCTGCTCGACCTGAATATTGGCAAGTGCCGCATGTGCGTTGCGGGGCACTGCGGGTTTACGGACTCGCACACGGGGATTCTGCGCGTTGCGACTAAGTTTCCCAACATCGCGCGGCGGTACTATGCGGCGCAGAGCCGTGAAATCGACGTGATCCGCCTCAACGGCTCCATTGAGCTCGCGCCGATTCTGGGACTCTCGGACGTGATTGTGGACATCGTGGAGACGGGCAAGACCCTCTCGGAGAACAACTTATGCGTGTTGGAGGAGATTGAACCCGTCAGCGCGCGGCTGATCGCCAACAAAGCACACTATAAGTTTATCGGACCGGCGGTCGGCTCGCTGCTGAACGCGCTGGAAGAAGCGGTACAAACATGAAGATATTCGACTACAACGAAACGGACAAAAGCACGCTCTTTCTGCGCACGCTCGACGAGAGCGGCGTGGACGATACCGTGCGCGAAATCATACGGAATGTAGCGCAAAATGGCGATCGTGCGCTGCTGGACTACGCAAAAAAATTTGACCGCGCCGACCTGACAGCGCTGGAAGTGACGCAGGAGGAGACGGAAGAAGCGCTCGCTTCCATTCCGGAGGATCTGCTCGCTGCGATGCGGCTTGCGGAGGAGAATATCCGCGCGTTCCATAGCATGCAGCTCAGGGAAGGATTCCGCATCGACCGGGCGGACGGCGCTTATATGGGGCAGAAGATCACGCCGATCGAAAAAGTCGGCCTGTATATTCCCGGCGGAACGGCGAGCTACCCCTCCACGGTATTCATGAACGCCGTTCCCGCCAAACTCGCGGGTTGTTCGCTCGTGGTCATGGTGTCCCCGCCAAACGCGGAAGGGAAGATCGCCGCGCCTATTCTCGCGGCGGCGAAACTCGCGGGTGTGGATCGCATCTTCAAAGCAGGCGGGGCGCAGGCCGTCGCCGCGCTGGCATATGGCACGCAATCCATACCCAAGGTTGACAAAATCGTCGGCCCGGGCAACGCTTATGTTGCCGAAGCGAAACGGCAGGTATTCGGCCGCGTCGCCATCGACATGATCGCAGGACCCAGCGAGATACTCGTCATCGCGGACGACTCGGCAAACCCCGCGTTCGTCGCGGCAGATCTGCTCAGCCAGGCCGAGCACGACAGGCTCGCCTCCGCCGTGCTGATCACCGACAGCCGCGATCTGGCGGAGCGCGTATCGAGCGAGGTGGAGCGGCAGCTCAAGACCCTGCCGCGCGAAGAGATCGCACGCGCGTCGATCGAAACCTACGGCAAGATCATCGTCACAAACGACCTCATGGGCGCGGTCAAGCTCTCCAACGAGCTCGCGCCGGAACACCTGGAATTGAATGTGCGGGAGCCGGAGCGGTATCTGGCGCATGTGAGAAACGCCGGTTCGGTGTTTCTCGGCGGGTATTGCCCGGAAGCGCTGGGCGACTATCTCGCCGGGCCGAACCACACGCTGCCGACGAGCGGTACGGCGCGCTTTTCCAGCCCGCTGAGCGTGGATGATTTTTTGAAGAAGACGCAGTATACGTATTTTCCGCAGGAAGCGCTTGGCGCGCTCAGCGACGCGGTCGCCGTGTTTGCGCGAGCGGAGGGGCTGGAGGCGCACGCCCGCGCCGCGCTGATCCGCACGGAGGCGATGGAACAATGAGCCGTTTTCTGAGCGCGAAATACGCAGGGTTGGCGCCCTATACGCCCGGTGAGCAGCCGCAGGATATGAAATACGTCAAGCTCAACACGAACGAGTCACCCTATCCGCCGTCGCCTGCCGTCATCGCGGCGACTGCGCGGGAAGCGGAGCGGTTGAATCTCTACTGCGACCCGGAGTGCACCGATCTGCGCGCAGCTGCGGCGGCGTATTACGGAGTCAACCCGGAAAACGTGCTGCCCGTCAACGGGTCGGACGAGATTCTCTACTTTGCGTTTCTGGCGTACGGGGATGATGACAACGCGTTTGCGTTTCCGGACATTTCCTACGGGTTTTATCCGGTCTATGCGGAGTTCTGCGGCGTGCCGTCGCGGCAGATCCCGCTCAGGAACGATCTTTCCATCGACTACCGGGACTATTTGGGTATCCGCGAGCATATTTTACTCGCCAACCCGAACGCGCCGACGGGCACCTGCCTGGGCATCAGCGAAATCAAGGCGATTCTCGATGCTAACCTGGACCGGCTCGTCATCATCGACGAAGCATATATCGACTTCGGCGGGGAGAGCTGCGTGCCGCTTGTACACGATTATGACAATCTGCTCGTGGTGCAGACGTTTTCCAAGAGCCGCTCGCTCGCAGGCGCGCGGCTGGGGTTCGGCATCGGCAGCGAGGCGTTGATAGGTGACCTGCGCACGGTGAAATACTCCATCAACCCTTATAATGTCAACCGCATGACACAGGCGGCGGGCGTTGCGGCGATTGCCGACGACGCGTACTACAAGGAAAACGCGCGGTCGATCGCGGCGCAGCGGGAGGATACGGCGGCGCGGCTGAAAGCGCTTGGGTTTACGGTGCTGCCGTCCTGCGCGAACTTTCTATTTGCGTCGAGCGCCGCAATCGGCGGGGAAGAACTCTACCGAAAGCTCAAAGAGCGCGGCGTGCTCGTGCGTCACTTCAACAAGCAGCGGATACAGGACTACTGCCGCATCACGATTGGAACAAAGGAACAGATGGACACACTCATCGATAACATCAAGGCGATACTGGACGCGAAAGGAAGCTGATCAATATGAGAACGGCGACATGCACACGAATGACCACGGAGACGGACGTTACGCTCAACCTCAATCTCGACGGCTCCGGCGAGGGCGACATTGAAACCGGCGTTGGATTTCTCGACCACATGCTCGCGCTGTTTGCGCGGCATGCGCGGTTTGACCTGATGATTCGCTGCAAGGGCGACAACGATGTGGACGACCATCACAGCGTGGAGGACGTCGGGATTGCGCTGGGTGAGGCGCTCAAGGAGTCGCTTGGCGAGAAGCGAGGCATCTCGCGCTACGGCAGTATGCTGCTGCCGATGGACGAGACGCTCGTGCTCTGCGCGGTGGATCTCTCCGGACGCGGCGGCCTGAGCTACAAAGCGAACTTTCCCAGCGAGAAAATCGGTTCGTTTGATACCGAGTTGGTGCAGGAGTTTTTCCTTGCGCTGGCGCGCACGGCGGGCTTTACGATTCACATCAAACAGCTCGACGGGGAAAACTCGCACCACATTGCCGAGGCCATGTTCAAAGCATTGGGACGCGCGCTGAAGGACTCCGTTGCGTTCGACCCGGCGTATCTGGACGAAATCCCGTCGACGAAAGGCGTGCTCTAGTATGGTGGCCATCGTCGATTACGGGGTTGGAAACCTATTTTCGCTCAAGAGTTCGCTTGCGATGATCGGCGCGGACGCAATGGTGACGGGCGAAGCGGAAGAACTCGAAGCAGCGGACAAGATCATCCTGCCGGGCGTCGGTGCGTTTGAGGACGCGGCAAAAAAGCTGCGCGACAAGGGGCTCGACGCGGTCGTAAAAGCGCAGGCACAGGCGGGGAAACCGCTGCTCGGCATTTGCCTTGGCATGCAGCTGCTGTTTGACCGCAGTTTTGAGTATGGCGAGCACAAAGGGCTTGGCCTCATCGCGGGAGATATTGTGGATATGCGCAGCCGCATTCCGAAAGAACTGAAGGTACCGCACATCGGCTGGAACGCGCTGAAATTCAAACAGCCGGACCATCCGCTGCTCTCCGGGATCAAAGAGGGCGACTACGTCTACTTTGTGCACAGCTTTTATGCTGACAACTGCGCGCCGGCGACGATTGCCACAACGGAGTACGGGCGGGAACTCACCGCCATCGTCGGCAGCGGCAACGTGCTCGGCTGCCAGTTTCACCCCGAAAAGAGCGGCAGTGTGGGGTTGAATATCCTGCGCGCGTTTTGCGCGATGTAGCCAGGCAGGCGCCACAACACGACAATTGGAAAGAGTCAGGAAACAGAACAAAGATGATCGTATTACCGGCTATCGATTTATTTGAACAAAAAGCGGTCCGCCTCTATAAAGGCGATTACGGAAAGATGACCGTTTACAGCGACGATCCGCCCAAACTGGCGGAGACCTTTCGCGAAGCAGGCGCCGAATGGCTGCACATGGTGGACCTTGAGGGTGCAAAGTGCGGCGGCACGCCGAATTTTGATGTCGCCGCGAAGATCGTCCGCACGAGCGGGCTGCGCGTCGAGCTCGGTGGCGGCATCCGCGACGAGGAGACGATATTGCGCTATCTCGACGCGGGGGTAACCCGCGTGATTTTGGGCACCGCAGCGGCGAACAACATTCGCTTTGTCGAAGAGATGGTCTCAAAATTCGGCGGCGCAATCGCCGTCGGCGTCGACCTGCGGGACGGCATGGTCGCAGTCAAGGGCTGGACGGAGACGACCGGGTTGAGTGGATCGGACTTTTGCGCCAGTCTGCAGCAGATTGGTGTGCAAACCGTGATCTGCACGGACATCGCGCGCGACGGCGCCATGGCGGGCGCAAACCGCGCGCTCTACCGCGACTTGACGAAAGCGTTTTCGATGGATTTCATCGCGTCGGGCGGCGTGAGCTCGCTCGAGGACCTGACCGCGCTCAAAGAGATCGGGCTGTACGGCGCGATCGTCGGCAAAGCATATTACACAGGAGCGGTCGATCTGGCGGCGGCGATACGGGAGGCAAGGGCATGATTACAAAACGCATCATCCCGTGCCTGGACGTTAAGGACGGCCGCGTGGTCAAAGGCGTCAATTTCCTCGGCCTCAACGACGTATCCGATCCTGTGAAGCTCGCGCGCTATTACTCGGAGAGCGGCGCGGATGAGCTCGTTTTTTACGACATAACGGCCAGCGCGGAAGGGCGCGCGCTGTTTACCGATATTCTCACGCACGTTGCGGAGACCATCTTTATCCCGCTGACCGTCGGCGGCGGCATCAACACGCTGCAAGATTTCGATCGTGTGCTCAAGTGCGGTGCGGACAAGGTGAGCGTCAACAGCGGGGCGATCAAAGACCCCTCGCTGATCGGCGAGGCGGCAAAGCGCTATGGCGACCAGTGCGTCGTGCTCTCGGTGGACTGCAAGCGGGTAGACGGCGCGTTTCGCGTCTTCGCCAAGGGCGGGCGAGAGGACACGGGGCTGGACGCGCTGGAGTGGATCCGGCGCGGCGTGGAGAACGGCGCGGGCGAAATCGTGCTCAACTCCATCGATACCGACGGCGTGAAGCGCGGGTTCGACCTCGAGATGCTCGCCGCGGTCTGCGAAATCGTGAGCGTGCCGGTCATCGCATCCGGTGGCGCGGGTGGCGCGGAGGATTTTGTCACGTTGTTCAGGTCGCTTCCCAAGGTGGACGCGGGGCTCGCTGCCTCCATCTTTCACTTTGGCGAGGTGTCTATTCCCGACCTCAAGCGAACGCTTGGCGAGGCGGGTATAATGGTTCGGAGGGTATAAACAATGCTGGATATGACGAAACTGAAATTTGACGCAAACGGGCTCATCCCCGCGATTGTGATCGACACGGAAACGCGGGATGTGCTCATGCTCGCGTATATGAACGAGGAGAGCCTCCGCGTATCGATGGAAGAGGGATACACCTGCTTCTGGTCGCGTTCGCGCAAAGAACTCTGGAGAAAAGGCGCAACGAGCGGAAACGTACAGAAGATCGTCTCCATCACGGCGGACTGCGACGCGGACACACTGCTCGTCGAGGTGAATAAGAGCGGGCCTGCCTGCCACACGGGCGCGGAGAGCTGTTTTTTCCAGCCTGTATTTGAGGGGGAGGAGCTGCCCGCGTTTCGCTATGACGATCTGTTTGAGATGCTGCGCGGCAGAAAGGAGAACCCGAAAGAGGGCTCCTACACCACCTATCTCTTTGAAAAGGGTATCGATAAAATCCTTAAGAAGATCGGAGAGGAGACCACGGAGGTCATCATCTCCGCCAAGGATGCCGACAAAGCGAACACGGTTTATGAAATCGGTGATTTGATGTATCATGTAATGGTGCTCATGATCGAGGCTGGCATTTCGATGGACGATATCAAGCGGGAGATGGCTTCCCGCCACGTCATCGACCACAAGGTCAAACAGGAGAAGATGGCGGCCGCAAGCGACAAGGGCACAAAGTAAAGAACCGGGAGTATCAAAACGGAATGATCCGACAGAACCTGCATACCCACAGCCGATTTGACGACGGTCGCGACAGCATGGAGGACATGGTGCGCGCGGCGATATCCGGGGGACTGACTTCGCTGGGATTCAGCGTGCATTCACCGATGCCGTTTCCGGCACACTGGACGATTGAAGAAGCACGTTTGCCGGAATATATGCAGGAGGCGCTTCGCCTGAAGGACGCATATCGCGGGCAGATCGACGTATACTGCGGCGTGGAATGGGATCACATCTCCGAGTTGGATTTGAGCCGGTTTGACTATGTGATCGGCTCGGTGCACCACCTCTCGCTGGACGGCGACATCTGCTGTATGGACAAAGACGCCATTGAGACCGCGCGGTTTCTCAGCGAGCTGTTTCGCGGAGATGCGGATGCCGCGGCTGAAGCGTATTTCGAGCAGACAGCATTGCTCGCGCAAATTGACGAGGTCGATATCATTGGGCACTTTGATCTGCCGACCAAGTTTGACGATAGGCACGGGTTTTTCAACCCGGATTCGCCGCGGTTTCACGCGGCAGCGCTCGCAGCACTGGACGCGCTGACTGCGGCGGGCAAGATATTTGAGATCAACACGGGCGCCGTAGCGCGCGGCAATAAAAAAGATGCGTATCCGTCCCGTGCGTTGCTGCATGCGCTGCATGAGCGCGGCGGACGGATCACAGTCAGTTCGGACGCGCACCGAACGGAGGATATTGGCTTTGGTTTTGCGCCGGCGGAAGCGCTTGCGCTTGCATTGGGATTTCGCGAGATCTGGCAGTTCGACGGTACCGGGTTCAACCCGGTTCCGATTGAGGGTGCGTGAGCGGAACGAGAACGCATAATGCGCTTTCACCGGATGGAGGCGGCGTATGAATACCATAGAATCAACACTCGGCTCAATCGTCTATCCCGGCGTTGGGCTGATCGTCGGCAGGCTGAACGGCCTTGCGCTTGCCGCGTATTTTATCACGACGAAGGATGAAAAGCACGGCATAATGCTGTCAGAGGAGAGCGATACGCTCTCCGTTTTTTGCCGCGATCAAGAAAATGAAAGCATACAGGCTTCTTACACGGCGCTGCGTGTTTGCGACGGCACGATCGTTTTGTCAAGCGGCGACCAGACCGATACGATCTGCAACAGCCTGACGGCGGGGCAATCGTTTCAGTATGCGCTGAGCACGCGCGGCTATGAACCGGACGGGCCGGTTTATACGCCGCGCATCGCGGGCGCAATCCTGCCGACGGGACGCTGCACGATCGGCATCGCGAAAAAAGCAGACGGCGCGCCGGATTGCAGGCGCAAATACTGGAGCTACGATCCGCGCGAGGGAGAGGGGTTTTTGATCCACACGTACGATCGCGATGGTGCGACGCCGCATGCGTTTGAAGGAGCGCCTGTTGTACTGGAACTCGGCGGCACGCCGGAAGCGCTGGCGGACCAGATCTGGTCCGCGCTGGCGGAGAAAACCAGAGTTGCTGTTTATGTGCGGAGCACCGATCTGTTCACCGGCCGGTTTACCAGCGCGATGCGCAGCGTGGCGGCGGACCATTGATATCAAGAACCTGACATACCCAAATTATGCAATCAGCCAGCGGTCTTTCCGGAGGCTGATTTTTGTATTACATATGTTGTAATATAAAAAACCACCGTGATGTGTTTGAAACGCATACCAGGGCACGGCGCGCATTGCAACATATGATATTACATTGAATTGCAAACAACACAATAAAAACGTCACACCACTTGTGAAATGAGAAAAAATATGAGATGATACAGAGTAATAAATAAGAAAACCATATACGGGACGTCCCTGTTTGCTTTTTTAAAATCGACGCGCGATTTGACTTGACAGAAGACTGATTTCGCGCCCAAAAACAGAGCATTTATTACATTGTAACAAGTGCTGGAGAAAACAAAGTCACTCGACGCATTCCACGAAAACGGATACTGGCGGTGCGGAGATGTCAATCGAACGAAAAGCGGACTCTTTACGGCGGTGTTACATTGACTGGTACCAAGTGATCATAAATCAAGCGACACCATGCTGCTATATGTAACAATATTCGACAACACGGAGGCGGCGTCTTGGACAAACTGTTTCGGAACAGAAAATTTCAGAACACCATGTTTTTGCTGGCGACGATTACGTCTGTCCTGTATCTGACGTGGCGCGCTGTCTTTACGCTGCCGTTTCAAAACGGGGCAGTTGCGCTGATCTTCGGCTTCATGCTGCTTGTCAGTGAGATATCATCCGCGCTCGGCACCTACGAGCTGTACTGGAGTAAAACAAGATCCAGCCAGGTTGATTTAACCCTGCCGGAGATTCCAACAAGCTGGTATCCTGATGTCGATGTGTTCGTAGCAACACACAACGAGCCGGTAGACCTGCTGTATAAAACTCTGAACGCGCTGACATACATGGACTATCCCGATAAGAAGAAAGTGCACATCTATCTTTGTGACGATGGAAATCGTCCCGAGATGGAGCAGCTTGCCGCGCAGTTTGGCGTCGGCTACTTTCCGCTCGCGGGCAATCAGCACGCCAAAAGCGGCAACCTGAACAATGCGCTGTATCAGACGAACTCCCCGCTGGTTGCGACGTTTGACGCGGATATGATCGCACGGCGCTCATTTCTGATGGATACTGTGCCGTATTTCTCTCTTCCGCGCGTCCGGCGGGAGCAGGACGGCACATGGGCTCGCAGAAAACTCGATCAAATCGACCCCGACTACAAAATCGGGTTCATCCAGACGCCGCAGAGCTTTTATAACCCCGACCTGTTCCAGTTTAACCTGTATTCGGAGCATACCATCCCGAACGAGCAGGACTTCTTTTCGCGCGAAATCAACGTGATGCGCAACAGCTCCAACGCCGTGGCCTACACCGGCAGCAACACGGTGATCTCGCGGCAGGCGTTAGTGGAGATCGGCGGGTTTCCGACGGACACGATTACAGAGGACTTTGAGACCGGCATCAAGATCCAGTCCAAAGGCTACACGGCCTATTCCACGCTGGAACCCCTGGCGAGCGGCCTTTCGCCAACGAGCATCAAGAGCATGGTCACCCAGCGGGTGCGCTGGGCGCGCGGCGTCATACAGTCCGTTCGCAACACGAAGATCGTTACCAACAAGGGACTCAGCCCCCGGGCGCGCATCAGCTATATGGTGTCATATTCCTATTGGTGGTCGTTCGGCCGTCGGCTCGTGTTCACCTTTGCGCCCATCATGTTCGCACTCTTTGACCAGCAGGTGGTCAATACCACATTCTGGGAAATTCTGGCAATCTGGGGTCCGCAATACCTGTTTTATACTCTTGCAACGCGCTGTCTTTCCAGCGACACGAGAAACCAGCGCTGGAACCAGATTATCGACACGATCCTTGCCCCGTTTCTCGTCATTCCGGTTTTTCTGGAGACCATCGGTGTGAAACAGCTCAAGTTCATCGTGACCGACAAGAGCGGGAAGAAGAAGCAGACGTCCGACTTTGCCTATATCCTGCCGCAGCTGGTCATGCTCGGGCTCTCCGTCGCCGGACTGATCCGGTACATCGGCGGAAAGTATGGAATGGCGCTGCTCTTCAGCAGCTTTATCGCATTCTGGCTGATCATGAACATCACAAACCTGCTCTATGCGGTCTATTTCATGATGGGGCGCAAGGCCTATCGCGCGAGCGAACGTTTTGAGGCGGATATCCCGCTCAAGCTGAACTACTGCGGGAAAACTTATGCGGCCGTTACAAAGAATATTTCCGAAGGCGGGTTTCTGTTCATGCTCGCCCATCCGGCTTATCTGCCGGACGACGAGACGCTGGAGTTCACGCTCAGAAGCGATAAATACCGCGCAACGGTCAAGGGCAGAATCGTCTATATCAACAGCTCTGCCAATCAATGGCTCTATCATGTAAGGCTGGCGCCGGGGATGAGCGAGAAAAACCTCAGGGAATATCTCCAGCTTGTGTATGACCGGCCGCATTCGCTGCCAAAATCGCTGAATATCTGGGTCACCGCGCTGGACGACATTGTGAACAATGCTAGTATGCGCATGGAAAGGCAGCGCTCGGAGATGCGCGCCCTGCCGCGCATCCTGCTGGAACGATCCGTGCGCTTTGAGGAGGGCATCCGGGGCACGCTTGTTGACTTTAACTTCAAGTATGTGCTGATCCGCGGACTGAGTGAAAAAGCGGAGCGCCTGACGCTGCAGCCGCAAAGCGGCGTGAGCATTCTTCTTGAGGACACGAAAAAACCCCTGACGACGCCGGGCGTAGCGCTCTATGCCGTTGTGAATTGGGAGGAGCTGGCCAATTGCAAAGCGTTTCAACACCTGCTAGAGGATTGGATTTTTGAGTATAACCAAAAGACTTCGCGTTCGAGGCGCGCGAGCCGGCAGACGATGAACCGCGAACCGGAAAAGGAGACGGAGTAACGACATGGAGATGGTTCTGACCGTTTTGCGGCTTGCGGCGTTCCTGCTCTCAACGGCGGGATACGTTGCCGCCGCACGCGTTTATCTGAACATCACCCCGAAGGCGAGTTATATCTTCTCGTTTTCTTCGCTCGCGCTGTTGATGTATTTTGCGGGGCTTGCGGGCATATTGCCGTATGCCGCGTATACGCTCTTTGGAGGCGGAATTGCGCTGCTGGCAGTGCTTGCGATGCAAAAGAAGCTCACTCTTGCGTATAACCTGTCTTCGATCAACGCAATCAACATTGCGTTCGTCATCGGTTGCACGGCGTTTATCGTTTCTCTGATCAACACGCGTTTCATACATTACGACAACTTCTCGCACTGGGCTGTCGTTGTGAAAAACATGCTGGTGACCGACCGGATTCCGGATGCTGCCAGCGCGATCATCGATTTTAAAAGCTATCCGCTTGGCAGTTCATCGTTTTTATACTATGTCTGCCGCATCGTCGGCAATGGCGAGGGCGTTATGCTCGTTGGCCAGGCGATGTTGCTGTTCGCCTGTTTCTACGCGATGTTCGGCGTGATTCGCGATCACAAGCGCTTTCTGCTCGCCGCGGTGATGGGGCTGGGCTTCTCCCTGCTCGCGTATTTCAACATCAGCATTCGCGTCAACAACCTGCTGGTCGACTTCTTGCTGCCCGCAATGTCACTCGCCGCCATCGGCGCAATCATCTCCGAGCGAAAAAGCTGTTTTCACGCGTGCCTTGCCAGTCTTCCCATACTTGGCCTGCTTACCGTCGTAAAAAGCACGGGCATCATGTATGCCGCGATGGCATGTACGATTTTGGTGGAGCGTACGGTGCACTTTCAGCGTACGGACGCGAAACGCCGCCCGCAATATCTGTTTTTACTGGCCACGATCGTGCTGTCGGTTCTACCGCTCGTACTCTGGAACGTGCACATAGCGATCGCGCTTCCCGCAGATACGTCCAAATTCAGCTACGATTTTCTGACGCTTTCTTCTTTGGCTGCCACGAAAACACCGGAACAGATCCGTGCGATAATTCAGTTATTTTTCAAAATCTCGACCGCGCTCAACCAGCGCAACGTTTACGGCATCGTGATCGTAAACGCGATATCGATTGCCGTATATCTGCCGGCAAGGTTTGTGTTTCGCAAAAAGTGGAAGCTGTTGAAAATCCTGTTGATTCTGGATCTTGCCATCATCGCGCACAGCATCGGCATTCTGATAATGTATATCTATTTGATGCCGCCGGATGAAGCGCTGCGGCTTGCGGGCTTTGAACGGTATGCCTCCAGCATGGTTCTCTTCGTCATCGGCGCGCTTACCATGCGGCTGACGATGGATCTGGAGAACTCGTTTTACCGGCAGCAGGGCGAGCGCAGGGACTATCTTGCATACAGCAGCCTAACGGCAAAAAACGTATATCAGATTGCGACTGTCGGGTTTTCGTTTATCGCCGCGCTGTTGCTGCTCTCCGAACTCAACGGCATGAACAGCATGAAGCGGCAGTATGACGAGTCGCTGCCCGCCAGGGTGGAGACGATGGTTGGCGACAACTGGACTGCGCCGGACAACGAAACGCGCTATCTCTTTTATGCCACGGACAAGGACAGTCAGGTTTCGAGCTATTATCTGCCGTACGTGGCGCGTTACTTCCTCTTCGCTGCGCAGGCGGATGCGGTCAGCGCGTTTGAAGACGGGTCGTTCATGGGTCGGATTCAAACCTACGACAAGTTCGTTATCCTCGAGACAACGCCAGAAATCCGCGCTTATATGGAGGCGCATGCCGGCTTGCCGGGTGAGCCGGGCGTCTATGATGTGCGCGAGACGTTTGCCGAGGCGATTATCCCGTAATAAGGCGAATGTGGCGACTAGTAAGATATATAATATATATTTTTTACGATTGCTATTGCTTTTTACGCGCAAACGTGATAAATTGACAGAAATCGCATCGAACAGCGAACCTGGAGAACAGTTATGACCCGCATCAACGCCAAATCCGCATATCGCTACTTTTACTTTACCGGCTATTTTTACGGTAAGGGCTCATTCGGTTTGGCGCAGAGCGGAAGATCATACTGACAGGGGTCGGTAAAGGATCGCAACTCAACCGCAGCCAAACCGGCTGCGGTTTTTTTACAGCCGGAAGGAGAAAATCATGATCGTCATTTTAAAATCTAACCCGGATCCGGATCAACTCGAAAACCTGAAAAACTGGCTTTTGGGCAAAGGGATTCAAATCCACACGAGCCTCGGCATGAGCCATATGATCCTGGGGCTTGTTGGAGACACATCCACGCTGGATATCGACCTCATCAGCGCGCTGGACATCGTTGAGGACGTCAAGCGCGTGCAGGAGCCCTATAAAAACGCGAACCGGAAGTTTCACCCGGAAGATACGATCATTCCGGTCGGCAACACGCAGATCGGCGGCGGCACACTGACCATCATGGCGGGGCCCTGCTCGGTGGAGTCGAGAGAGCAGATCGTCACCATCGCAAAGGCAGTCAAAGCCAGCGGCGCGACGATGCTGCGCGGCGGCGCGTTCAAACCCCGCACCAGCCCGTATGCCTTCCAGGGCATGGGCGCGGAGGGAATCGAGCTGCTCAAGATCGCGCGGGAGGAGACGGGGCTGCCCATTGTAACCGAGCTGATGGATCCTTCCCAGCTGCCGTTGTTTGAGGACGTAGACGTGATTCAGGTTGGTGCGCGCAATATGCAGAACTTCAATCTGCTCAAAATACTCGGCACACAACCCAAACCGGTTATGATCAAGCGCGGCATGTCGTCCACCTATGAGGAATGGCTCATGAGCGCGGAGTATGTGATGGCCAGCGGCAACAAACAGGTCATTCTCTGCGAACGCGGCATCCGTACGTTTGAAACCTATTCGCGCAACACGCTGGATCTCACTGCGATTCCTGCGCTGCGGCATCTGACACACCTGCCGATCATCATTGACCCGAGTCATGCGACGGGGAAGAGCGCGCTGGTCGCGCCGCTTGCGCTCGGCGCGGTAGCGACGGGGTGCGACGGGCTGCAGATCGAGGTGCATAACGATCCCGCCCATGCGCTCAGTGACGGGCCACAGTCGCTCAACCCGGAGGCATTTGACAAACTCAACCGCAAGATACTTGCGCTGCACGCATTCATGAAAGACGGGGAGGCGGACTAAAATGAACGTCGGCATCGTCGGCCTCGGCCTGATTGGCGGCTCGATGGCAAAGAGCATCAAGGTGCGCACCGCGCACACGGTTTGGGGCATTGACCTCGACGCCGAGACCATGACGCTCTCGCGGCTCAGCGGGGCAATTGACGGCGCGCTGACGGATGAAAACCTGCCGGAGTGCGATCTGATACTCGTTGCCATCCGGCCCGCCGCTGCGGTAAACTGGGTAGAGAGCAAAGCTTCGCTCATCTCCAAAACCGCCATTCTGGTCGATCTATGCGGCGTGAAGCGCAGCGTCTGCGCGGCGATTGCGCCCATTGCGCGGCAGAGAGGCTTTGCCTATATCGGCGGGCATCCCATGGCGGGACGGGAGCGCGGCGGATTCGTCAACTCCGGCGCGGAACTCTACACAGGCGCTTCGATGATCCTCACGCCGGATGATCAGACCGATATGCGCATGCTCGAAACGCTTAAAACGTTCTTCCTTGACATCGGATTTGCGGGTCTGACGTTTTCCACGCCGGACGAGCACGACCGGATTGTGGCGTACACGTCGCAGCTGGCGCACCTGGTGTCCAGTGCATATATCAAATCGCCGGAAGCGCAGCGCAGGCGCGGTTTTTCCGCGGGAAGCTACAAGGACATGACGCGCGTGGCGCATCTCGACGAAGCCATGTGGACAGAGCTGTTTCTGGACGACGCGGATTATCTGAGCGAGCAGCTTTCGATACTGATCGAACACCTGAACGAATACCGTGACGCGCTTGAGGCGCGGGACGCGGAGCGAATACAGGCGCTCTTAAAAGACGGGCGCGAGAAGAAGGCCTCGGCAGGAGGGAACTGACAGATGGAACAGCGCGTCATCCCCGTGCGTGTGCGGGAAGGATACGACGTCATGATCGGCGGCGGTCTGCTCGGTGAGAGCGGACGGCTGCTGCGCGCGGCGCTCGGAGAATGCCGCCTTGCGGTGGTGACGGACAGCAATGTAGCAGGATTATATTTAAAACCACTTATTCGAAGTCTCAAGGAAGCAGAGTATAACTTTTGTACATTTGTCTTTCCTGCAGGTGAAATTCATAAACGAATCGGAACATTCAAGAGCATGATGGAGTTTTTCGCGAGGTTGCACATAACCCGCTCCGACTGCGTCGTCGCGCTCGGCGGCGGCGTCGTTGGCGACGTAACCGGGTTTGCGGCGGGATGTTACCTGCGCGGTGTGCGCTACGCGCAGATTCCAACCACGCTGCTCGCCGCGGTGGACTCCTCCGTCGGCGGCAAGACAGCAATCGACCTTTCGGAAGGAAAGAACCTCGCGGGATTGTTCCATCAGCCGTCGGTCGTGATCTGCGACACGGACTGTTTCAACACGCTGCCGCCAGAGGAATTTGCAAACGGCGCCGCGGAGGCGGTCAAGACCGGCATTCTCGACAGCGAAGCGTTATTTTCGCTGATAGAGACGGGCGACCTGTCCGGCAGGATAGACGAAATTGTCGCCCGCTGCGTCGCGTTCAAGGCGCGCGTCGTGGAGCAGGATGAGACGGAAACGGGCTTACGAAAAACGCTCAATCTCGGTCACACCGCCGCGCATGCCATCGAAAAGTGCAGCGCATATGCTGTGCCGCACGGGCATGCGGTGTCGATTGGAACGGCCATCATCGCGCGCGCTGCCGAGCGGCTCGGCTGGGCGGAAGAACCGGTTGCGGCGCGCATTGAAGCGGCATTACAAACGAACGGGCTGCCGGTCACGACAGATTTTTCACCCGAAGAGCTGGCCAAGGCCGCGCTCTCGGACAAGAAGCGCGCGGGTAACAGCATGACGCTCGTGGTTCCGCACCGGATTGGAGATTGCGCGCTGATCGACGTACCGGTCGAGCGGCTCGAATCCATCTTTCATGCGGGAATGGAGGCGGACGGATGAACGCAACGATATTGCCCGCGCCGCTGAAAGGGAGCGTTGCGGCGATTCCTTCCAAATCCGACGCGCACCGGCTGCTCATCCTCGCCGCGCTGAGCGCGGGCGAGACGCGCATTCATATACCGCTGCGTTCCGAGGATATCGACGCGACCATCGGCTGCCTGCGCGCACTTGGCGCTGCGATTGAAACGACGCAGGACGGCGTTGTTGTGCGCGGGATTGAACAGGCGGCAAAAAACCCGCTGCTGGACTGCGGCGAGAGCGGCTCGTCATTCCGGTTTTTACTGCCGGTTGCGGCCGCGCTCTGTGACAGCGCGCGATTCACCGGCGCCGGACGCCTGCCGGAGCGGCCGATTGGCGAACTGATGCGCGCCATGGAGGCACATGGTGTTTCCTTTTCCTCGGAACGGCTGCCGTTTTCCATATCGGGTCGGCTGACGGGCGGAGAATACGCATTGCCGGGCGATATCAGTTCGCAGTATCTAACGGGCCTGTTGCTCGCGCTTCCGGTGCTGGGCGTGTCCAGTAAAATCGCGTTGACGACGCGGCTGGAATCGGCGGGATACATAGACATCACGCTCCATGCGCTGCGGCGTTTTGGCGTTGAGATCGGCGTACGCGGCGGTTCATATTCTATCGATAAAAGCACAAAGCCCGTTTCACCGGGCGAGGTGCGCGTGGACGGGGACTGGTCAAACGCGAGCTTCTTTCTCGCCGCGGGCGCGCTCGGCGCGCCGGTGCGCGTCACTGGGCTTTCGCTGAATTCGCCGCAGGGCGACCGGGCGATTCTGGACGCGCTGATCGCGTTTGGCGCGGCAATCGAGGCATCCGCCGGAGCGGTCGCGGTTTCGCCCGCGCCGCTGACGGGGTGTGAAATCGACGTTGGAGAAACGCCGGATCTGCTGCCTGTTCTCGCCGTGCTGGGCGCCTGCGCGGAGGGCGAGACATATCTGGTCAACGCCGAGCGGCTGCGGCTGAAGGAGAGCGACAGACTTGCATCCGTCAGCGCAATGCTGCGCGCGCTTGGCGGCAGCGTGACCGAGCTGCCGGACGCACTCGTCATCCGGGGTGGCCGGTTGGCAGGCGGTACGGTTGACAGCTATCGCGATCATCGCATCGTCATGGCGGCGGCGATTGCATCCGTCCGCTGCCGGGATGAGGTGACGATCAACGACGCGGAGGCAGTCAACAAATCGTATCCGACATTTTTTGATGATTTTAACCGGTTGGGAGGACTTGCGGATGTCGTCTGAATTTGGAACTATTTTGCGCGTTGGAGTGTTTGGCGAATCGCACGGGCGCGCCATCGGCGTAACGATGCATGGCCTGCCCGCCGGAGAAGCAATTAACCAGGTCGAGCTCGAGACATTTCTGGATCGCCGCAGACCGGGGCGCAATGCGCTCTCGACAGCACGCTACGAGCCGGACAAACCGGTTTTTCTCTCCGGGCTGACCGAGGGAAAGACGAACGGCAGCCCGCTCTGCGCCACGATTGAAAACCTCGACGCGCGCTCAAAGGACTACGCGGAGCTGCTCGATAAACCGCGCCCGGGACACGCGGACTATACCGCTTTTGTCAAGTGGGGCGGACGCGCGGACATGCGCGGCGGCGGGCACTTTTCCGGCCGCCTGACCGCGCCGCTCTGCATCGCGGGCGGCATCGCAAAGCAGATTTTGCAGCGTCGCGGTGTGTTCATCGGTGCGCATGTCAGCGCCGTCGCCGGAATTGCGGACGAACCGTTCGGGTTGCATCCTACGAAAGAGCTCTTTGAAGAGATCGCCGCAAAGGAGTTTCCCGTGCTGGACGACGCGCAGGGCGCGCAAATGCAGGCGGCGATTCTTACCGCCGCGCGCGAGGGAGACTCCGTTGGCGGCGTCATCGAATGCGCTGCCGTCGGTCTGCCTGCGGGACTTGGCGGACCGATGTTTGACGGCGTTGAAAACAGGTTAAGTGCCGCGCTCTTTGGCATACCCGCCGTAAAAGGGGTCGAATTCGGGGAGGGGTTTGCCGCGGCAACGCTGCGCGGCAGCGAAAACAACGACCCGTTCCGCATCGGCGCGGACGGTGCAATCGAGACCGAAACCAATCATGCCGGCGGGATTCTCGGCGGCATCACGACCGGGCAGCCGCTGGTGCTGCGCATCGCGATGAAGCCGACTCCGTCCATCGCCAAAGTGCAGCGTACCGTAAGCCTGTCGAAAAACGAAAATGCGGAACTCATCGTTCACGGCCGCCACGACCCCTGCGTCGCGCTCCGCGCGGTGCCGGTTGCGGAGGCGGTCACGGCGGTGGTTTTGCTGGATTTGATACTGGAGGAAAAACGAGAATGGATGTAAAGACGATTCGGGAACAGATTGACGAGGTTGACGGCAAGCTGCTTGCGCTCTTCATCGAGCGTATGCAACTGGGCGAGCAGATCGCAGACTACAAACATGAAAACGGGCTGCCTGTGCTCAGCAAAGAGCGGGAGCGGGAGGTCCTTTCCCGTGTGCAGGAAAAAGCCGGCGACTTGGAACCATACGCATATCAGCTCTTTTCAACGTTGATTGAGCTGAGCAAAGCACGGCAAACGGAGCTCTATTCCGCGCCGTCGCGCGTGCGTCCGCTGGTTGAAAGCGCACTTGCCGCGCCGGAAGAGGTTTTCCCACGGACGGGAACAATCGCCTGCCAGGGCGCGGAGGGCGCGAATTCCCAGGCAGCTTGCGACAAGCTGCTGCCGCGCGGCAAAATTGTCTATGTGAAAAGCTTCGAGGCGGTGTTTGACGCGGTGGAATCCGGATTGTGCCAATTTGGCGTAGTGCCCATTGAAAACAGCACGAACGGCTCGGTGCGCACGGTTTACGAACTGCTGCAGAGGAAGCATTTTTCCATCGTGCGCGGCACGACGCTGCACATCCGCCACGAACTGCTCGCAAAGCCCGGCACCAAGCTGTCCGATATCACGGAGATCTATTCGCATGAACAGGCCATCGGCCAGTGTAGCCGGTATCTGGCGAGCCTCAACGGCAAAGTGAAGGTGATACCGTGCGCGAATACGGCGACGGCCGCCAAGATGGTTGCCGAAGGGATCAACCCGCACGCGGCGGCGATCAGTTCACACGCCTGTTCCGAACTCTACGGGTTGAGCGTGGTCAACGACAACATACAGGACAGCGACAACAACTATACGCGCTTCATCTGCATCGCAAAAACGCCCGTCATCTACGCGGGATCCAATAAGATCAGCTTGATCATGGACTGCAAAAACGAACCCGGCGCGCTGAAAGCGCTGCTGTCCAGAATTTCCTCTTACGGCGTGAACACCAGTAAAATCGAGAGCTGTCCGGTGATTGGAGGCAACTTCGAGTTTATTTTCTTCTTTGATCTGGATGCGTCCGTGCGCGAACCGGGCGTTGTGGCCATGCTCGCGGAACTGGAGCGCAACAGCGAGACATTCTCGTTCCTCGGCAACTATTCGGTGGTCTGATCGTGGCGGCGCGTATCTACGGGCTTTTGGGGCGAACGCTGGGGCACAGCTATTCCGTACCCATTCATCGTGCGCTTGGAAACGATACGTACGGCCTGTACGAGCTGGAGCCGGACGCGCTCGGCAGCTTCCTGCAACGGGAGGATATCGGCGGGCTGAACGTAACCATCCCTTACAAACGGGATGTGATGCCCTATTGCGCGGAGCTGGATGAAACCGCGCGGGATATCGGCAGCGTGAACACCATCGTGCGGCGCGCAGACGGTACGCTGAAGGGCTACAACACCGACGCATACGGGCTGTTGTTTATGGCGCGGCGCGCGGGCATCTCGTTCGTCGGCAAGAAGGTCATCATCCTCGGCAGCGGCGGCGCTTCGCTGACCGCGCGCTATGTCGCCGCGCAAAACGGCGCGCGCGAAGTCGTGGTTATATCGCGCAGCGGAGAGGATAATTACACCAATCTGAGCAGACACGCGGACGCGGAGATCATCGTGAACGCGACCCCGGTCGGCATGTATCCGAACTCGGATGCGATACCGGTCGACCCCGCGTTGTTTCCCGCCTGCACAGGTGTGCTGGATTTGGTCTATAACCCCCGCAGGACGCCTCTGCTGGTTCGCGCGGAGCACCTCGGGATTTCCTGCGCGGACGGCCTGAGTATGCTTATAGCGCAGGCAAAGGCCGCTGAGGAGCTATTCTGCGGACGAACGATCCCGGAGAGCGAGAACGAGAGAATCCTTCGCCTGCTGCGGCAGACGATGCAGAACATCGTGCTCATCGGCATGCCGGGCAGCGGAAAGAGCGCGGTCGGCGAAGCCCTCGCCAAACTGACGGAGCGCACGCTGGTCGATCTCGACGAACAGGTCGAGCGCCTGACGGGATGCGTCATACCGGATATCTTTGCCAAGAGCGGAGAGGGTGCATTTCGTGAACTGGAGCGCGCGCAGGCGCAGAGATGGGGGCGCGAAAGCGGGCTGATCCTTGTGACCGGCGGCGGCGTGGTCAAAGACGAGCGCAACTATGCCGTGCTCAAGCAAAACGGGCGGATTTATCAGATCGAGCGGGACACCGACCTGCTGGCGCGCAGCGGACGGCCACTGTCCGCGGATGCGGACCTGAATGCGATGCTGCGCGAGCGCGGACCGCTGTATGCGCGCTTCCGGGACGCTGTCATCGACAACGACACGACGGTTGAAGAAGCCGCAAAACGGATCTGGGCGGAGTTTTGCGAAAACGTGGACTGAATCCAAGGAACGGTGAGGGAAAACGATGAAAATACGCGTCATCAATGGGCCGAACCTCAATATGCTTGGCCTGAGGGAACCGGAAATCTACGGAAAGCGTACGTATAACGACCTTGTTGAGCTGATTCGCGCGGAGGCTGCGAGTCTTGGCATCGAGGTTGAATTCGTGCAGAGCAACCACGAGGGCGCGCTGGTGGATGCCATTCAGGCGGCATATGGCGCGGCGGACGGCATCGTGATCAATCCCGGCGCGTACACGCACACGAGCATCGCGCTGCTGGATGCGGTCAAGGCGGTCGGCATTCCGACCGTTGAGGTGCATATCTCCGATCCTGACACGCGCGAGGCGTTCCGTCGCGTTTCATATATTCGCGACGCGTGCGCTGCGAGCATCAAGGGACACGGGTTTGAAGGATATCTCGAAGCGTTGCGATTTTTAAAAGAGCGCGCGCAATGAAACAGACTAAAAAACGCTTCCGGCAAACCGGAAGCGTTTTTTGTTTGATATGGTATTAGTCGGTGGATTCATACAGAATCGGATCCTTTGCCGTGACGCGCTTGACGAGCAGCAACAGCAGCAGACCCACGACGAGGAATACAATGATGGAACCGATCGCCCAGTAAAGGCCGCTGTGCTCGGCGAAAGTTGCGTCAAAGCCGCGGTTGAGATACCAGTTGTTCATGCGGAACGAAAGCGTGCCGAAAACGAGCGGGCCAATAAATGTCGAGGTGCGTCCCGCGACAGAGAGGAACCCGTAAAATTCGGTTGTTTTGGACGGCGGGGCGAGCTGGCTGACCATCGAGCGGCTGACCGCCTGCGCGCCGGAGAGCGAAAATCCGGCAAAGAAGCCGATGATGAAAAACGCGACAAGGCTCTTGGCAAAGAACAGAGCGACGATGCAGCCGATGAGGATCACCAGAGAAATGAGGATGGAGTCCTTGCTGCTGATCTTGTCCGAAATCTTGCCAAAGAGCAGCGCGCCAACTGCGCCGGAGATCTGGATGATGATGACGAACAGGATCAGCTGGATCTGCGTCATGCCAAAGAGTGTTGCGCCGATGATTGCGGCGAAGTCCATCAGCATCATGATGCCGTCGTTGTAGATCAAAAACGCGACGGTATACTTGATAAACTCCTTATAGCTCTTGATCGAGCGGAACGTATGCGCGAGGCGCTCGAAAGCGACGCGGATGTTGCCCTTTTCCGGCTTTTCACCGGTGCTTTCGTCGATTTCCTTCAGCCACAACAACGTCGGGATGGAGGAAAGCAGATAGAACGCTGCGGTGATGAGAAACGCATAAGGAATGACGGAGTTACCGATCAGCTGAATCGGAACAAGCACGAGAACCAGCGCCGCGATGCCGCCGAGCATGCCGATTGCCCAGCCCTTGCCTGAGACAGAACCGATGTTCTCCGGTGTTGAC
This sequence comes from Christensenellaceae bacterium, assembly GCA_963674775.2. GTDB lineage: Bacteria > Bacillota > Clostridia > Christensenellales > CAG-138 > UBA7703. The sequence continues at coordinate 887,554 of CAXXPJ010000002.1, read as the reverse complement.
ACGGAGGTCAGCAACGCGTCATAAAACACCTGCGCGCCGCGATAACCGATCTCCGCCAGGATGAAGTACAGCATGCCGGTGACAACGTCTCCCTGGCGCACGAAGAACAGCATGGCCGTAAATACAATCGACACACCGGTGAACGCCAGCAGGAACGCTTTTTTGGACTTGGTATAGTCCGCGATGGTACCGAGAATCGGTGATACAACGGCGACGATGACCGCCGCGATACCGACGGAGAGCCCCCAAAGCCGGGTGCCTTCCGCACCGCCGACGACCGCGTTTTTAAAATAAGCCGAATACACCGCCAGCAGGATGACGGAAGCGTAGGCTGAGTTGCCAAAGTCATAAAAATACCAGGACCAGCGAGGGCGCTTGGAAGGATCCTTCACTCGATTTTTCATAGACGTTCTCCTAATAATTATGATCATTTCGGTCTTGGGATGCGGGAGGGGATCATCCCGCATGATGGAGTTGCGATCTATCTAATCTCCCGAACAACACGGGCGGGATGCGGGAGGAGGTTCATCCCGGAAAAGCGAAACCCTATGTAAACTCCCTTTTGAATATTGTACTCCTTTGTTTTCGCCGGGGCAATGCGGTTTCACCGTAACAGAACGTTTTTTACCGGTTCTTTACGCAAAAAAATCCTCCGGCACATAACCGGAGGGAAAATCGAAGGAGACAAAAATGGTGTGTATTAGGGCTGCGCGTTTTCGTCTTTATGGTCAAACGCGTTGACGATCGTGTCCTTCACATCGGTTGCCGCATCTTGCGCCTTTTGTGTGAACCCCGGCGCTTTCTCCTGAAAGGCTGCCGCCGCATCCTGATACACTTCCGAAGCGGCTTTTTTAACCTCCACAAAATAATCCTTTGCGTCCACTTTTCCGTCCCCGTTGACGTCCTGCACGCCGTCGGGATTGTTTTCCTTCACTTTATCCGCGACTCTAACTGCGGCGACGGTTGCGCCCGCGGTAACGCCGATTCCGAACAGCCTTCTTAAAAAACCCATGCTGGTATCCTCCTTGTTGTTCTTACAGTAATCATAATCCATCAATAAATGCTTTTCAATACATCTGCTTTTTATTTATAGTTCCGCGCGCAAAGAAAAAGGCCGCGCGGTTTTCCGCGCGACCCGTAGGTACAAGATACGCTGTTATTTGCCGAAGAGGGCCAGCAGAACGCCAGCCGCGACGGCGGAGCCGATGACGCCGGCGACGTTCGGGCCGATGGCGTGCATTAGCAGGTAGTTCTTCGGATTGGCGCGCTGGCCTTCCAGCTGGGATACGCGCGCTGCCATGGGTACGGCAGAAACGCCGGCCGAACCGATCAGCGGGTTAACCTTACCGCCGGAGAGCGCATACATGAGCTTTCCGAGCAGCAGGCCGCCAACGGTGCTGAACATAAACGCAATCAGGCCGAGGCCGATGATCATGAGCGTCTCGGGGCGCAGGAACGTTTCCGCCGAAGCGGTTGCGCCTACGGTCACGCCGAGGAAGATGGTTACGATATTGATCAGCGCGTTCTGCGCGGTGTCCGAAAGACGCTCTACGACGCCGCACTCACGGAAGAGGTTGCCCAACATGAGCATACCGATCAACGGAGCGACAGACGGCAGAAGCAGAATGCAGAGGATAGAGACGATGATCGGGAACACGACCTTCTCCAGCTTGGAAACCGGGCGCAGCTGCACCATGATGGTCTGGCGTTCTTTCTTCGTCGTCAGCGCGCGCATGATCGGCGGCTGGATAATCGGGATCAGCGCCATGTAAGAATACGCGGCGATTGCGATGGCGGGCAGCAGATCGGGAGCAAGACGGGAGGTCAGGTAGATCGCCGTCGGGCCGTCCGCGCCGCCGATGATTGCGATAGAAGCCGCTTCAGTAGGCGCAAAGCCGAGTGCGTTGGAGATGATAAACGCAGCCGCAATACCAAACTGTGCGCCGGCGCCTAAAAACAGGCTGCTGGGGTTGGCGATCAAAGGACCGAAGTCCGTCATGGCGCCAATGCCGAGGAAGATCAGGGACGGATAGATGCCGAGCTTAACGCCCTGATACAAATAGTAGAGAAGACCGCCCGGCGCGGAATCCGTTGCGTGTTCCATCAGTCCGGTAAACGGAAGGTTGGCCAGCATCATGCCAAACGCGATCGGCAGCAGCAGCAACGGCTCAAACTTGCGTACAATAGCAAGATACATCAGAACCAGCGAAACGCCGATCATGACCATCTGCTCCCACGTCAAAGCCGTGAAACCGGACGAAGCCCAGAGATTCTTTAAAGCATCGATTATTAACATCGTATTCTCCTTGTCTGTTCAGCTAAGTTCGTTACTGTGCGGCTTTTTTACGTTTTGCCGCATGCTGGCTGGTCTCAACGATCAGCGAGGACAGCGTGACGAACAGATAAAGCGCGAACAGAGCAAAAAAAACGACACCTAAGATGAACAGGCCGATGAGCAAGCTCTCGCCAAAGGACATAGAATTAGCCTCCCTTATAAATGCAGAGCCGATGCAAAACCGCACCGGCGCTTGCGAATTTTCGGTTATGCAGATCGGTCGTAGATAAACCGTTTGGTCCGGTTCATACGTACCGAAAAGCGCAGCGCAATATAACGAAATTCAGGGACAACTATAATGCATCCGGATCGATTTGTCAATCTATTACAGGCGTGAATCACAACCGTATACAGATGATATTACCCTGTTGCTTCATATATATTAAGCAATTTAATTATAGCAGACTTAAAATTACCACATATGGTAACAAACGCACGCATGCGCAAACACGATCGAAAAGGGTTGGATCGATTGAGATACGATCATTCTTTGCTCTTGTAGGAAAGCGCGTAGAGCGGAACGGCGAGCAACTGCGCGCCAACGGATACGGCGATCATCGCGGGAATGCTCCAGTCATAGAGCGCACCGAGCAGCCAGCTGCCGAGGAACCAGAACACGCCGAATACGAGTTCGAATATGCCGTATCCCGTTGCGCGGCTGGATTTCGGCACGATGCTGGCGACCGCGGCTTTTAAAATAGACTCCTGCGCGCCCATGCCGACGCCCCACATAGCAATGCCGATGAGCAGCGCCGCGTTGCTCTTTAACCCGAAGACGAGCAGCGCAAACGGCGCGGAGAGTGCGGTGGATATGATCAACGCGCGCGCGCCTTTTTTATCGTACATCAACCCGAATATCATTGCGGAGGCGGCGTCAACGAGCATCGCGCCTGCATACAGGAGCGGAAGCGTGCCGCTGTTGACGAGGGAAGTCGTCTCCGATAACCCCTGTGCCATGCCGCCGAAGGAGCGCGACACATGCATGATGATCAGTGAATAGTCGATAAACCCGAACGCAAACAGGCTGATGCCGCCAAGATAGAGCAAGAACTTCCGGTTGACTCTGAATGGAATGTATTCGGTTGGCTCGGGCTCGAATTTTTCGGGGTTCGGGAATTTACGCTTGGTGTAAAAGAGCATCGCGATGGTCGCAACGGCAGGTAGCAGCAGCAACGCAAAGCAGAACGCATACCGGCTCAACATCGAGCCATCCGTTTTAAACAACAGCGCAACATAGAGCATGACTGGGCCTAAAAACGCGCCGATCTGATCCAGCATCTCCTGAATCGCGAAACTCTTGCCGATGCCCTCCTGCGTGGCGGCAAAGGACAGCAGTGTGCTCTTTGCGGGTTTTTTAATCGCTTTTCCAATTCGCTCGATGATGATCAGTCCACCCGCCAGAATCCAGCCGTGCTCTCCGGCGAGCGCGAGCGCGGGAACGGCAAGCACATCCACGGTATATCCGATTATCGTGATCAGCCAATAGCGCTTCGTTCGGTCGGCGAGTTTGCCAAAGAGGAAGCGAAGCGAATATCCGACAAGTTCGCCAAGGCCGGAGACGAACCCGATGGTTGCGGCGGACGCGCCGAGCAGCGCAAGATATGCCCCGCGAATGCTCGCGGCGCCTTCATGCGTCATATCGGAGAGCAGGCTGACGATGCTGAAGAGCAGGATGAACGTCATCGCCGGGGTAAGGGAGCGCAGTTTTCGTTTCATGTAAGTGCCTCAATAAAATAGTATCATTACTGATTATTCTATCGAACGGCAGGTCAAGCGTCAATCACAGCGGCGACGTTATGGCGAAACATGCCCGGTGTGACGCACATACTTGACAAAATACATGATTGTGCTACGTTGATATCAGACCCATACAATTCGGTGTGGATCTGCTGCATCAATGATTTTGAAACGGAGGTTTTGATAAATGAATCGACAGACGATTACAAAGATTACGGCTCGCGAGATATTGGATTCCCGCGGGAACCCGACGGTGGAAGCGGAAGTGACGACGAGCGGTGGCATTGTCGGCTGGGCCGCTGTGCCGTCCGGCGCGTCTACGGGCGCATATGAGGCGCTGGAACTGCGCGACGGCGACAAAAGCCGCTATATGGGCAAAGGTGTACAGAAAGCCGTAGAGAATGTACGCGGCTTGATCGCGCCGAAGCTTGTCGGCATGGACGTCACCGGCCAGCGCGAGATCGACTACGCCATGCTTGCGCTCGACGGCACGCCCGACAAGAGCAAGGTTGGCGCAAACGGCATACTGGCCGTGTCGCTCGCGGCGGCGAAAGCCGCGGCGAAGACGCTCGACCTGCCGCTGTATCGCTACATCGGCGGTGTCAACGCGCATGTGCTGCCGGTGCCGATGATGAACGTCATCAACGGCGGCAAACACGCGGACAACAACATCTCCAGCCAGGAGTTTATGATCATGCCCGTCGGTGCGCCTTCCTTTGCAGAAGGGCTGCGCTGGGGCGCGGAGGTGTTTCACACGCTCAAAGACATTCTCCACAAGAAGGGGTTGAGTACTTCCGTCGGCGATGAGGGCGGCTTTGCGCCAAACCTCTCCGGCGAGGTGGAGGCGCTAGAAACGCTGCTGGAGGCGATTTCGAAAGCGGGATACGTTCCCGGCAGAGACTTCATGCTCGCGATGGACTCCGCCTCGACCGAAATGTACGACGAGGCGAAGAAAGCGGGCAAGGAGGGCGCCTATCTCTTCTGGAAGACGGGCGTGCTCAAGAGCCGCGACGAGATGATCGCCTATTGGGCGGATCTCGCGGCGAAGTACCCGATCATCTCTCTGGAGGACGGCTTGGCAGAAGAGGACTGGGACGGCTGGCATGCGCTCAACAAAGAACTGGGCGACAAAATCCAGTTGGTGGGCGACGACCTGCTGGTGACGAACACGAAGCGTCTCGCCCGCTGCATCGAGGAGGAGGACGCGAACTCGATCCTTATCAAGGTCAATCAGATCGGCTCGCTGACGGAGACGCTGGAAGCCATCGAGATGGCGCAGCGCGCGGGGTATACGACCGTGACCTCGCACCGTTCGGGTGAGACGGAGGATACGACGATTGCGGACATCGCGGTTGCGACGAACGCCGGGCAGATCAAGACCGGCGCACCGTCCCGCACGGACCGCGTCGCAAAATATAACCGCCTGCTGCGCATTGAGGACGAGCTCGGCGCTGCTGCGCAGTATGCTGGCAAAGACGCATTCGGAAAGATCGGGAAACGAATCGGATAACGATCCGCAACGTAAAAAAGAGACGCATATGCGTCTCTTTTTTTGTTGGTTATGTGATTGAGCTTTGAATCGGAAGCTTACGCTTCTTTCTTGTCCTTCTGCAGTGCGAAGGTGATCAGCAGAGCCTGAACGACCGCGATGCCGGCCATGAGAAGCGTCCAATTATCGGTCAGTACCATCGGGTTTTTCATGTCTTCTGTCAACACGAACGCGACGATTGCTCCGATTGCCGGTACCAGTGTGGACCAGCGGAACGCCTTGCTCTTCTTCGTCAGTTCGACTTCGCGGTTCTTCTTCAGAAGCGTGAAGATGATGACGATTGCAAGAGCGGTGACGATCGTCAGGATCAGGTTGAGCAGCGCCCATGACGGTGTTGCGAGCGGTGTCGGTTCATCCGGAATCTCCTCGGCACGGAGCGTAATCTGCGTCAGTGTGCCGTAGATCGTCACGTTGCCTTCGGGCATGGTCGCCGGGATTGCCGTTGTCCAGCCGTCGAAGGTGTATCCTTCCTGTGCCGGGTCTGCCGGAACAGGAACCGCGTCGCCATATCCCAGGCCGCCGTACGTTGCAAACGGTGTATCGCCGTCAAGCCCGTCCAGCGTTCCGCCCGTCACCATGTATGTGACGGTGTAGAATACCTGCTCCCACTGCGCGTAGAAGTTTACCTGATACGCGGGCATTACGAATGTGTTGCCCGGCTGTTGCGTAATCGGTCCTGTCGGAGTCTCGCTCCAGCCAATGAACTGATACCCGGGTCTCGTGAAGGAGTTTGCGTCAACCGTGACCAGCGACAATGTCGCGTGCAGGCCTTCGGTATATTCCGCTCCGATACCGCCGTTCGGGTTGTAATTCACCGGGGTCAGATCGGCGACCCAGGTTGCAGTGAGTGAGACATCGTTGGCAGGCATTGCGAAGATATCGCCGCTTGTATAAGCCTGCGCCGTGCCGTTGACGTCAGTGGTGATCCAGTCAATGAAGGTGAATCCAGCACGGACCGGAATGGTCGGAGATACGACAAACGGTGAGCCGAACAGCACGACCGGTACATCAGCCGGCATGCCGGTGACAACTGCCGCAACTCCGGTCTCATAATTGACCGCAAATGTTGCAGGCACCCAGAGGGCCGTGAAGATCAAATCTCCGGTGGACCCTGTCAGGATTGTATCACTCGGCGCCCATCCGACGAATGTGAACCCAAGGTAAGTCGGATCCAGCAGCGTAATCGTCGGGCTCTCGACGGTATAGGTGTCCGGGTTGCCCTGGTTGTTGGTGCCGCCGTTCATCACATAGGTGATGGTGTACTCGATCGGGTCGGACCAGGTTGCGGTGAACGTCTTGTTCTCGGTGGAACCTGTCGGGATGCTATTCGTCGGCGTCCAGCCAATGAAGTTGTAACCAGCTCTTGTCGGATCCAGCAGCGTAATCGTCGGGCTCTCGACGGTATAGGTGTCCGGGTTGCCCTGGTTGTTGGTGCCGCCGTTCATCACGTAGGTGATGGTGTACTCGATCGGGTCGGACCAGGTTGCGGTGAACGTCTTGTTCTCGGTGGAACCTGTCGGGATGCTATTCGTCGGCGTCCAGCCAATGAAGTTGTAACCAGCTCTCGTCGGATCCAGCAGCGTAATCGTCGGGCTCTCGACGGTATAGGTGTCCGGGTTGCCCTGGTTGTTGGTGCCGCCGTTCATCACGTAGGTGATGGTGTACTCGATCGGGTCGGTCCAGCTCGCGGTGACCGTGCTGCTGGCGTTTACGCTGCCCAGATTAATCGTTGGTGCGTAATTCCAAGTGTCGAACGTGTAGCCGGTTCTTTCGGCGGTCGGTTCTGTAATGGCGGTGCCATGGAACGCGTACTGCGCTGCAAGTAGCGGATCGTTCAGCGTTCCGCCGGTTGCGTCGTACGTTACCTTATGCAGTGCTGAGGAAGCTTTCGTGCTCGCTTGAATCCAGCTGCCTGCAGAGGCATTCCACCAGTAGAGGATACAAGTTTCGCTCTGATCAACGCCCAGCGCGTTCGTCGTGAAATAGAAAGGATCGGAGAACCGGTTGGCCGTCGTATGGTTGAACGTGAAGGAGCTCGGAATCTCAACGATCGTGCTTGTTCCAGAAATTTTGTAGCCTAGCTTCACAGGATAGTAAATATCGCTTGCGTCATTGTGGCTCACACGGTATGTGCGCAGATCATTCTCGTCGGAACCTGCAATCTGCATGAATGTAAAGGTGAACGAATGAACTTCCGGTATCGCATCCCACGTTGCAGTCAATGTGACAGCGTTACTCGGCATCGTAAAGCTTCCGCTTGCCGAATAGGTTTGCAAAGAGCCTGTGACATCGGAAGTGCTCCACCCGGCAAACGTGTATCCGGTGCGCGTAGGAGTTGCAGCGCTGACATCAAAGGTGCTGTTGTATGCGACGTCAGTAACGTCGTCGGGCATTCCGCTGACCGCGTCAGTTGTGCCTTCGGCATAGGTCACGGAGTAATCGTTCGCGGTCCAGCTCGCGGTGACCGTGCTGCTGGCGTTTACGCTGCCCAGATTAATCGTTGGTGCGTAATTCCAAGTGTCGAACGTGTAGCCGGTTCTTTCGGCGGTCGGTTCTGTAATGGCGGTGCCATGGAACGCGTACTGCGCTGCAAGTAGCGGATCGTTCAGCGTTCCGCCGGTTGCGTCGTACGTTACCTTATGCAGTGCTGAGGAAGCTTTCGTGCTCGCTTGAATCCAGCTGCCTGCAGAGGCATTCCACCAGTAGAGGATACAAGTTTCGCTCTGATCAACGCCCAGCGCGTTCGTCGTGAAATAGAAAGGATCGGAGAACCGGTTGGCCGTCGTATGGTTGAACGTGAAGGAGCTCGGAATCTCAACGATCGTGCTTGTTCCAGAAATTTTGTAGCCTAGCTTCACAGGATAGTAAATATCGCTTGCGTCATTGTGGCTCACACGGTATGTGCGCAGATCATTCTCGTCGGAACCTGCAATCTGCATGAATGTAAAGGTGAACGAATGAACTTCCGGTATCGCATCCCACGTTGCAGTCAATGTGACAGCGTTACTCGGCATCGTAAAGCTTCCGCTTGCCGAATAGGTTTGCAAAGAGCCTGTGACATCGGAAGTGCTCCACCCGGCAAACGTGTATCCGGTGCGCGTAGGAGTTGCAGCGCTGACATCAAAGGTGCTGTTGTATGCGACGTCAGTAACGTCGTCGGGCATTCCGCTGACCGCGTCAGTTGTGCCTTCGGCATAGGTCACGGAGTAATCAAGGATGTCCCAAACGGCGTAGAGCGTAACGTCCGCTGCGCCGAAGGTCAGTGTGGTCGTTCCGCCGGATGTATAGGTCGCTGTCGTTGCGGAGGCGCTCTCGGACCAGCCGAGGAAGTTATAGCCTGCGCGTGTCGGTACAGGCGAGAACTGCACGGTTGCGACATTGCCAATGACATATTCAGTGGTGTCGGTCAGGGAAGTCGAGCCGCCGTTGCCGTTGTAGCTCAGCGAGTAGATCACGTTTTCCCAGACGGCGTAGAGCGTAACGTCCGCTGCGCCGAAGGTTAGTGTGGTCGTTCCGCCGGATGTATAGGTCGCTGTCGTTGCGGAGGCACTCTCGGACCAGCCGAGGAAGTTATAGCCTGCGCGTGTCGGTACAGGCGAGAACTGCACGGTTGCGACATTGCCAATGACATATTCAGTGGTGTCGGTCAGGGTGGTCGTTCCGCCGTTGCCGTTGTAGCTCAGCGAGTAGATCACGTTTTCCCAAACAGCGTAGAGCGTAACGTCCGCTGCGCCGAAGGTCAGTGTGGTCGTTCCGCCGGATGTATAGGTCGCCGTCGTCGCGGAGGCGCTCTCGGACCAGCCGAGGAAGTTATATCCTGTGCGGGTCGGTTCGGGCGAGAACTGCACGGTTGCGACATTGCCAATGACATATTCAGTGGTGTCGGTCAGGGTGGTCGTTCCGCCGTTGCCGTTGTAGCTCAGCGAGTAGATCACGTTTTCCCAGACGGCGTAGAGCGTAACGTCCGCTGCGCCGAAGGTTAGTGTGGTCGTTCCGCCGGATGTATAGGTCGCTGTCGTTGCCGACGGACTCTCGGACCAGCCGAGGAAGTTATAGCCTGCGCGTGTCGGAACGGGCGAGAACTGCACGGTTGCGACATCGCCAATGACATATTCAGTGGTGTCGGTCAGGGTGGTCGTTCCGCCGTTGCCGTTGTAGCTCAACATGTAGTCTTCATTTTCCCATACGGCGTAGAGCGATACATCGCTCGAACCCATAATAAATGAAGTTGTTCCGCCGGAGGAGTAAGCAGCCGATGTTGCTGAGGAACTCTCGGACCAGCCGAGGAAGTTATATCCTGTGCGGGTCGGTTCGGGCGTGAACAGAACCGTTACTGCATCGTTCGTTAAATACTCATTACTGTCCACGGGTACGGGATCCATACCGCCGTTGGCGTAGTAGGTGACGGTATAGGTATCATCCTCCCACTGTGCGTAGAGAGTTATGTTGCCGATAATGGAATACGTTGAGCCAACTAAGTAAGGGGTTCCGAATCCATCAGACTGGGTATTCCAGCCTGCAAAGTGTTGGCCGGTCGGAGCGGTGAAGCTGTTGGCGAGCACAGTAAATGACGCGTCATCTGCATACGGGCTGTTGGGATCAATCATCGTACCCGTGCCACCATTGGAATTATAGGTAACTGTGTAGCTGGTATTGTTCGGCGGCGCTTTCAAGACGACGTCAACAACATAAGAATACGATGTGCTACTGATCGTGGGAATAAGACCTGTTGTGCCGTTTTGGACCAGGTCTGATGCAGCGTAATCTGTAGTTTTCCAGCCTAAAGTGTAGTTTGTTTGTCCCTGTAAAGATATTACCAATGGTAAATTGGAACCAGTATAGTGAGCGGTCAAGGTTGCATAGTCAACGTACTTATCAAATTGCTGAACAAGAGTTACTGTGCTTCTACTCTTATAGTAGACATTGATGTGAACTTGATAGGATACATATGTAACCGTAACCGTAACGGTCTCACCAGGCATGGTACCGGAGACGGTTGCCTGATCGGGGAAGTAGTGTGTAATGGAAGGTGAAGCAACGCTGTACGTTTCGCCGGATACAAATTCGCCGGTGTATTGCGATGCAGCTGCCGAACCGTCCGCATATTGATAGTTGATCGTTAGGGTGTAGGTCGGGTGGTAAATCACCACGGCTTCCACATTGCCTTCAGACATCGTACCGCTGACAACAGCTTGGTCGGGTTTATAACCGGTTACGTCAGGAGAGATGACGCTGTACGCTTCACCGGCTATATATCCGCCGGTGTATTGCGACGCAGCTTCGGTGGTGTCTTCATATTGATAGTTGATCGTCAATGTATAGATCTGATGGTAGACCACGGTGACCTCGACATTATCGGCAGCCATCGTATCGCTGACGGTTGTCTGGTCGGGCCTGTAGCCGGGTATGTCGGGAGAATCGACGCTGTACGCCTCTCCGGTTAAATAGTCGTGCGTATATGTCGTCGCAGCCTCAGCCCCGCCATCATATTGGTAATAAATGGTTAATGTTTGAGATGTGGGGTAATAGGTTACAGTTACATCTACATTCCCTGCAAGCATTGTACCGCTGACGGTTGCCTGATCGGGACTGTATCCGGGAATATCCGGCGAAGCGACGCTGTAGGCTGCGCCTTCCACCAAAGTCGTGTCCTGGTATTGGGGAGCGGCTTCGGTGCCGTCCTCGTATTGATAGTCAATTGTTAAAGTATAAGTAACTTCAGCCACGCCCAACGCAGAGGTTGGGAATAACGTTAGAACCATCATGACGCTTAGCATCATACTGATTATTTTGAAGATACGCGAGTTTTTCATGTGAATGCCCCCTTCTTTTTGAAACCACGCGTTAACATATCCTACTAGATATACTCATTATAGGAAACGATTATTACATTTGAGTGTTTTTTCAGGTGCTTATGAACTTTTTTTAAACTTTTTTTCCACTTTTCACTGCCGTTTTTGAGGCGTTTTTTCGAGAAACCCGTTTTTTGTTACATGCACGTTGCTTTTTGTCGCGATTGTGCAACCCGCGGGGTCCTGTGACTTGCCAAAGCACAAGCCGGATTGTAGAGTTGTTATCAAGAGTTGTATATTCCTGTAAAACAGACAGCAGATTATCGATATCGCACGTACAAAAGAATAGATCAATTACAAAACCATTACATACACGCGTAATATAGGTATATCGCTCTGTAATTGGATGCAGAAGAGACAGGATGGCAGTGCAGTAGAAAATCGTTCAAAAACACAAAAATGTAATAGGGACGAACGGAAAAAAACAGCAGAAAATTGACAAGTGTCGCTGCTACCACGCGTGGTATAATAGAAACCGTACAATTTGTAAAGTGATTGGGCAAAGCGGCATGATGAAGCGGTGTTCCGGAATATCATATCGATTTCAAACGCAGGAAAGACCCGCGTATAAAACACGGGTCTTTTTTTATGACGGATTGACTGAATCGAGACGGTATTCCTCTTGAGAAGATACGGAGATACACGCTCCGGTGTGACAACGCAGACTTGGCTGCGCCCGCTATTTTCGATCGATCAGCCTGCGCAGAAGCGGCACTTTAATCTGAACAGCACTCTCCGGACAGATCTCCTGACAGCAGTAGCAGCGGATGCAGCGGTCATATTGATAGCTCGGCGGGTTCTTTTTGTTTCCGTCGTGCCAATCGACCGCTTTGGGGGTCACAGGGCAGAGATTGACGCAGACGCCACAGCGCACGCATCGCTCTTCCATGATGTATGGGCGCGGCGTGATGATGCTTTTCATCCAGCTGGATCGTTTTTTTTCATTCTGTGGCGGATCGGGCTCACGGTTAACGTGGTAATCGTGGGCGATGAAGGATTCGATCGGATCCCCGAGAAGCTCGATCTCTTCTTGCAGATAGGTGCCGAGTCCCATCTCCAATCCCGCCTGATTTGTCAGCACCAGAGCGGGGTCTAGATTCATAATACGGCACATGGTAGCATCCAAAGCCACCGGATCGTCGGAAAACAAGAGAACATTCATCGCTCGGGGCTCGCCGCCTCGCGGTCCATTGCCTTCCATGGCGAGAATACCATCCATGGTAAATAACACGGGCCGGATATAAGCGTTCAGATCGATGAGCATCTTGGCGAAATCATGCGCGTCCGGAACCTTCACATGGAACTCGCCCTTGAGCGCGCCGGTGATGCAGCCGAACTGATTTTTGACAGCGCCGGTGACGCGTTGGAACCCGTGCGTTTTCATCTTGGGTAAGCTGACGACGCTGTCGCACTCGAACACGGCATTTGCGATGTCGAATTTTTTATTCTGTTTCCCCTCAGCAAAATGGACTTCGCGGCTGCCATGAAAGTCCGCAAGCGGAATGTTAAGGACATCCGCTACAGCGGCGAGTCCGGTCCGTTTCGCGGCGACTTCCGGAGACTGAAACCCGGGAGAGTCTCCGTAAGTAAGAGAGACGCCCGCTTCGAGGAGCATTTCTGCAACGGCCTGAAACACAGCCGGATGCGTGGTGACTGCTTTTTCCGGCGGATCGGCGGAGAGCCAGTTTGGCTTGAGCAGAATGGTTTCGCCGGGCTGAACGAAAGCGGATGCGCCGCCGAGCAGGGCAAAGCCCCGCTTAACGGCTGCACGAACCTGATCCGGATCATATGATGTACAGGAAACGAGAGCGACTCTTGACATAATAAAGCTCCTTAAGATGTAGAATTCAATTTTCGCAAGCGGTGGAAAAAACGTTGAAAGATTGAAAATCAAAGCACCCATATCCCCGTACACTACAGCGAACGGCGGGGGTGCTTTCCGAATAGACAACGGTATTAGAGTTCTCCGGTACTCAGGCCGAGGGTGTTGATCACATGGCGGATATGAATGCTCATTGCGCTCTTGGCACCCGCGCCGTCCCGCAATCGCAGGAAGCTGCACATATCCTGATTGTCGTGAATCACGATGGATTTCAGCGCCTCCGTGTTCTCCGAAATCTCCATTGCCTCGTTGACGGCGGCGTTGATGATCGGGAACATGCGGATGATGAACTCGTTGTGCGACGCGGCGGCGATCATCTCGTGGAACCGCTGGTCTTCGTCCGGCCAGTTACCGTCCGTTCGAACGAGCCGCTCAACGATTTGAGCCTGCTCCAGGATGCCTTGCAGCTCTTCTTCTGTGGCGCGGAAACAGGCGAGCATGATGCACTGCGGCTCAAACATAAGGCGAATCTCATACATATCCGCAAGCCGCGCATGGTCAAGAGCACCCATGTCATACTTGTTAAACAGCGCAAGGTCGTCGCTGATGAACGTGCCGCGGCCGCGCTGCACGCTCAGGATACCCTGCGCGATCAGATAACGCACCGCTTCGCGCAGCGTCGTCCGACTCACACCAAGGCTTAATGAGAGATCGTTTTCGTTTGGCAGCTTTTCTCCCGGAGCAAACTGTTTCTGCAGAACGATCATATTATATAGCTCGTTTGCAGTGCGCTCCGAAAGGCTTTTGTTGTCGCCGACCATAGTTGAAGCCCTCACCGTCAAATAATTACAAACATCATACATCATATATTTTCCTCTGACAAGCAAATACGCCCTTCGCGGTGTTGACATCATACCACTAATTTAGTAGTATGATGTCGTAGTACAGATCATACATCCTACAACGCCCGCGCTTCCAGCGGCGTAAAATGATCAGATGAACGAACATCAAACATCCCTTCCGATACAAACACTCAATTGAAAGGACGCATGCATCCATGGCGTACCGCATTCTCGCGATCAATCCCGGCTCTTCCTCGACCAAGCTCGCAGTATATGATGATGACGTCGCGTTGTTTGAAGCGACCATCGAACACAACGGAAGCGTGATTGTGTACAGTGTGGATCCGGAAGGCGCGATCGCGCTGCGCAAGAAGGCCATTACACGTGCGTTTGAGGAAAACGGAATCCCGTTCGAATCGCTGGATGCGGTGATCGGACGCGGCGGCATGCTACGCCCGATTCCGAGCGGCACCTACCGGGTCAACGCGCGCATGCTGGACGATTTGACATCCTGCAGGTATGGCGACCATGCTTCGAACATGGGCGCGATGCTGGCAAACGATATTGCAAAGACATATGGCATACCTGCCTATATAGCAGACCCCGTCGTAACCGACGAACTTTGCGACCTTGCGCGGCTGTCCGGACACCCGGATATCAGCCGCGCTTCTGTTTTTCACGCGCTGAATCAGAAGGCCAAAGCGCGCCGGTTCTGCGCCGAGCGCGGGCTCAAGTATGATGAGATCAACCTGATCATCGCGCATATCGGCGGCGGCGCGACCGTCGGCGCCCATCTCAAAGGGCGCGTGGTCGATGTAAACGACGGGCTCGGCGGAGACGGGCCTTACAGCGCGCAGCGCTGCGGCGGGCTCCCAACCAGAGGTGTGCTCCGGTTCTGCGACAAGAAGCATTTGCCGGCAGAAGCGATGATTCGAGAACTCAACACCAAGGGCGGACTGATCGCCTACTGCGGCACAGACGACGGCAAGGAGATCAGCCGACGCATGGCAAACGGGGACGAGACGGCGCGGCTTGTGCTGGAGGGTATGGCGTATCAAACGGCAAAGGAGATCGGTGCCTGCGCCGCGGTGCTGAAAGGCAACGTGCAGGCGATCATCCTGACTGGCGGATTTGCGCACGACAAGGCGTTTACAAACTGGATTGCCGAGCGCACATCGTTTATTGCGGAAGTCGTCGTCATGCCGGGCGAGGACGAGCAGAAGGCGCTGAGCGAAGCGGCGCTCAGGGTACTGTCCGGCGAGGCAGAGCCGCTGGAATACTGATTGCATTCGAGATCGGGGCAAGGACAGATGGAACAGCATTTAACAATCGTAACGGGACACTACGGCAGCGGGAAAACGGAGTTTGCGGTCAATCTTGCGTTCCGGCTGACGGAGGAGGGCAACAGCGTTTCGCTGGCTGACCTCGACATCGTGAACCCGTATTTTTGTTCGCGCGAACGCAGGGATACGCTCACCGCCGCGGGCATCCGCCTGATCGCTTCTTCTATGAGCGGAACGGATATGCCCGCAATCAACCCGGAGGTTTACGCGCTGCTGGAGAGCGGCGTCTGCGGCATTATGGACGTCGGCGGAGACGCCGTCGGCGCGATGGTGCTTGGTCGCTATGCCGCAAAGATTCAGCAGATCGAGCACGAGATGCTCTGCGTTGTCAACTTCAACCGACCGGAAACCAACACGCTGGAGAAGGCGGAGCAGTATCTGCGGCAGATCGAATACAGCGCAAAGCTCGCTGTCACCGGGCTGGTGGGTAACACGCACCTGCTCAAAGACACCACGGCCGCAGACGTTTTGCAAGCGGCGGAGAAACTGAACACCCTGGCAAAACAAACCGGCATTCCGGTGAAGTATCACGCATTCGACGCACGGCTGGCGGGCAGCATTGATCTGCCGGAACCGCTGCAATTTCCGATGCGCTTCTATATGGGGAAACCATGGGAGAGCGAAATCGAGTCAGAAAAGGAGTGATCCAGTTTGGCGGGTTACGTAACGTTTGAAGAAGAGCGCTGCAAGGGGTGCGAACTTTGCAAAGCCGTATGCCCCAGGCATATCATCGTCATGCGCGCGGCGACGAACTCCCGGGGATATCACCCCGCGGCGGTGGAACGCATGGAGGAGTGCACGGCCTGCGCAAGCTGCGCGAGGATGTGCCCGGACAGCGTGATCACCGTGGAGAGGAGATAACACCATGGCAAAAGAACTTTGGAAAGGCAACGAGGCGGTCGCCGAAGCGGCGATCCGCGCGGGCTGCCGTTATTTCTTTGGATATCCCATTACACCGCAAAACGAGGTGCCCGAGTATTTCTCAAGGCATATGCCGGAGCACGGCGGCAGCTTTGTGCAGGCGGAGAGCGAAATCGCCGCCATCAACATGGTATACGGCGCGGCCGGAAGCGGTGCCCGCGTGATGACATCCTCCTCGTCGCCGGGCATCAGCCTCAAACAGGAGGGGATTTCCTATATCGCGGGCGCGGAACTGCCTGCGGTCATCGTCAACATCATGCGTGGCGGACCGGGTCTTGGCAGCATTGCTCCCGCGCAGGCCGACTATTTTCAGGCGACGCGCGGCGGCGGCAACGGGGACTACCGAACGGTCGTGCTTGCGCCTGCAACGGTGCAGGAGTTGACCGACCTGACGCAGGAAGCGTTTGATATTGCGGATGAATACCGCATACCCGTGGTGATCGCGGCGGACGGCATGATCGGACAGATGATGGAAGCCGTCGAGTGGAAAACGCCGAAGCAGCGCAAACTCGCGCCGAAAAGCTGGGCGACTGACGGAACAAAGGGAAAGCGGCAGCACAACATCATCAACTCTCTCTTTATCGATCCGAAGGACTGCTCGGAGCACAACCGTAAACTCCAGCAAAAGCACGACAAAATTACGCAAAACGAGATCCGGTTTGAAGAGCAGATGGCGGATGATGCCGAAATTCTGCTCGTAGCCTACGGCACGACGTCCCGCATCTGCCGCGCGGCGGCGCTCAAACTGCGTAAAGAGGGCGTCAAGGCGGGGGTGTTCCGTCCCATCACGCTCTGGCCGTTTCCGGAAGAAGCGCTGCACAAACGCGCCGCGCAAAAGAGCGTGAAAGCGGTCGTTTGCGTGGAGATGAGCATGGGGCAGATGATCGACGACGTGAAAATCGCGGTCAACGGGGCAAAAAAGGTCTACTTTACCGGAACGGGCGGCGGAATCGCGCCGACGCCGGACGAAGTTGCGGCCGTCGCACGGCGCGCGATGAAGGAGGCGTAACACCATGAGCATCGTATATCAGCGCTCCAAGGGACTGACGGATGCCGAAATGCATTACTGCCCGGGTTGTACGCACGGCGTTGCGCATAAGCTGGTTGCAGAAACGCTGGAGGAGATGGATCTCATCGGCTCCACAATCGGCGTGGCGTCGGTCGGTTGTTCGGCGTTTGCCTATAACTATTTTGCCTGCGACATGCAGCAGGCGGCGCACGGGCGCGCGCCCGCGGTCGCGACCGGCATCAAGCGCGTCCATCCGGATTGCGCGGTGTTCACCTATCAAGGAGACGGGGACCTCGCCGCAATCGGAACCGCGGAGATCGTCCACGCCGCCATGCGCGGCGAAAAGATCACGGCGATCTTCATCAACAACGCAATCTACGGCATGACCGGCGGCCAAATGGCGCCGACAACGTTGATTGGACAAAAGACGACCACAACACAACTCGGGCGGCAGAAGGACATACACGGTTCGCCCATCCGCGTTGTGGAGATGCTCTCGACGCTGGACGGCTGCGCGTATGCGGCGCGGGTGACGGTATCCGACCCCGCGAACATCGCCAAAGCGAAGCGCGCGGTGAAAAAAGCGTTTGAACTGCAGATGGCTGGCGCGGGATTCACGATTGTGGAACTCCTGTCCACCTGCCCGACCAACTGGGGCCTCACCCCGGTTGAGGCGGTCGGCTGGCTGAAGGAGAACCTGCTGCCATACTACCCGCTGGGCGTATACGCGGACAGATCGGAGGAAAAATAACATGACGCATGAAGTGATTATTTCCGGATTCGGCGGACAGGGAGTTATGGCCATGGGCAAGGCGCTCGCGGAAGCGGGTATGGAGGAAGGGCTCAGCGTGAGCTGGATGCCAAGCTACGGGCCGGAGATGCGCGGCGGAACTGCCAACTGCTCCGTGGTGCTGAGCAACGAGGAGATCATCTCTCCGCTGGTGCTGGAACCGACCGAACTGATCGTAATGAACAAACCCTCTCTGCTGCGTTTTGAACCGCAGACGGTGCGCGGCGGCAGCATATTCGTCAACAGCAGCATCATCGAAATTCCGGTCAAACGGAAGGATGTGTCGGCCTATTACATTCCCTGTCTCGACATCGCAAGCGAACTTGGCAACCCCAAGGCCGCGAACATGGTCATGCTCGGCGCGTATATCTCCGTGACCAAACTCTTGAGCATGCGCGCAATCGAGGAGATGTTCCGGCATATGTTCACCGGCACCAAAGCGGCGTTTGTTTCGCTTAACATCGAAGCGCTGCGGCGCGGGGCTGCCTGCATCGTGAAAGAGGCGGTGTAAATATGGGAATTCCCGTCACGCGCACGGCGCTGCCGAAGCAAAAACTGCAGGACGAAAGCAAGCTCGGATTCGGCAGCCTGTTTTCCGACCATATGTTCATTGCGGAGCATGACGAACAAAACGGCTGGCACAACGAACGGATCGTGCCGTATCAGCCGTTTTGTATCGACCCGGCTTCTCCGGTGCTGCACTATTCGCTCGAAGTATTCGAGGGGTTGAAAGCATATCACTATGAAAACGGCGAAGTCGGACTGTTCCGGCCGGAACAAAACGCCGCGCGTCTCAATCGCAGCGCGGCGCGCATGTGCCTGCCGCAAATCGACGAAGCGCTCCAGCTGGAAGCGCTCGAAACGCTGGTCGACCTCGAGCGCGCTTGGGTGCCAAAATCGCCCGGGACTTCTCTATACCTGCGTCCGGCGATCTTCGGAGACGGCCGGCAGCTCGGTATCTCGAAGGCGCAGCGGCATATTTTCTTCATCGTCTGCTCGCCGTCCGGTGCGTTTTACGCAAAGGGCATCACGCCGCTGAAGATCTATATTGAAGACAAACTCGTGCGCGCCGTCGTCGGCGGAACGGGAGACGTTAAGACAGGCGGCAACTACGCCGCGAGCCTGTTGGCTGCGGTCAACGCAAAACAGCGCGGTTTTGATCAGGTGCTCTGGCTCGACGGCTGCGAGAAGAAATATATAGAAGAAGTCGGCGCGATGAACGTCATGTTCGTCATCGACGGCGAGCTGATCACGCCCGCGACGGACGGAAGCATCCTCAACGGCATTACCCGCCGCAGCGTGATTGACCTCGCGCGGCACTTCGGGATTCCATGCGTTGAGCGGCGTATCTCCGTCGGTGAACTGTTTGAAAGATATCGCGCCGGAAAGCTGACCGAAGCGTTCGGCACAGGAACTGCGGCGGTGATCTCACCCATCGGCGAGATGGAGTACCGCGGCGAAACCATCAAACTCGGCGACGAAATCGGCCCGGTTGCACGGCGCATGTACGACACGCTCACAGGCATACAGACCGGGCGTCTGCCAGACGAGTTCGGCTGGACGCGCATTGTCTCCCACAAGACGCACTGACGAGGAGAAAACACCATACGGGTGCAAATTCAAAACCCCGCCTGTTAACAGGCGGGGTTTTATTGCTGTTGAATAAAAGCGATCTAGAACATCTTCTTTTTCGCCAGATAGACCGCAACGCCGACAGACACGCCGAGCGACACGAGCACGATGGCCAGAAAGCCGAACGGGCTGCCCGCGAGGGGCATGCCGCTTGAATTGACGTTCATGCCGTAGGCGGCAAAGATGATTGCCGGAACGGACAGCACAATGGTCATGACGGCGAGGAATTTCATGACGATGTTGAGGTTGTTGGAGATGACGGAGGCGAATGCGTCCATCATTCCGCTGAGGATGCCGCTGTAGATACTCGCCATTTCGATGGCCTGCCGGT
Organism: Christensenellaceae bacterium; assembly: GCA_963674775.2. Taxonomy (GTDB): domain Bacteria; phylum Bacillota; class Clostridia; order Christensenellales; family CAG-138; genus UBA7703. The sequence continues at coordinate 867,391 of CAXXPJ010000002.1, read as the reverse complement.
TCTCGACGATGACGTCCTCGAGCAGATCCTCGTCCTCCGGGTATTTTTTAATGCGCTCGCTCTTGAGCAGCTTTTCGAGCACGACCTCGTTGGATCGCAGCGAGGTTGTGAAGTAGACAAGGCTTTTCTCCAGCTCGAGCAGTTCGATCAGCTCTCGGTTCTCCGTAGAACCGTGCAGCTTTTGCTCAATCTTGTCGCTCAGGCGGTTGATCACGCGCAGATACTGCAGAAAGAGCGAGGCGTTTCGATACAGAATCTGGAGTACGAACCGCGTTCGCATGTGCGTGCGCAGATCGTTGGCGTGCTTTTGTTTGAGGGCGTAGAGCACGGGCGTTTCTTCAAGGCAGACGGTGATGATCGCGTCTTTGGCTAGGATGATGCCAAGCGGCTCCGTGATGTAGATATCTTTGCCTTTGTTTTTCTCCACGGCGGGGATATCCACGAGGATGAGTGTGTAGTTGTCTTCCAGTTCGATGCGGGAACGTTCTTCTTCGTCCAGCGCGGCCCGCAGGTCGTCCGGATCGATTGCAAACTGTTCCGCCGTCTCCGCGAGTTCTTTCTCTGTCGGTTTGACGAGCGAGATCCAACAATCCTTGACCGGATCGTCGATTTGCCGCATCTCTGCCTCGAAGGTTTTGAAGATTTTCTTCATGGCAGTGTTCTCCTTTCGCTTTACCGCGCGCGGTAAGAAAGCGAAGCTTCCCGAACGCGCGCTTCGGTTGTCTGGTTGCTCTTACTTCGTTCGGGAACGGTATCCACCGTCCAATCACACTCCTTTCGTTACATGTCGGTACTATTATAGAACGAATCGCTCCATCAGGGAAGAGCAAAAATCAAAAAGAAATCGGATCATAACCGGCGAAAACGAGAAAAATCAACGATTTGAGCGTAAAAACAGGGGTTTTGCTCTGTTCAACGCCTTTAGCGGGCAAAATTCGCCACACATTGCCAAAAACGGCGGTTCTACCGTTTGCTTTGACAAAGAGAAAGCTCCGTGTTACCATGATGCCGGACTTCGCTGCGCCGGAAAATCATCCGCCGCGCGGCAACGGAAACGGAGAAGAAAATGAAACAGGAACGCGGTTTTCCGCGCGTGACAATCACGAAAAAGGCGGAGGCTTCCGTCAAGGCGGGGCATCCCTGGGTTTATGACAGCGAGGTGCGCGGGGACACCGACGCCGTGGAGAACGGTGCGCTCGTCGACGCGTTTTCCGAGAAGGGTTCGTATCTGGGCACGGGGATCCTCAGCAAAAAAAGCAAGATTCGCCTCAGGCTGCTTTCAAACAACGCAAACGAGAAATTCGACGAGGCGTTTTTTGCGCGGCGGCTTCGATACGCGCTCGATTACCGGAAGACCGCGATGGGGGACGACTACGGCTGCTGCCGCCTGATCTTCGGCGAAGCGGACGGACTGCCGGGACTGACGATAGACTGCTATCACGATGTGCTGGTGAGCCAGGTGCTCTCTGTCGGCATCGAGCGCATCAAGGAAATGCTCTATCGCCAGTTGGTATCGTTGCTCAAAGACGACGGTATCACAGTGCGCGGCATCTTTGAACGCAACGAGCTCTCCATTCGCGAGTTGGAAGGCCTGCCGCTGGAGAAGGGATGGGTGCGTGCGGAATATCTGCCCGAACCGCCGAGCCCGCTGATTGAAATCGTCGAAAACGGCATACGGTACGACGTCGATGTGGAAAACGGACAGAAGACTGGCTTCTTTCTCGACCAGAAATACAACCGGCTCGCGGCGGCCAAGATCGCGCGCGGCAAGCGCGTGCTGGATTGCTTTACGCACACCGGTTCGTTTGCGCTCAACGCCGCGAAGGCGGGCGCTAATCACGTGACCGCCGTGGACGTCTCCGCGGCGGCGGTGGAACTCGCGCGCGCGAACGCGGAGAAAAACGGACTGACGGACAAGATGGATTTTGTCTGCGCGGATGTGTTCGATCTGCTGCCGCAGCTCATCGAGCAGCGCGCGGCATACGACATGATCATCCTCGACCCGCCCGCGTTCACGAAGAGCCGCAAGACCGTTGCGGGCGCGGAGCGGGGTTACAAGAGCATCAACTACAGCGCGATGAAGCTGCTGCCGCGCGGCGGGTATCTGGCGACGTGCTCCTGTTCGCATTTTATGCCGAGCGAGCTGTTTGAGAGGATGCTGCTCTCGGCGGCGCGGGATGCGGGCGTTTCGCTCAAACTCATCGAAGCGCGCAGACAATCGCCGGATCATCCGACGTTGATGAATGTTCCGGAAACGGATTATTTGAAATTCTATTTATTTCAAATTGTTTAGAGAAAACAATTCGACATGGATGAATGTTCCGGAAACGGATTATTTGAAATTCTATTTATTTCAAATTGTTTAGAGAAAACAATTCGACATGGATGAATGTTCCCGAAACAGATTATCTAAAGTAATATTTATTATAATGATTAAAACAAAAAAACCGCCCGCAAGGGCGGTTTTTTATGTTGATTTACTTCGCTGCTTTGAAATGATAGATGGTTTCGGAGGAGAAGACCTCGCCCGCGCGGAGCACGATGCTCGGAAACTGCGGGTTGTCCATCGAGTTGCCAAAGTGCTGCGTTTCGAGACAGAACGCCGGATGCGGCCCATATTTTCCTCCGCCCTTGCCGGTCATATAGGAAAAGTCATTCGGGGTAAAGAGCTGCACTCCCGGTTGGTCGGTGTAAACGTCCATCACGACGCCGCCGATCGGATCGGCCGCCGTCGCAACGAGTTCCACGCCGCCCTTCGGGTGGTTGAGTACGAAGTTGTGGTCGAACCCGCCGATGGTATGGACGAGTTCCGCGTCCGCGTCGATATCCTGCCCGAGGGGTTTCGCCTTTCGAAAGTCGATCGGTGTGCCGTCAACGGGCGCGAATTCACCGGTCGGCAGAATCTCCTCGGTGATGCGCGTGAAACGATCTGCGTCAACCTGCAGCGTCTGCTCCAGTATCGTGCCGCCGGTGTGCCCAGCGAGGTTGAAGTAGGCATGATTGGTCATGTTGTGAATCGTGTCGCGATCGGTATTGAGCAGATATCGAATCGAAAGCGCATTGTCGTCGCCAAGCGAATAGACCACGACCACCGACAGCTCGCCGGGGAAGCCTTCGTCCCCGTCCGGACTTGTCAGGGTGAAGATGACGCTGTCGTCGTCAATCTGCGCCTGCCATATCTTTTTGTCAAATCCTGCGATGCCGCCGTGCAGACAGGCGTCGCCGTCGTTCGCTGCAAGCTTGTATTCCGTGCCGTTGAGCGAAAAACGCGCGTTTTTGATGCGGTTGGCTACGCGCCCGACGGTCGCGCCGAGGTACATCTTGTTCTCCAGATAGCCTTCGATTGTGTCATAGCCGAGGACGACGTCCACGAGCTCACCGCTGCGGTTGGGCACGAGCATCTTCTGCCAGGTTGCGCCGTAATCAAGCAGGGCGGCGGACGCGCCGGAAGGTTTCGTGATGGTGTATACAGATACGGCTTCGCCCGAAGGCAGACGCCCGAATTCGGAAACGGACACGCTCATATTGCTGGAACCTCCATATCTAGAAAAGAATGGCCGCGCAGCCAAACCGGGCGGCTTTTTCTATTATAATATACGCGCGCACGTAATGAAAGGCGGGGGAGGGAATTTGAGCCCATTCCCAAACCAGCATCTTTTTTTCAGGCGGGATGGTGTGGTAAACTATCTGCATGGAACAGGAGGCAATCTCCCGCACGCCGGGCACAACCGCTGCGGGAATCAACAGCAAACCGGATAAAACCCGAATCGACGATACGCATATCGACGTGCTCGACGGCGTACGCGCGCTTGCGGTTTTTGGTGTGCTCTGGTTTCACTTCTGGCAGCAGAACTGGATCATGCCGTATATCGACGTGCCGTTTTTGACGAAATTCGGGCTGCCCGGCACGCTGAACCTGCTCTTTTTACCGCGCGCCGGGTTCCTGTTTGTCGACTGGCTGCTGTTTCTCTCGGCGTTCTGTCTGTTTTTACCGTTTGCCCGTGCAGCGCTGGATCATGCGCCCTTGCCCGCGGCCGGGCTGTTTTATAAAAAACGCGTCGCGCGCATTGTCCCGAGCTATTACTTCGCCGTACTGGTGATTCTCTTTGCTGTCTCGATTCCGTCCGGCGCATACCGCAGCGCGATGCAATGCTTGCGAGACGTCATCCCGACACTCACATTCACCCAGACGCTTTTTCCCGGCATTCTGATTGGAACAAAGCTCAACGGCGTGCTCTGGACGGCGGCGATCGAGATGCAGTTTTACCTGTTCTTTCCGCTGCTGGCCCGCGCGTTCGTGAAAAAACCCGTCTGGACATTCCTCGGTATGATCGCCGTTGCGGCGCTCTATCTGCGCGGGTTTGCGCTGAAAAACCCGGACAGCATCCGGGTGACGGTCAACCAGTTGCCCGCTTTTTTCGGCGTGTTTGCAAACGGCATGGCTTTTTCGTATTTGTTTGTGATCTTCAGCAGGAGGGTGCGCCGCAGCCCGCAGCTCTCTGCGTTGTCGCTCGCGGGGTTGATCGCGGGGTTTGCGTTGCTGTTTCCCATGATGCAAGCGGCGACGGACGTGAGAGTGCTGCAGATTTGGCAGGCGGAGAATCGATACATACTCTCACTCGTGTTCGCGCTGATCACCGTTTCCGCTGCGCTGACGTTTTCCGCCGTGCGATGGTTGTTTTCCAACACGCTTATGCGGTTTTTATCGGTTATCTCCTATAATGTTTACATCTGGCACCAATGGATCGCGGTGCGGTTCAAGGAATGGAGAATTCCTTTCTGGACCGGCGAGAAACCACCGAATATGACGGGCGATACGCGCTGGCAGTGGACATATACCGCACTGATCCTGCTGGCAACGCTCGCAGCGGCAGTGTTTGCGACCTATTGCGTGGAGCGTCCGCTGGCAAAAAAGATACTATCCCGGCAGCCAAAACACCGCGAACCGATGATCGCGCTCGTCCCGGATGGCGAAATGGAAGAAACGACACAGACGGAAGAAACGCAGAAGTGATAGTTTATTGTTGTAGTTTTGAGAGACAGGCAGGTGCAGAAACATGGAACAACCCGTGAAAACAGCGTATTCCAAGGATGGGTATATCGTCGACCAGGCGCGGACAAAACATATTCGATACGGATTGTTTTCGAGCGATTTCAACGGCTGCGGCTGGATTGCGGAGTTCAACATGCTCCGGCGCTTTGGCAGCGGTGCGGCGGAGCAGGACCTCGCTAACGAGCTGATCCGCTACACGGTCTTTCGCGGGCTGGCGGGCACCGATCTTTTTCGCCTGCAGCGAACGCTCCGGCGGCGCGGCTACCGCATGCCGCTGAAATTCGCTTGGAATAAAAAAGCGCGCCTGCCCGAAGGGACAAACGCGGGAATCATCTATTACTGCCATAAGGACGGGTTTCATTTCGTGACGTTTTACGCCGATGAATCGATCCAGCCGGATGCTTCCGGCGAACCGCGTTATCGTTTTTTAAACGCCATCGCTGGGAAAGAGAACCACTTTGACACCATGCGCGGGTTCTTAACCCGGCACAACGTCATTCCGTTCGCGCTGATTCTCGTTTGGCCGGGAAAGGCGGCTACTCAGCCGTCAGAAAATCCAGCAACATCGGATTGAGCAGCTTGTAGTTGCGCAATACAAAGTCATGACTGCCTTGCGGAAAGATCACCGTGAGGCAGTTTGTGTTTTGTTCGCCGAGTGCGCGGACGGAAGCCTTTGTTTGAGCCGTTTCCCCGCGCGCGCACATCGCGAGCATGGGAATGGAGACAGCGGGATACCCGGAAAGCTCGTCCAGCCGGACGCGCTTATCAAAGAAGGCGACGTATGTTTCCGCCGTGATCTTCGGGCTGTATTCAACCATGCGTTCCGTCTCTTTTTCGTTCAATCCCCAATATTTTGCCTGCATACGCAGGAGGGAAGCGCTCCGGATTGCGCCGTATGTCATGCGCGCCATGCGGGCATAAAGGCGCGCGCTTGCGGGTGTGGACTTCAGCCAGGGGCTGAGGAACACCGCGCGGGAGAACAGCGCCGCATGTTCGGACACGAGCTTGACGGCGAGCTCCGCGCCGATGGAATGCCCCATCAGGCTAACTTTGCCTGTGCCAAGTGCACCGATCCACTCTGCGAGTGCGTCGACGGCAGATTGCGGCTCATACGCTTCCGCTGCCGCCTCGCCCGCGCCGGGCAGATGGGGGACAAGCACATGAAAACGGCTCGACAGCAACTCGTATTGATGCGAAAAGGTGTCGAGGGCAGCCGCGCCGTGCAGCAGAACGAGTGTTGGATTCGAAGAATCACCATAGGTATCGAAATACATCGCAGCCTCCGCAATATAGATTAGAAAGCAGAAAACAACCCGGACTTCCGGCCGGGTTGCAGCATGTTTGAATCAGATCGTGATCTCCTGCGCCACGCGGTACATGTACCCGTCGAGGTCCTTCGTCATCGTGAGCGCCTCGTCGATTGGCATGGTTGTAATCTGGCTGTTGCGATAGCAGACGACGAGATTCGTGCTGCCGGCGAGCAGTTCTTCTACGGAGCGGTGCCCCATGCGCGTCGCCATCACGCGATCGCGCGCGGACGGGCTGCCGCCGCGCTGCACATGGCCGATGATGGTTACGCGGGTATCGAGACCGAGTTCGTCGCGGCAGCGCTGCGCGATTTCGTTTGTGCTGCCCGTGCCCTCGGCGACGATGATCAGGTGATGATGTTTACCGCGGTACTGGCTCTCGCGGATGTGTTCGACGACATCCCGCTCAAAATCGAACGGCCGCTCGGGGATGATGATCGCCGTTGCGCCAACGGAGATGCCGACATAGATGGCAAGATGCCCTGCGTTGCGTCCCATGATCTCGACGACACTGGTGCGCTGGTGGCTCTGCATGGTGTCCGCGAGCTTGTCGATCGCATCGATTGCGGTGTTGGCCGCGGTGTCGAACCCGATGGAGTAATGCGAGCACGCGATGTCGTTGTCGATGGTGCCGGGGATGCAGACCGTGTTGACGCCGTGCTTGGACAGGTCGCGCGCGCCGCGGAAGGTGCCGTCTCCGCCGATGGCGATGATTCCGTCGATGCCGAGATACTTGCAGTTCTTCGCTGCCTGCTCAACGCCCTCTTCGGTGCGGAACTCCTCGCTGCGCGCCGTATACAGAATCGTACCGCCGCGCGAGGTGATTCCGTTGACCGAGCGCGCGTCGAGCTCGACAACGTCGGAATGGATCAGGCCGTTATATCCGCGATGGATGCCGATCGGGATGATGTTGTGCAGCACGCAGGTGCGAACTGCTGCGCGAATCGCGGCGTTCATACCAGGCGCGTCGCCGCCGCTGGTCAATATGCCGATCCGGCGAATTTTGTGTTCCATAGAATGACATCCTCTCCTTTGATCAAGTCAACTAGCAGGCCCGGCTCTTTTGCCAACGGTCTGCGGACAAGGGGCTGACTGCCCGCCAGACGGATAAAAAATGGAAAAAACGATATCCTACCCCATTATCAAAAGTCAGTATACTACGAGCGGGCTGAAAATACAATTTACGAATCTACAAATCAGCCAAATATTTTCGCAATATGAATAATAGAAAACAAAATCCTGCAATAATAATCAACACTTATATCATTAAAAATGAAAAAATCAAGGAAAAGGCGATTCGAGTTCCTTCCGATCCGTTCAGATTGCAGGGGAAGATGCGGAATAAAACCGCCATAAAACACGCTTAATTGGTTGAAAAATGGCAAATTATTATATATTTTCTGAAAATCGACGGATACCGGACGAAAAAAACCGAAGCATTTGCGACAAAAACAAGAAAAAATAAAAATTTGCAAGAAATACTGGACAAGACTTCATAATGACGCTACAATTATTTTATGAAATCACATCGATCCTTGGTATAAACATCTATTATTGACACAATTGAAGGAGGAGAAGACACATGGGTAAGTATGACATTCTCGTAGACGAAATGGAAGCCACACTGCGGCCACCGACGATTGGCCTGAAACCCTATGAACCCAAAGTCATTCCGCTGACCACCGGTGAGGATATGCTTGTCCGTCCGGCAACGCGCGAAGAGATTGAAATGATCATCGACGGCATCAAACCGCTGCTCGACCACCAGAAGGACTTTTACGACATCGTTTCGGCGCGCATCGTCGCGGAGCTGCTCGGTATGCTCCGTTACCGCGTGCAGGATGAGTATGCGTTCATCGGCGCGATTGACGGCGAGGTTGCCGGCATCGTCAACGGACGCATGCTGAACGAAAAGATTGGCATGAGCTATCACACCATGACGCTCAAGCGCGGCGCGCGTGTTGGCGCGCAGCTCTTTGCCGCCAAGATGGAATATCACTTCGACTTTATGAATCAGGACGAGGTGTGGATTGTTGCGGAGAGCCCGAACGGCTTCAAGCGCTGGATGATCGAGTATGAACTCGAGTCCCGCCCGCAGTTCCCGCACGAACTCGGCGGCGTGCCGACCTTCGTTTTGACCCGCGCGCTTTGGGAAAAGCACAAGGCCAATAAAAACGTTGGCATCCGTCCCGCCTTTGAGGACGTCATCGAAGCCAACAAAGTTGTCCATATGCCGGAGACGCTCAACGTCTGACACGCATGTAAGCCGCGCGGAGCGTTTCGTTCCGCGCGGGAACTTGTTTGCATAGAAAGGAAAACAGCAAATGAGACAAGTAGGAATCGTTGGCGTTGGTCACACCAAGTTTGGAAAGACGGACAAAACGTTTCTCGATATGCTCTGTGAAGCAGCGCTGCTTGCCATGGACGACGCGGGCGCGAAGACGGGCAGAAAGAACGTCATCGACCAGGTGATCGTCGGCTCCATGGGCGCCGGCATGGTCAACCGCGTCAGCGGCGCAGCCAGCGCCGTTGTGGACTCTCTTAATATCAGACCCGCGATGGCGGAGACCGTTGAAAACGGTCCGGCATCCGGTGCGTCCGCCGTGAAACTCGGCGTGATGGCCATCGCATCCGGCATGTGCGACTGCGTGCTGGCCATCGGCGGCGAGGCGATGCGCGAAATCACCGGCTGGGAAGGCACGGATTTTGTTGCAACGATGCTCCACCCGATCGCGGAGTACAAATACGGCCTGACGCTGCCTGCGTTCGCGGGCTTGTTCACGCGCCTGTGCATGGAGCGTTTCGGGGTGGAGAGCAAAGATCTTGCCATCGTCTCGGTGAAGAATCATGACAACGCCTTGCACAACCCCGTGGCGCATATCCAGCGCCCCGTCGTGCTGGAGCGCATCACGAACCCGGCTTACATCAACGCGACGAACCCCATCGTCGCCGATCCGCTCAGGCAGTTTGACATGTGCCCCGTTTCGGACGGAGCCGCCGCCGTGCTGCTGGTGGCGAAAGACAAACAGGAAGAACTCGGTTTCGGCGAAAAGCTGTTCGTACGCGTGGCGGGCATCGCCTCCGCAACAGATACGCATGTCGTTGCAAACAGGGACAACCCCAGCGATCTGCTGGCGGTGCGCCTCAGCGCTGAAAAAGCATATAAGATGGCCGGAATGAGCCCGGAAGACATCGACGTTGCCGAACTGCACGACGCGTTCCAGATTCTCGAACTCGAAGAGGGCGAGGAGGCGGGGCTCTTCCCGCGCGGGCAGGGTCATATTGCGGCGCGCAACGGCGAGACCAAAGTCGGCGGAAAGCTGCCGGTCAACACCTCCGGCGGGCTCAAAGCCAAGGGTCACCCGCTGGGAGCGACCGGCGTATCCCAGATCATCGAACTGGTGCGTCAGCTCCGCGGAGAGGCGGAAGGCAGGCAGGTGGAAGGCGCAAAGACGGGCCTTGCGGTCAACTTTGGCGGATTTGGCAACAACGTCGTTTCGACGATTGTGACCACGAAGTAAGGAGGGAGAGCATATGGAACAGATGTACGCTTATCGCTGCACCAAGTGCGGCAAGCTGCACCATCCCCACTACGTCGTGTGCCAGAATCCGGACTGCGACGGACGGGAATTTGAACCCGAACCACTCGGCGGCAGATGCAAACTGCTGACCTGGACACGCGTTTACAATCTGCCTGAAGGCTATATGATGCCCTGGCTCCACTTCGGCATCGTAGAGTTTGAAAACGGCGTGCGCGCAACAGGCCAGATTGGCTTTGATGAATGCATTGAAACCGGCATGGAACTCGTGGCCGACGTCGGCGTCGTACGCACGCGCCGCATCCTCTATAAAGAGAGTATCGATTGCCAGGAGTATGGTTTCGTCTTTCAGAAACCATAACGAAGGCACGGAGAAGACATGATTGCAATCGCCGTCTGCACCCGGCTGCTCGACCTTTCAAAAGAGCATGCGCTGCTTGGCACAGTGCACTCCGTGTTTGACCATGCGGTCAATTTTGAAATTGCGGGCAGAGCCGGTTTGATCGGGCTGATTGCCAGAGAAAACACCTTGACACCGTACGCCGTGTCCGTTCGGACAACCCGCCCGTTTTCGCAAGCGGGCGTCCGCGCGGGCATGGCGGCGGCGATCAGGGATAGTAGGATTTCGTTTCCCGGAACGGATATCGAGATCGATTGTTCCGCCGCAGAACCGGTCGACCTGAGTGTCGATTCGATCGGCATTCGATCGTTTTTGCCGGCGGCTGCCGCGCTGGAGGAGAAGATCGTCTCGGCGCTGCGCGAGGCGGATCATGCAGCGGGGCTCGCGCCGCTCGTAACGGGAAAAGGCGGCAACACCTACACGGAATTTCTATCGCCCAGGCTGGAGCAGCTCTTTGCTGCGGTATCGCTCGGCGCAGAGGACGCGGCTTCTCTCGCGGCGGGCAGGGCGGCGGGCTGCGGAATGGGGCTGACCCCGTCCTCGGACGACCTGCTCGCGGGATATTTTTCGACACTTCATCTTCTGTTCCGCGCGCTTGGGCGCGAACATCTTGGCGGAATGATTCCGCGCATGGCGCTGTCGGCTGCCAAGAAGACCAACCGTATCAGCGCGACATTTCTCTTACACAGCGGAGAAGGGCTCTGCAATCAGGCGCTCTGCGACCTTTTCCGGTCAACATTTCAATTTCAGGACGAAGCGGCGGCCCGGCGCGCGGTGGATCGCGTGCTCGCGATCGGCTCCACATCCGGCGCGGACATACTCACCGGCGTGGCGCTGGCGCTTCGGCAGATCAATGGAGGGAACGTACAGTGGTAAAGCTGGAAGTCAAAAAAAACGCGTATTACGATTCCGTCACCCTCATGCTGATTTCGAAAGAACTCAAAAAGCTGGACGGCGTGACGGAAGCGCTCGTCGGCATGGGAACGGATCTGAATAAGGAGATCGCGCACAACATCGGCGTTGCCACGCCGGAGCTGGACAGCGACGTCTCCGCAAACGACTTTTTCGTGTCCGTCGCGTGCGACGGCGAGGAAGCCTTCGCCGGCGTACTCAACAAGGTGGAGGAACTGCTCAACAAGAAAACCGAGTCCAAGAGCGCGGCGTTTATGCCGCCGACGCTTGAAGGCGCGCTGAAAATCGACCCTGCGCTGAACATGGCGATCGTGGCCGTACAGGGCAGATTCGCGGCGGAGGTTACGCAGGGCTGCCTCGATAACGGAATCAACGTTATTCTATTTTCGGACAACGTGACGATTGAAGAAGAAAAAGCGCTCAAGACATACGCTTACGAACACGAGCTGCTTATGATGGGCCCGGACTGCGGTACGGCGATCATCAACCATGTGCCGCTGGCGTTTGCAAACGTCGTTCGGCACGGGGACATCGGCATCGTTGCCGCGAGCGGTACAGGCACACAGGAAGTCTCGAGTCTGATCGACCAGCTCGGCGGCGGTGTGAGCCAGGTGATCGGCACCGGCGGGCGCGACCTGAAAAAGGAGATCGGCGGGCTGATGATGAAACTCGGCCTCGACGCGCTGAAAAACGACCCGAAGACGAAGGTCATCACACTCATCAGCAAACCCCCGGCAAAGGAGATTGCGACCGAAATTCTCGGTATCGCCGCCAACTGCGGCAAACCCGTGGTCGTCTGCTTCATCGGCGGAGAGCGGGCGGAGGTCGAGTCCTTCGGCCTGACGGCGGCGGTTTCGCTTGAGGATGCTGCATATAAGGCTGTTGCGCACAGCAAAGGTGAACCAATTGCGGATTATACCGGATTTGCTATGGGTGAGGCGAAAGCCGAAGCGATGGCGAAAGAGATCGCGGGCAGGATGGCGAAAGGGCAGAAGTACGTGCGAGGGTTCTACACCGGCGGCACGCTCTGCGACGAGGCCATGAAACTCATGATCGGCAATCTCGGGCACATCTACAGCAACATTCCGCTCAACGCGGAGGATGCGCTGGAAGACCCGAAAGGCGGAAAGAGCCGCGAGCACACGTTCCTCGATTTCGGGGACGACGCGTTCACGGTTGGACGTCCGCATCCGATGATCGACCCGAGCCTGCGCGCGGAGCGCATCGTGATCGACGGAAAAGATCCGGCGTGTGCGGTGATCATGGCGGATTGCGTGATCGGCTTTGGATCGCACCCCAACCCGGCGGACGACCTCGCGGAAGCCATCCGCACAGCAAAAACGGAGGCCGAGAAAGAGGGAAGGCACCTCTGCTGCGTCTGCTCCGTTTGCGGAACGGAAGGCGACCCGCAGAACCTGAGCAAAATGCGGCAGCAACTGGAAGACGCCGGCGCCGTCGTATTGCCGAGCAACGCGCAGGCGACGCGGTTTACCGCGCGCGTGCTTGCGAACCTGCGTCAGGAGGGATAACATGTCGAAACTGAACGAATTGTTTGAGCAGAAACTGCATGTCGTCAACTTCGGAATTGAGGCGTTTTATGACGACCTCGTGAGCCAGAAGGTGGACGCGGTGCATGTGGAATGGAAGCCTGTTGCGGGCGGGGACAAACAAGCCGCCGCAAACCTACGCAAGCTGAAAAAACCGGAACTGGCCGCAAAGATCGACGCCGCGAACAAGGAAGCGCTGGAGCGTATCCTCTCAGCGCAGCCTACGATCGTAGGCCTCGGTATTGCCGGCGAGACGATCCCCGGCATGACGAAAAAGACCATCCTTCACGCCGGGCCGCCGGTCACATGGGCACGCATGAGCGGGCCGCAGCGCGGCGCCGTCATGGGCGGACTGATCTACGAGGGCCTCGCAAAGGACCTGAAAGAAGCGGAAGCACTCGCCGCCAGCGGCGAGATCACGTTTGACCCGTGCAACATGCACGATGCGGTGGGACCTATGGCGGGCGTCGTCACCTACAGCATGCCGGTCTGGATTCTTGAAAATAAAACCTTCAAAAACCGCGCGTACTGCACGATTAACGAAGGCCTCGGAAAAGTGCTGCGCTTTGGCGCATTTGACGACGAGGTGCTCACACGCCTGCGCTGGATGGAGAAGGAACTCTATCCCGTGCTCAAAGAAGCGGTTGCGCTCAAGGGCGAAATCGATATCAAGGTGCTCGTAGCCAAGCTGCTGCAGATGGGCGACGAGGGGCATAACCGCAACGAAGCGGGGACGTCCCTGCTGATCCGCGAACTCGTGCCGTCCATCATGAAGACGAGCTTCACGCTCGAGCAGAAGATCGCGGCGTTTAACTTCATCAACGGAAACAACCACACGTTTTTAAACATCTCGATGCCCGCGATGAAATGTACGCTCGATCCGGTGTTCGACATACCGTACTGCACCGTGGTTGCCACCATGTGCCGAAACGGCACGGATTTCGGTATCCGCATTGCGGGGCTGGGTAAAGATACCTGGTTCTCGGCGGAGGCAGAGCTCGTGAAGGGGCTGTATTTCCCCGGCTACGAGGAGAAGGACGCGGCGCGTGATCTTGGCGACAGCTGCATCACGGAAACGGCCGGCATCGGCGGCTTCTGCATGGCAGCGGCGCCCGCGATCGTCCAGTTCGTCGGCGGTCAGGTGAGCGATGCGCTCAACTACTCCACCCGCATGTATGAAATCACGGCGGGCGAGGGACGCGCATACAAGATTCCCGCACTGGATTTCCGGGGCAGCCCGACGGGTATCGACATCCGCAAAGTCATCGAAACAGGCATCCGCCCGATTATCAACACGGGCATCGCGCACAAAGACCCAGGCGTAGGCCAGGTCGGCGCGGGCATCGTGTATCCGCCGGAAGCCTGCTTCAAAGACGCGCTCGCCGCTTGCGCAGCGCGCTGGGCGGACTGAACAAAGAAACCCGCTCCCGCAAGGGGCATACCATAACAACCATAAAATTTTCATCAGGAGGCAAACAACATGAGCAAATGGTCTGACATCAAAATGTATGACCTCACGATTCCGATTGGTATCTGCACGCCGGCATGGCCGACCTATGAACCGCTGCAGATGAAATTCTTCAAACGCCTGACGCCCAACGGCGCGAACGGACAGCTGCTGACACACTCAAACCATGTTGGCACGCACCTCGACGGCCCGCTGCATTTCGACACCGCAGGACGCGACATCGCGAGCATCGAACTCACGCGGCTGTGCCGCCCCGGCGTCGTGGTCGATCTGAGCGACCAGGCGGAGGATTTCGGCATCTACACGCCGGAGGACATCGAAAAGCGCGTTACCGTAAAGGAAGGCGACGTCCTCATCATCAACACCGGTTACCACATCTACGGCTGGGACAGCCCGACCGCGGACGAGCGGCGCTATATGCTCCGTCATCCCGGCCCGTCGCTGGATTTCATTCAGTGGGTGCGCGACAAGAAGCTCAGCTGGATCGGCGTGGACTGCGGCAGCGCGGATCATCCGATGAACACGAAGATTCGTGACTGGGAGCCCATGGAAGCCAAGCGCTGCGATGATGTCTTCCAAAAGAAATATGGCAAAACGCTGAATGAAGTGTATCCCTGGCCGGAGCACTATCAGGCAATGCATATCGAACTCTTCTGCAAACCGTATGAAGCGATCCACGCGGAGTGCGTCGGCGGACAGATCGAGGAGCTCTCCAACAAGCGCTGCGTCATCGGTATCTTCCCGTGGAAACTCGTCGAAGGCGAAAGCTGCATTTCGCGCATCGTTGCGTTCGACGGATTCGATGATGTATAATAGGCAATAAGCCCGTTGCGGCCGGAACGGCAACGCCGTTCCGGCCACGTACCATTTCGACAAACGGAAGAGGCGTAATATGGGACAATATCTGGCGATGTTGGCTGTTGCGGCAATAGCCGCGGTTTTCTACGGCGTCTCGATCCTGAAGAAGAGAAAGATGTATCCCAATTGCGACAGATTCGCGACGCTCTATTGCGAGGTGGCGGACTGTCTGCTCGAAGAGAAGAACAGCCAGGCTTGCCTGAATGTTGAAACGCTGGACGGAGGCTTGTTCCGGATTCGCCCCGAAGAGGAACAGCCGGAAGCGATTCGCGCCATCTTAAATGGAGAGGCGGACGCATTCCTGATGGCGAATCTGCGCGAGATGTATTATCTGCGCGACGAGATTCAGGCGGAAGCAAGCAACGGCAGTTTTTCCAAGGACAAATATAACGCGATTACAAACCAGCTTTTCGACTCACTCAACACATTTCTTTCCATCATAAAGGAACCGACGCAGATGCTCTCTGCCAAGGACTTGGAGCAGTTTCATTACTTTTTACAAAAACAGGCACACATTCGAAACGTCACACTCAGAGCGATTGTTTCGCGCGAATGCGCGGCGCGCATTGCGATCTGAAGCACACGTTGTTTAGAACCTTCCAGACGAACAATCAAGCGATATACTCTCAGAAAAATCTTGCTTATTGAACAGATTTCGGTGAAAATGGTGTTTAGATGAGTCACGACACGCGTTTTCATGCTCCGGATATGGTCCGTTGCGGCATGAAGCGAGTTCGTCACAAAAGGGTTATCCAGGGCGAAAGCTCTTGATAATAGGGAGAAATGGAGACCTAATTATCCAAAAACATTAGGAGGTAATTCAATGGAAAAGAAAGTCGAAGGCATTTACGATGGCTTTAAAGAGCTTGGAACGGGCAAAATGTTCGTTCTGGGCCTCCAGCACGTATTTGCAATGTTTGGAGCCACAGTACTCGTTCCTTTGCTCACCGGCTTGTCTGTGTCTGTCACGCTCTTCTGCGCCGGTCTAGCAACGGTCTGGTTCTTCATTATCACCAAGCAAAAGGTTCCGGTATTCCTCGGCTCCTCATTTGCGTTCCTCGGCGCGTTTGCGGTCGTCGCCAATGGCGATAAAGCTCTGCTGCCGTACGCGACACTCGGCGTCGTATTCGCCGGTACCATCTATGTTGTGCTCGCGATCCTCTTCGCCATCTTTGGGCCGAAGAAGGTCATGAAGCTCTTCCCGCCCGTTGTCACCGGCCCGATCATCATCCTCATCGGCTTGATCCTCGCCCCGGTCGGCATCAGCAGCGCTTCCGGAAACTGGATTCTCGCGATCATCGCAATCGTGATCATCATTACCGTGAATCTCTTCGGGAAAGGGATGATCAAGATCCTGCCGATCCTCTGCGGCATTTTCGGCGCCTATATCGTGGGCGTAATCGTGTCGCTGCTCTCGGGCAACGCGCTGTTCGGGCTGCCCTGGGTGGATTTCGGCGCTCTGCAGGGCGCAACCCTGTTCCGCGTGCCGCCGTTTATGGAGTACTCGCCGCTGCGTTTCGTTTTCGGTATGCAGGCGTTTGATCCCGCCATTGGCTGGCCGGCTGTGATCACCTTCATCGTGGTCGCGATTGCCGCCATGGTCGAGCATATCGGCGACATCTGCGCCATCGGCGCAACCTGCGGTAAGAACTTCATCGCGGACCCCGGCCTGACCCGTACGCTCCTTGGCGACGGCATCGGCACATCGCTGGCCGGCACGCTGGGCGGCCCGGCGAACACGACCTATTCGGAGAATACAGGCGTCGTCGCTCTGACGCGCGTGTTTGACCCGAAAGTTATGTTCATCGCGGCAATTCTCGCGATTCTGTTCTCGTTCATCAACATTCTCGATGCGTTTATCAACACGATTCCGTGGTCGATCATCGGCGGCGTTTCGGTCGTGCTCTACGGCATGATCTCCGCAACCGGCATTCGTACGATCGTCGAGAACAAGGTGGACTTCAAGAACATGCGTAACATCCTTGTCGCCGCGCTCATCCTTGTTTGCGGCCTCGGATTCAACGCGCAGCCGCTCGTTATCGGCAAGCTCAGTCTTGGCGGTTTGGCAGTTGCGGCAATCGTTGGCGTCGTCGTCAATGCGGTTCTTCCCGGCAAGGATTACGAGTTCAGCGAGGAAGTATAATTCGCTGGATTTGGATCCATTCCAAAAAGCCACAACTCCATTTCTCATTCAAGAAGGACGGCGGGTATCCGCCGTCCTTTTGTTTGCGCCTTTATCCGCGCCGATTGCGAATGATCATGATGCCGGAGCCGCCGGAAGCGCCGTAGCCCGTCGAATCGTCGTTATCAGCGCCGCCTCCTCCTCCTCCTCCGCCGGTATTTGCGATAGCGGCTACACCGTTGCTGCCGCCGCCGTTGCCGCCGTGACCTCCGCCGCCGCTGCCTCCGGTACCGCCGGGGCTGTAAGTGTATTCGCCGCCGCCGGCACCGCCACCGCCTGCATATAGCGTTCCGGATGCTTCGCCAAACTCCCGTGTTGTTGTTCTCTGACCAACGCCTCCACTCCAGGTACCCGCGCCACCGTCGGAACCGTCGGACCCGCCAACGGCGGAATCACCGGTACCACCGCCGGAACCGCCGTTTCCACCAACACATTGATTCGTCGTGTTGATGGTACCGCCGCTAACGGACTGTCCAAACCCGGTCGTGCTGCCGCCCGCTGCGTTTCTCGATCCTCCAGCGCCGATGACAATCGCATACCCCTGATTCGCGTTCAACGTGAGGTTTGACCACGTTCCGGTATAGCCGCCTCCGCCGCCACCACCACCGCGCGAGTATTCCTTACCGTTTCTGCCGCCGCTGCCGCCACCTACCAGGAAGGCGTCGATTGCAACGCTTTTCAGCGGGGTGAACGTGCCACTCGTGAGAAACTTCAGCCGCCAGTTTGAAGTGTCGTCCTGCACCCAGGTATAACTGCCGGTATATGAGAAGTCTGTCGGGCCGAACCCGGCGACGGCACCAGCCACGCAACCCATCATGAGCCGCCTCATGACGAGAGGTTCCCCGTGACCAGCCACGTGTCGGAAGCGGTTTTTCGCACCAGCACCGTTCCATATTGTTCCGCAACGTTCAAGCGCGCGCCCGGTGCGTTTACGGTAACGCCGGAATCACCCGCAATCGAGAGCGATCCCTCTCCGCCGCGGGTCAGGAAAAAATAGAAGTTGTCCGGAAACGACGCGGAAGACTGGGTCGGGATCGTCAGTGTCGCAGCGGTCGATTTTGTAATCCAAACGTCCATGCCGTTGTCTGCGGCAGCGACGGTATAGCTGTCCGCCTTTGCGCTGATCTCGACCGCCGACTGCTCGGCGTCGACATAGCCGCCGGTGAGTTTCGCCGCGCCGATGTCGCTTGGTGCGAGTGCGTCTGCTCCGCCGGACGCGTGACGGGACGCGTGCACAATTGGCGTAACCGGATCGCTGCCGCCCGGACCGTGCCGGTCCGCGTGCGTCAGCGGTGCGCCAACGTTGCCCTCGACAACGGGTACGACAGGCTTGTTCCTGATGAATGCATCCTGCGTGTCGTCCGTTTCGTTCCAGTCGGCCTGCACGTTCAGCTCTCCGATGTCGGTGTCGATGCGCTCTGCCGCGGCGAGCGCGGCAGCGGCGGCATCCGTTGCGACACGCGCCGCCTCCACAAGCGGCGGATACGCCGTGTTGGCGCGGATGATATCGCCGCTGATGAGCGATTTGCGGCATCGAAAATCGAAGCGGGTGCTGGTGATCAGCGTCTCGCTGCTTTCGCCGCTGTAGATTTGCACGTCCGCACTCACGTTTCCCGCGCCGTAAGCCGTCGGCAAGAGCGTTACGTCAAATGTGCCGGGAGCCTCGGTTTTTACGATACCGCTTGTCTCATCCTGCATGGCAAAGCCGCTGCTCGAAGCAAAGGCAATCTGAATGCTGCAACCGACGAGATCCATCGTCTCGCCGTTGTTGAGCAATGTAACATGCAGCGTGTTTCCCGTGTCGCCCTCGACGACTTCGAATGGGCGGAAGGGAAGTGTCCGCATCATATCGAGCGTGATGGAATAGTCTTTTGTTTGCATGCTTTCCTCCTTACGTAAGGATTGTCCGGGGTATCCGGTTTCATTATGCATGCTGTTGTCGTATGAAAATTATAAGAATTTCACGTTTGATAATTATCGGAATGCAAAGGCGCAAAAAAAGCGCCCCGAAGGGCGCGTACGGTGATTCGCGGTTTAATCGACCAGCTTCGACTCAATTCGTTCGGACAAGTGCTTGGAAAGCAGCGCGAGCGATGCGGCCATGTTCTCGTTTTGCACGAGGATGCCTTCCGGTGTGTTCAGGTGCACGGGGGCAAAGTTCCAGATGGCCTGAACGCCGCTTTCAACAAGCGCGTCGCAAACACTCTGCGCCTGGGAAGCAGGGACGGTGATGATGCCGATATGGATGTTCATGTTATGGCAGACCTGCGGGAGTTTGCTCATCGGCAGAACCTGCTTGCCGGAGATTTCGCCGCCGGTCAGGTTCGGGTCGACGTCGAACGCGGCAACGATGCTCAAACCATATGCTTCAAATCCGCGGTAGGACAGCAACGCTCGTCCGAGACTGCCGGCGCCGACAAGCACGGCTTCGTTGGAGTTGTCATAGCCGAGCGTACGCTCGATCGCGGTGATGAGCTCGCTGATCTGGAATCCCGCTTTCGGTTTCCCGGCGGTATCGCTGACAGAAGCGAAATCCTTTCGGACCTGCACTTCGTTCAGGTCCAGCTGCGCGGCAACCGTAGGAGCAGAAATAATGGAAGCACCCGAGTCGCGCGCGGTGCGCAGTGCCTGCAGGTAATACGGCATGCGCTGAAGCGCCTGTTTGGAAATCGTAGTCTGATTGTGTTTTTCCATTGCGCACCTCAAAAATGAAATCATCGTTACTCTGATTTTACAGCTTGTTCCTGAACTGGAAAACACCGAAAAACGTGAACACCAGCTTGTTTTGAAGCATGAAAATCAGAATAACAAACCCTCTTTCATACCATCATAACATAAATCCATTCCGCTGACCAGAGTTGGCGGTTGGTAAACAAAATTTGTCGAATTGTTGCGAATAGGCATGCGTCGAAAAGATGCGTTAGATCCGGCGCTTCTCCGAATCCGGCCTGCGTTGATGCGCCGCGCGGTAGCTGCGCGGGCTGACGAGCAGCTCTTGTCGGAAGACTTTTGCGAAGTAGCTCGGGCTGTTGAAACCGGAGGCATAGCAGATATCCGCAACGCTCATATCCGTTCCAGCCAGCATCCCGGCGGCGGCCCGGATGCGGTATTGCAGCAGGTAGTCGATCGGGGATGTGTCCAGCACCTTACGGAAACAGCGGTAGCACTCGCTCTCGCTGATCGAGGACGAAAGTGCAATCTGAGACACCGTCAGCGGTTCGGCGTAATGGTCGTGAATAAACCCCAGCATCTGCTTGATACGGGCAGAGTCCTTGTTCTGCACGAGATCGGTTTCGCAGACGCGATCCTGCAAATTTGTCAGCATCACGAGCAACATCTGCATGAGCTCGACCTGCACGATGAGTTCATAGCCGTATTGGTCGCTGACAAACGCG
The DNA here is from genome assembly GCA_963674775.2 of Christensenellaceae bacterium. Classification (GTDB taxonomy): domain Bacteria; phylum Bacillota; class Clostridia; order Christensenellales; family CAG-138; genus UBA7703. The sequence continues at coordinate 846,730 of CAXXPJ010000002.1, read as the reverse complement.
GAGAACGCCGTTTGGAAATGACGAATCGCCTCGCTTTGCCAGGGCATGTCCGGTTTGAGCAGCACCTCAGATAGCGGAGCGCAGCGGACAAGCGGGGCGATATAGCGCTGCTGCACGATGCTTTGCGGGAAGCCGGACACGAACTCCGGCGCAAACAGCAGGCTGTTGATGCGGCAGGGGGTTTCTTTCTGCGCGCGCTTGAGCTTGTGCAGCACGTTGCAGTTGACAAAAATCGCTTCGCCGGGGTGCAGAATATATTCGGCTTCCCCGCAGAGCACGAGCGTTTCGCCCTCGACCGCCAGGATCACTTCCATCTCTTCATGCCAGTGCCAGGGGATATTGCCGATGAGGTATTTTCCCGGATCCTCGTCATATCCGGCGCAGGGAAATACAGGCGTACCGTGTTTGGTCAGCTCTTGAAGGTCCGTCGAGACCGCGATATCGAGCAGTTGAAGCGCTTTCATAATTCTGTCATTCCCTTGCAGCATGAAGAATGCTTGTATTAATCAATGTTATTATATAAAAATCGGGTGGATTTGACAAGGATTTTGATAATTCGCAAAAAAAAAGCCCGCCGGTGTAGTCCGGCGGGCGAAAACTTGCGTTTATAGTTCGATTTCCTGCAGCGGTGTGCTCTTTGGCACGGGATGGCGCTCCAGGAATCGCTCGGTCTGCTCTACGGAGCGGCCGATGTGCCGCGCGGGGTTAAGCTCGGCCAGAATCTCCTCCAGCGTGAGCGGAAAGGCCGGGTCGCCTGCCAGACGTGCGGCAAGGTCGTTTTCGCCGCCCTGCGCAACCTGTGCTTTTGCTGCAACGGAATGTGTGCGGATGACCTCGTGGATCGCCTGGCGGTCGCCGCCGCGCTGTACGGCTGCCATCAGCAGGTTTTCCGTCGCGAGGAACGGCAGGGAGGCGGCCAGCGCGCGTGCGTTGGACTGCTCGTGCACAATCAGCCCGCGCGAAACATTCGCCATCAGGCGCAGCACCGCGTCCGTTGCGAGAAACGCCTCCGGCAGCGCGATGCGCCGGTTTGCAGAATCATCCAGAGTGCGCTCAAGCCACTGTGCGCTCGCGGTCAGCGGCGCGTTGAGCGCGGTTGTCATCACAAAGCGTGAGAGCGAACAGGCGCGTTCCGAGCGCATGGGGTTTTGCTTATATGCCATCGCGGAGGAGCCGATTTGGCTGCTCTCAAAGGGTTCGGACAGGATGCCGTCGTGCTGTAAAAGACGGATATCGTCGCCAAATCGATATACGCTCTGCGCAACGCTAGAGAGCGCGCCGAGTACACGGCTGTCCAGCTTGCGCGGGTAGGTCTGGCCGCTAACGTCGTAGATGCGCTCAAACCCGAAGTCCGCCGCAATCCGGCGGTTGAGTTCGTCGATCTTTGCCGTATCGCCGCCAAACAGCGAGACAAAGCTTGCCTCGGTTCCGGTTGCGCCGCGGCTGCCGAGAAAGCGGAAAGCACCCAACACATCGTTGATCTCCTCCACATCCAGCCAGAGATCCTGCAGCCAGAGGCACGCGCGGCGGCCTATGGTAACGGGCTGTGCGGGCTGAAAATGCGTGAACCCGACGGTAGGGATGTCCTTTGTGCGCGCGGCGAACGCGGAGAGCGGTTCGAGCACGGCATAAATGCTGTTGCGGATGCTGACAAGCGCGTCCCGCAGGATCACGAGGTCCGCGTTGTCGTTTACAAAACAGCTCGTTGCTCCAAGGTGAATGATGCCCGCCGCTTTGGGGCAAACCAGGCCGTAGGCGTAGATATGCGCCATCACGTCGTGCCGCACCTCGGCTTCGCGCCTAGCAACAACATCGTAATCGATATCGTCAACATGCGCGGCGAGTTCGTCAATCTGTTCAGCGGTGACGGGAAGGCCGAGTGCGTTCTCCGCCCGCGCGAGACTCACCCAGAGCTTTCGCCAGGTGGAGTAGCGCATGTCCGGCGAGAACAACCGCTGCATTTCGTCCGAAGCATAGCGGCTGCTGAGCGGACTCTCGTAACGATTCCGCATGCGATTACCTCCGGATGATGGCATCCCTGGCCGCGCCCACGGAGATGTTCGTGATCGGGCAGGCGATGCGCTCTTCGATGTAATTTACGTAATCCTGCGCCGCCTTGGGCAGCTCGTCAAACGAGCGGCAGCCGGACACGTCGCAGCCCCAGCCGGGCAGATACTCGATGACCGGCTTTGCCGCGCCGATCGCGGCGGGGAAGGGGAACTCGTCCGTCTTTTTGCCGTCCAGCTCATACTGCACGCAGACGGGAATCTGATCCATATAGCTGAGAATATCGACCTTGGTGAGCGCGACTTCGGTCGCGCCCTGCATCGCAACGCCGTAACGCGTCGCTACGATGTCCATTGGACCGACACGGCGGGGACGCCCGGTTGATGCGCCGTATTCCGCGCCGGCTTCGCGCAGTTTCTCCGCTTCCGCGCCGAACCATTCCGCTGTGAACGGGCCTTCACCCACACACGTGGAATATGCCTTGACCACGCCGATGATGCGGTCGAGCTTTGCGCCGGGCATGCCGGAACCGATGGGGGCGTAAGCAGCCAGAGGGGCGGAGCTGGACGTGTAAGGGTAAATGCCGAAATCCACGTCGCGCAGAACGCCAAGCTGCGCTTCAAATAGAATGTTCTTTTTACCGTCGGCGGCCCGCAGGAACGCGCCCGTATCGCAGATGTAGGGCTTGAGCTTTTCGCCGTAGGCCATCAGCCAGTCCCAGACTTCGTCGAGCGAATAGGTCTTGCCGCCATAGACGTTTTTGAGTGTGAGATTTTTCCACTCCAGAATGCTCTCGAGGCGTTTTTTGAGGTAGTCCGGATAAAACAGCTCGCCGAGCATGATGGTTTTCTTCATATATTTATCGCCGTACACCGGCGCGATACCGCGTTTGGTGGAGCCGTACTTCGCGTCGGCGAGGCGCGCCTCTTCGAGCACGTCCTGATCGCGATGGTAGGGGAAGACGATCGGCGCGCGGTCGCTCACTTTGAGATTCTCCAGCGTCACGGGCACACCCTTTGAACGGGTTTCCTCGATTTCCTCGAGCAGCTTCTCCGGGTCGACGACCGCGCCGTTGCCGAGCACGTTGACGACGCCCTTGCGGAATATGCCGGAGGGGAGCAGATGCAGTGCGAATTTGCCATATTCGTTGACGACGGTGTGACCCGCGTTGTTGCCGCCCTGATACCGTACGACAACGTCGTAATTCGCCGCGATGAGATCTACCATGCGGCCTTTGCCTTCGTCGCCCCAGTTAATTCCTACGATTGCACAGTTAGCCATAATTCCGCTCCTTTCGAGTCCCGAGGTGAGTGTTAGTGTTGTTGAAACTTATGTTGGAATCGTTTTGCCGTTGCGGGCATAAACGTCGTTACCCGCAAGGTCAAACGATACGATAACAGGAAAATTTTGCACCTCCAGCCGGTAGACGGCCTCTGCGCCGAGATCGGCGTAGTCGACGAGCTCGCAACTCCTAACGCAAGCGGCATATAGCATGCCCGCGCCGCCGGTGGCGGAAAAATGCACAGCCCGGCCTTTCATGGCATCACACACGGCTTTGCTGCGCGCGCCTTTTCCGATGAACTGGCAGATGCCGTAATCGACCAAGTCCGGCGTGTAGGCATCCATGCGCTTGCTGGTGGTCGGTCCGCAGGGCCCGATCACTTCGCCGGGTGCGGCGGGGCACGGGCCGGTGTAATAGATACATGCGCCCTTGGGCACAGGCAGCGGGTCGCCTTTTTGCAGCAGATCCGCAAACCGCTTGTGCGCCGCGTCCCGCGCGGAATAGAGCGTGCCGGTCAGATACACCACATCTCCCGCGCGGAGCTGCTTCAGGTCGTTTTCCGGAACGGGAACAGGCAGATGATACTCCATGCTACACCTCCACAGACGCGTGCCTGCAGGCGTGGCACTGGATATTGACCGCAACGGGCAGGCCTGCGATATGCGTCGGCTGTGCCGCAGCGTGCACCGCGAGCGCGGTGACGGCGCCGCCGAGTCCCATCGGACCGATGCCGCTTGCGTTGATGCGGCGCAGCGCTTCGCGTTCGATTGTGGCGACATCCTCCCGCTCTGCGGGCTCGCCTAGCGTACGCAGCAGCTGCCGCTTGGCAAGCATCGCGCAGGACTCCATCGTGCCGCCAACGCCGACGCCGACGACAACCGGGGGGCAGGCGGACGCGCCCGCATCCCGCACGGCGGTAACAACGCACTCGACGATGCCTTCGACACCCGCGGAGGGAGGAAGCATCGTAAGCCGGCTCATATTCTCGCTGCCGAATCCCTTCGGTGCGACGGTGAGTAAAAGTTTATCGCCCGCTACAAAGCGAACATGCAGCACGGCGGGCGTGTTGTCTCCTGTGTTGACGCGTGTGATCGGGTCGAGTACGGACTTGCGCAGATACCCTCCGGTATATGCGAGGCGCACGCCCTCGTTGACCGCATCTTCCAGATTGCCTTCGATGTGCAGATCCCGGCCAATGTCGGCGAAGACAACCGCCATGCCGGTGTCCTGACAGATCGGGCGCTGCTTTTGGCGCGCGAGACGCTGGTTTTCAATCAACTGGCTCAGCACAGAGCGCGCGGCGCTGTTTTCCGCTTCTAAATCATGCGCTGCGAACAAGGCGGTTTCGACGTCGGCAGGGAGATTGCAGCAAGCATCAAGGCATAGTTTTCGTATGTGTTCTACGAGAGAGGATGCTTGAATCTTCCGCATGACAACCGGTCGCCTTTCCGAATAATATGATGCCGGGCACCAAAAACAAATTATCGCATAGAATCGACGCTATGACAATACGTTTTTTTGTAATACAAGAAAAAATATGCATTTATAATGTATAAATATGAAACAAAATTAATGCGATTCTAATATAGCTCAATCGAATGATATGATAAAATAGAACCGAGTACTATTACTGATATGCCATGTAATACCCTAGTAATCTACTCTTGCAAAATTAATTGTTTCTTAACGGAACGTCCTTTTTTGTTTCGTAAAAAGCCACGATTCCTTGCTTGTAAGAAATCAATGGCGCGATACACTAAATATATGCAATCCGGAAAGGAGGCGCATGAATGGAAGAAGCGAAGATGAGAACCGCATTTCAGGCGCTGGGCACGGGAAACCATATCCATATATTCGACTTTCGGGACAGATCAGAAGCCTTGCTTGCACTCCGCCTTGCGGAGGAACGCGTACTGTCTCTGCATGACAGGCTCTCGGTCTACCGGCCTGAAAGCGAGCTCTCGCTGCTCAACGCGGCTGCGGGCTGCGCAAGCGTAAGTGTGAGCAAAGATACGGCGTATCTGCTTTCTCAGAGTAAACACTTTTCCAGACTGACAAACGGTGCGTTTTCCATCACGACACGTCCGCTCAGTTCACTCTGGGAAATCCATGCACGCTGCGGCAGCGTGCCGTCCCGCGCGGAGGTGGAGCATGCACGCACGCTCGTTGGCGACGAGGACATCCGGCTGGATGAGGAGCATTCCACCGCGCAGTTGATGCGCTTTGGCCAGAGCGTGGATCTAGGCGGCATCGCGAAAGGATACGCGGCGGACGAGGTGCGGCGCATATTGCTCGAAGGAGGCGTGACCGACGCGCTGATCAACCTCGGCGGCACGGTCATCGCTTTCGGCAAAGAACGAACCGTAGGCATTCAGCACCCGGATCGGCTGACAGGTCTTGCCATGGGGCGCGTTACCCTGCGCGACGGCTGCGCGGTCACCTCCGGCGATTACGAGCGCTATTACGAGGTGGACGGTGTGCGCTACCACCACATCGTTGACCCGCGAACGGGATATCCTTCCAGAGCAAGCCTGCGCGGGATCACGCTCATTGGAGCCAACGCGCTGGAACTGGACGCGCTTTCAACGGCGATCTTTGTACTCGGCGAGGCGGAAGGGCTTCGCCTGGTGCAGCAGGCGGGCGCGGAGGCGGTGTTTGTAACCGAATCGCTGGATGTTTTCTGTACAGACGGGTTAAGGGGTAACTTTGAGCTGCTCCAATAGCATCAAAATAGAGTAGAAATGACAGTTATGATGCTGCGCTTGCAGACATCATACGGAATGAAGGATGAAGAAGAAACTGTTTCGCAGAACCACTGCTTTGACGCTGACGAGGAGAATCATTCAGGTATTATCCATCGTGCTCTTCCCGGGGCTTTTTATCTCCACGTTTTCGGCGATCAAGTCGATCTATGTCTCGATCATCAGTGGCACATTTCAGGCGGCTGCGATGGCCGGGCAAATCATACTCGTTGTTTCCATGCTCGTCATTACGGCGATTATGGGGCGGTTTTTCTGCGGCTTTCTCTGCGCCTTCGGCACACTGGGAGATTTTTTCTGGTATATCGGCAAGAAGCTCAAGCTGCGGCGTCCGAAGATCGGCACGCGTTTCGATCGCATCCTCAAGAAGCTCAAATATGTGCTGCTCATCGGAATTGTGCTGCTGATCTGGACGCTTGGCGTCTCCATATTCGACGGAACGAACAACCCATGGACGGTGTTCGGCATGCTCACGAAGTTTCGCGGATGGACGGACCCTGCGGTGCTGCTCTCGCTCGGCATGGCATTGCTGCTGCTGATCGCGCTGGGTTCGCTGTATATAGAGCGGTTCTTCTGCCGCTATCTTTGCCCGCTCGGTGCGGTGTTTGCAATCGTGTCCCGGTTTCGGCTGTTCAGGATCCGAAAACCGCGCCAATACTGCGGAACTTGCCGCGCATGCACCAAACACTGCTCCATGGGCATCCCGCTTTATCGAAGCAGCGTCGTGAAAAGCGCGGAATGCATCGACTGCTTGAACTGCGTGGAGATCTGCCCGCGGGACAATGTTAGAACAAACCCGAAACCGGCGATTGCGGCTGCGGTTGCCGTCGCGTCTCTCGGCGGTATGTATTTTGCCGGGAATATCACCGGCGGAAACATTGCACAGCGCCAGATTGCGGCGGTGGCCGCAAGCGTGAGCGCCGCGGCGAGCGTCAACCTTGGCCCGTATGCCAGCGGCGTATATCAAGGCAGCGCAGAGGGCTATCACGGGGAGACCGACCTGTCTGTTACGGTGAACGGCGGATATATCGTTGCGGTGGACGTGCAGTCCACAGAGGACGACGAGGAATTCTTCAACCGGGCGAAGTATCCCGTCATTCTGAACATCATCCGTTCGCAAGGTACGTCGGTTGACTCGGTATCCGGCGCGACGTTCAGCAGCTTCGCGATTATCGACGCAGTTGAAAACGCACTGTCCGGTGCGCCGGTCAGCACCCAGGTGAATGAAGCGGCTTTGGTGCCGGACGTTTTCACGATCGAACGGGACACCTCCATGGACACACCCGAGCCGGTGCTCACCCCGTCGCCAAGCCCGACTCCCTCGCCAACACCGACGCCTTCACCAAGCCCGACACCGGAACCGGACGGCCCGTTCGCGGTTGCGGACGGCGTGTATACCGGCTCCGGCAGAGGGAAAAAGGGCACGATCAAAGTGGAGGTCACCATAGAAAATGGCTACATCAGCGCAATCAGGATCATCAGCTACCAGGATACCGACCGGTATTTCACCAGAGCCAAGAGCAAGATGATCGACCGGATCATCATCGCACAGAGCACCGGTGTGGATACGGTGTCGGGAGCGACCTACAGCAGCAGAGGCATTCTCGGCGCGGTCGAGGACGCGCTGTACGGCGGATGAAAATATGCGAAAACAATCGCTTCACCCCGTTGGGGCAGCGTGTATCAGAACGGTAGTTCACGACCGGCAGAGAAAAATTGGCAACTTTGAACGCTTTCAACAGTAACTTTAATCAAACAGTAACTTGTATAAAAGGAGCAAAGAAGTATGAAAAAAACGAAATGTGCTTTATACGGTAAATAATTATGAAAAAAAAGCTTTTTAAAAAAATCACCGCCTTGACGTTGACGAGGAGAATCATACAGGCCATATCGATCGTACTCTTCCCGGGCTTTTTATCTCCACGTTTTTGGCGATCAAGTCGATCTACACCGCGCTGATCAACGGCACTTTTGATGCGTCCGCGATGGCGGGGCAGATCATACTCGCCGTCTCCATGCTGCTGATTACGGCCGTCATGGGCCGCTTCTTCTGCGGATTTCTCTGTGCGTTCGGCTCAATCGGCGATTTCTTCTGGTATATCGGAACCAAGCTCAAACTGAAGCGGCCGACGATCGGAATCAGGACAGACCAAAACCTGAAAAAGATCAAATATTTCCTGCTTGCAGGCGTCGTTCTGCTGACGTGGACGATGGGCGTCTCCGTTATGGGCGGAACGAGCAACCCCTGGACGGTATTCGGTATGCTCACGAAGTTCAGCGGATGGACGAGCCCGGCTGCGCTGCTCTCGATCGGTATGGCGTTACTAGTGCTCATCGCGGCGGGATCGATGTATTTCGAGCGGTTCTTCTGCCGTTATCTTTGTCCGCTTGGAGCTCTGTTCGCAATCGTGTCCAGATTCCGATTGTTTCAAATCCGTAAACCGCGACAGGATTGCGGCGCCTGCCGCGCCTGCACGAAAAGCTGTTCCATGGGCATCCCGCTCTACCGCACCAGCGTTGTAACGAGCGCGGAATGCATCGACTGCATGAGCTGCGTGGAAATCTGTCCGCGCGACAATGTGAAAGCGAACCCGAAACCGGCAATTGCCGCTGCGGTTGCCGTCGTATCGCTCAGCGGCATGTATTACGCGGGGAATGTTGCCAGAAGCAAGGTCGTGCAGCAGAACGCCTCAGCAGTCTCCGTGAGCATCAGCAGCAAGAGCAGCGCGTCCGCCGGACCGTTTTTAGACGGCGCGTACAGCGGTAACTCCGCCGGATACCACGGCAAAACCAGGGCCGCTGTAACGGTATCGGGCGGCTATATCGTCTCAATCGACATTCAGTCTACCGATGACGATTTGGAGTTTTTCAATCTTGCGGAAGCGGCGATAGTGCCGGACATCATCAAAGCGCAGAGCGTTGCGGTCGACGTGGTATCCGGAGCGACATTTAGCAGCAACGCGATCATCGGCGCAGTGAAAGACGCGCTTACCGGTGCGCTGAGCATGCCCTCGGACGTAGTCGTCATCGAAATGGATAAATCCGCGCTGCCGGCCGACCCCGTACTCACGCCTCCGCCGGCACCTGTGTCAACACCCGCTCCGTCTGCCGCGCCGGAAACGACGAATGACGGCCCGATTTCACTGGCAGACGGCGTTTACACCGGCTCCGGAAGAGGATATCGCGGCACGATCACGGTGGAAGTTACCATTGAAAACGGGTACATCGCCGCGATAAAAATCGTCAGCTACATCGACGACGAGAGCTATTTCCGTAAGGCCAGCAGCAAGATCCTCGACCGGGTCATCGAGGCACAGAGCGTCGGGGTCGATACGGTATCCGGGGCGACCTACAGCAGCAACGGGATTCTGGAGGCGGTTGCGGACGCGCTCCGTATGAGCGCCGAGCAGATGATCGTGTTGCAACTGACCGGCGTTGACGCGGTTTCGGGCGCGACGTACGGCGTTGGATCCGGTGCGGGAACAGGCTCGTCGACTACCGGCTCGAACGGACAGGACTCCTATTCGGAACACGAAGACGAACATGAAGACGACGATGATTGACCCAATGCAAATCCCCGCCGGACAGGCGGGGATTTTTTTTCTGTCCGCACTCCACGCTGCGTAGGTTGCGGCACAGTGAAGTCTTGTGGTATGCTCTCGACGGAAGCGAGGCATCAGATGAACCACTATGTAACGGGCGGCACGATACGGCTGCTGCGCGAAAAAAAAGCGTATACGCAAAAGCAGCTCGCGGAGAAAATATGCGTGAGCGACAAAGCGGTGTCAAAATGGGAATCCGGCAGGGGATTGCCGGATATCACACTCATCGAGCCGCTGGCGCAGACGCTCGGCGTCTCCGTTGCAGAACTGCTCTCCGGCGAGTTCGCGCAGAACCGCAACCGGCACGGCAATATGCTCAAAAGCAGGTTTTATGTTTGCCCGGTATGCGGAAACGCCATCGTCGCCGCGGGCGAAGGCTCGTTTAGCTGCTGCGGCGTGCAACTGCCGCCGCTGGAGGCGGAGGAGAGCGACGAAGCGCACGGCATCGACATTGAGCGCATCGAAAACGAGCTATATGTCACCATGCGCCATCCGATGGAGAAGTCGCACTATATTTCTTTTTTTGCGCTTGCAACCGGCAGCAGTGTTCAGCTGACAAAGCTCTATCCGGAGCAGGACGCAGCGGCGCGGATGCCGTTGACCGGCCGCGGAACGCTGTATGCCTACTGCAACCGGCACGGTCTTTTTGCAAGGCGGATTTAAGGGAGGGCTATATGAAAATACTGGTGATCAACGGTTCACCGAGAGGTGAGCAAAGCGATACACTGAAGGTGACGCGCGCGTTTGTCGAGGGCATGGGAGAAACGTTCGAAATCGTAGATAGTATGAAGGTCGACGTAAAACCGTGTCTCGGATGTTATGCTTGCTGGCGAAAGACGCCCGGCGTCTGCATCCAGCGCGACGATATGGCAGGAATCCTGAAGCAGATTCTTGCAAGCGATCTGGTGATCTGGTCGATGCCGCTCTATTGCTACGGGGCGCCCTCCAACTGCAAGGTGCTCTTCGACAGGCTGCTGCCGCTCGGGATGCCCGGAATGGAACTGGACGAGGAAGGCAAGAGCTATCATCCGGGCAGACAGGGAATTCAAGCGAAGATCATGCTCGTCGCCGGCTGCGGGTTTCCCGACCGAAAGAACAACTTTGACGGGTTGGAGTTTGCGTTTCAACGGATGTTCAGCGACGACTGCCCGGCGATTTACTGTGTCGAGGCGCCGCTGCTCGGCATTGAAGAAGCAAAACCTCTTGCTGACATGTATCTGGGATACGCAAAACGGGCTGGAGAGGAATATAAGGCGACGGGACACATTTCGGCTGAAACGCAGGCGATTTTGGATGCGCCGATGTATCCGCCGGACCAATACCGCTTGCGCAACAACAGACATTGAGCATTCTGGCGGCGATGATGGAAAAATCGCCGCTTTTTGTTATTTCAGCGAGAAAAATATGATACAATCGATTCGAAATCATGTATCAATAGATAAAGGAGCAAAAAAATGAAAGCGGCGGTCGTATACTATACCTTTGGCGGCTCGACGAAAAAGGAAGCGGAGCGCCTCGGTGCGAAGCTGGATGAGCCGGTTTTTCGCGTTCGCGAGGCGAAGAACAGAGGCCTGCTTGGCTCGTTTATTCCGGGCGGGTTTCAGGCGTTGACGAGAAAAAAACCGAAGATACAACCGGTCGAATTCGATCTTTCGCAGTATGAACGCATCTATATCGGCTGCCCGGTTTGGAACGCCTGTCCTGCGCCCGCATTTAACGCCATCCTCGACCTGCTGCCGGAAGGCAAAGAGGTCCAGGTGTTCCTCTGCTCAGGCGGGGACGACCCGCGCAAGAGCGACGAGGGGACGCGGCGGCTGATCGAAGCGCGCGGCTGCACCGTGATCGGGATTGATACGATCAAGACGGGGAAGCCGCCTTCCAAAATGAAAGAGTAAATGTTACAAAACAAAAAAAACGCGCCGTGCGGCGCGTTTTTTTTGCAGATCAGCGTCTATATGCGGCGCTTCGGATGCGGCCGAATAGAGCAAATATCAGAAACAGAGCGATGTTGACGCAGACGATGCTCGCTCCGCTCGGCGCTTCAAATACATAACTGACGACCATGCCGATCAGAAATCCGGTTATCGCAATGACGGCGGAGAGGAGCGTGACGCTTGTGTAACGCTTGGCGACGCGCATGGAGGTCAGCACGGGGAAGATAATGAGGCTGGAGATCAGCAACGCGCCCATCATGCGCATGCCGAGCACAACGGTGACCGAGGAGAGCACGGCGAGCGCGGCGTTGTATGCACGCGTCGGAATACCCGTTGCGCGGGAAAACGTCTCGTCAAACGTAACGGCGAACAGCCGGTTGTAAAAGAGCACGAAGAGCAGCAGCACGGCGGCGCTGAGCGCCACGGAGAGGATCGCATCCTCGCGCGAGAGCGACAGGATGCTGCCGAACATATAGTTGTAGACGTCCGTATTCATCCCCGTCGTCATGGACACGACCATGACGCCGATTGCGAGCGCGCCGGCCGAGAGCATGGCGATGGCGGCGTCGCCCTTGATGCGCGTGCTCTCGCTCATCCGCAACAGCAGGAAAGAAGCGGCGATGCAGACGGGGATGGCGAGGTAGAGCGGCGCGATATTCGCGACCGAGGCGATGGCAAGCGCGCCGAACCCGACATGGGATAGCCCGTCCCCGATCATCGAAAATCGCTTGAGCACGAGGCTGACGCCCAGCAGAGACGCGCAGAGCGCGACGAGCAGACCGACGACGACGGCGCGGACCAGAAACGGGTAGGAAAGCATTTCAAGAATCGTACTCATGCGGTTGCACCGCCGCTCAAAAAGCGCTTGCCGATTTCGCTGGTTCGATATTCCACCGTGGTGCCGAAGAAGAGCTGGCGGTTTTCCAGATGCAGGATGCGCTTTGCCGCCTGTGCCGCCGCCTGCAGATCGTGGGAGACCATGACGACGGTGACGCCGTGGTCACGATTGATGTGCTCAATCAGGCGGTACATCTCAGCGCTCGCAAGCGGGTCGAGTCCGGCGATGGGTTCGTCCAGAATCAGCAGCGTTTGCGTTGCGGCAAGCGCGCGCGCCAGCAGCGCGCGCTGCTGCTGCCCGCCGGAGAGGTCGCGAAAGCTTGTGTTCCGCAGCGGATACATGCCGACGCAGCGCAGCTGCGCGACCACGATTTCGCGTTGTTTTTTGCCGTAAAACGGGCGGACGCCAAGGGAGTTCAGCGTACCGGAAAGCACGACCTCCTGCACGCTTGCGGGAAAGTCCCGCTGGCTGTCCCGCTGCTGCGGCAGATAGCCGATATCGCGCGCCGCGAGGCCCTCGCCGAATGTAATTGCGCCGCTGGAAGGCTGCTTGAGCCCCAGCAGCCCTTTGACGAGCGTGCTCTTGCCGGAGCCGTTTTCGCCGACGATGCAGAGATAGTCCCCGCGCTCAACGGTGAAATGCAGCCCGGTTACAACCTCTTTGCCGTCGTAGCGAAACGCGGCGTCTTGAACTTCGATCAGTGGCATCCGTTTATGCTCCTTCTTTGGGCTTAAAATCAGGGCGCAACGCTGAGCGCCGCCTTCAGCGACTCGAGATTGCCTTGCATCAGCGTTAGATAGGTCGCGCCCGTGTCGAACTCCGCTTTCGTCACGTTATGGGCGGTGTGAAACAGCATCTTTTGCGCGCCGGTCGCTTCGCAGACCGTATCCGCCATCTGCTGGTTGGACAACTCAATATAGAACACGACGGGAATGTTTTCTGCTTTGACATGGTCGATCAGCGCAGCGATTGTTGCGGCGGAAGGCTCCGTCTCAGCCGAGCAGCCGGGGAAGGCGGCATAATAGCTCAGATCGAATTCTTCTGTGAAATAACGCGCGGGAAAGCGATCTGCAAAGACGACCGTACGGCTGGAGGCGGCGTTCACCACGTCCTGAAACGATTGATCAAGGGCTTCGAGCTGAGCCACGTAAGCATCCGTATTCGTCTGATAGGCATCTGCATTTGCCGGATCGATGGCGATCAGCTCCGCCGCCATGGCCTTCACGATGGCGATGGCGTTGACCGGCGCGGTCCAGACGTGCTCATCCCATTCGTGCTCCTCCGCAGCTCCGCCCGTCTCGTCGCCGTGCTCTTCTCCCGGCTGCATACCCGCCACGAGCTCTTCTTCATAGAGCGTCACGTAATCCATCATGCGGAAGGTTTTGACGCTGTTGTCCAGACCGGAGAGAACGCTTTCGATCCATGCGTCGTTTTCGCCGCCGACAAAGAGGAACAGATCCGCGTTTTGAATGCGGATGATGTCCTGACTGGTCGGGTCGAAGGAATGCACTTCCTCGCCGGGTTGCAGCAACATCAATACTGTTGCATCGGTTCCCGCCGTGATCTGCCGCGCGAAGTCATAGGAGGGGAATATCGTGGATACGATTGAGATACCGTCGCTTGCATCATCCGGAGCGGCTTCCGGTGCGCAGGCCGTGAGCATCGTAAGAACAGCCAGTATGGACAGAATCCGGAAAAGAGTTTTTTGTTTCATAAAGTGCCTCCGTTTAGTATGGGAAAGTGAGTTTGGGTCGGTATGCGGCAAACTTATGAGCCGCTTTCGTTCCGGCAGTCTTTGCAGACGCCAAAGAGCACGGTCTCCTTCTCGTCCAGCGAAAAATCGCTCCGGCGCAGAACCTCCGTCATGATGCGTTCGCTCACGGCGTGATCCATGTGGTACAGGCATCCGCAGGCCGTGCATTTCAAGTGCAGATGCGTGTCGCATGTGCGGCAGGAAACGATTTGGTATGCAAACTGTCGCCCGTTTCCAACGGAAAAGCGCTTGACAAGCCCTTCCGAGACCAACCGCGCGATCAGCCGGTAGAGCGTGCTTTTTCCGGGCGTCGGTTCGCCCGGATGCGCCTCGCGCAGCGCGCGGTGGAGCTCCTCAACCGAGAATCCCCGGTCGGGGTGCTCGTTTAGAAAATCGAGCAGCGTCCGCTTTTGCTTTGTTTCGTACTCCGCCAATCTGCAGCCTCCGAAAATGAGAATTACTCTCATATTATTGCGCGTGAATCGTGATTTGTCAAGCGGGACTGTGATTGCGGACGCGACGGGGTCGTGCGATAAAAAGAAAAAGCCCGAAGGGTGGACCCTTCGGGCTTTTTTATCAGCGTTTCTCAATCGGTTTACGGTTAGCGGAACTTGACCGCCGTGCCGTAAGCGATGACTTCCGCCGCGCCGGACATGACCGCGCTTGAGGCATAGCGGATATTGACAATCGCGTCCGCCTGCAGTGCATCCGCCTCGGCGACCATGCGCTTGGTTGCCAGCGCGCGCGCGTCGTTCATCATCTGGTTGTAGCCGGTCAGTTCACCGCCGACAAGTGTTTTCAGCCCCTGCATGAAATCCTTGCCGATGTTCTTGGTCTGAATGGTGCTGCCCTTTACGAGGCCGAGCATCACTAGCTCTTTTCCGGAAATGTAATCAGTATTGACTAAGATCATCTTCTTCACCGCTCCTTATTTCTTTTATTCTCTGCAACATGACATAGACGCTTGCGCAAAGTAACGCAAGCGGAATCAGCCCGACCAGCACCTTTGTCCAAACAGGCATTGGAACAGACAGAATCACGAAAAAATAGGTCAGCATATACGCTGCAAGCAGGATCGTGACCACGATTGGCGCGATCATCTTTTTCTGGTGTTTGTTCATATTGGGCACCTCTCGTTTGGTTTATTGGGAAGCAAATCACTGCTGTTTCATCCGTAACAAGTGTATCAGAAATCGTGTATCCTGAAAAGAGAAATCGGTTCAAAAGAGCAGTTTGAGCGCGCTCTTGTGGTTACACTTCAGAAGCCGTATGCTGCGTCGAATATGCGGGTTTTGCTCGACATGACCGGCAATACTGATTAAAATAGAATTGATAGGATATTCCTAGGATATTTCAAAGAACAATCAAACATCATCAGCAATCAAATTAGACATCCCGGCACGGGCGGAGATGACCGCAGTGTGCCGGACGGAGGGCAGGGAATGGACGAGCGGGTCGCGAGTCACCATGCGGTCGACGCATTGTATGCAGAGCTGGCCAAGGGCGCAGGCGTAACGATCAAACAGATACGAGCTTGGACGGGAAGGCCAAAGTTTGACGAAGGGTTTACCGCGATACACGGTAAGCGCGTATCCTGCGCGGCGGTTGCCTCGCTCTGCGAGCCGCTGATCAAGCGCTTCGGCGGCATGCCGGAAGGCGGATTGCTGCCGTTTGCTTACGAGTCGCTTTCCGCCGGGCTTTACCCTTATTCCGGCGCGCCGCGCGCGAACAAGGAACATAAGATCGCGCTGAAGATCTTCCTGATCGTATTGTCGCGGCTGCTGGACGCGGAGCGCGAAACGGTCTTCCAGCCGCTGCTGGATTGCCGCCCGGTCACGCAGGAGGAGCTTGAGAAGAGCGCCGTCAGGAGCCAGTGCGAAACCTTCGCGGAAGTAATTAAAAAAAGCGCATACAGGGAACTGCTCCGCATCGGAAAAGAGATTATGCCGTTCGACCCGGCCGGTCATACCTTCGGCGTGCACCACGTCGCGCTGCATATCGCGCGGCAGGCGGTGCTGGCGGGGCTGCCCGTCGATGTGGCGTTGGTTTCCTCCGCCGCGCTTGCGCATGATATCGGAAAATTCGGCTGCAGGGGTGAGGATTACGCGAGAATCCCATACCTGCATTATTACTATACCTGGAAATGGCTGGAGGATCGCGGCATGCCGGATATCGCGCATATCGCGGCGAACCACTCTACCTGGGATCTGGAGTTTGAAAATCTGCCGATCGAGTCGTTGATTCTGATCTATTCGGACTTTCGCGTACGCGCTGAGCGGGGTGAGGACGGCAAAGAGATTGCGATCATCAGCCCACTCTCCGAATCGCGCGACCGCATCTTCGTTAAACTCGCGGACATGACGCCGGAGAAACGCCTGCGTTACGAGACGGTATACCGCAAGCTGGAGGACTTCGAACTCTTCCTGACCGGTCAGGGCGTCAACACCGACCCCGGCGACGAAACCCCGATTGCAGTCGAAAAGACCGATGCCGCGCTGATTACACAGGGCGAAGTGATTCGCGCGCTGAACAATCACGCGTTTGACAACAACATCAATCTGATGCATACGGTTTCCGTGAGTGACACGTTTGAAGCGCTGCTGGAACAGGCGCGTGACGAGAAGAAACTAAGCCGCATCCGAACATATCTGCTGCTGTTTGAAGAATACAGCACCTACATGACGCGCTCGCACAAGCTGCTGACGCTGCGATTTCTATATGAACTGCTGATGCACCACGACGGAGACGTGCGTCGGCACGCCGGGCGCATCATGGGATCGATCCTCGCCAATTCCGGCCCGCGCTACCGCAAGGAACTGCCGCGCGGCGCAGGTTCGCTTGCCATCGCGCCGGCGTTGCACGCGGTGCTGAGCGAGAGCATGTCACTCTGGGACGATTATATCGAGCTTTGCCTGCACCCCGATTACAAGATTTCGCAAAAGCATGCCGCGCGGATATCCAACTCGCTGAAAACCATCGCCGGAAGCCTCTTTGCGGCTTGTTCGCCGGGAGAGCAGCGCGGCTATTGGGAAAAGCTCTACCGGCGCATGTTCTGCAGCGCAGGAGAGGATTT
Organism: Christensenellaceae bacterium; assembly: GCA_963674775.2. Taxonomy (GTDB): domain Bacteria; phylum Bacillota; class Clostridia; order Christensenellales; family CAG-138; genus UBA7703. The sequence continues at coordinate 829,482 of CAXXPJ010000002.1, read as the reverse complement.
ATTAGCCCTGATGGATACGCTCACGCATATCCCGCGCGAAATCATGCAAAACGCGGAGGTCGAGCGTATGCTGCCGGTGCTTTCGGAGGCTGCCGCAAACCCGGAGGCGCGCGTGCGCCTGCGCGCGCTGCGCGCAATCGGCGCGGTCACTGGCGGCGATACCGCGCTGCTGAAGCGCGCCTGCGAGATGGTGAAGCTCCAGCCCAACCCCGAGTTTGCTTCGGCGTGGCTCTTGAACCGGCTCAGAAAGAGCGCGGGGCTGCCGGCGCTGCCCGAACCGCCGTTTGTAATTGCGGAAATCTATCTGAGCAACCTGAAGAGCAGCATCACCTGGACGATGAAGCTGGCGCATATCGACCGGCTCTGCGAATACGCCTATGAACACCCGCAGGAGGCGTTCCATATCGCGATGCACCTGAGCAATATCCTCTCGGTCAGCGAGCATCTGCCCGTGCGTGAGCGCGCGGGAGAAGCGCTGGTTGAGATCTCCAGTGTGCTCTCCGTCGACCAGCGAAACGAAATACTGGTCGACCTGCTGCGCGAACTGGAGACGGGACAAAACGAGATCTCCGGCTATATTCCGCCGTATCTGGGCAGGCTGTTCTGCACGGTTCCGGAAAAGGAGATGGACGAGGGAATCGATTATCTCGAAGGACTGCTCCGCGCGACGAATTCGCGCGCGGCGCGCGCCGCGCTCTCGACGCTTTGCGCCATCCTCTCGGGATACACGCCCGATGACAGAGCGCGCGAGGACGCGGTTGCCGAGCGCGTGTTTGGCCTGCTGCTTACGGGCGTTGCGCATTTTGACGACAGCATCCGGCTCACCGCGCTGGAGGTCATCTGCCGCGGGTACTTCGGCAACGAGGCCTGCCCGATGGCCGCGCGAAGGACGCGCCTGACGCGCTTTGGCAAGAAACTCTTAACGCTGCTCGGGGAACGCCGGGACGGCATGCTCGCGTTCTTCAACGAAGCGGCCATGCTCAACCATCTCTACCGCTTCGTCACGCAATGCGAGACGGACGGCGGGTTTACCTTTGACTCGCTCAAGCCTGTCGCGTTCTTTCCGGGTACGTTCGACCCCTTCTCGGCGGGGCACAAACGCATTGTGGAAGAGATTTGCCAAAATGGATTTGAAGTATACCTCGCGGTGGACGAGTTTTCATGGAGCAAGCGCACGCTGGCGAAACTCCTGCGCAGGCAGATTGTCAGCATGTCCACCGCAAACCTTGCGGACGTCTATATCTTTCCGGACGAGATTCCGGTCAACATCGCTGTTCCGGAGGACCTGAAAAAGCTCTGCGGCCTCTTCTGCGACCGGGAGATGTATCTGGTTGCCGGGAGCGACGTGATTCTCAACGCCAGCGCGTATCGCCAGAGCGGGCCGGGCACGGCGGCGACATATAACCACATCCTGTTTCCGCGTGTGGACACGGATCATGCGGACGATATGCAGCGTGCGCAGGAGACCATCCGCGGGCGCATCGTCTCGCTTTCCATACCGGCCTATTATGAGAGCGCGAGCTCCACGCAGATTCGCGAATACATCGACAAGGATATGGACATCGGGATGCTTGTAGACCCCGTGGTGCAGGACTTTATCTACGCGCGCGGGCTCTATCTGAGAATGCCGCAGTACAAGCGCGAAATCAGTGCCCTGACGCGGCATCACTGCGACGTGAGCGAAACGGGAGACGAATATACGGGCGTCTATCGCGACGACGCGGGCGAGGCGCTCGCGCGCATCCGCAGCCGCAGCGTGAGCGTGACCGACCTGTACGATGTGCTCGGCGAGATGCGCAAGACGGCGGAGACCGTGCGCAGAATCGCGTCCGGCCGCATCCTCTGGATTGAGGAGACGACCGGGGAAGGCGAGCCGCTGCGCGCGCTGTTGTGCGACCTGCTTGCGCGCTCGCTGATTCGGGAGCACACCTATGTGCTCTATCACTGCGAGACCGACGCCGAGCGGGAAATCGCCGAGCAACTCGGTTTTTTGCCGGTCAACGGACAGGCGGCGCTGCTCTATGCGGATATGCGCGCGCCGATGGTTCTGGTGGAGGACGCGTTGCAGAGCATTAAGGAACCGTTTGCTTCGGACGAAGATGTTCAAGAAGCGGTGAAATCCACGCGGCCCGCGCTGCGCCGCTCGATCTGCGCACTGTTTCCCGGAACGCTGCTGCTCTGCTTCGACATGGAGGAGATCAACGGCGGCCTGATCAATAAGGTGCGCGCGCTCAACGGGGTATCCGGCGTGCCGCCGACGGAGAAGACGCTCGGGCGCGCCATGTGCGTGCCATATGGCAAGGTGCTCGCCGAAACCATCGTTCCGAACACCGTTACGAAAGCGCTGCACGCGGACAAGGTGTTTCACGCCGATGAGAGCGGATTTGACATCACGGAATCGCCCGGCTACTCACCGCTGACCAACCAGATACGCACGATCAAGTCGTTCCGCAGGCCGGTGCTGCTCATCGACGACCTGCTGCACAACGGTTATCGCCTCGAAAAGCTCGATCCACTGTTTCGGGAGCAGGGCGTGGAGATCGAACGCATCATCGTCGGCATCCTGTCCGGGCGCGGGCTCGACCTCATGCGCGAGCAGAAGCGCAACGTGGACTGCGAATACTTTATCCCGAATTTGCTTTTCTGGTTCACGGAAAGCCTGCTCTACCCGTTCATCGGCGGCGATAGCGTGACGGGCGGAATTGCGGAGCGGGACTATCCGCCGAGCATCAACCTCGTCCTGCCGTATCAATATCCCAAATATCTGCGCAGCGCGCAGCCGCCCGTCGTGCGGCAGTTCTCGCGCGTCGCGCTGAAGAATACGCTCACGATACTCTCCGTTCTCGAGTCGCGCTTTATCAAGATGCAGGGAACGGGACTGACGCTCAAGCGGCTTGGCGAGGCGCTCGTACGCCCGCGCCTGCCGGATAAGGGCGCGCACATGCAGTATGACCTGAATGTCGTCGCCTCGTCATACCTCAAGGACGACATCCACCAGATGCGGCGCATTTCCAGTGCGGAGGACGTATAGCGATGGAGTATTTCCGTTATCGCGGTTTTTGTCTCTGCCCGTTGGACGGAACACTGCCCGAAGGCGCGCTTCCCGTTGAAGAGCTGTTTTCGCCGCTGGTGTTTCTCGTCGATCGGGATCCGCTGGTCAATCGCGGTTTCTTCGCACTGCAGTCCTATGCGGAACTGTTTGAGCCGGAGGGAATCAACCTGCTGCTCCCGCCATCGGGAACAAGCAATGATGACGGATTGGAGCGGTTTGTCGAGGCAAACGGCGCAAGCGTGTTGAACACGGCGTTTTCGCGTGCGGTTGAGGTGTTGGAAGCCTACGTTTCCCGACGGCAAAAACCGCAGATTGTGCATATCCTCGGTCTCGGCAACGTCGGCGGGACGACGGCGACGGCGCTGAAACTCCTCGGCACGGATCTGGAGCAGATCGGTCTGTTCGACACGGATCCGAACAAGTGCCTGCGCTACGAAGCGGAACTCAATCAGATATTGCCCGTACGGGACGGCGAGTGGCTGCCACCGGTCGTCATTCCGTCGAATGAAGCGCTTTTTTCCTGCGATGCGCTGCTCTTCACCGCGGCAAAAGCCGTGCCGGAGGTCGGCGCGGAGAGCGGCGGGGATGTGCGCATGATGCAGTATGAAGCAAACCGAGAACTGCTGCGCGGCTATGCGCGGCACGCGCGCGAAAGCGGGTTTACGGGATTGTTTGCGCAGATTTCCGATCCGGTGGATCAACTCAGCCGCGCGGTATTTCTCATGAGCAATCAAAACGAACGTGGTGAATTCGACTGGAATGGGCTGCTGCCGGAGCAGGTGCGCGGCTTTGGCCTCGGCGTTATGCACGCGCGCGCCGTCTACTGCGCGGAGCGTGACGGGGTATTTGCGGATCTAATCCGCGCGTACGGCCCGCACGGGCACGGGCTCGTCGTCGCAAACGCGCCCGACGAGGGCTATGACGCGGCGATTTCGCGGGCACTGACGCACCACGCGGAGACGGAGAATCTCAAGGTGCGCTCCTACGGATTTAAACCCTATATTGCACCGGGCATCTCGTCCGCGGCGGTTTCGGTGCTCCGCGCGCTGCGCGGAGACTGGCACGATGCGGCGGTACCGCTCGGCGGCGTATACTATGGCTGTTGCGCGCGGCTCGGCAAACAGGGACCCGAGGTACGGCGCGAAGCACTGCACAAGGAACTTTTATCGCGCATGAGCGCCAGCTATTCTGCGCTGAAGGAGTTTGACGAACGATGGGCGGATTGACGATCGTCTCGTGCGGCATGAGCGCGCGGTTGGAAGAAACGCTCGCCTTCGCGCTCGACGGCGTGTCGTATCAGCGGGTGAACGCCGCCGACACGCTGCCAGAGCTTTCCAATGCGCGCGTACTCTTTGCGCTCGCGCTGAGTGAACACGGTTTGGACGCGGAAGCGGCGGCGCTGATCGCGCACCTCAGGCGAAATCCGCTCTCGATGGAAGGATCGACCGGCGCGATCATCGTTGACGGCGCGGGCGAGCTCTACACAAAACAGACGGCGGACATGCTCGCGCTCGCGGCAAACCTCGCCGGTTGCCGGTTCCCCGGTAAACCGCTTGTGGAAGCGACCGCATCGCTGGACAACTGGCGCGTACAGTCGCTGCGACGCGGCATTCCAGCGCCGGAAGCCTACCGAGAGGCCGCGCGGGAAATCGTGCAGCGGCTTGTCTCTTTTGCGCCGCGCGCGGTTGAAAGACCGAATATTCTGTTGCTGCATGCGTCCGATCAGGCGACGTCCAATACGCTCCAGATCGGCAGGGCGATTACAAAACGCCTGTCGGAGCGCTGCGACATTCGCGAAATCTCACTCCAGAACGGAACGATACAGGACTGCCGCGGATGCTCCTATAAAACATGCGCGCACTTTGCGCGGCAGAACAGCTGTTTTTACGGCGGCGTGATCACAGACGATGTGTATCCCGCCATCAGCGAGTGCGACGCGCTGCTGCTGCTCTGTCCCAACTACAACGACAGCGTGAGCGCGAATATTCTCGCGTTTATCAACCGGCTGACAAGCGTGCTCGTGTATAACTCGCTATACGAAAAGTATCTCTACGCAGTGATCGTCTCCGGCTACAGCGGCAGCGACATCATCGCCCAGCAGGTGATCGGCGCGCTCTGCCTGAATAAGACGTTTATGCTGCCGCCGCGTTTTTGCATCATGCAGACCGCCAACGACCCAGGCGAGGCGATGAAAGCCGAAGGAATGGCCGCCCGCATTGAAGAGTTTTCGCGAAATATGCGCAAAACTTTGCGCTCGGAACCCTAGAGAGCTAACACGCTTGCATTTTTCCACGCGGTTTGGTAGGATGATATCGGCATGGAAGCGGAAACCCCGCAATTTACCGAAAAAGGAAGTGTCTGTTTGGCCGCTGTTCTGTAACGGAACGCAAAACACATTTGAGCAACCGGCGCAAATGCTGCGCCTTGTTTGATGTGCTGGTTTCCGAATCAGAAACGCGCCAGACCGACTCGAAGAAAATCTCTTCGAAGCATCGGCATGGAGCGATATCCGTGCTGTTTTTTGTTTTGGCGACGCAGTGCAAAGACCCGACAGAAATAAGAGGAGAACAATGAACTTTATCAAAGCAAACCGTTTTGAACAGAACTTTATCGACGAAAACATCATGGGGCCAAATCCGGCGAAACTGCTGGAAATGCTGCTGGAAGCTTACCCGCTTCAGGAGGGGATGCGCGTGCTCGACCTCGGCTGCGGGCGGGGCGTAACGTCCATCATGCTGGCGCGGGATTATGGCCTGAATGTATTTGCCACAGATCTTTGGATCAGTGCGACGGACAACTGGAACCGCTTTCGGCAGGCGGGGTTTTCCGAAGGCCAGATCGTTCCCATCCATGCGGAAGCGCACGAACTGCCGTATGCCGACGAATTCTTCGACGCGGTGGTGAGTATAGACGCTTACCATTATTTCGGACTGGATCGGGACTATCTAGGCAAACACCTGCTGCCGCTGGTCAAACCCGGCGGGTGGCTGCTTTTTGTCGCGCCCGGATTCCACAGGGATATACATGACGCCCTGCCGCCTGAGGTGCTGTTGACCTGGTCCCCCGAGGATCTTGACACGATGCATGACATCCCGTACTGGAGAGACGTGCTTAATGCCACGGACGGGATAGAGATCGTATCCCTGACCGAGTTGGATCACTTTGAGGAATGCTGGCAGGATTGGCTGAACACCGAAAACCCGTATGCGGTCAGCGACCGGATCCCGATGAACGCGGGCGCGGGGAAGTATATGAACCTGATTGCGATTGCGCTCAGAAAGAAGTAACACACAAAAAAGGCTTCGGATTGATCCGAAGCCTTTAATTGTTTATTCGTTACTTGTTGTGATTTGCCTGTCCGGCTCTTCATCCGGCAGATGGAGCGCAATGAGTTTTCCGGTGAGCAGCCGCGCGAAACTCGCCGCAATGGACGCACCAACGACAAGATCGCTCACCTCCGTACCGGTGTCTACGGATTTGTCGAAGATCGGCGCTGCGCTCTCCATCGCCTGCTGGGCGACATAGTGCGAAATGCGCACAAACGACGCCGTGAAGCGCGCATACTCCTCGCGGATGAGCGTTTCGTCGTCCGGCGGGAGCATCACGGAAAGGGACGCCATGCTGACGGACTGCTTGAAGGTGCAGATCATCAACAAAAGCGCGATGTGCTTTCTGCCGTATTTCTTTCGCACGGGCGGGGGAATCAGATGCAGCTTGACGTAGTTGTTGACCATCGACGGCGTGAGCAGTTTGTCTTCCGCCGGATCGTACACCAGAAATCCGATGTAGCGGGTGACGAGCGCGATCAACTGGTCGAGATACAACTCGATTTGCGGCAGATCATCCCATTCCGGCAGACGGAAAAAATCGATAAACCGCTCCCAACGCAGGAGCGTCTTGGCGATTTCGCTCTTGTCATACCGCATGAAAAAACTCCTTGGACTAATGTTTCCTCCATTATAGATGGTATTATGTGAAAATACCAGAGCAATCTTGTTCGACGAACCTCTTTACATAATAAGAAAAAACGGGTATGATAGTTCAACATACTAGATTATGAGGTGGGATAAACGATGTCGTTTGCGCTTTTTACGGATTCGACCGCGGGATTGACCGAAGCGGAGTATAATGCCAATCAAATTGAGGTTCTTCCGCTGAGCCTCTCTCTCAATGAAGACGAGATTCTCTGCTATGAGCCGGGCGTCGTGTTTGACAGCGACGCATTTTTCCGGCGCATGCGCGAGGACGCAACACTGGTGATGAAAACCTCAATGGTCAATACGTCCGCATTTCTTGCGGCGTTTGAACCGCGACTCAAAGCCGGGGAAGACGTGCTGTATCTGGGCATGGCAGGCGGCATCAGCGGCACCTGCGGCGCAGGCCAGGTTGCGGCGGAGATTTTGCAAAAAAAGTATCCGGAGCGCAAGATGCTGGTTGTGGACACACTCTCGGCAATTCAGGGTCAGGCGATCATTTTGCTCGAAACCGCGAAGCTGCGCGACGAAGGCGCATCCGCCGAGGAAGCCGCAGCGCATGCGGAGCGCAGGAGCCACGAGGTTCGCTCCTATATCATGGTCGACGACCTGAACTTCCTCAAACGCGGCGGCCGCATCTCCGGCAGCGCGGCGCTCGCCGGCAACATCATGCACATGAAACCAATTCTCAAAGGCGACGAGGAAGGAAGGCTCGTTTTGAACCTGAAGATCCTCGGTCGGAAAAAAGCGATCAAAACGATGTTCGAACTCTTTGAGAAACTGCATGTGGTGAGCGACTCCAACCGGAAGGTCGGCATCACACACACCGGATGCGAGGACGAAGCACACCTGCTCGCGGCAGACATCGTCGAAAAGTATCCGGATATAGACGTGAAAGTCACTGTTTTTGAACCCTGCACGGCGTCACACGTTGGACCCGGCGCAATCGGACTCTTCTTCTTCTAAACAAAAAGCCGGACAACCCCGGCAATAAACACAAAACAGACATGGAAATCGGCGGGGCGCTCTGGGATGGGGCCCCGCCTTTTGATTGCGATTAAACAGGATTTATAACTTAGCAGATCAGTGCTGTCTGTTGCGTTTCAGCAGGAGCATCACGATCACCGCAACAAACGCCGCGAGGCAGACCGCGAGTGTTGCGATGACGCCGGGATACGCTCCGCCAAAGCCGGACGCGGAGAGGTGGTTACTCAGGATGTTGGCATACGCCCAGACGAAGACGAGCAGATACGGGGTATCCTTCAGGCTAAGGCTTGCGAGGATACCGATCACGGCAGCGACCAGCACAATCACAATCGCCCAGGCAGGCTCAGGGATGCCAAAGCCGGAAAACCCGCTGCCGACGAGCAGCGCGGTTGCGCCCGCGACCGTTGCGACCGAGACCCAACCGAAATAGACCGAGAACGGCAGCCGCATGAGCCAGCGCGCCGCTTTTGGCAGCGGTTCGCGCTTGACAACAGCGAGACGGATCGCTATCAGTGAAAGCAGCAACAGAAAGATGATGATAAACGACAACAAGAGCTGCCCGTAATGCCAGGCGATGACCCAGGAGAGATTGAACACGCAGGAGAGAATGAACAGCAGGCCTGTTTTCTGCAGCAGGCCGGTGCTCTCGTCTGCGCCTGTCTTCCGAAACAGTCCGAAATGATAGAGAAGATAGCCAATCAAGAGCAGATAGATCACACCCCAGATGGAGAAGGTCAGCGGCGCGGGCACAAACAGGTTTGGATAGCGGTCGGATACTTCCTTGGGTGTAACGCCGTTGATCGGCAGGATGGAGGAGAGCGCGTTGACCGTGAGCATCGCGAGAAACGCGATCAGAACGATCCACTTGAGCCACTTTTTAGCGGTGCGTGATTCCATGGTGAAGATCTCCTTTCATAGTCGTCAGAGTGTGAAGTAATAGGAGCCGAGCAGGTAATCCTGTTGCGTGTGCAATGCGAGCCGGTAGAGTGTTTTTTTAACGGAAGAAAGCTCGTTTTCGCGCCGCAGATACCCATCCCGCAGTTTGCGGTATCGGGTTGCTTGCGCCGGGGATGCGTCTTTTGCAACATATCCCCATACATGCTCGAGTGCGTTGACCGCGCGGCCTCTGTTCTCCGGCAGGGCGAGCGCGCGCTCGATCATTTGGTACATCACGACGGCATGATCGCCGCGTTTATCCCGCAGCATGCCGCCGATCTCGCGGTATGCCTCCGGCGAGCGCTCCATAACCGCGTATTTATATCGCGCCCATTCGGTCTCGAGCATCCGCTGGTTTGGCGGCGATAGGCAGAGCGCGCACTTGACGGCAGAACGGTTTTTATCCTTGACTTCCAGCATGATATCGGGCTTGTCGCCGGTCAGACTGTCTACATAGTTTAGAAACGGCATAACCGCTATGGTTTCGGAGTGTGCGCCGCGCGGTTTATGCGGATTCTGCTGGGAATAGTGTGTCTTCGGTGTGCCGTCAACAGGTCGCCAGGTCGACCAGCAGAGGGAGATCCAGTCATCGTCACTTTTGGATTCGGATGCGGGATGAATCGCGTTGTGCAGGTTGTCGTAAACCGCCGGTGCGCCGGTGCGGGCGCAGAGCTCCAGCACCTCGTCGATGGCGTAGATAGAGCCGTCGTTTTCGAGTACGAGCCTTTGTTTGATCGCGGGGTCGAGATCGCGATATACCGAAACGAAGCGGGCCATAGCGGCAACAGTGTCGCCGTATTTCCCGCCTGCATGAAGGATGATCTTGTGGGAGGCATCGAGACCGAGCGCGTCGAGAAAGCGCGCGTGGTATGTTAGATCGTCAATTGCGCGGCAGACCACGCCCGTGTCCGGCGAGTTGAGCACCGTATACTGGCCGGGATGCATGGAGACGCGCATGCCGCTGGACTTGATCTTGCGCGTAATGATGGAAAGTTGAGACTGGAACACCGCGTCCCAGGGGAGCCGGGCGGCCAGATTGGAGCCGAACGGGACGATATCCGAACTGATGCGGTACAGCGATATGCCGTTTGCGATATTATAGTCGACCATGCGTTCCAGCGCGCGCAGGTTCTCGCCCGCGAGAGCGAGCAGGCGCTCTTCGGTCGCGTTTTTCAGCGTACAGGTCTTGATTTTGGCGTCTTCCACGGCGACGGTCAGGCAGGCGTAACCAATGCGCAAGTGCAAAATCCTCCCGTCGTGCAAAATAGATGATCCGACCCGGAACGGCTCTTAGCTACATTATAGTGCACGTGGGATTTTCCCGCAATCAGGCGGCGGGCTGTTCCAGGCGGGCGGGATGTGCTACAATGCGGGTGAATATTTTTTATGAACTGAAGTGGAGAATTGATATGAATCCAGATGAAAAAGACCTCTTCGAGGCGTGTGTTTCCTCGGAAGAGGTTTACAACGGGAAAATCGTGCATCTTTACAAGGATACCGTGCGCCTGCCCAACGGCAACCTCGCGACGCGCGAGGTGATGCGCCATCCCGGCGCGGTCGCCGTGGTCCCGATTGACGACGCGGGCAATGTGACCCTCGTGCGGCAGTTTCGCTATCCGTTTGCGAGTTCGCTGCTGGAGATACCCGCTGGCAAGCTGGACCCGAACGAGGACCCAGAGAGCTGCGTGCGGCGCGAACTCTCGGAGGAGACGGGGATGGAGGCGGAGGAGCTCGTTTCGCTCGGCGTCTATTATCCGTCCGTCGCTGTGTTCGACGAGGTGATCCATCTCTTTCTGGCGCGCGGACTGACGCAGAAGGATGCGCATCCGGACGAGGACGAGTTTCTGCGCGTGGAGACCATGCCGCTTGCCGATCTTGTCGATGCCGTGCTGCGCGGGGACGTGCCGGACGGTAAAACGCAGACGGCTGTGCTCAAGGCATGGATGCTTAAGAACTGAGGCGTCACTCGCGGTAAAATTCTTTGATCAGAGCGATGAACTCCTTTTCGCCGATGCCGAGGGACTTGTAGTAGGCGACGTCTTTTTTTAGCTTTTGCAGCGCCATCTCGTTTCGCTTATCCAGCCGCTCGTAGCTGCTCATCGGGGCGACGAAGCACCCGCGGCCGACCATCGAGTGGATCAACCCCGCTCGCTCCAGCTCCTCCCAGGCCTTTTTAACCGTGATGACGCTGATCTGCAGCTCCTTTGCGACGGTTCGAATCGGCGGAAGGCAGAAGCCCTCCTTCAGCTGCCCTTGCAGAATCTGCGAGGACAGCTGATCGAAGAGCTGCTGATAGATCGGCTTGCCGGAAGCCGACGATATGACGATATCGAGCGCCATTATACGTTTACCTTTTTAAAGCGCTTGATGGAGATGCGAATCGCCGCCCAGGTGAGCAGGGCAAACGCAGCGATTCCGCCAAGCAACACGGGAATCTGCTTAATCAGCGCGCTCCGACTGATGCCGTCGAGCAATCGCGTGACCGCCGGAGTCGTCACTACGAGCGTCTCAATGCCCATTGCAAAGAGTATGGTTAGAATCAGCGCTGTGATCAGAGGGAACGCGAGCTTATATGCCGTTTTGTACATCATCGGGAAAAAGACCACGTTGAACACGCCGAACATTGCGAACACGCAACCGATAAAGGCGACGTTCGGGTCGATGAAGAAGTTGGGTGTGTGATACAGGCTGATGTTCAGCGCGGCAAACACCGCAACGACGAGCACCTGCACTGTTTCGAGGATCGCAAACGCGAGCACCCGCGCACGCACCGCGTCGCTTTTGCGCACGGGCAGTAGCATCGTAAACTCAAGATCCTTTTGTGCCTTTGCCGTCTGTATAATGTTCGGCAGCGCGATGAAGAGGATGTACATCGGTGCAATAAAGAACACCCACTGAGGGATGAGCATCAGCGCGCCGAGCAGCGTAACCAGGAAAAAGAGCGGATTGATGACCAACCGGAATTCTTTATTCAGCAGTTTCAACATGGCGGTTCTCCTTTCTCGCATGATAAATCATGATGTCTTCCAGCGTCGGTGTTTCGATTGAAACCGCGTCCGCGGCTGTGAGGTCTTTTGCCTTGATCAGCCCTGTAAAGCCATAGGCGTGCGGTTTTGTGCCGATGAGACGCGATTGTATTACTTCTTGCTGCGCCGCAGTGCCTTTTACGATGCGGTAGGATGCGATCAGCTCGTCCTTTTCACAGCTGGCGATCATACGCCCGTTTTCGATATAGGTGATGAAGTCCGCACATTTATCAAGATCGCTCGTGATATGCGTGGAGAACAGAATGCTCACCTCGCCGCCTTCAATAAGCTCCTGAAACAGCGTGAGCAGGTCGTCCCGCGCAACGGGGTCCAGCCCGCTTGTCGGCTCGTCCAGAACCAGCAGCTTGGCGTGATGCGACATGGCCAGCGCAAGCGCATACTTGATCTTCATGCCGCCGGAGAGTTCCGAAGGACGCTTGTTTTCGTCCAGACCGAACCGGGCCATGTAGTCGAGATACTTTGCTTGATCCCAGTTCTGGTAGAAGCGGCGCACAACGTCGGTAATCGTCCGCATTTTTGTCTTGGCGTAGTAGTCCACGCCGCCGAACGATACGCCGATGTGCTGTTTGAACGCAAGCTCGTTCTGGAAGAAGTCCTGTCCGAACATGCGTACGCTGCCGTCGTCCTTTGCCGTTAAGCCAAGCATGCATTTGAGCGTGGTGGTCTTTCCCGCGCCGTTCGGACCGATGAACCCCATGATATAGCCCGGCTCCAGAGTGAAGGATATATCTTTCAGTTCAAACGAACTGTAGCGCTTCGTCAGATGCTCGATTTGAAGCAGTTCCATTGGTAACCTCCTGTAAAAGAATTATTGTGTATATTCAATATGCACAATATAACACCCGGTATTCCGGTTGTCAACAGTTTTGATAAAATATATTTGCGTAAATAAAAACGGCGGGTATCGCCGTTTTTTGATTTGATTTGTGCAATGCGGTTATTCCGGTTTGGTTTCGTCCGGCCTGTTGATGAGGTATTTTCCCTCATACGACTTGGTCCGGATCACGCCTTTTTTGATCAGCACGAGCAGCAGGATGCCGACGGCGACCAGTACGGCGGAGAGCGCCTGAGACACGCGAATCGAGCCGAAGAGGTAGAGACTGTCGGTGCGAAGACCCTCGATGATGGCGCGGCCTGTGCCGTAACCGATGAAGTAAACCGCCAGCAGCGTGCCGTCTTTGACGCCTTTGCGCGCGATCAGCAGCGTTACGGTCAACAGAATGATATTCCAGAAGCTCTCGTAGAAAAACGTCGCCTGATGCCACTCCCCAAGGTACTGGATATAGACCGCCAGCGGGAAAAACTGGAGGTTTGGGTTGGTCACCAGCGCGCCGAACGCTTCCTGATTGATGAAGTTGCCCCAGCGGCCGATGGCTTGGCCGAGGATCAGGCTGGGGATGACGAGATCGATGAGCTTGAGAAACGGAAACTTCGCGGCCTTCGAGAAAATAAACGCCGCAAGGAATCCGCCGATCACCGCGCCGTAGATGGCGAGGCCGCCCTTGTTGATCGCAAAGATCGAAGCGAGATTGCCCGCATACTGTTCCCATTCGAAGGCGACGTAATACAGCCGCGCGCCGACGATGGCAAGCGGGATGGCAATCAGGATAAAATCGAGCATCAGATCCGCTGTCCAGCCGCGTCTGCGCGCGCGCAGGATACCGAGCATCACGCCGAGCATCATGCCGGAGGCGATGATTACGCCGTACCATGCGATGTTGAGACCCTGTATACCAAACAGATTTTCAACTGCGAAACGATTCATATATCGCACCTCTATGTCATCGAATGGCCGCCGGTCTGTTGTTGAGGCGGCATCGCTATTGTATCAAGACGATTTCGTCCGCGCAAGTCGGAGCGAATGAACGCAAGGCAGTATGATAAAACATCGCACGAAAAAAACAGCCATAAACGGTTGACAACACGAGTTAGATGGTGTAAACTCCATTACTGAGTTAGACGCGTCTAACTAACTGCGATCATCTGAATCATGCCAAACACGGGATGATACGAGGAGGTGGAGAAATGATGCCGCTGACGATGGCGCGTCCGGGTGAAACCTGCTATATCAAGAAGATCACCGGAAAAGACGAGGTGCGCAGACATCTTGCGGAGCTGGGGTTTGTCGTTGGCGAACGGGTCACAATCGTCGGCGCGATTGCAGGCAATATGATATTGCAGGTGAAGAACTGCCGAGTCGCTCTCGGCGGAGAGCTGGCAAATCGAATCATGATTTAAACGAGGAGGAGGAACGGATGAAGACACTGAAGAATGTACCGGTCGGCCAGACGGCGACGGTTACAAAGCTACACGGAGAGGGTGCGCTGAAACGGCGGATCATGGACATGGGCATTACCAAGGGCGTTGACGTCTATATACGCAAGGTTGCGCCGCTGGGAGATCCACTGCAGGTGACCGTTCGCGGATATGAGCTTTCCGTCCGAAAGGGAGATGCAGAGAACATCGAGGTGAAGTAATCAAAACGCGGTAAGAACCGCTTCTTTTTTGCACAACAGTTAGATGCTTCTAACTATCGTTGCGGAGAAAAATCAGTTAAGGAGGAATTATGGGGATTAAAATTGCGCTTGCAGGAAACCCGAACAGCGGGAAGACAACCATGTTCAACGAACTCACCGGTAGCGCACAATATGTTGGCAACTGGCCGGGTGTGACGGTTGAGAAAAAGGAAGGCCGGCTCAAAGGCTACGAAGACGTCGTGATTCAGGATCTGCCGGGCATTTATTCGCTCTCGCCGTATACGCTGGAGGAGATAGTATCGCGCAACTATCTGGTTGAAGAACAACCGGATGCGATCATCAACATCGTTGACGGCAGCAACATTGAACGCAACCTGTATCTGACCACGCAGCTGCTTGAACTGGGAATTCCGACCGTTGTTGCACTGAATATGATCGACGTTGTTCGAAAAAACGGCGACGTGATCGATCTGGAAAAGCTCGGCGCGGCACTTGGTTGCGAGGTGGTGGAAACCTCCGCACTCAAGGGAATCGGAGCAAAGCAAGTGGCGGCAAAGGCAGTTGCCATCGCAAAACAGAAACAGGGGCTGGAACACCCGCATGTATTTTCCGGCAGCGTGGAGCACGCGCTGGCGCACATTGAGGAGTCGATTGAGCAGCAGGTTGAACGGCGGCTGCTGCGCTGGTATGCTGTCAAGCTCTTCGAACGGGACGAAAAGGTACTCAAAGAACTCAAGCTCGACGCGGACACGAAGGCGCACATCGAGACGCATATTCACGACTGCGAGCAGGAGCTGGACGACGATGCGGAAAGTATCGTGACCAACCAGAGATATGCTTACATCAGCCGACTGATGGATCAGAGTGTACGAAAAAAACACAAGGGACTGAAACTGAACACGAGCGATCGGATTGACCAGATCGTTACAAACCGCTTTCTCGCTCTGCCGATCTTTGCGGCGGTGATGTTCTTGGTTTACTATATCGCGGTGACGACAATCGGCGCGATTGTGACCGATTTTACGAATGACACGCTCTTTGGCGGCTGGATCAGCGCGGGGCTGTCGGGCCTGTTTGAGAGCGCAAACGTTGCGCCGTGGCTTGGCGGGCTGGTGATTGACGGTATCGTCGGCGGCGTCGGCGCGGTGATTGGATTTGTTCCGCAGATGCTTGTACTCTTCTTTTTGCTTGCGCTCTTGGAAGATGTTGGATATATGGCACGCGTTGCGTTCATCATGGATCGTATTTTTCGAAAATTCGGACTCTCGGGCAAGTCGTTTATTCCGATGCTGATCAGCAGCGGCTGCGGGGTCCCGGGAATTATGGCAAGCCGTACGATTGAGAATCAGCGGGATCGCCGCATGACCATCATGACGACCACGTTTATCCCCTGTGGCGCAAAGATGCCAATCATCGCGCTTTTTGCGGGCGCGATTTTCTCCGGCGCGTGGTGGGTTGCTCCTGTGGCATATTTCATTGGCATCGGGGCGGTTATTTTCAGCGGAATATTGCTCAAAAAGACAAAAGCGTTTGCGGGTGAGCCGGCGCCGTTTGTCATGGAACTGCCAAGCTACCATGCACCATCGATGAAAAATGTGCTGCGCAGCACCTGGGACCGCGGATGGAGCTTTATCAAACGTGCGGGTTCGGTGATTCTTATCTCGGCGGTCGTGCTCTGGTTTTTACAGGGGTTTGGTGTTGTGGAAGGCTCTTTTGGCATGGTTGAGGACAATAACAATAGCATCCTTGCCGTGGTTGGAAACTTCATTGCGCCAATCTTCCGGCCGCTCGGTTTCGGCGGATGGAAACCCGCGGTTGCGACCATTACCGGACTGATTGCCAAAGAGAACGTCGTCGGCACGTTCGGCGTGCTCTACGGCTTTGCTGAAGTGGCGGAAGATGGACTTGAAATCTGGAACAATCTGGCGCTGGATTTCACAATGCTCTCCGCGTTCAGCTTCATGCTCTTTAACCTGCTCTGCGCGCCGTGCTTCGCCGCAATGGGTGCGATTAAAACGGAGATGAACAGCGCGAAGTGGACCTGGGCTGCGATCGGATATATGACTGGCTTTGCATATGCAGTTGCGTTGATCTATTATCAAATCAGCGGGTGGATCGTCTCAGGCGCGTTCTCCGCCGCGACGGTTGTGGCGCTCGCGCTACTGGCAGCGATGCTCTATCTGTTACTGCGTAAAAGCCCGTATGACAATGACCGAAAAAGCGCTACGCAGAAAGCATAGACCCAACGACTCTGCATTTGGAAGGAGTGATTGATATGATGCACTGGCTTTCGGTCAACTGGGCATCCATCGTGGTTGGTCTTGCACTCGCGGCTCTGCTCGCGGGGGTAATTCTCAACATGATCAAAAACAAAAAGAACAATAAGAGCGCATGCGGATGTTCCTGCGCCGGATGTCCCGGGGCGAACATTTGCCGCAGGGGCTGACGCCCTCATCATTGCGACTGCTCAACCGGGGCGGACACGGCTATGCCGGGTTCGCTCCGGTTTTGCTTTGACTCCGCGAAAAAGCGCATAACTTAAAAAAGAAAATCAGGGAGAAAGGATTGTTTTTTTCATGAAACAGTATAGCGTCCGAAAAAAAACAACTCCAGTTTATTCTGCGTTCATATATTGCATATAAAATAACCGCATAAACTGATACAGCACGCTGGTTGACGGCGTATTGTTGAGATACAGCATCAGCCTGGAGGAAACAAATGACCCCATATGTCGTTTTTGAAAACGTAGCAAAGATTTATGACACGGAAGGCGTGCAGGTGCACGCGCTGCGCGATGTGAGCTTCACCATAGGGCAGGGCGAGGTTTGCGTCATCGTCGGCCAGTCCGGCGCGGGGAAGACCACGCTGCTCAATATTCTCGGCGGCATGGACACGCTCACGAACGGCAAGGTGCTGCTCGGCGAGAGCGAGATTTCCGCATACAACAAGCGACAGCTCACGCGCTACCGCCGCGAGGATGTAGGCTTCGTATTCCAGTTTTACAACCTGATTCCCAACCTGACCGCGCTGGAAAATGTTGAGATGGCTACCGAGCTGTCCAAAACACCGTTTTCGGCTGAAAAGGTGCTCGAGGACGTCGGCCTCGCGGAGCGGATCCACAACTTTCCCGCGCAGCTTTCCGGCGGCGAACAGCAGCGCGTCGCAATTGCGCGCGCGTTGGCGAAAAATCCTAGGCTGCTGCTCTGCGACGAGCCGACCGGCGCGCTGGACTACGCCACCGGTAAACAGGTGCTCAAGATTCTGCAGGACCTCAGCCGCGAGAAGGGCATGACCGTCGTGATCATTACGCACAACAGCGCACTGACCGAGATGGCCGACCGCGTCGTCAAGATCAAGAGCGGATCGGTGTCCTCCGTGCGCTTGAACGAAACGGCGAAGCCGATTGAGGAGATTGAGTGGTGATGCGCAGAAAACGCGCCTGGAACAGAAATTCGAACCGCGAAATCGGGCGTACGCTCGGACGGTTCCTTTCGATATTTGCGATCGTCGCGCTGGGGGTCGGCACGTTCTCCGGGTTGAAGGTATCCCAAAACGCCATGATCGACACGGCGGACCTCTATCTGAAACAGAACAACATGTTTGACAACAGGCTCGTATCGACCATCGGGCTGGAGGACGCGGACGTAACGGCGTTCGCCGCGCTGGACGGTGTGGACGCGGCGGAAGGTTCGGTGAGTACGGACGCTATTGTGTCGATCGAGAGCGGCGCGTCCTATGTGCTGCGCGCGCACTCGATTACGACCGAAATCAACCAGCTCAAACTCACAACCGGACGGATGCCGCAGGCGGACGACGAATGCCTCGGCGACGCGCGGATGCTGCCCGCGAGCATGGTTGGAACGCGCATCCAAATATCCGCCGATAACGACGAGGATACGCTGGACGCGTTTGCCTACGACGAATACACCATCGTCGGGTTAACGGATTCGACCTCGTACCTCAACATGGAGCGCGGAACGACCAAACTCGCCGGCGGAAAGGTCAGAGCATATGTCTACATCCCCGCCGGAGGGTTTTCAACCGACTATTATTCGGAGATCTATGTGTCGCTTTCCGATGCGGACGGTAAGATCTATTCGGATGCATATGACGACGCCGTCGCCGCGATGGAAGAGCCGCTCAAAGCACTGCTGACGACACGCGCCGACCAGCGCTACCGGAATCTCATCGAAGACGCGCAAGCAGAAATTGCGGATGCGGAACAGGAATATCAGGACGGTCTCGAAGAATACGAAACCCAGAAGGCGGACGCCGAGAAGGAGCTGGACGACGCGGCGGACGCCCTGCACGACGCGAAATATGCCATCCGCGCCGGATGGCACGAGATTGATACAAACGAGGCGCAGCTCGACGAAGCGGAAGCGCTCTACAACGCGGGGCTTGCAGCCTATCAGACCGCGCTGAGCGACTATGAGTCGGCAAAAGAGAGCGCGTTTGCGCTGCTGGACGCGAGTCAAACGGCAATCGACAATCAGCGCGCATTATTGAACGAAGCGATGGCCGCGGCAGAGGCCTCCGGCGATCCCGCACAGATTGCCGCCGTGCAGGCGCAGTTTGACGCGCTTGATCTGGCGCAGGCGCAGTTGGACGCGCAGCGCGCCGCGACCGAGCAGCAGTTTGCGCAGGCCCAGGCGGAGCTGGACGCGAACAAGGCGACGCTGGATGCGTCCAAAGACCAGATCGACGAGGGCAGGGTAGGCATCCGGAAGGGGAAATATGCACTCTATCTGGCGCAACAGGAGTATGACGAAGGTTATCAGGAATATCTGGACGCAAAAGACGAGCTGGACGAGAAGCTCGCGGAAGCGCAGCAGGAGCTAGACGACGCGCGCATCAAGATTGACGACGCAAAAAAGGAGCTCTCCGACGTCAAGCGTCCGAAAGTGTATGTGTTGGATCGCGAGACGAATCCCGGATACGTCAACTTTGAAAACGATGCCTCCATTGTCAACGGAATATCAAAGGTGTTCCCGGTATTTTTCTTCCTGATCGCGGCGCTGGTGACCATGACCACGATGACGCGCATGGTAGAAGAACAGCGCACGCACATCGGAACATTCAAAGCGCTCGGCTACTCCAACGGGATCATCGCCTGGAAATACATCTCCTACGCGGGCAGCGCGGCGCTGTTGGGGTGCCTCGCGGGATTCTACGGCGGGAGCTGGCTGTTCCCCTGGACCATCTGGCAGGCATACGGCATGCTCTATGGGTTCGCGCCGATCATCTATACGCTCGACTGGTCGCTCTTCTTCATCTCGCTGGCGGTTTCTCTGCTCAGCTCGGCGGGTGTGACGTACCTGACCTGCCGCGCGGAACTGCGGCTCATGCCGGCGGAGCTGATGCGCCCGAAAGCGCCCAAGGAGGGCAAGCGCGTGCTGCTGGAGCGGATTCCGTTTCTCTGGAAGCGCTTCGGGTTCATGCTCAAGATTTCGTTACGCAACGTATTCCGCTATACCCGGCGGCTGATCATGATGGTGCTCGGCATCGGTGGCTGCACGGCGCTGCTGATCACGGGGTTCGGCATACGCGATTCCATTGCGAATATCGCTTCGGATCAGTTCGACAACATCATGATCTACGATTTTGCGATGACGTTTGACGAGGAGAAAAATCCCGCCGAGCAGGCGCAGTTCATCGAGGAGACGAAAGGCATCCTCTCCGCCTGTGTGTTCGTTTGCGACGATACGCTGCAGACGGATACGCGAGAGGGGATCAAAAACGTCAATGTCGTCGCAACGGGGGATCCGAACATCTCGTCGCTCATCAGTATGCACGCCGACGGGCAAACGCTGGGCTACCCGACGGACGGGAGCGTCGCCATCAGCGAGAAACTCGCGCTGATCGCGGGCGTTTCCGCCGGGGACACAATCCGCGTGACGGTGGACGATACGCGGACGACGGAGATCACCGTCAGCGGCGTATTTGAAAACTTCGTGTATCATTATATGGTCATGACACCCGCCACCTATGAGACGATTTTCGGGGAAGCCTGCTCCTATAACGCGGCGCTCGCCGACACGACCGCAGAGGATATGCATGCGACGGCTGCCGCGTTGCTGAATGATTACGACGCATCGAGCGTGACGGTGACAACGGATATCAAGGACAGCGTGAGCAATATGATGCGCAGTCTCAATCTTGTGATCTACGTGATCATCGCTTGCGCGGGCGCGTTGGCCTTCGTGGTGCTCTTCAACCTGAGCAACATCAACATCACAGAGCGCATCCGGGAAATCGCGACCATCAAGGTGCTCGGCTTCTATTCGCCGGAGGTTGGGGCATATGTCTTCCGCGAAAACCTTGTGCTCACGCTGCTCGGCACATTGGTCGGCATACCGCTCGGCATTTGGCTGCACAGCTTTGTGATCGGTCAGCTCAGTTTCTACATGGTAAACTTCCATGTGATCATCAAGCCGCTGAGTTATTTGCTTTCGGTGATCATGACATTTGTATTTGCGTTTGGTGTGGATATCTTCATGCGGCCGCGGTTGGCGAAGATCGACATGGTCGAATCCCTCAAAGCAATCGAATAGCGTATAAAAAAGAGCCGCTCCAAATGGAGCGGCTCTTTTTTTGTCTATTTTCGATCCAAAATTCCAATGCCCGCCAGTATGTTGGGCAGATGTTTTTCAATGCGCGCGATACGCGTTTTGGATTGCTTCGCGTCCGCAAAATACAATAGATAGGCCCGCTGTCGGCCGGGCGTGAGCGAATAAAACGCAAGCTTCGCCTCAGGGGAGCGATCCAGCACCTCTTGAAATTCCGGCGGCATCTCGGCATGCATCGGTTGAAACTTTATTTTTAATCCCGCCCGTTCATTAGCGATCGCTTCCTCGATATAGCTGCGCAGCGCCGCGCTCAGAGTCCGGACCTCGTCCGCACTGGTGAACTTGACCATGCGCATGGCCTGCGAGTGTTCGCCGGGCGCGGCGAGGATATGCGCCGCATCCTTGAGCAGCGCGCCTTTCATAAAACCGATTGCGCAGGAATGTTTATACTCAAACAGGAGTATGACGTTCTCGCCGTCGAGTGTATAGCAGGGCTTGCCCCACTTGTAGTCCTCCACAAGACCGGAAAAGAGCAGCAGTTCGCGCAGCAGCGAGAGCGGTTCCGCCCAGGGCGCGCCGGGCTGGAAGAATGCCTCGATTTTATTGATTTTTTCTGACGAATCCATCTAGTTTTCCCCCGAGTATATGCTGAAAGTAGCATATATCCGCCAATATTGCAATATCGTGACGGATGCGCAAAAACGGCGAAAGAAAAAAGCCCTCCGAAGAGGGCGTTTCTATTCAACGCAACAGGCTGTTCTCGATCATCGCCGTGAATGCGCGCAGACGGTTTTCGTTGAGATGGTACAGGAGTTTTACGCCCTGTTTCTCAATCGTGACGAGGCCGGTGTTCGTCAACTCCGCCATATGGTGGGAGACGGTACCCGGCGACAACTCCGTGACGTTGGCGAGTTCCTGCCCGTAGAGCGGGCGCTCGCGCAGCGCGGTCAGAATCTGGAGGCGTTTCTTATCGTCCAGCGCACGCAGGATACCTGAGACGGACTCCAGTTCGTCGCGGCCCGCCTGATCGCTGCGGTCAATTTCGTCGATTAGCACGCCATAGTAGATGATGGTGCGCTCGTCTTCGCCGAAGTGCTCCGCCGAGATGATGTTGGAGTGGAGGGAGATGCCCGTAAACTGCATGACGAGTGGGTAGACATCCGCCTGCCGGCAGTCGAGCCGGATGCCGTTTGTCGCAAGCTGGTCGAAAAATGCTTCGTCGCTCTGAAGGGCGGCCCAGTTTTTGAGCGCATGCTGCGCATATGGCTCGAGCAGAGCCGCTTTTTCCCGAATCAGCGCCTCCGCCGGATCCAGCAGCAGATCGACGCGGGCTTTGTATGCATCATAGCGGACGATTGCATCCGTCACCAGCCATTTCACACCGTCAGCGACTGGCAATTGCTGCACATACTCCATCAGGTCGGGAAGCTCTGTTTTTGAAAAAGTCGGCAGTGCTTCATTCTCGGACAGGAAGAGCGCGATGCGGTTTTCCAGCCGGCCGGCGCGATCCGCGTCAAACTCGAGTCCGAAAGCGCTGATCAGTTGAAACAGGCTGAAATCGATTCCGTCAATCACGGAAAAGAAGGTCGCGAGCTCCTCTGCGTCGTACCGGAGGTTTGCTTTGAAGTAATCGTATGCTTCGATCAAGCCGGAGAATCTCTCCGGTGGAATGTTGTATTTCTTCGAATAATATACCGCGGATGCGCGCAGGTCGCCTCCGCGCGCGTCGTCTCCCTGATGGGCGAGGCGCGTGAGCGCAGCGGCCGCCTCGAGCCGCGGGTTAAGCGGGTGAAATTGTATGGATTCCATAGTAATTCTCCTGTCTTTCCCGCCACCGGAACACACGATGACGGGCTATGTTCAGTATATCAGACGTGTTTTAAAATACAACCGCGTCACAGTGCTTCCAGGCTTTTCACGCGAGTGAGAGATAGATTTAAAAGAATACACAGGATACCGGAGGCGAAGATTGCAACCGCGACCGGCATTACGGCGGCGAGCGCGGAGCAGAGGAAACTGCCGAGTGGAAGGGAACAGACGATGATTGCCGTGGAGATGCCCGAGAGGCGCGCCATGAACTCATGCGGGATCAACCGCAAAAACGCCGCACTGTATACTACATTGACGATGCCAACGGTGAACCCGATCAGCGCGGTGGCAAAAAGCACGAGGCCGTAGCTCAACACCGGGGATGGGAGATATCCGCCTGCAGCGAACAGGCAAAGCGCAATGCCCTCGATCAGACCGCAGACGATCAGCTGCGTTTTGCCGGAGATGCGCGTGATCTTTGGCGCGACCATCGATCCAAGTCCCAGAGCCGAGACGATGACAATATTGATGATGGAGAGCATCTCCGGCCCGCCTTTGAGATAGTCCGAGATAAACGGCACGCTGAACGTGTTTAACGGAACGAACATGAAGTTGATGAGCGCGCCGATGAGCATGATCACGACGAGCACGCGGGATGATTTGATCAGAGAGAACCCTTCGGTCAGGCTCTTGATCGTCGTGCGGATGTTGATGACCTCTTTGGACAGATCCTCGCGCACGCGGATCAGGCTGATGATGAGCGCGGAGAGAAAGAACGTTCCTGCGTCGATGAGCAGCGCCGCCTGACTGCCGAGCAGCGCGACAACACCGCCCGCCAGTGCGAGACCGACGAGTTCCGAGATGCGGCTCGCGGTCTGGTTCAGTGCCGAACCCACTTTATAAAATTCCGGCGCTAGGAGTTTTGGCACGATAGCGGTACCAGCGGGGGAGCGGAACGCCTCCAGCGTTGAGATGAGCAGCATCATCGCCGTCAGCAGCACGGGTGTGAGCATGCCGCTGATATAGAACGCGGCGGTCGCGGCAACAACGAGCCCGCGCCCGATATCGAAGATGATCATGACCCGCTTTTTGGACATCTTCTCTACGATTGCTCCCGTGATCGGCTGGAGTAATATGGTTGGAAGGAAGTTCAGACCGAGGATGAGCGCCATCATCGACGCGCTGCCCGTGATTTCATACATCAGCCAGGCGATGGCGATGCCGTCGATCGAGTCACCGAAGCGGTTGATCACGTTTGCGGCGATCAGTTTGAGGTATTCTTTCTGTGTTTTCAGCGGGCGATAGCTGACTTTTTGGCTTTCCATCCTGCATATCCTTTCAAACGAGCTGGCACAACAATATTTGTCGGTTGTAGAACATAACGTTTAATGCTCGTCGAATATAGAATAACATAACTATGACGAAAGTCAAGAGTAAAGTTTGATGATCGTCAAACAAACATTTACAACCGAAGCTTAAGTTTGGATTTGAGCCTGTTGAGGGGTGCGAAAAAGGCGCGACCGGAGCCGCGCCTTAGAATTAATGCTTATTAAGTATGGGATCAGTTTTTTCCTCTGGAAGATGATCTCCAGCTTCGATAGAGAAAGATTGCTTCCGAAACGGCGAACAGGAACGCCAGCGCGGCGCTCAGCAGCGTCATCGGAGGGAGCAGCTCGGTGGTGGTCTTAGCGAGCGCGGGCACATATTGCCCGAGCAGCAGCACCGTCAGCGTCAGGGCGGAGACCACGATGAGCAGGTTGGCAAACCAGAGCCGGAATCCGTATCGTTTCATTCTGTGGGACCCGTCCTTTCCAGATAAATGATATCACCGACGCGGCGTCCGCCGTTTGTGGGCATGTTGACGAGATTGTCCTCCAGCATCATCTGCGCGGACTGACCGCCGTCGAGATTATAGGCGGTTTTGCAGCCCAGTTCGGACATGAATGCGGAGAGTTCCGTGAGCGTCATGCCGTCGGAATAATATTTCTGACGTCCGTCCACCACGACGAAACAGTAATGACCCGGTTCAAAATAACCGATTGCACAGCGCGGGTTTTCGCGCATGAGCTTGTGGTTGATTTCGATGGCCTGCCCGTCTTCCCCCAGCAGATTCGGGCCGAAGCACCAGGTCTGCCAGACGCTTCCGTCGGTAAGCTCCTCAACGGTTTTATCCTGCGGATCGTAGACCGCCATGGTGCCGTCGATATAGAGTACGCAAAGGTCGGTATACTTGCGATCTTGCAGCAGCTCGCCGTTGCGGATGACCAGCCCGTCCTCTCGGATGGCGACAAAATCACCGGAGACGGAGAAGGCCGCGTTGGTTTCCGTGTTCAGGTCGAGGATATAGTCATATTTGAGCTTGTCGCCTTTGAACATGTCGTTGGCAAATGCCGTTTTCAGCAGATGGATATCGCGGATGTACACGTCGGCAACAAACAGCACCGCGTCCTCGATATAGTATTCCTCAATGCCGATGATGTAGTCGTCGGTCCGGTAGACATAATCCATGCCCTCCGCGATGTCCGAAGTGGCGAACGAAGCGGAGAAGTCGCCCGGCTCGGGCGTCGGCGTCGGCTCCGGCGTGGGGGACATGGTCGGCATGGGCGTCGGCGTCGGCAAAGGAGGCGTTGGCGTGGCGACAAACGGCGTCGGGCTCGGCGTCGGCGTTGCGAACGCGCTCTGCACGATTTCGCGTCCCTGCGGGTAGGCGAAGTATGCCAGCGCCAGCAGCGCGAGCAGGAGCACGATGATATCCGTAAAGATGAAGACATATGCCCGTGGCGGTGATTTTTTCCTTGCGTTCATGTATGTTCCAATCAAATTTTGATGATGATGGCGACCGCATCAGTCCGCCGTTCGGATAAAATGCGCTGAGCGGGGAGAGAGCGGATACTATGTATTGCATCTTACTGCATTTTGGGGCACAATACAACATTCGTTGCCGAATTTTGCGTGCACCATGCCGGATAGAACCGTTCGGAGACTGCAGAAACGAGAGGCGAAGCATCGGGCAGCATGCAAAACCAGCCCGGCTCAGCCGGGCTGGTTTTGCGTTGATAGGATAGGGTCAGTTGCTGCGGCGGACGACGCGGACAACCCAGAAGACGGATGCGGCCAACAGCAGCAGCGCGAAGGCAAAGAGGCCAAGGCCAATCTTCAGGTCGGTGTGAAAGAACGTTTCGATTGCGCCGCGCTGCACGAGGGAGATCGACCGAACGATGCCCACGATTGACGCGACGAGCAGGCCGATCACGCCGATGATGGCAAAAATCTGCAATTCGTACCCGCAGGCCTTCGGTTTCGGGTCGTATGGCGGCGCGGTCGGTGTGACTTCGCGCTCGTGCTCGTACTCCTCGGCATGGCAATACGGGCACAGGACAAAACACTCCGGTTCCTGAAAGCGAAGATAGTCGCAGCAGTCCGCCAGAGGGTAAAACCCGGTATCGTTGCAGTATGGGCATGTCACATCCGCGTGCGGCGCGTCTTCCGTTGAGCGAGTGATGATGTCTTCTTCCGTCTTCATGGGCTCCTCTCCTTTCGGTCGGTCCAAACAGGGGATAGAGTCAGAAAATTGAAAGCTGCAGGGTGGTTATTCAGTTTTCGGTCGGTTGTTTCGGTTGGTTGTCTGAGATGGGGGAAATGGGTTTTCTTTGTATCTATATTATAGCATGGAATCACGAATATGAAACAGGGATGATGTTTTTGGGAGATATCGAGATGCTATGTTTTCGCGCAGGAGTCGGTATGTTTGCCATGATAGCGGGTGAGGATGGTGGTGCGGGGGTATGCATGGGGGTACCCTTTGTCAATAAATCTAATGTTTAAGCATCTTACCTTCACTTCAAACAACGGATACTGTAGAAATATTCTACAAAATTTGTTGACATATGCGTACGAATGTTTTATATTGATATGTATAGAAGGGGGTGCGCATAATGCCAAATGAATTTGGAAGGATTCTACGAAAAATTAGAATAGATCATGGTGAGATTTTGAAAGATATGGCTGTTAAGCTTAATGTATCTTCCGCATATCTTTCTGCAATGGAAGTTGGTAAGCGAATCGTTCCAAAGAAAGTTATTAATGAAATAGCCCGCGTTTATTTACTCGATGACGATGTGGTAACAAGACTAAGAATTGCTGCAGAAGATAATGAAAAAACAATTCAGATCAAGATTGATTCTACTACACCAGAGAAAAGAAATGCAGCACTTGTGTTTGCAAGAAACTTTGATAATATGGATAGTGTATTAGCAGAAAAAATTGTGAAACTCATGCAAGAAAAGAAAGGATAACGAATGGTTTCTCAGTACATCGCTCAACCGCAATCGAGAGCTTCTATTCGGAAGTTCACTGAAGAAATCCGCTTTAAATGTGGGTGTGATAGAAAGTTTTATTTTCCAGTTGTTGAGTTTCTGGAAACAATGCCTACTATTTATAAAAGTGTTGGGTTTGAGTACGAGATTGTTGAAGACGATGTACTTCCAGTGCCTATCCAAGGCGATATGGATCTGCAGAACAATTATATGCGAGTGAAAGAAAGTGTTTACGAAGGAGCGGTTAATAACAAGGGAAGAGATCGTTTTTCCATTGCCCATGAAATTGGTCATTTTCTTCTCGCAAATGATGCAGGCATTAAGTTGCAGAGAAATATGCTGAACCGAATTGTTTCAACATGTGAAGACCCAGAATGGCAAGCAGAAGCATTTGCTGGAGAGCTTTTGGTACCCATGAGGCTAGTTGCAGATTTGACAGCAGAACAAATCGTTGAGCGATGCAAAGTTTCTCTCTCAGCAGCAAAAACACAACTTCGAATCATGAGCAAAATATAGACTAAAGAGGGAACGTTGAATATGGATATGAAAATCGAGAAAGAAGGTGGGGACTTCAATATAAACTCTATGAAGGCTGATCTTGAATGCGGCAACTATTGCATGCCATTTTTAACATCGGCTAACGAGCTTCCAGAGCGGTTGGTTTCGTTTGCGAATAGATATAAATCTGAAACCAAAGATTCATGGTTGCATTTTTATCTTGACGACTCGAAGTTCGAATGTTTGTGGAATAATCCTGAGAGTTACTTGTCAACTTTTAGAAATGTTCTAGGCATTATTGGTCCTGACTATAGTGTTTATAGAAATATGCCTCCAGAAATACAACGAAGGAATATCTATCGCAATCGTGCTATTGTAGCTTGGTTGAATGGTCTTGGTATAAAAGTAATCCCAAACATTAGGTGGGGTGATACTAATACATATCAGCTCTGCTGTAGTGGGGTTAAGCAAGGAAGTATGGTTGCAGTAAGCAATCATGGATGCTATAGCGATGCATATGACAAACGAAAGTTTAAAGAGGGGTTCTATTTCATGATCGATAGCATTCATCCTTCAGGGTTAGTAGTTTATGGTACTTTACCAGATTATATAGGAGAAGAATGTAAAAAAGCGGGAATTAACTTGAAGCATTTTCTAAGTGATTTTGCCTTATCAAGAAGAAAGGAGTGTGCTTAATGGGCGGTGGATCATCTCAGAACTGGCCTGTCGAGAAAAGGCCAAAGGTTCCGAACAAGTTGACTTTATTAGATTCTCTAGAAGGTAAAGCCATACGAAGAGCAACCAGCACTGCTGATGGTATTGGAGCAGGCGGAGGAAGTGGAATGCCGATAGGTGTTCCAGAGAATACGGAATCGACAACTGTAAAGATGAGAAAATGTGATTGCTGTGGAGAAATGACTATCCCCGTAGGAAGCAGGTTTGTGATTTGCCGTGAATGCGGATGGCAGGACGACCCTGAACAAAAAGCAAACCCGTATCTGAAGAATCGCTCAAACAAAATGAGTTTACAAGAAGCGATAAGAGCTTTAACTGATGGAGAAGATATTAACTAAAACCGCGCAAGCGGTTTTTTTGTTATCCTCCCTCCGTTGCTATCCCACCCCCAATATGTTAAACTCACCGAAACGAAACTATATATAATTGATTGGAGTCCTTTTACCATGCATGCCATCGTCACCGTCATCGGCCACGACCGCGTGGGCATCATCGCGGGCATCTGCGTCGCTCTCGCCGCCGTCAACGTCAACGTCCTCGACATCTCGCAAACCATTCTCGGCGGCATGTTCACCATGATCATGCTCGTGGACGTTGAGGGCGCAAGCGTGCCCTTTTCGGACATCTCGTCTGTTCTGGACAAGGAAGGTGAGCGGCTCGGCATGACCATCCGCATCCAGCGGGAAGACATCTTCAACGCCATGCACCGCATCTAAGGGGAAAAACGATGATCGACCTGAAGGAAATTTTTGAAACCCAGCACATGATCGACCGCGAGCACCTCGACATCCGCACCATTACGATGGGGATATCGCTGCGCGACTGCGCCGATCCGGACCCCAAGCGCGCCACGCAAAAGATCTACGAAAAGATTACGCGCTGCGCGGAGAAGCTAGTGCCTGTGGGTGAGGATATTGAGCGCGAGATGGGCATCCCGATCGTCAACAAGCGCATCTCGGTGACGCCTATGGCGCTGGTTGCGGACGCAAGCGAGACGGAGGACTACGTGCCCTTTGCGCTGGCGATGGACCGCGCGGCGCATACCTGCGGCGTGAATTTCATCGGCGGGTATTCCGCGCTGGTGCAGAAAGGGTTCACGCGCGGCGACCGGCTGCTGATTCAGTCGATTCCGGAGGCGCTGGCGGTGACCAAATACGTCTGCTCCTCCGTCAACGTCGCTTCCACGCGCGCGGGCATCAACATGGACGCCGTGCGGCTCATGGGCGACACGATCAAAGCCACTGCGGAGCGCACCGCTAAGATTGGCGGCATGGGCTGCGCAAAGCTCGTGGTATTCTGCAACGCTGTCGAGGACAATCCCTTCATGGCTGGCGCGTTCCACGGCGTAGGCGAGGCGGAGTGCGTCATCAATGTCGGCGTTTCAGGCCCCGGCGTGGTCTGCCATGCGCTCAGGGACGTCAAGGGTCAGCCCATCGACGTAGTCGCTGAGACGGTAAAAAAGACCGCGTTCAAGGTGACCCGCATGGGCCAGCTTATCGCGCGGGAAGCCTCCGCGCGTCTGGGCGTG
The DNA here is from genome assembly GCA_963674775.2 of Christensenellaceae bacterium. Lineage (GTDB taxonomy): Bacteria > Bacillota > Clostridia > Christensenellales > CAG-138 > UBA7703. Next base: position 799,554 of record CAXXPJ010000002.1, on the reverse strand, counting down.
CCGTTCGGCATTGTGGACCTGAGCCTCGCGCCCACACCCGCGCAGGGGGACTCCGTCGCGCGTATTTTGGAAGAGATGGGACTGGAGCGCTGCGGTACGCACGGAACCACGGCGGCGCTCGCGCTGCTCAACGACGCAGTGAAAAAGGGCGGCGTGATGGCCTCCTCGCAGGTCGGAGGGTTGTCCGGCGCGTTCATTCCGGTCTCCGAGGACGAAGGGATGATCGCCGCCGTGCAGGCAGGTACGCTGAACATCGACAAGCTCGAGGCGATGACCTGCGTGTGTTCCGTAGGGTTGGATATGATCGCCGTTCCAGGAGACACGCCGGCGGAAACGATCGCCGCCATCATCGCGGACGAAGCGGCAATCGGCATGATCAACAACAAGACCACCGCCGTGCGCGTCATCCCGGCGCCCGGGAAAAAGGTAGGGGATATCTTGGAGATGGGCGGCTTGCTCGGCAGCGCGCCTGTCATGCCGGTGCACACCGAGTCCAGCGCGGACTTCATCCGCCGCGGCGGGCGCGTCCCCGCGCCGCTCAACGCCCTGCGCAACTAATGAAATAAACGTAAGCAAACAGCCCGCCTTCCGGCGGGCTGTGGTGTTTTGAATAGCGTGAATTTTTTACTCGTCCGGCAGCTCGATCTCGGCGGGATCGTGTTCGTGCGGGAAGCACTGCCAAACCTCGCCTTCGGCCTCGAAATCCGCGATGTCTTTGAGCTGAAGCTTCATGTATTTTGCAACTGCGGTAACGGCGATCGTTCCGTCCGGCAGGATGATCTCGCCCTCTCCGGTGAAGAGGCGGCGAGAATACTCCGTAATGCGTCCGGTCACGGTGAGTTCAACCCCGTATGGCACGGGTTTTTTATACCGTGTGTTGATTTCAACCGTAACGGCCCAGGTGTCCGGCTCCATCACGCTGATTGCGCGGCCGATGGTCTCGTCCAGCAGCGCGGCGCTGATGCCGCCATGCAGACGGCCGGGATAGCTCTGGTGGTGCGCGCTCGGCGTGACCTTCGCCGCGAGGGAACCGTCCTCAAGTTCGTAAAAGTCCGTGTGCAGACCGAAGGGATTGTTCACGCCGCAGACAAAGCAGTTTCTTCCGGCGTTGTGCTTTTTGACGACCAGTTTCTTCAAATCAGAATCCTCGTGTTAACCCCGCTCAGCGGGGAACTCCATCGTTTTTATTTAGAAACAAAGAAGAGCCCGAACGCATTCGGCCCGCCGTGGCATGCAACCGCGGCGCAGACGGCGAGGGGAATAATCTTCTCAAAATAGTGCAGCTCCTCGATCCGCGCGATCAGGCTGTTGAGCAACGCGTCGTCCTGTATGGAGTGCGAGATCATGACCATCTCGGGACGCATCTGATCATGCTGCGCGAGCGTGGCGTCGATATAGTCCCTGAGCGCGCGCTTGTAGCTGCCCATGTACTTCTTACCGACAACGAGCTTGCCATCGCGGATGCTGATGCTCTGGCGAATCTGCAGCGTGCTTGCGCCGAGATATGCCAGCGTGGAGCAGCGGCCGCCTTCATGGAGATACTCGAGTGTCTCGATGATGAAACTGCCGACGATTTTATCGCGATAATTCAGCAGATAGTCCACCAGTTCCTTTGCGGACATGGTGTCTTTCAACCGCGCCGCTTCCATTGCCAGCAGCGCGCTGCCGCTGGAGATGGACAGCGAGTCGACGACATATACGTTTTCCATGCCGTTTGCGGCGACGACGGCGTTTTCGTAACAACTCGACATGCCGGAGCTCTTGGCGATATGGATCACCGCGTCGTGGTTCTCCAGGCACTGCTTGAAAAACGTCTCATAGTCGGTTGGGTTGGCGGCTGCCGTCTGCGGCAGCTTTTTCGCGCGGCGGAAATAATCGAACAGTTCGCTCTGTTTCAGGTCGGGGTAATCGAGATAATCTTTGTCATCCATGCGCACATACGATGCGCTGACTTCAATGCCGTATTCAAGCACCATCTCCGGTGTGAGGTCAAAGGTGCTGTCGGCCGCGATGCAGATTCGTTCCATACTCTCTCTCTCCTTACAGAATTATTCTGGTTTGCGAGGGGACGATGCGTTCACGATCGATTGGATATAAGAATGATCATTACGCGTAATATTATACAGAAAAATGCGGCGAATACAAACATGAAACTTTTACGCGCGCATTTGACCGCATCTAAAACCGGCTCGCAGCGGTGTTGCGGGGCGGCGGAATGCGAAAAAATCCTATATTGTTTATGTACGCTGGCAATGCGCGCCCAACTGTGTTAATTTGATACTGGCGGGTTCTTTTGCCCGGCAATCCGGCGCAAACCGGAATGTGGGCTATCATAGTTTCACGTTGGAGCGAAAATGAAAAAACTGACGATCCTGTCTACGGGCGGTACCATCGCCTGCACGAAGACCGGGGACGGTCTTGTTCCCACGCTGTCGGCGGACGATATACTCTCGTTCGTTCCGTGCGCAAGACGGCACTGGCAGCTGGAGACGAAGACGATTTTCAACCTCGACAGTTCAAACATCGAGCCGGAGGACTGGCGCGCCATCGCGCAGGCGATTTTTGAAGAGCTGCCGCATTGCGACGGTATGGTGATTCTGCACGGTACGGACACCATGGCGTATACGGCGTCCATGCTGTCCTTCATGCTCCCGAACATCGACAAGCCCGTCGTGATCACCGGCTCACAGTTTCCCGTTGGATACCCTGAGACGGACGCGAAAAAGAACCTCAAACATGCTCTGATCACCGCCGCGGGCTCAACCGGCGGCGTGTTCGTCGTATTCGATAAGAAAATCATGCTTGGCTGCCGCGCCGCAAAGGTGCGCACGACGAGCAGGAACGCGTTTGAGAGCATCAACCGCCCGCTTGCAGGGCGGATTCGCGCGGGACGCGTGCACTGGATCGCGCCGCCGGAGCAAGGGCAGGGCGCGCCGTCGCTCGACGATGCGATCGAACCCAATGTATTTCTGCTCAAACTGATTCCCGGCACGCGTCCGGAGGTGTTTGACGATATCGCGCGCATGGGCTACCGCGGCGTGGTGATAGAAGGCTTCGGCCTCGGCGGGCTGCACTGCATTCGCCGCAACCTGCTCGATGGGATCCGGCAACTGCTGGACGCGGGGGTCGCCGTACTGCTGACAACGCAATGCCGCTACGAACCCTCCGATCCCGCCGTCTATGAAACCGGACGGCTTGCGCTGGAGCTCGGCATCATGCAGTCCTACGACATGACCAGCGAATGCGCGGTAGCCAAGCTCATGTGGGCGCTGGCGCATGCCGCAACGAGCGCGGACGTTCGCCGCATCATGCTCACGAACTACTGCGGCGAAATCTCGCTGCCGCGCGGCAAGCACACGGTTCACGATTGACCGGCTCTCGGGTTAAGACACAGATATTAAGTAAAACAAGAAAATAACTACTGGAGAATGCACGATGAGAAATCGCACAAGAGAGACGACGCCGCTCAACGACGGCTGGCTCTATCTTCCGTCGTATCAGGAAGGGATGGAGCGCGCGAACGCGGAAGAGGCGGGCTTTTCACCCGTGCGGCTGCCGCACGCGAACGTGGAATTGCCGTTCAATTATTTTGATGAAAAAGAATTCCAGTTCATCAGCTGTTACCGGCGCCGTATTCGCGTCACCCCGCGCGCGGGCAGGCGGGTGTTTTTGCACTTTGAGGGCGTGATGGCGGCGGCAAAGGTGTTTTTCAACGGCGTGTTTCTGACCGAGCATCTCGGTGGGTATACGCCGTTTTCCTGCGAACTCACCGGTCTTGTCACCGGCGGGGAAGACGTGCTCGCCGTGGTGGTGGATTCCCGCGAGCGGGACGACATCCCGCCGTTCGGGTATGTGATCGACTATCTGACGTTCGGCGGCATCTACCGCGAGGTTTGGCTGGAGGAGACGAATGAAACTTTTATAAAGAATGCGCGGGTGCGCCCGATCAAATCGGGGAACCACTGGTCGGTTGAAACGGATGTGTATCTAGATAACGCAAGCGGCGAGAGCGGGGAAGCCTCGCTGCGGCTCGCGCTGTGCGGACCGGACGGCGACGGTGCGGTGCTGCAGCTGCCGGTGCGGCTCACCGGCGAACGGGAGCAAACCGTCTCCGTTTCATTTGATGCGGGAGACGTACGCCTCTGGGGTATCGACGAACCGAACCTGTACGAATTGACAGCCACGCTCGAACCGGAAGACAGACCCGCGGACGAGTACGCAGTCCGGTTCGGATTCCGGGAAGCGAAGTTTACGCCGGAGGGCTTCGTGCTCAACGGAAGAAACGTGAAACTGCGCGGGCTCAACCGCCACCAGATCTATCCATATGTCGGAAACGCGATGCCGCGCCGCGCGCAGGAAAACGACGCGGAGCTGCTCAAGCATGAACTAGGCGTCAATTTCGTGCGCACGTCGCACTATCCCCAGTCGAAACACTTCCTCAACCGCTGCGACGAACTTGGCCTGCTCGTGTTCGAGGAGATCCCCGGCTGGCAGCATATCGGCGATGATACATGGAAGAAAAACGCCGTTTCCGCGCTGGAGGAGATGATCCGGCGGGACTGGAACCATCCTGCCATCGTGCTCTGGGGAGTGCGCATCAACGAGTCGCCGGACGACGACCCCTTTTACGAGGCGACCAACGCGCGCGCCAGAGAACTCGACCCGGCGCGCCAGACCGGCGGCGTTCGAAACTTCGCAGGCAGTCGTTTTCTGGAGGATGTTTACACCTACAACGATTTTGTCCACGACGGCAGGAGCGTTCCGCTCGACCCGCCCGGGCAGATCGCCCGCGCGCGCGTGCCCTATCTGGTGACCGAGCACAACGGGCATATGTTCCCCACGAAGAAGTTTGACAACGAGGAAAAGCGCGTGGAGCACGCGCTGCGCCACCTGCGCGTGCTGGACGTCATGTACGGTACGGAGCAAATCAGCGGCGCGGTCGGCTGGTGTATGAGCGACTACAACACGCACAAAGACTTCGGCAGCGGAGATTTGATCTGCTATCACGGCGTGACGGATATGTTCCGCCTGCCGAAATTCGCCGCCGCGGCATACCGCTCCCAACAGGACGAGGACGTCGTCTTGGAGGTTGCTTCCGGTATGCATCAGGGTGAACGCGCCAAGTCGCTGATCGACAGCGTCCATATATTTACCAACTGCGACTCTGTGCGCCTCTATAAGGACGGCGCGTACATCGGTACCTATCTGCCGGACAGGGCGTCGTTTCCAAATCTGCCGCATCCGCCGGTTGTGATACGGGACTTCATCGGCGGCTTACTCACGAAAAACGAAGGATTGTCCGAGCGGGACGCGGAACGCGTGAAGCGCCTTTTTGCGGCGGTCATCCGTTATGGCGACAGGGCACTGCCGCTGCGGTATAAACTGAGTATGGGATATATCATGCTCAAATACCGCTATTCTTATCAAGACGCGGCAGACCTGTTTGTGCGCTATGTCGCCATCTGGGGATCGGAGTCCGCGGAGTTCCTGTTTGAAGGGTATATCGGTGAGCGATTGGTCGCGTCGGTACGGCGCGGGATGGCGCACGAAACCAAACTCAAAGTGACGCCGCAGACGCTGACACTGATAGAGCGGGATACCTACGACGTTTGCCGGATCGCAGTGGAGCACATCGATCAGTTTGGCGCGGTAATGCCGTATTCTACCGAGACGATACGCGTCACGGTGTCCGGCGCGGGCGAGCGCATCGGGCAGGAGATGGTACCGCTCACCGGGGGTTCTGCCGCGTTTTGGGTGAAGAGCACCGGCGAAGGCGAGATACATGTTTCCATTGAATCTTCGCGTGCGGAAAAGCACGAGCTGAAGTTGACAGTTACGCGTTGTTTGGAATGAAAGGATATGTGATTGACACAAGGGTATATTCGTGTTAAGTTACTATTAGAAGAATACTTGGCAAAGCCTGTGAAAGCAGGTGACGCAAAGCTAAAGGGTCTAAGGGCGCGAAAACGCCTATGACAGCCAGTTGCGATTGATCTCAGTCTATTATTCGATTGGGTGCAGCAACTTGGTGTGAATCATGCCGGTTGCTGTTTTTTATCAATTGCGATACGAGCGATGCAGGATAAAACAAGCCCGGTGGAGTTGAAAGGAAGTGTATCTGATGAGAAAAACGTTGAACCGCCTCACAAAGCGCATCTTACCCGTTGTTCTTGCAATGGTGTTTTTGCTGGTGTTCAGCGCTTCGGCCTTGGCTGCGCCCGACAAGGGGGATCGCGACACCGGTAAACCGGACTGGGTAGCCGAAAAGAACGCGAACAAGGTGAAAGACCAGAAGCAAAAAACAATTGAAGCCAAGGAGCGCTATCGCGGAATTTCCATTGAGAAAATCACGCTTGCGATCGACAGCGTAGCGGACGAAGCGACGAAGCTCGAACTAACCGCGCTGTTGGAAGCCTATACTGCGGCGTTGACCGATAAAGACGCGGCGCTTGCGGATGGCGTTGGAAGCCTGAGCGAACTCTCCCAGCTCGCCGCCGACACGCGCTCTGCGCTGAAGGACGGACTGGAAGTTGCCGGATTCACACTCGGTAGCGTTCTCGGTTGGCAGGAATGGAAAGACTATGGCAACGAGCAGCTCGATCTGGAAGCCATAGCGCTGGCAATTGCCGTGCTGGACGATACCGACGAGAACAAAGAAGCGCTATCGCTGCTGCTTGCGGCATATCAGGATGCGCTCGGCGCGATGGAGACAGCGGACGAAGAGAATGAGGAACTGCTGCGCGAAACGCTGAAGGATGCGCGCGAGACCCTGCTCGAGGCGCTTGGCCTGACGGGAATCTCCCCGTTTGTGCAGCCGGAAGAACCGGCAGAAACGGAAGCACCGATCGTTTAAGACGTACCTCGGCATTCGCTTTTTTCATTATTTGACACCCGGCCTGATCATGAATTGAGAGAAGCGAATGCATAAAAATGGATTGACAATTTATGTGCTTGTGTTAACATAGGAAATGTGCGAAGCGACATAGGTTGACTTTGCCGACTCAGGCCGAGTAAAAATGCCCATCGGACAGGGCTGGCCGCCGCCGCGCGTGACGAGAAGCGTCACATTATTGATTGAGTTTTAAGACTCAAATTTTATAAGTTGGTTACTTCATAACCAGTGCGTTACTGCACACCACTTGTGAAACGGTCAATAAGAGTAGCGACGGCATCCATGCTAAACAGTGCTCTGATGAAACGGTCAAGGCCATGATCCTCTGGAACAGCGCAACAGCGCAGGATGCTCCAAGAGGAATCGCAACCGGAGATAAACAGGTGGCAATGCGCATGCCACCTGTTTTTTATTGTGGCGGCGTGGTGGCTGTAACGGCCGAGGAAGGAAGAGGAATGAATCTCAACGAGCAGAAACACGCGCCCATCTATGAGGCGCTGACCCGCTTTCGAAAGCAGCGCGTTGTCCCGTTTGACGTACCGGGACACAAGCGCGGCCGCGGTAACCCGGAGCTGGTTGAGCTGCTCGGCGAAAAATGCGTCGGCATCGACGTGAACTCGATGAAGCCGCTGGACAACCTCTGCCATCCCGTGTCGGTCATTAAGGCGGCGGAGGAGCTTGCGGCGGACGCGTTCGGCGCGGCACACGCGTTTTTGATGGTCGGCGGCACGACCTCGAGCGTGCAGAGCATGATCCTCTCCGTCTGTAAAAGCGGGGACAAGATCATTCTGCCGCGCAATGTGCACAAGAGCGCGATCAACGCGCTCGTACTCTGCGGCGCGGAGCCGGTCTATGTTGACCCGCGCGTTGAGCCGAAGCTCGGCATCTCGCTGGGTATGCGATTTTCCGATGTGAAGCGAGCGGTGGAGGAGCACCCCGAAGCGGTTGCAATCCTCGTCAACAACCCGACGTATTACGGCATCTGCTCCAGTCTGAAGGCGATTGTACAGCTCGCGCACGAGAACGGCATGATGGCACTGGTGGACGAGGCGCACGGCACGCACCTCTATTTCAATGAAGAACTGCCGATGAACGGCATGGCGGCGGGCGCGGATATGGCGGCGGTTTCCATGCACAAATCCGGCGGGAGCCTGACGCAGAGCTCGCTTCTGCTGCTCGGGCCCAACGTCAACCACAGGCATGTGGATCAGATCATCAACCTCACACAGACGACGAGCGCGTCCTATCTTCTCATGAGCAGCCTCGATATCTCCAGAAGAAACCTGGCGCTGCGCGGAGAGAAGTCCTTTGAAAAAGTTGCGCAGATGGCGCAGTACGCGCGCGAGGAGATCAACGAGGTCGGCGGATACTATGCCTACGGACGCGAAATCGTCAACGGGGACAGCATCTTCGACTTCGACGTGACCAAGCTTTCGATTTACACGCGCGATATCGGCCTAGCCGGCATCGAGGTTTACGACCTGCTGCGCGACGAGTATGACATCCAGATCGAGTTCGGCGACATCAGCAACGTGCTTGCATATATCTCCATCGGAGACCGGCTGCAGGACATTGAGCGGCTCGTCGGCGCGCTGGCGGATATCAAACGGCTCTACTCCAAAGCGCCGAGTGCGTTTTTCCTCGCGGAATACATCTCGCCTATTGTGGCATCCACGCCGCAGGCGGCGTTTTATGCCGACAAAGAGTCTCTGCCGCTGCGCGAGGCGATCGGCCGCATCTGCAGCGAGTTTGTGATGTGCTATCCGCCGGGTATTCCGATCCTCGCGCCCGGCGAGGTGATCACAAAGGAAATCGTGGAATACATTCTCTACGCGCAGGACAAGGGCAGCAGCATGCAGGGCCCGGAGGATCCGGACATCAAGTATCTCAATGTGCTGAAAGGGGGCAGGTGACGCATGGAGTTCTGGTTTAACGACATGCACACGCAGAATGTGCAGCTCTCTATCAGAGTGAATCAGCAGTTGTTTTCCGGCGAGAGCGATTATCAGCGTATCGACGTGTTCGACTCGCCGGAGTTTGGCCGCTTTCTCGCCTCGGACGGCAGTGTGATCTTCTCGGAAAAGGACGAGTTCACCTACGACGAGATGATCGTGCATGTGCCAATGGCGGTGCATCCGAACGTGAAGCGCGTGCTGGTCATCGGCGGCGGTGATGGCGGCGTTGCGCGCGAGCTGACGCACTATGAGGAGATCGAGGCCATCGACGTGGTCGAGCAGGACAAGCTCTTTGTCGACGTCTGCCGCAAGTTCTTTCCCGCCAACGCCTGCGGGCTCGACGATCCGCGCGTCAAGGTATATTATCAAGATGGGTTGCGGTTTCTGCGCTCGCGGCAGGACGATTATGACCTGATCATCAACGACGCGACCGACCCGCTGGGACATACGGCGGGGCTCTTCACCAAAGAGTTCTACGGCAGCTGCTTTAAGGCGCTGCATGACGACGGCATCATGGTCTATCAGCACGGCAGCCCGTTTTTTGACGAGGACGAGGATCCCTGCCGCGCCATGCACAAAAAGGCGTATCGCAGTTTCCCGATCAGCCGCGTGTATCAGGCGCATATTCCGACCTGTCCCGCGGGTTACTGGCTCTTCGGATTCGCGTCCAAGAAGTATCACCCGCTGGAGCACTTCGACAAGAAACGCTGGGAAGAGCGGGGCATCAAGACCTGGTATTACACAGCAAACCTGCACGTTGGCGCGTTTATGCTGCCGCGGTATGTGGAAGATTTATTGGAGGAGGAAGAAAACGGATGAATCGCAAACTGCTTGTCATCGGATGCGGGGGCGTCGCCTCCGTCGCCATTCAGAAATGCTGCCAAAACAGCGAACAGTTCCCGGAGCTCGTGCTCGCGAGCCGCACGGTGGAGAAGTGCGACGCGCTGGTGCAATCACTCAAGGGAAAGACGAAAACCGTTCTCTCCACCGCCCGCGTGGATGCGGACAGCGTTGAGGAAGTCACCGCGCTGATCAAGCGCGTGCAACCCTATGCGGTACTCAACGTTGCGCTCCCGTATCAGGACCTCGCCATTATGGAAGCCTGCCTCAACTGCGGTGTGCACTACATCGACACCGCGAACTACGAACCGGAGGACACGGAAGACTCCGCCTGGCGCGCCGTCTATGACAAGCGCGTAGAGGAGGAGGGGTTCTCCGCTTACTTTGATTACAGCTGGCAGTGGGCGTATCAGAAGAAATTTGAGGACGCGGGACTGACTGCGCTGCTCGGCACCGGATTTGACCCCGGCGTCACCAGCGTGTTTGTCTCTTACGCGAAAAAACATTATTTTGACCGCATCGACACCGTGGACATCCTCGACTGCAACGGCGGCGACCACGGCTATGCCTTTGCGACGAACTTTAACCCGGAGATCAACCTAAGGGAAGTATCCGCGCCGGGCAGCTACTGGGAAGACGGCAAGTGGGTCGAAATCCCCGCCATGAGCATCAAACGCGAGTACGATTTCCCCATGGTCGGCAAAAAGGATATGTATCTGCTGCACCACGAGGAGATCGAGGCGCTGGGCAAGCACTATCCCGAGATCAAGCGCATCCGCTTCTTCATGACGTTCGGGCAGAGCTATTTAACGCACATGAAGTGCCTGGAAAACGTTGGCATGCTCTCAACCGTACCGATCGACTTTCAGGGACAGAAGATCGTTCCGATCCAGTTCCTCAAGGCGTTGCTGCCCGATCCCGCGTCGCTCGGCCCGCGCACCAAAGGCAAGACGAACATCGGCTGCGTGATATCAGGCATGAAGGACGGAAAAGAGAAGACGATCTTCATCTATAACGTTTGCGACCATGAAGCCTGCTATCGCGAGCTCGGCAGTCAGGCCATCAGCTATACCACCGGCGTGCCTGCTATGATCGGCACGGCGCTGGTCATGAGCGGCGTCTGGCAAAAGCCGGGCGTATTCACGACCGACGAGTTCGATCCCGACCCGTATATGGACATGCTCAACCAATGGGGGCTGCCCTGGGTGGTGGACGAAGACCCCGTTACGGTGGAGTAAGCAATGCGAAGGGAAGAGCTGCCGACGCCGTGCTTCATCGTTGACGAAGCAAAGCTCAGGCACAATCTGGAGATCCTCGCCGGGGTAGAGAAGCGCACGGGCGCGAAAGTTCTGCTCGCGCAAAAGGCGTTTTCAATGTTTCGCGTGTACCCGCTCGTAAAAGAGTATCTCTCCGGCGCGACGGCGAGCGGCCTGTTTGAGGCGCGCCTTGCGCACGAGGAGATGGGCGGCGAGAACCATGTGTATTCGCCCGCCTATACGGACGCGGAGATGGCTGAGCTCGTCAAGATCTGCGACCATATCGTGTTCAACTCCTTTACGCAGCTTGAACAGCATCGCGCGGCCTGCGAAAATGCGGGCGTCAGCTGCGGCATTCGCGTGAACCCTGCCTGCAGCACGCAGGAAGGGCACGAGATCTACGATCCCTGCGCACCGTTTTCGCGGCTTGGGGTGACGCGCGAGAATTTCCGACCGGATTTATTGGACGGCGTGGATGGCTTGCATTTTCATACCCTATGCGAGCAGGACAGCGGCGATCTCGTGACGACGTTTGAAGCGTTTGAGCGCGAGTTTGGTGCATTTCTGCCGCGCATGAAGTGGCTCAACCTCGGCGGCGGGCACCACATCACCAAAGCCGACTATGATATTTACGCGCTGGACGAGCTGTTATACTCGATCCGCGCGAAATACACGAACCTGACGATCTATCTTGAACCCGGCGAAGCGATTGCACTCGACGCGGGCTGGCTGGACACCACCGTGCTGGACATCGTTGAAAATGGCATGCCGATTTTGGTTCTGGACGCGTCCGCCGCGTGCCACATGCCGGACGTGCTGGAGATGCCGTATACGCCTCCTCTCAGCGGGGCCGGCAAACCGGGCGAGAAGGCGATTACCTGCCGCCTCGCGGCGCGCACATGCCTCGCGGGCGACGTGATCGGGGACTACAGCTTCGATCGCATGCCGCAAGTCGGCGACAGGCTGAGATTCGGCGACATGGCGATCTACAGCATGGTCAAGACCAACACCTTCAACGGCACGCCGCTGCCCGCCATCGCGCTCAAGCGTGAAGACGGGGACTGCGAACTCGTGAAAACCTTCGGCTACGAAGATTTCAAAGGGAGATTATCCTGAATATGCTGCGCTCGCTTCCAAAAGAGGACGGATTTGCCATGCCCGCCGAGTATGCGCCGCAGGACGGCGTCCTGCTCGTCTGGCCGGTTCGCCCCGGCAGCTGGGGAAAAGACCCGTCCGCCGCGCAACAAGCTTTTTGCGAGGTCATGCGCACGGCAAGCCGGAGCGAGACCGTTTTTTTGCTTGCGGATGCGGCGCATCTGGAAGAAGCGCGCGAGCAGGCGGGCGGATTTGCGCGGGTATTTGAGATTGAAACCGACGACGCCTGGGCGCGCGACATCGGTCCGACGTTTGTGACAAACGGAAGAGATGTGCGCGGCGTGAGCTGGCGCTTCAACGCCTGGGGCGGTGCGGTGGACGGCCTCTACGCCGACTGGGCGAAGGACGACGCGGCGGCAGAGGCGTTTTGCCGCGCAATCGGCGCGGACTGCTACGACGCAGGGGACTTCGTGCTGGAAGGCGGATCGATCTGCTCCGACGGCGAAGGCACGCTGCTGGTCACCGAAGCCTGCCTGCTCAGCCCGGGCAGAAACCCGAACCTGACCAAACCGCAGATCGAACGCAAGTTACAAGACTATCTCGGTATAGAAAAAGTGCTTTGGCTGCCGCGCGGCATCGCAGGAGACGAGACGAACGAGCACGTGGACAACGTTGCGGCGTTTATCCGCCCCGGAGAAATCTTGCTGGCCTGGACGGACGACGAGAACGATCCGCAGTATCCGCTCAGCCGCGCGGACTACGATTATCTCCTGCAAGAGACGGACGCGCGCGGGCGCAAGCTGACCGTCCACAAACTACCGATACCCGAACATCCCGTGTGCGTGACCGAACAGGACATGGAGAACTATGTGTTCGAGCCGGGCGAGGACGCGCGGGAAACGGGCGAACGGCTCGCTGCGAGCTACGTGAATTTTTACTTTACCAACGATGCGGTGCTGCTCCCGCAATTCGGCGGCGATAACACCGCCTCGGACGCGCGCGCGATTGAGACGATGAAGAAACTCTGCCCGGATCGGGAAATTGTGCCGATCTACGCGCGGGATATCCTGCTCGGCGGCGGAAACATACATTGTATTACCCAACAGATACCAAATGGAACCTTATAGGGTCCATACATAGAACTTAGGCTGCTTGACAGATACTGAAAGGAGCGCAGATATGAGCGAAATCACGGTTGCCGCCATTCAAATGAAGATGACGGCCGACCCGGCCGAAAACCTCGCCCATGCCGAAAAAATGGTGTGGGACGCTGCCGCGCAGGGCGCGCAAATCGTGCTTCTGCCGGAGCTGTTTGAGCGGCCGTATTTTTGCCAGGAACGCAGATACGATTATCTGGCATATGCGCTCTCCGTATCGGAGAATCCGGCGGTCTCGCGCATGCGCGCATTGGCGCAAAAACTCGGCGTTGTGCTGCCCGTGAGCTTCTACGAGCGGGACGGCAACCGCCTCTACAACTCCGTCGCTTGCATCGACGCGGACGGCAGCCTGCTCGGCGTCTACCGCAAAACGCACATCCCGGACGATCATTATTATCAGGAGAAATTCTATTTTTCACCCGGGGACACGGGCTTTCGCGTCTTTGAGACGAAATTTGGCGCGGTCGGCATTGGAATATGCTGGGACCAGTGGTTTCCGGAAGCGGCGCGCGCGATGGCGATGCTCGGCGCGGATATCCTGCTGTACCCGACCGCCATCGGTTCCGAACCGATTCTCGGCGTGGACAGCATGCCGCACTGGCGGCGCGCGATGCAGGGGCATGCGGCGGCAAACATCGTCCCCGTCGTGGCGGCGAATCGCATCGGCACGGAACATGTTGTACCATGCGAGGCAAACGGCATGCAGGAGAGCGCTCTGACGTTTTACGGCTCGTCCTTCTTAACAGACGAAACGGGCGCGCTGATCGCCGAAGCGGGACGCGATGAAGAAACAATCGTCCGCGCGGTGTACGACTTTGACCTTATCCGAGGGCAGCGCCTGGAATGGGGCCTCTTTCGCGACAGAAGGCCGGAGTGCTATACGGACCTGGCGCGGTAAACAAGAATCGTGCCTCAATAGAACTATTGTGCGAAACGTGCGGAGAGTTGAGCAATGGTTTTCGCCAAAAAAATATATTATTTAGATTGCAATTCCAATTTTTGATGATATAATAGATAAAACTTTGCAAGATGTATCGTTGCATCTTGCACTTTTTTACAGGAACAATGGCGTTCCGACAGATCGGTCATCCCGAAAGGGAATTGGCTGAGAGATTCGGTACGCCTTTTGTCTTTCAAACAGCGATAAATGCAGGAAAAGCTGCAAAAATGCAGCCAATGCGGGTGATACGGTCTGTATATTGCAGGATGAGGGCAAAAATACCAAATGGGCTGGTGAAAAAAGAAACCACCAAAGGAAACCCAGAACGACAACAACCAACAGGTGAAAGATGAAGCAAAGAGAACTGCAGCAAAGAGAGAACAGGATGTTTCGACAGCAAGGAACCGAAGGGAACGATACTTCGGTCATTCCGAATTCCATGCGGAATGCCGCTTTATGGCGCCCGGAGTTTGAGCACGATGCGTGCGGCACCGGGTTTATTGCGCATGTCAACGGCAAGAAATCGCACGCGATCATCGAGGACGCGCTTGAGATATTGAAACGCCTTGCGCATCGCGGCGGTACGGGATCAGATCCCGACACCGGAGACGGCGCGGGCGTGCTCGTTCAGATACCGGACCGATTCTTCCGTGAAAAGGCCGGGCTCGAACTGCCGCCGGAAGGGCAGTATGCCGTCGGCATGTTCTTTTTACCGCTGGAAGAAAAAGAATGCCTCGCAGCGCAGGCGCTGATTGAGGAAACAGCGAAACAGGAGGCGTTCTCCGTCATCGGTTGGCGTTCGGTGCCGACCAACCTGCACGCCTGCGGTGCGGGCGCATGGGAAAGCGTACCGAGCGTGCAGCAGCTGTTCTTAACCTGGACAGAAAACGATCTCCCCTCGGATGTTCGCCTGTTCGTGCTCAGAAAGCGCATCGAACGCGCGATGAAAGAGCAGGTGATCGAGTCATATGCGCCCAGCCTTTCGAGCAAAACCATCGTCTATAAAGGCATGATGCAGGCCTGGCAGGTTTCGGACTTCTATCCGGATCTGCTGGACGAAACGTTCGTCTCCGGCATCGCGCTGGTGCATTCGCGTTATTCCACCAATACGTTTCCCAACTGGCAGAGGGCGCAGCCGTTTCGCATGGTTGCGCACAACGGCGAGATCAACACGCTCAAAGGCTGCGAGCATGCGGTGCGCGCAGCGTCTTCCGCGATGCAGGGCGGGCGGCTGAACAAACGCTTTGCGGACATTCTGCCGATTCTCGACGAAGACGGCAGCGACTCGACAATGTTCGATAACCTTTTGGAGTTTTTGATTGTCTCCGGCAGGTCTCTGCCGCAGGCGTTGTTTATGATGATGCCCGGCCCGTGGTCAAAAGACCCGACCATGGACGACAACCAGCGAGAGTTTTTCCGCTATGCTGCTTGCCTGATGACGCCCTGGGACGGTCCGGCCGCCATGTGCTTCACCGACGGGCGGCAGGTTGGCGCGGTGCTGGACAGAAACGGGCTTCGTCCCGCGCGCTGGGTGCTGACGAAAGACGGCATTCTCGTGCTCGCGTCCGAATCCGGCGTGGTGGACATTCCGCCGTCCGAAGTCGTGCGGCGCGGACGCCTCGGACCGAATCAGATGCTTTTGCTCGATACGGAAACGGGCGTTTTGCTGGAAGACCAGCAGATCAAAGACAAGTATCTCGACGGGCCATGGAAAAAGTGGCTCAAAGAGCAGGTTGTTACCCTGAAAGAAGAACCGTTTAAGCGGCTCAGCAAGCCGGGTGCCGACCCGACGGAACAGCAGCGCCTCTTTGGCTGGACCTATGAGGACCGCACGCTGACCGTGCTGCCGATTGCGCAGAACGGGCTTGATCCCGTCGGCGCGATGGGTTACGACGCGCCGGTCGCGGCGCTTTCGGAACGACCGCAGCCGCTGTTCCACTATTTCAAGCAATTATTCGCCCAGGTCACAAACCCACCGATCGACGCGATCCAGGAGGAGTGCGTTGTTGGTATGGACGTGTTCCTCGGCACAAACGGCGACCCGACGCTGGATCAGCCGGATAACTGCCATAAAATCCATCTCGCCTCGCCGATCCTGCAGACGGCAACGCTCAACCGACTGATCGCCGGAGTCCCCGGTTTTGGTTCAGCGGAGCTGCACATGGTATTCGATCCGGAACAGGGGCTTGAAGCGGGGCTGGACGCGCTCTTTTCCGCCGCCGAGCAGGCGCTGGGCGAAGGGAATTCCATATTGATCTTGACGGATAGGACGGCCAGCGCGGAGCTTGCGCCCATCCCGTCCCTGCTGGCGACCGCCGGCTTGCACCACTATTTGATTCGCAAAGGGCTGCGCGGCGGCTGCTCGCTGATTGTGGACAGCTATGAGCCGCGGGAGGTCCACCATGTCGCCTGCCTGATTGGTTACGGCGCAAAAGCGCTGCATCTGCGCGGGGTCTATGAGGCCGTAGAGGCGATGTCGGACGCGGGTTATCTGGGCGAACTCTCGCTCGAGGACGCGATGCACAACGTGCTGCACGGTTATGACCACGGCATCCTCAAGGTGATGTCCAAGATGGGCATTTCCTGCGTGGACGGCTATCACAACGCGCAGATTTTCGAGGCGCTCGGGCTTTCGCAGGAGCTGGTCGACCGGTTCTTTTCCGGAACGGTCACGCGCGTTGGCGGCATGAACCTGGACGACATCGAACGCGAAGCGCTGCTCAGACACAAGGAAGCGCTGGAAGCGCCGATCAACGAGCTCACGTCCGGCGGACGGTTCCAGTATAAGCGCGACGGCGAGCACCATCTGTATAATCCCCAAACGATCCATCTGCTGCAGACCGCTGTGCGAACGGGCGACTACGGGCTGTTTCAGGAGTATATCCGCAGCATCGAGACCGAAGCTCCGGTGACGCTGCGAACCCTGATCGGGTATCAACACTGCCATCCGATTCCGTTGGAAGAGGTAGAGCCGGTCGAAAAAATCGTTCGCCGCTTCAAGACGGGCGCCATGTCATATGGCTCCATCAGCAAGGAAGCGCATGAGTGCATCGCGATGGCGATGAACCAGCTCGGCGGCAAAAGCAATTCCGGCGAGGGCGGGGAGGCCGTTGAACGACTCTTTACCGAGCGGAATTCCGCGATCAAACAGATCGCATCCGGCCGCTTCGGCGTGACCGGGCCGTATCTTGCCTCCGCAAAAGAGATTCAGATTAAAATGGCGCAGGGCGCAAAGCCCGGCGAGGGCGGGCAGCTGCCCGCGGGCAAGGTCTATCCCAGCATCGCACGCACGCGGCATTCCACCCCGGGCGTCGGGCTGATCTCGCCGCCGCCGCATCACGATATCTACTCGATCGAAGATTTGGCGCAGCTGATCTTCGACCTGAAAAATGCCAATCCCGACGCGCGCATCAACGTCAAGCTCGTTTCGGAAGCGGGCGTCGGCACCATCGCCGCTGGCGTCGCCAAGGGCGGCGCGGACGTCATCCTCATCTCGGGATACGACGGCGGAACGGGCGCAAGCCCGCGCACAAGCATCCAACACGCCGGCCTTCCCTGGGAACTCGGCCTGGCGGAAACGCACCAGACGCTGATTGCAAACGGCCTGCGCGGACGCGTGCGCGTCGAAACGGACGGCAAACTCATGACCGGGCGGGATATCGCCATCGCCGCACTGCTCGGCGCGGAGGAGTTCGGCTTTGCAACCCTGCCGCTCGTCGCAATCGGGTGCGTCATGATGCGCGTTTGCAATCTCGATACTTGCCCGGTCGGCGTCGCGACGCAGAACCCCGCGCTCAGGGCGCGATTTGCCGGCAAACCGGAGTATGTGATCAACCTCATGCGATTCCTCGCGCAGAACCTGCGCGAGCAGATGGCGGAGCTGGGTTTCCACACGCTCGACCAGATGGTCGGCATGGCGGGGCACCTGACGCAGGTCAAGCAGTCGCCAAAGACGGACGGAATGGATCTCTCCGGGCTGATCCCCGGCGACCAGCCGCTGCCCTGGCGCGATCTCAAGCCCTGCGGCGAGGAACACGACAGGCTCTTCCACGACATGATCCGCTCCCTGGTCGAGCAGGGCGACGCGGTCGTCAAGCGCCCGATCTGCAACACGGAGCGAACGGTCGCCACACGGGTTTCGGCGTTCATCAGCCGCGAATACGGCCGCCTGCCGGACGGGCGCATCCGCTTCCAGTTCAACGGAACGGCAGGATTGAGCTTTGGCGCGTTTGCCACAGCGGGCATCGAGCTGCTCATAGAAGGCGACACGAACGACTACCTCGGCAAGGGCCTTTGCGGCGCGCGCATCATCATCAAAGCGCCGAAGGACGCAGGATGGTCGGCGAAGGATAATCTGCTCACCGGCAACGTCGCCCTGTTCGGCGCGACGGACGGAGAGCTGTATCTGGCGGGGCGCGCGGGCGAACGCTTCTGCGTGCGCAACAGCGGCGCAGTCGCCGTCTGCGAAGGCGTCGGCGACCATGGCTGCGAATACATGACCGGCGGCACAGCGGTTATTCTCGGTTCGGTGGGGCGCAACTTTGCCAGCGGCATGTCCGGCGGCATCGCATATGTGCTCGACGACGGGAACTTTAGGCGCATGGTCAACATGAAGATGGTAGCGCTCTACGAACTCGACGCGCTGGATCTGGTTATGCTGCACAAGCACCTGACGAATCACGTCAAGTACACCGGCTCACCGATTGCCGCAAAGATACTGGACAAATGGTCAACCTCGCACGCGAAGTTTGTCAAGGTGCTGCCGCACGATTACAAGGAGATGCTCAGCGCCATGGATGTTGCGGAGCGCGAGGGGCTTGAGGGCGACGAGATGTTGGAGCGCGCGTTCCAGCTCAAGACCGGAAAGACGGAACTCGCCGGAAGCAAGTGACAGCGTGCTGCTTCAGGCAGGCGCGCAACCGGTAAAAGGAGACACAAAATGGGAAAATCGACCGGATTTTTAGAATATGAAAGAAAAACGGCCAAGGAAGAGGCCGCAAAGGACCGCATCCGGCACTGGGACGCGTTTCATCCCGCGCAGAGCGAGGATGAAATCACTCAACAGGCAGCGCGCTGTATGAACTGCGGCGTACCGTTTTGCCACGCGGGCGTCAGCTGGCGCGGCGCGGGCTCCGGCTGCAGCCTGGGTAACCTGATTCCGGAATGGAACCATCTGGTCTTTCAGGGCCATTATGAAGAGGCGTTTCGCAGGCTCGAGAAAACGAATCCGCTGCATGAATGCACCTCTCGGGTTTGTCCCGCGCTCTGCGAAGGCGCCTGCACCGCAGGATTGAACGGCGAACCGATCGCCATTCGTGAAATCGAACGGTTTTTGAGCGACATGGCATGGGAAAAAGGCTGGGTCATTCCGCGCCCGCCGAAGGAAAGAAACGGCAAAAGCGTGGCCGTCATCGGCTCCGGCCCGTCGGGACTCACGGCGGCGCATGTGCTGAACCAGCGCGGCTTTTCGGTGACCGTGTTCGAAAAAGCAGAAGAGCCCGGGGGCTTAATGATGTTTGGCATTCCGAACATGAAGCTGCCCAAGGAGCTTGTGCGCAGGCGTGTCGACATCTTCCGCCAGGAAGGTATCGAGTTTGTCTGCAATACCGATGTCGGCAAGGACATGCCCGTCTCTGAACTGGACCGGTTCGACGCGGTCGTACTCTGCGGCGGCGCAGGGCAGCCGCGTGACCTGTTCGTTTCCGGACGCAACCTGCCGGGCGTGCAGCTGGCGGTGCCCTTCCTAGCGGATGCGACACGGCGCGTGCTCGCGGGTGATGTGAACGATCAACCGATGACAGGGCGCAAGGTCGTCGTCATCGGCGGCGGCGACACGGGCAACGACTGCGTTGCGACATCCATCCGCATGGGAGCCGAGAACGTGACGCAGCTGGAAATCATGCCGCCCGCGCCGGAGAGCCGCGCCGAGGACAATCCCTGGCCGCGCTGGCCGTTTACCTTAAAGACCGATTACGGTCAACAGGAGGCAATCTGGCTCTACGGACGGGATCCGCGCACATTCGAAACCACGGCGGTCTCCATTCTCGGAGACGAAGAAAACGGCGTCACGGGCATAGAAACGGCGCAGGTGGTCTGGGAGACCACAGAGCGCGGGCGCGCTCCCAAGCAGATCGAATCCACTCGCACGAAGATCGAAGCCACGGACGTTCTCATCGCGATGGGGTTTGTCGGCGCGGAAACCTATCTGCCCGAGGCGATGGGTCTTTCGATGGACCGCAGCACATACTTGACTACACGGGCGGGCGTATTCGCCGCCGGCGATATGCGCACGGGGCAGAGCCTTGTTGTGCGCGCTTCCGCGGACGCGAAACAGGCGGCAGAAGAGGTTGAGCGATACCTGATGCGGTGAGCGCTATTGCGCCAATAACAAGAGCGGACTGTGCCGAACAGTGATGTGAAGTATAACGCGAATCAACCCCAAAAAGCGGACTGACGGCGCAAAAATATGAGTAAATTATTATTTCACGATCAACATTTGAAAACATTTTACATTCCATTACAAAAGACGCTTGACAATATATAATAGGCGTGATACCTTTGTAACAGAAATACGTGAAAGTATACTCCACGATAAAGGCAAACCCCGTGAAAGCGGGTGACGCAAAGCTAAAGGGCCTAACGGCGGGTTTCCGCCAACGGCAGCCAGTTGCCAATGAGTGCTTTCCTGCTTCCACTCAATTTGTGAAGCGTAGCAATTTTGGCAGCCTGGTTTAAATAGCTCAGGCTGCTTTTTACGGTATCTATGATTCCAATTTGGTCGTGTTTCGTGGCACCGGAGAAGAGCAGCGCACGCGCAGTTTTTGTTCTAAAGAGACGCAGTCCATGCTTGCGTGGAAACGGTCTTTGAAGAACCAACTTCGGTCAGAAAGCGAGACGGGGACGGGCTGTGCTTTTCCCCGAAGCGGATGAGAGATGCGTAATTCGAAAATTAGAGTAAGCGATATTTTTCCGCAAAACGCCGATGTTATGAACAGGGTATGCGAGCAGATTAAGAACCTCCCGGACGTTCATAAGATCATTCTCTTCGGATCCTATGCCAAAGGGCATGCGCGAGCGGAGAGCGATATCGACCTGGCGGTGTTCTTTCATACAGACGAGGCCTGCCTGATCGAGAAGTACCGCCAGTTGACCAGGATCTGCCGCAACATCGAGGTCGATATCCAGGCGCAGCCGTTTCATTCGTCCGAACTGGGACAGCCGCTTGGCATCATTGAAGAAATCGTCGGTTACGGAATCGAGTTGGATGCGTCCTGAAGACGCGATTCCGATACACCGCGGGGTATAGCCTGCAATCGATTGTACTTTGTCAGTTTAATAAGAAAAGCGATTCTTCCCACGTTAATAGCACACCCCGCGAAAGCGGCCGTCGCAAAGCTACAGGGCCTAAAGGCGAGCATTCGCCCATGGCAGCCAGTTGCCGAACGGAGAACGCTCGTTTTGAAGCAAACGGCCTGCGACTCAGGTCTGGTTTGCTCTCTGGAGTGACGATGCGGTTCGGTGTGGGATTATGCGAACCGCGTTTTTTATTTAACGGACAAGAGTTTTCACGGGAAGGACATTGAATCATGCCGGAGATTGTTCCAGCTATTCTCATCGGTACCGCGGCGGGGGCCGCTCTGGCGATTCCGGTACAGCTGCTCTGCTCGCTTCTGCTCAGGCAAAGATCACTTCCCTGGCAGTTTGCACAGAAGCATCGCATCATTCTTTTCGTGAGCATGGCGCTCGCTGGCGGCGTAATCGGCTGGCGCGCAGGAATTTCGTTTCGCGGATTATACCTGCTGCTGCTCCTCGTGCCCGCTGCCGTCGCGTTCATCACGGACGCGATACACCGCATTATTCCAAACGAAGCGGTGCTGGCGATTCTGGTGCTTGCAGCCGTGTTTGGATTCGCGGGAGCGATTCCATTTAAAATTGTTTCTTCCCTGATCGGGCTGGCTGTGTGCTTTGTAATTTTCTTCGTGCCGGGATTGTTCGGCAAAAGCATCGGCCCGGGAGACGTAAAGTTGGCCGCTGCGATGGGATTCGCGCTCGGTTTTGCCGGAAGCCTGTACGCGATCGT
Source organism: Christensenellaceae bacterium (assembly GCA_963674775.2). Classification (GTDB taxonomy): domain Bacteria; phylum Bacillota; class Clostridia; order Christensenellales; family CAG-138; genus UBA7703. The sequence continues at coordinate 777,339 of CAXXPJ010000002.1, read as the reverse complement.
CGGCATGGGCGTTTTGATTCTCGGATACATTCTGGTAACGCGCAATGCGCCGGTGCCGGAGATGTTGAAGAAGATGATACCAATGGGCCCGTTTTTATCGTTGGCTCTGGTAATTGTTTCGGTTTTATAGCATAATAGGCGTGTGAAAGCTCTCATTACGGAGATGGAACGTATCCGCCACGCGGCCTTAGCAACATCGGACTCCTGTGGGTTGAAACATTCGGACACCGGATGTTGTCACCCAACTAAAAATATACGGAGGGGAACACAATGAAAAACTTCTGGAAGAATGAATCCGGCCAAGGCATGGTCGAGTACGGTCTGATCATCGCGCTGGTTGCGGTGGTCGTCATCGTCGGTCTGACGCTGCTCGGCGGCAAAGCGGGCAATCTCTTCTCCGACATCAGCGACAAGCTGACGATCGGTACCACCACGACTGAAAGCTAAAAAGGAGAACCAACATGAAGAATTTCTGGAAGAACGAATCCGGCCAGGGCATGGTCGAGTACGGTCTGATCATCGCGCTGGTTGCGGTGGTCGTCATCGTCGGCCTGACGCTTCTCGGCGGCAAAGCGGGCAACCTCTTCTCCGACATCAGTGACAAGCTGACGATCGGTACCACCACGACTGAAAGCTAAAAAGGAGAAGTAAAATGAAGAATTTCTGGAAGAACGAATCCGGCCAAGGCATGGTCGAGTACGGCCTGATCATCGCGTTGGTCGCGGTGGTCGTCATCGTCGGCCTGACGCTACTCGGCGGCAAAGCCGGCAACCTCTTCTCCGACATCAGCGACAAGCTGACGATCGGCACCACGACGACCGAAGGCTAAGCGAGAGTAAAAAACATGATGCGTTTTTGGAAAGAGGAGGAGGGCCAGGGTGTCGTCGAGTATGCCTTGATTATCGTGTTCATCTCGGTCGCCGTCCTCGTGGCTCTCAGACTGCTGGGAACAAACGCCAGCAATCTGTTCAGCGATGTGGGTGATGAGCTCACAATCGGTTCTTGACAGACGTTTGTCGCGGATGAATCGCGCAGGTTTATTTCGTGCGCGTTCATCCGGCACGAGAGTATTTAAAAACGCTGGTTGAATCAAGTTGAGCCGATGGTTTTCTTATTTCGCATGTTGGCCGAATTTGGTCTTTGCGGGAAGTTCTTCGGTTCTAAGGAATCATTGAAAGCATAGCAGTAGGGAGTGGATCGTCACATGAAATTACGAAGAAGGCGACATGAAAACGGTCAGTCTGTAGTTGAGTTGGCGCTTACGCTCCCTCTGCTGTTGCTTTTGATCTGCGGCATGATCGAGATGGGTTGGATGGCATCGACAAGGCTGGTGCTGGACAACATCACCCGCGAGGGGGTTCGCGCGGGCATCGTTGCAACGAGCTCTACAGACAACACCGCGGAAGTAGTGACGCGGATTACGGAAATGAAACCGGATTATCTAACGGACACGTTGAGCATTACGGTGACATATTCCAATCCGAGCAGTTTCCGCGACGGGGATATCACGGTTGTAACAACATATGACCTGCCGACGCTAACTCCGTTAACAGCATTTTTAACGGAGGACGGCGTGTTTCATCTTCGCTCCGAGTGTACGATGAAGATGAGTTAGCGCGCCATTTTTGCGCGCCCGGTATGCGTTCTATGCATCGGATCAAGGATCATTTCAGTTTTGCAGGGAGTGTGTTACAATGAAACAAATAATGAAGCGACTTTTCCAATGGTTGAAGCTCCGCGAGTGCGGGGAGTCTCTGTTGATCGTCGTGTTTTCCATGACGGCGCTGGTCGGCGCCGCTGCGACCGCGACCGATCTAGGCGTTGCGTACGTGAAAACGGCGCAGACACAGACGGCGGCGGACGCCGCTGTGCTCGCCGCCGGCATGAAGTTGCCCGTGGGAGTCTCGGATACGAGCGCAAAGGCGGATGCGATTGCGACGGCGAAAGATTATCTTGCGAAAAACGGCGTCGCCAATCCCGATGAAGCGACGATTACATTCGGCGATTTGTCTGACGGATTATATCACTCCATCGCGGTATCACAGCCGGCCGTTTCGGAGACGGCATTCGCGCGTATCTTCGGAATCGACGAAATCACATTCCAGCGTGGCGCGGAGGCAAAGATTGTTCCGTGCTCCGCGTTGTCTGACCTGGTGCCGCTCTCCATCGAGGAAAGCACACTAAACTATCTTATTGAAAATGGCCTGACGGAGCATGCGATTCTCAAATATGGTACGAACACAGAGGATGTGGACTATGGTGCGTTCGGCGCAATCGACCTCGACGGTGTCAAGGGCGGCGGCGCTAATGACTATAACACATGGTTGGCGAACGGATATCAGGACAAGCTGACCGTTGGCACCATTCTGCCGATTGAACCCGGTAATATGACCGGCCCGACCTACGACGGCGTTGTGCAGCGCTATAACGCCTGCACGCATTATCCTTCCGAAGGTGGATGCACATATTCCAAGTATTTCGACGACTGCCCGCGCGTTATGAAGGTGCCTGTCATCGAGTATACTACTTCTCAACACAAATACGTTCGTGTTGTCGGCTTTGCGGCATTCGTGCTGGAGGATTATGCAACCTATGAAGACATCGGTTGTGTGGTCGGTTCCTATGTAGACATGGTCAACATCGGCGCTGCCGATGGCGACCTGACGGGAACCGCGGACAGCTTCGGCGTCTACAGCCTGATACTAACCAGATAGATCACTTGACAGCGCCTGCCTTTTTTGCGTTATGCGGGCAGTCGCTGAACGAATACCCCGGAGGTAGTTATGAAGAAAGTCGTCCTCTTTGCGCTGATCGCGGCGCTTTGCGCCGGAGCTTTGCTCTATGTTTATCTTGGGAAGCTCGAACAGCAGAAAGAGGTTAAGGTTGTATATGAGAGCGTCGTAGTTGCGGCGCAGCCGATTCCCGCATATACGCCGATAACACCTGATATGGTGACAATCAAGCAGGTTCCGCAGGGCTCGTCCCATCCTTCCGCCGCTCGCAGTGCGGACGAGGTGATCGGCTTTGTAACCGAGAGTGCCTTGATTACCGGAGAAGAGATTCTGCCCGCAAAGCTGAAACAGCCCGGCCAGGCGGAGAGCGGGCTATCTTATGTTGTTCCGGTTGGCATGCGTGCAATCACCATTGCGGTGGACGACATTTCCGGTGTCGCCGGGTTTATTCAACGCGGCGACTATATCGACGTTTTGGCATATGTCTCTGTGAAGGTCCTCGGGTTTGACGGCATGGATCCGGAACTGTACAAGCAGATGACGGGGCAGGACGTTCCGGCAGAGGATATTGGCGTGACGGTTGAGAGCGCAACGGTTGTCATTGCGCAAAACATCTGTGTAGCGGCGATTGGAAAAACATTCGCAAACAGCTCGAGTGAAATCGAGGGAGGATATGGCAGCATTACGCTCTTTGTGACTCCCGAGGATGCCATGCGCATCAATCACGCTGCAAAATCGGGTATCTTGACGGTGGTGCTGCGTGCCACTGGCGATCATGAGAAGAACACGGAAGACCCGATTCTCAGCAATCAGCTCATCGAAAAGGCGAAATAAGAGGGGTGCAGATGAACGGATTACGGATCATGCTGGCGGCGTTTTCCGCCGAGGACAGGAAGCGGATTTCGGGATTGCTGCAGGATGAGTCCCTCCGTATCATAAGCACGTTTCGACCGGATAACGACGGCCTGAAAAAGGCGGGGTCCCTTCCGGCGGACGTTCTGCTCATCGGTACCAGCGGCATACCGGATACCGAGTTTGATTTTGCGGAGCGCATGTATACGACCCGCAGCGATATCACGATCATACTCCTTGCGCCCGCGGCCGACACCGAGATGGTCAAGCGCGCCATGGACAGCGGAATTGCGCGGATGATCGACATCGCCAGCGGCGAAAACGCGATCCGCACGCAGATCCTGCTGGTCGCAAACAGGGATCAAAACCGTCGCAGCAGCGTACAGAATATCGCATCTTACGATTCAAAAGTCGTCGCATGCTATTCGCCGAAGGGCGGGGTTGGAAAGACCACGGTTTCGGTGAATCTGGCATGCGCGCTTGCGTCTTTGAATAAAAAAGTCGCCTTGATCGACCTGAACCTGCAATTTGGCAACGTGGGCGTCTATCTCGATATACCAAAAGGCGATACCATTGCGGATATGGTGGAGGAGCGTACCTTTGAGCTCTCCACCGTCAAGAGCTATTTAATCCGCCACCAGAGCGGCGTGATGGTCATGCTCTCGAGCAGCGCGCCGGAATATGCAGAATTGATTCGCCCGGAGCATATCGAGGCGATTCTTTCGACTGTGCGCACGGAGTTCGACTATGTCATCCTGGACATGGGTTCGACGCTGGGAGACTGCGCCGTATCCGCATTTGAGATGGCGGACAGCATTTTCCTCGTGGTCAACGAGGACATTGCCGCGCTCCACGACACAAAGCGCAGTATCAAGGTGCTCGAAGCGCTCAACCTGCAGGATAAGATCAAAGTAATCGTCAATAAAGGCGGTATCTCAACCATACGGATGAAGGACATCACGGGGCTTCTGGAGATTCATCCATCCCTGGTCATCCCGTACGATATTAAATCCGCCATGATGGCTGTCAACCGCGGCATTCCCCTCATGACGAGCGCGCCGCACTCGAAGATGACGAAGGCCATCCGTGCGTTCGCGCGTAACATGATCCGGAGGGCATAACCATGGGCCTGCTCGAAAAACTGGATAAAAAAGTCCCTGCGGCGGCTGCGGCGGCTGCGGCGGCGGTGGAAGCGGACGAATCCGCTCTGCTGCGCGACCGGGTCCATATTCAAGTAGTTGAAGCACTCAATAAAAGAGAAGAAAAGCACGGCGCACTGGCGACCGAAACGGACACCCGCGCCATCATTGAATCAACGCTGGAAGAACATGCCGCAAGCATGGCGCGACCGGAGCGAAACAGGATCGCGGTGGAGATATTCGATTCGATCCGCGGACTGGGGCCTCTTGAAAAGCTGCTTGCTGATGATACCATCAGTGAAATCATGGTCAACGGCGCAAAGCAGGTCTTTATCGAACGCCGCGGCAAGCTTGTCCTCAGCGATGTGGTGTTTTATGACAACGATCAGCTGCTCAATGTCATCGACCGCATCGTCTCCCCGCTCGGCAGGCATATCGACGAAGCGAACCCGATGGTTGACGCGCGTCTGGAGGACGGCTCCCGCGTGAACGCGATCATTGCGCCGCTTTCCCTGAAAGGGCCGCTGCTGACCATCCGAAAATTCTCAAAGCATCCTTACACCGTCGAAAACCTGATTAGTTTCGGCAGTCTAACGTTTAAAATGGCGGCGTTTCTGGAGTCCTGCGTAAAAGGCAAGCTGAATGTCGTCGTATCCGGCGGAACCGGCAGCGGAAAAACAACGCTTTTGAACGTGCTCTCCGCCTATATACCGCATGACGAGCGCATCATTACCATTGAGGATGCGGCGGAAATCCAGCTTCAGCAGAAGCATGTGCTGACGCTGGAGGCACGACCGGCAAACCTTGAGGGAAAAGGACAGATTACGATTCGTGATCTGGTACGAAACGCGTTGCGCATGCGCCCCGACCGTATTGTGGTCGGCGAGGTGCGCGGCGGCGAAGCGCTCGATATGCTCCAGGCGATGAACACCGGCCACGACGGATCCATGACGACCGGACACGCCAACTCCACGCGCGATATGCTCGCGCGACTGGAGACCATGGTACTGATGGCGGGCATGAATCTCCCGATTGCCGCAATCCGCCAGCAGATCGCGTCTGCAATCGATATCATCGTGCAGCAATCGCGCATGCGAGACGGCAGCAGGAAGATCACCAGCATCAGCGAGGTGGTCGGTATGGAAGGCGACGTCATCGTGACGCAGGAGATCTTTACCTACGACTATGGCGACGGTCGCTCACCCGGACGGTTCCGCTCCACCGGCATCAAACCGCGCTGCGCCGAGAAACTTGCGGCGAGCGGAGCGGGGCTGAAGGACGAGTGGTTCTCGTAAGCGCTGTCGGGTCATGATTTCTGAAATAAGCGAGAGGAGGAAACCTGAAGAATGAGAACATTGGTAGTCATCGTTTGCACAGTTTCTTCATTTTTTGTGTTTTACCTTCTGGCGCTGATACAGTCTAAAAAACGGCGTGCAATGGACAAGCGTGTGCAAGCGCTGTTTGGAACACAGTCTGATGCTGTGATGTTTTCCCGCTCCAAGCAGGGAAGGAAGCGGACGCAGACGCACAGGGTTGAGAAGATCGCGGAAGAACTCTATGTTGCCGGCGTTGCGCTGCGCGCGGAGGAGTTTATCACGATCTGGGTGCTCACAAGCCTTGTCATCCCGGCAATTACGTTGTTCCTCGGCGCGCCGATGAGCCTCTCTATCGGGCTTGTCATCGTCGGCGCAGCCGTACCGATCGGGTTCGTGCGGATCAAGCGCAACAGGAAGCTCACGCTGTTTGGCAGACAGTTGTCCGATGCGATGACCATCATCTGCAACGCGCTGCGCGCAGGACAGTCTTTTCAAACGTCGATGAAGAGCGTTGCGGACGAGATGGAGGAACCAATCTCCCGCGAGTTCATGCGCGTTTACCGCGAAACACAGTTTGGCATGCCGCTGGAGACGAGCCTCGCGCGGCTGGTACAGCGCACACAGAATAAGGACCTTGACCTGATGTGCTCCGCCGTTGTCATTCAGCGGCAGATCGGCGGAAATCTGGCGGTCATATTGGAAAACATTTCCTCAACGATCAACCAGCGCATCACGCTGCGCGGCGAACTCAAGGCGATGACCGCCGCGGGGCGCATGAGCGGATACATCATCGGCGCCCTTCCGATTTTGATCATCGTGCTGCTGATGTTCATCAATCCCGGATATGTCGATATGTTTTTCACGACGAGATCGGGCAGAATTATGCTGATCGTATCCGTCGTGCTCGAGTCAATCGGGTTTATCTTTGTCAACAAGATTGTCAACATCAAAATGTAGAAAGGAGGCGCTTTATGAGACTGGCAGTTCTGGCAAGCACGATTGCAATATTTCTTACGCTGATCGCTCTGCTCAACGGATTGGGCAAAAAGAGTGACCATATGCGCAAGCGGTTTTCGCAGGTAAAAGAGACGGAACGTACCTATAGCGACGACGAGCTCAAGAAGTCGTTTTCCGAGCGTGTGTTTCGGCCGGCGATCAAGCGCCTTACGGAGAATGTCAGACGACTTGCGGGACAGAGCAAAACACCGGGGCCCAGCAAGCAAAACGTCAAACTCGACAAACAGCTAAAATCCGCGGGGATCCCGCTTACGGTACAGGAGTATTCGTTCATCAAGAGCCTGTTTACGCTCGTATTTCTGGTTGGCGGAGTTCTTTCCTTCCTGCTGCTGCGGATCGATCAGCTCTATCGGCTCCTGATTTTTGTCGTGATGCTCTGCATACCGATTCTCGGCTCGACCTTTCTGCTCAGGGCCCGCGTCAAGTCGCGCAAGGAAGCGATCACGCGCGATTTGCCGGACGTGATGGACCTGCTCGTAGTCAGCGTGGAAGCGGGCCTCGGCCTGGACGCTGCGATTGTGCGTCAGTATGCAAAGAACAAGAATCCCGTGCTCAGCGAACTCAACAGCGCAATTCGCGAAGTGCAGATGGGCGTACCGCGCAAAGTTGCGCTCAAAGAGATGGCGGACCGCTGCGACGTAAAGCAGCTCACGACGTTTGTCATCGCGCTTTTACAGGCGGATCAGCTCGGCGTATCCGTCAAGAGCGTGCTTGCTTCGCAGTCGGAACGGCTGCGCGTGGACCGCAAACAATTGATTCAGGCAAAGGCGGCCAAGGCACCCGTCAAAATGATGCTGCCGACGGTCGGTTTTATATTCCCCGTTCTCTTTATCATCCTGCTCGGCCCGGCGGCCGTGAACCTCATTGCGACGTTCCGTTGAGGCCGGTATGATAAGAACGGTATCGATTTTGAAAAATGGCGAACCGGTCGCAACAGTCTGGAACGCAAAGGGGTATTTTCAGAGACTGCGCGGATTGTTGGGCCGGACGCTGGAAGAAGGCGGCGGACTGCTGCTGACCCCGTGCAAGAGCATTCATACGATCGGGATGCAGTACGCCATAGACGCAGTATATTTGGATAAAACAGGGGTTGTGTTACGGGTGGATGAAGCGCTGATACCCGGAAAAGCATGGCCCGGTGAACGGAAGGCTTATCGTGTGCTCGAGTTGGCGAGCGGACAGGCCGGCAGATGCGGAATCCATGCCGGCGACATACTGGAGGTTATATCATGAGCGATCACAAAAATAAAATGGAAAACGGTGTGGATTCCCTGCGCAGCCGAATGGATGCGGACGCACGTTTTCATCGTGTGATCTCCGGGTATGATCCGGACGAAGTTCGCGCGTATCTGGAGAACACGAAGTATGTTTTTGTGCAGCAGGCAACTGCCGCGAAGAAAGAGCAGGAATCCATGATTGCCGAGCTGGGTTCCTTGAAAAGCGAGATTCAGGCGCGAAACTACGCAATCAAGACGCTGAAAGAGAATATCGCCCAGCGCGATACACAGTTGGCAAGCGCGAATACGCGCATTACGACGCTGATACAATCCGTTAAAAAGTATGAATCGGAGCGCAGCGAATTTGAGCATATCCGCAACATCGCCGCCAACGCCAGCGTCGCCAAAGAGCGGGCGCAGGGGCTGGAGCAGGAAGTGCGTCAATTGCGCGAAACCCTGATGCAGGCTTCGAATCTGATGGACGCCTGGAAAGCCGAGCGAACCCGATTGATCGACGAAAATACCGCGATGCGGCAGGAACTGGAAGCGCTCCGCGTGATTGCGCAGAACAACCGGCAGGAACAGCGCCCAGAGTATACACCTGTTGCCCAGACGCAAAGAGAAGTCCGCTATCAAGCGCAGGCAGCGCCCCAGCAGGAGAGCTGCACACAGATCGCAGACCGGCTTGCCGAGGCGTTTGCGGAGGCATATACGCTGGTGAGCAAACTCAAAGAGCACAGCGACGCAATGAAAGAAGAGACGCAACCGCGCGTTCAACCACGCATGCAGGTGTTGCGGCCGGACGGAACAGGATTCGATTTTACTCCCAATTCAAAGTAATCAGCGGGCAATGCCGTATCAAATGAAACCACAATCATGATGGCCAATACAACAGCGCGCCGGATATCCGGCGCGCTGCTTTTGTTTTTTGGTGTTAGGTTTTCTTGGAGAATTTGCTGCGTTTGAGCTCGCCCCAGTGGCTCTTGTTCTTGCGGAACCCGAACATCGCCTCAACTTTGTAAACGGTGTTGAGCTGCCGGTAACCGAAGTTATCGATGAACGAATAGAGGAAAAGCTGCAACAGCTGCTTGATGTCCGGATATTTCTTAAACGTGTTTTCCTCCAGCAGCAGCGCGCCGACGGACAGGATCGTGCCGTACAGCACAGCGACGAGGAAGAACGAAACCATGAACCAGAGGTTCACCACGCCGAGCAGGAAGGAAATCGGGATAAATAAGTAACCGAATGTTTCGATTGCCGGGCCTGCCAACTCGAAGATCCAGTAATACGGCAGGCAGATGGTGCCGATACGGCCGTATTTGTGGTTGAACGCCATCTTCCTGTGCTTGAGCAGCGTGTCGATGAGCCCGACATGCCAGCGTTTGCGCTGCTTCTTCAGGTCGGACAGACGCTCCGGCGGCTGCGTCCAGCAGATCGGATCCGGTAAAAACCGGACGGAATACTTCCGTTTCTTTTCGCGCATGAGCCGGTGGAGCTTGACGACGAGCTCCATGTCCTCGCCGACGCAGTTGCGCGTGTAACCGCCGGCCTCGATGACGGCGGATTTATTGAACGCGCCGAACGCGCCGGAAACGATTAGGAGCATGCCCATGACGTCAAAGCCGATGCGCCCGGTCAGAAACGCGCGCAGATATTCGGTCGTTTGCAGCGCGACAATCGGGTTCTTGGATAGACCCACTTCCCGCAGCTGTCCGTCTACGATTTCGCAGCCGCTGCCGATGCGGACAATGCCGCCGACGGCGATGCAGGTCGGGTCGCTGACGAACGAGTAAATAATCTTGATCAGCGAGCTTTTTTCCAGAATCGAATCCGCGTCGATCGTCACGATGACAGGGTAGGAGGCGACGTTGATACCGGCGTTGAGGGCGTCCGCCTTTCCGCCGTTTTTCTTATTCAGCACAATGAGCTTTTCGTCCAGCGCGGAGCGGTAGATCTCGACGATCTCCTCCGTCTGCAGTGATTTTTTATACGGCTGATGGAACGGCAGCAACTCGAACGCGTCGATCAGCAGCTGCAGGGTGTCGTCCTTGGAGCCGTCGTTGATGACGATGACCTCATATTCCGGGAAGTCCAGCGACGTCAGGTTTTTCACGGAGTCTACGATGGTAGCGGACTCGTTGTAAGCGGGAACTAGCAGAGAGATGGGCACCATATGCTCCGAATCTAAAAACCGCCGGTAATCGATATACCGGAGCGAACGCACATAGCGGCGCAATCCGACGGACGCGGAAATCAACTGGATCAGATAGATCGTGCTGACCGTGATGACATAGAACAGCGAGAAGTAATTGACGGCAAGCAAGATGCGGTAAAGAATCGTATGCAGTGACATCACGCCGCCCCCTTTCTGCTGCGCAGGGCTTTTTTGTCCAGTGCGAACTGCATCATCTCCAGTGCGAATCTATCCTGCCGTGCCGCAATCCGGCGAACGACTTCGTCTGCATCGGAGCAATGCAGGAGAGATTCAGCCGCGCGGTACCGGACCCACCATTCCCTGTCGCAGATCAGATCGATCAGCGTTTCCATATTCTTGTCCGCTCCGAAGGAGGCAAGCGCCGTCGCAACAATGGCCCTTAGCTCCCAGCGGTCGTTATGCGCCATCTTCAATATCGGTTCATAGGCGGGCGCATACGCGAGCTGACCGAGCGTGCGCGCCGCGTCGATCTGCATATTCAGTTGCGGGTTGTTCAAAAGCGGCATCACATCCGGCGCGAGGGCGATGTATTTATTGTTGCCGATCGCTTTGACACAAGTTCTGCGAATGTAAGGATCGGCAGCGGAACCGACGAGTCGGCTGCAGAGCTGCTCACGATCTCCGCGGAACACGTTGAAGAGCTCTTCCAGTGTCCGAAACGATAGAAGCGACGCAATGGACTCATCCCGGCAAATGGAGACGAGCGTTGCCTCGGCGCCGAGCAGACAGAGTGAAAGCAGCCCAATATGCTGCATATTTGTGTTTTTCCGATGGCAGTAAATCTGCTGCACAACGTCCGGAACATATTGGCTCAGACCCAATGTGCCGATGAGTTTGATCACAAGTATGATCGAGTCGGTGGTGCCGTCGTTAAACTGCCGGATAAGGTATTTGGAGAACCATTCGCCGCCGATTTCGCGGCGCAGAACTGCGAGCTCCTTTTCCTGCAGTTCATCTGCCGTTTCGGAGATGACGAGCAGCCCGCGCAGAGAGCGGATGCCCCGAATCTGCGAGATGGACTGAAAACTCCCTTCCTTTTGGCGGATGAGGTCGTAGAGCCTGCTCTTGAGCCGACTCGCGGCAGCCTCGCCGGAAATGAGGCAAATCAACTGCTCGCGCATTGCCTGTATGCGGCTGCTCTTGATGGAATTCGTGATGTGAAGCGCAAAGAGCAGCAGCATAAACAGAGCGAGCACGCCGCCCATGAATACGATGAGCATATTGATGACGGATTGAACGAGAGTCAAGCGAATGATGCTCCTTTCATTTAGTACAAAAGATCAAACTGCATCAGGCGGCGATCAGGGGATGGCGGCGAAACAATCGCGCACAATGGGATAGCTCTTTTTCACCCGCTCATGGCTTGTTGGCAGATCCCAGGCGTCCCATGCATACGATTCAAACGGCACCGCCTCTGTCTGAGTATCCGTGAAGACGCCGAACGAGAAGGAATCGATGCTCTGTCCTGTGATTGCGCCGGTGGCGTTCCAGTCCGCGACGATATTCTTCGTGCCGGGGTCGCGCACATTGAAGAGCATCCAGGGAATCCTGAGTTCAATCGTGCCGCCCGAAGCGCAGAAGTCGGAAAGCGAATAGAAGTCCGGGCTGTCCGGATCCGATACACCATAGATCAGGTGGCCTGCGTCAAAGCGGGAAAACGGGATTACCCTGCCGGACTCCGGCAGCTCAATCGAGCGGCTCAGCGCGGCATAGATCGGAACGAACTCGCCGGAGTTTTTTTCGCTTTGGTGCTCGATCGGGTCGATCAACGTTGTGACGACGGAATATTGATACTGGTAAATATCATAATAAGGATCCGTCAGCATAGCACTGTTGTCTTTTCCGTCGATCACGATCAGAAAATCGGCTTCGCGGCTGAGCGGCATGCCGAGGGCGGAGGCGTTGCCCTGCCCGGGGATGGTGTCCGCCGCAATGTAGAACCTGTCCGTATCAAACGAGAGGTCTTTCGAGCGGATCAAAAAGTAGAGATACGCTTCGTCGCTCTTGACGGAGAGCGTTGTGGACTCATTTGTGAGCAGGATATCCGCCTTGCGCCATTCGCGCGCGTCCCCGTCCACGAGGACGGCGATGGTTTCTCCCGCGTCGAAAGCGAGCAGACCAAATGTTTTTTCGGGACTTTGCACATTGAACCAGTACGGACGGCGCTCCGCCTCCTCCTGATCCTTGGTGTTCCAGGTTCGCTTGAACCACTCGTCCTGCCAGGCGAAGATCAACCCGCCCATGCAATCGGTCGCGCGGATATCGTTCATCATGGAGACCAGCATCTGCCCTTGCGCTGTTTCCTCAACGTGCCCCTGATTATAACCGGTCAGCACGTTTTCATGCGTCATGCCGCGCGAGGTTGGGATGCCGAACTCCGCAACGAGCACCGGCATGGTGTGATAGGCGTTCAACTCGGCCAGATACGCGCGGTAGGGATTCGGATTTTCTCCGGAGATATACTTCTCTTCAAAGCTCATCAGGTCGGGGTAGTAGGGATAGATATGGTAGGACGCAAAGAACCCGGCCGTATACGCTTCCGTTGCCTTGATGTGCTCGACGTCTACGCTGACCGCATCCTCCATGACGGGGTTTGGCTCGCCGGGATGGGAGAGCGGGTCGGTCGTAATCCAGTTGGTGATCGCAATCGGACGCTGCACGTCATAATGCTCTGCTTCGTATTCGATCATCAACTCCTGCGTTTCAGCGAGGAACACTTCAAACGGAGAGGCGTTTTCCGTATAGACATATGTGCCCGAAAACTCGGTTTTATCCGGATGTTTCTCGTTTGTGCCGATAACGAAATCGGCGACGAACTCGATACCCGGCAGATAGCCGATGACATATTCGGATACGTCGCAGGTGTATTCGCCGCCCGCGTTTCCCGGCAGTTTCTCCACGGTTGCATTGCCGTGGACGATGTCGATTGTGTTGCGCAGATCGCGATGGAAGATCTCAAGCAGTTCATCTTGAAATGCGTCCATATGATTTTCGATGAGTTCCTCGTTCATATAGATACCCTGCATGAGATACAGCGGATGATCGGCTTTGTGGTTATAAGCCGACAGCGCGCGGTAAAAACCGGGCATCTGCGGCACATAGACACGGATGGTATTTGCGTTCATCTCCCCGATCAACTCAAACCAGCGCAGATAGTCGCTTTCCTCAATGCCGAACTCGCCGGGCCAGAAGGCCGGCTTTGCCGCGCCGATATCGACTCCTTTTACAAAGAACGGCTGAAAAGCGCCGTCAGAATCGCGAACGAGAAACTGCTTGCCTTCCACGCGTGAAACAGGCCCGAGATAGGACGCAGCCGGGCAGCGAGCGGGGATTCGCTCGCCAAAGAAGACGCCGCAGCCGGATAATGCGGGCAGGAACAGCAATAACGCCAGCAAGGCACTTAGAATCGAACGAAATCTCTTCATACGGGGTTCCACCTCCTGACGGCTCAAACAGGTTGAAAATGAATCGTATTGACGGGGCGTGCAGTTTTGTACGGAAAGAGCTGTGCATGCATAAGCACGATGATTGGCGAATAATTATACCATACTATATTCTATTGGCTGGCCGTGCGTTCGTCAATGCCGGTGTTGCTGCTGTAAAGATAAAAAAAGCTTTATTTACCAAAAAAACAGAGCGGCAAAGCGCATCTGCAATGCGTCTCGATGAAATATACTACGGGTTTTGATCGGGAACCGGTAAACTGTAATACCGCACATAGTCCACGTACATCCGTTGCGGCAGCGCATCGTCGTCAATTCCCTTTTGACCGCCCCAACTGCCGCCGACGGCGATGTTGAGGATCAGATGAAACGGGACGTCGAACGGCCAGACATCGGGGGACGAGGGATCGGGGCGCAGATAGGTCAGCGCTTCCACTCCGTCAAACAGAATTGAGATGGCGTCTTCTTCCCATAGGATAGCGTAGGTGTGAAATCCGTCGTCCTTGCGGCTGATGCGGGTCGAACCGCTGATTGCGCTGTCGTTGACGGCGTTGTTGCGGAAGGTGTGAATGGTGGTATGGATGCGCTTTGCGTCGTAGCCGACGCGTTCCGCCAGATCGATTTCACCCGAGTGCAGATATCCGCCATATCGTAAATCCGTAGGGAGCATCCAGATTGCAGACCACATGCCGCGTCCGGTGGGCGTCGCCGCCCGCACCTCGAGATAACCGTATGTAAAATCGAACTTACCCTGCGTGGTAAGCCGTGCAGACGTATAGTCGCGGTTCTGCAGGGACTCTTTCCGTGCCTCGATGACGAGGGAACCGTCCTCGACCCATGCGTTCTCGCGTGTGTAGTTCTCGAGTTCTTTGTTGTATGGCCAGGGGCCTGTTTCAAAGCCCCAAATCGATTCGTCAATTGCTTCGGCGTCAAATTCATCCGCAAAGCGCAGCTCATATCCAGCGGGCGGACCGATATACGGCGTCGGCGAGGGAGAGGGCGTCGGCTCAGGCGTCGGCAAGGGGGTTGGAGAAGGAGTTGCGGTTTTCGGTTCAGGGGATTGGGTGACCTGAACAGACTGCTCGCCGTCCGGCGGTGTGCCGGACCCCGCGATAGACGGGGTTGGTGCGCATCCCGTCAACAGGATGAGACAAGCGGTCGCGCAGAGAAGATGGCGAATCTGGCGCATAGGTTGCTCCGATCGTTGATTTTACTTGAGTCAACCGCTCTTCGGCGGATGTCTGTTTGAGGTACATACTTCCTAAATATCATTGTAGTATCGGCCGAAACCCTTCGTCAACCATATTGCGCGTTATAAACATGCAACGAACAAGATGAAACACCTGAAAAGAAAGAAAAAAGACCCAAAACAAGTTTCTGTGATATGTAAGAGGTTTTTTGCAGGCAAAAAAATCGCAAGTCACAGCTTTGTGACGTAATGGCATCGACCGAATAAATTTCCGCTTCGAGAGGACAATCATGCTTTTCATGTTGTATAAAAAGATGCATAAGTCGCGATACAAGCCGTATCATTGTAATAAAAAATGCGAAGTTCTAGGAAAATTCACAAACAAAGCTTTACATAAACACTTGTTACCCATTATACTTACAAAAAGAGAGCGTAATAACGTAGCAAAGATGTAACAAACGCGGACTTATGCAAATGTATGCCTTGTGTGCTTACGCTCGAACTTTTAAACGATATGCATGCTTTTTCGTTGTATAAAAGCAAAAAGTCGTTTGTTTTCCTTGCATTCACTCGTTTTTGCTGCACTATTTTTTACGATTTGTACGGTATTATATTTACCTGAGAACATTGGTTAGAAAAATTACAATGTAACATTATCAACGACCGGACTGCCGTTATATGGGAAGAAACAAAGAGCAATCTATCGATCGGAGGCTACCGACTTGAATACTGCGGGTATGAAAATGGTGAAGCGATATGGAAAGAAAGCATTTCGTATTTTATTATGCGTAATGCTGACCCTTCAAATGCTTTCGTTACCGGCAACGGCACTGGCTGCCACCGGCTTTTATTTTCGCGGATATGACAGCGAGAATGTAACGTCCTATACGTTTGCGTATGCGGCAATGGGCGCAACCGTGAGCGGTACAGACGTGACCATGCAGCCAAGCGCGAGCGAAGGTGTTGCGGTTGGATTGATCACGCTGGACGAAGAAGGCCACGACATTTCAACCTCCGTCGATCTCGGCGGACTGGAAATCAGCTTTTCTACATTGACGAGCGTTTTAGAAGAGGGCGTTGACGGCGCGGAGAACGACATTCCGAGCGTTGACATCAGCTTCTGCAGTTCTTCCGATACCGGCAGTGAGATTTCCTCCGTTCATCTCGCAAAACCGGATACGACCGTTTCCGGCGATGTGAGGTTGTCCTCCGGCGCGTCGATTCCCGCAGGAACGCGCGCAATCTTCCTATATTTAAATGGCACCAATACGAGCGGCGACAATACGGTCGCGTTTACCGACACAAGCCTTGTGATCCATGACGCCGCCGCGCCGAGCTGCGTAGTGGAATATAATACGAGCTGGACGAATCAGGATATCACAGTCACCATTACCGCTGCGGACGGCGACAGCGGACTGGAAGGTATTTATTTCAACGACGAGCGGGTGACGCAAACGTCGCCTTATACGTTTGTCGTTTCAGAAAATGACACGAGCTTTTCCGCTTACAGCATGGACTATGCAGGCAAGCAGTCCGAAGTACACAACATAACCATTGATAACATCGACAAATCAACGCCCGCCGCGCCCGCAGAGGTGCCGCTGAGCACTACAAACTGGAGCAACTCCGACGTACAGGTGCTCATGCCCGCGCTGACCGCGGACGGAGGCGCGCCTGCGCGCTATGTCTACCAGATCGGTGCGTCCGCCTGGGCGGATCTGCCCGACGGGTTTGTAATCGGCGACAACGGGATCACCACCATTCGCGTCGCAGTGGAGGACGCCGCGGGCAACCGCAGTGCCTATGCGTCGGCAACGGCGCGCGTAGACAAGCTTGCGCCTGTCATTTCGGAACCGGTAAAGACCACCGGCAGCGGCAGCGTACGCGTGGATGTATCCGTTGCGGACGAAGGGGAGAGCGGCATCGACCGCTTCCTGTATGCCGAAGGTGAGCAGGACGCGGCGTATTTCAGCATGGGCGGCACCGAAATTACAGACAACTATTTCGAAGTATCGGTTGGTGGGACATACACGATCTTCGCCGCCGACGTTGCGGGCAACTCCGCGCTGAAAACCGTTTCGCTCAGCACTGCGCCTTATATCGCCGATATCAGCGATGAAGTCATCAACGAGGACGAGGCGAAGGTCATATCGCTGACCATCTCGGACGCCGAGACAGCGCTGGAGGATCTGACGATTGCTGCCACCGCCTCGGACGAGGAACTGCTGACGCTCTCGCTCGAACAGACAAGCGAGGCGGTGAACCTGACCGTTACCCCCGCTTCGAATCAGTCCGGCGGGCCGGTTACGATTACGGTTTCGGCAGAAGACCCGACCGGAGAAAAAACGACAAAGCAGTTTACCGTCACAGTTACGCCGGTGAATGACGCACCGCTGGCACAGGACGATCCGGATGTCACGATGGATGAAGACGGCGTGATCGAAATCGACGTGCTCGCCAACGACTCCGACGAGGCAGACGGAGACACGCTGAGCATTACGGATGCCGGAACGCCTGAACACGGCACGACGATGATCGTGCTCGGAAAAATTCGCTATACACCCGAAGCAGATTACGCGGGGACAGACAGTTTTACGTATGAAATTTCCGACGGCAACGGCGGCACGGCCACCGCGATCGTTTCCATTGTCATCGCCAACGTCAACGATGCGCCCAGCGCCGCGGATGATGCGGCGTCCACACAGGAAGACTACGCGGTTGTTATTCCCGTACTTGACAACGACTCGGACGTGGATACGATCTATGATCTTGCCGAGCAGATCCATATACTCTCCGCCACCGACGGCGCGCACGGAACAACCGAGCTGATCGAAGGCGGTATCCGCTACACACCGGAATCCAACTTCAACGGAACGGACACGTTCACCTACACCATCAGCGACGAAGGCGGATTGACCAGTGAAGCGAGTGTTACGGTTTCGGTCGCACCGGAGGCGGACGATCCATGGTTCAGCGGACTGTTGGCAGAATATGATATTGACGAGGACGCTCAGGGCTACGAAATCTCGTTCTCGGTGTATGATGTGGAAACACCGCAGGACAGCCTGATGGTGCAGGCCGCATCCCTCGACGAAGCGCTGATTGAACAAAGCGGCATTGAACTGACCGGCCTTGGCGACGAGGATCCGACCGTCAGCCTGCTGCTGACGCCGAAGGCGGATCAGTATGGCGACGTCGATATTATGCTGACGCTCGGCGACGGGTTTAACACCGTTGAGCAGACGATTACGATTCACATTGCGAATGTCAACGACGCACCGCGCGCAAAGAACGATACGGTGAAATACGTTGAAGACGCAGCATATGTCGATATATTGGTCAGCGCACTGCTGCAAAACGACGTCGATATCGAAGGCGACGCATTGATCTACGGCGGGATTGAAACACTCACAAGCATTGGAACGATTGAGCAGCTCAACGAGACGACGCTGCGCTATACCCCGGTAGCCAATTACGACGGGACGGACAGCTTTACCTATTCGGTTGGTGACGGGCTGGCAAACGCAAGCGCCACCTGCACGCTCGAAGCGATCGGCGTCAACGACGCGCCGATGATCGTGGTTGCAAACGGGACGTATTCCACGAATGAAGACACGCTGGTCACGATCCCGTTTACGATCAGCGATCTTGAGAGCAGCGCGTCCAGTCTTTCGGTCATCGCTGCGACTGAAGACGACAGCATCGTTACCACGGATGGTATGACAATCATCAACAATGGGGACGGTACGGGAGAAGTGCGCATCATGCCGGAGGCGGATGTGAACGGAAGCGTGACGCTCACACTGACGGTCAGCGACGGCGCGGCACAGTCACAGGACAGCTTTACGCTGACAGTACAGCCGACGCAGGATGCGCCGATTGCGGTTAACGACAAAATCTACGTTTTGTATACCAGCCGCACGTTTGCGGTGCTCAATAACGACCACGACGTGGACGATGATACGCTAACGGTCGTTGAACCCGTCACGGCGGAGCTCCCGGGCACGCTGACATTTGACCCGGAGACGCAGTTGTTCACGTATACCCCAACCATCGGGGAAAACGGCACGAGCACGTTTGACTACACAATTTCGGACGGAACGGACAGCGCAACCGCCACTGTGACGCTGCATGTCGCTACCATTACGCACGACCCGGTCATCACTGCGATCAACACACAGTATGTGAACGAGGACGGCACCATCAGCGGCATCACGTTCCGCGTGACCGACGAGGACGCAGGGGATACCGCAACCATTACCGTTACATCCGGCAATTCGGAACTGCTGCCGAACGATGAGACACATATTGTGCTGACCGATCTCGGCAACGGCTATTATTCGCTCTCGCTTTCGCCTGCTGCGGATCAGTTTGGCGATGCAGTTGTGACTGTGACGGCCACGGACATCACCGAGCGCACCGCGACCTCGATATTTACGCTGCGCGTACTCGGGGAAAACGACGCGCCGGTAGCGCAGAACGACAACTATACGCTCGACGAGGATACTTCGGTTCAGCTGAACCTGCTGGACAACGACAGCGACCCGGACGGCGACACAATCTGGATTACGACCATATCAACCCCCGCGAACGGTACTATTGTCCGCAGCGGGAGCACGTTCAGCTATTATCCATACGGCAACTGGAACGGCACGGAAACGCTGACCTACCGCGTGTCCGACGGACACACGAGCACGCAGGCGAACGTGTCTATTGTTGTGAACCCTGTCAACGATGATCCGATCGCCTGGGCGGACTACCGCGAACTGCCCGACGAGGCGGAGCAGCAGGCGACCATCAATGTGCTTGGCAACGATTATGATCCCGACGGCGATACGGTTTATACCGCCGAAATCGTAACCCAGCCGAGGCACGGCACCGCCGTGATCGAAGCGAACGGCTCGATCACCTATACGAGGACTGAAATCTCCGGAGAAACCAATGGCGCGGACTCGTTTACCTATCGTATCATCGACCGCGAGGTCGACGATGAGGACGCACGCTCCGACACGACGACGGTCTACATCGGCGTCGAGTTCATCAGCTCGCTGTATACGTATGGGCGCACGGTCGTCTGCTACGAGGACGCGTCTGCATTCGACTTTGACATCTCCGTCGTCAACCCAAATTCAGTGGACTATACGCTGACAATCAACGGAACGACGGCACTCGGCACCTTTGACGTTGTTGACAACAACACCGTCACCTTCACACCCGCGCTCAACCAGAACGGTTATACGACCATCCAGTACACGGTGGAAGAGGTCGGCGGAGGAGAGACGGATACAGGCACGATTTGGCTGCATGTCTATCCGGTCAACGACCTGCCGGCCATTGACAGCGCGCCGGAATCGATCACGGTGGAAGAGGACGCGACCGGCGGATATACCTTCGACGTGACCTACCACGACGTTGACTGCGATCTGAGCGATCTGTATTTCTATGTCTATACGACGAGCGGCACCACTACAGCGCCGGTTCCGTTCCAAACCTGGTATAGCGTGTCGCAAACGGAGACCGGCTCCCGCGTGACGCTGCATACGGCCCAGAACGTCAACGGAACGGGACAAATTGTCGTTGGCGTCAGCGACGGCCTGGCTTACGACGAGCGGACCATCGATTTGACCGTTACACCCGTGGACGACGCGCCCGTTGTCACGGGAACGTCAAAAACCATCTATGAGGATTCTTCGGTTCGTTTCCCAACGCCCGGATCGGACAGTGAAGCGGACGGCGACGACACCATCGTTAGCATCGAAGAAGCGGACGCCCCGCAGCACGGAACGGCGACCATCGGCGGCGACAACACCATCTATTATGTGCCGGACAAGGATTTTTACGGCACAGATACGTTCTATGTGACCATCACCGACGATACGGTAGCGGCGCTCTCCAGCAGAGCCACCGTGACCATAACGGTAACGCCTATCAACGACCAGCCGGAAATCTTCGATCTGGACTACTACCAGACGACGCCGGAGGATACGGAAAAAGACGTGACGCTCAGGGTTGTCGACGTGGACAACGACCTCAGCGGCAGCAGCAGTTACACGCTGACTTCCAGTGACCAGTCGCTCGTGAAGGATGAAAACATCAGCATATCGCAGCTTTCCGGTACTCTCATGCAGATCCATCTGATTCCGGAAGAGAACGCATATGGCACCGTTATCATCGATATTTCCGCCAGCGACGGAGAACTGAGCACGGAAGCCGCGTTTGAGCTCAAGGTCATCCCGGTCAACGACATTCCAGTTGCGGTGGATGACACGGCAACTGCGGACGAAATCACCTCTACGGGCAAGGAATCGACTCCGCCGAAGACGACGGCGACCATCGACCTGACGGCAAACGACTCCGACATTGAGGACGGCAAGCCAAAGGTCGTCGAGATCGATAACAGCACGGACGCAACCGTTACAAACCTCGGGAACGGCAGTGTTCTCGTCAGCGTGGACGGCGACTTCAGCGGCGACATCACGTTTGGCTATACCGTAATGGATCGCGCGGGCGCAACGGCCAGCGCGAACGTGACCCTGACCGTAAACCCGGTCAACGATCCACCGCGCGCAAGCGATGATTCGATGACCATCAACGAGGACGAGAGCCCGGAAATCTCCGTGCTGACAAATGACACGGATCCCGAAGGCGACGAGCTCGCCATCGATTCGGTCACGCAGCCCTCGCACGGCGCCGCTGAAATCAGCGGCACGAAGGTGCTCTACACGCCGGATGCCGACTATTACGGAACCGATTCGTTCACCTATACCGTGTCCGACGGAAACGGCGGCACCGCGACTGCGACGGTGCGCATCACGATCAAGCCCGTCAACGACGCACCGACGATTGAGAAGCACAGCTCCAACCCGGATGCTTGGACGATGCTGGAGGATACGCCAAAGGCATTCCACTTCGTCGTTGCCGACGCGGAGAGCACGACCAGCAGCCTGATCATCAAGATCACCTCGCTGGATGAATCCAAGATTAAGACAACGCAGATTGCGCTGACGACCAATCCGGAAGGATACAAGACCATCACCGTTACGCCGGAATCTGACGTAAACGGCGTTGTTCCCGTGCGGTTCGACGTCTCCGACGGATTGCTGACGACGACTGCCTACTATAATATCGAAATCCTCAGCGTTAACGACGCGCCTGTCGTCACAGCGCCGCAACTGACGGTCAAGGAGGATACTCTCCTGATCTCCTCCGCATCGGCGACGGACGCCGACGGCGACAGTGTGACCTACTTTAAAGCGACCGAACCGGCCCACGGCACGGTAACGGTTAACACGGACGGCACGTTTACCTATATGCCGACCGCCAACTACAACGGCGAGGATTCATTCATCATCGCCGCGGATGACGGACAGAGCGAGAACAACATCGGTTATGACACCGTGTATATCACCGTGAAGCCGGTTGGCGACGCGCCGGTCGCGGTGGACGACCCCACAACCGTTTCGGAAGATACGCCGCAGTTAATCCCCGTCCTGGACAATGACACCGATCCGGACATCGTCTACGGCGACGAGATCTATGTGCTCAGCGTGACGGAACCCGCGCACGGCACGGCCGAGAAGACCGATGGCGGCATTCTGTACACGCCCGAAGAAAACTATAACGGAACCGACGAGTTCCGCTATACCATTGCGGATCAGGACGGAAAAACCGACACGGCTCAGGTTGAAATCACCATCAGCCCGGTGAACGACGCACCGCAGAACGGCGACGACACGGCGAGCGTGCTCGAGGATCACTCCGTGACCATCGACGTCACCGCTAACGACGACATCGACGAGTCGACAAACCCCGAACTGGAGGATGTCATCGTCACGCAGGTTGACACGCCCGCGCACGGCAGCGCTGTCATTGACGCAGGCGGAAAAACCATCACATACACACCTGAAGCCAACTGGTTCAGCCCGGAGGGCGAACCGGAGGTATTCAATTATACGGCGCAGGACAGCTCCGGTGAGACGGCGATCTTTGCCGTCAGCGTGACCGTCACTTCCGTCAACGATCTCCCGGTGATCACGCCTGCCGACCTGACGGACATCTCAACGCTGGAGGATACGCAGACGAATGCCGTTACCTTCACGGTTGGCGACGTGGAAACTGCCGCCGGATCGTTGATTGTCAGCGTGACGCACAATAATCCCACGCTGCTGCCAGCGGTGAGCGTTTCGCCCGACGCGGAAGGTGTTTGCAGCTTTACCGTGACGCCAAAGGAAAACAAGGTTGGCGCCGCGACGTTTACCGTGACCGTAACGGATGCCGACGGCGGCTCCACATCTGACACGTTCGTGCTGACGGTCACGCCGGAGAACGATCTGCCGGTTGCCCAGGACGACGCATTCACGGTTTCGGAAATCGGAACCCGCGATTATAACGTGCTTGCCAACGACGATGTGGACATCATCAGCGGCAACGGCGGCGACACGCTCACGCTGCTCTCCATCGGCGAAACGCAGTTCGGCACGGCTTCGATCGTGAGCAACCTGCTGCACTATGAGCCGGACGCAAGCCTGAGCAACAAAGAAAACTATACCGACACCTTCACCTATACGATGAAGGATGCCTCCGGCGCGGAATCTACCGCGACGGTGGTCGTCACCATTACGCCGGACAACGACGCGCCGACGATTTCGACCATTGCGGACGTTACGGACGTTGTGGAAGATGCGCCGGACGGCACAGGCGAAATCGCATTCACTGTAACGGATGAAGAGGACGACGACGATACGCTGACGGTAACCATCAGCAGCGGAAATACGACGCTCTTCCCGCTGGAGAATATCACGGTGACCAACCCGGATTCGGAAAGCGATCCGACCGGAACGCAAAGAACCGTAAAAGCGATTCCCGCCGCCGATCAGT
Source organism: Christensenellaceae bacterium (assembly GCA_963674775.2). Lineage (GTDB taxonomy): Bacteria > Bacillota > Clostridia > Christensenellales > CAG-138 > UBA7703. The sequence goes on along the minus strand of CAXXPJ010000002.1, from coordinate 753,342 downwards.
TCGGCACGGGCAGCATTACGCTGACCGTAACAGATTCTCAAGGGAAATATACCAGCACCACGTTTTCGGTGACGGTTACGTCGCAAAACGACGAACCGGATAACGGAAACAAATCATATACGGTAGTAGAGGACGTGGAACAGCAACTCGACGTACTCGCCGGTATCGACGCGGACTATAACACTACGCCGGAGTATATTGAGATCACCGGAATCGTGACGGAGCCGAGCCACGGCAGCGTTCGCATTGCGGCTGATAATAAATCGATCTATTACGTGACGGCGCAGGACAGCAACGAACCGGATTCGTTCCAGTACAGCATTCACGACTCCTATGGTAACGCGGATTATACTTTCACCGTTTCCATCACGGTAACGCCGGTCAACGATGCGCCTGTGATCACCTATCTTGGCGATCCGGTCTACACGATCTTTGAGGGCTCGTCGCAAAACGACATTCCGTTTACCGTTACGGACGTGGACAACGTTACGTATGCCGGCGGCGCGGAGCCCGTTGAGGTGACGCTCTCCGCCAAGAGCAGCAACACCATACTGCTCAGAAACGGGATCAACATCGATACGCTGACCGGAGACGACCGCAATATCGACCTGACGCCGTATCTCAAGTGGAACGGCACAACGACGGTGACGATTACCGCGACCGATCCGGGCGGACTCAAGAGCACCGCTTCCTTCACGCTCGTCGTCAACAACCTCAACGATACGCCTGTGGCGGTGGACGATAGCTTCACCATACAGGAGGATCAGGCGACTGCTGTTTATGTGCTGGCGAACGATACGGATGTCGACCTGCTGACGAACCCGGCGACAGAATCCATCCGTATCAAAACCGTCACAAGCGAGGACCCGAACGCCACCGTTACCCTCGCCGAAGATCATCTGAGCGTGCTGATTACGCCGAACGCGAACTACAATGGACCAGTATACTTTACGTATTCGATCGAAGATGCTGCGCATGCCGAGAGCAATACGGCAAATGCGGTCATTATGGTCGCGCAGGTCAACGACGCGCCGGAGGTCGTCGACGACACGGCGACGACGACGGAAGACAACGCGGTCGACATCCTCGTGCTCGGCAACGACAGCGACGTGGACATGGAAGCGGACCTCAATGCCGCGCCGGAAGACGAGTCGATCAGCGTATCGATTACGGAAAGCGGGCTGACAGCGCCGAGCCACGGCTCGATCGAGACGGACGGTACGAAGATCACCTACACGCCGGATACGGACTATAACGGAACCGATACGTTCGAATACAACTGCTTCGACGGTGATGTGAACGTGACCGCCACGGTTACTGTGACCATCACGCAGGTGAACGACGATCCGGTGGCGAAAACCGACACCGCGTCCACCAGCGAGGACACCGACACGCTCCCGGTTGACGTGATTGCAAACGATACGGACGTCGACACCGACGCGGATCTCAACGAAAACGCGCTGCATACCCGCGCCGATCTGACGATCACCACGGCGACGGTGCAGAACAGCGAGCACGGCAGCGTGTCCATCGTAGACAACAAGCTCGTCTTCTCACCGGCGCTGAACTGGTTTGGCGTAGCAGTCATAGACTATACGATCAGCGACGGCAACGGGGGAACGTCCTCCAGCACGCTGAGCGTGACGGTCGGCTCCGTCAATGACCTGCCGCAATTCACGGTGGCACCGGCTGATATGGAGCTCACAGAGGACGAAGCGGACGGAACAAGCGGTCTGACGGTGAGCGACGTTGAAACGGCAGCTGACCTGCTGAGCGTGACGGTCGTGAGCAGCAGCAATCCTGCGCTGATCGCGGTGAGCGACGTCACCATTACCGCAGGCGCAGGCGGTGCGCGCACGGTGACCGTCAACCCGAAGGACAACCAGAACGGCGCAGCCACCATCACCCTGAGGGTAACGGACGGCGACGGCGGAAATACGACAATTACGTTTAACGTGACGGTTGCGGCGGTCAACGACGCGCCGGTAGCCAACGACAAGACGCTGAACATCGACGAGGACGCGTCGCTGCAGACGATCCTCAAGAGCAGCGTGTCCAGCGACGTGGATGTCGCGACCAACACGGACACATACGCGCTCACGATCACGACGCCAGCGCAGCACGGCACGGCGGGTATCGACGGAGACGGCAACCTGACGTATGTACCGGACAAGGATTATAACGGAACAGACAGCTTCGGCTACACCGCGACCGACGCGGCGGAGGCTGTCGGCACGGCGACGGTAACCGTCAACATCGCGCAGGTCAACGACGCGCCGGAGGTCGGCGACGACACGGCGACGACGACGGAGGACAACGCGGTCGACATCCTCGTGCTCGGCAACGACAGCGACGTGGACATGGAAGCGGACCTCAACGCCGCGCCGGAAGACGAGTCGATCAGCGTATCGATTACGGAAAGCGGGCTGACAGCGCCGACCCACGGCACGATCGAGACGGACGGCACGAAGATCACCTACACGCCGGATACGGACTATAACGGAACCGATACGTTCGAATACAACTGTTTTGACGGTGATGTGAACGTGACCGCCACGGTCACTGTGACCATCACGCAGGTGAACGACGATCCGGTGGCGAAAACCGACACCGCGTCCACCAGCGAGGACACCGATACGCTCCCGATCGACGTGATTGCAAACGATACGGACGTCGACACCGACGCGGATCTCAACGAAAACGCGCTGCATACCCGCGCCGATCTGACGATTACCGCGGCAACGGTGCAGAACAGCGAGCACGGCAGCGTGTCCATCGTAGACAACAAGCTCGTCTTCTCGCCGGCGCTGAACTGGTTTGGCGTAGCAGTCATAGACTATACGATCAGCGACGGCAACGGGGGAACGTCCTCCAGCACGCTGAGCGTGACGGTCGGCTCCGTCAATGACCTGCCGCAATTCACGGTGGCACCGGCTGATATGGAGCTCACAGAGGACGAAGCGGACGGAACAAGCGGTCTGACGGTGAGCGACGTTGAAACGGCAGCTGACCTGCTGAGCGTGACGGTCGTGAGCAGCAGCAATCCTGCGCTGATCGCGGTGAGCGACGTCACCATTACCGCAGGCGCAGGCGGTGCGCGCACGGTGACCGTCAACCCGAAGGACAACCAGAACGGCGCAGCCACCATCACCCTGAGGGTAACGGACGGCGACGGCGGAAATACGACAATTACGTTTAACGTGACGGTTGCGGCGGTCAACGACGCGCCGGTAGCCAACGACAAGACGCTGAACATCGACGAGGACGCGTCGCTGCAGACGATCCTCAAGAGCAGCGTGTCCAGCGACGTGGATGTCGCGACCAACACGGACACATACGCGCTCACGATCACGACGCCAGCGCAGCACGGCACGGCGGGTATCGACGGAGACGGCAACCTGACGTATGTACCGGACAAGGATTATAACGGAACAGACAGCTTCGGCTACACCGCGACCGACGCGGCGGAGGCTGTCGGCACGGCGACGGTAACCGTCAACATCGCGCAGGTCAACGACGCGCCGGAGGTCGGCGACGACACGGCGACGACGACGGAGGACAACGCGGTCGACATCCTCGTGCTCGGCAACGACAGCGACGTGGACATGGAAGCGGACCTCAACGCCGCGCCGGAAGACGAGTCGATCAGCGTATCGATTACGGAAAGCGGGCTGACAGCGCCGACCCACGGCACGATCGAGACGGACGGCACGAAGATCACCTACACGCCGGATACGGACTATAACGGAACCGATACGTTCGAATACAACTGTTTTGACGGTGATGTGAACGTGACCGCCACGGTCACTGTGACCATCACGCAGGTGAACGACGATCCGGTGGCGAAAACCGACACCGCGTCCACCAGCGAGGACACCGATACGCTCCCGATCGACGTGATTGCAAACGATACGGACGTCGACACCGACGCGGATCTCAACGAAAACGCGCTGCATACCCGCGCCGATCTGACGATTACCGCGGCAACGGTGCAGAACAGCGAGCACGGCAGCGTGTCCATCGTAGACAACAAGCTCGTCTTCTCGCCGGCGCTGAACTGGTTTGGCGTAGCGGTCATCGACTACACGATCAGCGACGGCAACGGCGGAACGTCCTCCAGCACGCTGAGCGTGACGGTCGGCTCCGTCAACGACCTGCCGCAATTCACGGTGGCACCGGCTGACATGGAGCTCACAGAGGACGAAGCGGACGGAACGAGCGGCCTGACGGTGAGCGACGTTGAAACGGCAGCAGACGTGCTGAGCGTGACGGTCGTGAGCAGCAGCAATCCCGCGCTGATCGCGGTGAGCGACGTCACCATCATCGCAGGCGCAGGCGGTGCGCGCACGGTGACCGTCAACCCGAAGGACAATCAGAACGGCGTAGCCATCATCACCCTGAGGGTGACGGACGGCGACGGCGGAAATACGACGATTACGTTTAACGTGACGGTTGCGGCGGTCAACGACGCGCCGGTCGCCAACGACAAGACGCTGAACATCGACGAGGACGCGTCGCTGCAGACGATCCTCAAGAGCAGTGTGTCCAGCGACGTGGATGTCGCGACCAACACGGACACATACGCGCTCACGATCACGACGCCAGCGCAGCACGGCACGGCGGGCATCGACGGAGACGGAAACCTGACGTATGTGCCGGACAAGGATTATAACGGAACAGACAGCTTTGGCTACACCGCGACCGACGCGGCGGAAGCTGTCGGCACGGCGACGGTAACCGTCAACATCGCGCAGGTGAACGACGCGCCGGAGGTCGTCGACGACACGGCGACGACGACGGAAGACAACGCGGTCGACATCCTCGTGCTTGGCAACGACAGCGACGTGGACATGGAAGCGGACCTCAACGCCGCGCCGGAAGACGAGTCGATCAGCGTATCGATTTCGGAAAGCGGGCTGACAGCGCCGACCCACGGCTCGATCGAGACGGACGGCACGAAGATCACCTATACGCCGGATACGGACTATAACGGAACCGATACGTTCGAATACAACTGTTTTGACGGTGATGTGAACGTGACCGCCACGGTCACTGTGACCATCACGCAGGTCAACGACGATCCGGTGGCGAAAACCGACACCGCGTCCACCAGCGAAGACACCGACACGCTCCCGATCGACGTGATTGCAAACGATACGGACGTCGACACCGACGCGGATCTCAACGAAAACGCGCTGCATACCCGCGCCGATCTGACGATTACCGCGGCAACGGTGCAGAACAGCGAGCACGGCAGCGTGTCCATCGTAGACAACAAGCTCGTCTTCTCGCCGGCGCTGAACTGGTTTGGCGTAGCGGTCATCGACTATACGATCAGCGACGGCAACGGGGGAACATCCTCCAGCACGCTGAGCGTGACGGTCGGCTCCGTCAACGACCTGCCGCAATTCACGGTGGCACCGGCTGACATGGAGCTCACAGAGGACGAAGCGGACGGAACGAGCGGTCTGACGGTGAGCGACGTTGAAACGGCAGCTAACCTGCTGAGCGTGACGGTCGTGAGCAGCAGCAATCCCGCGCTGATCGCGGTGAGCGACGTCGCCATTACCGCAGGCGCAGGCGGTGCGCGCACGGTGACCGTCAACCCGAAGGACAACCAGAACGGCGCAGCCACCATCACCCTGAGGGTAACGGACGGCGACGGCGGAAATACGACAATTACGTTTAACGTGACGGTTGCGGCGGTCAACGACGCGCCGGTAGCCAACGACAGGACGCTGAACATCGACGAGGACGCGTCGCTGCAGACGATCCTCAAGAGCAGTGTGTCCAGCGACGTGGATGTCGCGACCAACACGGACACATACGCGCTCACGATCACGACGCCAGCGCAGCACGGCACGGCGGGCATCGACGGAGACGGAAACCTGACGTATGTGCCGGACAAGGATTATAACGGAACAGACAGCTTTGGCTACACCGCGACCGACGCGGCGGAAGCTGTCGGCACGGCGACGGTAACCGTCAACATCGCGCAGGTGAACGACGCGCCGGAGGTCGTCGACGACACGGCGACGACGACGGAAGACAACGCGGTCGACATCCTCGTGCTTGGCAACGACAGCGACGTGGACATGGAAGCGGACCTCAACGCCGCGCCGGAAGACGAGTCGATCAGCGTATCGATTACGGAAAGCGGGCTGACAGCGCCGACCCACGGCACGATCGAGACGGACGGCACGAAGATCACCTACACGCCGGATACGGACTATAACGGAACCGATACGTTCGAATACAACTGTTTCGACGGTGATGTGAACGTGACCGCCACGGTCACTATGACCATCACGCAGGTCAACGACGATCCGGCCGCCGTCGCGGACAGTGCGACAACGCCGGAAGATACCACGGTGCGCGTTAATGTACTCACAAACGATACAGACGTAGACACCATCGAAGCGCTCAATGCAAACGAGCTGCATTCGAAGGATAGCTTCTCCATTTCAAGCTATTCTTTGAGCGGGACACCGCACGGAACGCTGACGCAGGACGGCGCAGAACTGATATTTGACCCGGCAGCCGAGTTTTCCGGCACGCAGGTGATCGAATATGTGCTCAGCGACGGACACGGCGGGACGAGCACGGGGACGCTGACCATCGGGGTCAACTCCGTCAACGACGCGCCTGTTGCCAACGATGACACGATGAGCGCGGACGAAGATAACGCGGCGTCTGTCAACGTGCTGACGAACGACACAGACGTTGACACGGAAGACACTCTGACATTCGTCGGGTTCACGGAACCGACGAGCGGACTGCCCGGCACGTTTGAAACAACGGCAGGCGGGGACGTGACGTTTACACCGAACGCAAATTATAACGGTTCCTTCACGATCGGTTACCAGATTCGTGACGCGGAAGGGCTGACGGCCACGGCTAACATCACGGTGACTTTCAACGCGGTCAATGACAAGCCGACTGCGGACGATGCAAGCGCTTCGACAAATGAAGATACCGCAAAAGCGATTGATGTCAGCGGGCTCATCGGAGACGCGGACATCGTGACCAACGCGGATGCGCTGACGGTGTCGGTTGCCGCGTCTGGCGAACCGCTGCACGGCACGGTATCCGTAGATGGAACGACGATCACCTATACGCCGGATGAAAACTTCAACGGAACTGACGAGATCACCTATACGGTGACCGACAAAGCGGGCTCATCGGATGATGGAGTGCTCAGCATCACCGTCAATCCGGTCAATGACGCTCCTGTTGCACGAAACGACGAGAGCACGACGAACGAGGATACGCCGGTTGTGATCTATGCGCTGACGAACGACAGCGACGTCGATACGGACGAGGAACTCAACGCAGAACCCACCGGAACGCCGGTGATCCAGTCCGTTGGAAACGGAACACACGGCACGGCGGAGACAGACGGCGCCAAGATCACCTATACACCGGATGAGAACTTCAACGGCACGGACACGCTGGCTTATGTGATTACAGACGGAACCCTGACTGCCGAAGCCGAGATTCAGATTACGATCAAACAGGTGAACGATCAGATCGTTGCGTTGGACGACACGGCGACGACAAACGACGAGGAAATGGTGTCCATTGATGTACTCGCAAACGATACGGATGTTGACACAGACAGCGCGCTGAACAAGGACGCGCTGCACGAAAGATCCAGCTTCGTCATCACGGCGGTAGGTACACCGGAGAATGGCACGGCGCAGATCGTTTCTGGCAAGATCGAATACACACCGGACGACCGGTTTGCGGGCGAGGATAGCTTCACGTACACGGTTTCGGACGGCAATGGTTCAACGGCGAGCGCAACCGTGTACGTCACGGTGCTGAGCGTCAACGATCCGCCGGAAACGCCAATCGTATCCAAACCGGTGGACGGCGACCGCGCGGGCATCGGCTCGACGGTTACGGTCATGTGGAGCGGATTTGACATCGACGGCGACGTATTGAGCTACCGGTTGGAATACCTCGACGGGGCAACCTGGAAACTGGTACAGGAGAACCTTGCCGATACGAGTTACGACTTTGTGATTCCCGCCGATCTTTCGAGCGCAAGCGGGTTGAAATTCCGCGTGAATGCAAGCGACAGCGAGTATACGAGCGACTACGGCTACTCCGGCTCGCTGATCGTCGACCGGGAAGCGCCGACGGGAACCGTCGTTACGATGCGCACGGCGGACGGAAAGACCTATAAAGCCGGCACATGGACCAATCAGACCGTAACCGTTGTCGCCAGCAGCGCGAGCGACGTATCCACGGTAACGTATTACTACTCGATGGACGGCGGCGAGAGCATTGCCGGATCGGGTATGGACGTTACGTCGGGCGTGCACAATGTTGGAGTAACGGCCAAGGACGAGTTCGGCAACTCCACAAATGTCGGCACATACCTTGCGCGCGTGGACAAACAGCAACCCGCCGTTCCTGAGATTCTCGAGAGCGTCTCCGGCGGAAGCGTTGTGCTGACGTTCACGTTGAAGACGGACCCGGGCGGCAGCGGAAACAGCAAGCTTCTCCTGCCGGACGGAACGACGATTGACGCAACGGGAAGCCCGACATACGCGGTTACAAAGAACGGCGAGTATAGCTTTACGCTGTACGACGTTGCCGGAAACCGCAGGGCGTTTACCTATACGGTTACCATGGCGGATACGAGCGCGCCGGTCATTACACTCGACGCCGGAACCTACAGAACCGGCACGGCGACCGAGGACCCAATTGCGCTGACGCTGACATTCACGGACAGCCAGAGCGATATTGTCGCGCGGGGTTATGAAATCAGCTCTTCCGGCACGCCGGGCAGCGCCTATCAAACATACACCGAGGCGTTGAAACTGACGCAGCCAGGGGAATACTACCTGCATGCATATTGCAAAAACGCATTCGGGTTAACCGCCTACGAAACCTACGGCCCGTTTGTGATTGAAGCGGCGGCGATAGACACGCAGGAACCGGAAGCAACACCCGAACCGGAACCGGATACGGGCGATGTACTTGTTACCATCGAGGATATCGAAGAGATTCCAGGCGACACGGTCTCCATCCGCCTGCCGGGCGGAGAGTGGGATGATTCACTCACACTCGAGAATGTTGGCCCCGGCACGTATCTGATCGAGGCGATGGACGAAAACGGCAACATTCGGACCGTTGAGGTGCGGGTGACGATGCGCGACATCTTTGCGCGGACCATTCGTTCCGCTGCGGATGGATTCAGCCCGGCTGCGATCGCTCTCATCGCACTTTGCTTAGCGATCCTGATTCTGCTGCTGCTTGCTTCGGGATTTAACGTGACCGTTTCGGTAGCAACCGCAGCAGGTGGCAACGAACGGAAGCTGCGCTCAATGCGGCGCATCAAATTCCGCAAAGAAGAGCTGGTCATCAAGCTCGACAACAAACATGTTGCAGGCGGCGAGTTCGTTACGCTCTCGCTGGCGAAACATCTGACCAAGCGCATGCGCGGCAATACTGTTGTGCTGAACATTCGCGGCAAGGAAGTGCTCCGCGAGCAGATTCCGGAAAATATGGACAAAGCTTTCTCGCGCGAGTTGGCAATCGACGAATAAAAACAAATCGCCCCGCTCAATAGATGAGCGGGGCGATCAATTTTGAGGAAGACGTTTCATACGCGGCATTGAAACAGGAGTTCAACATGAAGATTTTCAATGAGATCCACCACGTAGCCATCATCGTTTCCGATTATCCGCGCGCCAGAGCGTTTTATGTTGACACACTCGGGTTCGAGGTCATCCGCGAAAACCATCGGGAACACCAGAACGACTGGAAGCTGGATATCCGGGCCGGGGATGTCGAACTGGAGATATTTGGAAAGCCGGATGCACCCGCGCGACAGGCGGGGCAGGAACCCTGCGGTTACCGGCATATGGCGTTTCGGGTGCCGGATGTGGCGAAAGCCGCCGCCGAGCTGCGTGAGCGCGGCGTGGAATGCGAATCCATTCGCACGGACGAGTTCACGCACAACAGCCTGACGTTTTTCCACGACCCGGAGGGGAACGTGTTTGAGCTGCACGAGTGAGACGCGCAGCACTTCCTTATATCAATCGACGAAATTAGAGACGGTTAATAAAACACCACCTCAAACGGGTGGTATTCTTTATTGCGCAGACTGCAGTCTTGCACTTGATAGAAAATGATAGACGATTATGGGGCCTGATGGCGGCCTTTGAGATAGATGCTGTACTCATATCTGTCTGCAACCAGCTTTGAGTTGCTGTATTCATAGAGGACACCATTGGTGCTGGAAAGACGCTTGCTGCAGAGCAGCGGCGTGCCCTGCGGGATATGCAGCAGCTGGGACTCGGTGAAATCTGCAACGGAAGCCGACAAGGTTTCGGTCGCCTCCTCCGGCACGATGTTATATTGCCGTTCCAGGAAAGAATACAACCCGGTAAAGGTGTTGTTAAAACGCTCAAGCCCCGGAACCAGCGAAGCGATAAGATAGTTGATTACATATGCCACCGGGTGGTCGTCCGCATACAACAGCCGCTCAACCTTGTAAACATCCAGATCATCCGAAAGCTGCAGTTTGTCGATCACGAAGTCCGGCGCGGTGATCTTCTGGATGCTCATCCCTTTCACGGTCACTTTATACCCGCGGTTATAGAGCGTCTCCGTGATGGATGTGATGTGCGAGAGCTCCTGCGTGGTGGATGCTTGCAGGATTTCCGTTCCGCGTCCCTGGCGGATGTTCAGGTAGCCTTCGCTGCTGAGCATGCCGACGGCTTTGCGGATCGTCGTCCGGCTGGCTTTGAACTGTTCGCACAATTCATTCTCCGTAGGCAAAAAAGAACCGACGGGGTAGCTACCCTCTTTGATGCCTTGTTTTATCTCCAGGTAGATGGTTTTATAAAGCGGTGCGTTCGACATGTTGTTTCGTTCCTCACATTCCGTAAGTTTCGTACGGGGTGTCAGTGTTTTGTCCGGATCTGCGCCATTGCATCGCCAAGATCGGCGGCCATTTCGCTCGCGCGGGTAAACACGGGGTAGAGTTCATCATATATTTTACAGCGAGTTTCATCAGGATGCCATATCCTTTCTGCGGTATGCAGCGCGGGAACACCAGAATAATCGCGCCAGAGCGCTGTTGCGCGGGCGCAAACAGCCGCGGCGCCGAGGGAGGCGGCGTCCTGATCGATATTGGTCTTTAAGATGTCGCGGTTCATCACGTCGGCAAAAATCTGCATCCAGAGCGGGCTCTTGCTGCCGCCGCCGCAGATGAGCAATTGATTTGCCGGCGGAACATGCCGCGAGAGTAGCTCGAAAGATGTGCGCAGGTTCAAGGCGATCCCTTCCAGCGCCGCGCGGATCATATCCTCGCGCGTGCTGCCCAGATGCAGGCCCAGAAATGCGCCGCGGATGTTTACGCTTTTATCCTGGGACGTTCCGCCCGCAAGACTCGGGTTAAAGAGCAGCCCGTTGGAACCGGGCGGTACACGCGCGGCGAGTTCGCCCATTTGTTCATAGATTCCATCCGGACCGAGGTCTTTACACAGCGTTTCTCTGACCCAGTGATAGGAACTTCCGCCGGCAAAGATCGAATAGGCCGAGGTAAACATCGACTCTTCAATGTGCGCAAAGACATACGGTTTGGTTTCGTAATCCAGCACGGGCTGCGCCGAGTTCACCGGAATCCAGCTGGACGAACCGAGCGAGATATAGACGGCTCCTTCCTGCGTGCCGACCGCGCCTAGCGCCATGCAGGCGTTGTCGACGCCACCGCAGGCGACCGGGGTTCCGGCAGGCAACCCGAGTTCCTGCGCCGCCTCGGCATGCAGGCCTCCGATGATGGTATGCGATGCAACCAGTTCCGGGAAAATATCCGCGCGAAGGCCCGCCGCTTCGATCAACTCGGCACGCATGCGCCGGTTTGTCAGATCGTATGCGCCAGAAGATGAAGCATATGAATAGTCGGTATAAAGCTGTCCGGTCAGGTGGTAGTTGATATAGTCTTTTGACCCCAGAACCTTATCGATCCCGGCGTAGAGATCGGGCTGATTGCGCTTGAGCCACATCAGTTTAAACAGATAGTAACAGGCGACGGGGAAGCCGTTGCCCGTAATCATATACCAGTCCTTTTGATCGACGGATCGGAAGAATGCCTCTGCATCTTCTGCGGCGCGTGTATCCGACCAGATCGGAACGCGATCGCTCAGCAGGGAACCGTCCCGCCCGATCGGAACCGCAACGCAACTGTGCCCGGAGAGCGCAAGGCATGCGATCTGAGAACCGTCGACGTCCGCCTCCTCCAACAGCAGGCGTGTACTCTTGACGACGCCTGACCACCAGTCCTCGGGTTTTTGTTCATGCATTCTGCTATTCGGGTAATACGTTGGATATTCCATGAACGATTTGGCCAGGGCGTTTAGATTTTGATCGTAGAGCGAAGCCTTTACGCCGCCAGTGCCCAAATCATAAGCGATGAAGTTCATGCAGGCCCTCCTGTCGGAAGATAATGAGAATAATACTATTTGAATCACATCATGGGATATCCGAAGTATAGCAAAGATAATAATGAATGTCAATAAAAAATAACCTTTAAAGAAATAAAAGATACCTTAATGTAAGAGATGCTCAAATATTTTTGCTTCGTAAGCACGGTTGACAGCGGATCGAATCGTAAGAAGAGAGTATGTTTCAGTACATGTTACGTAATAAAAGAATTGATATTTTGCGCCAGATTCGGCAGGTTCCAGGCATACATATTGAAAAAAATATTGATTCAGAGATGTTTCCAGCTACCCTGCTGTAAATCATAGAAAAAGCGGAAAAAAGTTATTGACAGACAAACATAATGATGTTTTAATAAAAATATCAAAAACAACGAAAAACGTTTCTAAAAAGTCTCTTTTCTGTTCCGATAACACCTATTTCAACCAGCAAACTCAGGCGAATACATTTTCGATATGGGGGTATGTATGATAACTGCAAAGGCCGCCGCTCGTATGATCGACATCAGTGCTGTCCGCACGAGACACGGACGCAAGGACATCGAGGAGCTCGTCGCATACGGGAAAGCTTATCGCTTTATCAATCTGCATGTACTTCCATCATGGGTGCCGACATTGGCGGCGATGATACGCGACGAACCGGATATACTCGTCGGCGCGCCTGTCGGGTTCCCCGGCGGCGGACACACGACCAAGGTGAAACTTCTGGAAGCCGCGCAGCTGCTCGAGGACGGCGTGCAGGAGATGGACATCGTGATGAACGTCGGTCGGTTTCTCAGCGAAGATTACGACTATGTATTGAACGAACTGCGCGCCATCACGGATGTGGTGGCAGGGAGAATTCCCACAAAAGTCATCATCGAAATCAATGTTCTGACGGACGAACAGATGCTCAAAGCCTGCGATCTGGTGATGGCCAGCGGGGCAAGCTATGTAAAGACCGGAACGGGTTGGATCACGGCTCCGATCGATCTGGAACGCATCCGTTTGATCAAACAGCACTGCGGGGCGGCTGTCAAAGTGAAAGCTGCCGGCGGGATCCGCACACGGGAAGAGTTTCTCGCGCTGGTCGATCTGGGCGTTGAGCGCATGGGAATCAACACCGCCTCGGCAATCGAAATCGTACAATCGCTGCCGGATTGATCACAAGAACTTACGGCAAATACCGTCTATCGAATCGAGACAGTTAAAACGTAATTCAACATTCCACTTGTGCTAAACGCACGGGGAATCAATAAAAAGGAGGAGAAATCATGAAGTTCACTAAACGTATGATGTTCTTAGCCCTGGTTTTAGCGTTCGCGATGGCGTTCACGACGCTGGCAGGCTGCGCACAGCAAGCGGCAGCCCCGGCCTCGGGTACGGATGCGACGCAGGCCGGTAGCGCGGATGAACCGGTCACGATCACCTGGGCGACCCTGGCCGGATTCTACACCGACTGGGTGAGCACGCTGGCGGCCGAGTACTCCGAGGCAACCGGGGTAAAGGTTAACATCGTTGAAATGGATTTGCCGACGATGTATGAAAAAGAGGTGCTCGATATTGTCGGCGGAACAGGCGCATACGATATCATCACCTGGAACGTTTCCTGGAAAGGCGAGTGGGCCAACGCGGGCTATATGCTCCCGCTGGACGATTACATCGCCGCTGACAACGATGAAGTGGATATTGAAGATTTCCCGGCCTCCATGCTGCAGGTTTGCGCGGAATGGAACAACCAGATCTACGGCCTGCCGTATTATACGTTTACGCCCGGCCTCATGTACCGCGCTGATTTGTTTGAAGACCCGACCGAGATGGCGAACTTCAAAGATGCGTACGGATACGATCTCGATATCCCCACGACCTATGACCAAATGTCCGACATTGCGCAGTTCTTCACACGCAAGGCGGGAGACCTGCTCAAGGGAGAACCGCTTGCACAGGATATGTACGGCATTGGCCTGATGGCCGGACGCTACACGAACATCTTTGACGAAATCAACACCATCGCCTGGACCTATGGCGGCGACGTCATCAACGACGACGGAACGACGGGCGTTCAGTCCGAGGCCTATACCAACGCGGTCAACACGTATGTGAACGACCTGCTGCCTTACGCTCCCGCGGGAAGCCTGAGCGGATCGTATGATTTTGTCATCAGCCAGTTCAACACCGGCATCATCGCCATGACCGGCCCGATGTACCTCGACCAGTGGGCCAACGCCGTTAAAGTCGAGCAGAATATTCCGGGATCAGAAGCGCAGTGCGCGGGCCTGCCCGGCGGCGGCAAAACCTGGGCCGGTGCGTTCACGATCGGCATCGCGTCCTCGACAAAGCATCCGCAGGAGACCTGGGACTTCCTGAAGTACATCACCGGCAAGGAAGCACAGCGCGCGTTTGCGGAAGGCGGCGGAAGCACATGCCGTCTGAGCATTCTCAACGATACCGAATGGGTAGCGGCGCGCCGCGACAAGGTCGGCCACTTCCCGGTGCTTGCGAATGTTCTCGATGACGGCGCAAAGAATTGGTATACTAACTATATCTGGATCACGGAAGCAGCCAAGATCTATGAAGAATCTCCAGGATGGCTGTCCGCAGCTGCAAGCGGCGAGATGACCGTGGAAGAAGCCCTAGCAGGCTTTGCCAAGGCAATCGACGACTTTACCGAGGGGAAAGCAACGATTTATAATGAAGGCGTTGTGAAACCTGTTCCCGGTGGCATATATACGTTCGACAAGAGCATTCAGCTCCGTAAATAACCGACCCGCCATTTGATATTCGTGTTCATTTCTGGATGTGGAGGGGAGCGGTTACGCTTTCCCTCCACATCGACGAGTATGTCTAAACGACCGGAGGTTTTTCATGAAGGAATCCATTCTAAGGAAACGCCGGAATCCGACCGAAAAGAACAAAATGAAACCAATGAAAACGCTGTCCGACGGAAAATACAGCACGCTGCTTGTTTTGCCGGCGCTGGTAGTCCTGCTCTTTTTCGGCATATTCCCGCTGATCTACGCCATCAATCTGTCCCTCAGAGACGTCAACATGACGGGCGGCGCGCAGGAGTGGGCGTTCGTTGGATTCCGCAATTTCCGTTATGCGCTGCAGAACGAAGTGTTCGGCTCCTCACTGGCGAGAACCGCGCTGTTCGCGGCGGTGTCCGTGAGCATGCAAATGGTGCTGGGCATTTGGTTGGCGTTCATGCTGAACAAACTGAAATGGTTTAAAGGGATCATCCGCGCGTTGTTTATCATGCCGATGGCATCGGCGCCGGCGGCAATCGGTATGATCTGGAGATATATGTACGACGCGGAATTCGGCATTTTCAACGCCGCGTTGCGTGGGATCGGTCTCGATCCGGTCAACTGGCTGGGCAACAGCAAAGTTGCGTTTTGGAGCATTGTTGCGTTTGACGTTTGGCAATGGACACCGTTTGTGATGCTCATTACGCTCGCGGCGCTCCAGTCCCTCCCAAAGGAGCCCTTCGAAGCGGCGGAGCTGGACGGCGGGTCCAAGCTGCGGGTGCTTACGAAGCTGACGTTTCCCATGATCGGATCCGTTCTGGGGCTCGTATTCCTCTGGCGGTTTATCGATTCTGCGCGGTTGTATGACCCGATTCAGACGACAACGCGCGGGGGCCCGGGCCAGGCGACGGAGACCGTTACGTTTTTCCTCTATCGAGTCGGGTTAAAACAGTTCCGGATGGATTATGCCAGCGCGATGTCACTGATCGTCATGTTTATCATCATCATCGTTACCAGCTTCGTGCTGCGCTGGATGCTGAAAAAACAGGGCGAACGCTCGCGGACTGAGTAAGGAGGATTACTATGGTTGTTAAGAAAGTTACGGTTCAGGATCTTCTGCGCTTATCCGTCATCCTCGCGATACTGGCGTTTACAGTGTTTCCGATTTACTGGATGATCGTCACCAGCCTCAAACCAACTGAGATGATCATGACCTACCCGCCGGTGTTTCGCTTCAATCTCACGCTGGACCACTATAAGTATGCGTTTCAGAACGCAGACTTCATGCACTATATCAAAAACACGCTGATCGCGACCGTCGGGTCGGTGTTCATCGTGATCGTCTGCGGCACGCTGGCGTCCTACTCGTTCGCGCGCTACAATGTCGGGCGCGGTACGCTGATGTATTTCATCCTCAGCACACGCATGATGCCCGCGATTGCCGTTGTACTGCCGTTTTTCGTCATCTTTCGAACGATCGGATCGACAGAACTGGGTCAGTTTCTGCAGTTGGGGCAGGATCGCATTGGAACGCTGATCATTTGTTATACGATTTTCAACCTGCCGTTTGCAATCTGGCTGATGCTGTCGTTCTTTCAGAATATTCCGACGGAACTGGAGGACTCCGCCCGGCTGGACGGATATACCCGCTTTAAAGTCTTCCGCAAAATCGTGCTGCCGCTGGCGGCGCCGGGCATCGCGGTGGCTGCGATTTTCTCGCTCCTGTTCTCCTGGAACGAGTTTCTCTTTGCTTCCGTTCTGACGCGCAGCGTTGCAAAGACGATTACGGTCGGCGTTGGAGATTTCTGGACGACCAACGGAATTCTCTGGGGTCCGCTCTCCGCCGCAGCAACCGTCTGCGTGCTGCCCATGCTGGTGTTTGCGCTGATATTGCAGCGCTGGATTGTCCGCGGGCTATCCTTTGGCTCGGTGCGCGGATAAAAACGGATCTGAAATTGAGGTGATTACATGTTGTCCGTCGCGGAAATCTGGGATCGTTTTTGGTGGTCCCTTATGATATCCATCCTGATCGGGTTGGGATGGCTGAAGTTTATCGACCCGCTCCTGAAGAATCGGTATATCTATGCGGGCATCGCGTTGTCGCTCAGCATAGGAGCAGTCTATTTTATCTACGGCATCTGCAAAATGGTCCGCGAAAGAAAGCTGGAAAAAGAATTGGAAAAGAAAGCATATGCGGAAATGATGCAGCAGCTCGGTGCGGAGGTGCGCCATGATTGAGCTGCGCGGCGTCACGAAGCGGTTCGGGCAGAACTTTGCGCTGAAAAACCTTTCCTTTGCCAGCGAAGGCAATGAATTCGTCGTCATCGTCGGCCCTGCCGGCGCAGGCAAGACGACGACGCTGCGCATGGTTGCGGGGATCATGAAACCGAACTACGGCGAAATCTACCTCAACGGACGAATGGTAAACGATATACCGCCGGAACGGCGCAATGTTTCCATGGTGTTCGAAAACTATGTGCTGTACTCGCACCTGACCAACTATAACAACCTCGCGTTCCCGCTCCGGGCAAAAAAGGTGCCCGAGCCGCAGGTGCGCGAGCGCGTCATGCGCATGGCGAACATCCTTGGGATTGAAAACGAACTCGACCGCAAACCCGGCTTTCTCAGCGGGGGACAGCGGCAGCGCGTCGCGCTCGGGCGCTGCCTGATTCGCGAAGCGGATGTGTTTTTGCTCGACGAGCCAATCTCGCATCTTGACGCGCGACTGAAAATACACATGCGCTCGGAGCTCAAGAACATCTGCGCGGACAAACATGCAAGCGTCGTTCACGTGACGCATGATTACCGCGAAGCGATGTCTCTTGCGGACCGGATGATCGTACTCAACCAGGGCGTTTTGATGCAGATGGGGTCCCCGCAGGACGTATATCATCGCCCGGACAATGAATTTGTTGCCCACTTTGTCGGCGATCCGCCGATGAGCTTTATCGACGCGTCGCTCCAACAGATCGACGGGGAGTTGCGGTTTGTGCTGGACAATTCGGCGTTTTCCACGCCGGTTGCGCATGACTTTGACACGGCGCTGGCCGAAAATGCGCAGACGATTCGCGTCGGTCTCCGCGCAAACTGCACGACGCTTGCCCACACGAAGGACGAGGATCACACCATACCCGGAACGATCTACCTAATCGAGTCCCAGGGGCACAGACGGCTGGTATCCGTAAAGCTGGAAAAGGCGATTGTGCGCATCATTGTGCCGTATGACCAGGACTGGTCGATCGGCCAGCGCACATGGCTGCGCGTTCAGGCGGATTATCTGCACGTATTTGCGGATGGCAATGCCATTTACCACCCCGACGAATACAACGTGATTCAGAGGAGGGCTTGAGACATGGCATCCATCACACTTTCGAATGTCGATAAAAAATACGGCAAAGTACACGCCGTGCGCGGGATATCCATGGACATCGCGGACGGGGAGTTCATCGCGTTTCTCGGGCCTTCCGGCTGCGGCAAGTCGTCCACCATGCGCATGATAGCGGGACTGGAAGAGATTACCGCGGGAGACATTCTGTTTGACGGTCAGTCCGTGATCCGGAAGCGGCCGAGCGAGCGCAACGTTGCGATGGCGTTTGAAAACTATGCGCTGTATCCAACGTTGAACGTCTATGAAAACCTCGCGTTCCCGCTGCGCTCCGCCGGCATGAAGAAGACCGAGCTGGACCAGCGCGTACGCGAGATGGCGGACGTTGTCGGCCTGACGCCGATCCTGCGGAAAAGGACCAGCGATCTGAGCAGCGGACAAGCGCAGGCGGTCGGTCTTGCGCGCGCTTTGATGCGCAACCCGAATGTGCTGCTGCTGGATGAGCCGATTTCTCATCAGGATATCAGCCAACGCTTCCAGATGCGCATGTACATCAAACGGCTGCATATCGACCTGAAATACACGATGATACTGGTCACGCATGATCAAGAGGACGCGATGTCCATGGCAGATCGCGTTGCCGTCATGGAAAAGGGGCGCCTGCACCAGATTGCGACGCCGCGCGAGATATACGACAATCCTGCCAATCTGTTCGTTGCCGGATTCATCGGAGATATTCCAATGAATTTTCTGCCTTGCGTTCCGCGCACGGAAGGCGAAAAGACGCTGGTTTGCGGAAGCCATTTCGAAATCGACGTCAGCGGGCGGTATTTACCCGCCGCGCTACCGGAGCGGCTGATCGTCGGGATTCGTCCGTATGATCTGTCCGTCAGTGAAAGCAAGGGCGAGATCACGGCGCAGGTGGTCAATGTGGAGCGGCTGGGCGACATGAACATTTTGCTGGCGGACTGCGCTGGAGAGCGAATCCAGATCGCCGCGTCGGTGCAATGCACCCCGGCGCGCGGCGAGTCGATCCGGCTGACTGTGAACACATCCCGCATCTCGCTGTTCGACCAGGAGACAGGCAATGCAATTACCCCCGCGAACGCGGGTGGCAGCAAATAAAAGGAGGCATCCCATGATTAAAGTGAGTGACTGGGGATTTACCAATCCCATTGTATCGGATCTCTACGGTAAACCACCGCTCGTGTGGAAAGATATGGACATTCACCTCGTTGTGTACGAAACCGATATGGAGAACATCGAAAAAGTGATTCCGGAGCCGCTTCGCCCGCGCACCAACATCGTGATCGTTTGGCAGTCCCAGTTCAGTCTGGGTACGACACAGGGCGCGTTTACCGAAACCGCGATCTATGTGCAGGTTGAGTATAACGGAATCAAAGGAGACTATGAACCGTTCCTCTATGTGGACAGCCACCTGCCGCTGACCGGCGGGCGCGAAATCTGGGGCTATCAAAAAAAGATGGCGCAGATGGAATGGGCGCCGGATATGGAAGCCGTTCGCTGGCAGACCAACCGCCTCGGTCACGAGATCGTAAAGGCGCTGGTCGTACCGCGCTACGAGGCGAAGATGGACGAAATCCCCTGGAGCCCGGACGGCGTGTTCTCGCTGAAATACATCCCGAGCGCCGAAGAGGGCGGGGAAGCGATCCGGCAGCTGATTCTGACGGAAGGCAAATTCACCGCGCAGGAAGGCAAGTTCTTTGGCGGCCCCGCTTCGGTCAAGTTTGAGCGCAGTGAGATCGACCCGACCTACCTACTGGAACCCAAGAAGATCCACGGCGGCTTCTTCGGCAAGGGAGATTTGTATCTGCCGATGGGCAAGATCGTTTACGACTATAAATAACAGATAATATCCGCATACACCGATCCACGGCCGGACTGGCTTGGCCGATTGATTCTGATTTTTTCGCAGTAAGGCGGCTCCGTATCCCATACGGGCCGCCTGCGGAATGTATTCTATCCAAAGGAGTATCTTTGAGCCATGCAACTGCAACCTGCAACGCAGCCTACGATGTATTTTATCGGCGTTACAACCTCGAAATCGTCCATCATGAAGGTTTTTCCGGATTGGGCGAATGCGCTCGGCATCGACGCCGTGATGAAGGGGATCGACATCGCCATTCATGAATCGCCCGGGGTATATCGAGAGGTCGTCGATTTTATCAAACATGATCCGCTCTCGATGGGCGCGCTTGTCACAACGCATAAAATCGACCTTTACAACGCGGCAAAAGACCTCTTTGACTATCTTGACCCGCTCGCGCAGGCGTTTGGCGAGCTCTCGTCAATTTCAAAGCAGAATGGCGCGCTGCGCGGACACGCAAAAGACCCGATCACATCCGGCCTTGCGCTGGATGAGTTCGTCCCGCCGGATTATTTTCGGAACACCGGAGCGGACGTGTTCATCATGGGCGCGGGCGGCAGCGCAATCTCGATGGGCTACCATCTGATGCAGGAGCGGTTCAAAGGCAGTTATCCAGGCAGCATCATCATCGCCAACAGGAGCCAACCACGCCTGACAGAGATCGAAAAGATATTCCACCGGCTTGACCCCGGCGGCATCCGGTTTGAATACTGCCTGACGCCGGAAGCGGAGCAAAACGACGCGGTGCTCTCGCGCGTGAAAAAAGACTCACTGATCGTGAATGCGACGGGTCTCGGAAAAGACCGGCCGGGCAGCCCGCTGACGGACGACGCCGTCTTTCCGGAAAAAGCATTGGTTTGGGAGATCAATTACCGCGGAGACCTGAAGTTTATGCATCAGGCACTCGCGCAGAAAGAAAGCCGCGGACTGACCGTGGTGGACGGATGGAAATATTTTATCTATGGGTGGACGTCCGTCATTTCCGAAGTGTTTCACCTTCCGATCGAAGGAAAAACGCTGGAGCTCTGCGACGAAATCGCGAGCCGGTACAGAACCTGATTACGGGAGGACAACAACATGAGCAACAACCCGAACACGGATCAATTCAACTGGGCACAGGGATTTATCGTAGACTACGACTTGAAGACGGGGATGTCCAAGAGCGGCGCCGTCACCAGCAAACGCCGGGTTTCCAATATGCGCGGCGTATATGCGGACGAGGCGGCGACGGAGACCCTGATTCAGAGCGGCGATCCTTTGGTATACGAGTTTTACGAGATGGGCGCGCCGGAAGAGGACAGCGACCAGGCATTCGGCACGAGCATTACATATCCCGGCAAGGTCGGCGACGAGTACTTCATGACCAAAGGGCATTTCCACACGATTCTGGAAACCGCCGAGGTGTATTATTGCCTCAGCGGAGAAGGATTTATGCTGATGGAAAACCCGGAGGGCGACTGGAGCGCGCAGCCGCTTTCACCCGGCGTCATGGTCTATGTGCCGCCGCGCTACGCGCACCGCAGCATCAACACCGGCTCGGTTCCGATGGTGACCTTTTTTTGCTTCCGCGCCGACGCGGGGCATGATTACGGCACGATTGAGACAAAGGGCTATCGCAAACTGATCGTTGAGCGGGACGGCAAACCCGCAATCATCGACAACCCGAAATGGAAGTAACACCATGAAGATACTGATCACGCCGACGTCGTTTCAGAAAAATCCAAAAGCAGTGGAGATGGTCGAATCGTTTGCGGACGAGGTCATTTACAATCCGCATGCCCGTCCGCTGGAAGCTGGGGAGGTACTCGCGCTGCTGGATGGCGTGGACGGGTATATCGCGGGGCTCGACTATATCACGGCGGACGTGATCAACCGCGCGCCTGCCAGTCTGAAAGTCATCTCGCGTTACGGTGCCGGCGTCGACCGGGTCGATCTGGAAGCCGCGCGCGCGAAGGGAATCCGCGTGACGAACACGCCCGGAACCAATGCGGTTGCCGTGTGCGAGCTCGCGTTCGGCCTGATGATCAGCTTAGCCAGGGCGATCCCGCGGCTGGACGGCGCCGTGAAAAAAGGCGAGTGGCCGCGCAGCGACGGGATTGAGCTTTTCGGCAAGACGCTCGGCATCATCGGATTTGGTGCAATCGGGAAAAATCTCGCCGTCCGGGCGCGCGCCTTCGGTATGCGGGTGATCGCGTTCGATCCGTATTTTGATGCGGCGTTTGCTTCGCAGCACGGCGTGGTGCAGAAATCACTCGACGAGGTGATTGCAGAAGCGGATTTTTTGTCTCTGCATGTGCCGCTGACGAAGGAAACACGATACATCATTGGAGCGGACGCAATCAAACGCATGAAACGCGGCGCGTTTGTCATCAATACCGCGCGCGGCGGGCTCCTGGATGAAGCGGCTGCGGCAGACGCGCTGAAAGCGGGCAGGCTCGGCGGCGTCGGGCTGGACGCATACGAAGCGGAACCGGTTACGAACTCGCCGCTGCTCGGGTTAAAGAACGTCGTGATGACGCCGCATACCGGTGCGCATACGAACGAGGCGATCGCGGGGATGGGAATTCTGGCGACACAGAACCTGATCGATGTGCTGCTAGGGAACGGTTGCAACTATATGATTGTTTGAGAGGTATGAATATGGATAAAGCTGAAGTGATCAAGCGACTGACAGCGTGCGGTGTCGTGGCCGTTGTGCGCGCGGAGAGCGCGGAGCAAGCCAAAAAAATCGCAGCGGCTTGTATGGAAGCGGGTATCGTCGGTATCGAAATCACGTTTACCGTACCGGGCGCGCTGAAGATAATAGAAAGCCTCTGCGCGGAATACTCTTCCGATCAGATCCTCATCGGCGCGGGCACCGTGCTGGACAAAGAGACGGCGCGGGCCGCGATACTGGCGGGAGCGACATATGTGGTCAGCCCTTGCCTGGACGTTGATACCGTTCAACTCTGCAATTCGTACGGGATCGCCTGTATGCCGGGCGCGATGACGGTGAAGGAAGCGGTCGACGGCATGAAAGCCGGCGCGGATATCATCAAGATTTTCCCCGGTGAACTGTTCGGGCCAAAGATCATAAAAGCGTTCAGAGGCCCGCTGCCGCAGATGAAGATGATGCCGACGGGCGGTGTTACGGTTGAGAACATACCGGAGTGGATCAAAGCTGGCGCGGTTGCGGTCGGCGTCGGCAGCAGCCTGACCGCCGGAGCCAAAAGAGGCGACTACGAATCCATCGTTTCGATTGGCAGACAGATGGTTGAGGCGGTCAAAACCGCAAGAGCACGGTAACCAACAATTTCAAGAGAGGATCTTCCGGCGAAGTAAAAAGTCTGTCGCGGGGCTGCTTTTGCGTCCTGCGGCTTTGCCGTATACGGATGGAAACGGAGGAAACGCGATGCGAATGGTCAGAACTGTGACCGGGGATATCGAACCGGACCGCCTCGGATGGTGCCAGTGTCACGAGCATATCTTCATTGCAGACGGACCGGCGCGCAGGATCAACAATGCGTTGTTGATGGACGACGTCGCGCGATCGCTCGCGGAGGTGCAGCGTTACAAGAAAGCGGGCGGTCAGAGTTTTGTGGACGCACAGCCTTACGGATGCGGGCGGATGGCGGCAAACCTCGTAACGGTGAGCGAGCAATCCGGCGTTGCCATCATCGCCTGCACCGGATTTCATAAAACGGAATTCTTTGAAGATATCGAGTGGTTGAATACGATCAGCGGGGATGAACTGACGCGGATCTATATCCGCGAAGTAACCGATGCGATGGACGAGGGGGGAGGCACTGCCGCCAAAGCCGGGTTGATCAAATGCGCGGCGACAGCCGGAATCTTTCGAACCAACGCGCTGCATGCAAAACTGTTTGAATCGGCAGCCGAGGCCGCGCGGGAGACGGGCGCGCCGATCTTTGTTCACTTTGATCCGGGCGCGGACGCGATGGAGCTGATTGAGTTTTTCGGTCGATACGATATCAAGCCGGAACGACTGATCTTCTGCCATCTGGATCGAGCACGGTTTGACACATCCTATCACAGCCAACTGGCCGAAGCCGGTGTGTATTTGGAATACGATACGATTCATCGGGAGAAATATCATAGCGACGAGGCAGAGCTGCAACTGATCGAAGAGATGTTATACAGGGGACATGGTTCAAAATTGCTGCTGGGGCTCGACACGACAAACCAACGGCTCAAGAGTTATGGAGCCGCATTTGGTCTGGACGATATTTTGATCCGGTTTCGTTATTTGCTGGAAGAGAGAATAGGGAACGACACAGTGCTTTCCATCATGACGGAGAACCCCGGGTGCGCGCTGAGTTTTGAGCAGCGCTGATACATGAAATATCAAAAGCACATCGATTTAGGAGGAAACTCTAATGCAAAAAAGAAAAATTGGAAACAGTGGTTTAATGGTTGGGGCAATCGGGCTTGGCTGTATGGGGATGTCCGAGTTTTACGGAGCGTCCGATGAACGCGAGTCTATCCGAACGATTCACAGAGCGCTGGAACTCGGCGTGACGCTGCTGGACACCGCGGATATGTATGGCGTTGGGAAAAACGAAGAGCTTGTTGGCAAAGCGGTCGCCGGGCGGCGCGATGCGGCTGTTGTTGCGACGAAATTCGGCTGTGTGCGTAGCGCGGACGGTGGATTTCTCGGAATCAGTGGACGGGCGCAATATGTCAAGAGCGCTTGCGAGGCAAGCCTGAAGCGACTTGGCGTTGATACGATCGATCTGTATTATCAGCATCGGGTGGACCCCGAAACCCCGATTGAAGAGACCATTGATGCGATGGCGACGCTGGTGAAGGAGGGGAAAGTACGGTTCACCGGGTTGTCCGAGGCGGGCGCGCAGACGATACGACGCGCGAATGCGGTTCACCCGGTTTCAGCCGTAGAGACGGAATATTCTCTTTGGAGCCGGGATGTGGAAGACGACGTGCTGCCGGTCTGCCGTGAACTCGGGATCGGGTTTGTGCCGTACAGTCCGCTGGGAAGAGGCTTTTTGACGGGACAGATCAGGAAGCCGGACGATTTTGCAGAGGATGATTTCAGGCGGTATGTGCCTAGGTTTCAGGGCGAAAATTTTCAAAAGAACCTTGTGCTGGTCGACCTTGTGAAGGAGTTGGCGGCGCAGAAAGGCTGCAAACCGTCCCAATTGGCATTGGCATGGTTGTTGGCTCAGGGTGAAAACATCGTCCCGATTCCCGGCACAAAGCGCGTATCCTATCTGGAAGAAAACGCAAAGGCCGCAGATATACAGCTGACCGCCGAGGAGTTGAAGCGAATCGACGAAATTGCGCCAAAGGGAGTTGCAGCAGGGGATCGATATGACGATATGGACGGGCTGAATATTTAATGCGGCTTGCGCTTAGCAAACCGCACCGGAATGAACCAATAACACCACTCAAACGGGTGGTGTTTTTTATTGCGTTCGCATCTGATATTCCTGCTGAAATCGTTTACACGGGTCGATGGATGCATCACGATCACTCAAAAAAACAGGGTGTTATGACGATGCGATTCTGCGACTTTGTTTAAATAACGTTTGCGTAAATAGTAATTGATATAAAACGGAACGATCAGATATATTGAAAGTACAAAAAGAACGGTAGCGCAGGCGGAAAACAGTGGTAAACAGCTCGTCATTTGCACCGGTAAACGAAAGCAACTCTATTGGAAACTTTTCAGATTGTTTCACGCAAGTAAGCATAGCCCGGCGGGCATCACGCAGAAAATCGCAATGAATACGACAACCGATGGTACGTAAGAGGCAATAAACCCGCAGGCTCTGCCGCATACACCTCAGCATAGCAAGCTTTGCCGCAATGCAGCGAACCAATTCCACCCGTCTGGATTGTCAGCGGAACAGACAATACAAGACGGAACCGAACATTTTGCGGGAAATCGTTTGCGCGCATATTTAAGCCGTAACGATTGCGAACGTAAGTTCACACAAAGTGAAGAAAGCAAGCATAGCGAAGGATACGTTTTATGAATCACCGGCCCTGCATCGTCGATATGGACGGAACGATTTACCGCGGCGATCAACCCCTGCCATATGCGGTTGAACTGACAAAACGATGGGCGGCATTGGGCGTTGCGTATCTGTTTATGACGAATAACCCGGAGCGGTCTCCGGTTGATCTTTCCAAAAAACTGGCGGCGATGGGAATTGCATCCTCTCCTAATGACATCATTACTTCTGCAGGCATCGCCGCCGATTATCTTTATAAGCAAGGCGCTTCCTCCGCATTCGTTCTGGGAAGTCCCTACCTAAAGCAGCTGGTTCTTGACCGTGGCATCCGGTTAGACGCCGAAAAGCCCGAGTATGTACTGGTTGGACACAACCGGGAGTTTGGATATGCTGACCTGGCGCTTGCGGCAAACCTCATCGCAGCGGGAAGCGACTTTGTCTGCACGGATCTGGATCACGCGATCCCATCGGGAGAGAAGATGCTGCCGCACACGGGCGCGATTGCTGCATATCTACTGACTGCAACGGGAAAGGCACCGAAGAATATCGGGAAACCGGAGCGGTACTTTCTGGACATCGCCTGCAACCGCCTGAGCTGCAGACCCGAAGAGCTGCTCGTGATCGGCGATAATCTGCACACGGATATCGAGATGGGGCGTCGCTGCGGCGCGGAGACCGCTCTGGTGCTCACGGGAATGACGGACGCGGAGACCGCGAAACGCGCGGATGATCAACCGACGTATGTCGTGGAGGGGCTCGGAGAGCTGATGCAATTGGTTTTTTCGGATTAAAGTAAAAAATCCGAATCAATTGCAGGAAAATCGTTGTCTAATGTCACGAAAACATTGTTTTTGTGTGATAATTAGAAAATAAGAGGAAGGAAAGAGGTTGTATGAAAATCAAGAAGTTCCTGTGTGTGTTTTGCGCTCTGGCGCTGCTGATCACAGCGTTTGCCGGCTGCAGCACGCCGGCGGCTGAGCCGGAGGTCGTAGCGGAACCCGCTGCGGCGACGGAAGCGCCCGCCGTTGAGCCAGAAGTTGAAGAGGAAGTTGCGGATCCCGGATATGACACGGAGAAAGTGTACGAGATCAAGCTGACCTCCAACGACCCCATTGCCGCAATCTGGATGCAACAGATCCTCGCGGCGACCGAACGTATTTCCGATCGGACGAACGGAAAAGTCGATATCCAGGTCTATGCCAGCGGTGAAATGTTGGTTGGCGACGAGGGCATCGAGGCCGTCATGAGCAACACCGCGGTATTCTATTTCATCGCGCCGAGCGCATTTGCGGATTATGTACCTGTTTACAAAACCATCTGCGCACCGTATCTCTGGGAGTCCTACATGCAGGTTGAGAAGTTCATGGAGACCGATATGATGGCCGAAATGAACCAGGAAGCGTATGCCGCGGGTATCCACGGCGTCGTGACGAACTTCGTCGTCGGATGCCGCAACACGCTTGCGGATAAGGCGATCAATTCGGTCGAGGATTTCGCCGGATTGAAGATCCGCGTGCCCGCCAACACGATCTATGCCGATCTGTTTGGTGCGATGGGCGCCAACTACATGCCGCTGGCCTTCTCCGAGGTGTTCAGTGCGATGCAGACCGGCATGATTGAAGCCGTTGAAGTAACGCCCGGCAACGCCGTCCCGACAAAACTCTGGGAAGCGCTGAAAACGCCGCATTACTCCATGACGAAGCATCTGCTCAACGTGGTCGGCCTCTTTACAGGTGAAGAGTTCTGGCAGAGCCTGCCGGAACCGTACCGCGTCATCATTGAGGAAGAGCTCGATGCAGCGGCACGCGCAGCCAACAAAGAGGTCTCCGATCAAGATGCATCGCTGATTCAACAGATGGTGGATGCGGGCGTCGTCCTCGTGGAACCCGATCTGACATCCTTCCAGGATGCGTTTGCGCCGGTTGGCGAATCGTACTTCCGTTTTAACGAAGTATTTGCCGCCGTCAAAGCGCTCGACTGAGTTTTTATCTGATCCGTACGGTATGCCGCGGCATCAGTGTGCCGCGGCATACCGCTACATAAAAAGGAGCCAACATGGATAAACGATTTAAACTGGGATCGATCATCAATTTTATTGGCGGCTTTATGCTGCTGTCCACCGTATTGCTGACCCTGTTCGACGTTTTCGGCTACTGGATTACCGGGCGCAGCTTTGCGCAGGTGCAGGAGCTGGTGCTCGCGCTGTTCGTATGGGTCGTGTACGCCGGCATGGGAGAACTCTATAAGACGGGAGACCAGATTTCAATCGATCTGCTCGAAAAAATCCTCCCGCCGAAGGCAAACAGAATCGTGCAGTTAATCATCGATTCGATCGTGCTCGTATTCTCCATAACCGTAACGTACTACGCCGTGATGCTGACAATTCGATCGATTACGAAATTCACACCCGTTCTGAAGATACAGTATTGTTATATTGACGCGGCAGTCGTACTCGGCGCTGCCACAATGATCTTTTTCTCGATACAGAGAATCATTCGAAATTTGAAAACAATGAAACAGCAGAAGAGAGGCGAAGAATAAGAATGGAAATCTATATACCAATTATTATGGCTTTTGTCCTGCTGTTTCTTGGCGTGCCGGTCGCCGTTTCGCTTTTGAGCTCGGCGTTCGTGTATTTCGCTTTTATTACCGACACGATGCCGTTGACGATGATTGTGCAGAAGATGGTATCGTCCAATATGTCGCTGGCGCTGCTTGCCGTGCCGTTCTTCATTCTCGCCGGACTGATTATGAACTCTGCAGGTATTACGAAGCAGTTGATGAACTTTTGCGACCTGCTGCTGGGCCATAAAGTCGGCGGCATGGCACAGGTGAACGTACTCCTGAGCACGATCAACGGCGGCATCTGCGGTTCCGGCGCGGCAGACGCGGCAATGCAGTGTAAAATTCTGGTTCCGGAGATGAGCAAACGCGGATATCCGCGCGCGTTTTCCGCGGCGGTCACCGCGGCCAGCAGCCTGATTGCGCCCATGATCCCGCCGGGCGTCGCGCTCATTCTCTACGGTGTCATGACAGAAACCTCAATCGGCAAGATGTTCGTCGCGGGTATCGTTCCCGGCGTTCTGATGTGCATCGCGGAGCTGGTTGTTGTCGTCGTGATATCGCGCAAAAACAAATACCCGCCGTCCAGAGAACATAAAGCGTCCACCAGGGAAGTGCTTCACTCGCTCAAGAACAGCATCTGGGCGCTGATCGTGCCGTTTGTCATTATAGGCGGCCTGCGCGCAGGATTGTTTACAGCTACGGAAGGCGCCGCGCTGCTGATCGTTGTAAGCACGCTCGTCGGATTCTTTATCTACAAGGTGCTTAAGCCCAAAGAGCTGGCACCGATCTTTAAGGAAGCGTTCCGCTCAACAAGCACGATCATGTTTATGATCCTATCGGCGGTGGTATTCGGCATGTACTTAAGCTGGGCGCGCATCCCGCAGAATATCACGGAATGGATGCTCTCGTTCACGAACAGTCCTGCCGTGTTCATGATCATCGCGACCGCGCTGTTATTGGTATTTGGTATGTTCATCAGCAGTACGTCGCTGCTGATGATCATGACGCCGCTGCTGTTCCCGATTGCACAGGCATATGGCATCAACGCGGTTCAGTTCGGCATCTTCATCATCCTGAACTGCTCGATCGGCGCGCTGACGCCGCCGCTCGGTGGAATCATGTATCTGGTGTGCAAGATGTGCGACGTGACGATCGTTCAATTTGTCAAATACGTCTGGCCGTTTATCGTAGCGCTGTTGATACTGGTCGTTCTGATCATGGTTTGGCCGCAGTTGACGACGTTCCTGCCCGACCTGATCTACGGTTAAAGACAGCGTATGAAAAATAGAGAATACATCCTGCCGCAAGGGCAAACCGCATATAAAGCCAATCTCCACAGCCACTCCACCTTCTCGGACGGCGTTTTAACGCCGCAGGAGCTCAAAAAGCTCTATACCGCGCATGGCTACAGCATTCTCGCCTATACCGACCACAGGGCGTATTATGTTCACGAGGGGCTGGCGGACGACCGCTTTCTCCCGATTGCGGGTTACGAGCTGAACTTCAACCGGCGAGACGCAAAGGGAAACACGACCAGAACCTGCCACATCAACGCGCTGGCGCTCGACCCGCACAAGGCGGTACCGATTGAGGGGGAGGGCGCATATGCGCCCGATGTGATCAACAGCGCGATCCGGCGGCTGAAAGAGAACGGGTTTATCGTAAACCTGAACCACCCGGCGTGGTCCAATCAAATGCCGGACGAGCTGCTGGAGCTGGAGGGGTTCACTGCAATGGAGGTTCTCAACACCGGCTGCAGCTGGACGTATCTTGCGCCGGAAAATCAGCTGCACTACGAAACCTATCTCAAGTCCGGCAGAAAAATCCTCGCGCTCTACACGGACGACAATCACACCAGCTGCCTGAGCTTCAGCCCCAAATATAAAGGCGCTTACGCACCCGGCGCAAAGACCTATCCGCCGGAAGCGGCGACCCGAATTCCCGGACCGGATTGCTGCCGCAGCTATACGATGATCTACGCGCCGCAGCTTGCATATGCGGACATCATGGACGCGCTGGTCAGCGGGCGCTATTACTGCTCCAGCGGGCCGGAGATACAGGCGTATTACATCGAAGGCGACCGGATCTGCATCGACTGTTCGCCCGTAGTTTCGATCTTCCTCAAGAGCATGGCCTGGGCGTTGAGCGCGTCCGTAACAGACATCGAGGGGCGCCTGATGCACGCAGAGTTCGACCTCAACAGGCTCAGGGAAAACGACGAGAAGTTTTTCCGGCTAGAGCTGCTAGACAAAAACGGGCGTACCGCCTGCACAAATCCCTATTATCTATAGACTCCCGTACGCAAAAATCCCACAATTTCAGCGTACACAAAGTAAAAACCTGCGGCGCAGAATCTGCGCCGCAGGTTTTTGTTTTGTCGTCAGACCGCTCATTCGTCCTTCATGCAAAGATGCACCGCTGCGGTTTTGAAGGTTTTCGGCAGCGCGAGGATGTTGGGGTTCGGGCCGGTATGCTTTTTTATCGCGTCGGCCAGCGCTTCCTCAAACGTCGCGAGTGTCTGGAGACCCATGCTTCGCGCAACGCCCGGTTCCTTTGCGCCGACGATGTAGATAGCGCTCGTGTTCATCTGGGCGATGTGTCCGCAGCTGATCATGGAGAACCCGTGGAACGGGTGGAATGCATAGTCAAACCGGTAGCGGTTGATATAGTCCTGATTGACGGCGAAAGTCTCGCCGTATTGGTTGAGGTCGGGCAGCGTGTTGTGATTTTGATATAGCTTCATCATCTCTCTGGTATACGGCCACAGGCCTTCGGAATAGTCACCGTCGCAGGCGGAACAGCAGATGATGACACAACGGTCGGACATGACACGTTTGTGCCGGATCACCTGTGCGGAAATCGCCTGCATGAACATCACAGGGTTGGTGCCCATGCCGTCGCCATAATGGAAAAAGCGCGGCATGCCGAACACCATAATGTCGTATTTTTTTGTTGCCCAGGGGACATAGGTGCGTTTGTCGGCCGTGATCCAGCTCTTTGGCTGCATCTCTTCCGCCCAGCCGGAATTGATTTCGATCTGGCGGGCGACGCTGTCGAGCACCGCGTCGCAGCAGAAGAATTTCTTGTTCATCTTGCGCTCCATGTGCCGCCCGATCTCGTCGAACTTGCTGCGCATGGTGCTCGCGCTCGAAACCGGCACGAAGTCGGGAAGATGCATCACCTTTGGCACATGGTGCGAGGCGATGCTCGTCCAGTGGTTGATGCCCGTCGCGCAGTGCTTGTATCCGCCGGAGTAGCCGCCATACGGATTTCCCTGCGTGTGGCCGACCAGCACCGCGACATCCGCGTCGTACACATATTTGTTGATGTATACCGGATCGCCTTGATCCGTCGTGCCGAGATCGACAAGGTGATCATAGTCCTCGCTGTCGTGGTTGATGATCTGGCCTGTCGGCCAGTACTCGTTAAATAATGCGTCGCCAAGCACGCCGCGAATCTGGGGTTCCGTATTCTTGCTGTGGAGTCCGTTGGAGCAGATCAGCAGGACGTCCTCTTTTTTCACGCCTGCGGAGAACAGCTCGGACAGGATCAGCGGGATGCAGACTTTTCTGTGGCTGGTCGGTTGCTCGCCGCCCTTGACGCGGTCCGGAAAGATGATCACGCACTTTGCGCCGGGGAAGGCGAGCTCGCTCAGCGGCTGCATGCCAATAGGGTTATGCAGGCTCTTGCGCGTCTCTTCGACGATGAGCTTCTCGGGGATATACGGCGGATCCGGCACGGTTTCTCCGGGGATGAATACATCCGTATTGTCCGGCAGCGTCGCCTCCATCATTTCTGTTCCGTACTCAAAGGACAGTTTCATGCGTTTGTTCCTCCTTGCATGACATCAGGCGTTGCTCTTTTCGGCAGCGGCCATGTATGCTTCGATAATTGAACGGCATTCTTCGGGATAGAACCCGATTTCGCCCGAAAACCGCGTCAGCGCGATCAGCCCGCCGTCGATTGTCGCAACAGAAGCGATCATGGCGGCGTTTTCGAGCTTCAGCCCGCCGCCGTAAATCACCGGAACGGCAAAAGACTCTTTAATAAACGCGGCAATTTTCTCGATATACGCCGCGTCGGGCACCGGCTTGCCCGGCCCAATCGACCAGACGGGTTCATAAGCAACGACGACGTTTGCCAGATCCGCGCCATTCAGACCGATCTGCAGTTGATCGGATATCACCTGCCGCCAGCGATCCTGTTCATCGGAATTCTCGCCGACGCAGTATAAAACGCTGAGTCCCGCCTGCTGCGCGCAGAGAATCTCCTGATTGAGTAGGCGGTTGATCGCCGCCGGGTCGGTTACGCCGGCTTCTCTGAGCACGCCCGCTTTTTCGTTTCTCTCTTCACAGTGGCCGATGATCACATGCGTACAGCCCATCTGGGCGACTGCCTTTGCGGTTCGCAGCGTTGTGAACCCGCCAAAGTTTCCACCGATGGAGACATCCTCCCTGTGCACGCCCTGCGCGCCGATGAACAGCGCGGAGCCGTTTGACTGCGCGGCAAGCGCGGGCAGCAGATGCGCCTCAGGCAGCAACAGCGTACATGCGGCGTCCGCACCGAGGCCGTTGACAAACGGTTCTGTCCGGCGGACGATGGTCTCGCCCCATTGTTCCATGGGCGCAAGCCTGTTCACACCTCCTTGCGAAACGGGAATATCGAATCGCTTGAGGTTGACAAAAAAGAATTTCATTTTCATCTCCTGAATGGTGGATGATGTTCTGCGATATGAAAAACATCGATTGAAACCTATTTATATAATTAATATATCGTCTATTCGCCGCGCGGGGCAATCGGTAATTACGCAAACGTTATTCCCTCGGTATGTCGTCAAAATCTTGCGCAAAAGTGGTGTATCGTTTGCGCTGGTACCCATTGAAAGAACGCGCGCTGAACCGTACAATGGTAACAGAGGATATACTTTGGATCATTCCATGCATGCAGGAGGGGTATTGTGAAACAGCTGAATGGTAAACGCGTTCTCATCACCGGCGGCGCGCGGGGAATTGGATACGCCATTGCGCAGGGATTTGCCCGCGAAGGCGCGCATATCCTGCTGAGTGATATCGACGAGGCGGTTGTCCGCGCATCTGTGGACGCGCTGAAGAGCGAGTTTTCGGTTGAGGCGGACGCTTATGTGCTGGACGTCTCCAAATGCGCGGAAATCACGCGTGTGTTTCAAAAAATAGAAGAGCGCTACGGCTCGCTTGACGTGCTGATCAATAACGCGGGGGTACAGATTCGAGACGCTTCGATCTCCTTTTCCGAGGAAAAGTGGGATAAGCTGATGAATATCAATCTGAAAGGATCGTTCTTCTGCGCGCAGGCGGCAGCTAAGCTCATGAAAGCAAACGGGGCGATCGTCAATATTTCGTCCGGCACCGCAACGCGGACGCTCCCGGGGCGCGCGCCGTATGTCATCAGCAAGGCTGCCATCGGCGGCATGACAGCCGTTCTTGCGGCGGAGTGGGCGAGCCTTGGCATCCGGGTCAACGCCGTTGCGCCAGGCTGGATTCGCACGCAACTGCTCGAAGACGGCTTCCGGCTCGGTATTGTCAGCGAAAAGCAGATCTATGCGGCGGTGCCCTTCAAGCGCCTCGCCAGTGTGGACGAAATCGCCGACGCGGTACTGTATTTGAGCTCTGCAGAGGCGAGCTATGTAACGGGGCAAACGCTTTATGTAGACGGCGGATGGAGCGCGCTCGGTCTGCCGGACATCGAGACGGAATAAGGAGGGCGCGTACCGTGATCATGAATCCTTCGCTTGCCTGCGGCAATTTGCTCAACCTCAAGCAGGACATCGACGATTTGCTTTCGGTTGGCGTCGAGATGCTGCATATCGACATCATGGACGGACATTATGTGCCGAATTTGTGTTTCTCACCGGACGTGGTGCGCGCGGTTTCCGCTTACAGCGGCGCGATCGTTGAGGTACACCTGATGTCGGACCGGCCGGAGGATTATATCGACCGGATGCGGGACGCTGGAGCGAATATGCTTTCGTTTCACACGGACGCAACACGCTTTCCCGTCAGCCTGATTCGCCGGATCAAAGCGGACGGGATGCAGGCTGGCATCGTGCTCAACCCGAACACGGACCACGACGATGTTGCGCCGCTGCTGGCATTTGTCGATTATGTAAACATCATGGGCGTCGAACCGGGATTTCCGGGCCAGACGATGCTGATGGACCATACGCGAAATCATCTTGCGTTTCTGAAAAACGAACGCGAAAAGAACCGCTATTCGTATCAGATTATGGTTGACGGCGGTGTGAATTTTGAAAACGCGAAAGTATGCCTTGCAGAAGGCGCTGATATTCTGGTGGCGGGTGCGCTCGCCATCTACGGGCAACAGGACAGCCTGACGGATTGTGCGAAACGGTTTATGCGCTTGCAGCCGTAAACCCCGACAAAGCCGGAAAGGACAGGTGAGCAC
The DNA here is from genome assembly GCA_963674775.2 of Christensenellaceae bacterium. Taxonomy (GTDB): domain Bacteria; phylum Bacillota; class Clostridia; order Christensenellales; family CAG-138; genus UBA7703. The sequence continues at coordinate 717,961 of CAXXPJ010000002.1, read as the reverse complement.
ACTGCGACTCAAAGACATTGCTGAAAAAGCCGGAGTATCCGTCTCCACGGTGTCGCGCATTATCAATTCTGCGGACGGCAGCTTTGCTACGCCCGAGGTGCGCGACCGCGTCTGGCAGGTGATCCGCGAAACGGGTTACACGCCAAACAGTGTTGCCAGACAGCTGCGCATCGGGGACACCGGCGCCAAGCGGATGCCGACGAAAACAATCGCGTGCGTTTTCGGTCGCGCCAGAACACCGGCGGACAACCCGTTTTTTTCCGAATTCGTTCGCGCGATTGAGCAGCAGGCGCTGGCGATGGGATATGTCGTAGTGGCGGTCTATACGCTGCTGGATTTTCAAAACAAGGAACTGCTCGAAAAAGTCGCTTCCGTGGGAACGGACGGCGTGATCGTCGTCGGCCGATTCGACGAGAGGATGCGGGCGTTCTTCGACCGGACGTATAAACACCTGGTGTACACGGGTTTAAACGCGATGAGCAGCGACATCGATCAGGTCATATCCGACGGATATGCAGCCGCCGAGGCCGCTATCCGGTATCTGTATTCGCTTGGCCACAGACGGATCGGCTACATCGGCGAGACAAGCGAAGAGGTGCGTTACGATTCCTACTGCGATACGCTGCGCGACCTTGGCCTGCCGTATGATCCAACGCTGGTTTGTTCCTGCCCGATCGAGAAAAAGGGCGGATTTGAGGGCGCAAGCCGGCTGCTGGCAAACGCAAAACAGAAGCCAACAGCCGTATTCTGCGCAAACGATATCACGGCGATTGCCGTCATCCAGTGTTTTCTGCAGGCAGGGCTGAGGGTACCGCAGGATATCTCCGTCATGGGCATTGACAACATCGACGTTGCGCAATATATGAACCCGATGCTCACGACGGTCGAGGTACCAAAGGTGGAACTCGGAAAAAACGCTGTGCGTCTGCTGGTTGACCGGATTGAAAACGGAAGACCGATCGCCATGACGATCAAGCTGCCGTACCGGCTGATTTTGCGCGAATCCGTTGCGCCGCCGCGTGCGGAAAAACGGGCAAAATAGCGAAAAACCGGTAGAACGTTTGCGAAAAGTCCAATTGACGCAGGGAACACCACACTCTTAAACTGATCTATATCCTCTTTTTACGCTTACATCCGCGTATCTGGCGCTGATTTGGCGTATTTTTCATTCGTGGCACTCGCATCGACAAGAACAGGCATGGACTTATCACGATCCGCTTTCCGACAAAAGGGAAGCGGCTCATGTTTCGCACATGCATATGATGGATACAAGTGCTGTAGATGTTTTTAGTACGCGGCTTTTTTGCACGGGCAGGTGATTTGTGGTATGTCAGCAACGTTTTGGATTCTGGTCGCAATGACCTTTGTCTTTACCTATGTAAACGGATTTCACGACGGGTGCAACGTTGTTGCAACGCTGATTGCAAGCCGCGCCATGAAACCGTATCCGGCGCTGATCTGGGCTGCAACGGTTGAGATGATGTCCCCGTTCGCAGTTTTTTTAATCGGATCCGGCGTTTCGAAAACGATTCAACACCTGGTTGCGGAGAGTTATTACATCAGCGCGCAGTCCCAAAGCGTTGCGATGGCCTTCATTACGGCGGGTATCCTCGCAGCCATTGTCTGGAATATTGCAACATGGCACTATGCCATACCGTCGTCCTCGTCCCACGCGCTGATCGGCGGCGTGGTCGGTGCGGGTATCGCGGCCTTTGGCGCCGCTGCAATCAGCTGGAACTATGTTTGGCTGAAAGTTGTGTTGATGATCTTTCTTACGCCGATTGTGAGTTTTCTGGCCGGATACTGCATCCTGTCGCTGCTGCGGTTTTTCACGCGCAACGCAACCCTTCGGGCAAACACGTTTTTTACGTATGCGCAATGGTTTAACATGACCTTTCTTGCGTTTAACCACTCGTTCAACGATTCGCAGAAGTCGATTGGTATCGTTATGATTCTGATTGGCGTTTGCGGCGGCGCGGCGGGCGGTATTCCCGTTTGGGTGGTTGCGCTTGCGGCGGCGAGCCTGGCCTGCGGAATCGCGTTTGGCGGATTCAAGATCATCAAAACCGTTGGAACCGGCATCTATAAAGTGAAAGCCATCGATTCGTTTGCCTCGCAGATGACCGCAGGCACCGTACTGCTCGTATCCTCGCTTCTGGGGGCGCCTGTTTCGTCGAGCCAGATCGTCTCTTCCTCCATCATGGGCGTCGGCACAGCGGAGCGGTATAAGGCGGTCAGATGGAACGTTGCCGGACGGATTTTGATCTCCTGGGTGATCACGATCCCTGCGGTGGGGCTGCTCGGCGCCCTGCTGTTTTATCTCCTGCGTTTTATCTTTTGATTGAAAGGAGTCACCTCGATGTTTCAGCGAAAATCCCGTCCCGATTTTTATGCGCTCCTGATTCAACAGGCAACTTCGATCCGCGACACGGTTTGCGCGCTCTGTTCTTACTGCGACAACCCCACAAAGGAGAACGGGGATTTCGTGAAGGAGAAGGAGCACGAGTCCGATCAGGTGCATTACACGCTGGAGGATGCGATCAACTCAACGTTTATCACGCCGATCGACCGCGATGATCTGTTTCGGCTTTCCATCGCAATCGACGATCTGGCGGACTATGCCTGGACAACCGTGAGAGATCTGCGCATTTACGACATACTGCCCGATCAAAACCTGATCGACATGGCGAATATTCTGCTGCAGATGTCCGATGGTCTGTTGCGGTGCGTACAGTACCTGAAAACCAATCGCGCGCTCGTCGCCGCGGAGGCAAAGAAGGTGAAAAAACTGGAAAACCGGATGAACGAGAAACATCACGCATCCATCGCAGAGTTGTTTGCCTCGGATGATGTGAAGAAAATCCTGAAATATCGTGAAATCTACAGCCATATGAACCATGCCTCCGACAAAGGCGACATCTGCGCTGACCTGCTTCAGAATATCGTTGTAAAAATCTGACCACTGTCGCAGCAAAACGCAAACAAAAGCGATAAAGCCGCAACACACAGGTTGCGGCTTTGCCTTTGCGTCGATTCAGGCTTAAAGATAGACGCAGAACAGAAAACGGATCATTAATCAACAAATCGACGAAAGGCGTTTGACAATAATGCCGACTAGATTTTATACTTGAGTTGGTATCGATGACAATTCTAATTTGCTGTTTCCAACAGAAGATTCTCAACTTTTCTCACTCTTTAGATCCAACAATTCGAAACGGAGCTTTCATTGACAGCCGTTGACAGAACGGGCGTTTTTTCCTTTGCTGTTGATGCCGGTCAACCGCAAAGCAATGCTGATATTTGTGAAATAAGTTTTGGAAAACTACAACGGGCGCAAATCAAAGAGGAGGAAATGCATATGAAGAAGATCATCGCGGTAGTAATCGCGGCTTTACTGGCGGCTTACTTAGCTGGATGCGGCAGCGTGCTGGACGTGATAGATCAGATCGCGGACAAGGAAACACAGGCGACCGAATCGCCCGCGACAACACCGGCTGAAAGCGCGGCACCGGCACCTGAAGCTCCACAGGAAACGACGCTTGTCGAACCCGAAATACCGGACGAGAACCAGACGCCGGAACACGACTTCGACTTCAGAAACACCAATTGGGGTATGACGTAGGGCGAGGTTGAGCAGGCCGAGGGCAAAGAGGTGATTGACCGGGCCGACGATTGGTTGTTTTTCTATAGCGAGGATGTCGCCGGCATGAGCGCGGTGATCGCATACGGCTTTGAAAACGGAAAACTGGCAAACGGAATGTATATGTTCGAACTGGATCATGAAAACGCCGATGCATATATCAAAGACTTTGACGATTTAAAGGAGAAGCTCACAGGATTATACGGCGAGCCGCCCACGGACGCACTTTTATGGAACGATGATCAATATAAAGAGGACGTCCAAAACTATGGTACTGCCGTCGCCGAGGGACAGCTCACATACATTGCTGTCTGGGAGACTGATATTACCCGAATCACACTGCATCTGCGAGGAGACAACAATGATATTTCTCTGACTTTGATCTACGACCAGATGGAGGATGGCGGCGCTTCCGATGACAGCGGATTATAAAAATCAGTCCGAATTGTTCGGTCAAAGAGTTGCGGAGTGAGACCGGACGGAGTACGTTGCTTTGATTGCAAAATGACATGCAACGAGAACGCTTCTTTGAGGAGGTGATGGCATATGAAGCGAGCGGTTCTGTTTCTGACCGCGGTGATTATGATAGCTGCGGCGCTGTCAGGATGCAGAGTATCCGAACAGCCGGCGGGTTTACAGGACGAGCGCGCCCCGATCAAAGCCGATACTGAGACCGCGGAAACGAAAACGCAGGAAGAGGCAAGAGTCGTCGAGCTGCTGATCAACAGACCCTTTTTTGCGGACCTGAATCGCGACGGTGAAAGCAGAGAGGTTTTACTTTCCGATGCCGGAGAGCAGATGAAGCTGCTCGTTGGAACGGGTGATTCAAGCGCCGAATTCTTTCTGGTGGATACATCGATCGGTTATCTTGTGAACGCGTATTATGTGCAAAGTTTCGACGGGTATCCGTTTTTCGTGGCCAGTTACGATGATTGCTCGGACGACTATGAGGCCAAGGTGCTGGTTTTCTCGGACGGGGAGATAAAAGAGATTTTCAAAACGCTGCTATATGTCGACTGGATCGACGAGTTCGGATTCGAAGCGTACGGTTTTTTGCAGTCGGTCGGTACCTGGGCGGTTCGCACGCATGCGTATTTTGTGCAGGACGGCATCGAGTGGAGAGGTGTTTACGAACTGGATCAAAATGCGCCAACATACCAAAAGGTTCACACGGCGATGGAACTGCCCGTTCAGTTAATGGTGAACGATACCTATATCCAGACGAGCCTGCCGACCGGAACAGTACTCGGCTTTACGAAGACAGACGGGGAGTCGTATATGGACTTTGTGCTGGAAGACGGAACGCAGGGGAAGCTGGGGTTTTCGTGGAGAGAGGATTGGATTGAGGTAATCGACAGTATTCCCATTTACGAATACTTTGAAGATCTGCCGCAATTCGGGTGATGGAACAATTGAGTTGGTAAAGGCGCAGTCGACAGCAGGGGACACCAAATGGCTGGAACGACTAGCGGCAAAAGGCCCGCAAACGTGCGTTTGCGGGCTTTTTTGACTGCTACCGTGTTCCGGCTATGGAGCGCGCCGGGTGCTGCGGCATTTCCCGGATGAAGAAAGGACACAGCTGCTTTGTTCAAGCGAACACGGCAAGGGTGGGCAGTTTTAACACAATGTGAATGGAATCAGGTTACAATCTCCAGGAAGCTCGGGATCATCTCACCTTCGTAATAGAACAGACCGCGGCCGAGGTGATCGGAATCCCAAACGCGCTGCGGGTTGTCCGGCGAAGCGGTATAGCCGCCGGCATACACTTCGATACGGTTGCCGGAAGGCTCCCAGAAATAGATGGTCTGACCGCGCGTGATCGCATGCCGCGTCGGGCCGATATCCTTTTTCAGGCGGTTGATTGCAATGAGGTCCGCCACCTGTCCGACGTGATTCCAATCCTGCAGCAGGAAGCCCACATGATGGATTTTTCCGGGTTTGGGGTATTCGACAAACGCGAGATCATGCGGTTTGTTGTTGCCAGTCACCCATGCTGCAAGGCGCTTGCCGTCGGGCAGATTGCAAACCTCGGGCACATACATCTTGAGTACTTCGGTGCAATAACGCTCCGCCTCGGCGATGTTTGGCCCGTAGAGCAGGAAGTGATCCAAACGGATTACGCCCATGCCGCGCGGCTGCTCTTCCCAAATATCCGGATTCAGGAGCCCCGGATGTTTCGGTGCCAGATCGACCGTTGCATAGAGCTCAAAGACGTGGCCGGTCGAGATTGTGAAGCGGATGCGGCGGCCGAAGCCGGGCTGATCGGAGTTGGCCGGTACTTCGGTGACCGGATAGCCGAATGCTTCCGTTTCTTTGGCCATACGATCCAGCGTCTCTTCCGAGTCCACTTTGAACGCAACGGAGTCCACGCCCGCTTCGTCTGCGAGCCGGAGTGTGACCGAATGGTGGTCGAACTCGTCGTAGGTCTTCAGGCAGACGCGGCCGTCCGCCGTGCGAGCCACTTCGTCAAGACCAAGGATGTTCTTGTAGAAGTCAAGTGTTTTGTCCAGATCCAGCACGCGCAGCTGAATCAGACCCGGTCTGAGTGTTTGATTGAGTGCCATGTGTTCTTCTCTCCTTTTTTATGGATGTTTAATCAGTGGGTTTATCAGCGCCCGGAGGCGCAAGCGGCCTTGTTTGATGTGTGAGGAGCATTTGATTTCCCGGAGACTGTGGTTACGCTTCGGCCAGTGTGAGATCGCTCAACGGGTGGATGCAGCAGAGCAGCACAACGCCGTCTTGCTCGTCCTGCGGCGAGATATGCGCCCGGCTCATCGGCTTGAAAACGGCGAAGGAGCCGGAAGCGATTCGCATCTTGCATGCGCCGCATCCGCCGCCGAAGCAGCCGTATCGAACCGGGCCCGCGACTGCGCGCTGCATTGCCGAAAGGACGCTCTCATATGCCAAGCAGGGGAAACGCTCGCCCGTGGAACTCGTTATGGTAAAGCTGCGAGTCTCCATATCAGCCTTGTTTCTCTTTCGCAAGGGTATAGGCTACGTCGATGATGAGATCTTCCTGACCGCCGATCATCTTGCGTTTGCCGACCTCGACGAGGATATCCCGCGGTTCAAGATGGAACTTCTCTGCCGCAGCGTAGACATGCAGCAGAAAACTCGAATAGACGCCGGCGTATCCGAGCATCAGTGAACCGCCGTCGATCACCTGGGGACGGAGCATGAGAGGCGCGACCGCCTGCTCCGAGGTGTCGATGAGCCCGTAAAAATCGAGTCCGGTCTCGACGCCTGTCCGCTCGAGCACGCCGGTGAGAACCTCTAGTTGTGTATTGCCCGCGCCCGCGCCAAGTCCGCGCAGAGTCGCGTCGATATAACTTGCGCCGGATTCGATTGCGGCCAGAGAGTTGGCGACTGCCAGGCTGAGGTTGTTATGCGCATGGAAACCGACGGGGATGTTGACCGCCGCGCGGACAGCCTCGATGCGGGCTTTGACTTGATCGGGCAGCAGCGCGCCCGCGGAATCGGCTAGGTTGATATAATCGGCGCCGTAGGATTCCATTTTCTTTGCCTGTTCGGCGATTTTCTCGGGCTCCAGCATGTGCACCATCATCAGAAAGCCGACCGCCATGAACCCGATGCGCTTTGCCGCCTGGATGTGCTGCGCGCTGATATCCGCCTCGGTCACATGGGTGGCGACGCGTACGACCGATGCGCCGCAGTCCTGCGCGCGCTGCATATCGGCTATCGTGCCGATGCCCGGCAACAGCAAGACGGCGATTTTTGCGCGGGAAACAGCCTTTGAGGCGGCTTCGATCAAAGAGAACGGATCTTCCTTTGAAAAACCGTATGTGTAGCTTGATCCGCCCAGACCATCCCCGTGTGATACTTCGATGATCGGCAACCCGCAGCGATCGAGCCGGGCTGCAATTTCGCTCGTCTGCGCGGCTGAAAACGAATGGCGCACGGCATGGCTGCCGTCTCTGAGGGTGGTGTCGACGATGTTCAACTTCGAATGGCTCATCCTTTGGCACCCCCTTCCAACATATTGCGTGCGATTCGCTCGGCTGTGGCGATTGCCGCGGCGTTGATGATATCCAGATTGCCGGCAAACGTCGGCAAAAAATCTCCCTGACCCTGCACCTGAACCACGACGCTGACCTTGTCGCCGTCCATTTGCGGCGGCACGCGCAGCCGGTAACCGGGCACATAGCTCTGTACCTGCGATACCATATTCAGGATCGAGTCCCGTATGATTTCAAACGGTACGCTCGTGTCGCTGACGCGGATAAGCACCGTGTCCGTCATATTGATCGGAGGCTCCGCCGGGTTGAGCACGATGATGGCCTTGCCCTTTTTCGCTTTGCCGACAACCTCTATGGCGCGGCTTGTCGTTTCGGTAAACTCGTCCATATTGGCGCGCGTGCCGGGACCCGCGCTTCTGGAAGCGATTGCGGCGACGATCTCAGCGTATTCGACGCCGGCGACGCGGTGCACCGCGTGGATAATCGGGATGGTCGCCTGCCCGCCGCAAGTCACCATGTTGACATTGGGCTCGTGCATGAGCTGCTCCAGATTGACGCAGGGGACACAGTACGGCCCGACGGCGGCGGGGGTGAGGTCGATTGCGACGATGCCGGCTTTCGCCAGCGCCGGCGCGTCAAATTTCTCGTGCGCCGTGGCACTTGTTGCGTCAAACGCGATTTTGATTTCGGGATTGTTTACGACGGCTGTGACACCCTGTGTAGATACCGGAATACCAAGTCCGGCTGCACGGCGAATTCCTTCCGACTCTACAATACCGGCCATAAGGGCCATTTCGAGTACCGGGCTTCGCATAATTTTATACATCAAGTCGCTTCCGATATTACCCGGGCCAATCACGGCGACTTTGATCTTGCCTGTCTGTTCCAATGAATACACCTGCCTTGTTTTTGCGTAAAAGAAATAAACCAGTGCGTTGCGTTATCCAGAACGCACCATGCAACGTGTTGATTTGCTGTTGATTGAAATATTGTTCGCGCTTACACGAAGCGTGCGGTAACGGAGCCAAGCGTCGTAAGCGTCGCAGTGAAAACATCGCCTTTTGCTGCGGGCAGCGCTGCGGCAAATGCGCCTGAGAGAACCACTTCGCCTTTGTGAAGCGATACGCCGTAACGCCTGAGACAGTTTGCGAGCCATGCGACGGATACAGCCGGATCACCCATCACAGCGGCGCCCGTCCCTTCGCTTACAACGCCCTTGCCGGACTGCTCCGTGCGCATGACGATAGCTGAAAGGTCTAATCCGTCCGGGGAAATGCGGTCCTTGCCGAGGACATACCGCCCGGAAGATGCGTTGTCCGAAATGGTATCGGCCAGTTTGATCTTCCAGTCCGCGACACGGCTGTCTACGATTTCAAACGCAGCGCAGACATACTCGGTTGCGGACAGCACGTCTTCTGCTGTTACATCGCGGTCGGGCAGGTCGTCTCCGAGAATGAAAGCGATCTCCGCTTCGATCTTCGGCTGGATCAGCTCGTCCGCGCGGACGTCAAGCGCGCAATCCATGAACGCGAACAGGTGCCCGTAGTCCGGTTCGTTGACGCCGAGCAGTTGCTGCATTCCCGGCGAGGTCAACCCGATCTTTTTTCCGCTGATGATTTCACCCTGTGAAAGCAACCGATTTGTGTTGACGAGCTGGATGGCATACGCGTCGTCTGCCGTGAGTTCGGGATATGCTTTAGTCAGCGGCGGTATCGGGCGCTTCGTGCGCCCAGCTTCAAACAGCTCCGCCGCAAGCTGCTCAATCGTCTCTTTCGACGCGCTCATGCCTTTGTATAGGGCGGGTCGATCGTGAGGAAGCTGTGGACAATCGAGGCAAATTCCTGTGTGCGCTCAATCTGTGTCCAGTGCCCGCACTTGCCAAAGACATGCAGCTGCGAGTTTTCGAGCCCTTCGATCAGCTTCATAGAGGTAGAGAGCGGGATAACGCGATCTTCGCGCCCGTGTACGATGAGTGTTTGATGGCGGATTTCCTTGAGATAGATCTCAAACTGCGCCATGGCCTCCACGCCGTTTTGACGCGGGTAAGGGAACATGGAGGAAAAGCTCTCCTGAAAACCGGGCTGGATACTGCCTTCGTAGCGGCCTTTTGCCAGCTCCGGCGGCATGGTTTTGCGGCTGTAGGCAAAGATGCCGATCAGCTCCTGCATGTTTTCGAGGGAAGGCTCATAACCCCAGACGCGATCGAGGCCGTAGGTCAACGGGAACGTAACGCCCATGCTGCCCATGAGAACGAGCTTTCGCACACGCTCCGGTTTGAGATACGCCAGAGCAAGCGCGAGCGCGCCGCCAAAGGAGTTGCCGATGATATCGGTCTGTTCAATGCCGAGCGCATCCATGAAATCGATGGTTTGCTGCACCCAGGCGTCCATATTATAGACCATGCCCTCTGGGCGATCGGTGTAACCAAATCCTACAAGGTCCGGCGCATAGATGTGATGCTCCCCCTTAAGAAGCGGGAAGAGTCTATTCCAGTTTGCCCAGGCGGATACGCCCGGACCGGAACCATGCAGCATGATCAACGGAAACCCGTTGCCCACGTCGTGATAGTTCGTTTGAAACGCTCCGGTTTTGATGGAGTTTGCAATTTCCGGTCTTTTTTCCATGTTTCTTTAACCTCCTGAAATGATTCGGCCGCCTGGCGCTGCTTGACGCCGCGCAGCCGGGGGTATATTTGCGAGCTACAAGCTCGTCTGCTTCAATGTTTTCGTAATGGCCGCCGCTGCGGCGATGACGCGTTTTGTAATCTTCTCCAGCCGCTCGCCTTCGAGATTTCCCTGCATGCCTGAGATGCTCAGCGCGTATTTCACCTGTCCTTTGCCGTCGAAAATCGGCGCGGAGACACAGCGCAGTCCCAGCATGATCTCGCCGTCGTCCATGGCGTAGCCTTGTTTGCGGACGGCCTCCAGCTCGCGTTCGAGCAAAGCATGGTTGGTAATGGTGTTAGGCGTATAGGGGGTCAGTTTCTTCTCGCGAATGATCCGGTTTCGTTTGATCTCCGGCATAAATGCGAGCATCGCTTTGCCCAAGCCCGTGCAGTGGATTGGCAGCCGCCCGCCGATTTCGGAGACGATGCGGATCAAATGCGTTGAATCAAGTTTTTCGAGGTAGAGGATCTCGCCGCGATCCTCCGTGCCGAGTTGGACCATCTCGCCAAGTTCCGAATTGAGCTTTTGCATATACGGCATTGCGATGGAACGGATGTCCCACATTTTGCCGACTTTGACACCGAGTTCAAAAAAACGGATGCCGAGGCGGTATCGCCCGGTCTCTTCGGACTGTTCGACATAACGATATAAAACGAGAGTCGAGATGACACCGTGTACGGTGCTTTTCGGCCAACCAAGCTTGGTTGCAAGCTCGGTTAGAGAATGTTCGCGCGGCTCCTCGGCAAGTGCGTCCACCAGCAGGAATGCCCGCTCAATTGATTTTATGTGGGCCGTATTTTCTTTTTTCATCAACAATCACCGAAATCAGACAAGAAGTAATTACTCTTTACGTGACTATGATAACATTCCATAGTGGTATCAATCAATCGAAAAGTTCCCAATTACAACATAAACGTTCCCACATAGCGAACAATATGAAGATTATAAAGATATGACGCTGCTTCAGGGTGATGGAGTAATATTGGCAGAATCGGATTGTGCGCCGCTTCCTTCTTGTCTCGCGCTATTGACAAAAACTGAAGCACAGATAGAATAAGAGCATAGATGAACTAAAACGATAAAGTAATCGATCTAGCGATTTGAGATTTTTCGAAGGAGCATATATGACGCGTATTTCGAACGCTACCATGAAAGACATCGCAAAAAGCCTTGACGTCAGTATTACGACGGTCTCGAAAGTGATCAACGGGCACACAGATATCTCAGATCAAATGCGCCAAAAGGTTTTGGATAAAATAGCTGAGATGGGGTATGTCCAGAACATCATGGCTGTTAACCTAAGAAGAAACAAGGCCATTGTCGTAGCGCTGCTTCTCTCGGATATCTCAAAACCCTACTTCGCGCAAGTGATTGCGGGATATGAGCGCGTTTTGGAGGCGGCTGGCTATCAGGCGATGATATTCAGTTCTATGGAACAAGTCGAACGGGAGCAACGCTTGATCCGGCAGATTGCTGCAATGAACATGGCGGGGATCATCATCGATCCGGTACAGGACAGCGATCCGGAAAAAGCCGCGCTGAAACAAGCGGGTATTCCATATGTTTTCTCAAATCGCTTTCTGGATGCAACGTCCGACTATTATGTGGCGGCGGACAATGAAACGGCCGGGTATTTCGCCACAAGACATCTGATTGAGCGAAAACCCGACGCTCCGGTGCTTTGCATCAATGGGCCTGACCGAATTTCGCCGACGACCATGCGCTATGCCGGTTTCCGCCGGGCACTAGAGGAAGCGGGACGCTCGATCGACGAACAACGACAGGTTTTTCACAACAACTTTGGCTTGGAAGACGCATATAAAGCGGGAGTTGTTATTGCCGAACGCTTCCGGCCACCATTTTCCATATTCTGCTCTACGGATCAACTTGCTATCGGAATTCTGCGCGCGCTGCACGACAGAGGCTTGCGCGTACCGGAGGATGTTTCGGTCATCGGGGTAGACGATATTGAAACCGCGCCATATCTGACGCCTGCATTAACAACCATTTCTCTGCCGAAAGAGAGCATCGGCGAACAAAGTGCCGAAATGCTCATTCGACTGATTGAACAGAAGGAAGTAGAAGAGCCCAGAATCCTGCTCAAACCCGAGTTGATGATCCGAGAAACAACGTAATATCCGGAGAAGACAGAGGGAAATTGCCTTTCATTTACACTTTAACGATAAAGTGCATTATTTTACTGCAAAGGAGCACATGAGATGAAACAAACAGTAAGAGCAGCGGTGCTGGAACAGCCCGGAAAAATCGTTCTGAAGGAATTTCCCATGCCGGCTCTGGGGAAAGGAGCGGCGATCGGACGCATGGTGCTTTCGGGCGTGTGCGGGACGGACAAACACAGCTTTCGCGGAGAAAGCGTCCAATACAAAGGCACGAAAAACGAGATCGACCTTCCGTTTCCGATTATACAGGGACATGAGAATGTTCTGGTCATTGAGGAGATTGATGCACTGGGCGCGAAAACCTTGGATTTCGACGGAAATATCCTGAAGGCCGGCGATCGCGTGACAATGTGCCCGGATGTGGTGTGCGGGGAGTGCTGGTATTGCAAGAACATGCCGACCTATCCCTGGTGTGAGCACATGCAGTTCAGCTACGGTAACATGCGCTCTTGCAACGACGCGAACCACTTGTACGGAGGGTTTGCGGAGTATATCTATATTGAACCGGGGACACGCTTGTACAAAATTCCGGACGGCCTGCCCGACAGCGTAGCTGTATTAACGGAAGTGATGGCGGTCACCTATACGCTGGATAAGGCAAAGGAGTTCAATTCCTTTTCGCTCGAAGGGTTCAACTTTAATGATACAGTTGTGGTGCAGGGAACCGGTCCGCTCGGGTTGGCACATATCATCAAGGCGCGTATGATGGGCGCGGGAAAGATCATAGCGACGGATATTTCCGATTATAAACTCGATCTTGCAAAGAAATTTGGAGCGGATGTGGTGCTCAATTCACGCCATACAACATCCGAGGAACGCATTGACTGGGTATTTGAAGAAACAAACGGACGCGGAGCGGATATCGCCGTGGAGTGCGTCGGACGACCGGAAGTGGTTCCGGAGGGCCTGCGCATGCTGCGCAAGGCCGGGATGTATCTTGAACCGGGCAATTTTGTTGACTGCGGGTCGATACCGATCAACATCCACGAGATCTGTTCAAAAAATCTGCGGATCATCGGAATGTCCAACCATGCGCACAATAGCTATCGCGTATGCATGGAAATGATGGAGCGCTCGCTCGACTGGTTTCCGTGGGATGCGTTCATCAGCCACCGTTTCCCGCTGGAGCAGGCGCAGGATGCGATTCTCACCAGCATGACGGATGACTCCATGAAGGTGCTTATTGAACCTTGATGGGGAGAACGGAAGCGCCTGACATGCGTAAACCGAACGGATGCGTCGAAGGAGCAGGGGCGGGAAAAAAGCCGACAGAACGGCGTTTTTTCTTGGATCGACTTACCTCATATAAGACTACCGTCAATGTGCTGTTCTGCGAGCGTCAAAACAAAGGTGTTACAGCGGGATTGACATGAAAAATCAATGAACTTTGCACTCGCGAACTGGGCAATTGAATTATTTAGCTTTTGCGAAACCTCCATGAGGGTGGTTGCAGAAAGCATTCCAACGCCGCTAACCTGTATGAAAAATTTAGTACATTGTTTATAAATACGTGGTAATATAGTTTTACAACTATATTTATTGGTATTTCATGAATGATGCGTAATTTAAAAATGATAGGTAGAACGCAAAAGCGCTTTGCAAAAGGTGCGGTCATTCTGGGTGGTATGGGACTCGTTTCCAAGATCATCGGAGCCGTGTATACAATCGCCACGACTTATATTGTCGGGACGCATGGTATGTCGTATTATACGACAGCTTTTCCTGTATATACATTCTTGTTGGCAATATCGAGTGCAGGCTTGCCGGTTGCAATCTCCAAGATGGTGTCTGAAAGAACTTCGCTTAATGATTACCAAGCGGCCTATGTGGTTTTTCGCAAGGCAATCAATGCAATGGTAACAGTTGGACTTTTTTCGACCATCTTGATGATAGCGCTGAGCAGACCAATTGCGATCGTGCTTGGAAGACCCGACGCGAGTTTGGCAATTATGGTGATCGCGCCCTCATTATTCTTTGTTGCTATCATTTCAGCTTACAGGGGATATTTTCAGGGTATGCAGCAGATGATACCGACAGCCGTATCGCAAATCATTGAGCAAGTCGGGAAGCTTGGAGTCGGCCTCTTGCTTGCCTGGCTATGGATTGACAAAGGGGAGATATACGGTGCGGCAGGCGCACTGCTCGGTATTACCGTTTCCGAGGCTTTTGCGTTTATCTATCTGTTCGTCCTCTATCGGAAAAGAGCTGCGGACTTTATGAAGCAAACAACAAGTGCCCATCACAGCGACTTGATGAAAAACATCGGGAAGAAGCTCATATATCTGGCCGCTCCCATTATCGTCGGGGCCTGCGCCATGCCGCTTGTCCAGCTAGCCGACACGGCAATTATCACGAATACGCTGAACAGCATGAAAAGCATTGTACTGATTGGACAAGAGGTTGTTCTAAACTCAAATATCGTCGATTCGCTTTTCAGCCTGCTGACAGCGTATGTCAACCCAATTGCGAATATGCCTGCAGTGTTCTCGCTTGCCCTCGCTATAAGCCTCGTACCTTCGATTTCGGCATCCAAAGCGCGCAACGACCTGAGAGGCGTTTCAAAAAAGGCGGATATCGGATTGAAACTTTCCATGTTGATAGGGCTTCCCTGTGCGACTGGTCTGTTTCTTCTTTCTACGCCGATCATTCATCTTCTTTTTGCCGGTCTGAAAGGCGACAATTTACACATAGCAGGAAATCTGATGGGTATCATGGCGATTGCAGTGCTGTTCCTGATCATTCTGCAAATCATGACAGGCATTCTGCAAGGGTTGGGAAAGACTTATTTGCCGGTAATCAATCTGTTTGTTGGAATCGGAGCGAAAATACTAATAAGCATACTATTTATTCGGATGCCGGAGGTTAACATTCAAGGTGCCGCCTATGGAACCGTTGCTTGCTATGCTATTGCGGCATTGCTTGACGTGATCTGTGTCGTCAAATATGCCAAAGTCAGGCTCAAGATATTCCAAAGTATCATCAAGCCGATGTTGGCGACAGCATGTATGGGATCTGCAGTTTTTGTGATGATACCGTATGCAGCGTCCGGTGAATATTCGCGGCTCACGACCATAGCCGGGATTCTGATGGGAATTGTCGTGTATGCGTTCTTTGCCTTTCTGTTTGGTGCGCTAAACCAGGAAGATATGGAGCATCTGCCTGGGGGTAAGCATATCACAACCGTTATGATTCGGCTGGGAATCTGGAAGACAGATTGCTGCGAGCGAAGATAAGTAACAGTTCAGCTACGGGATATTCGACTTTCTGGAGAGGTGATACGACATGTGTGTTCGGCGGAGTAAAGAAACGATCCTTTTAACGCTGGTTACGGTGCTTCTTTTGTGCGGCTGTATGGAAAAGGCAACGGATGGATCAACGCCAAAGGCAGAAGAAAGCGCATATCTCTACGATGCGAACGCGCTGATTGAGACGCTGGAGCAAACGCATCCGTTGTTTATCGAAGAACCGTACCCGGAATCGTATATCGATGCGAAACAGATGTTTTTGCAAGCGTCTTCAGATGCTTGCGATGCTGATACGTTTAAGCTGGCTGCGTCGAAATATCTCAATTCGCTGAACGACGCGCACACCGTCGTGTCGGGCGATTTCCGAGGGATGTCCAACTTGTATGTGCAGCTTCGGTGCGCAGCGCAAGAGGACGAACTGTTATTAGTTAATGAGAACGGAGAGCTAACAAATAATCGCGTTACGATGATTTGCGGCGTGCCCGTGGCGACAGTATATTCCGTGATCGATGCGTATTTTCCTGCGGAGAACGACGCAGCTCTGGATGCAAATCACACGAAACTGGTGATGAATCAAAGAATTCTGTCACTTGCCGGATGTGTCTTTAAGGATGGCAAAGCAGTTGTGACAAACGAGGAAAACGGAGAGGAGAGACAACAATGCGCAGAGATTGGGCATGCCGCGCTTCAAAGACAGAATTACTGGACTCAGGAGAGCGCGACTATTCATGTGGAAAATGGTATAGCAATTTTCGATTTGAACTCCTGTATGGATGACAATACATTCCGCGCAGCGGTCATGGAACTGGGCGCGTCGCTCGAAGACGGAGTTAAAAAGGTGATCATCGATGTGCGGGACAATCCTGGCGGGGATTCAAGCGTTTGCGGCACGCTTTTGGAGATGCTGGGCATGCGCGTACCGACCTATGGAGTAGTTATTCGTTTCTCTCCACTGGCGAAGGAGCAACGAGGATATAGATCGAAAAGTGGATTGGAGATGCGTTCTCCCAGCCTCGATAGCGCGCAGGAAAACCACGATATTTCGCTTTGTGTACTGATCAACGACGGTACATTCAGCTCGGCAACCATGCTCGCGGTTTGGGTACAGGACGGAAAACTAGGTCAAGTCGTCGGGTACCCGAGTGCGAACGCACCGTCGAGCTATGGAGACATCATCTTCTACACATTGCCAAAGACGGACGTGTCGGTTACGATTTCACACAAGAAGTTCCTCCGCCCTGATGTAAACGCGAACCAAACAACGCTGGAGCCAGATGTTTTTGTTCCTTACGGCGAGGACGCGCTACCTGTTGCAAAGGCGCTTTTTATCGGCTGAAGTATGCTTAAGTGCACACAGCGTAGTAAAGCCGGAGCTTCAAGCGAAAATTCAACGTCGTACGGAAAACAAACAGCCCGTCGAATGACGGGCTGTTTGTTTTGGCTCCCCCTGCTGGACTCGAACCAGCGACACTGCGGTTAAACTGACCCGTTAAAGGCGTTTCATGTCGTTATGCAATGTCATAAAACGTAGACTTTATGCGGGCTTATTTGATATAGCATGCTGTGTCTTGCTGTGTCAGATTATAGCTTCTGTGTCAGATTAATATTGTAGAACTTTATACAAAAGAATCTAACTCTGAATTCATTTTACAGGCTCAAATTTATAAATGAAAACTTTCGTATTTGGCTTATTATGTACAATAGCAGACTACGTCAGCGTTGCGTGATTATAATTAAAAATATCAAATTTTAAATTTATCTTGACAACACACAAAACACATTATAATATGTACATACAAGTACATACAAATCAATACATGCAATCGTAAAGGAATAGGCAATCATGATCGATCGTAACAGTCCAATACCGCTCTACATGCAACTTGAAGACATTTTGCGTACTGCTCTCGTTAATCACGAATGGGCGGTTAACACACCTATCTCATCTGAGTTGGAACTAAGCAAGACGTATAACCTGAGTCGTATGACGGTTCGCTCCGTGCTTACAACGCTGGTGAATGAAGGGTTACTCTATCGCGTGCAGGGAAAGGGGACTTTCGTAGCGGAACCCAAGATCACCACGAGATCGTTGGCATATATGGGGATTCGGGAACAGCTGGAGAGTATGGGCTACGAGACGAGTACGGAACTCGTATGCTTCAAGCGTATTCATGCGGATGCATCATTAGCTAACGTGCTGATGATTCCTTCAGGAGAAGAGGTTCAGTATATTGAGCGTGTGCGCTCCATAAAAGACGACCCGATCAGCATCCATAAGTCCTATATCCCGCAGAGGCTTTGCCCCACGCTTACTGACGAGCTGATGGAGTCGGAGCAGCTCTGCGTGATCATGGAACAGGAATTCAATCTAAAGGCCGAAAAGGTGTCCGAGTCTCTTTCCGCGATACTTGCAAACGAAAGGGAAGCTGAACTTCTGCTCGTGGAGCCCAGGCATCCGCTGTTAATGCTGGAAGACATCAATAAAACAGCTGAAAACGTCGTGTTCGAATACAGCAAGGTGTTATTTAGAGGAGATAAAATCAAGCTGCATTTCGAATTCTAATTAATCAACCAATCAAACATAACAGCTTAACGAAAAAAGCGATCTTCGCTTTGGTGTATTTGTTGTACGCAAAAAAACATGACAGGGGCAGAATATGGGGAATCTTTTTTCGGATGTACTATCGCAAGCAAAGACGACGCACACCGCGGCGGCGGCGATCAATACGCTCAACCATCTTACAACCTTCGCGATTGTCAAGGCGGCTGAGCGCGCGAACCGGAACGTAATTCTTCAGCCCTCGACAGTAACAGTCCTTGCTTATGGGGTAGAAGAAATGCTTGCTATGATCAACGCGGTTCGAAATAACGCGCGCGTTACCGTTTCGCTACACCTGGATCATTGCAGGGATGAGGCTTTGGCAAGAGCGTGCGTAGACGCGGGCTGGGACAGCGTCATGGTGGATTACTCCGCGTTGCCATATGAGCAAAACGCGGAAAAAACACGTGAAATGGCCGACTATGCCCATGCACGCGGAAAAACAATCGAAGGCGAAATCGGCGTCATCGCAGGGGTGGAGGACGAGATTTCCAGCGAATGCTCCGCGCCGGCTACGTTTGAAGAGACGATGCGCTTTGTTCAGTACACCGGCGTCGATGCAATCGCTCCCGCCATCGGCACTGCCCATGGAGTCTACAAGACAGCACCGAAATTGAATTTCGATCTTGTAGAGCAGTTCGGGAAAGAGGAGATTCCGCTCGTTGTACACGGCGGGACCGGATTGACCGCCGAGGTGTTTTTACAATTGATCCGGCTTGGTGCGGCGAAAATCAACATTTCAACGGCGCTGAAAAAGGCATATCTCGGAGCAAGCCGGCGTTACCTTGCTGACGAAAAAATCACGCCTGTGAACTTTGATATTGCGATACGGGAAGATTGTGAAAGCGAAATGTACCGCTACATAGCACTGTTCGGTGGCGTAACCGATACTCTTTAAGGAACATAAAAGGTGGTGCATACCATGCAAAAGGCTTCATACCAGTGTGAACTGCATTCGCATACGGTTTGTTCGGACGGCAACGATACGCCGTACGAACTCATCGAGAACGCAGCAGCGCGCGGCATCAAAATTCTTGCGTTAACGGATCACGACGTGATTCCGCCGGAGCAGATCGAACTGCCGTCGGGGGAGACGCGGAATTTAGTTGCGTATGCTTCGGATTGCGGCATCTGCCTGATTCCGGGCGTGGAGTTTTCGTGCGAAACGCAGATTGAGGACGTGCATCTGATCGGGTTGGGATGCGACTGGCATGCTCCCGCGCTGGCTATACAGGCACAACGGATCGTGGAGAGCAAGGAAGAAGCGTATGTGGAAACGATCCGCCGCCTCAACGAGCGCGGATACAAAATGACGCTTGAAGAAGTGCTGACGATCGGAGAAAAGCGGATTCCATTGGCGGAACTTCAAAAAAAGCGCATCTTCGACGTGATCGCGCGAAAAGGATACTCAAAAGACTGGAGCGCCGCGAAGTTGCTTGTGCGGGATGATCCTTACTTCGCGGTCAAACGAAAAAAACCACCGGTGCTGGATATCATCGACCTCGTGCACGCCACAGGCGGAATTACGATTCTTGCACATCCGTATCTGATCGACGAAACGATCGAGCGGGATGGAAAACAGACAGACCGCTGGACATTTCTCAACGAGCTGATTGTGCATGGGTTGGACGGCATGGAGGTGCGCTACACCTACGATAAAACCATCTGCAAGGACAAGCGCCCACGCGAGCAAATCTGGGATGAGATACGGGAGAGGATTGCAGGGCGCGTGTTCTGTTCCGGCGGATCGGATTATCATAACGACGCCAAAAAGGGCGCGACGAAACCGAGACAACTTGGCGAATGCGGCCTGACGATGGAAGAGTTTCTCGCAATTCCTAAGCTAGCGGCGCTTTGTCCTTCCTTGTACGAGTAAAAGGAAAATCTTTTTTCAAGATACGAACCGGAGGTTTAATATGGATCGTTTTCAATTGTATACGCCAACGGAACTCCTGCTTGAACCGGGCGCTGAAAACCGAGTTGGCGAATATGCGCGCCGTTTCGGAACTCGTGCGCTGCTGGTTCACTACGGCGTACCTTTTCTATACGAATCCGGCTTGCACAAACGTGTGACGGATGCGTTGAAAAAAGCTGGTGTGGATTTCGTTGAGCTAAAAGGCGTACAGCCAAACCCGACGCTTGAACTTGCGAGAACGGGTGTAGAGCTGGCAAAGGAGCATGGCGTTGAGATCGTGCTTGGCATCGGCGGTGGCAGCGTGATCGATACGGTCAAAGCCATCGCTGCGGGCACGCGGTATCAAGGCGATCTCTGGGATCTCTATACCGGCAAGGCGCAGCCGGGCAGCGCGCTGCCGAGCGGCATTGTCATGACAACCGCGAGCACGGGCAGCGAAGGTAGCAACGGCTCTGTGATAACGAACGACGCTACGAAGGAAAAGCGGGACGTCATGTGCGACTGTCTGCGTCCTGCGTTCGTGCTGATCAATCCGGAACTGACGTTTACGTTGCCGCCGTTTCAAACAGCCTGCGGTGTGACGGATATGATTTCACATGTGATGGAACGATATTTTACCGCAACGCCCGACACTGTGCTAGTGGATGCGCTTGCGGAAGCGACCATCCGGTCCATCATAGCGCTTGGCAAACGCGTGATGAAGGATCCGCAGGATTATAACGCGCGCGCGGAGCTGATGGTTGCCTCGATTTTTGCTCACAACGGTTTGCTGGGCATCGGCCGCAGTCAGGACTGGGGCTGCCATGTAATGGGCGCGCCGATTTCGGGTGTTTACAACGCGCCGCATGCGGCAACGCTCAGCGCTCTGATTCCCGCATGGATGGAATACGTGCTGCCTGCGGACCCCTCGCGTTTCGCGCGTTTTGCGAAAAATGCGCTTGGTGTGGAAGACACCAGAGACGATCTTTCTACGGCACGCGATGGCATTGAAACCCTCCGGACGCTTTACCGCGAATGGAACATGCCGCTGACGCTTTCTGCGCTTGGCGTGGAGAAGGAACGGCTGGGAGAACTGGCGCGTATGGCGATCGGCGACGGCAAAGTCGGCAGCATAAGACCTATCGGCGCGAAGGAGATCGAGGCGATCTTTTCCGCAGCGTATTGAGGTGAAGAGAGATGGCGTTTGACGTTGCGCTCAACGGAGGCATCATTCTGTCGGCTGAGAACGGGTATGAGCCGTTTATCGGATCCGTCGCGTTTGAAGACGGTCGCATCGCGTGGCTCACGCGCGGGTCTATTACGCGCCAAGACGCACAGGAATGGATCGATGCGACGGGGAAAATCGTGATGCCTGGACTCGTCAACGCGCACTGCCACGGGGATATGACGCTCGCGCGCGGCTTCGGCGACGGACTGACGCTTGCAGAACAGATCGAAGCGTTTTCGTCCAGCAATTGGTTCTTTTCCTTCATCGATGACGACGACCGATATGCTTCCCGGCAGTTAACCTACGCAGAAGCGCTTTTAAGTGGCACGACGTTCCTTAGCGAAAACATGTACTGGAGCCTTGGCGCGCGCTCCATTTCCGCCATGGCGCAGAGCGGCATCTCCGGCGCGCTCTGCGAGGATATAAGAGAAGATTTCTCAAAACCCAATGTGTTCGCTTCCGACGATTGGCTACAGGAATTCTCCAAACTTTGCCGTGCAGAGGGGATTGTGCCGGTACTGGGCAGCATCTCCGAGGAAGATTTTACACAGGAAGCCGTGAGCCGGATCCGCCAAAAGGCGGGGGCGCTGCAACTGCGCGAAACGCGCCACCTTGCGGAGAACGACTGGCGCGTGGAGATCGTAAAGCAAAGATTCGGTACGACACCTGTTCGATTCCTTGCGAATGCGGGAGCGCTGCATAACGGCATGATCGGCTCGCATGCGGTGTTTGTGGACGATGAAGAGGCGGGGATGCTTGCGACCGCCGGCATATCAATCGCCAACACCCCCCTTTGTGAAATGAAGATACAGGACGGCATCGCGCCGATCACGCTGTATCAAAAGCACGGTGTAAATGTTTGCCTCGGCAGTGATGGGGCGATGTGGAACAACGTCAACGACATCTTTGCTGAGATGAAAGGAATGGCACTGCTACACGCATTGCATAGCGGACCGCGAGCGATCGGAACGAAGGACATTCTAAACATGGCGACTGTAAACGGATACCGCGCCTTTGGGATCCGGGATGCAGGTACGCTGGCAGAGGGTATGCGCGCGAATGTGATTCTTCTTGATGCGACGGGCGCACATATGGCGCCGTTGAGACTGAACAGATACGAAAACGTCTCTTCCGCGGTTGTATTCTGTGCATCGGGAAGAGATGTAACGGACGTGTTCGTCAATGGGCGGCGCGTCGTAGCGAATAGAAAGCTGATCACGATGGATCTGTCCGCGCTGATTGCGCGAGCGGCAGAAGCAGGTGAGAAAATCGCAACCGGATTGGAGGGAATGGCATGAACGCATTGAATCAACTCACGAAACTGAACGACATATGCCTGTATGTTCGTGATTTTGAGGCAAGTTTGAAATTCTATGTTGAAAAGTTTGGATTTCATATCAAGCGGCTCCAGCCTAATCCGCAGCAGGCAAATTATGCGGAGTTTGAGTTTCAGGGCACGGCGGTCACAATGTGGCAGATCGACGGCGTGCGTGCGCTGCTACCCGACGAAGTGCTGGGGGAAGCGGGACACCACTTTATGATTGCGGTCAAGGTGGACACGCCGCGGGTGGTAGACGAAATTCACTCAGAACTGACGCGGCGCGGCGTGGTGTGCGCACGAATGCCGGAGACATATTCCTTTGGAGCGCGAAGCGCATATTATCTGGATTACGAGAAGAATATTTGGGAAGTATTTGCCTGGACAGATGGGGGAAATGGCCCAGGGCTTATATAACCAGGCAGCGTATCAATACCGACAGGTACATTGATTAGGATATAGGCCGTGCGCGTGCGGTTTGTATAAACAAAAGAAGGAGAGAAACGAGCATGAAAAAAAGACTCATTAGCGTGTTGCTGGTGCTACTGCTGATCGCATCATTAGCGGTTGGGTGCGCCAAACAGGAAACTGCGACAGAACCCTCGACTCAGCCTGCGGCGGAATCCTCAACCGAAGCGGCGGCGGATGCTGCCGAGAGTACTGAGGCAGCTATGCCCGTCAAAGTTGCCGTCGTGGCAAACCAGCGGTTTGGAGACAATGGCCCGATGGACAACATGAAGGCCGGCGTCGAAAGCATGGTTGCTAAGCATGGCATCGAAGCGAAATATCTTGAGTCTTCGGCGGAAACGTTTGAAGAAGATGTCCGCGCAATGGCAAAAGCGGGGTATAATCTGATCATCACAACATTCCCGTATATGAGCGAAGCGACCGTAACAGTGGCGAAGGAATATCCGGACACGATGTTCTGCGCGATCTATCAGTTCATCAATCTTGGCGACAATTCCATAGCAAACATTTGGGACACGGAATACCATGGCGAAGGCGCGTTTTACATCGCCGGTTGGCTGGCGGGTAAAGCGACCCAAAGCAACGTAATCGGATTCCATCAGGGCGGTGAAGAGCCCAGCCCGAATGCGGAAGGCAATGCGTTTATGCGCGGCGCGCTGGCGGCTAATCCTGATGTAACTGTAGAGTTTGCCTGCATCAATAGTTATGAAGACACCGCAACGACGTATGAGTATACCATCGCGATGATCGATAAGGGCGCCGACATCATCCAGGGTGACTCCGGCGGTTCCAACGCAGGCATGGTTGACGCAGCGAAAGAGAGAGGCGGCGTACTGGTCGGCAACGAGATCACAGATTTCTATGACACCTACTCTGAGTTTAACGGTATTATCGGTATCGGATTCGGCGCAAACGCTATCCAGGCGATCGAAGCATATCTTGCCGGTAACTATCCGGGCGGCCAACATGGTATCATGGATCTGGCGAACAACGGCTATTTTATGGATTGGGCTAGCTACGAGCGCTTTGCCGATAGTTCATCCGTATTTGCCGCTGCTTACAAAGCGAATCTCGACGAAGCAAAAGCAATGGCAGAAAAGATCATCTCCGGTGAGATGGTCATCGACTTTGACACAGAATATCCGAATTTCGATAGAGTTAAAAACGGCTGAGCGACCTCCTAACCTAAGCAATGCGGCACGGAGCGTGTTTCAATGCTCCGTGCCGCACACCCCTGATTTACACGGCAGCTTCTTCAGCTTGAATATCACCGCATAAAATCGGTTCATATAGTTCCGCCATACGGTTTTTTACCGCGTGAACGGAAAATAATTTGCATATTTTTTCAACGAAAGGACGGAAGAAACTGTATGGATGAGAAGGTAAACAAAGCATCTGCACCTACTGCTTCAAACGAGGGCGTATATCATCTGCAATTGAAAAACGGGGATGTGCCCGAATATGTTATCCTGCCCGGCGACCCGGGGCGTACGCTCCGCATTGCCAACAATTGGGATGACGTATGCGAGGTTGCGCATTATCGAGAATACAAAACCGTTACCGGGTATTATAACGGGATGAAGCAGGCAGCGACCTCGACAGGAATAGGCTGTCCCGGAGCTGAAATTTGCATTCACGAACTGAATGTGCTCGGCGTGCACACATGCATTCGCGTTGGCACGACCGGTTGCATCGTTCCGGAGTTTGATCTTGGAGATCTAATCATTCCGGTTGCGTGCATTCGTAAGGACGGCACATCGGGATCATATGTAGAGCCTGAGTTTCCTGCATATGCGGATACGGATGTGATAAATGCTCTGGCTGAAGCTTGCGAAAACCTCGGGTTACGATATGGATTCGGGTTGACGTATACGGTAGGGTCGTTTTATATCGGCCAGGGTAGGCCGTTGAATGAAGACGGATCCGGTTATTGGCCGTCCTTTGCGGATCGGATTATCCCGGACTTGCAGACCGCGCGCGTCACGAACATTGAGATGGATACTGCCGGTCAATTCATCGTTGGCTATCTGCACGGCATGCGGATGGGAGCTATACTGAGCGTTATATCCAATCGGAGTACGGATCGATGGGGCGATAACGGCGGCGAAGCGAAGGCCTGCCGCGCCGCCTGCGAAGCAATGCGAATTCTTAAAGCGCGTGACGAGGCAGGGCGCTCGAAACTGCGCGTTCGCTGAATACATATTCAAACAGATCAATCACAAACCGAGACGAGGCAATTCTATGCAGAAAAGCGACGTGACATACGCAATCGAGATGATCAATATCACAAAGCGGTTTCCAGGCGTTGTTGCCAACGACCATGTTTGTCTACACGTTCTCGATGGCGAGATACATGGACTGATTGGTGAAAATGGCGCGGGCAAGTCAACAATCATGAACGTGCTCTATGGCTTGGCGAAGCCTGACGAGGGGATTATCAGAATATTTGGTAAAGAGACCGCAATCCATTCACCTGAGGAGGCAATCCGCCTGCAGATCGGAATGGTTCATCAGCACTTTATGCTAATGCCGAACCTTACGGTGCTACAGAATATCATCCTTGGTCATGTTCCCAAACGTCTTGGCTTTATCGATCGTAAAAAAGCCGCGGAGGAGATCGAGGGTATTATGAGCGCTTACGATCTCGGCGTTGACCTAGGCGCGCGTATCGATCATCTGTCCGTTGGTCAGAAACAGCGCGTAGAGATCGTAAAATCGCTCTACCGAGGCGCGAGGATTTTTGTGCTCGATGAACCGACGGCGGTACTCACGCCGAGTGAAATCGACAATCTTATGGAAATACTCACTCGACTGAAACAGCAAGGATGTTCGATCGTCTTTATTACGCATAAACTGAATGAAGTAATGCAGATTACAGATAATATTACTGTTATGCGTAAAGGCGTTGTAACCGGGCGTGTTTCTAAGGCGGATACAACTCCATCCGAGCTTTCACAGCTCATGGTTGGCCGAGAAGTTGACCTGAAGATTAAAGTAGCTCCATACTCCCCAGGAAAAGAAGTGCTGCGTCTTTCAAACATCTGCGCGGTGAGCCGCCGTGGGCATCCGGCTTTGGGTGGCGTAAACC
Source organism: Christensenellaceae bacterium (assembly GCA_963674775.2). Lineage (GTDB taxonomy): Bacteria > Bacillota > Clostridia > Christensenellales > CAG-138 > UBA7703. The sequence goes on along the minus strand of CAXXPJ010000002.1, from coordinate 691,658 downwards.
TGAGTGTGCACGAGGGTGAAATCGTGGGTATTGCAGGAGTCGAAGGCAATGGTCAAACGGAGCTTGTAGACGTGGTAACCGGCATGTCGCCGATAAAAAGTGGAGAAATTCGTTTTTGCGGCAAACGAATCGACACGCTCTCTGTTCGACGTAGACGAGACCTTGGTATGAGTCATATTCCTGAGGACCGTCTACGCGTAGGTGTAGCAAAGAGCTGCACGATCAAGGACAATCTTGTGCTCAACCGCTATTATCAGAAACCGTTTTGCCGAACAGGCATTCTCGACGGAGCAAGGCTCGGCGTGTTTGCCGAACAGCTTTGCAGCGCTTATCAGGTGAAGACGCCTGATACGGGATATCGCCTGGGGACTCTGTCGGGCGGTAATATGCAAAAGGTGATCTTTGCCAGAGAAGCCGAAGTGAATGCGGATCTGATGATTGCCGCACAGCCTACAAGAGGAATCGACATCGGTTCCATCGAGTATATTCATAATCAAATTGCAAAACTGCGCGACAGCGGGAAAGCGATACTGCTTGTCTCGGCTGAACTGGAAGAGGTCATGTCCCTGTCCGACCGCATTCTGGTGATTTATGAAGGGCAAATCGTGGCGCAGTTCAGACGTGGTGAAGCGACGCGGCACGAGATTGGCATGTATATGCTCGGGTCGAAACGGATGACACTACCGGAGGATGCGCTATGAAGCAAAATGCAGAGAAAACCTCTAATGTGGCAGCCCGCCGGGATCATGATTCAACGCTGTTTCGTTCGAGCCAGGCACACAGAAAGCTCAAGGAAGCTGCTGCCATAGTAATCAGGCAAATCGTGCTCATTCTTTTTGCGCTTCTTCTTGCAACAATTTTCCTCGCGCTCTCCAGATACGATGCATTTGCTATCCTGAAAGGTGTCTGGAGCAGCCTGACACAGGATCTCGCGGGGACGATCCGCTGGTCTATTCCGCTGATTCTAGCCGGATTGGCGATCTGTGTGACATACAAAGCAGAAATCTATAATCTGGGCGTAGATGGACAGATTCTTATCGGAGCTGTGGCGGCTACAGCGGTAGCTCTCTCACTGCCAGAAATGCCGAACGCGCTGGCTCTGACTATCGTCTTTTTAGCTGCAATGCTGGGAGGAGCTCTGATGGCGCTGATTCCGGGCACGCTGAAGGTGCTGTTCAATACGGATGAGGTCGTCTCAACGCTGCTGTTGAATTTTTTGGCGGAGTTTTTCCTGCTTTACCTGATCGTAGGACCAATGCGTGATCCCGCCGCAGCAATGCGGTATAACGCAAGCGCGTTACTGCCGGAATACACTTGGCTCCCACGGTTTCAGGCGTTCGCACCATCGACGGCGAACGTAGGGCTTTATATCGCCTTCGCAGTTGCCGGAATCATGGTTTTTCTCTTCTATAAGACACGGCTCGGTTATGAAATCCGCATTGTAGGGGCAAACGCGAATCTTGCACGATATGGCGGGATGAACCCGAAGCGTTTGACGATCACCGTTATGTTGATCAGCGGGGCGGTCGCCGGCATTATCGGCGCAATCGAGGTATGTGCGGTACAGCATAAACTCATCGCTGGATTTAATCCTGGGTTCGGGTTTGACGGCATCGTGATTTCGCTGCTGGCAAACAACAATCCTATAGGCGTTGTATTTTCAGGTTTTTTCCTAGGCACTTTGTATAATGGCGGCATCAATATGGAACGTTTTACAGATGTTCCTTCCGCCATTACGGATATCGTCATGGCGATTATCATCATTACGATTTCCGCAAAACTTGCGCTGCCGCTGCTGAAGAAACGGTATTTAAGCAAGCGTGGAAAAGATGCTCAGCCAGAAATCGAATGCAGCCCGCAACAGCCGAAAGAGGAGGGTGAGTGACATGGAGATCGTTTTCAGCAGTACCGTTTTTGCTTCCATGTTTCGCATTGCAACACCGCTGACTATCGCTGCGCTGGGTTGCCTGCTTTGCTACAAAACGGGTGTGCTCAATCTGGCGTTGGAGGGCATTATGCTAGTTGGCGCTTTTGCCAGCGTATCAGTCGTTATATGGTCGGGTGGCAGCGTATGGTTCGGATTGCTTGGCGGAACAATCGCCGGCGGGCTTATCGCACTTGTGTTTGGGTTGGCGGTTGTGCGCTTTCGTGCAAACCATATCATCTCGAGCATCGCAATAAATATGCTCGGCCTTGGGATGACGACATACCTGCTCCGCGCAATTTTTGAAACGCAGGGACAGATTCGCCCGCCATTAATCGACAAACTGCCGCTGTTGAACATGCCGTTTTTGGAAAAGATACCGGTGCTTGGGAAAGCACTTAACGGTCAGAGCCCGATTACTTGGCTCGCTTTTTTGCTCGTGATCGCCTGTTACATTCTGTTATACAAGACAGAATTCGGCTTGAATATTTGTGCGGTCGGCGAGTCCGAGGATGCAGCACGTACGGCAGGTGTTTCGCCGGAGCGGATACGTTGGCAGGTGATTGTGATTTCGGGGCTACTTTGCGGCCTTGCGGGCGGATATATCGCTACGGTTACGGTTTCGGAGTTCACGGAAAACATGATCAGCGGACGCGGATTTACCGCGTTTACGGCAGTTGTATTCGGAGGCGCGCACCCGGTTTTCGTGTGGTTGGTGACGCTGCTATTGGGGTATGCGGACGCCGTAGGCATTCAGATCGAGCTCGTAGGCACAGGAGTGCCGAGTTCCATCGTGAAGATGTTTCCGTTCATTCTGGCTCTCGTCAGCCTTGTGATCGCCTCCGGAACGCAGAAACTCAGGAGAAGCGGCAGACTTCGGCGCAATAAATGCGATATACCTGGAACAAAAATCACCCGAAAAACGAAATAACGTACAATCTCATCGATGGAAAGGTACATAATATGGATCACAGAAGCAACCTAAGCGGCGTATTTGCCCCGATTACGACACCGTTTTTTGAAAACGGAGAGGTCGATTATGATGGCCTGAAACAAAATATGGAACGCTATGCAAAAGGCCCGCTCAAAGGGTATCTCGCGCTGGGCAGCAACGGCGAAAACAAGAGCCTGTTGGCTGATGAAAAACGGCGCGTGCTCGAGACTATCGTTCAGAACAAAGGCGCTGGTCAGATTGTTATGACGGGTTGCATTGCGGAGTCGACGTATGAAACCATCCGGTTGGCGCGGGAAGCTTGCTCGATCGGAACTGATTATGTAACACTGCTGAGCCCAAATTACTTTAAAAAACAAATGACGGATGAGGCGCTACTGAAGTATTTCTCAGACGTTGCAGACAGCGTCGACAAACCCTGTCTGGCATATTGCGCACCACAGTTCACTGGTGGGATCACACTCTCAAATGCGCTCGTCAAGCAACTGTCCGTGCATCCAAACATCGTCGGCATGAAAGACTCATCGACCGGGAATATCAGCGGCTATCTGATGAGCGTGCCGGAGGATTTCTGCGTGATGGCGGGCTCGGCGAACTTCTTTTTAAGCGCGCTGATCGGCGGCGCGACGGGCGGGGTCATCTCTCTTGCAAATGCGTTTCCGGATGTAACGGTGAAGCTTTACGAACTCTTCCGCAGCAGGGATTACGAATCGTGCTTTGCACTCAACCGGGAAATACTCCAGCTGAACAAGTCCGTATCGGGCAGGGGTGGTGTTGCAGCGGTGAAATCGGCCATGGACATGGCGGGCTATGTCGGCGGGCAACCACGCCTGCCGCTACTGCCGCTTTCGGAAGCCGACAAGTTGTCCATCCGGGATGCGCTGCGCGAAAAAGGGTTGATCTGACTCGGCTTCGAGTGGCGAGAAAGGAACGGAGGAACGTATGAAATCGAACGAATCGATACACGAACAGATGTGGATCGACGGCGCTCTGCGCGACGCAACGGACGGTGCGGTTCTCGATGTGGTGAACCCCGCTATGAACGAACCGTTCGCGACGGTTCCCGCGGCGACGGAAATGGACGTGCTGGATGCGATTGATGCAGCGGATCGTGTGTTTCCCGCTTGGTCGCGTACAACCCCATTTACCCGCTGCGCGCTGCTCAGGCGCGCGCACGAGGCGGTTCTAGAGGACGCTGACGAGATTGCGCGCCTGATGACGCTCGAGCAGGGAAAGCCGCTTGCCGAAGCACTAGGAGAAGTGACAAAAGGCGCGGATATCCTCCGCTATTATGCCGAGGAAGGTGAACGTGTTTGCGGACGGATCGTGCCGAATGCGGAAGGGATAAACGTAGAAAGCCGCGTAATATATCAGCCAATCGGACCTGTCGGACTGCTTTCTCCTTGGAATTATCCAGTTGAACTAATGGCCTGGAAGGTAGGCGCAGCGCTTGCCGCAGGCTGTACTTTTGTACTGAAAGTACCGTCCGAAACACCGCTTTCTCCTCTTGCGTTCGTCCGGGCGATGCAGCGTGCCGGTTTTCCGGATGGTGTCGTCAATGTCATCACTGGGCGCGGAAGTGCGATCGGCGGCGTGCTGACTGGAAGCAAAAAGCTGAAAAAGATTGCGTTTACAGGCTCAACGTCCGTCGGCCGAACGATCCTTGCGCAGAGTGTCGATTCCTTGCGACACCTTTCACTTGAACTCGGTGGGAGTCTACCCATGGTAGTAACAAAAAACGCCGATCTCGATGCGGCGGCTACAGGAGCGACGCGCAGGAGCTTTCGGAACATGGGACAGATCTGCATCGCGGTCAACCGAATTTATGTTGAGCGCTGCGTATATGAGCCCTTCTTGCAGAAGTTTATTGAAAAGACAGCGTGTTTGAAGGTTGGGAACGGCCTTACCGATTTTTGCGACCTAGGCCCTATGTGCACAAAAAGTGGGTTGGAAACGACGGGAATCCATATCGCGGATGCGCTCAAGCACGGAGCACGTTGCGTGATTGGCGGCGATGCGCCACTAGGCGAACGCTTCAAAAAAGGGAACTTCTTCAATCCGACAATATTAACCGACTGTAATCACGACATGCTCGTGATGCAGGAGGAAACATTTGGGCCGGTCGTCGGCGTGATGGCGTTCGACACACTGGACGAGGCGATCCGGCTTGCGAACGACACGCGCTATGGTCTTGCAGCGATCGCATATACCGAGAGTTTGGCGGAAGCGCACAAACTTTATATGGAATTGAACGCGGGCAATGTAGCTGTAAACAACGTGGACGCCGGCGTGATCAACGCGCCGTATGGTGGTTGGTACGACAGCGGATTCGGGCATGAACATGGGCCGGAAGGATTGTACGAATACTTGCATGTCAAGCATGTGCGGATCAAAAGCGAGTGACCGTTTACGAGTTCGGTTAAGGGAGAACGAAATGAAACATGTAGTGGTTGGACAGGTAACAGAAGAAGCCATATTGAATCGCCTTCGGGAATATGCACATCTAACGGTGATTACGAATAATGACGCTCAATCTTTGTTGGAAGCCTGCAGGGACGCAGTATGCCTTCAAATTGGGACCTGGATGAAGGTGACGGAGGAATTTCTGGCGCAGTGCCCGAAAATGAAAGTCATCAGCCGCACGGGCGTTGGGGTTGACAACGTCGATGTCGACGCCGCGAGCAGGCGCGGCATTATGGTGCTAAATACGCCGCACGCAAACACGCTTTCGGTAGCTGAACACACATTGGCGCTTATCATGGCTCTATCCAAGCAACTATTTGTGCTTGACGCGCACGTAAGGGATGGAGATTTCCAGATTCGCAGGAAATACTTGCCCGCGGATCTGTCCGGTAAAACACTGGGACTGATTGGGTATGGCAACATTGGTCAAGCCGTTGCCGCGAAAGCATATGCGGCGTTTTACATGAACGTTCTGGCATTCGATCCGTTCGTTCAGTCTGTAGAGCCGTATGTTAGTATGCTGACCACCATTGAGGATGTAGTTTCAAACAGCGATTTTGTCTCTATACATCTTCCGCTACTAACGCAAACGCGGAATCTCTTCAATGCGGCGCTGTTTGCTCAGATGAAACAAGGGGCATTTCTCGTAAATACGTCGCGCGGCGGCATTGTGGACGAGGATGCGCTTTGTGACGCGCTTCAAAAAGGGACTTTGGCAGGTGCTGCTCTGGATGTGTTTGAGCATGAGCCGCCAGCGCTTGATTCGGCATTGTTTAGCGCGAAGAATCTGATTTTGACGCCTCACTCCGCCGCGTTAACTCGAGAGTGTGTGTTACGTGTTGCCGAAACCTCCGCGGAGGGAATCATCGATTTTCTGGAGGGAAGACAGCCTAAGTTCGTTTGTAATAAAAAGTCGTTGCATAATGAAGAGAATAAAGTATAACTATCCCAAGTTCAGATATCATAAGAAACATCTTGAAGCTACTTCCTGACCCAATACTTACCTTGCACAAGACCACTCACTCGTGGGAGAAATTCAATAAAGAGATTACTCGTTATTATGTTTCTTTATAAGGTGTGAATATGAGAAAGCTTCCTTGTTGTAGCGTGTTCGAATCTTATCCTCTATCTATACCGGAAAGAAAACAAACAGCCCGTCGAATGACGGGCTGTTTGTTTTGGCTCCCCCTGCTGGACTCGAACCAGCGACACTGCGGTTAACAGCCGCATGCTCTACCAACTGAGCTAAGGAGGAATGCTACCGGAAAATTCTACATGAATTTAACACCACTTGCAATCAACTTGGGAAGCGATAGAACGCGACTATTGTAAAATATCGCTAGAATTCTCAGGATATCTCGAAATTACTCGTCTTTGATTGACGTTTTATAGCTCTCTCACTATAATATTCATATGGAGTCGAACGAAGTCATTTCGCTGATTGCAATGGAAACAGCCAAACCAAAACGCAAGCTGAACCGCTCCGCCGGATCGATCTATGTTCTCCTGATCGCGGTGGTAATCGGCACGATATCGCTTGCAAATCTGCTGTATACGCGCTGGCAGATACCCCGGTACATCGTGCAGCCGGCAATCTACACGCTGACGGCGGCAATCGGCTTATATATGTATCTCAGGCACACGATCAGCTATCGGTATACGCTGACAGATTCGATGTTTGCCATCGAACGGATTGCGTTCAACGGCGAGAGAACGATTGTTGCGGCGCCGCTGAACGATATTCTCGAAATTGAACGCCCGGTGAGCGCTCAAAGAGACAGGATACGCGCGCGGAGCGCAACGGTTTTCTCACGGCGCAACTCCATGATCATACGCATACGTGAGAACGGAGCCGTGCAGGCATATCGAATCAGTCCGAGCGACGAGTTTGTTTCAAAACTGTTTGCGCAGCGTCAGGCTGTTCAAAAGGAAAAGGAAAGTTAACCGACCGGATGGACGACCAACGGACGAAATCATATCAATCGCTGCAGGAGGCGCTCGGTACATACGAGCGTTTAGACGCCGCGCGCTTCCATATGCCCGGCCACAAAGGGCGCGGGTTGGCGGGATTCTGGCGCGGCGAACTGCCGCTCTGGGACGTGACGGAGCTGAGCAACACGGACAACCTACACGCACCGCAGGGCGCAATCGCAGCGGCGCAAAACAGCATGGCGAAAGAGTATGGCGCGAAGGCTTCTTTTTTTGTAGTCAACGGGTCGACCAACGCTGTGCAGGCGATGATACTGGCGCTCGAGGAAACGGACAAGCTGCTGCTCTCGCGCGATTGTCACAAATCCGCGCTCAACGGCGCCGCGCTGCGCGGAATTGAGGCGAGTTATCTGTGCCCGAATTATGACGAAGCTTCCGGCCTGCCCGGTATGGTGACGCCAGAGGCGCTGGATCGTGCGCTTAAGGAGACGGGCGCAACCGCGGCGCTGATTACGTCTCCGAACGCATACGGCTTCTGTGCGGACGTGAAGGGCCTCGCGGACGCAGCGCACACCCATGGCGCGTTGCTGCTCGTAGACGCGGCACACGGGGCGCATTTTCCATTTTCGGACGCACTGCCGCAGGGGCTCGGCGGAATCGCCGACGCGTTTGCACACTCGCAGCATAAAACGATGGATGCGCTGACACAGGCGGCCAGCCTGCATCTGAGTGAATGCCGCTTGACAAAGGAAAAGATACAGCACGCACTCTCCATGACGGAGACGAACAGCCCGTCCTACCTGCTCATGGCTTCGCTGGACTGGTCGGTCTATATGGCCAAGCGGCGGAACTGGACGGGGCAGGTGCGGCGCTGCATCGATCTCGAACAACAGATCGAGGCAATGGAAGGCTTCACCGTGCCGCACGATCCGATTGGAAACGGTGTGTATGAGCGAGACCGGACAAGGCTCGTCATAGATGTTTCCGCGCGAGGATACGCGGGGTATCAGGCGCAGGCGTTGCTGGAGGAAAAAGGCATCTATATCGAGATGGCGGATGCACGGCGGCTGGTGCTTATCACGGCTCCGGTTGACGAGCCCGTGTGGTACGAGCGTCTGCTTGCGGCGCTGGAGGGGTTGCCCAAGCGTAAGCAACAGCGTGTCAGTATAGCCAGTGCAGCGCCTGCAATAGGGAACGATCAACCGGTTGATATCCGGACCGCGACGTTCGGGGCATCCGAGCCTGTGCCTATGACTCAAGCACAGGGGCGCGTTGCCAGCGAGCCGGTCGGCGTGTACCCGCCCGGTATCGCACTCATCATGCCGGGAGAGCGCATCGATCGGGACGCGATTGCCTATCTGGCCAAACAGGAACAAAACGGCGCGTCACTCTTCGGCGTGCACGGAGGAATGATACTGGTCATGAAGGAAAACGGGAAGACTCATGCGTGAACGACTGCTGGAAGCAATTCAAAACGGACGCGCACCGCACGCGATTTTGATCTCCGGACCGCAGGACAGCGGCAGACGGGAGCTGGCGCGCCGATGCGCGGCGCTCTTTTGCCTGGACGCGGATACGCCGGAACGGCTCGAGAACTGTCCCAACTACTACGAGATCGGCGATGGACCGGTCAGGGTAGACGATGTGCGCACGTTGCTGTCCTCGGCGGCAATGCAGGGATTCAACGGCGGGAGGCGTGCGTTTCTTTTTATGAACGCGCACAATCTGAGCATACAGATACAGAATACCCTGCTCAAAACGCTGGAAGAACCGCACAGCGACACCATGCTGATTCTGACGGGAAACGAGTTTGGGCTGCTGCCAACGATCCGCTCGCGCTGCCTCATTGAGCGCCTCGGCGCGGGCAGCGTGGAAGAGACGGCGAGACTGCTCTCTGCGGACGGTATGGACGAAAGCGAAGCCTTGTTTTTTGCCGCGCTGGCGGATGGCATTCCAAACCGTGCGAGAGCATATGCTTCTAAGGAGACGCGCGCGTTTCGCGAGGAAGCGCTGCGTATTCTCGAATGCGCGGCATTCGACTTTGCGCCGTTTTCGGGCGCGGCGGAGCTGCTGACTTCGATGAGCACCGATGCAGAAGCAAGCGAGACGACGGACGAGGAAGCGAAGGGCAGAACCGGAAAAAAGAAGAAGCGGGCGGATCCCGCGCTTGCGCAGTCGCTGCTGACGGTCTTTGCCAGCGTATATCAGGATGCTCTCAACGAATCTCTTGACTCTGACAGGATGCGCAACAGCGACCGTAAAGCGCTGATCCATCGCATCGCCTCGTGCTTTACAACGGCGCAGATACAAGGTATCATAGAAATGTTAGCCAGCGCACAGCAGAGGCTATCCGCAGGTGCGAACGTATTTCTCACCGTAGACGGTGTGTTGGCGAAGCTGTTTTGCGAAGAGCAGAACAACAAGTAACACGACATGGACGGCTCCGGCGGCGGAGAGAACTCTCTCCCCGGAGATAGTATAGAAGGAGTTAAAGAACACATGAAGGTTATCGGCGTACGGTTCAAATCGAGCGGACGCATCTATTATTTTGATCCGTTGGAATTCGAGTTCAGCGAAGGGGACGGCGTGATCGTCGAAACCGCGCGCGGGCAGGAATACGGCGAGGTTGCGCAGGTTGCCATGGAAGTTGAGGAGACAGCGATTGTTTCCCCGCTCAAACCCGTGGTGCGCCCCGCGACGGATCAGGACACGAACATGCGCGAGCAGAATTGCGCCAAGGAGGACGACGCGTTCCACATTTGCCAGCAGAAGATCGAACAGCATAAGCTGGATATGCATCTTGTCAACGCGGAGTACTCGTTTAACGGGAGCAAACTTGTTTTCTATTTCACGGCGGACGAGCGGGTGGACTTTCGCGATCTGGTCAAGGACCTTGCGTCGCAGTTCCGCACACGCATCGAGCTGCGGCAAATTGGCGTACGGGACGAAGCGAAGATGCTCGGCGGACTTGGAATCTGCGGAAGGGTCGTCTGCTGCAAGGCGTTTCTGGACGATTTCCATCCCGTTTCGATCAAGATGGCGAAAGAGCAGAATCTATCGCTCAGCCCGACGAAGATCAGCGGCCTTTGCGGCAGGCTGATGTGCTGCCTGCAGTATGAGCAGGCTTGCTATGAGGACATGAAACGCAAGATGCCGCATGTCAACCGCGAGATACAGACACCGGACGGTCTTGGCACCGTCGTTGAAAACAACGTCATCACCGAAAAAACGAAGGTGCGGCTGAAGATGCCGGACGGCTCGATCGAGGTGCGGGAATTCCATTATGGCATGCTCGCAAAACCCGGCGAACCGCTGCCCGTTTTCGAAACGGTGCAACCAGCGGATCAAATGCCCGGTGAACTCGCCGCGGAGGAAAAGCCTGCGGGTGAAAGTGCACCAGCGCAGGAACGCAGCCCCGATCGCAAACGGCGCCGCCGCGGAGGACGCGGCAGGAGCGGAAACCGGCCGAACGCAAACGCATCCGGTCAGAACGGCAACGCACCGCAGCAGGGCGCGCAACAGAACCAGCAGCAACGGCAGCCTGGCGCACAGCAAAAACAGCAGCCACAGCAAAACAAACCGCGCCCGCAACAGGCGAACCCGCAAGGGCAGAAGCCAGCGCCCGCGCAGGACGGGCAAAAGAAACCGAGCCGGCGCAGACGCGGCGGATCGAACCGCCCGAAACCCGCAAATCCGGCGCCGCCGAAGCAGGATTGAGCGGTACGGCGCAGCGTTCAACCATTCTGAAGCAGAGAAAACATGTAATTTAGCTGATTCGGTTGACGTTTGAATACGCTGTGTTATAATATTTAGGAAATTTGATACGGAGGAACGGATCATGGCATATATTATTTCTGAAGAATGCATCGCGTGCGGTGCGTGCGCGCCCGAGTGCCCGACCGAAGCGATCAGCGAAGGTTCGATCTATGTGATCGACGCTGAGAAATGCATCGACTGCGGTAACTGCGCGGACGTGTGCCCGGTCGCAGCACCGAAACCGGAGTAAACGCAAACAACATAAAAGCCCGGACGATTCATCGTTCGGGCTTTTTGTTTGCAGCTTTACTAAACGAACACTGAACGGACGGATTATCCGCAGCAGAGGGCGAAAGGCAGATCCGTATAGATGATCGGAAGCAATACATCCATCAGCAATTCGAAATTAGTCCGGTCAGGTGTGTAAAACGAATAGCGTACGCCTTCGAGTTCCCATTCTGCGAGCGCGCCGCGCTCCCCGCCGCCGATCGTGCGCACGAGTACGGTAACCTTAAAGCCGGATCCCTCAAGAAAGAGTGACTGCGGCAGCGGATCGAACGACTCGAATACACCTGAAATATCGGCTGTCGTCTGCGCGGCACGGTAGGTATAGGTTTCACGATTGAACGTAAAGACGATCTGCGCGATCGAGCCGTTGATGATGCTGTAAGTTGCGCTGTCCGCCTGCTGGTGCGGCGTGATGATGAAGCCAAGATCGTTGAAGTCCGCAGGGCCTTCCACCTCGACAATGGGATTGGGCAACTCGGTTTCCGGCTGCGAATCTGCCGGGGCTGCATCGGATGCGGAGACGACGGCAGATTCGTCTGCGGCTTTTTTGCACGAAGCAAACGACACAATAAGCAGTACTGCGATCAATATGGTAAACGCTTTTTTCAAGTGGGTCCGTCCTTTTCCAAACGCGTTACGAACGACCGAAGTTGCCGATCAGAGCACGTTTTTTAAAATCTTGTAAAGCATATCATAAAACTCCATATCCGAAAGTGACTTACGCACGCGCCGGTAACGGCGCGTTTTTTTGCGTGTGCATTCTTACAATTCTGAAAGGCAAAATTCCGATAATTTTTCATGCAACAGGCGGGTTATGCTGAATTCGGCGGCAGGAAAACTCGACAACTTCGCCGCCGCGCAAGAAAGGAGCACGAACGAATGGAACCAGCCAGACCAAAATCCCTCAAGAGCAAAATCGAAGCGTATTTTGCCGCATGCGATGCGACAGCGGAGCGCGTGACGCTGAAAAACGGAAGCGTCACGGTTCGGCAGACGCCGTATACGCTGGCGGGCCTGAGCGAGCATCTCGGACAGCCGCAAGCCGAAATACTCGCAAAAAGCCGGAAAGGGGGACAGGGAACGGAGAGCAGGCAGTATGCCGGAGCGCTCCGCCGGATCGGGCGGTACATCGTTGAGCACGCTTTGCTGGGGGAACTCCAGTACAGCGTAGCCGCGAAACTGCTGGAGGAACTTGGAACCGGCGAAAAACTGCCACCGGACGAGGGAGAGAACAGGATCGTGATCGTGCTGGAGTACAAGGAAGGTTGGAGCGAGTGACATGGAATTCTTATTAAAGGGGTATCCAAATCCACGTCAGCGGGAATTCTTCGAAAGCAAGGCCCGGCACACCGCATACGGCGGCGCGCGCGGAGGCGGCAAGAGCTGGGCCATGCGGAGAAAACTCGTACTCCTCGCTCTGCGCTTCGAAGGCCTCCAGATCCTTCTGCTCCGGAGAACGCTGCCGGAGCTGACCGAGAACCATGTACGGCTGATGCAAACGGAATTATCAGGGTTTGTCAACTACAACCAAACGCAACGCGTATTTACGTTTCCGAACGGCAGCCGCATCAAACTCGGTTATTGCGACAACGAGCAGGACGTGTACCGCTATCAGGGGCAGGAATACGACGTAATCGGCATGGAGGAAGCCACCCAGTTCACCGAGAGCCAGATGCAGTTTCTCACAACCTGCAACCGCTCGGTGCGCACGGACTTTACGCCGCGCATGTACTATACGTGCAATCCCGGCGGCGTAGGGCACGCATGGGTAAAAAGGCTCTTCATCGACCGCCTGTACCGCTCGAGCGAGCGGGCGGAGGATTATGTGTTCATTCCGGCGCGCGTAACGGACAATCCGTTTCTGATGCGGGACAGACTCTATGTCACAGCGCTCGAGAACCTGCCGGAGCCGCTGAGGCGCGCCCATCTCGACGGGGATTGGGATGTGCTGGCGGGGCAGTACTTCGGCGAGTTTTCGAGAAGCAGGCACGTCGTGGAGCCGTTTACGGTCCCGAAGTCGTGGCGGAGGTTCCGCGCGATGGACTGGGGCTACAACGACCCCTGCGCGGTGCTCTGGTTTGCCGTGGCGCCCGGCGGGCGGGTGTATGCATACCGTGAATATTACGAGCGCAAGGTGCTGTCGAGCGAGACGGCGCGGCGCATCCGTCATCTGACGGGAGAAGAAACGGTCGCGTACACCGCAGCCTCGCCGGACGCCTGGCAGAACAGGGGGATGAGCGCAAGCGGCGAGCTGAGCGGCATGAGCATCGCGGAGGTATTTGCGCACGGCGGTGTTCCGCTCTTAAAGGCGGACAACGCCAGAATCGCCGGATGGCAGCGCGTGCGGGAGTATCTGGCCGAGGCGGACGACGGTCAGCCGAGGCTGTTGATCTTTCGCAACTGCGAAAACCTCATTCGCACGCTGCCCGCGCTCACCTTCGACGAACGGTTCGTCGAGGACGTGAGCCCGGCCTGCGAAGACCACGCGGCGGAAGCGCTGCGCTACGGGCTGATGTCGAGACCGGCTGCGGCAAGCGAACCGAAGAAGCCAAAAGCGCGCGCATATGACCCGTTTGCGGCGCCGCATCCGCTTGCGGACGGCTTTACGGGACTGTAGACGGGTTGAATCCCCAAAGGAGGATATAAGGAAATGAAAGGAACAGAACAGACGCAGCGGCAGCGCGAACTTGCCCAGCGGGCATACGGCCTGTTTCGCGAGTTTCGCGGGGCATATGTCGCCGAGTGGCAGCGGCTGGAGAACTGCGAGCGCATGTATCGCGGCGACCACTGGCACGACGTGCCGCTGACCGACCGCAGCGAGCCGCGCCCCGTGACTCCTGTGATTCAGAGCACGGTGGAAAACCTCAAGGCCGAGCTGCTGGACCGGGTGCCGCAGGCAACGATCCTGCCGGAGAGCCCGGCGGAAGCAGAGGTTGCGCGCGTCATCGAAGCGATTATCCGGCAGAACCACGACGCGGACGGCTACATCAAGGAATACCGTAAGCTCGTGCACGACCTGCTGGTCGGCGGCTATTGCGTACAGGAGGTCGGCTACGACAATTCGCTCAACGCAGGCCTCGGCGGCGCGTTTATCCGACATGTTGACGCGAGGAGCATCCTCTTCGACCCGCTGGCGACGGACGCGCAGGAGAGCAGGGCGGTGTTTAAGATCTCGCTTAAAACGCGCGATTACATCGAATCCCGCTTTCCCAAGGCCGCACCGTTTCTGACGGCGGACGCGTTCGGCACGCCCGACGCGGTGGAGGACGGTATCCTGCACGGCGACCGGAACGGCGCAATGCTCTTTCTGGAGTACTGGTGGCGTGAATACGACGCCGAGACCGAGCAAAGCAGCGTGCATATGGCGCAGATTGCGGGCAATCAGGTGCTCTCGGACAGCCGGGACATCAAGCCGGACGGCCTATTTGGCCACGGGATGTATCCGTTTGTGATCACGACGATGTTCGTACGCAAGGGTTCCTGCCTCGGCCTCGGGCTCGTGGACATGTTTGAAACACAGCAGCGGTATGCGGACAAACTCGACCAGATCGTGCTGAAAAACGCGCTGATGGCGAGCCACAACAAGCTGCTCGTAACCGAGGCCAGCGGATTCGACACCGAGGATCTGCGCGACTGGAGCAAGGAAGTGCACCGCGGCGAGAGCCTCGGCGGCGTGACCTGGTTTTCCACACCGCCGCTGCCCGCCTACATCATAGGCTATATCAACGCGATTCGCGAGGGCATCAAGCAGGAGAGCGGCGCAAACGACTTCTCGCGCGGGACGGCGTCGGGCGGCATCACCGCCGCGTCGGCAATCGCCGCGATGCAGGAGATGAGCAACAAGAGGGCGCGTATGATCGCGCGGATGCTACACGAGAGCTTCCGCGACGCGGTGCGCTTCGAGATTGAGGTGGAACGTGAGTTCAACTTCTTTACGCGCAGGGTCAACGTTACCATTGACGGCGAAACGAAGGAGCGCACATTTGAAAGCGCAATGCTGGTCAAGCGCGCGCCGGGCAACGTTGTGCTACCAATCGAATTCTACATCTCGGTCAAGGCGCAGCAGGAGACGAAGTATTCCGCGATGAGCCAGAATGAACTCGCGCTGAGGATGCTCCAGAGCGGCATGATGACGCCCGCACAGGCGGTTGAACTCATGGTGTTCGAGGGCAAGGATCAGCTGCTCAAACAGCTCAGGGAACAGAGCGAGAAGGCGCAGGCGCTCGCAAGCAAACAACAGGCGCTCCCGTTCAATCCGGGAGAGACAGGGAGAAAGAGATGAAACAGACGAAGAACACGATCATGCAGCGGCTCTCCGCCGCGAACCCCGCGGCGCCGGAACCGCAGGTCAATCCGGGAAACGATCCGGAGTTTGACGCGCTGGTGGAAGAGATCACAGGGCTGATTGCGGAGGGAAAGCTTCCGGAGGGATTCGACTTTGCGTCGGCGGCCGGGGATCCCGAACTCGCCAACCTGATGCGCGAATACGGCGCGGAGGCGGGCATCCGCATCTACGCGGCGCAGAAACGCGCCGAAGAGGCGGAGCGCAGCGCGATGGAGCGCATGAGCGCCCGCGTGCGTGAACGCGGTTCGCTGCCGAAGAGCTCGCGCGGCGGAAGCGCGGCGCCGGGATCGACGAACTATCGCTCCATGAGCAGCGATGCGTTTCGCGAGCTCATGCAGCAGATGAAGAAAACCGCCCGCGACGGCGGCAGAACCAGACTCTAAGACACAGGAGGAGACCAAATGAGCAACAGCAATACCACGGTATCCACGGCGGGCACCACATTCAGCAACAAGACCTTTTACGACCGCACGCTGCTCGAGATCGCCAAGACGCGGCTCGTGCACGCAAGCTACGGCCAGAAGCGCAGCATCCCGCGCAATAGCGGCAAGCGCGTGGAATTCAGGCGCTATGAACTCTTCACGCCCGACACCAACGCGCTCGTTCTGGAAGAGGGCGTCACACCCGCCGGGCAGAGCCTCGCGCAGAGCAAGATCGAGGGAGAGGTGCGGCAGTACGGCGCATACGTCGAAGTCAGCGACCTGCTCGACCTGACCAGCTACGATCCGGTGCTGACCGAGAGCACGGAACTGCTCGGCGAACAGCTCGGCACCGTTATGGAATGGGTCACGCGCGACGCGATGTGCGCGGGTACCAACGTGCAGTATGCAAACGGCAACACCAGCCGCCTCGCCCTCGGCGCGGACGACAAACTGACGGTAACGGAGATTCGAAAAGCCGTGCGTTCGCTCAAAAAGGCGAAGGCGCGCATGTTCAACACCACGAGCGACGGCAAAAGCCGCAAACCGCACTTTATCTGCATCTGCTCGCCGGACGCGACCTACGACCTGCAGAGCGACGCGCTCTGGCAGGATGTTTCGAAGTATTCGGATGTTGAGCAGATCTACTCCGGCGAGATCGGCCGCCTGTTCGGCGTCGTTTTCGTCGAGAGTACGGAAGCGAAGGTGTTTTCACAGAGCGTGTTGACCACCGTGAGCGCGCACAGCGCGGACAGCTCCACCGTTACGCTCTCCATTATTTCGGACGCCGCGGCGCTCTACCTCACGGCAGGCGCGAAGATCAAGATCGGCGATACCGAATACACCGTTGCCTCCGCCGACAAAACGGCAAAGACTGTAACGGTATCCGAGTCTATTTCGGGCACCATTGCGGCCGATACCGTCGTCTACAGCGAGGATGCGGGCGAAATCGACAGCGAGACGAAGAAGGGCACCGATATCCACGCAACGCTCGTCTTCGGCGCGGACGCCTACGGCATCATCGACGTGGACGGCGAAGGCTGCCTGCAGACCATCGTCAAACCCGTCGGCAGCGGCGGCGCGAGCGACCCGCTCGACCAGCGCGCGACCGTCGGCGCAAAGATCGCCGCGTATACGGCGAAAATCCTCAACAATCTCTGGATCGTGCGCGTCGAACACGGCGTCAGCCTGTAACGCGCAGCAACCGGCAGGGAGGGCGGCAGCGCCCTCCCATCTCAAAAAAATAACTTTCAGGAGGAAGAACTATGAATTACATGACAGAATCGCAGATCGACAGCATCTCTACCGCTACCGGCAAGGCGCTTGCCGCAGAACCGAAGGTGACCATCACGATCCAGTCCGAAGGCGGAGAAACACACTGGGAGGGCGGAATCAACGGGCACTTTTTCCGCATCCGCACCGGCGAACCCGTCGCCGTTCCCAAAAGCCTCGCAACGCTGATCTCGCAGAGCGCACAGGTTCGCTACCAAAGCGAAGCGCGCGTACGGGCCTACCGTAAAAGCGGCGGCAAAAAGGTATTGTAAAGGAGGGCGCATGTATGACGCTCAAGGAACTGCTCACAGGCGCGCTGCTCCAGCTCGACCGCGGAACAGACGCGCAGACGCTGGAAAGCTGGCGCGACAAACTCACGCGCTATCTCAACGACGCGATGATCGACCTCACCAACGAGCTGCAGCCGCGCAGGAGCGACACGCTTCCGCTGGTCGGCGGGCAGATCGACCTCTCGCAGTTGCCGCGCGGCGCGGTGAAGGTGATTGCACTCTCTCGCGACGGCACGCGGCTGCCGTTTTACTATGGGGCCAGCACAGAGACGCTGCGCGTGCCCGCCGTCGAGGACGGGGATGTGCTCGTGACCTATCGCTACATGCCCGAGCCGCTGAAGGTGGACACGGATGTGCCCGATCTGCCGGAATGGAGCCACGGGGCGATGATCGGTTATGCGGTCGGACGCGAGCGCTCCAGCGGGGACGCGGCGAGCATCGCAGCGGCGCGCGCCTGCTTTGAACTCTACTACGCGGCAAAGCGCATCATGCGCGCACATCGCGGAGAGATGGACGCGTATGCGATTGAAAACCGCTGAGAGGAGGGAATCGGCATGGCGCTGAGGCAATACCGGATTCCTGTGTTTTACGGGATCCATCAGGGCGCAACGCAAAACCGCTTGAACGACGGCGAGAGCCCGGACGCCTGCAACATGGACACGATCGGCGGCAGGCTTGCCGTTGCAAACGGTTACACGCGCGAACACGACGCGGCGTTCCCTTCGCCGCAGTCGGTCAAGAGACTCTATGTTTGGACGCGCGCCGGGGGAAGGCACATCATCATAGCGACGGCGGACAAGCTCTATGTGCTCAATGAGACTACTGCCGAGTGGACGCTGATCTACACCTTCGGCGCGGAGGCAACCACCGCGCAGTATGACTTCCAGACCGTCAAAATCGGCAGCACGGAATATCTGCTCGTTGCAAACGGCGGAGCACGGATGGCCAAATGGGACGGCGAGAGCGCGAGCGCCGAGGCGTTCGGCAGCGAGGAGGGGTTGTCCGACATCGCGGTCAACTTCGTTGAACTCTATTTTTCGCGCCTGTTTGCAGCGGGGGACGCGGAGAACCCCAGCCGGTTGTACTACAGCCAGGCGCCGGGCGACACGCGGACGATTGAAGACTGGACAAGCGCGGAGGAGGGCGAAAACGTCAGCGGCGGGTTCGTGGAGATCG
The DNA here is from genome assembly GCA_963674775.2 of Christensenellaceae bacterium. Taxonomy (GTDB): domain Bacteria; phylum Bacillota; class Clostridia; order Christensenellales; family CAG-138; genus UBA7703. The sequence goes on along the minus strand of CAXXPJ010000002.1, from coordinate 672,844 downwards.
GCACCGACTCGGACCCCATCACCGGATTGTTTGCGCTGAGCAACCAGCTGTTGATCTTTAAGCGCGACTCGCTTTTCCGCCTGCTTGGCGACCGGCCGGGCAACTACCGGATTCAACCCGTCAGTGGCACGATGCTCCAGCCCGTCCATACGGCCTGTGCGCGCGTGAGCGACGTGCTGTACTTTCTCACCGGAGGCGGCGTGTACTATTTTGACGGGCAGGGCGTGCAGAAAAAGGCGGATGCGGAAAAGGTATCCGCGCTGCTGACCGGCGCAAATCTCTCCGCGTGCGCGTCGGCGGCGTGCGGTGACAGGCTGTATTTCGCGTTTCGGGAAGCGGACGGAAGCGGCGCCAACGACGCTGTCCTCGTTTGCGATCTCGCGCGCGGAACATACATGATGCGGCGCGGCTTCTCCGTCTACGGTCTTTGTTCGGTCGGCGATACGCTGTTTTTGATCGACGGAAACGGATACGTCTGCCGGTTTGAGGAAGGGGACACCTACGACGGCGCAAGGATTGAAGCTTACTGGAGAACGCCGATGACCGACCTGGACAGCAAAGCAGTCGTCAAGCGGCTCGAGGAGCTGTATCTGCGCGGCAGCGGCGGAATCCTCTCGGTGGAAGCCGTGACGGAGAGCGGAACGGTCTATAACGAGCGGCTCATGCCCGGAGAAAGCGAGCGTATCCTCGAACTCGGCTTAACCGGCGAGGGGCGCGCGTTCCAGCTGGTGTTTCGAAACGTCAACGGCTCGCAGTTTACGATTGACGGCGGCGTAGAGCTCGTGCTGGACATGCAGCGGCGCGTACTGTAGAAAGGGGAAGCAATATGGCATATGACAAAACGGGCATGCAGGCGCTGTTTCCGGTTTACTTCTCCCGCATGGTGCGGGATAAATCCGCGCAGGAGGAATATGACATATCCGCCGCGCAGAATGAAGGGAACCTGAACCAGAACCTCGAAACGCTCTATCGCAAACTGGAGGAAATTGAAGACTATCTCGCCCAAACGGAGTAGGCGGGAGAGAGGAGACACAATGGGAATGACAATCGGAGGCGGGGACAGATTTCCGACCACCATCGGACAGTATGACCTCGGCATCGAAAAGCAAAAAGTAGATTTCGGCAGGCTGTTGGGCGGAGGGCCGTATGGCGCGCCCGCTCAGCAGGGACCTAGCGATGCGGACGTGCTCAGCGGACTGGTCGCGGACATGTACGGCCGGTTTCGGCCGGAGCAGATCGCCTACGCGGCAAAGGACGCGGATACGATTCGCGCGTCGGTTGCGGCCTGGCTCAGACCGAATTACGAGCAGGCGATCGCCAACCGCCAGGAACGCACGCGCGCTTACCGCGCAGCTCTCGACGCGGACGCGATCGGGCGCGGCATGGGATCGAGCACCTATGTTACCGACGTCAAGAACCGGCAGCAAAACGCGGAAGCCCGCGATATTGCCGCGCTTGAGGCGGACTACGGCGCGTCGCTTGCCAAGTATGTATCCGACGGCGTCGAGAGTGAAAACGGGCGCGCGCTGCAAGCAGAACAGTTCAAAGCCGAACAGCGGCAAAACGCATATCAGCTCGCCTATTCGGCGGCGCTTGAGCTCTTTGAACTCTATAAAAAACGACCCAGATCCGTATCCTACGGATCATCGGGCGTTCGGGCGACAACGCGGGAAAACTGCGAAACGTTTCTCGGTATGCTGAGTTCCGATGAACGGCACGACATCTACTACGGCACGACGGCTGCCGGTGAGCGATACCGGGCGGAGCTGCTCGCTTCGGTCGGCGCGGCGGGATATGTCCAGCTGATGGACATGTTCCCCGGCTCGCGCTAAGGCGCGCCTGGCGCAAATAAAAATCCGGCGATATCGCCGGATTTTTGCATATTGTGCAATGACCGGGTTTTGCGCATTGTGCAATGAATTTAACATTCGCCTGCCGGAAGCGACTGCTTGAGAGGCGCGCGGGGTTGATACGGGATTGTAAATGCTTTATACTGACTTTGGGTCAATAACTGGGAATCAGGACAAGCAATTTGGAGGGTAATGATATGGTGTCTACACTGCATCTGATCTGGAATCCCGTTGCGGGGAACGGCGCGGCCGTCAGCGTTTTTCAGCTCATCGCGGACACGCTCGCCGAACGCGGGATTCCGTTTTCCGCGGAAAAAACGTCCTATGTCGGACATGCGACCGAACTTGCGAGAGAAGCCGTGAAAAACGGTGCGGAACGCATCGTCGTGCTCGGCGGAGACGGCACGATTCGCGAGGCGGCGACAGCGCTGGCCTACACCGACGCAAAGCTCGGCATCATCTCCTGCGGAACGGGCAACGACATCATCCGTGCGCTCAAGATTCCAAAAGATCCGCTCGCCGCGCTGGAGATCATACTCGACAACGAAGCAAAGCACATGGACGCGGCGATGGCCAACGACCTGATCTACTTCAACGTTGCGGGGTTCGGGTTCGATGTTGACGTGCTGCAATATGTGGAAATCTATAAAAAGCGCATGAAGAACGGATCGCTCGCTTACCTGCGCGGCCTGTTAACGGCGCTGCTGCACCTGAACTTCAGAAAGACCAAGATCACCTGGCCGGAAGGCTCGATGGAAGCGGATGTGCTCATCATCGCCGCCGGCAACGGCACGCATTTCGGCGGCGGCATGATGGTGACCCCTCAGGCCGACCCGTTTGACGGGCTTTTGGATATTTGCGTGATTACGAATATTTCCAAGCTCAAGGCATACCTGATCCTGCCCAAATTCATGAAGGGCGAACACCTGACGACGAAGTACGTCACCTACTTTAAAACCACCGAACTCACGGCGGTCTGTGAACCGGCGTCGTTGCTTGATGTGGACGGCGAAATGATTCCGGGAACGCCGGTTACGTTTAAAATCGTACCCAAAGCCCTTTGGGTGATCGTGCCGCGCTGACGCAGGCGGACGAAGAGGTACACAGAAAGTTTGCTTTACAGCCCGCCTTTGCACTGGTAGACTGAAGCGAAACACAGGGGATTGAACCATGGCAATACAACAGGGCGGTTCGAGGCAATATGCTCCCGTAAACGGGACAAAGGCTCCGGCCCGCCGTAAAAAAAAGAAGAAAAGAAATAATACGCTGCTTTTTTCCGTGATCACGCTCGGCCTACTTGGCATCGCGCTTGTGATCTTTCAGTTCATCTTTAACAAGCAGGAAGCGACCGTGTCGATGGAGATGACGCCCATCTCCACGGCTTCTACCTATATCAATACGGGTGACGGGCTGCTGTATCAAACAGACGGGCAGATCCACTTTTACCATCTGACCGACAGCAAGAAGAATTACACCTACGGCATGGGCGCTTCGGACATTCGCATGTCCGGCAGCGAGTATATGACGGTCGTGTTCAACGAAGCACAGCTTCAGGTAGTCGGAGAAAAAACGCCGCTTACGTTCACGGGTTCGATCCTCGAGGTGGAATGCGGCGAAGGGTTTCTTGCGGTGTTGCGGCAGGCGGAGGACGGAACTGAGAGCCTTTTGGTGATCACGAAGGACGGCGAACAGATCGCCGATTTGTCCTATTCGGACCAGTGCTTCATCGATTTCGGGTTTTATTCGACCGCGGCCGAAATGCTCTGGATCGAAACGCTGAATGTGAGCACCGGCGCGCCGATGACGACGATCTCCACCTATGATCTGAGCAAGCGGGAAGTCACCGGCATGATCCATGTGCAGAACCAGCTGGTCGACAAGATCTATATCACGTCCAACAGCATGTTTGTCATCTGCACCAACCAGATCATCCGCTATATCCACGAGGGCAACAAAGAGATTTACCGCACGATGATCTACGGATACGAGGTGCTGGATTTTTCAAACAGTTCCGGAACGCCGACGTTTCTGCTGACGCCGCGCGGCGGTGATTTTCACAACGTACGCATCATGACGCTGGAGGAAGGCTCCGCGCCGGAACCGGTTGAGACCACGCTGCAGCTGCCGACCGAGGGCGTCAGCGCCTTTATCATGGGCAGCAGGCTTTCCGTCGCCTCGCGCGAGCAGCTGTTTACCTACACGCTCAAGGGCAAGCTCTCCGCAACGGCGATGTTTGAGCAGCCCATCGACGAGGCGGTTAAACTCACGGATGCGAAGCTGCTGCTTTCGAGCAACGGCATGTATTACCTAGCCGACGCGGGTTGATCCCGGGTTCGCGAAGGGAATGGTGAGAGCATGAATTTCATCGACATTGCAATATTGCTGGTATTGGCGATCACGATTCTCGGCGGTCTTTACCGCGGGTTTGTGAGTACTGTGCTCAATATCGGCGCGACGATCGTCTCAATTCTGTTCGGCAGGATTCTCATCCCCGTCGTATCCGGCCTGGTCAAGAGCAGCGAGGGACTCTTTCAGATGCTGCTATACTATACGGAAGGCTCGGAATATGTCGCGATTACAGACGTCGAACTCACGCGGGCGCCCATCTCCGGCATCTCCGCAGATCAGCTGCACGTCGTTCTGGAAAATGCCGACATGCCGCTGCCGATGGACCGCTGTGTGGTCAAAAACATTGCGCAGGAGGCGTTTCGCAGCAGCGGGGTTACGACACTCGGCGATTATTTCAACCAGACGATCGTCTGCGTGGTCATCAATATCCTCGCACTGCTGCTGCTCTTTACGATTCTTAGACTGCTGTTCGGGTTTCTCATCCGCGGCGCGGAGTTCGGGCGCGACGGATTCAAGGTGCTTTCCCACGGGGATGGTATCATTGGCGCCGGCCTTGGCTTAATCCACGGCGTGCTGCTGCTGTTTGTCATCTTTCTCGCGGTCCCCGTCATGCTGACGGTGTTGCCGATGTTGTATAAATTCTTAAGCGAGTCGTTCTTCGGCGAGTTTTTCTATAAGGCGAATTTCCTTCTGGCGATGATTCCTTCCACGTAACAAATGGATGCAGGTATCTGACGCGGAAGAAGCCGAAAAAACGGAACAGAACGGCGTGTGCTTTGGGTGTGAAAGGCGGACTATTTTCATGATTCGTTTCCTGCGGTTGTGGCTGGTACCAATTCTCGCTCTGCTGATGCTGGCGGGTGTTGCAGTAGCGTTTGTGCCGCTCACACAGCGCGCCGAGGCGCGCGCGGAAACGGAGCTGACACAGCTCGTGGACAAAGCGTTTCTGCGCGTCGAAGGGGAAGAGCTCGAAGCCGAACCCGTGATCGAGGCGCAGAAGGAAAGCCTGTTGAGCAAGGCTGCCGCCGTCGCGCGGTTCCTTGCGCACGACGACACGCTGCTGGAGAGCGACGCACTGCAGGCGCTCTGCGAGCAGCTCTCCGCCGACCGCATCGATGTCGCTGACGCGGAAGGCACGCTCATCGCCTCGTCCGACGATTCGCGCATCGGTCTGCCGCTGGGCGAGCAGGAGGCGTTCGGCTGGACTCTGGACGCAGCTGCCGAGCCTGCGGCTGCGCTCGCGCAAACGGATGAGACAACGCCGGAAGTGCTGTATGCCTGCGTTTCACGACAGGATATCGACGGGTTTGTGCTGCTCACCAAAGAGGATTCCTTCATCGCATCCGCGCTGGTCAGCTCCAGCGTGGAGTCGCTGATTTCCGACCTGCCGTCCGGCGAGGATATGCTGTTCGAGTCGGATGCGGCGGGAGAAGATGGATTTTTCCGGGAAGCCGGAAACCTTTGCCTGCGCAGAACGCAAAACGCGGTGACGTTGATTGCAGCGCGCCCGCTTACGGTGGTATTCGCCGTGAGAAACGCTGTTCTGCTCGCGTTTACCGTTTCGCTCGTCTGCGTCGCCATCTGTGCCGTGGCGGATTACCTGCTGCGGCTGGAGCCGCTTGCGGCGGTAGAAGAGAACGACCCCGCGCTGAACGCGGGCGAGGAGCCGGCCGGACTGCTGCCGGAAGAAAGCGAAGCCGCCGAGATAAAAGCGGCAAAACGGCGCGGCCGCAAAAGAAAGCCGCAGGCGGACGATGAGGATACGCAGGAAACGGTGATCGAGCTGCCGGAATCAGCCGATCAGGCAGAGCAGGGCACTGAAATCCCTGCCGAGCCGGAAGAGCCGATTGAGCTGGAACTTGAAACCGGAACGTATAAACCCGGACGGGCACATAAAAAGCGGCGTCACACCGCGCGGGATGAACAGCTCGAAGCGATCGATGAAGATGTCTTCGACAAAATCGTAGAGTAAGCAATCAAGAATGCATCAATCAAAAAGCCGTTCCCGATCGGGAGCGGCTTTTTTTGATTATGTGACGGTGCATTACTGTTACGGCTCAAACGCGACCTTAACGGTATACTCAGGAGCGACGGCGCGCACGATCGGCGCAAACAGAGCCTGCACTTTATTGAGCGCCAACCCGTCTGCGCGGTTGAGCATTTCCGCGGTGTTGAGCTCGTCCTGCATGGCGTCCTGAATGCTCTGTTCCAGAATCCCCAGCTGTTCGTTGGTGAGCTTGATCTCACCAAACGCGAACAGTGCTTTTTTCGTATCCTCATACTCCGTTTTTTCGACGTCCACAGTGATATATGCGAGCGTGGCGTGCGGAATGAACACGATGATCTGCTGCAACTCCGTATCCATCGCAATCTGGCTTGCGCTCATCTTTGAAAGATCGACGGTATATACGCCGGTGCCGTAAGAGCGCACGACCTGCGATTTTTCGAACAGCGCGAGGTTCGCCAGCGCCTGCGAAACGCGGGTTGCGACCGTTACGTCCTGCTCCAGCACGACAAAGTCGCTTTTCTCGCGGGATTCGCCTAAGATCGCTTCGGAAAAATCGAATTTGCTGTAGCCCATTGTTTCGTCCGGCAGCAGAGAGGAGAGGGAGTCCGGCACATCGATATTGATGTCCGGCGCAAACAGCGCCTTGATCTTTGGCAGGAAGAACAAAATCACCAGTATGATCGCGACAAGCAAAACCGCGCGGATGATCCAATGCAACGTACGGAAGCGGTGCCTGGCACGCGGCGCGCGCTCATAGGGTTCGGTTTCGTCCGAAAACATACGTCGACCGCTCTTGCGCTCGGCTTCGGCGCGGACGGCTTCGGAACGGGAAACATCCCGTACGTTGGGGTGATCGTTTTCTGACATATTACCTTCTCCTTTCGGCGAATCGTGCTGTATCCTACTTATTCAGTATAAAACATCGGGCGCGCTTGTCAACGCAGCGCCGCAACTTCAACAGAAGGTTTTCGCTTCCGACACGATTGGCATTCGGCTTTCGGCACATGTGTATGCCGGAGAAGAGCGTGCGAGTGTCAAGAAGAAATCTTTAATGATGCAGATTTAAGTAAAAAGTGCGCCTTTTGCTTGACGCGGCAGGGAGCGGTTGATATAATAGTAGAAATATATTGTATACAAGCATGCAGGCATGCTGAAGAGGAGGGAACAATGAGCAAGATCGTATTCGACGAACATACGAATTTACTGCGCGAGAATTACTATGAGTACGATGTACAGGATGTACCGGAAGCAAATCTGTTCCCGGAGATCTTCACCTTTGACGAGATACCAAAGGTTTCCTTCAATCAGCGGCTTGTTCCGATGCACATGCCCAAGGAAGTTTGGATTACAGACACGACCTTCCGCGACGGACAGCAGTCCCGCGCGCCGTTTACAGCGGAGCAGATTCTGCGGCTGTTTGACTTGCTGCACGAGCTCGGCGGCCCGAACGGACTCATCCGCCAGAGCGAATTTTTCGTATATAGCCAGCAGGATCGTCAGGCGCTGGAGCTCTGCCGCGACCGCGGATATCGCTTTCCGGAGATTACGACCTGGATTCGAGCGACGGAGAGCGACTTCAACCTCGTAAAAGAGCTCGGTGTTCGCGAGACGGGCATTCTCGTCTCCTGCTCGGACTATCATATTTTCCACAAGATGAACCTCACGCGCAAACAGGCGATGGACAAGTATCTCGGCGTGGTTAAGATGGCGCTCGACCGCGGCATCGTGCCCCGCTGCCACTTTGAGGACATCACCCGCGCGGATTTCTATGGGTTCGTCGTGCCGTTTGCGCATGCGCTGGCGCAGCTTTCGGAAGAGGCGGGCATCCCGATCAAGATCCGTTGCTGCGACACACTCGGCCTAGGCGTGGCGTATCCCGGCGCGAGCCTGCCGCGCAGCGTACCGGGCATCATCTACGGCATGCGCCATTTCGGCAACGTTCCGAGCTCGCTGCTTGAGTGGCACGGGCACAACGATTTTTACAAGGCTGTTTCCAACGCCGCCGCGGCCTGGCTCTATGGCGCGTCCGCCGCGAACTGCTCGCTTCTCGGCATCGGCGAGCGCACGGGGAACTGCCCGCTGGAAGGCATGGTCATGGAATACTGTTCCCTGCGCGGAACGACCGACGGCATGAACCTCGAAGCGATCACGGAGATTGCCGCGTACTTCGAGAAGGAAATCGGCTACGAAATTCCGCCGATGACCCCGTTTGTCGGCAGCAACTTCAACTCCACCCGCGCGGGTATCCATGCGGACGGCCTGCTCAAGGACGAGCGTATCTACAGCATCTTCGATACGGGTAAGATCCTGAACCGTCCCTCCGAGGTCATGGTGGACGCGCACAGCGGCACGGCGGGCATCGCCTACTGGATGAACTCGCACATGGGCGTCGAGATCGACAAGAGAAGCCCCATCGTTTCGGCCATCAAGGATCGCATTGATATGCTCTATGAAGCCTGCCGCACGACTGTGATGAGCAACGCGGAGCTCGAGGCCATCGCGCTGGACGAGCTCGGCAAGGACGACAACTAACGCGTTCAAAAAAAGAGCCGTCATCGACGGCTCTTTTTTATACGCAAAAGGGCATGTTTAAGCGTCAGATCCATCACCTGTGTTGAGGATTTTGCACGCATATGATCCGTGCTTGCGCGTCAATCGCTGGCATGGTACACTCAGATCAAGAAATAAGTGGAAACGGGGAATTGGGGACTGGGACTGGAAAAAAGGAGCGTGTGATCATGAAGACGGGACTTGCCGTCTGTTTCCCCGGTACGGGGTTTACCTGTAAGGAAGCGCTTTTCGTCCGCCTTGCGGAGCAGTATGTCAAGCGCGGGTATGAATTGATCAGGCTTGATTTTTCGCATATCCCGTTTCGCGAGATCGAGTCGCTGGAGGAGGCGATCGCCGTAGCGCAACGAGCGGTCAAGCGACAGCTTGCGGCCGTTTCTTTTGCGGACTATGACGACGTCGTGTTCATCTCCAAAAGCCTCGGCACCATTCTTGCAGCGCACGCGGAGCGCGACTATGGCATCCATCCGCGCCATCTGTATCTCACGCCGCTGCACAGAACGCTGTCTCTGATCCGTCCGGACTCACGCGTGATCTCCATGGTACTCGGCACGCAGGACCGGTTCTTATCCGGTAAGCAGCTTTCGCGCTTTTGTGACGAAAAAGGGTTCAAGTATTGTCTTGTGGAAGGCGTCAACCACAGCCTGAAGGATGACGCGGACGCCGAGCGTACCGCCCGCATCATCGAACAGATCGCTTCCCTCTGCGACTAAAGCGCTGCTTCTTCAAACATCGGGCGCGTCCTGCCTGGGGACGCGCTTTTCTATTGAATTTTTCTTGAATTCGGCTTAAAACAGCCGACAAAACGGAAAAAAGCGTTGCCAAAACGGCTAAAAAAGAGACCGGCGACGCGCATTTGTGAAGATTAAAAACAAAACATGTCATACACGAAAAGTTTACCAAAACAGCATCGACGCGCCCGAAAGCGTGTGTTATACTTGCCGCGTTGTTTAGGAGGGATATCCATGAAAAGATTTTTAACGGCTCTGCTTGCCCTGGCGATGAGCTTTTCGCTCTTCGTGCCTGTGGCGCTGGCCGAGGATGAGGACGGCGAGGAGCGCGTCACGATGGGCGCGGACCTGACCGACCGCCAGCGCGAGGCCGTCTACCAGGATTTTGGCATTGAGGAGGGCAGCGTAACCGAGCTGTCCGTCACCAACAGGGAAGAGCGCAGCTATCTGGAAGGCCTCGTACCCGACGGCAAGATCGGCAGCGTCGCGCTTTCATGCATTTACATCAAAACGCTCCCGGCGGGGTCCGGCCTGACCATTGAACTGCACAACATCAACTACTGCACCGAGGATATGTATATCAACGCGCTCACCACGGCGGGCATCGCCGACGCGCAGGTAATCGTGAGCGCGCCGTTCCCCGTGTCCGGCACGGGCGCGCTGACCGGTGCATACAAAGCCTATGAGGACATCACGGGCAACACGCTCTCCAGCCTCGCAAAATCCGCCGGTGCGGAGGAGCTAGTGTTAACGGGCGAGCTCGCCGAGTACATCGGCAGCGAAGACGCGACAAAGATGATCGCCGAGCTCAAGAGCATGCTCGACAAAACGCAGGACATGACGGACGACGAGGTCCGTGTGGAGATTCGAAACCTCGCCGAGATGTACAACGTCGCACTGACCAGCGCGCAGGTTGAGCAGGTGCTCTCGCTGGTGCGCAAGCTCGAAGGGCTGGATGAAGACCAGCTGCAGGAGCAGCTCGTCGGCATTGCAAAGGCCGCACAAACCGTCAATACAATCGGCGAAGTGACGAGCAAAGTGTTTGAGGACGTGAAGGGTTTCTTCTCGGCCGTCGGCAGCTTCTTTACCGGCGTGTTCGGGACAAAAACCGAATAGAAAGATCGCTTACGCCAACCCGGCGCAGTGGAGAGGATATCGCAAAAGCGATATCCTCTTTTTTGATTTTGTGGTTTGAATCACAAGATTTTGTGGCAAAAGGGTGAACTGTTTACAATATAACAACAAAATACCGTCTCGCGGATGCTATAATATTTGAGGTATAAACTCGCCCAAAAAGTGGACGACTGCTTTTTTTGCATCGAAGAGGAGACAGGCATGGACAACACTACTTACCGGAAGGATCGCAGCGCAGACCGGACGAACCCGAACGCGCCCGGAGGCGGAAACAGGCCGTCCGGCAGGACATATGACCCACAGCGGAGCGGATCCGCCTATTCAAGGCCGGATTCCGGCGGTTATTCCGGGACCGAACGCGGCACTTCTTCCGGCAGCCGCGCCTATTATGGCGAAGACGAATACGGCTACAGCCGCACCTCTTCCGGCAGCCGCTCATCTTCCGGCGCGACACGAAATACTTCGTCTTCCGGCCGCTCCTATCCGGGCGGCGCGTCCTCCGGTACGAGCCGGAGCGCATCCGGCGCCAGCCGCGGGTATGGCTCTTCTTCCGGCGGTTCCTATGGCGGTTCTTCCGGCAACAGAAAAAAGAAGCGCAGGAAAAAGAAGAAGTACCGTCTCCGCATTCAGCCGAGATTTTTCTTCCTGCTCGCTATCTTTCTGGTAGTCGTCGCGATCATCGTTGTTGCGCTCAAAGCATTCGGCGGAACGAGCGAGCAACCGCAGACACTGGAAGAAACGAAAAAACCGGGCATTTTCGCGGAGATTTTCAAGTCTCCAACGCCGTCGCCGTCACCGACCCCGACGCCGACACCAACGCCCACGCCCACGCCGCCGTATGAAATACCGCACGCGGTCGATTCAACGCAGCCGAGCGTGTTTGGAATGAGCACGGCAGTCGAAGTGAACGGCACGCGCGTGGATAGCTATCAGCGGGACGAGAAAATCGAATTCCTGCCCGACGAACCCTATACGAACGCGACGGGAATCATCACGTTCCGGGGCAACAACTTCCGCAGCGACCCTGCCTTTGGTACGGCGAGCATTACCAGCCGCAAACTCACGCCGGTTTGGTCTGTTGAGACGGGTGAAATGCACCGTGGCATGGGCTACGCCGACGACAGGATGTGGACCGGCAGCGGTTGGGTCGGCCAGCCCCTGATCGTGCAGTGGCCGGATAACATCAAACAGTTCATGAACATGTACGACTGGGCCAGGCAGAAGGCGGGCCTTGTCGAGGTTATACTCGCAACGATGGACGGCAACGTCTACTTCATCGATCTGGAGACGGGTGAACAAACGCGCGATAAGCTCTATATCGGCATGCCGTTCAAGGGCGCCGGCTCGCTCGACCCGCGCGGCTATCCGATTCTGTATCTCGGCTCGGGCGATATGTATGCCGACGACGCGCAGAAGACGCGCGCGATGGTGTACTCGCTGATCGATTTCACGCGGCTCTACGAATTCGGCAAACAGAACGACGAGTTCGCGCTGCGTGACTGGCATGCCTACGACAGCTCTCCGCTCGTCGACGCGGAGACGGACACGCTGATCTACCCGGGCGAAAACGGTATTTTGTACACGATCAAGCTCAACACGCAGTTTGACGAGTCGACCGGAGCGCTCTCCGTCAACCCCGGCGAAGTGGTCAAGATGCGCTACGTCGCAGAACGCTCAACCTATCCCGAGAGCAGCTCGAACAAGTTCTGGCTCGGTTATGAGACCAGCATCGCGACGCTTGGCGAATACGGCTATCTCGGCACAAACGACGGGTTCCTGCAGTGCATCAACCTCAATACCATGTCGCTCGTATGGGCGCAGGATACAGGGGACGACACCAACGGCTCGCCGGTGCTGGAGACCGACTTTGCAAACCGAGCGGCTTACCTCTATATTGGCCCGTCGCTGCACTTTACGGCGGACGGCGATTCGAAGGGAACGGTTTCCTTCTATAAAGTGAACGCCATCACAGGCGAAATCGTCTGGAAGCATACGGAGAACGTATTCACCAAATCCGGCGTTTCCGGCGGCATTCAGGCCACGGCGATTCTGGGCAAGAACAACATCTCCGACCTTGTGATCATTCCGTTTGCCAGAACGCCAAACGAGAACGACGGCGTGCTGCTCGCGCTGGACAAAGCCACAGGTGCGGTACGCTGGACGTTCGTCATGGAGAAATACACCTGGAGTTCGCCGGTCGCCGTATACGACGCAGAAGGCAATGCGTATATCGTTGTATGCGAAGGCTATGACACCGGCTCAAAGGTCTTCCTGCTCGACGGAAAGACGGGAACCCTGCTTTCAACTGCAGACGTGGAGAAGAGCATGGAGGCCTCGCCGGCCGTATACGGCAATATGATTGTCATCGGCACGCGCGGCATGAAAATCTGGGGGGTTAAGATCAGCTGACGGCTGACCCCGCATCATGAATTCGAGGAGGGAGAGCAATGGCACGAAGAAGAAAAAGACGCGTCCGCATGCAGCCGCGGTTCTTTCTCTTTCTGTTGATCGCACTCGGCACGGTAATCATTGTGCTGCTTCTCGTGCAAAAGGTACAAAACGACAAGCAGGAGGTACTTGAGGCAACGCCTGTTCCGACCGCAACCCCGGCGCCGACCGCGACGCCGAAACCCGCGCTGCCGGACAACATCAGCGTGACCCGCTCGGACAGTGCGAGCCCGTCCAAATTCGGCTTTTCAAACGACATCAAAGCCAATAACCGTGACGTATCGAGCTTTAAGAGAACCGACGCGGTCAGCTTTCCGCGCGACAACGAATACAACGCCCTGCCGGGCATTACAACATTTGGCGGCAATAACTACCGCAACACCTTTGCTTATGGTTCGGTGACGATGACGGACAAGCGCCTGCGCGAACAGTGGTCAAGGACCATCGGCGCGTTGGGCAATTGGAGCGGCACCGGCTGGACGGGTCAGCCGCTCATCGTGCAGTGGCCGGTCGAAACCGTCGCCGTCATGAACGTGAAGCAGAGCTACAAGGACGCTGCCGTTCCGCTGACGGAGGTCATCTATCCCGCGATGGACGGCAACATCTATTTTCTTGAGCTCGAAACCGGCAACGCGACGCGCGACCCTATCAACACGGGAATCGTGCAAAAAGGCACATCCTGTCTCGACCCGCGCGGATATCCGCTGCTCTTCGTCGGGCAGGGAATCCCCGTCAACAACGATCAGGGCAACGGCGCTTCGTATATTCGCGTCTATTCGCTCATCAGCGGCGAACAGATCGAGCAGTTCGGCGGGTTTGACTGGTTTGCGCGGCGCATCTGGCAGGCGTATGACGGCAGTCCGATGATCTCAAACGATACGCTCGTTTACGGCGGCGAAAACGGCGTATTTTATACCGTCAAGCTCAACGCAGAGTTCGACGCTGCGGCGGGCACCGTCTCGCTCAATCCTGACGGGCTAATCAAATCGCGATATGAAGGCACGGGATATTCCAGAAGCGACGCGGAAGGCGCGCGCTGGTTCGGCATTGAAAGCTCGGTTTCGGCGTTCCGCAACTACGCGTTCTTTACCGATAACGGCGGCAGGCTGCAGTGTGTCGACCTCAACACCATGGCGATCAAGTATGTTGTGGACGTGACGGATGAAAGCGATTCCTCCGTTGTGGTGGAGGAAAGCTACGACGACAACACGTTTTACCTCTACACCGGTTCGCAGGTGCGCTCAACGGGCAGCGGCCTTCCGGATGGGTTTGGGTACAGCTATCAGCGCAAGATCAACGGCCTGACCGGCGCGGTGATCTGGGAGAAACTCTGGATCTGCTCAACCGGGGATGCGAGCGCGAGCGGCGGCATTGTTGCGACGCCGCACGTCGGCAGGGGACAGATCAGCGACCTCGTGATCTATTCCTTCAGCCTCGCCGCGCTGTCGAACACCGGAACCGCGCAAACATCGGAGACGCCCGATCCCGACGCCGAGGATGAATTGACGGCGCAGGGGCAAACGGAGACGCTGCCGCAGCCGGATGCCAACGGCAACTTCGCTCTCGGCGGGCGCATCGTCGCTTACGACAAGTCGACGGGCAATATCATCTGGTCCGTCGAGCAGACGAACGACTACTGGTCGAGCCCCGTCGTCGTGTATGACGAGATGGGCAAGGGATACCTGATCCAGTGCGACCGCGGCGGATACGTGACGCTCTACGACGCGTCCAACGGCTTGCTGCTCAACAGCGTCGATGTCGGCAGCCGCATCGATTCCACACCGGCGGTGTTCAACAACATGCTGGTTGTCGGCACCCGCGGCAAGGGCGGCTCCGGCAAAGGACCGCAGATCGTATGCATCAAGATCAGCTGATCGATGATATAGCACGACGAATCATTATAAGACACCGCCAAACGGCGGTGTCTTTTGTTTGAAATCCTGCGTCTGCAAAAAATATATTTTTTACAAAATGTAAAAAATACTTGACATGATGTAAAGAATGGTGTAATTTACTAAATGTAAAGTATAAGTTACATTAAAGGAGCGAACAAAACCATGTCTTATCAAGAAAAGAAAAACATCGTATCAATCGTGAGCGGCGCGCTGCTGCTCGGCGCTTACTGCATCTATGCCTTTGGCGGGGCAGGATTGTCCAACCTGGACAATCTGGCGTTCTGGGGAAAGACGATGCTTGTATTCCTCGGCATCGGCATCGCCGCGTCGATCGTGATTCAGATCGTGTTCCACATTTTGCTGTCCATCTCCGTTGCGGTCAAGAGGAAGATCAACGACGAATCCTGCGACGATAAGGAGATCGAAAAAACCATTGAGCGCGAAATGGTGGAAGACGAGCGGGACAAACTCATCGACCTGAAATCCGGCAGGATCAGCTACATCGTTTTCGGCGTCGGCTTCGTTGCCGGGCTTGTCGCAATCGCGTTTGGGTCTTCCGCCGTTGTGCTGCTCAACGTGCTGTTTCTCTCAGCGCTCACCGGCGGAATTGCGGAGAGCATCGCCCAACTGATCTTTTATCGCAGAGGGCGCTAACAACGAACACACTTGAACGAATCATACGAGAGAAGGGGAAACCATGGCGGAAAAACTGGAGATTACCAACAAGATTCGTACGCTGCGATTCTTTGCAAACGAGATGACGCAGCAGGAACTGGCCGAACGGGCGGGCGTGTCCCGGCAGACCATCATCGCTATCGAGGCGGGAAAGTATTCTCCGTCTCTGGAGCTGGCGTTTCGCATTGCCGAAGCGTTCGGCGTGCCGATTACAGACGTGTTCGGGTTTGAGAAGGCAGCCTCAACCGGCAGGAAATAAACGATTAGCTGTTGAGGACCATGCGTTCATGCGATAAACCGAGCAAATAAAACAAGCCCGCAACAGCGGGCTTTTTTATGAGAGTTCAGGAGGTGCTTTCCATCGCGTTCGGGTTGAGGTAGGCAACCGCTTTGCCGAGGATACGTACGTTTGAGCCCGCGCGCATAACGACGGGTGCATAGGCGGGATTCTCCGCCATCAGCACGACCTGGTTTTCGTTTTTATACACGCGCCTGAGCGTGAGCGCTCCGTCCACAACGACGACGGCGACCTCATGGCTGCGCACATCGTCCGCGAGGTTGGCGTATACGATATCCCCGTCGTTGATGTTGAGTTTTTTCATGCTGTCGCCGGCGAAACGCATCGTAAAATCACAGCGGATGGTCTGCGGAACCTCGTCGTAACAGGCGATGTTCTGCTCGTCCAGCAGGGGCTGTCCTTTCACCGCGCGATAGATGCGCGGCTTGACGACGGAGGTGGGCAGTGCGGTGATGGTGCCAGATTTCGGGGATGCGCTCGGATACGCGCGGCGCGTCTCCTCGTCAATGACGAGATAATCCACCGTAACGTCAAAAAAACGCGAGAGCTTTACCAACGTGGAACGCTTGATATTCTCCGTGCCTTTTTCATAGAAATTGACGATTGTCATATAGGGAATGCCCGAAAGACGCGAGAGCTGAGATTTGTTGATGTTACGCTCAGCCATGAGGATATCCAGTTTTTCGGTCATCGTCAATGGAATCACCTCTGCTCAATCGATTGATTACGAAGCACGATTGTGCGTCTGCCGCTATCATATCGAATGAAAGGCAAAAAGGCAAGAATTTTCTACCATATACCGTAATAAATATTCACGATTCGGACATATATCGCCAGAACGCTGCAACGGAGCGACTTACGGTGTCCTGGTCAACTTGCTGTATACGTGCTTCTGTGTTACGCTAAAATCAAGATTTGTCAAGCCGCAAATCAGGCGGCGCTGAAAGGAGATCAATATCAAGAACGGAACAAGGAAAGTTAGAGCCTTGTCCCGGAAGGAGGAAGAATGGATTTTGCAGTCATCGGCACATCGCGAAAAGAAAACGAAATGAGGCGTCCGATCCACCCGGAGCATATCGCCGGGATACCGGAACACATCCGCAAGCATCTCTTTTTTGAAAAAGGCTATGGCGTGCCGTTTCATATGGACGACGACACCATTGAGAAACTCACCGGCAACAGATTGATCGAGCGAAAGAAGCTGCTGCGCGATCTTTCCGCGGTGCTGATTACGAAACCCGTACTCGAGGATTTTGAGGAGATGCGGGACGGCGCGCTGGTCTGGGGCTGGATGCACAGCGTGCAGCAGCGCTATATCGCGCAGTTGGGCATCGATAAAAAACTCACGCTCGTCGCCTGGGAAAACATGTATTACGAAAGCGGCCGCGAGCTCCTGCATACGTTCAGCAGGAACAACGAGATGGCCGGTTACTGCGGCGTGCAGCATGCGCTGGAGGTCGCAGGGATCGACGGCAACTTCGGCCCGGTGCGCAGCGCGGCCGTGATCAGCTTCGGCTCGGTCAGCCGCGGCGCAATCTTTGCGCTGCGCTCGCACGGCATCAACAATATATCGGTCTTTACGCAGCGGCCCACGTCGCTGGTGGCAAACCAGATTCCCGGCATCAACTACGCGCAGTTCGTGGAAAAAGAGGACGGCGTGTTTGAGATTGTCAATATCGACGGCAGCAGAGCGCCGATGATCGACGCGCTTGTTTCGGCCGATATCATCGTAAACGGCATCCTGCAGAATCCCGTTCATCCCATCATACTCATCGGCGATGAGGATGTCGAGCGGTTTGAGAAACCCTGCCTCGTGATTGACGTGAGCTGTTCGCGCGGGATGGGATGCAGCTTTGCCTACCCGACGACGTTTGTCAACCCTGTAACCGAGGTCGGCAACATCCAGTACTATGGCGTTGACCATACGCCGACGCTGCTATGGGACAGTGCCACATGGGAGATCTCCGCGGCACTGCTTCCGTATCTGGAAGACGTCGTGCTCGGACGGGAGAACAAAGTCATAGCCGAAGCGATCGACATCAAAGAGGGCAAGGTCATGAACCAGGATATCCTCGTCTATCAAAACCGCTCGAAGGTATATCCATATAAGCAGCTCGACGCGTAAAACACAACGCAGGCAAAGACCGTGTACCGTTGCGAAAACGGGATCTACATATCCGACAGAATACCTGCGGCGGCTGTCATCGTCTTGACAGCACCAAAGCAATAACTATATACTGACTTTAGTGCATTTGTCTGTTTAACTAGACATGGAACTTCAGAAATTACATCGATCAATAATAAAAACGGAGGCTGAACGCAATGGGAAAATTCGTCATCAAAAAAGGCAAAACAGGACCATATTTCGTACTCAAAGCGGCAAACGGTGAACCGATCGGAACGTCGGAGATCTACTCCTCCGAATCCGCGGCAAAGAACGGCGTCGAGAGCGTAAAGAAGAACGCGCCTGTGGCGAAGATTGAAGACCAGACGGTGGAAGGCTGGAAGAACCTGTCAAACCCGGTCTTCGAACTCTACAAGGACAAGGCCGGTGAGTTCCGCTTCCGTCTGCGCGCGAAAAACGGCGAACCGATCCTCGCTTCCGAGGGGTATTCCGCAAAAGCGTCCGCCGTCGGCGGCATCGAAAGCGTCAAGAAAAACGCGGACTCGGACGTCGTCGTCGAATAACGGCGCGGAGAGTTTGCATTTGACTGTCAAATAAGAGACAATGCGGCGGCATATGATTGGTATGCCGTCGCATTTCTGAACTTTTACGCCTGTGTGACGGCGTACGATCCTTCCTGCACGCGCGGAGGCTGCGATGATTACGCTCCTGTCAAAATTGCTGATCAAAAACCGTTTGGACTATGCTTCACCCGCTGTACGCATCCGCTACGGTGTGCTTTGCGGTGCGGTCGGCATCGTCTTTAATATTTTGTTGTTTGCCGGCAAGCTGATTTCCGGCACGCTGACCGGCAGCATCGGCATTACGGCGGATGCGTTCAACAACCTTTCGGACGCGGGCAGCTCCGCCATTTCGCTTGTCGGGTTCCGTCTCTCGGACGCCAAAGCGGACAAGGAACACCCCTTCGGCCACGGTAGGTTTGAGTATATCTCCGGCCTGATCGTGTCCATGGCGATCCTGCTGATGGGCTTTGAGCTGGCAAAGACGTCCGTGCAGAAAATCATCCATCCCGAACCGGTGACGTTTTCCTATCTCGCGCTTTTTGTGCTGATCAGCTCCATTTTGATCAAGCTCTATATGTTTTTCTATAACCGCGCCATCGGCCGGAAGATCGACTCCGCGACCATGCACGCGACCGCGATGGACAGCTTTTCGGACGTAGCGGCGACCAGCGTCGTGTTGATATCCATGCTTGTGAGCAAGTGGACCGGTTGGATGATCGACGGTTACGCGGGACTTGCGGTTGCGCTGTTTATTCTCTACACCGGTTTTGTCGCGATAAAGGAAACTATCAGCCCGCTGTTGGGCCAGCCGCCGGATCCGGCGTTTGTCAAGCGCATCGAGCAGATTGTGCTCGACGAAGATGGTATCATCGGCGTCCACGATCTCGTGGTGCACGATTACGGCCCGGGCCGCATGATGGTGTCGCTGCACGCGGAAGTTCCGGCGGACGGAGACATGATCCGCCTGCATGACACGGTAGACAACCTTGAGAAACGTCTCAAGATTGAGTGCGGCTGCGAAACGGTTATCCATATGGATCCCATTGAAACGAACAACACCGAGATCAACCGCCTGCGCGAGCAGACGGAGGAGATCCTTGCGTCGATCGACAAGCGGTTGAGCCTGCACGACTTTCGCGCCGTGCCGGGGCCGACGCACACCAACCTTGTCTTTGATGTCGTTGTGCCGTTTGAGTTTACAATGACCGACGAAGCCGTAAAAAAGGCGGTGACAGAGCGCGTCAACGCAATGCAGGACAAATATTATGCGGTGATACAAATCGATAAATCCGTCGTGCCGCTGGAAGAAAGCGACGCGCGCTGAATAAACTGATCACCCCGGCATTGCCGGGACGCTACGGAGGAAAACCGATGCTGACCAAGTGGGGCAGAGAACTGGATACAGAAAAAATCCTGCAGGACTATCCGCGTCCGCAGTTTCGCAGGAGCAATTTTACGATTTTAAACGGCACATGGGACTACGCGATCACCGGCGCTGCCGCGCAGGTTCCGCCTGTTGATTTTGACGGCACGATACGCGTGCCGTTTTCACCGGAGAGCGAGCTCTCCGGCGTCGGTCGCACGCTCAAACCGGACGAATGCCTCTGGTATCGCAGGGCAATCGAAGCCCCGCTGGGCTACGACCCGAACACAGAAGACCTGTTGCTGCACTTCGGCGCGGTCGACCAGTTTGCGGAAGTCCGGCTCAACGGAGTCACGCTCGCGAGGCACGCGGGCGGATATCTGCCGTTTTCTATCAATCTCGATGAGGCGTTTGTGTCCGGCGTTGCCAACGAACTGATCGTTCGCGTGCGGGATGAAACGGATACCTCCTGTTGGTCGCGCGGTAAGCAGAGCAGCCGCCCGGGCGGCATTTGGTATACGCCGCAGAGCGGAATCTGGCAGACCGTTTGGCTGGAGCGCGCGCCGAAACGGCGCGTCGAGGTGCTGCGCATTACGCCGCTGTATGACGAGAGCGCAGTTGAGCTCTCCGTTTGGACAAACTGCGGCGGCGAGGGCAGCGTGTTGCTGCACGGCACGGAAACGCCGTTTGTCAGCGGTACACCGCTTAGACTGCCGATGCCGGACTTCACACCCTGGAGCCCCGAGCAGCCGAAGCTGTATGATTTCTCGGTTCAGTTCGAGCGGGATCGTGTCGAGAGCTATTTTGCCATGCGCAAGTTCTCTGTCGAGCGGGACGAGACGGGGACGCCGCGGCTCTTTTTGAACAACGCGCCGTATTTTCACAACGGTGTGCTGGATCAGGGATACTGGCCGGACGGGCTCTATACGGCGCCGAGCGATGAGGCGATGATCTACGACATCGAGCTGATGAAATCGATGGGGTTCAACATGCTTCGCAAACACATCAAGATCGAGCCGATGCGCTGGTATTACCACTGCGACCGGCTCGGCATGCTGGTGTGGCAGGATATGGTCAACGGCGGCGGGCGCTACCGCGGAGATACGATAACGCTGCCGCTGATGCTGGGCAATTCGCATCCGGACAGTGACTATGCCTATTTTTCGCGCGAGGAAGTGCGCGGGCGGGAAGCGTATCAACGGGAGCTGCAGGAGACGGTGCTGCTGCTCTACAACACTCCCTGCGTCGCAGTTTGGGTGCCGTTTAACGAAGGCTGGGGACAGTTCGACGCGGCGGAAGCCGTCGAGAACATCCGCATGCTGGACCAAACGCGCACCATCGACCACGCGAGCGGATGGCATGACCAGAAAGCCGGAGATTTAAAGAGCCTGCATGTTTATTTCAAACCGTACCGGTTCAAAAAGGATGAGCTGGGGCGGGCGGTCGTGCTCAGCGAATTCGGCGGATACAGCCGCCGTATCGAAGGGCACGCGTTCAGTGAAAAAGAGTTTGGCTACAAGCGCTTAGGCTCAGAGGAAGCGCTGATTGCCGCTTTCGAGAGGCTCTATGCGCGGGAAGTCGTGCCCGCCAAGGAGAAGGGGCTTTCTGCGGCGGTGTATACGCAGCTCTCGGATGTGGAGCAGGAAACCAACGGGTTTGTGACCTATGACCGCGAACTGGTGAAGCTTGACCCGGCCCGCGTACGGGCCGCCTGCGAACCGCTATTGGACACAAAAGCGGAGAAAAAGACAGCAGAATAAACAATCAGACGATAAATAGTACGACGTAAAATCAACAAAACCGGTACAGACTGTTGGCGCGTTTACAGAAACAAACAAATCGGGTTTGAGCAGAACTTTACTTGCGATATAAAAAACCCGCGGGTTATAATGGAGCATATATTAAAAAGAGAGCAGGTGATTTGAATGGAACAGGTACTGCAAAGGCATCGCAGAATATTTGAATTTTTACGGTTCGTCGCCAGCGGAACGCTGAAGCGCATCTATCATTTTAAACCGGAGAAAGCGAATATCGGCAAGGGCCCGTTTCTGATCACCGCGAACCATAACGGCGAGCTGGACCCGGCGCTGCTGGCGCTAAGCTTTCGGGAGCACATGTATTTCGTAGCCAGCGAGCATGTATTCCGCAAGGGGTTCGCTTCGTGGCTTCTGAATTATTGCTTCGCGCCGATTGTGCGCGTCAAGGGCACGACGGACGCGACCGCTGCGCTGAACGTCATCCGCACAATACGCAAAAAAGCCAATGTATGCCTCTTTGCGGAAGGCAACCGTTCCTATAACGGTGTGACCGGGCCGATCTTTCCGGCGACGGGTAAGCTCGCCAAAGCCACCGGCGCATCGCTGGTGACCTATCGCTTCGAAGGCGGTTATCTCACGTCGCCGCGCTGGAGCGAGAATGTGCGCAAGGGCAAAATGCGCGGGTTTGTGGTCAACGTATACTCGCCCGAGCAGCTTAAACAGATGACGCCGGAAGAGGTGAACGATCGCATCCGCGAGGACATCATGGAGGATGCGTTTGAACGCCAGTTGGTGCAATGCTATCGTTATAAGGGCAAGGACCTCGCCAAAGGCCTTGAAAAAGCGCTCTATTTCTGCCCGAAGTGCGGCAGAACGGGCACGCTGAAAAGCGAGAAGGACGTCTTCGGCTGCTCCTGTGGCCTGCGCGTGCGCTTTACCGAGACAGGGTTCTTTGAAAAGGTGGAGCCGGACGATCCCGAACTCCCGTTCGACACCGTTCGAGACTGGGATTTCTGGCAGGACAAGCGCGTGGCAGAGTATGCCGATTCGCTGGAAGACGATGATATCGCATATTCCGACGAGAACGTCAAGCTCACTGGAATCGGGCCGGGGCACAAGAGCCGCGTGCTGGAGATCGGCACCCTGTCGATCACGAAAAAAACGCTTTCGGTCGGCGGCCACAGCTTCCCGCTCAAGAAGATCAGCAGTGTCGGCCTGATGGGTGTTTACAAAATGATGTTCTCGGTCGATGGGCAGTCCTATGAGCTGCGCACGGCGAAGACGCCCTATTGCGGCCGTAAATACTTTACGTTTTTCGAGCTGCTAAAAAACCGGGACAATCCGTCCTGATCAGATAGATGATATCCTCATCATTCAGAAAATAAGAAAAAGAGGTGATAACGCATGGATTTTTCGGCCGCTAATTCGGAACTTTGGAATATTGTCATCCAGCTCGGCATCATCGCCGCTGCGGTATTGGTCTCCACATTTCTCAGGAGAAAATTGCCGATCGTTCGCAACAGTCTCATGCCTGTCGCGGTCATCGCAGGCTTTTTGCTATTGCTGCTGCGCAGCATCGGGCTCTTGGAGTTCGACACGAAGCTGCTGGAGATGATGACATATCACGGCATCGCAATCGGTTTCATCGCGTTGTCGCTGCGCATCCCTTCTCCGACCAGCGAAGATAAAGGCAAGCTCATTGCCGTCAAATCCGGCGCGCTGGTGGTCAGCACATACCTGCTCCAGGCGCTGGTCGGCTTTGCGATCGTTCTGCTGCTT
This sequence comes from Christensenellaceae bacterium, assembly GCA_963674775.2. Classification (GTDB taxonomy): domain Bacteria; phylum Bacillota; class Clostridia; order Christensenellales; family CAG-138; genus UBA7703. Next base: position 649,301 of record CAXXPJ010000002.1, on the reverse strand, counting down.
GCATATACCGTGATGCCCGGGCTGTTCAAGGCCGCCGGCATTCTCTTGCCGATGGGCTACGGGCAAGGCCCCGGCCAGGCGAACAACGTCGGCACGACGTATGAAACGCTCGGCTTTGCGGGCGGACGCTCCTTTGCGCTTGCGCTCGCCGCGGCGGGCTATCTCTGCGCCTGCATCGTCGGCGTGGTCTACATCAACATACTGTCCAGGAAGAAGAAACTCCAGAAGATGGAACACGGGGAAATCTCCGGCTCGGTCAATGTGGACGCATTTGAAGACCGCGGTGAAATCCCGGTTGCGGAGTCTCTGGACCGCTTCTCCATGCAGACCGCGCTGGTTGTCATCGTGTATCTGGCGACATTCCTTTCCGCGTGGGGCTTAACCTCCCTGATCAGGCTGATCAGCCCGGGGCTGTCGGATATGCTCTCGCCAATCCTTTGGGGGTTCAACTTCATCATCGGCGCTGCGCTCGCAATGCTGCTTCGCGTGATATTGAAGCACCTGCGCAACACAAAGATCATGACGCGCCAGTATCAGAACAACTATCTGCTCAGCCGCATCTCCGGCGTCGCGTTCGATCTTATGATCGTTGCGGGCATTGCGTCGATCAACATCGGCGATCTGAGCGGACTTTGGGTCCCGTTCGTACTGATGGCGGTCACGGGCGGTGCCGTAACGCTGTTCTATCTGAGGTGGCTCTGTAAAAGACTCTATCCGGGTTATTACTTTGAGGGGCTGACCTCCATGTACGGCATGCTAACGGGAACGATCAGCTCCGGCATCCTGCTGCTTCGGGAAATCGATCCGCAGTTTGAAACGCCGGCTGCGAACAATCTCATCACCGCGAGCAGCACAGGCATCCTGCTCGGCATTCCCATGTTGGTGTTTATCGGCATGGCTGCCAAGAGCGACCTCATGCTATTCGTTACGATTGGCATCGTGGCGGTGTATTGGCTCGCGCTGTTGCTGTTTGTTACAAAGGTGAATCCAAAGGGCAAGCAAAAGAAAGCGGAATAACAACAAATCACGGCGGCGCGCAAGCGCCGCCGTTGTTTTTTTGTGCTGCTTCTGAACGAATGAGCAAAAATAATCAAAATGCGAGTGTGAAAATTGAAGTTATACGTATCCTCTGATGTAAAATTCTGATAAAATGATATACGTGGGATTTTTGATAGGGGGTATCATATGACGATATTCAATCTTCTTTCGCTCTTAGGCGGGTTGGCCCTTTTCCTATACGGCATGCACCTGATGAGTTCGTCTCTGGAGACGATGTCCGGCGGCGTGCTGGAGCGCACGCTGGAGCGATCGACGAGCAGCAAATTTAAAGCGCTGTTGCTGGGTACGGCGGCAACGGCGATTATACAGAGTTCTTCCGCGACGACCGTCATGGCGGTCGGTTTCGTCAACGGCGGAATCATGTCGCTCAACCAGGCGGTTGGCATCGTCATGGGCGCAAACATCGGGACCACGATCACGGCCTGGATTTTGAGCCTGACCGGCATTGAAGGCAGTTCGCTGATCGTTCAGTTGTTCAAGCCCACTTCCTTTACGCCGATTCTCGCGGTCATCGGTATCGCGCTGATCATGTTTTCCAAAAAACAGAGACGCAAGACCGTCGGCGCGGTGCTGTGCGGCTTTGCGGTGTTGATGTATGGCATGCATATGATGTCCAGCGCGGTTAAGCCGCTGGCGGACATGCCGGAATTCATGCAGATTATGACCGCGTTCAAAAATCCGCTTCTCGGCGTGCTCACCGGCGCGCTGCTCACCGCCGTGATTCAGAGCTCGTCCGCTTCGGTCGGTATTTTACAGGCGCTGTCCATGACCGGCGGCATTACGTATGGCATCGCGATTCCGATCATCATGGGCCAGAATATCGGCACCTGTGTCACCGCGCTACTCTCCTGTATCGGCGCGACGAAGAACGCAAAGCGTACCGCGATGGTGCATCTCTACTTTAATCTTCTCGGCACATTCATATTCCTTGCTCTGTTCTATATTCTCAACGGAATCATGCATTTTACGTTCCTCGACGATGTGTTGGATCCGGCGCATATCGCCATTATCCATACCTCGTTCAACGTTCTGGCAACCGCGATGCTGCTGCCGCTGTCGAATGTACTTGTCAAACTGGCGACGATCAGCATCAAAGAGAAACCCGGCAAGGAAGAGGAGTGGCCGCTCGACGAACGCTTCCTCGACATGCCCGCGTTCGCACTCGAACAGTGCCGCAACGTGATTGGACGCATGGCGACGCTCTCGCGTGACACGTTGCTGATGGCGCTTGGCACCATTGAGCAATACGACGAGAAAACCATCGCTAAAGTAATTGAAAACGAGGATGAAATCGACGTTTACGAGGATCGCCTCGGCACCTATCTGGTACAGTTGAGCACACGCAACCTCATGGAGGACGACAGCAACGAAATCGGCATGTTCCTCCATACGATCGGCGATTTTGAGCGCATCAGCGACCACGCGGTGAACCTCACCGAGGTGTCGCAGGAGATGCATGATAAAAAGATCAGCTTTTCGGAGTTTGCGCAAGCGGAAATCAAGGTGTTCTCCGCCGCGCTGACCGAGATCCTGAACAACGCGGTCGACGCGTTCCTCAACGAAAATCTGGACGAGGCGCGCATGGTGGAGCCGCTGGAGGAAGTCATCGATGCGCTGCAGGCGGAGATTCGCTCGCGGCACGTGCTGCGTCTGCGCGAGGGAACCTGCACCATCGAGCTGGGCTTCGTGCTCTCCGATCTGCTGACCAATATGGAGCGCGTGTCCGACCATTGCTCGAACATCGCCGCAACGATGATACAGACCAAAAACGAAACCTTCGATATGCACAGCTACCTGCAGTCGGTCAAGGCGGCGGACGGAAATCAGGAGTTTACAGCGCTTGTAAACGAATACTCCGAACAGTTCGCACTTCCGAAAGTGTAAAGGGTATCCAACAATATCAAGCAAGTCGGCGTTTCGTTGGATCACAACGAAGCGCCGATTGCGCATTTAACGGGCGGTAACCGGAGAGGGAAACAGATGTCGGTGGAGAGAATCAGGGACTATTTTCACAAGTTTGGGATGGACTCGCGCGTCTGGGAGTTTGAGACCAGTTCGGCGACCGTTGCACTCGCGGCCAAGACGCTGGGCGTTCGCCCGGCGCGGATTGCAAAGACATTGTCGTTTGAGATGGGCCAGGACTGCCTGCTCGTGGTCACCGCCGGCGATGCGCGCGTGGACAACCGCAAGTTTAAAGACACGTTCGGCATGAAGGCGAAAATGCTTGCGCCGGATGAAGTGTCGCGGCGCACCGGCTGCGAGATCGGTGGCGTATGCCCGTTTGACCTGCCGGAGGAGACGACCGTATACCTTGACCGGTCGCTCAAGCGGTTTGCCACCGTGTTTCCCGCCTGCGGCAGCACGAACAGCGCGATTGAGCTGTCGAACGACGAGTTGTTTCTCTACAGCCGCGCAAAGGACTGGATTGACGTTTGCAAGGATTGGGACGAAACAGCCGACCCGGTGATCGACGATGTGCTCCGAGAGGACATGGCCATGCCTTCGGACGGAGAGATCACCCTGCGCCTGTCTTCCGCTTCCGGTCCGGATGCCGAGCAGAGGGTTTGTGCCGTCGTATCACTTTGAAATCATGCGGCTTGCCGACGGTGCGGTGCTTGGCGCAATAGACTTGCGGCTTGGGTATGTGCGAAACACCTATTACGGCGGAAACGTCGGCTACAGCGTCAAGCCGGAACACCGCGGCAACGCCTATGCGCAAAAGGCGGTTCGGCTCCTGTTTGAGATCGCGCGCGCGCATCAAATGCCGTATCTGATCATCACCTGCCGTCAGGGAAACGAAGCGTCCCGCAAAACGCTGGAGCACCTGAACGGCACGCTGCTGGAAACCGGCGTTCCGCCGTCGTATACCGCGCTGTATCAGTCCGGCGACCACGACACAGGGTGCGTTTTCCGGTTCGACCTGAACTGAATAACGATTAAAAAGAGACGGAGTGATCCGTCTTTTTTTGTGCGCTGCATTCTTATAATTCAAATCTATATGGCGTTTCTCAGCAAGATTTCCGGCAAACTATAAGCGGATACCCCGGAAGGAGAAAAACGATGTCGAAAATCGGGACGCGGATGCTGCGCTTTGGCAGCGCGGGCGAGGATGTTGCGGCGCTCAAGCGGCGATTGTTTGAGCGCGGGTTCTATGATCCGCGAATCAGGGAGTTAAAGACAGACAGGTTCGGCTCAGACACGCTGCAGGCGGTGCTGGCCTGTCAGGCGGAACACGGGCTGGCAACCGATGGAATCGCAGGGCCGCTGACTTTGGGCGCGCTGTTTCCGGAGATGATGGAAGAGAGCACACAGGCGGGGCAGCAGACGGAACACCCGGCGCAGATTGGCGATGGCAGCAAGTGCCATCCATGCCGCGTTGGACACCGCAGGCAGCATCAGAAAAGGCCTTGTGCTAGACGCGCTGCAGTTCGCGTCCGACCCGGAGCGCCCGGGTGAATTTCCCGCTAGCCTGTATATCCGCGGCGGCAATCTTTACAACGAGGATTTAACGCCAAACGTGATTACGCTCGCGCGAATCGCCGCAGGCGCACGCCGCCAGCCGGAATATTACGACGGCGGCAGGCGGGAAATGATGGAGCGCGCGGTGCTGGAAAATCCGTCCATCACGGGCGCGGACTGCTCCGGCGGTGTTGTCGGCTTGCTGCGGCATGCGGGGCTCGTTAAACCCGGCTTCGATCTGGCGGCGGACGGGTTTGCGGCGAGCGCGCAGTATCGGCATATCGACAGCGCCGCGCTGCGACCAGGCGATCTGCTGCACAAGAGAGGCCACATCGGCCTGTATGCGGGCGGCGGATACGCGGTTGAATGGATGGGCGGGGCATATGGCTGCCAGCTCACCAGACTTGCCGCGCGGCGCGGCTGGAATTTTGTCAAAAAGAAAACAGACCGCTTTGGCGCATGGACGGGATTTTTGCGCGCGGGCGGTTACTAGGAGGAAAGGACAATGCAGGAATGGGACGTCGTTGGCGTAATCGCCGCATTGATTGCGCTGTTTGCGACCATCGTCGCGCCAATCGTGAAGCTCACGCATGCGATTACGAAGCTGACAACGACCATGGAGAACATGGAAAAAAACGTTGAGGAGCTCACGGCGAACAACCGCTGCGCGCACGAGCGGCTCTGGAATCATGAACAGCAACAGGACGAGCGGCTCAGCGACCACGAAACACGCATTCGCGTGATGGAAGAGGACCGGGTGTAATATTGCCCGAATGATAGGAAAGGAATAAACGATATGGAATTGTTACTGGAATACGGCCTGCAGGTTTTATCCGCGCTGCTGATAACGCTCATCGGCGTTCTCGGCACGTATCTGACCCTGCAGTTGAGTAAAACCAACTATCTCAAAAACGTCAACGAGGCGCAGAAGGAGCTCATCCGTTCTGCAAAGATCACCGTTGGCGAGCTGCAGCAAACCGTCGTCGGCGGCCTGAAAGAGGCGCACGCGGACGGCAGGCTCACGAGCGAAGAAATCGCGCAGCTGCGGGCGCAGCTGATCGAGAAAACGATTGAGAAACTGTCCGCGCCGGCGTTTGCGCTGTTGAGTGCCGCGTGTGTCGACATCGAGGGGCTTATCATCGGCGCGGGTGAGAGCTGGATTGAGCGCATGAAACAAAACGCCGCTTCAGCGGCATAACACATGCAGGCAAAAAAAGATGCCGCGCAGGACAGCGCGGCATCTTTTTTACGCCACTTAAAACCGTTTCAGTACGACGCGGTTGGTCACATGTTCCTCGAGCGTACATACGCTCAGGCAGTAGCCGGGGAAGTCCTGAAAACGCTGGAACCGGTAAGCGCTCTCCAGCAGCAACTTTGCGTCGTTTTCACCTTCGGGCAGCACGGCAAAGCTCGCAGGAGAGATGGAGAACCCCGTGCCTTCGGCCTTGAGGTAGCTCTCCTTCAGGGTCCATATGGTGAAAAATTCCCGCGCCGGATCGTCGGAGCGTTCCAGATGCTTCAGCTCCTCGGCATGGAAGAACCGTCCCGCAATCCGTTTCCAGTCGATTGGACGGATGAGCTCGAGGTCAACACCCACCGCCTGGTTCGACACCGCAAGCACGGCATAATCACCCGCGTGCGTGATGTTAAACGGAGCGCCGTCCGGCAGGTGCGGTTTTCCGCGCTTGCCGTATACATAACGCGCCGAACGCGCGCCCTCGCCGAACACGCTGTAGATCAACAGACCGGCCGCGAGGCTCAGCAGACCGGAGCGCGATGCGCCGAACGCGCGGACGCGTTCCTGCCGCTCTTCGTCGAGCAGCGGGATGAGCGTTTCCGCGTCGGGCGCGATCTGCCGGATATCGGCGGCGAACAGTTCGACCAATGTAAAATCCTTTCCTTTGGAGAATGGTTCAGGCAGGCTCGTGGATCACGGTTTTGGTTTTCCAGCGACCGCTGCGATAGCGCAGGATAAACAGCGTGGAGCGCACGAACCAGTCCGCGATCATGCCGTACCAAACGCCCGCCACGCCAAGATGGAAGACCATAACCAGCAGATAGCTCAGCCCGAATCTGACAGCCCACATACTGCCGGTGGAGACCATCATGGTAAAGCGCGCGTCTCCCGCCGCGCGAAGCGTATTCGGAAACGCAAACGAAATCGGCCAGATCAGGCAACAGAACGTCGCGAGGACCGGCAGCACCTGCAGGGCGGTTGCGGAGGCTTCGCTGCTGAGGTGGAACCAGCCGACGATTGTGTGCGCGAACACGAGCGCGGGCAGGTTGATCGCGATCATCGCGGCATAGGTCACGAACATCAGCTTTTTGGTATATGCCATCGCCTGACGATAGTCGCCCGCGCCGACGCACTGGCCGACGACCGTCAGAACCGCGAGACTCATTCCCATTCCGGGAACGACGGTGATATTGAAGATGCTGCCGATGATTGCGTTGGCCGCGATCGCGGAGGTACCGAGCCCTGCAACCAGTGTTTGCACGAGCAGCTTTCCAAAGCTGAACATGCCGTTTTCCAGCCCGTTCGGCACGCCGATGGAGAGGATGCTGCGCACCATTCGCTTCTCAAAGCGCACCGGGAAAAAGTTTCTGAGGTATATAACGTTGCTTTTGCTGCGGATCAACAGCAGGATGATCACCGCGGCGACCGCGCGTGAGAGCGCCGTTGAGATTCCCGCGCCGAGCACACCCCAGCCAAGCCCGTAGATCATCAGCACATTGCCCGAGATATTGATCACATTCATCACGAGCGAAACGTAGAGCGAGATGCGGGAGTTGCCCATCGCCCGAAACAACGCCGCGCAGGAGTTGTAGAGCGCGAGGAACGGGAAGGAGATTGCGGAAAAAATCAGATAGATTCTCGCGCTCTCCAGAACGTCCGCATCGATCGAACCAAAGATCAGCCGTATAAAGAAACGCGGCGCACTCAGGAGCACCGCGGCGACAACGAGAGAAAAAATCAACGAGATATACAGCAGATGGCGCGCAGAGACGCGGGCGTTCTCCGGCTCGGAGCGGCCGATATACTGCGCGCAGACCACCGCGCCGCCCGTGCAGAGCGCCGCAAGAATGCTGATGACCAGTATGCTCAGTGAGTCTACAAGCGAAACACCGGATACGGCGGATTCGCCGACCCGCGTAATCATAACGACCGCCGCAAGACCGACGGTCATAGCCAGCAGTTGTTCGAGGATAAGCGGAATGATGAGCCGCCGCAGGGCGGCTGTTGTAAACATCGGCCGTCTTTCGACCGCTTGTTTTTCCATACGCGAAAATCGATCCGATACTGTTATTATGCGCGTTTACGACCGCACGGAAACCGGGTCAGTACTTGAACGTATCCTGAACGTCCAGCACGAAGACGGTCGCTCCGCCAACGGTGACGGACATCGGCATGGCGGCGCTGTCGATATTATGCGGAATGCCGGACGCAGGCACGGTGACAACCTGCCGGCGGCGGGAGTATTCGCGGATGATCTGCAGGGTCTCGTCGAGGCGTTCCGCGTCCACACCGATCATGAGGGTTGAATTGCCGCCGCGTAAAAACCCGCCCGTACTGGCGATTCGCGTTACGCTGATGTTGTGTTCGATCAGCGCGTAGGTCAGTGCTTTCTGGTCGTCATTCTGCACGATGGCGAACAGCAGTTTCATGGCAATCCCTCCATTCAAAACGGTTCATCTATTATTGTTTTTCCTGTATTTAGTATATCATATCAGCGGCGTGGCTGGGAATGCGTCTTGCAAAACAGCGCGCCATTTCGTTTAACAAAAATATGCACACGAGGCTCTTTACCGGATGTTTACAAACTATTTGCCGATCATACGTTGTTTTTTCAAAAGAATTATGAGAACATAAACTGTAAGAAAAATATTTGACATGCAGCACGGTGTCACCCATGGTGCGGACAAGGAGACAGACGATGGCACAGGAGATCGAACGGTTTTTGGACGAGGAAGGCAAGGTAAAGTCCTGGCCGGCAAAAAAAGCGGCGCAGGACGAAGTGTATCGCTATATCGCGGGGAAATTCGAACCGGGAAAAGATTATACCGAACGCGAGGTAAACGCAATCCTGATCGACTGGCATACGTTCGGAGACCTGTTTATCCTGCGCCGCGGTCTCATCGAAAGCGGCTGGATGCTGCGCGAAACAAACGGCAGCCGCTACTGGAGAAATCCCGATAAAAAGGAAGAAGAGCAGGTATGACAACGCTGCCGGAAGGATACCGGGAAATCAAAAAGATAGACCTCATACGAAATCACACCCAGGCGCTGCGCGTCAACCTACTGGCGCTGCTTATCATGGGCGTCATGGTCGCGCTCGGTTTTGTACTCAGCCCGCCTTTCGAGATGATTCAAATCAACATAGGCTCCATCATCGGCATCCTGTTCACACTGGCGGGAATTGCGGTCTATATCGTATTGCACGAGGCCGTGCACGGCGTGTTTATGAAGGCGTTTTCCGGCAGAAAACCGAAATACGGCTATACGGGGTTTTACGCCTACGCGGGCAGCGACGCGCTGTTTGACCGCAGGCAATACCTGATCATCGCGTTTGCGCCGGTGGTCATATTGGGTCTCGTACTGGCGGTGCTGACCCGCGCGTTTTATGAGACGGCGTTCTGGTATCTTTACATGATACAAATCGTCAATATCTCCGGCGCGGCGGGGGATTTCTACGTCGGCTTTTTGATCGCCCGCGCGGACAAGGACGTTATGGTGCGGGATGCGGGCACGGACATGTCCCTCTATGCGCCACAATAAACGGAAGCACAAAAAAACCTCCGGATAGGTCCGGAGGTTTTTTTATTTTCGTTTATTTCTTTGCTGCGTCGGCCTGCGCCGCTTCGGCGGCGGCCATCACGCTCTGGTTTGCTTTCCGCTTTGCTTCCTGTGCGGCGACGGCCTGCTTGCGTTCTTCCTCAAACTGCGTGCGCAGCAGCTTTTCGAGCTTTTGCGTGAGTTCGGGGTTGTCCTTGAGGAACACGCGTGCGTTCTCGCGGCCCTGTCCGATGCGCATCTCGCCGTAGTTATACCATGCGCCGCTCTTCTGGATGAGCTTCTTTTCAACCGAGAGGTCGAGCAGCGCGCCTTCCTTGGAGATGCCTTCGCCATAGAGCATATCGAATTCCGCAATTTTAAACGGCGGTGCGACTTTGTTTTTTACGACTTTGACGCGTGTGCGGTTGCCGATGATGTCCGTTCCGCTCTTGAGCGCGTCGATGCGCCGTACGTCGAGTCGTACGCTGGCGTAGAACTTGAGCGCTTTGCCGCCCGTCGTTGTTTCGGGATTGCCGAACATGATGCCGACCTTCTCGCGCAGCTGATTGATGAAGATGACAATGGTGTTGGACTTGCTGACTGCGCCGGTGAGTTTACGGAGCGCCTGGCTCATCAGGCGGGCCTGGAGTCCGACGTGCGCGTCGCCCATGTCGCCCTCGATCTCGGCCTTGGGCACAAGCGCGGCGACGGAGTCCACAACGATGATGTCGATCGCGCCGCTGCGAACCAGCGCTTCGGTGATCTCAAGCGCCTGCTCGCCGGTGTCCGGCTGGGAGACGTAAAGATCGTCCACATGTACACCGAGCGCCTCGGCATAGGTGGGGTCGAGCGCGTGCTCCGCGTCGATGAACGCAGCCGTTCCGCCCACGCGCTGCGCTTCGGCGATGATATGCAGCGCAATCGTGGTTTTACCGGAGGATTCCGGTCCGTAGATCTCAATGATCCTGCCGCGCGGGATACCGCCGACGCCGAGCGCATAATCCAGAGGGAGGCAGCCTGTTGAAATTGTTGCGACCGGCGCGCGCGCGGACGCGTCGCCGAGTTTCATAATCGCGCCTTTGCCGAACTGTTTCTCAATTTGACCAAGGGCGATTTCCAATGCTTTTTCTTTTTCGACCATACCCGTATTCCTTTCGTTCGCTGCAATCTATCATAGGACTGTTTCCGTACGCGGTATGCTGTAAACCGGCAGGATGGAAACAAATGATCGCATTACTCCATGCCATTATAGCACGGCTGTGGGCGTGCGTACAGCGTTTTTTATCGAAAATCCGCCGTTTTTCGCACGGTTTTATCGCTGAGAAAGATGGCGGCGAAGCATGTCGAACGCATAGAGCGAAGCGGTCTGGCGGATGCGTTCGCGCTCGCCAAAGAGCTGGATGCGTTTGACGGCGGTTCCGTTTTGATCCGCCAGCGCGAGATACACCGTTCCGACGGGATCCTGTTCGGTTCCGCCGCTAGGCCCCGCGAAGCCGGTGGTCGCGAGCGCGATATCCGCGCCGGAAACGCGCAGCATTCCTTGCGCCATTTCCTTTGCGCAGGACTCACTGACCGCGCCGAAATGTTCCAGCGTGTCGGGGTTGACGCCGAGGCGGCTGATCTTTGCGTCGTTTGAATAGGCGATGCACCCTTCAAGAAGGAAGTTCGAACAACCGGGAACTGCGACGAGTTCGCTTGCGACCAGCCCGCCCGTGCAGCTCTCCGCAACGGCGAGCTGCAACCCCTCGTCGGTCAGCAGGCGCGCGCAGGTTTCGGGCAGCGATTCTCCAGCGGTGGAGTAGACGATATCACCCAACCGGGATACGATCTCATCGATCATCGGGCGTGCAAGCGCCTCGCCCTCGGCTTCGTCCTGACAAAGCGCGGTGACGCGCAGCGTGACTTCGCCGGTCTTCACATACGGGGCGACCGTCGGATTCGTCTGGTTCGATATGATATCCCGCAGCTCGTAGGTGACGGCGGATTCGCCCTTGCCGAAGATGCGCAGCTCGCGCGTGTAGAGCTTGTTTCCGCTCATGCGTTCAAGATAGGGCATGACATAGTTTTGAAACATGGGAAAGAGCTCGCGCGGCGGCCCGGGCAGCAGGATTGCGGTCTTGTTTTCCGCCGTCATGATGCAGCCCGGCGCCGAACCGAAGTCGTTCTTCAAAATCAGAGCGTTTTTCGGAAAACTGGCTTGTTTGAGATTGTTGGGCGTAAAGGTATAGCCGCGCGATTCAAACAGCTTCGTGAGCCGTTCCGCTTCTTCGGGGATGAGTTCGACCGTGAGCCCCAGCGCCGCGGCGACGGTTTCTTTGGTCAGGTCGTCGTCCGTCGGCCCGAGCCCGCCGGTGAAGACCACAACGTCCGAGCGCTCGACCGCCTGATGCACGACCGAGGTGAGGCGCTTGACGTTGTCGCCGACGGTCGTATGATAAAACACCTGAAACCCGAGCGGCGCGAGCCGCTGGGCGATATATTGCGCGTCCGTATTGACGACCTGTCCCATGAGTAACTCCGTGCCGACGGAGACGATTTCCGCTATCATATGCTGTCACTTCCTGTTCCGTCGCGGCAAAATGCCGCAAGATACGATATATTGATTCACAAAGCCAACTATGGCTGTTCTGAAGAGTTGATGCGCTGCGGTCAGTTCCAGGTGACCGCTTTGCGGTTGGAGACGATGTAGTCCACCGCCGACCATACGGTGAATACCGCAGCGGTGCACATCACGCCGAAATCGAAGGGGAAATTCCATCTTGAGAAGATCGGGTTTCCCAGCAGCGTCGCGAGGATGGCGATGACCTGCAGCGTGCTCTTGAGTTTGCCGAGCCAGTTCGCGGCGATGATCTTGCCGCTCTTTGCCGTCACCAAGCGGAAACCGGATACGATGATCTCGCGGCCGACGAAGATGATGCAGAGGATGGGGTTGAGCATGCCGTTGTACGTCATCATGATAAACGCCGAACAGAACAGCAGTTTATCCGCAATCGGGTCCATGAGCTTGCCGAAATTGGTGACGAGATTGTACTTGCGCGCAAGGTAGCCGTCCAAAATGTCCGTCATGTCCGCGATAAAGAACACCGCCGCGGCATAATAGTTCCAGCCGCGCAACCACGGCTCGAAAGAAAACGCGGCAACCATGAGCGGAACGAGTACCATGCGGAAGATCGTCAGCCGGTTCGGCAGATTCATCTTCCTTTTCTCTTTTCGCGTTGGGGTCAATACTTCTTCCATATCAAACATCTTTCTGTCGTTCGGATGGTTATATCAGCACACCTGCCATGTCGTATTCATCTGCGTGTGTCAGACGCGCCGCAACATAACTGCCGGTGGGTAGTTTGCCCGCGTCTTCCAGATAGATCTTTCCGTCAACATCCGGCGCTTCGGCATAACTTCTGCCGTAGGCGCGCACGCCGTCGAACCCTTCAATCAACACCTCAACCTCTGTGCCGACCCGCCGTTCGTTGCGCTCTTTCGAGATGCCGCGCTGCAGTTCCATAAGCCGCTCGAGCCGTTCTTTTTTAATATCGTCCGGCACCTGATCCGGCATTGCCGCAGCTGCGGTGCCTTCTTCCGGTGAGAACGTGAACGCGCCGGCGCGGTCGAACGGGTGGTCGGACAGAAATTGCAGCATGTTCTCAAAATGCGCTTCGGTTTCGCCGGGAAAGCCCACCATCAGCGTGGTACGGAGCATGAACGACGGCGCGTTTTTTGCAACATAATCAAGCACGCGCGCGATATGCGCCTGATCACCGCGCCGGTGCATCCGCCGGAGTATCTCGTCCTCCGTGTGCTGCAGCGGCATGTCGAGGTATGGCGCGATCTTCACACTGAACCGGAAGCGGTCGATCAGCTCCGGCGTGACCGTGTCGGGATACGTATACAGCACGCGAAGCCAATGGAGGCTCTCGATGCGCTCCAGCCGATCGAGCAGTTCGCCCAGCATCGGCTCTCCGTAGCGATCCGTGCCATAGCCGGACGTATCCTGCGCAATCAGCGTCAGCTCCGTTACGCCGCCGTCGGCGAGACGCTTTGCCTCGTCCACCAGATCCTCGATCGGTTCGCTGACGAGATTGCCGCGGATGAGCGGAATCGCGCAGTAGGTGCAGCGGTTGTTGCAGCCGTCCGCAATGCGCAGATATGCGCTGTAAGCCGGCGTGGTGAGCACCCGGTTGGTGCCGGGTCCGCAATGCGGCGCATCCGTTTGTCCGCCGAGCAGGCGGGGAAGCGTTTCATATTCCCGTACGCCCAGCAGCAGATCGATCTCCGGCATGGCCTGCGCCAGTTCGGCGCGGTAGCGTTCGGAAAGACAACCTGTGACGACGAGCTTTCGGCAGGTGCCGCCCTGTTTATACTGCGCCATCTCAAGGATGGCGTCGATGGACTCCTGCTTGGCGCTCTCAATAAACCCGCACGTGTTGACGATGAGGATGTCCGCGTGCTGCGGGTCGTTGGTGATCGTGTGCCCGGCGGCGTTCAGGATGCCGAGCATGCGCTCGGTGTCCACCTGATTTTTCGCGCAGCCGAGCGAGACGACGCCTATGGTTGCCATAACGACGGGTGCTCCTTTGCTCTGTCGAATCCGAAAACGAAGATTACTCGCCGTCCCGGTAGAAGTTGATCATGGGGTTCTGCTCGCGCGCCGGTGCGGGCGGCTCGGCGAGCGGGGTGCCGTCGCCGAAGAGCTCCTCAAACTGCGCGCGCTTGATGAGCACCTCGCGCGCTTTGCTGCCGTTGAAGCCGGAGATATACCCCTTTTGTTCCATGATGTCTATGAGGCGGGAAGCGCGCGCATACCCCACGCGAAGCCTCCGCTGAATCATGCTGGTGCTGGCCTGCCCGTGCTCGAACACAACGCGCACGGCTTCGCCGAGCAGGTCGTCGTCCTGTTTCCCTTCGCCAAACGCGCCGCCTGTCGCTCCTGTCTTTTCGAGCGCGGAGACGTCGTCGAGTATCTGGTCGTTAAAGACCGGGCGGCTCGTGCTCTCGCGAAAATGCGACACGATGCGCTCGACCTCTTCGTCCGAGACAAAGGCGCACTGCAGGCGCGTGGGCTTTGCCGATCCGTCTGGATGGAAGAGCATATCGCCGTGGCCCAATAGTTTCTCTGCGCCGCCCATGTCGAGTATGATGCGGCTGTTGGTCGCGGAGCTGACGGCAAACGCCGCGCGCGAGGGGATATTCGCCTTGATCAGGCCGGTGATAACCGTTGCGTCCGGCCGCTGGGTCGCGAGGATGAGGTGGATGCCCGCCGCGCGCCCCAACTGCGCAATGCGGCGAATGCTGTCTTCAACCTCGTCCGGTGCGATCATCATGAGATCGGCTAGCTCATCGATGATGACGACGATGCGCGGCAGGCGCTCCTGCGCCGTCTCCATGCGCTCGTTGTAGCGGTCGATGTTTCTCGCGTTTTTCTCCGAGAAGAGCTTGTAGCGGTCGGTCATTTCCTTGACCGCCCAGCGCATCGCGCCCGCCGCCTTTTTCGGCTCGGTCACGACGGGGATGAGCAGATGCGGCAGAGAGCCGAACATGGTCATCTCGACCATCTTGGGGTCTATGAGAATGAAGCGCACGTCCTGCGGCGAGGACTTGTACACCATGGACACGATGATATCGTTGATACAGACGCTCTTGCCCGAGCCGGTCGCGCCCGCGATGAGCATATGCGGCATGCGCACGAGGTCGGCAACGATGATCTTGCCGCTGGCCTCGCGTCCGAGCGCCATGGTCACGGAGGAAGAGCTGTTTTTAAACTCCTTGCTCTCGAGGATATCCCGCAGCACAACGAGCGTTGAACCCTTGTTGGGAATCTCGATGCCGATGGCGTTTTTGCCGGGAATCGGCGCTTCCATGCGAAGGCGAGGCGCCGCGAGCGCCATGGTGATATCGTTCTGCAGCGCGGTGATGCGCGAGATGCGCGTGCCGGGCGCCGGCTGAATTTCGATGCGCGTGAGCGCCGGGCCGACGGCGATGTTGGTCACCGTAGCGCCGATGCGGAAGCTCGCGAGCGTTTCGATCAGGATGCGCGCTTTTTCCTGCGGTGTGTCGGACTCATCGTCCTTCTTCGAACCGGGCTTGTTGAGCAGCTCAATCGACGGCGCGCGGTATTTGCCGCTGAGCACGACCTCCGGCTGCGATTTGGGTTTAGCAAGCGGCGTTTGCGGCACGCCGGGCTGGCGCGCGGGCGTTCCTTTCGGCGGCGCGGGCGCGGGCTTGGCGCTCTTCTTCGCGGTTTTTGCCGGTGTTGTTGCGCCGAACAGAGGCGAGGGATCGGGCAGCTGGGAAACCTTTTTCGGCATATTCGCGCCGCCGCCCTTCACAACGAGCGGCACATCGTCGCCGGGCTCGAAGTCGATCCCGTCCCAGATGTCGGTCGAAATCTTTTCGGGCGCTTTCGGCTTAGCCGGTTGACCGGTCTTGGTGACGAATCCACCGGACTGCTCGCCGAACGCCTTGATATCTGCGTTTTTCGCGTTCACGGCCCGGCCTTTTTTTGCGCGGGGCTTTTTCTCGAACAGATCAATTTCAGGCGCAGGGTCTGGCGCGCCGCGCTTCTTTCTTGATTTGGTGGAAGGTTCGACGATTGCGTCCGGCGCGGTTTTCCGCTTGCCCTTAGTGACGGGTGCATCGTCCTCCAGTGTGAGCGTGAACAGCGGGTGGCTCTCTTTCGCCTCGCCGGAGACGCCTTTTTCGCGTGTGTTTTCTACCGCGTCAACGACTTTTTGCGTGAGCACATCGGACGCATCGCGCAGCGAGAAGCCGGTGATTTTGATGATGCAGACGATCAGGAGCGCGATGCTGAGAATATAGGACAGCGTCGCGCCGCCGAGTTTGAGCAGCGGGTAGCTGAGCACTGCGCCGATAAAGCCGCCGCCGAGATGCGCGTTTTTGCCGACTTCGAGCGCTTCGTTGATATATGCCATATATCCAGTGAGTTCAACGGACTTGCCGCGCGCGGTGTTGAGCAGCGTTACGAGCGCCAGAATGCTCAACAGCAGGTACCAGCCCGCGCCGTTGAGACGCGCGTTGGTGCTGCCGCGGATAAAGATGACGCCGACGCCGATGAGGATGACCGGCAGCGCATATGCGATCACACCGATCATGCCAAACAGCGCCTTTCCGAGCACTTCGCCGAGAAAGCCGGTGGCAGAGAAAAACAGGTATGCCGCAGCAAGGATACCGGCGGCGATCAGCAGAACGCCGCTGGCTTCCGAGGCCGCTTTGTCGCGCGCCTGATTGGTTCTTCGCGTTTGGGCGGCTTTTTTACCGCTGGAAGTTTCGCTGACTGCTTTGGATGCCAAAGGTCGTATCAATCCTTTCCTAATAAATGCATACGTCAGGGTTCGTTTATTCGGGTTTGGGAACTGCGGTTTGAGACGCGTTTTTCGGATGCGTCTACTACGCCACAATATCAATTTATTATACAACATGTTGCGGTCTCCTGCAATCGGGGACACGAATTAGGCGAAAGCAGGGGAAAGACGCGCCGGACGGCGCGTCTGTTCCTGCGGGGTGGCGGTCTCCTGCAATCGGGGACACGAATGAGACGAAAGCAGGGGAAAGACGCGCCGTCCGGCGCGTCTGTTCCTGCGGGTGGCGGTCTCCTGCAATCGGGGAATGAATGAGGCGAAAGCAGGGGAAAGACGCGCCATACGGCGCGTCTGTTCCTGCGGGGTGGCGGTCTCCTGCAATCGGGGACACGAATTAGGCGAAAGCAGGGGAAAGACGCGCCGGACGGCGCGTCTGTTCCTGCGGGGTTGCGGTCTCCAGCAATCGGAGGAATGAATAAGGCGCAGGATGGGGAATGACGCGCCAGAGATTCACCAGTTCGAGGGGATCAACTTCTGGACTTTGATATTTTCCAATTGACGGTAAAATCACGTTCTTATATAATCAAACAAGCGGAAGGCATAAAAACGGTCTCTTCGGAGGCACTCGCGGTCTTGACTTCGGCGGGGCGTTCCGCTCCAGCGTCTGTTTACAGGCGCTTTTTTTGTAATATCAGTTCGCTTGTCAGCAAAACGGAAATGCGTTATACTGCAATCAGCCTGACAAGCCGGGAGAGCAACATGGAAATTGTCATCCTCGACGCGTATTCTGTCAGCGTCGGCGACATCGACTGGACGCCGATTTCAAGATTCGGCAACTTGACCGTTTACGACGAAACACCAACAGAACTGATTGCGGAACGTTTGCAAAACGCAGACGTCGCTTTTGTTAACCGCGGACGCATCGGCGAAGCCGAGTTTGCCGCCGCGCGGAAGCTGAAGTTTCTCGGGTTGTTCGCGACAGGATACGACAAGATCGACCTCGCCGCGGCAAGGCGGCACGGTGTCGCCGTGTGCAACGTTCCGGGTTATTCCACAGACGCGGTCGCCCAGCATGCGATCGCCCTGCTGCTGGAGCTGACGAACCGCACGCGCGCGCTGGACGCCGAGGTGCGAAAAGGCCGCTGGACGCAGCGCAAAGGCGACTGCATCTGGGACGAGCCGATCCTCGCGCTCGGCGGCAAAACCTTCGGCGTGCTCGGCACGGGAGCAATCGGCTGCACGGCGGCGCGGATTGCAGAGGCGCTTGGCATGCGCGTCATCGGAAACAGCCGCAATGAGCGAGCCGAGTTCCACGGCGAATATGTTTCGCTCGAAGAACTCTTCCGCCAGAGCGACGTGCTCTCGCTGCACTGCGCGGCGACGGAGCAGACGAAAGGCATCATCAACCGCGAAACACTGGCGATGATGAAACACACCGCCATTCTGATCAATACCGCACGCGGTGCGCTGAATCGACTCCGCCGCGCTCGCGGAAGCACTCAACGCGGAGCGCCTCTATGCCGCTGGTGTGGACGTTGCGGAAACGGAGCCCATCCGACCGGATGATCCAATCCTTTCGGCAAAGCGTTGCCTCATTACACCGCATGTGGCCTGGATGCCGCGGGACGTGAGGATGCGGCTCGTCGCAATCGCCGCGGATAATCTCAACGCATTTTTAAACGGAACCCTGCTCAACCGCGTGGATTTGGAGGGATGATGAAATTGGAACGGATCACGAACAAAAAATCAAAAATAATGCGCGTCGCCCTGGCACTGGTGCTGGCGGCACTGATGACGGCGGGCTTCGCCTCCTGCAAAGAGGAAGGGGATATCACGCCCGGGCCGACCGCAAAACCGGAAAACCCGACGGTGATCGTCAACAACGAAGCGCCGGTGGAAGTGCGCACCATATCGGTCAGCGGCTTTGGCGAGGTGACCGCCGCGCCGGATTTTTCAACCATCACGATCGTTGCCATCGGATCGAGCGCAACGTCCGAAGAAGCGACGGCAAAATGTGAAGCCGCCACCGAGCAGATCAAGCAGATTGCGGACGCGCAGGGCGTCTCGGCAAAGGATCTGACGACTTCCGGCGTTACGCTCAGCTCAAACACCCGCGAGAGCGACGGCGTGATCACCGGCTATGTCGCGCGCGAAACGGTCACGATCATCGAAACCGAGCTGAATCTCGTGAATACGATCCTCTCGTCGATCATCGACGCGCGTATCATCGAGAGCTACGAAGTGACGCACAGCCTGCTGGATGCCTCCGCCGCGTACAACGGCGCGCTGGCTGTTGCAATGGCAGACGCGCAGGAGAAAGCGGAGGCGATTGCCGCCGCCGGCGGACTCGTAATTACAAACGTGATTTCCGTGTTGGAGGCACCGATCGAGAATCAGCTCGTCGGCGTTGCGTTCAAGAGCAGCTCCATTGCGGTAACGGCGAATTTGAACGTTACCTATTCGGTCAAAACAGCTGTGCCACAGAGCTGAGATCAAGTGCAATAATAAAAACGGCGGTCAATCCGCCGTTTTTATTTACGTTATGGTTCAGTATGGCTCTGTCACCTTCAGGTGTTTCTCACCTTGCGGCGCCTGGCGCGCGTGGTACTCCTCGAGCGAAAGCGCCTCCGCGCCGCCATCGGACACACCGATCACGGCTCCGGCAGAAAAGCTGTATGCGTACTCGCCGCCGACGACGATATGGTCGAAGAGCTGCACGCCGATGCTTTCGAGCGCGGTGCGGACGGCTTTGGTCGTTTCCGCGTCCGCCGAAGAAGGGGAAGGGTCGCCGGAGGGATGGTTGTGCGCGAGCAGGATACCGTGCGCGCGGCGAAGGAGCGCGAGTTCCGCGATGTTGCGCGGGTAGACCTGCGCTTCGGCCAGCGTGCCGCCGCCGATGCGTTCGCAGCTGAGCACGACCTTTTTTGCGTTGAGGCAAACGGCGATGACGGATTCATACGTCTGCAACGAGAGCTGTGAGACAGCGTAGCGCGCTGCGGTTACGGGTGAAGCGAGGCGGATATTCCCGCGCGCGTCCGCAAGCCGCTTGAGTCGCAGGCGTCGGAAGAGGTCGCCCTGCATGCGCAAAAACACAGCCGTGCTCTCGCCGACGCCGTCGACCAGCAGGAGCTGGTTCATCTCGGCGGTGACCACGCCCTCGAGCGAGCCGAAGCGCTCCAGCAACAAGTGCGCCAGCGCGTTGGTGTCCCTGCGCGGTATGGCGTACGTCAGCAGAAGCTCTAAAAACTGGTGATCCAGAAACGCCTCCGCGCCGTTGTTCAGGTATTGTTCTCGGATGCGTTCGCGGTGTCCGCTGTGAATGGAATCCGGCATCGAAAATCCTCCGAAGTATCGCTATCAGTATAACGGTTTCGCAAAATCATGTCAAAAGATACCGCATCGTGAATTGTTTGAAACATGCGGCGGTATTTTTGCCGTAACCCTTGTAAAACGGACTTGATGCGGTTAGAATAGCACTATATTTCATCATGGAGAAGTATGCGGTGATTCAAGAGCAACGGCAGCTGATCGGCGAGAGAGAGCTTGCCGCCTGCGGATGCGGGCCCGGGGACAAGGTGCTGGTCGCCTTCTCCGGCGGAGCGGACTCCACCGCGCTCCTGTTCTCCTTGCAGGATCTAATGGAGCAGGGCAGGATCGGCGGGCTGTTTGCCGCACACCTCAACCATGGGATCCGCGGCGAAAACGCCGACCGGGACGAGCGTTTTTGTGAGGCTCTTTGCGAAAAACTCGACATCCCGATCGCTACTGCCAGGGAGGACGTTCCGTCGCTTGCCAAAGCACGCGGACAGTCGCTCGAACAGGCGGCGCGCGAGGTGAGATATGCGTTTCTGGAGCGCGCGAGGCTTTCGTTTGACGCGAACGTCATCGCAACGGCGCACCACGCGGGCGATCAGGCGGAGACGGTGCTCATGCACCTCATCCGCGGAAGCGGGCTGAGCGGACTATGCGGCATGCAGCCGAGAAACGGTTTGATCATTCACCCGATGCTCGGCGTAAACAGGGAAGAGATCCTTCGCTTTTTAGCAGAACGCGGCGCAGATTACTGTGAGGACGAGACCAACGCCGATTCAGAGCCGCTGCGCAATCGCATCCGCAACGAGCTGATGCCGCTGCTGGAAACATATAATCCGGGCGTCGTGCAGTCCCTCTGTGCAACCGCTGTGCTTGTTTCGCAGGACGAAGCGCTGCTGGAGCGGCTGACGGACGAAGCGGAGCACGACTGCACTGCGGGAGATGGTCTGGAGAGGTCGAAGCTTTCGTCTCTGCCCGAGCCGTTGAAAAGCAGGATCGTGAGAAAGCGGCTGATGCGCATCCGCGGTGATGTCGCGCAGGCGGATATCCGGCGCGTGCTCGCGCTTACCGATGCAAAAACCGGCACGGCGATTGAGTTGCCCGGCGGGCTTACCGCCTGGACGGACGCGAGCAGACTGTACATCGGCGCGTATCCGGCGGTTGTATCGTACGAAACGCCGTTTGTGCCGCAGGGCGAGACCGCGACACCGCGCGGCACGTTCATCAGCGAGCGCGTCTCCGCCTGGCGCAAGCCGGAGAACGGGGACGAAGCGTTTCTCGATTTGGACACGCTGCCGGAAGGGCTTGTAGTACGATCCAGAAGGGCGGGAGACCGGTTTTTTCCGCTGGGTGCACCGGGCGAACGAAAGCTAAGCGACGTGTTTACCGACCGGAAGATCCCGAAAGAAGAGCGCGATATGCCGCTGCTCTGCGCGGGAAACGAGGTTTATTATGCGGCTGGATTGACCATTTCGGAACATGCGAAGGTCAAACCGGACACGCGGGAGATACTCCATATTATATGTAACAGGGGGGACAGGGGTTGAGAAATCTGATCAATCACGACGATATCGCCAAGGTGCTGATCACCGATGAGGAGATTCAGCGGCGCATCGGCGAACTCGGCGCGGAACTGCGCCGGGACTACGCGGACAGGGAAGGCGACATCGTTCTTATCTGCATCCTCAAAGGCGCGGTGATGTTCTTTGCGGATCTGGCGCGTGCGATGGACATGAACCTTCAGATGGAGTTCATGGGCATCTCGAGTTACGGCAACGAGCAGAAGACGAGCGGCATCGTCCGCATCACGAAGGACATCGACACTTCGATCAACGGAAAGCATGTCATCATCGCCGAGGACATCATGGACAGCGGATTGACGCTATCCCACCTGCTCAAGCTGTTGTCCAGCCGCAGCCCCGCTTCGTTGAAGGTCTGCTGCCTGCTCGACAAACCCTCGCGCAGGGAAACGGATATCACACCGGATTATTGCGGCTTCATCATTCCAAACGAATTTGTGGTCGGTTACGGCCTCGATTATAACGGTTTTTACCGGAATCTGCCGTATGTGGGCGTGCTCAAGCCGTCCGTGTACAGCGCAGAAGAATAACATATTAACTGGCGGCGCGCGAATCTAGGCGCGACCGGCCTGAGGGCGAGTGCGTCTCATCGCGGTAAGCGTTGGGACATCGCCGCATAGGAGGATAGATTGTTGAACAAAAAAGTCATTACCGCCGTGATCTGGGTGGCGCTGTTTGCAGCCATCATCTACATGGTTTCGGGACTGAATCCGACACAGGAAAAACTGGACGAGCTCGACTATAACACCGAGTTTCTTCAGCTTGTGCGCAACACCGAAGCCGATGACACGGCACAGCAGACCATCAAGGCCATTCAGGTCGACCAGCGCGAAGTTTACGGCCTCTACGCGGGCAGCGACTACGAAGCAAAAGACCTGCCTAAGCGCGCCGAGTTTTATGTCGTCATTCCGAGCGAGAACACCTTCCGCGCGGATATGGCCGCAATCGTATACGCCGCCAACCCCGACCGCTTTACCAGCGTAGACGAGGTTTCGAGCGCGGACTACGGGTTTGCCTATGAATCGAAGATCGTAGAAGAATCGTTCTGGATGATCATGCTGCCGTATCTGTTTATCTTTGGTGCGTTCGGCGTGTTCTATTTCTTCGTGATGCGCGCCCAGGGCGGCGGAAAGCAGATGCAGAATTTCGGCAAATCGCGCGCACGCATGACCATCGGCGACAAGATGAACGTCACGTTTGCGGACGTCGCGGGTGCGGACGAGGAGAAGGAAGAGCTCAAGGAAGTCGTGGATTTCATGCGAAACCCGCAGCGCTTCAACGCCATCGGCGCGCGCATTCCCAAGGGTGTGCTGCTCGTCGGCCCTCCGGGCACGGGCAAAACCTTGCTGGCGAAGGCCGTTGCCGGCGAAGCGAAGGTTCCGTTTTTCTCTATTTCGGGATCGGACTTTGTTGAGATGTTCGTCGGTGTCGGTGCGTCCCGCGTACGTGATCTGTTCACAACCGCAAAGCGCGCAACGCCCGCCGTCGTATTCATCGACGAAATCGACGCGGTCGGCCGCCATCGCGGCGCGGGCCTCGGCGGCGGTCATGACGAGCGCGAACAGACGCTCAACCAGCTGCTCGTCGAGATGGACGGTTTCGCGCCAAACGAAGGCATCATCGTCATCGCGGCGACGAACCGCCCGGACATCCTCGACCCGGCGCTGTTGCGCCCGGGCCGCTTTGACCGGCAGATCACCGTCAACTATCCGGACGTCAAGGGACGCGAGGAGATATTGAAAGTACACGCGCGCAACAAGCCGCTGGCGAAGGACGTTTCGCTCGCGACGCTTGCCAAGCGCACGCCGGGCTTTACGGGCGCGGATCTCGAAAATGTGCTCAACGAAGGCGCAATCCTTGCCGCGCGCTCGAACCTCAAGGCCATCGGCATGACCGAACTGGAAGAGGCCATCACCCGCGTGCAGATGGGGCCGGAGAAGCGCAGCCGCGTGATTACGGATATCGATAAGCGTATCACCGCCTATCATGAGGCGGGACACGCCATCATCGCCCTCAAGCTGCCGGGTTGTGATCCGGTTCACGAGATATCGATCGTTCCGCGTGGTATGGCGGCGGGATACACCATGTCTCTTCCCAAAGAGGACATGATGTTTGTGACGAAGAATAAGCTGCTCGACAAAATCGCAATGGCGCTCGGCGGCCGCGTGGCGGAGAAGCTGAAGTTCCACGATGTTTCGACCGGCGCACACAGCGACCTGCAGCGCTCCAGTGATATCGCGAAAAAGATGGTCACCGAATACGGCATGAGCGATTCGATCGGCCCGATGTTCCTCGGCGGACAGGAAGAAGTTTTCATCGCCAAGGACTGGGGACACCAGCGCAACTACTCCGAGTCTCTCGCGGCAACCGTTGACGAGGAAGTCCGCAATATACTCGAATCCCAGTTTGAGCGCGCATCCTCCATCATCGGCGAAAACATGGCGGGACTTGACCGCGTCTCCGAAATGCTGATCGAATACGAACGCGTGACGGGCGAGGAGTTCGAGGCCGTGTTCAATGGCGCGGACGCTAAGGAGGTCATGAAAAAAACCATGACGAAGCGTAAAAAGAAAAAGGCGGCAGAAACTGTCGCGCAGCCCGCAAACGGATCGCCCGCGGGAGAACCCGCCTGAGAAAACGGCGGGCGGAAACACCAAACTGATCGATAACCCGAGACGGGGCGGCGCATCCGCCCTGTCTTTATGACCGGAACGACGTCCGGAGAAAGAACGATGACCCGGCTGAATATGGAACAAAAGATACACGAACCCTTCGACCTGCACCTGCACAGTAACCACTCCGACGGATCGGACGCGCCCGCGCAAGTTGTGCAAAACGCTGCGGAGCGCGGCGTGACCATGATTGCGCTGACAGACCATGACAACGTCTCCGGTGTGCCGGAAGCGCTGGCGCAGGCTCAAAAAACCGGCATACGCGTGCTCCCGTCAATCGAGATGGACGCCGAGTGGTCGCATGAAATGCATATATTGGGTCTGGATATCGACGTCAACGAACCCGGGCTGAAAGCCGCGCTCGCAACCGCGCTCACGCGCCGCGGCGAGCGAAACAATGTTATCGTAGAGCGGCTGCTGCATGCCGGTATGGACGTGCGCCCGTATCTGACCAAGGAGATCGGCTCCGCAACGCGGCTGAACATCGCGCTTGCGCTCGTCAAGGGCGGTTTTGCCGAGAACACCAGAGACGCGTTTATCAATCTGCTCAGGAGAGGCCGCCCGGGGTATTACACCGCCGAGCGATTTGAGCCGGAGCAAATCATTCAGCTGATCCGCGGCGCCGGCGGCGTGCCGGTCTGGGCGCACCCGCTCAACGGGCATCCCGACCCGCATCAGCTCGCTCCCGTACTGAAAGAGCTGGGGTTGATGGGGCTGGAGGCGTATCATCCAACGCTGAGTGAAGGCGACACAGTGGTCTTAACGAGCATTGCACGCCAACTCGACCTTCTGGTCACCTGCGGGAGCGACTACCACGGAGCGCACCGCAAGGACGTGTTTCCCGGCCAGACCTGGCGCGATACGACGGCGCTTCGAGAATGCCGCGCATATTTCGAAGCTCGGCCGGTCAGAACCGAGTAATCGGCGGCGTATTCCCCACGATACGAAGAATCCGGCGTTAGATTCCATGAAATATACCGGTATTCCAATATATTGTGTTGAGAACGCCGCTTCGCTTTGCTATAATGTGGTTGTAGTAAACACATGCGTACATAAGAATACGGATCGTAGAAAGAGGAACATCAATGTACACGGGTTCGGGAATCATCAAGATCTTTGCCGGAAGCACGGGAAAACAGTTCGCGAAAAAGATGTGCTCCTATCTTGGAACACAGATTGGCGACGCGGAGACCATCAAATTCAGCGAAGGCAATATTTTTGTTCGTATCAACGAATCCATCCGCGATAAAGACGTCTATATCGTTCAACCAATCGGCAGACAGCCCAACGACGAGTTTGTCGAACTTCTCTTCTGGATCGACGCATTCAAGCGCTCAAGCGCCAATTCCGTCACAGCGATCATTCCGTATTTCTCCTATGCAAAAGGCGATAAAAAAGACGAACCCCGCGTTTCCATCCGCGCGCGGGTCTGCGCGGACTGTATCGAAGTCGCCGGCGTGGACCGCATTGTCACAATGGACTTGCATGCAGCGCAGGTGCAGGGATTCTTTAAAAAACCGGTCGATCATCTTTACGCCAAAGAACTATTATGTGAATACATCCGCAGACAGGGCATCTTAAACGAAGACCTCGTCGTCGTCTCGCCGGACGCGGGCTCCGCAAAACGCGCGCGTGAATTCGCGACCGAGCTCAACTGCCCGGTTGCCATCGGCGACAAAATGCGCTTTGGACACGACGAAAACGCCAAGGTGCTCGAGATCATTGGAGACGTGAAAGGCAAGAACTGTCTTGTCATCGACGATTTCTCCATCTCGGGCGGCACGCTGGTGGACGTCAGCTACGCGCTCACCGACAAGGGCGCAAAAAAGGTTTATGCCGCGCTGTCGCACAACGTGCTGGGCGAAGAGGGCGTGCGCAAGATCGACGAAAGCCCGATCGAGTTCCTCGTATCGACCGATACGCTGGACTATCCGTACGCGCATCTTTCAAAGAAGATTCGCTTCATCTCCGCTGCGCCGATGTTCGCGCAGGCGGTCAAGATTATCCACGACCGCTCGCCGATGAGCACGATGTTCGAACAGCGCGTGAGCAAGCGTCTGCTCGACATGAGCTTTGCGGAGCAACAGACACTGCTGTAGAGCACGGAACGAAAAACCGGATACGGACGGAGACGGGGAGCGTGCTTCGTCCGTTTTGATTACTTCGTCGGCGAGAACGGCGGCACTGGTGGATTATTTGCAGCCTGCGGATGCAAATAAACGTTCTATTTTCAGTCAAAAAAATTTCTGTTGACAGAGACTTCACATTGTGGTATTATACGAGTTTTTGTTGACATTCGAGCCAAAAAAATGCTATAGTTAAATATCGTATCATATTGAATGCGAAGGGAGTGTTGCCGGTGTTTCAGATCGGAGATATGGTCTGCTATCCAATGCATGGCGTGGGCCGCATCGAGTCCGTGCAGGAGCAGACAGTCCTTGGCGAAACGGCGCAGTATTATGTGCTGCGGTTTGTCATGGGACGGATGACGGCGATGGTTCCTGTCGCTAGTGCGGAAACGGTTGGGTTGCGCCGCTTGATCTGTCAGGAGAAGTGCGATGAAGTAATCGCTTTTCTCGAGGAAGACGGATGTTCAAACGAGAGCGACAACTGGAACCAGCGTTATCGCGATAACCTCAACAAACTACGCGTCGGAGACGCGTTTGGCGTAGCGGATGTGGTCAAGTGCCTGGTCCATCGGGACCGGGAAAAAGGGCTCTCCGCCGGAGAGAGGAAGATGTATTTAACGGCGAGACAGGTGCTTGTTGCCGAACTCGCCGCTTCGAGTGGAAAGGAGGAAAGCGAATTCCTGCCCCTTGTCGGGGGCTGAACGAAAAAAGGAAAACGCCATTTACTGCATGCGGAAGGTTCTTAGGATACTGCTTGCGCTGGTCGGTATAGGAATTGGCTGTGGAGTCGTCGCGTGGGTGCTATATTCGTTCAAGTACCCGGGATACAGTTACGTATTGCGCTATACCACCATACCCGCCGTAATGGCCGCTCTCTATGTGATCGTTGGGCTTCTATTCGGAATCATCTTTTATATTTTATCTCCAAAGATCATAAACGGTATATACGGCTCCTTCAGAAAATTTGAACACAGATTGACCGAGATGCCCGCAATGGACATCCTCTTTGGCGTACTCGGCATTATGATCGGGCTGCTGTTGGCGTTCCTGCTCAGCCTGATCGTACAAACCATCAACATTCCGGTGCTGCCGGAGGTCATTACGCTGCTGCTGTACTGCATCTGCGGATATTACGGCGGGTATATCGGCGTGACACGCCGTCCGGAGCTGATGGACGGCGCGGGACGGCGCGGTCATTTAAAAGGCGCGGCGTTTGCGGACTCCAGGCCCAAAGTGCTTGATACAAGCGTCATCATCGACGGCCGGATTTACGACATCAGCAAAACCGGATTTCTGGAAGGCAAGCTCATCATCCCCTCGTTTGTGCTCCGTGAACTCAGGCACATCGCGGACAGTTCCGACGCGATCAAACGCTCCCGCGGCCGCAGGGGCCTCGATATCCTGCACGAACTGCAGCAGGAGCTTGATCAGCGTGTTGCGGTGGACGAGCGCGATTATGACGAGATTGGCGAAGTCGACCTGAAGCTCTTAAAACTCGCGGCCGACCTAAACGGCGTTCTCGTAACCAACGATTACAACCTCAACAAAGTCGCCGCCGTGCAGAACATGCCCGTGCTCAACGTCAACGATCTGGCAAACGCAGTCCGCTCGGTCTTGCTGCCGGGCGAGGAGCTCGCGCTCGCGATCGTCAAGGAAGGCAAGGAGTCGGGCCAGGGCGTGGGTTACCTGCCGGATGGAACGATGGTGATCGTGGAAAACGGCAAAAAGCACATTGGCGACACGATGGATATCGTCGTAACGAGCGCACTGCAGACCTCCGCCGGGCGGTTGGTTTTTGCTAAGCTCCGCTAAGGCACCGGTTTTCGCATGCTGTACGGAGCCGCCGGACACCGGAAAATGCAATATTTTCTTGACACGGCTTTGCGCTGTCTACTATAATATGTGAGGTTAATATCATGCGGGGAAATGCCCGTATGTATCATTTTCGCAGGGTAACGCCTGCAGGACTCTACTACGAAGCGAGGTGTATCCGATGGTACGAACCTATCAACCCAAGAAGCGTCAGCGGAGCAAAGTGCATGGTTTCCGCAAACGCATGAAAACGGCGGACGGCCGCAACGTCATCAAGCGTAGGCGCGCGAAAGGCCGCAAAGTTCTCAGCGCGTAACGGGATTTCTTTGAGCAGAACCCTAACAGTACGCACAAGCTCTTGCGGCAGGCATTTGCTTGCCGCATGTTTGTTTTCCAAAAACTTCGTCATGCGGGGCGGGCACAGATCCGGCACGGCAGTAAGAACAGTTAGGATGCGGTGTTGTGAAGCACAGTGATTCCCTGCGGCGGAAAAAAGAGTTTCGCTATACGTATCGCGCGGGCAGATCCTGCGGCGGAAAGCTGCTTTCCCTGATCTATGCCAAGAACCGCGCGAAAGCCGCAAAGATCGGTTTCTCCGTGAGTAAAAAAATCGGAAACGCCGTCGTTCGAAACCGCGCCAAGCGGCGCATGCGAGAGGCGGTTACGCCGCTGATCCCAGGGATCAAGAGCGGCATGAATCTGATCTTTATTGCGCACGCGGCGATTGTCGACGCACCGTTTCTCGAGATTCGGGAAGCGATGCTTTCGCAGCTCAAGCGCGCCGGCCTCTATCAGGAGGAGGAACCCGTATGAAGCGAATTCTGATCGCAATCGTACGCGGATATAAAAAGTACATATCGCCTCTGCTTCCGCCGAGCTGCCGTTTTACGCCGACCTGTTCGGAGTATGCGGTAGAAGCACTTCAAAAACACGGCGCGTGGAAAGGCGGCTGGCTCGCCGTATGGCGCATTCTGCGCTGCAATCCGCTCTGTAAAGGCGGCTATGATCCGGTTCCCTGAACGACAAAGCGTTTTCTATTTGAGTTGAACCATTGATTTTCGGGTCTCTATCCACCCGAGTTCGAGTCGTATATGCATCCCTTTCGGCGTCATCGTACAGCGGCGCCATAAAAAAAGAAATCAAAACCCTGTATATATCGAGAGGAGGGCATCCCCCTTGCAAGGTGATTTTCCGTTAACACAGTGGGCATTCCTTGGAATGCGTTGGCTCTATGAGGCTTTAACCGGCCAGAGCATCGTCCTGACAATCATCATCGCCACGCTGGTGATCCGTGCACTCACGGTTTATGGCGATTACCGCTCCAGAAAGTCTTCCATGAAGATGGCCGCGGTTCAACCGCAGCTCGACAAGCTTCGTAAAAAATACGAAAAAGACCCGCAGCGGCTCAACACCGAACAGCAGAAGTTCATGCGTGAAAACGGTGTGAGCATGTTCGGCGGCTGTTTACCGATGCTGATTACAATGCCGCTGTTCTTCATCTTCATCGCCGCGTTCCGTCAATGGGGCAACGAGATGATGGTTCGCCTGATCCTCACGATGCAGGACAACCAGGATAAGGGCATCGAACTCTTCCAGAGCTTCAAGTTCTTCTGGGTTAACAACCTCTGGATGCCGGACAACGGATTCTCGCCGGTCATCGCGACGGCAAAGTCGTTCTTCGGAACGGCGAACGCCAAACTGCCGCAGCTGCTGTATTTCCAGGAGCATCCGGAAGCGCTGAAGCAGTTTGTCGATCTCGGATTCTTTGTAAAAGACGGAAGCAACTATGCGCTCGCGACGCTGACGGACGAACTCGCCGCGCGTTACGACGCGCTGATGGCGCCCTGTATCCAGCTTTATGCCGGTCATAACAACGGATGGTTCATCTTCCCGGTGCTCGCGGGCGGATCGACGTATCTTTCCACCTGGATCATGCAGAAGAACCAGCCGAAAACCGCCGCGACGGCTAACACGAATAAGTTCATGACTTGGCTGATGCCGGCGATGTCCTTCATATTCTGCATCCAGTACAACACGAGCTTCGCCGTGTACTGGACGTTCAGCAACATCTTCTCGCTCGGGACTTCGCTGCTCATCAACCGTTCGTTTGCCAAGCAGAAGGCGCTGGCTGCGGAGGGGAGTACGAAATGAGGAGCATGGAATTTTCGGGCAACAGCGTCGATGAAGCCATCTTCAACGGCCTGAACGAGATGGGCGTAACCATAGACGAAGTCGAGATCGAAACCATCCAGTCCGAGAGCAAAGGCTTGTTCGGCATCGGCGCAAAACCCGCCGTCATCCGTTTGACGGAGCGCGAAGTTCCGCTCGTTATGGAGATGGAGCAGGTTTACCGCAAGGAAAAGGAAGCAAGCTTCCATCAACGTCGCGATCAAATGCCCCGGAACCACGCACCGCGGCCCGAACGAAGGGACAACACGGAGCGATATGACCGCCCGGACAGGCGCTCTGCGCCGCACGGCGAGTACAACCGCGGACAGCGCGGCGGACACGCGATTATGCGTCCGAACCCGTTGTGGAAGAGCATTACGACTACTCGGAAGAACTGGCAAAATCGACGCCATGCGCCGCCTTTTTGAGCGAACTGCTGGAAAAGATGAACACGCCCGCGCCGGTTCTCGCCGCGAATACCGACAACGGGCTGCGGCTCTGCATCAACGCGGAGACCATGGGCCTGCTGATCGGGCGCAGAGGCGAAACGCTGGACGCCATGCAGTATCTCGTTTCGCTGGTTGCCAACAAGAACCGCAAGGAGGACGGCTACCTGCGCGTCACGCTGGATACGGAGGGTTACCGCTCCCGCCGCGAGGAGACGCTCAAGCGCCTCGCGCGTAAAAACGCCACGCATGTGCGCCAAACGGGACGCCCGGTCTCCATGGAGCCCATGAACCCCTATGAGCGCCGCGTGCTGCACAGCGCGCTGCAGGGATTCTCCGGTGTAACGACGCACAGCGAGGGTGAGGAACCCAACCGGCACGTCGTGATTACGCCGTCGAGGTAACGAATACAAAATCGAGCCGCCGCAATCAAAGCGGCGGCTCGTCTGCTATTTTGGCAACTGCCGCAAAAAAGAGTTGGAGCAAACCATGGAAGACACAATTTATGCGCCGTCCTCCGCGATCGGAGGCGCAATCGCCGTCATTCGCGTTTCGGGGGAAGAGGCGGCACGGACAAAAGAATTGCTCGGGCGTAACGTCACCGCACACCCGCGCGAACTGCTGCACGCGCGACTGACGCTCAAGGGCGAGCTGATCGACGAGTGCATGGCGGTCTATTTTCCCGCGCCGCACAGCTATACGGGCGAGGACATGGTGGAGCTGAACGTGCACGGCGGCATGCAGACCGTACAGCGCGCGCTCGGCGCGCTGGCATCGCTCGGATTTCGCCCGGCAGAGTGCGGGGAGTTTACCAAGCGGGCGTTTTTGAACGGAAAGATGGATCTCTCCGCCGCAGAAGCCGTAATGGACGTCATCAACGCGGACGCGGAGCGCAGTCTCAAATCCGCTCTGCTGCAGCTGCAGGGCAGCGTGAAGCGGGAGATCGAGTTCACGGAGAACCTCCTGACCGACGCGCTCTCCGGCATCGACGCGGCGATCGACTACCCGGACGAAGCGGAGGCGGACACGCTGGAATCGCTGCCGCAGATGCTCTCGTCTGCAACGGCGCACATCGAAGAGCTGATTGGCGAGTCGCGCCGGGGACGAGTGCTGCGGGACGGGCTTCGCGTCGCCATCGCGGGCAGGCCGAACGTCGGCAAATCCTCGCTGATGAACGCGCTGATAGGTATGGAGCGCGCAATCGTCACCTCTGCCGCAGGGACAACGCGCGATGTGATAGACGAAAAGGTGAATATGGACGGTGTGCCGGTTCGCCTGATCGATACGGCGGGTATCCGGGAAGCGCACGACGAGGCGGAGCGCATCGGTGTTGACCGCGCACGAGCCGCGCTGAAGAGCGCGGATGTCGTGTGCCTCGTGTTGGACGCTTCCGCGCCGCTGACGGCGGAGGACAAAGCGCTGCTGGACGAGACGGCGGAGCAGACGCGCATCATAGCGCTCAACAAGCACGATCTTACGCAAGCTTGCGAGTTTGATGAGAAAGCCGTGTTTGTCAGCGCAAAGACGGGGGAAGGGCTTGACGAACTCAAGCGGGCGTTTCTTGCACTCGCCGCGCCGGAGCGGGCGGACGCCTGCACGATCACGAACGAGCGGCACATCCGCGCGCTGGAGCATGCGCTCGACGCGCTGCGCGACGCGGCGGCGGCGCAGGAGCTCGACTGCGCGGCAACGGATGTGAAGAACGCGCTGCACCATTTGGGATCCATCACGGGCACGGACGTGGACGCATCGGTGATCGACCGCATCTTCGAGCGGTTCTGCGTCGGGAAATGATGCAGAAAAAAAGAGCCGGGAAACCGGCTCTTTTTTATTTGTCTCTGTTCAGCCGAAGATGCCGCGCTTTTGAATAAACGCGGAGTCAAAGTGTTCCATGACGCCGCCGTAGGATTCCGCAGCGTAGATGGCCTTGGTCGTGAGTTCATTCACGACGTCCGGATCGAGCGGGCTGATCGTGTGCAGCACGACGTAATAGGAAGGCTCGCGCTCGGAGATATAGTCGGTTTTGCCGATGGCGAAGCCGAGCGACTTTGCGCTCTCGCAGAAGAGCGTGCGCCCGTTCGCACTCGGAAAATAGAAGTGCAGGTTCACGCGGCGGTAGGCGGCGGTGTCGTCGCCGCGCATGCGCAAAGACTCGATATACGCTTCGTTGTCCACGCGCTGGCGTTTTGCATTGTCCGGCACGAGCAGGCGGTAATACGTCTGGCGGTTCGGCTCGTCGGCTTTATAGCACTCCAGCCGCAGTCCGTCCTCTTCCGAACAATATGCCATCAGCGGAACGAGCAGCCGCGCGTCCGAGGTGTAGAAGTAATAGCGGCGCTGCGCGGCGATGTCGATATAGCCGACAAACGCGCACTCATCCCCGAGGATGCGCAGGCACTCCTTGCTGACGCTCTCCAGCAGGCGCTTTTCGCGCGCGGAAAACGACAAAGACTCCGTTTTTTTCGGAAAGCAGGACACATACAGCAGCGTTGTATAATCTCCGAGCGTGTCAAACTCTTCCACGTATTTCAAGTCGACGTGGAAGCGCGCCGGAAGCTCCTGCAATTCCCAATCGTAAACGTACCAATCACGCATGGATCAATACCGCTTTGATGCGCCGAACGCCCGCGCTCGACGCTTCCTCCTTTTTGATTTTAAACTGCCCCAGTTCGCCCGTGCGCGCCGCGTGCGGGCCGCCGCAGATCTCGCGGCTGAATCCGGGAACGGTATACACCTTAACTTTGGAGCCGTACTTGCTCTCGAACAGGCCGATTGCGCCGCTCGCTTTCGCTTCGTCCACCGTCATCTCCTCACAGGTGATTTCGATGTCCTGCGCGATGGCTTCGTTGACATACGCTTCCACAGCGTCGAGCTCTTCACGCGTGACTTTGCGCGGGAAGCTGAAGTCGAAACGCAGACGCTCCGCGGTGATATTGCTGCCCTTTTGCGCAACCTCTTCGCTGTTGAGCACCTTGCGAAGTCCCGCCTGCAGCAGGTGCGTTGCGGTGTGCAGACGCGCGGTCTCCTCCGTGTTATCGGCAAGTCCGCCCTGGAATCTCTGTTCCGCGCCCGCATGGGAGAGTTCCTGATGCGCTTTAAACGCTTCGTCGAATCCCGCCTGATCTACGTTCAGCCCTCGCTCCGCGGCGAGTTCCTGCGTCAGCTCGATCGGGAAACCGAACGTATCGTATAGATGGAACGCACCCACGCCGTCGATGACGTCGCCTTCGAGCGAGCCGACGAGCCGTTCAAACTCGCGGATGCCCTTCTTGAGCGCGTGCTCAAAGCGCTGCTCCTCTTTTGAAAGTTCGTCGAGAATCTTCGCGCGGTTATCGGCAAGCTCAAGATAAAAGTCGCCGTACTGTTCAATCACAGCGTCGGCAATCTGCCCGAGGCTGCCATCCGAAATGCCGAGTTGCATCGAAAAGCGGATCGCGCGGCGGATGAGCCGGCGCAGGATATATCCCTGATCGACATTGCTCGGCGTGATGCCGCGCTGGTCTCCGAGCATGAACGTCGCGCAGCGGATATGGTCCGCAATGATGCGGAACATCCGCATGACGTCTGCGCTCTCGC
>CAXXPJ010000002.1:0-610000 GCA_963674775.2 Christensenellaceae bacterium | reverse complement strand
TAAGGCTGGGCCGTGATGGGGACCGAAAATAAGTAGGGAAGCTGTTGAATTCACGCTGGCAAGAAAAGCTGCTAAGGAGAATTGTGGTGCCCGTACCGCAAACCGACACAGGTGGGCGAGGAGAGAATCCTAAGACGAACGGGAGAACCCTTGTTAAGGAACTCGGCAAAATGACCCCGTAACTTCGGGATAAGGGGAGCCTCGAAAGAGGCCGCAGAGAATAGGCCCAAGCGACTGTTTAGCAAAAACACAGGTCTGTGCGAAGTAGAGATACGACGTATACGGGCTGACGCCTGCCCAGTGCCGGAAGGTTAAGGGGAAGTGTTAGGGCAACCGAAGCACGGAACTTAAGCCCCGGTGAACGGCGGCCGTAACTATAACGGTCCTAAGGTAGCGAAATTCCTTGTCGGGTAAGTTCCGACCCGCACGAATGGCGTAACGACTTGGGCACTGTCTCAACAAGGGACCCGGCGAAATTGTAGTATGTGTGAAGATGCACATTACCCGCGACTGGACGGAAAGACCCCGTAGAGCTTTACTGTAGCTTGGCATTGGATTTTGGTAACATATGCACAGAATAGGTGGGAGGCTTTGAAGCAGCGACCCTGGTCGTTGTGGAGCCATCTTTGGGATACCACTCTTGTGTTACTGAGGTTCTAACGAACGGCCGTGATCCGGCGTTCGGACAGTGCCAGGTGGGCAGTTTGACTGGGGCGGTCGCCTCCGAAAGAGTAACGGAGGCGTTCAAAGGTTTCCTCAGAATGGTTGGAAACCATTCGTAGAGTGCAAAGGCAGAAGGGAGCCTGACTGCGAGACCGACAGGTCGAGCAGATACGAAAGTAGGACTTAGTGATCCGGCGGTATGAGAGTGGAATTGCCGTCGCTCAACGGATAAAAGCTACCTCGGGGATAACAGGCTTATCTCCCCCAAGAGTCCACATCGACGGGGAGGTTTGGCACCTCGATGTCGGCTCGTCGCATCCTGGGGCTGGAGTAGGTCCCAAGGGTTTGGCTGTTCGCCAATTAAAGCGGCACGCGAGCTGGGTTCAGAACGTCGTGAGACAGTTCGGTCCCTATCCATCGTGGGCGCAGGAGATTTGAGAGGAGCTGTCCTTAGTACGAGAGGACCGGGATGGACGCACCAAGGGTGAATCAGTTGTCGTGCCAACGGCACAGCTGGGTAGCCACGTGCGGATCGGATAAACGCTGAAGGCATCTAAGCGTGAAGCCGACCTCAAGATAAGATCTCCCATTCGGTTAACGAAGTAAGACCCCTTGTAGACTACAAGGTTGATAGGTCGGAGGTGGAAGCGTGGCAACACGTGAAGCTGACCGATACTAATAGGTCGAGGGCTTGATCAAAGTGAATTACACTCTATGCAGTTTTCAAGGTGTTTACACAAACACCACAGCTTTCCGGTGGTTTGGCTGAAGGGTTCCACCTGTTCCCATTCCGAACACAGCAGTTAAGCCTTCATACGCCGATGGTACTTGGCTGGAGACGGCCCGGGAGAGTAGGTAGCCGCCGGGATCCAAAAAACAGAACGTCCGCAACAGCGGACGTTCTGTTTTTCTGTTCTCGACAACTGCGCACGCTCTCGGGCCTCGACAACTAAAGCGCAGAGGGTACTTGGCTGGAGGGCAGAGCTGAGCGCGCCCAGTGGGCGATACAGCGAAGCGGCAGCCCGGTGAGCAAGGGAGCATTCCGAACTGCTTTAGCAGTGAAGGAAGACGACCATTGCGAACCGTGAGCGGAGCTTGACGGAGCTGAGCGCCCGCAGTGCGGGATGAAGCGAGGCGGAGGAACGGTGAGCAGCGGTGTTTGAGGAAGCCGCTTCAGCGGCAACGAGAAACGACGACTGCGAACCGAGCGGGGAGAGTAGGTATTGCAGTTCGCTATTCTCGTCATGCTTCACTTCAGTTCGCTATTCTCGTCATGCTTCACTTCCGTTCGCATGACTCCTAGCTCACTGGGCTTCCGCCTCGCTGTAGCGCCCACTGGGCGCGGTCGGCTCCGCCTGCCGGGATCCAACAAAACAAAGCCCCTGCAATTGCAGGGGCTTTGTTTTGTCTGCATACTTGAGATAAACTATACTCCGCAATATCATTACATTTTTATACGGTAACACAGCTTAACACACAAACTGACCAGCATCTGAAACAGCGCTGCGCCAACCAGCACCAAGAATACTGTTTCATTGTAATAGCCGATGATCATGCCGCCAATTAACAGTGATATCGAGAGAATCAGCACCATCGGGATACCCGCTTTTGCGCGGATAGCAGACATACGCTCGTCCTTTTCCTGATTGAATAGTAGCTGTAATTTTGTTTCGTCCTTCAAAGCCGCGCGATATTTTAAGACCCAAAATACAAGAACGAGCGCTCCAGCGGCTGCAACGCCGCACTGAAAGGAGAATACGAGGCTGTTTCTCAGTGCGGTACTGGCACCAAATTGATTGTAAAGTAGAATCGCTGCAAATATGAGTACCAGCGCACAAAGCAGGGCAATTCTCGACTTGAGTTTCTTTTTGAAATGTTCCATTGGGTTGGTTTCCTTTCGTTTTACGGTCATACAAACCGTTAGATTATTCATGGTCAAGCCGGGGATCAATTTCGGAATCAATCTGTGAAAAATCAAAGACTTCTTCAATCGAGAGTCCGAAGTATCGGGCTATCTTATATGCAAGAGCAAGCGAGGCCGTGTACTTCCCGACTTCTATCGAGGTGATAGTTTGACGCGTGGTGCCAACGGCGAGCGCCAGCTGTTCCTGCGAAATTCTGAATTCTTTTCGCAACTCTTTCATTCTGGTATTCAAATCTCTCACCCTTCATAATGCAAAGTCAGCTTTGCACACATAATACATCCTACTTGTAGAAATGTCAAGTATACTTTGCAAAACCGGAAATCTTCAATTGATTCAGCGTATAATGAGATCAGGATTAGGCGGGATACCCAGATAACACCGTAACGAGAAATATATAATAATTGATCAATCTGTAAACGTTCTTCTGTTTTGTTGCGACCGGACATAAAATCACGTATAATATTCAAGGATAAAATCTGTAACATTGTTACATCGTTACTTCAAGTGAGGTTATATGCTAAAACTCTGTGAAAAAGTGAATTTAGACCGTCTAGCCCGCATTATCGTCATGATCATTGCGGACACGGTATTGATCACTTTTTCTACGATTGCCGCCACCTGGATGCTGTTCTCAGGCGAGAGCTATACATACGCGTTTCCGTTTTACATAAATGGTGTTATGGCGTTTTCGTATATGCAGCTTATGCTTAGTATTTCAGTATATGTATTCAGCTTTACAATATTCCGTATGTACGGAAAAGCGTGGCTCGACGGGCTGAATATGGAAAACATCTATATTCTTGCCGGTGTCGGGGTCGGCGCCAGCATCGTGATGCTGATCAATATTTTCTTCGGCAATGAATACAAATTACTGCTTTTCCTTGCCGGAATAATTCTACTGCCAACACTTTATCTGGAACGGTTTGCTTTGCGCGCGCTGCTTCGGGCGAGGCGGTTATTGATCAACAAGCGAAGCCGTGGCAAATCGCCTCTTCTGATCGTCGGCGCAGGCTTTTTCGGCAGATATGTTCAGGAACAGATTTCGTCAGGCATCGTGCGCGGCTCGACCTATGTCGCTGCATTTGTGGATGACGACCCGAAAAAACTCGGGACACGGATCAACGGCGTGAAAGTGCTTGGAAAAACCAGTGAAATTCCAAAGATCGTCAGTGAGTTGGGTATACGTGAGATCATTTTAGCGATTCCGTCGATCAGTTCTGACCGGCAGATCGAACTCGTCGCACTCTGCAAATCTACAAAATGCCGTGTTCGCATGGTCACGCCGCTCAGAGATATGGATTCCCGGCCGACGATGCAGGACATCCGCGAAATCAGTGTGGACGACATCCTCTTTCGACCGGAGGTTCAATTAGACAAAGAAAGCATCGCGGATTACATACAGCATAAAACCGTCCTCGTAACAGGAGGCGGTGGTTCAATCGGATCAGAAATATGCCGGCAGGTTGCCATGTATTATCCGGGCCAGCTAGTCATCTTTGATATCTATGAGAACAATGCGTATGAGCTCTACATGGAGTTTCAGCGCAAGTTGCCCTGGCTGAACGTTTGCGTGCGTGTCGGTTCTGTACGGGATAAATGTAGACTCGATCAAGTAATGTCAGAATTCAAGCCCGATCTTGTCGTGCACTGTGCCGCGCACAAGCATGTGCCTTTGATGGAAGACAGCCCGGCAGAGGCGATCAAAAACAACGTGATCGGCACCAACAATGTCATTCACAGCGCCGGCGAACATGGCGTCAAACGCTTTGTTCAGCTCTCTACGGACAAGGCGGTGAATCCGACAAATGTGATGGGCGCGAGCAAGCGCGTCTCGGAACTGCTTGTCCAGCATTACGCCAAGCACAGCGACATGAAGTGCATGACCGTTCGATTTGGAAACGTGCTCGGGTCGTACGGCAGCGTAATACCGTTGTTTGAAAACCAGATTCGAGCGGGCGGACCGGTACAGGTTACTCATCCGGATATCACGCGGTATTTCATGACGATCCCCGAGGCGGCGCAGCTTGTGCTGCAGGCGGGGGCGCTGGGTGAGAGCGGCGCGATATATGTGCTCGATATGGGTTCACCCGTGCGCATCATGGATCTTGCCGAAAAACTGATCCGTTACTATGGGTTCATACCGAACGTCGATATCCCGATCGAAATCATCGGTCTCAGGCCCGGTGAGAAGATGTATGAAGAGCTTTCGCTCGATGAGGAAGAGCAGAGCCTCATCGAGACCAGCCACAGCCGCATCTTCAGGACGCAGCCGTTGCCGATCGACGACGCGGCATTTCCGGAAAAACTCAGTGCGCTGATGACTGCCGGGAACGATTGCGATCCGGGGCTGCTGGATCTGCTCCTCGAGCTGGTTCCAAACTTCACATACGAGATTAAAAAGCCGCTTTAACGACAGAAGATCAACAAAAAAAAGAGCGCTGTTTGCGCTCTTTTTATTTGCTTGACCGGTTACTGCCGCTTTGCGCCGCAGGCGACGCAGAACTTTGCATCGCTGTCGTTCTTCACACCGCAGGAGGGGCAAACCCAATCGCTGACAACCTCGGCTTCCTCGGCAGGTTCTTCCTTGACTGCGGGCTGTGCCGCACCGCATTTGGGGCAAAAACCGGCTTCGGACGAGATTTCTTCTCCGCAGGAGACGCATTTGCGCTGACCGCGTTGTTGCAGAATCTCCTCTTCGAGCTCGGCAATCTCTGCTTCGAGTGTTGTTACGCTGGCATACAGCTCTGCAAACTCATCCCTGGCCTGCGCGGGATGCTTTTTACAGAACGCTTCGCCGATGTCTGCATACACAGTTCTCAGCTCATGTTTCTTGTTTGCGGATTCAGCGCTTTTCCCAATTGCACCGACCGCGCCAGAAGTCTTTTTCCAGATGTCCTGCCCAAACCGTTCGATTTTCTTTCCGAAATCGTCCGCCATGATCGAACCCTCCTTATATCATTGAATTGTATAGCACTTGTTTTTTATCAGTATATCACACGCAAAATCACGCGTCGGGAATCATCCGGTTTTTTTACGAAAACATTGCATTTTTAACACGATTTCAGTATAATAAACATCGCGCCGGCATTCCTGGAGGGTTGTCAGAGTGGTCGATCGTGCGGCACTCGAAATGCCGTGTCCCGAAAGGGACCCAGGGTTCGAATCCCTGGCCCTCCGCCAAACGCAGCAAAAGAACTCGAACGACGGTTTGAGTTCTTTTGCTATGATGAACCCTTCTTGCAGGAAAGGAAACCAATTGAACGGAACGAATCCTGAAAAAAGAACCTTCAACTACCTGTTCTTTTTCGGCATCATCTTTTTAACGGTCAACCTCCGCGCGCCGATTACGGCGGTTGGGCCGCTGATTGAGAGCATGAGAGCCGATCTGCCGTTCTCCAACGGTGTTCTGGGGATGTTGACCACGATTCCGCTGATCATGTTCGCGGTGCTCTCGCCGTTTGTGCGGCCGTTGAGCGACAGGCTCAGCGCGGGCAGAACCCTGATGCTCAGCCTCGGCTTGATCGCTTCGGGCATCCTGCTGCGATCCTATGCGGGAAATGCGGGCCTGTTTGTCGGTACGGT
The DNA here is from genome assembly GCA_963674775.2 of Christensenellaceae bacterium. Taxonomy (GTDB): domain Bacteria; phylum Bacillota; class Clostridia; order Christensenellales; family CAG-138; genus UBA7703. The sequence goes on along the minus strand of CAXXPJ010000002.1, from coordinate 603,830 downwards.
GCTGCTTGGCACGGGAGCGGCGATTGGAAACGTTTTAATCCCCGGCGTGATCAAAGCCCGGTTTCCGGACCGGATCGGACTGGCGACCGGCGCATTTACCGTTTCCATGACATCATTCGCGGCGGTCTCCGCGGCAGTGAGCTACCCGCTTTCGACGTTGCCTGGCGTCGGATGGAGAAACTCGCTGGCTGTATGGATCGTCCTTGCGGTGGTCGGCTTTTTGTTCTGGCTGCCGCAGCGCGGGCTCAGCCTCGCGCCAAGCATCAAAACACAGAACAACCCGCAGGCGTCCGTTTGGCGTTCCGGCTCCGCGTGGGCGCTGACGGTCCTCATGGGTGCGCAGTCGTATCTGTTCTACTTTTTTACGGCGTGGCTGCCATCCATCGCGCTGTCAAAAGGCCTTTCGCCGACCATGGCCGGATACCTTGCGTTTGCCTTTCAGCTATCCACTATTCCAGCGGCGTTCCTCATCGCGGCAATCGCCGCACGGCTGAAAGACCAGCGCGGGCTGATCTCCATTGTTTCGGCGGTCTATTTGTGCTCGCTGATTGCCATCGCATTGCTCCATTCGTTTATACCGCTCGTCGTATCGGTGATGTGCTATGGCCTCGCGACAGGCGCCAGCTTCAATCTTTGCATTCTTTTACTGAGCCTGCGCACGCAATCGCCCGAACGGGCGACAAGCCTGTCCGGCATGGTGCAGTTCCTCGGGTATGCGCTTGGCGCGGTTGGCCCGATTCTCGGGGGATGGTTGTTCGATGCAACCGGCGACTGGACGGCGGCGTTTATCTGCGCGGGTGTGTTGATGGTCGTCATCTTCTTCGCCGGCAGGATTGTCGGACGCGATAAAATGATATAAGCCAACCATACAAGTAAGCCGCCGTCAGGCGGCTTATATTTTGCCTGTGATTTTAACAATTGTGTAAAATAAAATAGTTTTACAACAAAATCCCGGTCAAGTGTTTTACTATGTACATATATGAGCGGATAATACACTTCTGAAAATGTTTTTTGATTTAAATTGATGCCGGGCCATCCGACAGGAGGACAGGATCGCATGAAACGATGGATTTCACTATTGATCTGCGCTGCACTCGCCCTCGCGGGTTCCGGCTGCGCGTTGCTGGCGGGTACGGCGCAAGAGGAAGAGCCCGCGGCTCAGGAGACGTCCGCGCCAGCCGCTGCCGAACGTCCGCGGGAAACACCGGCTGAACCCGACGTATCCGCGACATCCTCCGTAACGGTGCCTGAGGATTCGGCAGAGCCGGACGGTGCGGGCGTCGTCAACTTCACGATTGTGCTCCATCTGGAAGGCTGGCGGGACGGTACCGACGAGGAGAGCTTCCGGAGGCATGCTGAACTGCTGCGAGAATATGCGGAGCTGTTTGAGCGATACGGCGCTAGAATGACGCTCGAATCCAAGGAGATCATCGACGGCTGCATCAATTGGAACGACAATGTACTGCTCGAGATGCAGCAGCGCGGGCACGCGGTCACAATCCATGCGGACGCAGGCGGCAAGAAGGGTTCGACGGTGCGGAGCATCCAGCGGACGCTGGTTGAAATGCGGGCAAAGCTTGCCATTCTCGGTATCGACGCGACGAGCGCGTCCGGCGTCTGTTCCGAAGCGGACTGGGTGGAAGCCTGCCGCCGCAGCGGAATCGACACCGTCTCCTGCATGGTCGCGTATGGTCTCTGGTCGCTTGAAGAATCGCTTCGTCCGGCGGAGTTCGAACCATACAGCAATCCTTCGGAGGGGCACGGGCCGTATCCGTTCCTGCTGGAGGACCGGGTGCAGCCTTGGCTGATGAACAGCGGAGCAGACTGGATTTTGCCCGATCCGAGTGGCGACATCCTGCTCATCCCGACAGGCTTGAGCCTCAACGGCGCGGTTGAGGAGCTGGCAGGCGAGCGCGTGCTGCAGTCGGATTTTGAACAGGAAGACATCGACGCCTGGCGCGAGGCGCTGCCGCGCGTAATTGCCGCGGCGGACAGCAACCAAGTGAACACGTTTTATGCCGTATGGTCGTTTGGTCAGCCGGTGGACCAGGAGCTGCTTGAAAAGTGGCTGCAATTGATCGACGAATATGTGCAGGCGGGGAGCATTCGCTGGAGCACGATTCCGGAAATGGCGCAGCTCTACCGCGCGTCCCGATGAACTGGATCAAATTCAAAAAAAGCCGCCATCTGGCGGCTTTTTTAGTTTGCGCGTTCCATATCTTGCAGCGTTCCGTCCGCGTCGTGTCCTGCGGCTGCAGCGCAGGCGGCGAAAACATCGCCGGCTCCCGCTGATTTAAGCGCAACGGCGCAGGCAAGCAGCGTGCTGTGTGTGGTTGTCACGTCGTCGATGAGCAGGACGTTCAGCCCGCGGGTCTGCGGAGACGCCACAAACGCTCTGGCAACGTTCTTAGCCCGCTCGAACTCGCCGAGTGTGGTCTGCGAGCGCGTGAACCGGACGCGCCGCAGCAGATCCGTTCTCAGTGTGAGATTCAGTCTATGACAGAGCGATGCGGCGAGCAATTCACTTTGATTATAGGAGCGGAGCCATTTTTTGAGCGGGTGGAGCGGAACGGGCACGACAGCGTCGATGCGCCAGCCGGGCGGGAGGTCGATCGCGTCCGTGAAAAACGACGCAAGGCGCGCCTGATTGTGATACTTGAGTGCATGGATGCCTTCGCGTGCGCCGCCTTCGTAGCGGTAGGCTGCGACGATTCCGGACAGCGGGGAAGGGGAAGTCAACTTAGGCGCGGTTTTCAAAGACGCGCGGCAATCGACACAGAGACGATCGGCCCCGAGCAGCGTCTCGCGGCCGCAGAGCGCGCAGGCGACATCCGGCGGGTAGAGCGCGTCGAGCAGGGTGTCGGTGAGTTTTCGTTCTGTTGTGCCGCTCATACGCCGCCGAGCGCTTTGAGCTCGCTCAGGCGGCTGCAAAGCGCGGTATACCGCCGGTCGGTGCGGTTGTTGTTGACCATGCTCATCAGCGCGTCCCGGCGACCGACGCAGACCACCTGCTTCTTTGCGCGCGTCACCGCCGTATAGAGCAGGTTTCGCGTCATCATTTGGGAAGCCGCGCCGAACATCGGCAATATCACGACAGGAAACTCGCTGCCCTGGCTCTTGTGGATGGAGATGCAGTAAGCCAGCTCCAGCTCGTCGATATGCGCGTAGTCGAACACCGCGAGGCGGTTGTCGTCAAACAGCACGCTGAGCGACCGGTCGGATTCGTGAATCCGGTAAATCGTACCCAGGTCGCCGTTAAACGCGCCGCAGCCTTCCTCCGTTGCGCCGTTGGGCAGGCGCTTTTTCCATTCGATTTTATAGTTGTTCTTCATCTGCATGACGCGATCACCCTCGCGAAAACGCGTGTCCCCGCTGATGTGCTCCTGCTTGTGCGGCGCGGGCGGATTGAGCGCTTCCTGCAGCTTTGCGTTGATGTTGTAAACGCCGAGCACGCCTTTTTTCATAGGCGCGAGCACCTGCACGTCCAACAGCGGCTCATTGGTCGCGAGCAAGCCGCGCGGATGCGCGCAGAGATTGATAATTTGATCGAGAATGCGATCCTGAGACGGAATGTCCATAAACACAAAGTCGGTTTCGGGCACATCCAGCAGCGGCGCGAACCCCATGTTGATCCGGTGCGCGTTGGTGACGATCATGCTCGACTGTGCCTGACGGAAGATCTCGTCGAGGCGCACCACGCGTACGGTTTCGCTGGCGATGATATCGCGCAGCACATCACCCGCGCCAACGGACGGCAGCTGGTCCGCGTCTCCAACCATGATCAGCCGTGTACCGACGGTGATGGCCTTGAGCAGCGCGTTCATGAGCGCCGCGTCCACCATGGACATCTCGTCCACGATGACCATATCGACACAGAGCGGATCGTCCGCGCCGCGCAAAAAGCCCTCGCCGGGGATGTACTCAAGCAGCCGGTGGATGGTCTTTGCTTCGTGTCCGGTCGCGTCGTTCATGCGCTTTGCCGCGCGCCCGGTCGGTGCGGTGAGCGCAACCTCGAGACCCATTTGCTCCATCATAACGGTGATGAAGCGGATGATGGTCGTCTTGCCGGTTCCGGGACCGCCGGTGACGACGAGCGCGCCCTCCTGCAGGGCGGAGAGCACCGCGCCTTTCTGCTGCGCGGAGAGCTCCAGCCGCTGGGCGGACTGCGCCGCCGCAAAGTCGAAAAACGGATTTTCGACAGGCTTTTGCGACAGGCGGAGTAGTTTTTCGGCGATATTCGCTTCCATGCGATCGTAATACGGCAGCAGCACAGCCTCTGTTTCGCCAACGTACTGCATAATCGCTTCACCGCGCGCCAGCAGCGTGTCGAGCGTGTCGGTCAGCCGGTTCTCCGGCGCGCCGAGCAGCTTTGCCGCGTAGTTGAGCAGCGAGGTTTTCGGCAGATAGGTGTGTCCGTATTCGTTGGCCGCCGTATGCAGCGCATAGAGGAGTCCTGCGCGCAGGCGGGATTCCGAATCAAACGAAAAGCCGGATACGTTCTGCGCGATCTTGTCCGCGGTGACAAAACCGATGCCATCCACGTCCCGAATGATCTGATACGGGTCTTCCTCGATGCGGGCAAGACACAGCTCACCGTAGATTTTATAGAGTTTATACGCCTGGTTTACCGTGATGCCATATGGTTCCAGTGCAAGCAGGATATCCCGCATCATGCGATTTTCCGTGTAACTTGCGATGATCATATCCCGCCGTTTCGGGCCGATACCGGAGATTTCCGACAACCGCAGGGGATCCTCGTCCAGCACGCGCAGGGTGTCCATGCCGAAGGCGTCCACAATCGCGCGTGCGGTCGAAGGGCCGACGCCCTTGATCAGCCCGCTGCCGAGATACGTTTCGATGGCGGAGAGCGTCGCGGGGGCGACGGTGCGGTAGGAGACGGCCTGAAACTGGCTGCCGTATTTGGGGTGAGAGGCGCGCTCTCCCGTGAGCTCCAGCCGCTCGCCAACGCTTGCCAGCGGCAGCGCGCCGACAACGGTGAGGCGCTCGCCCTCGTCGAGCGCAAGTTCCAGCACTGTATAGCCGTTTTCGGTGTTGCGGTAGATAATGGAGTTGACGACGCCGGTAATCTCAGCCATGGTGTTCCTTTTTTAAATATTCTGTCGGAAATGGTCGGATAAGAACGACCCCCGCGCGTTGCGCGGGGGTGTTTGAATGTTTTCAGAAGTCCAGTCGCGATTCGATATAGGCGGTGAGCTCGTCAACGGGGATGCGTACCTGCTCCATTGTGTCGCGGTCACGCACGGTTACGCAGCCGTCCGTCTCGGTGTCGAAATCCACGGTCACACAGTACGGTGTGCCGATTTCGTCCTCGCGGCGGTAGCGCTTGCCGATGGAACCAGTCTCGTCGTAGTCCACCATGAACTTCTTGGCGAGTGTTGCATAGACGGCCTGTGCCTGCTCCCCGAGCTTCTTGCTCAGCGGCAGCACCGCGCACTTAAACGGCGCGAGCGCGGGGTGAAGGTGCAGCACGGTGCGCACGTCTCCGCCTTCGAGCTCCTGCTCTTCATAGGCGTTGCAGAGGAACGCCAGCGCGACGCGGTCCGCGCCGAGCGAAGGCTCCACGCAGTAGGGGATGAATTTCTCGTTGGTATACGGGTCGAGGTATTCAAAGTTCTCGCCGCTGTGGTCGGCGTGGCTCTTGAGGTCAAAGTCCGTGCGGTCGGCTATACCCCAGAGCTCGCCCCAGCCGAATGGGAACATAAACTCGATATCCGTCGTGCCCTTGCTGTAGTGCGAAAGCTCTTCTTTTTCATGCTCGCGCAGGCGGATGTTGTCGTCCTGCATGCCGAGCGCCAGGAGGAACTTGTGGCAGTAATCTTTCCAGTATTCGTACCATTCAAGATCGGTGCCGGGCGTACAGAAAAACTCCAGTTCCATCTGTTCGAACTCGCGGATGCGGAAGATGAAGTTGCCGGGCGTGATCTCGTTGCGGAAGGACTTACCGACCTGCGCGATGCCGAACGGAAGCTTTTTGCGCGTGGTGCGCAGCACGTTTTTAAAGTTGACGAAGATACCCTGTGCTGTTTCCGGACGCAGGTAAAGCTCGGACGCAGAATCTTCCGTCACGCCCTGGAAGGTTTTGAACATCAGGTTGAACTTGCGGATGCCGGTGAACTCCGTCTTGCCGCACTCCGGGCAAACGATGCCCTTCTCCTTGATGAACTCTTCCATCTGCGCGTTTGTCCAGCCGTCGGGGTGAATGTCCGCCAGATTGTTCTCCGTCGCGTAGTCCTCAATGAGCTTGTCTGCGCGAAAGCGCGCACGGCAGCTTTTGCAGTCCATCAGCGGGTCGGAAAAGCCGCCAACGTGGCCGCTGGCCACCCAGGTTTCGGGGTTCATGAGAATCGCCGCGTCCATGCCGACGTTGTAGGGCGATTCCTGCACGAATTTTCTCCACCATGCGCGCTTGATGTTATTCTTGAACTCCACACCGAGCGGGCCGTAGTCCCAGCTGTTGGCAAGGCCGCCGTAGATTTCGCTGCCGGGGTAAACAAAGCCGCGCCCTTTGCAGAGCGAGACGATTTGATCCATCGTATACCAGGAAGGTTTTTGCGTTTGAGGCGCCATTTTTTATTGCTCCTTCGTCGTCAGTCAACGGTTATTATCGCAGGAAAACGGCGCGTTTGTCAAGGCGCGTGACGCAACGACAACAGGGATTTTGTAACAGGAAAAAAGCAGGAATCCGTCCGTCGAGGTCGAAACAATAAGATAGCGGCTGTAAAAGCGCCGCACACGGAACGAAGTTCGTGACAAAGTCATCGAACGCGTCAAATTCTTCGTGGTATGCTAAATAAAACCAAGGAGGTAGTATTCATGAAAAGTTATCAACTCAAGATCGACGGCATGGGCTGCGGGCATTGCGTAAAGAAGGTAACAGTCGCGCTCAAAGAATCCGGGTTCGAAGTCGAAAACGTAGACATCGGAACCGCAAAAATCAAATCCGAGTTGACAGCCGAAGCGGTGCAAAAGGCGGTTGCTGTTGCGCTCGAAGATGAAGGATATATGCTCACGGGTGTTCAGGCGGACTGACGAGACGAGAGCTGAAATAGAAACGGGGTTTAGTTGAAGATGAATGACCTGCATACCGGTCACGTGGTGGTCGGCATGTCGGGCGGTGTAGACAGCGCCGTCGCCGCGCTCCTGCTCAAACAGCAGGGGCGCGATGTCGTGGGCGTTTTTATGAAAAACTGGGAAGAGGACGACCCGGATACCGGAGTTTGTACAGCGGCTGCCGACTATGAGGACGTCAAGAACGTCTGCGCCGCGATCGATATTCCGTATTACACCGTGAACTTCTCAAAAGAATATCGCGACCGCGTTTTCTCCTATTTTCTTGAGGAATACTCCCGCGGGCGCACGCCGAATCCGGATGTGCTCTGCAACTGCGAAATCAAGTTTCGCGCGTTTCTCGATTTTGCGATGTCGACCGGCGCGGACGAGCTCGCAACCGGACACTATGCCAGGCTCGACAAAACGAACGGCGTAAAGTTACTCCGCGCGCGGGACGCGGGCAAGGATCAAACATATTTTCTGGCGGGGCTAACCTGCGACCAGCTGCAAAAAGCGAGATTTCCCATTGGCGAACTGCAAAAGAGCGACGTGCGGCGGCTCGCCGCCGAGGCGGGGCTGGGCAACGCCGCGAAAAAGGACTCCACGGGCATCTGCTTTATCGGCGAGCGGAACTTCAAACAGTTCTTGATGCAGTACCTGCCTGCGCAGCCCGGCGACATGGTCGACGAAACGGGAAAGATCATCGGCAGGCACGACGGGTTGATGTATTACACGCTCGGTCAGCGCAAGGGCCTCGGCATCGGCGGGCGGAGCGACGGAACCGGCGAGAGCTGGTTTGTTATCGGCAAGGACTTGAAGCGAAACCTGCTCATCGTTCAGCAGGGCGAGCAAGACGAGCTTTTTTCGCTCTCGCTCGACGCGCAAACGATCAACTGGATTGCGGGCGCAGCGCCCGATGCGCGCTTTTCCTGCACCGCGAAGTTTCGCTATCGCCAGCCGGATCAGCCGGTGCGAGTCGAAATCGAAGGCGACGGCGCGCATGTTTCGTTTGAAGCGCCGCAGCGTGCCGTCACACCCGGGCAGTGGGTCGTGTTCTACCGCGGGGAAGAGTGCCTCGGCGGCGGCCCGATCGACCGCGTGGAGCCAAAGAAAGCGATCAAAATCTGACGCTGACAAACAGACCATGGAAGCCGGAGATCCGGCTTTTTTTCTGGGTGCGATTGTTGCAGGAAAGACACAATATCCGGTAGTATCCGGTTTGCAATTCAATGGATTGTTTCTTATAATAAATACATATGCAAACATTCGACCGGAGGATTCATCCGCGTGAGCGGCTGTCTATAGCAATCGAGCTGTTATCCGGCGCGCGCGTCGTGGCGGACATCGGCTGCGACCACGGGCGGCTCAGTTGCGCGCTGATTCAGCAGAACGCGGCGCAGCGCTGCATCGCGGTCGATATCAGCGAACCGTCGCTGAATAAGGCGGAGCGGCTCGCGCGGCAGATTGGCGCGGAAAGCCGCGTCGAAACCCGGCTCGGGGACGGACTCAAGCCGCTGATCCCCGGAGAAGCGGACGCGATTGCCATCCTCGGCATGGGCGGCACGCTCATGAGCCGGATTCTCGACGTCAACCCGCCGCTGATGGGCGCGGAACAATGCGTTCTGCAGCCGATGCGCGCGGCGGAAGATATTCGTCGCTGGCTGTTTGAGCACGGCTATCCCGTGCTGGACGACCGCGTTGTTCTGGATGCAGGGCGCTATTATCAGGTCTTTTCCGTGGGTCAACCGCAGGAGCGGCGGCAGGCGCTGCCGCAGGGTTGGCCGGAAGACTGCTTCCTGCTTGGTTACACCGCGTATTTGCGCAGGGAACCGCTGATGAAGCCGCTGACAGAGCGCATGCTTGCAGCGACGAACCGCAAGCGAAAGACGCAGCGCGCCGCCGCGCTGGACCGGCAGGCGGAGCAGCTGGAGCAGATTTTGAGTAACTGGGAGATTGCGCGATGAAACTGACTGACTTTACGGCCGCCATGGAGCGCATCGCCCCGCGCGAACTCGCGCTGGAGTTTGACAATCCCGGGCTTTTGATCGAACCGGATCATGAGGAGATCAAACTTGTGCTGGTTGCGCTGGACTGCACAAAAGCGGTCGCCGAGGAAGCGGCAGAACTGGGCGCAGACCTTGTGTTGACGCATCACCCGTTGTTTTTTCATCCGGTGCAGTGCATGGCGTACAGCGACCCGGCAACGGCGGCAGCCTGCGTGCTGCTGCGGCACGGCATCGGCCTCTTTGCGGCGCACACCAATCTCGACGCAGCTTACGGCGGCGTCAACGACACGCTCTCGTCTCTCTTCGGCGTCCGGGATTTGATCCCGTTTGACGAAGGCGTCGGCAGAGTAGGCCTGTTAAAGGAGGCAACGACGCTGGGCGAATTTGCCCGTCGCGCGGAGGAGTTGCTCGGCGCGCGCGCAAGCATCGCCGGCGATCCGGCGTCACCCGTGCGCAAGGTTGCCTTTGTCGGCGGCAGCGGAGGAAGCTCCATCTTGCACGCGGCGGAGGAGCGCGCGGACGTGCTGCTGACCGGTGAAGTGAAGCACTCTGACGCGATCGACGCGAAAACCGTTGGCCTCAACCTTGTCGTTGCAGGACACGACGAAACCGAGCGCATCGTGCTGCAGCCTTTGATGAAGCGTTTACAGAACGATTGTTTTGATGTACAATATCAGTTATCGCGCGCGGACGGGAGTCCGTTCGTGCGCCTTTGAGGAGGAATTACCGTGAGGAAGATGGAAGCGTTATGGGCCTTTCAGGAGGCGGAAATCGCGAAGAACACGCTGGAGACTGAAATTCGCAGTACACCGGCGAGAAAGCAGCTGGCGAAACTGCACAAGCAGCTCAAAACCCAGCAGGCAGTCATCGCAAAGCTCTCCGAGGACATTGAGGCATATGAACAGAAGCTGGTCAAACAGACCGAGCATGTGGAGAAACTGGAAGAACGGCTGCAGATGGAGAGCGCGGAGCTCGTCACCATCCGGCAGGACGAAGAGAGCACCGCGGAGGAGATGACCGAGCTCAAAGGAGATATCGAGCGCCTCAACCGCGAAGTATCCCAGGGCGTACGGGAAGCCAAAGCGCTGCTCGGCGAAATCGAAAAAGCAACCGCGGATTATCAAACCACCGTGCGCACAGCCGGCAAAGCCAAGAAGCAGTATGACTCGCTGCGCGTCGAGTGCGAAGCGGAGCGGGAAGCCCGCGCGGACGAGATCGCCAAACACGATAAAAATCTGGAGAAGCTCGCCAAATCGGTCGATCCGGCGCACATGGAGCGATACAACAAGGTCAGGCAGCATCATGCGGTGCCGATTGCAAAAATCGTAAACAGCAAGTGCGGCGGGTGCAATATGTCGCTCCCGATGGTGATGCTCAAGAAGATCGCAACCTCGGACAACGTGATCGAATGCGAAAACTGCGGCAGGATACTGTATTTCACAAACGACTGACAACAACAATGATGAGAACCTGATTTTGAGTAAGAAAGGCGACCGCGCCCGCGCAAGCGGGTGAGGAAAGTCCGAGCACCACAGGGCAGAGTGCCGGGTAACACCCGGCGGAGGCGACTCCAGGGAAAGTGCAACAGAAATAAACCGCCCGGCAACGGGTAAGGATGGAAAGGCGAGGTAAGAGCTCACCCGCGCTCCGGCGACGGAAGCGCGCTGTAAACCCCACTTGGTGCAAGATTGGTATGGGAGCATTTAATAGCGGCCCGCTACGCTCTCGGGAATCGCAAGAGCCTCTCGGCGACGATTGGCCTTAGATAGATGGTCGCACTCGACAGAACTCGGCTTATTTCTTACTCAAAAATCTTCATTCATTAGAGCGCAGAGGAACCTCTTGCTCATTTATAAATGGTTCGAAAGATGGTCGCACTCGACAGAACTCGGCTTATTTCTTACTCAAACTTTTAAATTTTACCCGCAGATTGCGGGACGGGATATTGGGAGAAGGGCATGGAAACGACGGTAACAACAAAAAAAGACGCGGTGCTCAGCGGCATTCAGCCGACGAGCGTATTGACAATCGGCAATTATTTCGGCGCGCTGAAGAACTATGTCGCTATGCAGGACGACTTCGACGCGTACTATATGGTCGCAAATCTGCATGCGCAAACGGTGCGTTTGGACCCGACGGAACTCAGGCGGCGCAGCATCGAAACCTTCGCGCTGTTTCTGGCCGCGGGCATCGACCCGCACCGCTCGACGATCTTTATCCAGAGCCATGTGCCGGAACACACACAGCTGACCTGGGCGCTGATGTGCGGCACCTATATGGGTGAGCTCTCGCGCATGACACAGTTTAAGGAAAAGAGCGCGAAAAACACGGAGAATATCAACGCAGGGTTGTTTACCTATCCCGTGCTCATGGCGGCGGATATCCTGATCTATCAGGCAAAATATATCCCTGTCGGCGCGGATCAGAAGCAGCACGTTGAGCTCACGCGGGACATCGCCATCCGCTTCAACAACCTGTATGGCGAAACGTTCGTGGTGCCGCAGGCGTTTATCCCGAAGATCGGCGCGCGCATCATGAGCCTGCAGGAGCCCGAGAGCAAGATGAGCAAATCCGACCCCAACCCGAACGGGTATATCCGCATCCTTGACGAGCCGGATGTGATTTTGCGCAAGCTCAAGCGCGCGGTAACCGACAGCGCTGCGGAGATCACGCCAAACCCGGAGCGCGCGGGCGTTTACAACCTGCTGACGATCTATTCCGCCTGCATGAACTGCGGCATAGAGGACGCGGTTGCGCACTTTTCGGGCAAAGGCTACGGCGATCTAAAGCGTGAGGTGGCGGAGGTGGTCATTGAAACGCTCAAGCCGATCCAAACCGAGTATGCGCGCCTGCTGGCCGATAAGGCGTATCTGACCGAAACGATGAAGCTCGGCGCGGAGCGCGCGTCGGCAACCGCCCGCAAAACGGTTCGCAAGGTCTACCATAAGATGGGGTTTGATTCGTTTCAGGCGTAACAAGAGTGATCAAAAGCGACGGAAGAAGTTCCGCCGCTTTTATTTTGAAAGGAATCTATGTTGACAAGAGAAACATTTGACGCGCTCAGAACGCGCGCGCTGGAATTGGAACATTCCTCGTTTGAGTATCTGGAGTACAAAAGCGTCGCATCCTTCGAGCCGCTTGCCGACGCGGAGGGATTGATTCTGCTCTCCGGTGTCAAACCGGAGGCAGGCATCCGCGAGCTGCACTGGGCGGCGAACACGCCGGAAGCGCTCATCGAAGCGGCAAAGTCGGGCGGGGAAGAAACGCTCGTCTCATTTGTGCCGGCGGATTGGAAAGCGCGCTTTCTCGAAGCGGGGTTTTCCGAGTTCGGTATATTGCGCGAGTACTGGATTCACGATCTGCAAGGAACGCACGATGCAAAAACAACCTGCAGACCGATCCTGCCGGACGAGTGCGCAGAAGCGGCGCGCGTCACGCAGGAATGCCGCTATCAAAGCCGCGAGTTTTTCGGAGAGACCTTAGAGAGCACGCAAGCCTGGCTGAGCGGGGAAGACCCGAATGCGGACGCAGCAGAGCTGCGCCATCCGGCGATTCTGGCCTGCTTCGATGACGGCAAAATGGCGGGCGTCGCGTTCACCGGCGTCTACGGCTACGATGGCAAGCGCGGTCCGGTCGTCTGGGTGCGGGAGCTCGCCGTCAGTCCGGCGTTTCAAGGACGCGGTTATGGCAGAGCGCTGATGGAGAGCGTACTGCAATACGGGATCGACCACGGCGCGAAGAATGCGTTTCTGATGGCGGACGACTGCAACAGCGGCGCCGTCGCGCTCTATCGAAGCGTAGGGTTTGAGCCAAACGAAGAAGATGCGCAGATTGATCTGGTCTATCAACCCTAGCGACTCAGGCAACAAAAAAACGCCGCCTCCGAATAAACGGAAGCGGCGTTTTGCGTTGTTTGAGGATGCTATGCCAGCAGCTTTTCGAGCGTCGCGAGCTTGACGCAGACGCAGAAGACCTCCATGGCCTGCTTGACCTCCGCAAGCGGCGGATAGGACGGCGCGATGCGCAGGTTTGTGTCCGCGGGGTCAACGCCGCCGGGATAGGTCGCGCCCGCGCCGGTGAGCGCCACGCCGACGTCCTTGCAGAGCGCGACAACGCGCTTCGCCGTGCCGGGCAGCAGGTTGATGCTAACGAAGTAGCCGCCTTTGGGGCGGTGCCAGCTTGCGATGTCCAGCGGATCGATCTCTTTTTCCAGCGCGTCGCAAACGAGGTCGAACTTCGGCTTCATGATGGCAGCGTGCTTTTTCATGTGCTCGAGCGTGTGTGCGCGGTCCTTGAGGAAACGCACGTGCATGAGCTCGTTGACCTTGTTCGGTCCGATGGTCTGGAAGGTCATCAGGCCGAGGATGTATTTGATATTATCCACGCTGGACGCCATGCAGGACACGCCCGCGCCCGCATAGGTAATCTTGCTGGTGGACGCAAACTCATACACGAGGTCGGGGTTGCCCGCCTCGCGGCAGAGGCCGATCATGTCGGGAAACGCGGGCTCGTCGCCATCGAACCCGTGGACGACATAGGCGTTGTCCCACATGAGCGCGAAGTCCGGCGCGGCGGGCTTGAGCGCGGCGATGCGCTTGCAGGTATCGAGCGGATAGACGTATCCGTCTGGGTTGCTGTATTTCGGGACGCACCACATACCCTTGACGGAAGGATCTTTCACGAGTTCCTCAACGAGATCCATATCCGGACCGGCTTCCCCGGTCGGAACGGGGACGAGTTCCATGCCGAAGGATTTGCTCACGTTAAAGTGCCTGTCATAGCCGGGGAACGGGCAGAGGAACTTGATCTTCTCTTCTTTTGACCAGGGGCGCGCGCTGTTTTTCAACCCGTGCGTGTGCGCCTTTGCGATGAGGTCGTACATCAGCTGGAGGCTTGCGTTGTTGCCGAGGATGATCTCTTCCGGCTTGCAGAAGAGTATATCCGCAAACAGCCTGCGGCAGGCGGGCAGCCCCGCCAGTTCGCCGTAGTTGCGCGCGTCCACGCCGTCGATGGTGAAATCGCCGTCGTCGAGCGTACGGAACATTCCGTCCGACAGCGCGAGCTGCGCGGTCTCGGGTTTGCCGCGGGTGAGGTTGAGATTGAGTTTGTATCCGCGCAGGGCCTCATAGTCGCCCTGCACGCGGGCAAGCTCCGAGCGAAGAGCCGCAGTGTCCAAATCCGAATAGCGCATGATGATGGTTCCTTTCGTCCGGGTGGTATCCGCCTCTAGCCGCTGATGAACGGCGATGGGTGACAAAGATGATTTGCTATCTATCCTACGATATTTCGGGCAAAATTTCAATGCCGAATGTAAGATAACGCATACATTTTTTGAATATAGCATAAATATGCGACTATTTTTCCATATGAGAACAACCGGAATAAAAAAACCTGCCGGAATGCGGCAGGATTTTTTTTGTTTGGAATGTCAAGACGGAAAAACTTGCTTGCGGATCGCGCTTATGCTTTTCCGAGGCGTTTTTTCATCGTCTTCTCGACCGCGTTGAGGATGTTCTCATATCCCGTACAGCGGCAGAGATTTCCGCTGAGCTGTTTTCTGAGCTCGTCGCGGGTGTATTCCACGCCGGAGTCGAGCACGCGCACCGCGGACATGATGAAGCCCGGCGTGCAGAATCCGCATTGTACGGCGGCCTCGTCCACAAACGCCTGCTGGATGTCGCTGAGCTCGCCGTTGGGGCCGAGCAGCCCTTCTAGCGTGCGAATGCGCTTACCTTCCGCCCAGACCGCCAGATAGATACAGGAGTTATAGACCTCACCGTCTATGATGACGGTGCACGCGCCGCACTCGCCAACCTCACAGCCCTTTTTGACCGAGGTCAGGCGGTAGTCGTTGCGCAGCATGTCGGTTAAGGAGGCGCGGACGTCGACATACATCTCCACGTCTTTGCCGTTGATGTTGCAGCGAATCAGTTTCTTTTCCATATCAGAACACACCTCCTGCGCGCTCGATTGCGGCCCGCAGGCCGCGCCGGGCGGTCTCGCTGATGATCTGCCGCCTAAAGTCCGCGCTCGCGCGCCAGCTCGTGCGCGGGTTGACGTCGTCCAGCACTTTCTCTCCCGCGAGCGTAAGCGTCGCTTCGCTGACGGGCTGCCCGTTCAGAGCGGCTTCCGCGGTCTTGGCGCGCATGGGCACTGGCCCCGCGACGCCGTAGGCGATGCGCGCTCTGGTGATCGTCTTCTTATCCGCGCTGAGCACAACGTTGACCGAGCAACCGATGGTTGCGATATCCATGGCGTTGCGCATGGCGTATTTATAGTAGTAGCCGTAGCAGTTCTCGTAGCTCTCTTTCGGGATCAAAATCGCCGTGAGCAGCTCGCCAGGTTCCAGCGCGACTTTGCCGGGTCCTTTGTAAAAGTCGTGAATGCTCATCGTCCGGACGCCGTTTGCGCTGGTGATTTCGAGCACTGCGTCGTAGGCGACCTGCGTGCTGCCCGTGTCCGCGCTGGTCACGCCGTTGCAGATGTTGCCGCCAACGGTGCCGATGTTGCGCAGCTGCGGCCCGCCAACGGTGTCAGCCGCCTCGCCGAGCACAGGCATATACTGCTGCAGCAGGGGACTGGCGGTCGCGTGCGAAAAGCTTGTCATAGGTCCGATGCGCAGCGCGCCATCGGGATCCATGGTTACCTCGCGCAGCTCGTCGAGTTTGTAGATGCTGATGAGCTCTGCGCCGGCGAGCTTGCCTTCGCGCATTTTAATCAGCACGTCGCTGCCACCCGCGATGAGCACCGCGTTCGGGTGCTCCTGCATGAGCTGAACGGCGTGTTTCACGCTCGTCGCTTCGTATAAAGCGGAAAAATCGTACATGGTCGTCAGCTCCTTCCTTACAGTAGGCCTTCCTCTTTGAAACGCTCAAAGAGGATATGCGGCGTCATGGGCGTCTGGTTGAGTGCGACGCCGGTGGCGTTGAGAATTGCGTTGCGGATGGCGGGCGCGCCCGGGCAGGTCGGCGGTTCGCCGAGCGCCTTGGTGCCAAACGGGCTTGTGGGCTCGAAGTTTTCAACAAACTCCGCCTTGAGATCCGGGTGGTCCATCATCGTGCAGAGCTTGTAGTCGAGCAGGTTGTTGTTCAGCGGCCTGCCGGTCTTTTTATCAAACAGCAGCTGCTCGCCCATGCCATAGCCAATGGCCATGCTCATGCCGCCGTGCACCTGCGCTTCCGCGAGTTGCGGGTTGATCAGCCGTCCGCAGTCGTGCACGTTGATGATCTTCACGAGTTTGACCCTGCACATGGGGATATCCACCTCGACCTCGGCAAAGCCGCAGCCGAAGGAATAAGCGTTGCTTTTGACCTGCGTGGTACCCTCTGCGCTGAACTGCTCTGCCTGTTCCATGGAGTAGAGTGCGGTGGTCGCCAGTTCGTCGAGCGGCAGGAGCTTTTCTTTCGTCGCTTTTTCGATGACGACGCCTTCCACGAGATCGAGCGTGTCCGCGGGTTTACCCGTCGTGTATTCGGCGTATTTGAGTACCTTGTTCTTCAGCTGGGTGCCGATGTTTTGAATCGCAAACCCGGCGATGTAGGTCTGCCGGGAGGCATATGCGCCGGTGCCGTATGGGGAGACGTCCGTGTCGTGCGTGGTGAGCACATGCACCTTGTCCAGCGGAACGCCGACTGTGTCCGCAACCATCTGTGCAAATGCCGTGTCCGCGCCCTGGCCGATCTCTGTTTCGCCGATTTCAAACTGGACCGACCCGTCCTGGTTCATGACCATGCGGCAGCTGCTGGCTTCCAGCGCAATCGGCCAGACGCCGGTGTTGTACCAGAAGATCGCCATGCCGATTCCCTTGCGGACCGGCCCGGTCTGGTTGGCATACTCGATACGCTTTTTGTCGTAATCCATGTATGCTTTGCCCTTGGCGATGCACTGGTTGAGCGTGTCAAAGTAGTTTACATTCTTGGAATAGTCGTCCACATAGCCAACGGGCATCATGTTCATCTCGCGCAGCTTGAGCGAGTCGATGCCGAGCACCTTCGCCGCGTCTTCCACGCTGCTCTCGATGGCGAACGAAACCTGCGGAATGCCGTAGGCGCGCATCGCGCCCGCCGCGGGCAGGTTGGTGTAAACCGTGTAAGCGTCGACCTTTGTGGCCATGTCGTCCACATAGATCTGCTTAAAGGCGCTGGCACCCTTGGCGTTGACACCGTGGCCGTGGCTCGCGTATGCGCCCTGATTGGAGAAGGCCTCCAGCCTGCGGGCGACAAAGCGACCATCGGGTCGCGCGTATGTAATGATATGGTAGCGGATGGCGTGGCGCACGCGGTTGCTCACGAAGGTCTCTTCGCGGCTCACGTCGAGCTTGACGAGCCGGCCGCCGACCTGCTGGCTGCAGTAGCCGCAGAGCGGTTCGTAGAGCGCGTCCTGCTTGTTGCCGAATCCGCCGCCGATGTATGGCTTGATGATGCGCACCTGACCCCAGGGGAGCCCGAGCGCCTGCCCGCAGATGCGGCGCACGATATGCGGAATCTGCGTGCTGGACACGATCACCATCTTGCCGAACTGCTCCTCTGCATAGCAGATGTGGTTTTCGATGTGACAGTGCTGTACGACGGGCGTGTTGTACCAGCCCTCGATTTTCACGAGACCCGGTTCTTTGATCGCCTCTTCGTAGTTGCCGACCTCGTAACCCGTATGGGCGAGGATGTTGTTTTGAAACGTTTCATGGAGTTGCGGCGCGCCGTCCTGCATGGCTTCCTGCACATCCAGCACGAAGGGGTATTCTTCATACTCCACCTTGAGCGCGCGCACGCCCTGCTCGGCGGCGACTTCGTCCTCCGCGATGACGGCGGCGACGTCGTCCCCGTAATAACGCACATGGCGGTTGAGCAGCATGCGGTCGGCGACGTCCTGATGGTGCGGGTCGGTCGACCAGGGATGCCCGGCGGTGGGGAACGGGCGATCCGGAACGTCCATGCATGTGAGAACCTTCACCACGCCTGGAATCCGTTCGGCTTCGCTCGTGTCGACGGACTTGACCATGCCGTGCGCGATGGTTGAATGGCAGATCTTAACGATCAGTGCGCTCTTGTCGACGAGGTCGTCCACGTAGCGCGCGCGCCCGGTGACCTTGTCGAGAGCGTCCACTCGTTTGACGCTTTTTCCTACTACCATAGTACCCTCCTGTGATTTTTGAAAACGCGGCGCAACAATGCATTGCCGCGGGGATTTATAACCGGGATTGCTTCCGTGCTGTCTGCACATAATCCCATCATTATCATACTACCGGCGCCGTGTTTGAGCGCGGGTTTCATCAAAACGCTACGGGAATATCACACTGATATCAACATATGTCATGCGCGGTGTTTGATGAAAGAAACAGGCCGGTTATTCGTTGGTTTTATCGAAGAATTCCATGTTCTTAACGTCGAACAGCCCCATGTCCGTCAGCCGCACATCCGGAATGACCGGCAGCGCGATGAAAGAAAGCGTGATAAACGGGTCGCTGTCCGTGTGGATGCCGAGCGTCTTCGCGGCGTCGAGCAGTTCGCGCTGGTGTTTCAGGATGTTCTCAAGCGGCGCGTCGCTCATGAGCCCCGCGACGGAGAGCACAAGCTTTGCGAGGATTTCCCCGTTTTGAACCACAACGTAGCCGCCGCCGCATTCCTCGAGCGCGTCGATGGCAGTGAGCATATCCCGGTCGTTGTCACCCGCGACGATGAGGTTGTGCGAGTCGTGCCCGACGGTTGTCGCTATCGCGCCGTTGCGGATGTCGAATCCGCGCAGGATGCCGAGACCGACGCGACCGGAGGCGTGGTGCCGCTCGATGACGGCGAGCTTGGTCAGGCCGTTCTTCGGCACAAAGCAGCCGTCTTCGGTATAGACTTCTTCAACGTCCAGCGCGGTGAGCAATTCCTTTGGAATCAGCCGAAGGATGTTCGCTTTGCCGGTGATCGGCAGTTTGAGAACGTCCGGCTTGCGCGGAGCCAAGTGTACGCTGTTGTTGATCTTCGGATCGGGCTTGATGTGCGAATCCACGCTCGGCTCAAATACCTTGCCGTCCGTGATGACAAACTGCGGGTTAAAGTCCGTGAGGTTATCAAACAGCACCAGATCCGCGCGATAGCCCGGCGCAACCGCGCCGTAGTGGCGGATGCCATAGGTGTTTGCGGTGTTTATGGTCGCCATCTGGATGGCGCGGATCGGGGGAATGCCGTTTGCAACGGCGCGGCGGACGATATAGTTGATGTGCCCCTCTTCGCGAATGTCGGCGAGGTGCTTGTCGTCCGTGCAGAAGGACATCCTGCGCGTTGGCAGATTGTTTTCTGCGATCTTGCGCATGATCTCCTCGATACCGCGGTTGGCGGAACCGATGCGCAGATGGATGCGCAGGCCGTTGCGGAGTTTTTCCAGCACCTCCTCATAGGTGACGCACTCGTGATCGGTGTGCGGCCCCGCGACGCAGTAGGCGTTGAGCGCGTCGCCGGAGAGCATCGGCGCGTGTCCGTCGATCGGGTGGTGTCGGAACAGATGCAACTTGTCGAGCATCTCGCCGTCGCCTTCGACGGTTGCGACATAATCCATCACTTCGCCGAGTCCCAGCACGCGCGGGTGGCCGATAAAGGCCTCCATATCGCGCGCGGTGAGTTTTGCGCCGCTGGTTTCAAACGCGGTTGCAGGCACGCAGGACGGAACCATAATAAAAACGGAAAGGGGAAGCCATTCCGTTTGATCGAGCATATATTGAATTCCGTCCGAACCGCATACGTTCGCAATCTCATGTGGGTCTGCGATGATGGATGTGGTGCCTTTTTCGAGGATGACGTTGGCGAAACGGGAAGGATGCGCCATCGAGGATTCGATGTGCACATGCGCGTCGATCAGGCCGGGGCAGAGGTATCCGCCTTTCGCGTCGATTTCGACACGTCCGGTGTACGACCCTACGCCGATGATGATCCCGTCGCGCATGGCGACGTCCGCTTCTATGATTTCTTCGGTAAATACATTGACGATTCTGGCATTTTTGATGACCAGAGCAGCGTTTCGATTGGCCGCGTTGAGAATGGCGGCGCGCAGACGTGACTTTTGCATAATGCAATCCCACCTTTTTGTCAGTATAGCACAAAAATTGTTAGATGCAAATACTTTGCTTTACAATTTTCCTGTGCTAGAATAATACTAGGAAGCAAATTCAGCAGTTGTTTTCCTCGAATCCAACATGATCAAATCATTCAAAACAAGCGCATAAGGAGGCGATTACCGCATGCGGACATTGATTCAAAACGGCACGCTTGTGCACAGCCAGGGCGTTGAACAGGCGGATATTCTCATTGAAAACGGGTTTATCAAACGCGTTGCAGCGGGCATCGCCGAAGGCGCGGATGCTGTGATCGACGCGGGCGGGAAACTCGTTTTCGCCGGATTTATCGACACGCATACGCACTTTGACCTCGATCTAGGCGTTACCATTACGGCAGATAATTTTGTAACCGGTACGCGTGCGGCTATTCTAGGCGGAACGACAACCGTGCTGGACTTTGCAACGCAGGACCACGGCATGACCATGCAGGACGCACTGGACGCCTGGCATAAAAAAGCCGAGGGCTCGAGCTGCAACTACGGGTTTCATATGGCGCTTTCAGAGTGGAACGGCGAGCGCGCCGCCGAGGTGGAAGATATGGTCGCACAGGGCGTCACCTCCTTTAAGATGTATATGGTGTACGACGCCTTGCGCTTAAACGACGGCGAAATCTATGCCGCACTCAAGCATATGAACGCGCTGCACTGCATTGCCGGCGTACACTGCGAAAACTACGATATACTCAACGAACGCATCCACGAGCTCAACAGCATCGGCATGCGCTCCCCGCTGGGGCATCCGCTCTCGCGGCCAAATGCCGTCGAAGCGGAGGCTGTTTCCCGCCTCATGCGCATTGGCGAGCTTGCCAACGCACCCGTCTGGGTTGTGCACCTCTCCACGCGTGAAGGGCTGGAGGAGGCGCGACGCGCGCGCACAAGAGGGCAGGAAGTCTATCTGGAAACCTGCCCGCAGTATCTCGTGCTGGACGACTCGCGCTATGCCGAGCCGGACGCTGAGAAGTTCATCATGTCCCCGCCGCTGCGCAAACCTGCGGACAGCGACGCGCTGCTCTCCGCGATGTCCTCCGGCGAGATCGACGTGATCGGCACAGACCACTGCTCGTTCATGATGAGCCAGAAGGCGCTGGGCGAAGGAGAGTTTTCCAAAACGCCAAACGGCTGCGCGGGCGTGCAGAATCGCGCGCAGCTCGTCTATACTTACGGTGTGCGGACGGGGCGCATCACGCTCCAACAGATGGCGGCGCAGCTGAGCGAAAACGCCGCGCGGATGTTCGGCATGTACCCGCACCGCGGCGTGCTGCAGGAAGGCGCGCGGGCGGATATAACGATTTACGACCCAACGGGCGAGGGCACGATTTCTCACAGGACAAATGCGCACCACTGCGACAACTCCCCCTATGAAGGTATGAAGGTGCTCGGTTCCATCTCAGATGTGCTGCTCGGCGGGCGGCATGTCGTGCAGGACGGGAAGCTGGTCAAAGAAGGCAAGGGAAAATTTGTCTTCCGCAAAGCCTCCGGCAGGTATCGCGTGTGAAGATCGGCTGCGCGCTGCTCGCGGCGGGCGCAGGCGTTCGCTTCGGTGGCGGCAAGCTGCTGCACGAGGTGGACGGCGAACCGATGATCGACCGCGCGCTGCGTCTGTATTCAGGTGTTGTGTTTTCGTCGCGTGTCTGCGTGACGCGGGCGGAGGCGAAGGGGATTCAGACGCTTGCACATGAGAAGGGGTTTCACGTTGTGATCAACCCCGACCCGGAGCGCGGCGTCGGCACCAGTGTTTCCATCGCGACGATGGAATTGAACCGGCTGGAACCGGAACTGGACGGCATTCTATACGCCGTGTCCGACCAGCCGTATCTGACAAAAGAGAGTGTCGGGAAGCTAATCGATGCATTCGAACAGCATCCGCAAAACATCGTTTCACTCGGCTTTGGCAAACGGCGCGGAAACCCGGCGATCTTCCCCAAAGATCTGTTCCCGGAGCTTGCCGCGCTTGCGCAGGACACAGGCGGCGGCGCGGTGATCAAACAGCATCCCGACTTGCTGTTGCTGCTGGATGCCGAATACGAATGGGAACTGGAAGACATAGACACCCGAGACGGCATCGTCTGAAGATAAACTGCGTTGCATCAGACGCAGTGCAAACAAGGAAGTATCAAAATGACAGAACTCATCAGGGGACACATCATAGAGGCGCAATCATTCGGCGACCCCGTCATCACGGAAAACGGTTATCTCGCCGTCGAGGACGGCGTCGTACGCGGCGTGTTTTCATCTCTCCCCGCGCAGTATGTGGGTGCGAACGTCGTCGATTACTCCGGTCAACTGATCTTGCAGGGGTTTGCAGACATGCATTTGCACGCACCGCAGTATCCCATGCTCGGCATGGGCATGGACCTGCCATTGATGGACTGGCTCAAGACATACACATTCAAGACCGAGGCGCGATTTGCGGACACAGATTTCGCGCGCGAGGTCTACAGCCGGCTTGCGCGTGTGCTCGCCGATAACGGCTCAACGCGGGTTTGCATCTATTCCTCGATCCATACGGATGCGACGCTGATCCTGATGGAAGAGTTGGAGAAGGCGGGCGTTGGCGGCTATGTCGGCAAGGTCAATATGGACCGCGACAGCTGCGAGTGCCAGGAGGACACCGAAGAGAGCAAGCGCGAGACGCTGCGCTGGCTCGAAGGCGCGGCGCGTTTCTCGCTCGTAAAACCGGTTTTGACGCCGCGGTTTACCCCGAGCTGTACGGACGAACTCATGCGCTGGCTGGGCGAGACGGCAAAGGAGCGCGGGGTATTCGTGCAATCGCACCTGAGCGAAAACAAAAAAGAGATCGCGCTGGTGAAACAGCTGCATCCGGATTGCGAGCAGTATTGGCAGACCTACGATAAATTCGGTCTCTGGACAGATCACACCATCATGGCGCACTGCGTGCATTCCGACGCGCGCGAGCAGCAGGCCATGATCGATCATAATGTTTTATGCGTGCACTGTCCGGACTCCAACATCAATATCTGCAGCGGGTTTGCGCCCGTGCGGCAAATGAAGGAACGCGGCGTTTGGGTCGCGCTGGGGTCGGACATCGCAGGCGGCGCGCAGCTGTCCATGCTGCAGGTGCTCACAAGCTGCCTGCGCATGTCGAAAGCGCGCGCGATCGCAACCGATGGAAAAGAGCCGTTTTTAACCGTTGGAGAAGCATATTATCTGGCAACCAGCGCAGGCGCGCGCTACTTTGGAGACCGGGACGGATTCGCTCCGGGCAACCCGTTGCACGCGGTGGTGCTAAACGACGCGGCCCTGCCACAGCCGCGCGGGAGCTGACGATTCAGGAACGCTTTGAACGTGCTGTGTATCTGGCGGACGACCGGTCGATTACGGCGGTCTATGGTTCCGGCAGGAAAATCAAGTAACCTGAAAACAGCGGGCATTTGCCCGCTGTTTTTTGACCGGAAGCGCATCGATGACCCGGAATACTTATGTTATAACACAACCGCCGGGAATTGCATGTGACACTATTACGGAAAAAAATATCAAATCATTATAAAATTCGGTTACAATGATGGCAGGGAAACTACATCATCGTATCGAATAATAAAAGTAGGCAGAGTACAAAATAGTTTGCCGAAGAAGGAGTGGTACCATGCGTATTTCGATTACAGGCAAGAATCTGGAGATCTCCGACTACCTCAACGACCTGGTCAACAAGAAGGTTGGCAAGCTGGAGCGGTTTTTCCCGCAGGATCAGGACGTGTTCGTCACCCTGTCCGTTGAGAAGAATCGTCACATCGTAGAGGTAACGATCCCGTACGACGGTGGAGTGATCCGCGGTGAGGAATTCACCGGCGACATGTACGCTTCCATCGACAATGTCCTCGACAAGCTCGAAAAACAGATTCTGCGCCACCGCACCAAGCTGGAAAAGTGTCTGCATTCCGCAGCGTTCAAAGAAATGGAAGCGGCCGAAATGGCGGAGGATGACGCAGAAGACGAAGGTCCGCGGATTGTCCGCGTCAAGCGCTTCGCCATCAAGCCCATGGACGAGGAGGAGGCCATGATGCAGATCGAACTGGTCGGTCATTCGTTCTATGTGTTCCTCAACTCCGACACGAATCAGATGAACGTGCTGTATAAGCGCAAGGACGGTAACTACGGGCTGATCGAACCGGAAAACTGATCTGGCGCAACGGCGTTTTAACAACATAATAAACAGCCCGGCGCATGCGCGCCGGGCTGTTTTGCTGCGTTTTGTTATTTGAGATTCTCGGGATTCAGCCCCTGCAGCTCCGGCAGGACGAAGCGGCCGTCCTTGCGGATGAGCACGCCGTCAAACCAGATTTCGCCGCCGCCGTATTCCGGCGTCTGGATGAGCACGATATCCCAGTGCTGACTGGACTTGTTGCCGTTGTTGCAGTCGTCATAGCTGCTGCCGGGCGTAAAGTGGATGCTGCCCGCGATCTTCTCGTCAAAGAGCGTGTCCTTCATCGGGAACGTGATAAAGGGGTTTACGCCGATGGCAAACTCGCCGACATAGCGCGCGCCTTCGTCGATATCGAGCTGCTTGTTGATGCGGTCGGTGTCGTTTGCCGTCGCCTCTATGATCTTGCCGTCTTTAAAGGTGAACTTGATGTCCGTAAACGTGAAGCCCGCTTCGAGGGACGGTGTGTTGTAGGCGATCGTGCCGTTGACGCTGTCCCTGACAGGAGCGGTGTAGATTTCGCCGTCGGGGATATTCATGTGACCCGCGCACTTGATGGCGGGCAGGCCTTTAATCGAGAACGACAGGTCTGTCCCGGGCGCGACGAGACGCACCTTGTCCGTGCGTTCCATGAGCGCTTTGAGCGAGTCCATGGCCTTGTCCATCTTGCCGTAATCGAGGGTGCAGACGTTGAAGAAATAGTCCTCAAATGCCTCCGTGCTCATATCCGCCAGCTGCGCCATGCTCGGCGAAGGATAGCGGAGGATGACCCACTTGGTCTTGGGCACACGAATCTTGCCGTGGACGGGCGTCCAGTAATACTTCATGTAATCGTTGAATTTATCGCCGGGTACATCGGAGAATTCGCTGGCGTTTGTGCCGCCGCGGACGCCGATGAACGCCTGCATCTGCGCCATCATGGCCGCGTCCACCTTTGCGCGCAGGCCGAGCTGCTCCGGCGTGCAGTGCATGATCACTTCGCGGTCGAGGCTCTTGTCCTCCAGCCAGAGGAAGGGCACGCCGCCCGCTTTGTAGACCGCCTTCACGAGCGCGCGGACGAGGTCTTCGTTGCCGCCGATGCTCTGGATGAGCACGTTCTCGCCCGGTTTGACCGAGCAGGAAAAGTTGACAAGGCCGTCGGCCAGTTTGAGAATTCTCGGATCGAACATGGAACTATGCCTCCTGATTGCCTGATTGTTGGTGAGTGGTGTGCCGCACAAGACGCACACAGATGTTATTATTGCACAATACATCAAAAAACGCCAGCGGTTCGCCGGCGTTTTCGGAGCTTATACGTTTACATTGTAAATCTTTTTCACATGCTCGCGATTTGGCAGCAGTATAAAGAAGACGGAAAGAACCGGAAGCGTCATACTCCCCGCAACCACCCAGCGGATGGGCAGTGTGTCGCCGACCGCGCCCGCGATGAGCTGACCGATGATAGTGCCAAAGATAACGAGCATCTGGAACAGGCCGTTGAAGCGGCCCCGCATCTCGTTTGGCAGGTAGTTCTGCGTGCTCGAGATGCGGATGTTATAGCTGGTTACGCCGAGCAAACCGTCTACGAGCATGAAGGCCATCATCATCCAGAACGGGAAGAAGAGATACGACCCGTCGATGATGGAGATGGTGAAATAGACAAACAGCGCGATGGTGAATTTCTTTTGCGCGGGATAGCGGAAGAAATAATGCACACCGCCGCCGATCAGCCGCCCGATTGTGTTCGCGCCCATGAGGAACGTATATTGCATAACGCCGTCGAATCCACCCACGGTGCCGTTCAACCCCTTGAAGTAGGGCAGCGCCAGCGTCATACAGATGGTGCTTGTCATCATCATGACGAAGAAGAACCATGTGATCGCGTTTAAGCCGCGCTCCTGTTTGAGATAGGCGAAGCCATCCTTGAGATCCTGCATGAAGCGCGCGCCGTCAAAGCGCTCGTTCTTGCGCTGTTCGGCGTGCGACTCGATGGTTTTAATCTGCGTTTCAAAAATGGCGGCAATCAGGAACGTTACGCCGTTAAAGAGGAACAGCGGAGCCAGGCCGATCGTCTTGTAGCAGATGCCCGCAACGGGCACCATGATGGCGGTGCTCAGCGGATAGATCAGGCTCGAAACGGAATATGCGCGCGTA
Organism: Christensenellaceae bacterium; assembly: GCA_963674775.2. Classification (GTDB taxonomy): domain Bacteria; phylum Bacillota; class Clostridia; order Christensenellales; family CAG-138; genus UBA7703. Next base: position 577,367 of record CAXXPJ010000002.1, on the reverse strand, counting down.
AAGTTGCCTTCGCTGATGAGCAGCGGGTAAAAGCTGTCGTAGGCGACGTTGTACACACTGTCGATCGAACCGATGATCATCGATAGCAGCAGATAGATTGTATAGTTGAAGAAACCATTATTTAGTAAGAGGAAAAACCCGACGTAGAATACAGCGCAGACAAAATCGAGCGTATAGATCACGCGCTTTCTGGAGAAACGATCCAGATACGGCCCCGCGACGATGGGTAGAACGATGCGGGGCAGGCTGTAACAAATCATGAACAGCGCGTAGAGCAGAACGGAATCGGTCTGGTCCAGCACGAGAAGACCTATGGCAAAGCCGGCAACCGCGTTTCCGAGCATGGAAACAACCGTGCCAAGCGTCAGAATCGAAAAATCCCTGGTCCATAGCTTGTTCTTAACCATATCCACGACGGGTAATATACCATGTACATGCTGTTGTTGTAAAGAGAGAAAATTTGGTGGTACTGTCGGATTCTGTCCTTTCTGTCATGCCATGCAATGGCAATGCCGTACCGCAGTGCCGAGCGCTCAAGTGACGTTGGGCAGAGCAAACACAAGACAGGAGTAAGATTATACCGGTTGACTGTTTGTTTCCGTTAATTTATCATTGAGCTGTCGGCGCGCAGATGCAGGAGCGATGGGTTTGCAGCGCGCGTCAATTCTGAAACGGAGGATATTGCTTTGATTTTGGAAAATACGGCACGCGCCGTACTGCGCGAGGCGCAGAAAAGCGGCGCGGACTACGCCGAACTGTTTATGGAAGACAATGAAAGTACGCGCATCGAGATGGTGGACGGCAAGGTGGAATCCGCCAACTACGCGCGCATTTGCGGCGCGGGCGTTCGCGTGCTGCTCGGCACGCGGAGCGCATACGCCTACAGTGCGGATACGAGCGAGCAGGCGCTGCTCGACACCGCGCGTGCCGCCGCCGCTGCGCTCGGCGAAGCGAAGTTCGCGCCGGAGGGGCAAACCGTCTTTGCGCCCGTGCACCATACAACGCCTGTCAAGCAGCCGTTTGACACCATCGGCAACGCCGACCGGGTCAAGGTCATGCGCGAGGGTGCACGCACCATGAAAAACACCTCCAAAGAGGTAACGCAGACGATGATCCGCTACCTCGATCAGGTGCAGCGCGTTACCATTGTATCGACCGACGGTGTATTTGTTACCGATGAACGCCCGCGCACGCGCATCTTTCTGCAGGCGATCGCCATGAACGGCGCGGAAGCGCAAACTGGGTATATCGGGCCGGGCTGCTGCCGCGGGTTTGAAGCCTATCGCGACGTAATAGACGTAGAAGCCAGCGCGAAAATTGCCGCCAACATGGCGGTCACCATGCTGCATGCGCCGGAATGTCCCGCGGGCAACCTGCCCGTCGTCATTGGAAACGGGTTTGGCGGCGTGATCTTCCACGAGGCCTGCGGCCATTCGCTGGAGGCGACGGCGGTCGGACGGAACAATTCCGTCTTCTGCGGCAAACTGGGCACAAAGATCGCGGCGGACTGCGTCAACGCGGTGGACGACGGAACGATGCCGGGCGAGTGGGGCACGATTAATGTGGACGACGAGGGCGGCGCGCCACAGCGCAACGTTTTAATTGAAAACGGCGTGCTCAAGGGATATCTCATCGACAAGCTCGGTTCGCGCCGCATGGGTATGCCGAGCACCGGCTCCTCGCGCAGGCAAGGATATATGTTCGCGCCGACGTCTCGCATGACCAACACTTTTATCTGCGCGGGTACGGACGATGACGACGAGATGATCTCCTCCGTAGCCGAAGGGTTGTTTGCAAAGAAGATGGGCGGCGGATCGGTCAACCCGTCTACCGGAGAATTCAACTTCAGCGTGTCGGAAGCCTACTGGATCAAGAACGGCAAGATCGTCTCCCCGGTACGCGGGGCGACGCTGATTGGAAAAGGCAGCGAAGTGCTCTTTAAGATCGACCGCGTCGGCAAGAACATGCAGATGGCGCCGGGTATGTGCGGCTCGCTTTCCGGCTCGGTGCCGACCAATGTCGGCCAGCCGCGTATCCGCGTTTCCGGCATGACCATCGGCGGCAAGGGAGGAGCGATCGAATGACATATCAGGATTTTTCAAAACAGGCGATGGAATACGCCGCTTCGATCGGCTGCGCCGCATGCGAACTCTATCATGCGGGCGGCGAAACGTTTGAAGTGAACGCCAACGGCGGCGAGATCGACCGCTACAGCGTCAGTCGCGAAGCGGGCGTTTCGGTTCGCGTTTCCATTGACGGGCGCAACGGATATGCCTATACCGAGCGGATGGAGGAGCCGGAGCGGCTCGTCGACCGCGCGGCGGACAATGCAAAAGCCACCGAGAGTGAAGACGAGCACCCGATGCAGACGGAGCAATCGTACCGGAGCGTTACGCGGGAAGCCTCCGCGCTCAAAGACATGAGCGAAACGGAGCGTATCGCCCTGGCAATGCGCCTTGAGTCGCTCTGCCTCGCCGCGGACAAGCGCGTGCAGCGCCTGGTGTACTGCACGGTCGGTTATGAGTCCGGCGCGATCCGGATGGAGAATTCGCTGGGTCTGGACGCGCAGCGTTCCTATAATACATCCTATATCTTTGCGATGCCTTCTGTGAAAGAAGGCGACGAAGTGCAGACGGCGCTTGCCTTCCGTATGGGGCAGGAGGCCGCGGACGCGGAGGGATGCGCACGCGAGGCAGTTGAGGAAGCGATCGGCAAGCTCGGCGGCAAGCCGGTGAACTCCGGCAACTATCGCGTTCTCTTCAAGCCTTATGCGTTTGCCGATCTGCTTGCCGCGTTTTCGTCGATGTTCTCTGCGGACGAAGCGCAGAGGGGCCGCTCGCTGCTGGCGGGCAAAGAGGGGCAGGCCGTCGCGAGCGAACTCGTCACGGTCTGGGACGATCCGTACGATCCGGTCGCGCCCCGCGCATTCGATGGCGAGGGCACGCCCTGCGTGAAAAAAGCCGTTATTGAGAACGGCACGCTCAAGACCCTGCTGCACAACCTCAAGACCGCGAAGAAAGCGGGCGTAGAGAGCACCGGCAACGCCAGCCGCAGGAGCGCGGCTTCGGCAGTCGGCGTCGCGCCGAGCATTTTCCGCGTCGAAACCGGCGCGTTGGGATACGACGCGCTGCTCACCGAACTCGGCGACGGGCTCGTTATTGCAGACCTAGAGGGATTGCACGCTGGCGTGGACGCCGTCTCCGGCGATTTTTCACTAAAAGCGTCCGGTCTGCTCGTCAAGAACGGCGTTGCTGTGCGCCCTGTTTCCAACATCACCGTCGCGGGCAATTTCGTGACCCTGATGAAGGACGTCATCGCAGTGGGCAACGATCTTCGCTACGGCATGCCGCAGAGCGGGTTCTTTGCGTCCCCGAGCGTGCTCGTCTCCGGACTGAAAGTCGCGGGGAACTAAAGAACCAAAGAGACACAACGGGAGTGAGGCCATGCAACCAGCGCTCATCGAAAAAATCGTAAAGGCAACCGGCGTTCAAAAAGGCGAGACCATACTCGTCCATTTCTGGGGCGATGATGAACACGTCGGGCTGATGCATGACTTCGCTGCCGCAGTCGCGGCGCTCGGCGCGGCGCCAATCGAGCTCCAGCAGTCCCGCAGCGCGAATTTCCAGCGATTCTCCAAGCCTGGAGAACAACCGTATTCCGACGCAGACTTTGCACGGTTTCAAAATCTGGACGGCGTGATCGACGTGTTCTATTATCAGCCGGTCGTTCTGGACCAACCGCTCGGAGAAGAGCAAACGGGATTTTACCGCCGTTATATGGCGTCGCTGTTTCGCGTGCTGATGGGCGCAAAGCGCTTTTCGCAGATTCGCCTGCCGAGCGAAGAAAATGCGCGGCAAAGCAATCTTTCGCCCGCAGACTTCGGTGAGCGCATGCTGGCGGCTTACGACGTTGACTACGACGCGATTCGCAAAGCGGGCGAAACCCTCGCAGGAACGCTGGCTGAGAGCGAATCGCTCACGCTGTTAACGGGGCAGGGGCGCCGACTGACGTTCAGCACGAGAGACAGAACCTGGTATGTGGACGCGGGGGACGGGGATATGCCCTGCGGCGAAGTATACATCGCGCCGGTGGAAGACCAAACCAGCGGCGCAGTATTCTTTGAGAAACTGTTTGCCGATGAGCTGGGCAGTTATGATACAATAGAGTTGCGGATTCAAAACGGCGTGATCACGGAAAGCAGCGACGCGCGCTTTAACGAGCAGTTGGCGTCCCTTGAACCCGCCGACAGGACGATTTGCGAACTCGGCTTTGGGCTAAACCCAAACGTCAAGTCGCTTTGCGGATACGCGGCGCTGGACGAAAAGGCGAAGGATACGTTCCATATCGCGATGGGAGCTAACACGATGTTCGGCGGGAAAAACGAATCCGGTCTGCATATCGATCTCGTCGGCCGCGGGGAAATCCTGCGAAACGGACGGGATGGAGAGTCGCCGTAAGTTACGCCGATACCGGCGTTTGGATCGAAGGTGGTCCGGACGCAGAAAAACCGCTGAAAAACATAGAAAACAGCAAAGATTTGATTGACACGGCCCCTTTGTTATGGTATCTTTTTTAGGTGCCCCGCAAAGGGGCTCGCTTTATGATGTTTCGACCGAATTAACGGAGGGGTTTAACCATGGCAGCAGATGCACGCGTCAAGATCACCCTCGCCTGCACAGAGTGCAAGCAGAGGAATTACAACACATTTAAAAACAAGAAAAACGATCCCGAGAGGCTCGAGTTCAGCAAGTATTGCCGTTTTTGCCGCAAGCACACCACGCATCGCGAATCCAAGTAACGGATACACGAAAGAGGAACGATATGGCACAGAATCTTACTAAAACACAGGCGGACGGAAAAGGCGCGGATAAGAAGATCGCAAAGATCGACGCGCACGGACACGCTTCGCACAAGAAGCCTTTCTGGAACGTTGTTTCCAAGAAGCTGCTTCTGCCCGCGAGCGTTCTATTTGCGCTGACCGGGCTCTTCATCGCTGGCTACAACGTCATGCAGATGATCACGCCTACCGAAGCATATACGCTTTCAACGGGTCTGAAAGTCGCAAGCGCTATCATGGGATTGCTCATCGCGCTCAGCGGCATACTCGGCTTGTTTGCCAAAAAGGGCAGAAGCCTCATGACGCTCGGAACGCTTGCGACCGTATACGCCATCATCATTTTGACCGCGACGGCCAAGATGGGCACCGTGGCGCTCGCCGGTGGCATTGCCGCCGTCGTGCTCGGCCTGTTTTACATCATCGCGGTTGACGGCATGTTCGATGTGGGCCTGATCCGCTTCTTCCGCGAGATGATCGGTGAAGTGAAAAAACTTACATGGCTCTCCGGCAAGGAGCTCTTCAGCCATACGCTGGCTGTCGTCGTGTTCGTTCTCAGCATGGCGCTGATGATCTATGTTCTTGATCTCGTATTTTCGAGTGGATTTGGTGCGCTGAGCAAAATCAGCATCGGGTAAGGAGTTATGAGCGTGCAGGAAGCAAAATGGTACGTGGTTCATACCTACTCGGGTTATGAAAACAAGGTCAAGGAAGACCTTGAGAAATCCGTGGAAAACGCAGGACTTCAGGATATCATCCTTGAGGTGAAATACCCCACGGAGGAAACCATCGAAATTTTGCCCAACGGTAAGCGCAAAGTAACCCAGAGGAAAGTATTTCCAGGCTATGTAATGGTCAAGATGCTCGTCGACGTCGTCGAAAAAGAGCGTCCTGTCGAGCAGGGCGGCGGCAAGTCCGTCGACCTCGTGATGAACCCGCGCGCCTGGTATGTCGTGCGCAACACGCGCGGCGTCACCGGCTTTGTCGGCCCGGGCAGCAAGCCCGTTCCGCTGACGGACGAGGAAGTCACCGCGATGGGCGTCGAGCGCATTCCGATCGTGCTCAATATCGAGGTGGGCGAAACCGTCCGTGTCGTCTCCGGTCCGTTGGAGAACTTCACCGGCCGCGTTGAGGCGCTGGACGTAGAACGCCAGAAGATCAAACTCACGGTGTCCATGTTCGGCAGGGAAACACCCGTCGAGCTCGACTTCGTGCAGGTACAGAGGCTGTAGATCAGCCATGCTGCTTCAAGCGGCATTTGAATTGTCTGTAACGCAGAGATTGCGTCTATAGAACGTGGGAGGGGGAGGCACCCCGCTGACCACAACCATTTTTTTAAACGGAGGGAACCGCAATGGCAAAGAAAATCCAAGGCTATGTAAAGCTGCAAATTCCCGCGGGCAAAGCGACGCCCGCGCCGCCTGTCGGCCCGGCTCTGGGCCAACAGGGCGTAAACATCATGGGGTTCTGCAAAGAGTTCAATGAGCGCACGCAGAAGTCCGCCGGTCTCATCATCCCGGTCGTCATCACCGTCTACCAGGATCGTTCGTTTTCGTTCATCACCAAGACGCCTCCCGCGGCCATTCTGATCAAGAAGGCCTGCGGCATTGAAACCGCGTCCGGCGTACCGAACAAGACCAAGGTTGCAACCATCACCAAAGCGCAGATCCGCGAGATCGCCGAGCTGAAAATGCCCGACCTCAACGCGGGCAGCATGGAAGCGGCCATGTCCATGATCGCGGGAACCGCCCGCAGCATGGGCGTCATCGTCGGAGACTGAGGGGGAACGAGAATATGAAACACGGTAAGAAGTATAACGAAAGCAAGAGCAGCATCGAAAACCAGAAGGCTTACGATATTCGCGAAGGCCTCGACCTCGTTCTGACCACCGCGAAAGCGAAGTTTGACGAAACCATCGAAGCGTCCGTACGCCTCGGCGTCGATCCCCGCCATGCCGACCAGCAGGTCCGCGGCGCGGTCGTGCTGCCGCACGGCACGGGCAAAAAGGTTCGCGTCCTCGTATTTGCCAAGGCTGACAAAGCCCGCGAAGCGCAGGAAGCCGGCGCCGATTACGTTGGCGACGAAGACCTCGTGAAAAAGATCCAGACCGAGAACTGGTTTGAGTTCGACGTTTGCGTCGCAACCCCGGACATGATGGGCGTCGTCGGTCGCATCGGCCGCGTGCTCGGTCCGAAAGGCCTCATGCCGAACCCGAAGTCCGGCACGGTCACCATGGACGTCGCCAAAGCGATTCAGGACATCAAAGCCGGTAAGGTTGAGTACCGCGTGGACAAGACCAGCATCGTGCACTGCCCGATCGGCAAGGCATCCTTCGGCGCGGACAAGCTCGAAGAAAACCTCACCACACTGATGGACGCAATCGTCAAGGCCAAGCCGTCCGCCGCAAAAGGCACCTATCTCAAGAGCGTTGTCATCAGCGCGACGATGGGCCCGGGCGTCAGGTTCAACACCCTGAAGTTCTAATCGACACAACCGCTTCGGAAAGGCTTGCCAGTCAGGCCTTTCCGGGCGAAACCTGGTTGCCGTTATCCCTTGTTGACAAACGCATTTGCGTATGGTAACATTCCAAACGGTAACAAAATCGCCTAAGACAGTCGGCAGCGGGAGACCGCGTAAGTCCTGCCGAGGTGATGCGTACAAAGCTCATGATATTTGTATGTCATCCTTCCGCCTGTCTTGGCGGAAGGATTTTTATTTTTCTGTAAACAGATACAAGGAGGTGAAACAAAGAAATGGCAAACGTTCAGAATATCGAACGCAAAGCGGAACAGGTTTCTCTCGTCGCCGAGAAGATCGGCAAGGCGCAGAGCATCGTCGTGTTTGACTATCGCGGCATCACCGTCGCCGAGGATACCGAACTGCGCGCGGAAATGCGTAAAAACGGCGTGGAGTATGTGGTCATCAAAAACCATATCGTCGACCGTGCTTGCGAAGCCAGCGGTATCGACGTAAAAGAAGTGCAGTTCCTCAAAGGACCCAGTGCATTCGCATTTGGTTATGAGGACGTCGCAGCCCCGGCCCGCATCCTCAAGGCTTTCATCAAGAAGGCGAAGAAGTGCGAACTCAAAGGCGGCATCGTCGACAAGACCGTATTGGATGGAAAACAGGTCGAGGCAATCGCAGATCTGCCGAGCCGCGAGGTGCTCATCGCCCGCATGCTGGGTTCCATGATGACCCCGATCTCCAAGTTCGCAATCGTACTCAGCGAGATCGCAAAGAAACAGGATGGAGCGGAAGCGTAAACCCGCACTGTACACAATCGACAAATATGCGGAACTTCCGCAATAAAAATTATGGAGGAAAACATGGATAAGGAAAAATTAATCGCTGACATTAAAGCGATGACCGTTCTGGAGCTCAACGAGCTCGTCAAAGCGCTCGAAGAGGAATTCGGCGTATCCGCCGCCGCGACCGCCGTCGCAGTTGCAGGCCCCGCTGGCGCAGGCGCCGCCGAGGAAGCCGAAGAGAAGACCGAATTCGACGTCGTGCTCAAGGAAGTCGGCGCCGAGAAGATCAAGGTCATCAAGGTCGTTCGCGAGCTGACCGGCCTGGGCCTCAAGGAAGCCAAAGACGTCGTCGACGCAGCCCCGAGCAAGGTCAAGGAAGGCATTGCCAAGGACGAAGCCGAAAAGATCGTCGCTTCTTTCAAAGAAGTTGGCGCAACCTGCGAGATTGTCTAAGCGATTTTGCTTACAAAAACCGGTTCGGAATTCCGAACCGGTTTTTATTTTATATTTTTTATGAAAATATATGTCAGAGTGCAACCTGCGAGATTGTCTAAGCAATATTGCTTCAAAAACCCCTGCTTGTTGCAAGCAGGGGTTTTGTTTATAATCTTTTCAGTCTTTCGTGTATTTCCGGGGGACGCGTTCTGAAACGCTTAGCAGAATTTCATAGCTGATGGTGTCGGCCAGTGCGGCCAGTTCGTCCGCCGTGATGGATTCGTCGCCTTGCGCGCCGATCAGCACAACGTCGTCACCCGCCTCCGCGTCCGGCACGTTCGTCAGGTCGATCATCATCTGGTCCATGCAGATGGTGCCGATCTGCCGCGCGCGTTTTCCGCGCACGAGCACATCCGCTTTACCGGAGAGGCAGCGCTTGTAGCCGTCCCCGTATCCGACCGCGACGGTGCCGACGCGCATATCGACCGGCGTCACATATTTCAACCCGTAGCTCACGCCTTCACCGGCGGGAATGGTCTTGACATGCGTGATATAGGAGTGCCAGCTCATCACAGGGCGCAGGTTGATTCCCTCGACCGCGTGGCCCGCCGGATGACAGCCATACATCGCGATGCCGCCGCGCACCATGTCAAACTGCGCCTCGGGGATATGCAGCGCAGCCGCGCTGTTGCTTGCGTGCAGAACCGGGTGCAGCCCGTTTTGATGCGCGATATCGATATAGCGGTTGAACCGCTCCACCTGCAGCAGTGTGAAAGATTGGTCGGTCAGTTCGGACACCGCAAAATGCGTAAACAAGCCGTCGAGCCGTAGGTTGGGGCAGCGTTTGAGCAGCAGGATCGCCTCGGTAAACGCCGCTTCGCTCGTAAAACCGATCCGGTTCATACCGGTGTCAACTTTGATGTGCACCTTGCAGACCAAGCCGAGCTTCACCGCGTGCGCCTGCAGCAGCTGCAGCGTCTCCAGCGTGAATACCGTCGGGATCAGATCGTTGCGGATCGCGTCGTCCATCGGGGTTTCTTCGGTTGCGCCGAGCAGCAGAATCGGCGCGGTGACGCCCGCTTGCCGGAGGCGTACACCCTCTTCCGTGAAAGCCACGCCGAGATATTCCGCGCCGGCTTCCAGCGCGGCGTTTGCGACAGCCTCCATGCCGTGTCCGTAGGCGTTGGCCTTAACGACGGCGAGGTATTTCGTTTCGGGATTGAGCCGCGAGCGGATCAACCGGATATTGTGCTCCAGATTGGAGAGCGATACGGAAGCATAAGTCGATCGCATGTCGTTACGCCTCCTGCTTGCGCAAATCGTGTACGACTGCGCCGTTGATCAGCGTTAGAACGCAATGGGTGCGATAGTCGAACGGATGGCCGTCGAATACGGCGATATCCGCGTCCTTTCCCGCTTCCAGCGTGCCGACGCGGTCGGCAATGCCGACGATCTCGGCGGCGGTGCGGGTGATGGAGCGAAACGCGGTCTCCTCGCTGAGCCCTTCGCGCACGGCAAGACCAGCCTGCACGGGCAGAAACTGGATCGGGATGACAGGATGATCCGTCATCATCGCAAACGGGATACCGGCCTCGTCCAGGATGCGCGGCGCGGCGAAGCTCAGGTTCTTCAGCTCGATCTTGCTGCGCTCGGAGAGCAGGGGACCGATGATGATGCCCGCGCCCTGTTCGGCAAGCCGGTCTTTGAGCACGTCCGTAATCATGTACCCTTCGGTGCAATGGTCGATGGTTACTTTTAGGTTGAATTCCTTGGCCAGCCGAAGCGCGGTGAGGATATCGTCCGCGCGGTGTGCGTGGATTTTGAGCGTGAGCTCACGGTTGACGACCGGAAGCAGCGCATCCATCGCGATGTCTTTATCCGGCTTGTCGTCCTCTTTTGCCATGCCCTTTTGATACTCAAGCGCGTCTGTCATCGTGGAGCGGAACAGCGCGGCGATGGCCATGCGTGTGGTCGGGGCCACTTTTTTCTCGGCATACACCGTCTTCGGGTTTTCGCCGGTTGCGGCTTTCATCGCGATCGGGTCGCGCAGCGTCATCTCCTCAATGCTGCGGCCGCAGGTCTTGAGCGCGGCAAACTGTCCGCCGATGACATTCGCGCTGCCGGGGCCGGTGACAACGGTGGTCACGCCGCCTGCGCGCGCTTCCTTAAAGCACGGGTCAAATGGGTTGAGTCCGTCCACGGCGCGCATCTGCGGCGTGATGGGGTCGGTCATCTCGTTTCCGTCGGAACCCTCTTCGCCCATGCCGTCTTCCCACATGCCGATGTGGCAGTGGGCGTCGATCAGTCCGGGTAGTACGAATTGGCCGTGCAGATCGATGACCTCGGCGCCTTCGGCGCTGAGCGCGGGACCGACGCCGACGATCTTACCGTTGTCGATCAAGATATCACCGGAAAACGCGTCTTGCGTCATCGTATGGATGAAGCCGTTTTTCAAAAGCAGCATAAAAATCTCCTGTTCATGATAGAATCGGATAAGCAAGACTATTTTACCACAGGATTTTTATTTTGCATGTTTTTTTCTAAAATGAATGAGATATTCAAAAAAACGCGGCAAAGTGACGAATAACGGAATGCATATTTGACCGGATTCGCGGCGTATGTTACACTATTTTTCAGGTAATGCCCGTTCTTTGCTCCGTGACAAATTTGCCAAAGCGCGGCGGAACGGTTAAAGATTATACTGCTTTAGAATTGGATAGGAAACGAACTTGAATCAGACGGTATTCAACCGACTGCTCGGGCGCGTGGAAAAACCTGCGCGCTATATCGGCGGAGAATGGAACAGCATCGTAAAAGAGGAAGCGGAACTTCGTTTTGCGCTTCTGTTTCCGGATGTTTACGAAATCGGCATGTCGCATCTTGGCTCCCGTATTCTTTATCATACGCTCAATTTAGAGGATGGAATCGCCTGCGAACGCGCATTCGCGCCCTGGCCGGACATGGAACAAGCGCTGCGCGAGGAAGGACAGGCGCTTTTCTCGCTGGAGACAAAACGCCCGCTGGGTGAATTCGACATCCTTGGCTTTTCGCTGCTCTATGAGATGTGCTACACCAATATTCTGCAGATGCTCGACCTCTCCGGCGTTCCGCTGATGGCTGCAGACCGCAAGGAGAGCGACCCGCTCGTCATCTGCGGCGGGCCGTGCGCTTGCAACCCGGCGCCGATCGAAGCGTTTATGGACGCGGTGCTCATCGGCGACGGCGAGGAGATGACGATTGAGTTCACCCGAGCCGTCCGCCGCGCAAAGCGCGAGGGGATGAGCAAACAAGCGCTGCTCGAGGAACTCTCGGCCATTCGCGGCGTATATATCCCATCGCTGAAAACCGACGACACACGCGTTGTGCGCAGCATTGTAAAGGATCTCGACAGCGTGCCGTTTACCGGCGAACCGGTCGTGCCGTTTCTCAATATCGTACACGACCGCGTCGCGCTGGAAGTCATGCGCGGTTGCACGCGCGGCTGCCGCTTCTGCCAGGCGGGGTATATCTACCGCCCGATCCGCGAGCGCAAGAGCGAAACGCTGATGAAACTCGCGTATAGTCAGATCAACTGCACCGGCTATGACGAAGTTTCGCTGCTGAGCCTGAGCACGGGTGATTATTCCGAGGTGCACGAGCTCGTGCCGCAAATCATCCGCGAGATGGAGGCGGGCAAGGTCTCCGTCGCGCTGCCGTCGCTGCGGGTGGACAGCGAGCTGGCCAACGATCTGAGCGTCATGCAGACCGTCCGCAAGGCGGGGTTGACGTTTGCGCCGGAGGCGGGCACGCAGCGACTGCGGGATGTCATCAACAAGAACGTGACACAGGAGGACGTCCTGCGCGCCACGCAGGATGCGTTTGCGGCGGGCTGGAGCAGCGTTAAACTCTATTTCATGATCGGCCTTCCAACCGAAACAGACGAGGATATCTTAGGCATCGCGCAGCTTGCGCGAAAGGTCAGCGCGCAGTTTTACGAACTGCCCAAGGAGAAGCGCGGCAAAGGGCTGCGCCTGAATGTGAGCGTTTCCACGTTTGTGCCAAAGCCGTTTACGGCGTTCCAGTGGGTCGGGCAGGTTCCTTCGGATGAGATTAGACGCAAGCAGCAGCTGTTGCGCGACGCGCTCAAGGGCGTGCGCGGTGCACAGCTCAACTGCCATTACTCGCTGCTTTCTGTGTTGGAAGCCGCGTTTTCCCGCGGGGATGCGCAGCTCGCTCGCGTGCTGATGCGCGCCTACGAGCTCGGCTGCCGGTTCGACGCATGGACGGAACACTTTCAGCCCGCCGCCTGGTCGCAGGCGTTTGCGGACTGCGGGCTCTCCGAAGAGACGTATGCACAGCGCGAGTTTGCGCAGGATGAGCCGCTGCCCTGGGATTTTGTCGACATGCTGGTAACAAAGGATTATTTGAGACGGGAATACGAGCGCGCGCTCTCGGGAGAGACCACGCCGGACTGCCGCGAACACTGCAACGGATGTTTTGGAGCGCGTTATGAAACTGATTGCCGCGTATCATAAAGGCCGCGAAATCGCGATGATTTCACATCTGGATATTCAGCGCACGCTCCAGCGGACATTTCGCCGCGCTGGGCTGCCGCTGCTGTATTCCAACGGGTTCAACCCGCACCCGCAGCTGTCGTTTGCAACCGCTGCGGCAACGGGTATGTCGAGCGATTGCGAGTGGTTCGAGGTGCAGCTGTCCGAGGACGTCTCGCCGGAAGATTTCATGCGCCGCGCGAACGAATGCATGCCGCAAGGGTTGTCGGTGTCGGGCGCGTTTGCCGAACCGGAAGGTTTTGGTTCGCTCTCTGCAAAGCTGCGCGCCGCCGAATACCGCGTTGCGTTGAGGTTTCATGAACCGGTAGTGACAGAACAAATCAACACGGTGCTCGAGAACATGCTCTCGGGCGAAATTATTTTCAACAAACGGACGAAGGGCGGAATCCGCCCGACAGACATGCGTCCGTATATCCTGCGGGTCTCCGTGGGGCCGGTCGAGGGCGATCAAACCGTCCTCTTCGTTCTTGGCAAACTGCAAGCCGATGGCGGGCTGCGGGTCGACGCGTTTGTCGACGCGCTGCTCGAGCGTTTGGATGCACGTGCGGACTGTGAGATTCATCGCAGCCACATGTACTTTGCCGCAGATGGCCTGCTGCCGCGATTGCCTGCGGAATAGGAAAGAGAAGGAAAAATGAATAAGGAAATTCTGGTGGACGCAAGCGGCGTGGCAACCCGCGTCGCGGTCGTCGAGAATGGTTCGCCCGTCGAGCTCTATGTGGAGCAGGAGGGATCGGAGCGGCTCGTCGGCAACATCTACAACGGCAGGGTGCAGAACGTCCTGCCCGGCATGCAGGCAGCGTTTATCGACATCGGGTTGGAGCGCAATGCCTTTCTCTACGCGGGGGATATCGTGCTCTCGGACGATCCCGACGACGAGATCGAGCAGATGCCGGAGTCAAAGAACATCCGTGACCTGCTCAAAACAGGGCAGACCATCGTGGTGCAGGTCGCAAAAGATCCCGTCGGCACAAAAGGCGCGCGCGTGACCACGCATATCACGCTGGCGGGCCGCACGCTGGTGCTCATGCCGACTATGGATTACGTCGGCGTGTCCCGCCGCATCGATCGGGACGACGAACGCCAGCGCCTGCGCAAAATTCTCGCCGAAATCAAGCCGAAGAACATGGGTGTCATCGTGCGCACCGCATCTGCCGGTAAGACCAAGCAGGACTTTTCCGAGGATCTTGAGAGCATCGTCAATCTCTACGCGGAGATCGAAAAACGCGCCGCAAAGAAAAAAGCGCCGGCTCTGCTGCACGCAGAGCAGTCGCTGCTGTTCCGCACCGCGCGTGATCTTCTCATGAAGGATATCGACCGCGTGTTCGTCAACGACACGGAAGCGTACGACAGGCTGCGAGAGATTGCGGACGTCATGACGCCGAAGCTCAAAGCACGCATCCTGCTCAAAGAGAGCGAGGCGCTCTTTGACCGCTACGACACCGAAACGAAGATTGAGAAAGCACTCGCGCGAAAAGTCTGGCTCAAGAGCGGCGGATACGTCATCATCGACCGCACGGAAGCGCTGACCTCCATCGACGTTAACTCCGGCAAGTTCATCGGCAAGGACAATCTGGAGAAGACCATCACCGCGGTCAACGGCGAGGCGGCAAAAGAGATCGCCAAACAGCTTCGGCTTCGCGACATCGGCGGTATCATCATCATCGACTTTATCGATATGGAGAAGGATTCCAACCGTTCTCTCGTGCTCAACACGCTTAAAAACGCGCTCAAAGAGGATCACACGCGCTCGCACGTCTTCGGGTTCACACACCTGGGCCTCGTCGAGATGACGCGCAAAAAGACAGGCCGCAGCATCTCGGACACGCTCCAGCAAGTCTGCCCCTATTGCAACGGGGACGCAAAGGTGCTCGCACCCGAAACCATGATCAACCGCATTCGCAAACAGACCGTGCAGGTGATCAAGGGCAGCCACAACAAGCGCATGCTCATCGAGGTGCATCCGGATGTGCTCTCGGCGCTTGAACAGGCGGAGAAGAAGCATGGCACCGTCTTCCCGCCGGAAGAAGGCGGAACATATTACGTCCGCCCGAACCCCGCTTTGCACGTAGAAAAATTCTCGGTCCGCCCGCTGGCGGAGCGCAAGGTCAACGAGGCGAAAAAGGATTGTAAGATCATCCACTGACGCGGGAAAAATCCGCGTAAAACGGCAGTTTTTTCGTTGACATGCATAAGCCGTTTGTGTTATGATCTTGCGGTGAGCCGCTCCGGGCCGGTTTAAGTTCGCGGTTTTTCCGCGGCACCGGGATTGGGCGAGTCTGGTATGAGGAGGTGCAGTTATCGTGTATGCAATCATTCAAACCGGTGGGAAACAATACAAGGTAGAGGTTGGCGACCAGATTCTGGTGGAAAAGCTCGAAGCCGATGTGAACGCCGAAGTGACATTTGAAACATTGCTGGTTGCGGACGACAGCGGCGTCAAGGTGGGGAAACCCGTTTTGGACGGTGTTGCGGTCAGCGGCAAGGTGCTCGAACACGGCAAAGGCAAAAAGGTCGTCGTTTTCAAGTATAAGCCGAAGAAGAACATCCGCAAAAAGCGCGGCCATCGTCAGCCGTACACCAAGGTCGAGATTCTCGCCATCGGGTAAAGGCAAATGGTAACGCTTACGATGCTTCGAAAAAGCGGCAGAACGGTCGGGTTTCATTCGACCGGACACGCTGGCTTTGCAGAAGCGGGAAAGGATATCGTCTGCAGCGCGATTTCAGCGCTCACGCAGACGTGTTATCTGGGACTGACACGGGTCGTCGGGCTGAGAGAGGGCGAAGATCTCGCCGTCTCCATCGACGAATCCGGAGAAATGAGCTGCTCTCTCGCGGGCGATACGCGCGGGGAGCGGCTGGACAAAGCGGAACTTCTGTTTTTAACCATGGAAGAAGGACTGCGCTCCATACAGGAGTCGTATCGCAAATCCCTTAATATACGACACAGGGAGGTGTAACGATATGTTCAAGATGAATCTGCAGCTGTTTGCGCATAAAAAAGGCGTCGGTTCGTCCCGTAACGGACGCGACAGCCATTCCAAGCGTCTCGGACCGAAACGTGCGGACGGCCAGTTCGTGCTCGCGGGCAACATTCTCGTCCGTCAGCGCGGTACGCATTTCCACCCCGGTGTAAACGTCGGCATTGGCAAGGACGACACGCTCTTTGCGAAGGTAGACGGCGTAGTCCGCTTTGAAACCAAGCACTTTGGCAAAAAGCAGGTCAGCGTTTACGATGCCGCCGCGGGCGAGTAACAAAACGAATCCAAAAAAACGGACGAGTATATCGTCCGTTTTTTTATATCGAAGCAAATAGCATTGATGAAACGGATGGAGGCAGGCTATGGACGCCGAACAACTCAAACTGCTGCGCATGCACAACCAGTTTCTGCTCTCGCCCGCCGCGCCGCGCGCAGTTGTGCGCGGGCTGATCGGCCTGCAGGCGCAGTATGGCGCTGCCGCGCTGCACGCGCTCGACATCCGCTCGACAGGGCAGCGAGACCTGTCCGCATTCGTCAAAACATGGTCGTTTCGCGGGACGCTGCATCTACATGACCGGTAGGACCTGCCGCTGGTGCTCTATCGCGGCAGCGAGACGGAGTTCGGGCAGATGTCGTTTTGGCACGATCAAGTCGCATCCGGCCGCGCGGATTATTTCCGCGGCGTCATCCTGCGCGCGCTGGAATCGGGCGACAAAACGCGAGACCAGCTGAAAGCCGCCTGCATGCAAGAGGGGCTCAACGAACAGGAAGCGCAGATCATTCTCCACCCGTGGGGCGGGCTCTTCCGCGCCATGGCGGAGAAAGGGGAGATCGCGTATACGCCGGATGGCAACCGTGTTTTCACGCGGCTTTCACCCGCAGAACCTATTGCAGAGGAGGCGGCGCTGGCGCAACTCATGCGTCGTTATCTTGCGCACTATGCGCCGGTCTCCCTGCGCGATGCGCAGACGTTTTTCGGACTTCCGCAGAGAAGACTGAAAGCGCTGCTGGAGCAGACGGCGGAAGATTCGTTTGCGTTTCAGAACCAAACGTATTTCACACTCGGGCAAACACTGCCGCAGGACGCAGCGCTCCCGCCCGTACTCTTCCTCGCGGCGTTTGACCAGCTGCTGCTGGGTTATCGAAAAACCGAGAACCCGATTTTGCCGGAGAACACGATCCGCCAGATCTACAACAACACGGGGATCGTGTTTCCAACGGTACTGCTGCGCGGCACGGCGGTCGCCGTTTGGAAGCGCACCGGAAACAAGTTGGAGCTCCGTCCGCTCAAGAAAATCGGCGAACGGGACAGAAAGAAAATCGAGCGAAAAGCCGTGGACAAATTCGGCGTCAAAGCGGTACAATGGACGCAAATGCAGCGTTAAGCAAGAACGACGGAGGAAACGGACGGTATGATCACAAGGGACACTAGAGTACACGAACTGCTGAACAACCCCATCGCAAAAGATCTGTTCGGCGTGCTGGAACAGTATGCGGGCGTCAGCAAGAAGCTGCTGAATATGCCACTGATCAAATCGTTGAAGATATCGACGCTGCAATCCGTAGCAAAACGAATCGTCCCGCCCGGCGACCCGCTGGTCGATACCCTGATCAATCTGATCAATCAGGAAGCGGACACGAAACCCGTGGAAAAATCCAATGCACATTACTGGTGGAAAGAAGCCGTGGTCTACCAGATCTATCCGCGCTCGTTCAAGGATGGCAACGGGGATGGTGTCGGCGATTTACCCGGCATCATCGAGAAGCTGGATTACCTGAAAGATCTGGGTGTGGACGCCATCTGGCTTTCGCCAATCTTTGATTCGCCCAACGACGACAACGGATACGATGTGCGCGATTACCGTGCCATCATGACCGAATTCGGCACCATGGCGGATGCCGAGGCGCTCATTGCCGGCCTGCATGCGCGCGGCATGCGCCTTATCCTCGACCTCGTGGTCAACCATACGTCCGACGAACATGAGTGGTTTGTCGACTCCTCGCAGCATCCGGACGGTCCGTACGGGGACTATTACATCTGGCGCAAAACCAAGGGTGCGGCGCACCCTAACAACTGGTCGGGGTTCTTTTCCGGACCGGCATGGGAGCGTGTGGACACGCGGGACGAGGAGTATTTGCACCTGTTTTCCAAAAAACAGCCCGACCTGAACTGGGAGAACCCGAAGGTGCGGGACGAGGTCTGCGCCATCATCGATTTCTGGCGTGAAAAAGGCGTGGATGGTTTCCGTCTTGACGTCATCAACTACATCAGCAAAACGTCGCTTGACGACGGCAGCGAAACGCTGGGCAAGCTGCTCCAGTTCAGCGGCATTGAGCACTATTTTTACGGCAATCACCTGCATGAGTATCTCCATGAGATTCGCACCCGCGCCTTTGGCGACGCGTTCACCGTCGGCGAGACGCCAGGCACCGGGCCGGAGATGAATAAGCTGCTCACCGCGGATGAGCGGCAGGAGATGAACACCGTGTTCAGCTTCGACCACCTCGAAAACCCGGGTAAGAATCGTTTTGATGACTGCCGGTATGATCTCAGGCACCTGAGAGACTGCTTTTGCAAACTGGAGGGCGACTACGCGGAATACGCCTGGCCGAGCATCTTTGTGGAAAACCACGACAACCCACGCATGGTCAGCAAGATCGACCCGCGCGAGGAATATCGCGACGCGGTCGCAAAGCTGCTTGCGGTAGTGCTGCTCACCGCGCGCGGAACAGTGTTTCTCTATCAGGGACAGGAACTGGCTATGGTCAACGTCGGGTTTTCCGGCCTGTCTGAACTGCGCGATATCGAGAGCGCTAACAAGCACCGCGAACTGGTCGCGTCCGGCAAGTCGCCGGACGACGCCTGGAAGGCCGTGCTCTGCGGCACGCGGGATCACAGCCGCACGCCCATGCAATGGACAAACGGAACGTACGCGGGGTTTTCGGATCACGAGCCTTGGATCCGCGTCGGCGACAAGGACGTTTGCAATGCCGAAGATGAAATGGCGGATGAAAGCTCCGTCTGGCGTGCATATCAGTCTCTCATTCGACTCAGAAAAGAACATCCCGCGCTTATCTACGGTTCGTTCGAGCCGCTCGTAAAGGCAGGGAAGGACGTGTTTTGCTATTATCGCGGTGATGAAACCGAGCGGTTCTATGTCGAAATCAACCTGACCGCGCGCCCCGTGAAGCAGCCGCAAACGAAAGAAAAGCTGGCGCTTGTCTTCTCCAACTATATGGCGCAGGGTGACGGACTGGAACCCTACGAAGCGAATATTTACCGTGTGGAACGGTAATACACCAATGTAACGTTTTCGTGAATTGGGCGGGATGCGGCTTGTCATCCCGCTCCTTTTTCTCTAAACTCAATCTGTACGCGATGAAAAAATCAACTCACGAATCAAGAGGATATGTATGAAAAAACGTTTTGCCGCCATCCTGATGATCGCCATCGTGCTCTTTGGCGCGGTTCTGCCGGCGTCGTCCGCGCGCGCGTTGACGGTGACGACGGGCATCATTTCCGCCGAGGGTGTCGCGCTCAGGCGGACGGCGAGCAACAACGGCGGGCTCATGACGCGCCTTGGCGAAGGCACCGTCGTCAAGATCATTCGCACCAATGTCAACTCGGAGTGGTATCTCGTTGAGGCGGGCAACCGCACGGGGTACGTCAACCGGCTCTATGTCAATATCGATCCATCTCTGCCTTCTTACCAGCTCAACTACATCGGCACCATCGTGAATGTGGAAGAATTTGTCAACGTCCGCGAGGAGCCGACATTGGGCGCGCGGAAACTCGGCAAGGCGGAAAAAGGCATGATTCTGCAGGTGACGCAGGCCTATGCCTCCGGCGCCTGGCATGCGGTTGAATTCGGCGGAGAGACCGGCTATATCGCCTCCAAATATATGGACTTGAAAGCAATTGTAGACGACGGCTACCTCTCCGGCCTTGAAGTGACCGGCGGCACGCTTTCACCGGCCTTTTCTCCAACGGAATATGGCTATGTGCTGACCGCGACGCAGGGCGAGATTAAAATCAAGGCCATTGCCAACGATGGCGTAAAAGTGAGCATCGGCAACACGGGTGTCGCGAGCGCGAAATACACCATCAACTCCGGCAACAGCAAGACCATCCGCATTTCGGTCAACGGCAAGGTGAAGTACTCCGTCTATCTCGTGCGGGACGTGCTGACGATCGGCACCTGGAACATCAAGCGAGGAAACGACAACCTCCTCATACAGGGCTGGCTGATCGCGGCGCAGCGGCCGGACATCCTCGGTGTGCAGGAAGTATATGTCAACAGCAAGGAGCGCACCAACAACCTGCTCTCCATCCGCACGCAGGAAGCGCAATATTACGCGTTTGCGCCGACGATCACCTATGATTCCGGCGGACAGTACGGCATCGGCCAGGTTTCCAAATATAAGCCGGAAAACGAGACGCTGACGCTTCTCTACAGCGAAGACAAGGAGCAGCGCTGTCTGCAGAAGGTTGAATACAACGTAGGCGGCAAGCGCATATCGGTATACAACACGCACTTTTCCTACGAATCGACCGCAATTCGCAAAAAGCAGTTTGCCGAGGTCATCGCCATCATGGATGCGGATGAAAACCCCTACAAGATTCTAACCGGCGATTTCAATGCCTCAGAAGGCGAGTTTTCCGGTTTCTTGAAGAACTATCGCATCGTGAATACGAGCGCGACAAAGTTCTACGACTACGCGATGCGTCAGATCAATGTATCCCAGATCGACAACATCGTCGTCTCAAAGAACATCACCGTGCTCAACGCCCGCGCGATTCCAACAATGTATTCCGACCATTATCCGCTGTTTGCGTTTCTCGCGCTCAAATAACGAATCCATATCAAAAACTCCGCCTTCAGGCGGAGCTTTTTGTTTGCGCGTGTTGTGATAAACGCGGGGTTTGTCAATCAAACGAAATCGTATTGGAGTAGCCGGATCGCGAACGGATGGCATTCGAGCTTCCAAAATACGTGTAGTCGTCGCCGAAGAGGTGCTCAAGGCCGTACCAGCTCCCGCCGATCCAGCAATCGACCCGGTAGTAGCCGGTCGGCAGCCGGAGCTTCGCTTTTTTTCCGCCGTAGATGAAAACGCCGGCCTGCAGCGTGCCTTCTTCCTCCGGATCCTTGTCGGGCAGCAGATAGAAGCGCACGTAGTAATACTTCCCGTCGTCGTCTGAGTCTGTCACAAACACGATCTCGTTGCCCTTGCTTTCGCCCTCCAGAACCTTGCCGGAGCCCGGCAGTGTCTCGGGAGAGACCAGCCACGCGGTGTTGATGATGTTGGAGAAGGAAGTCTCCGTGCGAGCCTTGACTGCCTGTAATGCGATGCCAAGGCCGAAATCGTCCAACAGCTCGACGGACTCGCTGGCGGGATCGTAAGAAACGGAAACGGTAGAGGAGAGCATGGGCGCGTTGGACAGATCGACAAGCCCGATGTCCGCGATGCTCAGTTCAGCACTGACCGCTTCGCCGTAGATCGGCTTGTTGAACGAGGCGGCATACAGCTCTCCCAGTGCGTTGAATACAAACGAGGGGCCGGGGAAGCTGATCGAGACCGTGTAGTTGTTACTTTCGTCGATGGAGACGTCCGTTACCTCGATCAGGTCGGCATATTCTCTTCCGCCAAACGTGTTTCTGAGCACGCTTTTCATCGCGGATGAGATGGTCAACAATGCCAGATTGCTCCGGTAAACCTCGTTTTGAGACAAGGTTTGCATGATCAAATCTTCTACGGTTTTCTGGATCTCGCGCCTGCTCCGGCTGGAGAATTCGGCGCGCCAGTCGCCTCCGTCGGGCACGACGGTGAAGACTGAAGCGAGCTGATAATAAGCCGGTGCTTCGTTTTCATGAGCGTATAACTCAAGTGCATGCAAGAGGTTTTCATACGCCTCCGTGCGGTATGCGTCCGCGTCTCCGGCAGAAAGATCGAACGAGGGCAGTTCAAACGGAACGTTGGTTAGGTCGTATGCCGTGTAATCCGGTATCTCCACCAGAATGGTATACTCGTAGAGCGGCTGGTTCTCTTCAAAAGACTCCGCCTGTTCGCGCACCTGATCTGTCAGGTTGCGCACCTCGATATAGTATTCCGTGTATGATTCGATCGTGCCCGTAATGGCGCTGGCGTGGGCAGAGTCCATGCCGCAGCCGCCTGCAAACAGCAGCAGGCAGAGGATACCGATCAGGAGCGTTGTTCGGGTGTTCACGCGCATCGGGGAATGGTCCTTTCGGGTGGTTTGTAACCGATCATCGGCAGAGCATTTCAAGTCTAATAAACTTTAACACGACGTGATAAAACGCGTCAAACGAGATTTGCAAAAAAAAAGGAGAGCGGGTGTACACGCTCTCGCTTATTTGCCTAACCAAGTTATTAAAAGCATATAAAAGTCATTATAACCAAGGACAATTGTCATTATTACTGATGTAACACTCACCATTTGGATAAGAAACGAGATGACTCTCCAAATCGTCTTAACTGATCGCGATGTAATACTTTTAAACAGATTTTTCCCAGTGAATAAATAGCTCAGGATAATAAAGGGTGTTGCAATAAGCCAATTAAAACCTTTGTAAAAATCAACCAAGATATTTCTTATACCTTTTTCGGATTCTTTAATTTTTGAGTCGTAATCTCCTATAGTGATTCTTAGAGATGTAAGAATCAAATTGACGTAGTTACTGCATAAATTATATTCAAGCTTTCTTTCCTCTTGAACGTCGAAAAGCAACGTTAATACTGGAACACTATTTCTTTGATATCCTCCGATTGGGTTTCGTATTGTAGCAAAACCAAACTCCCCTAACAATTTCTGTGTTTCACTCATATTGAGAATGAGTTTATTGTAAATCTCGCAATCGTTATTATTACTAAAAGCAACTAAGTCGTTATTATACTCAACGATTTTTTTGCGCTCTTCATGTAGTTTTCTTCTGTTGAATAATTGCACAAACACACCAATAATAGCTATTGCAACAAACACTCCGATTCCCATTATGATTCTTACGAACATTCTTTTCTCCTTGCTTATTGCGTGATAAATACAATATCTATATATTAGTTTTCCTTTAAGTTGTCAATGGCGACTTTATGACATAAAACATATTTAAGACTTAAAAAAAGGAGAGCGGCGAACCGCTCTCCTGTAAACTCCAATCGAGTTTCTTTATGCGTCGACCTTTGCCATGTGCGTGATCAGGTCGAGCACCTTGTTGGAATAACCCCACTCGTTGTCATACCAGGCGACGAGCTTGACGAAGTTTTCGTTGAGGCTGATGCCAGCGCCCGCATCGAAGATCGAGGTGCGCGGATCGGTGTAGAAGTCCGAAGAGACGACCTTGTCCTCGGTGTAGCCGATGATGCCGGCCCATTCCGGAGACTCGGAGGCGGCCTTCATGACGGCTTTGATCTCGTCGTAGGACGCGCCCTTGTCGAGACGGCAGGTGAGGTCGACGACGGAGACGTCCGGCGTCGGCACGCGCAGCGACATGCCGGTGAGCTTGCCGTTGAGCGACGGGATGACCTTGCCGACGGCCTTGGCAGCGCCGGTCGAGCTGGGGATGATGTTGTGCGCTGCCGCACGGCCGCCGCGCCAGTCCTTCTTGGACGGGCCGTCGACGGTTTTCTGCGTCGCGGTGATCGAGTGGACGGTGGTCATGAGACCTTCGACGATGCCGAAGTTGTCATGGATGACCTTCGCCAGAGGCGCTAAGCAGTTGGTGGTGCAGGACGCGTTGGAGACGACCTTCATGTCCGAGTTGTACTTGTCCTGGTTGACGCCCATGACGAACATCGGCGCATCGGCGGACGGAGCGGAGATGACGACCTTCTTGGCACCGCCCGCAAAGTGCGCGCTGGCCTTATCGATGGTCGTGAACACACCGGTGGATTCCACGATGTATTCCGCGCCGCACTCTTTCCACGGGATCTCCGCGGGATTCATGCAGGCGTAAACGTTGGCGACCTCGTCGTTAACGACGAGTTTGCCGTCCTGAATCGAGATGTCGCCCTTGAACTGGCCGTGCACGGTGTCGTAACGAACCATGTAGACCATGTAGTCGAGGTCGATGAACGGGTCGTTGATGCCGACCACCTGAATTTCAGGGTTGGCGACGGCTGCGCGGAAGACCAGGCGGCCGATACGACCGAAACCGTTGATACCTACTTTGATTGCCATATCTATGTTCTCCTTTATATAATATGCGTTGTTATGTGCGGCTGTGCGTTTGTTTACATCTGTTCGCACTCAATCGCCGGGCGATCGATATATGCCGCGAATCGGGTTATTTTTTGATCTTCAAACCCAAAGTATTGTACAATATTCCCGCTTGATCCGCAAGAAAAAACTTTATCAGCCGCCCTCAAGAAACACGCGAATTCGATAATACGATATCGATATGCGTAAAAACAAGAGCGGAATCAGTCAAGATTCAGCTTCTCGGATACGATGTAGAGCGGTCTGCCCTTGAGCTCGTCGTACATGCGCCCGAGATACATGCCCTGCAAACCCATGAAAAAGAGCGTCAGCCCCTGCGCAAACAGGATGCCGTCCGCCGCCCAGAGCCAGGGCGCAACGCCGCTTACGCATGCGACGATGATCAGCGCAATCAACCCGAACCCGGCGACGGCGCAAAGCCCGATGCCGAACTCCATCGGCAGCGTCAGCGGCTTGTCCGAAAAGCCTGTGATGCCGTCGCTGGCGAGGCGCAGCATCTTCTTGAGCGTATATTTGGTTTTGCCCGCAAATCGTTCCTGCCGCTCATACTCGATCGGAACAGCATGATAGCCCATCCAGGCGGACATGCCGCGCAAAAAGCGGTTGTGTTCGCGCATCAGCAAAAATTGATCCGCAACATTGCGTCCGATCAACCGGAAATCACCCGTGTCGAGCGGGATGGGGTAGGCGCTCATCCATGCCAGCAGGCGGTAATACAACGCCGCCGTGAGTTTTTTCAGGAGCGTTTCGCCTTTTCGCTTCATGCGCTTTCCGTATACGATGTCTGCGCCTTCCTCCCAGCGTTTCACCATCTGCGGGATAAGTTCCGGCGGGTCCTGCAGGTCAACGTCAATGATGATCAGCGCGTCGCCCTTTGCGGCGTCCATGCCGCAGGTCGTGGCGAGCTGATGCCCGAAGTTGCGCGAAAACGAGAGCACCTTGACCTGCGCGTGCGCCGCGGCGAGCTCGCGCAGCTGCGCGAGTGTGCCGTCCCGGCTGCCGTCGTTGACATAGACGATCTCATAATCGTATCCGGTGCTCTGCATCGCCGCGTCCATGCGCTGAAATGATGCCTCAAGTACCTCTTCTTCGTTGTAAACGGGAATTACGAGGGAAAGCAGCGGTTTCTTCTGCGAATCCATATACGCTCCTTTGTAAGTGGTCTTCAGGATGGATTGCTCCATTTCTATCCAGTTAACAGTATAGCGCAACTTCATTCGAAAGACAATTCGGCGGGATCAGTTGAAGCACGCAAATGGATACACAGTTTCATCAATTGGATGATTCTATGCTTTGAAATCGTGAAAACGGCTTGATCTGGGTTTTTTTTATTGCTTTTTGAGGTTCTTGTGGTAGAATACGTATCGAAAGAACGTATCAGTGATCCGACCGATCAAGAAAAGGAGACAGTAATTATGCCTATCGTAACCAGCAAAAAAATGTTTGCGGATGCATATGCCGGCGGTTATGCCATCGGCGCGTTCAACGTCAACAACATGGAGATCATTCAGGGTATCACCGAAGCCGCCAAGGAGCTCAAAGCTCCTCTGATCCTTCAGGTTAGCTCCGGCGCGCGCAAGTATGCCAACCATACCTACCTGATGAAACTCATCGAGGCCGCCTGCATTGAGACGGACCTGCCCATCTGTGTCCACCTCGACCATGGCGACACATTCGAACTGTGCAAGAGCTGCATCGACGGCGGATTCTCGTCCGTCATGATCGACGGATCGCATCACGGATATGAAGAGAACGTCAAGCTCACCCGCCAGGTCGTCGAGTATGCGCATGATCACGGCGTGGTCGTAGAGGGCGAACTCGGCCGTCTCGAAGGCGTCGAGGACGACGTTAAGGTTGCCGCGGGCGAAGGCAGCTACACCGATACCGATCAGGTGCAGGACTTTGTCAGCCGCACGGGCGTGGATTCGCTGGCAATCGCCATCGGCACGAGCCACGGCGCATACAAGTTCAAGCCCGGCACGAAACCGGAGCTGCGTTTTGACATCCTCGAAGAAGTCGAAAAGCGCCTGCCCGGGTTCCCGATCGTTCTGCACGGCGCGAGCAGCGTCATCCCCGAGTTTGTCAAGATGATCAATGAGAACGGCGGAAACATGCCGGACGCGATTGGCGTGCCGGAAGACATGCTCCGCGAAGCGGCGCGTATGGCGGTCTGCAAGATCAATATCGACAGCGACCTGCGTCTTGCCATGACGGCGACGATCCGCAAGTATCTCAACGACAACCCCAGCCACTTCGACCCGCGCCAGTATCTCAAACCCGCGCGCGAAGCGATCAAGAACATGGTTTCGCACAAGATCACGACGGTGCTCGGCAGCGACGGAAAAGCGTAAGTAACTCTTTTTTCAAAGCACCCCTTGCGGGGTGCTTTGTGCTGTTCGGCTGCGACGGAAAAGCGTAAGCAACTCTTTTTTCAAAGCACCCCTTTCGGGGTGCTTTGTGCTGTTCGGCTGCGACGGAAAAGCGTAAGCAACTTTTTTTCAAAGCACCCCTTGCGGGGTGCTTTGTGCTGTCCGGCAGCGACGGAAAAGCGTAAGTAACTCTTTTTTCAAAGCACCCCATGTGGGTTCTTTTTGCTGTCCGGATGCGACGGAAAAGCGTAAGAAACTCTTTTTTTCACAGCACCCCGTGGGGGATGTTTTGTTTTAGTTGGATTCCAGTCGTTTTTGAAATTCATATTTTGTGGTCTTTGATCTATATATAATGATTCAGAGAAGTTCCTGCCGCTCTTGACATCCGCCCGGAAAAAGACTATCGTATTGCGAAAGTCGTTTACAAGCAACCATGCGGAAAACCGGCGGAAAGCAAAGGAAATCATCGATGGGACAGAAGCAAACAAACGCGGGTTCGGTACTCGCCGTACTCGGCGCGCTAATCATATGGAGTTCGTCATTCGTCGCCATTAAAGTGGCGTATGAAACGTTCCCGCCGATTACGATGGGCGCGGCGCGCTTTGTCATCGCTTCGCTTTTGCTCGGCGCGCTTGCGCTGCTGCCCAAGAATCGCGTCCGCCTGCGCAAAGAGGACATCGCGACCGTCGCAATCAGCGGTTTTCTCGGCATCACGTCCTATGTCGTGCTGCAGAATATCGCCGTGCAGTGGACGTCCGCGTCCAGCGCGACGCTGATCATCGCGTCCTATCCGATCATCACGCTGATTCTGGAAACGCTCATCTACAAAACGAAGCTCAACGCCTTCAAGGCAATCGGCATCCTCATCGCCATCGCCGGCGTTGTGATATTGTCCTATGTAAAGGCCGAAGCGCGCCAGCAGAACGAACTGCTCGGCAGCCTGATGCTGGTCGTCGCGGGTGTGGTTTGGGCGTTTTACAACTTTCTCACCAAAAAAGTCGTCAACCGCTATCCTTCGATTACGCTGCTGTTTTATCAAACGCTGTTCGGCACGCTCTGCCTGCTGCCGATGGCGCTCATCGAGCGCGGCGACTGGGCGGCGCCGACGCCGCTGTCGTTTCTCATGGTGCTGTTCCTGGGCGTGTTCTGCTCGGCGCTGGCGTTCCTTTTGTACAACCTCGGCCTCAAGAAGCTCTCGCCAACTTCGGTTACGTCCATGCTCAACCTCGTTCCGATCTTCGGCGTATTCTTCTCCTGGGTGCTGTTGGACGAGCAGGTTTCGGCGCGCAAGTTCCTCGGCGGCGCGATCATCATCCTCGGCGTCATGCTGAGCATCCGCCGGACAAAGGCGGAGGCGGCGCTGGAGCCGGTCGCATCCGTTCCGGCCGTTCCGCCAGCACAGGCGGTACCGGAGCCGGGCGGGGAAGCGTAACGCATCGCAAGCGTAAGTTTGCAATCGCTGGAAACGCACGTATAATAATAGATGCGACAATGTGCGGCGGGGAACGGCAGTCAATGCGGTATACCGCCGATCACGGAGGATGATCATATGCAGACAATGACAACACAATCCATCAGGAGACTGACCACAGCCGGCGTACTCGCCGCGGCGATCGTATTGCTGACGACGCTGGTGTCCATTCCCATGCCCGGCGGGCTTGGTTATATCAACCTCGGCGACGCAGGCGTGATGCTGGCGGGGATACTGCTCGGAGGCGGCTGGGGTGCGCTTTGCGCGGGCGCAGCGTCCGCACTGTCGGACGTGCTGCTCGGTTGGGGCGTTTACGCACCGGCGACGTTCCTGATCAAAGGCGCGGTTGCGCTGATTGCCGGGCTGCTGTTTGCGAAAACCGAAAAGAAGGTCCGCTTTGCGGGGCTTTATGTAAGTGCACTGATCGTCCCCGCAGGATATTTTCTCTATGAAACGGTGCTCTATGGTTCCGCCGCAGCGATTCCAAACATCCTGTTCAACACGCTCCAGTGTGTTGCGGGCGCAACGGTCGCAGCCGTGCTCGGCGCGGTGCTGCTGAAAACAAAGCTGTTTTCGGATGCCGCAGACGCGCTGCCGGCCTGCGCAACCATTGCCCGCGAGCCAAAGAACGGGCCGGACGTCATTCTGGTCGCAGGGAAGGAGCAAGCGCAGCTGATTCAGAAGGCTGGCGACATGCTCTCCGTGCAGGGCGTAACGGCGCGGCTCGTCGTCGTGAACGACGAAAAAGCGTTCGAGAGACTCAGCGGTAAACGGAAAGAACAATTTATACCGAATGATAAGCCGATCGTCCGCGCGTCCGGTGATGAAACACCGGCAAAGGAACTCATGCGCATGGCGCTGGATTCCCTCCGAAAATAACCGCCGCGGGAACGCGGAACAGAGTTGAGATAACAAGTTGACATCTTTCACGCGCCTCTATCGAACGAGGCGCGTATTTTTTTGTCACAATCGCCGGACTCAATTCATATTTCAGGTATTTTATCTATGCGTATACAACAGGTTTAACACTACATGTTGTATCGCAGCGCGCAATCTTGAACATTGTATTACAATATTTAGTTTGCTATTGCAAAATGGCCGCGCTTTCCTTAGAATTTTTGAGGTAGGAGTATGCTATGAACTATTACGACGACATACCGGCGTCCGGCCAGAAGAGGTCTCAAAGCACAGGCGCATACGGAAACGGATCGTTTTCACAGCGGGATTCAAATCCGGCTGGCGGCACGCAGGAGAGAAACCTTCGCCATAAATCCGAAGGCCATATGAAACACCAGATCTATCGCAACGGGTCCGCGCCTAAGCGCGACTCGTTTGTTCACTATAATGCAAAATCGCAAAAGTCGAATCCGAACAGCAGCGCGAACCGGAGCCGCCCGTCCGCGGATTATGCTTATTCTGCCCAAAAAGCTTCCTCGAAAGACGGCGCTGCCGGAAGAAACGGAACCGCTTCCGGCAGGCAGTCCTATCGCGCGGGTGGATCCGGCGGCAACGGCGGCAAAGGCGGCGGCGGTTTCCGCTTCGATGGCAGGAAAATGCTCGCCTGGCTGCGCGCCAAATGGAAGAAGATCAAAAAAGCGGTACTCGCCTTTATCAAGCGCATGCTGCGTTCGTTTTACTATATGGCAAAGCCGATGCGCATCTTTGTCGCATCCGCCGGCGGGTTCGTGCTGGTCTGCCTGATCGTCATCCTTTCCGTCACCGGCTCGCGGCATAAAACCGCAGAAGCGATGATGCTGGCCGATTTTGCAATCGAGACCCCCGCGCCAACCGCGGTGCCAACGCCAACCCTGGAACCGACGCCGAGTCCGACGCCGGAGATCCGCATCGAAAAAGGCGCGGAGGGTGAGGACGTTATGGAGCTGCAAAAGCGGCTCATGGAACTCGGGTATCTCGACATCGACGAGCCGACCAGCTATTTCGGCCATGCGACCAAGGAAGCGGTCAAGCGATTCCAGCGTCAGCATGAGCTGCAGCAGGACGGCATCTGCGGCAACGAGACCATTATGAAGGTGTATTCGGAAGACGCCAAACCGTATGTTATGCTCGAAGGAGCCGAAGGTGATGATATCGTAGCGTTTCAGGAGCAGCTTGTTGAACTCGGCTACCTGGAGAGCAATCAGGTCACCGGCTATTACGGAACGGATACCCTTTCAGCAGTTGAAAAATTTCAGCACAGAAACCACCTGACCGAAGACGGGAAAGCCGGCGCAAAAACGCTGGAGGCGATCAACTCGCCGGACGCCCGCGTGTCCTACACCCGCGAGCTGGAGATCGTCGAGGAGAAGAAGAAGCAGGCGGCGCTTGCGCGCGCACAATCGGCGGAAGGCCGCATCGACAAGCTGATCTCCATTGCGAAAAAGCAGCTGGGAGATCCGTATATCCTTGGCAAAAGCGGACCGGATTCGTTTGACTGCTCCGGCCTCGTGGTCTATTGCCTGCGTCAGGTCAATGTGTATACGCGCCGTCTCAACGCGTCGGGGCTCAGCAGGACGACCAGCTGGACAAAGGTCTCCAGCCTCGATAACGTCAAGCGCGGCGATCTGCTGTTCTTCCGTTCGGACGACAGCAGCTCGGTCGGTCACGTCGGCATCTACATCGGCGGCGGCGAGATGATCGACGCGTCTTCCGCAAACGGCAAAGTTGTGCGCAGAAGCGCAAAGTCCAGCTATTGGAGAAGGAACTTCGTCGTGGCGCGTCGGCCCATTGAATAACCGCTTGAACCTTTGCGGCGGTGCGAGATTCGCACCGCCGCTTTTCTTCTGCGGTTGATTCTTGATTTCAGCCGTAGAATACAGTATGATGATACCCGAACTACGGGAGGGAACCATATGGCATATCCCAATGAATTGATCCGGAATTTCTCCATCATCGCGCATATCGACCATGGTAAATCGACGCTGGCCGACCGCATGATCGAGTTGACGGATACCGTCACCGCGCGATACATGGCCGAGCAGCTGCTCGATTCCATGGACATTGAACGCGAGCGCGGCATCACGATTAAATCCTCCGCCGTGCGCATGTTTTACACACATACGGACGGCAGACGTTATATGCTCAACCTCATCGACACACCGGGGCATGTGGACTTCAACTACGAAGTCAGCCGCGCGCTGGCCGCCTGTGAGGGCGCTGTGCTCGTTGTTGACGCAACGCAGGGGATAGAAGCACAGACGCTGGCAAACGTCTACCTCGCCGTCGACAACGGCCTGGAGGTCGTGCCGGTGATCAACAAGATCGATCTGCCGAGCGCAGAGCCGGAGCGCACCGCGCAGGAGATCGAGGACGTGATCGGCATCGAAGCACAGAATGCGCCGAAGATCTCGGCCAAGAGTGGAACGAACGTCAAAGCCGTGCTCGCCGCGGTGGTGGACACCGTGCCCCCGCCTGTAGGCGATCCGGACGCGCCGCTGACCGCGCTGGTGTTCGACTGTATCTACGACAACTACAAAGGTGCGCTCTCCTATGTGCGCGTGTTTGACGGCACCGTGAAGGAAGGCATGCGCATCCGGTCCATGGCGACCAAGCATGAGTTCGAGGTTACCGAGGTCGGTGTGTTTACGCCCGCGCCAATGGTGGTGGACGAGCTCACCGCAGGCGAGGTCGGCTATATCGCGGCCTCGATCAAGAGCGTTGCAGAGACGAAAGTCGGCGATACGATCACCTCGGCCGACCGTCCGGCCGCCAAACCGCTGCCCGGTTACAAGCAGGCAAACCCTATGGTCTTTTGCGGCATCTATCCTGCTGACGGCGCGCAGTACGGCGATCTGCGGGACGCGCTCGACAAGCTCAAACTCAACGACGCTTCGCTCTCCTATGAGAAAGAGACGTCCAGCGCGCTGGGCTACGGCTTCCGCTGCGGCTTTTTAGGACTGCTGCACATGGAGATCATTCAGGAGCGGTTGGAACGCGAGTTCGACCTCGACCTTGTGACCACCGCGCCGAGCGTTATCTATCGGGTGAAGCTCTTTACGGGCGAAGAGCTGATGATTGACAACCCGTCGAACCTGCCGCCGATCACCGAGATCGAGCTGCTCGAAGAGCCGGTTGTGAACGCGTATATCATGACGCCTTCGGAATACGTCGGCTCCATCATGGAGATCTGTCAGGAGCGGCGCGGCGAATTTGTCGACATGAACTATATCGAGGAGTCGCGTGTCCGGCTGCACTATGTACTTCCGCTCAACGAGATCATCTATGACTTCTTCGACCAGCTCAAGAGCCGCAGCAGGGGATACGCCTCGTTTGACTATGAGCTCAAAGGCTACGAAAAGAGCGACCTTGTCAAACTGGACTTCCTGCTTAACGGGGATATTTGCGATGCGTTAAGCACCATCGTGCACCGCGAGCGCGCCTATGCAAAAGGCCGCGCCGTGGCGGAGAAGCTCTGCGAAGTCATCCCGCGCCAGCAGTTTGAAATTCCGATTCAGGCGGCTATCGGCGGAAAGATCATTGCGCGCGAAACCGTGCGCGCGGTGCGCAAGGACGTGCTTGCAAAGTGTTACGGCGGCGATATCACGCGTAAAAAGAAGCTGCTGGAGAAACAGAAGGAAGGCAAGAAGCGCATGCGTCAGATCGGCACCGTTTCGCTGCCGAGCGACGCGTTTATGAGCGTGTTGCGCATCAATTAGCGATGGCAGGCATTTACGTACATATTCCGTTCTGCGTCAGAAAATGCGCCTATTGCGACTTCGTATCGTTTCCCGAAAACGGCGTGCCGGAGTCCTATGTTGACGCACTCATACAGGAGATAGAACTCGTTTCTTGCGGCGGGGAATACCCCGCCGCTTTCGATACCGTGTTTTTCGGCGGGGGCACGCCCTCGCTGATGACCGGCGCGCAGATGCGTCGCGTCATGGATGCGCTCAATGCGCACTTCCCGATTCTGGAGGACGCGGAGCGTTCCATGGAACTAAACCCCGGAACGGCAACGTCTCAAAAGCTCTCCGCCTATCTCGCCGCGGGCGTCAACCGCCTTTCGATCGGGCTGCAGAGCACGCACGACGATCTGCTGCGGTCGATCGGGCGGATTCATACGTTTTCGCAGTTTCTCGATACGCTCTCGTTCGCGCGCGAAGCGGGCTTTGACAACATCAATGTTGACGTCATGCACGGCCTGCCGGGACAGACGCAGGAGCGCTATCTCGACACGCTGAAGACCGTTTGCGATCTTGCGGTACAGCACATTTCTGCATATTCACTGATTCTGGAGGAGGATACGCCGCTGCATGCGCGCGTTGCCAACGAAGAGGTGAAACTACCGGACGAAGACGCGGTTGCCGACATGCAGGACGCGGGGATAGACTATCTCGCCTCGCGCGGATACGAGCGCTATGAGATCAGTAATTTTGCACGCGAAGGATTTGAGTGCCGCCATAACCTGAACTACTGGCAAAACGGCGAATATCTGGGCTTTGGCGTCGCCGCGCACGCGGTGATCCGCGGCAAACGCTGGACGCGCTATGCCAATGTATCTTCGCTCGAAGAATACTACCGCCTGCTCGCGCGCAACAAACGCCCGCTCGCCGAGACGATCGGCCTGTATCCTGCGGACGAGATGTTTGAGTGCGTCATGCTCGGGCTGCGGCTCGTGCGCGGCATCGATAAAGCGGCGTTCCGCGCCAGATTCGGCGTAGATATTGAACAGGCGTTTCCGGTTGCAATCGAACAGCTCAACAAACGCGGCTGGGCAGTACCCGGCGATACACACCTAGCGCTCAACAGGCGGGGGCTTGACCTGCAGAACGAGGCGCTGCAGCTTTTCATGTAGCCTGTTTCGTCCCATTGAAAGCGTCCGGGGCGAATTCACTGGAATGTCACATTTTTGATACAGCTCTCACTTGACACCTGAGCCCGCAGGTGCTAAATTTTTCTCATGGGTTAGCACTCACTAATTCAGAGTGCTAACAATAGAGTTTATTGAAAGGAGCTGAACCGGATGGATCTGGATGCACGAAAACTGGGTATCCTAAAGGCGATCATCGACGAGTATATACTCTCCGCCGCGCCGGTCGGCTCCCGCGCCATCAGCAAACACGAGGGGTTCAACCTCTCCAGCGCGACCATCCGAAACGAGATGGCGGATCTGGAGGAACTGGGCTACCTCGAGCAGCCGCATACGTCCGCCGGGCGCGTCCCTTCGGACAAGGCGTATCGCCTGTATGTCGACCAGATGATGCAGAAAGCCGCGCTGACGGACGACGAGATCAAGCTCATCCGCGCGCACATGAGCGAGAAGCTCGACGAGGTCGAATCCGTGATGAAGCATACCGCGCAGGCGCTCTCCGCCGTCACGCAATATACGGCGATGGTGATGCCGCCCATGCTCTCCTCTAACAGGCTCAGGCATATTCAGCTTGTGCCGCTCAGGGAAGGGCGCGCACTCGTCGTCGTCGTCACGACGGCGGGATTTGCAAAAGATGCAGTGATTCGCATACCGGAGGATATCTCCAGCATTGAGCTTGAGCGTATCTCCAGAGTGCTGACCGAGCGTTATTACGACTGCCGTATGGACCACATCAGCGAGATGGTGTCAAAGGAGATGTCCGGCGAACTCTACAAGCGGCGGGCGTTCCTCTGCTCTGTGGTCGAGGCGATCGAGCGAAAGATGGAGCCGGAAACGCCGAATGTACAGCTTTCGGGCGCGACCAATATACTGCATTATCCCGAATACAGCGACATGAACAAGGCAAAGACCTTTCTCGCCGCTGTCGAGGGCAGGAACATGCTCTACGAAATGCTCAAACGTGCGAGCAAGCTGGAGTTTACGATCACCATCGGACACGAGAACGAGGACGAAACGTTTCAAAACTGCAGCATCGTCACCGCCACCTATCAGGTCGGGGACGAGCCGCTCGGATCGTTTGGCATCATCGGGCCGACGCGCATGAACTACGGCAAGGTTTTCTCCGTTCTGGAGTATATGCGAAGAAGCCTTTCGGAACTGCTCAGCAGCGAGCTGGAAGACGATTGACAACAGGCGGCGAACAAAGAAATCGCGCCTGCGGGTAACAAGGAGACAGGAAATTGACGAAGAAGACAGTACACAACAAGCCGGACGTACAGGAGCCGGTGACGGAAGAGAAGGACACCAAGACGCCCGCGAAAGCGGAGGAGGCGGAAGCGGTCGTCACCGAATCTGCTAAAACGGAAGAGCAGGACGCTTACACGCTCACGGCGGAGGAATTCGCCGCAGCCAAGGCGCATATCGAATCCATCACCAAGGAGAAGGACGAGACCATCGTCCTCCTGCAGCGCATTCAGGCGGACTTCGATAACTTCCGCCGCAGGAATTCGAGCATACGCCTCGAGAGCTACGAGGAAGGCAAACGGGACACGGTGAAGGAACTGCTGCCCGCGCTGGACAGCCTTGAACGCGCGCTCGAGACCATTCCCGCGGAGAACGCGACCTGGCGCGAGGGCATCGCGCTTGTACAGCGGCAGATGCTCGACGCGCTCAAAAAACTCGGGCTCGAGGAGATCGACAGCGACTGCAAGTTCGATCCGGAACAGCACGAGGCCGTTATGCGCGAAAAAACAGACGGAAAAGAAAGCGGCGACATCGTCGTCGTATTCCAAAAGGGATACCGCATGGGCGGCAAAATCATCCGCCACTGCATGGTGAAAGTTGCGGAATAACCGCGCGGCGGATCCGGACTTATATTTGAATATTTCCAGCGACTGGAAACGATTTTATTGAATAGTTGGAGGACAAAAAACAATGGGTAAAATAATCGGCATCGACTTAGGCACAACGAACTCCTGCGTCGCTTTTCTCGAAGGCGGCGAACCGGTGGTCATCCCCAATTCCGAAGGCATGCGCACCACGCCTTCCGTGGTAGCGTTTAAGGACGGTGAGCGCATGGTCGGCAACATCGCAAAGCGCCAGGCCATCACGAACCCAGACCGCACGGTCGCTTCGATCAAGCGTGACATGGGTTCCTCCCGCAAAGTCCATATCGAGGGTAAGGACTACACCCCGCAGGAAATCTCCGCGATGATCCTTCAGAAGCTCAAGACGGACGCGGAAGCGTATCTCGGCGAAACCGTGACGCAGGCGGTCATCACCGTTCCGGCATACTTCACGGACAGCCAGCGCCAGGCGACCAAGGACGCGGGCCGTATTGCGGGCCTCGAAGTGCTCCGCATCATCAACGAGCCGACGGCGGCCGCGCTTGCCTACGGCATGGATAAAGAAAACAACCAGAAGATTCTGGTCTACGATCTCGGCGGCGGTACGTTCGACGTCTCGATCCTCGAGATCGGCGACGGCGTGTTCCAGGTGCTCGCGACCGCGGGCAACAACCGCCTCGGCGGCGACGACTTTGATAATCTGCTGATGAACTACATCGCAGATGATTTCAAAAAGAACAACGGCATCGACCTGCGTCAGGACAAGATGGCGCTCCAGCGCCTCAAGGACGCCGCCGAAAAGGCGAAGATCGACCTCAGCGGCGTTGCGCAGACAACCGTCAACCTACCGTTCATCACGATGGACAAGGCGGGCCCGAAGCACCTCGACATCACGATCACGAGAGCCAAGTTCAACGAGCTGATCAACGATCTCGTCGAGCAGACCAAGACGCTCGTGCAAAAGTGCCTCAGCGACGCGGGGCTGCCCTCTTCGCAGATCGACAAGGTCATCCTCGTCGGCGGTTCGTCCCGTATCCCGATGGTACAGGATATGGTCAAGAAGATCACGGGCAAAGACCCGTTTAAGGGCATCAACCCGGACGAATGTGTCGCCATCGGCGCTGCAATTCAGGGCGGCGTGCTCGGCGGCGAAGTCAAGGACATCCTGCTTCTGGACGTCACTCCGCTGTCTCTGGGCATCGAGACCGTCGGCGGCGTGTTCACCAAGCTCATTGAGCGCAACACGACCATCCCGACCAAGAAGAGCCAGATTTTCTCCACCGCGGCGGACGGGCAGACCAGCGTAGAAGTCCACGTGCTGCAGGGCGAGCGCGGCATGGTGCAGGGCAACAAAACCCTCGGCCGCTTCCAGCTCACCGGCATCGCGCCGGCGCCGCGCGGCGTACCGCAGATCGAGGTCTCCTTCGATATCGACGCAAACGGCATCGTGCACGTCTCGGCAAAGGATCTCGGCACCGGCAACCAGCAGAACGTGACCATTACCGCCTCGACCAACCTCAACGAGGACGAGATCAAGAAGGCGGTTGCGGACGCAGAGAAGTTTGCGGACGAAGATAAGCAGCGCAAGGATGAGGTTGAAGCCAGGAATCAAGCCGATCAGCTCGTCTTCACGACCGAACGCAGCCTCAAAGAGCTGGGCGACAAGATCGAGGCTTCTGATAAAGAGCAGATTGAGAAGTCCATCGCCGATCTGAAGCAGACGATCGAAGGCGGCGACGTGGAGCTGATCAAGAAAGCGACGGAGAGCCTCACCGAGCTGAGCTACAGCGTGTTCGGCAAAGTCTACGAGCAGGCGCAGCAGCAGGCGGGCGGCGAAGGGTTCGATCCCAACGCGCAGGGTTCCGCCGAAGCGGACAGCCAGCCGCAGGACGACGTTGTCGACGCGGATTACGAAGTCGTGGACGACGACAAATAACGATTGCGTATCGTTGTTTGAATCAATAGAAAACCGGCAGGAGGCGCAAACAAAAACTTGCGCCTCCTTGTCGGGAACAGAAATCAAGTATTGAGCGCGGGGATATAAAAACCGCGCTTTGGATGGAGAGGTGACGGGCGTTGGCAGATAAACGCGATTATTACGAAATACTGGGCGTGAGTAAAACCGCGACGGACAGCGAGATAAAAAGCGCGTTCCGGAAGAAAGCGAAGGAGTGCCACCCCGACCTGAATCCCGGAGACAAGGCGAAAGAAGCGCAGTTTAAGGAACTCAACGAAGCAGCAGAAGTACTCTCGGACCCTGATAAACGCGCAAAATACGATCAGTTCGGCCATGCGGCATTCGATCCGAGCATGGGCGGGCAGGATCCGTTCTCCGGCGCGGGATTCGGCGGGTTCGGCGATTTTGGCGATATACTGGGGCAGATGTTCGGCGGCGGGTTCGGCGGATTCGGCGGCGGACAAACGCGCAACGGACCGGTTCCGGGCGACGATCTGCGCTATAACCTGACCATCACGTTTGAGGAAGCCGCGTTTGGCGCGGAAAAGGAGATTACGATCCCGCGAGAGGAAGCCTGCGAAACCTGCCATGGTTCGGGCGCAAAGCCCGGCACGGAACCCGTCACCTGCAAAACCTGCAAAGGTACGGGTCAGGTGCGGACGCAGCAGAACACCATACTCGGCTCGTTCACCTCAACGCGGCCTTGCTCAACCTGCCGCGGAACGGGTAAGATCATCGAAGAACCCTGCCAGACATGCCGCGGCGCTGGACGCGTGCGCAAGAACCTGAAAAAGAAGGTCAAAATCCCCGCCGGCATCGATAACGGCCAGAGCCTCTGCCTGCGCGGCATGGGTAACGCGGGGCACCGCGGAGGACCTCCGGGTGACCTGTACGTCACCATCGGCGTCCGCCCGCACAAGCAGTTTGTGCGTAAAGGATACGACCTGTATCTGGACATGCCAATCACCTTTACGACTGCGGCGCTCGGCGGCGGCCTGACGGTACCAACGCTGAAAGAGAGCGTAAAGTATCAGGTCCCCGCGGGAACGCAAACCGGCTCCACCTTCCGCCTGCGGGATCAGGGCATACAGCGTCTGAACGCAAACGGAAAAGGAGATCTGCTCGTTACGGTCAATATCGAGGTGCCAAAGCGCCTTACGGACGAACAGAAAAAGCTCCTGGAGCAATACGCCGAAACACTGGGCGAAACCGCGCAAACCCGATCCTCAAAAAAAGGTGCGTTTAACCGCGCGAGCGGTGGAAAACGGTAAATAAACGAACACGCAAACAAGCGGCGACCCGTTGCGGGCAGCCGCTTGTTTGCGTGTTGTATAACGCTATCCCATCAGGGTTGTTGCAGTCCGTGTTTCCTGCGCCAGGTCAAGACCACCTGCATGGCGAGCGACACCGCGCCGCTGAGAATCAGAATAAAATAGAAGCTCGCAACGCGGGCGAGCAGCATTGCGGGCACGATCAGCGCGCTCTGGAACAGCACGCGGAATATCCTGACAAACCCGGTCTCGGTCGCGCCGGTTGCGCCAGGAATCGGCAGAAAGCACACCGCGAGGTAGAGCACCGACTGCAGCGCGACGAAGTCCATCATCCCGAATCCGCTGAGGTTGAACGCGCGATAGACGAAATAAGGGATGAGAAACTGGGACCCGAGCAGCAGCACATAGGAGACAAACTCCGCCCAGAGCAGCCATGGATGCCGTTTAAACACGTCCGCGCCTTTTTGATAGAGAGCAATCTGGTCTGCCGCGCGCGACTCAACCTCCTCAGGGTGTTTGATGAGCTTCAATCTGGCAAGCAGCCGGATCACCTTGTGCACAAGCCGACCGGCGAACGTCTTTGAAAACATTGCAAACAGCAGAAACAATATCAGCACGATATTGATCAGCGCACCCAGCAGAAAGAGCCATAGAAACCCGCCGAGGTTATCGAGAATCAACCCCGTGTGAAACGGAAACAGAACGGCAGGGATCATCAGCACGACGAGTTGGTGCGAGGCGTTGACCAACAGCAGCGCGAGCGAAGCAAAAGACACCTCGACCCCGTAGGCGATCATGTAGTAGAGCTGCATGGGCTGTCCCGCCGCGCCAGCGGGCGTGATCGCGGTGTAGTACTGGCCGACGAAGCCGAACCCGATGTTGCGCAAAAGCGAAATCGGCTTGCCGTAGAGTGCGCGCAGCGCGATATGCAGCGCAACGCCGAACATGAGCGCCGCAAACAGCGAGCTGGCGAATGCGCCGAGCAGCCAGAGCGGATCCGCCTTTTGCACGGCGGTCCA
The DNA here is from genome assembly GCA_963674775.2 of Christensenellaceae bacterium. Classification (GTDB taxonomy): domain Bacteria; phylum Bacillota; class Clostridia; order Christensenellales; family CAG-138; genus UBA7703. The sequence goes on along the minus strand of CAXXPJ010000002.1, from coordinate 537,343 downwards.
GAATTCTCCAAGCGAGGTGTCGAGAAAGATCACAACCATCGTGACAGCGATCAGCGCGAGCATGAACAGCGAGCTGAACAAGCGCATGCGTTTGTTCTTTTTTGTTTTTTCCGCTTTCGCGGCGGCACCGGTTGATGCGGCGCGTTCCGGTTCTGGAACGATTAGTTTTTCTTCCATACTGCGTATCATACCCGAATGCGCGAAAGAAAGCTATATCAAGAATTGTAAAAAAACGAAACCATATGGTGAACAAAAAGCGCCCCGAAGGGCGCGGGATACCTTGCGCAATGTGCTTACTCGTCGATGGTGAAAAACGCCGTATGCCCGATCGCGTCTACGATCTGCGCGACGGGATGCTCAAGCCCGTCAATCGGGAGCTGTACCGGCAGCTTCGGGCGGCAGTCGGCCGCTGAAACAAAGAATTGGTTGCCCTCGACGGAACCGACCGCAGCGTAGATGAGCGGATAGGCGGGGGTGAACGCAGCTTCCTCAATCGCAGCCATGCGCTTTCCGCGCATCGTGAGCCGTTTTGCCGCGAAGCGTGCGGGCGTGTCGTCCGCCGGATAGCGCAGAACGAGTTCATGGTCGCCTTCGAGCAGGGAGTGCGCGCTCATGGCCTTGAGCTGGCGCGCGCGCAGCGTGTAGAGCGCGAAGGGCGACACGTCCGTTGTGATAAACCGCCTGCCGAGCTTGCTTGCAGCGGCGGCGGTCGTGCCGCTGCCGGAGAACAGGTCGCAGACGATATCGCCCGGGCGCGAGGAGGCGAGGATGATGCGGTTCAACAGCGACTCAGGTTTCTGGGTCGCGTAGCCGACGCGCTCGGTGTCCTTCTGCTGCAGGTGTTCGATATCGTCCCAAACGTCGCTTGGAAAGATCGGCGTGTCCTCATAGTAGGTATACACCTTACCGGCGGAATGGATGGAGAAGCAGATGCGCCCGTCCTCGTCGATATAGCGCTTCATGTGGTTGCGCTTTTCCGGCCCGCGCGGCTTTCCTACGGCCTGAATGTTGAAAAACACCTTTGCGCTCTTGCGGTAAAAGAGGATGGTGTCGTGCTTGCGCGGAAAATATCGCGTGCTCCGTCCGCCGGATTTGTAGCACCATATGATCTCGTTCATGAAGTTCTGCGCGCCGAAGATCTCGTCGAGCAGGAGCCTGAGTTTTGCGCTCATGCGGTAGTCGATGTGCAGATACAGTGAACCGCTTTCCGCGAGCAGCTCGCGCACGTCTGTTAAAATGCCGCGCATCCAGAAGAGATAGGTTGCTTCGTCCTTGTCGTCCGAGAAAACCGGCAGCTCGAGCTTCTTACTGCCTGAGCCGATCCGGATGCGAAACGTATCCCCCGTACCGAACGGAGGATCTAGGTAAACGACCTGCACACGGCCGCGGTAGTTGGCGGAGAGCTGGGTGAGCGCGTCTTCCGCGCGCGTGAGCAAAAACTCGCCCGGCCCGCCGTTTGCGTGGCGCTCGGATGTGCAGTAGATTCGCATACCGGTAACCTCCCGTCGTATATTGTGCGCAGAGATCATAAAAAAAGCGGGAATCCGGTCAACGGTTATCCGTTCATCCGGCTTCCCGCCGCAATTGCGACATGGGCTTCCATTTGGGCTTTGGCTTCGGGCGCATCCCTGCGCTCAATGGCGCGGAAGATGCTCCTGTGCTCTTCGAGTGAGTTTGGCGCGCGGTCCGGCAGGGTCAGCGAGCTCTGCCGTGCTTTGCGGATGTTATGATGCAGAGAGGCCAGAATGTGGCGGATCGTCCTGCTGCCGCTGGCCTCGTAAATCAACTCATGGAACCGTGTGTCGAGCGTGACGAGGTGCTGGATGTCATTTTTTCCGGTATAGAACTCCATGAGATCGACGACGTCCCGCAGCTCGGACAACAGAGGCTCGGAAATCCGCTCCGCCGCCCAATAGGCGGCCTGACCCTCGAGCAGATGCCGAATGGTGGACACATCCTGCAGATCCTCGATCGAAAATCCTTTTACAACGACGCCGCGGTTCGGGTGCGAGGAAACGAGGTCTTCGAGTTCGAGTTGCTTGAGCGCCTCGCGCACGGGGGTTCGGCTGACGCCCAATTCTTCGGCAATTTTCATTTCAACGAGGCAGTCGCCCGTTTGATAGCGGCCTTCGGCTATCCCGTCCCGAAGGTAGCGGTATACCTTGTCGGACAACGAGGCGTAATCTTTATTTTCAAAATATCCGTTCATGTCTCTCTCTTTCGCGAGCCGCCGAACGGCGCTCGCCTACTTTGGAAAGGAGGAATGGATTCATCATTCCTGATCATTAGTGTAACGGTATTTCACTTGAAATTCAAGTTCCTGTATACAAATATACAATTTTACTTCAGGCAAAATGCCTTAAATATGCCGCAAACCTTTCACGCGGGGGTAACATGCTCCGTCCTTTGTGTATTTACAGAACCCGCCGCGACTGATATAATTTTTGGTAAACAAGAATGGAGGTGTGCATATGTCCGAAGAGAAAAAGGCAAAAGCCGAAGTTTCGAATGTAGAATCAGAAGGCGGCCGTATCGTATTTGCGGACGAAGTTGTCGCAACCATCGCTGCGCTGGCAGTTGCCGACGTGGAGGGCGTGTCCTCAATGAGCGGCGGAATGGTCGAAGGCATCACCGAAATGCTGGGCAAGAAGAACATCACGAAGGGCGTGAAAGTCGAGGTTGGTCAGGAAGAAGCCGCGATTGATATTTCCGTCAGCATCAAATACGGATTCAAGATCAAAGAGGTTTGCGAAAAGATCCAAAAAGCGGTCAAGAGCGCAATCGAAACCATGACGGGCCTGCGCGTTGTCGAGATCAACGTGTTCGTGCAGGGTGTCGTTTTTGAAACGCCGGAGCAAATCAACCCGCGCGTCACAAAGCGCAAGGAAAAAGAGAAGGAAAAAGAAAAGGAAAAAGAAGCGCAGGCTGTTGAAGCAGAAGTTGTAGAGCCTGAACCGCAGCGCGTAAAATAACGCTGACAGTAACGCTTACAGCGGGCGGATCACGTTCCGCCCGTTTTCCCGAGGAGCGAAATCGTTTCGCACCGGAGTTTACGGAATAATACCTCCGCCATAGCGCGCGGCTGGTAACAAAGGGGTTTGTACTATGAAACTCAGCATTTTTGACCGCATCCTGCTTGGAATTCTGCTGATCGCCGCAATCCTGGTATCGTTTGTTCTGTTTGGCATCGCGGCCAACCTGATCAGTGAAGAAATGGTAGTTGGATTTGTCGGCCTGTTTTACATGTTCTGGGAGAATGCGCTGATCCTTGTCGGCAGCGGTTTGCTGCTGTTGTTGATCTGCATCAAGCTGCTCTTCGCCGGTAAAGGAAAAAAATCGGACGCGCGCCCCGCGTCTGCGCTCATGCGGCAGACGGAGTTCGGCGGCACGTTCATTTCGCTTGAAGCGCTGGACAGCATGGTGCAGAAGCACTGCCGCGCAATTCCGCGTGTTACAAACGTCCGCACGACAATGCAGTCGAACGAGACCGGCGTGACCATTGGTTTACGCCTATGTGTCCTGGCCGACACAGACGTTGTCACGCTGTCAAGCGAACTGCAGAAGTCGCTGAAAGAGAGCATCGAATCCCTGACAGGGATTCATGTCAACGAAATCGGCGTACTCGTCGAAACATCGACGGCGCCTGCGGCGACGACCGCGGTTTCGCGCGCGGAATGAGGGCGGAACGATGAATGATTTTCTGGACTTCCTGAAAAAGTATAAATTCACCGTTTTGCTGCTGCTGACGGGGTTGCTGCTGACGATTTTGTTTTTCACAATCGGCTTCTGGCGCACGATGCTTCTGTTTCTGATTCTCGCGGTTTGCTTCCTGATCGGATATCTGCTCGACCAGGGCGGCCCCGAGGGCATCCGCGATTTTTTCCGCAAGCTATTTTCCAAGGAATCATAAAAGATGAGCAGAACGACCGCGCGCGAAGTCGCGATGATGATGCATTATTCCAGCCTGATGGGCGGGCAAGACACGCCCGAACAAGTCTGCGAAAAAACCGGAACAACCGGGTCGCTGGATGAAGTGGACCTGTTGTACGTTTCGCAGATGCTTGAGGGCGTAACCGCACATGCCGGTGAGATCGACGAGCTCGTCCGCCGCTATGCCAAGGACTGGGCGATCGACCGGATTGCGCGGGTGGATCTGAGCATCCTGCGCGTTGCGATCTATGAACTGTTGCACCGAAAGGAAGACGTACCGGCGGGAGCAGCCATCAACGAAGCCGTGGAGCTCGCCAAGAAATACGGCGGCGAGCGATCCTATGCCTTCGTAAACGGCATCCTCGGCAGCGTTGCAAAAGAGATCGTCACCACATGACAAAGTTAACCATCGGCGTCGATACGAGCAACTATACGACGTCCGTATCCTGTGTTTCTGAGGAAGGCATCGTTTTCGAACGGAGAACGGTGCTTTCTGTCCCGTTGGGCGGACGGGGCCTGCGCCAGAGCGAGGCGCTGTTTCAGCATGTGCGGAACCTGCCGCCGCTGATGGAACAACTGCTCGGCGGCATCGACCGCAAGTCCGTCTTAGCCGTCGGCGTCAGCGCGAAGCCGACGGACGCGGAAGAATCCTATATGCCGGTGTTCCTTGCCGGTGTGCTCGCGGCAAAGAGCGCGGCTGCTGCGCTCGGCGTGCCGCTGTTTGAAACCACACATCAGGCGGGGCATATCCGCGCGGCGATGCTCGGACAGGAAGATCAATTTTCAGGAGGAGCGCTCCTCGCCATACACCTCTCCGGCGGCACGACCGACCTGCTGCGCGTTGCAACCAGCTCAGGGCAGCTGAAGATCGAGCGCATCGGCGGGTGCAATGATCTGCATGCGGGACAGTTTGTGGATCGCGTTGGTGTCGCTTTGGGGCTGCCGTTTCCGAGCGGGCCCGCGCTTGAAGTGCTTGCGCGCAGTGCGGAGGATCGCACCCTAAAGCTGCCTTCGAGCGTGAAGGGGCTCAACTGCTCGTTTTCCGGGCAGGAGACGCAGTGCCAGAGATTATTGGAGCAGGGCAAAGCCAAGGAAACCGTGGCATATGCCGTTTACGACTGCATGGCGCGCACGTTTGCCAAGCTGCTGACCAATGCTCTCGCAGAAACAGATTGTCAATCGCTGCTGCTTGTCGGCGGTGTTTCCGGCAGCGCGCTGCTCAGAGAACTGCTCTTGGAGCGGACGGATGCGGCACTGTATTATGCACCGGACGGACTGTCCTCGGACAACGCGGTCGGTGCGGCGCTGCTCGCGCAAGATAGGATTCAAAACGGGAGGTGAGAGAGGCTGTGGAAGAGGCGTTAAAGCCGGTTTTTCGCGTCAGTGAGTTAAATGAATACGTCGCGACGCTGCTCTCCGCCGACCCGAATCTTTGTGAGATTCGTGTCAACGGCGAGATCAGCGGCTTTAAGCGCCACTCATCGGGACATCTCTATTTTTCGCTCAAGGACGAATCAGCACTGGTGCGCTGCGTCATGTTCCGCCAGCAGGCGATACGCTTAAATTTTCAACCGCAGGACGGCATGCAGGTGCTGCTCTACGGGCGCGCATCGCTCTATGAAAAAGACGGTTCGTTTCAGCTCTATGCGGACTATTTGAAAAAAGGCGGGGAAGGCGAGCTGTATCTGCGGTTTCTCGCGCTCAAAAAAGAACTCGAATCGCGCGGCTGGTTCGCCGAGGAGAGAAAGCGAGCTCTTCCGTTTCTGCCGCGCCGCGTCGGCGTGGTAACGAGCGGGACGGGCGCCGCCCTGCAGGACATTCTAAACATCATTCAGCGGCGTTTTCCGCGCATGCCGGTCGTTGTTGGCAGCGCGCGTGTACAGGGCGCCGGCGCGGCGGAAGAGATCGCATCTGCGATCCGCCGCATGAACGAACTGGAAGCGGCGGATGTGCTCATCGTCGGGCGCGGCGGCGGCAGCATGGAGGACCTATGGGCCTTCAACGAGCCCGCTGTCGCAGAGGCGATTTTCGAAAGCAAGATACCCGTCATCAGCGCCGTCGGGCACGAAACGGACTTTACCATTGCGGATTTTACCGCGGACCTTCGCGCGCCGACGCCGTCGGCCGCGGCGGAGCTCGCGGTGCCGGAGATGGACGCCTGTTACGAGGGCATCCGGCAGTATGGAGAGCGCATGCGCCGCGCGCTCACCGCGCGGCTGCAAAAGATGCGCGCGGACATCCAGCTGTTTGCGTCGTCAAAAGCATTTCGCCTGCTGGAAAACAGGATTTTAAATCGCCGTCAAACACTGGATGGACTGCGCGAAAAAGCGCTGCGCGGCGCAAAGGACGGGATTACAGCGCACAGAGAGACGCTCAGCCGCGTGCGCGCGCAGCTGACGGCGCTCGACCCGTCCGCCGTGCTGGAGCGCGGCTATGCGATCGTGACTGGTCAAGACGGCATAGCTATCGGCGGGGTATCGCGCATGCACGCGGGAGACAGCGTCGGCATTCGCATGAGAGACGGTTCGGCGCAGGCGACGATTGAACAGATCAAGACCGGACGCAAGCGCGCAAAAAAGGGGAAATAATCGATGGAACAGAATCTTTCGTTCGAGGAATCCATGCAGAAGTTATCGGACATCGTATCCAAGCTCGAGAGCGGCGAAGACCCGCTCGACGAGATGATCCGGCTCTATGAAGAGGGGATGACGCTCGTTCAAGCCTGTGAAAAGCAGCTTGACGCATACGAGTCGACCATCACCCGGCTCGGCGGAACGACGGAGGCTTAGATAAGAGATGATCGAACGGCTTTCGGCCTATTCGCGGCTGACCGAGGTGAAGCTCGGCGAGCTGATCGAGGCTTGCGCGAATGCGCCGATTCTGATGGAGAGCATGGCTTACAGCGTGTTCTCCGGTGGAAAACGCATCCGCCCTGCTTTGTGCATGGCCGCATGCGAACTCTGCGGCGGCACACCCGAGGATGCGCTTTATCCGGCCTGCGCTCTGGAACTGATCCACACGTATTCGCTGATCCACGACGATCTGCCGTCGATGGACAACGACAGCATGCGCCGTGGCAAACCCAGCAGCCATGTTGCCTTTGGAGAGGCGAACGCCGTCCTCGCGGGGGACGCGCTGCAGTCGCTCGCGTTCTATGCGCTCTCGCTTTCTCCGGTGGAAGACGCGTTCGGGTATATTGCAAAGGGCGCTCTGGAGATGGCGATGGGACAGAGTCTGGACGTCAACAGCGGCGGTGCGGAATCGCTCCTGCTGCAACTGCAGGACTATAAGACCGGCGCGCTGTTTCGTGCTGCGGTCGCTTCCGGCGCAGCCTGCGCGGGCGCTGGCATGGCGCAGCGCGACGCGCTGATCCGCTTTGCGGACGCTTACGGCATGCTGTTTCAGATTACGGACGACATTCTCGATTTCGAGGGCGACTCGTCGGTGCTCGGAAAGACCGCCGGCAAGGACGCGGATGAAGACAAGATTACGTTTGTAACCGTCTACGGCATCGAGGCGGCAAAAGCATCTGCACAGGAGTACGCCAATAAAGCGCGCGAGGCGGTGCTGGAAGCAAACCCGGACGCGACATTCTTTACAGATCTGATCAGCTATACGCTGACAAGAAAATCCTGACACGGCGGCATACGCCGGCACGGAAAGAACAAGGAACAATGGATCAATACGAAATACTGAACAAAGTCAACTCGCTGGAGGATTTCAAAGCGCTCAAAGACGCGCAGCTGCCCGCGCTTGCGGAGCAGATCCGCCGGTATATGATCGAGAACGTATCGCGCTGCGGCGGGCATCTCGCGTCCAGCCTCGGCGTTGTCGAACTGACCATTGCGATGCATCGCGCTTTTGACAGCCCGGCGGACAGGCTGATTTTCGACGTGGGACATCAGACCTATGCGCACAAGATCATCACCGGACGCAGGGAGTCCTTCTGCACACTGCGACAGGAGAACGGCATATCCGGCTTTCCGAAGCGCGAGGAGAGTGAGCACGACCAGTTCAATACGGGACATGCCTCAACGTCGATTTCCGCCGCGCTCGGCATGGCGCGCGCCAAAAAACTGCGCGGTGAATACGGTGCCGTTGTCGCGCTGATCGGGGACGGCGCACTCACGGGCGGGCTTGCCTTTGAGGGGCTCAACGACGCGGGCCAGGCGGACGTTCCGCTGATCGTCATCATCAACGACAACGAGATGTCCATCTCGCCGAACGTCGGCTCGCTGCACCGCATGCTCGTCAACATGCGTTCCAGCGAAGGATATGTCAGCTTCAAGCGCGCACTGGTGCACATGCTCGATACGGGACGCTTCGGGCGCTGGCTCTCCAAGCACATGGAGAACATCAAAAACCGCATTAAGAATTTTCTCATGCCCAGACGTCTGTTTGAGGACATGGGTTTTCTCTACCTCGGCCCGATCGACGGACATGACATAACCGAACTCACGCGCATGCTGCACCGCGCAAAAGACCTTCAGGTTCCGGTGATCGTGCACTGCGTGACGAAGAAAGGCAGAGGATACGAGTTTTCCGAGCGCAATCCCGAGAAGTTCCATGGTGTAGCTCCCTTTGCCGTTGAAACGGGCGACATCGAAACAGCGCTCAAAAAGAGCAACTCAAGCGTCTTTGGCGAGGCGCTGAACGCGCTTGCCGAAAAGGACGAGTCCATCGTCGCGATATCGGCGGCGATGCCGATCGGAACCGGACTGACGGAATTCGCCGCGCGGTATCCGGACCGGTTTTTTGATGTTGGCATCGCGGAGGAACACGCGCTGACGATGGCGGCAGGCATGGCGAGCTGCGGCATGAAACCCGTGGTTGCGATCTATTCCACCTTTTTGCAGCGCGGCTACGATCAGATTCTGCATGACATCTGTCTGCAGAACCTGCCCGTGGTCATCGCGGTTGACCGCGCGGGTCTCGTCGGCGACGACGGAGAGACGCATCAGGGCGTATACGACGCGGCGTTCCTCTCCACCATGCCGAATATGACGATCTACTCGCCCGCGACGCAGCAGGAGCTTGTGCACATGCTCTCGCTGGCGATTTCACGCGGCGAACCCGCGGCGGTGCGTTATCCGCGCGGCAGCCTGATGCAGGCGGTCTCCTCGCAGCCGGTTGAAAAAGGCGTTTGGGAGGAGATGGAACCCCTCGCCGAACAAACAGTGATCGCGACGGGCACCATGGTTGCGCTCGCGCAGCCGGTTGCCCGCAGACTCGGCGCGGGCTTGGTCAACGCGCGCACCATCATGCCGCTGGACGAGGAGATGCTCGAGCGTGTCCGACGCACGGCAAAACAGGTCGTTGTCATGGAGGAGGGCGTGGACTGCCTCGGCCTTCGCGTCGCGTCCGTGCTTGCTCCGATGCAGGTGACGCACATGTGCGTTCCGCAAACACCCGTGACGCAAGCGCCGGTACATCGGCAGAGACAGTTTTGCAAACTCACCGCGGAAGAGCTGGAGCGGCACTTGACGGAGGGTGGCGCATGAAAAAACGACTCGACGTTACGCTCTTTGAACGGGGACTCGCCAAGAGCCGCGAAGAAGCGCACGGATTCGTGCTCGCGGGTCAGGTCTATATCGGCGAAGTCAAGGCGCAAAAGGCGGGGCAACTCGTAGCCGAGGACGTGCCGCTTACGGTGCGCGGGGACACCTGTCCGTTTGTCAGCCGCGGCGGTTACAAGCTGCAAAAGGCGATGGAGGCGTTTCCCATCTCGCTGGAAGGGAAAGACTGCGCGGATATCGGCGCCTCGACGGGCGGGTTTACCGACTGCATGCTGCAGCACGGCGCGAACAAGGTGTATGCAATCGACGTGGGCTACGGTCAGCTGGACTGGAAACTGCGCAACGATCCGCGGGTCACGGTTATGGAGCGTACAAACGCGCGTTATATGGAGCCCGGCTGGTTTACGCAGCCGCTCGATTTTGCGTCGATCGACGTATCGTTTATTTCGCTGGATAAAATCCTGCCGCCGCTCTATTCCTGCCTCAGGGATGGCGCGCAGACGGTCGCTCTCGTCAAACCGCAGTTTGAAGCGGGCAGGGGCAAGGTAGGCAAGCACGGCGTGGTTTCCGAAGAGGCGACGCATATCGAAGTGTTGGATCGCATGCTCGAGGTTTCGCGCGAGAGCGGTTTTCGCGTAAGCGGATTGTCATATTCACCGATTCGCGGGCCAAAGGGGAATATCGAGTTTCTCCTGTTTCTCGAAAAATGCATACAAATTGATTACGATGCAACAGAAATCGACCATAATAAAGCCGTTTCTGTGGTAAAAGAAGCGCGCGCGCTTTGTATATAGACCGCATATATTCATAATTTCTCTTGTATTTTTATAAATCAGGTCGTATAATATGGGCATATTATTGATTTGGGAGCGAAAGCGATGAAAATCGGTTTTGCCGGTAATCTCGAAAAAGAAGGCATCTCCGAATTTCGCCTCCAAATGATGGAGCAAGCCTCCCGCATGGGAGACTGTGCCATTTCGCTGGACGGCGTAGAGGCGTTGCGCGCGGAAGAACCCGCGCCGGACCTGCTGGTTGTCGTCGGCGGAGACGGCACGCTGCTCAGATTCGCTTCCGCCGCTTCGGAGCGTGAGATACCGCTGCTGGGCGTAAATCTCGGACGTATCGGGTTTTTGAGCGAGATCGCGCTCGACCAGTTTGAGGAAGCGATGCATAAAATACATCGCGGCGAGTTTCTTACGGAAGAACGCATGATGCTGCGCTGCAGCGTCAACGGGGAACCGTACGCAAACTGCCTCAACGACGTACTCGTTTCCAAGCAATCCTTTTCCGGAACGATTCATATCGATCTCATCTGCGGCGATCTGCCGGTCGGCTCCCTGTTTTGCGACGGGATTATCGCCTCGACCCCGACCGGATCCACCGCCTACAACCTCTCGGCCGGAGGGCCGGTTGTCACGCAAAATCTGGACAGCATCGTGGTGACGCCCGTGTGCTCCCATACGCTGCACATTCGTCCTGTCGTGAGCGCGCCGGACGTCGTCTGGAAGTTTCATGTCAACGGCGACGGATTCGTTGCCGGAGACGGTATGCGGCTCAGGAGCGTCAGTCCGGACGACTGTATCGACGTAACGCGTTCCGACCGCCGCGTGAAGTTTATCCGCTTTCAAGAGCAGAACGTTTTCGATCTGATCAGCAGGAAGTTATCCTGACGCAATGTGTTCCATTTATTTTCGGTGACAGCGCCGGACATCATTTTTTGTTCGGCGTTATGATAACCCCCGATAAATCTTAGCCAACAGAATGCCGGCGCGTCGGCGCGGCGAATTTGTATCCCCCGTACAAATCAGGACTCATTATTTATTTTGCATTGGAGATTCAAACATGAAAGCAAAACGCCATGATATGATTTCCAAACTGATCGCATCAGAAAACGTTGAGACGCAGGAAGAACTTGCCGGAAAACTCAGGGATCACGGATTTTCTGTGACGCAAGCGACCGTTTCCCGCGACATCAAGGAGCTCCGGCTCATTAAGGTGCTCACGCCCGAGGGAAGATACCGCTATGCAACCGTTGAAAAAGCGGAAGCGGATCTACAGGAACGCTTTATCCGCATGTTCAGCAATTGCGTTCTCTCGGTCACGAGCGCGGGCAATCTGATCGTCATCAAGACCATCGCGGGCAGCGCGCCGGCGGCGGCAGAGGCGGTCGACACGCTGAAATGGCCGGATATCCTCGGCTCAATCGCAGGCGACAACACCATTTTTATCGCCGTGCGGGATGCAAAGAGCGTTGGCGACATCATCAAAAAATTCCAAAAGATGCTCAAATAAATCGCCGCTGAAGGGAAAGCAAAACCCCGCGCCTCGGTTACGGAGGTTTTGCAATCGAGCGCGGAAACTACGCCAGGCGATGATTTGAACCACACGACAGATGCTCGAACAGGAGGGCGTCGTTTTTGCTGAAACAACTAGCTATTCGAAATATTGCGCTGATCGATCAGCAGTATATCGAGTTCAACAATGGGTTTTCCGTGCTGACGGGTGAAACCGGCGCAGGAAAATCCATTATTATTGAAGCGCTCAATTTTGTGCTCGGTGAGCGCGCGAGCCGCGAACTCGTCAAGTCCGGTGAGGATAAGGCGAGCGTCGAGGCCGTGTTTTCGCTCGCGGAAGGCGAGCCGGTTTTTGAAGCGCTCGAGGAACAGGGGATCGACTGCGAGAACGGCGAGCTGACGCTCTACCGTGAGTTTGCGCTCAGCGGAAAAAACGTCTGCCGCGCCAACGGAACGCTGATCAACGCAGGTGCGCTCAAGCTCATCGGCGACGCGCTGGTCGACATCCACGGCCAGCATGCGCATCAATCTCTGCTCGACCCGAAAAAGCATATCGCGCTGCTGGACCGCTTTGCGGGCAAGGAAGCGCTCGACTGCAAAGCGCAGGTAGCAAGAGCGTATCACAACGCTTCGGATGCAAGGCGGCAGCTCGCCGCCGCGCAATACAACGAGCAGGAGCGCGAGCGCAGGATTGATCTATTACGCTATCAGATGAAGGAAATCGACGCGGCGGAACTGACCGACGGCGAGGAGGAGCAGCTCAACGAGCGGCGCGGGCTGTTGCAGAACGCGCAGGCGGTCATGGAGGGGCTGGAAGGCGCCTCCGCCGCATTGAGCGGGGACGGCGAGGAGAACGGCGGTGCGCTGGCATCCTTCAGCGTCGCGCTGCAAATGCTCGACTCCATCGCGCGGTTTCACGGCGACTACGCACAGCTTGCGGAAAAGCTGCATGCGCTGTACTTCGACCTTGAGGACGCGGGCTATTCGCTGCGAGACTACAAAGCCGACTTCAGCTTTGAACCGGCTATGCTGGACGAAATCGAGACCCGGCTGGAGCTCATCTCCACACTCAGGCGAAAATACGGTGCGAATATTGCGGAGATTCTCGCATATCGCGACAAAGCCGAGGCGGAGCTGGAGCTCATCGCCAACGCCGACGAACGGCGCGAACAGCTCGAGGCCGCATATGCCTCCGCTAAAAGCGAATACGACGCGCTCAGCGGCGAACTCTCCGGCATTCGCAAAGCCGCGGCAGAGCGGCTCAGTGCGCGCATTCTGCCGGAACTGAACGATCTTGGCATGCCTTACGCAGCATTTTCGGCGAATTTTGAAATGCTCTCCGGCGAGATTCCGTCCGCAAACGGAATCGACAGCGTGGAGTTTTTGCTCTCAACCAATCGCGGCGAGCCGGTCAAGCCGCTGAGCAAGGTCGCATCCGGCGGCGAGCTCTCGCGCATCATGCTCTCGTTCAAATCGGTGCTGGCCGATCTCGACGGCATTCCGACCATGGTATTCGACGAGATCGACAGCGGCATCAGCGGACAGATGGGCACCTCGCTTGCGGTCAAGATGCGACAGATTGCACATAGTCATCAGGTGCTCTGTATCACACATCTGCCGCAGATCGCCGCCTATGCAAACTATCAGTATTACGTCTATAAAGAGGAGAGCGGCGAACATACCCGTTCCAACGCCGTGTTGCTCAACGAGAGCCAGCGCGCGCAGGAAATTGCGCGCATCATGAGCGGGTCTAGTTCCGACACGGTCGCACTCGAGCACGCGCAGCGGCTCATCGACGCGGCGAACGACGCCGTGCGGCGCGGCGTGTAAATAATCGGGCGCAATCAGCGGCATACAGCCGGCTCATATATGATACGCGGAGGATTCGCGTGAAAAAGAATCTCTTGATCGCAAGCAACAACTTAACAGACGCAAACGGAATTGAGACGGTCTTTCAGAATCTTGAGGATATCCGGCTTCTGCCGAGTGTATTTTCAGGACGGGACGCCATCGATATGATTTTTGCGCGGGACGTCGACCTGCTTGTACTCGACTTGTTCTTGCAGGATCTGGACGGCATCTGCGTGCTGGACTTCATCGGCAAGCTCAACGAGGACAGGCGCCCGCTTGTCTTCGTAACAACCGCGCTGGCGGACGATCGGCTGCTGCAAATCATCAAGGACCGGGTGATCTACTGCTTCACAAAACCGCTCAAGTACGACCTCGTGCAGACACGGGTGATGGAGTTTATCCGGCTGTATGAACACGAAACAGAAAAAACGGACGGCGACGTCGTGGATCTCTTGGAAAGCCAGATCGCCGCAAGCATCCGTGCCATCGGCGTTCCCGCGCATCTGAAAGGGTATTACTATCTGCGGGACGCGATTCGCATTTATGCCCAGAGCGAATCTCCGGTCGACCTGAGCATCACAAACGACATCTATCCGACTGTCGCCAAAATATACAATACGCGCCCGCCGCTGGTGGAACACGCGATGCGCAACGCGATCGAAATCGCCTGGACGCGCGGAAACGCGGACGCCATCCGCGAACACTTTGGCTATACCATGCTAGACTACAAGGGCAAGCCGAGCAATCTGGAATTTGTGGCAACCATGGCGCAACGCGCGCTGACCTATATCAAACGATAATCTTTTCAGGCGCCGTGCCGCGCATCGCGCGGTTTTTTCTTTGTTTTGAACGTGATTGAGTCACCCAGCCGCATTGACGGGCGGCAATAATCATACTACACTTATACGTGTAGAAGAGAACGCTTCAGCGGGTGATTCCATCCCGCGAGATAACGGAAATTCAGAGAATATGAGGTGAACATCATGAGCGAACAAAAATCGGGTAAAAAACGCGCGATCGTTATCGTGCTCGACAGCGTCGGCATCGGCGAACAGCCGGATGCGGCGGAGTTTGGAGACGTCGGGTCGCATACGTTAGGCAATATTCGAAAAGTACGCGGCAAGCTCAATCTGCCGAATCTGACGGCTCTGGGCCTCGCCGCAATAGAAGACAGCCGGCTCGACAAAATGGGCCTGACGCCGAAGGGCGCTTACGGCCGTCTTGCGGAAGTGACCAAGGCAAAGGACACGACCTGCGGACACTGGGAGATGATGGGTCTGCCGCTCAAGCAGGCGTTCAAAACCTATCCCGAAGGTTTCCCGAAGTGCCTGCTCGACGAGTTCGAGGCAAAGATCGGCAGAGGCACGCTCGGAAACGAAGTTGCCAGCGGCACGGAGATCATCCAGCGGCTCGGTGACGAGCACGTCAAAACCGGCAAACCGATCGTGTATACGTCTGCGGACAGCGTGTTCCAGATTGCGGCGCACGAGGGCGTGATTCCGCTGCAGGAGCTCTATCGCATCAGCGAGATCGCACGCGAGATATTAAACGACGACGAGTTCTTCGTCGGCCGCGTTATCGCTCGCCCGTTTGAGGGGACAAGCGGCGCATACAAGCGCACGGAAAACCGCAAGGACTACGCCGTGGAGCCGTTTACGGATACGGTGCTCGACGCGCTGGACAAACGCGGGCTGCCCGTCGTCGGCATCGGCAAAATCGAAGATATCTTCTGCCATCGCGGCGTGACCATCGTCGATCATACAAAGAACAACCACACGGGCATCGAGGCGACCATCCGGTTTCTTGAAGAAGGCACCGGCAGCTTCATTTTCACGAACCTTGTCGATTTCGACATGCTCTACGGACATCGCAACAATGTGGAAGGCTATGCCGAAGCGCTCGAGAGTTTCGACGCGGCGCTGCCGCGCATCCTCAATGCAATGAAGGAGGACGATATCCTCATGATCTCGGCCGATCACGGCTGCGACCCGACCACGTCGAGCACCGACCACTCGCGGGAGTATATTCCGCTTGTCGTCGCAGGCAAACACGTGAAGCAAAACGTCGATCTGGGAACACGCAAAACCTTCTCCGATATCGGCGCGACAGTCTACGACTATCTCACAGGCGAAGCGTGGAATGTCGGTACATCCTTCCTCAAAGATATTTACGAGGCGTAACGAATGAACGAAACGATTGAACGCGCCGTAGAAATTCTGGCTCCGCTGTGCAACGGAACCTGTAAAACGGGACTGATCCTCGGCTCCGGTCTTGGGGAATACGCGGAACGGATCGCGAACAAACGCTTCGTGAACTACGCCGACCTGCCGGGGTTTCCGCAGTCTCGCGTCGAAGGGCACAAAGGCAGGTTCGTCGTTGGCGAGCTGTTCGGCAAAACCGTCATCTGCATGCAGGGCAGGTTTCATTATTACGAAGGATACCCGCAGTCCGAAATCGCGCTTCCCATACGCGTGATGAAGCGGCTCGGCGTGGAGACGCTGCTTGTCACCAACGCGGCGGGCGGTGTCAATCTCGATTTTTCGCCCGGCGATTTGATGCTGATTTCCGACCACATCAACTTCTCCGGCTCGCATCCGCTGTTTGGACCGAACGACGACGCGTTCGGCCCGCGTTTTCCCGATCTGTCGAATGTGTACGATCGCGACCTGCGCGCAAAAGTGCGCGCTGCAGCGGAGGAAATCGGCGTCAAACTCCAGGAGGGCGTGTATATGATGTTCTCCGGGCCTTCGTTTGAGTCGCCGGCGGAGATCGTATTTTCGCGCACAGCCGGCGCATCTGCGGTCGGCATGTCGACCGTGCCGGAGGCGATTGCGGCGTCGCACTGCGGCATCAAGACAATCGGCATCTCGCTGATCACCAACATGGCCGCAGGCATTCTCGGCCACCCCCTGACGCACGAGGAAGTGCAGGAGACGGCGGCGGCTGCGTCCGAACGGTTCACAAGACTGGTTGACAAGATCATTTCGGACATTTTTTAATCAGAACGATGTTCGGAAGCGCCCGCCGCAGAGCGGGCGCTTTTTGCTTCGATCATTACAAATCGATGGACGAAGATCGTCGCTTTGCGCCATCGGTGTGAAACTTGTCCGAATACCTTGCGCACAACATCGCGCGGGGCTTATAATAAAAAAAAGAAGCAAGGGAGGACCACAGCTTTGATTGGAGTCATCTTCGGAGAAAAAGGCACTGGGAAAACAAAGCAGATTCTCGAAATGGCAAATAAGTCCGTTCAGACGGCAAAGGGAAACACGGCATTTATCGACGACGACACGAGTTATATCTACGACCTGTCCACGAAAGCTCGCTTCATTAACGCATCGGAATTTGGCATTACAACCCCGAAAATGCTTTACGGTTTCCTGTGCGGTCTTGCGGCGAGTGATTTTGATTTAGAGACCATTTATGTAGACGGCCTCTTGAACATCATCGGCCACGAACTGGACACGCT
This sequence comes from Christensenellaceae bacterium, assembly GCA_963674775.2. Taxonomy (GTDB): domain Bacteria; phylum Bacillota; class Clostridia; order Christensenellales; family CAG-138; genus UBA7703. The sequence goes on along the minus strand of CAXXPJ010000002.1, from coordinate 520,283 downwards.
TGAGGGATTTTTCGAGGATCTCAAGCAGTTTTCCACAAAGAACAACGTCAACATCATTTTGAGCATAACCGGCAGCAAGGAGACCGTCCCCGGGTATTTAAAGGACATTCTGCTATAACCATTCGGCGTATGTTCGCCGACGGTATGGAAGGAATGTTTCCGGCGCGTACCGCTGCAATTTACATATGAAAAGGAATCAACATCACCTATGCGTTACCTGAGCACGCGAGGCGGAGAACTCGTGTCCGCCGCGGAGGCGATTGTACGAGGCATCAGCCCCTCCGGCGGTTTGTATGTACCCGAATCGTATCCGAAAATCGAATGGAACAACGAAGTGCGCGGCGGCTATCTGGCAACCGCGCACCGCGTCATGCAAGCGTATCTGGACGGGTTTGACCCGGCTGCGCTTGAGAACATGATCGCCAGTGCCTACAGCAGCTTTGATACAACGGACGTTACACCGCTGGTCAAGCTCTCGGACCATGAGCAGATTCTCGAACTCTGGCACGGGCCGACCATGGCGTTTAAGGACGTAGCATTGCAGATGCTGCCGCATCTGATGCGTGAGTCGATGCGCCTCACCGGCGAAACGAAGCAGCTTTATATCCTCGTCGCCACGTCAGGAGACACAGGCAAAGCTGCGCTCGAAGGGTTTCAGGACATCGAGGGCACGCGTGTGCTCGTGTTCTACCCGTACGGCGGCGTGAGCGAGGCGCAGCGCCTCCAGATGGTGACGCAGGAGGGCACAAACGTCGACGTCTGCGCCGTGCACGGCAATTTTGACGACGCACAGACAGGCGTGAAAAGCATCTTTGCATCAAAGGAAATAGCGCAGGAGCTCGACCGGATCGGCTGGCGGCTTTCCAGCGCAAACTCGATCAACTTCGGGCGGCTCCTGCCGCAGATCGTCTATTATTTCAATAGTTACGAAACGCTGCTTTTGCGCGGCGAAATCAAGCCCGGTGAAGCGGTCAACTTCTGTGTGCCGACCGGTAACTTCGGGGACATCCTCGCGGGCGAATACGCGCGGCGCATGGGGCTGCCGGTCAACCGGCTCATCTGCGCCTCCAACCGCAACAACGTGCTGACGGACTTTTTCGAAAGCGGCGTTTACGACGACAACCGCCCGTTCTATCCGAGCATGAGCTGTTCGATCGATATTCTGATCTCTTCCAACCTCGAACGTCTGCTCTTCGAGGCAGCCGAGCGCGACGAAGCGCGCGTACGCACCTGGATGGCGGATCTGAAGGAAAAGGGCAGATATGCCCTGCCGAAAGCCGCGCTGGACGAGCTGCGGCGCACGTTCTCCGCAGGTTGGTGCAGCGAGGAGGACACGCTGGAGACGATCAAACGCGTGTTCGAAAACACGGGATACCTCATGGACCCGCATACCGCCGTCGCGCAGCGTGTCTACGAACGCTATACCGAACGGACGGGCGACACGACGAAAACGGTGCTGCTCTCAACCGCCAACCCGTATAAGTTCGCAGGCGACGTGCTCGGCGCGTTTGAAGCACCGGACGAGAACGGTTTCAAAAACGTGGACCGGCTGCATGCCCTCACCGGCGCACCGGTGCCGCAGGGCATCTCTGGCCTGACCGGAAAACCGGAACTGCATCTGGACGTCTGCGATCTAGACGATATGCCAAGGCGTGTGCTTGCGCCCGTAGAGAAAAAATAATCCCCGCCGGACGGCGGGAACAGAAAGAAGCTGCTGATTACGAACAGAAGAACCATACAACATCTGACGACGGCGCTGATCGTCTGCATCATCCTCATACTTGGCCTGTCGACCGCGCTGTATTTTTCGTTTGTCACGAAAGAACCCGTGGATACGCTGGACTTGAACCCGCTGCGTGAGATGATCTACACGATCCAATCGCAGTATTATTACTACGAAGACAAGTCGCTTAGTGAACACGAGCTTGTCGACGGCGCGATGCGCGGCATGGTGACCAAGCTCGACGACCCGTATGCGCAGTATTTCACCGAGGACGAGTATCAACAACTCCTCTCGGACAATGCCGGCAACTACAAAGGCATCGGCGTCAGCGTACAGGTGCCGGACGAGACCGGTGCGCAGATCATCAACGTGTATTCCGGCGGGCCCGCCGAGGAGGCAGGCCTCCGCAAGGGCGATATCATCACAAGAGTAAACGGCAAAGCAGCCGCTAACCTCTCGCTGGATGAGCTGGTCGCGTGTTTCTCGACGGACGATACCGTGCCGGACGAGATCACCTATCTGCGCGACGGCGTGGAGCGGACGGTGAGCGTGCTCCGCCGGGAAGTGCACATCAAGCGTGTCGACTCCAAAGTGCTGGACGGCGGAATCGGGTATATCCGAATTTCTGAGTTCAACGGCAGCGTCGTGGAGGACTTTTCCGCCGCCGCGCAGTCAATGGAGGATCAGGGCATCCACAACGTCATCATCGACGTAAGGGACAACCCGGGCGGCGGTCTTTCCGAGGTGCTCGGCGTCTGCGGCATGCTGATTCCAAACGGTGAAACCATCGTGAGCATCCGTTCGAAGAGCGGGCAGGAGGACGTATACGAGTCGAAGGGCGAGAGGCAGTTCGACTTCAACCTTGTCGTTCTCGTCAACGGCTATTCCGCCTCGGCGAGCGAACTGCTCACCGGCGCGCTCAAGGATTACAATCTCGCGACAATCGTCGGCACGCAGACCTTCGGCAAGGGCATTGTGCAGAGCTTTTTCCACCTCAGAGATGGTAACGGCTGGGTCAAGATGACGACCGACGCGTATTTCACACCGGGCGGAGGCTATATTCAAGGGGTAGGCATTGCGCCGGACATCGTTGTAGACCTGGCGGAAGAGTTGCAAAACATCGGCATCGAGTTTTTAAATCCGGCGGAGGACACGCAGCTGCAGGCGGCCATCCGCTTGTTTGCGCAGCAGACGCAGCTGCCCGCGGTAAACCGCTGACGGGACAGAAGCAACAATCGATAAGGAGCTGAGATTATGTATCGCATTCGTGACATTTCCCTCGCGCCGCAGGGCGAACAAAAGATAGAGTGGGTGCGGCGCAATATGCCGATTCTCAACGGAATCCGCGAATCATTTGAGCGTGACCTGCCGTTCCAGGGGCTCCGGATCGCGCTCTCCATCCACCTCGAGGCAAAGACCGCGTATCTGGCGCGTGTGCTCGCGGCGGGCGGCGCCGAGATGTATGTCACCGGCAGCAACCCTCTCTCCACACAGGACGACGTGGTTGCCGCGCTGGCGGAGGGGGGAATCAACGTTTTCGCGCTGCACGGTGCGACGCAGGATGAATACGAAGAATGCATTGAGAGCGTGCTAATGTCGGAGCCGGACATCATCGTGGATGACGGCGGCGATCTGGTCAACGCGATCCATACAAAGTTTCCGAAGCTGATTCCAAAGATCCTCGGCGGCTGCGAAGAGACCACAACGGGCATCGTGCGCCTCGTCGCCATGGACAAGGCGAAGGAACTGCGCTTTCCGATGTTCGCGGTCAACGACGCGGACTGCAAGCACCTCTTTGACAACCGTTACGGCACGGGCCAGAGCGTGTTCGACAGCATCGACCACACGACAAACCTTGTCATCGCGGGCAAGTTCGTCGTCGTCGCCGGCTACGGCTGGTGCGGCAAGGGCGTCGCTATGCGTGCAAAGGGCCTCGGCGCGAACGTGATCGTCACGGAGATCGATCCCATCAAGGCCATCGAAGCGGTCATGGACGGGTTCTCCGTTATGCCGATGATCGAAGCGGCGAAGATCGGAGATGTGTTCGTCACCGTCACCGGCGACATCAAGGTGATCGACGAGCAGGAGTTCAACGTGATGAAGGACGGCGCGATTCTGACCAACGCCGGGCATTTCGACGTTGAGGTCAACGTGCACAAACTGGCAGAAATCGCGATCGACCGCAAAGAGATGCGCAAGAACATCGTTGGATTCCAGCTGCAAAACGGCCGCTGGCTCAATGTCATAGGCGAGGGCCGCCTCGTCAACCTCGCCGCAGGGGACGGCCATCCCGCGGAGATCATGGATATGAGCTTTGGTATTCAGGCGCTCTGCGCGCGCTATGTCGCGGACCATCGCGGCCAGCTCGAAGCAAAGCTCCATTCCGTACCCGCCGAGATCGACCGCGAGGTTGCAATGCGCAAACTCACCGCGCTGGGAATCAAAATCGATACCCTGAGCGCCGAACAGCAAGCGTATCTGGACAGCTGGAACGTCTAAATTCGTGGTTTACAAGCCCTTTTGAAGCTGATAAAATAACATGTGGCGCGACGTTTTTCGTCCGCGCCGCATACCTGTCTGAATGATATCCGTACCATACGGATTCGAAATACGCGGCTCACGCGCTTAAAATATCTACAGGGGGAACCGAAATGAAGGAATACACCGCGAAAGACATACGAAATATTGGCGTTTTCGGGCACGGCGGCGAAGGCAAGACCACGCTGACTGAGGCTATGCTGTTTAACGCCGGGCTCATCGACCGCCTCGGCAAGGTGGAAAATGGAAACACGACCACCGACTTTGATGCGGAAGAGATCTCCCGCGGCATTTCCATCAACGCTGCCCTCGCGCCGCTCGAATGGAAGGACACGAAGGTCAACGTCATCGACGCACCGGGTTTCTTCGATTTTTACGGCGAAGTCACTGCCGCCATGATGCTTGCCGACAGCGCGCTGATCGTCGTTGGCGCCGTTTCCGGTCCGGTCGTCGGTGCGGAAAAAGCCATGGCCATGTGCGAAAAAGAGCACAAGGCGCGTATGATCGTCATCAACCAGCTCGACCGCGATAACGCCAATTTCACAAAGGTCATGGGCGAGATCAAAGAGAAGTTCGGCCAGAGTGTGGTTCCGATTCAGCTGCCCATCATCGAAGGCGGCAACTTCAAGGGCTATGTCGACATCGTAAACATGACCGCCAAGCTCTTTGAGGGCAAAGGCGAAAAAGAGATTGAGATTCCCGCAAACCTCAAGGCCGAAGCAGAAGCCCTCTCGGAAAAGCTCAGCGAAGCCGCCGCGGAGGCGGACGACGAGCTCATGGAGAAGTATCTCGAAACCTTCGAGCTCTCGCGCGAAGAGATGCTCAAGGGCCTCTCCGCCGGCGTGATGAGCGGCGTGATCACACCCGTTGCTTGCGTCTCCGCCGCGCAGAATATCGGCGTTGCGTCCCTGCTGGATGCAATCGTGCACTATCTGCCGTCCGCCGAGCTCGCAAAAGCACCGAAGGCGAAGAGCGCAAAGACAGGCGAAGAAGTCGAAATCGGCCAGTCCGGAAAATTCGCCGCGCAGGTTGTGAAGACCACGTTCGATCAGTTCGGCAAATACTCCATCTTAAAAGTCTTCCGCGGCACGCTCGAAATCGGCGTTTCGCTCTACAACCCGAACGCGGAAAAAGCCGAAAAGTCCACCGCACCGATCATGCTGCGCGGCAAGAAGAGCGTTTCAATCGAAAAGCTTCACGCGGGTGATATCGGCGCGCTGCCGAAGCTGCAGTATACCGTCACGGGTGACACGCTCTGCGACGCGGGCGATCCGATTATCTTCGACCCGATCGACTTCCCGAAACCGGCGATCTCGCTTGCGGTCACCGCGAAAAAACAGGGAGAAGACGACAAGGTCATCTCCGGCCTCAACCGTATCAAGGAAGAGGACCCGACCATCCAGATCGAGAAGAATGCCGAAACGGGCGACGTGCTCATTCAGGGACTCGGCGAGATGCACATTGAGGTCGTCTGCGGCAAACTCAAGAACAAGAGCAACGTGGAAGCGCAGCTTTCCGACCCGCGCATCCCGTATCGCGAAACCATTCACACTCTGGCGGAAGCCGAAGGGAAACATAAAAAGCAGTCCGGCGGCAGCGGTCAGTACGGCGTTGTACAGATGCGTTTTGAACCCGCTGACGAAGGCGTGGAGTACGAGTTTGTCAACGCGATCGTCGGCGGCGTGGTCCCGAGGGAATTCATCCCCGCGGTTGAAAAAGGCCTCAAGGAAGCGCTCCAGCACGGTGTGCTTGCCGGATATCCGATGGTCGGCGTAAAAGCGACGCTTTACGACGGAAAGTATCATCCCGTCGATTCCAAGGAAGTCGCGTTCAAATCCGCCGCCCGCCTCTCTTACAAAGCGGCCTGCGCAAAGGCGAACCCGACGCTCATCGAGCCGATCTACCACTACGAAATCTTCGTTCCGAGCGATTACGTCGGCGCCATCAGCGGAGACCTCTCCTCGCGACGCGGTCGCATGCTCGGCATGAACCCCGTCGTCGGCGGCACGGTCGTCATTGCGGAAGCGCCGCTGAGCGAAATGTTCAAGTACGCGACCGACCTTCGTAGCATGACACAGGCGCGCGGCTCGTTCACAGCGGAGTTCGTCCGTTACGAGGACGTCCCCGCCAACATCGCCAAGAAGATCATCGAGAACGCAAAGAGAGAAGAAGAAGAAGAAGAGTAAGATTCGCTTTCTTCGGAGGACGGGTTGCCCCGTCCTCCGTTTTTCTACAAAGGCGCTGTCAACACAGGGAAGGATGTATCGCATGAATCAAATCAACGCGGGTGCGGACAAACAGGCGACCAGTCTGCTGACGATTTCGTTCTGGAGCAATATCGCCGTGATGGCGCTGATTGCTACGGCCATCGCAGTCAACTATATCCGCGTCGGATTGGGTCGTGACCCGCTCATCGGCATGATCCGCCCGGAGTTCGTGCTGGTGATCGGTCTCGCGCTGGTCGGCTGGCTTGGATTCGGTTGCTTTGAGTTTCTGACAATCAAAAAGCGGCTCGGTCGTGTGCGCGTGATGCTAAACGATATCGGCATCTCCGGATTTGCGCTGGCAAATCCGACCGCGCGGGAGGACGGGGAGCGCTTTTCCGTTGCGTATGCGGACGTACACTTTACCGGAATCATCGATGTCCCGATTTCCAGAAAGCATACCGCGCCGTCGCTGAAGATCGCGACATCGGAACGAGCCTATATCGTGCCCGCGCCGGAAAACCTGCGCGAGATCGTGCGTTTTATTTCAGAACGGATGCCGAACCAGTAAAGCCGCGGCATCGCATCTGTGTGATATCGTCACGCGAAATACAGGAAAGCCGATTGTGTTTGATCGGCTTTTTTGATATGCTTTAATAAATAGTAATGATTCTTTGTTTTGCAACAAATGAACGAAGGAGTTGATCCCATGAAAAGAATCATCGCAATACTCGCAGTAACGGCGCTTATGCTGACAGCGGCGTCCTGCGTAGCCGGAGCTCCTGCGCAAAGCACTGTTGAACAGCCCGCGGCGACGGCAGCTGCGGCAGACGCAACCGAGAGCACGATGCTCGAACTCACACTCGACGAGTTGAAGCAATATGATGGAAAGAACGGCAACCCCGCATATGTTGCGGTTGACGGTATCATATACAACCTGACAAATCTGGCGAAATGGTCAGGTGGAAACCACAATGGTTACTCAGCGGGCAACGATCTGACCGACATCATCAAGAATAAATCGCCCCACGGCGTGAGAAAACTGGAAGGTGTTCAGATCGTCGGAAAACTCGTGGAAGGCTGATATAACCAAAACGATAAAACACCCCGTTTACGGGGTGTTTTTATTGTTGTGCTTCTTCGGGTTTCGATTCGCCGGAATCGTCCGGATGAAAATAACGATAGACGGACTCGGCTGTGCGCGCGTCGATCAGGTTAACGGCGGCGAGTTCCTCCTGCGGAGCTGCTTTGATCGCGTCTATGGTCAGAAATGCGTCAAACAGCGCGCGCTTTCGCTTGTCGCCTACGCCGGGAATGCCGTCCAGCACCGAATAGAGTGCGTTGCGGTTATGGACGTTGCGGTGGTAGCTGATGGCGAACCGGTGCGCCTCGTCGCGCAGCCGCTCAATCAGGTGCTGCGGCGCGGAGTTGCGCGGCAGCTGAATCGGTGCGGCGTCACCGGGCTGATAGATCGTTTCGCTGAGTTCGGCGAGACCGATTGTCGGGATGAAATCGAGCGAGAAGGACTCCAGCACCTCCAGCGCGACCTGCAGCTGCGCCGGGCCGCCGTCCATGACGAGCAGATCCGGCAGAGGCAGAAAACCGGCTTCGTTTTCGGACGCTTTTTTAAAGCGCCGTGTGAGAGCTTCCCGCATGGCGATGAGGTCGTTGCCGCCTGCGTCCGCGCGGATGCGGAATCTGCGGTACGCGCTCTTATCCGGTTGACCGTCCGTAAAGACGACCATAGAGGAGACGGTATCGCGTCCCTGAATGTGCGAGTTGTCGAAGCACTCGATGCGGGAAGGCACCGTTTCCAGGCCGAGGATCGCGCTGAGCTGTACCAGCGCGCCTTCACCGCGCTCCCAGGCGCGTTTTTGAAGTGAAGCGTCTTTTTCCAGAACATCGAGACAGTTGCGATAGGCCATCTCCGTGAGCCTGCGCTTTTCGCCGCGCTGCGGGCGGTGCACATCCACCTTTCGTTTGGCGAGGCCGCTGAGCCAGTTGGAGATGGCGTCCATATCGGACGAATCCTGATACAGCAGCACCTCCGGCACAAACGTCACAGCCTCGGCGTAATACTGCGAGAGAAACGCGGAGAGGATGTCCGCGTCGGACTCCTCCGTATCCGCGTCCATGCGGAATTTTTCGGTGCCGATCACCTTGCCGTTTCGGACGAACAGCGCGAAAACCAGTGCGTTGGTGTCGAGCCGCCCGAGGGCGAAGACGTCCAGCGTGAAGTTGGTGGTTGCGATGACGGCCTGCTTTTCGTTGAGGCTCTCGATGGCGCGGATACGATCGCGCAGAATCGCAGCGCGCTCAAAATCCATGGCCTCGGAAGCCGCCGCCATATCGGTGTTCAGCGTGCGCAGAATCTCTGCTGTGTTGCCGGAGAGGAAGGAGAGCACCTCGTCTACGAGCTTGTGGTATTCCTCGCGCGGCACGTTTCCCGAGCATGGCGCACAGCATTTGCCGATGTGGTACATCAGGCAGGGGCGCTCACGCCGCGCGATCATGCGGTTGATGTCCTTTTTGCACTGGCGGATGGGGTAGTGGTCGCGCACGAGGGAGAGACCGTCGCGCAAGAGCAAACCGGAGAGGAACGGGCCGAGGTACTTTGCGCCGCCCTTCTTGACGCGGCGTACGACATCCAGCCGCGGGAAATCCTGCCGCAGGTCGACGCGAATATATGGAAAGTGTTTGTCGTCCTTGAGCAGGATGTTGTATTTTGGCTTAAACTCCTTGATCAGGTTGGATTCGAGCGAAAACGCCTCGGTTTCGTTGGCGACGCGGATATACTCAAAGTCCGCGATCTGCCGCACCATCGCGGTGACCTTTGGCGGATGATTTTTTGAGGACTGAAAATATTGCCGCACGCGGTTTTTTAAAGAGATCGCCTTGCCGACGTAAATGACCTCGCCCGCGGCGTTGAACATCTTGTAAACGCCGGGCGAGGAGGGGAGCAGCTTCAGTTTTTCTTCAATCATCGTATTCATATAGGCATCGGATCAATCAATGTTTTCTTGGATGAGTTTCACAAGCAGAATTAACTATCAAGGACGCTCGATTTCTCCCGCGTCGATCAGCATCCGGTACAGCAGCGGCAGCGGCAGGCCGATCACGTTAAAGTAGTTGCCCTCCACTCGCTCGACGAATACGCCGCCGGGACCCTGCACGCCGTATGCGCCGGCTTTGTCGAGCGGTTCACCGGTTGCAACATAGGCCTCGATCTCGCGCTCGCTCATCGGCACGAAGGTAACCTTCGTTTCGCAGTGGCGCACGTCCGCTTTGCCGTTTTTCACAACGGCGAGTCCGGTGTAGACGATGTGCGTCTTGCCCTGCATGCGGGCTAAGTAGGCTTTTGCAACGTCCGGTGTGTGCGGTTTGCCGAGGATGTCGCCTTCCAGAAAGACGATCGTATCCGCGCCGATCACGCAGTCGTTCGGGTGCAGCTCGGCGACGGGCTGCGCTTTTTGCAGCGCGAGCGTTTTCACAAACTGCTCCGGCGCGAGGCCGTGCGGCTGAATTTCTTCCTCGCCGGAGGTTTCAATTACGTAGTCGAGTCCGATCATGGACAGCAGTTCCCGCCTGCGCGGGGATGAGGATGCGAGTATGATCATAGGTTCTCCTGTTATAGATTGCGGTTACAGCGCTTCGGTTTCGATGGCGACGGGGCAGTGGTCGCTGCCGAGCACGTCGCTCAGGATCAGGCTGTCACGAACAGAGCCGATGAGCCGTTCGGACACGATAAAATAGTCGATGCGCCAGCCCGCGTTGCGCGAACGCGCGGCGCCAATGTAGCTCCACCAGCTGTATGCTTCCGTTTTGTCGGGGTAGAAGTAGCGGAATGTATCCACAAAACCGTTTTCCAGCAGCCGCGTCATGCAGGATCGCTCCTCATCCGTAAAGCCGGCGTTCTTCCGGTTCGTCTTCGGGTTCTTCAGGTCGATCTCTTTGTGTGCAACGTTGAGATCGCCGCAGACGATGACGGGTTTCTTGTCGTCGAGTTGTTTCAGGTAATCCAGAAACGCGTCTTCCCATGTCATGCGATAGTCCAGCCGCTTCAGTTCGTTCTGAGAGTTGGGCGTATAGACCGTTACAAAAAAATAGTCCGGGTATTCAAGCGTGATCACGCGGCCTTCATTGTCGTGCTCGGGAATGCCGATGCCATAGGTCACCGCGTCCGGTTCGTTCTTAACGAATATCGCCGTCCCGGAATACCCTTTTTTTATCGCGCTGTTCCAGTAGATGGAATAACCTGCAACCTCGCCTTCAAACTGCTCGGGCTGCATTTTTGTCTCCTGCACAGCGAGGATGTCCGGCGATTCGGCCGCGACAAAGTCATAAAACCCTTTCGTGATGCAGGCGCGCAGGCCGTTGACATTCCAGGAGATCATCTTCATATGCGGGCGCTCCTTTGGCGTTGAAATCATTTGTTTCAATATAGCATAGTCAACGATGAAACTCAAACGTCGGCTGTGAAAATAAATCGATACAGATATATCGATAACGATTGACTTATTAAAAAGATTTGCTATAATGTACCATATGATACAAAAACGGAGAAGATCATGAGCCGATCAACCCAGCCAACCGCATACGCACCGATCGTTGCCAACACGTTTCTCTTCGCGGGTATCCCGCAGGAGGACATCGTCGCGCTGCTTTCACATACATGTGTCAGGGTCGAGCATTTTGAGAAGGATCAGATCATCTTCGACCGAGCAGACGATGTGCGCGCGCTCGGCATCATCCTCTATGGCACGTGTGCCGTCACCAAGGAGAGCGAAACAGGCGTCATGCCGATGAGCGTGCTGCGCCAGACAGATCTTTTCGGTGCGGCATCGCTGTTTCAGACGGAAAAGGCGTATGTTGCGCGTGTAACAGCAACCGAGAGCACCTGGGTGCTGCTCATCTGCGAGGACGCATTGCGCGATATGATGCAACAGGATTTTCGGGTTACGGAAAATTACCTGCGTTACTTAACCGCGCGTATCCGGTTTTTAAGCGGGCGGCTGGACGGGTTTTTGCCGCAGAGCGTTGAAGAGCGCATGCTGAATTTTATAGTTGCCAATGCGGAAAACGGGCTGTATGAGTCCGAGTGGAGCGTCAGTGCGCTTGCGCAGTCGCTGCGCATCAGCAGGACGACGCTCTATCGCGCGATGGATAAACTGGTTTCACAAGGAAAAATAGAACGAAACGGCAGGGCTTTTCGCCTGCCAAAGGGAGAAAACGGATGAAGAAGTTAACAGCGTTTCTGGTCGCAACTGTCATGATACTCGCACTCGGGTGTGTCAAAGCGCCGGAGCAACCCGTGAACATAGCCGCCCTTAAAGGGCCGACCGGTATGGGTGTGAGCTTCATGATGGACGATACGGAGCATTACAATATCGAGTTACAGGATACGCCGGACGTCGTCGTCGGCAAATTCATCAGCGGCGAAATCGACATCGCAGCGGTTCCGATCAATCTTGCTGCTATTCTCTATAACAAAACCGAAGGCAACGTGGTCATGCTCAACCTCGATACGCTCGGCGTGCTGTATCTGTTGGAAAACGGGGACAGCGTTCAGTCCGTTGCGGATCTTGCCGGCAAGAAGATTTACGCCAGTGGTGAGGGCGCAAGCCCGCAGTTTGTACTCGACTATATTCTGGAACAAAACGGCCTGACGGATCAGGTCGAGGTAGAGTATGTCGGCGAACATACCGCGCTGGCGGCGATGGCTGCTTCCGGCGAAGCTCCAATCGCGCTGCTGCCGGAGCCGTTCGTCTCCGCCGTCACGCTGAAAAACCCTGGGGCGCGCGTTGCGCTCGATCTCAACGAATCATGGGAAGCTGCGTCCGGCACCAAGCTCGTCATGGGCGTCTATATCGCCAGCCGCACGTTCTATGACGCGCACCCCGATCAGGTCAAAGCGTTCCTCAAAGACTATGCGGCCTCTGTCGAAATGGTGAATATATCTGCTGATGCGGCCGAAAAGATCGCGAACCTCGGCATCGTAGGCTCCGCCGAAATTGCCGCCTCGGCGATTCCGCGCAGCTATGTGGTCAGCATCACGGGTGAGGAGATGGAATCCGCCGCGTCCGCGATGCTCGGCGTGCTCTTTGGTGCAAACCCGGCATCCGTCGGCGGCAAACTGCCGGGCGACGACATCTATGGAAAGTAAGAGAAAGTTTCTGAAAACGGCGCTCATTGCGCTGATCTATCTGGCGGTTTGGGAAGCGGTCAGCCTGCTCGTGGGCAAGGAACTGCTGTTTCCCTCGCCGCTGGTCACGCTCACGCGCCTGTTCGGCCTATTGACGCAGGCGAGCAGCTGGCTGTTCGCGGGGCTGACGCTGCTGCGCATTATGACCGGCTATCTGCTCGGCGTGATCGCAGGCGTACTGCTGGCGGTGCTGACGGCGCGCTCGCGTTTTGCCGAAGCGCTGCTGAGCCCGTTACGCGCAGTTGTGAAGGCTTCGCCGGTGACGTCGTTCATCCTGCTGGCGCTGCTCTGGCTTACGTCCGACCTCGTCCCGCTGTTCATCAGTTTCCTGATGGTGGTGCCGATGGTCTGGGCAGCGACGGCGGAGGCGATTTCGCAGACAGACACCCGCCTTGTCGAGATGGGGCGCGTATTCGGGCTAACGCGCTGGCAGATCGTGAAGAAGATATACGTTCCCTCGGTGCTGCCGCAGTTTCTGGCGGCGTGCACGACCGCGCTCGGTTTCGCCTGGAAATCCGGCGTTGCCGCGGAGATCATCGCGCTGCCGAAGCAGTCCATCGGCTATCAGCTCTACGCGTCTAAACTCCGTATCGAAACGCCCGATCTGTTTGCCTGGACGCTGTTCATCGTAGCGCTCTCCATGCTGCTGGAACGGCTGCTCGTGACGAGCATGAGGAGGATACGCCGTGATGCCTGATACAATCAGCGTGAAAAACGTGTCAAAATCCTTCGGCGGAAACGATGTGCTGCGCGATTTTTCCGCAGAGATCCCGCTGAGCAACACGATTGTGCTGCGCGGCGTGTCCGGCATCGGCAAAACAACGCTGTTTAGGCTGCTGCTCGGGCTGGAACAACCGGATGCCGGCGAGATTTGCGGAATGGAGAACAGGAAAGCCTCCGCCGTGTTTCAGGAGGACCGTCTGCTGCCCTGGGCGAGCGCGTTGGAAAACGTCGCGCTGGTTTCGGATGAGACGCGGGCGAAAGCCGCGCTTGGCAGGCTGGGACTCAACGAGCATATGCACCTGTTCCCAAAGGAGCTCTCCGGTGGCATGAAGCGGCGCGTGGCAATCGCGCGCGCGCTGGCATACGGCGGGGACATCCTGTTTTTGGATGAGCCGTTTACCGGACTGGACGACGAGAACAAGCGCGCCGCAGCGCGCGCCCTGCTGGAATCGGGCGTGCCGATCCTTGTGATCACACACGATGATTCCGAGGCGGAGCTGTTCGGTAAATACAGTGAAATCCGGGTTGGGTAATCTGGTATAATACCTTTGACAAGAGCTTTTGTTTGCAGTCGAAGGGAGCAACAGAAATGGAGTTTGAAACAGCGCGCTGTGTCGTGCGCCCGTTTACGGCGGGGCAGATCGACGCGTTCATGTCATATCGAAACAATGCCGACTGGATGCGCTTTCAGGGGTTCAAGTGCCTGACAAAGCCGGAGTATGAAACAGCGTTGCTCGGGGAAACCGATCTGTCCGCCAGCGTTCAGCTCGCCGTTGTCTCAAAGGAATCAGGCGCATTGCTCGGTGATATCTATCTTAAGAGGGAAAACGACACTTGCTGGATCGGCTATACCGCTGCGCCGGAGCATGCGAGGCGGGGGTATCTGTCCGAGGCGGTTTCCGGCGCGCTGCAGGCTTTAAAGCAGCAGGGCGTTGCCCGGGTCAAGGCGGGCGTCCTACCCGGCAATATCGCATCTATCGAGTTTCTTTACAAACTTAATTTTCAATATGCAGGCGTGGAGGACGGAGAGCAGATCTACGATCTGAGCCTGTAACCCATCTGATCATAAAGATAAAGCACGCAGCCGGATTCAGTCCTGCAGCGGCTGAAATCGTTGCTTTGTGCAAAACAACCTCTCCGGTATCCGTCAATTTTGATTGAAATATTGAGTATTCCGCCGTCAGGTGGTATACTTTTTTATTATCGTCGGGGAGGTTTGGCGTATGAAATTCACACAGCGTGAGAAGAGATTTCCCTCCGCAAACGGGATTGGCGACATCCGCTATCGTATGTGGATACCGGAGGACCCGCACGCGGCGCTGCAGATAACCCACGGTATGGCAGAGCATATCGACCGCTATGACGAATTTGCATCGTTTTTGGCTGAGAACGGCGTGCTGGTATACGGCAGCGATATCGCCGGGCACGGCAAGAGCATTTCGAAGGATGCGCCGATCGGGTATTTCAGCGCAAAGGACGGCTGGGACGTCGTCGTTCAGGACATGCGCACCATGTACGAACTGTTCAAAAAGGATTATCCCGGAATTCCGTTTATTCTCTTCGGACATTCCATGGGCTCTTTTTTGGCGCGCACATTTGCCGGGCGCGACGGAGCGGACTTCGACGCGTATATCTTTTCCGGCACCGCGGGCAGCAACCCCGTGCTGGGCATCGGCAAGCTGATTGCAAAAGCCGAGATCAAGAAGACCGGCGGCATTCAGCCGAGCATCACGCTCTTCAACATGAGCTTTGGTTCTTACAACAAAGCCTTCAAGCCCAACCGCACCGTCAACGACTGGCTTTCGCGCGACGACGAGAAAGTGGACGCCTATGTCGCGGATGAGCTCTGCGGGTTCCCGCTTTCCTCGCAGGCCATGTACGATGTGTTCACGGGGCTGACGGAGATTTCAAACGAAAAATGGGCGGCGCGCGTACCGAAGCGCCCGATTCTCGTGTTCTCCGGTGCGATGGACCCCGTCGGCGCAAAGGGCAAGGGCGTTAAGCAGGTTTACAAGTGGCTGATCAAAACAGGACACGAAACCGAGCTCAAGCTCTACGAAGGCGGTCGGCACGAAATGCTCAATGAGATCAACCGGCAGGACGTCTATCACGACGTACTCCTGTTCATCAACGCCGTTGAGGCGATGGGTGAGACCAAATGAGCGTACTGGTATACCGGGACAGCGACACGCTCAGCCAGGCTGTGGCGACGCTGCTCGCGGGTTGCATCATCGAAAAACCGAACAGCGCGCTGGGGCTGGACTGCAGTGCGCAGTTAGCGTCTGCCTATCGTAAGATCGCGGGCATGACGAGCGACGGTTTACTGGACTGGACGACCGTGCGCGCCTTCAACCTGTTTGAACACGTCAAACAGGACGCGGACGAGTCGGACGAATTTCGCATGCGCACCATGCTCTATAACCGCGTGAATATCACGCCGGAAAACATCTATTCCCCGTGCTCGGAGGCGAACGACTGGAGCGTTGAGTGCAACAACTTTGAAGATGCGATTCTCGACGTTGGCGGGCTGGACACGCTCGTATGCACCGTTGGCGCGGACGGCAGAATTGCCTGCAACATGCCGGGCACGGAGCTCGCTCCCGTGACGCATGTAGAGCGCACAGACAGCGGCCGCGTTGTAACCATAGGGATTTCCACCGTCATGGCGGCAAAGCGCGTCATCGCGGTGCTTTCGGGGTTCGATCTGGCAAGGATCGCGCCGCTTGTCATCACAGGACCCGTCCTGCCGAGCATACCGGCCAGCTATCTGCAGCTGCATCACAACGCCATCTTCATGTTGGACGAGGACGCCGCGGAACGCGTGAAATAATCCGCGGAAAAGGGGAACGATCAATGGAAGCGCCAAGCTGGGAAAACGTGGAGCGGCAGATTGAAAACTGCCGCCGCTGCGGGCTCTGCCAGCGGCGCAACAGCATTGTTTTGGGCGAGGGGGACCGCAACGCGGACATCATGCTCGTCGGCGAAGGACCCGGCGCGGACGAGGACGCACAGGGTCGCCCGTTCGTCGGAAAAGCGGGTCAATTGCTCGATAAAATGTTTTCAGCGATTGACATGCGGCGCGAAGACCTGTATATTACCAACGTTGTCAAATGCAGGCCGCCGGGCAACAGAACCCCGCTGGACGAGGAGGCCGAAGCCTGTCTTCCGGTGCTGCGGATGCAATACAGCCTCATCCGGCCGAAGATCGTTGTGTGCCTGGGCGCGACCGCTACGCGGCATGTTTACGACGCAACAGCGCGTGTCACGCGCGTGCGCGGACAGTGGCTTGAAAAGAACGGCACGCTGTTTATCCCGACGTATCACCCGGCAGCGCTGCTGCGGGACGAGTCGAAGAAAAAGGACGTTTGGGAAGATTTACAGTCGATCGCGAAAACATACGCGGTGATGAAATAACACAAACAATCCGTACCGGGGCGCTGCGCCCAAGGACGGTGAGAGTATAACGGCAAACAGGAGGACGTATGTCAGGACATTCCAAGTGGGCGAACATTAAGAATAAAAAAGAGAAGACCGACGCGCAGCGCGGCAAGATCTTTACGAAGATCGGCAGGGAGATCGCAATCGCGGTCAAAGAGGGCGGACCCGACCCGGTCAACAACAATAAACTCAGGGACGTTATTGCGAAAGCCAAAGCGAACAACATGCCCAACGACAACATCTCGCGTTCCATTAAAAAGGCCGCGGGCGAAGGATCGTCTGTCAATTATGAAGAGATCGTTTACGAAGGCTACGGCCCCGGCAACGTCGCCATCATCGTGTCGGTCGTGACCGACAATCGCAACCGCACGGCGGCCGAGATGCGCCATGTCTTCGACAAGAGCGGCGGAAACCTCGGCAACAGCGGCTGCGTCGGCTGGATGTTCGATAAAAAAGGCGTGATCGTCATCGAGCGCACCGCGCTGATGGACGAGGATGAGGTCATGATGCAGGCGCTCGAAGCCGGCGCGGCGGATTTTGTCGCGCAGGACGACGCGTTTGAAATCTACACCGATCCCAACGAGTTTTCCGGCGTGCGGGAAGCGCTCGAGGGCGCGGGGTTTGAGTTTATCTCTGCCGAAGTGCAGATGATCCCGCAAAACACGGTCGATATCTCGGATGCGGAGACCATTGAAAAAGTACAAAATTTCTTCGACAAGCTCGACGACAACGACGACGTTCAGGAGTTCTACCACAACGGTATCCTGCCTGAGGAAGAGGAGTAAGCGGGGAGCTTACCTGTCGCAGGATGTTCACACATTGGCTACAACAACGCCTTGCGTGTGCTCGCGGAGGACTGGTTACGCGGTTGCGGGGATAAACGCGCATGGTATAAAATAGAAGCATCGAAAAAAGGAGGCGTAACTTATGGCAGCGGAAATGTCTACACCCCTGGGAAAAATTACAATTACGGACGAACTCATCGCCAGTATCGCCGGTTATGCGGCGGTGGAAAATGTCGGCATCGTCGGCATGAATGCAAAAAAGGCGAGCGACCCGTTCATTGAACTGTTCGGAATAGATAACATGCGCCGCGGCGTCAGGGTTACGGTGATTTCACCAGAACTGATCGATATCGATCTTTACGTCACGCTAGAGTACGGCGTTTCTCTGCCCGCGGTGGCAAAAAACGCAAAGGAAAACGTGAAATTCAGGGTGGAATCGATGACGGGGATCATGGTTCGTTCCGTGAATATCCACGTCGAGAATATTCGCGTATAACGCTGTTCGGCTCTTGGGATCCGGACTTTCGGAGGGTAAATTGGATAATAATATGAAAATCGGCGGCGCACAGCTGCGCGATATGATTATCGCCGGCGCAGCGCTGCTTGAGAAGAACAAAGCGGGAATCGACGCTTTGAATGTTTTTCCTGTTCCCGATGGGGATACAGGCACCAATATGTCTATGACCATGCAGAGCGCGGTGCTCGAAATCCGCGCGCTGCCGGAAGGCGCAACCGCCACACAGGTGGCCGACGCGCTGAGTATGGGCGCGCTCAAAGGCGCGCGCGGCAACTCCGGCGTCATACTATCGCAGCTGTTTCGCGGGTTCTCCCGCGCGTTCAAAGGCGCGGAGTTTGTTGATTCCGAGTTGCTTTCTTCCGCTCTGACGAAGGGCAGCGAAGCCGCATACAAAGCGGTTATGAAACCCAAGGAAGGCACGATACTGACCGTTTCGCGCGTCATTGCGGAACACGTTGCCGAACTCAAGGATCAGGGCGCGAACGTTTACCGCCTGATGGACGAAATTCTCATCAGCGGCGAAGTCGCACTGCAGGACACGCCGAACCTGCTGCCCGTGCTCAAAGAAGCCGGCGTAATCGACTCCGGCGGCAAGGGCCTCCTGACGATTTACAAGGGATTCAAACTCTCGCTCGACGGCGAAGAAATCGACAGTTATTCGGAACCCGTCTCCGCACAGCCCGTACAGGAGCAGATCAATGCGGACAGTTTTTCCGGTGAGAATATCAATTTTACCTATTGCACGGAATTTTTCATCATCCATCTTTCACCGGAGACTGACGAAAAAGAGATCGAGACCTTCCGCAACCACCTCGAGCGCCTCGGCGACTCCGTCGTGGTCGCGAGCGACGCGGACATGATCAAGGTGCATGTGCACTCCAACGCGCCGGGCAAAGTGCTGCAGATGGCACTGCGGCACGGCGAGTTGGACAAGCTCAAGATCGAGAACATGCGCGAGCAAAACCGTGAAGTCATGGCGGAGAGAAAGCGCAACGAAAAGGAATTCGGCCTGCTGTCCGTCAGCACGGGCGAAGGCATGGACGAGCTGTTTAAAGCGCTCGCCGTCGACGCGCTGATTCCCGGCGGACAGACCATGAATCCCAGCATTGAGACCATCGCTTCCGCCATCAACCGTATCAACGCGCGCAACGTTTTTGTGCTGCCGAACAACTCCAATATCATCCTCGCGGCGCAGCAGGCATCCGAGCTCACGGAAAAGGGCGTCATCCTGATTCCGACCAAGACCATCCCGCAGGGGATCGCCGCCTGCATGGCGTACTCCAAGGACGCCACCGTCGAGGAGAACGAACAGGCGATGAAGGACGCGCTGCCCGAAGTCATCAGCGGCGCGGTTACCTATGCCGTTCGCGACACCACGTTTAACGGAACCAAGGTGAAGAAGGACGATATCATCGGTTTGATCGACAACCACCTCGCCGTCTCCGCGAAAAAGACGGACGACGCGACGGCGGAGCTGATCCGCAAGATGATCGAGAAGCGCGATGACGAGGCTTGCACCGTTACGCTCTATTACGGCGAAGGGCAAACCGAAGACAATGCGCAGGAAATCGCCGACAAGCTGCAGGATGAGTTCCCGGACGCGGAGTTTATGGTGCTATTCGGCGGACAGCCGCTGTATTATTACTATATCGCGGTGCAGTAAAGCGCCTTTTGAGGAACCGGATTGCCGGCGGCGGAACGACGTGTTCCCGTCGCCGGTTTTTACTTGAAAGAGATTTTTCGTTATGCGGGGTTCAAAGCCGACAACAATAGAAGGCATCATGATATTTATTATTCCATGATGAAAAAAACATGCTGGAATTAAATCTGACAATAATAAAAGGCATCATGGTATTTTTTATTCCATGATGAAAAAAACATGCTGGAATCAAATCTGACAACGATAAAAGGCATCGGATCCAAGCGCGCGGAGCTGCTGGGGCAGCTCGGCGTCTATTCCGTGCGCGATCTGTTGTATCATTTGCCGCGCGACTATATGGACTACTCGCGTGCGACGCCCGTCTCGCAGCTTGTTGACGGAAAGAACGCCGCCGTTCAGGTGCGCATTTCCGGCGCGACGCGATTTTACCGCGCGAAAGGCATGACGATTCTCTCCGCGCCCGCGCAGGACGAGACAGGCAGCATCACACTCAAGTGGTTCAATCAACCGTATCGCAGCAGCCAGCTCAAGATCGGTGAGGTCGTGTTCGCCTGCGGGCGCGCGCTGCGCAAAAAAGGCGTTTCCCTGATCAATCCGTCCATCTCCGCCGCGCTTCCGGGTATCGTGCCGGTATATTCCACCATCAAGGGTGTCAACCAGCGCGCCTGGCGGGACAGCTTCCTCGCCGCGCTCGAAAGCGAGTGGGATCAGATTCCGGAGCCGCTGCCGCGGTCGCTGCTGGAACGGTATTCACTCGTTCCGCTTGCGCTCGCCCTGCGGCATGCGCACTTTCCCTTCAGCCGCGAAGCGCTGGAACTCGCCAGAAAACGCATTGATTTTGAAAACACGCTGCTCTATTTTGTCGTTGTCGAACTGCAAAAATCCGAACGATTGCGTCAAAACGGGTTCGCGTTCGATACCAGCGGCGTACTCGAGCGGTATGCGTCTAAACTACGGTTCCAACTGACCCGGGCACAGCTTCGCGTCATCGGTGAAATTGCGGAGGACATGCAAAAACCGGTGCCCATGAACCGCCTGCTGCAGGGCGACGTCGGTTCCGGCAAGACCGCCGTTGCACTCTACGCGCTGTGTGTTGCCGCCGCAAACGGAAAGCAGGGCGCGCTGCTCGTGCCGACGGAAATTCTGGCGCAGCAGCATTACGAAACCTTGCGGGAGCTGTTCGGCGATTCGGTTGCGCTTCTGAAGGGCAGCATAAAAAAGGCGCAGCGCAACGAAACGCTCGCGCGCATCGCCGATGGCAGCGCGCTGATCGCCGTCGGCACACATGCGCTGTTCTCCGGCGACGTGACGTTTTACGACCTCGGCTGCATCGTGACGGACGAGCAGCATCGCTTCGGCGTGCGACAGCGCGCGGCGATGCAGGAGAAGGGTACCCGCCCGGACATGCTCGTCATGAGCGCAACGCCGATTCCGCGCACGCTCGCGCTGATCCTCTATGGAGACCTCGATATTTCGGTGATAGACGAACTGCCGCCGGGACGCAGGCCTGTGAAGACCAGCGTGATTCCCGGGAGCAAGCGGGACGATATGTATACCTATATCGCCAAACAGGCCAAAGAAGGCGTGCAGAGCTATATCGTCTGCCCGGCGATCGAGGAAAGCGAGTTGATCGAGTGCCCCAGCGTAGAGGCCGTCTACACCGAGCTGAAAGAGAAGCTGCCCGATGTTCGAATCAAAACGCTGCACGGCAGGATGAAGGAGGCCGAGAAGGAGCGCGTCATGTCCGCCTTCCGCGCGGGTGAAATAGACGCGCTCGTGACAACGACGGTCATCGAGGTCGGCGTGCATGTGCCCAATGCCTGCATCATGGCGGTCGAGGGTGCGGAGCGGTTCGGACTCTCACAGCTGCACCAGCTGCGCGGCCGCGTCGGCAGGAGTGAGCAGCAGGCATACTGCTTCCTTCTCTATGGAACGCAGACCGATCAGGACAACGAGCGCATGCTCGCGCTGACAAAGACCAGCGACGGTTTCGAGATCGCCCATAAGGATCTCATGCTGCGCGGACCGGGCGACTTCATCGGAACACGTCAGCACGGGGAGGCGGAAGCGGCGCTCTATGCCGGCGCGATGGACGTGCGCCTGCTGGAGGAGGCCTCGAAAGCGGCGCGCGAACTGCTCGAAAAATCCGGCGAAGAAGCGGCGCGGCTTATCGAACTGGCGAACGATCGTTTCGGCAGTATTGGCTCGCAAATCGCGATGAATTAGCGCATCCGGCACACCAAAAAAATATACTTTTTGGACTGCCTACAATCCGTTTGACGGCAAATGTCGTTCATGTTATAGTAAGATCACTCTCGCAAAACAGGAGCGTGTATGGATTATCAAAGTTTGCTCTCCAGCTGCGTAAAGCGCATTCCGCCTTCGGGCATTCGAAAATATTTCGATCTATTAGACGATTCGCACATCAGCCTCGGCGTTGGCGAACCGGATTTTCCAACGCCGGAACGTATTCGCGTTGCTGTTGCGGAACGGCTCAAAAAAGAGCGCGTGCCGTATTCCTCCAACTCGGGTGATCCGCACCTGAGAGAGCTGATTTTGGAGTATTTTGCCGTTCGCTACGGCCTGACCGGCTATGAGTCCATCGAAAACGTGCTCATCACCGTCGGCGCAAGCCAGGCGATCGATCTTGCCATGCGCGCGATTCTCAACCCCGGCGACGAGGTGATCTGCCACGAGCCCTGCTATGTCTCCTACAAGCCGGCAATCGAGCTGGCAGGCGGCATATCGGTGAGCATCCGCACGAAGCATGAAGACCGGTTTCGGCTCAAGGCGGAGGCGGTGAAGGCCGCCATCACACCCAAGACCAAGGCGATCCTGCTTGCGTTCCCGACAAACCCGACCGGCGCAATCATGGAAAAAAGCGATCTGGAAGAGATTGCCGAGCTTGTGCGCGGCACGGACATACTCGTGGTCACGGACGAAATCTATGCCGAACTGACGTTTAACGGCAAGGAGCATGTGTCGTTTGCAACCCTGCCCGGTATGCGCGAGCGGACGATCGTACTCAACGGTTTTTCCAAAGCGTTTTCCATGACCGGCTGGCGTCTCGGCTACGCCGTCGGCCCGCAGGAAATCATCGCCGCAATGCGCAAAGTGCATCAGTTGACGATGCTTTGCGCGCCGACGCCCGCGCAGTGGGCCGGCGTGATTGCGCTGGAAGACGGTTTGAAGGACAACTTTGCGGACACGCGCTATATGATCAGCGAGTATGAAACGCGCCGTCGTTATATCATCGACGCGTTTAACGTGCTTGGCCTGGAATGCAACGAGCCGGAGGGCGCTTTCTATGTGTTCCCGTCGATCAAGTCGACGGGGCAGACCAGCGAACAGTTCTGCGACGGACTGCTCGCGAGCAAAAAGGTCGTTACCGTTCCCGGCGGCGCGTTCGGCGAAGCCGGAGAGGGGCATATTCGGTGTTGCTATGCCACTTCGATGGAACACATCGAACAGGCGATGCAGCGCATCGGCGCGTATCTGAGCGAGATTCGCTGAACCGAAACGTACTTGCCCCGTCACGATATTCGAGACGGGGTTTATTCTTTGTTTGGGGGATTTATGATACAGGAAAAAACGTTTAAAACACTTGAATTCAACAAGATTATCGATATATTGACGCAGCACCTCGCCAGCGATGTAGGGCTTGAGTTTGCGCAGAAAATCAAACCGGCCGAATCGATGAATGACGCGGAAACGCTGCTGGAGCAGACAGCCGAGGCGGAAAACATCTATACGCGAACAGGAAAAACGCCGGTCTCCGGTTTTCCCGATGTGCGCGAGCTCGTCGGACGGATGCATGCGTCGCTGTTTTTAAGCACACGGGAGCTGCTCCTGATCGCGCAGGCGCTGCGCGCTTCACGCGACGCAAAGGACGTTTTGCAGGCGGGCGAAGATACTGCGCTGCTGCACAACCTGGCAAACCGGCTTGCCTCACACCGTTCGCTGGAGGAAGAGATCAATCGCTGCATCCTTGCGGAGGACGAGATTTCGGACAACGCATCGCCGGAGCTGACCCGCATCCGGCGGCAGATCAAGATCGTCGGCGAGCGCGTGCGCGAAAAGCTCAACTCGATGCTCCGCAGCGCGACCACGCAGAAGTACCTGCAGGAGACGGTTATTACGATCCGCAACGGGCGCTACGTGCTGCCCGTGAAGGCGGAGTGTCGCTCACAGGTGCCGGGGCTGGTACACGACCAGAGCAGCAGCGGAGCGACGCTGTTTGTGGAGCCTTCCGCCGTCGTGGAGCTTGGAAACGAAAATAAACGCCTGCTCGCGGAGGAGAAAGCCGAGATCGAGCGCATTCTCTGCGGCCTGACCGCGATGGTTTCGCCGTTTGCGGACGAAATCCACACCAGCTGCAACGTCATGGGTGCGCTGGATGTGATCTTCGCGCGCGCGATCATGGCGCGCGATTTTCGGGCGGTTCGCCCGAACCTGAACGAGACGGGCTGCATCCGCATCGTGCGCGGGCGGCATCCGCTGCTGGCAAAAGACATAGTCGTACCCGTCGATATCTGGCTTGGCGAAACATACCGAACGCTCATCATCACCGGCCCGAACACGGGCGGCAAGACCGTCACGCTCAAAACAGTCGGCCTGTTTACGCTGATGGGCATGAGCGGCATGTTTATCCCTGCCGACGAGGGAACGGAACTCTCGATCTTTGATAGCGTGTTTGCGGACATCGGGGACGAGCAGTCCATCGAGCAGTCGCTTTCCACGTTCTCGTCTCATATGACCAACACCGTCCGCATCCTCAACGAGGCGGACGAGCGCTCGCTCGTACTGCTGGACGAGCTCGGCGCGGGCACCGACCCGGTCGAGGGCGCGGCGCTGGCACAGGCGATTCTGGAGAGCCTGTATGAGCGCAAAACACTGACGGTCGCAACGACCCACTACAGCGAGATCAAGGCGTTCGCGCTCATGCACGCGGGCATGCAGAACGCGTCTATGGAGTTCGATGTGGACCGTCTTTGCCCGACCTATCGGCTCTTCATCGGCATTCCCGGCAAGAGCAACGCGTTTGAGATCTCCAGAAGGCTGGGCTTGAGCGGTGAAGTGATCGACCGCGCGCAGGACTTCCTCCAAAAAAAGGACGTCGCGTTCGAGACCGTACTGTCAGAGGCGGAGCGAGCGCGCAGAAGCGCAGAGGACGACCGGGACGCGATCGGGAGGCTCCGCATCGAGTCGGAGAAGATCAAGGCCGAACTGGAAAAACAGAAACAGAAGCTCGAAGACGAAAAAACGCAGCTCAGGCAAAAGGCGCGTGAGGATGCGCGCAGGATGGTGCAGGAGACGCGGCAGGATATGGAGAAGCTCATCGCACAACTCCGGTCTATTGAAAACGTCGATAAAAAGCAGCTTGAGCGCGCGGTGCAGTCCTCCCGCGACGCAATGCGCAAAACCGAAGACCGCCTCTACGAGCAGGCGATGCAGCGCGAAACCGAGGGCAGCCCGCCAGCGAGCGTAACACCCGGACAGCGCGTCAAACTCCTCGCGCTCGGTCAGGAGGCAACCGTGCTCAAGGCCGCGGACGCAAAAGGCGAGGTGCAGGTCCAGGCCGGCGTAATCAAAATGAACATCCCGCTCAGCGAGATACGCCCGGTTGAGCAGAAACAAAAAAAACAAAACACCTCCGCCAAGATCACGCTAACGCAGGAGCGCGGCAGCGCGCTCTCGATCGACTTGCGCGGCATGATGGTGGACGACGCCTGCATGGAGCTCGATCGTTTTATCGACAACGCGATTATGACGGGTGTACATGAGTTTTTCGCCGTACACGGCAAGGGAACGGGTGCGCTCAGAACCGGCGTGCAGGCCTATTTAAAGAGACATCCCCGTGTCAAATCGTATCGCATCGGCACATACGGTGAAGGCGACGCGGGCGTTACGGTCGTCACGCTTAAATCATAGTGTGAAACGCCTTTTTTCCGGATGAAATTCCGGGGAAAAAGGCGTTTCTTTTTCAGTTGCGGCGTTTGTGTGACAATTGATCGCATGGTTGGACAAACCAAAAAATCTCTGCTATACTTATGCCAAATGTGGGGGCTATGCCCATTTCCTATCAACAACGGAGGTGATCGGGTGGAGAACAATACCATTCTGGTCATAGATGACGACAGGAATATTCTTGCCATCATAGAGCTTTATTTAAAGAAAGCCGGATTTCAGGTGTATACCTGTGCGGACGGTACGTCCGCTCTGGCCGCGTTCCATGAGACCAAACCCTCGCTCGTCGTGCTCGACATCATGTTGCCGGGTCGCGACGGCTGGGCCGTTTTGCATGACATCCGCATGGAGAGCGAAACGCCTGTCATCATGCTCACGGCAAAAGGCGACACGGGCGACCGGGTGCAGGGCCTTGAGCTCGGCGCAGACGACTATATCGCAAAGCCGTTCGACGCAAAAGAGCTCATCGCACGCATCAAGGCGGTTTTGCGGCGCAGCACACCGGCGGAACCCGCGCGGACCATCTCTCTGCCGGGGTTGACCGTCTCGCTGGAGAACTATGCGGTCACGCTCGACGGACGCCAACTTGAGATGCCGCCCAAGGAGATTGAACTGCTGTATTTCCTCGCCAGCCACACAGGCAAGGTGTTCACCCGCGAACAGCTGCTTGAGCAGGTTTGGGGATTCGACTTTTTCGGTGATTCGCGTACAGTGGACGTGCATGTCAAGCGCATCCGTGAAAAGCTGGGCGAAAACCATGAGTGGGAGCTTCGCACGGTGTGGGGCGTCGGGTATAAATTCGAACAAAAGTGATGCGGTAACATGCGCAAAGACTTTCTCAGAACGCTGTTTTCAAGAATGCTGGCAACGTATATGAGCGTTACGCTCGGGTTGCTGCTTCTCTCCGGCGTCATTGTCGGGGCGCTCGTGTCAGGATATGTCATGCGCCGCGAAAAGCAGAATATCGCAAACGAGATCGGTGTTGTCACCGAACTCTACTTTAATACGACGAGTTCGATCGTAGGTGAGAACGCCTCGATCATCGAACTCAATACGATCGCCAGGCATTACGATGGGTTGATACAGATCATCTCTGTCGACGGCGCAATGGCACAATACGCTTCCGGCCCGAAATGGAACGAGATCATGAGCGTTCGTTACACGGAGGAAGAAATATCACGCATGCTGAACGCTGTTTCCGACCTGGAAGCGAGCAGCGTGCGTTTTACGCAGAACAGGGAAGGGTTTCAAACGCTTGTCGGCTCAAAACCCGTTGTGCGCGAAGGCACCGCCACCCATGTGGTGCGGTTCCATATCGACATCTCACAGGCGCGCGGTGCGATCAATGTGGTCTATGCGGAAGTGATGCTGGTGTCGCTCGTGGCGGTTCTGCTCTCTGTGATCGCGGTGTATTACACCACGGCGCGTCTGACAAAGCCGTTCATGGAGATCAACGACATCGTGCAGCAGTACTCCAAGGGTGACTATAACATCCGCATTCCCATCAGCAGCGTGGAGGAAGCAACACAACTCGCCATCAGTTTCAACAACATGGCGGATCAGCTCAAGGATCTGGAGGCAACCCGCAGAAGCTTTGTTGCCAACGTCAGCCATGAACTCAGGAGCCCGCTGACCAGCATGAAAGGCTTTCTGGAGGCGATGCAGGACGGCACCATCGGGCCGGAGGAGCACGAGAAATACATCACCATCGTGCTTTCCGAGACCAAGCGCATGGCGGGCATGGTCAACGACCTCTTGGATCTCGCGCGGATCGAGAGCGGCAGGACCGCGATCAAACTCGAGATCTTCGATATCAACGAGCTCATTCGCAGAACGCTCATCACGTTTGAGGCACGCATTTACGAGCAGCATATCGAGGTCGACGTCAAGTTCGCCCAGGAGCAGTATTATGTTGAGGCGGACAGCGCGCAGATTTCGCAGGTGCTCAGAAACATCATTGACAACGCCATCAAATACTCGCCAAACGACAGTAAACTGCGCATCGCGACCTATGCCATGCGGCGCGAGATATACGTGAGCATTCAGGATTCCGGTCCGGGTATTCCGGAAGAGGATGTCCCGCACGTATTCGACCGGTTCTATAAGGTGGAGAAGGCGCATACGCCGAGCAAGCAGGGCGGAACGGGCCTCGGCCTGTCTATCGTCAAGCGCATCATCGACCAGCACAACCAGACCATCACGCTCAAGAGCGCGAAGGGAAAAGGAAGCACATTTACATTCACGCTCAAGCGCGCGCCGGTTCCAAAGCGCGCGCCACAGGACGGAGGAAAGAAAAATGGAACATAACGGCTTTTACAGCTCGGATCGTTCGTATAAGAATGACCACGAAGGACGCGGCGGCAATGCATTTGCAACCATCGTCATCATTATCGTAATCGTCCTGTTGGCGCTGCTCGTCACCGGCCTGTTCTGGCCGGGCCTGTTGGGCATTGAGCCGGACGCCATGCAGATACCGGCTGCAACGGCAACCCCTGCTGCGGAGGTTGAAGCGACGGAACCGCCTTTGCCGGAGGCGACCATGCCACCTGCTGCAGGGCCGGACGTAACGCCACAACCGACGCTGACGCCGGAAGTCAGCAGCGAAGACCGGCAGATGCCGGATCTCGACGGCATTGCGCCGATGCTGCCGGGCATTGTAGAGAATCCCATACCGGATATCTACGACGCGGTGTCGCCGGGCGTCGTCGGTGTGCTCAATTATGTCGCCGGGCTCAGCATGACAGGCAAACCGATCGATGAACTCTACGGCAGCGGTACGGGCTTTGCCGTGTCCAGCGAAGGGTATATTCTGACCAATGCGCATGTCGTGGAAGATGCGGATAAAATTACCGTCAAGGTATTTGGCGAAGAGGAGGAGCGCGAGGCGATTCTCATCGGGGCGGATACCGAAACGGATATCGCCGTGCTGAAAGTAGAAGGCGCCGCTATCCAGCCGCTCAAACTCGGCGATTCCGACATGGTGCGCGTGGGCGAATATGTGCTCGCCATCGGCAACCCGCTCTCGACGGATGAGCTTGCCAACACGATCACCTTCGGTATCATCAGCGCAACCTCGCGCGAGGTCACCATCGACAAATACAGCAACACCTATCTGCAGACGGACGCCGCGATCAACTTTGGCAACAGCGGAGGCCCGCTGATCAACATGAAGGGCGAGGTCAT
This sequence comes from Christensenellaceae bacterium, assembly GCA_963674775.2. Classification (GTDB taxonomy): domain Bacteria; phylum Bacillota; class Clostridia; order Christensenellales; family CAG-138; genus UBA7703. The sequence continues at coordinate 491,343 of CAXXPJ010000002.1, read as the reverse complement.
CGGCATCAACAGCGCCAAGACCATCACCGCCGGTTATGACGAACTGGGCAATCCCGTCAGCGCCGAGGGCATCGGCTTTGCGCTGCCGATCAATCAGGTCACGCGCATTATGGAAGTGCTGATCCGGGATGGAAAGATCGAGCGCCCGGGGATCGGCGTTACGATCAGCACAATCGATGAAGCGATGGCGGAGCAGGCGGGTGTGCCGGTTGGCGCGCTGGTCGAGAGTGTCGTCAAGGACAAACCTGCGGCACTCGCGGGGGTACTTGCGGGCGACATCATCGTTGAGGCAAACGGCGAAGAGATTACGGATCATCAGCAGCTGGTCAGCATCGTGCTCAGCAGCATGATTGGAGACGAGCTGCAGATCAAGGTATACCGCGACGGCGAGTATCTGGATCTGACGATCATCATCGCAAATAAATCCGAGATGGACTTCGACGATATTATTCCGCAGGATACGCCGGCTCCAACGCCGTAACAAATACGCAAAAAAAAAAGACGCTCCGCAAGGAGCGTCTTTTTGATGCGATTAAATCGATGAACGGTTCAACGTATGATACAGATGCATCGCATACCCGTCGAGCCCGTCCGAAAGCGTGGCGTTGATGCGCGTGCAGCCGAGCAGTTCGAGCAGATACTGGAGGATCACGCCGCCGTGCAGAATCACATCATGCCGGTCGGCAAGAAGCGGAATCGTTGCGCGCGCGTCATCTCCCATGCCGCTGAGGGTATGGAGCACGGCGTCGAGTGCAGCGGATTCAATCTTCTTTTCACCGGACCAGGGCTTGAATTCACCCTCTCCTTCGCAAAGCAGCGCGAGCGTCGTGATGGTACCACCGACGCCGAGCAGGTTCTCGGGCCGATGATCATGTCCGGTCGGGAGATGGGGAAGATCCTGACGGGCATACTGCTCAGCCGAGCCGAACAGGCCGGAAAGAATCGGATACAGTTCCTGCTTGATCGCGTCCAGGCTGTCAAACGGAGCAAGGTCTCTGGCACGGACGCAGCCGATCGGCCAGCTCTCGCGCGTGTGCGGGCGGACGAGCTGTGTGCTGCCGCCGCCGATGTCGATGATGGTGCGCGCTCCTTCAGGGTCGGCGCCGTGCTGCGCAAAATCCGCTTCTTCCTCACCGGAGAGAATGCGCGCGTGCCCGGAGCCGATGATCTCCTCGACGGCGGCGATGAACGCCGCGCCGTTTTCCGCGTCCCGCACCGCGCTTGTCGCATAAGCAAACGACAAAAATCCCTGCTTCGAGCGTTCGGCATGAACCGAGCGGATGACAAGCAGGGACTGAAGCATACGCGGGTCGGAGAGCCGGTGTGTCTGCGCGAGGCCTTCGGCAAGCCGTGTGGTATACACGTGCTTTCCGGAAATCCGCGCAAGCCCGTCGCGGTCCGTCGTCAGCCGGGCCGTGCGAACGGAGTTGCTGCCGATGTCGAATACGACCAGCTTCATGGCGCAATTGGGACGACGACGATGTCGGGCGGAGACGTCGGGAGTGGTGCGGACGTGGGCGCCGGCGTGGGCGACGGTGTGGTCAGCGCCGGAGGCGGCGTTGGCGTCTCGGCGAGCTTCGGGGTAACCTTGGCGTTCGCAGAGTCGTCATAGAACTTCCAGTCGTCCTCAAATACGTATCCGAGTTTTTCGCGCGCGTACTGAATCATATAGTCCGTGGTGCGCATATACTCGAGCATACGTTCGAGCCGCTCTTCTTCAACCTTATATCCGTCCAGATCGGTCTGCAGCTGTGTTTTCTGTTCGGCGATGCTGTCCAGCTTCGTCTGCTGGGAGAGATACACGCCGCCGAGTACGAAAAAGGTCAATATAAAAAACAGAATCAGATAACGGGACCGGATGCGGAATCCGGTCCTGACGTGCTCAATTCTCTCTGTCGGTCTGTTTGCCATGGAGAGTATATTAGCACAATCCATATCAAATGAAAAGAGAACGCGCAAGAGGTTTTCAAATTGGTTACACTGATATTACGAATCAGGCAAAATAGCGAAGAAAAACACAACTCCGGTAAATTTGTCACGGTGCGGATGCTCATATATGGTATAAAGAACTATTGGCATAATAACCCATATTAATTTGACGTATTACGAAGAAAAACATCAAGAACAGGGCACTTCGCGATCCTCAAACAGGCGTCGCATGTTTCTTGTTGTGAAAAAAGAGTGGCGCGTATTGACAAAATCTCGTCCCGACGATATGATTTCCTCATCCAAGAGGTCATATCTCATATTCTCTTGATTTCTTTGAGTCGTATATTGTCGTAAAGCGGAGAGGAGCTTACAGTTGAACAGGGAACAATTAGAGGCGAAGAGCCTTGGTGATTTGCGCGAAATCGCAAAACTGCAGGGCGTAAAATCATTAACAAAATATCGTAAAAATGAACTCGTAGATATCATTATGGCGGGTGGCGTAACACCCGTTGATTCTGCGCCGGAAGAGGAGAAATCTTCCGCCGAACCGGGTGAAGCCAAGGCGGATCAAGCCGCGGAGGCAGCGGGTCAGGCCGAACAGGCAGGGGAACCGCAGGAGCACCCGCAGCATCATGAAACGGAAGGCGGCTATCGCAGGAGCGGATATACGCCGCGCCCGTATCAGCAGAACAAACCGTATTACGACAATCGCCAGCAGGGAACGTATCAGCGGAGGCAATATTCTTCGCAGGGTAATTATCAGCAGGGTGGATACCGGCAGGACGGGTATCAGCAGCAGGGCTATCAGCAGAACTCGTATCAACGCAATAATTATCAGCAAAACAACTACCGTCAGGACGGATACCAGCGGCAGGGATACCAGAACAACTATAATCAGCAAAACAATTTTGCTGCCGAGCAACAGGGATTTGAGAATGAACGCGGTTATCGTCCGCGCGAAAATCCCGAGGGGTATTATAATAAAGATTACGGCACGAGCAATCCCGCCGTTCCGGAGATTCTCCAGACCGGCGAATGCGGGGACGCGGAAGGCGTGCTCGAAGTGCTGCCGGACGGCTACGGGTTCCTCCGCAGCGAAAACTATCTCTCCGGCCAGCACGACGTATACGTTTCCATCGCGCAGATCCGCCGATTCGGCCTGCGTACGGGCGATATGGTCACCGGAAAAACACGCCCGTCCAAAGAGGGCGAGCGGTTTCTCGCGCTGCTGTATATCACGCAGGTCAACGGCGAGCCGCCGGAGAAAATCGCGGAGCGCAAGCCCTACGAAGAGCTTGTTCCTGTGTTCCCGTATGAGCGCTATACGCTCGAACTGCCCGGCACAAAGAATCTTGCCATCCGGCTGATCGACCTGATCGCACCCATCGGCAAAGGCCAGCGCGCGATGATCGTCTCCCAGCCGAAGGCCGGCAAGACGACGCTGCTGAAAAGCATCGCAAACGGCATTTCAAAGAACTATCCGGAGTCGCACCTGATCGTGCTGCTCATCGACGAGCGGCCGGAAGAAGTGACGGACATGCAGCGCTCCATCAAGGGCGAGGTGCTGTATTCCACCTTCGACGAACTGCCGGAGCATCACACTCGCGTGGCGGAGATGGTGCTGGAGCGCGCCATGCGCCTTGTCGAAATGGGTAAGGACGTCGTGGTTCTGCTCGACAGTCTGACCCGCCTGACCCGCGCTTACAACCTCACGATCCCGCCGACGGGGCGCACGCTTTCCGGCGGCATGGATCCCGGCGCGCTGCACAAACCAAAGCGGTTCTTCGGCGCGGCGCGTAAGATCGAAAACGGCGGCAGCCTGACGGTGATCGCCACCGCATTGACGGAGACCGGCAGCCGTATGGACGATATCGTCTTTGAGGAATTCAAGGGCACGGGCAATATGGAAATCCACCTCGACCGCAAACTCAGCGAGCGCAGGATTTTCCCGGCGATCGATATTTACAAGTCAGGCACCCGTCGCGAGGACCTGCTGCTGACGGAGGAGGAGCTCGAAGCGGTGCGCACCATCCGGCGTGTGCTTTCCGGCGGAAACCCGGCGGACGTGATGGAACACCTCATCAGCATGCTGGATAAAACGAACAACAACGAAGAGTTCCTGCAGCGGCTGAAAGACTGGGTCAACATCTACGAAAAGGACGGCTATACGACCATGTCCACCAGCCGGTTTGGGAAATAATAATGAAAAACCTTCGATTTTCCACGATAATTTGCGGAATAAATTCGAAAAACTATTGATTTTCATGACACCGCTCGCTATAATAGCGTTTGGTAGTGTTTTAAAGGAGTGATCAGGCATGAAGAAGGATATCCATCCGAAATTTGGCGAAGCAACCGTTCGCTGCGCTTGCGGCGAAACGTTCAAAACCGGTTCCACCAAAGAGGAACTGACCGTAGAAATCTGCAGCAAGTGCCATCCGTTCTTTACGGGCAAACAGAAGCTCGTGGACAGCGGCGGACGTGTTGACCGTTTCAAAAAACGTTACGGTATGTAAAAGACAAGAAAACCTTCCCTTCTCTAGGGGAGGTTTTTTCTTGCCCGGTATCGGCGCAATATGGTACAATCATCTGAACCATGCAGGGGAATTTTCTCGAAACTGCAAATTATGAAAATACAGGGATATCTATTTGAAAAAGAATCAAACGGTTAAAAGATGCTCCGTTGGCGGACAGGCCGTCATGGAAGGTGTAATGATGCGCACCGCTACCGGCGGCGTCGCGCTCGCCGTACGCAAAGCCGACGGAACCATCGAAACGGAATACACGCCAAAGAAAGAAACGAGTAAGAATCCGATTCTCAAATGGCCGGTCGTGCGCGGCGTTGTTGCCTTTGTTGACTCGTTGAGCACCGGAATGAAGATGATGACGCGCTCGGCGGAACTCTACGGCGAAGCGATCGACGAAGAGCCGAGCCGTTTTGAGAAATGGCTTGCAAAGAAGACGGGCAAGGACGTCATGGACATCGCCATCGTTTTTGCAATCATCCTTGCCGTCGCGCTCGCCGTCGGCCTGTTTGTTCTGCTGCCGTCGCTTGCGACACAGCTGATCCACTGGGGCGAAAGCACGCCGCGCATCTGGAAGAGCCTTGCCGAAGGGTTCGTCCGACTTGCGATATTCTTAGGCTATATCACGGCAATTTCGCTGATGAAGGATATTCGCCGTGTCTACATGTATCACGGCGCGGAGCATAAGACCATCGCCTGCTATGAGCACGACGCGCCGCTGACGCCGGAGAGCGCGATGCAATATTCGCGCCTGCATGCCAGATGCGGAACGAACTATCTCTTCCTCGTCATGGCGGTGTCGATTCTCTTTTTTGCGATGTTGCCATATGCGGAAAACCTGCTTTTGCGCGTGCTGTCGCGGCTGATCTTCCTGCCGTTGGTTGCGGGGCTTGCATACGAGGTGCTCAAGCTCGCCGCCGCGTCGGACGCCGTCTGGGCGCGCATCATCCGCGCGCCGGGACTGGGGCTGCAATATCTCACAACGCGCGAACCGGAACCGGCCATGATCGAAGTCGCGATCAAAGCGTTTGAACTGGCGATCCACGACGGTGTTGTTCCGGAACAAGAGGAAGCACCTGCCGAAGAAGCGGAACCCGAAAAGGAGCCTGATGTAAATTGACGTTTCCGGTATCCGAAATGCTCCGTATCTGCACGCACAGCCTTGAACCCGTTGCGGGTGAAGAAGCGCCGCAGCAGGCGAGAATCATCGTCTCGACGGTACTGGGGATTGAGCCGGCTGCGTTGGCGATCCATCACTGGGTGGAGCTGACCGAAGAGCAAATCGTCCAGGTCGGCGAGCTGATGGAGCAGCGCCTTACCGGCAAACCGCTGCAATATGTCCTCGGCGAATGGTCGTTTATGGGCCTGCCGTTTATCACGGACGAACGCGCGCTCATCCCGCGGCAGGATACGGAACTGCTCGCCGAAACCGCGATTCAATATTGCCGTGAGCGGGGATACAAGACCTGCCTGGATCTTTGCACCGGCAGCGGATGCGTTGCGATCTCGGTTGCCAAAGCAACGGGCGTCGATATGACCGCTTCGGATATCAGCGAGGACGCGATTTCGCTCGCGCGGGAAAACGCCGCGCTCAACGAAACGCAAGTCAGTTGGATCAAGAGCGACCTCTTCGGGCAAGTCGAAGGAGCATTCGACCTGATCACCTGCAATCCGCCGTATCTAACGCTGGCGGATATGCAGACCCTGCAAAAGGAAATCACGTTTGAACCCGCGCTTGCGCTCTATGGCGGAGGCGACGGACTGGACTTCTACCGCAAGATCGCATGGGAGTACAAAACGCATTTAAACAAAGGCGGCGCGCTGCTGCTCGAAATTGGCAGCACGCAGGCGCAGAGCACCGCCGCACTTTTTGACGCGAAAACATCCGTTTTAAACGACCTTGGCGGCAACCCGCGCGTGCTCGTCGTCGAGCCGCAGTAATCCCGCTGCGGGATAGTAGACGATTCGATTACCCCGCTAACCGGAGGAACCATGACCGACAAACTACAGGGAATAAAACTCAGATTCGAATTTCTTTCAGAGAAGCTCGCCTCGCCCGATGCGATGGCGGATCGCGACCAATGGCGCGATATGGTCAAGGAGCGGGCTTCGCTGGAGGAGATCGTGCTTGCGTTTGACGAATATAATGAGACCGCCGCCTCGCTGGAGAATTGCAAAACCATGCTTGGCGAGCGTCTCGAGAGCGACATGAAGGAACTCGTCCAAGCCGAAATCGAGGAGCTCGAGACGAAGATCACCGGGCTGGACGAGAAACTCAGGATGTTGCTTCTGCCGAAAGACCCAAACGACGATAAGGATGTGATCCTCGAGATCCGCGCGGGTACGGGCGGCGACGAAGCGTCGCTCTTCGGCGCGGATTTATTGCGCATGTACCTTCGATATGCGGAACGAAACGGCTACAAGGTCGAGCACCTCAGCAACAACTTGACCGATATGGGCGGGGTGAAGGAGGTCGTGCTCTCCATCGGCGGAAAGCGCGGCGCGTTCAGCCGGCTCAAGTATGAAAGCGGTGTACACCGCGTCCAGCGCGTGCCGGAGACGGAATCTCAAGGACGCATCCACACGAGCGCGGCAACCGTCGCCGTACTGCCGGAGGTGGACGACGTGCAGATCGATATCAAGGAAAGCGATTTGCGGATCGACACCTATCGCGCCAGCGGCGCGGGCGGGCAGCATGTCAACAAAACCGAATCGGCCATCCGCATCACGCATCTGCCGACCGGCATGGTGGTGTCCTGTCAGGATGAAAAATCGCAGCTGAAGAATAAAGAGCAGGCCATGCGTGTGCTCAAGAGTCGTTTGTTCGATTTTTATCAGGGACAACAGGCGGCCGAGCGCGCGGGCGCGCGCAAGAGCCAGATCGGCTCGGGCGACCGCAGCGAGCGTATCCGCACCTATAATTTTCCGCAGAGCAGGGTCACCGACCATCGCATCGGTTTGACACTCTATAAGCTGGAAGCGTTTCTCGACGGGGACATGGACGAACTGATCGACGCGCTGATTCTGGCCGAGCGCAGCGAACACCTCTCCGGAGAAGAGGGCTGACATGCGCGCGCGCGAAACGGAACAAGCCTCATATGAAACGCAGATCATCAACGCCGTGCGGCAGGAAGAAGCCGGAACGATTCAGGGCGCGAAGCTGATTCTGGCGGGCGAGCTTGTCGCGTTTCCGACCGAGACGGTCTACGGCCTCGGCGCAAACGGGCTGAGTGCGGAGGCTGTCGCTAAAATTTTTGAGGCAAAAGGCCGCCCGGCGGACAATCCGCTGATCGAGCATATCGCGAAAAAGAGCGACGTGCGTAAACTTTGGCGGCGGATTCCGAAGCAGGCGCAGATTTTAATGGATACCTTCTGGCCGGGGCCGCTGACGATCGTCGCGCCTAAGAGCGACGCCGTTCCCGATGATGTGACGGCCGGGTTAGACACCGTAGCCGTCCGCATGCCGTTCAACAAGACCGCCCGTGCGCTGATCTCAAAAGCCGGCGTGCCGATCGCGGCGCCGAGCGCAAATCGCTCCGGCAGGCCGAGCCCGACCACCGCGCAGCATGTGCTGGAGGATCTGGGCGGGCGCGTTCCGCTCATCATCGACGGCGGACCGTGCAAATACGGTGTGGAATCCACGGTGCTTTCGCTCGCGGGCGCACCGACCATCCTGCGCCCGGGGGCGATTACGCGCGAGATGCTCGCTTCGCTCATCGGGGAGATACTGGTTTCGAACAGCGTACTCAGCCCGATGAAGGACGGCGAAACAGCCGCGTCGCCGGGCATGAAATACATGCATTATGCGCCGGACGCCAAGGTGATCGTCATCAGCGGTGCGCCGGAGGAAGCGGCAAAAAGGATCAACGCGCTGTATCGCGCGGCGGAAGCAGAAGGCAAAACGCCGGAGATCGCTGCCACAAAGCAAACGAGCCGCTTCTACAGAGGCAGGCGGCATATCGTGCTCGGCGACAGAGAACATCCGCAAACGCTCTGTGCAAATCTGTTTTCCGCGCTGCGGGAGATGGACGGGAGGTCCGATCTGATTCTGGCGGAGGGAATCCCCGCCGAGGACGAAGGGCTTGCCTATATGAACCGTCTGCTGCGTGCGGCGGGGTTTGACTTGATCGAAGTTTAATAAAGTTTAAATAGAATAATCTCGATCTCTCGAGGTACTTAAGAAAGGGTGATTGACAGATGAAAATCGCAATCGGATGCGACCACGGCGGGTTTGATATGAAAACGGCACTGGTCGAATACTTAAAAGAAAAGGGACATGAAGTAAAGGACGTCGGCTGTTTTGACAAGAGCAGCATCGATTATCCGGATTATGCCTTTATGGCGGGCGAGGCGGTAGCCAGCGGCGAGTGCGAGCGCGGTATCGTCATCTGCACGACCGGAATCGGCGTCAGCATCGCGGCAAACAAGGTGCAGGGCATCCGCTGCGCGCTCATCTCGGACGAGTTTTCCGCAAAGATGACACGCGCCCACAACGACACCAACGTCATCGCATTCGGCGCGCATGTGACCACCGTCGTCCGCGCGCAGGGAATGCTGGATATCTGGCTGAGCGAACCGTATTCTCACGGCGAGCGGCATCAACGCAGAATCGATAAGATTTCCGCTTACGAAAAAACGCATTAAGGAGGCTCATCATGTCAAAGCTTATCACGATCGATCATCCACTCGTACAGCACAAACTCTCGCTGCTTCGGGACAAGGACACCGGCTGCAAGGCGTTCCGCGAACTGGTTTACGAACTGGCCATGCTGATGGCGTATGAAGTGACCCGCGATTTGGAACTCAAGGAGAGCGAAATTGAAACGCCCATCTGCAAGACGAAGGTCAAGACGCTCGCCAATGAGAAGATCGCAGTCATACCGATTCTCCGCGCGGGGCTCGGCATGGCAGACGGCATCATGAGCCTGATCCCGAACGCAAAGGTCGGACATATCGGCCTGTACCGCAATCCCGATACGCTGATGCCGACGGGTTACTACTGCAAACTCCCGCAGGACATTGCCGAGCGCGAGACCATCGTTGTCGATCCAATGCTCGCAACGGGCAACTCCGGCATCGAGGCGATCAACATCCTCAAGCAGAACAATGTTTCCAGCATTCGTTTTGTTTGCCTGATCGCGGCGCCGGAGGGCATCGCCGCCATGCAGGAGGCGCATCCGGACGTGGACATCTATGCGGGGCATGTCGACGAAAAGCTCAACGAGCACGGCTATATCGTGCCGGGCCTCGGCGACGCGGGCGACAGGCTGTTTGGAACAAAATAATTCGGCTGAAATTACTAAAAAGGGCATACGCGGGAGATTTCGACTGATATCTTCCGCGTGTCCCGTGTGCGCGACAATCCTGGTGTAGAGCTGTGCGGCGTATTGAAAAAATATGCCTTTGATACGCAATCGTTCTTTTAATTACGATGAGATATCGTTTTACACGGAGCGTCGAATGTGTTACTATATTTGGGCGCGTGATGAAATATCCTTTGGGATATGGACAAAGCGCGCGCGAAGTTCTTTGTTTGGAGGCAATCCATGCGATCCGTAATCGACGAAATAGCCGCGGCTGAACAAAAAGCGGAAGAGATCCGTCTCACTTCGGCGGCCAATCTGCGCGAGCAAACGCTCAAAGCACGGGAAGACGCGCAGCATGCGCTCTCCGAACTGGAAAAAACAGAGCGCGCGGAAGCACAGGTGCAGCTGGAGCACGCGCGTGTTGAAGGCGAGCAACTGGCGGGCGAACTCCTCGCAAAGCTGGAGCAGGAGGCGGACGTGCTCTGCACGCGCGCCGAAGAACGGCTCGACAAAGCGGTAACCTATATCGTGAATAAGGTGACAAAACCGGCATGATCGTTTCGATGAAGCGAATTACGCTCGTTGCGCATCAGGCGGACGAAGCGGATATACTAAAAGCTCTGCAGGCGACGCGCTCTGTTGAAATTATTTCGAGCGAGAGCGAGTCGGAGGCATATCCCACGCTGGATCGCGCGCAGGCGCGCTTTCAGCAGCTTTGGGATACGATGCATGCGATTCGGCCTTACTCGCCGAAGAAAAGCATGTTCTCTGCGGCACCCGAAGCGGGCGTAGACGAACTCACGCAGACGCTGCCGGAGGCGGTCGCGCTTGCAGATGTGATCGCGTCGCTGTCCCATGAGCTCTCCGCAACCAAAACGGAGATCGATAAAAATGAGGAACTGATCGATACGCTCCGTCCGTGGGAAGCATTTCCGGCGGATATGCAAACGTATCAACGCAGCACAAGAGTAAAATATTTCACAGGGTTGATCGCCGCGGGAGATGTTGAAAAACTGGAAAACATCGAAGCGACCGCGGAGTATCAGCTCTTCAACGAGGGACTCGAACGCACGTGCGTGATCGCCTGCCCGCTGGAAGAGGCAAAGAGTGTTGCAAACTTTTTAAAATCGCTCGAGTGGACGGACTATTCGTTCCCGAAGATGAGCGGCACACCTGCGCAGGCCATGGAGGAGCTCTCCGAGAAGAACCGCATGCTGCTTGCGAAAAAAGAAGATCTCGAATCGGAGCTGCGCGACGCAGCCACCGGCAGCAGCGGACTGATCGAAGGCGCATACGACGCGGCGGCAATCGAGCGCGACCGCGCGCTGGCCGCTTCCGAACTCATTCGTACGAGCGCGACGTTCCATCTGGAGGGCTGGGTTCCCTCGGACAAGGTGGAGCGGGTGGAACAGGCGATTGCTTCGGTCACGGACGCATATTATTTTGAATCGCGCGATCATAGAGAAGATGAAATACCGCCTTCCTTTGTGGAGAATCGTGAGTTTGCAACGCCGTTTGAACAGGTGACGAACCTCTATTCGCGGCCAGATCCGCGCGGGATCGACGCAACGCCGTATATGGCGCCGTTTTATGTGCTTTTGTTCGGCTTGATGCTCAGCGACACCGGCTACGGCCTGGCGCTGTCCATCCTGACCGCACTCTATATCAAGCTCAAGAAGCCGACCGGCATGTCCGGCGGCTTTGCGCGCGTGCTTTTCTGGGGCGGCATCTCGACCATGTTCTGGGGCGTGCTGGTTGGCACCGTGTTTGGCATGGATTTCGACACGCTGTTCGGCACGAACAATGTCTTCCCGCTGTTTATCGATCCTATGAGCAACCCGATCGGCATGCTGATCCTTTGCTTCGGACTCGGCGTGATCCACATTCTCTTCGGCGTGGTCATCAAGATGAAGCTGTCGTTTTCGCGCGGGGACTGGCAGACCGCGATCTTTGACAGCCTGTCCTGGATCTTGATCATACTTGGGCTGATCGTGTATGCGGTTCCCTCGGCGGTGCAGGGCATTCCGGCAATCGTCGGAACCGTCGGCCTCGCGATGGCCGGACTCGGCGCGCTGACGATCCTGCTCTTTAAAGGCAGGGCAAACAAAAACCCGATCATGCGGACGATGTCCGGGTTGGGTGAATTGTATCAGGTAACGGGGTATCTTTCGGACATCCTGTCCTATGCGCGTCTCTTCGCGCTTGGCATCGCAACGGGTGTCATCGCCTCGGTGTTCAACGAACTGTGCAAGATGCTGATGGGATCTCCCGTGCTCGCGCTGCGTATTCTGGGCATCATCGTAGCCAGCGGCCTGCTCGTGGCACTGCATGGGTTCAATATCGCAATCAATACGCTCGGCGCGTTTGTGCACTGCGCGAGGCTGCAGTATGTTGAGTTTTTCGGAAAGTTTTACGAACCGGGCGGCAGGACATTCCGTCCGCTCGGATATCAAACAAAGCATCATCGAATTCTGGATGGCACGCCATCCAAGCAAGATTGACAAGGAGGCTATTTCACTATGGAACTTAATTGGGGAACGATTTTTGCGGCGGCTGGCGCCGCAATGGCGGCGGTCATGGCTGGCGTGGGAAGCGCCATCGGCGTAGGCCTTGCCGGTCAGGCGGGCGCGGGCGTCGTTTCGGAAGACCCGGACCGCTTCGGCTCCTGCCTACTGCTGCAGCTCCTGCCGGGTACGCAGGGCATCTACGGCCTGCTCATCGCGTTCGTCATTGCGACGAAAGCCGGGCTTCTCTCCGGCGGCGCGGCAATTGATGCTACGGCGGGTCTGAGCCTGTTTCTCGCGGCGATCCCGATCGCATTCGGCGGGTTGCTTTCCGCTCTATCGCAGGGAAAAGTTGCCGTTGCCGGCATCAACATGGTCGCCAAGAAACCGGAAGAGCAGGGTAAAGCGATGCTTATGACCGTCATGGTGGAAACCTATGCGGTTCTGGCGCTGCTGATTTCCTTCCTGCTCGTCAACGGCGTATCGGTCGGTTAATCAACGTTAATTGCAAGAGAAGGAGCAGCCAATGTCAACGACATCCATCTCCGGCGCGAACAGGCTGGCGCAGCGTATCGTCAGCGAGGCGGAAGCGGACGCACGCGCCGCTTTCGAGGAAAACGAAAAAGCACTGCGCGACATTCGCGCGCAGAGCGACAAAGCGGTTTCCGCGCGCCGCGCCGAACTGAAAAGTCAGCTTGAGACGGCGAAGAAGAGCCTGATCGGCGGCTATCAGACCCGCGCCATGCTGGACGGGAAAAAAGACGCGCTCAAACGCAAACGCGCCGTGATCGACGCTGCGTTTTCGCGCGCGTACGAAGCGATGCTCGCGCTCGACAGCGAGTCGAGAAAGCGCATCTGCGCCCGTATGCTTGAGGCGGAAGCGGACGGAGGGGAGACGATCGTTCCCGCAAAAGCGGATCGCGTTGCGCTGGAGTCGCTCGTTTCGGCCATGCCGCAAAAGCGGCTGACCGTCTCGAAAGAAGACGCAAAGATCGACGGCGGCTTCGTGCTGCTCGGCGACGGTTACGAAAAGGATTGTTCGTTCCGGTCTCTGCTGAGCGTTGTGCGGAGCGATGAGGAGACGGCCGTTTATCAGCTGCTCTTCGACTGAGCGGAGGGAGGGTTTCATGCCACAGCCAAGTTACGCTTACGCCTGCGCGCGCATCAGCGCGCTGGAAAAGTCGCTCTTTGGCAGGGACGCCGTCCGCCGCATGGCCGAGGGCTCGCTGGAGGACGCGCTGCGCGTCCTGCTCGACGCAAAGTACGGCGGCGTGTCGGACGCGACGAGTGAAGACGTTGAGCGCATGATCGACAACGTGCGCAAACAGACCGCAAAAACGATACGAGAACTCTCGCCGGACAGCGCGTTGACTGACCTGTTTTTATTGCAGACGGACGCGCAGAACCTGAAGGTTTTCGTCAAAGCGCGGCTGATGAGCGCGCCCGACGCCGTATGGCTCGAAGGCGGTCTGTTCTCACAGGAACAGATCACCGCAATGGTTTCCGAATCGGCATACGATCAACTGCCGGAGCAGATGCGCCACGCGATGGAACGGCTGGAAGCGAAGCTCAAAATTTCGCCCGAACCGCAGCTCATCAGCGTGTATATCGATTACGGATATTTTGCGCATTGCCTCGAAGCGTCAAAAACCGTCAAGGAACCGTTTGTCCGTCGGTATTTTGTGGCGCTGTGCGATTTTAACAATGTCATCACGTTTTTCCGGATGCGCGCCATGGGTGCGCAAAAGGAGGACCTCAAAGACATGCTGTTGCCGAATGCCGGCATACACAGCGACACGCTGATTGCGGTTTACGAGCTCTCCGCGGAAACGTTGACCAAAGCGCTTTCCGACAGTCCGGTGAGATCTGCGCTGCAAGAGGGTTTGTCAAAGATGCTGGTGACGGGCAACATCGCAATGCTGGAAAAAGCGCGCGATAATTACCTGCTTTCGCTCGTCAACGAACACCGGCACGATGTGATGACGATATTCCCCATTGTGGGCTACCTGCTCGCGCGGGACCGGGAGGCAAAGGCGGTGCGCCTGATCCTCACCGTAAAGCGCAACGGGCTGGATGAAGCGGTCATCACGGAAAGGCTGAGGGAACTCTATGGCTAAGATCGGCGTCATCGGAGACCGGGATTCGGTTCTCCTGTTCAAGGCGGTCGGGCTCGACGTTTTCATCGAGGATGAAGGCGAGCGGGCAAACCGCACGCTGCACCGTCTCGCGCGAGAAGGCTACGCAGCGGTATTCGTCACGGAAAAACTATTTCCCGCCTGCGCGGAAACCATCGAGGAATATCAGGGTGAAGCGTATCCGGCGATCATCCCGATTCCGGATAACAAGGGCTCCGGCGGACTGGGTGAAAAAATGCTGCGGCAGAATGTAGAAAAAGCCGTCGGCATGGATATCCTGTCCAACACATAATATTGAAACACATCGCCGCAGCAAGCGGCGCAGAATAGATCCGTAAGGATGTTACGTTTACGAAAGGGCAAACAACATGCAAGGAACGATCATCAAGGTCTCGGGGCCGCTTATCGTAGCCGACGGCATGGCGGACGTACAGATGTACGACGTCGTCCGCGTCTCCGAAAAACACCTAATCGGCGAAGTCATCGAACTGCGCGGAGACCAGGCCTCCATTCAGGTATATGAAGAAACGGGAGGCATCGGGCCGGGCGAACCCGTCGTGACGACGGGCGCGCCGCTCTCCGTCGAGCTTGCTCCCGGGCTGATCGAGTCGATTTACGACGGGATTCAGCGTCCGCTCGACCTCATCCGCGAGCAGGCGGGAGACCGCATCACACGCGGTATCATGGTCAGCTCGCTGAACCACGAAAAGCTCTGGGCGTTCAAGCCGACGGTGCAGGTGGGCAGTGAACTCGCCGGCGGCGACATCCTCGGCACGGTGCAGGAGACGGAAGCGGTCGAGCACCGCGTCATGGTTCCGCCGCAGGTTTCCGGCAAGCTCGTCTGGATCTACGAAGGCGAGGCGAACATCGATTACCCGATCGCGAAGATCGAGCAGGCTGACGGGTCTATCCGTGAGCTTTCGATGCTGCAGAAATGGCCGGTTCGAAAAGGTCGTCCTTATGCGGAGAAAATTTCGCCGCGCGAGCCGATGATTACCGGGCAGCGCGTCATCGACACGCTCTTTCCCGTAGCCAAGGGCGGAACGGCCGCCGTTCCCGGCCCGTTCGGCAGCGGTAAAACCGTCGTTCAACACCAGCTCGCCAAGTGGGCGGACGCGGACATCATCGTCTACGTCGGCTGCGGCGAACGCGGCAATGAGATGACGGACGTGCTCATGGAGTTCCCGGAGCTCAACGACCCGCGCACGGGTCTTTCGCTCATGAAACGCACGGTGCTCATCGCCAACACCTCGGACATGCCGGTTGCGGCGCGCGAAGCGTCGATCTATACCGGTATCACGATTGCGGAATATTTCCGCGACATGGGTTATAAAGTCGCCATCATGGCGGACTCCACCTCACGCTGGGCGGAAGCACTCCGCGAGATGAGCGGACGCCTTGAAGAAATGCCGGGCGAAGAAGGATATCCGGCATATCTGTCCAGCCGTCTTGCGGAGTTTTACGAGCGCGCGGGTGCGGTCAAAACCCTTGGCAGCGACGGGCGCGAAGGCGCTGTCTCCGCCATTGGTGCGGTCTCGCCTCCGGGCGGAGACATCTCAGAGCCTGTTTCGCAGGCGACGCTGCGCATCGTTAAGGTGTTCTGGGGTTTGAGCAGCAAGTTGGCGTATGCGCGCCACTTCCCGGCCATCGACTGGCTGCAGAGCTACTCGCTCTACCTCGACCGGCTCGAAAGCTGGTTCAATCAAAATATTTCCGACGACTGGACGTCGCTCGTGCAAAAGACTATGGCGATGTTGCAGGAAGAGAGCGAGCTGGACGAAATCGTCCGCCTCGTCGGCATCGACGCGCTGTCCTTCCGCGACCGGCTGACGCTCGAGAGTACGCGCAGCATCCGCGAGGACTATCTGCATCAGGACGCGTTCCACGAAGTGGACACGTATGCCTCGCCGAGAAAGCAGCGTCTGATGCTCAAAACAATTCTGACGTTCTACGATAAGAGCCTCGCAGCCCTGCAGGAAGACGCGCCGTTTAGCAAGCTCGTCAAACTGCCTGTCCGCGAGAAGATCGGACGCCTGAAGTATGTTCCGGAAGAGGATGTGCAGGCGCAGTATGACGCGATCATGAAGGATATGAACGACCAGATCCGCGCTCTGACGGAAGGGGGCGAAGCGTAATGCGTAAAGAATACAAGACCATCCGCGAAGTCGTCGGCCCTCTGATGCTTGTCGAGCATGTTTCCGGCGTCAAATACGACGAACTCGTTGAAATTCAGCAGGCGGACGGCAGCATTCGCCGCGGCCGCGTGCTCGAAATCGACCGCGACAAAGCGCTGCTGCAGCTTTTTGAAGGCTCACAGGGACTGCAGATCAGCACCTCCAAAGCGCGTTTTTTAGGCAAGTCCATCGAGCTGGATGTTGCGCCCGATATGCTGGGTCGCATCTTCAACGGCATGGGCCGGCCAATCGACAAAGGGCCCGCGCTCATTCCCGAAAAACATCTCAACATCAACGGCACGCCGATGAACCCAACCGCGCGCGATTACCCGAGCGAATTCATCCAGACCGGTATCTCCGCCATCGACGGCTTGAACACGCTCGTGCGCGGCCAGAAACTGCCGGTGTTCTCCGGCTCGGGCCTGCCGCACGCAAACCTCGCCGCGCAGATAGCAAGGCAGGCCAAGGTGCTCGGTTCGGACGAGAAGTTCGCCGTCGTGTTCGCCGCCGTCGGCATCACGTTTGAAGAAGCGGATTTCTTCATCAGCGATTTCAGAAAGACCGGCGCGATCGAGAAGACGGTTACGTTCATCAATCTCGCGAACGACCCGGCGATCGAGCGTATTGCAACGCCGCGCATGGCGATCACCGCCGCGGAATATCTGGCGTACGATCTGGGCATGCACGTGCTCGTCATCATCACGGATATCACAAACTACGCCGAGGCGCTGCGAGAGGTTTCCGCCGCACGCAAAGAAGTCCCCGGCCGTCGCGGGTATCCGGGTTATCTGTATACCGACCTTGCCAGCATGTACGAGCGTGCGGGCAGAATGCGTGATAATGCTGGTTCCATCACGATGATTCCGATCCTTTCCATGCCGGAGGACGATGTCACGCATCCGATTCCGGATCTGACCGGTTACATCACGGAGGGACAGATCATTCTCTCGCGCGAACTCTACCGCAAAGGTCTGACCCCGCCGATCAACGTGCTTCCGTCGCTGTCCCGACTCAAGGACAAAGGCATCGGCGCAGGCAAAACGCGTGAAGATCACGCCAACACGATGAACCAGCTGTTTGCCGCCTATTCGCGCGGCAAGGACGCAAAAGAGCTCGCCGTCATCCTTGGCGACGCGGCGCTGAGCGACGTAGATAAGCTGTACGCAAAGTTTGCGGATGCGTTTGAGACGGAATATGTGTCTCAGGGGTACTATGCAAACCGTTCGATCGAGGAGACACTCGCGATCGGCTGGAAGCTGCTCGGTATCCTGCCAAAATCGGAACTCAAGCGCATCAAGGACGTCTTTATCGAGAAGTACTACCCCGGGGAGGCGTAGCCGATGGCCGCGATCCAAGTAAAACCCACCCGTATGGAATTGAGCAACCTCAAGAAACGCAAGAAGGTTGCCGTCCGCGGACATAAGATGATGAAGGACAAGCGCGACGAGCTCGTGCGCCGCTTCATCGGATTTGCCAGACAAAACAAAGTCCTTCGCGCGGAGGTGGAAGAGAAGCTTTCCCGCGCGATGAAGAGCTTTGTTCTTGCGCGCGCTTCCATGAGCGGCGCAGAAGTAGAAGAGGCGCTCATGTATCCCGCGCGCGCGGCTCAGGTAACCGCCGGAACGCAGCAGGTGCTCTCCATCCGCGTTCCGAAAATCGAGATATCGGCAGAGGAGGGATTTACGTATCCCTACGGCTTTGCGACAACGAGCGCGGATCTCGATCTGTCCGTCCAGCTGCTGGCGGAGGTGCTGCCTCTGCTCGCGCAGCTTGCCGAAATCGAAAAAACCTGCAGCAGACTCGCGGACGAAATCGAAAAGACCCGCCGCCGCGTCAACGCGCTGGAGTACGTCATGATTCCGCAGATCACGGAAACCATCCGCCGTATCCAGATGAAGCTCGACGAAAACGAGCGCGGCAACCTCACACGCCTGATGAAGACCAAGGAAATGCTCCAGCAACAGAAGGCTTAACGGAGCATATCGACCTAGTTTGAGGAAGAAGCATGGATATCAAAGCGTTGGCGGCAGAATTCGGGTTTGCCGAATGCTATGTGTTCACAACCGAACCATTCGACCATTTTCAGCGCCGTTTTCAAGACGGCGCTTTTCATTCCGATGCAAAAAACGTTCAGTTTGACACGGTGGCTGTCGCACCTTGGGCAAATGCGATTCTCGGTCTCGTGTATCCGTACAAACCGTATGCGGCCGGCGTTCCGTTGTCCGCTTATTACCCTTCGAGCAACGCCGCCTACCATGCTTCGAGCAAACTCATCCGCCGCATGGAAGAAGTCGGCATTCAAGCGAAGCGGATCGAGGTGCCGGTTCGAGAGTTGTTGATCAGAAGCGGCGTCGGGACTCCGCTGAAAAGCGGGTTGACGCTTCTGCCGGAATTTGGAACGAGATATTTTATGCTGACCCTGGTGGCGCAGCTGGACGCACCTGAATTTGTCGAAAACGGCACACCGCAAAAAACAACCTGCGATACCTGCCGCGCCTGCGAGGCGGCTTGCCCGGTCGGTGCGATCGACGCCAACGGATACGATTACAAGAAGTGTGCGCGCGCCTATATGTGCGGCGAACCGATGGAAGATTGGGTTATGGACGCGATGGACTGCATGCTCGGCTGTGAGCACTGCCAGAGTGTCTGTCCGTATAATCGAGATATCGAGACGGCACAGACGATGCCGGAAGAGCTTGATCTGGAGACGCTGCTTTCGGGCAACGTGAAACCTGCGCTGGAAATCGTCGGCAAAAACCTCAACCGGCAGAGGCGTTTGATCCAGCACGCGTGCGTGATCGCCGCAAAGCAGGGCAGGAAAGACCTCATACCGCTGATCGAGCCGTGGCTTGAGGACGAGCGGGAGGCGGTGCGAGTCGCGGCGCAATACGCGCTGAAAAAGCTGCGCGTTTGACGCGCTGTTGCGGATTCGTTTGCAATCTGTTGCGATTCGCGTCTCATTATTTGTTTGTTTTTCGTGCGCGTTATGTTACAATAATGCGGTAATCCAGTTTGCCGCGCTAAGCGGGGAGATAGCGGTGCCCTGTACCTGCAATCCGCTACAGCAGGGTGGAACTCCCGATCCCCGGCAAGCGTCTGTGGGGCCAGATCCCGATAAGGAGCGTTGAGCGTCGGGTCCCGTGCAATTGCAGACCGTGAACCATGTCAGGTCCTGACGGAAGCAGCATTCAGCGGAACTTGCGATGTGCCGCGGAGCAGCCTGAAAGGAGCAACCTGTCGGAGCATCGCCCGGAGGCGTGTTTGTCAAAGATCGGGTGCGCGGCAATCCTTTCGACCGGTGCGTCTTAAATGCGCCGGTCGATTTTTCACAATACGACAAAGTTGGAGCGAATCATATGGAAGATTTTTCGGTATTCGACATCATCGGCCCGCGTATGACGGGTCCGAGCAGCTCGCATACGGCTGGTGCGGTGCGCCTTGCGCATGTCGCGCGCAAGATCGCCGAGGAGGACGTTGCAGAAGCCGCGTTTACACTCTACGGCTCGTTTGCCGAAACGGGAAAAGGGCACGGCACCGATAAGGCGCTCGTCGCCGGTGTGCTCGGCATGGATCCCGACGATCTGCGCATCAAAGACGCGTTTCTGGTCGCGCGGGAGCGCGGCGTGCCTGTTTCGGTCGAGTGGTCGGACGAACCGCCGAAGCACCCGAACACCGCACGCATCGAAATCACCGGTTCCGACGGACAGATCACGCAAGTCGTTGGCGAGTCTGTAGGCGGCGGAAATATTCGCATCACCCAGATCAACGGGCTGGAAGTCGAGTTCTCAGGCGAATATCCGACGCTGATCTTCCAGCACGACGATAAACCGGGCGTTATAGCAGAGGTGTCTCAGGTGCTGGCGCGACTCGGCGTGAATATCGCGTTCATGCGCGTGTTCCGCCATGGCAGAGGCGAGGACGCGTATATGACCATAGAGACGGACCAGCCGGTCACAAAGGAAATGCTTGGTATGATATTGAAGCAGTGCGGCGGGATCAACCGCCTGTTCGCGGTTTAAGGGAGGAGTGATCGTATGTTGTTGACGGACGCTTTTACAAACGGCGAATCCCTGCGCCGCTATTGCCTGGAAAACAAGATTCCCATCTATGAAGCGATGATTCGCCGCGAGATGAAACACTCCGAGAAGTCGCGCGAGGAGATCGTCGCCGAGATGCAGGAGAATCTGAACGTCATGCGTGCCTCGGTAGACCGCGGATTGACTTCAAAAGTGGAATCCGTCAGCGGACTCTCCGGGGGAGATGCGGCGAGTCTGTTCAAATACGGCAAGCACAACCCGTTTTCGGGCTATACGGCTTGCCGCGCGGCTGCGTCCGCGATGGCTGTTGTCGAGGTGAATGCCTCCATGGGGCGCATTGTCGCCGCGCCGACGGCGGGGGCAAGCGGCATCGTCGCCGGTGCGCTCATCGAGAGCGGACGCCAGCGCGGCTGGTCGGATGAAACGCTGATCGAAGGCCTGTTTACCGCAGGCGCGGTCGGGCTGATCTTCGCAAAAAACGCGACGATCTCCGGCGCAGGCGGCGGATGCCAGGCGGAGACGGGCGTTGCCGCGTCCATGACGGCTGCCGCGCTGGTTGAGATCAGCGGTGGCGCTCCCGTGCAGGCGCTGGACGCGGCGGCGATGGCGATGAAAAACGTCTTGGGCCTCATCTGTGATCCTGTCGCGGGGTTGGTCGAGTGCCCGTGCATCAAGCGCAACGCGCTCGGCGCGGTCAACGCGATGCTCTGCGCCGATATGGCGCTGGCGGGTATTACGAGCCTGATTCCGTTTGACGAGGTGGTTGCCGCGATGTATGCCGTCGGCCGCGATATCCGTGTGGAATACCGCGAGACGGCGCGAGGTGGACTGGCCACCACACCGACGGGTAAGGCGGTTGCGCAGCGGGTCAAACGGCTGCAGGGCAACGGCTGAGAACCAAAGGAGCTGTAAATGGGCGCAGGTAGAGGTCCCGGCGGCGGAATGCGCGGGTTTCTGACGGAAGAGGAGAAGAAAAACAGGCCGAAGCTGACCAAGCGGCTCCTGTTTCGTATCCTAGCGTACCTCAAACCATACCGCCTTCAGTTTGCGCTCGTTCTGATTGCGATTCTGATCGCGGCTGTGATCGGGTTGTTTCCGTCGATCATCACCGGGCGTATCGTGGACGAAGCCCTCACCGGAAAAAATCTGCAGCTGCTGATCCGGCTGTTGCTGTTTGCGTTTCTGACGCTGACGGCGTCGCAGGCGATCACGGTGCTGCAGAGTTATATCAATTCCTGGATCTCCCAGCGCATCATATTCGACATGAAAAACCAGATGTACGCGCATCTGCAGAGCATGCCGCACGAATTCTACACAAACGAGAAACAGGGAGACATCTTAACCCGCATGGACAGCGACATCAGCGGCGTCGGCAACGTGATTTCATACACGCTGACGACCTCGATCAGCAACATCATGACGGTCGTCGCCACGCTTGCCGCGCTGTTTGCGATGAACTGGAAGATGGCGCTTGTCGGCATTGCGGTCATTCCGCTGTTTGTGTTGCCGACGCGCAGCGTCGGGCACACACGCTGGAAACTGCTATCGCAGACGCAGGGTGAACGCGACAAGATGAACCAGATGCTGACCGAAACACTCAGCGTGTCCGGTTCGCTGTTGATGAAGATTTTCACGCGAGAACAGGCGGAGTATGACCGCTTTGTCGACATCAACGAGGACGTGACGCGCCTGTCGCTCAAAGAGCAGCGCAGCGGCAAGTGGTTTGGCATGGCAATGGGCATGTTCACCCAGCTCGGTCCGCTGCTGATCTACTTTGCCGGCGGTTATTTTATCATCAGCTCGCTCGACTCCGCGCTCACCGTCGGCATCATAACGGCAATGGTTGCGCTCATCAACCGCCTTTACCGACCTGTTCAGTCGCTGCTGGGGCTGGGGGTGGAGTTCACGCGCTCGCTCGCGCTGTTTACTCGCATCTTCGATTATTACGACAAGGAAGTCACCATCAAGAACCCGCCCGACCCGAAGTGTCCGCCGCTCGACGAGCCGGAGATCGTATTCGACCACGTATCGTTTACTTATGAAGGCAAAGAGCCTGTAATCCGCGACGCGAGCTTCAAGATTCCGCCCGGCAGGATGTATGCCGTCGTCGGCCCGTCCGGTGCGGGAAAGTCCACACTCGTTAGCCTGTTGCTGCGGCTTTATGATTTAAGCAGCGGACGCATCCTCGTCTCCGGCGTGGATGTGCGGGAGTTCGACCTGACTTATTTGCGGCGGAACATCGGCGTGGTGACACAGGACGCGTATCTGTTTAACGGCACAATCCGCGAGAATCTGCTCTACGCCAAGCCGGACGCGAAACTGGAGGAGCTGGATGCAGCTTGCCGGCTGGCGAACATCTATGATTTCATCGTGTCGCAGCAGGACGGTTATGACGCTCTCGTCGGCAACCGCGGGCTCAAGCTCAGCGGCGGCGAAAAACAGCGCCTTTCTCTTGCGCGCGTGGTGCTCAAAGACCCGAAGATACTCGTGCTGGACGAGGCGACGAGTTCGCTGGATTCCATCTCGGAAAACGCGATTCAAAGCGCGCTGGAACCGGTGATGGCGGGACGCACGAGCATCGTGATTGCGCATCGTCTGTCTACCGTGCTTGCGGCGGATCGCATCCTCGTTGTACAAAACGGCGTCATCGCCGAGCAGGGCACGCATGAGGAACTGCTCAAGAACAGCGGCATCTATCGCGAACTTTACGAAACCCAGTTTCGCCGCGTGCTGGAGCAGGACGAATAAAGCAAAAAAAAAGACGGGGTAACCCGTCTTTTTTATTTGTGTGATGCTTATTTGAAGAGGATGGAGACGGACTTGTAGAAGTCGAGATCCACTTCCTTGCGCTCCGAAACGGCCTTGTCGAGGTCCGCGGTGACGATGGACGTGCCCTGCAGCGCGACCATGTTGCCGTACTGCTTGTTTACTACCAGCTCGCCGGCCTTGAAGCCGAGGCGTGTGCCGAGCACGCGGTCGAAGCAGGAGGGGGAACCGCCGCGCTGGATGTGTCCGAGCACAACGGAGCGGCACTCGAAGTACTTGCGCTTTTCGTCCAGGGACGTGTCGTCACGCATGGCCTTTTGGATGCGGTCGGAGAGCGTCTTGGCGATTTCTTTTTCGAGCAGCAGCTTGTTGCCGAACGCGTCGAGGCCGACATTGTCTTCGGTTTCGCCCTTGAGCTCAAACCCTTCAGCAACGGCGATGATCGTGTGGCGCTGCCCTTTGATATAACGGGAGCGAATGACCTGCATGATCTCTTCGAACGTCTTGGGGAATTCGGGGATCAGGATCAGGTTTGCGTCCGCCGCGAGGCCCGCCTGAACGGCGATCCAGCCGGTGTGGCGGCCCATGCACTCCACGACGATGCAGCGCGCATGCGATGCGGCGGTCGTGTGCAGGCGGTCGATGCATTCCATGGCGATGTTGCTCGCTGTGTCAAAGCCGAACGTATAGTCCGTGCTGGAGAGATCGTTGTCGATGGTCTTGGGGACGCCGATCATCTTCATGCCCATCTTGGTGAGCTTGTTGGCAACGCCGAGCGTGTCGTCGCCGCCGATGGCGACCATGCCCTCAAGCCCGAGGCCTTCGAGGGTTTTGCGGACGCGCTCCGGACCGTTTTCTTCCTTCATGACGTTGGTGCGGCTGCTCTCGAGGATCGTGCCGCCCTTGGTCTGCAGACCTTCCACATCTTTGAGTGACAGCCAGCGGCCTTCGCCGGTCAGCGCGCCGCGCCAGCCCGCGGAGAAGCCGTATACGTCGATGCCCGCCGTCGCGCATTCTTCCACGACGCCGCGGATAACCGCGTTGAGACCCGGGCAGTCCCCGCCGCCCGTCAGGATTCCAATTTTTCTCATGTGTATATTCCTCCCAATTATATTGTTTCTGATGTTATCCCGCGGAGAGAATCCGGTCGACTTCGCTGTCGACCAGCGCGCCGATTGCCTCAATGCTCTTGAGGCGGTTTGCCTCCATGCAGGGGATCATGACGATGCCGGGCATCCGCGCGGCATATTCAATATACTTTTCCCGAGCGCGCTTTTGGATATCCGGCAGCGCTTCATAGATATCTGCCTGATCGCCGACATAGTCCCGAAATCCTTTTTTCCCGACGTTTTCGGATGCGGTTTCCGGATTCATGTCAAATACGATGTGCGCGTCTGCTTTTGGAATTCGAAAATGCTCGTATTCCAGCTCCAGCACAAAGTCCAGCAGGTCGGGTTTGCCGAGGTCGCGCGCGCGGACGGACTGATAGACCGCGTTGCTGAGAATATAACGGTTGATCAGCAGGACATCCGCGCCGGAATAATCGAAAGTTTGAAACGCCTCGAAGCGATCGAGCGCGTACCAGAGCGCCATACTCTTTTGATCCACGTCGTTTGCGCTCACGCCGCCGCTGCCGGAGAGCAGGCGTCCGACTTCGGCGCCAAAAAACGTGTCGTACATCGGAAACGAGATGGTCTCAACGCGGAAACGCCCGTCCGCTTTGAGCCGCTCTAGCAGGCGGTTGAGCTGAACGGTTTTACCGGTTCCGTCGATTCCCTCGAATGCGATGATCTTCGTCATACAGATCCTTTGTGAATGCGTTCCATGGCTTCCAGCGTGCTTTCGCGCGTGGCAAACGCCGTCATGCGGAAATAGCCTTCGCCAGCGGCGCCAAAACCCTCGCCGGGGGTGCCGATGATGTGATAGTTTTTCAGCAGTTCGTCAAAGAACTTCCAACTGTCGCCGTGTGGAACCTTGAGCCAGATGTAAGGCGCGTTGACGCCGCCAAACACCTTGTAACCGGCTTGTTGCAGACCTTCGCGGATGATGCGCGCGTTTTCCATGTAGTCCGCAACAACGTTCATTATCTGTGCGTTGCCCTCGGGGCTGTAGGCCGCCGCCGCCGCGCGCTGTGTGATATAGGAAACGCCGTTGAACTTCGTGGATACGCGGCGCGCCCAGAGGTCGCGCAGACGCACTTCGTTGCCGAGGCTGTCTTTGTAAACAAGTGTTTTGGGGACTACGGTATATGCGCAACGCGTTCCCGTGAAGCCCGCCGTCTTGGACATGGATCGAAACTCGATTGCGCACTCTTTGGCGCCTTCCACTTCGTAGATGCTGTGCGGTTTGTCCGGTTCGGAAATATAGGACTCGTAGGCGGAGTCGTAGAGGATCAGCGCCTTGTTTGCGCGCGCATAATCGACATATGCCTTGAGCTGTTCGCGGGTGAGGGTCACGCCAGTCGGGTTGTTCGGAAAGCAGAGGTACATAACGTCGACGCGTTCCGTTGGCAGGCTCGCGACAAATCCGTTCTCCTCGCCGCCGGCCATATAGACGATTTTTTCATAGCCGCCTTTGTTTTCATCAAACGTGCCGCCGCGTCCGCTCATTACATTGGTGTCAACGTAGACGGGGTAGACGGGGTCGGTCACCGCGACGACGCAATCCTGAGAGAAGATCTCCTGAATGTTGCCTACGTCGCATTTTGCGCCGTCGGAAACAAAGATCTCGTCGAGATCGACGGACACGCCGCGCGCGATATAATCGCGTTGCTGAATCGCTTCACGTAAAAAATCATAGCCGAAATCCGGCCCGTAGCCGTGGAACGTTTCGGCGCGGGACATATCGTCCACCGCCTGATGCAGTGCCTCGATAACGGCGGGAACGAGCGGACGCGTTACGTCGCCGATTCCCATACGGATGAGCTTTGCGTCCGGGTGTTCTTTTGCAAACGCGGAAACGCGCTTGCCGACTTCATAAAATAAGTAGTTGCCGTGCAGTTGAGAGTAATATCCGTTAGCGGTAAACAAGGGTAATCCTCCATACTCGAAATCAAAGCATTATATCATATAGAATCAAACACACGCAAGAGAAGCGGACGACACAAGCCGAAGAACGAACAGGTATTTCGTGTATCCCCCAGTGAGGCGGCGCAGACGTTGAAGCACGGATTCATGAAAAATATGCGTTAAAAAAACGGGTGAGCAAAATTGTCGGAAAGGAATTGACAACGCCCATGCCTGCGTCTATAATTACATGGTGCGCGGCAGTGCTGGAATTGGCAGACAGGCACGTTTGAGGGGCGTGTGCGCGAGCGTATGGGTTCAAGTCCCATCTGCCGCACCAACAAAAAACCACCCAACCGGGTGGTTTTTTATTGTTATTTAGAAGAGGGACTTGAAGCCGCGACCGCCGCGCAAGCGGCGGATAAAACGCCGCGGTGTCGGCGCTTTGAGCGGCAGGCTTTGCGAGTAAGACCGTTTGCGATGCATGGAATGCAAGCAAACGCGTCTGACAGGAGCAAAGAAGTCCCATCTGCCGCACCAACAAAAAACCACCCAACCGGGTGGTTTTTTATTGTTATTTAGAAGAGGGACTTGAAGCCGCGACCGCCGCGCAAGCGGCGGATAAAACGCCGCGGTGTCGGCGCTTTGAGCGGCAGGCTTTGCGAGTAAGACCGTTTGCGATGCATGGAATGCAAGCAAACGCGTCTGACAGGAGCAAAGAAGTCCCATCTGCCGCACCAACAAAAAACCACCCAACCGGGTGGTTTTTATTGTTATTTAGAAGAGGGACTTGAAGCCGCGACCGCCGCGCAAGCGGCGGATAAAACGCCGCGGTGTCGGCGTTTTGAGCGGCAGGCTTTGCGAGTAAGACCGTTTGCGATGCATGGAATGCAAGCAAACGCGTCTGACAGGAGCAAAGAAGTCCCATCTGCCGCACCAACAAAAAACCACCCAACCGGGTGGTTTTTATTGTTATTTAGAAGAGGGACTTGAAGCCGCGACCGACTTTAAGACAAGCAAAAATTCAATTTCATGCAATTTTCTGTTATAATCTCATAAACATCTTGCAAGGAAAAATCATCATGGAACTGTTCATCGTAGACGCATTTACAAGCGAACGCTTCGGCGGCAATCAGGCCGGTGTCGTGTTACTCCCTGAAGAAAAAGAATACCCCGCCGATTCCGTCATGCAGAAAACCGCAGCGGAACTCCGGCACTCCGAAACCGCGTTTGTGCAATCCGGCAAAGACGGCATATTCAAGCTACGGTATTTCACACCCGAAGGCGAGGTGCCGCTCTGCGGCCATGCGACGATCTCCGTGTTCACCGTGCTGCGTGAAGAAAACAGGATTACTTGCGGCGCATACCACGCCGATACACCGGCAGGTGAACTGAGCGTAACCGTCGAACCGGACAGAATCTGGCTGCAGATGCCGCGCGGCGAACTGCTTCGAACGCTGACGGACGAGGAATCGACGCGACTCTACGCCGCGTACGGCCTTACGCTGAACAACCAACCCGACGGGCTGCGCCCAAGTGTCGTCCAATCCGGGCTGGCTGACATCATGCTCCCGGTCGACAGAAAGGCTGCGCTCGACAACGCACAGCAAGACCGTGCAACCGTCATCGCTTTGTCAAAGGAATTTCAGGTTGGCGGTGCGCATTTGTTTTATTGCCCGCAGGAAGGGCAGCCGACGGCGTTTTGCAGAAATTTCGCGCCGCTGTACGGAATCGACGAGGAATCCGCAACGGGTACATCCAACGCCGCGCTGACATATTTTCTGCATCAAAACGGACGCATCCAATCCGGTGCGGTCAACACGTTTGTGCAGGGTGAAACAATGGGAAGACCCTCTGAGATCATGAGCCGAATCGAAGACGATGGAACCATCCAAATCGGAGGCGATGCAGTGATCACAGTAAAAGGCTATTTGAACGTATAACGATAGATATCGCGTGAATGGAGTAAACCCGCATGTACGAACTCAAACAGATTACAAAACGCTGCTATACCATACAAAGCCCGGCGAAAATCGGGTTGATTCGAACCGGAGAAACGGACGTATGCCTGATCGACAGCGGAAACGACAAGGAAGCGGGGCGCAAGATCAGACAGATTCTGGACGCCAACGGATGGAAGTTAACGGCGATTTTCAACACGCATTCCAACGCGGACCACATCGGCGGCAATCAATATCTGCAATCGCAGACCGGCTGCAGTATCTATGCGCCGGGAATCGAGAGGGACTTCACCGCGCATCCGCTGCTGGAGCCGTCGTTTTTATACGGCGGATTCCCGCCGAAGGATCTGAAACACAAGTTTCTGATGGCGCAGCCAAGCCGCGCGGAAACACTCACGGACGATGTGCTGCCGGAGGGTGTGCAAAGCATTCCGCTGCCCGGACATTTCTTTGATATGGTTGGGTTTGCCAGCGACGACGGCGCGGTCTATCTTGCGGACAGTCTTTCGAGCCGGGAAACGCTGGAAAAATATCAAATCACATTTGTTTACGACGTCGCAGCTTATATTACCACTCTCGAGATGATCAAAACGCTGGAAGCGGAGGTGTTCATCCCGGCGCACGCGGAGGAGACAAACGACATTGCACCACTGGCGCAGGTGAATATCGATAAGGTATATGAGATTTCTGAAACGATACTTGGCTTTTGCGGAGAACCGACTACGTTTGAAACACTGCTGCAAAAGCTGTTCAACCATTACGGCCTGAGCATGAACGTCTCGCAGCATGTGCTCATCGGCAGTACGGTGCGCTCGTATCTCGCGTGGCTGAAAAACGAGGGCAGTATGGAGTTTGCGTTTGCAAACGGATTGATGCTTTGGCGGAGGGTCAACCACTGAGTAATTTTTCAACGTTTTTTGATGAATTGTTAAAAAACGTGTGACAAAAACAGATGATATGATATGATGAAAGAACAGTAGACGAAAGTACAATGTGTAATTATGCCTCTGACGTTCTCACGGCCAACGTCTGCTGGTGAGCAGGACATGCGACATTAGAAAATGATGGACGCTCAAATCGGTGGCTGTGCTTGGGGAGAAGGAAAGGAGTCTTTATGAAGACAGCAAAAAGATTTTTACTCTTGACTCTGGCGGTCGTGTTCGCCGTTTCGGCGTTCGGTTGCAAATTCAGTTTCAGCACTGCAAAAATAGAAGATGCGATCATGACTGAAACTGTAGATCAGGACGGCGTACCCGGCGAAGAGGTTGTTTCGTTTCCAGCGGACGCTTCGATCCTGTACACTTCGGCTAAACTTGTAAATGCGCCGGATCATACCCAAGTTCGTATCGTCTGGTCCTATGTGACCGAAGGCGAAATGATCGATGAAGTTGAATTGGACAGCGGAACAATCTCCAGCCGCTACATTTATTCCTTTGTTGAGGCGAATGATTTGATTCCCGCCGGTGATTACAAGGTAGAATACTTCATCGGCGACAGGGAAGAACCCGATGCGACCGTGAAGTTTGTCATTCTGCCCGTGGAAACCAAACAGGCAGAGGAAACACCGGTCGCGCCTGCGGTTGTAGAGACACAGGGCGCGTATCTGGAAGAAGTCTCAATGACGACGGATGTTTCCGCAGACGGCTATCCGGTTGACAGTGTAGACACCCTGGCTCCGACCGGCACATGGTATGTCAGCGCGGTTCTGCGCAACGCAACTGAGGATACCATCATTCACTACGTCTGGTACGATACGCAGGGAAACATCATCGACGAATATGATTTTGACCCGCAAGGCGGAACAGATATCTACATCTTCGGAAACCTGGTGCTTAATACGGTTGCGTCTGCCGGGCAGTATCTGGTTGAGATTTATATCGACGGTGCGGCAGAGCCTGCGGCAGCGGTACGTTTTAATGTAACTGCCGCGTCTGCTGACGTCGCCAAACCGGAAGGCTATACACTCTATACGCAACCTCAAGGTTGGTATTCCATTTACTATCCATCCGACTGGTTGATGCTGGAGGACCCGGAAGGCCTAGACGCAATCTTCTATCCGAGTGAATATGAAATCACCGGACAGGACGACATCAATGTCGTATACACGCTCGCTCTGCCCGGCTCTGCGAGCGGTACGTCAATTGGGGATCTGATCGACGGCTGGATTGCGGATACGGAGGCTGATAACCTTGAGAATTATGTTTTTCTTGACCGCGGTACGGAAACGATCAACGGCAGCGATATGGCATATTGCGAATATAGCTGGGCACGTGACGGATACGATCTGTATTCGATCGACTTCCTGTTTGTCAGAGGGAATGATGTGTTTATAATCACATTTACCGGCACACATGATAATGTCGACGAATTATTCGATTATGTGAGAGAAATGGTGCTCTCGTTCCAGATTCTCTAAGCTGTGTAATCATAAAACACTGCAGGCCTTGATCGGCTTGCGGTGTTTTTTTGTTCGTGCTAGGCATTGGACATCGCACCATCTGATATGGTATGATCCTTTGAACAATAAAACGGTAAAGAGAGATCAACTTGGATGTATGCTAAAGAAAAAAGTGCGCTAGCAAAGGCGAACTTTGAGCAGGGGTTTAACTGCGCGCAGTCGGTGCTGCTCGCGTTTTGTGAGGAAACCGGACTGACGCGCGAACAGGCGCTCAAACTCGCCTCCACGTTCGGCGGCGGGATGGGGCGTATGCGCGAGGTCTGCGGCGCGGTGAGCGCGATGTTCATGGTAGAGGGGCTGATGCGCGGCTATGACGACCCGCAGGCCAAGGAAGAAAAAAAGGCCGTCTACGCGCGCGTACGCGAGTTGGCGGATCGTTTCCGAGAGCGGAATCACACCATCATCTGCCGCGATCTTTTAATCGACGTAGAGACGACGCCGGGCGGCGAACCGGAGGCGCGAACAGAGGCGTATTACGAGCGGCGTCCCTGCGGGAACTATGTCGAGGATGCCGCATACATCGTTGCCGGAATGATCGGTGGCGATCAAAGCGACGATTAACAGCAAAAGCGGGAGGGCGTCATGCCGATATTTGCGCACGGCGTAACGAAAAACAAACTGACGATCCTGTTCTATCTGCGGGAGGGGAAGATCGACCTCACGCGCGATCAGCTTTATCGCGTCATGCTGGAAAACGACGCGATGAACTTCTTTGACTTCCAGAGCTGCATGCACGAGCTGGAGGAAGACGCGTTTATCCTGGCCGTGCCAAAGGCGATGGGTCAGGTCTACCGCATCTCCGCGCGCGGCGCGGACGTGCTGGAGGAATTTGTGGAGAGCCTTCCTGTGTCTCTTCGCGAACGGCTGGAGCGCTACACGCGCGAGCGCAGGGAAGAGATGTTGCTCAAAACCCAGATCGTATCTGATATGGAGGAGCTGTCCTCCGGCGGCTATCTGGTGCATCTTCGCGCGCTGGAAGGCAACGCCGCGGTGATGGAACTCACGCTGCGGGTCGCAACGCGCGACATGGCGCAGCGCATGCGCGCCAACTGGGAGAAAGAGTCCGAAACACTCTATGCGCACATGCTCTCAACGCTGCTGAAAAGCAGCGAAACATCCGGTTCAAACAAGTAAGCGAGTCTCAACTAACAAAACGCGCGCCAAACGGCGCGCGCTGTTTTTTTACAGAAGTGTTTGAAGAGGGTTCAGGGAGCGGGGGTCGACTGGGTTGTAACCGGACTGTACGGAATTTTCACTTCCAGCGTGAAGTCCATTTGTGTCACGTCGATATCCGTGCTGATTTCGGCGTACACGGTATTTGAACCGGTTTTGAGCAGCGTTGTGCCGAGGGCGTTATGGATGGTGCCGATTCCGCAGATCTTTCCGTCGTCCGTCCGGTATACGATTTCGATGATACCGTCCATCGGCGCGGGATAGGCGTTGACACAGATGCCGTCGAGAAACGTTCCGTCGTCGTACTCATATACGCGCAGTTCGCCAAAAGAGAGATACTGCCCGTAATGATCCCCGTCGCCGAGCTCGTTGCCCAGCGCGTCAGTCGCGGCGGGTGCGGCGGTGATTTCAGCCGTAAACGGCTCCGGCATGGGCGTCGGTGTGGCGGCGGGCGTCGGCGTGCCCGCAAGCACGGGGGACGCGTCCTCGCAGCCGGCTGCCGTGAAAGCTGCAATCAACGCAACTGTCAGCGCAATCAGCAGGACGGCGCGTTTCATATGCGATCTCCAACCGCATTTTGCAGCATCTGCTGCTTGAGGTTGTACAGCTTGTCGGAAAGGTCTACCTTGTACGTATGCGGCATCAGCAGACGTTTGTATTCGTCCCACATAGAGGCGAGTTCCCGCTGTGCGTATGCGGCGATGTCGTGGATATCCGGGCAGTCGTACACTTGCTTTCCGTCGATAAAGATCGGCACCAGCAGCTCGCGCGCGGTGAAGTCCGTCAGCGTCATGCGCTTGTAGGTTTGAATCGGGTCGAAGATGCGCAGCGGTTTTTTCTGGTCAATCGTTTCGTTCTCCAGCGCGATCAGGTCGGCAATCGCCATGCCGTCTTTATCATACAGGCGAAACACTTTTTTATAGCCGGGGTTCGTGATCTTTGCGGGGTTGTCCGAAATTTTGATTTTCGGCAACAGTTCGCCGTTGATGATCTCGCCGCTCATCTTATATACACCGCCGAGTGCCGGGTTGTTCTCGCTCGTGATCAGGCGGGTGCCGACGCCCCATACGTTGATACGCGATCCCTGTGTTTTCAGGTCGCGGATGACATATTCGTCGAGGTCGCTGCTGGCTGCGATAATGGTGTCGGGGAAACCCGCATCGTCGAGCATCGTGCGAGCCTTTTTGCTCAGGTACGCGAGGTCACCGCTGTCGAGGCGGATGCCGACGGGCTCGTGTCCGCTCTCGCGAAGCTCTTGAAAGACTTTGATGGCATTTGGTACACCGCTTCTGAGCGTGTCGTAGGTGTCTACCAGCAGCAGGCAGCTGTCCGGAAACGAATGCGCATAAGCGCGAAACGCGGCCAGTTCGTTTGGAAAACTCTGCACCCAGCTGTGCGCGTGCGTACCGGAGACCTTGATGCCGAACATCTGGCCGGTGAGTACGTTGCTCGTTGCATTGCAGCCGCCGATGATGGCGGCGCGCGCGCCGTAGATGGCGGCGTCCGCGCCTTGTGCGCGGCGCAAGCCAAACTCCAGCACGGAGTCTCCGCGCGCGGCATAGCAGATCTGGCTGGCCTTGGTCGCAATCAGCGTTTGATGGTTGACTAATGTCAGCAGAGCGGTTTCTACGAGCTGAGCCTCAATGATGGGCGCGCGGACGCGCACGAGCGGTTCATGCGGAAACACGACGGTGCCCTCCGGCATGGCGTACAGGTCGCCCGTGAACCGGAACGTTTTCAGGTAGGTCAAGAAAGATTCGTCAAACAGATTGAGCGAGCGAAGATAGGCGATATCCTCCTCGGCAAAGTGAATGTCGTTGATATAGTTGACGACGCTCTCAATTCCGGCCATGACGGCGTAGACAACGTCCTCTTTCGGACGGAAGAACAGGTCGAATATGGCTTCGTTTTTTTGCATGCCTTCCTTGAAGTAGCCAAACATCATCGTGAGTTGGTACAGATCGGTCAGCATGGTGAGATTTCGCATGAGTGGTGTCCTCCTGATCATGATTGGGCAGGCAGCCCAATACCGCGACGTGCGGAAGAAATGATTTTCTATATTATAACGCGAATCAGGTGGATAAAAAAGAACCGCTGTGTTTTGTTTTTATTAAGAAACTGTGTCGAACATGATAATCACATGATATTTGCGCAATCGAGCCGCATTCGTTTGAAATAATACAAAATATCAAGTATACTGTTTCATGTTTGAAACATCCGGGCTGCAGGCCGTTTCGGCCAGGCAATTTTGCTGTTTTGCGCCCGTTGATCGAATGATGGAAAGGCGGAACGATTTTATGGAACACAACCCTGCGCCAAACATGCCCGAAGAGCAGAGCGCAGCCGAACAAGCGCAGGCAGGCGAACAGCCGAAAGCAGGGATGTTTGGCGTGCGCACGTTTATCGTGCGCGTAATACAGGGCGCGATCATCGGCGCGGGTGCGATTCTGCCGGGCATCTCCGGCGGTGTGCTCGGCGTTGCGTTCGGCATCTATCAGCCGATGATGGCGGTGCTCGCTAAGCCGCTTCAGAACTTCAAGCTCTACTGGCGCATGTTTATCCCGATCGTGATCGGCTGGGCGGCGGGCTTTCTGGGTCTTGCCGGGTTGATCGCCGAGCTGCTCTCGGTCAACGCTGCCGTCATGGTCAGCCTTTTCGTAGGCCTGATACTCGGCACGTTCCCTTCGCTGTTTCGCGAGGGCGCGCAAAAGGGCCGCTCAAAGGGCATGTGGGTGGCGCTCGCGGTTAGCACGGTTGCGCTGCTTGCGTTCTTCTATCTGCTCAAATCCGGCGTGCAGACAAATGTTGCGCCTTCGTTCGGCTGGTTCGTTTTCTGCGGCGTACTCTGGGGCATCAGCCTGATCGTGCCCGGCATGAGTTCTTCCTCGGTACTGATCTTTTTGGGGCTTTATCAGCCGATGACGGCGGGTATCGCAGCGCTGGACCTCTCGGTGCTTGTTCCGTTTGCAATCGGCATCATCGCGACTGTCATCCTTCTCGCGCGGTTGGTCAACCATCTGTTTGAAAAGCATTACGGCATCGCGTTCTACTGCGTGATCGGCTTTGTCATCGCGTCCACAATACCGATCATTCCGCTTTCGTTCAAGGGGGTGGGCGAGGCCATGCTCTGCGTCGTCGCCGCCGTTGCGGGATTCGCTGGCTCGTTCTTCATGGACCGCTGGAGTGAAAAGTACCCGACCGAGGCGAAAAAGGAAGCGTAACGTTCAACAAAACAAGAAAAACCCGCCGTTGCACACGGGCGGGTTTTTTACTGTCACGGACAATAACCGTTCGATTTGACACAGTCTTTACAGTGTACACGGCGTGCGATCATGGTATTTTGACAGACGATATGTTATAATCGCGAGTATAAAAAACGAACCGCGTCCAATCGTTATCTTACGCGGCTTGAACGTTGATTTGGAAACATTTCATCAACAAAGGAGAACGCTGCTTGACACAGGAAACAGAGCGGGTTACGCTTACTATCCCGCTGGAGAACGTCGACGAATTGTTGGGTCTCTTTGGTGTGTTCGACGAGAACATCGGAGTGCTCGAGGAAGAAACATCCGCGCATATCAGCGTGGAAGAGCGCGGCGTTCGCATCACCGGCGAGCAGGACGACGCCGCAATCGCACGCATCGTAATCGAAAAGATGCTGGATATGCAGCGCCGCGGCGAAAAGATCAACAGAAGCCGCATCCGCTATGCGGTGGATCTCGCCAAAGAGGGCAACGCCGATTTAATCGAGAAGATCATGGGCGACGTCATCGCCATCACCAACAAAGGCCGCCAGATCAAGTGCAAAACACTCGGACAAAAGAAATATGCTCAGGCGCTCAAAGAATATGAGCTTGTGTTTGCAATCGGGCCCGCCGGCACCGGCAAAACATATCTTGCCGTCGCCATGGCGGTGCAGGCGTTTAAAAATAAAGAAGTAGAGCGCATCATCCTCACGCGTCCGGCGGTGGAAGCGGGCGAAAAGCTCGGGTTTCTGCCGGGCGATCTCCAGAGCAAGGTCGATCCGTATCTGCGGCCGCTCTATGACGCGCTGCAGGACTTTCTGGGATTGGAAAGCTACAAGGCGCTCTATGAGCGCGGCGCGATCGAAGTCGCCCCGCTGGCATACATGCGCGGGCGCACGCTCAACAACGCGTATATCATACTCGACGAAGCGCAAAACTGCTCGACCGAGCAGATGAAGATGTTTTTAACCAGGTTTGGCGAAGGCTCGCGTGTTGTGGTAACGGGGGATATCACACAAATCGACCTGCCGCGTGAAAAGGTCAGCGGCCTTGTGCAGGCGGTTCGCGTGCTGGACGGTGTGGACGGAATCAAAATCATCCATCTAACCCATAAGGACGTCGTACGTCACGAACTGGTGCAGAGAATCATCTGCGCCTACGAGAAATTCGAGAAGCCGAAGAGATCGTAACAGCCCGTCCGCTGGCTCGCGCGGCGCATCCTGAATGAACGAGGATCAAACTATCGTGTCAGAAACGCAGAAAACAAATCCCCCGAAACGCGCCGGAAGACAAGCGGCGGCGAAACCGAAGAGGCCGTTATACGGCGTCATCGTGCTGTTCGTCAGCTTTGCGCTGGCGTGCCTGGTGACGATTACATCCCTCACGCCAAAGCGCTATGAGGTATCCGTCGGTTCCCCTGCAAAGGAGGCCATAACCGCGCCGCGCATGGTCGTCGATACCACGATGACCGAGGCACTCAAGCAGTCGGCGCGCAACAACGTCGCCGACGTATACGCCGTGGATACGAAGCTCGCGGATACGCTGATTTCCAACGCACAGAGCTTCTTTTCCGCGCTGGCGAGCTTTCGAAACGCGGCGGCGGATATGCGGGCCGCATCGTTTTTAACCGGGGACGGGGACGCGGACAACACGCCCGCTGCCGGAACCGACACACGCAGCTGGCAGGATGTCATATCGACCAACGACCTGCTCGCCATGCTCTTAAAGCTACCGATCCCGATTTCCGATACCGCGCTTGGTTACGCGCTGCTGGAAGCGGAGGATGCTGAGATTGACCAGCTCAAAGAACACGTGCTCACAACGCTCCAGCAGGAGCTCAGAGCGGGCGTATCCGAAGCAGACCAGGCCAGAGTGCTCTCGGCCATCAACAAGGAACTCAAGATTTCAACCCTCTCTGTCTGGCTCAAAGCGTTGGGCGAGATGGTATACGACGCATATCTGCTGCCGACCAACGTCGTCAACTCCATAGAGACAACCCGCGCGCAGGAAAAGGCGGCGGACGCGGTGGAGCCCGTCTATATCGCGCGCGGCGCGACCATTGTTGAAGCGGGACAGACCGTGACGCAGGAGCAGTATGACATGCTTCTCTCGCTCGATCTCGTCAAGGGCGCGGAGGCGGCGAGCCACCTCACACCCGGAACCATCGCGTATCTCTTGATCGTATACGGCATCCTGACGCTCTATCTGTTCCTGTTTGAACGCGACACTTTTACCTCCAGCAAGAAGATGACGATTCTGGCGCTCGTCCTGATTCTCTCTTTGCTGCTGGAGTGGCTCTGTTATATCATCGACCCGCGCGTAACGCCCGCCGTGTTCGGCGTTCTGCTCACGGCGCTGCTCGTTTCCCGCAGGGCGGCGGAGATCGTTAACATCGCGTTTGCGATGTCCTTTGCGCTGCTCGCCGGCGGCAGCGGCAACACGCTGTTCGGGTCGGATTCCATCCTCGGTATGGCGGCGATTCTCGCCTCCGGTCAGATGACCATGCTGGTTGCCGAGCGCAGCAGAAAGCGCGGCACACTCATCGCCGCGGGTTCGCTCGGCGGTGTAACCGGCGCGGCGGTCGTCGTTGCCGGCGGCGTCATCCTCGAATATTCCTGGAACACAACGTTGATCTATGCCGGGCTTCAAATGGCGTCCGCGCTCATCCTCTCCGTGTTCTGCGTCGGCATGCTGAGCATGTGGGAGAATCTGTTTGATATCGTCACACCCGCGCGGCTGCACGAACTGGCAAACGCAAACCATCCGCTGCTGCGCAAGATGATGATTGCGGCGCCGGGCACCTATCATCACAGCATGATGGTCGCCTCGCTGGCGGAAGGCGCCGCCGATACCATCGGCGCAAACGCGCTGCTGGCAAGAACCGGGGCGATGTATCACGACGTTGGCAAATTGAGAAGGCCGATCTATTTCCGCGAAAACCAGAACGGGCAGAACATTCACGATACGCTCGGACCGGAAGAGAGCGCGGGATTCATCATTTCCCATCAGAAGGACGCGGCGGCGTATCTCTCCAGATATCGCATGCCTGCGGAGGTAAAGAAGATCGTTGCCGAGCATCACGGCACGACGCTCGTGACCTACTTTTACCATAAGGCCAAGCAGATGCAGGAGCAGGACGGCGAACCCGTCATCGAACGCCTCTTCCGTTATCAGGGCAATTTGCCGAGCACCAAGGAGAGCGCGATCGTTATGCTTGCGGACAGCTGCGAGGCTGCTGTGCGCTCCATGAGCGAACCCACGCGGGACGAAATCATGGAGATGGTGCACCGCATCGTGCAGGGCAAGATGGACGACGGGCAGCTCAAACAGTGCCCGTTGACGCTGGAGGAGATCAACAAGATCGAAAAGAGCTTTCTCGTCACGATCTCCGGGCTCATGCACGAGCGCATCCGCTACCCGGAACTGGAGCCGATGTCATGATCGATGTGCAGACCGAACTGGAGTGCCTGCCCGACGGCGCGGCGGATCTGATCCGGCGCGCGGCCGAAGCGTCCCTGCGGCGCGGCGGTGCTTCCGGCGAAGTGTGCGTGCTCGTGACCGACGCGGAGGAGATTCAAAGGCTCAACGCCGCCTATCGCAGCATCGACCGCGTGACGGACGTGTTGACGTTTCCCGCCTGGGAAGGGGATGGAATCCTCTCCCCGCCGGACGGATATCTGGGCGATATCGCAATCTGTTATGAACGCGCTGTCGAACAGGCGGAAGAATACGGACACTCGCTTGAGCGGGAACTTGCGTTTCTTGCCGTGCATGGTGCGCTGCACCTGCTCGGCTACGACCATATGGAACCCGAAGACGAAGCGGTCATGCTGCAAAAGCAGGATGAGATTCTGAACGAACTGGGGTATCACCGATGAACAAACTCAGCGCAAGCGAGCGCGAGAAGATGCTTACACTCGCATATGAAGCGATGGAAAAAGCCTATACGCCGTATTCCCATTTTCAGGTGGGCGCCTGCCTGCGCGGCAAGAGCGGCAAATATTATCTCGGCTGCAATATCGAGAGCGCGTCCTACACGCCGACCAATTGCGCGGAGCGCACGGCGGTGTTCAAAGCCGTGTCCGAAGGCGAGCGGGAGTTTTCCGGCATCGTCATCGTCTGCTCCGGCAAAAATCCCGCGGCGCCCTGCGGCGTTTGCCGGCAGGTGCTGCGCGAGTTCTGCGCGGACGACATGCCCGTCTTGTTTGCAGACGCCGAGCGCAACTACGTTGAGTCCACGCTCGGCGAGCTGCTGCCGCATTCGTTCGGGCCGGAGGATCTGTTATGAGCGGCTTTCGCTCCGGCTTCGTGTCCATCATCGGCAGTCCGAACGTCGGAAAATCAACATTGCTCAACAAACTCATCGGTCAGAAGATTTCAATCGTGACCGACCGCGCCCAGACCACGCGAAACAAGATCACCGGCGTGCTGTCGAAGCCGGACTGGCAGATCGTTTTTCTAGACACGCCCGGCGTCACCAACCCGAAAAACAAACTCGGCGAATACATGCAGAAGATCGCCTACGACGCGATGAACGAAGTCGAGGCGATCCTGTTCGTTGCGGATGCGACGCAGGGCGTGCGCGAGCGGGACGCCGCACTGCTGGATAAACTCGCGCATGCAAAAGCGCCCGTCGTCGCGTTTATCAACAAGACGGACGCGGCGAGCCTGGGTCAGGCAAACGATGCGCAGGAAGCGCTGGAACAGCGTGATTTCATCAAAACCATTTTACGCGGCTCCGCACAGACAGGCACGGGATTGTCCGAGCTGGAGCAGGCGCTGGAAGCGCTGCTCGTGCCCGGTCCGCAGTATTTTCCGGACGACATGATCACAGACCAGCCGGAGCGGCTCATCTGCGGCGAGCTCATCCGCGAAAAAGCGCTGATGATGCTGCGCGAGGAGGTGCCGCACGGCGTCGGCGTCGGCATCGACAAGATGGAGCGCAGGGAAGAAGGCGACCTGATGGACGTCTACGCGACCATCTACTGCGAGCGCGACTCGCACAAAGGCATCATCATCGGCAAAGGCGGCTCCATGCTCAAACGCATCGGTCAGGAGTCGCGCAAGGACATCGAGTGGATGCTCGGCTGCCGCGTCAACCTCCAGCTCTGGGTCAAGATCAAGGAGGACTGGCGCAACCGTCCGGGCATGCTGCACGAGCTCGGTTACGAGTAAAAGCGGGGACGGGGTATGGCGCTGATCTGTACGGACGGCATCGTGACGCGATATACAAACTATCGCGAGAGCGACCGCATCCTGAGCATATTCACCATTGAGCACGGGCGGCTGGATGCGAAAGCCCGCGGCTGCCGCAGGCCGAAGAGCCCGCTGGTCAACGCCTGTCAGCCGTTTGTCTTCGGTCAGTTTGAAATCTTCAGCGGCAGGGAAAAGGCGACGGTGAATGCCTGTGAGGTCAAGGAGACGTTTTATCCCATCCGCGAGGACTACGAACGGTTTACCATCGGCTCGGTCATGCTCCGGCTTTGCCACGACGCAGCGCCGGAAAACGAGCCGAACGAGGCGCTCTTTTCGCTGTTGTACCATTCGCTCTCGTTCCTTTCCTATGGGGCATCCGACCCGCGCGATCTGTTCAGCTGCTTTCTGGTGCGCTTTCTAAATGTCATCGGCTATCGTCCCTCGGTCACGGTCTGCGCCCAATGCGGGCGCGACCTGAGAAGCGACGCAATCGTCCGCTTTTCCCCGCGCGGCGGCGCGGTTTGCTCCGCCTGTGTGCAAAAGGGCGAACCGGTCAGCAAGACCGCGCTTGAGGGCATGCGCCGCATGCTGTTGATGGACGATGCGGACATGGACCGCGTGAAACTCTCCGACGGTGTGCGGAGCGAAATCTTTCGTGCGCTGACCGCCTATACCGAGTATTCGCTGGAGTATGGCTCGCGCGCGCTGAAGATTCTTTCCGACCTGCAGCACGCTGCGCCGCAGGAACAGCCGGAGGAAGCAAAAACCGGGGAATAGAGTGCCGCATTCGGGAAAAATTGTGAACTTTCACGCG
Source organism: Christensenellaceae bacterium (assembly GCA_963674775.2). Classification (GTDB taxonomy): domain Bacteria; phylum Bacillota; class Clostridia; order Christensenellales; family CAG-138; genus UBA7703. The sequence goes on along the minus strand of CAXXPJ010000002.1, from coordinate 450,115 downwards.
AATCAAAGCATCCGCCCGCGGCGGTATGGTACAATACTCGCGTTTGAATACGGCTTAAGTCCGGCCAGATCGGACGCAAGACGGGTCAAGCGATATCACGAAGCAATAAGAGGTTACGATTATGCCCAGAGAACGACAAATCGCAAAGGCGACGCTGATTGCTTGCCTTGTGCTTGCCGCTCTTTTTTTGATTGGATGCACCCCGGCCGCGGAAGAACCGGCTCAAGTGCAGGCGACCAGCACGCCCGAACCTGTGATCGTGTCCATCGACGTGGTGGACCTCAACGAAATGCAGTACGACGACATGCCGCCGCCGACGCCAACGCCGGAACCGACGCCGACGCCGATTCCGTTTTCCTATTATGCGCCGACGGTCAACATGACCTATGAAGAGCTCGTCGGCAGTCTGGACGACATGAGCGAAAAGGGCCGCGACCTCCTCAAGGACGGTTATCCCGACCCGAAGACGTATTATATTATCGTAGACAAGCAGTGGCAGGTGGTTCTGGTCTATAAGCGCATTGACGACGGCACCAAGCTCGGCAAGCCCGATCTGACGCAGCCCGTGCGCTATATGCTCTGCTCAACGGGCAACCCGGACAAGGAATACGGCCATGAGACCACGAGCGGCATCTGGCAGATCGGCGTTCCGAAAGAGCGTTTCTACCAGTTTGTCAATTTAGAGGCCGCGCAGTATTTGACGCTGATTCACAGCAGGACGTATTTCCACTCCGTGCTGTACGACAAGGCGAAGGACCTTCGCTCGCTCGTGCCGGAGTCCTATGACCGGCTCGGCAACAAGGAAAGCCATGCCTGCATCCGCCTGACCGTGCCGGACGCGCGCTGGCTCTGGTATAACATCGGCTACGGCACAACCTGCGAAATTCGGGACGGCGACCCGCTCGATCCCGTCGTCGGCGCAATCCGGGCGCAGCTCATCCTGCCGCCCTCGATTCCCGGCATCAAGCTGACCGCCGGAACCGCGCCCTGGACGGACAACTGGACGATCGACGGCGTTGCACATGAACTGCCGTACAAATACGCGCCCGCGCCGCTGCCCGATCTGGGAGACGGGGACGACGAAGAGCCGACCCCGACGCCTGACGCTTGGGTTGTCTGATACACCTGCACCCGCCGACAGATCCACCAGCCTGGAACCCACTCCAGACCCAGGCTGGGGTAACTAAAAAAAATGAGATGCTTCTCGAAGAGAAGAATAAAATTACTTTTGCTGTCGGTGCTGTTTCTGGCATCGACAGCATCTGTTCGTTCCTCCCTTGCGGAGGACATGACCAACCCGTCCGAAACACCGGCGCCAACCGGAGCGGCTGCGGTTTTGCAGCAGGCCTGCGCCGCAGACGCAGCGGAGGACGGCAGCTGCGCCGCCTATGCCGCGGAGCTGCTGCGCTGGGAGGCGGGTTATGTTTCCACAACGTCCCGCAGCGGTTCGCTGACGCGCCCGCAGAAGGTGGACGCCGCGCTGGAAGCGGCGGACAGGCTGATGCGCGCGAGACTCGCGCCGGACTGGGCTGCCTGGCGCGAAACACTCACGTCGTTTCAACCCGGCATCTACGACAGCTACGCGCAGAACGTCGGCGCGTTTTCGGACCTTGCCGACACCCTGAATCTTGCGATTCAGTCCGCGGCGGGAGACTGCATGCGCGCCATCAGCCGCGATTTAAGGGATCTGAAGGTTGCAATCAGTGTGGACGCGCTGCCGGACGCGCGCCTGACCTGGCGCGAAAGCGCCGCGCTGTACTATGCGCTCGGCGAGGACATGACGGGCGCGATTGCGGATGCGCTCGCCATCGAGCACACCGGCAACGCGGCAAGAGGTGTTTCGATCTGCTGGCCGACAACGTCGTTTGAGGCGATCGCGTCAAAGGGCACGCACGACCAGCATGTGGAGGCCATCTTCGCGCTCGACTATCTGAACACGGTTTACAACGACGACGGTACCTTTGCGCCGGGCGAAGAGCCTGTCTTCTCCGATGATTATCTGGCAACGATCATCCATCCCGTGCCTGGCGGCGAGATCAAAAACGGCTGGTTTGACGAGCGTTCGCGCAACACGCGCCTGCATGTCGGCACCGATATCCGCATGCCCGCAAAAACGCCGATCTTAGCGATGACGGACGGCGTTGTGCTGTTCACCGGCTATCTGCCGATTCCCGGCTACTATGTCATCATCGAAGACCCGTACGGCTATGTGTATCATTATTACCACATGTTTGAGCTGACGACGTTTGTCAAAGAAGGGGATACGGTGAAGCAGGGCCAGCAGATCGGTATCGTCGGCAACACCGGAAACAGCGAAACGTTCCATCTGCATGTCGGCCTGGTATCGCCGGAGGGCAAATATCTGAATCCTTACGAGCTGTTTTTACAGGCGGATATCGGCCCGTTTCTCAAGCTTGACTGATGCGGCCGGAGCGCGCCGAGGGGATGTTTGACTTGTGCGCGGATACGCGGGATGCTATACTATATAAGGCAATTAAGGTGTATTCTGCCATTTTGCCGCGCACCCGGCGGGAACCGCCAGGGCATAAACAGGAGGCTGAGCCTTGAGAATCATTGCCGGTACGGCGCGCGGGCGCCGATTTGACGCGCCGAAGGGAATGGACACGCGCCCGACATTGGACCGCGTGAAGGAATCGCTCTTCGGCATGCTGCAGTTCGATATTCCCGGCAGCGCGGTGCTGGATCTCTTTTCCGGCTCCGGCAACCTCGGGCTCGAGGCTGCGTCCAGAGGAGCGGACAAGGTGGTCTGCAACGATTACAACCGCGAATGCGCTGAGCAGATCAAAAAGATCGCAGCGCAGCTCTCGCTTGATTCGATTGTGCGGGTGACCTGTCAGGATTTTGCGGCGTGTTTAAACGATCTTGCGCGCGCGCGAGAACACTTTGACTTTGTGTTTCTGGACGCGCCGTATCAGGATTCAACCGCGCAAAAAGCCGCGGACATGGTGTTCGCGCTGGGGCTGCTTTTGCCGGGCGGGCGCGTCATAATTGAACATGCGCCAAAGATACCGCCGGTTTTAACGCATCCTGCGGCGGAACTGGTTGAAACCAGACACTACGGCGCCTGCGCCGTTTCGCTGTTTAGAGGAAAAGACGGCAATGCGTGACCGCACGGCGGCGCGCGTTGGGAAAGGCGGGGATGGCATGCGCACTTGCGTATATCCCGGTAGCTTCGACCCGTTTACGATCGGTCACCACGACGTGCTGGAACGCGCAATCGAGATGTTCGACCGCGTGTATGTCAGCGTGTTGAACAACGCGACCAAGCACCCGAGCTTCTCCGTGGAAGAGCGCGTCGATTTAATCCGGCGCATGGTGGAAGCGGAAGACATGCAAAATGTTGTCGTAACGCATTTTGACGGGCTGTTGGTCGATCATGCGCACGAGATCAAAGCGGACTATGTGATCCGCGGACTCAGGGCGACCATGGACTTCGAGTATGAATTCCAGATCAACGCGCTCAATCTCCATCTGGCACCAGACGTGGAAACCGTTTACTTCATGGCGCGACCGGAGCATTCGTTTCTCAGCTCCAGCGCCGTTCGCGAGATCGGTTCCATGGGCGGAAACATCGAAGGACTCGTACCGGACAGTATTCAGAATATCATTGCAGAAAGGTTAATAAAACCATGAGCAGCGCACAAACAATGAAAATTTTCAGTATCATCAACCGCATCAAGCAGGAGCTGGAAGAAAGCCCGCGCTCCAAGTTCGGCGGAACGAACAAGCGGGTGGTGGAAGTAGACCGCCTGCTGGACCTGCTGGAGGACCTCAAGGTCGTCATTCCGGAGGATATCCGCCGCGCAACGGGTATCATTTCGGAAGCGGAAAACACGATTGCGGACGCAAAAGAACACGCGGTCGAAATCGTGGAGCAGGCGCAGCAGGAAGCGGGAACGATTGTCGGTCAGGCGAGCGAGCAGGCCGAGTCGGTCCGCGCCAATGCGCAGGAAGAGTTCGAGCGCCGTGTCGGCGAATCCGAAGTCTATAAAGAAGCGTTCAGCCGCGCGAGTGCGATTGCCTCCGAAGCGGAGGAGAACGCAACAGCGATCTATAACGGCGCGCGCAAGTATGCCGACGAGATTCTGGCGGACCTGCAGCGCTACATCGCGGAGTATCATCAGCGAATCGACGCAAATCGCCGTGAGCTCGGCGTTGTGGACGAACCCGCGCCCGCGCCGGTGCGTCCCGCTGTGCAGGAGGCTCCGGTTGCGCAGCAGGCGCAGTATGTGCCCGCGCAGCCGCAGCATGCCGAACCGCAGCGGCAGGCACAGCCGCAGTATGCCGAGGAGCAGTATGCCGAGCCGCCGCGCCATCAAACCGCGCGTCAGCCGCGCGTCGCGCCGCATGCTGGCGTAGAGCGCATGCCGATGGAAGAGGACCCGACCGCGACCCGCCAGTTTGCGCGCCCGGTTGCAAGGCCTGCGATGGATGACGAGTTTGACGATCGCCCGCGCCGCGACCCGCGTGCCGAGGAAGCGCCGCCCAAGAAGAAGGGCCTGTTCTCGAGGCTCCTCGAAGCGGAAGACGATGAATACGAAGACGACGAGGACTGGGAAGAGCCGGTTGAGAAAGCGCCGAAAGAGAAGAAAAAGCGCAAGCGCCTGATCGAGTTCATCGAAGCGGACGACGACGAGGATGAAGACGAAGACTTTTAAACGACACAGAACGAGCCGTGGGTAAAGCCTCCGGCTCGTTTTATGCCCGCACATGAGCGGCGGCGGAGAATGAAGGACAGGGATAAGGCTTATGACGAAGAAAATCGGTCTCGCGCTCGGCGCGGGCAGCGCAAAGGGGTTTGCGCATATCGGCGTGTTACAGGTGTTGGAGGAGGCCGGCATCCAGTTTGACATGATCTCCGGCTGCAGTATGGGCGCGATCATCGGCGGCATCTACAGCGCGGGTACGGATCTTGACATGCTGGAGCGGTTCATCCGTTCGATTCAGCTCTATGATTATCTGGATGTGAAACTGCCGCCCGCCAGCGGAATTTTGAAAGGCGAGCGCCTGCAGGACCTCGTCCGCATCTTGACGCACAACAAGTCGTTCGATCAGACCAGGATCCCGTTTTGCTGCGTCGCGGTGGACGCCGAGGCAGGCAAGCTCGACGTTCTGGAAGAAGGCCCGCTGCACGAGAGCATCCGCGCAAGCATGTCCATACCCGCATTCTTCGAACCGGTAGAGTTGAACGGCAAAACGTATATCGACGGCGGTGTGCTGGAGCGCGTCCCCTGCAAAACGCTGCGGGATCACGGCATGGATGTGGTCATCGGCGTCGACGTCGGGTATCACGGCGACTATACGAACGTTGCGGACATGAACGCATATCAGCTGATGAACCATACGATCTCCATCATGCAGTGGGAGCTGACCAAATACCGCCGCGAGGAGGCGGACATCATGCTCGAACCCGAGGTGCAGTTCGTCCACGGCCGGTTTCAGGTCGATCAGGCCGCCGCTACCATCGAGGAGGGCAGGCGCGTTGCGCTCGAAGCGCTTCCGGCGATCAAAAAACACATCAACGCATGAAAAATGTATGAATCGTGTTATAAATTGCATAAAAAATAAACGCGGGCGATAAAATCCGATACGCCCGCGTTATTTCATAACAATTTTTAGATTCGATTGTAGTCTCACTGAGGGGTTGTCAGAGGATCACCGGCCCGGTCAGGTCGCGCTTGATTTCCTGGCTGGAAACATAGCTCAGGATATCCGTGCTGAGCATGTCGGTCTCCACGTTTCGCCGCACGAGAGCGGAGCATTCCTCCAGGTCGCTGTTGCGCAGAATGAGCGGTGCGGTTTTGCGCTTTGCAATCTCGCTGATCAGCGGCCGCGCTTTCTTTTGGAACCCCAGCACCTTCAGATATGAGCCTTCGCGGCTGAGCATGGTCTTTTTCACCTGTTCCGCGGTGATGCCCAGCAGCGCGCTGATGGCGATGCGTCTGCACCGCGCGAGGGTATAGCGCTTTGTCTTGATCAGCTCGTAAAACTCGGAGAGCGTACGCGCCTGCCGAACGGAGCGGTAGAGCACGTTTTCAAACCCCTCGCCGACATCTGGCAGGTTCGCCAGTTCTTCGGCGGACATGCGGCGGATTGCATAGAGCACCACTTCGCTGAGCGCTTCCTGCGGGATGATGAAATGCTCGTCGTATAACAACGGCCCGCCGACGAAATTCGGCATCGTACCCAGGATGTCGTGCCTGCCTTCTATGATGGCTTTGCGAATCGCAGTTGCGCTCGCGAATTCACCCGCGATTTCCTCGCTGTGGTAGCCTGTTCCAACGCGCTCGATCGGCAGCGGTTCGATTGCGGGGGCATACTGGCGGATGGCATTGAGGTATTCCACCGCGAGGATGTTGTTCGGTTGCGCAATTGCGCTGAGCATGTTCTGCGGAACGCCGTATTCCGCCAGCGCGTCGTAACGCGCGCGCGGATAACTCTTTCCGAGCGAAAGGTGCTTTTTAATCGCTTCCTGCAGCGCGGGCGGCTCGGAGGCTATGATATCCGAGATTTGATAGAGAGTTTGCAGATCGGGCGATTCGCAGCCGAAGGCGAGGTCGGTCACAACGCCTGTTCCCGCCAGCGTGCGCACGCCGCCCGCGGCGAAACGCTCCGCCGGGGAAACGGCATACAGGCTCGGCAGCTCTAAAACGAGATCGGCGCCGCCGCGCAGCGCCCAGGCTGTGCGGGAAAACTTATCCGTGCAGGCGGCTTCTCCGCGTTGCACAAAGTTGCCGGAGAGCACGACAATACAGTAGTCCGCGCCGGACTTCGCGCGCGCACGTTCGAGATGATAGATATGTCCGTTGTGCAGCGGATTATACTCCGCTATGATTCCGACAACGCGCATGAAATTTCTCCGCCAAATCATGAATTTTTCGTATTACAAGTATATCATTTTGGCGATAATTGTGGTATACTCTACCGGTTGAGATAAAAATGTAAGAATTCTGATAAAAACGAACATTTCGTGTTCGGTTTTTCATTTCATTCATATTCTAATAGTGCAGCTGGAGGCAGAGACGATCTCATGGCATTGATGGACGCAATTAAACGCAAAGCGAAAACGCAGAAGAAGAGGATACTTTTACCCGAAGGGTCGGAGGAACGCACCGTACAAGCGGTAGCAAAGATAAGCGCAGAAGGCATCGCGGACGTAACGCTGCTCGGGAACACGGAAGAAATTCTAGCTACGGCTCAGAAATTCAACGTACCTCTCGACGGCGTTTCTCTTGTAGAGCCGGAAAAAGATGCGGACTACCAGACGTATGTGAACGAGTATTACGAAATGCGCAAGGCGAAAGGCATGACGCTGGAATCCGCCGCGCAGGTGATGAAGGACACGAAGTTCTACGCCGCGATGATGATTCTGAAAGGCAGAGGAGACGGCATGGTTGCCGGTGCGATCAGCACAACGGGTGATACACTCCGCCCGGGTCTGCAGATCATCAAGATGGCAAAGGGCATCTCCGTTGTATCCAGCTGTTTTATCATGGAGATCCCGGACAAATCGTTTGGCGACGACGGCCTGATGGTATTCGGCGACTGCGCGGTCAACCCGAACCCGAACGCGGAGCAGCTCGCCGCAATTGCGGTTTCTTCCGCACAGACGGCAAAATGCCTCTGCGGCATGGAGCCGCGCGTTGCGATGCTCTCTTTCTCCACAAAAGGCAGCGCAAAGCACGAACTCGTCGACAAAGTGACGGAGGCGACGCGCATCGCGCATGAAATCGCGCCGGAGCTGAATTTGGATGGCGAGCTGCAGGCGGACGCCGCGCTCGTTCCCAGAGTCGGGCAGCTCAAGAGCCCGGGCAGCCCGGTTGCGGGCAGGGCAAACGTGCTGATCTTCCCGGATCTGCAGGCGGGCAACATCGGCTACAAGCTTGTGCAGCGCCTCGCCGGAGCGGAGGCGATCGGACCGATCTGTCAGGGATTCAAATATCCGATCAACGATCTTTCGCGCGGTTGCTGCGTGGAGGACATCGTTTGCGTTGTCGCAATCACCGCCGTTCAGGCGCAGAATTTATAAGGAGTTCTATCAACACATGACGTACATTCTAGTCATCAATGCAGGAAGCTCGTCTCTGAAATACCAGCTCATCGATATCGACGACGGACAAGCGATTGCAAAGGGTATTTGTGAACGCATCGGAATGCCGAAATCAATTTTAAAATATCAGCCCGAAAAAGGCGAGAAGTTTGAAAAAGAAAGCCCGATGAAAACGCACGAGGAAGCGATCAAACTCGTTTTGGATGTGCTGTCCGATTCGAAGATCGGCGTCATTGACAACATGGAGCTCATCCGCGCCGTCGGCCATCGGGTCGTACACGGCGGAGAAAAATACTCCGAGCCGGTTCTCATCAACGATCAGGTACTCGAAGCGATTGAAGAATGTATCCCGCTCGTACCGTTGCACAACCCCGCAAACCTCATGGGCATCCGTGCCTGCATGTATGCCATGCCCGGTGTGCCGATGGTAGCGGTATTCGACACCGCCTGGGGACAGACGATGCCGAAGGAAGCGTTCATCTATGCGCTGCCGTATGAAGCATATACCGAGCACCGCGTGCGCCGCTACGGATTCCACGGAACGTCCCATCGTTATGTAACCGGACAAGCGGTCAAAAAGCTGGAAAAACTCGGCATCAAAAAAGAAGACACGCGCGTGATCACCTGCCATCTCGGCAACGGATCGAGCCTCTCCGCCGCAAAGGGCGGCAAGTGCGTCGATACCTCGATGGGTCTTACCCCGCTGGAAGGCGTACCGATGGGGACGCGCTCCGGCAGCATCGACCCGGCGATCATCCCGTACCTCATGGCAAAGACCGGCATGAGTGCGCAGGAGGTCGACACCTATCTGAATAAGAAGAGCGGCGTTTACGGCCTCTCCGGCGTGAGCAGTGATTTTCGCGATCTGAAAGCCGCCGCAGACCAGGGCAACGAAAGAGCGGCGCTGGCTCGCGATATGTTCTGCTACAAGGTGCGCCAATACATCGGTGCATATGCCGCAACGCTCGGCGGTGTGGATGCGATTGTCATGACGGCGGGCATCGTGGAAAACGACGCGTTGATTCGCGAACGTATTCTAAAGGGATTGGAGTTCCTCGGCATGGATATGGACTGGGAGCTCAACCTGACCTGCCCGCGCGCGACCGATCTGGAAATCACGAAACCGACGAGCAAAGTGCATGTTTACGTCATCCCGACCGACGAGGAAATGACCATCGCGCGCGATACCGCCGCGCTTGCGCTGTAAACGAGGATCGTGTATAATTCCATAGAGTGATAACATTTCGGAGGAAAACAGGCATGAAACATATGCAGACCATTCAGACGCCCTGCATCAAAGCGGGAAAAGACACCGCGTGCGGCGAGTGCCAGGCGAGCTGCCAGTCGGCTTGCAAAACATCCTGCACGGTTGCCAACCAGAAGTGCGCGAAGGAAGAAAAATAATCGTCTGCCTCATGTAGGTCAGCCGATCCGCAAAGAAAGGCCTGCATTGGCCTTTCTTTGTCTGTTGAACGAGCCGCGGTTAGCAGCATAAATAGCCCGCGGCGGGGAGAAATACAATTGATCCATTCATTTCAATTTCAGCATCACCATATTTTACTGGACACAGAGAGCGGCGCCATCCACGAGCTGGACGACGCTGCATTTGCCGTTGTCCAGGCGATCGAACGCGGCGAGGATGCGTTCCAAGCCGGCGTTGACGCAGACACGGTTCGCGAAATTCTTTCCGATCTGGAAGAGTTGAAGGAAAGCGGCGCCTACGAGACAGCGACGCCAGATGCGCCGCAGATAAAGGGCGGCAGCGCGATTAAGTCCATGTGCCTGCATGTCGCGCACGATTGCAATCTACGCTGTCGTTACTGCTTTGCCGCGACGGGAGACTTCCACGGCGCGCGCATGCTCATGCCGCTCGAGACGGGGAAGCGCGCGCTCGATTTTCTGATGGAGCACAGCGGGTCGAGGCATCATCTCGAGGTTGACCTCTTCGGCGGCGAACCGCTCATGAACTGGGACGTCTGTAAGGCGCTCGTCGCCTACGGCCGCGAGCTGGAGAAACAGCATAACAAGCAGATCAATTTTACAATCACGACCAACTGTGTCGCGCTCGACGATGAAAAGATCGATTTCATCAACCGCGAGATGCACAACGTCGTCATCAGTCTCGACGGACGCAAGGAGATTCACGACGCGCTGAGGCCTACCGTCAACGGCAAAGGCTCGTTCGATATTATCCTGAACAACGCCAAGAAGCTCGTCGCCGGACGCGGCGAAAAAGAGTATTATATCCGCGGCACCTTTACGCGCGAAAATCTCGATTTTTTACAGGACGTCAAGGCGCTGACCAGCTATGGATTTCACCAGATTTCCATTGAACCTGTCGTGCTGCCGGAGGACAGCCCGTATAGCTTGCTGCCGGAGCATATCGCGCGGATCCATGCGGAATACGATGCGCTGGCAGACTATTATATCGAAACGCGCAAGAACTCCGATACATGGTTTAACTTTTTCCACTTTATGTTTGATCCCGACGGCGGGCCGTGCTTGAGAAAGCGAATCAACGGCTGCGGCGCAGGCACGGAATATGTCGCCGTCACGCCGGATGGCGACCTGTATCCATGCCACCAGTTTGTCGGCATGGAGGACTGGAAGATCGGCTCGCTTGACGACGGTCTGGTCAGAGGCGACCTGCAGGAGGCATTTCTCGGCTGCAACGTCTGCACAAAGCAAACCTGCAGAACCTGCTGGGCAAAATATTACTGCAGCGGCGGGTGCATGGCAAACGCGGTGCTCTACGGCGGCGCGCTGGACCATCCGCACGAGATCAGCTGCGAGCTGATGAAAAAACGAATCGAATGCGCCATCGGCGTATACATGAGCGAACGATGAACAACCGGATGATCGCGCGGGAACCGGTCGAGTGCGACGCGACTCTCACAGCGACAATTGCAGACGAACTCAACTGCTCCCTGCTCGCGGCAAGGGCGCTGATTCGGCGCGGCGTTTCTTCGGTTGAAGACGCGCTCAAGTACATCGACCCGGACGAAACCGCGCTGTTCGACCCGTTCGAACTGCCCGATATGCGCAAGGCGGTCGAGCGGATACGCGCTGCGATCGACGCGAAAGAGAGCATCTGTGTGTTTGGTGACTACGACGCGGACGGCGTTTGCTCCACCGCGATGCTGACCAGACGCCTCGCCGCGATGGGCGCAAAGGTGGACTATTATATCCCGCACCGGCACACCGAAGGATACGGCATGTCTGAGAGCGCGGTGCGAAGTCTGCATGAGAGCGGCGTCAACCTGATTGTCACCGTGGACAATGGCGTTTCGGCGTTTGACGAGATTGCGCTGTGCGGTGCGCTCGGGATCGACGTTGTCGTGACCGACCATCACAGCGTTGGTAAGACCGTGCCGGAGTGCGCGGCGGTCGTCGCCGCGTCAAGAAAAGACTCGAACTATCCCAACCGTTATCTTTGCGGCGCAGGCGTTGCGCTGAAACTGATCCATGCCCTCGCCGGCTCGTTCGGCCGGGAAGAACTCGCCCTCGCCGCGATTGCAACCATTGCGGACGTAGTTCCGCTTTCCGGTGAAAACCGCGCGATCGTTGCACTGGGCATGCGGCATATTCGCTCGCTTCCCGGTCTGGCGGCGCTCCTGCAGGCGGCCGGGGGTGACAACCCGAATCCGGACGAAACGACCATTTCGTATGTCATCGCGCCGCGGCTCAACGCGGCGGGGCGCATGGCAACCGCCATGGAGGCGGTGAGCCTGCTGCTCGGCGAGGAGGAAACGCGCGCAAACGAGATTGCAGCGACGCTCAACGACTACAATCAACAGCGGCGCGACACCGAGAGCGAGATGCTCGAGGAAGCCGAGCGCCAGTTGGCAGAGCAGGAAGGGGAGCGGCGTGTTGTCATCCTGCGGCACGAGAGCTGGAACGCGGGTGTCATCGGCATCGTCGCCTCGCGTCTCTGCGAACGATTGCATCTGCCGGTCATCCTGTTTGCCGAGCAAAACGGCGTGTTGACCGGCTCTGGGCGCAGCATCGAAGGCGTCGATCTGTTTGAAAACCTGAGCGTGTTTTCGCATATGTTCATCCGCTATGGCGGACACGCGAGAGCCGCGGGCGTTACAATATCGGCGGATCGCTACGAAGCTTTTAAGGAAGCGTTTACGGCGCATATCGAGCGGCAGTACAGCCCGGAGGATTTCTATCCGGCGTTTTTCTATGACGAATCCGTCGAGCTAAAAGATCTGACGCTGGAAAACGTCAAGGAGCTGCGTATGCTGTCTCCGTTTGGCGAGGGTAACCCGGAGCCGATCTACAGGCTGGACTGCGTCCGGTTCCAGTCGGTCCGCACCATCGGACGGGACGATAAACACTTCTGCGCCAGCGCGGTGCAGAAGGATCGCGTGATGCGCGTGGTCGCGTTCGGCAAGAGCGATCTGTTAGAGCCGCTCAACACCGCTAAGGACTGGGACCTGCTTGCGAGGCTTTCGATCAACGATTACCGCGGCAGGCAGAGCGTTGAGCTGTTCTGGCTCTGCGCGAACGCCTCGGAAGAAAAAGTTTCGTTTTTTAATGCTTTTTTCGCGCAAAGATTGTATAATGAAGGCTGTTCTGAAGATAGGATAGAAAGCTGGTATCAAGCGTTTTCTATGCGTCATGCGTTCGTTCCAAGCGATGAGATGATGCGGAAACACTACAAAAGCCTGCAGTCCGCGCTCGCTGAAAACGAAGGGCAGATCTCCCGGCTGGTTCGTATGCTGCCATGTGAAGAACTCTTCTCGCTCTGCGTGTTTACAGAGCTTTCGTTCTTCCTTTTTGACGAAAAGACGGGGCAGCTCAGGCAGAATACAGGTTGCGCAACGCGCACGCTTGAGGAAAGCGCGCTCTATCGAATAGCAATCAGAACACAGGAGGCGTGAAAATGAACCTGAAAGATAAAATTCGCAATATTCAGGATTTTCCGATCAAAGGCGTGTTATTTCGCGACATTACGACGCTGCTCAAGGATAAAGAAGGCTACCACGCGTTGGTAGAAACTATCGCTGATTCTCTGCGGGATCGCCAGGTTGATCTGGTTATCGGACCGGAAGCGCGCGGTTTTGTCATCGGCGCGGCGCTGGCGTATGCGCTGAAGGCCGGATTTGTCCTTGCCAGAAAGCCCGGCAAGCTGCCCTGCGAAACCATGCGTTACGAGTATGGGCTCGAATACGGCACGGACGTGCTGGAAATCCATAAAGATTCGATTCAACCCGGCCAGAAGGTCGTCATTGTGGACGATCTGTTGGCGACGGGCGGCACCGCGCTTGCGACGATCAAACTCGTCGAGCAGGCGGGCGGAGAAGTGGTCGGCGTACGATTTGCAATTGAGCTCGCGTCCGAGTTCGACGGACGCGCTCCGTTGAAGGGCTACGACGTGCAGTCCGTTATGCAATACTAATATTCAACTCAGGTTGGAGAAGATCAACGGTTCGCCGTTGATTTTTTCTACCCAACGACAAGTGATCGACGTGACGGATATTGTAAAATTATAAAAAATATCCGTCCGCCTTGTTGACGGAACGCGGGTAAGGCGGTATCCTATGCCTACCCGCATACAGACAGTAAACAACAAGCCGATGGGTGCAAGCGCGGCGAAAGGAGGTGTGCGTATGGAGATGAAGGAACTCGTCGCGGAGTTTTCAAAACAATATTCCAAAGAACAGGCGGAGCTGTTTTCCCGCGCCGTCGATTTTGCATACAGCACACACGCAACCCAGCTGCGCGAATCCGGCGAGCAATATATCATCCACCCGGTGGAAGTCGCCCGCATCGTCATGGATATGGGCATGGATGCCCAGAGCGTCACCGCCGCCGTGTTGCACGACGTCGTGGAGGACGGCGACAACGTCACCGTAGAGGACGTCAAGGAACAGTTTGGCGAGGAGATCGCAAAGCTCGTAGACGGCGTTACAAAGCTGACCAAGAGCGGACAGCAGACCTATATCACCAAAAAACAGGAGCAGTCCGAAAACTTAAGAAAACTATTTCTCGCCATCGCCGCCGATGTACGCGTCGTCATCATCAAACTGGCGGACCGCCTGCACAACATGCGCACGCTTGCTTATTGCAACCCTTACAAGCGCATGCGCAAGGCGAAGGAGTCTCTGGAAGTATACGCGCCGCTGGCGCACCGCTTCGGCATGGGCGCCATCAAAGGTGAACTGGAAGATCTTTCGTTTATGTACCTCATGCCGGAAGAATACGCGGACATCAGCCGGCAGTTCCGCGAAAAACAGGAGGAGCGGCAGGAAACGCTCGATAACGCAAAGCGCGTCATCGAAGAGGAGATCACCGCCGCGGGCATCAAGGCGATCATCAGCGGCCGGCCGAAGCATCTCTACAGCGTGTATCGCAAGATGCAGCGTCAGAACTCCAGCATCAACGAGGTATACGACCTGATTGCCATCCGCGTCATCGTTGATACGGTCAACGACTGCTACGCGGCACTCGGTGTCATCCACGCGAATTGGAAGCCGCTGCCGGGCCGGTTTAAGGACTATATCGCAACCCCGAAACCAAACATGTACCGTTCGCTGCATACAACTCTGATCGCGCCGAACGGCATCCCCTTCGAGGTACAGATCCGCACCAAGGAAATGCATAAAACTGCCGAATTCGGCATCGCAGCGCACTGGATGTATAAGGAAGGGCGCAGCGTGCAGAGCCTGCTCGACAAAAAGACGAGCTGGCTTCGTCAGGTGATCGAGGCAAAGGATACCACAGAGGACAGCAAGGAGTTTGTCGACAGCATCATGAAGGATTTCCTCGGCGAGTACGTCTTTGTGCTCACGCCGAAAGGGGAGATCATCGACCTGCCGCGCGGTTCCACACCGCTGGACTTTGCATACCGCATCCATACCAATATCGGACATCACACGCAGGGCGCAAAGGTCAACGGCTCGCTCGTGCGGCTCGACTATAAACTCAAAACCAACGACATTGTGGAGATCGTAACGTCCAACAGCCAGCCCGGGCCGAGTCTCGACTGGCTTAAAATCGTCAAAACACAGGCGGCGCGCAACAAGATCCGCCAGTGGTTCAAAAAAGAAAACCGCGAGGGTAATATTGCGCGCGGCAGAGAGATGCTCGAGGACGCGGCAAAACGCCAGAATCTCGTCATCAGCGACCTGATCAAACCGGAGTTTGTCAATCCGCTCATCACCCGCCTGAATATCAACGGCATAGAAGACATCTACGCTTCAATCGGTTTCGGCGGCATGTCCGCCAGCCAGGTGCTGCATAAGCTCGCCGAGCTTAAGAAGAAAACAGACAAAGCCGCCGAGATCGCCGAGCGGATTCGCAAAGGCGAAACGGACGAAGCCACCAAGACGCATGTGCCGGTCAACGGCATCATCGTCAAGGGCGACCCGGGCATGGCGGTGCGCTTCGGCAACTGCTGCAACCCGCTGCCGGGAGACCCCATCATCGGTTATATCACGCGCGGGCGCGGCGTGTCCGTCCACCGGGCGGACTGCCCGAACGTCTCCAACCTTCGCACCGATCTCGACCGTATCATCGAGGTGGAGTGGGCGATCAACAACAAGAGCTCGTTCAACGCGTCGCTGCAGATCGAGGGCGATAACCGACCGGGCACACTGTCCTCCATCTCGGCCCAGATTTCGAGCATGAACGTGAGCATCCAGTCCATCAGCGGCAGACCGATGCCGGACGATCGATACATCATTGAGATGACGTTTGAAGTATCCAACACCGAGCAGCTGAACGTCATCATCCGCAATCTGAAAAAACTCAAATGCGTTAGCGACGTCTACCGCATGAACCGGTAAGCAAGGAAACGAGGCAATGAGAGCAGTCGTACAGCGCGCGGCGGAGGCCTCCGTCGTCGTGGAAGGAACAATGACAGGCGAGATCGGCCTCGGTCTCGTTGTATTTTTGGGCATCGAACAGGGCGATACGGAAGAGGACCTTGCGTATGTCTGTGACAAGGTCACAACCCTTCGCGTCTTCGACGACGAAAACGAGATACCGAACCGCTCGTTGCAGGACGTCGGCGGCGCGGTGCTGCTTGTTTCCCAGTTTACGCTCTGCGCCGACGCGAGAAAGGGCAGGCGCCCCAGCTATATCCGCGCCGCGCGGCCGGAGCAGGCGATTCCGCTCTACGAAGCGGCGATCAAACGGATCGGCAAGAGCGTACCCGTACAGAGCGGCGTGTTTCAGGCGAACATGCAGGTTCGGCTCGTCAACGACGGGCCTCATACGATACTGTTGGACTCCAGGAGGATGTTTTAAATGTATTTTCAGTCGGTTTCGAGCGGCTCGCTCGACGAACACATCTACCTGATCGGTGCGGACGGCACCAATGAAGCCGTCGTGATCGATCCCGGCATGCCGCAGCCCGCGCTCGACGCGCTGGAGCGCGCGGGACGAAAGTGTGTCGCCGTGCTGCTCACGCACGGGCACTTCGACCATATCGGCGGCGTGCGCGCGCTGAAGGAAACGTTCGGTGCGAAGGTCTATATCCACGAAGAGGACGCAGAGATGCTTCGCAGCAACAGGCGCAGCCTTGCCGTGCTCACGGGCGGGCTCAACCAACCTGTCGAGCCGGACGTGCTGCTCCACGGCGGAGAGACGCTGTCGCTCGCGGGGCTGACGCTGGAGGTCATCCACACTCCGGGCCATACCAGAGGCGGCGTCGCTTATCTGCTCCAGAGCGAGCGAAAGCTCTTTGTCGGCGACACGCTGTTCATGGAAGACGCTGGCAGAACGGACTTTCCCGGCGGCAGCGAGAAGGAACTGTTTCACTCCATCACAGATAAACTCTTTGTGCTGGAAGGCGATTACGACGTTTATTGCGGACACGACGAGGACACGACGCTCGAGCACGAGCGCAATCATAATCCCTTTATTGCGTCTCGGCGCAGGCGCGGCTGGTAACGAATCATGATCGCGATTTCCACCAATCGAACCGGATATAGAAACGACATAGCCGAAGAGATTCGGCTGTTTCTCGGTTTGTCGGAAATCGGTTTACTGGAAGAGATCGATCCCTATTCGGTCGACCTCGTGTTTCATCTGCAAATGGACAGTCAGGGCGGCGAATACTCCGTTTGCGGAGAAGCGGGCGCGTTTCAGGAGAGCGAGGTGTTTTCGCTGCCGGAAGGCGCGAACGCACTGGTGATCAAGAAGCTCGAAAAGCGCGTGATCAAACTCGTCACCTATCGCCTGCTCAAACGCCTGTATCCCGATGTCGCCGTGCCGTGGGGCTCGCTTACCGGCATCCGGCCGACGAAGCTCTACCGCGAGCTGACGCGGGAAGGCGGGGAAGCGTATGCACGTGATATGTTTCTTGGCACATTCGACGTTTCAGCTGAAAAGACGGATCTTGCAGCTCAAATCTGTGCCGTGCAGGAGCCGTATATCGCTTCCGTTCATGCCAACGATGTCGATGTTTACGTCGGCATCCCGTTCTGCAAAACAAAGTGTCTCTACTGCTCGTTTCCGAGCGAAGTGCTGGGCAAACAGGACAGGCTGACGGGATATCTCGACGCGCTGAAGTGCGATATCTCGGCTGGTGCCGCGCTCGTTCGTGAGCTGGGGCTCAAGGTGCGCTCGTTCTACATGGGCGGCGGCACGCCGACGGTGCTCACGGCAGGAGAGCTAAGTTCCCTGCTGGATCATATCTTGACGCAGTACGGCACGTTCGGCATGGAAGCAACCGTAGAAGCCGGCCGGCCGGACACGATCGACTGCGAGAAGCTATCGGTGCTCAAGCAGTTCGGCATCGGGCGCATCTCGATCAACCCGCAGACGATGAACGACGATACCCTGCGCCGCGTCGGCAGATCGCACACGGCGCAGGATACGCGCCGCGTTTTTGAGATGGCGCGAGAGGTTGAGTTCGACTCGATCAATATGGATCTCATCGCGGGTCTGCCAGGCGAAATGCCGGAGGATATGGAAAGAAGCTGTCAGGTGATAGAAACGCTGCAACCGGACAACCTGACCGTGCATTCGCTCGCCATCAAGCGCTCCTCAAACCTGAAGAAAGACATCGACGAATACCCGCTTCCGAGCGCGGCGAATGCGGAGCGGATGACGGCGATCGGCGCGGACTGCGCGCAGCGCATGGGCATGACGCCATACTACATGTACCGCCAGAAATACATGAGCGGAAACCTCGAAAACGTCGGCTATGCGCTGCCTAAAAAAGAGTGCGTGTATAACATCGACATGATGGAGGAAACGGCGAGCATTCTCTCGCATGGCGCGGGCACGATGACAAAACGCGTGTACAGCGGCGAAAACCGCATCGAGCGTCTGCCCAGCCCGAAGGACATCAAAACATATCTGGAAAAACTGCCGGTTCTGATCGAAGGGAAACGGACGTTCTTCCGCTGAAAGTTGTACGAATCGTTTTTTGCCGCGGAAAGGATTGACACGGACAGATCGCGCCGTTATAATGTGTTGAACAGGTTACGAACGGGAGAGTAGTCCGAACGAAGTCGCCAAAGAGAGCGGAACAACTGGTGAAAGTTCTGCGCACGATCGTTGGATGAACGGCACCCGCGAACTGCGCGGCCCAGCGGCGGCAATCCGCCAAAAGCAGCGACGTAACGCCGGCGTTAACGGCAATTGAGCGGAACGGGCGCGCCAATATGGCCTGCTTGTTCAATCAGGGTGGCACCGCGGGTTTCCCGTCCCTAGAGGATCGGAACCTGCTTTTTTTATACCGTTGAACTGGTATAATGGTAGGTATCAAGGATTTGGAGGTCGGTTATGGCAGCGTTTAAAGCCCCGAAGGGCACGAAGGATGTGCTCCCGGAACAGAGCTATCAGTGGCAGTTTCTGGAGGCGCGGATTCGGGAGATCGTGAAGAAATACGGGTTTTTGGAAGCGCGCACACCGGTCATCGAGCATACCGAGCTGTTCCTGCGCGGCGTCGGCGAAACGACTGATATCGTGCAGAAGGAGATGTACACCTTCATGGATAAGGGCGAGCGGTCGATTACGCTCAAACCGGAAGGTACGGCGGGTATCGTACGCATGTTCGTTGAGAACAACCTCTATGCGGACACGCAGCCAACAAAGATGTACTATCTTTACAGCCCGACGTTTCGCTATGAGCGCCCGCAGGCAGGCAGGCTCCGCGAACACCACCAGTTTGGCGTGGAGTTCTTTGGCGCCAGCAAACCCAGCGCGGATGCCGAGTGCATCGCGGTCGCTTCGGAACTGCTCGCGAGCTTTGGCTGCGACGGGCTGACGGTGCGGCTCAATAGCATCGGCTGCCCGAACTGCCGCCCGCACTATCACGAAGCGCTGAACACGTATCTCAGAGCGCATTACGACGAGCTTTGCGAAACCTGCAAGGTGCGCCTGGAGACAAACCCGCTGCGCGTGCTCGACTGCAAGGTCGAGTCCTGCCAGAAGATCGCGCAGGGCGCGCCCGCCATCGGGGATCATCTCTGCGGCGAGTGCCGCGATCACCAGACGGCGCTGCTGGAGCTGCTCGACGGTATGGGGATTCACTACGTCATCGATCCGCGTCTCGTGCGCGGACTGGACTACTACACCAAGACGGTGTTTGAGATTACCTCGGAGAACATCGGTTCCCAGAGCGCGGTCTGCGGCGGCGGCCGCTACGACGGCCTTGTTGAGGAGATCGGCGGGCCGCATACACCAGGCGTCGGGTTCGGGCTCGGCATGGAACGGCTGCTGCTCGTGCTGGAAAACACCGGCATGCAGATCGAAAAGCCAGTGCGTTACGACCTGTATATCGCCTCCATGGGCGACCAGGCGGAGAAGAAGGCGTTTCTGCTGGCAAGCGAGCTAAGAAGTGACGGCGCAAAGGTCGAGATCGACCACATCGGACGCAGCGTCAAGGCGCAGATGAAATATGCCGACAAGGTCGGCGCGCGCTATGTGCTCGTGCTCGGCGATGACGAGTTGTCAAAGAGCGAAGCCAAGCTCAAACGCATGAGCGACGGAACGGAAACCACCACCGCGCTGAACGCGGAACAAATACGAAACAGCATCATTTGAGGAGCGAAATCATATGAGCGAATTATTGGGCGGCTGGAAACGAACGAATTATTGCGCGAATTTCACAACGGCCGACGCAGGCAAACAGGTTACATTGATGGGCTGGGCGAACGTGCGGCGCGATCTCGGAGCGCTGGTGTTCGTGCAATTGCGCGACCGCACGGGGCTGATGCAGATCGTGTTCAACAGCAACACGTTAAGCGCGGAGGACTTTGCACGCGCCTGCACGATCCGCAGCGAATTCGTGCTGGCCGTGCGCGGCGAGCTCGTGCTGCGCACCGGCGACATGGTCAACAAAAACATGGAAACCGGTAAACTCGAGGTGCTCGTGAGTGAGTTTAAAATTCTCAGCGAGAGCGAGACCACGCCGTTTGAAATCTCCGACAACTGCAAGGCCAACGAGTTGCTGCGGTTAAAATACCGCTATCTCGACCTGCGCAGGCCCGCGATGCAGAAAAACATCGTCATGCGGCACAAGATCGCGTTTGTTGCGCGCGAGTATTTCAACGATCAGAATTTCATCGAAATCGAAACCCCGATTCTGACAAAGAGCACACCGGAGGGCGCGCGTGATTACCTCGTGCCCAGCCGCGTGCATCCCGGAAAATTCTATGCACTGCCGCAGAGCCCGCAGCTCTTTAAACAGCTGCTGATGCTCTCGGGTTACGATCGCTATTTCCAGATTGCGCGCTGTTTTAGAGACGAGGATCTGCGCGCAGACCGCCAGCCGGACTTCACACAGATCGACCTTGAGATGTCGTTTGTCGAGGAAGAGGACGTGCTCGCCGTCAACGAAGGGTTCCTGCAAAAGCTCTTTCAGGAAACGCTGGATGTGGACATCCAGCTGCCGCTGCCGCGCTTGAAATATGAAGAAGCGATGGCGCGTTACGGCTCGGACAAGCCGGACACGCGGTTTGGCATGGAGTTAACCGACCTGACCTCGATTTTTGCTAAGAGCGAGTTCTCCGTGTTCCAAAACGCCATTGCAGCGGGCGGCAGCATCCGTGCCGTCAACGCCAAAGGCGCGAGCAGTTCGTTTTCGCGTAAGGAGCTCGACGCGCTGGGCGAGTTCGTCAAGACTTACCGCGCCAAGGGCCTCATCTGGATGAACGACAAGGCCGAAGGGCTTGCATCACCGATTTTGAAGTTCCTCAGCGAGGACGAGATCGCCGCTGTCCGCAAGGCTGCTTCCTTTGAGCAGGGCGACGTGCTGTTTATCGTTGCGGACGTGGACAAGACCGTGTTCGCTTCACTCGGCGCGCTGCGCCTCAAGCTCGCGGACAAGCTCGGCCTGATTCCGGAAGACAAATTCAATCTGGTCTGGGTCACGCAGTTTCCGCTGCTGGAGTGGAACGAGGAGGAGCAGCGCTACAGCGCCATGCACCATCCGTTCACCAGCCCGATGGACGAGGATCTCGAAAAACTGGACACCGACCCCGGCAGCGTGCGCGCCAAGGCCTACGACATCGTGCTCAACGGCGTCGAGATCGGCGGCGGGTCCATCCGTATCCATTCGCAGCAACTGCAGCAGAAGATGTTCCGCGCGCTCGGTTTTACGGACGAGCAGGCGCAGTATCGCTTCGGCTTCCTGATGGATGCTTTCCGTTACGGGCCGCCGCCGCACGGCGGACTGGCCTACGGCCTCGACCGTCTCGCCATGATCATCTCCGGATGCACGAGCATTCGGGACGTCATTGCGTTCCCCAAAGTACAAAACGCGTCCTGCCCGATGACCGGCGCGCCGGACTATGTGGACGATAAGCAGCTTCTTGAGCTCAACATCGCCTGCACGAACACAGAGGAGTAACACAGTGGAAAACACAGGCAGCCACATCGGTGTTGTATTTGCGCTCGACGGGGAAAACGCCAAAGTGCGTTTTCTGCGTGGAGCTGCCTGCGCGCACTGCGGCGCTTGCCTGACGGCCGGGGACAACGAGATGGAGATCACGCTGCCAAACACGCTCGGCGCGAAGGTGGGGGACCGTGTTTCTGTCGACCTCTCGCCAAAGCGCGTCGTACAGGCGAGCCTGCTGGCCTATGCCGTGCCGCTCGTGCTGCTCATCGGCGGCGTGCTGATCGGCAGCCGCATCTCGGACTGGGTCGGGCTGGCGCTCGGCGTCGGCGCCTGCGGGCTGTCCTATTTGATCCTGCGCGTTGTCGACAAGCGCATCCGGAACAAGAAGAGCTTTCAGCCGAATATGGAGAGCATCATCGACAGCTGCGAGGAGCAGTAACGCGCGCAGGAGCGCGCCTGAAACCGAATCGGCTTATGCCCCGTATTGTTGTGCGAGGCGCATAGTGCGGAAATAAAACGAACAGGAATACGAGACACATGAATTGGTTAGAAGCAAACGAATTCGTCGCCAAGACGGATCCTGAGATCTGGAACGCAATCACGCTCGAAGTCGGGCGCCAGCGCGACCACATCGAACTCATCGCCTCGGAGAACTTCGTTTCCCGCGCGGTGCTCGCCGCCATGGGGAGCCCGCTGACCAACAAGTATGCGGAAGGCTATCCGGGTAAGCGGTATTACGGCGGTTGTGAGTATGTGGATATGGTGGAGACGCTCGCCATCGAGCGCGCAAAAGCGCTCTTCGGCGCGGAGCACGCCAATGTGCAGCCGCACGCGGGCGCGCAGGCAAACCTCGCCGCGTATCAGGCGGTGCTGCAGCCGGGGGATACCATCCTCGCGATGAACCTCAATCACGGTGGGCACCTGACCCACGGGCACAAGGTGAACGAAAGCGGAAAGCTCTATCATTTCGTGCAGTATGGTGTTCGTGAGGACACGGGCGTCATCGATTACGACGAGATGGAGCGCCTGGCGCACGAGCACAAGCCGAAGCTGATCGTTGCCGGCGCGAGCGCGTATTCCCGCATCATCGACTTTGCACGCTTCGGCAAGGTGGCAAAGGATATCGGCGCGCTGTTTATGGTGGATATGGCGCATATTGCCGGTCTCATCGCGGCGGGCGAGCATCCAAACCCGTTCCCGCATGCGGATATCGTGACCAGCACGACGCATAAAACCCTGCGCGGCGCGCGCGGCGGGTTGATTCTCTGCAAACAGGAGCTTGCGGCAAAGATCGACAAAGCCGTGTTCCCCGGCATGCAGGGCGGTCCGCTGATGCACATCATCGCCGCGAAAGCGATTGGTTTCCTTGAGGCGATGCAGCCGGAGTTTAAGGCATATCAGCACCAGATCGTGCTCAACGCGGCTCAGCTCGCCAAGACGCTGCAGGAGAACGGAATCAAAATCTTCTCCGGCGGCACGGACAACCACATGATGCTCGTCGATCTCAGGGATCTGGACGTCACGGGGATCATGGTGCAGAACCTGCTGGACGCGGCGCACATTACGGCAAACAAGAACGCGATCCCGTTTGACACGCGTCCGCCCGCGCAAACGAGCGGCATGCGCTTCGGCACACCTGCGTCCACGACGCGGGGGATGAAGGAAGCGGAGATGCGGCAGATCGGCAATATGATCGCGCGGATCATCAAGGAAGGCGAGGCGGCGGTGCCGCAGGTCAAAGAGGAAGCGTTGGCAATCTGCGAGCGATTTCCGCTGTATGTTGATTAAGGGATTATGAAAAAGGCGCACCATACGGTGCGCCTTTACATATGGAAAGGAAGAAGTATGAAAGTTCCTGTAGAAGTCGTTTACACGATATTTGGCACTCTTTTTGGGGCTACCTTGAAATACTTATTTGATTTGTTATCTCGAACTGGAAGATTGAAATTTAACTTAAGGAAAATGGAAACTTATGTAGTAGTCAAGCATGGTTCATCAAATGATCTAATTGCCTCAGAGACGGATTTGGAAAATATTCAGTGCTATTTTTACAAATTTATTATTGATGTTTATAATTCTTGTTCAGATATATTATCTATTAGATCAATCAAAATTATCATTAAAAACGGAAGAAAAACACTTATTACAAGTTATCCAACTATTCTGAATGAAAAAGACTCGACATATTATAATTTCGTTCCGAGAAATATTCCAGGTAAAACAATTGAAGTGTGGAATATTAATGATCATATATACGAAAGTGAATTTAAAAATATCAAACTTGATTCAGTTTATAAAATAATACTTGAGTATATCGATCGTAATAATAAAAAACATAAAAAAAGATTAATAAGTAAAGTTGCTTTTTTCAAGAAGTTTTAGTTGCACTCGTACTTATTAAAATCCCCCTCATATCCTTTATACCCTCCGAATTTTGTGTATAATAAAATTAATACAATTTCAGGAAATCATTTTAGATTTACCCTCAAAACTCTACGTCGAATGTAAAAAAAACAAAGGCGCACCCCTCGGTGCGCCTTTGCCTTATCTCAACAAACAGAATCTCTTCCGTTTTTACCAAACATATTCAGTGATGAACACGACATACCCGTCAACCGTTACCAGATGATCCAAGGTCAATGTGCTGGGTAAATCTTGAGCATAAAAATCCAGATAGATCATCGAGTTCCTGTCCTTTTGCGCAATCAACTCGCCATATGCCAACGGCTCATATTCCGTTGTGGTGCCGCGCTTGAACTCCTTGAGTTCTGTGCCATCAGACGAGATAACGATATTCTTAAATGCAAGATCAGACCTGAAATCGTTATATGCGTCCAAACTGACCACGGATCGCAGCATTAGCCCGCCCTGGGTTTCAAAAGAACCTGCGGTCAACGTTCCGTGATTGATCGTGTTCAGGATGTTCACCGACGCGTCACATTGCACCACAAGCATCCGGTGCGCATCGCCGCCGGTGGACTGATAAAACGTTGCTTCGTTGATATTCACCCGTCCGTCAAACCCTGCGATGTCGAGCGGTACAATTACCTTAAGCTTAATCTGATCGTTCGGGATTTGACCCATCGCCTCGCTCATGACGAGCAGACATGGGCCAGGCTTGAGGCACACCGCACCCGTCTGCCTGCTGTTGACAAATACATTCGGCTTCACGTATCCCGCGATATCACCTTGGGGTTGATTATAGCGGTTGTTTTCGGCATAGTAGTAGATGCCGTTTTGCAGAACGAGCCCCTCGATCTGCGGGCCATCGGAGTTTGTACTCGTGCTCGCTGCGGGCAGTATGGTCAGCGTCACGGCGGCGATGTTGTTGCTTTCGTTACTCTCGTCAATGAACCCGTCGCAATCAACGATAAATTCGATTTTGTATATGCCTGTCTCCTGCGGCGTCCAGCTGAACTGGCTGTTGCTGTCGGCGTCGGTCTTGCCGGCCCGGACGCCCGGATGACCGCCATAGCCTTCCTGCGAGCCGTTGACGAGCCACTTGATGTTAAAGCCGTCGGAGTCGGCTGATCCGGTGTTGCGGATAGATGAATCAAAATAGACAGTGCTGCCGAGCGCTACCGCCGCGGAATCATATTCCAGCGCGGTTGGCGTCAAATCAGGCAGCGATGCAGAAGAATCGAATTTCTTTGCCTCGGCTGCTCTGGATTCCTGCGCCTGATTCGGTTCAACGCCGGAAGCGGCGGGGGTTTCAGGCGGGACCAGATAGATACAAGCGCTGCAAATCAACATGCTTGCCACGGCAAAAGCGAGAATGAGCTTGGTTTTCATATGCGATGCCTCCTTCCGCAAACGTCACAATACAAAACAAGAACGAGAAAAGTGATATGTAATCAACACTCTGAATATATCATTATCAACAAATCAATGCAAACAGCAGACGGTTTCTGCAAGCAGCACACGCCGAACGGATGAACACGCCAGTACTTTACGCGGGAACAGAATTGTGTATAATAGCATTAATTCCATTTGGAGAAGAATGACATGGACCCCTCAAAACTCTACGTTGAATACTACGCAAAGCTGCACGCCGAGCGCGCGATGCGGCTCTGGCCGCTTCGCCTCGACAAGAGCGAACGCCCTGACTTCATCAGCAAAAAACTCGAACTCGGCATGGAAGTCACCCGCGCGGCAATCGAGGAATGGGCGCAGCAGGAGGCGGACATGAACCGTGCCTTCGGCAGCGAGATGCCCGGCGATGCCGTAGAGCAGACCATCCTCGCGGACTGCGACAGCGACGCGATTGCAAACGGCGGAGAATTTCCGCTTTTCGAGCTGCCGACCGACGTAAAGGAGATGCACATCGGCCGCGTCATCGAGCGCATTTCGGATAAGACAAAGATGCTCAAAGAGTATCGGCTCTGCCGCGAAAATTGGCTCTATGTTTTCAGCGAGACGACAGGCATCGACCGTGACGACATGCTGCGCGTGCAGTTGTTTGTAGACGAGCAGGAGCAGCAGCTGTTGTTCGACCGCATCCTCGTCAAAGTCGGATGCCTGCTGTATGTGCTGCAGCGTGGGGAAGAGCTGACCCATGTTGAACTCAGCTCGCGGACGATGATGCGCATGCACCGGCAGGCGCGGCGGCTCTCCGTTCTGGAGGTGCGGCAGCAACGCTGGTTTACGTTGTTCAAACGCAGGTAAAATAAAGGCGGGGTAGACCCGCCTTTTGTTTATTCGAAATTTCGATGACCGTTTAGATATGCTTGGCCGATTCGTTCAGCTCTTGACAAAGCTCATGCCAGGAAGCATAGGAATCCGACAACGTCTGCTCTTCGCCGCCGCGATGGATCACACCGAGCAGCCGTTCGCCGCAGCGTTCGGGTTTGGTTGTGAATGCTCCGATGTATTCCAGCGAGCGTTTCCGGCTGGGGAAATAGACACGGTTGAGCGCAAAAAGCGCCTGCAGAAAGTTGTCGATTGCCAGATCAAGCGTCGCGTGATAAAACGGCACGTCGCCGCGGCGCACCGCGCGCCGGAAATCCTCCTCGTCGTCGATCTTCGGAAGGCTCTGTGAGAGCACGGCGGCTCGAAGCGCGCCGGGATAGACCGAGATGCGCTCCTTGAGCCGCGCGAGGAATCCATCCGGATCGTAAAACGCGTGCATGTCCTGAATTGACGCAAGGCGTCCGGTGGGATAAAAGTAATTCTTCTCGCGCTGTACGCGTTCGCCGCTCAAAATAGATCCAACCGATGCCTCAAACGCATCCTGCGAAAAGTACATCATGCAGACTTCCGTCTCCCCGATGACAAGCGAATCGACCAGGCCCCAGTGCGGGTGTTCGGTCTCGCCGAATGCAGGGATTGCAAGATCCGTGCCAAGTGAAGCGAGCATCCCTTTTCGCGTCTGCCATTCAGGAATCTGCTTGCAGAATATGAACAGATCGACGTCGCTCTGCCCGTCTTGCGGCAGCGCTTTGCCGCCAGTTTTGCCGACTGCGCGAACAAGAACATGATTCCGCAGCGTGTCGAGCAGTCGCTGAAAACTTGCTTCCGTGTGATCCATATCCACCCTCCTTGCAGACTATGTTGCATGTACGCCGGTGGGGAAAAGCAAAAACGCCCCGGTCGGGACGCTTTTTTATTTTGGTGGAGCTTACCGGATTCGAACCGGTGATCTCTACACTGCCAGTGTAGCGCGATAGCCAACTTCGCTAAAGCCCCGAGCCGCATGTGCTATTATAGTGGAAAGAGGCCGGTTTGTAAAGACTCTTTTGTGATCAAAAAAGGATTTTTTGCGATTGCGATCTCGCGGTTTCACAACGGTTTTTCAACCACATCGCTTTGTTTTTTCGTTTACGCCCGCAAAAGCGGCAAATATACCATAAAGTATGAACTTTTTGCGGCTTTTATGCATGCCGCCGCGCCGCTATGCTATAATATCGACGACTTTATCAAGGTGGACTGTCCAATGGCAAAGAACAATCCGTTCTTCCGGATGGAATCCGAAGAAGACCACAAACAAGCACGCGACGCGCACGAAGAGGCCGCGCCGCTCTTTACAAAACGGAAAAAACCGCGCTCATTCGCGCTCGCGGTTGTGTTTACGTCGCTCAAACTCACGGTGCTGGCGTTCATCGTCGTGGGCTTTATCGGCATGGGGCTTGTACTCGGCGTCGTGAAAGCGTATGTGGAGACAACGCCGACGCTCGACGTTGCGCAGCTGACGATATCGGACTACACAAGCTATCTGTATGACATGAACGGGAATCTGATCAGCTCGATTGCTGACGTGGAATATCGCGACTGGGTGGACATAGAGGACATCCCGGACATGCTCAAAAACGCGTTTATCTCCGTGGAGGACGTTCGCTTTTACAAGCACAGCGGCGTGGACTTCAAGCGCTTGTTTTCTGCAACGCTCGAAATCCTCGGCAACAGCAACTCCACCGGCGGCAGCACGATTACGCAGCAGCTCATCAAAAACAAAGTGCTGGGTTCACAGCGCAACTATAAACGTAAGATTCAGGAAGCGTATCTCGCGCTCGAACTGGAAACCATCGTCGACAAGGACACCATCCTGGAAGCGTACCTCAACGACGTAGACCTCGGCGAGAGCAACTATGGCGTTAAAAGCGGCGCAAAGGATTTCTTCGGCAAGGAGCTGTCCGAACTGACCATCCGCGAGTGCGCGATGCTCGCGGGGTTGACGCAGTCGCCGTATCGCTACGATCCGCGCAGAAACATGTATCAGCGCGACAAGATGGAGGTCACCGACGAGCGCACAAACCAGGTGCTCTCGCGCATGTATCAGGCAGGCTTTATCACAAAGGAGCAGTATGACTCTGCGCTGACCGAGCAGGTACACATCGTAGAGGTCAGCGTCCAGAAGCAGATGTATGACATGGCATACTTCGTGGAGTACGCCATCAAAGACGTCGTAACGCACCTGCTCGAGAAACGCGGGTTGAGCAACACCTCCGCAAACCGGATCGCCGTGGAGAACGAACTGCGCACGAGCGGTTACCATATCTACACAACGGTCGATCCGTACGTGCAGAAAACCGTACAGTCCACGCTGAGCAACTGGGACAGTTATCCGTCGCTGGCGGATACGTCCAAATCCCTGCTCATCGAGACCAAAGAGGACGGCACAGTCATCGAAACCTTAGAGCCCCAGTCCGCTGCGGTGGTAATGGACTATCACACGGGTGAACTGCGTGCCGTCGTCGGCGGCAGAGACGAGCCGAGCGTGCGAAAGGGCATCAACCGCGCGTCCCAGAGTTACACGGAGGTCGGCTCCTCGATCAAGCCGCTCTCGGTCTACGGGCCCGCGCTGGACCTCGGGTATTCGCCTGCGAGCATCACGTATAATATGGACGGCCCGATCATTGGCTGGAACACTGAAAAAGGTTATCCGTCCGGCGGGCTGGATTCGCGTTACGGTCCGGTCACGTTCCGGCGCGCGCTTGTCAGCTCGCTCAACGTACCCGCCGCGCATGTGCTCATGGACGACGTAACGCCGGCCATCGCCGCGCAGTATCTCTATGAACTCGGCGCAAACGAGGAAAAGATCAACGTGGACGGCGCGGGCCTCGCGCTCGGCACATCGGGCCTGACGCCCATCCAGATGTCGGCTGCGTATTCGGCAATCGCCAATGGCGGCGTTTATCAGGAGCCGCTTTCGTTTACGAAGGTGCTGGACGCCGAAGGCAACGTGATTCTCGACGCGGACGAGATCCGCGAGACCCGCAGGGTTTTTCAGGAGAGCACCGCTTGGCTGCTTGTGGACATGCTCACCGATGCGGTCAAGACCGGAACAGGCACAAAAGCAAAGATTACGGATATGACCGTCGCGGGCAAGACCGGAACCAACTCCGACTATGCCAGCGTCTATTTTGCCGGCATCACGCCTTACTATGTTTCGACGATTTGGGTCGGGCACGATTATCCCGCCAACAAACTAAAGAAGGGCTCCTCCGGCGGAAACGAGGCCGCGCCGCTCTGGCAGGCGTATATGTCCATAATTCATGAGGGACTTGACGATAAACCCATCATCGACACGGATCCGACGTCGCTTGGCCTCGTCAAACGTACGGTCTGCTCGGTCTCCGGACTGCTCGCAACCGACGCGTGCAAGGACGACGAAGACCACAAGCCGGTTACCGAGTGGTTCCTCGCGGGTAACGCGCCAACGCAATATTGTGATATGCACGTAACGCTGCATATCTGCTCTGCTGAAAACGCGATTGCAACCGAGTTCTGCCCGCTGGATTCCGTCGCCCCGGCCAGCTTTGTGCTCATCCGTCCGGACAACCCGCTGTACGCGTTTGACGACGAGTATCTGCTCAAGGCGCTGCCCGGCGCGGTACGCACGGAACTGAGCACGGACGAGTTCGTTGCGAACATGAAGACCTGCACCATCCATGCGGATGGCTCGCTCTCCATCTTCGAGCTCAAGACCAAGTCGCTGGATCTCATCCAGCAGGCGACGGACTACCTCAATACGGCGAGCGACATTCCCGCCGATATGAGCGATCAGATCAAGGACGACATCGCCGCCCTGGAAGTTGCGCTCAGCGGCTATCAGTATTCCGAGATAGAGCCGCTGTATGAAACGCTGTCCAACGATTTTGCCGCGCTGCAGAGCTATATGGCGCTCCAAACGCAGGGCGGAAACGGAGGATAACGCCGATGCACGAGCAAAACACGGAGCTAACTGCCGGAAGATGCGCGTTTGATGAAGCGTATCAAAACGAGCGCGCGCGTCTCTTTGTGCTCGCCGCGGCGGACGATCCGCAGGGGGAATACCGCAAACCGGTGTTTGGCGAAGGCGCGCATGACGCGAAGATTTTGCTCGTTGGCGAAGCGCCCGGCGCGGAGGAGACAAAACTCGGACATCCGTTCGTTGGCAAAGCGGGCAAGCAGCTCGACGCGCTCTTTTGCAAGTTCGGCGTGATGCGGGACGACGTTTACATCACAAATGTCGTGAAGTATCGTCCTGTCGTGCGCTCTGAAAAAACGGTGCGCAACCGTACGCCGAAACCTGCCGAGGTCAAAGCCGCGCTGCCGCTGCTGGAAAAAGAGATCGAACTGCTCCGACCGAAGCTGATCTTAACGCTCGGCAACACGCCGCTCAAAGCGATCTATACCGCCGCAGGACAGAATGCGCCCGTCATTGGCGCGGCGCACGGAAAACAGATTTCGCTCTCAATAGGTGACCTGGCGTTTACGCTGATCCCGCTGTATCACCCCGCGAGCGGCATCTATAATCGCGCTTTGGTGGAAACAATGGAACAGGACGCTTCGGACGTCGGTGCGTTTGTCAGGAGCCTCTTATAAACACACAGACAGTCAAAAACAGCCGGATTATACGCTTGATTCTAAAATATGATATACTGAACAACAGGATTGAATACTTGTAAGGAGCTGACTTATGGCGCAGAAAGTATTAATTGCAGACGACGATCAGGTCGTCCACGAGGCGCTTGGCATCTATCTCAAGGCCGAAGGGTTTGAGGTTGTGGATGCGTTTGACGGCGCCGCCGCACTCGAAAGCATCACGCCGGAGATCGTACTGTGCGTGCTGGATATCATGATGCCGAAAATGAGCGGCATCGAAGTTTGCCGCGAGATTCGAAAAACATCGCAGCTGCCGATTCTCATGCTCACGGCAAAAGGCGAGGAAATCGACCGTATCGTTGGGCTTGAACTCGGCGCGGACGATTATATCGTAAAACCCTTCAGCCCGCGCGAGGTGGTTGCCCGCATCAAAGCGGTCCTTCGCCGCGCGAGCGAACAGCCCAAGAGCGACACGAGTGTGATCTCTTATAACGGGCTGACCATCGACTTGAAGAGCTATACGGTCACGCTCCGCGGCCAGCCGGTGATCTGCACGCCGAAGGAAATCGAAATACTGCATATGCTCGCGTCAAATCCGGGACAGGTGTTCACACGCGAACAGCTGTTGTCCCGCGTTTGGGGATACGATTTTGCCGGCGAAACACGCACGGTGGATACGCATATCAAGCGCATCCGCGCGAAGCTCGATTCCACGGGACTTGGCTGGAGCATCAAGACCATCTATGGTGTCGGCTATAAGTTTGAAACCGAATAGCGCCGCAACGATTCATGCGCAGTGTATTCTATTGGAGAATTTTAATCGTTTCGATCATCGCCCTGCTGCTTGCAAACGTGTTTTTGCTCGCGGCTTATACGTATGTCGGGAAAAACACATATATCTCCATAGAGATCGCAAACCTTGAGCCGGACGCGGAAGTTGCGCGCCAGATCTACGAAGAATACAAAAACGGATATATGGACGAGGACGCGCTGCTGCGGCTTATCGAAAAGCAGACGCTGGCGAGCGAATCCGCCATCATGATCGCGGACGAACTCGGCAAGCCGCTGATTGTGCGAAACCTCGGCAGCACCGTCGATATTCAGGATTTCGGCGAGTATTACCGCGCGGAGATGCAAAACGTGCTGCGCGGGCAGACGGTCGAGAACAAAGATCTCAAACTGCTCAATGGTGAAACCGCCGTATCCGTCGGCATTCCGGTGCGGGACGCGGACGGCAACGTAACCGGCGGGATTCTGATCATCAAGCAGGTCAAGCGCATACAGTCTGCATTCAACCAGCTGAACAACGTACTTACGGGCACGATCTTTGCGATCACGCCTTTGATATTGCTGCTGGTTGCGTTCAGCACCAATCGCCTGAGCAAACCGTTGCACGACATGAGCAACGCGGCCATCGAGATGTCGAAGGGACGCTTTTATGTGCGCGCAAACGAGAAAGCGTCGGGCGAGATCGGCATCCTCGCGCGCGCGCTCAATACGCTCTGCGACAACCTTGCACAGACCATCTACCAGTTGCGAAGTGAAAAGCGGCAGCTCAACCAGCTGCTTTCGAGCTTTACGGACGGCGTTGCCGCAATCGACAACATCGGCTGCCTGACGCACTACAACCCGGCGCTGATGAAGATGTTCGGTGCGGTCGAGGTCAAAGTGCCGATGGATCTCGTGCCGGACGCCTCCATCTGGGAACTGTTCCGGTCGGTCTATGAAACGCGTGAACCGGCGAGCATTAATTATTCCCTGCCCAACGAACGCGCACTCTGGATCACCATCGTACCCGTAACGGACGATCTGGGCGAGTGCACGGGCGTCGTGGGCCTGTTCAAGGACGTGACCGACCTTGAACGGCTGGAGAGGACGCGCCGCGATTACGTCGCCAACGTCAGCCATGAACTGCGCACGCCGCTGACCGCCGTGCGCGGGCTGCTCGAACCGCTTGCGGACGGAATGATTACGGACGAGGAGACACAACAGCGTTATTACCGGATCATGCTGCGCGAGGTTATTCGCCTTTCGCGCCTGATTACGGACATGCTGGAGCTCTCCCGGCTGCAGTCCGGAACAGAACATATGGAGCAGCACGCGGTCAATCTCGAGGAACTGCTGCAGGATACGCGCCAGAGCTACCTCAACGAGGCGGCGCAGCGCGGCATCAACCTCCGGCTTGAAGCGGAGCATGTTCCCTTTGCGATGACGGACGAGGATCGCGTGGAGCAGTTGCTCGTCATTTTACTGGACAACGCGATGCGCTATACGCCGCAGGGCGGCAGCATCACCATCAGCGCTGCGGAGACAAAAGGGGACCGCATCCTTGTGAGCGTGACGGACACCGGCTGCGGCATCGCGGCGGAGGACCTGCCGCATGTGTTCGAGCGGTTTTACAAGACTGATAAATCGCGCAGAGAAGGCGGAACGGGGCTCGGTCTTTCCATCGCAAAACAGATTATCGACAAACTCGGAGAGAACATATATGTCGAGAGCAGCGAAGGTGCGGGCACGAGTTTCCACTTTACGCTCAAAAAATACATCAGCAACGCAATCGCGCTTGGCCCCGCGGGCGTCGGGATGATCGTTCAGGAAGAGTCCGCGACGCAGAAGAAACGTTCCGACCGGAACTCGCAGGACGCGCCCTATGAGGTGCTGCCCAAAAAGCAACACAGCAAGAAAAAGAAAAAACGATAACACAAGCCGGCGCGAAAACGCGCCGGCTTTTCTTCAATTGTGGCAGAAAATCCGAATCTTGACCGGATTTCATCAGAGCGCGACGATCTTGTACGAATCGTGTACAATTTCGACAAGCTGTCGCACGGCATTGAATTGTGTCAAACCGCATACTATAATCATGTAAAAGGGGGTTGGTGCAATGCAGAAGAGCGCACACATACTGATCTGCGACGATCAGCCGATCATTCACGAGTCGCTGGGTGTTTATTTGGAGAGCGAGGGGTTTTCGCATGCTTCGGCGTACAACGGCGTTCAGGCCGTTAAGATGGCGGAGACGGAATCGCCCGATTTGATATTATTGGACCTCATGATGCCGGAGAAGAACGGAATTGAAGCCTGCCGCGAAATACGGCAGAAAAGCTCGGTGCCGATCATTATGCTCACGGCAAAAGGCGAGGAGATCGACCGGGTCGTCGGGCTTGAAATCGGAGCGGACGACTATATCGTCAAGCCGTTTTCCGCGCGTGAACTCATCGCGCGGATCAAGGCCGTTCTGAGGCGAACGTCCGCCGAGCCTGAGATCGAAGGCAAGACCATCCGTATGGACGATCTGGAAATCAGCCTGAGCAATTACGAGGTCAAGATCAAGGGAAAGGCCGTCGACTTTACGCCCAAGGAAGTGGAAATTCTCTATTTACTTGCGTCCCATCCCGGGCGCGTGTTTGACCGCGAACAGATTCTCTCAAAGATCTGGGGATACGATTACTTTGGCGACACTCGCGCGGTGGACACGCAGATCAAGCGCATCCGCCAGAAGATACCCGACGAGGGTTTGAGCTGGGGCATCCGCACCGTCTACGGCGTCGGATATAAATTTGGCGCAAACGACGCGCCGCGGGAAGCACCTGTTCCGTAACAACGGCGCGTATATCGCGCAGAGATAATGAATGAAGCAAATCAAAAAAGAACGCGGCGAGCAACCGAACGCGGCGCAGCGTGAAAAACAGGGCTCGATTTTCGAAAAGTTCTTATTCTATCTGATCTTCGCGTGCGTGCTCACGTCCGTGATTGCTGTTTTGGTGTACCTTGTCACAGGCGCGAGCGTACACGCCAGGCGCATCGCGGACGAGATGCTGCCGCGCGCGGAGGCGACCTCACGCCTGGCGACTCGCCTGCAGTCCGGCCAGATTTCCTATGATTCGTTTCTCGATTTTACGCTCAAAGAACAGCTTGGAACACGCGTTTATGTATTCGATGCGGACGCAAACCTCGTAGCGTATACGGTGGAGACGGTCAACGCGAACGTACCCGTTGGCGAATCCATCTTAAACTACGGAAAGAAAGTAATCGAGTCCGGAGAAAAGTTCGTTTCAACCAAATGGCGTTCTGCAGACGGCGTTGTCGTCGGCGTGCCGATTTTCGACAATATGCATCGCGTCACCGGCGCGATTCTGATGTCGCGCCCATCAGTCGAGGTCTATGCATCGCTGATGAGCTTTGTGCGCGCGCTGATGCTCAGCTCGCTGATTGCGTCCGTGAGCATGGTGATTCCGGCGTATATCGTTTCACGGCGCATGACGAACCCCGTGCGCACCATGACCCGCGCTTCCGCCGCCATGGCGAGCGGAAATTTCGACGTGCGCGCCGACGAGAGCCGGGACGACGAGCTCGGTCAGCTCGGCGTCGCGCTCAACCATCTTTCGATGCAGCTGCAAAAAAATATCAGCGATCTTGTGCTGGCGCGAAACCGTCTGCATATGATCCTTGACGGCCTGCACGAGGGCGTAATCGCGCTGGAAGCCGATCACAAACTGATCTACAAAAATCAGGCCGCCTGCCAATTGTTCAATGTCTGTCAGGACGCTGAACTGCTTGCGGCGATTGCGCCCGCGCTGCCCGTTTGTGATCAGGTGGTGCAGTCGGGCGAATCGCAATCCCTCACAATCGAAACCGGCGGGCGCAACCTGCTGCTCGTCGTCTCCCTTTCGCAGGAGACGAGCGAGCTCGCGCCCGGAACGGTCATCGTCGCGCAGGACGTCACGGCGGCGGAGCGGCTCGAACAGACACGAAAGGACTATGTCGCAAACGTCAGCCACGAGCTGCGCACGCCGATTGCCTCGATTCGCAGCCTGTCAGAAGCGCTCAACGACGGCCTGGTGCGCAACGAAGAAGATCGCAGCCGGTATTACGGCTATATCCTGCGGGAGTCCATGCGGCTCGCGCGGCTGATCAACGATCTACTGGAGCTTTCACGCATCCAGTCGGGCTCTGTCGCGCTGGAGCAGACCCGGTTTGCGCTGGACGGGGTGATCGACGAAGTCGTCGAACAAACGCGCCTGACGGCCTCCTACAGCGGGATACAGGTGCTGGAGCAGTGGGAAACGGAAAAGCCGGTTCTCGTTCGCTCCAATATCGACCGCATCGAGCAGGTGCTCGTCGCGCTGGTTGACAACGCGATTAAATTCGCGCTGGACGACGGTTCAATCATCCTGCAGATCAAGCGCGACGATGCGGCCGGCAAAGCAATCGTATCGGTGAAAAACACGGGACACATCCCGGATGAACACCTGCCGCATCTCTTCGAACGGTTTTACAAGGCGGACACGGCGCATTCCGACGGCGGAACGGGGCTTGGCCTCGCAATTGTGCAGGAGATTCTCTCGCATCTGGGCGAAACGGTCACGGCGGAGAACGACGGGGATTTCGCGGTGTTCCGCTTTACCGTGACGCTTGCCTGAGGCACTTTGCACGCAAAAATTTAAAATAACTTCATCGTTTTTGCGGGAGGAAACAATGCTGGCCGCATTGTTTCTTCTCTTTTTTCATGGTATATTTGGGTGAGCGTGCGCATGATCTGATACGTTATGCGCGCGCATGATGATGTAATACACGTGGAGGACAACCCAAGATGGAACGCAATGTTTACGATGTACTGGAAGAACGCGGCTTTCTAAAGCAGTGCTCACATCCGGAAGAGCTGAAGGACCTGCTCGGCAAAGAGAAGGTCACGTTTTATATCGGCTTTGATCCGACGGCGGACAGCCTCCATATCGGCCATTATGTACAACTGATGTCCATGGCGCATATGCAGCGCGCAGGGCATAAACCGATCGCGCTTCTGGGCAACGGCACGGCGTTCATCGGCGACCCTTCCGGCAAAACGGATATGCGCTCGCTCATGAGCAAAGAGCAGCTGATGCATAATGCCTCCTGCTTTCAAAAGCAGATGTCGCGCCTGCTGGACTTCTCGGAGGGCGGCGCGCAAATGGTCTACAACGGGGACTGGCTCTACCCGCTGAATTTCCTTGATTTCATGCGCGACATCGGCGTCTATTTTTCGGTTAACCGCATGCTGGCGGCGGATTGCTACAAAAACCGGCTCGAGCGCGGGTTAACGTTCTTTGAGATGGGCTACATGCTCATGCAGGGCTACGACTTTCTCGAACTCAACCGCCGGCACGGCTGCGTGCTGCAGATGGGCGGAGACGACCAGTGGAGCAATATCCTCGGCGGCGCGGACCTGATCCGCCGCAAGGAGCAAAAGCCCGCGTTTGCGCTGACCACTGCGCTGCTGACCACGAGCGACGGTAAAAAGATGGGGAAAACCGAAAAGGGCGCCATCTGGCTGGACGCGGAGAAGTGCAGCGTGTACGATTTCTATCAATACTGGCGCAACGTTGCCGATCAGGACGTTGAGAACTGCCTTGCGCTGCTGACCTTCCTGCCAATGGACGAAGTACGGCGCCTTGGCGCGCTGCCCGGAGAAGAGATCAACGAAGCCAAGCGCGTGCTGGCTTACACGCTCACCACGCAGGTGCATGGCGAAGAAGAAGCGAAGAAAGCACAGACCGCAGCCGAAGCACTCTTTGCGGGCGGTGCGGACTTGAGCAATATTCCGACCTGCGAGCTGACGCAGGAGCAGATTGACGCGAGCGGCCTGCGGCTGACCGACGTTCTCGTGTTCAGCGGACTGGCCTCGAGCAAGAGCGACGCGCGCAGGCTCATCGAAGGCGGCGGCGTGTTTGTCGCGGACGAAAAAGCCGCATCGGTCGCCGTAGCGCTGGAACCGGCGCAGATCGAGGGCGACGGGGTCATCATCCGCAAAGGGAAGAAGAGTTATTGCAGGATACGCAGGGCTTAAAGCCGTATCATACGATTGCATCGCCCGGAGAAAGCGAGATCGTTGTCAGCAAGTCGCGCTTTCTCGGGTTTTGCCTGCCGGTGACGAG
Source organism: Christensenellaceae bacterium (assembly GCA_963674775.2). Lineage (GTDB taxonomy): Bacteria > Bacillota > Clostridia > Christensenellales > CAG-138 > UBA7703. Next base: position 412,026 of record CAXXPJ010000002.1, on the reverse strand, counting down.
CGAGGCGCAGGCGCAGGAGATCCTCGCCGACCTTCGCAAGCGCCATTATAGCGCGCGGCATTGCTGCTATGCGTTTCGCATTGCGGACAACGGCATCGTGCGTTCGTCGGACGACGGGGAACCCTCCGGTACGGCCGGCGCGCCGATTCTAAGCGTGCTCAACGGTGCAGATGTCGAAAACACACTCTGTGCGGTGGTTCGATATTTCGGCGGCGTGCTGCTCGGAACGGGCGGATTGGTCCGCGCCTACGGCAGGGCGGCTTCGGAAGCGCTCGCCGCGGCCAAGCGCACGCATATGCGCGTTTGCACAAGGTTGAAGATCGACGTATCCTATGCGGCATACAACGCGCTGGAGCCGCTGCTGCGGACAAAAGGGTACCCGTGTGAAACGGTGTTTGAAGAACACGTGAGTATGAACGTGCTGTTGCCCGCGGAGGAAGCGGAGGCGTTTTCGCAGGAGCTGACCCAGCGCACGGACGGCAGAGCGGAGATTGAGACGCTTGGTGCGTCTCTGGAGGCATTTCCGGTGTAGCGCAACATCTGCATCGAATCGGCAACAAGGAGACGGGGAATGAAACGAAGTTCGGCATTCAAGACGATACTGATGAAGACGACGGGCGTGCTGGTCGCGCTGCTCGTCTTTTTCGCATTCGCGCCGAGCGCGCGTGCCGATGAGGCGCGCATCGACATCACCGCCAACCCGACGGAGCTGACCGACGGCGGTCTGGTCACGTTTACGTTTGAAATTGCCAACTATAACACCGACTATCCTATGACGGATGTCGCAATTGCCTATAACGGCACGGTGTACAACGTCATGGAAGGACAGGCGATTCCGCCGGGAGGCAGCGCAAGAGACATCACGCTGACGCTCAGCGTTGCGCAAAGCCAGCTCGGCAAACCGATTGTGTTTGTCGTGACATGGACGCGAAACGGCGAACCCATGAGCCAGGAAGCCGAAATCACGATCGAACAGGCGGAGAATCCGGTCATTACAGTGACGCGCGACGTGAGCAAAACCAACGCGAAACCCGGCGAGCAGGTCATCGTGACCTACACGATGAAGAACACCACCAAGTTCGACATGACGGATGTGACGCTGATCGACGAAAACATCTCCGATGAACCGATCTTTTTAAACGAGACGCTCCGCGCGAGCCGCACCATGGCGACGGACTTCACCTACACCATGGGGGAAGAGAGTGTTGTCAGCGCGCCTGTCGTGACCTATACGGTCAACGGTAAAACGAAGACGTATTCCTCTATCGATCCGCTGGAACTCACCATGGTGCTCGTCAAGCTCGACATGCAGATCACGGCGGGCACGCCGACGATATCCGGCGTTGCCTTCACATTTGATGTGTCAAACACCGGCACGCAGGCTGTGAAAAACATCACGATCACGGATGAACGCGCCAACAAAATCAACGAAACGCCTTTTTCGCTCGAACCGGGCGAAACCACGACGCTGTCATACCTCGTCGTTCCGGTCATGACCGAGCCTCTCAGAAATGTGAAGTTCACGCTCTCCGGTACCGACCCGTTCAGCGAGGAGTATATGCTCGCGCCGGACGACATCTACGAAGTATATCCGTTTGTGGACGCGTCGCAGATCAGCGTCACCGTCCGCGCGGAGACCATCACGCCCTGGACTGCCGTGAGCGGCAAGATCAGCGCGCGCATCATCATCACCAATCACAGCGCGGTGGAACTCACCGGCATCACGGTTGCTGAAACGACGATTGGCGTTTTGAAAAACTACGATATTCTGCCGGCGGGTGATACGAGCTTTGATCAGGAGATTCTGCTCGGTTCGCCGCGCAACCTCTCGATCACGGTCAAGGGATTTGATCCAACCGGAACGAACCGGGAACTCGCGCGCTGCGTCATGCCGGTTGCGTATGGAACCGAAACCGCGGAGCCGGCAGCGGCAACACCCGTGCCGAGCGGCGGCAAGATGAGCATCTTTGACGGCATCAGCGATGCGATTACAAAAGTACTGATCGTACTCGGCGTGATCATGGTGCTCTCGCTCGTCGTGCTGGTGGTATTGACCGCGTTGGAGCGTTCCCACGCGCCGAGAAACTTTGAAGACTTTGACGAGCCGGATGATTATGATGAGAAACCGAAAGCGAAGCAGCGCACGCCGCAGGCGCCGCAGCAGGAGCCGGATTCGGAAGAGATCATCTATACGCGGCGCATGCTCTCTCTGAAGGAAGAAGCGCAGCAGGAGTATGAGGAGAGCCCACCTCCGCAGCTGCCCGCGCCGAAAGAGAGGAAGCCGAACCCGGTCGAACATGACCCCGTTCCGCCGCCTAGAACGCCGCAAAGAACTGTTCAGCGGGCGGATGAGGTTGCCGACCGGCTCGTGCAGAAAGCACACTCGCGCTATACCGAGGCGGAGAGCACAGCCGCATACAGACCGGCCAGCACGCAGGTTCGTCCCTATACGCCGCCTGACAAACAGCCGGAGAAATCATCTGCGCCGCGCGTGTTCGATTATAAAAAGCGGCCAAAGCCGCAGCCCGCGGCAAAGCAGACCGTGACGCGCGTGCACAAAGACAGACACTACAGAGGAGACGACGAGGAGTAATCAACCGTGTTTCAGGGATTAAAGGAAGATACCTACCAGTTTTTCTGGGAGATTGCGTTCAACAATGAACTGCCCTTCTATGAGGCGAACCGCGAACGCTATAAACAAAACGTGTACGAGCCGCTCAAGGAACTGACGGTTCTGCTCACACCCGCCGCGCAAAAGATCGATCCGGACTTCAATATTCGTCCGTCGTCGGTCATCTCGCGCATCCGTCGCGATACGCGGTTTACGCATGACAAAACCATGTTTCGCGACCACGCCTGGCTCGGCTTCCGCCGTCCGGGCGGCATGCTCAGCGAGAGCCTCGTGGTCTATGCGGAGTTCGAGCGCGAAGGCTACGGCTACGGCATGGGCATGTACGGCGCGAATCCCGCGCTCATGCGGGAAATCCGCCCGCGACTGCTTGCAAAGCCGGAGGCGTTTCTGTCCCTCGTGAACGATCCGTCGTTTACCGCAAAGTTTGAGGTGAAAGGGGATCTTTACAAACGCCCGCGTTTTTCGGACGCTCCGGAAGGCTTGCTGCCGTATCTGAACCGAAAAGGACTGTCGTTTTGCTTTTTCTCGCCGAACCTGAAGAACACGTTTTCGCCGGAGATTGCGGATGAAATTATCGAAGGGTTTCAGCTGCTTCAGCCGGTATACCGGCTGATGATGGGGCTGGACTGAATATAAAATGACAATCCGTAATATGATAATGCAGGATTACGAGTCCTTATACCGGCTCTGGTACAACACGCCGGGCATGGGGCTGAATACCACGGACGATTCCCGCGCGGGTATCGAACGCTATCTTCGGCGCAACCCTTCTACCTGCTTTGTTGCGGAGGACGGCGGAGAGATCGTCGGCGCGATTCTCGCCGGGCACGACGGGCGCAGGGGATTTATCTACCATACCGCTGTGGCGATTCCGTTCAGGGGCCGCGGCATCGGAAAAGCGCTTGTGGAGCGTGCGATGGCAGCGCTGGAGCAGGAAGGCATCAACAAAGCCGCGCTCGTCGTCTTCTCAGAGAACGAAACCGGAAACGATTTTTGGGAGAAACTGGGATTTTCCGTACGCGACGATCTGAATTATCGAAACAAAAATATCAAGCCGCTGGACAGAATCGACACATGATCAAACTGCAAATAAAAAACGCCCGCAGGGGCGTTTTTTGATTTGTTTGCAATCAGGGTTCAACGCTGTAGATAAGCACGCCGTTGTTTTGATAGAACACGGAGAAATGCTGTTCGAAATACGACAGGTCGATGTCATAGTTTGCCCGCTCGCTGTCTCCGATGAACACATAGTCGATATCGTATTGTTTGGACAGAGACGCGAAATATCGCTCCGGCTGCTCATACAGCAGCGGCAGACTGCGCTCTCGCGCGGAGTAGTCGACGCCGTGGAAAAATAGATACGACCCGGAGCCGCAGACGATATTGCGCCCGGTCAGCGCAGCGATGCAGTTGTTGTGGTTGTTGTAGGTCAAAAACGTTGCGTCCGGTTCCGCGTTTTCTTTGACGTATTCCGCCGCCCGAACCTGATCGGCGTTGATCAATTGATACTCGGAGACGTATTCGCGACCGAGGGTGAGCGCGCCGGACAGAAAGAGCGTGATGCAGACTATGGCAGAGAGCAGCGCAATACTCGCGCGGTTGCCAAAAGATCCGTTTGCCAGCTTATCCTTCGTGTCGATCAGCCAGCTGCCGACAAGCCCGCAGACGTATGCGAACGCGATGAAGAGCAGCTTATTGTTGTCGTATGGGTTCGGTTGAAACTGGATGGACTCGGCGATGATCCAGATTGCAACCGCGCCGCCGAGGATGCCGCGTTGCTCCTTTTTTGCCGCGAGAAACGCAACGGGCGCGATCAGCGCGATCAGCCCGAAGTTTTTAATATAGAACCAGAAGTAGTTGTCCGATTCGTTCGCCCAGTTAAAGTTAAATTTGATAAAGCTGCCGGACTGGCGGAATGTAAAGAAGATCAGCTGCGGCAGGGCGAGCAGGAGCACGATGCCGAGATATTTCAGGTAACCGAGCAGCTGCGGCTTGTCTTCCGAGCGAAGCACGGAGCGGACAAAGTAAAACCCGCTGACGATGCCGAGTGCGAGAAACGAGTGCGTATGGATCAGCGGCAGGGCACCCGCGAGGACGGCGAGCGGAATGAATGCGCTGTGTTCGTGCTTGAACGCCGCACGATGCAGCAAAAAGAGACAAGGGAAGAGCAGCGACCATCCAAACAGCAGCGCGCGCTGCGGAATCATCATATCCGCAATCGGGTTGACCCATCTTAGGCCATTAGGCACAAAGTTGGTCGGCGTTTCGTAAAACGCGGTGAACAGGCGCGTCAGGTTCTCCGGGTTGTCCTTGAGCAGGTCAAAGAAATACCAGAACCCGAACCCGCCGCCAACGAAGAAGAGCAGCATGGCAAAGACGGATTTCCTGCGGTCGGCCAGCCATTCTTCAAAGAAACAATATACGCCGAGGATCACGAGCAAAAACGCATAGCTTGCTGTGAACATCGTTGCAAAGCGCAGACTCGTACCGAAGAGATAAAACGTCGCGCCGACGCTTTCGGACAGGAACGGGTAGCAAACGAGTGCGTCCGGGTTGATGGAGTACATCGGCGGAAATGTTCCCTGCGTGGCGATGCTGGAGATAAACCCCAAGTGCATCGCAAGGTCGCCATAGGTCGATTGCCCGACCCAGAGCGCACCGTCTCTTTCAACGATCGTATGGGTTGAGAGCAGCACCAAACTGATGAGCAGCAGCGCGCCGCCCGCGATGAAAAACAGAACCTCTGTCTTCCAGGGTGATTTTTGCAGTTCGTTCTTGCGGGAAAAATAGAACCCTGCCGCGCCCGCCAGGCAAGCGACAAGCAGACCCAAAAGCTGCGAGATCAGGCGAAACCCGAACGCGAACGAAAACAGCGCCGGCAGCCAGATGAGCATAGCCATGCCAAAAGCAAGCCCGAGCCAGATCCGGATCAGTGGTTTTTCGCCGTGGTACAGCAGCCGGGAAAGCCCGATGCCGGCTGCAGCGAATAAAGCAAGGTAGAGAATGGATAGAGTTTCCGCCATAACGGATGCAACGCTCCTTATCTTCCGCCGAAAGGCGCCGGTTTACCCGTCGCCTTTCAGTGCGTATACATACTTAATTTATTTTTTGCCGAACAGTTTCGCCAGTGGCTCAACGATTGCGTTCAGATCCGCAATTGCCTGGTTGAGCGAATCGATGTCAAGCTCGGAGAAGGACTCAACGCCGGTTTTGAGTTCCGCGATGGTCTCGTTGAGTGTTTCCATATCGAGATCGTTGAGCACCGTCACCGCTTCACCGACGGAGACAAACATATCGGACGCATCTTCGGAAAGTTCGTCGATATCGTTTACAACCTTGTCTATGTCGATCTGTTCGACTGCGGCGAGTACCTCGTTTGCCTTGGTTACGGTGCGCGCAAGAATCGGTACGAATATGACGGCGCTTGCGACGACGAGGAACACGATAACAGCGAACATTGCGGTGATGGCACGCAGCAGATTCAGTTTTTTTCGTTCGATACGGCGCTGTTCCTCTGAGTTGAGATACAGCTCTCGCACATAGTCGATCACCTCAAACGACTCGGACTGCGCCGCGCTCTCAGGCGCCTCCTGCGCGACTTCGGTTTGCTCCAAATGTGTCTCTTCCATAGCGCAATCGCTCCTTTAAGCAGTTTTGCTCAGTATACCATAGATCGGTTATAATAAAAAGAAACGACGAGCGGACGGAGGATGTCGCTATGAAGCAAATACAGGAAAACAAAAGCCGAACAAACAGCATTCGCATGGAGTCGCCGATCGGTGCGTTGATCGTCTCCGCTTCAGACGGCGCGGTCTCGTCCATCGCTCTTGCGCGCGGAGATGACCGCGCGCTGCCCGGTCATTCCGACGCGGAGCCTGTCTTAAATCGCGCGGCAGCGGAACTGCGAGAGTATTTTGATGGAAAACGCGACGTGTTTACATTCCCGATGAATCCCGAGGGAACGAAATTTCAACAAAGCGTTTGGAACGCGCTGTTGCAGATTCCGTTTGGCGAAACGCGAACCTACGGGCAGATCGCTTCGGTTGCGGGCAGCCCGAAGGGCGCGCGCGCCGTCGGCATGGCCTGCAATAAAAACCCGATCATGATCGCCGTGCCTTGCCACCGCGTCGTCGGCGCGGACGGTTCGCTGACCGGATATGCGGGCGGAACACCAATCAAACAGGAGCTTCTCGATCTGGAAAAAAGCGGAAGATAGTCACACAACGCGCTTGACATTGCGCTTGCGCGATGCTATTCTATGCACGTAAGACAACTAATTTACTAGGGATTACGGATTTTTCCGGGAAGGAGCGGCATGAAACTCTCGACGAGAAGCAGATACGGCCTCAAAGCGGTCATTGATCTGGCAATTGCATACGGCTCAGGCCCGGTATCGCTACCGGTGCTCGCCGCTTCCCAGGGAATCTCGGAAGGATACCTGGAGCAGCTGCTGCGGGAGCTGAAAAAGGGCGGCGTTGTGGACACGGTCCGCGGCGCGCAGGGCGGATATGAACTCACCGTCCAACCCGACGGGCTGACCGTTCAGCGGGTACTCACGCTGCTGGAGGGTTCAACCGCCATTGTAGACTGCGTCGGCACGAAGCTGCACGAATGCGACAGCGCATGCACCTGTTCGGCCCGTCCACTGTTTTTGCGGTTGCAGACGCGCATCAACGACGTGCTGGAGCAGACGACCATACACGAGCTGGCGGACGATTATGTGCAGCAAAGAGCGCGCGGAATCCCGGATAGGAACGTTTGCGAAAAATGATGTTACATAAGCAGGAGAAGAGGGCAAGAACATGATGAAAGTGTATCTAGACAACGCTGCAACGACCATGGTACGACAGGAAGTCGTGGACGCGATGATTCCCGCGTTTACAACGTATTACGGAAATCCATCCAGTCTGCACGCTTATGCGCGTGACGCGGAAAAACTGTTGAACGACGCGCGCGCGGACGTGGCAGCGGTTATTGGCGCAAAGCCGGACGAGATCGTGTTTACGGGCGGCGGCTCGGAGAGCGACAACATGGCGCTGCGCGGCGCGGTTGCAGCCAACAAGAAAAAGGGCAAACACGTCATCACCTCCGCCGTCGAGCATCACGCGGTACTCCATACACTCGAAGCGATGCAGAAAGAAGGCATCATCGAGCTGACGGTTCTGCCGGTGGACGAATTCGGCATCGTCAGCACGGACAGCGTTGCAAGCGCCCTCAGGGACGATACGGTGCTTGTGTCCGTCATGTTCGCCAATAACGAAGTCGGTTCGATCAACCCGATCGCCGAGATCGGCAAAGTCTGCCGTGAAAAGGGCGTGCTGTTCCATACGGACGCCGTGCAGGCGACGGGGCATGTGCCGATTGACGTGAACGCGATGAACATCGACCTGCTTTCGATCTCCGCGCATAAGTTCCACGGGCCGAAAGGCGTCGGCGCATTGTATATCAAAAAGGGCGTCCGGATCCCGGCGCTCATCATCGGCGGCGGCCAGGAGAAGAAGCGCCGCGCGGGAACGGAAAACGTGCCCGGCATCGTCGGACTCGCCACCGCGCTGAAGATTGCGAATGCGCATATGGAAGAAAATGACAAGCGCGTCGGCGCGCTGCGCGACAAGCTGATCAAGGGCATTGCGGAGAGCATCCCGGATGTCAAGCTCAACGGACACCCGACGCTGCGGCTGCCGAACAACGTCAACTTCAGCATTCGCTATATCGAAGGTGAATCCATCCTGCTCATGCTCGATATCAACGGCATCGCCGCGTCCAGCGGCTCCGCCTGCACGAGCGGTTCGCTCGATCCTTCGCACGTGCTGCTGGCGATGGGCTTGACCCACGAGGTCGCGCACGGGTCGCTCAGGCTCACGCTGTCCGAGTTCTCAACCGAGGAAGAGGTCGACTATGTGCTCGACCTGCTCCCGCAGATCGTGCAGCGGCTTCGCGATATGTCGCCGCTCTACCCGAAGAAATCATAAACGCCTGCGCAGCGCAAACTGCGCACCGGAAAAAGGAGATAGAAATTATGTACACAGAACGAGTTATGGATCATTTCCAGCATCCGCGGAACGTCGGCGAGATTGAAGACGCAAGCGGCGTCGGCACCGTCGGCAACGCAAAGTGCGGGGACATTATGCAGATCTTCCTCGATATCGATGAAAACGAAATCATCCGCGACGTCAAGTTCAAGACGTTCGGCTGCGGCGCGGCCGTCGCAACGAGCTCCATGGCGACTGAGATGATCAAGGGTAAGAATGTAGACGAAGCCCTCAAGATCACCAACGCCGCCGTCGTGGAAGCGCTCGAAGGCCTGCCGCCGCAAAAGATACATTGCAGCGTACTCGCGGAGGAAGCGGTCAAAGCGGCGATTGAAGACTATATGAAAAAGCGCGACGAAGCAAAGTAGTCACCCGTACCCTTTTGGATTCTTCGCACAACTCCGGAAAACATGCGGAATACTTGACGTTATGCGGAGAATACGATAATATAAAATCTGATTTCAGAAAGGGTACAGGTAAATTTTTATATGAGTCAAGATTTCATGACTGGTCTTTCCAGCTTCTTCAGCAGCTACGGCCTTCTGATCGTTCTCATGGTTGCGATGTTTGCCATCATGATCATCCCGCAGCGCCGCCGCGACAAGAAGGTAAAAGAAATGCTTGCCAGCCTGAAGGTCGGCACGCGCGTACGCACCATCGGCGGCATCTACGGCACCATCGCCAGCATCAAGGACGACACGGTTGTCCTGACCGTCGGACCGGACAAAGTAAAGCTCGTCTTCGCGCGCGGCGCGATCTCCCAGGTGGAGGATACGGGTGTAGAAAACGAAATGTCGCAGGAAGTTGTGAAATAATATTGCGAGATTTCCGAACGCCCGCGTCTTGCGGGCGTTCTTTTTTTCCCGGAGCGTGAATGTGGACAGACAATCTATGAACGAACCGCAAACTCGAATCGGAAAACGAAAATCGCTTTTTTCCGGCATGCAAATTTGATATAATCGGCTTGAGGTGAACGCCATGCAACAAGACAAGAGAGAAACCCAGCAGTTTGAACTGCCGCGCGAAAAGCGCAGCCCGAGGGATACGCTGCTCAGCGTCTATGACGCGATGCACGAGAAGGGATACGATCCGGTCAATCAGATCGTCGGCTATCTGCTTTCGGGCGACCCGACCTACATCACGAGCCATAACAACGCGCGGTACTTAATCTCGCGCATCGAACGCGACGAGCTGCTCGAAGAGCTTGTCCGCGCGTATTTAGAACGGTAATCACATACATGCTTCGTATTTTAGCGTTTGATATTGGTGAAAAACGAATCGGCGTGGCTGTCAGCGACCCGCTTGGCTTCACCGCGCAGGGAATCGAGACATTCCATCGTACGGACGACCTGACGAAAGACATCGACCACCTGCTGCACCTGGCAGAAGGGTATAAACCCGTAAAACTTGTGTTCGGCATGCCGCGCAACATGGACGGCAGCTATGGCATGCAAGCGCAGATCACGCGTGAATTTGCCGAAACGCTGCTGGAGCGGTGGGACGGCGATCATGCATATCAGGACGAGCGGTTGTCCACAGCGAGCGCGCGGCGCGTTCTCATTGAGGCGGATATGCGCCGCGACAAACGCAAACAGGTGATCGACAAAGTTGCCGCCGTCATGATTCTGCAAAGCTATCTGGATGCGCACGGCAACACCTGAACCGATAGTTTAATGACAAAAATCCGGACGCGCATGGCAATACCGGAACGATCGCAATAAAATAACAGAGGTAGTTATGGAAGAGGAAAGCACGATCATCGAACTCTTGGACGAAGAGGGCAATCTGGTCAAGTTCGACCTTGTGATGACGTTTGACTACGAAGGCAAGCGCTATGCGGCGCTGCTGCCTGTCGACGAAGTGGAAAATGTCGGCGAAGACGAGGTTGTTCTGCTGGAAGTCGTCAAGGACAAAACCGGCGAAAATTTTGTCTCCATCGAAAATCCCGTATTGCTCGACGAGGTGTTTGACGAGTTCATCGAACTGTTTGACGAAATGGCGGACGCCGAGGACGAAACGGACGAACCGTAACGGATATTTTTGTTCGGATTGCGCAAAAACCGCTGAAAACCTGAACATTTTGCTTGCATAGGCAAAAACGTCTATGCTATAATACGCGAGGTATCACGCACCGGCGTGGATCTTCCGGCTCGTGCCCGCACTGCGGGTTACCGGGAGAGAAGAAACGCCGGGAAGAAAAGAACGAGGAGGTTACTTATCATGTCCGTGATTTCCATGAAACAACTGTTGGAGGCCGGTGTACATTTCGGCCATCAGACCCGCCGCTGGAACCCGAAGATGAAAGAATACATCTTTACGGAGCGCAACGGCATCTACATCATCGACCTGCAGAAAACTGTAAAGAAGATTGAAGAGGCTTATAATTTCGTGCGCAGCATCGCCGAAAATAATCAGTCTATTCTTTTTGTCGGCACGAAAAAGCAGGCGCAGGAGTCCATCGAGACCGAAGCAAAACGCTGCGACATGTACTATGTCAACCAGCGCTGGCTCGGCGGTATGCTCACCAACTTCAAGACCATCCAGGGCCGCATCGCACGTCTGCGCCAGATCGAGCAGATGGAGGTCAACGGAGACTTCGACCTGCTGCCGAAAAAAGAGGTTATCAAGCTCAAGGCCGAGCAGGAGAAGCTGATGAAGAACCTCGGCGGTATCAAAGAGATGAAGAAGCTGCCCAGCGCGCTCTTCATCGTCGATCCCCGCAAAGAACACATCGCCGTTGCCGAAGCGCGTACGCTCAAGATTCCGATCGTCGCCATCATCGACACCAACTGCGATCCGGACGAAGTCGATCACCCGATTCCGGGCAACGATGACGCAATCCGCGCCGTCAAGCTCATCACCGGCAAGATGGCGGACGCCGTCATCGAAGGACGTCAGGGCGAGCAGATGACGGATGTCGACGAACCGGCAACTGTCAAAGAAGAATCGGCAGAGTAACGCTCAGGCGAAGGAGGATAAACTATGTTTACAGCAAAAGACGTAATGGCACTGCGCGAAGTGACGCAGGCCGGCATGATGGACTGCAAAAAGGCGCTGACCGAATGTGACGGCGACTTTGATAAAGCCAAGGACTATCTTCGCGAGAAGGGCCTCGCCGCAGCCGCCAAAAAGGCGAGCCGCATCGCGGCAGAAGGCGTCGTCGGCAGCTACTACTGCAAGGATTGCGGCGCCGCTGTCGTGATCGAAGTCAACTGCGAAACCGACTTTGTCGGCAAAACGGACGATTTCAACGCATATGTCACCAATCTTGCCGAGCAGGTCGCAAAGAAGAACCCCGCGGACGTCGACGCACTGATGGCGGAAGAAGCGACCTTTGCACCCGGCATGAAAGTCAGCGACACGCTCAACGAGCTCGTCGCCAAGATCGGCGAAAAGATCAGTATCCGTCGTTTCACCCGCTACGAGGGCGTTGTGGACACCTACATCCACCTCGGCGGCAAAATCGGCGTTCTGGTCGAGCTGGACGCGCCCGCTTCCATGAAGGACAACGAAGAGCTCAAGAAGGTTGCGCACGATATCGCGATGCATATCGCCGCAGCGCGCCCGACCTATCTCAGCCGCGAAGATGTTCCGACCGAGGAAGTTGAGCACGAAAAAGAGATCAACCGCAACATGGCGCTCAACGAAGAGAAGCCCAAGCCCGCCGCCGTGATCGAGAAAATGCTCACCGGCCGGATTGAGAAGTTCTACAAGGAGATCTGCCTGCTTGAGCAGCTGTTCGTTAAGGACACCTCCATGACAATCACGCAGGTTCTGGAGAAGGCCTCCAAGGACTTGGGCGCGAAGATCGGCGTCAAGCGTTTCACCCGTTATGAGATGGGCGAAGGCCTCCAGAAGCGCGAGGACAACTTTGCCGAAGAAGTCATGAACCAGACCAAGTGCTGAACCCCAAGGGAACACGGCCAACGTGTTCCCTTTTTTCAAACTAAATTTTCATCGAAAGGCGTGAATAGCAACATGTATCGACGCGTACTGCTCAAGATCAGCGGAGAAGCGCTCTCCTCCGAACAATCCGTTATCTGCGGGGAAACCGTCCGCAGCACAGCCGAAAAGATCAAAGCGATCCGGACCAAAGGCGTGCAGGTCGGCGTCGTCGTCGGCGGCGGCAACATCCTGCGCGGCAGAAGCGCGGAGGGCATGGAGCGTAACCGCGCCGACCACATGGGCATGCTTGCCACCGCGGTTAATTCGCTTGCGCTGCAGGATGCGCTCGAGCAGATCGACGTTCCCTGCGTCGTGCAGTCCGCTGTCGAGATGGAGAAATTCTGCGACACATACACTGCCAGGAGCGCGAAAAAAGCGCTGGAGAACGGAACCGTGGTCATCTTTGCCTGCGGGAGCGGCTGTCCGTTTTTCTCGACGGATACCGCCGCAGCGCTGCGGGCAGCCGAGATCGGTGCGGACGCGTTGCTGCTGGCCAAAAATATCGACGCAATCTATTCCGGCGATCCAAAGAAAAACCCGAATGCCGTGCCATACAGCAAAATCAGCTACGATCGCGTAGTCAAGGAAAACCTGCGCGCAACGGATCTTACCGCCATTACGCTCTGCAAGGAACAGAAGATACCCATCCGCGCTTTTGCGCTCTCGCAGATCGTAGAGGTGTTTGAGGACGATTCGATCGGGACGCATATTGTTGAAAAAGAATAATAGGATCAAAAAACCGCTGCCCGCGACGCTTTTGCATAGCATTACGGGCGCGGTTTTTTTCATGCTCGTGTTTTGCCGTTAAGATCGGACTTGAATCCCGTCCGCAACATATAGTAGAATAAGTATCGTACAGGAGGATTGGAACATGGCAAGCGATATTATTGACAGCACGAAAGAACGTATGCAAAAAACGATTTCCGTACTGAAATCGGAGCTTGGCGGCCTCCGTGCGGGGCGCGCAAACCCGCAGCTACTCGACCGCATCATGGTTGATTACTACGGAACGCCGACACCGATACAGCAGCTTGGCAACGTCTCGACACCGGAACCGCGCATGCTGCTCATCTCGGTTTGGGACAACAAAGCCATTCCTGCGGTTGAGAAGGCGATTCAAAAGTCCGACCTTGGCATCAACCCCGCCAACGACGGCAAGGTGATCCGACTGATGTTCCCGGAACTAAACGAGGAGCGCAGAAAGGAACTTTGCAAGGTCGTGAAAAAGTATGGTGAGGAGAGCAAAATTGCCATCCGCGCCATCCGCCGCGATGCAAACGAACATATTAAGCGGGACGAAAAGGACAAGCTCATTACAGAAGACGACCGTAAGTCTCTCGACGATAAAGTGCAGAAGCTCACGGACGAGCAGGTCAAGGAAATCGACAGCATTATGGCCGCAAAGGAAAAGGAGATTCTGTCGGTTTGATCGATGTACTCGGTCTTCCGCTCGAGCGTGCATCGCAGCTGCTCAAGCATGCGGGATACGTTGTTACCGCTGTCGAATCGCGCTCGAAAAAGGGCGTGGAAGGCGGCAGTGACGCGCGCGTCATCCGGCAGGAGCGTACGGATGCAACGCATATTACACTCTTGTATGCGGTTTTCCGCACGAAACCAAACGAAAAAAATGTTTGAGGTGCAGGGAGAGAATCGCTCTGCACCTTCCTCTTTAACGGAGTAGTATGGCACATTACAGTGAAGAACAGATCCGCGCGCTTGGCCTGACACGCGAGAAAATGCCAAAGCACGTTGCGATCATTATGGATGGAAACGGACGCTGGGCCAAGCAGCGGAGGCTGCCGCGCAGCGCAGGACACCGCGCGGGTGTCGACCGGCTGCGCGGGATCATACGTCTGTCTTCCGATCTCGAAATCGCCTCCTTGACGCTGTATGCGTTTTCAACGGAAAACTGGAAACGTCCGTCCGACGAGGTCGGCACGCTAATGGCGCTTTTAATCGAATACTTCACCAAGGAAATCGACGAGCTGAACGAAAACAACGTCCGCATCCGCATCATCGGCGCGTATCAGGAGTTTGCAGCTCCGGTACGAAACGTGATCGAACGCGCGATGAAGCGAACCGAATCCAACACGGGGCTCAACCTCAACATCGCGCTCAACTACGGCAGCCATGCGGAGATTTTGCGCGCGGCAAACCTCGCGATGCAGCAGGCGCTTTCGGAAGGCGGGGACGCGATTACGGCTCAGATGCTGGAACAATACCTGTATACAGCCGGACAGCCTCAGGTCGATCTGCTGATTCGAACCAGCGGTGAACAGCGTATTTCAAATTATCTTCTATACCAGATTTCATATGCAGAGCTTTTATTTCCCGCCGAATACTGGCCGGACTTTTCGAACGAAGCGTATCTCGACGCGCTGCGTACGTTCCAAAAGCGTTCCCGCAGATTTGGCGGACTGGAGGAAAACACATGAAGACGCGCGTCATCGTCGGTATCCTGCTGGTTCTTTTGCTGATCACCGTGTTGTATTTCGGCGGTATCGTTCTGTTGAGCGTGCTGGCGCTGTTTTCGATTGCGGCGATCTTTGAGATGGGGCAGACGTTCCGTAAAAAGAGCTATGACCCGATCCTGATCCCTGCGTACGTATTTGCGGTCACATATCCGTTTGTCTATTTCTACCTCGGCATGCTCTCGATGTTCATCCTGTACCTTGCCTCGGTCATGGTTACGATGATCTGGTCTCTCTTTACAAGAAGGCACACGACAAACGACATCATCTCATCCCTGTTTATCCTGAATTATCCGACGCTGTTTTTGATGTGTATGATGCTCGTCTATTTCAGCTTCGGCAGACCGGTTGCGCTCGTTGCCGCCGGCATGGCGTATGCCGCGCCGGAGTGCTCCGATACGTTCGCGTATTTCGGCGGAACATTTCTCGGAAAACACAAGCTCTGCCCGACCATCAGCCCCAAAAAAACGGTCGAAGGAGCGGTGTTTGCGCTGATTGGCGGAACCGTGTTCGGCGTTGGAATGTTTTATCTGCAGAGCATCTGGGGCGGTCACATCGGCTTTGGTGTTTTGATCCTGCTCGGCCTTGGGTGCGGGCTGCTTTCACAGTTTGGCGACCTGTTCGCGTCGCTTCTGAAGCGCTGGGCGGGGGTAAAGGACTTTTCCAGCGTGTTTCCCGGCCATGGCGGTATCATCGACCGCATCGACAGCATCATGTTCTGTGCGCCGCTGGTGCTTTGCGTGTTTTTGATCATGCAGAAGCTTTCAGTATTTTAATCATTTTAAATCGTTAATGTTTCGCTCAAGAAGGAGTCATTCATGAAACAGATCTCGGTGCTGGGATGCACCGGTTCCATTGGCAGGCAGGCCCTTGACGTCATCGCCTCCCATCCGGAGGAGATGGCGCTTTTCGGCATTGCCGCAAATACCAATACAACAGCGCTGATTGAGCAGGCAAGCACCTATCGTCCGCGCGTTGTCGCGTCGGAAGCAGAGTTGGACGCGAGCCTGTTGCCCGATGGCGTTACGGTTTTCTCCGGCGCGGGCGCAACAGCGCGCCTCGCGGCCATGGCGGAGGCGGACGTCGTTGTCAACGGCGTCAGCGGCTTTGCCGCGCTTGCGCCGCTGATTGCGTCCCTCAAGGCCGGAAAAAGAATTGCGCTGGCCAATAAGGAGAGCATCGTCTGCGGCAAATCGCTCATTGATGCAACGCTGAACGAATACGGCGGAGAGATTCTGCCGGTCGACAGCGAGCAGTCCGCTATCTTCCAGTGCCTGCAAAACGGGCGCAGGGAAGAGGTGGACAAGCTGATTTTAACCGCGTCCGGCGGACCGTTCTGGCAGCGAAACAGGGAGGAACTGGAGAATATCACGCTTGAGCAGGCGCTCGCACACCCGACCTGGAACATGGGGCGCAAGATCACAATCGACTCCGCAACGCTCTTCAACAAAGGGTTAGAAGTCATAGAGGCGGCGTATCTGTTTGACGTTCCGGCGGAGCGCATCGAGGTTGTCATCCATCCGCAGTCCATCGTGCATTCCATGGTGGTATATCAAGACGGAACGTGCATTGCGAATATGAGCAAGCCGGACATGCGACTGCCGATACAGTATGCGATTACCTATCCGCAGCGCATCGTGTCTTCCTGCGCGCCGCTGCACCTGTATCAAGAGCAGCCGCTTTCGTTCCATCAACCCGACTTACAGCGCTTTCTCTCGCTGCGTCTTGCCTATGACGCGCTCAAAGCCGGGCTTTCCTGCCCGCTCGTATATAATGGCGCAAATGAGGCGGCGGTGGAAGCATTTTGTAGCGGCGAGATCGGCTTTCTGGACATCGAACGGGTGGTGGACTATACTTTGAATCAGCACTCACCCGTAAGGCTGTCAAGCCTGGAGGAGATCATGGAGGCGGACCGTCTGGCGCGCGAAGCGGCGAACCGGCGGATCAACAGCCTCCGTGCTGAAAGGCGGTAAATTTCTTGGAGATTGTCATATCGGTTATCATCGCGCTCGTACTGTTGTCGTTGCTTGTGATGTTTCACGAGCTCGGACATTTTCTTGCTGGACGCGCGCTTGGGTTCTCGATTCTGGAGTTTTCCATCGGCATGGGGCCGAAGCTTATAAAGAAGCAAATGAAGGGCGGAACGGAGTTTTCGCTCCGCGCGTTTCCCATCGGCGGATTGTGTCGCTTTGAAGGGGAAGATCAAGAGGTCAAAAACGAACGTTCCTTCAACGCGCAAAAAGTTTGGAAGCGTATCGTCGTCGTTCTTGCGGGCCCTGTTGCAAATTTCATTTTAGCAATCGTACTGGCGATTTTTACGCTGGGCTTTTTCGGAGACTACCTGATGAGCGTCAATGAGATCACGCCGGATCTGCCGGCGGCCTACGCGGGCATGCAGCCAGGGGATATCATTGTTGAAGTCAACGAGAAACCGATCCGGTTTTATTTCCAAACGACGGATATGATCGCTGCGTCAGATCCGGACAAGATGACGCTGACCGTGCTCCGAGACGGAGAAGAACAGCAGCTGACCTTCCGGGATATCTATAATGCCGAGATGGGTAAAAACTATATCGGTATCTCCATTTCGCTCACCCGCGTGATGTTTAGTCCGGGAGAATCCGTCCAGCGTTCGATCTACTATGTAACCGGAACGCTGGTTGAGACATTCCGCTTCTTCGGCAGAGCCGCCAGAGGAGAAGTGACCGGTGCGGAAGCCGGAGGGCCTGTCGCCATCGTTGCGATCATCAGCGAAGCCGTTCGAACGGGCGGAGAAAACGTGCTGCGCCTCTTGGTGCTCATCAGCGCGAGCCTCGGCATTATGAACCTGCTGCCGATTCCTGCGATGGACGGCGGGAGGCTGGTATTCATGGTAGTTGAAGCAATCCGCGGAAAAGCGATGGCACCCGAGAAGGAAGGCATGATTCATTTTGTCGGGTTGATTCTGCTCTTCGGGCTCATGATACTGCTGACGTTTAACGACATCACGAACCTGACCAACGGGAATATCGGATAACCGGCGCATTGTCGGAGCATGCAACAGAGGGAAACGTGGGAAGCAACACAAAACAAATCGTCATAGGCGGCGTTCCTGTCGGCGGTGGCGCACCGGTTACGGTGCAGTCCATGACGAATACGGACACGCGGGATGTTGAGAAAACCGTAGCGCAGATCGAGAGACTGACTGATGCCGGTTGCGAAATCGTGCGCTGTTCCGTTTACGATATGAACGCTGCGGCAGCCCTGCGGCAGATCAAGAGCCGTATCACGATCCCGCTCGTGGCGGATATTCACTTTGACTACCGGCTCGCCATCGCCGCGATTGAAAACGGCGCGGACAAGCTGCGCTTCAATCCCGGCAATATCGGCGGAGAGGATCGCGTGCGCTCGCTGGTGAGCTGCGCAAAAGCACACCAAACGCCGATTCGAATCGGTGTGAACGCGGGTTCAATCGAACCTGCGCTTCGTCAAAAATACGGCGGCGCAACGGTTGAAGCAATGGTGGAGAGCGCGTTGAATCACGTTTCGATTCTCGAGAGAGAAGGCTTTGAGGACATCGTGCTTTCCCTGAAAGCGTCGAGCGTCCGTGATACGGTGGACGCATACCGCGCGGT
Source organism: Christensenellaceae bacterium (assembly GCA_963674775.2). Taxonomy (GTDB): domain Bacteria; phylum Bacillota; class Clostridia; order Christensenellales; family CAG-138; genus UBA7703. Next base: position 393,332 of record CAXXPJ010000002.1, on the reverse strand, counting down.
CAGCAAGCGGGTCGATTACCCGCTGCACATCGGCGTAACGGAAACGGGCGACACACAAAGCGGCATCATCAAATCCGCCGCGGGCATCGGCGCGCTGCTGCTCGACGGAATCGGCGACACGCTTCGCGTTTCACTGACGGACGACCCCGTGCGAGAGGTGGAAACCGGGCTGAAGATTCTGCAAGCCGTCGGCCTGCGGCGGGACGATATCGAAATTGTCAGCTGCCCGACCTGCGGGAGGACGCGCGTAGACGTCATGCAGATGGTCAACACCGTCAATCGGCGCCTGCCGCATAAGCAGGGCTATCTCAAGGTCGCGGTCATGGGCTGCGCTGTCAACGGGCCCGGGGAAGCGCGGGATGCGGACATCGGCGCCGCATTTGGCGATGGCAACGGCATATTGTTTGAAAAAGGAGAAAAAGTGTTTCACGGAGCCGCGGACGAAGTCATAGACCGGCTGATCGCGCGTGCGACGGAAATGATCGAACAGCAGAAAATCGTGAAATCGCAATAATATTACAACGAATTTGAGCTTGTACTCGGAGGGGAACGTTGCGGGAGGAACTCTTTGCTACGCTTGCGCGCGTCGGCATCACGGATGAGTCCGTCGAACTGGAAAATGTCACGTTAAACCGTGAGCAAAACATGCTGACGGTCTTTTTTCGATGCGTCGAAGAACCCGCAATCGATCTGACCAACCGGCTGATGGACGAGCTCGAGTCGCATCTCGGTGGTTCGCGCGTGCGGGTTGTGTGGCTTTCGGACAAAAAGCGGGCGGAACAGGCTGCGGAGGAAAACGGAACACCGCTGCCCTCGGCAACACCTGCGCATGTGAAAGCAGCGCCTGCTGGCAAACGCATTCTATTCGGCGGATTTGTTTCTTCCAACCGCATCACACCGATTGCGAATCTGCAAGAGGGAGCGGATAAGTATGTCATCGAAGGGCGCATCATCGCGCTGAACGAACGGAACGCGTTTCGCAACAAGCGCCGCAAAGGCGAGATGAGCTATCCACTGGATGTGTCCGTTTCGGACGGAACGGATACGGTGTATTGTTCGCTGTTGATCGATTTTCTGGAGCAGAAGAACAAGCTGGTTGCGGAGCTCGAAAAAGCAAAGAAAAACGGTGAACGCTTTCTGGCGCAGGGCGTTTGCAAAACATCCGTCATCACGGGCGAACCTGTATTCTATGCAAACAACGTCTGTCTCGTGCCGTATGAAGGCAGAAAAGACGAAAGCGAGCTCAAGCGCGTTGAACTGCACCTGCATACGCGCATGTCGGCGCAGGACGGCCTGACAAGCGTTGAGGAAGTGTTTGCTGCGGCGAAGCGATTCGGACACCCTGCGCTGGCCGTCACGGACCACGGCGTTGTACAGGCGTTTCCGGCCGCAGCAAAAGCGGCCAAGAAGCACGGCGTCAAGCCGATCTTCGGCGTGGAAGGGTATCTGCTGCGCGAATCCATATTGATCGATATCGACCAGACGTTTGTCGTGTTCGATCTGGAGACGACGGGGTTGAAGCCCGAACAGTGCGAAATCATCGAAATCGGAGCGGTCAAGCTTGTCGGCGGGGTCGTCGTTGACCGGTTCCAAACGTTCATCAACGACGGCGTGATCATTCCCGGCAACATTACGCAGCTGACCGGCATCACAAACAAAATGCTCGCCGGCGCGCCGAACACGCGCGAGGTGCTGACGGATTTTCTCGCGTTTTGCAAGGACGCCTGTCTTGTTGCGCACAACGCGGAGTTCGACATGGGGTTTTTGCGCCATCACGGCGGCAGGTTTAATCTGACGTTTACAAATTCATATGCCGATACGCTCATGCTCTCGCGCTATCTGATGCACGACCTCGTCAACCACAAGCTGGACACGGTCTGTGAGGCGCTGGGCGTAACGCTCGAAACCCATCACAGAGCGTCGGACGATGCGGAAGCAACAGGCAGCGTTTTTTTGAAGCTGGTGGAAAAGATCCGCGCGATGGGGCACGATAAACTGCCCGTGCGCACGGAGCATGTAAGGCTCGAACGCGGCAAGAAGCGCGGACAAACGCGCCATATCATTCTGCTCGCCCAAACGCAGGCAGGCATGAAAAACCTCTATCGCATCGTCAGTTATGCCCACCTCGATCATTTCCATTACACGCCGGTTATCCCGTTCAGCCTGCTGACGCTCTATCGGGACGGATTGATTCTCGGTTCCGCATGCGAGGCGGGAGAGGTGTATCAGGCAATTTTAAACGGCGCGGACGACGAAGAGGTCGAAGCGATTGCGAGGACTTACGATTATCTCGAAATCCAGCCCAGATGCAACAACGCTTTCCTCGTGCGCGAAGGACTGGCAACGGACGAAGAAATTCTTGAATACAACAAAAAAATCGTTGCGCTCGGACACCGGCTCGGTCTTCCTGTCGCGGCAACGGGCGACGTACACTTCCTTGAGCCGGAAGACGCGATATATCGCGAAGTCCTACTGACGAAAAATGGCTTTGAGGACGCATCGTTTCAAACGCCGCTCTATTTTAAAACTACGGCGGAGATGCTGGAAGAGTTTCGTTATCTTGGCGAAGAGACCGCGCGCCGCGTCGTTGTTGACGTACCAAACGAAATTGCGAACCGTTGCGAAGAGCTCAAGCCGTTTCCAGACGGCACGCACGCGCCGTCCATCGAAAACGCGAGCGACATCCTCCGTGAAATGGCGTTGGGCAAAGCGTACGAAGTCTATGGCGATCCGCTGCCGGAGCCGGTGCAGGCGCGGCTGGATAAAGAGCTCAAGTCGATCATCGGCAACGGCTTTGCGTCGCTGTATTTGATGGCGCAGCGTCTCGTGCACAAGAGCAATTCGGACGGATACCTCGTCGGCTCGCGCGGCTCGGTCGGGTCTTCGTTTGTCGCAACCATGGCTGGCATTACGGAGGTTAACCCGCTGCAGCCGCACTACGTCTGCCCGAACTGCAAACACAGCGAGTTTGACGTGGACAGAACCAAGTATGCCTGCGGCATCGACATGCCGGATATGAACTGCCCTGTCTGCGGCACGCGCTATGACAGGATGGGGTTTGACATCCCGTTCGAGGTGTTTCTGGGGTTCGACGGCGACAAGACACCGGATATCGACCTCAACTTCTCCGGCGACTATCAGCCCGTTGCGCATAAATATGTTGAGGAGATGTTTGGCCGCGGACATGCGTTCCGTGCCGGAACGATCAGCGGCGTTGCCGAGCGCACGGCGTTTGAATACGTGCGCCTTTACGAGGAGAAAACGGGCAAAACGCTGCACAGAGCGGAACGCGAGCGCATCGCGAAAGGCTGTCAGGACGTCAAAGTGACCACCGGCCAACATCCGGGCGGTATCGTCATCGTGCCGAAAGAGGACGATATACTGGACTACACGCCGATTCAATATCCGGCGGATAAAGCGAATAAAAAAACGATCACAACACATTTCGACTTCCATGCGATGGACGACCGACTCGTTAAGCTTGACATCCTCGGACACGACGATCCGACCGCGCTTCGTATGCTGCAGGATCTCACCGGCGTCGATCCCGTTTCGATCCCGCTTGACGATCCGGACACGATGCGCATCTACACCTCGAGCGAAACGATCAACGCAGATCTATCTGCAATCGGCTGCAAAACCGGCACGCTCGGCACGCCGGAGTTCGGAACCGGGTTTGTGCGCGGCGTTTTGGACGCAACGCAGCCGACGACGATGGAAGAGCTTGTTCGAATCTCGGGCCTGACGCATGGAACCGATGTCTGGCTGGGCAACGCGGAACCGCTCGTCATTAACAATGTCGCGTCACTCAACGAAGTCATCTGTACGCGCGACGATATCATGAACTACCTGATCATGCACGGAGTGGACGCGTCCAGCTCGTTCAAGATCATGGAGAGCGTTAGAAAAGGTAAGGGACTCAAGCCGGACATGGAGCAAAAACTCCTGGACAACGAGATTCCCGCCTGGTATATCGACTCATGCAAGAAGATCAAATACATGTTCCCTCGCGGACACGCGGTTGCGTATACGATGATGAGCTTCCGCGTTGCGTATTACAAGGTGCATTATCCGCTGGAGTTCTACAGCGTGTATTTCACCGTGCGCGCAGATCTGTTCGACGTGTCCCTTGCTTCGGGCGGAGCGGAGCAGGTGCTTGAGACAATGCGGGAGCTGGACCGCGCGGCCGCAAAACTGACGGATTCCGAAAAAAACAGAAACAAGGATATCATCACCATTCTGGAAGTGGTATACGAGATGAACCTGCGCGGAATCTCTCTTTTGCCCGTCGATCTGTATAAATCCGACGCAACGAAATTCCTGCTGGAGGACGGCGCGATCCGTCCGCCGTTCAACGCCATTCCCGGCGTGGGCACAACCGCTGCGGTCGCGCTCGCGGAGAAGCGCGAAGGACGCGTGTTCCATACGGTGGAGGAGTTTAGGACAATTACGAAAGCAAACAGCGGCGTCGTCGCCTCGCTTGAGAAATGCGGCTGCTTTGAGGGCATGGAGAAGACAGCGCAGATATCCCTGTTTTAATGAACGAAGTGGCGGCTTCGCGTGATGAAAACAGGCGAAAACGCGAGAATCCTTTCAAATAATGAAAATACAGACTTAAAAATCGCTTCAACACGCCGGAAAAGCCCTTGAAAGATCAAATTTCCTTGACGCAACATAGTCGATGCTATATACTTTTTTAGAGTAATCCTGCACTCTTATGGTGTGTTCATAATAGATCGTTTCTTTTGAAGCAATGCCGATTGGGCGTTTGCCTCCAATACCAGAACGTTATGAAGTGACCGTGCAGAGATGTGCGGTTACATTTTTTATAGATCGGAGAAACAACATATGTGGTGGTGGCTATACCCAGTCATCGGCATCGCGGCACTCCTCTCCGGTTTCCTCATCGGATACGCATACCGCCGCAACGTAGCGGAAGCAAAAGTGGCGAAGGCGGAGGACGCCGTAAAGAAACTTTATGACGATGCCCAGAGAAAAGCTGAAGAGATTAAAAAAGAAAAAGTCTTAGAGGCAAAAGAAGAAGTATTTAAAATTCGCTCCGAAGCGGAAAGAGAAAACCGCGAACGCCGCGGAGAGATTCAAAGAAACGAAAGGCGTATATTCCAGAGGGAAGAGAATCTAGACAAGAAGACCGACGCGTTGGACAAACGCGAAGCGGCAATTGCGAACCGTGAAGCGGAGATCGACAGCGCGGAAGCGACGATCAAGACCCTGTATGAACAGCAGATCCGCGAACTTGAAAAGATCTCCGGCCTGACAATGGACGACGCGCGCAACATGCTGCTTGCCAACGTGGAGCGCGAAACCAGACACGAAGCGGCGCTGATGATCCGCGACATCGAGTCCAAAGCAAAGGAAGAAGCGGACAAGAAAGCCAGAAACGTCATCTCGCTTGCAATTCAACGCTGTGCGGCGGATCACGTCGCCGAGGCGACGGTTTCGGTTGTGGCGCTGCCCAACGACGACATGAAAGGCCGCATCATCGGCCGCGAGGGAAGAAACATCCGCGCGCTGGAAACAGCCACAGGCGTTGACCTCATCATCGACGACACACCGGAGGCGGTTATCCTCTCCGGATTCGATCCGGTACGACGCGAAGTGGCGCGTATCGCGCTGGAAAAGCTTATTCTCGACGGACGCATCCACCCAGCGCGTATCGAAGAGATGGTGGAAAAAGCGCGCAAGGAAGTGGACACAAACATCCGCGAAGCGGGCGAAGCCGCTGTGCTGGAAGTCGGCGTAAACGGACTGCATCACGAATTGGTCCGCTACCTCGGCCGCATGCGGTACCGCACGAGCTACGGACAGAACGTGCTCAAGCACTCCATCGAGGTTGCGCATCTGGCGGGCATCATGGCTGCTGAACTCGGCGCCAATGTTGCGCTGGCAAAGCGCGCGGGCCTGTTGCACGATCTCGGCAAATCCATCGATCACGAGGTCGAGGGATCCCATGCGCAGATCGGCGCGGACCTTGCAAAGAAGTTCCGCGAGAACAACGCAATCATCCATGCGATCATGGCGCACCATGGAGACGTGGAAGCGCAGACCGTAGAGGCCGTGCTTGTTCAGGCGGCGGATGCGATTTCCGCAGCGCGTCCCGGCGCAAGGCGCGAGACGCTCGAGAGCTACATCAAGCGCCTCGAAAAGCTCGAGGAGATCGCAAACTCGTATGACGGCGTGGATACGTCGTTCGCCATTCAGGCGGGCCGCGAAATCCGCATCATCGTCAAACCGGACCGCGTGAACGACAGCGATGCGGTGGTCCTTGCCAAGGATATCGCCAAGCGCATCGAGGCGGAGCTCGAATACCCCGGTCAGATCAAGGTCAGCGTCATTCGGGAGACGCGTACGGTCGATTACGCAAAGTAAGATTCGATACGATATTCGGGGCATGGTCTGACCATGCCCCGATTGTTTTGACAAGAGGCCCGGCAAAAAGGGCTGTTGGCGGAGGTAGTGTATGTTTCCAGTTTCAGACGGTCATAGCGATTTTCTATACGGAGCGGTTCAGTCCGGCTATGATATGCTGCAACCGAAGAAAGAACAAACCACACGGCTGGACGATATGCTGTGCGGCGGTGTCGCATTGCAGTTTTTCGCTTGCTGGATCGACACAACCCTTCAAACGCAGCCGCTGCACCAGTGCATCGCAATGATCGACGCATATAATCGTCTGCTTGAACAATACGATGCGTTTGTGCCGCTCTCGCGCGACTTTACACCCGAAAGCGGGAAGATAGCGACCGTGCTGACCGTTGAGGGCGGGGAAGCGGTAGACGGCAGTATGGCGGTTCTTCGCGTGCTGCATCGTCTTGGCGTGCGCGCGATGACGCTCACTTGGAATGAGAACAACGAGCTTTCCGGTGCTGCGCTGGCACGCGGCAACAAAGGCCTAACAGCCATCGGACGCGATATCATCGACGAGATGTGCGCGCTCGGCATGGCAATTGACGTGTCCCACCTGAGTGATCGCAGCATCGAGCAGGTGCTGGCTCGCGCAACGAGGCCGATCTTTGCCTCGCACTCCAACGCCAAAGGCGTTTATGACAATCCGCGTTCGCTCAACGACGAGTTCATCCGCGAAATAGCGAGGCAGGGTGGAACAGTCGGCGTCAATTTCTACTATTTGCAGCTCGGCAAAAACCCCGTCGCCTGCATCGACGATATCATCCGTCATATCGACCATGTCGTGAAAATCGGCGGCATCGAATGCTGCGCAATCGGATCCGACCTCGACGGTATGCACCGGTATCCGAGAGATTTCAGGACAAGCCGCGATTTTCCCGCGCTGTTCGATGCGCTGCTCAAACACGGATATTCCCAGGAGGACGTATACCGTATCGCATATCAAAACCTGAGGGATTATATCGTCCAGTTTGTCTGAACACGCATTATAAATTATCTATACATTAAATTATGTATAAAAATGGTGTGCTTACAACGAATATTAGTGCTTTATAATAGGATATTACATATATATAAATAGATGATTGACATAAATACATAATTATGCTATGGTTTTTTATAAACAAAGGTGTTGGCTTGACAACACTTTATTTTTTTGGAGGATCAGTTTAATGAAAAAGAAATTTCTGACAATTATTTCTGCGATTCTTGTGATCATGATGTTCGTATCATGCGCACCGAAAGCGGAAGAAGCTGTTGCGGCGGAAGAACCCGCGGCATCGACCGCTGCGGTCGATATGTCCGGCGTGAAGCTGATGCAGGACGGCGTCCTCACCATCGGCGTCGAAATCGGGTATCCTCCTTTTGAGGATTTTGCCGAAGACGGCACAACACCCATCGGCTATGACATCGACTTCGCCAATGCCCTTGGTGAAAAACTCGGCGTCGAGATCAACTTCATCAATACTGCTTGGGACGGCATTTTCTCCGGCATCGACGTCAACTATGACTGCGTCATCTCCGCCGTAACCATCACCGATGAGCGGAAAGAGACCATGTCCTTCTCCGATCCGTATATCAACAACTATCAGGCCGTCGTCGTCCTCGCCGACTATGCCGGCACGATCGACAGCTTCCTCGACCTTGACGGTCTTGCGCTTGCCGTACAGAAGGAAACGACATCCGATATTCTGATGTCCGATTATATCGACACCGGCTCGATCGACTGCACACTCTCCGCCAACGAAAAGATCACCACCTGCTTCACGCAGCTGGAAAACGGCGAGATTGACGCGGTTGTCGTAGACTCCACCGTTGCGGACGGCTATCTGGCCTCCAATCCCGATGCCTTCAAGAAGGCGTTCCAGGATGAGAGCGAACCCGAGCAGTTCGGCGTCGCCATGGGCCTTGACAACGAAGCGCTGCGCACAGCAATCAACGAAGCGATCGCTCAACTGACTGCGGAAGGTTTCTTTGAGCAGAACATTGCTTACTGGTTCGGCAAATAAGCTATCCCGAGCAACTTTACTCACAGTTGAATAGTAGGTACAGATGCGCATATTAAAAAAGCTCGTCGATATCAAAAACTGGAAACGTTCAACGCTGACAGTCGCCATAGTGATTATGGCGGCTGCAGCGCTTCTTGTGCTTTTTTCAGTGATCAATGTCTCCGAACAGGAGATGATCGATCAGGCCTCCGATCAGATGAAACAGATGATCGAAGACGAGAAAGACAGCTCAAGAAAATACGTCACGACCACCTATAACAACCTTGGCTTCATCAGCTATATTTCGTTTTCCACCTCCGGCGCGAACTCAATCAAAGAATCTTATGTCGGGTTTGCCGGAACAATCCACAGTGCGGAGGAGGGGTTCTGGAAGTTCACAGGTCAGATGGTGAACTACACCTACCGCATGCTCGGCTCCGGCGAGAACCTGCTCCACGGCGTCAAGTTGACGCTGTTGTTGACCACGCTGTCAATGATTATCGGCGCGGTGTTTAGCGTTTTCCTTGCGTTGGGTAAAATCTCGGAAAACAAGCTGATCAGCAAGATCAGCAGCGGATATATCTTCTTTTTCAGAGGTACGCCGTTGCTCATTCAGCTGTTTGTGGTATATTTCTCCGTACCCGGTATCTTCGGGTTCTCCTGGAGAAGCCTCTTTGCGGCCGGAGATCCGGAAGCGGTGTACAAAGGCGCGTTCCTGGCGGCATTGATCGCGTTTTCACTCAACGCCGCCGCATACTGTGCGGAGATCGTTCGCGCCGCCATACAATCCATCGACAAAGGACAGAACGAAGCGGCAAGAGCGCTGGGCATGAGCTACGGACAGATGATGCGGACGATTATCATTCCGCAGTCGATCCGGCGCATGATCCCGCCGCTGTGTAACGAGTTTGTCATGATGATCAAGGACGTTTCCCTGGTGTTCGCCATCTCGCTGATGGACATCACGACGATTTCGAAGACCATCATGACCAGCGAGGGCAACTATCTTGTGTTCGTTCCCGCTCTGCTGATCTATCTGGTGATCACGGCGATCTTTACGTTCTTATTCGGAAAAGTCGAAAAACGGCTGTCTGTGTATGAGTAGGAGACGGCAATGAACGATTATCAATACATCATCAAAACAGAACACCTGTATAAAAGCTTCGGAACGCTGGAAGTGCTGAAGGATATCAACCTCGACGTAAAAAAAGGCGAGGTCATCTGTATCATCGGCCCGTCCGGCGCGGGAAAATCGACATACCTTCGTTCGCTCAATCAGCTTGAAAAGATTACGAGCGGAAAGATCTTCATCAAAGACGAGCTGTTCCTGCACAGGGAAAACAACCGGACGATCCACAGGGCTGAACCCGACAAGCAGAAGGCGATGCTCCTTGAGATGGGCATGGTATTTCAGCGGTTCAATCTTTTCCCGCACAAAACGGTACTGGAAAACGTCATGATCGCACAAATTCTGGTACGTAAAAAATCGAAAGAAGACGCGAAGAAGCTGGCGCTGGAGATCATCGCGCGCGTCGGTCTTTCGGACAAGGCGGACGTGTATCCCAGCAAACTCTCCGGCGGTCAGCAGCAGCGCGTTGCAATCGCGCGTGCGCTGGCGATGGAACCTGAGATCATGCTGTTTGACGAACCGACCAGCGCACTGGATCCGGAACTCGTAGGCGAGGTGCTCAACGTCATGAAGACGCTGGCCAAACAGGGCATGACCATGCTCTGCGTTACACATGAGATGGGGTTTGCCAGAGAGGTTGCAGACCGTGTCGTATTCATGGCGGACGGAATGATCCTGGAGGAGGGTACGCCCAAGCAACTCTTCGATCACCCGACCAACGAGAAAGCGATCAGCTTTTTGCGGAGTGTGTTATAAAAAACAGAACGATATAAAATCCGAACGAACTCATATTCGTTCGGATTTTTTGATAGATCTTTTACGAGTTTTAAACATTAAAATCTTTCGCCGCATGGCTTTTCCGGTGAAACGTGCGGTATAATATCATAGAAGTCTATTTTTTTAAGAATCGCCGGATTCCGGGATTTCTTGGCGGGGAGGTGTATGGGATGGATCGTGCAGGAGTAATGACTCTGTTAAATAATATTGCGCTATTGCTGGCGATGTCGGTTACATATGAGATCATTTATTTTTTGCCGAAGCGTGCTCGCCGCTATCAGTCGTGGATTACAGGAGTTGCGTTTTCACTGATCTGCCTGGCGATCATGAACACGCCTTTTTTGCTGCGGCCGGGTTTGTTCTATGACACGAGATCGGTGTTAATCAGCGTAACGGCGCTTTTATTCGGATGGATTCCAACGCTGATTACCGCGGCCACCGCAATTGTCTATCGTCTCATCATCGGCGGAGTCGGCGCAACTATGGGTGTTGCCGTCATTCTTTCCAGCGCGGCAATCGGCTTGATCTGGCGCAGATGGATTTACCCCGAAACTGGTAGCAAACGCTGGATCAGCGCGTTTCTCATGGGTATCGTCGTACATATTGCGATGCTTTGCTGCGCGATGTTCCTGCCGTATCCGCAGGGGTTCGAGGTGATCAGACAGATTGCGCTTCCGATCATGCTGATCTATCCGGCCGGGTCATTTGTTTTAATCATGCTTCTTGTCCGGCAAATGGATCATAAAAATCTGCAAGGTAAATTAGAGCGATCCGAGGAGCGTTTTAAAATGCTCTTTGATCAGGCGCCTCTTGGCTATCAGTCTTTGGATCAGGACGGGAAATTCATCGAAGTCAATCAGCAATGGCTGGACATGCTTGGTTATGAACGGGACGAGGTCGTCGGGAAATGGTTTGGAGACTTTATTGCGCCCGAATACCGCGCGTCCTTCATCAGCCGATTTCCGGTTTTCAAATCGCGCGGTCAGATTCACAGCGAGTTTGGCATGCTCCGGAAAAACGGATCAGAGTTATTCATTGTTTTTGATGGCAGAATCGGCTATAGCGAGAGCGGTTCGTTTCAGCAAACGCATTGCATCCTGCAAAACATTACGCAACAGCGGATGATGGAAGAGAAGCTATCCGCCAGCGAGGAGAAACACCGGAGACTGTATGAAACAATGGCTCTCGGCGTCGTATATCAGGAAGCGGAAGGGGCAATCATCTCTGCGAATCCTGCTGCAGAGCGTATTCTCGGACGGAGCTTTGAAGAGATGTCCGGATTGTCTTCTATGTCATCAACTTGGAAGACGCTGCAGGAAGATGAAACAGAAGTTGACGGCAGCCAACATCCTGCGATCATTGCTTTAAAAAGCAGAAGACCAGTCGGGCCTAAAACGCTTGGAATATTCAACCCGAAGCTGAACGATTACGTTTGGCTTTCTATCAATGCGATACCGTTGTTCAGATCCGGAGAGGAAGAGCCTTATCAGGTCTACGCAACATTCCAGGATATTACCGCAGAACGGAAAGCGAACAGAAACTACTATTTACTGTTCCACCAAATGGTGGATGCGTTTGCATTGCATGAGATCATTCTAGATGATTCCGGCAAGCCGGTCGATTATCGTTTCCTGACGGTTAACAGTGCGTTTGAATCTATGACCGGCTTAAAGGCGACCGATATCGTTGGAAAAACTGTTCAGGAAGTGCTGCCCGGCACGGAGAATTATTGGATCGATACATACGGGCGTGTTGCGCTGACTGGCGAGCCGACCCGCTTTGAACAATATTCTGCCGGTATAGACAAGTACTTTTCGGTCAGCGCATATCGCCCTGCGCCCAATCAGTTTGCATGCACGTTTTCTGACGTTACATCGCGTGTGCAAGCCGAGCAGAAAGCGCAGTCAAACATGTCTCGCCTGCGCGGCCTTCTGAATAACAGCCCCAGCCCGATTATGATATTGGACGAGAACGGTGCGATCATTGAATCTTCGCCTGCGGGAGAGGCGGTTTTGAAGTTTATTGGAGACATTGAAACAAACCCGGATGGAAAGAAGATTGCGCCTCCTGTCATTCGCGAGAAGATCGAGGACGCAAAAGCACAGTTATCGAATAAAAAGTCGGTTCTTGAGAAGCTAGACGTCTTTGAGAGAGAGGGAATCAAACTGTATTTTGAGAGCAGAATGTTCCCAATCTTTGATCCGCATGAAGGAAAGCACTTGTTCGGCTATCTGGCGCTGGATGTAACGGATAATATTGCCGCGCAAAACGCCTTAAAGCAGAGCGAGGAAAAATACAGCAACTATGTTGAAAATGCGCCGAACGGCATTTTTGTCGTCAACGCAGAGGGGTATTATATAGATGTTAACCCGGCGGCAACCGCCATAACAGGTTATAGCAGAGAACGCCTGCTGAAAATGTCGATTGGGGACATCACCGCTTCGGCCTCTCATAGCGGTTCATCGCAAAAGTTTGAGGAATTAAAGAACAACGGATGGATGGAGGCGGAGCTGCAATACATTCATGCGGACGGATCGATTCGCTGGTGGACGGTCAACGCGATCAAATTATCAGACGAGAGATATTTAGGGTTTTCCGTGGATATCACGGAAAAAAAGAATGCCGAAGCGGAACTGGTTTTCCTGAGCAATCGCGATTATCTGACCGGTTTGTATAACAGGCGTTATTTCGAGACACAACTAAGCCAGATCGATCGTTCGGACAATCTGCCGCTCGCCGTGATCATGGGCGATATTAACGGTGTAAAGCTCGTCAACGACGCCTTCGGGCATGCGGAAGGCGACCGCCTGATCTGTGAATGCGCTTCGATCCTGCAAAGCTGCTGCCGGGCGGAGGATACGCTTGCCCGTATCGGTGGAGACGAGTTCGGCATCATCATGCCGCGGACGGACAGTAACGGAGCGCTCAAAACGATTATGCAGATGCAGGCGGCGTTGAAAAAGTTCGACGAGATGCATTCGCAGGATCATTTTCAACACAACGTCGCGCTTGGATTCGGCACTAAAAAGACAAACGACGAGCAGCTCACGCAGGCCGTCAAAATCGCAGAGGAATATATGTACCAGCGCAAGCTATTGGCGCATAACAGTTCACACAGCACGATTATCGCGTCCATCAAAGCGACCATGTTTGAAAAGAGCCACGAAACCGAAGAGCATGCGGAGCGCCTGGTGCTTCTGTCAAAAATGGTTGCGGACGGGCTGAATCTAAATCAAGGGGACAGGGACCGGCTAGAGTTGCTTGCAACATTGCACGATATCGGTAAAGTCGCAATCAGCGACAGCATCCTGACAAAACCGGATAAACTCACGGAAGAGGAGTGGGTAGAGATGAAACGGCATCCGGAAATCGGATACCGTATCGCGATGTCATCGCCTGACCTGATTCCGGTTGCCGAGGGCATTCTCTGCCATCAGGAACGGTGGGACGGCACAGGATACCCGCAGGGGCTGAAGGGCACCGACATTCCGCTGTTGTCCCGTATCATCGCTGTGGTGGATGCATACGATGCGATGACGCAGGACCGGCCGTATCGAAGCGCAATATCGCATGAAGAAGCAATTGCGGAAATCAAACGATGTGCGGGGACGCAATTTGATCCCGAGATCGTAAAAATTTTCGTTGAACGAATCGGAAGCAATGAAAAATAAGAACAAAAAGATTCGGAGCTGCGCATTGACACAGCTCCGAATCTTCTTTTGTGAAGGATCATATTTTGCCAATTATACCAATAAAGCGTATAGTATAAGTAGAGATCGGGACTTGCCAACCAGAAGAAAGGGGGAGATTTACATGGCAGTCATTACAATCTCGCGTGAATTTGGCAGTAAAGGTACGGAGGTTAGCCAATCTGTTTCAAAGTCACTTGCTTCTGCCTTTGTCGATAAAGAGACAATCGAAAAGGTCATGATTCAATTCGGCCTGATCTCGTTTGACAGCTTCTATGACGACCAATACGCAATTTGGGACCGTTTCATCGACAAAAACAAGGAAGTCATTTCATTGTTCAGCAAAACGGTTCGAGAATTCTCAAAAAACAACAACATCGTCATCGTCGGCAGAGCGGGGTTTGTCCTGCTGGCTGGGTACGAAAACGTGCTGCACGTTTTAATCCGGGCTCCATTTGAAGAGCGCGTGCAAAACATCATGCAAACCATGAACATAACCGACAGAAAGAAAGCAAGAGAGCTCGTCTTGAGCAACGACCAGTCAAGAAGGACGTTTGTGCAGACGTTTTACCGGGCAGACACGAACAATACGGACTGGTTCAATATCGTACTGGACTCCTCCTGCGTTTCTACGGATGCGGCAACAAAGCTGATCGTGGACACGGCAAAGCAGCTTGATCAAAGAGAGAAGAGCACAGAGAAGACGACATTTTCTATTGAGTCGGACGTTGTGCTCAAGGAAGTCGTGGAAAAACAGCTTGTCGAAAACAAGCGATAAAGGATATTGTTTTTTATCTTATCAAACAGATCGCTTCCGCCTGCTATCGGGCGGAAGCGATTTTTTATATTGATCTGCTTATGAAAAATTAAAACTTACGTCAGGAGGAAGATCTCTTTCCTGTTTTGTAATGAGGAACAGTTGAATGGCGCCAAAACTGCCAATGATCTTTCGGTTACAGGTGCAGTTGCAGCGCTGTACAATCCCGGGTATGTTGCGTATGATATCTCCGCTTGCTTCGATTAGTTTTACGGCTAAATACCCAAATATATTTCTGTTTTCAGGATAATCATAGTCCAGCAACAAGAGAATCCCGTCTGGCTTCAGAACTCTGGTCAGTTCTTTCATCGCCTTGAATCCATCGGGATATCCGCTGAATGCCATTGTGTTGATCACTGTGTCAAAATAGTTATCAGGATACGGCATGTGCTCTACATTGCCTTGTATAAGCTGTACTTTTTTGCCCTTTTTTCGCATTTTTTCCTGAGCGCGCGTTACCATTAACTGGTTGTAGTCAAGGCCGTGCAGTTCAATATCGCCAGGCATTTTACCAAGCAAATAAGCAGGGCCAAAGGAAGCCTCAAGCACCCGACTGCCTTTCACATAGGGAAGTACAGAGGATATCCATTTCTTCCACAAAGGAAATATGGTCATAAACCCATCATAGGCTTTCGCATATCTTGTGTAAATTTTATCCATTTTCATGGTGTAATCTGCAGCATTGTCAGGTTCGGTTGTATATTCCAGCTTAGATGGCGGTATTTTAAACATGGTGTTCCTCCCTCGCATCTGTGACGGATATGTACTTTGATTAATTATACTGTATCATAATGAAAATTATAGTGGTTATTTAACGACGAAAGAACTTGCAATTTATCTTCAAATCCGTTACAATACTGCTTGCGTACTTTTACGCAGGGGCATGATGTAATGGTAACATAGCGGTCTCCAAAACCGTTCTTCTGGGTTCGAGTCCTAGTGCCCCTGCCAAATAAACAACCACCCAACCGGGTGGTTATTTTATTTGCTTTAGTTCAGGTAGGACTCGAAGCCGCGTAAAGAAAACGCCGTGGTGTCGGCGTTTTCAGCGGCGGGGTAGCGCCGCCAAAAGGCAACGCAGCGCGGAGCGCAAGGTGCCCGAAGACGAAGTGGAGAGTCCTAGTGCCCCTGCCAAATAAAAATCCACCCGAAAGGGTGGTTTTTTGTTTGTATTAGTTCAGGTAGGACTCGCTTACATTGCAATTCTGGCAAAGAAACTACGTCGAGAAGCTATGCAGCGCGTAGCTCAAGATGTCAGGCTATCTGCATAAGATTCCAGATCGTCGGTTTTTGTTTCAATGTTTTGAAAGGAAACGATGTCTCCTTGGGCAGAATAGATGATTTTATACATATCCCCTACTGAAGTGCCTTCAGAGAAGAACTCAGGCATCTGTTCCTTTGCTTGGGGAATATCATCCACAAAATACACAAATGAGCAATTTGATGCACTCAACGCATTCAGGAATGACTGCTTCATTTGCGCGATATTTTCAGGTATCGGATTCGTAGTAAAAATCAAATTTTCCTGATTTGGTACGATTAGGCTGTATTGTTCGACGAAGATATTATCGCTCAGAAGTTCAAAATATATCCGATGATGCCGAATGTCATACTCATCCTGTTTGAATGCGGTGTAAACATTCTTCTTTTGATCGTCTTGCATACCGTCGCTTTGCTGAATGGCATCCCGGATTATGCTTGCATGAATTTTTGATTCAGGTGCTGCCAGCATTCGAATTGGCTTAATATTGAGCGGGAATATGACTATAGCTATGATTATGATAGCTGCGACGCTCAGTTTTAAAACACGCTTACCGTTTACCGCGGTAGCAATTTGATCTGCACACGTGTGAAGGAGCAAACTCACGATCAGAGCAACATTGGCTTGCAATATGGTGGATGTGTAGCGCGTGAAAGATGGCACTGTATTTTGATAAAATAAAACATAGGTGACATAGATACCAAAAAAGAACAGGATGTTTCCAATCAATAGCCCTATGAAAAGCCTTTGAATCCTTTTTCGATCTTGTTCACGATTCAATCTCGTAATGACAAGCGCAAATAAAAAGCATATTGCTTCAGCAATCACGATTGAAAACGATATGGATCTAGGAGCATCACCAAACATGTGCGTGTTCAAAACGCTTTTTATAAAGAATCCTTTGAAAAACTCACTTGTGAAACTTAAGTCTATTGTAAAGTTCTTTAAATCAAATTGGTAAGTACTTTCACATCCACATTGGCTTAGCGCAACACGCCATAAACCAAAACATCCGGCTGCAAAAAGAATGCCGATCATTAGAATGCGTAGACGTTGAAACGCCACTTTACGACCAGATTCGCGTAATTTTGTTCTTTGAACTGCAAATATAATTAGAAGTGCGATTATTGCTAATGTTACACCTGAATTTTTCATCAGCGTAAGAGCTCCGAGACCTGCGCCGAAACGGATGAAAGAATAGGTATCTGAAAAATCATCTTGAAACCCGATAAACAGGCAATATGCGAATAGCAAACCGAGAATCGGATCGATATAAAGGGAACGATACATATATAAATAATCTAAACCGCTATTTGAAAAGAACAATGGCGTTACGAAAATTAAGAATGCAGATACAATAATCCACCAAAGATCTTTCCAGTTTGCGTTGCGGGTTGCAGGCAAAAAGATAGAAACCGCAAATATCCCATATTCCCAACTTAGGCCGGATTCATGAAAAGCACCGCTTAATCTTTGCACGAAGTATTGAAACAGTGCCATCCCAGGCGGATAAGTTTGCATGCTTGAGTAAATCAGCGATTCAGAACCAAGCTGCAATTGATTTGTGTAATAAAGCGCTTTTGGATATGCGCCCCATAGTCTGAGCGAATCCCATTCATAGACAAGATTTTTTTTAGTAATAATGTATAGCCCAATGGATAAAACCAAAAATATGAGCATCCCCGGCGTAAAGATACGTTGAGCAATGTTCGTCAATGCTTTGGTATCGTGATTCTTGAAATAAGCGTATAGGACAAACGAAATTGCAAACAAGTAAACCAGACCAACGATAGATAGAAGGAAATAATACCCGGCGTTCAGATGATTGCTAATATAAAAGAGGAATAGAATAATAATAACTGAGGTGATTGTAAATGGAACGGCTTCTTCGGCTTTTCGTTTTGTCAACAATACGGTGAGTATGCTTCCTGAACACAAAACAAGAAAAATCAAGATAAACTGCATAACATATCCTTTTAGATGACTTTGTCATATCGCAGGTATTCCATGAGACAGATGCGAAAAACATTAGAGTTACTATATTACATTAATTCACAACTTACAAGAGTATTCGAAACGCGCTCGGCAGGTAATCATATTCTGGGGAACAGGTGTATAGCGTGGTGCGGAGTTATGGATGAACCTGAGCGGGAGAATTCTCATATAGCAATTTCAAGATGTACGATTTTTGAAGACGCGAGTTGTCCGATCAATTCACTAGACCTGCCAAGCGGGTGGCCTTTTGCATTTATGAAACATACCAAATGGAAAGAGAGATCAAAATCTGTCGCGCAACCGATGGTTGACAAACCAGCAATAATTGATAACGATAGGTGGTAGAGGTAAGATCAACATCAGTTTATAATCAAAGCATCGAATTGAAGGAGAATCAATATGAGCTTAGGCAATAACATCCGGTTTTTGCGGAGCATGCGCGCTGATATGACACAGGAAGACATTGCGGAGAAGCTGAATGTATCCAGACAGACTGTTTCAAAATGGGAATCGGACGAATCGACACCCTCTATGGATAAATTGTTCGAATTGTGCGATTTCTTCTCTTGCACCCTGGATCAACTGCTGCGCAGCGACCTTACCAGTCAAAGTGATGCGTATTCCGATATTCGCATTGTAGCGCAGGATCGCTTCCGCATGGCGAGACATGCCGTCATAAGCGCGACACCGGAAGACGATGCGCAGTTGGCAATTAAAAGCTGGGCGGAAAAAAGCGGATTGAATACGAGGGCAGATCAAAAGTTGGATGTAATCGGATGGGATTTTCCGTTTTTATCGCAGGAACAGATCAATGTATTCAATATGCACGGCTATGTTGCTGCGTGTGTCATTCCCGCCGAGTTTACGCCTGCATGTGAAGGAGCGGAACTCGTTTGGCAGGATGCTGGAAAGTATGCGGTCATCACAATACGCGAACCGTTCCGGGCGGCGTTTGAACTGATCCCAAACGCGTATAAGAAGCTGATGTTTTATATGAAAGAGCGTGCACTTGAAATGAAGCCGCAGAACTCGCGCGAAACATTTTGCTATGAACGCATATATGTCAAAGATGGCATAGAATACATGGACGTATTTATTGCGCTTGCATGAAGGTGATCAACAAAAACAAGCGCCGCTTTCTTTTGAAAGCGGCGCTTGTTTTGATGCTTGTGTTATTCCGGTTTTGACGCTCCGCAGTTGCTGCAGAACTTGCCGGTGTTTCCGGCGTGGCTGCATTTCGGGCAGGTCCAGCCAGCTTCCGGCTTTGGCGCTCCGCAGTTGCCGCAGAAGTTGCCGGTGTTTCCGGTCTGTCCGCATTTTGCGCAGGTCCAACCTCCGGCGGCTGCAGCTTGCTGCTGTTGCTGCTGTCCCATGCTGAAGAGCGTTGCGGTGTTCGCGCCGCCTGCGTTTGCCGCGGCGTTCATACCGGCGAATGCCATAAACGCGCCGTTTTCGTTGTTCGCGGCGTCCTGCATGGCCTGCGCCTGCGCATTGGCAAGAACGGCTGCCGCCATCGTCGGGTCCTTGAGCGCGCCGGCCTGCTGCAGCTGCTTGATGCGCTCTTCGTCCTCAGCCGAGGCGGTCACGGAGCTGACGCCGAACGAGGCGATCTCGATACCGCGCAGCTCTTTCCAGTCTTCGGAAAGAACATCGTTGAGCGCTTTGGCAATCTCCTTGGTGTGGCCCGGCAGTGCGCTGTAGCGAAGCCCCAGTTCGCTGATGCTTGCAAACGCGGGTTGCAGTGCGGTGAGAAGCTCGCTCTTGAGCTGGCTGTCGATCTCGTCGCGGCGGTAATCAAACTCAACGTTGCCGCAGACGTTCTTGTAGAACAGTACCGGATCGACAAACCGGTAGGAATACTCGCCGTAGCAGCGGATGGCGATGTCGATATCGAGGCCTACGTTTTTATCGACCACGCGGAAGGGGACAGGGTTTGCCGTTCCGTATTTGTTGCCGAGGATCTCTTTGGTGTTGAAGAAGTAAACCCGCTGATCCTTTGCCGTGTCGCCGCCAAATGTGAAACGACGGCCGATGATTTTGAGCGACTCGAGCAGCCCTTTGCCGAACCCGCCGTAAAACAGCGATGGTTCTGTGGACTTGTCGTATACATACTCGCCCGACTCGGCAGAGAAATCGATGACTTTGCCCTGTTCAACGATCATCATAAACTGTCCGTCGTTGACGGCGATGATCGATCCGTTCGTAATGATGTTGTCGGATGCCTTGGTGTTGGAACTGCGCTTTTCATTGACGCGCTTCTGGCCTTTGCTGACGAGAACGTCCGGCCCCATGGCTTCGCAGTAAAAATACTCTCTCCATTGATCGGCCAAAACGCCGCTGATCGCGCCGCTGGCAGCGGATAATAAACCCATCGCTCAAACCTCCATGTTTAATGATAATATTATACCAACGCTGACTTTGTTTGTCGATACATGCTGTTATACGCGATTGCAACGCGCATGTGAACACCCTGTGTGAACACTTTGAAAAGATGACACGTATCGGCAAAGATGGTATAATACCGCCAGCGCGGCGTAGCCGCATAGATGAAATTCGTTCGAAAACGCGGCCCGGGTCGCGATAAGAGAGGATTATTTGGATGGCAAGGAATGAAAAGAAGTCATTCGTAAAAGGTGCGGTCATCCTAGGCGTTGCGGGGCTCATCTGCAAGGTCATCGGCGCGTTCTTCCGCATTCCGCTCTACAATATGCTCGGCGACGGCATGCAGTATTACGAAGCGGTTTATCCATATTATTCGACGCTGCTCGTCATCAGCACGGCCGGGTTACCGACTGCGATTTCGCGCATGGTTGCCGAGCGCACGGCTCTGGGCGACGCCGCCGGCGCAAAACGCGTGTTTCACCGTTCCCAGTTGCTGCTGCTTGGCATCGGCGTCGTTACGATGGCGTTGATGTATTTCGGAGCGGACTTTCTGGCGCGCACCACGGTCGGCCCGCTTGCAGCGCCGTCGTTTCGCGTCATGTCCCCGTCGCTATTAATCGTCTCTATGCTGTGCTCGTATCGCGGATATCTGCAGGGACTGCAGCAGATGACAGGCACCGCGATGTCGCAGCTTGCCGAACAGATCGGGAAGCTGACCATCGGTCTGTATCTTGCGTCGCAGTGGATGTCCCGTGGGCTGGAATTCGGCGCGATGGGTGCGGTCGCTGGCGTAACAATTTCCGAACTGCTGGCGCTGATCGTCGTTGGCGCGTTTTATCTTTTCCGCAGGAAAAACACGGAGTTGCTGGAAAACGCAACGGGCGATGCGCCCGCTTTAACCGGTATCATCCGCGGCCTGCTCGCAATCGCGATTCCCGTGACCATCGGCGCGTCCATCATGCCGATCACGGGCATTTTAGACGCCTCGCTGATCAAGCGCACGCTGATCGACATCGGCTTTTCCGACGCGGCGGCTTCCATGCGTTATGTTGCGTTGAGAAGCAACGTCATCAATATTATCAACATGCCCGCGGTGCTCACCATCGCTTTGGCGATGAGTCTTGTGCCGGCGATCTCCGCTGCACGTACGGCAAACGACCAGAAGGGAATTCACACCGTTTCCGCGATGGGAATCAAGCTTGCGATGTTCATCGGCATCCCTTGCGCGGTAGGCCTTTTTGCGCTCTCCGCGCCGGTGATTGACTTGCTCTACTCCATTGACGCAGAGCGGCTGTCCATCGCGAGCGCGCTGATGCGAACGTCCGCCGTCGGCGTGATCTTTCTCTCGCTCGTGCAGACGCTCACCGGCATCCTGCAGGGCGCGGGCAAGCAGCACATCCCGGTCGTCAACCTGTTCATCGGCGGCCTGGTCAAAGTCGCGCTGATGCTCACGCTGATGCGCAATCCTGCCATCGAGATTCAGGGCGCGGCAATCTCCACAACGGCCTGCTATATCGTCGCGGGACTGCTCGACGCGATCTATCTGATCCGCTACACGAAACTCAAGCTGAACTGGATGGATACGTTCATCAAACCCGTTGTCTCCGCGCTCTTTATGGGCGGCGCTGCATATTTCAGCTACACACTGATCTATGACAAACTTGCGTCCAATACCATCGCAACAGCCGGAGCGATCCTTGTCGGAGTCGTGCTGTATCTTACGGGTGTGCTCTGGATGCGGATGTTCTCCGAAGAAGATTTGGCCTTCATTCCGGGCGGCTCGTTTTTAGCAAAACTGCAATCCGGCAGACACGGTATCAGGAAAGAGAGATAAGATGCAAACCATAACAATCGTCATGCTCCCCGCGCCCAGTGCGCTCACCGTTGCGCAGCAAACGGCGATCAAAAACGCCACGACGCTGATCGTGCAAACCGGGAATCATCCGTCTGTCAACGTGATACGTGCTCTGGAGCGGACATATACAACGATGGACGATTTGTTTGAGACAGCGGAGGATTTTGATGCGCTCAACAAAGCGATAGCGCGACGTATCTGTGAAACGGGAGACTGCGTTTACGTGGCGACCGGCAACATAGAACACAGCCAGCTGCCGGAGATCCGCAAAAACGCGGATGCCTGCGGTATTTATGTCATCGTTCTGCCGTATCTTTCCGCGGGAGATGCCGCGTTTCCAACGCGCGAACGCGCGCGTACCATTTCGGCGCACGATTTACCGGAACTGATCGATCCGGAATTCAACTACGCCGTGGAGGAGATCGACTCGCGCATTACTGCGGGGGAAACGAAACTCTACCTGGGTGAATTCTACCCGGACGAGTGGCAGGTTGCTATCGCTGCGATGCGAAAAGAGGGAACGTATGATACCCGGCAAATCAAGCTTTGCGACCTGGACCGTCAACCGCAATATGACGCTACCACGATTTTGTATGTTCCGCGCGGAGATTTTGAACAGCGCGACAGGCACGGGTTTGAGGACGTCATGCGCGTTGTGCGCCGCCTGCGCGCGCCGAACGGCTGTCCCTGGGACAGGGAGCAAACCCATGATTCGCTCAAAAACGCACTTCTGGAAGAGAGCTACGAGCTCATCGACGCCATCGAAGAGGATGACGACGCGCATATCTGCGAGGAGATGGGCGACGTACTGCTCCAGTTTGCGCTGCATGCGGCCATAGCGGAGGAGCAGAGTGCGTTTACCGCAAGAGACGCCTGCACGGAACTGGTCGAAAAATTGATTTACAGGCACCCGGATGTGTTCGGCGACATCCGGGTGGACGGGTCGGCGGAGGTGCTGAAGAACTGGGATGCGCTCAAGATGTCCCAACGCAATCAGACCACGCAGACAGAGGTGCTCAAAGGCGTACCGCGTAGTTTTCCTGCGCTGCTTCGCAGCCGCAAGGTGCAGAAGAAAGCCGCCGACATCGGGTTCGACTGGAAGAACGCGGAAGATGCGTTTTATAAAATCGCGGAAGAAACGGAAGAGCTGCGCCTTGCGATAGAGCAGGGGAGCAACATTGAGGAAGAGATGGGCGATCTGCTGTTCGCTGTGGTCAACGTGGCCCGGCTCCTCAAACTGGAACCGGAATTCCTGTTGATGCGTGCGACGGACAAGTTCATCGAACGGTTTGAAAAAATGGAAGAACTCGCCCTTCAGCAGGGAACACCATTGAAGGACTTGCAGTTTAAAGAGCAGGATGCGCTATGGGAAGAAGCCAAAAAGTGCCGATTTATCGAATAAATTCACAATTAAGGGCTTGCGATTCTTCGCCAAGGTTGATACAATATTTCAGCAATCTAAAATTCATGGAGGATATTTTCAATGAATAAAACCGATTTAATCGCGGCTGTCGCGGAAAAGAGCGAACTTTCCAAGAAAGATGCCGAGAAGGCAGTTGTCGCTTTACTGGACGCCATAGAAGAGTCCCTGAAAGCTGGAGAAAAAGTTTCCATCGTCGGATTCGGCACGTTTGAAGCCAAAGTGCGCCCCGCGCGTAAAGGCCACAACCCGCAGACCCGCAAAGAGATCGATATTCCCGCTTCCAAGCTGCCCACCTTTAAGGCCGGCAAAGCGCTCAAAGATTCGCTTAACTAAACAGAAGCGTTCTTAACATGCCGCAGGGGTAACCCTGCGGTTTTTTTATTCAAATGGCGGACAATCTATGGTATTTTGCAGATTTTTAGCGAAAGATGCAGTAACACCTTGATTCTGCAGCCTTTTTGCGCGATAATAGACGCATTATTTGGAAACGATGGGAGTTGGTGCAGCATGAAGCAGTTCCATGATCGAATCCGCGCAGAGGGGCGCGTGCTTCCGGGCAATATTATAAAAGTAGACGGCTTTTTGAACCACCGGGTGGATACCGCGCTGATGCGTGATATGGCAAAGGAGTTCAAGAGCCGTTTTGATTTAACGGGATTGACGGCGGTGCTTACTGTTGAAGCGTCCGGTATCGCGTTGGCGACCATTTGCGCGGAGGAGTTCGGCGTACCGATGGTGTTCGCAAAAAAGGCAAAGTCGGATAACATCGAGGGTGGATTATATAAGAGCGAAATCTACTCTTATACCTATAAAAAGAAATTCACGTTGATCGTTGCCAGCCAGTGGCTCGGGTCGAAGGACAAAGTGTTGATCGTCGATGATTTCCTCGCCAACGGAGAGGCGCTTCGCGGACTCGTTGAAATCGTGGAAGAATCGGGCGCAGAGTTGCTCGGCATCGGCGTTGCAATCGAAAAAGGATTCCAGCCCGGCGGGCAGCGGCTCCGGGATTCCGGCGTGCATTTGGAGTCGCTTGCCATCATCGAGAGTGCGGACGATACCGGTATCGTCTTTCGGGGAGAGTAACACATGACCGAACGTGTCGTCGTGCTCGACTTTGGCGGGCAGTATAATCAGCTCATCGCGCGGCGCGTACGCGAAGCGGGCGTCTATAGCGAACTCATTCCGCATGATGCGCCGATTGAGCGCATCAAAGGCGACGCATTAAGCGCGATCATCCTCACCGGCGGGCCGGACAGCGCATATGAAGAAGGCGCCAAAGCCTGCGACAACACAGTGTTCTCGCTCGGCGTACCCGTGCTCGGCATTTGCTATGGCATGCAGTATATCGCAAAGGTGTTCGGCGGCGCGATCGCGTCCGCGCCGATCCGCGAATACGGGCATACGAGGATACGCTTTGATCAGCACCCGCTGTTTCAAGGGCTTGGCGACGTTGTCTGGATGAATCACAACGATTCTGTTGTGCGCGCGCCGGAAGGATTCACTGCGGTCGCGTCTACGGACGCTTGCCCCGTTGCGGCGTTTGCCGATGAAGCGCGCAAGATCTACGGCATCCAGTTCCACGCGGAAGTGACGCACACGAAAAACGGCCAAAAGCTTTTTGAGAATTTCTTAAAAGAGATCTGTTCCCTGAGCTGCGATTACAGCGCGGCGAACTTAAAGGATGAGCTGATCGCGCAGGTGCGTGCCCAGGTAGGCGGCAGCCGCGTCATCGGCGCGCTTTCCGGCGGCGTGGATTCCTCTGTCGCCAGCGTACTTGTCCACGAAGCGGTCGGAGATCAGATGACCTGCATCTTCGTCGATCATGGCCTGCTGCGCGAAAACGAGGCGGAGCAGGTGATGCAGGTGTATCACGACACGCTCTCACTCAATATCGTAAAAGTCGACGCACGCGAACGCTTTCTCACAAAGTTGGCCGGTGTGACGGAGCCGGAAAAGAAACGCAAGATCATCGGAGAAGAGTTTATCCGCGTGTTTGAAGAAGAGTCCAAAAAACTCGGCGGCGCGGAGTTTCTGCTGCAGGGCACGATCTATCCGGACGTGATCGAGAGCGGAACGAGCAGTGCGAGCACGATCAAGAGCCACCACAACGTCGGCGGGCTGCCGAAGGACATCGGCTTTCAGGGGCTGGTCGAACCGCTGCGCATGCTCTTTAAGGACGAGGTGCGCGCGCTGGGCGAGTCGCTCGGCATTCCGCGCGAACTTGTCTGGCGGCAGCCGTTCCCCGGACCGGGACTTGCGATCCGCGTGCTTGGCGATGTGACGGAAGAGAAGCTCGCCATCCTCAGGCGCAGCGATGCAATCTTCCGAGAGGAAGTAAAGAACGCGGGGTTGGCAGAGGCGATCTGGCAGTATTTCACCGTGTTTACCGGCATGCGCACCGTCGGCGTGATGGGAGATCTGCGCACCTATGATTACATCATCGGCGTGCGTGCGGTCACCTCGACTGACGCGATGACCGTTGAATGGGCGGAGATTCCATATCCCGTTTTGCGCCGCATCAGCGAGCGCATCATCGGCGAGGTGCCGCACGTCAATCGCGTGGTGTACGATATCACCAGCAAACCGCCGGGAACGATCGAGTGGGAATAAGCATATAGAAAACGAATCATTTTGTTTGCGTTCCGCTGGGAGCAACCGGGCTGAAAGGGAGGAATGACGATGAAGAAAAAATCGATTTGTTTGGTTTGCATACTGATGATTCTCATCTTCGTTCTGACCGGTTGCCTACAGATGCAGCCGTCCGGCATCGTTGAGAAGGATGCTTCTTTAGCAGTTGAAAACGGGCAAAGCACTGATTCCTCTGTTACGATGCCGCAAACAGATATCCAAAACGATATTTCAAACAACCTGACCACCGCGGGCAACTATCCAGTAGTTGATACGGGACAGATTGTTTTTTATGACAACAACGGCGAGACGGCGGCGCAGAACCTAGGCGATGCGTTTTATGGTCAGGACGCAAATTATGCGGGTAACCAGCCGAGCTACGCGGACAATGGCGACGGTACCGTCACGGATCATGTGACGGGACTGATGTGGGAGCAGGGATTCGCGCTTTGCAACTTCAGCGAGGCGGAGGAATATGCCGCTTCCTGCTCGGTCGGCGGTTATCACGACTGGAGAGTACCAACCATCAAAGAGTTGTACTCTCTGATTTTATTCAGCGGAAATCAGGGCTCGTCAGACCCGTCTTCCCAGTCTGTTCCGGCAGATGCAGTTCCGTTTATCGACATCGACTACTTTGAATTTGAGTACCCGAACGACGGCGTCAAGCGATATATCGATGCACAATACATCACTTCGACAGAGTATGTGAGCACGACCATGAACGGATCGGCTACATTCTTTGGCGTGAATTTTGCCGATGGAAGAATCAAGGGATATCCCCAACAACCCGGTAACAGAGGTTCATCCGGACAGTATTATCTAAAACTTGTGCGTGGAAACGCCGATTACGGGATCAATGATTTTGTCGTTAACAATGACGGCACAGTAACCGACCGGGCGACGGGCTTGATGTGGTCCCGGGTGGACAGCGGTTCGGATGTGTTCGATCTGAGCCGGTTTACGAATAGCGACGGCAGTTTAAACTGGCAGGAGGCGCTCGAATTTGCGGAGAACGCCGAATATGCCGGATATGACGATTGGCGCTTGCCGAACGCAAAGGAGCTGCAGAGCATTCTGGACTACACGAGAAGCCCGGACACGACGGGCAGCGCGGCGATTGCGCCGGTCTTTGCCGCTACGCAGATCGTCAACGAGGCATCCGAACCGGATTATCCGTTTTTCTGGACGAGCACCAGCTTCAACCCGGGGAAAGAAGCCGCGATTCTTTGCTTTGGCCGCGCATTAGGATATTTCAACGCGGACGGCAGAGGAGAGCAGTTCATAGACGTCCACGGCGCCGGCTGTCAGAGAACCGACCCTAAAACGGGCAATGCATCCTACGGCAAAGGACCGCAGGGCGATGTGCGGCGGGTATATAATTTTGTGCGGCTGGTGAGGGACGTGGGATAAATGTTCAAGACATCGACTAACACAACAGCTATGATCACAAAAAGGTGTTTTTCCGCATGTTTCGTATTGTTCTGCATGATTCTTTGCATTTCATGTTCAGCTCAGACTATGCAAAACCCTCAACTATCAAACGAGAAATCAGCGGAAGAATCAGTAATCGCGACTACGGATGAAGGGTTCATCGTTCCGGCGCTTACATGCAGCCCGACAGACAAGTCGGTGATCGTCAATGTGGTTCCGGATGATGCCATGACGCTTTTCGTCCAATATGGAATACAATCCGGCAGCTATGACTCGCAAACAGAACCGATAAAGGCAAACAGTGGCGATCCTCTGGAGCTATTGGTTGACGGGCTAAACGCCGATACTGAGTACTTCTTCAGAATCGTATTTCAAAACCAAGGCGAACATCAATATAACGCTACAAGCGAATCTTGTTTTGTAACACAGCGTTCAACTGGGAGCGAGTTTGTGTTCTGCGTGCAGGCGGATTCGCACCCTGAACGAACCAATCAGTTTGACCCGGAGCTGTATCTTCAGACGATGAAAAACGTATACTCGGATCATCCCGATTTTTATATCATGATGGGAGATGATTTTAGCGTAGACGAGATGGATTCGGTCACACAGCAAGCCGTTCAACAGCTATACATCAATCAGCGCGAGTATTTAGGCGTGGTATCTGCACCGATATTTCTCGTAAACGGAAATCACGAGAAGCAGGCGAGGTACACTCTGGATGGAACAGATCAAAACGCTGCGGTATGGGGATGCAACGCACGCAACGCTTACTTTTCCCAACCAATTCCGGGCGATTTTTACACGGGAGACTCCGAAGAGGTAGAATACATCGGTTTGCTGAGAGACTATTACGCATTCACATGGGGCGATGCACTTTTCGTGGTCATCGATCCATATTGGCACTCTACCAGCAATCCGATCAAGACACGAAACATGTGGGATAGAACCTTGGGTGATGCGCAATATGAATGGCTCAAAGAGACTTTGGAGCAAAGCACGGCAAAATATAAATTTGTTTTCGCGCATCATCTGTCAGCCGATCGCGGCGGAACGGATTATGCCGATCAGTTTGAGTGGGGTGGATATAACCGACAAGGCGAATGGACGTTTAACAGGATGCGCTCCGGCTGGGATATGCCAATCCATCAATTGATGGTTCAAACAAACGTTACGGTGTTTTTCCAAGGACATGACCATCTGTTTGCGGTTCAGGAGAAAGACGGAATCACGTATCAAACACTGCCAATGCCATCGAGAACGAAAAAATTGACTGAATTTGTAGATTATTATGATACGGATGTGCTGTTTTCCGACTCGGGATATCTGCGCGTTTCGGTATCGGATGAAAATGTTAGAATTGATTATATCGCAACGGTGTATGGAAATATACAGAGCGAGTATAGCAATGGAGAGGTCATATACTCATATACCCTTGGGAACTGAATTAATTTGATTAGAAAGAACGAGCAGGAGGGAGATTCACATGAACATCGGTATCATCGTTTACTCGAAGACAGGCAACACGCTGTCCGTTGCGGAGCGAATCAAAGACAGTCTGACGCAAAGAGGCTGTCAGGTGAGTCTGGAGCGCTTCTCTGCCGAGACGGAAGGAACGCATCCCAATAAAATCGTCCATCTGACGGCTGCGCCCGACCCGGCAGGATACGATCTGCTGATCTTCGGTGCGCCTGTGCAGGCGTTTTCGCTTGATCCGGCGATGAAGCATTACCTGAGTGGGATTGCCGGGCAGAAACAGGTTCCGGCTTATTGCTTCGTGACCCAGCATTTCCCGAAACCGTGGATGGGCGGAAAGCAGGCTACAAAACAGATGCAGCGGCTTCTTGCGCAAAAAGGACTGCAGGCAACCAGTCTCGGCGTTGCGAATTGGTCGAATTCGAAGCGGGAAGCGTTGATTGATCAGATCGTCGAAAACTGTAACAATTTCATTGAGAAGTAAGTTCATTCAGTTTCACATACTGTAATAAAAACCGCAGCTATAGCTGCGGTTTATTTATTGGAGATGTTTCTCAAAGCAAACAGCCTCGTCACGGTCCTTGTATGCGCCGTAGTTCGGAATGATTCTATAATGATTGCGCAAGTAAAAATCGACAGCAACCTGATTTACCTTACGCGTTTCAAGCCGCAGCACAGTAAATCCGATGTGCGCAGCTTCCTGCTCCAAGTAGTTCAGGATGCGCGTCCCGATGCCCCGGTTTGGATATTTTGCGTATACGCGCTTGATTTCGGCCGTGTTCGAATCGAGCGGACGAATTGCGCCGCAGCCAACCGTCAGCCCGTTTGCGTCCCGGGCGACGACGAATCGCGCACGGGGATCGCGCAGATCCCCGACTGCAAAGGAAGCTTCACCGCTGCTGCCGGTCAATGCCGAAAGGGCGGAGGAGAGCGCGCGCATCAGCGCGACGGCATCCGCCGTATCCGGCGGTTCAACGGATATGTGCAGTTTAAAATGTTCCATCGGTTTCCTCAAGCGGCATTGTCCAGATGCTGAAAAGCAGCGGTTACATCTCCTTAATTAGTTTTCCATCAAAAAAAGTATAGCATGTTTTGACTCAAGAGGAACGCTGTTCAAATATAAATCAAATAACTTGCGAACTCATCTGATCACGAATCGATACGGATGATTCACCCTTCGATTTTTTAATGTTATAATATGCGCATGGTATTTTCGAGCCTGACATTTCTGCTGCTGTTTTTACCGATCGTCCTGACGGTCTATTTCGTCAGCGGCAAAATCTGGTGGCGCAACGCTGTGCTGCTGACTGCCTCGTTGCTGTTTTATGCCTGGGGCGAGCCGGTGTTTGTGCTCGTCATGCTGTTTGTCAGCTTCTCGGTTTATCTTGGCACGCTCGCTTTCAACGCGGCAAAAAACGAAACACTGAAAAAAACGCTGTTTGTGTTGACGATCCTGGCGGCGCTCGCCGGGTTGTTGTACTTTAAATACGCCGCTTTTTTTGCCAACCAGATTCTGCCGCTGTTGAACATCGAAAAGGTGCTCCAAACGCCGCGTCTGCCGATCGGCATCTCGTTCTTCACGTTTCAGGCAATCTCTTACGCGGTCGACGCCTATCGCGGCAAAGTTCGCGTGCAAAAGAATTTCGCGAATCTTCTGTTATATGTTTCCTGCTTTCCGCAGTTGATCGCGGGACCTATCGTGCAGTATTCCGACATTGAGTTTGAATTGAGCGAGCGAAAAACGACGCTGGACGATTTTGCCGGCGGTATGCGCCGCTTTGCGGTAGGGCTATGTAAAAAGGTGCTCATCGCCAATATCCTCGGCGAGATGCTCGCTGCCCTGCCGGAAGCGAAT
The DNA here is from genome assembly GCA_963674775.2 of Christensenellaceae bacterium. Classification (GTDB taxonomy): domain Bacteria; phylum Bacillota; class Clostridia; order Christensenellales; family CAG-138; genus UBA7703. The sequence continues at coordinate 362,203 of CAXXPJ010000002.1, read as the reverse complement.
GCATCCGTTGCCGCTGCCTGGCTCACGAGCGCGGTGTTCGCGCTGCAGATTTATTTTGACTTCTCCGCCTATTCCGATATGGCGATCGGCCTCGGGCGCGTGCTGGGGTTTCGCTATCAGGAGAATTTCAACTATCCCTATATTGCGCGCTCTATCTCCGAGTTCTGGAGACGCTGGCATATCTCGCTTGGGCGTTTTTTCCGCGAGTACGTTTATTTTCCGCTCGGCGGCAGCCGAAAAGGCGCACTGCGAACAACCATAAATCTGCTCTTTGTCTGGAGCTTGACCGGGCTCTGGCACGGCGCGAGCTGGAATTTCGTGCTTTGGGGATTGTATTACGGCTTGCTCATCGCGCTCGAGCACGGTACGCTCAAGCGTGCTGTCAAAAAGCGGCCGGCATGGATCGGTATCCCGTCGACTTTGATTGCCGTTCTGTTCGGCTGGGCGCTGTTTTATCAAACCGATCTGACGATGTGTACCGATCAGGTTCTGGCGATGCTTGGACTGACACTGCAAAACGGTGTGCTCGGATTCGCCGCGTTGGCGGACGGAGTAACATTGACCGCACTGCGCACCTATACCGCCGTTCCGCTCATCGCGTGCGTGTTCAGCTTGCCGATCATCCCGGCACTCGAGCGATATTTAAATCACAGGCTGCGGCTGCGGCGCACGGCACACCTGCTCGCGATTCTCGTGCTCTCTGCGGGTGCGCTGTTGAGTCTGATGCTGCTCGTATCGGAGAGCTATAATCCGTTCTTATACTTCCGTTTTTAATCGCGGCGGGGAAAGGAGGCCGGTATGCGGCGAAAACTGACGTTTCTGGTAACGCTGTGGTGGGTGATCCTCTGTGGCGTGCTCGGCGCATGCCTGCTTCTGTTTACAAGTCATGTACCGGTGATATCCAAAGAGGAAAACCGCATGCTCGCGGGCATGCCAACTCTCTCGCTGGCAACGCTGAAAAACGGCGACTGGAGCGAATCGTTCGAGCAATTTTTAACCGATCAGTTTTTCCTACGTTCCGAAGTTGTGGATGCGGCAACCGCCTTTCAGCATGCGTTTTCCACGCTGACGGTAGACGAGCTGCTCAGCGGCGAGAGCGATGAGGCGTTTGTGCCGGTGATCGACAATCCGGATGAAACAGAGGAAGCGGAGGCGATCATTCCTGCTGTGGAAGCGGAACAAACCGCAGAGGAGGCGACGGATCAGTCCGGGCAAACGACACCTGTGATCACCGGAGAAAGTGCCTCCGTTTGGCTCAATCATCTGGACGGAACGCAAACGGCATTATTTACGTACCAACTGGAAGATATTCAAAAAGCAGCGCAGACGATTAACGAGTTGGCCGCGCTCCTGCCGGAAGACGGAAGGATGCATGTGCTCCTTGCGCCGCGTTCGCAAACGGCAAACAAACTCGCCCTGCACCTTGAAACCGAGTCGGGCTGGTCGAGCGAGACGGAGGATGCGTTGACAGCGCTTGTATCCGAAAACGTTTCGATTTACTCTGCATACGATGTTTTTGAGCAGCCGATTCTGCGCGGCGCGTATGTATATTTCCGGACAGATCACCACTGGACGGCGCTGGGCGCCTATCTTGCCGCGCAAACGATGTTGGAAGATGGGGGATATCAAACCATTCCGCTGGAGGATTATACCGTTCAAGAAATAGACGACTTTCTTGGCTCGATCTATCTGCATGGCAGAAGCGCGAAGCTCAAAGAGCTCGTAGATCGGATCGATGTGTATGAGCCGCTGCTGCCTGCGCAGTCGTTTCGGGTAGCGAACGCTTACCCGAAAAACGAACTGCCGGTGATCGATGAAACACAGACGAATTATCTGGTGTTCCTCGGCGGCACATACGGCCCGTACCGCTATATCGACGGCGGATATCAGACCGGAAGGAACATGCTGATGATCTGCGACTCGTTCGGCAATAGCATTGCGCCGTTCTTTATGCCGTATTACGACAAGGTCTATATGGTCGACTTCCGCCCGGAGCATTATGATAAAGATGAAGCACGAGGCAGCGTAAAGGACTATGTAAGCCGTTGCGGAATCGACGATATCTATATCGTTCTGAGCGATTCCAACGGGATCGGATCTCTATACTTCAACCGCCTTATACGGGAAAATATTGATTGATATGAATGAATTTGAGCAAAGCAAACATAAGGTTGTCCGTCAGGACGAGCCGCGGAAAAACGCCACACTGATCTGGCGCGCGCATGATGCGCCCGCCGGTTCCGCGGCTGGCGCGGGCGACGTGCGGTTTATCCGCCGGGCGGTGTTCTGGTCGCTGGTTGTGCTGTTGCTTCTCGCGCTCTTCGGTTTTATCGCATACAAGAACGCACCGCAATTACGGAAAACGTATGCGGATCATTTGATCGAGCGGACAAATTTCGTGCGGGCGCAGCGCGTCATCGACGCGATTGAAGACGATTCTGCGAAACGCGAGCTGCAGAAGAAGCTGTATTTTTATTATGCGGAGAACGTTGCGCAAAAAGGAAAAATTCTGGAAGCTCTGCCGCTCTATCAGGCGGCGGATGATTACCCCGGCGCGGCGAAAGCCGCGCTCGAAACGGGATACACCATCGCAAAGATGTACGAATACGAAGGCGACTATCTGGAAGCGAGTCAGGCATACGCGGCGCTCGGCGATTATCTCGACGCCGTAGCAAAAAGCGAAGCTTGCAGCTATGCCTACGCAAAAGAACGATTGGAATACGGTTTTTACGAAGAGGCGATGCGGTTGTTTTACGCGCTCGGCAGCTACGAGAACGCGGATGCGCTCGCACGGGAAGCGGCAGCTTCTCTCACCGGAAACGAAAAAGCGGGCGACCTTGTTGATCTGCTGTCCGGGCTTTCGGACGAGCAGCTGCAGGAGCGCGCGCGGCTGAAAGAGCTGCGCAATGCTCTGCCTGCCGGAATTATCGCGACAGGATACAAACACACCGTTGCGCGGCTGGAGGACGGCAGCGTGATTGCAGCGGGCTCCAATCTCTCCGGGCAATGCAACGTGTCCGCCTGGACGGACATCGTTGCAATCGCCGCCGGGGCGTATCATACGGTCGGGTTAAAATCGGATGGCACAGTGGTTGCAGCCGGAATGAACACATACGGTCAGTGCGACGTCGACAAATGGACAAACGTCGCGGCTCTCTATGCGGGTGCATATAATACAATCGGTCTGACAAGAGACGGTCATATCCTGAACACGGGATATCAAAGCTGGAACACGCTGGCCTGGCGCGACATCGTCCGCTTATCCGTCGGCGATTACGCGCTCAGCGGCGTCATGAAGAACGGGCAACCGCTCGTTACACCCAGCGAACTAATGACCGACGCGTATTATGATCTCGTGTCGCTCGATGCGGCAACGGCGAACAGCGTCGGGCTCAGAGCGGACGGAACGCTTGTCTCCAACGGGCTTGACGTATCCGGAATTTCCAACATACTCGCGATTGACTGCACCTCGACCGGCGTTTACGCGCTCGACGACATGGGACTGGTTCATGCGCGCGCGTTTTCATGGGCGCATCTGCCGGACGTATCGGACTGGCGTGATATCATCGCGATCTCCGCCAGCGCGACGCATGTTGTGGGCGTGACAAAAGACGGCCGCGTGTTGGCACGCGGTTCAAGCGATATGGGTCAGTGCGAAACCATGGACTGGATCCTCTTCACGCCGCAACCGGAACTCCCGGAGATTTTACCGGAGACGACACCGAAACCGTAACAAAAAAACGATCCGTGTTAACGGATCGTTTTTTTATGTTTCTATCACCCGCCGCCGCTGACGGGCAGAAACCCGACGGTGTCTCCGTCCCGCAGCGTTGTTTTCATGCCGCGGTAGAGACCGATGCTCACATCGTTGACCACGATCAATGCGCTTTTGGCCGCCGTGTGCGCCTCCTTGCCGTAGGTTTGCCGGATATAGTCCAGCACATCCTTGACGGAATCGAGCGCCGTCTCTTCGGACTCCTTGTTCACGATTGCGCGAATCGGCGCGTAATAGCGTATCGTTTTCATACCCGTATTCCCAGCTTTCTGAGCCGTTTGCCGGTCGGCATGCCGTCGTTGGTCCATCCACGAATCTTATAATAAACCGGCAGCATTTTATCGAGCCGCACGACGGTGCGCGGATCGTTTTCATCCTGCGGTGTTTTGGTCAGTCGATCCGGCAGGGAGTCGTCTGCAGCGGTCAGTCCTTCGCGCCGGTTATATACGCGCTCCATCGTATAGCCGCGCTCTCCTAGGCGGACGAATGAACCGGTGTAGATCGGAAGACCCGTCACGAGCCGCAGCGCCTCGGCATGCGGGAAGAGGTAGACGGAGTTGAAGCGGAGAACCGGCAGCATCCAGAGCAGCGCGCGCACGCCGCCGCCGAGGTGCGTTGCGATGGATCCGACTGCGCGCGTCACAGGGTGATGCGGCCCGAGCTTGAACAGCGCGGCGGGTACAAACGACTGCGCCGAGAAGAGGCAGAAGCCGGAAGCGGATATCGCTTCGAGCGCGTTTTGGAAAAACACGGTAAACGCGGGTTTCGCGGAGGTGGAGAGCGCGTCCATCGAGAGCACGCCGACGGATTCAAGCAGCGCCAGATACCCGCCGTTGAGGTGGCAGCCGCCGCGGTTGCTCGTCGCGTACCCAAGTCCCATGCCGACCGAACGGCGCGGTTCATAGCTCGCCATTTCCAGTCCTTTGGAGTGCATGGCGTATTCCTTGCCGCCGTATTTTTCGCTCATCCATTTCGAACCGTTTGCGAGGTCGGCATAGATGCCTTCCCGCTGTGCGATTTTTTCCACAACGTCCGCAAGATTGTCGCTGTTGCCGAACGACACGCCAAAGTCGGCAATCCCGTTTTCTTTGAGCTCCATGGCAAACGCAATCGTGGACGCAAGCGATATCGTATCCATGCCGTACAGGTCGCAAAGATAGTTGATGCGCAGCAGGTTCTCCATATTCGCCGCTTCAATATTCGGGCCAAAGAAGCCGCAGGTTTCATATTCGGGTCCTTTTACGTCTCTGCCGTCGATCTCTACCCGACGTTCACAACGGATGGGGCAGGAGATGCAGGAACTGTTCCGGATGAGATACCGGTCTGCGAGTGTTTCTCCGCTGACAGCTTCTGCGTCCTTAAAGTGGCCGTATTTAAAGTTGTGGGTCGGCAGCGCATTGGTGGCGTTTGCCTTGCTGACGAGACCGGCGCTTCCGTAAGAGGGCAACGCCTCTCCGGTCATGGGGTGTTTGCGCAGGAACGCGACCCACTTTTGAATGTACTTGGAGAATTTTTTCCGGTTGTGAATCTGCGGGCGCTGCGTTCCGTAGGCGACGATGGCCTTGACTTTTTTCGCGCCGAGCACCGCGCCCGCGCCGCAGCGACCCGCTACGCGTTCATTGGAAACGGCGGCGGCGTAGCGAACGAGGTTTTCGCCGGCGGGCCCGATGACGAGCTTGCCGTAGATCTTCGGAAATGCGTTCTGTGTCTCTTCGGTATCTTTGCCCCAGAGATCGCCGGCATCGGAGATGGTGACGGTTTTATCAATAAGGGATATGACGCAGGGCGTTTCGCTCTGCCCGCGGAGGATGATGCCGTCGTATCCGGCGCGCTTGAGCAGAAAGCCGAACTGACCGCCGCAGTTGCTGCTGGCGATGCCGCCGGTTAACACGTTCTTAAACGTCATATTAAAGCGGCTGGTGCAAGGCGCTCCCGTACCGGTCGCCGGGCTGGTGTTGATAATGACGACCGCGTCCGGGCCGAGCGGGTCGACGCCGGCGGGGGTGAGGTCATAGAGCAGGCGCGCGCCGAGCATCTTGCCGCCGATATACTTGCGGTAGGTCGCCTCGTCGATTTCATAGCGCGCGCTGGTGCGTGTGTTCAGGTCGATCATTGCATAGCATGGCGTTTTCATTTGACCACCTCCTGCAGGCGGATCGCACCGACCGGGCAGTTTTCCTCGCACAAGCCGCACGAAACACATTTGTTCGGCTGAAACAGTTCGGCAAACACGTGGATATCCCCTCGAAACTGCGGATATGAGATGCGCAGCGCTTCCGCTCTGCACCATGTGACGCAAATGCCGCATGCGCTGCAGAGCGCAGTGTCGACGACCGGCTTTTTCCATGCGGAACGCGGCACGCTCTTACAGGGGTTGCCGTGCCCGTCGAGCACCGCTCCCTGCGGGCAGATACGACCGCAAACACCGCAGGAAACACAGCGGCGGATATTGACGACGTGCCGTTCTTTGGAAACTCCGTTGATGGCGAGTACGGGGCACTGGCGCGCACAGGCAGTACAGCCGTTGCAATCCCCGGTGATGAAATACGGCATAACCGATCTCCTTTGATTTGTTTCAGAAGTGAGCTGTGAATGAGCTGTGGTTGAATTATTATGACTGTAGCACAGATAGACGTGATGCGCAAATAGAAAAAGAGCCCCGCAAAGTGCGGGGCATGTATTTAATCAGAAATAAAATGTTTTTCGCTTTCTTTCAGGTCGAATCCGAGCGTGCCGCCGGGATTCATGATATTGTCCGGGTCGAAGTGCCGCTTCAGTGTGCGGAGCACATCGTATTCGTTTTTGCCGAGCGAGCCCTCCAGCCAGGGTGCGAACATCTTGCCGATGCCGTGATGATGGCTCATCGCTGCGCCGGATTTCTGAATCGCGGAGAGAATACCGGCGTGGTATTCGCGGAACGCTTCGGGGTCGCTCTCCTTGATGATGAAGATGAAATACAGGTTTGCGCCCTGCGGGTAAACATGCGACATATGCGTCATGCAGATCGTATCCGGGCGCGACTTGCAGTAGGCACGCACCTCTTTATGCACCTTCGACATGTTGCTCCAGTTGACGGAGCATTCCATCGTATCGGTCACGATGCCGAAGTCCTGCATGGTGTCGCGCATGTACGGGTCGGTAAAGCGCCCTTTTTCCCAGCTGCGCGTGACATAGCCCGTCAGGCCGATGCCACCGAAACGGCGCGCGACGCGGCGAACGTTTTTTGCAACGTTGCGCGAAAATCCGTTTTCACCATTGGTGAAGCCGAGGAAGAGGCACATCTCGTTCTCTTTGAAATTCCGCAATTGAAAGAGATGCTTCAGGGGAGAATCCATTACGCCGTAGAGATGCAGCATAAAGCTCGTCTCTTCCGGGTCGGAGAGACGAAAGACGGAAGGATAACCCGCTTCGCTCTGCATGATTTCGCACGCGGCTTTCTGCGCGGTTTCCCAGTCCTGAAACATATAGGAGAATCGGCGGATCGTCTGCGGCATATGTCGAAAGACTTTCAGCGTGACGTGCGTGAGCACACCGTAGGTGCCTTCGCCGCCCATGAGAATCTGGCCCAGGTCGCTGCCCGTCGCCTTGCGCGGGTAGGAGTCGGTTTTGATCACGCCAACGGGCGTGGCATACTCCTGCACGAGCACGATATCGGAGATGCAGCCGTAGTAGGTGGAGTTCTGCCCGGCGCCGCGCGTGACGACCCAGCCGCCGACCGAGGAATACTCAAAGCTCTGCGGGAAATGCCCGCAGGTGTAGGCGCGGGTTGCGCCGAATAGCGTTTTTGCATTGTTCAGCGTTTCTTCGAGCTTTGGTCCGCTCATGCCCGCTTCTACGGTGATGGTCTGATCGATCTCGTTGAAGGACACGACTTTGTTGAATCGCAGTCGCATATCGAGCGATATACCGCCTTTAACACACTCTACGCCGCGCGTGACGGAAGAGCCGCCGCCGTAGACATAAACGGGAATCTTACGCTTTGCGCAGTAGGCGACGATCTCGTTGATCTGCTCTTTCGAGTCGGGGTAGAGCACTGCGTCGGGCACGTTTTCTACGATTTTGTTGCGCAGCCGCAGCACGTCGTACATCGTTTTGCCGTATGCGACGCTCAGGCGCGCGTAATCGTCTGTGCGCACATAGTCCGCGCCGACGATGGAACGAAACGCCTCCAGATCGCGCGCAGGCAGAGCAATGGGGATATCGAAGGAGACCGTGTCGAACCCGATGTCTTCCTGATATGATTTGAAGTCGTCGTCCGTAAGATGAAACTTCTCCTTCATCAGGCGAAAGAGCGACTCGCGAGGCGCTTTGATCAGTTTCGGGTCGCCCCACTTGAAGATCGAGCGGTAACTGTTTCCGGGAAACTCGCCCTGTACCCAATCTGGTTCGAAGGCTTTATATGGATGAGACATGGTAGATTCGCTCCTTCCGTTCTAAGCGTCAGTATGGATGAACGAGCCGGTCGCTCGTGCAGATAATGTTAACGCCCGTGTGGCAGACGTCTTCAACAACAACGTCACCGATCCTGACGCGATCGTGAACGCGCACCTCGCCGAGTGTTCGAATTACATCCCCGAGTTTCGATTTTTCGATCTCTCCGTCAGTGCGGACGCTGACGACGGGAGAATCCGGGAAATCTGTTTTCACGCTGGTTGTGAGGGTGCGCATAGGATGCGTCAGCTCGGCTGCGGCATACGCTTCGCCGCGCTTGCATTTCTGTCCGGTGCAGGCGATCTTTCCGCCGGATGTGTCGCATTGAATGCGGCATCCGTTCGGACAGACGATGCAAACGATCTCTTGCTGCTTGGTTTTGTTCATCGTATCATTCATGTTCCTTCACCTCAAGATGGAACCTCAGCGGTTCCGTGCCGTCGAGTTGTCCGGGCGAGAGCGCAATGGTCAGCCGCTCCATCTCCGGCGGGCGCAGGTGTGCGTATCGTTTGGAATACAGTATTTTTTCACTTTTTGTAATGGTCAGCGTTGCGTTGTCCAAATCCGCAGACGAACGGAAGTAGAAAACGTGTTCGCCCGCTTCGCTTTTTCGGTCGATGCGCTGGGGTACGACATAGAGCAGGGAAGCGTCGCACTCCACAGGGAGCAGTTCGCGCTTTCGGCGGTCGTTGCGCGCAGCCGCTCTGCCTGCTGTCTCGCCGCTCTCGGAAACATAGTCCACGAGGTCGTTGACGTGCAGCGCATTGCCGCAGGCATACACACCCGTGAGCAACGTTTCGTTTTGCCCGTCTACAATTGCGCCTTTTGTCTTTTTATCAATCGGCACGCCGATGGACTCGGCGAGCTCATTCTCCGGAATCAGGCCGACGGAGAGGATCAGCGCGTCGCAGGACACGATCTCCTCCGTACCGGGCAGGGGACACATGCATCCGTCTACGCTGGCGATCTCAACGGCAGTGAGCCGTTCTTCGCCGATGAGCCGGGTAACGGTCTTGTTGACGTGCAGCGGAATGTCAAAATCCCAAAGACACTGGCTTACGTTTCGAAGCAGCCCGCTCGGCGTCGGTTTTGCTTCGTAAACACCGACGACATCAGCGCCCTCCAGCGTGAGCCTGCGTGCCATGATCAGGCCGATATCCCCGCTGCCGAGGATGACACACCGGCGTGTCGGCATCTTGCCGAGTATGTTGGTATAATACTGCGCGCTGCCCGCAGTGAGCACACCCGCGCCGTGTCGGCCATGGATGCCAATCTGTCGGGACGTACGCTCGCGGCAGCCGGTTGCGAGCACGAGCGCGCGCGTCTGCACGCGCTTGATTCCCTCGCGTGTGACCACGGTCAGTATGCTCTCGCAGCCTGCGCGCTCGATACGGCTCACAAAGGAGAGCGTCCATATCGTAACGCCGCTTTCGGGCAACTGCTCGATAAACCGCTCGGCATATTCCGGCCCGGAGAGTTTTTCGCCGTAGCGGACGAGGCCGAACCCGTCGTGAATGCACTGCTTGAGAATGCCGCCGAGGCGCGCTTCGCGCTCAATCAGGAGCGTTTTTGCGCCCTGCCGGTCCGCTTCCAGCGCGGCGGCAAGGCCGGCCGGGCCAGCGCCGATTACGGTTACATCATACACTTGCAACTTGCTCATCATTGCCCGGCCTCCTTGATGGAACCGAGTAGGACTTCACCGCCCGGGCCGTTTTTCTCGACTTGTTCAAGGGATCTTTCTTTTTCATGTGCGATGATCTGCAACACCAAAGGTCCGCAGAAACCGCCCTGACAGCGGCCCATACCGGGTCGCACGCGCCGCTTGACGCCGTCCAGGGTGTCGCAGGGGACGCTTCGCCTGAGCGCGTCCTCAACCTCACCGCGGCTGATCTCCTCGCAGCGGCAAACGATCTCGCCGTAAGCCAGGTTGTCTTGAATCAGCGCATCGCGCGCTTCAGCGCTTAGTTCGTTTGCGCGGACGATACCTTTTCGAATCGGGTTAAACGAGCGGCTGGGCTTGACCTCGCGCGTTTGGCTCAAAATATCTGCCGCCATGCGGCTGACGTCTACGGCGATGGCAGGCGCGGCGGTGAGACCGGGGGACTGGATGCCTGCCGCGTGAACGATGTTTCTGGTCCACTTACCCTTGCGGATGACAAAATCCTCTTCATAGGTCGCGGCGCGGATGCCGGAGAAATAGGTGATCGCGTCGCGTTGGTGAAGTGCCGGATCGGTCATGCGCTGCCGGTCAAATGTGTCCGCAAGGCTCTGCGCGTTCGTTGTAAAATCTTCCCGCTTGAACGTTTCAACCGCGTCGGGACCGACCAGCTCCGTGTTTTCAATTGTTTTCACCAGCCCGCCGCCTTTTGTGTGCCGTTTCTTCGTGGATGATGTTCCAAATGAAGATGCAATCGTCATCAGCCGCACAGCGGCTTTTTGATCGAGTATCGTATTGGTGCCTTTGCGCGGGTGGATGGAAAAGAACCGATCGTTTGCCATGCTCGCAACCTCGTCCGAAAACACGCCCGCGGCATTGATGACGACCTTGGGGGAAATCGTTCCGCGATTGGTCGAAACGGACTTGATCTCGCCGTTTTCAACCTGCATGCCGAGCACCACGGTGTCGAGCGAAAGGCGCACGCCGTTATCGACCGCGTTTTCGGCGTATGCGATGGTCAACCCGTAAGGGGAAACGACACCGGCATCGGGGAAGAACAGTGCGGAGCGAATCGCCGGGTTCATATGCGGCTCCCGGCGGTGAAATTCTTTTCTGCCGAAAAATGTTGCAAACGGTTTTGCAAGCTTATAGTAGAACTGTCCGAAAAACGCTGCTATTGTGTATTTTTTGCCGATGAAGCAAAGGTACTGCCCGCTGCGGCGGAAGGGAACGTCGAGCTCTTCGCAGACGGTATCGTACATGCGATTTCCGCGCATGTTGTAGCGGCGTTTGATCTGCCCGGGAATCAGGTCGATGCCGGGGTGGACCATTCCGTCGTTTCGGCTGGAGGTCTGCATGGCGACGTCGTGCTCTTTATCAACGAGCAGGATGTCTATATCATATCGTGCGCACTCTCGCGCGATTGCGCAGCCGACGATACCGGCGCCGATGACGAGAACATCCGGATGAGCGCCATCCAGCGTGCTGTCGCGCAGCGCAGGACGGCGCATCGGGGGTATCTCACCGCCGGTGAAGCGGATATCATTGACCAGTCCGTCGTACCGGCGGCGATTCACCGCGAGCAAGCCGGCGCTGACAACATCGTCCCAGCGATCGAGTTCACCTTCGAGCACCAGACAGCCGTCGTATTCCCGTGCGGAAACACGCCCGTCAAAGCGCTGGTTCAGTTTGCGGTTGATTCTTTTTAAATACGACATTGCGGCTCTCTCCACACCAACATTTGGAAAAGAAGTTCCATGAGTCGGTCGTGCGACCGACTTACGATACGAGCGTATCATTCCGTCGGAATTTTGTCAAGTATATGGTTGCGGGATTTGAAACAGATAAGAAAAAAAGCGCCGTGACCGGCGCTTCAGAGGATCTTATTCTATGAGCTTATAAAAGTTTTTCGCCATCCATTCGATAAACGTGTCCATGTCCATATCGTCGTTCTGCATCGTGTTTTGCACCATGAGGCCGTCCACCAGCGAGAGCAGCAACCAGGCGAGCTGCTCGCCGTCCGCGTCCGGCGCACGTTCGAGGATACGGGATTTCAGGATGTTTTTAAAGTGTGCATACTGCTCATTGAGCCGTTCGCGGATCAGGCTCTCCTCCTCGCCGGAGATGGAAGCGACAAGCAGCCGCAGACGCAGTTGACCGCTTTCGTCAAACGCGCCGCGGATAAACGTGTAGCGCACGAGCCGGGGCAGGGAGGTGTCCTTCTCGCGGTTGTCCACCCAGGCGAGCAAATCGTCCGAAAGACGCCGCCAATACCGCTCGCCAAGATCGAGATAGATCTCCGCCTTGCTGCGGTAGTGATAAAAGAGCGTGCCTTTGCTCACATGTGCGGCTTTTGCGATCTCGGCGAGGGAAACGTCGTGCTGCTCCTGAAACAGCGCGGTCGCCGCGTCGAGAATCCGCTGCTTGACATTGTCGTTTTTGGGAGCGGCCATCGTGTTACGATTCCTTTCTCAACAGATAGCGCGCAAAGTCGCGCGCTCCGCTGATCGCCTGCTTGGTTTGAAACGACGCGAGATTGTCCGTATCCCGTACGGAATACATCCCGTCGTAACGCATACCGTAATGTTCGCACATGCGCTGAATGCCGATGACGAACGGGTCGGCGGCATAGGACGCGTCGTAGCCGTGTGTCGCGAGAATGGCAACGCGTTTCCCTTCTGCAAAATTGCCTTTCGCAGAGCCGTAAAACTTCGTCAACCCGTAAAAGCGGTCGAGCACCGCCTTGAGTTCCGTCGTGCAGTACCAGGTATAGATCGGTGTTGTGAGCACGATCAAGTCGCTTTCTATAATCGACTGTGCAATTTGATGCATATCGTCCTGCTGGATACAGCCGTACTCGCCGCTCACATTTTGACAATGGTAACAACCCTTACAGGAGGCGACGTTCTGCTCGATCAGGTTCCATGCTGTAATCGATGCGTCAGATGCGGTGAGCTCTTCAACAAACGGTTTTGCAAGCTCGGCGGTGTTGCCGTGCGGGCGGGGGCTTCCGTGGAGAATGCAGATTTGCATGCTGTAATCCTTTCACTGTCGCATGATAGGGCAGTTGAGTCGAAACGTTACGCGCCGAGTCGCGCGGCGACTGCGCGGTAGATTTGATCTGTTGCGGAGACGTGCTCGGCAAGCAACTTGCGCGCGCGGTTATTGAGCGATTCCGCATAAGCGCGATCCTGCATGATCTGCGTGTTGATAAAGACGTTGAGGCTCGCGCCTTCGATCGCCGCGCGGCAGAGCGTCGCGGCGACGCCCGCGTCGCTGACGGCAACGACGCTGCCCTTTTCCGCGCAGAATGCGATCAGAGGAACGACCTCGGCGCAGGCTTCGATGATGCGCATCGGCGGTTCAACCGCACTTTTTAACGCGTCTTCCATGACGCGCGCTTTGTGATCGATCTCCTCCTGCGTGGTTTTCGGCAGACGGTATGCCTGCGCCAGCGGTTCAAATGCTACCGCGTCCTCGTCCATGAGCGTCAGAAAACGCGCGGTCATGGCTTCCGTACGCGCGAGCAGGGCGGTCATCTCCTTCTCGACGGCGGCATACTTTTGTTTGCCGACAGTCAGTGCGCCTACCATGTGTGTCAGCGCGCATGAGAGCGCGCCGACCAGTGCGCTCGCGCCGCCGCCGCCGGGGATCGGGGCTTTGGACGAGAGTTCGCCGAGGAACGATTCGATGGACTGATCACGAAAAGACATGGGCACCTCCGGTTAGATTCTTAAGATTGTTGATTGCCCGAGCCAAGCACCGAACGTACTTCGCCGAGCATATACAGCGAACCGACCGCGCAGATAATACTGTCCGGCCCGGCTTTCAGGATGGCGAGACGCACGCCGTCGGCAATGGTCTGGCAGGGCGTTGCGTTCAGATTCCGGCTTTGCAGCATTTCAGCCAGTGCCGCGGCGCCGAGGGCGCGGGGGTTATCAGGGGTAACGGTGATAAACTCTTTTGCAAGCGGTGCGAGCAGAGAAATCATATCTGCAATATCCTTGTCCGCCATAACGCCGAATAAAAACGTGATGTTGCGATCCGGAAAATGCGCGGTCAGGCTTTCGGCAACAGCCGCGATTCCTTGCGGATTATGTCCGCCGTCGGCAACAAAGAAAGGTTCTCGAAGTAAAATCTCAAACCGCGCTGGCCAGCGGACCTTTGCAAGTCCGTCGCTGATTTCCCGGCGGGAGATTGCCCAGCCCTTTTCGCGCAGAATCTCTGCGGCGGTAATTGCGACGGCTGCATTGCTCGCCTGATAGGTGCCGACCAGGCCGCAGGAGAGCGCGCCATACGGCGAAAAATAGAAACGAAGCGCTTCGAGTGAAACGGAAACGTCGCTTAGGCGGCTGTGATCGGTGACGTGCAGATTCGCGCCCATATCAGCGCAGACACGTTCAAACACCGCGTCTGCTTCCTCATTTTTTCCGTAGATTAAAACGTCGCCGCCGGGTTTGATGATTCCGGCTTTGGCTGTTGCGATTTCCGTAATCGTTGTACCGAGCTCGCGCGTATGATCGAAACCGATGTTGGTAATAATGGCGAGTTCCGGCGTGTCGATCACGTTGGTGGAGTCGAAGTTGCCACCGAGGCCGACCTCAAGCACGACGATGTCGGCCTTGTGGCGGCGGAAATACTCGAGAGCGATGACAGTGATCAACTCGAATTCGGTCGGATGATCCGCCATAGAGTCCGCAAACGGACGGATAAAAGCGGTAATTTTCGCGAGCTCGTCATCCTCAATCGGAGCGCCGCAGAGTTGCATCCGCTCGTTGAATTTCGTGACAAACGGAGAGATATAGAGCCCCGTGCGGTAGCCTGCCTGCGTGAGGATGCTGGAGAGCATGGCGGACGTCGACCCTTTGCCGTTCGTGCCGGCAACATGGATGAACTTCAGCTTTTTATGCGGACTTCCAATCCGCGCAAGCAGCTCGTTTGTTCGCTCCAGACCGAGCTTGCTGCCGCGCCAGGTGACATGATGAATGTACTTGAGCGCATCTTCATATGTAAGCTGTATTCCGGGGCCCGCTATGATCGGCGTTGCGGCGGGAACAGCGGATCTGTTCGGCTCTTGCTTCGCTTTTGCGCCGAGCATACGGTCGAGAACGGTCACGAGAATCGTGTTGACAACCATAACGATCGCAACCGGCAGCGCGCGCCCGGCGAGCATGGCGGGGAAGGGGATACCGATGAGCAATGAGAGCGCAAAGCTCTTGAACAGAAACGAGCCGATGAGTTCGGAGGGAACGACGATCAGCGCCGCGCGGAAAACGGAACGCAGCTTTCGTGTTGCAATCGCAAGCAGACCGGCGCTGAATCCAATCAGAAAGAACGCGAATGTCAGCGGCGGATAATAGGCGCCTGCGGTCGGGAAGAGCAGCGTACCCAAAAGATCGGCAAACGCGCCAACTATTCCGCCGGCGATCGGGCCGAACCAGATGCCTGCGAGTAAAATTGGTACGCTATCGATGCTGAGCCGGATGGAACCGGACAGCTGAAGCATCAAAAACTTGGATAGAACAATCTGAAGGGCGATGAACATCGCCATCAGGATGAGACGTTTTGGTGTGATTGCTTTCAATGAAACTTCCTCCTTTTTCCTGCGCTGCAGCAAATGCAGAACCGTCTTAAAAACGAAGGACGTTTCAGTTTGTGCAGTAGCGGACGCGATATTGCACCGCAAGCGCGGGGCGCTTTTCGTGCAGCGGCGACTTCCCATCCTACTGCCACTTGACGCGCAATATCTACTCTACTTCGAGCATATTCTTTGTTCCGCGGTGAATGCCTGCGGAACGGATTGATTATATCGCATTCCTGACAAAACGAAAAGCGGAATCTATACGCCTGACGTTTTGTCGCGGATGCCGGCGTCTCGAACGACATCGGCAACATCTTCATACCGGTTGAGCGTGTAGAGGTGAATACCGTCCACGCCTTCTTCCAGAAACCGTTTGACGAGCCCAACGGTGAATTCGTGCCCGGCGGTGCGGAAGCTCTCTTCGCTTGCGCCGTAGCGGCCGACCAGTGCGGCAACCTCCGCCGGAATGGAGCATCCATTGCTCAGCGTCATGCGCACAAGCCCGTCGCGCTTGAGCAGCGGCAGCACGCCCGCAATAATCGGAACCGTAACGCCGCGCTTGCGCGCTTTGTCGAGAAAACGCAGATAGTTTTCAATTCCGTAGCAAAGCTGCGAGATGAAGTAAGACGCACCCGCCTCCTGCTTGAGCAGCAGCGCGTCGATATCCTCCTCCAGCGAGTTTGCCAAAAGATGCTTCTCAGGATAGCAGGCGGCGGCGATGCAAAACCGGTCGGTTTTTCCGCGGATATACGAAATCAGGTCGCTCGCGTGTGAGAATTCTCCCTGCGTCTGATCCACTCCTTCGGGAAAGTCCCCGCGCAGGGCGAGCAGATTTTCCACGCCTGCATGCTCGTATTCGCCTAATGCCGTGTCTACGTCCAAACTGCAGTTACCAACGCAGGTGTAGTGCGATAGGGCCTCGCTCTTTTGGCGGGATTGTATTGCGGATACAACCTCTAGATTACGGCCTTTGTTCGATCCCATTGCGCCATACGTGCAGCTGATGAAATCCGGTTCAAATGTATAGAGTTTTTCAAGTGTCTCCATCAAAGGCGCGAGCGGCTTATCCGATTTCGGCGGAAAAACCTCAAACGAGAGCGTTGGGCCTTTTTGGATGCGGTCGATGATCTTCATATTCGTGTACCTATTGCCGATCTGGCGGCTAGAGTTCGTTCAGTTGGCGAGAGATTTTGCGAGCGCGGCGGCGGAAGCTGCGTCCGGCGCGTAACCATCCGCGCCGATCTGCCGCGCAAACTCCTCTGTGACCGGCGCACCGCCGACGAGGATTTTAAACGTGTCGCGGTTTTCGAGTTTGTTCAGCTCGCTGACGATGCGTTTCATAGAAGGCATTGTGGTGGTCAGCAGGGTGGACAGCGCAACGATGCGGACATTCTCGTTTTCCTGTATCGCAGCGGCGAACCGTTCAAACGGCACATCGTTTTCCAGATCGACCACGCGGAATCCCGCACTCTCCGATAACATGGCGACAAGGTTTTTGCCGATATCGTGCATATCTCCTTGCACCGTGCCGATCACAAGCGTGCCGCAGGCGTTCGTCGCTTCGGAAGAAAGATGCGGCTTGAGAATCGCCACGCCTTTTTTCATCGTCTTTGCAGAGAGCAGCATCTCCGGCACAAACGCTTCGCCGCGGCTGAACCGCTCGCCGATTTCAGCCATGGCTGATACCATGCCGTCGTTTAATATGGTCATCGGGTCGTCGCCGGCGTCGATAGACGACTGCACGAGTTCTTCGATGAGTTTAAGCTTGCCTGTTTCAACAGCTAATGCGATTTCTTCTAACTTACTCATATACTCCTCCTGAACGGATCATCAATCTTTTTTGGGGCCGATGCGGTTTTCGCGAAACGCCGTGATGTAATCCATGCAGTATTCATCCTCGCCGAGCAGTGCGGCGGTTGCATGCAACAGCCCGACCATCTCGCGGTCGAGTACATCGAGAATCGCCGCATTCATGCCAGCCTGCATGGCGAGCACGAGAAACGCGTGGTTGATCAGCGGCCGGGCGGGGAGGCCAAACGAAATGTTGGACAGTCCGCTGACCACATGCGCGCGATCGGAACGCGCGCGAATCTCCCGCGCGCAGGCGGAGAATGTAGAGAGTGCTTCCTCGTCCGTCGAAAGTGTATGGACGACAGGATCGATCAGTAAACGTTCTTCGCCGATGCCGTGTGTTTTTGCTGCCATACGAATCTGCTCAAAGAGCTCGATTCGTCCGTCCACATGTTCCGGTACACCGGCATTGGAGCAGAGCAGGCCGACGACCTTCCAGTTCGTATCGGCAATCAAAGGAAACAGCGTTTCGATTTTTCCGCTCTCCATGGAAACGGAGTTGAGGATGCCTTCGCGCTTGCAGTGCGGCAGCACCTCGGCCAGCACGGCCGGGTTTGGAGAGTCGATGCACAGAGGCAGGGAACACGCGCTTTCCGCTATCTCGACGAGCCAGCGGAGCGTTTCCGCCTCCGATTCGGCATCCACAGCCGCGCATACGTCCAGATAATCGGCTCCTGCCGCTTCCTGACGGACAGCGAGGTCGCGCAGGAACGCCTCGTTGCGCGTTCGGATCGCCTCTCCGACAGAAGGTATGAATCCGTTTAATTTTTCTCCGATTAAAATCATTGTCATAAACCTCAATAAATGCTGAATAATATATTAAAATGTATCATATCAAAGGATTCAACACAAGAAAATACCACAGAATATTGACAAAAGTTCAACTGACTCATACACTGTGTAGCATGGAGAGAGATGTATGATACGAAAAGAGTTCATCAAAAGCGAATTGCAATACCGTTATCCGGAGGTCGCCGGTGAAATTCGCTATCCGGCATATGCAGTCGGGCGCCCGCTTTTTTTGGAAAGCGGCATGCGCAAACTCGGAGGACGCGTCGTCGTCTGCACTGCGTCTCAACTGGAGGCGTTTGCAGGTCGGGATCAGTCGGAGTCGCTGTTTGTTTGCATGGGTACGCCGAATAACGAAGTACTTGACAGGGTGGACGTCTGCGTTTTGCCGCAGTCGGAATCGCCTTCTGTCGTCATGAACGTTATCCAGCGTCTGTTTGACCGCCTCGATGACTGGACAAGCCTGCTACGGAAAACGGCGGATGAGAGCGAGAACATACAAGCGCTGTTGGAGCAGGCATACGGCATGCTGCAAAATCCAATTACGCTGATGGACGGACGAGGCCACGTCGTCGCTCGAACGTCGCAGACATCTGAGTTAAAAAGCCAGCCGAGAGATCAAAACGAAGACGTGTTAACAGCGTCGATCGAAAACGCCGAGGCGTCTTTCACACTCGTTTGTACGGCGCAGGAGCGGCCTTTTTACGGGAGCGATGAAGTCGTGTTTGAATCGCTCGCGGACAATATTCGTCGCATGCTTGCGGAACACAGGCTGTTTTCGGGTGATATACGTAAAAACAGTGCGAATGATATCATCGAGAAGCAACTGCGCCAGTTGATCGCCGGCGATACGCGTGATGAAGAGACGATAGAAGCGCTGACACGCAGCGACTGGCCGGAAGAAGCAGATTATTGTGTGCTGGCCGTTGAACCGCGAGACGGGGATCTGCGCACGCCTGCGGTGCATCGTCTGCGCGACATCCTGGAAACACGGTTGTCGAACTGCTGTGCGTTTATCACGCTGCCCGTCATCACCGTTGTCATGCGCCTGAATGGCTGGAATGCAAGCGCACAGCGCAGCGCGCTGGAAACGATGGCTGAGGAACTCGCTCTTCAAATCGGCGTTTGCGAACCCGTCGAGGGGTTTCAACACATGCCGGAGCGGCTGACAATGGCTGCCCTTGCGCTCAATCACGCGGGAGACGCGGACCCGGTTGTATTCTTTGGCGACATAGCGGTGGATTATTTTGCCCGCCGCGCAGTCGGCGAGTTTCCTGCGGAACTGATCGCGATGCGTTCAGTAAGAGATGTCGCCCGCTACGACCGCGAGCACGGCACCAACTACCTTGAAACAGCCCAACGTTATATCGCCAATCGATTCAACGCGGTTCAGACAGCGAACGATCTTTTCATTCATAGGAGTACGTTTCTCTACCGTTTGGATCGGCTCAAAACACAGTTTGGACTCGATCTCGAAGGAGATACCATCCCGCTTACGCATCTGCTGCTTTCGATTTGGCTGATGAAAGAAATGGACGGAATCGGACAAAAAACCGCCCGAGAGCGGTTTTCGTAAACAGTGGTTAAGGTTACTTTCCTTTGCGCTGCTGGCCAAAGCGCATGCGAGACTCGCGTGTGTTTTTGCGGCGCAACCGCTCCAGATAGCCACCGCGCTGCGTCTTGATGTCGCTGACGGTGACTACTGCGCCGTTGCACTGGTTCTCGAGTATGGATATCGCTTCCTGCAGGCGCTTTCTCTGCATGGTCATGATCAGCATGCCGCGGTCGCAGTCACGGCCGTGCGCGTCCACTGCGGTGACGCCGAATCCCTTTTCGCGCAGAAACGCTTCGGTTTCCTTTGCGGTCTTCACGTCCGGCAGGACGACCTGAACGGAACTCAGACCAAATGCGAGCAGCTCGTCGAGCCAGCTGCCGATGTAGTTGCCGCAGGCAAATGCGAGCGCGTATACGATGCCTTTCAGGAAGTCATCTTTAAATCCGACCAATACGCTGCTGGCGAGGATCAGCCAGATCATAATTTCGAAGAACGCGATGACAGCGCCGACGGAGCGCACGCCGCGGTTGATTAAAACGATACGAAGTGTGGCAAGCGAAACCTCGAATATCTTTCCAAAGAAGATAAAGAGGTAAACCCAAACGGACGTACCGCTGACAAAGTCTGCAATTACTTGTAGAAAATCATTCATGGTATAATCTCCTCTCAGCCTGCCGATTATACGTTGCCGCATGGTGGTTGTCAATGCAACCAAATGTGAACCAAAGCGGCGAAAATGCAAACGGAAGTAAGAATCATGGAAAACGAGACGAACCATACGGCGCGCTACAGCGGCGGCGTCAACTGGAATCCCTGGCACGGCTGCCACAAGCTCTCGGCCGGTTGCCAGAACTGCTATGTCTACCGGATGGACAGTGGTCACGGCAAGGACGCAAGCAGGGTACAAAAGACAAGCGGATTTTATCTTCCTGTATCGCATGCGCGAGACGGGTCTTATAAAGTGCCGTCCGGCAGTTTCATTTGGACTTGCTTTACATCCGACTTCCTGCTGGAGGACGCGGACGCATGGCGAAACGAAGCCTGGCGCATGATTAAAGAGCGTTCGGATTGCGAATTTCTATTTATTACGAAGCGGATTTTGAGATTTGGGAAGTGTTTACCGGATGACTGGGGAGAGGGATACCAGAATGCCTCGATCTGCTGCACCGTTGAGAATCAGGCGATGGCGAACCTGCGCCTGCCGGTGTTTCGGGACAGCCCGATCCGGCACAAGATGATTGTCTGCGAGCCGTTGCTGGAGCGAATTGATCTGACAGAATATCTCGGCGGCTGGGTAGAGAGCGTCACCGTCGGGGGCGAGTCGGGTTCATCTGCGCGCACCTGCGATTACGACTGGGTGCTCGATATCAGGCGCCAGTGCATTGATGCGGGCGTTCCGTTCCGGTTTAAACAGACGGGTGCGAATTTCGTCAAAGACGGCAAACGATATGCCATCGCAAGGAAGCTGCAGCATGCGCAGGCGCGCAAAGCGGCAATCGACACATAATGCCGGTTGTCAGGAAACGGGCACGTATTCCGTTACATATACACCGACTATATCGGAGTCGCTTTTGCATTCCGCCGTCTCACTGAAACTCTCACCGACGGGAACAGGGGACGAGAACATCTCGCTGATGACGTCCTCCGCGATGACGGTGCCGTTTTGATCGATAAACTGGACAAGCGCTTCAATCGAATCGAGCTCCTCGGTGCCGAGGTTTAAAAAACGGATGCGCGCGGTCGTCTTTCCTCCGTCTACCATAAGCTCCCTTACGGTTGTTTCCAGTTGGCTGCCGCCGTAAAAGAGCTTGGATTCGGTGTTCAGGATCGTGGTGGACACCGTCTTACAACCCGCAGCGATAACCAACAGCAGAACCGTAAGCAGTGCGATGGCGCGAAATTTGCGCATGAAATGAATTCCCCTTTCCACAACAGGTATCAACCCTAGAGGTCAAGTCCATTATATGTTTTTATCAAAGCGACTGCAATGCGATTGGAGAGAATACAAAATCGTTTCACATTCTGATAATTTGAGACGCGCAAACAAAGCATTCAGGCGTTGACAATCGCTCGCGAAATTTGCTATACTTCACTAGGTTCCCGATCATGGAGAGATGTCCGAGTGGTTTATGGAGCCGGTCTTGAAAACCGGTGATGCTGAAAGGCACCGGGGGTTCGAATCCCTCTCTCTCCGCCAGCATCATCTCATATATGGAGAAGTACCCAAGTGGCTGTAAGGGGCTCCCCTGCTAAGGGAGTAGACTGGGGTAACCGGTGCGTGGGTTCAAATCCCACCTTCTCCGCCACAAAAGAGCACTTGAAAAAGTGCTCTTTTGCTATTGAACAAAGTCTTGTTTTACTATTATATTAATAAGTAAATTCCACACATAGCAGAAGGAGAAAGCCATGGACAATTCCAATCAGCTATACATCCTTTGGACCAATGCGGACGTTTTAACGTCCGATAAGATGGTCATGATGTACGCGACCAACAGTATGCTGTCAAAATGGTGGGAATCAGTGACCGTCATCATTTGGGGCGCAACCGCAAAGCTCGTTGCGGAGAATGAGCAAATCCAGACGAGGATTCGACTGGCGCAGCAGGCTGGTGTAAAATTCTCTGCCTGCAAAGCGTGCACCGATCAGCTCGGCACAACCGACATTCTGCTTGGTCTCGGTATCGAAGTCATTTATTGGGGCGAAGATCTGACGAAGATCCTGAAAAACGGTGAAAAACTGCTGACGATCTAACGTACGGTACGCGGATTAAATCCATTCCTGCGTCTCTTTCGTGCGTTCACTGACGACGTCCCCGGTGTTGACGGTTGACTTTTTCTCGATCAGAATAATCTCGACTTCCTCCTCGGCGACGGGCATATGCTCCACACCGCGGGGGACGATGATGAACTCTCCGTCGATGAGTTCGATATCCCTGTCTCTGAATTTCAGGATCAGGCGTCCTTTGACGACGAGAAACATCTCATCTTCCGTGTCGTGCTTGTGCCAGAGAAACTCTCCTTTGAGCTTGGCTGCTTTGATGTAGGAGTCGTTGAGCTCGCCGATTACCTTCGGGCTCCAGTGCTCGGCAAACAGGCTCATCTTTTCGGCAATGTTGACCTTGTCCATACGTTCCTCCTAGAAATGAATTTTCATTTTGTAATTGATACAAGTATACAATTTTTCACTTGTATTAGAAAAGAGGAAGCATGGAGCTAAGCTCAGGTCGTTTTTTTTTTCGTCTCCCAATCAGCAT
This sequence comes from Christensenellaceae bacterium, assembly GCA_963674775.2. Lineage (GTDB taxonomy): Bacteria > Bacillota > Clostridia > Christensenellales > CAG-138 > UBA7703. The sequence goes on along the minus strand of CAXXPJ010000002.1, from coordinate 339,311 downwards.
CATCCCCGCGATGATGCATGCGCCGCCGATGATCTGAAACACATCCGCGCTTTCTTTCAACAGCAGCGCGGAGAGGATCATGCTAGTCATCGGCATCAGCCCGGAAAACGCAGCAGCCGTAAATGCGCCGCAGCGCTTGATGCCCGCATACCAGTAGAGGTATGCAAGCGCGGTGACGAAGATACCATACCAGAGCAGGGCGAGCCATTCGACTGCGCCCAGCGCCGCGATTCGCTCGATCGGACGCTCAAAGAGCGCGGGAACGATGCAGAACAGCAGCGCGGCAAACGTGACCAAAGTTGTTTGCACGAGCGGATCGAGCGGATCGCCACGATCCGCTTTTTGTATGGCGAATGTGCGGGAAATGATGTTAAAGACGGATTCGCTCGCCGCCGCGCCCAGCACCAGCAGATTCCCGACAAGATGACTGCCGCCGGATGCAACACCAACTTTTGCGATGCCTTGCACGAGCAGCACGCCGGCCACTGTGGAGAGTATGCCGACAATCGATGCGGTGCCTACTCTTTCTCGCAGCAGCGTCCAGGCAAGAAGCGCCGTGACTGCGGGTGTTGCGCCGGTCAAAATTCCAGCTTCCAGTGCGCTGGTGCGGGCAACGCCGCTGAGCAGGAGGAAGCGAAACAGGAACATACCGAACAACGCCTGCAACAGGACGGACGCACCCTGTTGCAAGGAGAGCGCTTTGACTGCTGCGCGAAGTTTTCTAGCGGAGACCGGAATCAGCAGACAGAGCGCAAGCGCCATGCTGATTGCGGCGGTAGTGAACACGCCAATGCTGTCAGAAACAAACCGGGCGGCAACGACACTGGTTCCTGCCAGGGAGAACGCGCCGATAAAATACAACTTGCCGGAAAAGAATTCGTTTTTCATATCTCCTCGCTGATTCATTGCAAAATATGATACAATCTTATCCGGGGAGCTGGTATGTATAAAGAGCCAATATAAGAAAGAAAACGGCATACCAATTATATCATGCTGTTACCAAAGATTGAACGAAACACAGAGATGCCGATTCGCAGGCAGATTTATGAGCAGATCAAAGCGCAGATACTCGGCGGAAATCTCGCCGCGGGAGATGCGCTTCCTTCGACGCGCCAGCTCGCAGCTGAATTAAACATCGCGCGCAGCACCGCAGTGGAAGCCTACGATATGCTGTTGGCAGAAGGATTTCTGACGAGCAGCAGAGGATCGAAAACCGTTGTTGCGGACGGGATTGCGCTGCTGGGCAGCGCTCCTGCGCAACGTGTCATAAGGGAAAAGCCGAAACACATCATTCGCGCGGACTTTTCAACCGGCAGACCGGACATCGAAGGCTTTCCACGCGGCCAGTGGCGAAAGATCATCCAAAGGGCGGCGAACGGTCTGACTACCGAGGAACTTGGCTATACCGGACCGCAGGGCTATCTGCCGCTGCGGGAAGAGATTGCATCCTGGCTCGCGCGCGCGAGGGGAATCGTTGCAAACCCGAACGATATCTTCATTACAGCGGGAGCGACACATGCGCTGCGCATCACGGCGGACATGCTATGCCCGCGCGGCGGAAGAGTCGTTATGGAAGACCCCTGCCACAAAGGGCTGTACGATACGCTCCTGTCCTGCGGATGCGAGGTGCTGCCGGTTCCAGCCGACGATCGCGGGATTCAGGTGGAATTGATCGATGGCAACGCAAACGCAAGCATGATCTATGTGACCCCGTCGCATCAGTTTCCGCTTGGCGGCATATTGCCGGCCGCCCGGCGCACGGCTTTGATTCAGTTTGCGCGGGGTCACGATGTCTGGATCGTGGAGGATGATTACGACAGCGAATTTCGATATACGGGCGAGCCGGTCGCTCCGCTGTACTCGATGGACCCGCAGCGTGTCATCTATGTCGGGACCTTTAGCAAAACGCTCTTTCCGGCGCTGCGCATCGGGTTTGTCATTCTGCCGAACAGTCTGCATGGACAATGGCGGGAACTGCGCACGCACCACGATGTGCAAAATCCAATTTTAGAGCAGGTGGCGATGGCGGAGTTTCTCCGTTCGCGCGCGATGGATCGTCATGTGCGCACGATGAAGAAACGCTACGCACAGCGGCGGGCAATATTGATGAGTGCATTGACAGAAGAGTTTGGGTCGGATTGGACGACAGCGGGGGATGCAGCCGGGCTTCACGTCGCAGTACGTTTTTTTGGTAAGAAGTTCGACGAATCGTTTCGCGCACGATGCAGGGAGGAGGGCATTGTTGCCGTACCGGTTGAGACGCATTGCATTGTAAAAGGGCAGCATGGAGATCAGCTTGTGCTGGGCTACGGGCATCTGGAACCGGAGCAGATTGTCAGCGGCGTATCTCTGCTCGCGTCAGTCATGACGGGAAAATAACTGCTTTCAGCACGTATTTGCATCAACAGACAGTTGTATAATGACTGCATGGTTGTATAATGTGTTTGTAAATACATGTGAAAATACAGCAATATAATTGGCAAAACTATTGACATCTTCGAAAAATATATGGTATATTATCGAAAATTAACACATAAACATGCGATGAAAGAGACATGCTGGTCGCAAGATCGTCTAAAGAGAGCCGGTGTTTGGTGCAAACCGGCGGCGATGCGGTCTGCGGATCCCTCCCGAGCAGAGACGCTGAAACCGAGTAAGCGTATTACGGAAGGCACCGTTACATGCCAGGGTTTGTTAGAACCCGTATGAGAGGATTATGTGTTCATGAACGGCAGGCGCCGGAGAACACGAATCAAGTTGAGTGGTACCGCGAGGATGAATCCGTCCCCGTCTCAAAATGAGACGGGGATTTTTTATAACCAAATGTCGGTTGAACCGGCACCAGGCAGGAGGCGAAAGTCATGCAAAAAGTGTTCATTTTGGATTCGACGCTGCGCGACGGTGCGCAGAGCGTCGGCATCTCTTTTTCCGTTCAGGATAAAATCAAGATCGCACGCATTTTGGATCATCTTCAGGTGGACTATATCGAAGCCGGCAACCCCGGTTCCAACCCGAAAGACCTCGAGTTTTTCGAGCACCTGAGAGCGCATCCGCTGAAGCATGCGAGAGTCGCCGCGTTCGGGGCGACCCGCAAAAAGAACATTCAGGCAAAGGACGATGCAAACCTGCATTCGCTGCTCGCAGCGGGCACGGACTGCGTCGCGATATTCGGCAAATCCTGGGACATCCATGTGACCGATATCCTGCGTGCGGAGCTTTCCGAAAATCTCGCGATGATTCGCGACACTGTGCGTTTTATGAAGGAGCAGGGCAAAGAGGTCGTTTACGATGCGGAGCACTTCTTCGACGGATACCGCGCGAATCCAGAATACGCCATGGAGACCCTGCAGGCGGCGTATGAGAGCGGGGCGGACTGCCTCTGTCTCTGTGATACAAACGGCGGAAGCTTTCCGGATGATATTCAAAAACTCACCACGCTTGTCAAGGAGCGTTTCCCGGTTGCGGTTGGCATCCATGCGCACAACGACTCCGGCATGGCGGTTGCCAACAGCGTGTTCGCCGTCAAAGCGGGCGCGACGCATGTGCAGGGCACGCTTGTCGGGTTCGGCGAGCGCTGCGGCAACGCAAATCTTTCCACAGTGCTGGCAAACCTCCAGCTCAAGCTCGGTTACGATTGCATACCGTCCGATGCGTTGGAGCGACTTACCAGTACGGTCCATGAGGTGGCCGATGTTTCCAACGTCAGCGTGAGCAAAAACATGCCCTATGTCGGCGCAAACGCGTTTGCGCACAAAGGCGGCATGCACGTTGACGGTGTGATGAAGAATTCTCTGACGTTTGAGCATGTTTCCCCGTCCGCAGTTGGCAACAGCCGCCGCGTGATGATGTCCGAAGTCGCCGGCAGAAGCGCGATTCTCGAAAAAGTCAAAGGCTTTTACCCTGAGATCAAGCGGGACTCCGAAGAGGCGACAAAGATCATCGAGATGGTCAAGCATCTGGAACACCAGGGATATCAGTTTGAAGGAGCGGAAGCGTCCTTTGAACTGGAGGTAAGGAAACTGCTCGGTACGCGTCCGAAGTTCTTTGAGCTCAAAATGCTCAGCGTAGCGGACGAGCAGCAGTCGGAAAGTCACAAGAAACCGTCGTTTGCGACCATTAAGGTGCTTGTTGACGAGCAGCTGGAGATCACTGCGGCGGAAGGTTTGGGCCCGGTCAACGCGATTGACGCGGCCCTTAGAAAGGCGTTGGAGGTATTTTATCCCGAAATCGGAGAGATCCGGTTGACGGATTACAAGGTACGTGTGCTGGACAGCGAGTCCGCAACCGCCGCGAAAGTACGAGTATTGATCGAATCGACGGACGGGCACGACTACTGGACTACCGTCGGCGTAGGGGTGGATATCATTCAGGCGAGCACCCGCGCGTTGATCGACTCGATCGAATATAAACTCATGAAACCGAAAGAGACGAATGGCGCGAGCAAAATACTGCGTACGGTCACGGCATAGAACAAAAACGGTCCTTAATCGAAAGGGGATATATATATGAAACTAACTGGCGCACAAATTCTGATTGAATGTCTCGCGGAGCAGGGTGTCGACACCGTGTTCGGATACCCGGGCGGCTCCGTGTTGAATATTTACGACGAGCTCTATAAGAGCAGTGATCGCATTCACCATATCCTCACCTCGCACGAGCAGGGGGCGGCGCATGCAGCGGACGGGTATGCCCGCGCGAGCGGCAAGGTCGGCGTTGCGATTGCAACTTCCGGCCCGGGTGCGACCAATCTGGTCACCGGCATCGCGACAGCGTATCTCGACAGCGTGCCGGTCGTGTTCATCACCGGCAATGTCAACGTCAACCTGATTGGAAAAGACAGTTTTCAGGAGGCTGATATCGCCGGGATTACGACGCCGATTACCAAGCACAACTATATCGTGAAAGACGTCAATGATCTGGCGGACATCATGCGCGAGGCATTCGAGATCGCGCGCACGGGAAGGCCCGGCCCGGTGCTGGTCGATATCCCGAAAAACGTGACTGCAGAAAAGGCGGAATACACGCCATCCAAGCAGGCGACTACGCAACATGCAGACGCGGCTCTTGATGCAGCGGCGGCGGAAGACGTGAAAAAGCTGGCGGACATGGTTCGCGCTTCGAAAAAAGTGTTTCTCCTCTGCGGCGGCGGCGCGTTGAAGTCTGACGCATCCCAGAAGATCATCGAACTCTCCGAGTTGATTCATGCGCCTGTGGGCACAACACTGATGGGCGTTGGCGCGTTTCCTTCGACGCACCCGAATTTCACCGGGCTCATCGGCATGCACGGCACCCGTGCGACCAATGTCTCCGTGTCCGAAAGCGAACTCTTTATCGCGCTCGGCAGCCGGTTTAACGATCGCGTGACCGGCGACGTGAGACAGTTCTGCACAAGTGCGGAGATTGTCCAGGTCGATATCGATGCGGCGGAGATCAACAAGAACATCCGTACCGCACATAATATCCACGGCGACGTCAAGAGCGTTGTGGAGCTGCTGCTCGAAGAGTTAAAGCGTGACCCTGTCGATACAGAAGGCAGGACTGAGTGGCTCTCTTCGATACAGGCACTCAAGATGCCCGCTCGTGCTCCAAAGCATGTCGGCTTCACGCCAAAGGCGATTTTGAATACTGTTTATGAGCATTCGCCGAAGGACACGATCATCGTGACCGACGTCGGTCAGCATCAGCTTTGGGCTGCGCGCTACTACAACTATGACCAGCCGAACACGTTCATCTCGTCCGGTGGGTTCGGCACGATGGGTTACGGCGCAGGCGCGTCTCTGGGCGCGGCGGTCGCAAGGCCGGATCGAAAAGTTATACTGATCACCGGCGACGGAAGTTTCCGCATGAACAGCAACGAAATGGCGACCATGCAGCACTACAACATTCCCGTTATCATCATAGTGATGAACAACGGCGTGCTCGGCATGGTGCGCCAGTGGCAGACCGTGTTCTACGACAAGCGCTATTCGCAGACCAATCTCGACCGCGGGCCGGACTTTACAAAGCTCGCGGAGGCATACGGCGTCCATGGCGCGCCCGTGTGCTCGCTCGAACAATTCGAAGAAGCGCTGAGTGAAGCGCTCGCATCCGGCAGACCCGCGCTCATCGACTGCCGCATTGGGTGCGACGAAACGATTACACCAATGGTGGCGCCGGGCAAGCCGATCACCGAGTTCGTGCTGCACGAATATGACCATGACGATATGGAACAGAACAACAGCGCCGAGGAGGGCAAAAACGATGAGAAGTGATGAAGTGACGTTAAGCGCGGAGCGCGCGCCGCATCGCTCGCTCTTTAAAGCGATGGGTTATACAGACGAAGAGCTCAGCCGTCCGTTGATCGGAATCGCGAATCCAAGAAGCGAAATCGTACCCGGACACTTTCACTTAAACCAGCTGGTTGAAGCGGTGAAAGCCGGCGTACGCATGGCCGGCGGCACGCCGATTGAGTTTGGCACCATTGGCGTATGCGATGGCATCGCGATGGGGCACAAGGGTATGCACTACTCGCTCGCCAGCCGAGAAATCATCGCCGACGAATGCGAGATCATGGCTGAGGCGCATCGTTTCGACGGTATGGTATTCATGCCCGGGTGCGATAAAATCATCCCCGGCATGCTCATGGCGGCGGCGCGGCTCGATCTGCCCGCAGTCGTGGTCACCGCGGGTCCGATGCTCTCCTACAGCGGCGGCGGAAAAAACCTTGATCTCAACAGCGTGTTCGAAACAGTCGGCGCGTTCAAAGCGGGCAAAGCCACACAGGAAGACCTCGACTTTTGCGAAAACAACGCCTGTCCCAGCTGCGGTTCCTGCTCCGGCATGTTTACGGCCAACTCCATGGCCTGCCTGAGCGAAGCAATCGGCATGGCGCTGCCCGGCAACGGCACGATTCCCGCCGTATTTGCCGAGCGGACGCGTCTGGCCAAACACGCGGGTATGCAGGCGGTGGAGCTCGTACGCAAAGACATCCGCCCGTCTCAGATATTGACCGAACAAACCTTCAAAAACGCGCTGGCGGTCGATATGGCGCTCGGTTGCTCAACCAACTCCGTGCTGCACCTGACCGCGATCGCGCGGGAAGCCGGCGTCATCCTCAACCTCGACCTGATCAACGAGATCAGCGCACGCGTGCCAAACCTTTGCAGGCTCGCGCCGTCCGGTCCGCATCACGTAGAGGATCTCTATCACGCAGGTGGTGTATCCGCCGTCATCAAAGAGTTGATCGACTGCGGATATTACGACGGCAGCGCTATGACGGTACTCGGCGTATCCATGGCGGACGCGGTGCAAAACGCGATCATCCGTAATAAAACCGTGATTCATTCCTGCGCAGAGCCGTATTCCAAGACCGGCGGCATCGCAATCCTGAGGGGCAACATTGCGCCGGATGGCGCTGTCGTCAAGCGCGCGGCTGTATTGGAAGCCATGATGCGCCACAGCGGGCCCGCGAAGGTGTTCGAGTCCGAAGACGATGCGATCAAAGCCATCTATGGTATGCAAATTCAGCCGGGAGACGTCGTCGTCATACGCTACGAAGGCCCAAAGGGCGGGCCGGGCATGCGAGAGATGCTGGGACCGACGTCCGCAATCGCGGGCATGGGACTCGACAGCACGGTTGCGCTGATTACGGACGGGCGCTTCTCCGGCGCATCACGTGGCGCGGCAATCGGACACGTATCGCCCGAAGCAGCCAGAGGCGGCAATATTGCGCTGATTCAGACGGGGGATATCATCGAAATCGATATCCCGGCTGGAACGCTGAATGTAAACGTATCCAACGCGGAGCTTGAGCAGCGTAAAAAGAGCTGGCAGCCGCCCGAACCGAAGATTAAAAAAGGATATCTCGCCCGTTATGAGCGCATGGTATCGTCTGCGGCAGAAGGCGCGGTCGTTAAATAACAATCAATCGTTCATCTGCGTCTTTGGTGCGCGGGAACAGAATTTGATAAGCAAGCGGAAGGGAAACAGAACGTTATGGGAATGACACTGACACAAAAGATACTGGCGGCGCACGCGGGTCTTGACTCGGTTGCCGCGGGACAGCTCATAAAGGCGAAGGTGGATTTGGTGCTCGGCAACGACATCACGGCGCCCGTCGCCATCAAAGAGTTTGAAAAAGCGGGGATCGAAACCGTGTTCAATCGCGAGAAAATCGCGCTGGTTATGGACCACTTCACCCCGAATAAGGACATCAAGGCCGCAGAGCAGGTCAAAGTTGTGCGTGATTTTGCGAAGAAGCACAAGATCACAAATTTCTTCGACGTCGGCAAAGTCGGCGTAGAACATGCACTGTTGCCGGAGCTCGGTCTCGTGAAGCCCGGCGATCTGGTCATCGGCGCGGATTCGCACACCTGCACCTACGGTGCGCTCACCGCGTTTTCAACGGGTGTTGGAAGCACCGACATGGCGGCGGGCATGGCGACGGGGTACTGCTGGCTGAAAGTACCGACCGCGATGAGGTTCGTGCTCTCCGGCAAACTCAAGCCATGGGTGTCCGGTAAGGACGTCATCCTGCAGATCATCGGCATGACAGGGGTAGACGGCGCGCTGTATCAGTCCATGGAGTTCACGGGCGAGGGACTCAAGAGCCTGACCATGGAAGACCGTCTCTGCATGGCGAATATGGCCATCGAAGCCGGCGCGAAAAACGGTTTGTTCGATTACGACGAAAAGACCGAGCAGTATGCAAAAGAACACGGCTGCGCCGATTGGACCGTATACAAGGCCGATGCGGACGCGGAATACATCGCGACGTATGAAATCGACCTGAGTGCCATCGAGCCGACGGTATCCCTGCCGCATTTGCCGGAAAACGCAAAGCCTGTTTCCGATGTAGGGGAGATCACCATCGATCAGGCGGTCATTGGCAGCTGCACAAACGGCAGGATCGAAGACCTCCGCGCGGCGGCAAAGATCTTTGAGGGTAAACATGTCCATGAGAACGTGCGCTGCATCGTGATTCCCGCAACGCAGAACATCATGCTGCAGGCGATGGAAGAAGGACTCGTGAAAACGTTCATTGAAGCGGGGTGTGCCGTGAGCACGCCAACCTGCGGGCCATGCCTCGGCGGGCATATGGGTATTCTTGCCAAAGGCGAGCGCGCGGTTGCAACGACAAATCGCAACTTCGTAGGCCGCATGGGCAGCACGGGAGCCGAGGTATACCTTTCGTCTCCGGCGGTTGCCGCGGCGTCCGCCATCGCAGGCAAGCTCGTCACTCCCGAATCCGTGTTAGGAGGTAAAGCATGAACGCAACAGGAAAAGCCATCAAGTATGGCGATAATATCGATACGGATGTGATCATCCCCGCGCGCTATCTCAACACGAGCGATCCAAAGGAACTCGCGAGCCACTGCATGGAGGATATCGACAAGGAGTTTATCTCCCGCGTGCAACCTGGAGATATCATGGTTGGCGGCAAGAACTTCGGCTGCGGCTCCTCGCGTGAGCATGCGCCGATTGCCATCAAAGAGTCGGGTATCAGCTGCGTCATCGCGGCAACATTCGCGCGCATCTTCTACCGCAACGCCATCAACATCGGGCTGCCTATTGTGGAGTGCGCCGAGGCGAGCGAAAAGATCCAGGCGGGCGATAAAGTCAGCGTAGATTTCGATACGGGTGTGATCACGAATGAGACCCGCGGTGAAACCTATCAGGGCGAACCGTTCCCGCCGTTCATTCAGGGCATCATCGCCGCAGGCGGGCTCATGAACGCGATCAAAGCCGGCGCGCTGTAAGGGGGTAGACGTACATGAACTACAAGATTGCGGTGATCCGCGGAGACGGCATCGGCCCGGAGATCGTCGGTGAGGCGATACGGGTACTAGACACCGCGGCAAAGCGCTTTGGCTTTACGCTGACGTATCAGGAAGTGCTCATGGGCGGCTGCGCCATCGACCAAACAGGCGTGCCGCTGCCGGAGGAAACCATCCGAGTTTGCAAGGAGAGCGATGCGGTTCTGCTCGGCGCGGTCGGCGGCCCGAAATGGGAAACGTTGCCCGGGCATCTGCGCCCGGAGGCCGGCTTACTCGGTATTCGCGCGGCGCTGGGGCTCTATGCAAACCTGCGCCCCGCCGTGTTGTTTGCACCGCTCAAGGATGCCTGCCCGCTGAAAGCTGAAATCGTCGAAAACGGGCTGGACATGCTCATGGTGCGTGAGCTCACCGGCGGCATCTACTTTGGCGAGCGCGGCAGAAACCAATCGGAGCGCGGCGAAGAAGCATACGATACCGAGCGCTATTCCGTCATGGAGATCGAGCGCATCGGCCGCATCGGGTTCGAAGCCGCCAGAAAACGCGGCAAGAAGCTCACCAGCGTTGATAAAGCAAACGTGCTGGAGAGCTCCCGTCTCTGGCGCGAGACCATGCACAAGCTGGCGAAGGAATATCCGGACGTAGCATACGACGATATGCTCGTAGACAACGCCGCCATGCAGCTGGTCAGAAACCCGGCGAGATTCGATGTCGTTGTCACGAGCAACATATTCGGAGACATTCTCTCCGACGAGGCGAGCATGATCACCGGATCCATCGGCATGCTGCCTTCCGCTTCTCTCGGGGACGGAACACTCGGCCTGTATGAACCCATCCACGGTTCCGCGCCGGACATCGCCGGAACGGGAGCGGCTAACCCGCTGGCAACCATTCTCTCGACTGCGATGCTGCTACGGTACTCGCTCAACCAGCCGACCGCCGCGGACGCAATCGAAGCCGCGGTTCTCAAAACATTGGAGACCGGCTGGCGTACAGCAGATATCGCCGCAGGCAAACCGGCAATCGGCACGGTAGAGATGGGAGACATCGTTGTGAAAGCAATTGAGACGGCATAAGGAGATGTTAAAAATGGAAAATCATCCCATGAAACTCACGATGTCTGTGCTCGTGAAAAACCACGCCGGCATCCTGTATAAAGTCGTCGGGCTTTTCTCCCGGCGCGCTTACAACATCCACAGTCTTGCAGTCGGCACGACGAGCGACCCGGCGGTGTCCCGCATGACCATCGTTGTGGACGGCGACGAAGACATCTTTGAGCAGGTCGAGAAACAGCTCTGTAAGCTCATCGACGTACTCGAAGTCAAGATTCTGACCGAAGGTGAGTTCATCAACCGCGAACTGATCATGCTGAAGGTAGGCGCAACATCAGAGAACCGCTCCGACCTGCTGCAGATCACAAAGATCTTTGGCGCAAAGGTCATCGACGTGTCGCATGAAATGCTGATTGTAGAATATGCGGACACGTCCGATCAGGTGCGGCGGCTCGAGCAGATGCTCGAGCGCTACGGCATCCGCGAAACGGTAAGAACCGGTACCATCGCCATCGAAAACGCGCATGTGATGGCGGGCACGCACGAAGAGTAACGCTTTTCGCGCACTGTATACTGTGATATTCTGACGGTGAGAAAGATCGGCAGATTTATGGCGAAAGCCTAATTAATTGAGAAAGTTGGAGGATAGACCCATGGCTAAAATGTATTATGAAAGCGATTGCAACCTCGCGCACCTCAAAAATAAAACCGTAGCGGTCATCGGTTACGGCAGTCAGGGACACGCGCACTCTTTGAACCTGAAGGAGAGCGGCGTCAACGTTATCGTCGGTCTGTACGAAGGCAGCAAGTCCTGGAAGATTGCGGAAGAAGCGGGACTGACCGTCATGACCGCGAAGGATGCGGCCAAGGAAGCGGATATCGTCATGATTCTGGTCAACGACGAGAAGCAGGCGACCCTCTATTCCGAGAGCATCGCTGACGGGTTGACCGAGGGGAATACGCTCGTGTTCGCGCACGGCTTTAACATCCATTACGGTCAGATCGTACCGCCGACTTATGTGGACGTCATCATGGTTGCTCCCAAAGGCCCCGGCCATACGGTTCGCAGCGAATACCAGCGTGGCGCGGGCGTGCCTGCACTGGTTGCGGTGCAACAGGACTACACCGGCAAAGCGAAGGAAACAGCCCTTGCATACGCCGCTGGTATCGGCGGAGCACGCGCGGGTATTCTGGAAACCACCTTCCGTGAAGAGACCGAAACGGACCTCTTTGGCGAACAGGCCGTTCTCTGCGGCGGTGTAACCGAACTCATGCTCGCAGGCTTTGAAACGCTGGTAGAAGCCGGATACGCGCCGGAGAACGCATACTTTGAGTGCATTCATGAGATGAAACTGATCGTAGATTTGATCTATGCCGGCGGGTTCGAGCGCATGCGCTACTCCGTCAGCGACACAGCCGAGTACGGCGATTACGTAACCGGGAAGCGCATCATCACCGAAGACACGCGCAAGGAGATGAAGCGCGTGCTGACCGAGATTCAGGACGGCACGTTCGCGCGCAACTGGATCCTGGAAAACAGAGTCGGCAGACCGTATTTCAACGCTGTAAAGCGCCAGCAGGCGGAAACGCAGCTTGTGAAAGTCGGCCAGCAGCTGCGCAGCCAGATGACATTCCTCAAGAAGTAACCGATCCAGTCAGGAGGCTATAGTTTGGGCGATTTAGTCAAAGCGGCGGCGTCTGCCGATTCGCTTACGGTCTATCGCAATATCCTTTCGGACGAAACGGTGTCCCGCTTCCTGCGCCTGCTTAACGCGGCGCAGGGCGGGGATGCCGCTTTCTTCAGTTCGGCTTACGGCGCATTCTATAAGAGCCTGTCGGATCGATGCGATACACTCGATTTTGCCGAGCACTTAAGACGGCTTGTCTTTTTTGACGACAACACATTTTCGCGCGCCGCGTCGCGTGGTTTGACAGGTCAGTCTTATGATCTGTTGAAAACGGCAGCAATTTTCGATTTGAAAGCTTTAGGCAGCATTGCCGCAGTCGATTCGTCCAGGGTGAAATCCGGCGAACTCTGGCGCGGAAACGCATTGCAGGAGCTGATCGAACGGCTGCCGGATTTTTCGTGTAGCTCCGGTTTCTTTCAGCAGGATGCGGTTTTAGCCGTGTCCGAACTGGAGACGTTTTATCATGAGAAAGGATATGGCGTATTCGCCGAATACGGTGCGTTTCGCTGGCAGGGCAGCTTGACCGGCGTGCCGCATCCCGATCCGGTCCGCCTGACCAGTCTTAAAGAATACGAGTACGAACGCAGCCAGGTCGCCGCCAACACGCTCGACTTCGTCGAAAGCCGCGGCGGCGGGAATCTCCTGCTCTACGGTGACCGCGGAACCGGCAAGAGTTCAACGATCAAAGCGCTGGCAAACGAATACAGGGATCAAAAACTGCGCATCGTCGAACTGACGAAAGAGTATATCCACGACCTGCCGGTTGTGTTGGAGCAGTTGCGGGATGTGCCGATGCGGTTTATCCTGTTTCTTGATGATCTGTCTTTTTCCGCGGAGGACGCTGCGTTCTCTGCGCTAAAATCCGTGCTCGAAGGCGGCGTGACCGCGCGGCCTGAGAATTGCCTCGTCTACGCGACATCCAACCGCAGACATCTGATCCGGGAGTCTTTCTCGGAACGGAATCAAGACGATGTGCACGGAGGGGAGACCCTGCAGGAAAAACTTTCCCTCTACGACCGCTTTGACCGCACGGTAAACTTCTTTGCACCGGATCAGGCACGCTATCTGGCTATTGTGATCGCAATTGCGAAAGAGCGCGGCTTGCACGCGGAGAAAGGCGAACTGGAGCGCGGCGCAATTCAGTGGGCAATCAACGCGGGCGGCAGATCACCGCGAACGGGAAAACAGTTTGTCGATTGGGCAGACGCAAGGATCAAGACCGGCAAGCCGATAATAGAGTGACGCTTTATTACACAAAAGCAGCTGCTTTATAAAAAACTGTCGCATCGAAACCGGCAATTGTATTTTTTATTTGGAAAGGCAAAACGGCTTTGGACACTTCGAAGCACAACAAGTTTACCCATGCGCTATTAGCGGCATTTCCGCATACAATCCCCGTTTTGGCGGGGTTTCTTGTTCTCGGCATGGCATATGGCGTACTGATGTTGAAGAATGGATACGGGCCGCAGTGGTCGGTTCTGATGAGTGCGGTCGCGTTCTGCGGCAGCATGCAATTTGTCGCCATTACGTTGCTGACGACGGTGTTCCGTCCGCTGGAAGCGCTGCTGCTGAGTTTTCTTGTCAACGCGCGGCATCTTTTCTATGGTTTATCGATGCTGCAAAAATACAAAGGATTCGGCAAGGTTAAAGCGTTTCTAATCTACACCCTCTGCGACGAAACTTTCTCAATTGTTTCCAGCGTGGATCCGCCGGAGGGCGTTGAACCAAAGTGGTTCTTTTTTTCAATTTCCATGCTGCACTATTGCTATTGGATCATTGGCACGTTTCTCGGCGGTGTGCTCGGGAATCTCGTTACGTTTAATACGCTCGGTTTGGATTTTGCGTTGACCGCGCTATTCGTCGTTCTGTTTCTTGAGCAGATGCGGAAAAAAGAAAACTGGGTTTTCGGGTTGATCGGCGTTGTCGCTGCGCTTGTTGCGCGGATTGCGTTCGGTTCGGATAACATGGTCATTCCTGCATTGGTCGGCATATTGATCACTTTAATCGCCGGGAGGAAACTCTTATGCCGTTAACTCCGTTGCAAATCGTTCTTACCGTGGGTGCAGTTGCACTTGGCGCAATGGCGACCCGCTTCACGCCGTTTCTGCTGTTTCCGGAAGGAAAGCATGCGCCGGAACTCGTCGTCTATCTTGGCAAGGTGCTTCCGCCTGTCATGATGGGGTTGCTGGTGGTGTATTGTCTCAAGGACGTTCCGATTCAGCCAAGTCCGCACGGTCTGCCGGAGTTGATTGCAATCGCGTTTATCGTGTTGATTCATTCATGGCGGCGGAACGTGCTGCTCAGCATCGGAAGTGGTACAATATTGTATATGATACTGGTACAGCGTATATTTGTATCCTGAAAAGGAGTTGCTATGGAAGACTTGAAACCCGGTCGGTATCGCCATTTCAAAGGAAACGAATACGAGCTGATCTATGTTGCCCGACATTCGGAAACGCTGGAGGAGATGGTTGTATACCGCGCGTTATATGGAGAACGAGGCGTGTGGGTGCGGCCTGCCAGCATGTGGAACGAAGTTGTAGAGCGGGATGGCGTTCGATTAAAGCGATTTACATATATGGATTCCTGATCAACTGTCATATATACAAGTCATACAAACAATCAACTTGAATATTTCAATTGCATAGAGCGTATTATAATTGTATTATAATATTAGAAATGTTTTATTTACTGCACAACGATTGGTATTTGTATGAAAAAACATAGCCTGAAAATCGACGCGACAAAGAGGAGCGCTCTTAAAAGTTCGCTTTTGGTCACGGCTATATATATTTTCGTCGGATATCTTTGGATCATCTTAACCGACACTTTTGTTGCCAATAACATCCCGGAAAGCCTTGCAGTTTTAAAATTGAGCATCTTTAAGGGACTCTTGTTTGTAACTGGCAGCGCAATTCTGATCTTTATTCTTGTCTTCACCAATCTCATAAAAGTTTATCATGAAAGCGACGTTCGCAAAAAGAGCGAATCCGCTCTGCAGGAAGCACAACTGCTCGCGCATATCGGCAGTTTTTCTTACGATTCGGAGACGCTGCAGCTGGATTGCTCGGAAGAAGCAAAGCGAATATTCAGTCTCAAAGAAAACAGGGCAATGCCAAACTACAGAGCATTGCTTCGAAAAATAAGTCCTAGAGACCGGGCAACGGTCAAGCATTTCATAGAGAGAGTCTTATCCCAGGAATGTAAAGTAAACTTCATTTGCCGTGTTCAGCAATCGGAAGCCATGGAACGCACCATCAGCGTTCAGATGCAATCTGTTGCAAAGAGTGACGGAAAGGCAAAGTCAGTCGTTGGCGCAATACAGGATATCTCGGATCTTGTTATGGCAAAAAGCGCCGCGCGAGAGAATGAAGCAATATTCAAAACCCTGATCAACGCGAGTCACGATCTCGTCTATTTAAAAGACAGCTCACTGCGTTATATCGCGACAAACACGAATATGCAGCGGTATTACGGAATACAGGAAGATCAGCTGATCGGCAGAACCATCAGCGAACTGAAACCCGGAAAAAACTCCGAAAAGTGGGAGATGCGCGACAAAAAGGTTTTAGAAACGGGCGTACCGGTATATGTGGAGGAAAATCACCCAAACGGCTACTTTGAAACGATTATCTTTCCCGTCGATTTAACGGGAGGGAAACGCGGCGTTGGCGGAATTTCGCGTGATATTACGGCTCGCAGACAAAGTGAAGCGGCTGTTGAACTCGAACGCAAACGCGCACAGACATATTTTGAAGCCGCGTCGGTCATGTTCGTTGCGCTGGATCAAAATGGTATCGTGCTCTTGATCAACCGGTCCGGATGTGAAAAGCTTCAGATGCAGAAGGACGAAATCATTGGGCAGAACTGGATAGAGCGCTTTGTTCCGCCCGATCAACAAAAAGACATTCAACTCCTGCTGCAGGAGCTTCAATCCGACACGAGCGAACAGCAATATCAAATTGAACACGATATCATCTCCGTTTGTGATGTGGTTCGCAGAATGGAGTGGCGTATTGCAGGACTTAAAAACGCAGAAGGAACATATAGCGGCGCGTTGCTGACAGGACTGGATGTCACGGAACTTCGGCAGACGCTAAACGCGCTGCAGGAAAGCGAGAGAAGCAAAAGTGTGTTGCTCTCAAATCTTCCGGGCATGGCGTATTCCTGCTCTCTGGATGAAAATAGAACGATGCACTTCGTATCGAAAGGCTGCCTTGAGATCACCGGTTATACACCGGAAGAGTTGACGAAGGAAGGCGGAATTTCCTTCCGTGAACTCATTTGCCCTGAATACAGAGGAACTTATCTCAGAACTAGCAATGATAACGCAAAAAAGAAGGCCAGTTATCATTATGAATACGAAATACAGCAGTCTTCCGGCGAGCGAAAATGGGTGCTCGATATCAATCAGGGGATAGCACGCGGCGATGATGAAGTATCCTCGCTGGAGGGAATCATTATTGATATCACGGAAACAAAGCTCCAGTTTTTACAGATCCAGTATTTAAGCGATCACGACCAATTAACAGGTCTGTTTAACAGACAGCACTACGACAGTATCAAAAGAGATTATGACAGCGAAGAGTATCTTCCGCTGTCCGTGATGTATGCCGACATCAGCGGGTTGAAGTTCATCAACGATGCTTTTGGTTATACCGCGGGCGACGAGATGATTCAGCGAACCGCGTCCATTTTGAAGCGCTCGCTTCGTCCCAACGATGTGTTGGCAAGAATCGGCGGCGACGAATTCGGAATCCTGCTGCCAAATACGAGCGCAAAAGAGTGCGCAAAAAGGGCGCAGGCAATTCAGACCGGATTGGAAGAGTACAACAAAACGGTCTACAATCGTGCGTATATCATCAATCTTTCCATCGGGTGTGATACCAAAACAACAGCGGAGCAAAACCTCATCGCAATCGAGAGCGAAGCCGAAGCCAACATGACAAGAAAGAAGCTTTTCGATACGAAGAGCCATCACAACGCTGTCCTCACCTCGATCATGGCGACACTATTCGAGCGCAGCTATGAAACGGAGGAGCACGCCAAACGCATTGGACGACTTTGCGAGGTTGTCGGAAAGCGCTTGGGATTAATTCAGTCTGACATCGACATGCTTAGATTGTTTGCAATACTGCACGATGTTGGTAAAATCGGCATCAGCGATCAAATTCTAAACAAGAAGACAGCGCTGACAGAAGAAGAATGGGATATTATGAAAACGCATCCGGAGATTGGCTACCGCATCGCTATGGTTTCTTCTGATTTTGCGCCAGTTGCGGAACTGATTCTGACGCATCATGAACGATGGGATGGCAACGGATACCCGAATCATATTGCCGGAGAGAACATTCCGTTGCTTTCGCGCATTCTTGCCGTTGCCGATGCATACGATGCGATGACCATGGATCGCGTTTATCGAAAAGGGCTGTCCAAAGAGGCGGCGATTCAGGAGATTCGGGACAACGCCGGCACACAGTTCGATCCACATATTGCCGAGGTGTTTCTGGAGATCATACAGGAGACGGATTTATAAGCAAAAACACATAAAAAAGACGGCGAAGATCGCCGTCTTTTTTGATCAAAACAATCAGGCTGCCGAGCCGGGTTTGGTCAAAAAGAGCACTCCGAGCGTATTTGGGCCGCTGTGCGCGCTGATCGTGCAGCTCGCCCGCGTAACAAAGACTTCCTTGAACGGCTGCAGCTCTTTTACGCGTGCGACGACGCGATCGATGATCGAAGGATCGTCCATGCCGGAGTGTGTGATGAACACGCGATCCAGGACAATATCGCTTCTGTCCATGAGCTGGTCGTCCACATACTTCATGAGTGAGGGTGCGAGCTTGCCCATATACTTTTTGCCGACGACCATGCTGCCCTGGCGATCGTTTCGAACGAGGATGGTCGGCTTCAGGTTCATCAGCGCGGCGCCGATCTGTGTGATGCTGGAGCACCGGCCGCCAGCCCGCATAAACTCGAGCGTGTCGAGCACGAAGCTCGCCCGGGTATCGTCCGTCATAGCGGCGATCTCCTCGACGATCTGCAAGACCGGCATACCGGCCTTAATCCGCTCGCCAGCTTCGCAGACGAGTAATCCGAAGCCTGTGGACAGAGAACAGGAGTCGATCACGTAGACATTGCCTTTTTCTTTCAGCTCTTGAGCGGCGATCTGCGCGTTTGCACAGGAGCTGGAAAGCCCCGAACCAAGAGAGATGTGTATGATATCGTAGCCTTGCTCCAAATACGGCTCAAAATAGCCGACATATTCTTCCGGATTGACGGCGGCAGTGCGCGGCAGAAGTTTTTGCTTCCACCAGGCATCATATAGCTCGGCGGACGTGATATCAACGCCGTCCGTATACTGTTTTTCTCCTAGGATAATATGGAGAGGATACAGCTTCACCTGATAGCGTTCTTTTAACTCTTCTCCGATATCGCAGGGCGTGTCGGAACTCAAAAGAATTTTTTGTTCTGGCATGCGGGTATCTCCCTCGAAAAAATGTTACCTCATTCTAGCAGAAACTTCAACAAATCGTCAACTCAAAGCATGTGAAATGATCTGCGAATTGTTATAAAAAACATATCATAATAGAACTGTCTGATAAATTGGAGACAGCGTTACTTGAGACGAATAAATTGTTACAAAAGAAATCTTTCAGGAATCTATTTTTTGATGAAGTGTATAAAGATTTGAACCAAAATCCCCAAGCATACGGACGGAGGAGTTATATCCCGTTCCGATAAACTGGTTGGTCAGGTGCACGCCCTGCATCAGCGTTTTTCCGCTGGCTTCATATGATTCAACCGTATCATTCAGCGCATAAACGCGATCGACCCAGCGAAGCAGGAATCCGTTGGGATTGATTGAAAATGGCAGCAGGTGATTGATTAGAATACCAAGCCTACGAATAAAGATTCTTTGGGATTTTGTCTGGATATGATATTGGGCATGCTCTTCCAATCCGGCTAGTGGAAGCACATCGTTGCTCTCGGCTGCTCCGACAATCGTCTGAAAAGCACCGGCGACGGACCGGGTGCGATCCCCTGAAACCGATTGCCAGTAGACTTTGTTTGATTTCGTTGTTTCTTGGCGATAAAAGCGCCCGTATTGAAGTGTTTTCCGGTGTGCCTTGTAAAAAGCGATCTGTTCGCGCATCTCTTTGCGCTCCAGCCGCGTCAGATGCTTAGGGTCCAGCTCATAGCCGAGGCAGCCGAAGCTGGATACGTTGAAACGCGTGGAAATCGGCGTCAAACGAAGCGTCTGCTGGTTCGGCGTTGCGGAAACATGCGCGCCCATCGTTGAGACCGGATAGAGATAGCTCAAGCCCTGCTGAATGTTGAGCCGTTCAATCGCATCGGTATCGTCGCTTGACCAGATTTGCGGCGAGTAACAGAGCATACCAAGGTCAAACCGGTTTCCGCCGCTCGAGCAGGATTCCAGCAGAATATGCGGCCGCGGGCGAAAGATTCGATCGAGAATATCATAAAGGCCGAGGATATACCGATGAAAGAATTCTCCCTGATTTGTCAGCAGGGAAGAATATGCGTCGCTGATATGACGGTTCATATCCCACTTGACATAGTCGACGCTCGCATCGTCCAGTATCTGCGAAACCTGTTCGACGATATAGTCCCGCACATCCGGGTTGCATAGATCGAGAACGAGTTGATTTCGGCCAAACAGGGGGCTGCGTCCCGGTGATGTGATCGCATATTCCGGATGCGCGTGAAACAGCTCACTGTCCGGGTTGACCATCTCCGGTTCAAACCAGAGCCCGAAGCGCAAGCCCAGTGCATGAATTCTTGCGGAAAAGGCAGCCATTCCGCCGGGGAGTTTTCTTCGATTGACCCGATAATCGCCAAGGCCTGCGGTGTCGTCGTTTCGCTTGCCGAACCATCCGTCGTCAAGCACAAACAACTCTACGCCAAGCTTTTTTGCATGTCGGGCAAGGCGGAGCAGTTTGCTGCGGGTAAAACGAAAAAAGGTCGCTTCCCAATTGTTGATAAGCACGGGCCGTTCTTTGTTTTTCCAGTCGCCCCGTACGATACTGTGATTGATAAAGTCATGGAAATGCGCGCTTGCTCCGTTAAAACCTTCGTTTGAAAACGTCATAACGGCCTCCGGTGTTTCAAACCGGTCTCCGGAAGCAAGCGTCCAGTCAAAGCAATGCGGATTGATACCGACTTGAACGCGCACGAGGTCGGATGCGCTGCGCTCAACGAGCCCGAAATGATTCCCGCTATAGACGAGATTAAAGCCGTACACGCGCCGTGTGCTTCCGTGGCGCCATCTGCATACAGGAGAAATCCAGGATTATGACGATTGCTGGACGAACCGGTGGTGGACGAGTTGATATACTGGCCGAATTGGATCTTGCGGTCGTGGCGATGCGTTTCCTTGATCCAGTCGCCGTCGAAGGTAACGAGAGAAAAACCCTGGTTTTCCATATCAAGCTGCAAGCTCATGAACCGGCGGATGGAAACGGTTCCTTCGCCCGCGTTGACCAGCACTGCGCGGCGCGTGATAATGTCTGTAAGCGGAAAAACAGTGTAGTAAAGCAGCAGATCCAGTTTTGCTGTGCTGTCGCGCATCGTCACGCAGAGCGTTACCGCTGAACCGGTATCGTCATAAGAAGAGGGGAGCGTATCAGGCACAACACAGCCTTTCGAGATTTCGTGCGAAACATACAAGAAATCAGTTCGGAACGTGCCGTCCGCCAGCTTGACCTCTAGAGGCGCCTGCCGGTAATCGCCGCAGCCAATGCCGGACCATTCCAGCGGGAAATGATCGAGACAGTAAGCGGGATCTTTTTCTTGGTCGTATAAAACAGCGCTGCCTTGCTGGATCGCGCGTTTGAACGAAAGGGGATCGATTTCTCCGCGCGGGACCTTTTCACCGTAGTGGATGTGTTCGAGGTGCCCGAACTGTGTCACACGGAAGAGATAGCTTGTTTTCGCTGTTTCGAGATAAAAGACGCGATCCTGAAATTCGATCATAGTTATCCTTTCGATGGTGCCGTTCTGTTTTCAGCTGCTCTGTTTCTCATCATATCGTTGCAGAAATATGACGTCAATTCGGCTGGCAAATATTTCATAGAATTTATGGAGATACCGTCTTTTTGCGGAAGGTATGAGTTTGGGATTATTGTTGATACGGCTTTCGGTACAAGTCCTCTTTATGAAGATGATTCTTTCGCGCCATGCTTTTCCAACCGGCGTTCCCAGCGATGAAATAGAGCTTTCTCGGGAAATTAACCGCTATTGAATCAATTTGATTGTCTTGATATCCGCCTGAAAGGACGTCGTTTTTCACGCGATTGAAGAGTCCGTCGATTGCATCGTACACCGGTTTCATGAAAGGCGCGCGCTGCACGCCAAGGATCATGCCGCCGCAGCCGACCATGACGCCGCCGCAAAAGCTGCGTCCGGTTTGAATGGTGAAGCGTTCGACGACACGCAGCGCTTCCAGATTGATATCCGGTTCGGGAAACCCGCAGTTGACGATGGCATACACGCCGGTTTTTTTCTGCGTCTGCGGGAAATCGGCGGCAAAATCCTGCAAAAAGCGCGTCAGCATACCCGGCATACAGAAGAAGTAAAGCGGGAAGATCATGACAATCGCGTCCGCCTGCATGAGTGTCTGATATGCATCCTGCGTTTCCTTGCGCGTCAAAGCACGGCGGACGTTGATGACATGCGTCTCAATCACTTCACCGTTGAGGAGTGTATCGCCTCTTTTCGCGATAAAATCCGAAACGGACTGATCCTGTTTGGCTTTCGGGCTTGCGCTGACGAGAACGATATGTTTCTGATTCGACATTACAGTGATCCTCCCGTTCTGCTCAAGTTCAGGCCTGAAAACTCATCTCTCAGCAACTCGTCATCACCCCGGTCAATCAGCAGCGCGACATTGTTGCGATGTTTTTTGGTAATATCAGAAAAGAGTTCCGTTTCTTCTTTTGAAAGATGTTCGCCATACCCCAAAATGACCTGCGCGGGGTAGTCCGTGTAACGCGGCGGGTGCATGGTGGATCCGTCTTTACGTGTGATAAAAAAGGGAAGCATATTCGGCAGCCAGCGATCGATCGCGCTCTTGATATTCGCTGAAAACTGTCCGAATACGACAGGCGTGAGATAGACGACAACATCGCTCGTCATGCATGCGCGGTTGATCTGCGCGATCTCATCTTTCACGATGCATTCACCAGGTGTTCTGACCCAGCAGTCGAAGCAACCGCTGCAAAACGCGAGCTCGCCGCGTGAAATCGTTTTGTGCTCGACATCGAACCCGCGATTTTTGAGCGATGAGGTAATCAGGTTTGCGAGCTCAAAATATCGCTTGCTGAAAAACTCATCGTCGGACAGGATATATGCTTTCATATGCGTGATGCCTCCGTTCAATCGATAACAGACTATCATAGTGATATCACGATGCGGATGCTCCGTCAAGGGGATTTCGTCTATTAGAACAAGCGAGAGAAGGCATTCTCGTGCGGTTTGTCTTGAGATTCTGTATTATATAAGATATAATGTTTAAAATTTGGAGGGTAAGCCTATGACGGTACGCGATCTTGCAAAAAAAGCGAAGGAGGCCTCCGGCAAACTCGCTGTCACATCCGCTCAAACGCGCAACAGCGCGCTGCTCGCCATGGCGGAAGCACTGCTGAACGCATCCCCGGAGATATTGCGTGCGAATGAAGAAGACGTCCGCGCGGCTAAGGAAGCGGACATCAAAACGGCATTTATCGATCGGCTCACGCTCAATCAAAAGCGCATAGACAGCATGGTCGAAGGCATCCGCAAAGTCGCGCTGCTGCCGGATCCGATCGGTAAGAGCGACTCCGTTTTCGTTCGCCCCAACGGACTTCGCATCGAAAAGCGACGCGTACCGCTCGGCGTAATCGGCATCATCTTCGAAGCGCGGCCAAACGTTACGGCGGACGCGATATCGCTTTGCGTAAAATCCGGCAACGCCTGCGTACTGCGCGGCGGAAAAGAAGCCATCAGGAGCAATACAGCGATCTGCGAAGCCCTGAGCAAAGCCGCCGAGCAAAACGGCATACCGGTCGGAGCGATTCAACTCCTGCGCGATACCGACCGCGCCGCCGCGGCAGAGATGATGACGCTGAACGGCTTAATCGACGTGCTCATTCCGCGCGGAGGAGCCGGCCTAATCCAGAGCGTCGTCAAACAGGCGACCATACCGGTCATTGAAACCGGCATCGGCGTTTGCCATGTCTATATAGACGAGAGCGCCGATCCCGACATGGCGGCAGATATCATTGAAAACGCAAAGTGCTCGCGCCCGTCGGTTTGCAACGCTGCGGAAACGCTGCTTGTGCATGCGAACGCCGCCGGGGCAGCGCTGCCGGATATTGCAAGACGTCTTGTAGCGCGCGGGGTAGAGCTGCGCTGCGACGCACGCGCGAAATCGCTTATGCCCGGCTCGATCGATGCAACCGAAGAGGACTGGTCGACCGAATACGACGATCTGATCCTGTCTGTCAAAGTCGTAGATTCGTTTGATGAAGCGGTGAACCACATTGAAACCTACGGAACGCATCACAGCGACGCGATTGTAACGAGCCGCTACGATCTGGCGGAACAATTTCTCAACGAAGTAAATTCCGCCGCAGTCTATGTAAATGCTTCAACGCGTTTTACGGACGGCGAAGAATTCGGGTTCGGCGCGGAGATTGGCATCAGCACGCAGAAGCTGCACGCGCGCGGTCCGATGGGGCTGGACGAACTGACGACAATTAAGTATGCCATACGCGGATCGGGACAAATACGATAACCGCTGACAGGCATTTGTTTAAAACGACTGGAGAACTGAATGGACATCAAACTCATCGCGCTGGATATCGACGGCACCATCACGAATCAAGCGGAAACTGTTTCCGAGAGGAACCGGCGCGCGATCAAACAGGCGGAAGAAGCAGGCGTTATCGTAACGCTCGCAACCGGCAGAGGCGTCACCGCGACGCGCCCAATCTGGAGAACGCTGGACCTGCACGGGCCTTCGATTCAATACGGCGGCGCGCTGACCGTTGATATCGCGACGGAGCGGATCATCAACCTGCGTGAGGTTGCGCCGGAGATCATCAAAGAAGTGTTTGCGTATTCCGAAGAAATTTCGATCAACGTGCAGATTTATTTAAACGAGATCGTCATCTGCGAAAAAAAGAACCCATTTACCGAGCATTATGTCAAGCGGCATGGGATGAAGTTTGAAGTCGACCCCGATGTTCGCAATAAAATGTATCACAATGTACCAAAAATGCTTGCGATTGTAGAGCATGAACGCCAGCAGGAAGTGTTTGAGATGTACCGCGACCGGTTTCACGGGATCGCGCAGGTCTCGCGTTCCAGCCCCGGCTTCATCGAAATCAATGAATTAGGCGTTACCAAGGCGACGGCACTCGAGGCACTTTGCAACATGCACGGTATCGCGCGCGAAAACGTAGCGGCACTTGGTGATAACCTGCTGGACTATGATATGATCAAGTGGGCCGGGACGGGCGGCTGCGTAGCCGACGGCGCGGAAGCGCTGAAAGAAGCCGCCGATCTGATTATTCCAACATGTGATGAGGACGGCGCGGCATACTTTATTGAACAATATGTGTTACAGTAACGAGAAGCAGCTCGTATCGGGAGGAAAAGCATGTACAGCATAGGCGTAGACATCGGTGGGAGTAAGATCGCCGCGGGAATCGTGGACAAGGATTTAAAACTCGTCAGCAAAAAAGTGACTCCGTTTCCGCGCACAGGCAATCCGCTGGATTCGATTAACGCGATGAAAACCCTGATCAAGGGGTTGGTTTCGGAGAACGGGCTGGACATGGCGGAAGCGGTCAGCATTGGTCTTGCCGTACCCGGAAGCAGCGATTCCGAGCGTGGTGTGGTGATCGACGCGCATAATCTCAACTATCACGATTTTCCGCTCTGCGCGCTGATATCCGAAAGCTTTCCCGGCGTACAAGTCTATCTTGAAAACGACGCAAGTGCCGCCGCACTGGCGGAGTATTACTGCGGCGCGTTTCGCGGGTGCTCGTCCGGCTTGCTGATTACGATTGGAACCGGCATCGGCGGAGGCCTCGTTCTGGATGGAAAACTCTTCAATGGCGGCAAGAAGAATGGTTTTGAGTTTGGGCATGCTGTATTACTCTTCGGCGGAGAACCCTGTACCTGCGGGCAAAAAGGATGCATCGAATCCTATTGCAGCGCGGCGGCGCTTGTTCGTCAGGGGAGAAGAGCGGCAGAGAAACATCATGAAAGCGAAATGTACACACGTACCGGCGGCGATCTTTCAAAGATCAATGCAAAGCTCGTTATGGACTGCGCGCGGGAAGGGGACGCCGTTGCATCGGAGATTTACGAGCAGTACACCGCGTATCTAGGCGCCACGGCCTGCACCGCAATCGCGCTGTTTGACCCGGAGATCATTGCCTTCGGCGGCGGCGTGAGCAACGACGGCGAGTTTTTGCTCAGCCCGATCAGGGAATATGCAAAGCAGTTCGCGTTCTTCAAAAACCATGCCAAAATCGTAACTGCGCAGATGAAAAACGACGCCGGCATCGTAGGAGCGGCTATTCTGTATCTGCAAAAATAACCAAAACAAACAAAGAAGACTGCATTACAGTCTTCTTTTTTAAAATGAAGAAAATAGACAAGGAGCCAATTGCTTGGCTCCTTTGTACTTTCCGTCCGTTAAGCCTCTCCGATGGTGCCCTATCCACCAGAAAGTAGTTATGAAGTTACGTAGTAGTTCGGTTACGCGGTTTAAGGAGGAAATCGGTAATGAAAAAACGAACACAACGGACGGAAGCTTTGTATTCACTTTATGGACTCAGTATAACACCCGAAATATGCAATTGCAATAGAATATATGCATTAATTGTGTCAATTTTATATCATATCTGTAAACTGTGGGGTATATTTCGCTTGTGCCGAACCCATTTCCTGTATCAAGATGTTGTGCAGGCCGAGTGTCAACGCATACGAGATAACGCGGTTATACTCGCGTTCGGTGATGGTTCTGTTCAGCGGCGCCTCCGTTACATGCGGTTGAGGAGTATATTGACTCATGATCGAAATATACGTTGAACGCGGGAGACATGTAACAATTCTGTCAAGCACGCGGCGCGAATCATCCACGCAGCCGGGCAGCACGAGGTGCCGTATCGCCAGGCCGCGGATTGCAACGCCGTCGTCGTCCAGTACCAGATCGCCGACCTGACGATACATTTCCGTTATGGCGGCTTGTGCAACGACAGAATAATCCGGCGCGCTCGAATATCGCTTGGACAAGAGCGGCGAGACGTATTTCCAGTCCGGCAGATACAGATCGACCAGGCCTTCCAGGCTGCGAATCGCGTCGACGGTTTCATAGCCGCTTGAATTGTAGACAACCGGGATCGCAAGCCCGCGTGAAGCGGCTATGCGAAGACTGTCGGCAATGTCCGGTACATAGGGAGCAGCGGTGACGAGATTGATGTTATGCGCACCGTTTTCCTGCAAAGAAAGATACGCATCCGCGAGCTGATCGGCGCTGTAAAAATCTCCAACGCCGCCGTCGCGGATGACATGGTTCTGGCAATATACACAACCGAGATTGCAACCGGAGAAAAAGACGGCGCCCGATCCGCGCGAGCCGCTGATAAAAGGCTCTTCCCAGTGATGCAGCATGATCTTTGCAACACGCGGTTGTTCAAATGCGCCGCACACACCGGCGGAACAACTTCTGTCCGCTCCGCAGGCGCGAGGGCAAAGTGTGCACGCATCCATCAGAACACGCGCCTTCCGTTGACGAAGTTGCGCGTCCAGTAGGACGTTGAAATCGAGCTGGTGATGACCTTTCCGGAACTCGAGGAGGCATGGATGAACCTGCCGCCGCCGATATAAATGCCGGTATGGCTCACATTGGTCGAGGTGTCGTTTTTAAAGAACACCAGATCGCCTTTTTGCAGGTTGGAGGTGGAGGTGATCTCCGCCCATTTGGTAACAGACGAGAACCCCGCCGCGCTGTAGCGGCTCGTGCTCACGCCGCAGGTACGCAGGCAGAAGTAGACCAGACCGGAACAGTCAAAACCCTTTGCCGGGCTTTCTTCCGACCAGGAGTACGGGTAACCGAGCATGGCGGTTGCAACGGAGACCAGCCCGTCCGGGCTGTAGGACGCACTATAACTTGGTTCGCCTGTGACCGGTGCGCTGGTGACGGCGGGCGTATTGGTAACGGTTGTGCTGGAGCCGGGTTTCGGGGTCGCGGTCGGCTTCGTCGTGGTTGAGGATGAGGGCTTCTTTGTCGGCTTTGGCGTCGGCTTAGGAGAAGGCGTCGGCGTCGGGTCGATCTTTGGCCGCGCTTCCGGCGAATACAGCAGGTCGCGATCGTCAACATTAAACACGCCGTCCTCGGCGAGTTTGTTTTTCACCTGAAATGATTTGAGCGCTTCTTCGGTTGCAACGCCGAAAAAGCCGTTGAGCTTTCCGTTATAATAACCCAGCTCGTTCAGACGAGATTGCATGCTGTCGATGTCCGTTCCGCTGTCTCCAAGCTTGATTGCATACGTAGCGGCATCCGATGCGAAAAGATGCTCCTGCAGCTCGCCGGTTGCAACGCCGTCCATGGGTGCGTCGATCGTGCGCTGGAAGAGCGAAACGGCGACCGTTGTCGCTGCATTATAAACCGTAGAAGGTTCGTCATAGTCGAGATAGCCGAGTTCCATAAGGCGCGTCTGCAGTTGACGCACGGCGGGATAGTCGTCTTCTTCCTGGAGGATGCTGTATTGCGAAACAAACACACCTCCGGCCGGCTCGGCGGAAGGTTCCGGCGCACTGTTGATGCAGGAGTCCGGCGCGAGCGCTTCCGCGCTGAATGGAATCGGCGTGGGCGTCGCTTCACGAACGACGCGTTCCGCTTCCAGCGCAACGGCGTTTGCTCCTGTGAATTGATTAGCAACAAGCGGTATGACGAAAAAAGCGATTAAACCCGCGCCTGCAATGGAGAGAATCCATGTGCGGGCGGAGGCGGGGAAAAGACTCTTTCGTTTTTTGCCGGATGGCAGTCTTGGTGTATTCAATCTGTTTACCTCGCTGGACCGGATATGCTTTAAAAAGCTGCTCCGGATTGGCTTACTTCTATTATAACGAATCCATCGGCACACTGGTTTGAACTTTTTAGAAATTTGATCGTTACAATGAGACAAAAAAATGAACAACGTGTTCTCATTCTGTTTGCTTTTTACGAGCGGCTTTACGCTCTGTGGTTTTGCATTTAGGTAGTTGCTATGGTAAAATGAGCTGCTACATAATTGGAGAAAAATGATGTCTATCATACATGCACAGGGGCTCGCAAAGAGCTTCGGAGAACGAACTTTATTTTCGGATATCACATTTGACGTTTTTGAGCAGGATCACGTAGGCCTAGTTGGCGTGAACGGTTGCGGCAAAAGCACACTGATCCGTATGATCGCGGGTATCGAGCCGCACGACGGGCCGGGACAGCTCTCCGTAACCAAAAATGCATCGGTCGCTATGCTTGACCAGACGCCGGACTGGGGTAACGGAACAGCGCTTTATGAGGCTGTTCTGGAGGCCTCTGGAAAATGGATCCAAATCGAACGCGAACTGCACGAGATCGCAGATTCCATCGAGCATAACGGCGCGAGCGAATCGCTGATTCGAAAGCAGGCGGATCTGCAGGACCGCTATCAAAACGGCGGCGGCCTGACCTACCGAACCCGGACACGCTCAACGCTGTTAGGCCTCGGCTTTTCCGAGGAGGATCTCTCGCGCCCGATATCCGTGATGAGCGGCGGGCAGATGCGAAAAGCCGCGCTGGCAAAGATTCTGATGTCCGATGCGGATCTGCTGCTGCTCGACGAACCGACCAACCACCTCGATATCGCTTCGCTGGAATGGCTGGAGTCATATCTTTCCGCGTTTCGCGGCGCGTTTGTGTTGATCTCACACGATCGTTATTTTCTGGATAAGGTCTGCAACCGTATCTTCGAGCTGGAAAACGGTTCCATGAATCTATACAATGGGAACTACAGCCGTTCCATGGAAAAGAAGATGGACGAGCGGGAGTTTGCGCTCCGCAAATATAAAAACACACTCCGTGAGATCAAGCGCATCGAGGGCATTATCGAACAGCAGCGTCGCTGGAACCAGGCGCGCAATTACGTCACCATCGCGTCTAAGGAAAAGCAGATCGAGCGCATCAAAAGCACGCTCGTCAAGCCGGAGGATGCGCCAAACGCGATTCGATTCCGCCTGCATGCGCACGATTTGACGGCAAACGAAGTGATTGTGTGCAAAGATCTCGGCAAGAAGTTTGGCGAGAAAGAGGTGTTCCACAACCTGGATCTGCTCGTTCGAAGAGACGAAAAAGTCTGTTTGATCGGTGCAAACGGCTGCGGAAAAACAACACTGCTTAAGATATTGACAAACCAGATTGAACCGGACGAAGGCACATATCATCTCGGCTCGAACGTCCATGCGGGATATTATGAACAGGCAACCGTTCGACCGAGTGAAAGCCGGACAGTTCTGGACTCGCTCAACACCGCGTTTCCGCGGTATGACAATAAGCAGCTAAGAAACTTCCTTGGTTCGTTCCTCTTTCGCGGAGACGATGTGTTCAAGCGCGTTGCCGATCTTTCCGGCGGCGAGTATGCGCGCATTCAGCTGCTCAAGCTCATGCTCAAGGGAAGCAACGTGCTGCTGCTCGACGAACCGACCAACCATCTGGATATCCCGTCCTGCGAGGCGCTCGAGGACGCGCTTGGCGAGTACGGCGGCACCATGCTGATCATCACGCATGACCGGTATCTGGCGAATCGCATCGCTGATCGTATTATCATTATGGACGGCGACGGCATACGCAACTTTGAGGGCGACTGGGACGCCTATAAAGCGTTTCTGGAAGAGAACACCGCTCCCGAGAAAAAGGAGCAGACCGCGCCGAGAAACGATTATGTGCTCGCTAAGGAGCGAAAGAGCGCGATACTGAAGGCGAAAGCCGCGCTCAAGCGAATCGAAGACCAGGTCCACTCGGAAGAGAACAACCTGCACATACTTGAAGCAAAAGCATACGAGCCGGATATTGCAGGCGATTATGAAGCCGTTCAGAAAATCTATGAAGCGATCGCGCAAAAGCGCGCGCAGATTGAAACCTGCTATACGGACTGGGAACAGGCGGATGTACAACTCCGGGCGCTGCTCGGCGGAGAGGACGAATAACCAATGGACTACTCAAAATTCTCACTCGGCTTGCGTTTTGCGATGACGAAGGACGCGAATTTAACCCCGGAAGACTGCTGGAAGATCGTTTTTTCCGAGGTGCCGATTACTCACGTCGTCGGATCTACGCTATTTGGAGCCTGGGACGACGTCGGTTCCGCCGCAAGCGAAACGGTCTATATCTGCATGTTTTCCAACCTGCCGCTCAAGGTTGGAAAAGCGCTCTATCAACAACTGCTTAACAAGCCGGTTCTTCTGTCCTATCTTGCAATCTATCATCCGTTTATCCAGAACAATCTCGTGGAAAAATGCAGCGAGGTGGAATACCTCGGAACAGTTTCTGAGGATGGCCGCGTCATAGACGGGGAGACGGCATATGGAAGCATGCAAATTGCCGGGTCACTTCCGGAAGAATGCGAACGAGTGCCTGGTTGCCGTAGGGTTTTAATCGCGCCAAACGCATGGGACGGCAAGTTCACTTCCGCCGATGCGGTGCGGCACATGCTGCGCGCCGCGGCAGAAATATTACCCAAGACAAAGCTTGACACACAGCTGATCGCGGACGGCGGGAAGGGAACGCTGGACGCGCTGGTCTGTTCCGTCAACGGACGTTACCTGCAGACCGAGCTAGAGACGCAGGACGGCGAAAAACGGCGCCTGCAGTATGGTATTCTGCCGGACCGCACGGTTGTGTTCGAGTCCGAGCCGTTTTCGAGGGATGAAATCGACACGGTGATCAATCTGCCGCAAAACAAAGGATTCACAAACTATATCATCGCGGCGGGGAACGGTATTTTGCCGGAAAAACTGCCTGAAGGGCTATCGGCAACCGTCATCGGCTGCAAGGTGCCAAACACACGTCAGTACAATGAACAGATTACCTATAAAAACGGGACTGAAACGGTGCTGGACATCTGCGACTTCGACCTGCACTTGAAAAAAGCGGACTGGCTCATCGCGCTGACGCGGCTTCTCGATGAAGCAGGATCGCGTAACGACCCAACGACGGATGCGCTGCTGTATCATTGCCGCGCGCAGAGGAAGCATTACGCCGTTTTGGCGTTTACGGAAAGCGGACGGTATTTTGCGAGGATCGACGATTCTCCGCTCGTACCAATTGAGACTTCTTCGTTTGACGAAGCGGCAAGCGCGCTGTTTCTCATCATAAAAAACACAAATGCAAAAACAAAGCCCGTGCGCCGTGCGGCGCAGGCGGAAACCATTATCAGCGATATGTAAGCACTAGAAATAATACTTGGAGGGTGTCACTTATGAGAATCGTAGATTTGATCGAAAAGAAAGTAAACAAAGAAGAACTCACCCACGACGAGATCAAGTTTGCCGTAGACGGGTTTGTTGCCGGCGATATTCCGGATTATCAAATGTCCGCTCTGCTCATGGCGATCGTACTCAACGATATGAACGAGCGCGAAGCGGCGGATCTGACGTTGAGCATGATGCACTCCGGCGACACGGTCGACTTGAGCGACCTGCCCGGCATCAAGGTGGACAAACACTCGTCCGGCGGCGTCGGCGACACGACCACGCTCGTTGTTGCGCCGCTTGTTGCGGCTTGTGGCGGCACGGTGGCGAAGATGTCCGGACGCGGGCTCGCGTTCTCCGGCGGCACCATCGATAAACTGGAATCCATTCCAGGCGTGAACCCGGGACAGACCATCGAACACTTTAAAGATATCGTGCGTAAAATCGGCGTCTGCGTCATCGGCCAAACGGGCAATCTCGTTCCCGCCGACAAAAAGATGTATGCGCTGCGTGACGTGACGGGTACGGTCCAGAGCGTTCCGCTGATCGCCGCGAGCATTATGAGCAAGAAGCTCGCCGCCGGTGCTGACGCGATTGTGTTGGATGTCAAAACCGGCAGCGGCGCATTCATGAAAACGGTTGAGGATTCCAAACTGCTCGCCGAGCTGATGGTCAAGATGGGTAAGCATCTCAAGCGCGATGTCGTCGCCGTTGTGACAGACATGAACCAACCGCTCGGCCTCGCTGTCGGCAATGCGCTGGAATTCCGCGAAGCGGTGCAGCTGCTTAGCGGACAACTGCCGGAGGGAGATCCGCTGCTGGAAGTCTGCCTGCTGCTCAGCACGCATATGCTGCTGCTCTCCAAACTCGCCAAAACAGAAGAAGAAGCGCGCGCCATGCTCAAACAGGCAATTGCAAGCGGCGCAGGTCTTGAGAAACTGCGCTTGATGATTCATGAACTCGGTGGAGACGAATCGTATCTCACACTCGAAGGCATGGACAGCCTTTGCAATGTCAAGCGCCTCGTGCCCGTGACCGCACAAACAAGCGGCTATATCGTCGGGATGCAGGCGGAACTAATCGGCAGAGCGGCGCAGGTGCTCGGCGCGGGCCGCGCGACGAAGGAAGACGTCATCGATCCTGCGGTTGGACTCGTGATGCGGAAGCGCGTTGGCGATCAAATTGAAAAGGGCGAAGCCTTCTGTACGCTCTATGTCAACGACGAGAAGAATCTCGAAGACGCAATTTCAACCATGCACGAAGCGGTACACATCGGCGCAAAGCCGGATCATGTCCCGCCGATGGTCTACGGAGTAATTCGTTAAATTCGTTCCATCTGGTTGTCGCAATCATTCACATGTTACCAACGACGAAGCAGGAGGGCCCGCTTGAAACAACTCATCGCAATCGATGGCAACAGCCTCATGCACCGCGCTTATCATGCCCTGCCGCCCATGACCACGCGCGCAGGCGTTCCGACAGGCGCGCTGCACGGGTTTGTCAGCATGCTGCTCAAGCTCATAGAGCGCAAGCCGGACTATCTCGTCGTTGCGTTCGATATGCACGGGCCGACATTCCGGCACGAGCAGTATGACGCTTACAAAGCCGGCAGGAAAGAGACGGACGAAGACCTGCGCGCGCAGTTTCCGCTGCTCAAAGAGTTGCTGCGCGACATGGGGATCGCCGTTTGCGAAACGCCGCGATATGAGGCGGACGATATTCTCGGCACCTTTTCCAGGAAATGTGAAACAGCGGGAATCGACGCCCTGCTTGTGACGGGAGATCGAGACGCGCTGCAGCTCATCGGCGACCACACCCACGTGCTGCTGACGAAAAAGGGAATCAGCGAGACGATTGAGTACGACGAAACCGTGCTCAAGGAACAGTATGGCCTGGAGCCCGACCGCATGCGCGACCTCAAGGGCCTGATGGGCGACAGCTCGGACAATATTCCCGGCATCATGGGTGTTGGTGAAAAGACCGCGATGAAACTGCTGGGAGAATATGGAACGCTCGAAAACGTACTCGCGCACGCTGCTGAGTTAAAGGGTAAATTAGGCGAAAAAGTTGCCGCGGGTGCGGATAGCGCGCGCATGAGTTATGAAATCGGCACCATCTGCACGGAGGCGCCTTTGCCGTTCGGAATTGAAGAATGCCGTTTTGAACCGGAGACATTATCCGGCGCGCGCACCAAGCTGCTCGATCTGGAGATGCGCGGCCTCGCCACCCGCATAGGCGGAGAAGAGCCTGCCGTACCAAGCGCACAAAACGAAACCGCCGCTGCACGGCGTGTCGAGCTGGACACCATCGAATCGGTGCGGGATGTGATTAAAAAAGCGTCACCCGTTAAGCGGTTTGCCGTTGATGTCGGCAAAACGGTTCAGTTCGCGTTTTCGCCGGACGCATATTATGAAATCGTGCAGGGTGAAGATTTGTTCTGTACGCCGATTGACGAAACCACGCTGTTTCAAGCGTTTCAATCGATTTTCGAATGCGAAACCTGCGAGGTGCTCACGTTCGATACGAAGCGACTAAGGCACCTGCTTCAGAAGTTTGATATTTCAGTTCGCGCGCAGGTGTTCGATGCGATGATTTCGGACTATCTGCTGGACGCAACGCGCCCGGCGACGAGCTTTGCGATGCTTTCCGAACGATTTGATCCGCGTGCTGCGCCAAACGCGGCGATGCTGTTTCACATGCAGGAGCGTATGCTGGCTGACTTGAAGGAAGGCGGCATGGCGAAGCTGTATGATGAGATGGAGCTGCCGCTCTCCTGCGTTCTGTTCGACATGGAGCGCGAGGGATTCCGCGTGGATCAGGATATTCTGCGCCAACTGCAGGCACAGTTTAACGAACAGAGCGAAGCGCGCGCCGCGCGCATCTATGAAACGACGGGCGTAACCTTCAATATCCTTTCGCCCAAGCAACTCGGCGAAGTGCTGTTTGAAAAACTCAAACTGCCGACTGGACGAAAAAACAAAAGCGGTTTCTCAACCGATGCGGAAACACTCGATTCACTTAAGGACATGCATCCCGCAATTTCGAGCATATTGGAGTACCGGTTCATCACGAAGCTGAAAAGTACGTTTGTAGACGGGTTGCTCAACGTTGTAGGCGATGGCAACGATCGCATTCGCACACAGTTTAACCAGTGCGTTACAGCAACCGGGCGCATCTCGAGTACAGAACCGAATCTGCAAAATATTCCCGTACGAACGCCTCAGGGCAGAGAGATCCGAAAAGCGTTTATCGCATCGGAAGGAAACGTTCTTGTGGACGCGGACTATTCGCAGATTGAGCTGCGATTGCTGGCGCATATCAGCGGCGACGAGGGCATGATCCACGCGTTCAACAGCGGAAAGGATATTCACCGCATTACTGCCAGCGAAGTCTTCCGCGTGCCGTTTGAAGAAGTGACTGGAGATCTGAGAAACGCCGCAAAAGCTGTAAACTTCGGCATCGTGTATGGCATCAGCGACTTTGGCCTTGCGCGCAATCTTGATATTCCGGTCAAGCGTGCCTCGGAATATATCAAGCTGTATTTTGAGCGTTATCCGGGCGTGAAAGCGTATCTCGACCGGAGTGTAGAAGACGCGAAGCGCACAGGTTATGCGGTGACGATGTTCGATCGCCGTCGCGCCATGACCGAGTTGAAGAGCTCGAATTACAACACGCGTTCCTTCGGCGAGCGCGTTGCCATGAACATGCCGATTCAGGGAACCGCGGCGGATATCATCAAACTCGCAATGGTCGAAGTCAGCCGTGTGTTGAAAGAACGAAAACTCAAGACCAGGTTGATACTGCAGGTACACGACGAACTCATCTTCGACGTGCCGAAAGCGGAAACCGAAGAAGTCGTAACGCTCGTACACGACTGTATGGAACATGTCGCCAAACTCAGCGTGCCGCTCGATGCGGACGTAAAGGTTGGCCACAGTTGGTTTGAAACGAAATGACGCAATCATCCGTTGCTTATCGAAAAATCGGTCTTACAGGCGGCATCGGCTCAGGAAAATCAACGGTTGCCGCCCGCCTTGCCTCGCTTGGCGCGCATGTGTATGACGCGGACGAAATCGCGCGTCACGCGCTCGATCCCGGCGGGGTTTGTTATGCGCGTGTCATTGAAACGTTCGGCGAAGCGCTCGTCGATCAGGATGGCGCCATCGATAGAAAGAAGCTTGCCCAAATCGTGTTTCATGACGAAAAACAACGGCAAAAGCTCAACGAAATCGTACATCCCTATGTCATCGAAGAGTTGTTTTCAAGAGCCGCGCGTGAACTCGATGGAACGGAAGGCAGAATCGCTGTGTTCGAGGTTCCATTGCTGTTTGAAAGCGGGCTCGATCAGAAGATGGACGAAACAATACTGGTCGCCAGCGACAAGGAAAACCGAATCCAGCGCGTGATGCGGCGAAGCGGCATGACGCGCGAGCAGATTCTGGCGCGCATGCGCACGCAGATGCCGGAAGAGGAAAAACGCCGACGTGCGGATCGTATCATAGAAAACAATGATACTGAGGAAGCCTTGTTACGCCGCGTTGATCGGTTATACGAAGCGTTGAATGCGGGAGGACAAGTGCTTGAAGAATGAACACCCGAACAACGCCGAAAAACCCCGAAAAAAGAAGCGGCGCAAACGCCTCAGCACGTTGCAAATTGGCATCATTATCGCTGCCTCGTTGTTGTTCGCCGTTGCAGCGGCGTTTGGCGGTTATCTGATCTATGAAAACGCGCAGTACCAGAAAGCGCTGCGCAACTATCCTGTCGCCTACACCGAATGGATAGGCCAGTATGCTGCCGAATACGAATTGGATCCGTATCTGGTGCAGTCCGTCATGCGCTGCGAGAGCAGTAACGATCCGACCGCTGTCAGCAAAGTCGGCGCAATCGGGCTGATGCAGATCATGCCGGACACTGGCACATGGATTGCGCACAAACTCGATCTTGACGATGTCTACACTGAGCAGATGCTGTTTGATCCCGAGACGAATATCGAATTCGGCTGCTGGTATCTGGGGTTTCTGAACGGCAGGTTCAACAGCGAACGGATGCTCATGATCGCCGCGTACAACGCCGGGCACGGTAGCGTCGAAGGCTGGCTGGAGGACCCGAGGTTTACGACGGACGGCATTTTGACCGTTATCCCGTTT
Organism: Christensenellaceae bacterium; assembly: GCA_963674775.2. Classification (GTDB taxonomy): domain Bacteria; phylum Bacillota; class Clostridia; order Christensenellales; family CAG-138; genus UBA7703. The sequence continues at coordinate 302,163 of CAXXPJ010000002.1, read as the reverse complement.
GAAGACACAGCGCGTTACTATGACAAGGTAACAGTCGCATACGAAAACTATACAACGCTCTATCCCGAACTCTTCACAGCGCCGGTTAACGGTTCTGTTGTCGAGGGATAGATTGCGTGTTATACTGAATCAAACTATCCGGAGGATACGAATTTGCTCGAATGGATCATCATTATCGCGATACTCGCGCTGGATCAGGCGACTAAATATCTGGTTCAACTCTATCTTTCACCTGTCGGCAGTTCGCTGCCGCTGATCGAAGGGTTTGTGCAACTGACCAACGTACACAACGAAGGCGCCGCCTGGGGAATGCTGCAGGGTTTTCGTTGGCTGTTTATTCCGCTGACGATTATCGTTGCGGGTGCACTGCTGTTTGTGCTTATCCGCTATCGTAAAAAGCTATGCGGTTTCTCGCGCATTACGCTCGCGTTGCTGTTTGCCGGAGCGGTTGGCAACTTTATCGACCGTCTGCTTCTGTCGTATGTACGCGATTTCGTCGATATCACACCTTTATTCAATTTTCCCGTTTTCAACGTGGCGGACAGCGCGCTATCCATTGGATGTGCGTTTTTGATCATTGACGCGCTGTTCTTAAAAGAGAATTCGCTGTTTGACCGCATCGGAACAAAGAAGGAAGAAGATGGACAACCGTCAGAGCGCGAACAAACCTAAAACAGAGACAATCGTCAGCTCCGTATGCGTGCGGCTCGATTCGTTCGTTGCTGATGCAACGGATCTATCGCGCACACAGGCACAGCGTTTAATACGAGAGAGCGCTATTTTGCTCAACGGGAAAACCGTTAAGCCGAATGCACTCACGAGCGACGGGGACACTGTCGAGATCACGTATCCTGAACCCGTTGAGACGGATGTTCTGCCGGAAGATATTCCGCTGAAGGTTGTGTACGAAGATAGCGATTTGCTTGTGATCGACAAGCCGCAGGGAATGGTGGTGCATCCTGCGCCGGGAAACGAGAGCGGCACGCTCGTCAACGCGTTGCTGTTTCATATTCGCGATCTTTCCGGCATCGGCGGAGAACTGCGTCCCGGTATTGTGCACCGCATCGATAAGATGACGTCCGGCTTGCTGGTGGTCGCAAAGAGCGACGCGGCGCACCGTGCGTTGAGTCTGCAGTTTCACGATCATCTTGCACACCGCAGCTATGCCGCCCTTGTGGACGGCAACCTGCGACAGGACGAGGGTACGATCGATGCGCCGATTGCGCGCCATCCTGTCGATCGAAAGCGCATGGCTGTCGTTTCCGGCGGTCGCGAGGCGGTCACACACTGGCGCGTCGCGGCGCGATACGGGCGATATACGCTGCTTCAAATTGAGCTCGAAACCGGACGCACACATCAGATCCGCGCGCATTTGGCAAGCATTCAACATCCCGTGACGGGAGATGATGTCTATGGCAGCGCAAAACGCCCGTTCGGTCTCAAAGGGCAGGCGCTCCACGGATACAGACTGACGTTTACGCATCCGTCAACAGACATGCCGATGCGGTTTTACGCACCGCTGCCGGACTATTTTTACACCGCATTATCAAAAGCAGGGGAGACACGGGTGGCGGATGCTGTGCTAAACGATTTCAAGTTGCTGGAGCGAAATGACGAAAGCTGACTGGAAAAGTCAATAATAGTATGAATGAATCCGAAAGATCGGAAACGGAGGACTGGATGAAACGATATTACAAGCTGATTGCGTTGATTATGGCACTGATACTGCTGACCGGAACGTTTGCTGGCTGCAAATTGCCCACACAAGAGCCGCAGACCATCACGATATTGTCGGAAGAAACGGCGCAGCCGGACGTGCCGGTTGAAACACCGGAACCGAGCCCGGCGTTTCAGGTCAGTGAGGCGATGACCGAGGCACTGGACACGCTGGATCTGGACGTATTTCGCTGGTATGCAACGCTGGACGGCTATTCGTTCCATATGCTGATCGATGATCCGGATAAATTTGGCATCGATCCGAACAGCGTCGTAATGACGCTTGGTGAATTTACGGAAGAGGATTCCGTCCGTATCACGCAGGAAGCGGTCGTCTATTTTGACCGTATAAAGGCGATCGACCGCGAACAATTGCCGGAGGAAAAACAGTTTTCATATGACGTGTTGTACGACATTCTGGAAGACCTTGCGTATGACGCCTCCGAGTACGAATACTTGTACGAACCGCTGACGGAATACAGCGGAGCGCACTCCAACCTTCCGCTTTCGTTTGCTCTGTTTGAGCTGAAAAATAAGCAGGACGTGGAAGATTATCTGACGCTTTTGGCGGACATGCCGCGCTATATGGGCCAGATCCTAGCGTATGAGCAGGAACGTGCCGACCGCGGCATCTTCATGACCGAGCATGCGCTCGATGCGATTCTGGACGACTGCAGCGCGATCATCGATTCGCGCGACAACTCGTTTCTTTATGCAACGTTTAACGACGGAATCGATCTGTTGACGGAACTGACCCCGGAAGAAGCCCAGGCCTATAAAGACCGAAACGCGAGCCTGTTGAAAAATGAGTATATCGACTCGTATCAGACGCTGTACGACGGGCTCAAAGCACTGAGGAAAGAGTGCCGTAGCTATGAAGAAGCGGCGGAGTATACCGACCTTCAGAAACGTTATTTCGAATTCAGCATGCAAGACGACGCCTGCAATTCGCTAACCGTTGAAGAAACGCTTGAAATGCTCAAGCACGAAATCAACTACCTGCTGTATGACATCATCGACATCGAAACAAAAAATCCCGACATGTTCAACGCGGAGGTCAATCTGACCAGCGGTGATATGCAGGCCGATCTCGATTATCTTAAGAGCGTCATCGCGCCCATCCTTCCCGAGCTTCCGGAGCATAACCTGACGCTAACGGATGTACCGGAGGAGTTGCAGGATCAGTTCGCACCGGCGGCATACGTCATACCCGCGCTGGACGATTGGGCGGAAAACATCATCTATATCAACACCGCAAGTGTTGATACAACGCTTCTGCTGACGTTGGCACACGAGGGATATCCGGGGCATCTTTATCAGTATGTCTATCAGCGCAGTCTCGGCAATGTCGGGCTGACGCAGAGCGCCATGCATTTTGGCGGCTATGCCGAGGGCTGGGCACAGTTTGCGGAGTATCTAATCACGCAAAATCAAACGTTGTATGATCAGGACTATGTGCGTTTTCAGTTCGAGTACAGCATGCTCGTTAACTCTCTTTTGCCCGCTCTGATCAGCATCATGGTGAATTATTACAGCTATTCGCAGGAGGCGCTGGTGAGCTATCTGACCGGGATTGGACTCAATGGCGAAGGGATTGCGCCGGTCTATTACGAAATCGTTGTCGATCAGCCGATGTACTTCTTCGACTATGCAATCGGATATTCCCAGCTGGCGCAGCTTTACCGTGAAGTGAAGGATAACATGGGCGAGAGCTTTGTGATAAACGACTTTTTGAAAACATTCCTCGATCTTGGACCGGGTTCATTTGATCTTGTGAAGGAACAGATGGATATCTGGGCGGATCAGGCCATACAGGACGCCGCATAAACGCTTGACAAATGTATAAAATTCGGCTAGACTGACCTCAATCGAATACTAGGCTGAGAAGATGAGGAGTACGCGCATTCGCCGCAGCAGAGAGACCGCCCATAGGCTGAAAAGCGGTTTGCGAAACGGGCGCGGAAGGTCGCATCGGAGCCGGATACGCGAAGCAAAATCTTGAGCGCATCCCGCATCATCCGCGTTACGGATGTTTGAGTGGAATTTCTGTGCGCATTGCATAGACATTCAACAAAGGTGGTACCGCGAGCATCCGCTTCGTCCTTTGACGAGGCGGATGTTTTTGTTTGAAACAGATTCAGAAAAGATACCGGAAGGCAGGAAACAAGAATGCGACCCGAAATGGAAAAAACCTACGATCACGCGCGTGTGGAATCAGCACTTTACAAAACCTGGGAAGAACGCGGCTACTTTCACGCGCGTCCCAATACAGGTAAACCGCCGTATACCATCGTGATTCCGCCGCCCAACATCACGGGTAAACTTCACATGGGCCATGCCATCGACGAAACGCTGCAGGACGTGCTGATCCGCTACAAGCGCATGAGCGGATTTGAGACGCTCTGGATGCCGGGCACCGATCACGCGTCTATCGCGACCGAAGTCAAAATTGTTGAGCAGATGGCCAGGGAAGGCATCACCAAGAAGGACATCGGGCGCGAAGGGTTTCTCAAGCGTGCCTGGGACTGGAGAAAGGAATACGGCTCCGCAATCGTCAAGCAGCTTCGCTATCTCGGCTCCTCCTGCGACTGGGTGCGCGAGCGCTTTACCATGGACGAAGGCTGCAGCAAAGCCGTCACAAAGGTATTTGTCCGCTTGTACGAAAAGGGTCTGATCTATCGCGGCGACCGGATCATCAACTGGTGTCCGGACTGCAAGACAGCGCTTTCAGACGCGGAAGTGGAATATGAAGAACAGCACAGCCATCTCTGGCATGTGCGCTATGACGCGCCGGACAAGAGTTATTCCATCACCGTTGCTACGACGCGGCCGGAGACCATGCTCGGAGACACGGGCGTGGCGGTCAATCCGGAGGATCCGCGCTATCAGCACCTGATCGGAAAAACCGTCGTCATTCCGGCGGTTGGACGAGAAATTCCCATTGTGGGTGACGAGTACTGCGAAATGGAGTTCGGCACCGGCGCCGTGAAAATCACGCCAGGGCATGACCCGAACGATTTCGACGTTGCACAACGGCAGAACCTGCCGATGATGCGCGTGTTTACAGACGCGGGCGGAATCAACGAACTCGGTGGAAAATTCGCCGGTATGGACCGATTCGAATGCCGCAAAGCCATCGTAAAAGAACTCGAGGAGAGCGGCAATCTCGTCAAAGTGGAGCCGTATGCACACAATGTCGGCACCTGTTACCGCTGCCACACGACCATCGAACCGATCGTGTCAAAGCAGTGGTTCGTGGAGATGAAGCCACTGGCCAAGCCCGCGATTGAGGCCGTAAAAAACGGTGCAGTCAAGTTCGTGCCGGAGCGGTTTGAAAAAACATATTTCAACTGGATGGACAACATCCGCGACTGGTGCATTTCCCGCCAGCTCTGGTGGGGACACCGGATCCCGGCCTATTATTGCGACGCGTGCGGCGAGATGATCGTTTCCGAAACAGCGCCGGAACGCTGCCCGTCCTGCGGCGGACCCGTTCGTCAGGACGAGGATGTGCTCGACACATGGTTCAGCTCCGGCATGTGGCCGTTCTCCACGCTCGGTTATCCCGAGGAGACGGATGAGTTGAAATACTTTTATCCGACGAACACACTCGTAACCGGCTATGACATCATCTTCTTCTGGGTGGCGCGTATGATCGTGTTTGGCTATGAGGTCATGAACGAGCGCCCGTTTGATACGGTGTATGTGCATGGTATCATGCGCGACAGCCAGGGCCGCAAGATGAGCAAGTCGCTCGGCAACGGCATCGACCCGCTCGAAGTCATCGAGAAACACGGCGCGGACTCGTTGCGCTTCTCACTGCTTGCGGGTACGTCCGCTGGCAACGATATGCGCTTTTACTGGGAAAAGGTGGAAGCCGCCAGAAACTTCTGTAATAAGGTCTACAACGCATCGCGTTTCGTGCTCATGGGTACGGACGAGTCGACAGGCGGGCTGCCGGATCTCGACAGGCTGGAGGTCGGAGACAAGTGGATCCTCAGCCGACTGAACGACATCATTGCGGACGTTACTGCAAACCTCGATCATTTTGAGCTGAACATCGCAGCGCAGAAAATATACGACTTCATCTGGTCGGAGTACTGCGACTGGTATATCGAGATTGCAAAATCTCGCCTCTACGGCAACGATGCGCAGGAAAAAGCCGATGTAAGCGCGGTGCTCATCCATGTGCTGAAAACAAGCCTGAAACTGCTGCATCCGTTTATGCCGTTCATTACGGAGGAGATTTTCACCAAACTCTCCGACGAGCCGACGATCATGCTTTCCGACTGGCCGCAGCAGGATGAGCGCTTTGCAGCGTTTTCAGACGACTGCACACGCATGGCGCAGATGATGGAGCTCATCCGTTCAATTCGCAACCTACGCGCTGAGATGAAAGTTCCGCCGGCGCAGAAGATCGACATCCGGCTTGTCGTAGACAAAGCGGACGCGGACGCTTTTTCAACAATGACCGGATACCTGAGCAAACTCGCGGGATCGGGAGAAGTGACAGTATCGACGGAGGCGGGGGAGATTCCCAAAAACGACGTCCACATCGTTTCCGAAGGCGTCGAGGCGGTGATTCCGCTTTCTTCGCTGATCGATCCTGAAAAAGAGAAGGCGCGCATTCTGAAAGAAATCGATCGTCTAAACGGCGACATACAGCGAGCTGGCGGAAAGCTGAGCAACCAGGGATTCCTCGCAAAGGCGCCCGAGAGTGTCATCAATGAAGAACGGGTGAAACTTGCTACAGCTGAAGAGATGCTCGAAAAATTACGCGACAGGCTCGAAACTCTGGTATAATCGAGAAAAAGCAAGGAGAAACAGATATGCGTTCCAATTCGATCCGTCTCGGCGTCATTGGCGCGGGAAATATGGGTGAAGCGATCCTGCGCGGGTATTTGACCAGCGGCGCTGCCGACGGCCCGAAAGCCGCGGTGTTCGATCTCGATACCGAGAAATGCCGCGCGCTTGAGAAGGACTTCGGCGTAACGATCGCCGATTCGCTCGCGTCCTTGATCGACGAGAGCGACATGCTGTTGCTTGCCGTTAAACCGAACGTGTGTGCGCATGTCTTTGCGGAACAATTTGACCGCTTTTCCGGGAAATCAGTTGTTTCCATTGCGGCGGGCTGGGGAGGGGAGCGCCTGAAAAATGCGCTTCCCGCATCAGCGCGTGTGCTGCGCGTCATGCCGAATACGCCCGCGATGATCGGCGAAGGTATGATCGTGTTTGAAGATGGCGATACGCTGACAGACGAAGAACGAGCGTTTGCGCAGTCGCTGTTCGGCGCGGTAGGCGAAGTGATCACCATAGAACCGAAACTCATGGATGCGGTGACAGCCGTCAGCGGCAGCGGACCCGCGTATGTTTACCTGTTTATCGAAGCCCTGGCGGACGGCGGCGTTAAGGCCGGCCTCCCAAGGGCGATTGCGCAAAAACTCGCCGCGCAAACAGTAAAGGGAGCGGCGATGATGGTGCAGGAAACTGGCATTCATCCCGGAGAGCTGAAAGACCGTGTTTGTTCGCCCGGCGGAACAACAATCGAAGCCGTCGCCGTTCTTGAGCACGAAGGGCTGCGAGGCGCAGTGATTGCCGCCGTCGACGCATGCCGCGACAAGTCGGAGAAGCTCAGTAAATAGTATATAATATATTATAACGAAAGAACCGTAATGAAGAAGAACGTAACGATCTATACCGACGGCGCATGTTCCGGCAATCCGGGACCAGGCGGTTGGGGCGCGATTCTGATGTATCGCGATAAAAAAAAAGAACTCTCCGGATTCGAGCCGGTGACAACGAACAACCGCATGGAACTCATGGCTGTGATCGAAGCGTTGCGCGCATTGAAAGCGCCGTGCAAGGTGTCGATTCATACGGACAGTGCGTATGTATGCAACGCATTTCAGCAAAACTGGCTGAGCAACTGGCAGGTCAACGGCTGGAAAACCACAGCGAAACGAAGTGTGGAAAATCAGGACCTTTGGAAAGACCTGTTAGCTGTTCTCGAACCACACGCATATTCGTTCGTCAAGGTTAAGGGCCATTCGGACAATCCTCATAATAATCGGTGTGACGAGCTGGCACGGCTCGCCATCAAGAACGCCATATCGCAGGAACAAAACGGCAAAAACGCATGAAAACCATGCGTTTCATTCTATTTTGGCATTATCTATTCGTTAAACTTGTCTTTAACGAATAGTTATGATAAAATAAATGCGTCGATTTTACTATGATTCGAGGCGTTTTTTATGGCCAACTCCTATCATGCCGAGCAACACAAAGATTATACGCTCAAGATCCGCGCGCTTCTCTTAGAACTTCCGGTGCTTTGCGGTTCTTTTTTTCGCGCAATTGACAGCCAGACATCCGTTCTCACACGATATGCTTACGCAATCGATCTGAGAGGGTTCTTTCAGTTTGCCGTCGAACAGGAGGATCTGTTTGCCGGAAGAAGCATCCCCTCCCTCACCGCATCCGATCTGGAAAAAATTCAAGCGTATCATATCGAGCTGTATTTAAACGAAGTGTCCTATTATCAAAAAGGCGACCACGAGCGGGTCAATCAGGAACGAGCAAAGGCCAGGAAGCTTTCCTCGCTGCGCTCGTTCTTCAAGTTTCTGCACAAACAGGAATATCTGCCAACCAATGTCGCCGCGCTGGTAGACATCCCGAAGCTATACGAAAAGGCGATCATACGGCTGGAGCCAAACGAGGTTGCCGACCTGCTGGACATGGCGGAAAACGGCGAGGGCCTGACCGACCGGCAGAAGCAGTATCACGCAGCCACCAAGCTGCGCGACGTTGCGATTTTAACGCTCTTTCTCGGCACCGGCATTCGTATCAGCGAACTCGTCGGCATCGATCTGAACGATATTGACTTTGAGAATGACGCATTTGTCGTGACCAGAAAAGGCGGCAGCGAGGATATCTTAAACTTTGGCGTAGAGGTGCATCGCGCGCTCAGCGATTATTTCATGCAGCGAGAGAAGCAGACTCCCCTGCCCGGGCACGAACAAGCGCTGTTTCTCTCGATGCAGATGCGACGCATCACAGCGCGTGCCGTTGAAAACCTTGTGAAAAAATACGCAAAGATCGCCGCGCCGCTGAAAAAAATCACGCCGCATAAGCTGAGAAGCACATATGGCACGATGCTGTACCACGAGACTGAGGATATCTATCTGGTTGCGGACGTACTTGGTCACAAAGACGTGAACACCACGCGGAAGCACTATGCCGCCACGAGCGAGGAACACAAGCGCATCGCCGCGAAAAAAATCAAACTCCGGGACGATTAGTCGCGCCGATTCCCTCGCCTGACGCGCGAACCGTATGTCATCGGCAGCGTTCTCACATGGAAGAGCGCCTCGTCTTTCCAGCTTTCGTCGGAATCAATTAAAAATCCTTCTTCCAGATCAGGCAAAACGCGCCCTTCCCTCTCCTGGCTGTAATCGTCGTCGAGAAACACACCGGAGATCGGAATATCGGCAAATGCCCGCGTGTCTTGATCCAGACACCGAAAACAGTTGTCGCAGATCTTCTGCGGATCGAGTTCACAGCGGTCGTCACACTCGCCGCAGTCGTTACAAACTTTATCCGCGTGTAAAACGCATCGTTTCATAATAAAATCACCAGTCTCCCGAACATATGTTTGCAATAACGGAAAGTATATGGTATACTCTCTCTAAAGTCAAGGGCTATATGCGAACGGAGGTTGCAGTTCTTCATGAAAAAGCTTTCCGATCCACAACAGGTTATATTTGAATATATGGTTTCGTTTGCCGAAGAACACGGCTATCCACCGTCCGTACGCGAAATCTGCGCCGCAGTCGGGTTAAAATCGACCGCTACGGTACATACGCATCTTAGAAACCTCGAAAAGCGCGGCCTCATCACGCGCGACTCGTCCAAGCAGCGCGCGGTGTTGATCCATTCCGATTCGCTGACGGATCATGACACGCAAAAACGCCATGCCGTGCCGCTGGTCGGCCGCGTTGCCGCCGGTCTACCAATGCTGGCCGCGGAGAACATCGAGGACGCGTTTCCCTTGCCGGACGTGCTCACGCACGGCAGAGAGCCGGACGAGATCTATATGCTCCGCGTAGACGGCGAAAGCATGCGGGACGCAGGCATTCGGGACGGGGATATCCTCGTTGTCAATCATAACAGTGCCTATGCCAACGGTGATATCGTCGTTGCGCGCGTCAGCGGCGAAACCGCAACCGTCAAGCGTTTTTTCCGCGAAAAGGAACGCGTCAGGCTTCAGCCGGAGAACGAACTTTTCGACCCGATCTATGTCGACTTTGAGGACGTTGAAATCTCCGGTAAAGTCATCGGCCTGCTGCGTTCGATCTAAAGCCCTAACTTAATGAGTTCATCACAGGCGAGCATGCACGCAATCCGCGCGTGTGCATAGGTCAGCGATCCCTGCAAATAAGCCGTATACGGCGCTCGAATGGGCCCGTCGGCACTCAACTCCGTGGTTGCGCCCTGCACAAAGGTGCCGGCCGCCATGACAACCTGATCTTCATAACCCGGCATATCCCACGGCTCCGGAGACACAAAGCTGTCTACCGGGGCCGCTTTTTGTATGCTTCGGCAAAAAGCGACCAGTGATTCTGCATCCGGAAACTGCACCGCCTGAATGATGTCCGAGCGAAACGCATCGCAGCGCGGCATCGTGAGGAGATTGAGTCGCTCAAATACCCGCGCAAACAGCGCCGCGCCTTTGACGCATTGCGCGGTCACATGCGGCGCGAGAAACAACCCCTGATAAAACACACGGTAATCCCCCGCATAGGAGCCAACCTCCGAACCCATACCGGGAACGGTCAGCCGCTGGGCGATGCGGTCGATCAACTCGGCTTTCCCCGCGATATATCCACCGGTCGGCGCAAGTCCGCCGCCGGGGTTTTTAATAAGAGAGCCTGCGATGAGATCTGCGCCCTGCGCGGTCGGTTCGGTGACCTCCACAAATTCGCCGTAACAGTTGTCGATCAAAACAACTGTATCGGGGAATTTCTTTTTTGCGCTTATTAAAACTTCGTTCAGTTTTGCCATGGAGACCGCTTCACGCCATGCATATCCGCGCGAGCGCTGCGCGAAAATCACACGTACGTTCTTCGTCTTGATTTTCAACACTGCATCAAGATCGATCTCGCCATCGTCTTTCAGCGAGACCGATTGAAACGATACACCCAGCCTCTTGAGCGAATTCGGCGCATCTGCGCGTGTTCCAATCGCTTCCAGCAGCGTATCATACGGTTCTCCCGTGATTGATAAAATCGTGTCTCCGGGCTCAACCAACCCGGCAAGCGCAGTAAAGATCGCGTGTGTGCCATTGACAAACTGCGGCCGGACCAGCGCCTTTTCTGCCTGCATTGCGTGCGCGAACACGACGTCCAGCGTGTCTCTGCCGATATCGTCATAGCCATAGCCCGTGGTCGGTGCGAAGTGACGCGCGCTCACGCGCGCTTCTTGAAACGCTTCGAGCACGCGCTGCTGGTTCACCATTTCAACGGCGTCTGCCCGGCGGAATACGTCCGCCAGAAATTGCTCCGCGCTCCAGACGATTTCCCGCGCGCGGTCGGATCGTTCGATCATGTATGCTTCCCTTCCATCCAGCGCTGTGTCAAGAGCGCCAGTTTTTGTATCAATGATTCTTTGTCTGTGTCCCAGTGCGTTGCGTCCAGCCAGCGGATACGCTCATCACGTCGAAACCAGGTGAGCTGCCGTTTAGCAAACCGGCGTGTATCCTGTTTAATTTTTTCAATCGCGTCGGTCAATGATACCTCGCCGTCGAAATACGTGAACAACTGCTGATAACCAATGGACCGCATCGCGGGTAGCGAACGGCTGTATCCCATGTCATAGATGCGCTTTGCCTCATCGACTAGGCCGCGCTCTATCATGAGGTCCACGCGCCGGTTGATCCGGTCATACAGTGTTGCGCGGTCCATGTTTAGCCCGATCATCAACGGTGAAAACGGCGGTTCTTCGCCGGATACATTCTGAAAATCGCCGCCGTATGAGGAGAGCGGACGACCGGACGCTTCAAACACCTCAAGCGCGCGGACAATCCGTTTTTTATCATTTTGATGCAACCGCTTTGCCGTATCGGGATCGGCTTGGATTAGTCGTTCAAATACCCGGTTGTGATCCGTATCGTATTCAGCTAAGAGTGTTTCGCGTATTTCTCTATTTTGTGGAATCGCAAACCCGAGCGGAAATGTCAGCGCGTTGACATACAACCCGCTTCCGCCAACGACGATTGGCACATGGCTTCGCGAGGAGATACCATGAATCGCGTCGATTGCCAGATTGCGAAACATGGAAACGGAAAAATCCGGCGTATCGATTGGCAGGCAATCGATCAGGTGGTGCGGCACTCCCTTCCGTTCCTGTTCGTCCGGTTTGGCCGAGCCGATGTCCATGCCGAAATACACCTGCACGGAATCGGCTGAGACGATTTCGCCATTCACGCGCAAGGCCAGCTCTATGGAACACTCCGTCTTATGGCAGGCGGTCGGGCCAACGATGCAGACGATTCTCTGTTGTTTGTTTGCTTGTTTCATAAGAGTTACAGCACGCGTTTGAACATCTTCTCGATGTCGGTTTTGTGGAACCGCACCGCAACAGGCCGTCCGTGCGGGCAGGTCAGCAGGGTATCTTGTTCATGCAGATGTTCCAGTAGAGTTTTGATCTCCTCGTGCGCGAGACGCTCCCCTGCTTTTACCGCGTGTTTGCATGCGGCTTGTGCCAGTGCGTCGCGAAACCAGTCGTTGGGGCGCGCTTCGCCGGAACCGGAAATAAACTCCAGCACATCGTGCAGGAACGAACCCTTAAGCGCAGTTCCATTGATCTGCGGTACGGCGAGGAGTGTAACGCCCGTCTCCCCTGCGTCCGAGAACACAAAGCCGAATCGCTCAAGTTCTTCTCGGTTGATTGAGAAGATGTCCGCTTCTGACGGCAGCAGTCTGACGTCTTCCGGCAGAAACAGCGTCTGCGAAACCACGGCGGCACGGCGCGCCATCAACGCGTCGTAGAGAAAGCGCTCGTGTGCCGCGTGTTGGTCAATACAGTAGACAACCTCGCCTTGCTGCACATACCAATAGGTATCAAACGCGCATCCGATCACGTGAAACGGCTCGGACAACGGCTCGGCCGGAGCGGTTGAATCAACAGTGAACGACTGCTGCTGATCGGGATGTTCCCTTTCCGGCATGCGAAACATCGGCACGCGCGGAACGCCCGAATAGCCGCTTTCGCGCAGCGTTGCGCTCGGTTGGAATACAGGTTTTCTTAAATCGACGCCGCCAGATTTGGCGGGATCAAAATACGCTTTCTCTTGTTGCGGCGATGTTTCCCGGACAGGCTCCATCGTAGGCACATAACTGCGGATCAACGCTTCTGAACAGGCGACGACGACGCTGCGCGTGACCCGCGCCTCGTCCGTAAAACGCACCTCCATCTTTGCGGGGTGTACATTGACGTCCACCTCCGCATATGCAATGTTCAGATACAACACCGCAAACGGAAATCGACCGATGAGCACACGCGTGTCAAACGCGCGCGATAGCGCGTGGCTCAAAGCGGCGGAGCGGATGATACGGCCGTTGAGCAGCAGTGTTTGACCGGAGCGGTTTGCGCGCGCAAGGTCCGGCACACCGACAAAACCGGTGATCTTTAAATACCCGTCGTCAAACGATACGGGGCAAATCTGCCGTTGTGTTGCAATGCCGTATACGGAGAGCAGCGCGTCTTCTGCGCTGCCGTTTCCGGAGGAACGGTATACGCTCTTTCCGTTGTTGACATAGTGCACGGCGATTTGCGGCGCCGAGAGGATCAGGCGCGCGGCGTAGTCGCCGATCGCAGCGCTCTCTGCCCGAGCACTTTTGACGAACTTAAGCCGGGCAGGCACATTATAAAACAGGTTTTTTACTTCAACACTCGTCCCCCGCGTGCCGGCGGTTCGCTTGTGTTCGATCATCTCGCCGCCTTCGTATCGAACGATCGAGCCGAGCTCATCCTCATCGGTCTGCGTTTGCAGTGTCACGCGGGACACTGCGGCAATAGACGCAAGCGCCTCGCCGCGAAATCCGAGCGATTGAATTGCAAAGAGGTCGCTGGCGGATGAAATCTTGCTGGTTGCATGCCTTAAAAAAGCAGTTTCGCAGTCCTCATCGGCGATGCCAAATCCGTTGTCGACAATGCGGATGCTGTCCAGCCCGCCGTTTTCAATCTCGATAGTCACCGCCGTTGCGCCCGCGTCAATCGCGTTTTCGACGAGCTCCTTGACAACCGAACTCGGCCGCTCGACGACTTCGCCTGCGGCAATCTGGTTGGCCAGCCTTGGCGGTAAAACATGTACTTTTTGCATCGTTTACTCCGGTTTCTGTTTCAGCATTGCGTGTAGGGCAAAGAGCTGGTTGAGCGCTTCCAGCGGTGTGAGACGGTTCACGTCCATCTCGCGCAGGATGCGCAGCGCGCTCTCTTCATGGCTCTCGTCGAGCAGCGAAGGCTGAACGCTGGTTTCAATCTTAGCCGGTTCGTGTTTTGCGGCGATATCGGCCGATTCGAGTTGTTCAAGTATCTCTTTGGCGCGCACGAGTACCGCATCCGGAAGACCGGCCAATCGGGCCACCTGAATGCCGAAGCTCTGGTCCGCGCCGCCGCGCACGATCTTGCGCAGGAATACAATGTCCTCGCCGATCTCGCGGACGGTCACGCGGAAGTTCTTCACGCCCTGCAGCTCGCCCTCAAGCTCGGTGAGTTCGTGATAGTGCGTGGCAAAGAGTGCTTTTGCACCGCAGCGTTTCGCATCGGCGATGTATTCAAGCACCGACCAAGCGATACTCAGCCCGTCAAAGGTGCTAGTGCCGCGGCCGATCTCGTCGAGAATCAGCAGGCTGTTTTCGCTCGCATTGTGCAGGATATTGGCAACTTCGCTCATCTCCACCATAAACGTACTCTGGCCGGACGAGAGATCGTCGCTTGCGCCGATGCGCGTAAAGATGCGATCGACAATCGAGACGTCTGCTTCCGTCGCCGGTACAAACGAGCCGATGTGCGCCATCAGCGTAATCAAGGCCGTCTGTCTTAAATACGTGCTTTTACCGGCCATATTCGGTCCGGTGATGATCAGTAGCCGGTCGTCTGTGCGATTGAGCAGAACGTCGTTTGGCACAAACGGCTCTTTCATCGCTTTTTCAATCACGGGATGGCGTCCGTTGACGATACGAACGCGGCCCTGCTGGTTTAAGCTTGGGCGGTAGTAATGATTGTCCTCCGCTGTTTGGGACAACGAAAGATATGCGTCGAGTTCGGCAATCATTGTGCCGTTTGTCTGCAGGCGGTTTGTGCAGCTGATCAGCACATCCCTTATCTTGGCAAATAGTTCGGCTTCCAGCGAGATCAGGCGGTCTTTTGCGCCGAGGATCTTCAGCTCCATCTCCTTGAGTTCCGGTGTAATAAACCGCTCAGCGTTTGCGAGCGTCTGTTTGCGTTCATAGTGAAACGGCACCTGTGCCAGATAAGACTTTGTGACTTCAATATAATATCCGAACACGCGGTTATAGTTCACGCGCAGGGATTTAATTTTCGTGTTGTCGCGTTCGCTGGCTTCAAACTGCTCCAGCCATTGCTGTGAATGTTCGGCGATCCCCCTTAACTCGTCAACTTCAGCGTTGTATCCGTTGCGGATATAACCGCCCTCTTTCATGTTTGCGGGCGGTTCGTCGGAAATTGCGGAGAGCAGCAATCCCAATACATCGTCCATTTCGTCGAGGCTGTTCAGAATATCGGACAATGCCGCGCTTTCGCTGCGCCTGAGTGTCTCGCGGATAAACGGGATTCTCTCGAGCGTTCGAACCAGCGCAATGCAATCCCGCGCCGTTATTGAGCCATAGACGATCTTGCTGCTGAGCCGCTCAATGTCATACATGCCGTGCAGCAGCTCCTGCAGCTGTTTTCGGCTGGTCATGTCGTCTTTGAGCTCGCCGACAGCGTCGAGCCTTCGCTCGATATCTGCGATTGACTGCAGCGGACGGTCGACCCAATCTCTCAGCTTTCGTCCGCCCATACCCGTTTTTGCATAGTCGAGCAGATGAATCAGCGTGTGCTTTTTGCTGCCGCCGTAACGCAACGGTTGCGTGAGTTCGAGGTTTCTGCGCGTGGTTGCGTCCAGTACCATGTAGTTGCTGCGATTGAGCAGCCGCATACCGTTGATGTGCGAGAGCGCATTCTTCTGCGTTTCATCGAGATAGCGCATCAACGCGCCTGCCGCGGAAACAGCGTATGGCGCGTCCCCCGCGCCGAAGCCGGCGAGCGAGCCGACGCGAAAATGACGCATCAGGATATCCCGCGCGCTCTCCGGCAGGAATGCACCCGCGCCGTATTGCTCCAGATAATACGAAGATGAGATTTTTCTCGTCAGCAACTGCTGTAAAAACAACGACGGCTCCGCTATGATTTCGCGCGGACGAATGCGCTCGAGTTCGTCGAGCAGCGCAACATCCGGTTGTTTTCCATCCAGCTGCAGCAGATAGAATTCGCCGGTCGATACGTCCGCGTAAGCAAGGCCAATGACGTTCTCACCGGGCGCGATAGCGGCGATAAAACTGTTTTGGCCTTCCTCCAGCATGCGCTCTTCGATGACCGTGCCGGGCGTGATTACACGGATGACATCCCGCTCAACGAGCCCTTTGGCCTGCGCCGGATCCTCCGTCTGTTCGCAAACAGCGACTTTATAGCCCTTTTCAATCAGCTTGGCGATATAGTTGTCGACTGCGTGATATGGAACGCCGCACATCGGCGCGCGCTCACTCAGGCCGCAGTCGCGGCCCGTTAAAACGAGGTCAAGTTCTTTCGCCGCTGTCTTTGCGTCCTCGAAGAACATCTCGTAAAAATCACCGAGCCTGAAAAAAAGCAGAGAATCGCTGTATCTTTCTTTCAGCTCCATGTATTGCCGCATCATCGGCGTCATCGAAGCAGGCATCCGTCTCCTCCGCTGGTCAGTGCTTGCAGCCGCCGCAGCTATCGCAGCCGCCCGAGCAGTTGGCGTCCGAATCGGTATCGCTGCCGATGCAGGCGTTGATCTCGTTGTTGATTGCGGTGAGCACCGCGGAAAAAGCGGTCTGCGCCGAAACGAGTTCTTCATAGAGCGGGCTCTCTTTGAGCTGCTCTTCCAAACGGTCGATATCGTTGGTCAGCGAGACGGCTTCGATATCGTTGTTGTCGTCTTCAGACAGAATGTTGATGAGGCGGTCGCGCTTTTCGTTGAGTTCGCGCATGAGTTCGCCGACGGCATCGCTGCCCTCAAACGCGGCCTGCGCCTGTTTCATCTGTATGAATTCTGCGGAGTTGGCGAGTGCCAGTCCGAGTTCTCTTGCCAGTTCAATCATTTGTGTTTTCCTCCAATATACCGAATAGTGAGTTCTTGCGAACGTTTGTAATCCGTACGGGCACATATGCGCCGATCAGCTCGGTGCCACCAGCGAAGTAGACCATTTTAAAGTTGGAGAACTTGCCGTAACAGACGGGTTCGCCGCGCAGATCACAGTCCTCTACATGCACGATATCCGTGCGGCCGACGTATTTTTCGTTGTTCTCACGCGATTTTCGCTCCTGCAGCTCGTTGAGCCGGTGCAGTCGTTCGCGCTTGACCGCATCCGGCAGCTGGTTGTCCATCGTCGCAGCGCGCGTGCCCTTGCGCGGCGAGTACTTAAATGTAAAAGCGGAAGCAAACCCGACCCGTTCCACAATGTCGAGCGTTTGAAGGAAATCTTCCTCCGTTTCGCCCGGAAAGCCGACGATGATATCGGTTGTAATCTCCACATCGTCCATCGCGGCGCGCAGTTTATCCACGATTTCGAGATACGTTTCGCGCGTATAGCGCCGGTTCATGCGCTCTAAAATCTCGTTTGAACCGCTTTGCATCGGCAGATGTACATGGTGACAGACGTTCGGCAGCGCAGCCATCGCTGCTATCATATCATCACCGAGGTCCTTGGGGTGCGACGTCATAAACCGGATGCGCTTCAACCCGTCAATGGCAGATACGCGCTTGAGCAGTCCCGCGAACGAAGCGTCGTCCAGGTCCTTTCCATAGGAGTTGACGTTTTGCCCGAGCAAGGTGATCTCGCTGTATCCCTCGCCGATGAGAGAAACGATCTCACGCTCAATCGACTCCGGCGTGCGGGAGCGTTCCCGCCCGCGCACATACGGCACGATACAATAGGTACAGAAATTATCGCAGCCGTAGTTGATGTTGACGAACGCGTTCATCTTCCCCGTGCGGATGCTCGGCAGGTCGTCCTCGATTTTGATATTGTTCTCGTCCACCGCGAGCGTTCTGCCGCCGGATTGCGCGCTTTCCACGAACGAGGGCAGTTTGGACAGCAGGTTGGTGCCAAACGCGATATCGACAAACGGAAACCGGCGATAGAGTTTGTCGGCTACCTCCTGCTGCTGCATCATGCAGCCGAACACGCCGATGATCAGGTTCGATTTCTCGTCCTTGAGTTCTTTGAGCGCGCCGATGTTGCCGAACACGCGCTTTTCCGCATGATCGCGCACGCAGCAAGTGTTAAACAGAATCAGATCCGCATCTTGCTTGCTATCGCTCCGGGTATACCCCATCGTTTCCAGTAGTCCGGCTGCGGTTTCGCTGTCCCGAACGTTCATCTGACAGCCGAAGGTTTCAATATAATACGCGCCTTTTTTTGCGCGGGAAGATTCGCTCTCAGGCGACAATTTTGCCATATTACTACACTCCATATCAACTTCGTTCCATTATAGCATGAATTCTATTTCTCAAAGTAAGTTTTTATGTTTTCCATGTTGACATTTTAATGTCCGTGTTGTATATTATCAAGGTCGCGAAAAGCGGTGCGCGGCTTCTTCGGGGTGTAGCGCAGTCCGGTAGCGCACGTGCTTTGGGAGCATGGGGCCGAAGGTTCAAATCCTTTCACCCCGACCATTTTGTGGCCCCGTGGTCAAGCGGTTAAGACACCGCCCTTTCACGGCGGTAACAGGAGTTCGAGTCTCCTCGGGGTCACCATTTTTTCTGGACTTGGGCCTTTAGCTCAGTTGGTTAGAGCGGCCGGCTCATAACCGGTTGGTCCGGGGTTCGAGTCCCTGAAGGCCCACCAGTTCGCTTTTCTGCCGAAGGGCAATCGGTTTTATTCGGCCCGGTAGTACAGTTGGTTAGTACGCCAGCCTGTCACGCTGGAGGTCAGGGGTTCGAGTCCCCTCCGGGTCGCCAGTTTTTTGCCTCGGTAGCTCAGCTGGTAGAGCAAGGGACTGAAAATCCCTGTGTCGGTGGTTCAAGTCCACTCTGAGGCACCAGATTCCCTGCTGGTGTAGCTCAATTGGCAGAGCAGCTGATTTGTAATCAGCAGGTTGCGGGTTCGAGTCCCATCACCAGCTCCAACAAAGTATCCTTGAAAATCAAATAGTCAATTCCAGATACCCCAACGTGGATGGGTTCCCGAGCGGCCAAAGGGAGCGGACTGTAAATCCGTTGTCACAGACTACGATGGTTCGAATCCATCCCCATCCACCACTTTTTATATCTTGCAGGAATGGCGGAATTGGCAGACGCGCACGGTTCAGGTCCGTGTGAGGTCACACTCATGCAGGTTCAAGTCCTGTTTCCTGCACCACATAAAACAAGTCGGTTTTCCGGCTTGTTTTTGTTTTCTCAAGATGAATATTATGTTATACTATCGGAGCAGGTAATCACTCACGATTATCCATATTTTCAAAGTTAAATTTTTATTATCGGGGTAATTTATGGCTGGTTTTAAATGTCCGTATTGTAATCAACATTTTACAATTGAAGAAAATATTAATCATAATACAATGTATGTGTACACTTATAAAGGATTAGCAACTGCAAGGACATCTGATTCTGAACTCTTATTTGCAATAGAGTCATATAGATGCCCAAATGATGCTTGCAATAATGGAACCTATATTCTCAGAGGCATTTATGGGGAAGATTTTTCTGGAATTACGAGACGCTTACTTCCTGATTATAATCGTACTCAGCCTCATTCAAGTGTCCCCAAAAATATTCAAGATGACTACCTTGAAGCCTCTTCAATTTTAGAGTTAAGCCCAAAAGCCTCCGCTACACTTTCTCGCCGTTGTTTGCAAAGCATGATTCGTGATTTTTTGGGGAATAACAAAAGTAAATCTGCATCAAGAAATAGAAGCCTTACGCGGAAAAGTCGATGACGAAGTAGTAGAAGCGCTACTAGCTGTAAAATCTATTGGAAATATCGGGGCTCATCCGGAAAGTAGCTCTAATATAGACTTAATTCTTGATGTTGAACCTGATGAAGCAAGTAGTCTTCTTGATATGATCGAATTTTTGTTCGATGACTGGTATGTTGCTCGTAGTAAGAAAAAAGGACTCTTTGCTCATTTACGTGAAGTGAAGGAGTCAAAGTTAAAAGATGAGTAACGCGCACATTCTATGCATGTTGCCCTAAACGATGCAGACAAGTCAGTTTTCTGGCTTGTTTTTGTTTGCAGAAACATAATTCATACGTATAATGATGACATATACGAGTCCATATAAGGAGGAAACCACCATGCCCATCATCCGCCACACCAGTTCCCCGGATGCCGTCTGGACACGCCGCCCAGATCACGAAACCTACGACTACGACAAGATCGAACTCACCCCTCGTTCCGATGCGAATGGCTGCTATGCAAACCTCATCAAACTATCGCCAAATAAATCAGGCTTCCCCTATCACTACCACACGCTGAACGAAGAATATGCTTCTTCGTCCTCAGCGGCAAAGGTTTGCTCCGTACACCGGAGGGCGAGCAGGAAGTTTCAGCGGGCGATTCTATTTTTTTCCCAACCGGCGAAACAGGCGCCCACCAGCTCACGAATCTCTCGGAAACCGAGCCTCTACTCTATCTCGACTTTGATACATCCCATTATCCCGAAGTCTGCTTCTATCCCGACACGCAAAAGATTGGCATTTTTGGCGATGGCTGGCGGCAGATGTATTACACCAAAGACCAAACCACTTATTGATGATGATCGTACTTCGGTCGATGAAAAAACTTGTAATCGTGCTCGCTGCATGCGCACTGCTGTTCTCAATGGCGGCGTGCAACGGCACGCCCGAACAAACACAATCTTCCTACGCCGTCCTCCTCGGTCTCAACCCCGAAGACACTTCCGTACTCGCGAAATATCAAACTGTTGTCATCGACGCGCAATACTTCACACATGATGAAATCGCCGCCGTACAGGCCAGCGGAACCGCGGTATACACCTATCTCAACATCGGCTCCATCGAGACCTTTCGCGAGGGCTACGACTCTATGAAGGACCTCATCCTCGCGCCATATGACAACTGGCCGGACGAATACTGGGGGGACGTTTCACGGCAGGAGTGGAAGGACTTTGTAGGTGAACAAGCCGCTGCTCTTATTAAAAAAGGTGTTGACGGATTCTTTCTCGACAACGCAGACGTCTATTACCTCTACACTTCCGATGCAATCTATAACGGCATCGTTGAGATGATCACTTCTCTCGGACAATACGACAAGCCGATACTGATCAACGGCGGCGATGTATTTGTTTCCCGCGCTGTGCTGGATGCAGCCGAACCGCTTTCCGCGATCACGGGTGTCAATCAAGAGTGTGTGTTTACGAATATCAACTTCACTACGGGTGCGTTGATTCGGCAAAGTTCGGAAGATTCTCAATACTATCAGGCGTATCTGGCGCGCTGCAAAGAAGCGGGGTTGGATGTTTATTTAACCGAGTACGCCAAATTTAATAATTCAGTTTATAATGAGATTGCGCAGTATTGCGATCAAAATGGATTTCACTATTACATTTCTTCTTCTATCAATTTGGATTAGACAGGAGACCAACGCTCATGTACGCCGAATTATACAATCGCAGCGAAGACTGGCTCAAATACGCAATACAACTCAATCTGCTTCACTCGCCTTTACAAGAGAATGCAGATCTGATGAAGTCCGCGCTCGCTGACGAGAAAATCAAACTCGCGTTGAACGATGTATCGCACTATCACGAAACACTCGTCACCAACCACAAAAACCCCATGCTGCCGATCCAGAGGTTACTATTTCTGCTTGATCTCGGTTTTGATACAGGAGTACCGGAAATCCGGGCGGCAATCGACCAGATCCTCGCGCACAAAGACGAAAACGGCGTCTATCAGTCGATGACGAACGTGCCAAAGCATTTCGGCGGTGCAGGCGTAGATGTGTTCAGCTGGTGCCTTTGCGACGCGCCCTCTCTGATGCTGGCGCTGGTCAAAGCCGGAGTGGATTACGAGGAACACATCAAACCCGGCGTCGATTATCTGGTGTCGCTCTGCCGGGAGAACGGGTTTCCCTGCGCCGTATCGCCCGAGCTGGGGAAATTTCGCGGGCCCGGCAGAAAGAGCGACTGTTGCCCGTATGCAACGCTGATCATGGCAGATTTGCTGTCCTGTCTGCCGGAGTATCGCGATTCCGACGCCGCGAAGATTTCGCTCGAAACGCTGCTGCATCTCTGGGAGACGAGCCGCGAGCAGCACCCTTATATGTTCTATATGGGAACCGATTTTCGAAAGCTGAAAGCGCCGTCCTGCTGGTATGATATCGTCACCGTGGCGGGCGTGCTGAGCAAGTTTCCCGCCGTACACAACGATCCGCGTTTTATTGAAATGATCGATCTGATCAAAAGCAAGCAGGATAACGACGGATTCTTCACGCCGGAATCAATCTACATGAAGCTGAAAGGCTGGGATTTCGGCCAGAAAAAAGAGCCGTCGCCGTATCTGACATACTTGTGCCTGCGCATCTTCGATCGATTGAAGTAATCTAATTAATATAAAAAGCGGCGTTTGCCGCTTTTTTATTTTAAATCGCTCCCTGAAACACCGTGTCCGTATCCAGACACAAATGCTGCGCAGCCGTTCGCCCAGTTGTGAGCGCAACCGGCAATCCGCCCGGAGGCGTGAGCCGCTGACCTGCGAAGTACAGGTGCTGCATGCACTCCGGCTTGCAGGGGTACTGCAGATTCCCCTGCCCTTTTTTCGTTACGGACATCCAGGAACCTTTATAGGAGTGCAGATACCGCTCGTAGGTCAAGGGCGTCGCAACATCTGACACAACGATCTTGCCGCGCGTCTCCGGGTACTTCAGGCCGATTTCGCGCATCAACGCCTGCGCAACCTTTTGTTTCTCCTGCTCGTATGTGCCGTTTTCACGGCAGCGCTTCCAGAAATCGTAACTGTCCCCAACCAGCGTGGCGGTCAGCGCGGTGCTGCCCTTTGGCGCATACCCTTCGTAGCCCGCGTAGTTATTGAAAGCGACACTCTCAAACGTCAGCTCGCCGATGCGGATCGGTTCCGAAGCCGGGAACATAATTTGTTCCGGCAGGCCGGAAAGATCCGCCTCCACGCCGAGACCGATGAACACATCCAGCATGGGATGCGTGTCGTTGCGCATCTGCTCCATCCAGGGTTCGTGGAGCGGCGCATCAAACAGCGAGTCGATCGCGCTGCGCGTGTCTTGCGTTACAATGACCGCGTCATACGGAACCGTCTCTCCAGCGACAACGACTCCTGTCGCAGCACCGTTTTCGACGGACACTTTCTCCACGCGCGTTTTGTAGGCGATTGTTCCACCGAGAGATTGGAAGCGATCCGCCATACGCTTTGCCATGGCGAGCGAGCCGCCCTCGGGATAGCCGCCGTCACCCGATGCGAGCGTCGCAATCGTGAACAGCAGTCCGGAAGCGGAGAAAGTCCTCGCTGATCATGTTGATCAGCAGATTTCGAATCTGCGGGCTTTGAAAGCGGGCGGCATATTCCGCCGTGGAGAGGTTTTGATAATATTTCATGCGCGGCATGGCTGGCAGCATTCCAAACAACAGCGAAAGCGGAAATTTGGACGGATACTTTGCTTTCAGTTTCGGCAGATCCATCGCGGGCATCTGTACGCGAGCGAGTTTGGTCACATCGTTGCACAGCTTTTTAATCTCGGCTTTATCAACCGGAGAAATCTCACACAGGTGCGCATAAAGGCGGTCTATGTTCCGGTATAAACATGCCCTTATTCCTTCCGACTCGTAACAAAAGAACGGGTCGCGGGTATGAAAAACCGTCGCATCGTCAATCGCGCCGACCTCACGCCAAAGCTTGTGCAGCTGCGTCTTTGGCGAAGAACCGGTCAACCAGTGCATGCCGCCTTCAAACAGATATCCCTTCCTGCGCCAGCTTGTAGAAGCGCCCCCTGGTATCGTGTGGCTTTCGTAAATCGTTACGTCAAATCCACTTTGCTTTGCGTAGATGCCCGCTGTCAGTCCCGCGATACCCGCGCCTATGATCGCTATTTGTGTCATGTATGTTACCTCTCGATTTTGTTTCGTATGATATCCGCAATCCAACTGCTTTCCGGGCAAGGAAGCGCCGGATACATCGCAAGCGTTTCTGCAACGCCCTGTATGGCACTCCAGTACGCAACGGTAAGCGCCAGCGGATCACCCGCTCTAATGGTACCGTTTTTTTGCCCGCGGCGCATGATCTCTACGGTGGGGGCATAAACGTCAAACCCCTGTAGCAGTTCTTTCACACTATCCGGAACATCGCTGCTGAACGCCGTTTGATTCATCAGCACAAACATCTTGCAGACGAACGGATCTTCCCGGATATAGGACAGAATACGATCCGCCGTTTCTTCGAAAAACTGCATCGGCTCAAGATCTGTCGGTTGAACCGTAGTCATCGGGCCTTCGATGCCAAGGCGGACAAGTTCCTTCAACAGCTCTTCCTTCGATGCGAAATAGTGAAACAGCAAACCAACACTCATCCCGACCGTCTGCGCGATGTCTTTGATCTTCGTGCCGGAATAACCCTTTTGAATAAACAGACTCAATCCCGCATACAGGATGTCCTGCCTGCGGTTTTCCTTTTGATCGCCGCGTGATGTCATTCGAATGCCTCCATTCAAACAAATTGAACGATCATTCAATGAATGATCGTTCAATTTATATCATGCTTCATACAAGATGTCAAGCGTTTCCTCTCTTGTGTGCTTTACGCACTTTACTTTTTTTTAACTGCGGTCTACTATGATGTAAGGACATCTGAAACGAGGTGTTTGTTATGTTAAACGAAAGGATGCCCATCGTATTCACCGGTCATGGTTCGCCGATGAATGCAATTGAAGACAATCAGTACTCCCGAGTCTGGATCGGGCTTGGTGAGTCATTACCGAAACCAAAGGCAATACTTGCCGTTTCCGCGCATTGGTTTGGGCGCGGAATAAAGATAAACGATTCCGCCAATCCGGCGATGATCTACGATATGTACGGCTTTCCGGAAGAACTGTATCAGCTCAAATACCCAGCGCCGGGCTCCCCTGCGCTCGCACGACGCGTCAAAGAACTCCTGGGCAATACAGTTGAAACCGACAACAGCTGGGGTATTGATCACGGCAGCTGGTCCGTGCTGCGACATGTTTTTCCAAAAGCGGAAGTGCCTGTCATTCAGCTGGGCGTCAACGCTCTGCTCTCTCCCGCTGAGCATTTTACAATCGGACAAAAACTGAAGCCGCTGCGTGACGAAGGCGTTTTGATCTTTGGCAGCGGCAATATCGTGCACAACCTTGCGCGTATCGACTGGCGAATGAACGACGGTCAACTTTGGGCGCAGGAATTCGACCAGTATATTAAACACGCTGTGATGGACAGGCGCTTTGAGGATGTCGTTGCGTATCAACACGCAGGAGAATCCGCCGAGCTTGCGGTCCCTTCGCTGGATCATTATGCACCGCTTCTCTATGTGCTCGGCGCTAGCGACGAATCCGATTTGATCAGTGTGTTCAACGCAGACTGTGCCTATGGCTCGCTGAGCATGACAAGTTATCTGCTTGGAAGCATGAAACTATAACCAACAACTCGGAAAGGAGCGTATTGCAATGAAGCAGCGTAATATCGAGAAAACCGTACGCGGACAGCACGCGACCGACGGCGCCGGTGTGCACCTCGTCCGCGTAATCGGCAGTCGGGATGTATATGACTTTGATCCGTTTTTGATGCTGGATTCCTTCGACTCGACCAATCCGGACGATTATACCGCCGGGTTCCCCTGGCATCCGCATCGCGGAATCGAGACTGTCACCTATCTGATTGAAGGCAGAATCGAGCATATGGACAGCCTCGGCAACAAGGGCGTCATACAATCCGGCGAAAGCCAATGGATGACTGCCGGCGGCGGTATTCTGCACCAGGAGATGCCAATCGCCTCAAAGCGCATGCTCGGCCTGCAACTCTGGCTGAATCTGCCGCATGCCGAGAAGATGACAACGCCTGCATATTTGAGCATCACAGGCGATATGATTCCTACTGTAGAGGATGAAAAATCGACAGTACGCGTTCTCTCTGGTACCTATGGCAGTGTCAGCGGGACGGTGCCGCGCCATATTCCGGCGAGCATCCTTGACATTACGCTGCAGAAAAAAGCAAAGATTACGATTCCCGTCAAACCGGAAGAAACCGTGTTCGCGTTTCTGATTTTAGGAGATGCGGTGATCGACAAAACGCTCGTCTCCGAAAAAACTGCGGTGCTGTTTGGCGCCGGCGACAGCGTTACCATCGAGGCGACGCCGGAGGGCGACTTGCGTTGCATTCTCTTCTCCGGCAAACCGCTGCACGAACCCGTCGCCTGGGGCGGCCCGATTGTAATGAACACCCGCGAAGAGCTGGACACTGCGTTCGAGGAGCTCAGAAACGGAACGTTTATCAAACAAAACCCGGCGACATAACTTACGTACAAGGAGAAGGATACATGGCGAATATTAGAATCGCAGCTATCGTAGGTTCCCTCAGAAAAGATTCCTATAACCTGCAGCTAGCGAAGAAAGTAAAAGAAATCATAGGTGATCGCGCAGAATTCGAGATCATCGATTACGCAGACGTTCCCTATATGAATCAGGATATCGAGCATCCTGCGCCGGAGCCGGTGCGTCGTGTGCGCGAGCAAATCAAAGCTGTCGACGGCATATGGTTCTTTACGCCGGAGTACAATCACTCCTACCCCGGCCTCTTGAAGAACCTGATCGACTGGCTTTCACGGAGACCGTCCGATACCGAACGGCAATCGTTTTCCAGAAAACCGGTCGCCATCAGCGGCGCTTCCAACGGCCTTGGCGGCACGGTGACCGCGCAGGATCTTCTGGTTATGCTGCTGAGTATGCTCAACGCGGACGTGATGAACTATCCACGTCTGCGCATACCAAATGTGCAGGACCAGACGGACGAATCCGGCGCACTGCAACTCACGACCAGCCTGCCTTATCTTGAGAAGCAAGCGGATGCATTTTTGAAATATATCGAAAAAGCAAAAACCAACTGATTTACAGTCTGAGCCGATATGGTGACTTTACAAAAACAGAATTCGCGCATACTATATTGGTAGCCTATGCGCAAATCTGAAGAACCGGAATATAAGAAATGATATGCAGAAAAAAGAACCTCGTATCCGAATTTTAAAAGACGGGCCCTATCTGGTCTCTGGCGGCGTGCCGCTTTCTGAAAAAATCATAGTTCCGAAAGGCAACGGTTACGTATATGAGGAAGGGCGACCCCTCCCGCAGCGCGAAAGCTATGCTCTTTGCCGCTGCGGACACACGAAAACGCCGCCGTTCTGTGACGGATCGCATACTGCCGCCGGATTTGACGGGACTGAGACCGCCTGTACGCGTGATTACAGCGAACGTGCCGCACGTATCGAGGGCACCGGTGTAGACCTGCTGGACGACGGGAGATGCGCTCTGGCGCGCTTCTGTCATCGCGACAGCGGCGATGCCTGGGAGCTGGCAGAAGACTCCGCAGATCCATTCCGGCATTCCGAGGCAGTTATCGCCGCCAATGAATGTCCCGCCGGTCGCCTGACCGCGGTTGAGAAAGACGGAACGATACACGAGCCTTTTTACGAGCCCGGCATCGAAATCCTACAGGATCCGGAAGAGGAAGTCAGTGCGGGCATCTTCGTCAAAGGCGGAATACCGATCGAATCCGCAAACGGAACCGTATACGAGGTGCGTAACCGTGTTGTACTCTGCCGTTGCGGAGAGTCGAAAAACAAACCCTTCTGTAACGCACTGCATATTACCGAAGGTTATAAAGACCATTAAGCAAAGAAAGCAGGAACACGATGGGTATGACAAAGACTGAGCAAAGAGCATACGCGTCCCCGCGCGGTACTGTTGCGTATTGGATCACCCGTAATGAGAATCCCGACGCACCGTGCATCTTCTTCCTGCACGGGCTTACGGCGGATCACACGCTGTTTGAACAGCAAGTTTGGCACTTTGCCGACCGCTACACGGTCATTGCCTGGGATGCGCCTGCGCACGCGCTCTCGCGCCCCTACCGCGATTTTTCCTACGCCAACTGTGCAGAGGATCTGCGCGGAATTTTACTTGGCGAGGGTATTGACCGCGCGATCTTTGCCGGGCAGTCTATGGGTGGTTATCTCACACAATCGTTCATCCTTCGTTATCCTGATATGGTGTCTGCGTTTATCGCAATCGATACCTGCCCGTACGGATTACAATATTACTCAAAATCCGACCTGTTCTGGCTGGCGCAAGCCGGCTGGATGGGGTATCTGATCCCACATCGGTACTATGTCGATACGATAGTCAATAACGTTGCTTTGACACAGCAGGGCCGCCAAAACATGCGAAATGCCCTCTCCTTCTATAGTGGCCGCGAGTTTAACGCACTGACAAAACGCGGTCTCGACGGGTTTGCAAAAGAGAACCGGGATTTAACCTTAGACTGCCCCGTGCTGATCATTGTGGGCGAAAAAGACACAGCAGGCAAAGTGCTGGCGTATTCAAAAGCATGGCACGAGGCAACCGGCTATCCGCTCGTAATCATCAAAAATGCGGCGCATAACGCCAACTATGACAATCCCGGTGCGGTCAATGCTGCAATCGACGTATTTTTGTCGAGCACATTTCCCGAATGATTCCGTTTACTTCAGGAGGTATCAAATGAACACAGCGCTTCTTGTTATCGATGTGCAGCAGGCCCTCATTGACGGTCGTCCCGCGCGCAAAGACGAGTTTCTCATGAACATTAAAATGCTCATTGACGCGGCACACGCGGGCAGCACCGAGGTCATCTACGTGCGACACGACGGCGGCACGGGAGACGAGTTGGAAGCGGGTACACCCGGCTGGCAGCTGGATCGCTCGCTTTCACCAAGGCTCGAGGAGCAGGTGTTTGACAAGCGCTTCAACAGCGCCTTTCGCAATACCGGGTTGCATAAGTACTTACAGGAGCAGGACATCGCGCGCCTGGTCATCTGCGGCATGCAGGTGGAGCATTGCGTCGATACCAGCGTGAAGGTCGCGTTTGAGCTGGGATACGAGGTGTTTATCCCGTCTGGTGCAACGACAACATATGACAATCCCCTGCTCTCCGGCGAGAAAATCACCGCGTTTTATGAGCACATGATCTGGCATGAACCTCTTGCCTACATGGTAACCATGGAGGAAGCCATCGAGCTGCTCAACTAGCGAGACATGAGATTGCAATATATTCGGGGCGCTTCGCGCCTCTTTTTTTGAACGATTTATGGAAAGCATGCTTGACATTTTTGAAAATCATGTTAGAATCATTTATGGAAAGCATGCTTAACATCTCGGAACAGTTCCAGAAAGGATATATCATGCAAAACAGACTGGAAGCGCTGCGAAAGGAGCGCGGCATTCGGCAGGAAGAACTTGCGCGCTCGCTGCAGGTGTCCCGCCAAACCATCGGATCAATCGAGAACGGACGCTATAATCCGTCCATCATTCTCGCGATTCGCATATCGCGTTATTTTCAAATACCGGTAGAAGAAATCTTTATTTACACGGAGGAATCATAAACATGAAATTCAGTGCGAAAAACATTATTCTAACAATCGCAGGGTTCGGGCTGCTGCTTCTCGGTGTAGCATTCGCAATCCGCTCACTTGAGGCTGGCGTCGTCACTGTGTGGCCGTTTGCCAGCATCGGGATTGGCAGCGGAATTGCAGGCGCTGCAATCGGACAGACGCTCAAGCGCAGAAAGCTTGCAACGGACGAAACATTTCAAGAGCAAATGCAAGTGTTACAAGCGGACGAACGGAACGTCATTATCATGAACCGTGCAAAGGCCAAAGCGTTCAGCATATCCATCTATCTGTATGCTGCCCTGATGCTCGCGTTTTTATTGCTGCGGATAAACTATATCGCAGTTTTGCTGCTTACCGTTGTGTATTTGGCAACCATTGTTTGCTATATTGTATTTTTTCAGCGTTACAGCAAAACCATGTAGTGAATCAACTCGTCTGTGATCGTTTTCTAGCCGCCTGCCGAATTCCCGGCGGCGGCATTTCTGTTTTCATTGACAAGCTAAGCTGTCTGACAATATAATCGCAATAGTGCTGTTCAACAAACACACGTGGAACTGTTGTCCGCGAGAAGGAGCTTTTGTGAACGATTCCTTTCCCCGCTTTGACATGCTGAAAAAGCCGAAGAGGCAGAAACTCCGTGCGATCGCCTGGGCGATCAGCTTTCCAGACGTTTGGAAGCATAAGGCAAAGATCACGAAAATCGATATGGAAGGCGTAAAACCGCCGTATCTGCTGTTCTGCAACCACAATGCGTTTCTGGACTTCAAGGTGGCGACCTCAGCGGTTTTCCCGCACCGGGCGAATAACGTCGTCGCGATCGACGGTTTCACATCTCCGACCAAGGACGGGTTTGCAAGTCGCGAGTGGTTGTTGCGTACCGTTGGATGCATCTGCAAACGCAAGTTTACGAACGACGCGATCTTAATACGCCATTTGGGGCGCGTGGTGAAAAACAAGGATATCGCCGTGCTCTATCCGGAGGCGCGCTATTCCCTCTGCGGAACGAACGCCGTTCTGCCGGAGTCGCTTGGCAAGCTCTGCAAACTCCTCAAGGTCCCCGTCGTAACTCTGATCATGCACGGGCATCATATCAACTCACCGTTCTGGAATCTGCATGAGCGCGGCGTGAAACAGACGGAAGCGGTCATGACGCAGCTCTTCAGCGCAGAGTCACTGGCAAAAGCCACCGCCGACGAGGTGAACGCGGCGATCAACGAAGCCTTCACCTATGACGACTACGCCTGGCAATTGGAGCGCAGCATACGCGTTACCTATGAAAAGCGCGCGGAAGGGTTGCACAAAGTACTCTACCAGTGCCCGAGCTGCAAAGCGGAATATCGGATGGATTCCAAGGGGGCCGAACTCTACTGCTCCGCCTGCGGCAAGCGGTGGGAGTTGGACGAATACAACCGTCTGGTTGCGTTAAACGGCGAAACGGAGTTTTCACATATTCCCGATTGGTATGAATGGCAGCGCGCCAATGTGCGCCGCGAAGTCGAGTCCGGCACATACGCCGTCTCCTGCCCTGTCCGCGTGGAATCTCTGCCGAACGCAAGCGGGTATATCCATCTTGGCGAGGGCACACTTACGCATAATATGGACGGATTTACCGTAAATGTTTCAGGCGAATATGGCGCGTTCGAAATGATCCGGCCTGTTCCGTCGGTGTATTCGACCCATATCGAATACAATTATCTGGGCAAGTATGGAGACTGCGTCGATCTCAACACGCTGGAAGACACCTGGTACTGTTATCCGTACGACTGCGACTTCTCTGTCACAAAGATGTCGCTTGCCACAGAGGAGCTCTATCAGCATCACATCCGTAACAAGAACTAGTGATTCATTTATTAATCACTCACAAGCAAGGATTGCATAATGCAGTCCTTGCTTTTTATAAAAGCACAGATCCGTATCGAGTGATTCTTTGTTTCGTATGTTCGATTCAACATTATACGTGCTGCGGTTCAGGGCGAGTCGAACCCATCCCCTATGTTTTACAATAAACATAGAAAAACACAGAACCGTATTGAACGATTCTGTGTTTCTTTGGCACCCAGTAGGGGAGTCGAACCCCTGTTCCCGCCGTGAGAGGGCGGTGTCCTAGGCCACTAGACGAACTGAGCACAGGTGCAGGGTTAATAATACCGAAATATCAGCCCTGTGTCAATAGAATCCGGCAAGAAAAAATCAGCTGATTTTTCGTGCATAAAACGATGTTTCTGTATCCTATTTGAAACGAAAACAGCCGCCCGAAGGCGGCTGTTCACTCAGTCTTTCGATTTGTCTACCACCGGCCCGTCAAGTACAAATTCCGGCGGGTAGATCGCATGATAGGGATTTGCAGGATCGGGATCGGTCGGATCCCAGCCGTATTCCTGCCGCGCGTCCATATAGGGTTCTTCATAGATCAGCGCGGGTGGTTCCGGGGGCGTCGGGCCGTTGTCGTCAGATATGAATATAGTCGTGCCGACAGGACAGTTCATATACATCCAGTATGCGTCCTTGCAGAGCAGCCGTACGCATCCGCCGGAAGCGAATGTACCAAGCTTTTCATATAAAGACACGAACATCTGCCGTTTTCCGTTTTCGGGATTCTGTCTGCTCTTCCCGCCGATGGGAACGGAATGAAACAGATAGCTGCTGACGATCCGGCTGGCATATTGCGAATAGACGTTCTCCCCTGCGATTTCACCCATTTTCTTATATGGATATTGACGGACGAGATGGAACGTTCCGCGCGGGGTCATGTCTTTGCTGCGCCCTGTCGAGCAGATCATGACGCGCTCTTCCGTCCACTCGCCGTTTACGGCTTTGTAAACGACGATACTCTGTGTACCGATATACACGCGAATCAGCAATTCGCCCTCTTCCGCGGGTGGCTCTTCGGGTGTGTATGACGGCACGCTGATATGCTCGCCGGTCGGTAGCGCGCCGGGGATCATAGCGCCGGAGCTTGTCGCCGGATAAAACGCACCTTCCCCGCCATTAAACGAGCCATACACGAAGCTCAGTCCGCTGGTGCTGGTG
Organism: Christensenellaceae bacterium; assembly: GCA_963674775.2. Classification (GTDB taxonomy): domain Bacteria; phylum Bacillota; class Clostridia; order Christensenellales; family CAG-138; genus UBA7703. Next base: position 269,473 of record CAXXPJ010000002.1, on the reverse strand, counting down.
ATTAACCCGCTTTCCAGCATGGTATAGACCGTCCGCAGCCGTATCGTCTCAGGCAGCGGCTGAATCTCACATACGCCGAACGGCTCACCGGAAGGATCGACAAACGCATCTCTTTCCGCCGGGAGTGCGCCTGTTTCATCGGAAGGATAGAATCCCGTGCTGGTATCGCCGGCAATGCCGTCCACATACTGCACATATCCGCCGTAAACACGATATTGGGTCGCGCCCTGCGCGTCGGTAAAAGCAAAGAGGGCAATATCAGGGTTCCCGGCTTCAACACGCGTATATCCGATCGGAACGAGGCTCTCGTCCGTCATCGGGAGGGGCATTGCGTCGCCGTACGTAATGACCGGCGGCAGTGTTTGCACAGGCATGGGCGTCGGCGTAACTTCCGCAGCGGTGTCGAGTAAGTGCGACGCCTGTGAACAAGCGCCTAGACTTAATGCCGCCAGAAGCGCAAATACGATCATTAGAGTTTTCCGGATGGGATACAAATGCTTCATATCGAGTATTATAAATGATAATGACTACGAATTCAATGCGTCGAATTGTAATGTTCCTGTGACAGCAAGGCTTAAGCAGAAAATTATCGTTCCGGCCCCAGTCCGCGTACGGTGCAGTTGCCGATTTCACGCGCAATCGCCTCGCCCGTGAGCAACACTTCCTCCGGGCTGTGTGCGCGCGGGTCGGAATCATTTCTCGGACGGTACTGCTGAAGATAAAAACGATCACACCCGTTGACCTGCCTCGCGGCTTCAATCGCATCCTCCCGCGTCAGTTGCGGCGCAAACGTCAAACGAAACTCATGCGCAATTCCGCTGTTGCGGATGACGGTGATGCTTTTTCGAATTGCGTCCATATCCACGATCGCGTCTGCGATTTCGGAATATCGCTCCGGCGGAGCTTTCACATCCATTGCGATATAATCGAGAAGGTTTTTGTTGAGCAGGGCGAGCAGTACATGCGGCTTTGATCCATTGGTGTCGAGTTTCACTTTGTAACCGAACGCGCGCACAGCGAGAATGAACGCTTCCAGATTCTGCTGGAGCGTCGGTTCGCCGCCGGAAATCGTCACTGCGGTCAACAACCCTGCACGTTTCTCAAGATACTCCAGCACCGGTTCCTCCGGAATCAGCGGCGCGGCGTGCCCGATAATATGCACGTTGTGGCAATATGGGCAGTTGAAGTTGCAATAGGGTGTAAACACGACCGAACAAGGCTGCCCGGGATAATCCACAAACGATGTTTTTTGAAAACCGGCAATGAGCATTTACGCGCCTCCCTGTCCTGCTTCGGTCGTTCTATTGTACCATATCAGTTACTCTGCGACTGGATAGTAAAGCGGAGATGCGCATGACACGCATCTCCGATATCGTTGTTCTCCGGAGCATCTGCATCAGATGACGAATTTCTTTCGCATCATATACTCTTCTTTTTTGCCGGGGTTATAGTTCTGCACGGGGCGCAGATACCCCACAACACGGGACCAGACTTCCGTTTTCTCTCCGCAGGTCGGACAGGAGAAATGCTCGCCCGCGATATAGCCGTGCTCCATGCAGATGGAGAACGTCGGCGTGATCGAGATATATGGCATCTTATACTTCTGGAACACACGCTGGATCAGCGTCTTTGCGGTTTCAATGTCCTCGATGCGTTCGCCGATATACAGGTGTTGCACCGTACCACCGGTATAGAGCGACTGCAACTCGTCCTGCAGGTCGCAGCAGTCGAAGATATCATCCGTATACCCGACCGGTAACTGTGAGGAGTTCGTGTACATCGGTTCGTCGATTCCGGACTGGATGATGCCGGGGTATTTGTCGTGGTCCATTTTCGCGAGACGGTAGCTCGTGCCTTCGGCAGGCGTCGCTTCGAGATTGTAGCTATGCCCCGTCTCCTCCTGAAACGCCACCATCAGATCGCGCAGGAAGTTCATGATCTCCAGCGAGAACGCGAGTCCTTCCGGACTGCCGACGTCCTTGCCGATGAAGTTGAGGCAGCATTCGTTCATGCCGACGAGGCCGATCGTGTTGAAATGGTTGGTCCAGTATTCTCCCGTGCGCATCTTCACGTTCCTCAGATAATTGGAAGAATACGGATAAAGTCCCTTTTCGGATTGATCTTCAATGATCTTGCGCTTGATCTCGAGGCTCGTTTTGCCGAGCGTTGCAATCCGTTTCAGACGCTCAAAGAAGTCTTCTTTGGAGGTTGCAAGATAGCCGAGACGCGGCAGATTGATCGAGTAAACACCAATACTGCCGGTCATCGGGTTGCTGCCGAAGAGCCCGCCGCCGCGTTTGCGCAATTCACGCTTGTCAAGCCGCAGGCGGCAGCACATGGATACCGCATCTTCCGGCGACAGGTCGGAGTTGACATAATTGGCAAAATACGGGATGCCGTATTTGCAGGTGATGCGCATGAAATCATCCACAACAGGGCTGTTCCATTCAAAATCTTTTGTGATGTTGATCGTCGGGATCGGGAAGGTGAATACGCGGCCTTTTGCGTCGCCGTCGAGCATCACCTTGCAGAACGCACGATTAAACAGATCCAGCTGCTCCTGAAAATCGCCGTAGGTTTTGTCCATCATCTTGCCGCCGATGAGCACCGGCTCGTCGCGCAGCGTGGACGGCACCTTGATGTCAAACGTCAGGTTGGAAAACGGGCACTGGAATCCGACGCGTGTTGGCACATTGATGTTGAACACAAACTCCTGCAGACACTGACAGACCTGATCGAAGGTCATGTTATCGTAATACACGAACGGAGCGCAGTAGGTGTCAAACGAGCTCCAAGCCTGCGCGCCGGCCGTTTCGCCCTGCGTCGTAAATGTAGAGTTGACGACCTGACCCAAAAACGAACGCAGATGCTTTGCAGGCTTGCTCTCAACTTTGCCTTCCACCCCGCCGAATCCTTCGGTGAGCAGCTGGCGAAGGTCCCAGCCCGCGCAATACGGGCCGAAGAAACCGAGGTCGTGGATATGTGCGTCACCGCTTTCGTGCGCTTTGCACACGTCGAGCGGATAGACTTCGTAAAGCCAGTATTTCTTGGTGAACGCCTCACGGACATAGTTGTTCAGCCCGTTGACGCTGCGCTGCATGTTCGCGTTTTCCTTCACGCCCCAGTCACGGTCGTTGAGGTAATCGCCAAACATGTCGATGGTCGCGCCGATGAGCGCGTTGATCTCACGCGTACCGCGGCGCTTTTCGCGATAGAGAATATACGCTTTGGCGGTCTTGGCGTGACCAGCCTCAATCAGCACCTTCTCAACGAGATCCTGAATGCCTTCCACGTCCGGCGTAGAAACGCCATACTTCGCTTCTGCGAGGGCAACGACCTCCTCCGCCAAACGGTCGGACAAACTCTCGTCCGTGCCGTTGACGGCCTGGGCGGCCTTCCAGATCGCGTTTTTGATCTTGATCTTTTCAAAAGCCTCTTTATGGCCGTCTCTTTTTACAATCTCTTGAAACATGTTAAATCCCCCCCGACGAAGTGTGCATTACCAGTTTACCGCCCTCTATATTTTGTGTCAATAGAGGATGATGCATACTAAATATTGATATATTCAGTGGACAAGGTGTGGATAATTCATTCGATATTGCAGGTGCGAATGAAAAAATACGTGAATGGGCGGTATTTCGTTGTTTTTGCAAGAGTAACGTGCTAACAACTCTTGAATGAATTCTGTATAGATTGTATAAACATGTTATTTGTTCTTAAAGATTTCATAAATATTATTATAATTCGCAACAATATCTGGGTGTGTTTATCAAACCAGAACCCATATATTGTGTCTGTACGTAAAGTCGGACAAAATTGTGTAAAGTATATCAAGTATAAAAAAGAGCTCCGGCAGACACGCCGAAGCTCTTTTATGACAGGATGTAAATTGCCTTTTACAGCTCGAACGTCTTTGAGATCAGGTCTACAATCTCAACACCGATACGTGCCTGTGCTTCTTTTGTCGAAGCGCCGATGTGCGGCGTGCTGCTTACGCGCGGATGCTTATAGAGCGCTTCGTTCTTGCTCGGTTCCTCGGCGAATACGTCCAAGCCCGCGCCGTAGACCTTACCGCTCTCGAGTGCTTCGAGCAGCGCTGCTTCGTCCACGTTTGTCCCGCGGGATGTGTTGATGATGATCACGCCATCCTTCATGATAGCGAGATTCTCGCGGTTGATCACAGGATGTCCGGGCAGCGACGGAACGTGCAGCGAGATGACGTCCGAAGACTTGAGCAGTTCATCCATCTCAACATACCGCATGGTGTCGCATTCGAGTTCGGGTACTTTATAGATGTCGTATGCCAGCACGTTCATGCCGAGCGCCTGGCAGCGGCGGCCGAGTGCCTGACCGATGCGGCCGTAACCGACGATACCGACGGTCTTGCCGGAGAGTTCGATGCCGACATAGGATTTCTTTTCCCACTTGCCTTCGCGCATGGTGTGACCGGCGGCGGAAATGAACCGCGCGCAGGAAAGCATATGCGCCAGCGCGAGTTCTGCGACCGCGTCAGAGCTGGCTTTCGGCGTGTTGCAGACGGAGATGCCTTTCCCCTCTGCGCAGACTTTGTCGATGTTGTCGATGCCGACGCCCGCGCGAATGACGAGTTTGAGCGTTCCGGTCATGCAGGCCGCGTTGATCTGCGGCTCGCGCACTTTGGTCGCGCTGCGTACGATGAGTACGTCGTATCCTTTAACGGCTTCGCAGAGCGCGTCCGGATCATAAAACTGTACATCTACCTGACAACCTTTCGCTTCGAGTGCGGCAATCGCGCTTTTGTCGAGGCCGTCGCTTGCAAGAATCTTAATCATAGCGTTACTCCTTCTGTCCGGGGTTGGTTACAGGTTTTCCGCTTCAAACTTCTTGAGGAAGTCTACGAGCGCGACTACGCCGTCTTTCGGCATGGCGTTATAGATGGAAGCGCGCAGGCCGCCGACGCTCTTGTGGCCCTTGAGGTTATCATATCCGGCGGCTTTCGTCGCCGCAACAACTTTCGCGTCCAACTCGTCGCTTCCCGTGACAAACGGTACGTTCATAAGCGAGCGATATTTCTTCTCAACAGTGCCGGTGAACATCTTGCTGGAATCGAGGAAGTCGTAGAGAATCTTCGCTTTGTCCTCGTTGATCGCCTGCATCGCGGAGAGACCGCCGATCTTCTTGAGATACTTGAACACCTTACCGCAGACATAGATCGCCCAGCAGTTCGGCGTGTTGTACATGGAGCCGTTTTCCGCGTGGATATCATAGCGCATATAGGTCGGTACCGTCTCCGGCAGGTCTTTGCGGATCAGGTCTTCGCGAATGATGACGACAACCATACCGGCCGGGCCGACGTTCTTCTGAACGCCCGCGTATATCATGCCGTAGTCGCTGACGTTGCAGGGCTTTGAGAGAAACATGGACGACTGGTCGGAAACGAGGATTTTGCCCTTGGTGTCCGGAAGGCTTGCGTAGGTCGTGCCATGGATGGTTTCGTTCTCGCAGATGTAGACATAGTCTGCATCCGGGCTGATCGACAGGTTGTCGAGGTCCGGCACATAGCTGAAGTTTTTGTCTGCGCTGGAGGCGATGACGTTGACCTTGCCGTACTTCTTCGCTTCCGCAGTGGCCTTTTTCGACCATGCGCCGGTCACGATATAGTCCGCAACGCCGTTCTTCATCAGATTCATCGGGATCATCGCAAACTGAAGGGTCGCGCCGCCCTGAATGAAGAGCACCTTATAGTTGTCCGGAATCCCCATGAGTTCGCGCAGATCCGCTTCCGCTTCGTCAATGATGGTCTGGTATGCTTTCGAGCGGTGGGACATCTCCATGACGCACATGCCGGTGCCTTTGTAGTTCATCATTTCAGCAGCGACTTCTTCAAGTACTTCAACGGGCATTGTCGCCGGTCCGGCAGAAAAATTGTAACTGCGATCGTATTTCATATGATTCTCTCCTCATCTATATTTCGAAAAAGCCAATTAAACTATATTATATCCATGTTATTCCATGAATACAACACTGAAAGCAACAATTTGTTCGGGAATCTAAATAAAAATTTGTTTTATGTCTCGCTCCATTGTAGTATGACCGTTCTGGCGAGAACGCTTTACGCAAGAAAAGACCCGTATGGTTTGATCCATACAGGTCTTTGTTTGTCGTTGTATTTGTTCGCTCAGCGTTCTTCGCGGAAGTATGCGATGCCGAGACTGCGCGGCGGTTGATCCTCACGCTTTCTGCGCAGTGCGACGACGATCAGCACGAGCAGAGTAACCAGATACGGCAGCATTTTGAAAATCTCCTGCGAGCTTCTCGTCAGTCCAGGAATGTAGAAGAACAGCCAGAAGAGCGCACCGAATAGGTATGCGCCCCAGATGGCACGCCGCGGTTTCCAGGTTGCGAAGATGACCAGCGCAACCGCCAACCAGCCGAGCTTTTCGATGCTTCCGTCGGTCGACCAGGTGCCTTTGATGTAGTCCATCGTGTAATACAGGCCGCCGAAGCCGGAGATACCGGCGCCGATGCAGGTAGCCAGATATTTATACTTTGTTACGCTGATGCCCGCTGCGTCCGCAGTTGCTGGGTTTTCGCCGACGGCGCGGAGGTTGAGACCGACGCTGGTTTTATTGATGAACCAGCTGACCAGAAACGCAAGAACGACCGCAAAATACGCCATAAATCCGTAGGAGAAGAATATCTTGCCAACTGCACCAAGCCCGGAAAGCCACGGAATGGTTGTGCGGAAGGCACCGCTCGTCAACGCAACGGATATCTGACCGACGCCGCCCGCCATCTTGTTGAGCGTGCCGCCGAAGAGGTTTGCAACTCCACCGCCGAAGATGGTCAGCGTCAGGCCTGTTACGTTCTGGTTTGCCCGGAGCGTGATGGTCAACACCGCGTAAATGAGTCCGCCGAGCATCGCCGCGACAAACGCCGCGATCAATGTGATGATCAGCGCGACACCCGCAACGGGATTTGCTGCGTTGCTTTCATACAGAAACGCTGCAATCAGACCGGCGATACCGCCGAGATACATGATACCGGGAACACCAAGGTTGAGGTTGCCGGACTTTTCCGCGAGGGTTTCGCCGACGGCGCCAAACATGATAACCGTGCCGAAAACGACCGCCGCCTGAATCAGGGAGATGATCTGCGTCATTTTCCTGCCTCCTTCTTTCCGCCGCGGAACTTGATTTTAAAGTTGATGAAGAACTCGCTGCCGAGAATGAAGAAGAGGATGATACCCGTGATCATCTCGGAGACGAAGTCGTTCAGGTCGAACTGGGATGCAATCTCTATTGCGCCTTTTTGGAGGAAGACGAGCAGCGCCGAGATCGCGACCATGACGAACGTGTTAAACCGTGCCAGCCATGCAACGATGATTGCGGTAAACCCGCGCCCGCCGGCGGTGCTGGTGGAAATCGTATGACTTGCTCCCGCAACCGCGATGAATCCAGCGATGCCGCAGATTGCGCCGGAGATCGCCATCGTACGAATGATGACTCTCTTGACGTTAATCGCCGCATATCGCGCTGTATTTTCGCTCTCGCCGACGACGGCGATCTCATAACCCTGCTTGCTGTAGCGCAGGTAGAGATACATCAGCACCGTCAGCACCAGAACAATCACAACATTGAGTGTGTACATTTGTCCGAATACCGTCGGGAACCACCCCGCACGAGAGAGCTGGTTGATGATACCGACCGTATTGGAACCGAAGGGATTTTCCCATTTTGCAACAAAGAAACTCGTCAGCTGTATGGCGACATAGTTCATCATCAGCGTAAACAGCGTTTCGTTCGCATTCCATTTTGCTTTGAACACGGCGGGGATCGTTCCCCAGACGCCACCGGCCGCCATGCTCGTAATAAAGCTGATGATCAGCAGCGCGAAGGTTGGGAGTGATTTTCCGAAATAAATCATGCAAGCCGCTGCAGCAAGCCCGCCAACGAGAATCTGTCCTTCCGCGCCGATGTTCCAAAAGCGCATCTTGAACGCGGGCGCAAGTCCGACGGCGATGCAAAGCAGCATCATAATGTCGCGAATGGTAACCCACACGCGCTTATTCGTTCCGAACGCGCCTTTGAACATGGCCGCGTATACTTTCAGAGGGTTGAGCTTCGTCAACGCATAGATGATGACAGCGCAGACGATGAGCGCGAGCGTAAGTCCGATCAGGCGCACTCCGAGAGACTTCCAAAGAGGCAGGCCGTCGCGCTTGGACATGCGGATCAGTGGTTCGTGTATTTTCTGCTTATTCTTGCTCACGGCTCTTCCCTCCTTCCTTCAGATACATCATCAGATAACCGACTTCGTCTTTTGTGGTTGCTCTGGCGTCCACGATGTCGTTTACACGGCCCGCGCAGAGCACCATAATCCGGTCGCAGAGTTCAAGCAGCACGTCGAGGTCTTCGCCGACAAAGATGACTGCGGCGCCGCGCCTCTTCTGCTCGCTGAGCAAATTGTAGATGTTGTAGGATGTATTGATATCAAGGCCGCGCACTGCGTAAGCAGACATGAGCAGCTGCGGCTCCTGAGCGATCTCTCTCCCAACCAGAACCTTCTGCACGTTTCCGCCGGAGAGCCTGCGAACCGGTGTGTTCAGACCTGGCGTAACAACCTCCAGATTTTTCACAACGGTTTCCGCCAGCTTTTTCGGCTTTTTGCGGTCTGCAAACAGACTATTTCCTTCCTGGTAACTGCGGAGCATCATGTTGTCCGTCAGGTTCATGCTGCCGACAAGCCCCATTCCGAGACGATCCTCAGGTACAAACGCAAGCGCGACACCAAGTCGTTTGATATCGATCGGATGCATGCCGGACAATTGGCTGACGACACCCTGCTCCGAAATAAACTGGATATCGCTGCAATCTTTGCAGCTTTGCAGTCCGGCGATAGCTTCCAGAAGCTCCTTTTGCCCGCTGCCGGAAATACCGGCGACGCCGAGAATTTCGCCGCCATACGCGGTGAAGTTGACATCGGTCAGGCGGTTTACCCCGTCCTTGTCGCATACGTTGAGGTTTTTGACCACCAGCCTCGGCTTGGTGTTGACCGGTTCCGTGCGCCCGATATCGAGCGTTACGGCTCTGCCGACCATCATCTCCGTGAGCTTCATGGCATTGGTTTCAGCCGTCGGCACATCGCCGATGTTATGGCCTTTGCGAAGGACGGCGACACGGTCGGAAATCTCCATCACCTCGTGCAACTTATGCGTGATGATGATAATGGACTTCCCGTCGTCTTTCATGTTGCGCATGACGCAAAACAGCTTCTGGGTTTCCTGCGGCGTCAACACCGCCGTCGGTTCGTCCAGAATCAGGATGTCGGCTCCGCGATAGAGCACCTTGACGATTTCAAGCGTCTGCTTTTCCGACACGGACATATCGTAAACCTTTTTATCCGGGTTCACGACAAATCCATAGCGGTCGCAGATCTTCTTGACCGATTCGCGGACGCGCTTGGTATCGACGACAGCCGTTTCATTCAGTCCCAATATGATGTTTTCCGCTGCGGTCAATACGTCAACCAGCTTGAAGTGCTGGTGAATCATTCCGATATGAAGATCGAACGCGTCTTTTGGAGAAGCAATGCTAACAAGTTGGCCGTTGATATAGATCTCACCGCTGTCCGGGAAGTAGATACCCGCCAGCATGTTCATGAGCGTGGTTTTCCCGCTGCCGTTCTCACCAAGCAGGGACAGGATCTCGCCGCTCTTGATATCGAGGCATACCTTGTCGTTTGCTATCACTTCCCCGAAGGTCTTCGTGATGTCGACCATTCGGATCGCTACAGAACTTTCCACATGTTTGGCCCCTTCTATATTAGATTCTGACTTGCTGAAAATATTTTAGCATACCTGTGAACTCAATGTAAACAAAAACACAATGAACTGGTGAAATTCATTTATTTCATTGTGACATGCTTTGCCGTTGAAAAGCAACTGTAATCAGAAAAGCAGACAAATTGTTTTTTATCATACAAAAAGAGAGCGGGGGCTCCGCTCTCCATTGAGCCGGAATGATATAGGAGAGACGGTTGCCCGTCTCTCCCACTCGTGAATCCAGAATATTCGGTTTAGCTCAGTTCCGTGATACCGTCGATGCGGAGGCCGAAGTACGGCGCGCTACGGAGCTTGGACTCGAAGAAGATACCGTTTTCGATGGCTTCGCCGGTGTCGCCAACCCAGTCGCCGTCGGTGTCGATGGCAAGATAGCTGGTGACGGTTTCGCCGCCAACGGTGAAGTTAGCGCAGTCAAAGACGTTCAGAGTGCCATCTTTGATGCCTGCTTCCACTTCGGCAACTTTCTCTGCAGTGCCTTCGGCACAGCTTGCGCCGAGCGCGGAGATCATGTTGGCGCCGGTGGCATAGCCTTCGGACCAATCGGTCATGATGTCTTCACCGGCAAGCGCCGCTTTGAAAGCGTAGGTGTAGTAGACACTCCAGTTGTTCTGCGCGGAGGTCAGGGCGGCATTCGGCGCAACGCTGAGCATGTCGATGTTGTAGCCAACGCAGTATACGTCGTTGCCGGCGGCCAGAGCGGTCTCAACGGCGGACGGCGCACCGGTGGAGTCGGCGTGCTGGCTGAGGATATGCGCGCCTTTTGCCATCAGAGCATTCGCTGCTTCGGCTTCTGCGGTCGGGTCATACCAAGAGTTGGTATAGATAACTTCCATGTGGGCATCGGGTACGAGGCTCTTTACGCCAAGGAAGAAAGCGGTGTAGCCGCTGACCACTTCGGCATACGGAAATGCGCCGACATAGCCTACGAACGGATCGGTTACCTTACCGGCATCCATGAGTTCCTTGAGCTTCATGCCAGCGACTACGCCGGACACATAGCGGGCTTCAAATGTATGCGGGAACGCGTTCTTGTAGTTGTCCAGTCCGCTCAGCGCGGCTTTGTCGCCCGTCATGGAGACGAAGGTGACGTCAGGATTCTCGGACGCGGCCTGCAGCATGAAGTCCTGATGGCCGTAGCTGTCGGAGAAGATGTAGTTGCAGCCCTGCTCGACGAGGTCGGTCGCCGTATCATAGCAGCTCTCGTCCTCGGGGATGTTGTACTTCCAGATGATATCCTCACCCGGAATGCCAGCGGCTTCCGCGCCGGCTTTGATACCTTCGATGTGAGCGGCGTCATAACCGGTGTTCTCGTCGTGAACGAGGATGACACCGATCTTTACGCCCTTGGCATCGGAACTGGTGCCTGCGCAGGCAGCCAGAGCAAATACCATAACCAGGATCGCCAACAGAGCAATGATCTTCTTCATGGTTTTCCTCCAATAATAATTTGATTTATTGTAACACCAGACAAATGGTGACACAACCTGTTTTGATGAACTTTGGCAGATATATATCTGCAAAACAACTGATATTATACCATATCCGGTATCGGTAAACTAGATGTTTTCAATAAGTCGCACTATTAGACGTTAAGGGATATCACGTCACCGGATCCGCCCGCTCGCTTCAAGCGCTTTGATATCCGGATCGCAGGCAAAGGGCTTCCCTGCCGCCAGCATTGCGTTCTTAACGTCTTTTAGCCCGCTGCCGGTCGATATGACGGTTACGCTCTCGTGCGGTTTAATCAATCCATGAGTGACCGCCGCCTTCACGCCCGCCGTCGCCGTAACGCCGGCCGGTTCGCCGAACACGCCCTCCGTTCTGCCGAGCAGACGCATCGCTTCGAGAATATCATCGTCCGAAACCGCAATCCATGCGCCGCCGCTGTTCTTCACCGCGCGCTGCGCTTTCACAGGATTACGCGGAACACCGACCGCGATGCTGTCAGCGAGCGTGTTCTCCGGCGTCGGCACCAACGCTCCGCCGCTCAGGTCCGCGTCTACAAACGGGCTGCATCCTGTGGATTGTACGCCCAGAATTTTCGGGATTCGATCGATGATGCCCAGTTGGAGCAGATCATAAAAGCCGTTATACACGCCGCCGATCGTGCAGCCGTCTCCAACCGAGACGGCGACCCAGTCGGTTGGGTTCCAGTTCAGCTGTTCCGCAATTTCCAGCGCAACGGTTTTCTTACCTTCCGTCATGACCGGGTTGATGCCGGCATTGCGGTTGTAGAACCCCCATTTGTCAATGGCGGCTTTGCTCAGTTCAAATGTCTGACGGTAATCGCCGCGGACGGAAATTACGTTTGCGCCGAAGATGAGCAGCTGCGCGACTTTTCCCTGCGGCGCACGCTCCGGAACGAAGATAACGCTTTTGAGTCCCATCCTTGCTGCGCTACCTGCGCAGGAACTGGCGGCGTTTCCGGTTGAAGAGCAGCTGATGGTGTCGTAACCCAGTTCAATCGCTTTGGCAACCGCAACGCCGCTGGCGCGGTCCTTGAGCGAACCGGTCGGGTTCAACCCGTCATCCTTGATATAGAGCGTATCGAGCCCAAACTGCCGTCCGAGCCGCAAAGAGCGATACAGCGGCGTCCATCCGATGCGCAGAAAATCCTCAAGCCCTTCCCCGCGAACCGGCATCAACGCGCGATAACGCCACATGCTGTTGTCATGGTCGCTTTTCAGAGATTCTCTGGATAATACTTTTTTGATCTCCGGGTAATCATAAACGATGTCGAGAATGCCCTTTTCGCCGCAGGCGGGACACGTCATCAATTCTGGTTCAAACGGGTATTCCTTGTGGCAAATAGTGCAGCGGTAACCTTCAATACGATTCATGTCAGTACTCCAAAAGATGTAAAATATTGCAAAACAAACGGGATATGTTTTTATTCGATTTCATCATATCCCGAATTCAAGCATTTGTACAGTAAAAAATAGCACTGAACAAAATTATTATGTTCTAAATTATTTTGTGATTTTTAGCCCGCTCGTATTGCGCCGCGTTCAAGGCATATAGTATAATCAAGTATCAATTGCAATCTATACAACGTAAAAACTGCATATCGCGAAGGGAGACGCTTATCATGCTGCTGATCGGAAACGGCAGGCTCGTCACCAGAGACGACGGACTTTACATCGAAAACGGCGCTGTCGCCATCGAAGGGAACCTTATCGCCGAAGTCGGAACCACCAGCGAGTTGAAGACCAAGTATCCGGATGCGGAGTGGATCGACGCCGACGGCGGGCTGATCATGCCCGGCCTGATCAACACGCATAACCACATCTACAGCGCGTTTGCCCGCGGATTATCCATCAAGGGCTACAACCCGCACGATTTCAACGATATCCTCGAAGGCATGTGGTGGAAGATCGACCGCCTGCTCACAAAAGAGAACGACACGCTATCCGCACAGGCCGTCTATATCGACAGCATTAAAAATGGCGTGACGACGGTGTTTGACCACCATGCGAGCTACGGGGACATCCCCGGCAGCCTCGATACTCTGGCAGATACCGCAAAAGCGTTCGGCATTCGCACCAGTCTTTGCTATGAAGTATCCGACCGGGACGGCGCGGCCAAAACACAGGAAGCCGTTCTCGAGAACGCGCGCATGATCCAGCGCGCTGAGGCGGATACCAGCGATATGCTCAAGGGCATGATGGGTTTACACGCGGCGTTCACCCTCTCGGACGATACGCTCGCGCTCTGTAAAAAGCACACCCCCTCCTCCACCGGCTTTCACGTTCACGTAGCCGAAGGTCCGGGTGATCAGATCGATTCATTGAAGAAATATAACAAGCGCATCGTTGAGCGGCTCTTTGAAACCGGCGTGCTGGGTGAGAAGACGCTTGCCATCCACTGCGTCCATGTCAGCCCCGCCGAGATGGCGCTGCTGAAGGAAACGGACACCATGGTCGTGCACAACCCCGAGTCCAACATGGGCAATGCGGTCGGTTGCGGCCCTGTCATCCGGCTCTTTGCGGAGGGCATCCTGTTAGGTCTGGGCACGGACGGATACACCAACGATATGATCGAGAGCTACAAGGTCGGCAATATCATCCACAAGCACAACCTCTGCGACCCGACCGTCGCATGGGCGGAAATTCCGGCCATGCTGTTTGAAAACAACCCGCGCATCGCAGGCAGGTTCTTCAACCGTCCGCTCGGCGTGCTCAAAGAAGGCGCTTATGCGGATGTGATCGTCACGGATTACGACCCGCTCACCCCGCTGGACGGCGGGAACGTCAACGGGCATATCCTGTTTGGTATGAACGGGCGCAGCGTCGTGACCACCGTTTGCAATGGTAAAGTGCTCATGAAGGACCGCAAAGTGCTTGTTGCGGACGAAAAGAACGTCATGAAAGAATGCCGGGCCAGCGCGGCGAAGCTCTGGAAGTCCATCAACGGCTGAGACGTTGGAACTCCAACCGACACATAACCCGCTTTTTGATAACATGCAGATACAAGGAGGCGCCCCATGTCCGATAGAATGACCCCCATCCCGTTTGCAGAACTGATGAACTGGATTTTGGAAGAGCGTAAGCAAGGCAGCGTATTCGGCGTTCGGCGTCCGTATCACGCGCCCAAGTCAAAAATGCTCGACCTGTTCGGAGAGCATCTCGAAACACCATTCGGCCCTGCGGCCGGCCCGCACACACAGCTGGCGCAGAACCTGATTGCCGCGTATTACGCCGGATGCCGCTTTTTCGAGCTCAAGACAGTACAAACTCTCGACGGCGAAGATCTGCCGGTCTCCAAGCCCTGCATCTTGGCAGAGGACGAGTGCTATAACGTTGAGTGGTCGACAGAGCTGCGCGTACCGGAAGCGTATGACGAGTATGTCAAAGCCTGGTTTGCGCTCAAGCTGTTGAGCTGGGAGTTCGACCTCGGCCGCCCGGATGGCTTTATGTTCAACATGAGCGTCGGCTACAGCTACGAGGGCATCAAGAGCGAGAAGATCGACCGCTTTATCGAGGGACTTAAAAACGCTTCCTCCACGTCCGTCTGGCAGGAATGCCGCGACTGGGCGAAGACGAACCTCGACCGGTTCACCAAGGTTGACGCAAAGTATATCGAAGCCATTTCGCCGAACGTCTGCTCTTCCATTACGCTCTCCACCCTACACGGCTGCCCGCCGCAGGAGATCGAGCGCATCGCGGCCTATCTCATCAACGAAAAAGGTCTTAACACATTCGTCAAGTGCAACCCCACGTTGCTCGGGTATCAGTTCGCGCGAAAGACCATGGACGACATGGGTTACGACTATCTGGTGTTCGATGATTTCCATTTCAACGACGATTTGCAGTATCGCGACGCGATCCCGATGTTCAAGCGTCTGCTTGATCTCGCTTGCGAAAACGGTCTGCAGTTCGGTTTGAAGCTGACCAACACCTTCCCCGTCGGCATCGCGCGAAACGAACTGCCCGGCACGGAGATGTATATGAGCGGACGCTCGCTCTATCCGCTGACCATCGAGCTGGCGCACCGTATCAGCCGCGAGTTTGACGGGAGAATGCGTCTCTCGTTTTCCGGCGGCGCGGATTTCTATAATATTGCGCAGCTGTTCGACGCGGGCATCTGGCCGATCACCATCGCCACTACGCTGCTCAAACCCGGCGGCTACCAGCGCGCCAAACAGATTGCCGAAACGCTCACCAAAGAAGCGTATCTTCCGTTCCAGGGCGTTTCGGTCGGCAAAGTCGCATATCTCGCGCGCGCTGCCCGCACCGACGAACGGCATGTCAAGCCGGTGAAACCGCTGCCGAAACGCAAGATCGACGGCAAGGTCCCGCTGACGGACTGCTTCTTTGCGCCCTGCGAACACGGCTGTCCGATTCAACAGGATATTCCGGAATATGTGCGCCTTGTCGGCGATAAGAAATATGGCGAAGCACTCAAGCTGATCCTTGAACGCAATCCCCTGCCATTCATGACGGGCCGCATCTGCTCGCACCGCTGCATGGATAAATGCACACGCGGGTTCTATGAAGAGAGCGTGCACATTCGCGACGCAAAGCTGCTCGCCGCGCGCGAAGGCTTCGACGGCATCATAGATTCCCTCAAGCCGGTTGGCAAGTCGGACGCGAATGTCGCCGTCATTGGCGGCGGCCCTGCGGGCATGGCGGCGGGCTATCTGCTCGGACGTCAGGGTGCGAAGGTCACCGTTTTTGAAAAACGCGAACAGCTCGGCGGTATTGTCCGCTATGTTATCCCTGGCTTCCGTATCGGTGACTATGGCATTGACCGCGACGTTGACCTGCTCAAAGCAATGGGTGCCGAGATCAAAACCGGCACTGCGGCGCCGAGCGTTGCCGAGCTGAAGAAGAACGGCTTTACGCATATCGTTTTTGCAACGGGCGCCTGGGAACACGGCAACCTGAAGTTACAGGAAGGCGAAGGCATGAACGTGCTGGACTTTCTGGAGCAATACAAAAGCGACACGCTCAAAGACACGGGCGAACACATCGTCGTAGTCGGCGGCGGAAACACCGCAATGGACGCGGCACGCGCGGCAAAGCGCATCAAGGGCGTTGAAACCGCGAGCATCGTTTACCGTCGTTCACAGCGCTATATGCCGGCGGATGAAGAAGAGCTGCAGCTGGCGATCGAGGATGGCGTTGCGTTCAAAGAATTGCTCAACCCCGTTTCGCTCAAGAACGGGAAACTCGTCTGCAAAAAGTGCGTACTCGGCAAGCCGGACGCAAGCGGCAGGCCTGCCTCCGTCGAGACCGACGAAGAGGTTGTCATCCCCTGCTCCCTGCTCGTTACAGCGATCGGCGAAAAGGTTGTCAAAGACGATTTCACCGAAAATGGCATCTCGCTGACGGAACGCGACCGCGTTGTGGTCAATTCCGATACGCTTGAAACGAGCGTTGAAAACGTCTTCGTCATCGGCGACGCAAACCGCGGCCCGGCAACGGTTGTAGAAGCGATTGCAGATGCGCGCAAGGTAGCCGATGCAATCGTCGGCAAGTACGAAGTCACGATTCCCGAGGAATCGAAAGCCTGTCAGGGCAACTGCCTCTCCAAACTGGGTTCGCTTGCCGTCTATGACAGCGCAGGGCGGGAAACCGAGCGTTGCCTCGCCTGCTCCACCATCTGCGAGTGCTGCGTACAGGTTTGCCCCAACCGCGCGAATATCGCCATCGACGTTGACGGCATGGAGATGCCGCAGATCATTCATGTTGACAGGATGTGCAATGAGTGCGGCAACTGCACGGTGTTCTGCCCGTATGACAGCGCGCCATATAAAGAGAAGTTCACAGTGTTTTCGACCGAAAAGGAATTCGACGAGAGCGAGAACAAGGGCTTCTTCCTGCTCGGCGGCGGAAAGCTTAAGCTCCGCCTCGACGATGTAAAAACAGTGAAACTCGGCGCGAACGAAATCGAACCAGCGATCGAGAAAATCATCAGCGCCGTGGTCTGGGACTACAGCTACCTAATCTAACGAATCAACCATCCGAATCGCTTTTTAGGAGGAATTGAAATGTCATCCTTCACCGTCAACGGCTTGCAGGTCGTTGTAGAAAAGAATCAAAAACTGCTGCCGTTTTTACGGGATACCCTGCTGCTCACCAGCGTAAAGAACGGCTGCTCCGAAGGCGCTTGCGGCACCTGCATGGTGCTGATCGACGGAAGGGCTGTCAAAGCCTGCATTCAGCAGACGGACCGGCTGGACGGAAAATCTATTGTCACGGTGGAAGGGCTTTCCACGCGTGAAAAGGATGTGTACGCCTACGCTTTCTCCTCCTGCGGCGCGGTCCAGTGCGGTTTCTGCACACCCGGCATGGTCATCAGCGCCAAAGGCCTGATTGATAAAACGCCGGACCCGACGCGCGCGGAAGTAAAGGAAGCGATCAAAAACAACATCTGCCGCTGCACGGGCTACAAGAAGATTGAAGAAGCGATTCTTCAATCCGCGAAGCTCCTGCGTGAAAACACGAAGGTTCCCTCCGGCGAGCTCCCCGGCACGGTCGGCGACAGCATCCGCCGCATCGAGGCCTTAGACAAAACGCTGGGTTCGGCGATGTACGCCGACGACATCCATCTACCGGACATGCTGCTCGGCTCCGCCGTGCGCAGCGCGTATCCGCGCGCAAAGGTGCTTTCCATCGATACGACGCAGGCAAAAGCCGTTCCCGGTGTGGTTGCCGTGTTCACCGCCGAGGATGTACCAGGCGCAAAGAAGATCGGCCACCTCTCGCAGGACTACGACGTGATGATTCCTACAGGCGCAGTGACACACTTTCTGGGAGACGCCATTGCGCTGGTCGTTGCGGAACATGCAGAAGCGCTCGAAGCGGGCAAAGCCGCTGTACAGGTGGAGTATGAGCCGCTCGATCCTGTTCTCTCTGCGGAAGACGCAAGAAAAGAAGGTGCGCCTCTTGTACATCTCGACCGGGCGGACAATCTGCTCTCCTATCAGTTTGTCAAGCGCGGCAACGCGGACGAAGTGATTCAAAACAGCGCGCACAGTGTAACCACGCACTACAGCGTTCCGTTCACTGATCATGCGTTTCTGGAACCCGAATGCGCGGTTGCCGAGCCGGAAGGCGACGGCGTGCATATCTTCAGCGGCGATCAAGGCGTCTATCAAACACGCAAGGAATGCGCCACGATGCTGGGATTGTCGACGGAGCAGGTGCGCGTTACCGCGATGATGATCGGCGGCGGTTTCGGCGGAAAAGAAGACATGAGCGTTCAGCATCACGCCTCGCTTGCCTGTTATCTGCTCAAGCGTCCCGTTAAAGTACGCTTTTCACGCACGGACAGCCTTCTGGTGCATCCGAAACGGCACCCGATGGAGATGGAGTTCACCACCGCCTGCGATGAAACAGGCAAGCTCACCGCCATGCGCGCGCGCATCATCGCGGACACCGGCGCATATGCATCCCTCGGTGGTCCGGTGTTGCAGCGCGCCTGCACACACGCTGCGGGACCCTATAATTATCAGGATGTCGACATCGAGGGCTACGCCTACTACACCAACAATCCGCCCGCCGGCGCGTTCCGTGGGTTCGGCGTTCCGCAGAGCTGCTTTGCAACGGAGTGCAACCTCAATCTGCTCGCCGAAAAGGTCGGGCTCACGCCGTTTGAATTCCGCTATCTCAATGCGATCCGTCCCGGTCAGGTTCTACCGAACGGGCAGATTGCGGACGAAACCACCGCGCTGGTCGAAACGCTTGACGCGGTGCGGCCCATCCTTGAACGCAACCCGAAAGCCGGGCTTGCTTGCGCTATGAAGAACAGCGGCCTTGGCGTCGGTGTGCCGGACATCGGACGCTGCCGTATCGAAGTGTTGGACGGTAGGCTGCACCTGCACTCCTCCGCCGCCTGCATCGGGCAGGGCATGGGAACCATCCAGACGCAGTTTGTCCGTGAAATCACCGGCCTTCCGCTGGATCGGATCGTGTATCATGTGCCGGACACATCCAGCGCGCCGAATGCGGGCAATACAACCGCATCCCGCCAGACGCTCTTTACCGGAGAAGCTACGGTGCGCGCTGCAAAACTTGTGAAAGCGGCTTTGGACGAAGCGGGATCGCTGGAAGCATTGGAAGGCAAGAGTTACCTCGGCGAATACGAAGGCGTTACCGACCCGATGGGCTCGGAGAAACCAAACCCGGTTTCGCATATCGCATACGGCTACGCAACTCATGTGATTGAGCTGAACGAGGACGGACGCGTGTGCTGTGTTACCGCTGCGCACGATGTTGGCCGCGCGGTCAACCCCGTCTCCCTGGAAGGGCAGATCGAAGGCGGCGTTGTCATGAGCCTCGGCTACGCGCTGACGGAAGACTTCCCGCTGGAAAACGGCAAACCCAAGCGTAAATTTGGCACGCTCGGTCTCTTCAAGTCGACCATGACGCCTGAGATCAAGCCGATTATCGTTGGTAAAGCCTCAAAGGACAATCTTGCCTGTGGCGCGAAAGGCGTTGGAGAGATCTGCTCCATCCCGACCGCTCCTGCCGTACAGCTGGCATATTACAACAAGGACGGCATGTTCCGCACGAAACTTCCGCTGGAGAACACGCCATACAGCAAAAAATAACGATTACGCAGCAAAGCGGCGGTGCAAACCGCCGCTTTTTCACGCAATGAATCCGATTTCACACTCTGTCCGCATTTCAAACTCATCGTGGCATTGGTGTGCACCTGTTCGTATGCTATAATGAAACCCAGATGACCAAAAAGGAGTGTTTTATGTTCAGAGATAAAGCAGGAAATTTAGCAGTCGGCAAGATCACGGGACTTATCATCCTTCTCGTTCTTGTCATCGCGCTGCTGGGCGGCAGCGTCGTTGTTGTCGAAGCCGGGCAGACGGGCGTCGTACTCACGTTCGGCAAAGTCAGCCCCATCGTGTTGCAGGAAGGCATCCATTTGAAAGTGCCGTTCGCGCAGCGCGTCATTACGATCAACAACCGTATCGTGAAAACCGAAGTTACGACAGAGGCCTTCAGCAAAGACCTACAGACGGTTTCTACGGTGATTGCGGTGAACTACCACATCAACAAGTCCGCCAGCGCGGAGATCTACAAGCAGATCGGTCTGGGATATGACGATGTGCTTGTCGTCCCCGCAATCAACGAGGTGCTCAAGGCTGTTACAGCGAATTATACCGCGCAGCAGCTCGTCAGCAGCCGTGGAGAAGTCAGCATACTGCTCGATGAGAACCTGAACAACAAGCTCAACGAGTATGGTGTTCTTGTAGATGATCTCAACATCATCAACTGGGACTTCACTGAGGAGTACATCTCCGCGATTGAAGCCAAGCAGGTTGCTGAACAGAACCTGATCAAGACCCGCACTGAACAGGAGCAGGCTCTTGTAATCGCCAACACCGAAGCGCAGAAACAGGTCATCGCCGCGCAGGCGGAAGCGAACAAGATCAAGCTGCTCGCTGACGCGACCGCCGAGAGTAACCACACCATTGCGGAATCTCTCAGCGACCTTTTGTTGCGCTATGAAACGCTGCAGAAATGGGACGGTCAGCTGCCCAAAGTCACAGGCGGCGGGAGCACATTGATCGACATCGGTCTGGACCAGTAAACAATCTGAAGACGCAATCGAGGCGGGGATTTCCCCGCCTCTTTGCTTTCTATAAATTTTCGCATCCTCAACGTTTGTGTTTCAAGTAATCCTCAACTTCACCTTTCACGCCTTCTGCAAACCCGGCGGGCTGATATCCGAAATCCCGCGTTGCCTCGTCGTGCGGATATGCGCGCGGTTCTACAAGCCGCTGCACTTTTTCACGATAGTCGATCTTCGACAACGTCAGAAGGTATAATACCCAGGCGCCGGAAATCGCCATCCAGTACGGCATTGAGAGAAACCTTGCTTCTTTGTGCAGATGCCCGGCGATAACACGCAGCATATCCCGCAGTGTGATCGGTTCTTTGCCTGAGAGGATGTAATCCTTGCCAGCCGTTGCGTCGTTTAGCAACACATCTGCGTAAGCACGGCCGAGATCGCGCCGGTGTACAGGTTGCAGCGCAAAGCGCGCGCCGGAAACGGTCGGCATAATCGGCAGTTTGTCCATCATCTCGATAAACTTGCAAACATTTTCATCGTCCAGTCCGCCGTATATCATGGTCGGGCGCAATATGGTCAGCGCGACGCCGTTTTCCCGGCAGAGCTGCGTAGCCGCCGCGTCGGTTTTCTTGTATTCCGCGTTTGCGGATTTATACTTCGAGTAGACGCCGGTCGTATGTACCACAATGATGCGCTTGACCCCGGACTTGACCGAGAGCGGTAACAGCTCCGGCGATAATTGAATCCCTGCGATATGCAGCAGAATATCAACGCCGGACAGCGCCTGTTTCATAAACGAGTGGTCTTCGATCGACCCGATCATCGGTTCCAGCGGCAGTTCGTACTCTGATAGATCCGCTGCTTTTTCAAGCGAGCGAACAACCGCACGAATCTTCCAATTTTTGAGTTCTTCTTTTCTCTCCGCCAAACGCTCGAGGGCATAACGTCCGCTCTTGCCCGTAGCGCCAGTGATTAATATTGTTTGATGCATAGTATCCCTCGTCATAGATTCAGCCTGCATTATATCATACACAAAGAAAAAGCGCCCGTAAAAACGGGCGCTTTTGAAACTTCAGAAAATCTGCTCGGCAAAGTACGCGGCGATGGTTTCTTCCTCGTCCCCCGCTCCGAATAGCCGGGAGCAAAGCGGCTCCTTGCCATATACGCTCCCCGTCAACTTCTGTTGAAGGCGCATTGCGAGAGATGCGTCCATCGCATCCGTGTAGCAAACTACGGATTCGACAACACCGTTTTTAACGTTGAGCAGCAACTCAATCAAACCGAAATCAAAACGATGCTCAAAGGAGACGTTAAATGCGGGTGTTGATCCGAATTTCCAGTCCCAAGAGGCATATGTCTCGCGTTTCTTGGCTAGTAAATCACGATCGATCGTGTCCATCCCGCGCGGCTCATAAGGACCATACTCTGCCAAAAATGCTTCAGCCAACACTTCTTTCATCGAACGCACTGTTAGCTCAGAATTTCGCTCTCCAAGGTTTGCAACGCGACTGACAACACTCTGAACGCCCTTTGCCGCCAACTTTACCTTCGAAGGAGCTAGATAGCGACCGAGGTTTTTCAGATCCGCCGAGATTAAAATCGTTCCATGATGCAGCGCAACATCGTTTGAGAAACGAAACGCATTGCCGGAGAATTTTGCGCCGGAGTCGGTGATGACGAGATCATTTCTGCCGGTAAACGACGTTTCAATGCCGAATTTGGCAGCTGCTTTCTGAATGACGCCGAGCTGACGTTTCAGGTCATTATCCTCTCGCGGCAGCAGGAACGTAAAGTTCAGATTCCCCAGGTCGTGGAAAACCGCGCCGCCGCCGGATGAACGGCGGGCGAGCTTGCCGCCCTCGCTCTCCAGCATTTCTACGCGGCACTCGCGCCAGGCATTCTGGTTGCGTCCGATGACAACCGTGCGCTCATTTTGCCAGAGGAAGAACGTTACACCCGCGCCCTGTGATTCGAAAAGCAGCTCTTCGAGCGCGAGGTTTTCATGCGGGTCGACGCAGGCTGTCGTTAAGAACCGGTTCAATCGCGTTGATTCCTTTCTGATCGACTTGGACACGCTCAGCGCATTTTACTTTGTCTTGGATATGGTCTTTTTCGCAGCACTTGCAACATTCTCTGCCGTAAAGCCAAACTCCTTGAATAGGATGCTGGCTGGTGCGGACGCGCCAAAGTGATCGAGGCATACCGTCTCGCCGTCAAGCCCGACATAGCGATCCCAGCTGTAGGAAGAGGCCGCTTCCACGGCAACGCGTGCGCGCACGTCTGAAGGCAGAACGGACTCTTTATACGCTGCATCCTGATCGTCGAACAGATCGAGACAAGGCATTGACACCAGACGGCTGGAAATGCCGTCCGCTTCAAGCAAATCGGCCGCTTTGAAGAGCAGCTCAACTTCACTGCCGCTGGCCATGAGGATGACATCCGGTTTTCCGTTCTTCGCGTCCTTGAGGATATACCCGCCCTTATAGGCGCCTTCACCCGTTTCTTCGTATTGTGGCAGGTTCTGTCTTGTCAGCGCGAGCACGGAAGGTTTATCCGCTTCAAACGCCATGATATAGCTGTAAGCCGTTTCCTTTGCATCCGCAGGGCGGAAGACCAGCGTACCCGGCGTCGCGCGAAGTGCGGCGAGGTGCTCGATCGGCTGGTGTGTCGGCCCGTCTTCGCCAACGCCGATGCTGTCGTGCGTCATGATGTAGACAACCGGCTGATGCATGATCGCAGAAAGCCGCAGCGCGGGTTTGAGATAATCGGTAAAGACAAGGAACGTGGCGCAGAACGCATGGAACCCGCCGTAGAGCTGAATGCCGTTTGAGATGGCTGCCATGGCGAATTCACGGATGCCGAAGTGTACGTTCGCGCCTGTGCGGTTATCCGCACTGTAGAACCCTTTGCCTTTGAGTTCGGACTTGTTGGACGGCGCGAGGTCTGCGCTGCCGCCGAAGAGGTTTGGCATGTATTCGGCGAATATGTTGAGCAACTCCCCACTGACTGCGCGCGTCGCCTTGGACCCTGTTGCTGCGAACAAACGCGCATCCTGTTTGAGTGCGTCCGGCAGCTTGGTGCCGTGCCAAGCAAGCCATTTTTCATAGAGCTCCGGATATGCCTTTTGATAGGCCGCCATCATCTCGTCATATGCTGCGTGCTGCTTGCTGTAACCCGTTTGCAGTTCGGCAAAATAGGCGCGAACGTCTTCGGACACGGAAAACGGCTCTTTGTTCCACTTGTAGAACTCGCGCATCGCTTTGATCGCGTCTTCGCCAAGCGGTTCGCCATGCGCGCTGGCGGAATTCGCCTTTGGTGTGCCGTGCGCAATCTCCGTGCGCACGATGATCAGAGACGGATGCGTCTTGTCCGCTTTTGCGTTTTGAATGCAGGCGTTGATCGCTTCCGTGTCTTCCCCGTCTTTCACGTACTGCACTGTCCAGCCGTATGCTTCAAAGCGCTTGCCGACGTCTTCGGTAAACGCAAGGCTTGTGTTGCCTTCAATCGTGATCTCGTTGCGATCGTAGAGCAGAATCAACTTGCCAAGGCCGAGATGCCCCGCAAGGGATGCGGCTTCCGA
This sequence comes from Christensenellaceae bacterium, assembly GCA_963674775.2. Lineage (GTDB taxonomy): Bacteria > Bacillota > Clostridia > Christensenellales > CAG-138 > UBA7703. The sequence goes on along the minus strand of CAXXPJ010000002.1, from coordinate 245,033 downwards.
CGCGACGCCCTCCATCAGGCAGCCGTCACCCGTGAGCGCATAGGTGTAGTTATCGACAACCGGGAATCCTTCGCGGTTGAACTCCGCCGCGAGCCTCGCCTCCGCCATCGCAAGACCGACGGCGTTTGCGATGCCCTGTCCGAGCGGGCCTGTTGTGGTTTCAACGCCGATTGTGTGGCCAAACTCCGGATGACCCGGCGTTAAGCTGCCCCACTGGCGAAAGTTTTTCAGTTCATCCATCGAAAGGCCGTAGCCAAAAAGATGCAGCAGAGAATATTCCAGCATGGACGCATGCCCCGCGGAAAGCACAAAACGGTCTCTGCCTGCCCACTTTGCGTCCTTCGGGTCGTGCTTCATCTGTTTCCAGAGTGTAAAGGCCATTGGTGCGGAACCGATCGGAAGGCCCGGATGTCCGCTGTTGGCTTTTTGTACAGCGTATGCCGCCAAAAAGCGAATGGTCGTGATCGCTTTTTGTTCTACCTGTTTCATATAGTGAGATTCCTTTCCAATTATTTAAAAAGTATGGCGACGAATATTATATCATACTCGCCGCCATTTATTGGGATAATCTGTCAAATCCCCTGCTTGTTTTCGCGAATTTGTTCCAGTTCGGTGAAGTTATGCTGACAGACGTGTCCGCTGAGCGGCAGAATCCGCTCGTGGATCGCGTCCACCATCCACTCCGGCTGCGGGAAGAACGCGTCCTCCAGCTCGTGTGCCGGCGTGATCCAGTTTTTTGCACCGACGACCACGGGCGGCGCGTCGAGGTAATCGAATGCGAGTTCTGCGATGTTGCTCGCCAGATTGCGCATAAAGCTGTTTCTCTCGCAAGCGTCGCCGGTAACGACGATGCGCCCCGTTTTCTTGATGCTTTCGATGACGGGTTCGTAGTTAAACGGAACGAGTGAACGCGCGTCTATGATCTCGGCCGATACGCCGTACTTCTCCTGCAGGATATCCGCGGCTTTTGTCGCGCGGTAGAGCGTTGCGCCGATGGATAGAATCGTTACGTCTTTGCCTGCTCGCTTTACGTCCGGTTCGCCGAACGGGATTTCGTATTCTTCCTCAGGCACACCCTCCGTATGGAACAGCTCCGCAACGTCGTAGATGCGCTGGCTCTCCAGGAAGATGACCGGATCGGTACCGTTGAGCGCAGACTGCATGAGGCCCTTTGCGTCATACGGTGTAGCTGGGAAAACAACCTTGAGTCCCGGGATATGCGCAACCAGTGCGCTCCAGTCCTGCGAATGCTGTGCGCCGTATTTGCTGCCGACGCTCATGCGCAGCACGACCGGCATGTTCAACATACCCGCGCTCATAGACTGCCATTTGCAAAGCTGGTTGAAGATTTCATCGCCCGCTCTGCCTAAAAAGTCGCAATACATCAGCTCCGCGACCACGCGGCCGCCGCTCATGGCATATCCGATGGCAGCGCCGACGATGCCCGCCTCTGCGATTGGTGTGTTGAACAGGCGGTGATACGGAATCGCCTCCGTCATGCCGCGGTAGACTGCGAACGCACCGCCCCAGTCCCGCACGTCTTCACCAAACGCGACAAGCGTTGGATCTTCATAAAACTTGTTGATGATGGGTTCTGCAATACCGTCTCTCAACTGATAAACGCGATTTTTGCTTATGGGTTTGCCGTCTGCTTCCAATCCGTAGCGCGTACGCTTGTTCAAGAGTTGAACGCGAGGACATTCTTCGCGCGGCAACAGCACGTCCGGCTTGCGCGTTTCGTCAAACGAACGCACAGTCTTGTTGGAGAACATCAGGTTTGCGATGTAATCGCTCTCCGTGCCAAAGATATCGATGCGCGGTGAAACGGTCTCGTCGATGGAGAGTTTCATGTTGCGCAGCATGTTGTCCTTGATCGTTGCCCATATTGCGTCTAACTCGTCCTGCGATGCAACCTTGGCTTCGACAAGTTGTTTGCCGAACACATAGATCGAATCCTGCGCCTGCCAGGCTTCCAGTTCCTCCTTGGTGCGGTAGGTGCTGGAATCCGACGGGCTGTGTCCGCTGAAACGGTATGTCACGAGATCGAGCAGCACGGGTCCTTCCTTCTTTGCTACCGGAATCTTGCGGCGGTAGGCGTCGATGACTGCAAGCGGGTTAAACCCGTCCACGCGCTCTGCGTGCATGGCGGACGGCATAACGCCCGCTGCAATGCGCGCGACCATGTCGTAGCCCATCGTCTCGCCGCGCGTCTGGCCGCCCATACCGTAGAAATTGTCGTTGATGTTGTAGATGATCGGCATGCCGCCTCCGTTTTCTCCCCAGAGCGTGCGCACCTGGTCCATCGCGGAGATCATGAGGCCTTCCCAGACAGGCCCGCAGGCGATGGAGCCGTCTCCGATGTTGCAGACGACCACGCCGGGTTTCTTGTTGCTCAGTTTATAGAGCGCGGCGCCCGGCGCGATGCTGCCGCTGCCGCCGACGATGGCATTGTTGGGATAGATGCCAAACGGCGTGAAGAACGCGTGCATGGAACCGCCAAGGCCCTGATTAAACCCGTTCTTGCGCGCAAAGGTCTCGCACATCATGCCGTAGAGCAGGAAGTTGATTGCGACTTCCTTCACGCTCTTTCCGCTGTCTTTGATGACGGAGTATGTGCGCCCGTCGAAGAAGTTCTCCATGATCGCAAGCAGTTGCGCGTCGTCGAGAATCTGAATGGAACGCAGACCCTTTGCGAGGATTTCGCCGTGGCTGCGGTGGGAGCCGAATGTATAATCGTCCAGCGTGAGTTCATACGCCGCGCCGACATACGCCGCCTCCTGCCCGATACCGAGATGCGCCGGGCCGGGATGGTTGTATTGCACGCCGCTGTATTCATTCGTGGTTTTGATCAGGTTGAGCATGGTCTCAAACTCGCGAATATAGGCCATGTCGCGATAAATATTGAGAAACTCTTCCTTGGTGAAATTCTTTTTCTCGTCCTTGACGGTCTTTTGATACTGGTTTACCGGAATCGGCGGAAACGACAGCGTCTCAGGCTGACGGACCACATTCGGATCGATAAATATTTGCTTGGACATGGCGATACTCCTTATCTTTCAATACAATGGTTACAGCTGAAACACTGCTTCGCGAACGATTTCACTCACCGTCGGATGCGGGAACACGATCTCTTTGATCTCGTCGAGCGTCAGGCCGAGCTCGATAAATGTGCCGACCGTCACGATGAACTCGCTCGAATAGTTGCTCAGAATCTGCGCGCCGAGAACTTTCTTTGTTGCGTTGTCAACGATGAGCTTCATGATGCCGTCTCCGCCTTCGTTCTCCGCCAGATAGCGCCCGGAAAAGCGCATCGGAATTTTGACGCAAGCCGCGTCAAGCCCTTTTGCCAGAGCACTTGCTTCGGTTTCTCCAACTGCGGAAAGCTCCGGATTGGTATACAGCACGCCGGGAACCGCCTCATAACGCATGGTGTCTTTTTTGCCGAGCATGTTGTTGACGGCAACCTCCGCCTCGCGATATGCCGTGTGCGCCAGCATGGATTTTCCGTTGACGTCTCCCGCTGCGTATACTTCAGGTTGGTTCGTCTTCATGTGCGCGTTGGTTACGACAGCGCCGCGCTCGGTCAACACATGGATGTTTTCTAGACCGAGGTTCGCCGTGTTTGCGCGGCGTCCGATGGAGAGCAGCACTTTGTCGCAGGTTAGCTCGTTGACCGCTCCGTCCTGCTCGTACTTGACGCCGGTTTGCGTCACCTCTGTCACCTTTGCCGACAGATGGAACGTAACACCGCGTTTTTCGAATCCTTTTTTGAGAATTGCGACCAGTTCCGCGTCATTCTCACCGGCGATATGGTCGAGCATCTCGACGACGGTAACGCTTGAACCGACCGAGGTGAAGTAGCTCGCGAGTTCCAGCCCGATGACGCCGCCGCCGATGACGACGAGGCGCTCCGGCTTTTCGGTCAGCGCGAGGATTTCCCGATTGGTGCAGACGAACCCGCTCTCGAGCCCTTCTTTTAGCCCTGGAATCGGCGGTACGGCCGGGGACGATCCTGTCGCAATGAGGATGCGCTTTCCGGTATACGTTTCACCGCCGGCTTCGACGGTATAGCCGTCGACCGTCTTGCCCGCGATCGTGCCGCGTGCGTTGACGAGCGTGACATGGTTTGCCCGCAACGCGGCGTTTACGCCGGCAACGAGCGTTTTGACGACTTTGTTCTTGCGCGCGACGACCTTAGCATGATCGATCGCAAGACCCTCGGCGGTGATGCCGTATTTCTGGCCGTGCGCAGCACTGTCGTAAATCTTTGCAGAATAAAGCAGCGTTTTTGTCGGAATACAGCCTTCGTTGAGACAGACACCGCCGACGCTGCGCTCCTCGATACATAAAACGCTCATGCCGGCGTGGCCCGCACGCTCCGAGGCGAGATATCCGGCGGGGCCGCCGCCAAGAACGATTAAATCATATGTCATATACAAGGTCCTCCTTATCCGATGAGCAGCAGGTCAAAGTGTTCCAGCGCCGTTACCAGATCCTTTAAGAACCGGCTGGCAGGCGCTCCGTCCACCGCACGGTGGTCATAAGTCAACGAAAGCCCCATCGCGGGATATGCGGTGATCTGGCCGTCAACGGTGCGGATGCGCTCTGTGATGTTGCAAACACCGAGCAGCGCGACTTGCGGCGGGTTGATGACGGGTGTGAAACTCTCAACTCCGTAAAGGCCCAGGTTGCTGATCGTAAAGGTTCCGCCCTGCAGATGATCCGGGTTGACGCTTCCGTCCACAGCGGCTTTTGCCAACGCCTTCGACTCCGAGGAAATCTGACCAAGCGATTTCGTCTCCGCGGCAAACAGGGTTGGAACCAGTAACCCACGCGGCGTATCGACCGCAATGCCGAGGTTGACGTGTTTGAAATATCGCATCTTGTCGCCGAGCATGTGCGCGTTGAGCTGCTCGTGTTTCACGAGCACGCGCGATACGGCAAAGAGAATGATGTCGTTGATCGTAATTTTCGGAAGCTCCATGCTCTCCGGCGCGGCCTTCAAACCTTCGCGGAAGGCGAGCATCTTCGTCGCGTCAAAGGTTGTGTTGTGCGTCAGCTGTGCCATCTCTCTCAGGCTGTCGTGCATGGTCTTCGCAATCATGCGTCTCAAATTCGGCAGACGGACTTCGTCATATTCGAGCGCGTTCACTTCGGAAGGTGCGACTACAGCCGCGGGTGCAGCGGAAACAGCTTCTATTGCCTCTTCCCCTGCCAGCACTCTTCCGCCGATTCCGCTTCCGGTGCGCGTCTCTTTTGCAAGCGAAATCACATCCCGCTCGATGACGCGGCCGTGCGGTCCGGTCGGCTGCGCCTGCGCCGGATCGACGCCGAGCTTTTGCGCCGCGTTTTTTGCACGCGGGGAAACACCCTCCGCCCTCGCGGCTGTAGAAACCGCTGTGACAGGAGCTTGAGCCTTCGGTAATTCTTGTTCCGGCGTGGCTATGTTTTGATCCGAAGACGCCGCTCCTTCGGGAGCAAACTCGGCAAACGATTCGCCGGGGCTACCGATGACGGCGACATTGACCAGAACGGGTACATCGTCGTCTTCATGATAAAACACAGCAAGCAGCGTTCCATCTACCTTTGCCTGTTCTTCAAATGTTGATTTATCGGTTTCGTAAGAAAAGAGCACGTCTCCCGTTTGAACTGAATCCCCGACATTCTTCTTCCACTCGGTGATAATACAGCTCTCGACAGACTGCCCTTGACGCGGCATAATGACCGGTGTTGCCATAAGTGCCTCCCTCTGTTCGCGATATTTGTTAATATATTTCTTATATACGTTATATTATAACATTACGTTGTTTCATGTCAAGCTTGATCTTCTGAAAAATCATTCTTATTGTATATTGAAAATCAAATAAAAATCGACGCTTGATTACCCAAAAGCGCCGATTCAAACGAAAAGCCTATGATGCATTATGAAATGCGGTTTTTCAGGCAGGACATGGAGTGCATCGGAACCCCCGCTTCGTTGCAGACGGATACGCACTTGGAGGTGAACAGGAAGAATAAGTTCTCTTTATTATACCCTCCAAGGCACTCAAAATTTCCCTGCCCTTTTGAGATCACTACGTCCGCAGCTTCAAATTCACGGCGAAACGACTCGCTCACGCGGCTCATGACGGTACCCGGTGCGCCGTCGCCGTTGTCGATGATCCGCGCGACATGATCCATCCCGACCTCTGACGCGTCTGCATATGTCACGTCATTCATGATTGCCTTCCCTTTTACGGCGAATGCGACATCCAGATGCGGATATATGTTTAAGATCGTTTCGATGAACAACCGATCAAAGACGATCTCGCCCGTGTTGTCGCCAAGGTACAACAGCGTTTTGGATTGTCGGAGCGCGTCCCGCAGTTTGCCGGAATCGTCCACTGCAAATGGTGTATGGACAATCTCGCCAATTCTCTTGTTCTGCTGCTCAACTGTAACGGGCTCTTTGAGGCTGTAATCGATCAGATTGCCGGCGATGGCATACTTCATCGCAAGAGAGAGCGGATCGTCCGCGTGTTCTATCGCTGTTTTTGCGTCCGGCAGGAGCAGCATCGCCTCCCGATTGCAGCGGGACTTGATCTCGATATACGGGTCCGTTCCGCCGAGTGACTCAATCAGCTTTCCCCAGATATGCACCATCGTTCCCGGAGGGGTTTCGTTATAATCGGCCGTCTCCATAAAAGCGTCTGCGTCGCGCTGCAAAGCGCTGCGTTGATACGCGGGGAGTTCGAGCATGTCCGCTACTGTTTTTACCTGCGCGAGAATACAGGATACGCATTCCGGTTGCAATTTCATAGACTGTATTGTACCTGACGAACATGATATTTGCAACCGGTGAAGACGATTATTTGCGCGGTTTTTTCATTACAAGATGCTGCTGAAATAAAAGCTGCGACGCGAGACCGGAACGTTTCTCCTTCTGAGGGAAACGCTTGTCGAATGCTTCCGCCTTTGCTTTATCGACATCGAACGCCGCGTCTTCGAAAAACCGCCCGTGTATACCGTTGAGCGAACCGGGTACGAGCTCCAGCGCCTGCAGCGGATCCGCATAGTATCCGTCCGGCGTGGCAATATCATATCGCTCGGCGGCAGCAAAGCCGAAGCGCCTGTAATATGCTGGATCGCCGTAGATCAGAACAGCATCATACCAGGATTTCGCGGCAACATACAACGAATGCCCGACCAGAGAGGAACCCACGCCTTTTTTCTGCCACTCCGGCAGCACGGAAAGCGGGCCGAAGCAGAGGACAAATCGATCAATCCCGTCGTCCTCCCGAATAACGGCCCGCGTATACATGATGTTTCCGATGATCTCGCCGCCGATTTCGGCAACGAAGTCCAGCTCCGGCAAAAATGCGGAAGAGCTGCGCAGCACGTGCACCAGATAGTGCTCGTCGCACCCCGGCGTGTGAACGTTCCAAAATGCCTCCCGCGTCAAAAACTCGACCGCGTCATAATCCTTCGGTTCTTCGAGGCGTATTGTCCAATCGTGTTGCATCGTTACTCCTGCTTCGTTCTGTTTGATATTATCTGTCAATTGCGCTTTTTAACCGCCTGCTGAGAATTCGACCGGTTTCCATTGTTCCTGCGCTTTGCTCCAGCGGTGGTATATGGCGGCGGCAACCCAGCGGCGAGGAATCAGCTTGCCGAGCGTGCTCAGCGTGCGATTGAGCGTACCGGGCACAAAGATGCCGCCGCGCCTGATCAGGCGGTCGAGCGTTTTGGAAGCTACACGCTCCAACGGGTTGGTGGTCGCGCCGCCCCAGAACCCCTGCGCCGCGATGCCGCGCATTGCCTCGCGCGTTGTCGCAAGCCCGCCCGGACACAACGCGAGCACATTGACGCCGCTGTCCTTCAGTTCCTCCCGCAGCGCAACTGCAATGTCGAGCAAAAAGCGCTTTGAGGCGGCGTACGTGGCCTTCAGCGGCATGGGATACATGCTGGCAAGGCTCGACGTAAACATCAGATAAAACGGATGCTCCTGTCTGCGTCTGTTTAAAATCGCATGAGTAATGCGCAGCGTCGCTTCGTTATTGAGCGATATGATGCGGACGATGTCTTTTCTCGCGCGCTCCAGAAACCCGCCTTCGAAGTCGAGTCCTGCGACGTTAAGAAGCATGTCAAAGCGAATGCCGCAGGAATCGATCTTTTCCATCAACATATCCACGCTATCATCGCGTGTCAGGTCGCAAGCCATACTCGCTACGGTCACATGAAACTGCCGCTCCAACCCGCTCTGAATCGACTTGAGACCCTGTTCATTGATATCCGTCAGAAACAGGTTATAGCCCCGCTTCCCGCATTCGTTTGCCAGCGCACGACCGAGGCCGCCGCTTGCGCCAGTAATCATGACATTCATATTGATTTCCTCTATGCTTCGATTTGTTCCGGATACGCGACGCCGCAGAGCCTCTCGCTAAGCGCAAACAGCCTGTCGGCATTTTCGCGTGTCACCTGTCTGCTGTAACGTCTCGGACGGCAAAGATAATAATACAGCTCGTTTGCTTCCATGTTTTGGTCGCACAGATATCCATATGTTTTTGCTGGCACCTCAACCGCCACGCCGTGCTTTTTTCGGAGACCCCAGACCCAGCTCACGAGCCCTCCTGTATTTTTATTGCCGATTTCCGTGCGCACCAGCCCCGGATCCACAACGCATGCGCTGATGCCTTCTCTAGCGTAGCGGTCGTTCAACGCCTTCGCAAACAGGATATTGCTCAATTTAGACTGCTTGTATGCCGTCAACGGGTTGTAACCGCGTGTCAGCATCACGTCGTTCCAACGCATGCGAAAATGTTTGTGGGAGTTGCTGCCAGTCATGATCACCTTGCCGCCTGCGCGCTTAAGCTGCGATAGCAGATGGTATGTCAGCAGAAATCCAGCCAGATGGTTGAGCGCAAACTGCTGCTCATAGCCTTCCTCGGTTGTCGTGTACCAGCTCCTCACGCATCCGGCGTTGTTGATCAGAATGTCGAGCTTGCCTTCGTTCTCCCGTTCGAGCAGTTCGGTGATTTCGCCTGCTATTCGCGTGACCTCGCGTTGCTGCATCAAATCCCCGCACAGAAAGCGTACGCTCATGTCTGCTGATGCTGATTGAACGGACTCAACCGCTGCCGTGCAGCGCTGTTCGTCGTGTCCGATACCAATGATGTAGTAGCCCTTTTTCGCGAGCTCCGCCGAGGCGGCAAGTCCGATGCCGGAACTTGCGCCTGTTATTACCGCGTATCTCATATGATTCCTTTCCGAATGAACCGATCAGCCGGCCGTATACCTAAACCATCCAAGTGCATGCCAGAATCCCAGGGTTTGCGCCGAGATTGCGAGCGTCGCAAACCCTGCAACAAACGTAATGCCGAAGATCATAACAGCCCAGAGCAAGACGCCGCGAATCATGCGCTTTCCTTTCGGCGAAAACTGCGGCCCGAGCGGCAGCGGCGGCAATGCCTCGTCGCTCATCAGATTTTTGTGCCAGCGAAGGCTTGCGCGCACCATCTGGCGCAAAAAGGCGAAGCAGTATAGCCCCGAAACAAAAAGCAAAACACTCAGCGAGAGCAACATGACGCCCATGATAACCGCGCCGCTGTATGGCATTGGCGGCAGCAGATTCATGTAATTCATCCCAGCGATCAGTTCCACACCGAATGCCGCAGGAACCAGCGAAGCGCCGAATAAAGCGACGACAAAGCAGAAGAACGCGATAAAAAGCGAAACTTCGAAGATGCCAGCAATCGCGAGCCAAAAGGCCATCAGTGCTTTTTTACCGCTTTTCTTTCTCTTTTCTCCCGGCAGCCCGGCAAACTGCACGGCAATCTGTTCCGGCGCGCCGAGTTTCGCGGCGATCTCCTCTTCCGAGTATCCGTCTGCCAGTTTAAACAGAAAATGCTGTTCGTATTCTGTGACGATGTCGTCCACGTCCGCCACGTTTTTTTTACGCAGCTCCGTTTGCAGAGCTGTCAGATATTCCAGCTTTGTCATATCGTCTGTTCCTCCAATATCGTTTCAATCGTCTTTGCAAATGATAAATATTCTTTCCTGTCGGACAAATATGTCTGCCGTCCAAGTGTTGTGAGTGAATAATATTTTCTCGGTGGGCCTCCGCTCGCTTCGGAAAGATATGTCGTGACCAACCCGTCGCTTTTCAGTTTTCGCAGGATCGGATATACGGTCCCGTCCGCAATGTCGATCCTCTTGAGCAGGTACTCCGAGATTTCGTATCCGTAGCAGTCCCGCCGGTGCAGCAGCGAGAGTACGCAGAGTTCGAGAACCCCTTTTTTATACTGAATGTTCATCCAAACCTCCAAGGCAAATCGATATCATTCAATGCCTACTATTACATTATATTCAGTAGTGAGAGAATGTCAATAATTTTTCTATACTTCATAAGATTTTCACGATTTTAAAGCAAATTTAGTCATTTTTTATAAGAATCATATATAATTTTCCGATGAATTTCGAAAAAACGCTTGCTTTTCTTTTGTTTATCGCTTATAGTACATCCCAAGATCAAGCAAGGGCGCTGTCTGTATTTGCAGGCGGCGCCTCTTCTTGGTCTATTTTTTATTTCGGGAGGAATCAGTCATGTCAGAAATTTTAGATGCAGTAAACGGCGTCGTATTTCCGGTTTGGTTTTTAATCGGCGCTGCGCTTGTGTTTTTCATGCAGGGCGGCTTCGCGATGGTCGAGACCGGGTTTACGCGTGCAAAAAACGCGGGCAACATCATCATGAAAAACCTCATGGACTTCTGTATTGGTACAGTCGTCTTCCTGCTGCTGGGCTTCAGCCTCATGATGTCCGAAAACTATCTCTTCGGCGTCATCGGTCTGCCGGACTTCCAGATTTTCACAAACTTTGCAGAGTTTAACTTCTCGAGTTTCGTCTTCAACCTCGTGTTCTGCGCAACGGCGGCGACCATCGTCTCCGGCGCGATGGCAGAGCGCACGAAGTTCTCCGCATACTGCATTTATAGTGCGGTAATCAGCCTCGCCATCTACCCCATCGAAGCCGGTTGGGTCTGGAATCCGCAAGGCTGGCTCTTTAACCTCGGTTACATCGATTTCGCAGGCTCTTCCGCGATCCACATGGTCGGTGGTTTAACGGCACTCGTCGGCGCCGCCATCCTTGGCCCGCGCATCGGCAAGTACGTGAAAGACGCTAAAACCGGCAAGAAGACGTCCCGCGCGATTCCCGGCCACTCCATTACACTCGGCGCGCTCGGCGTGTTCATCCTCTGGTTCGGCTGGTACGGCTTCAACGGCGCTGCTGCATTGAGCGTTGAACAGCTCGGCTCCGTCTTCCTCACAACGACAATTGCGCCCGGTGTTGCGACCGTTATCACGATGATATTCACCTGGGTCAAAAACGGTAAGCCGGACGTCTCCATGTCCCTCAACGGTGCGCTGGCAGGCCTTGTTGCAATCACCGCTCCTTGTGCGAATGTTGACGCGCTCGGTGCGAGCATCATCGGTGCGGTCGCCGGTATCCTTGTTGTCGTAAGCGTTGAATTCATCGATCTGAAACTGCACGTTGACGATCCGGTCGGCGCCGTTGCCGTGCATGGCATCAACGGCCTCTGGGGTACGCTGGCGGTCGGCTTGTTCGCAACCGAAACAGCGCCCGGCGCTTCCGTCAACGGCCTCTTCTACGGCGGCGGATTCGCGCAGCTCGGTGTTCAGGCGCTTGGCGTTGCGGCAATCGCAGCCTGGACCATGATCACCATGACGGCAGTGTTCTTACTGATCAAAAAGATGAACGGTCTGCGCGTTACGGCTGAAGAAGAAATCCAGGGCCTCGACATGAAGGAACACGGCCTTGCGAGCAGCTATGCCGACTTCATGATCGCGGTACCAGCCGTCGATATCGGCGAAGTCTACACCTCCAAGCCGATCATCCCCGTGCCGGAACATGTGGCGATTCCAGTAGAGGACAGCTCACACCCCGGTTCCAAACTGACCAAGGTTACTGTTGTGACAAGCCAGAGCAAGTTTGCCGGGTTGCAGAAAGCGTTCGACAGCATCGGCGTTACCGGCATCACGGTTACCAACGTACTTGGCTACGGCATGCAGAAGGGCAACACGCAGATGTACCGCGGCGTTCCCGTGGAAACAAAGTTGCTGCCGAAGGTACAGGTTGACATCGTCATCACGAAGATTCCGGTCGACGTTATGGTCAAGACGATCAAAGAGGCGCTCTACACCGGCAACATCGGCGACGGCAAGATCTTCATCTACAACGTGGAGAACGTCATCAAGGTTCGTACCGGTGAAGAAGGATACGATGCGCTTCAGGACGAAGATTACGAATAAATAACCCAACCCCACCCACGTATTTATCTAATAAGAACAAAGAGCACCTGAACGGTGCTCTTTGTTCTTCTAAATCGCTTTGCATGCTGAGCTCATATTCAAGCGCAGGGCGTGCAATCGTCCTCTGTCGTTTCGGCGATCGTCAATTTAATATGATACGCTTTATGCAGCAGAATCGGTGTTGCGAAGCTCGTGATGATGATCATGATCACAATGAAAGGCATGATCGAAGAATCGATGATACCGTATTCAACACCCTTCTGCGCGGTTACGAGCGCAACTTCCGCGCGCGCCATCATGCCAATGCCGACCTTGTAAGAGTCCTGCTTTGAGTAGCGGCAGGCAAGCGCAGCGCCGCCGCATCCGACGACCTTGCCGATCATGCCGGCGACGATGAACAGTGCGCCAAAGAGAATCATGCTCGAATTGAAATTGCTGAACTCTGTCGTCAGTCCGATATTGCCGAAAAACAGCGGTACAAATATCATGTAACCGAGAACTTCGGTTTTTCTTCCAATATACTTGCAATCCGGGTTTGTAGAAAGAATCAGTCCAACGATATATGCACCTGTGATATCGGCTATGTCAAAATAACGTTCGCTGATATACGCCACGATGAAACACAGCGCGAGTCCGACGATCGGGATCAGACGGTGATGCGGAAAACGCTGATCCAGCTTCTTAAACCCCTTTGAGATGACAGATGCAAACAACGCAATCAAAACGAAGAACGCAATCATCTTCAGGATTTCCATCCATGGATTGACCGCTCTGGAGGCATTTCCGCTCTTCAGCGCGAGAACAACAGAGAGAACGATAATGCCGATGATATCGTCCAAAATTGCGGCAGCGACAATCGTATGCCCTACTTTCGTATTTAATTTACCCAGCTCTTTTAGCGTTGCAACGCTGACGCTGACCGAAGTTGCGGTTGCAATTGCGCCATAGAACACGGAGGCAAGAAGTCTGTCCTGCGTCATGTTATGAAAACCGCCGGTACACCAAACGGCAACGAGAAACGCAAGCCCCATAGGCACGATGACGCCGGCAAGCGTGATCACAACGGCCGGTCCGCCGATTTTTTTGATTTGCTCTACATTGGTTTCCAGACCAACGGAAAACATGATCAAAATAACGCCGATCTGTGCAAAGTAACCGATGCCCTCGAGGCTTGTTTCGCTGATGATGTCCTGTCCGGGTATATACTTAATCAACCCGACAATCAGCCCCGCAACCAGTAACCCGACGACGGATGGCAGGTTGATCTTTTCGCAGATTTTCATCAACAGTTTCGAGGTCAGCAGCAGCAGCGCCGCAGGCAGTAACACAAGATAATATTCCATAACAACCTCCTATAAACAGAGCGCCGGCCATGCGTACCGAGTAACGCAGCCAACGCTCACATCTTCCTTGATGCTTTTCGTTTTTTGTGCCGATAACACTGTTTTTCCAAACGTTTCATATATTATTCTTTTTAAACAGGTCTGTCAATAGAGTATTTCATATGATGCTATTCGTTGGAAAACTATAAAAGCGCAAATAATCGGCACAACTTTTCCTGCTTTTTCTTTTTATCATCAACTGGGTATTGACGAGTGATTGTGTTCACAACTACAATCAGATGGAACTGCGATTCTACATTTGCGTTTGGAGCTGGCCGTTCTCGAGCGGTTTCGCATCTAAACTGAAAAGGAGGCTGATACATTTTGACAAAGACATGGAAGACGATATTGTCATGGTGTCTCGCTTTGATCATTGCAGTCTCCTTTGCGAATCTCGTTTCCTTTTTCTATCGCAGCGGGTCCGGCTCCATCCCAAGATCAAATGCTTTCTCCGGCAATATCCGCACGCCCAACAGTCGGCTTGTTCGCGGCATGGAAGGATACGGAATCAACTATGCCGATGAAAACGGATATGTTAATGACGACAGCACTCCTTTGAGCGAGAACTATGTCCTGTTCATGGGATCGTCCCACCTGGAAGGATTGCAGGTCATGCAGAGCCAAAACATGGTGACGGTTTTGAATGGTTTGTTCGGCGGCGATACACGGACCGTTTACAATATGGGAACCGCAGGCTACTCGCTGCCTTTGATTATTGAAGGCTTTCAGGCGGGCATCGAGGAATTCCCGGATTCATCTGCTGTAATCATCGAACTCAGCGACATGTCATATACAAGCGAGCAGATCATCAACGCACTCGATCAAACCAAGTTTGATCCGGCCTCAACGGGAGTAGCGCTCGTTCAGTCTCAAAGCCTGCTCAGGCGCGTACGGAATAATCTGCTGAGCGTATTCCCCATCATCTCTCTGTTGCGGCAGCAGTTGGAATCTGCAAGCTATGATTTTAACGGCGCATTCGGATTTCAGGCTGTTGTGTCCAACCAAGACAAGGCAAATCAGGATACACGCGATGCTTCTTTGCAGACAGATGAGTTTGTGTCCGCGCTGGATCGCGCGTTTGCTCTGATACGATCGGAATATGACAAGCCGGTTATCATCCTGTACCATCCGGGTGTATCGCTTCTGTCAAACGGGACGCTGCGGATCGATCGTGAAGTACAATATTATAACGAATATCTCTCAGCGTCCGAACGGTACGGGTTTGTGTTTGTGGATATCGGAGACGCATTTTCAGAGGCGTATGAAGCCGACTATTCCCTGCCCTACGGGTTTCAGAACACGACACTCGGCAGAGGTCATTTAAACGCACTTGGACACAGGATCGTTGCGGAACAACTCTATCAGGCACTGACCGCGGTGCTGGACAAGGAGCATCAATAATGTCATTTGTTTCTCTGGCGTTCGCGCTGCTCTTTGCCGTCACTTATCTGTTTGGAAAGCTCTCGAAAACAAGAGAGCAAAAGCACCTCGTTCTGCTTGCGGCGAGCTATGTATTTTACGCATACTGGGATGTCAGATTCCTGCTGCTGCTCATTTTACAGACGTATATCAGTTACTACCTTGCCAAGCGAATCGAGCGCGCCGAAACGAAAAAGCAGTCCAAGCGATTCTTGATTCTGGGTGTATCCATCTCGCTGGGCATACTTGGATTCTTTAAGTATTTCAATTTTTTCATCGATTCCTTTGCAAGTCTGTTCCAAATCGGCAGCATGGGAACGCTGAATATCATTCTGCCTGTCGGCATTTCGTTTTATACCTTCCAGGCGTTGAGCTATCTGATCGACGTTTACAGGAAAAAACTCAAAGCATCCGACCAGTTTGTGAAGATCTCGCTCTACATCTCCTTTTTCCCGCAGTTGGTGGCCGGGCCGATTGTCCGCGCGAATGATTTTTTGCCGCAGCTAGACGAAGACCGTGCGATGTCGCGCGCCAATCTGGTTGATGGTGCGCAAATCTTCTTATTTGGTCTCATTAAAAAGATCGTCATCGCAGATCGTCTTGCCGTCTGCGTGGACACCGTGTTCGCTTCGCCGAACAGCTACAGCGGGCTTTCGATCTTCCTCGCGGTGATCGCATATTCCATTCAAATCTATTGTGACTTTTCCGGTTATTCCGATATGGCGATCGGCGTAGCGAAGACATTCGGCTACGATCTGTGCAAGAACTTCAATATGCCGTATCTTGCAAAAAATCCGTCCGAGTTCTGGAAAAGATGGCATATCAGCCTGTCGTCCTGGCTGCAGGATTACCTCTACATCTCTCTTGGCGGCAATCGCAAGGGACGCACCCGAACGTATATCAATCTAATGCTCACGATGCTGCTCGGCGGGTTGTGGCACGGCGCAAGCTGGCAGATGGTGTTCTGGGGCGCACTGCACGGCGGCGCACTTGTCGTGCACAAAGCGTTCCGTTCTACGAGCGATCGCTACGGGCTTGCCTTAAAAAACGACAGTCTTAAGAAGATTGCCGCCGTGGCTTCCGTCATTGGCATGTATCTGTTCACGTGCCTCGGCTGGATCTTCTTCCGTGCGCAATCGTTCCCGGATGCGATTACGATCATCTCTCGCATTCTAACCAACGCGGACGGCGTGCAGTACTATTATGTTTTCACATTTATTTTCGGCTTGATCATCGCGGCGGCGTTTGCAATCGGCGCTAAGATGAATCACGGAAACGGCTTCTATCCGCTGCTCGACTTCGGCAAGTTCCGTTCGAAAGTTATTATATTAATCGTGATTCTACTGATGCTGATGTTTTTCTATGCGGGCGATACAGCGTTTATCTATTTTCAGTTTTAGTTCCGCTGATCCAACCACAAAAAGAGCACCCGCAGTCGGGTGCTCTTTTCTTGTCCGTTTATCGGGTTAATATTCTACAACTCCTATTTTTGTTCTGCTTTTCGAATCATCACTCGGATAAAAGACAACTGAGTCCGGATCGGCATCCGTATTGAACTTATATATGACCTTTGTCGATGATATCTTCGCCGAAGTAAATG
Organism: Christensenellaceae bacterium; assembly: GCA_963674775.2. Classification (GTDB taxonomy): domain Bacteria; phylum Bacillota; class Clostridia; order Christensenellales; family CAG-138; genus UBA7703. The sequence continues at coordinate 228,326 of CAXXPJ010000002.1, read as the reverse complement.
TATACTCTTTATTGCCGGAAATGATCGTGCAACCTACCGGAATCGTAACCTTTCCATTTCGAATAGGAAGTGAACTAAATCCTGTTCCCGTAACGGTCACGATGGTCTTTCCGTCCGCGTCTTTCCCGATCGAGAATTCATTGATCACGTATTTATTGTTATAGGCTCTGATTGTCAGCGGTAAAACGGAACTGCGAACGGCTAACTCCTCATCGTCATTTGTTTTTCCCTCGGCTGTTGTATCTGCATCGTCTCCGTCAGCACCGGGGGAATACTCGATTACACCAGACGAATTCAGCATCAGCACCCGATCCGCGTCGAATGCGATATTAATACCTTCCGCATCCGCAGACGCATAGTAATCGATATCATATTTATTGGCTTTCAGCAGAACATAGAACCGTTCTCCGCCTACTTTATTGTAGCTGGTCACATCCTTTGCGATCTTCAGCTCATCATCCACTGTAATGATATACAGCTCGTTATCATCAGTCACCGCAAAGATCTGTCCGCCAATGATCTGAAACGACGAAATGTCCCGCATCACTCTTTCCGATTCATCGAGCGCCAGGTCATACCGCATTAACTTTTCATCGGATTTATAATACAGATACTGTTCGTCTGTGTCGAATTTACCGTTTTGCGCATCCTCCGGCAAATCGATGTTTCTTTCCCACTCGCCGTTTGTTTTGTGCGCGAGCTTCCATTCTTCGCCGTCGAAGTAAATCAACCATTCAAACGACTCGCTGACTTTGCCAAACAACCCGTCGTAGAAATAGAGCAGCATATAATCGCTTTCCGTGTAATCTTCCTTAAACTGATCGATTGCAACAATTTCCGTCAGTGGTTCGCCGGGCACACATTCGGACAAAATGATCTCCTCGTCGTTCAACTCAAAGAGAATGAATCTCTTTTCCGGAAGATCGCTCGTGTCAATAAACAATGACTTGTAAGCCCATGGATCGGGATCAAAGACATTATTATAGAAGAAATGCTTCGTGATTCGCTCAACCTCGCCGTCGCCCGGGCGGTAATACAGCGAAGTATCTTCTTTGAAAAGCAGTTCTGATTCGTTGAACACGGCCACCAATCTGCCTTCGCCAATTTCCTCCAGCGCTCCTTCGCTGTACCGGCAGACTCGATCCGTCTTTTCCTCGCTGTTTCGAATCTGAAAGATCAATACGCCGTCATCAAACACATGGATTCGGATAATGCTTTCGTTCTCCTCAATCGCATATACTTCCTGCGGTTCGGAGGATCCGATCTTGAGATAAAGCGACTTTGTTTGCGTCTCTTCTTTTTCAGTATTTTCCACGAAATAGCAGGCTACACTTCCGTCCGGGGACAATCCAAATTGGCTTTCCGGAACAGATTGGGCGATGCTCTCTTCAACTCCGTTCGTCCAGAAATACAGATCGCCAACATCATCTTCGATTCCCCGCAGCAATAAAACACTCTCTCCGTCTGCAGATACTATTGCGTTTGCAACATCTTCAGCACAAACAACCGTTTCCGCATCCGGATCATCGAGCTGAACGCGCATCAGCATTCCTTCACCCTTTTTTGCATCGGCAAGATAATAAAGGTATTTTTGACCGGAATTCGTTATCGCGTTGAGTTCGGATTCGGAACCCTCCAGAAACATTGCGTCTTCAAGCTCGACGATGCGTTCGTTCACGACCATATAGGTGGAATCGTGATCCGAATAGAAAATCGGAATCAGTTTGTCCTCATCATCTTTGCCGGTATCAAACACATGAAATACGAACACCATCAAGAACGCAGCTACGATCAGCACAGCACCGCCGACGGCAAACCAGATCCAGTTTTTCTTCTTCGTTTTCTTTTTCGGTTGCACAGCAGCATGCGCACCATTTGCTTGCGGTTCCTGCTTCATTGCAGGTTCAGAATCAAGCCTGGTACCGCAGATGCCGCAAAACTCGTCACCATCCAGAGCAGGCGTTCCGCAAGCCCGGCAAACTCTTCCCTGCTGCTGCGCCGGACGAACCTTTTCCTCCTCGCGTGGTTCCGGTTCTGTTACTGTTTCGGATTCCGGTTCAGGTTCCGGCTCTGGCGATGAATCCGATTCCTCCGGTGCTTCCGGCCTAGCCTGGGGGGCCGGTTCAGATAACACTTCCGGTTTCATCGGTAATTCAGGCTCCGGTGGAGATGCAACGATAACCGGTGTCTCCTGAATCATAGGTGCTTCCGCCTTCGCTCCGCAGTTTGAGCAGAACTTGCTGCCCGCCGCAAGCGCGGCTCCGCAAGTAGCGCATTTACCGGCAGCTGTCTCAGGGACGGCTACCGTTTTAGAACCGCAATTGCTGCAGAACTTCTCATCGTTTTCATACTCCGCTCCACAATTCATACACTTATTCATGGTTTCCCTCGCTTTATGATTATTTTCTAATAACATCGCGTACCATAGTTTGATTTGTAGTATTGCAACTGCAAATTCAGTCAGTCGTTAAAATTTACTTCTGGAAAGACTGTTGCCCGCAACGTTTCCTTCTGTATTGTTGAATGTAAGCGTATAGCTAAAGATCGGTACTAGAAGCGTAGCGGTGTTGAGTTGCGCTGATACTCGCATATCCTCTCCAAAGACCAATTCGCTGTATGCTCCATCATCACCAAAATATTCCTCAACACCGTACCATACGTACCCTGCCGCTTTGTTAAACGAGTAGATGCCGGAAGGCAAACGGATTGTGATCTTTTCGCCCGCTTTAATTTGGCAGGTTGCGACCAGTTCGTTATAACCGGCGTATATCTTGATACATACATTCATGGAAGTCCCATCCGGAATACTGAGCGTGACCCTGACTTCCTGATCCGAATACGCATCGTTTCGATACACTTCGCCTGTTTCAAACGGTTGCGCGCAAGCCGCGGCAAGCTCGTCCGCCTCTTTCAGGCCACTTGCTTTGCCGAGTTCTACAAAGGCCGAGAAAAACAATCCGCGTTCAAAGTAGTCTTTGCCCTTTTGATAGCTGACCTGTACGGTACACGTCTGTTTCGCAGTGCTGAATTCGGTGTAATCAAGCATTGTAGTGAGCTCAATTGCGTTTTTCTCCGCGCTCGTTTCGATCGCAGTCAAGTATTGTAACGCTTCTTCATAATCTTTTTTTCCAAGCAGTTCGAGCGCTTCAACGTATGTCAACTGATATCCACAGATTAAAACGTATTTCTCACTTTCCTCGTAATCGGCTGTTTGTTCAAACAGAGCCTTTGCGGAGGTATAATCTCCTTCTTCATACAACACGAGTGCTGCAGCATAATCCAACCTCGTCTGGCAATCCTCAGCCATCGCATTGCTGTCCATATAGCTCCCGAGCGATTCATATGCACGCAATGCGTTCTCATAGTCCCCGTCGTTGAACAGCACGGTTGCAGCTTTGTAGTCGAGCAACTTTTGTGAGGTCTCCAATCGCGCTTCAGCGTCCTTGTAGTCGCCAAGTCGCGTGAAGATCTCTACCGCTTCGACATGTTCCCCCTGGCTTGCAAGTTCTATCGCCTTGTCGTATTGCACCTGCGGCTGAACAACGAAGATCCATGCAGCCGCAGCACCAGCCACGATGATGACGATGCCAGTGAGTATTCCAATAATCAACCCTTTTTTGCCGCGTTTCTTTGGCGCAATCTCCGGCTCAGTTGTGTCCGTTGGCACGGGATGAATCGAAGCCCCGCACTTTGTACAGAATTTCTTCCCATCTTCAATTTGACTCCCACATTTTGTGCAAAACATAGCATCATTCCTTTCCGGCGATTCCATACGTTGTCTGAAATACCGTAATCCCCCCTCTGTATGCGCGTTTTACAACGCCATTCTTCCTATCCACAATAAAAATCAATTGGCAGTCCCCAAAATGCCATGCCGATTCTCTTGTTGATGTAATTCTGTTTTTATGTTGGTTCTAAAAAAGCAATCGAGTTAGAACAGAGAAGTGTTGTGCAGCGCAAGAAAAGCCTTGTTTACAAAGAAAGATACACTGTTTTAATCTGTTTATAAGTACATTTTATTTAGTTTTGTATGTTCTGTCAAATCTGTAATTTATGTCTTTGTTTATTGATATTTTTAGGTTTTTACATGTTATTTGTATTGTTCTATTACATTGTTTCATGCAATAATGATTCACTATATATTTCAATTATGTTAGCATGTAACATTCTCTTGAGATAATGACGTCCGCTCAATACGTAACAAGAGAGCACCATGTGGTGCTCTCTGATTGCGTATATAGTAAATAGTTAGAATAGTATTGTGGAGAATACTAAGTTGATATTATGCCTCCGCGTTTCTTTGTTCCAATTCGTTGACAATTTCGCTGTACAGTTTCCCGTCAATTTTATAGAACCGTATGATCAGCATCGATATAATCGCCAGCACAACCGGTACAATCGAAAGCTGGGCCTTGATACCAAACAGCGCGGAAGACGTCTGTATGACATTCGGGATATATCCAGATATCGAGAGAATAATTCCGCCCAGCGCACCGCCAAGAGCTGAAGACAGTTTTGTGCTGAACCCGAGTATGGAAAATGTAAGCCCGTCAGCGCGGACATTGTGCTTCCATTGTCCATATTCCACACAGTCGGCCGCCATGGAATAGACGAGCACAAATGTAGGCGCGACACCAATCGCCAGCAACGCGCAGCAAATCATAAACATAACGACACTGGATGCGGGCGTCAGGAGAATCAGTAAGCCGCCGATAATCGAGACGATATTGCCGGCGATGAAGGCGTTGCGTTTTCCGAGTTTGCCGGCAACAAAAGGTACGATCGCGCTGCCGCCGACCATGCTGAGCATGACTACCGCCATAACGATTGGATACAGAGCTTCGTTGCCAACATTGTATTTAAAGTAGTATACGAGTGTTTGCGCCATGATGACGTTGATCATCATCGAGAACACATTGCTGATGCACAGAATCATCAGTTGCTTGTTTCCGAGCAATATCTGATACATTTTCTTGATGGAGTACCGTTCCCGCTTGACGGTGTTGGCGCGTTCCTTCGTGGAGACAAATGTGATCCAGTAAAAAACAGTAGCCACAATGACAAAGAAGAGAACTGCCATGGGAAATCCCGTCTTTTCATCCGGAAAGAGGCCTGCGATTGGCTTGAAAGCGACGGCGACGATCAGCGTACCCAGCATGCCGACAACCGTTTTGAGCGAAGCGATGCTCGAACGCTCACGATAGTTCTGCGTCAAAGACGGCAGCATAGCCGTGTATGGCACGAATACCGTTGTCATAATCATGCTGTAGATAATATAGACGATAAACATGTAGACCGTCTTCCCGGACATGGAAAACGCGGGCGTGGTATATTGCAGCACCTTTACGATTGCAAAAGGCACCGCCATGAACAGCAGATACGGTCGAAAGCTTCCCCATCTCGTCCGAGTGTGGTCCGAAATATACCCCATGATCGGATCGTTAATCGCATCCCAAAGGCGCACCACCAGGAGCAGGGTCGCGACCGCTCCGCCCGCCATGCCGAATATATCGGTCAGGAAGTAAAGCAGAAAGAACATATCGATATGCGCGTGAAAATTATTGGCGGTCTCGCCGATCGCATACCCCATCTTTTTCCGGGCAGGTAGTCTACCCTCTAGTTGAGTATTTTCCATAAAACCCCTCTTTCTTTTTCTGTTTTTCCTTCTATTTTTTGATGTATTCCTCTTGAATGGATCGCAAATCAGGATTCGAGAATCTTCCCAACTGCTTTTTTAGCGCCCAGCATAACCGCGGGAACACAGCCGCCGCTTTCACTCTGCGCGCCGATGAAGTATAGACCCTGAATCGGAGTAACATGTGCGGGATTGACCTGATTCATCACAGGAGCCATACCGCCAAATGCATGATAGGACAGATGTGTGATGTCTTTAAAATCCTCCGGTGACATGATGATCTTATGTTGAATGTGCGATTGCAGTCCGGGTACGATTTGTTCTGCTTTCGCAATCAGCAAGTCGGCTAGCAGCTGCTTTTTCTCGTCCCATGAACCATCCGCAAGCCGGTTGGGCGCAATCGTGTATATGGTGACTGCGTGCCCGCCTTCCGGCGCCATCTCGGGGCTGTGCGCCGTTGGAATATAGATTAAGAAACCGTCGTCGCCCGGAAACTCCCCATCCCTGCAGCGATGCACAGCGCCCTCGATATCATAGGTACCGTAATAGTAGCAAAGTGAAGATTTCTGGTGCTGCCGCGGATCCATATCCAGCCCAAGATGCACCATGAGAACAGACTCCATCGGCACCAAAGTATCGAGTGACTGCTGAAGTGTGTCCGGCAGATACTCTCTTCCGACCAGATCGTAGAAGAGCTCTTTTGCGCCGCCGGATGCAATCACCAGATCGGCTGCAACCTCTTCTCCGCTCGCAAGCCGAACGCCAATCACCTTCCCCTGATCTATCAATATTTTTTCAACAGGCGCGTTTGTTTTGATCGTGCCACCGTTTTTTTCAATGTACCCCGCAACAGCATGCACCAGATTTCCTACGCCGCCCTTGATGTAGTTTGAACCAGGTCGCGGCCCGGCCTTGCTGACCGCTTGCGGAATGCGCAAATCGTAGGCCGTTTCAACATTGCACAGAGGAATCCCCAGCCCGGGAAACTCACTCGGCAGCACGCAGAAGTCAGCCAGAATGCCGGTGAAAATCGCCCTCAGCTTTGGATCCGTAAAGAAATGTTCTGTCACTTCTTTTGCCGTCCATTTGGACATGCGCTTGACTTTCTGAAACAATATCAACATGCGCAGCTTGTTCAGCAGGCCTTTCTTTTCCGAGAGCGCAACCAAATCCATCATCGTGTCGTAAAACGCGTAGTAGCCATCGATTCCTTTTGCATCGGCTGGGAACAGTTCTTTCAGCTGCTCTTTTCGCCAGTTCGGGCCGGGATAATCTTCGGGTTTTTCCAGCACGAAATCCGGAAACGAAAGACTTCTATCGGCTCTTATTGTTTCAACCTCATTTTCAATCCCCAGGTCAACAAGAATATTGTACGCAGGCTCACCCTTGCCGAACTTCTCCAGCAGCAGCGGCCCGATATCCCAGCGGAATCCCTTTTCCGAAATGGTCGCCGTTACCCCGCCAATACAACCGTACTGCTCGAATACCGTCACCTCATGACCCGCCTGAGCAAGGTATGCCGCGGCGGTTAACCCCGATATTCCGGACCCTATGATGATTGACTTCATGATTGTTCCCCTTCCATGGATGTGCTGAAATTTCAATTTGATTTGTTGAGACCTGAATCGCTTTATGATGTGTTAAATGATAAAGCGCAAGTTTATGGATACCTTTTCGAAACGAAGCTTATTTAAAATAGCCGAGATAGTCCTGATTCGCCAGAAACATTTGATCAACCATCTTTTTCGTTTCGGCAAGCGAAAGAACCGCAGAAGTCAACGGATCGAGATAGATCGCCCTGTAGATCGCGCTTTTGTCGCCCGTCAGCGCGCCTTCTACCGCCAGCTCCTCGCAACTGGCGTTCAATGCGTTCAATGCCGCCAAATGTGTTGGCAGCTTTCCGACCTTGAGCGGATCAAGCCCTCTTTTGCTCGCGAGCATCGGAACTTCAACGCAACACCCTTGCGGCAGGTTATCGATCAGTCCGTCGTTCGGGATATTGCCGTTGAATTGAAAATATTCTCCATCGCCAAATACGGCATTGAAGATGTAAGAGGCATACTCCAGGCCGCGAGAGAGATCGATCGTATCGCTTTCAAGCCACTTTTGAATTTCCTCTTCCCAGGTCTCATCTTTCTGCAGATATGAGTCACGTATATACGCATAATGCCCCGGATTCCATCCGGTGCCGCTTGTGCAGTATTTTTTAATCAGGTCAGGACGTTTGCGATACCACGCGTTGTATTCGGAATTATGACCGGAAGATTCCGTCACATAGAACCCCAGGTGAAGATACATGTCGTTGCGGACTTGCTCTTCGTTATATAGATCTGAATTGTTCGTTATTGCATCATGGATGAGTGGATACGCGTCTTCCCCGTCGACTTCATACTTCAGATACCATGCCTGATGATTGATGCCGGCGCATAGATACTGAACGCGCGACATATCGACATTGATCCACCTTGCAAGCATTGCCGCGGTGCCTTGAACACTATGGCAAAGACCGGTAAAATTCAGGTTCGTCGACTTTTGCACGGCGTTGCAGAGCATTGCCATCGGGTTTGTATAGTTCAGCACAACCGCTTCCGGGCAATACATTTCAATGTCGCGCGCGATATCCAGCATGAGGGGAATTGTTCTGAGCGCTCGGAAGATACCGGCGGGTCCCCTTGTATCACCTACATTGATATCGACGCCAAATTGCTTTGGAATTTCGATATCTTTTCTCCAAACATGAACGCCTCCTTGCAGCACGGTAATCAACACCCCGTCAGCGCCTTTTAGTGCTTCTATCCTATCGGTGGTTGGCTTGATATGAAGGGTTTTATACCCGCCCTGTTCTTTGATCTTCTCTACGGCTTTGGTAATCGCGCGCAGTCGATCCGGATCAATATCCATGAGCGCGATTTCAATGTTTTGAAAAGACGGAAACGTTAAAATATCCTTAACAAGGTTTCTTGTGAATTCAAAGCTTCCCGCTCCGATAAACGCAATTTTTTTCATATTGTATCCTTTGGTCACATTTTATAATGATTATACTCAGCTCCCATTGTATAACAAAAGGCTGGAATGTCGCATTTATATGTAAAAAAGTCAGCATATTAAATCTCAAACATTCGTATTATAACGTTCATCCCACATGTTATAATAGAAAAAAATCAGAATAATATGGGAATAACTATGAATACTTCCGGCTGCTTTCATACGATTGAAGACGACCTGCGCGGCAACAATCAATTTGATTTGTCACTCTACTATGCGGGTAGATCCCGTTGCCTTCCGCTGCATGAAAGCGTGGGTGTTCGGGATCATTATTTGATCCACTTTGTGTTGAACGGTACCGGTGTGCTTCACATTGACGATGAAGCGTTTCCTGTTCACCAAAACCAGGCGTTCATCATTTATCCGGATGAGTTTGTCCGTTATTGTGCAGATGAAGTCGAACCCTGGGAATATTGCTGGCTGGGATTAGGAGGCGCGTATATCAGCTCGATCTTATCGAGGACGGCATTTCATAATAAAAAACATGTGATCCAATTTCACGATTCAGACAAACTCGTATCTCTGATTGAAGAAATCATGTTGCTCAACAGGGCAAACGACGACTTATATTTTTCGAAAATCTCCTCTATGATGCAGATATTTGCCCTGCTGGAAAAAAATGCCGCGCCAAAGGATACGCGCAGCATTCAGTATGTTCACTTCAATCATGCTGTAGAGTTCATTCAAAAGAATTACAGCAATAAGATCGCGGTAAACGATATTGCAAAATATGTAGGTATCGAGCGAAAGTATCTGAGCTATATATTCAAAGAACTGTCAAATTCGTCTCCAAAGCAGTTTTTAATCTCTACCCGGCTCAGCAGAGCAGCAACCATGCTCAGCGAAAGTACGCTCAGCGTGCAAGAAGTTGCCTATTCCGTTGGTTATTCCGATCCGCTGCTGTTTTCAAAATCGTTTAAGAACATGTATGGCGTATGCCCGCGAGACTTTAAAAGCAGGGCAAACTAGCAAAGAGCTATATCCGCTCAGGCACATTCCCATTTATGGGGTTTCGTTCAGTTTCATCTCATTTAAGAGCTGCATCATCGCCTGTGCAACAGGGCCTCCGTCATTTTGATTCTGGCCGGTAACGATCGTGCCGTCTACCACGATGCAGCTTGCAAAGATATCCAACCTCTTTGTTTCACATTGATACACCGCGCCGCCTCTCCGCAGTTCCGTTTCGGGATGTAGAGGCGTATCGTAGATACGTAGTTCGATGAGCTGTTTGTTCGTCACCCCAGTCATCTGTCTTTGATACGTCAGAGGAATGCCGTTTGCATCCTGTGCTTGTATAAACGCCAAAGCGCCATGACAGGTTGAACCAAGTATTTTGCCGGCCTGGAATGCCTGGCTGATCTTATCTCCCAGCACCTTTGATTGTCCGATATCATACGCTGCGCCCCAGCCGCCCGCAATGTAGATGAGATCGTATTCGAGAAAATCAACATCGTCAATCTTGATTGATCTTTGTGTTTTTGCTAAAAAAGCTGCATCATTTCGATAGCGCTTATCCGCTGTTGTAATTGTAAAAAATCGAAATGAGTCCGGGTCAATCGGTATTTCGCCGCCCAGTATACTCGCTACATCAACCTCGAGACCTGCTTCGATAAAATCGTAGTAGGGTATTGTCATTTCGGAAGCAAACACACCGGTTGGTTTTCCGGAATCACCGAGCGTATCGTGACTTGTAGTGATAATCAGCGCTTTCATTCCATCGAATGAGAATTCGTGTTTTTCATAGTCAGCATGCAGTCCTGCTGATTGCAGAGCGACAGGGAGCAGAAAACGAACGCCTGCACCAATAGCACATAGGATAATGCAAACGATGATGAAACGAAAAGATTTTTTCATGAGCATCCTTTCAATTTCCGACAGTCACTTTATAGTCGGTCTTAATATGTCCCGTCGTGAAATCACCGCCCAAGGCATCGTTACCATTGCTCACCTTTCCAGCTACGGATATCGCATATTCACCTGCCGGAAGGCTGCTTAGGTCAATATCAGCAAAAAATCTTCCCGCAAGACCGAATCTGCTCCTGAATAGAAATGAGTTTGTGTTGCTCCGCAGCACGATCAGCGCACCACCGATTCTTGCGGGCGCATCCGGATACCCGATGTAACCATCCATCAGAAGTCGGTTGCCCTGGACGAATATTTGATCAAAGTCAACGCCGATTTTGTTTGCGTACAGTACTGGCGCATACTGATCAGCGTCTATAAAATCCGGAATAAAAGCACCGATACGGGGCGCTACCACCTCGCCTAAACGGTAGGCATATCCGCCGTCGTCATATAAATTCATTCGCTTGGCCTGATACGTCTCTCCTGAAACGTCGCCATTTGTCGGCTCTACGGAGATCTCATAGACAACATCTTTGTTTTCATTCACCTCGACGACGCGCGAGACCACAACGCTCTCGCCGCGTACCCCGCTGAGAATGAAATCGGACGGCGCGCCATCCACGCGAATTTGGCCGCCAAAGGTGATCAAGCGATTCCCCGTTTGCTCCATATAGTTGGCGTCGCCTAAAAAGGCAGCATAACACTCGGCACCTCTCTCTTTGCCGTATTGCCAAATCTGTTCGACGGTCATCTCCTTCGTATTAATTCTGAAATGCACCGCTCTGGAGTAGTTATCCGCCGGTGCGATACTCGTCTCTTCAAATGCACTCCGGCTTTGACCATTATCGAAGATCATCATGTCGATAGTATCCGGGTTGTTGTCAAAGTCGGGTAAAATCTGCGGTTGATGCTGCCCCCATTGCCACTCAAAATCATCTCCTACGGGTGTAAGAAGATATTCCTTCAGGTAGGCGGAACTGCCGTTATAGTTTTCGTGCGGCCCGAGAATCCATTGAATTTCTTCCGTGTCGGCATTTATGCTAACGATAAATGATTGTATTGGCGAAGATACGATGATGCTGTTGTTCGGCTCATAACAGAGCGCAGCATTTGCGTGCATCCAATCGATGTTTGCAACGTGTTCAATGTCTGGATCAAAGTGGTTATACATTTGCCTTGTTTCATCAAGAATGTTTCGGAAATCATATTCTCGCGTTACAAGACCCGTTTCGCGATCAATTACGATGATAACATCTTCTCGCGTGCCGGTAACAAACATGTCGTAATGATTCGAAGTTGCTATGAAATCGCCGTTTTCAAGTTCGGACAGATCGTGATGCACTCCGTTGACGACCTGGTATTCCACGAATATTTTGCCGAGCCAGTTAAACTCCCAAATCGTTTTCATGTTGTAAGGCACAAATCTCGAAAGATCGCCAGTCGCAAGCATTCTTCCGTTTTCAAGTACGTTCATGGACGTTCCGTGCCCCATATACATGTTGGAGATATATCCGCGTACTTCACCATAACAATCTACAATTGCACTGTAGGAGTGCTCGAAACATGCAGTGAAGAGCGTGATGCCCGGTTCCATCTGATCTGGTTTGGATGTAATGAGCGTATATTGCTGAAAATCGATCGGCAGAGGCTCGGTTTCAATATACAAAGTAACCGTTTCGCCTGATGCATCGGAAAGTGTGACGGTATTTTTTGTTCCGGCATACAAGCCGATCACGGGAATTTCATATCGTCCGCTATTGCCGGGTTTTACATACTCGATACTCGAAAACGTGTCCCTGCCCGCAATTTTAACTGTGATGTCACCTTCGCTCTGATGGTCGAAGATGACCAAAGCGCTCAAAGGATTAAACTCATACGGATCGACGATCAAGTATGGGTTTTGCATCGTATAATTACCGTTATTGTAGTCAGTGAGAATGTCCTGCTCGCGCTGGGCTTGCCATGCAAGCAGATCAAAGCGCGGAACTTCCGTTCTTTGCGCCATCTCACTCGCACCGATTTTTACAAACGCACCGGTTTTGAGCAGTATTAACATTGCAACAACCAGGAGAATCAAGGCTGCGAGTATGACCCCTATCACTTTTCTGGATTTCTTTTTCATCTTCTATTGCTCATTTAGTTCTGCCGAGTTGCTGATCGATCACACTCTGTGAAATCAAAATAGAAGCAGGTGTGCCGATTTTTAAATCGTTCGCGGCTTGGTTATAGATGAGCATTCGCTCGCCTCGGTATTCCATGATCTGATGTTCTCCAAAAGAGTACATTTGCAGCATCCACACCACCCGGTTGTTCTCATCCAACTCGAGATAAGCGGGGGCTTTTTGAATATTCTTATCATCGCTATCAACATCAAAAACGCCGAACCAATTACCATTGCTTAGAATATTTGCATCCCCGCGGATTGACGAAAACAACGCGGCACCAAATTCCTTGCCGTATTCGCGGATTTGTTCAATCGTCATATTCTCTTCGTCGATTCTATACTGAACCAATCGGCTGTATAAGCGATCGGGATCAATGTCCTCGTGCTCGTCCCTGGTTAAACCATTATCAAAGAGAAGAATATCTATCGTATTCGGATTACCGTCCTGATCGTCCAGCACAAATGGCGCGTGTTGATGATAGAAGAAACTGAAATCCACCCCTACTGGTGTCAACAGATATTCCTCGTACATTGGTGAAATATCTTCCGGTGTACCTGCAATCCACAAGATCTCACCATCCGGATACGACATTCTCGCAACAATGTCTTGATTTCTCAGAGAGACCAGCAAATCTGTGCTGTTAGGAGTGGCCACTAGCGCGTTAAGATGAAACGGGTCGTTTGATGTGTTTCTTGTCGTTTGAAATATGTCTTTCAAATCAAGTACATTTCGAATTTCGCCTGTTTCAAAATCATGCTCAACAATTAAATCGTCAATAAAATAATCGTAATCATTCGAACTTCCGGTTGTAAGAATTGTATGATTATTAAATTTTATAATATCATGGTGAATATCATATTGCGTGTACAGTATTCTAAAGATTCTGCCAAGCGGATTGACTTCATATATGTACGCATCTTGAGAACCACACGAGAACAAATAATTGCTGCTTTCACTAAATAACACAGTTTGCTTGCCTACACCAAAATCTTTTATAAACAGTCGAGGCGCGCCGTTTACATCAAACGCCAGTTTCCCTCCAACTCCACCCATAAAATAGCGAAACGTGAACCCTTCCGCATATTTTTGCGGCTGTTTGAGGGAAACGGATATGTGCAGATCATTGATTTGTTGGTTGAGCGGTTCGGTTTGAATCGGCAATACGATTGTTTGCCTGTTCCCGTCGCGTGTGGTGGCAGTGAGTTCAACGTCGTTTGTCGAGTCGGCATACAGACCGTACACGGGTATGATATGATTCGTGTTAAATCCATCGAACTCGAACGCTACCTCCGAGCGTACGTCCTCGCCTGGAACATGAATCGAGATGTTCGCCTCTTCTTTAGTTTGGAATATCACAAGAGCCGTCAGCGGAGAACAGCCATATGGATCGACCGCGATCAAAGGATTTTCGAATGTATATGCGCCGCTTTCCAGCGCTGCCAATAGCTGTTCGTCCACTTTCGTTTGTAATGCAATCTGATCTAAAAGAATCTGAAGATCCGCATTTTCGGTATTATTCTGCTCCTTTTTCCCGATAGTAGTGAGTATATTCGGATAGTACTTTAAAAAGAGTACCGAAACGGCAGCTAAAAAGATAAGAACTGACAATACCCCGAGGATAACGGTTTTTTTATTGCTTCTTCTTTGCATTGCGCATCTTCTCCCAAACCAAATTAATCAACAAGAGTATATTGGGCAACAAAATTGCCGCAAAAACAGATGCCGCCGCATACAGGATCATTTCTTTGAATGTTGTGAAGCTTTCGTTAATCCCGGACCAACCACTAAAAACAAGAATCACGCCTTGAGCAAATAGATTGATCAAATAACAAAACAGAAACGTGAAGACGATGAAACGTATTGCTCTTGTTTCTTCGCCTTTCATATGAAAGTAATAGTAACATGCCACGATTCCTGGCGTAAGATACAACAATATTTCAAGTACCATTTTTAGTTCCTCTATTTTAATTTTATGCGTACTTCATCTTCGCCTATCATACAAACGAAAAACAGGTCGCCTTTCAGATCATTAGGAATTTCATAGCAAGCAACACCGGAATTTTCGCCAAATGTTAAGTCTATAGACTTGATTCTCGGAATATTATAGTTTGTTAAAAATGTATCGTTTTCCATTCGATCGATTCTGGTCCCATCATCGGTTTCCAGATAAACACCGCTCCATTGGAACGGCAAGACCGCATCTTCCGTTTTTTGTATGAGCAGCTCAACCATCGCAAAAGCCATTCCGTCTGCGGGATCGTTATGATTTTCGACCTGTACAGCGTCGCCGCCATACTGAACAGCCAGCTCGGAGCCACTCAAACTATCAACTGTTTCAAACGACAATAAAGAAATATCCCAACCCGCACATGGATAGATTTTATCTTTTGCAAATAGGTCCGCACTGTTCCCTCCTGCGCCCGGGGAGCATGCTGCTAAGAAAACTATCATAAGCATGAGGAACGCGAACCGCTTTCTATGCATAACGTTCTCCTTGTAGTGTTTATTAAGCTATTATAACAAAATTATTATTTTTCTCAACATGAGTATAAATAAATTACAGATCACTGTCGAATATGTCTGGAATCGATATTACGAAGTTTTCTGTGAGTATGTTGATATTTCGGACATGATCAGTGTTTCTTCGACGTTGAGTATCTCGTTTCTTGTTTTTTTTAGAAAATCTCGGTTGCGATCATATTTATCCTCCAGAAAAAATTACGAAAAGACGCCGCTTTCGCTTCCCTTCAATAAAAGGTGTACGATAGCAACGTCCTTGATTGTGATAAAGCCGTTTAATAGCGTCAGAGGATCCCGTAATGCTCCAGCGCTTGCAGGATGCCGTCTTCCTCCGGTGTTCCCGTGACATACTCAGCAACGCGCTGCAGCTCCGGCGATGCGTTCCCCATTGCGATTCCGTGACCCACGCTTTTGAGCATATCCACGTCGTTGAATCCGTCCCCGAACGCATATGTGTTCTCTCGCTTTACGCCGAATTTCTTCATGAGCCACTCAATTCCCTTCGATTTGCCCGTTTCCTTCGAGATCAGGTTCATCAGCGTCGGGTGTGACCAGTTGACTACATAATCCGACATCTGTAAGGAGAAGTAGTGTTCGGCTTCTTCCGCTGTCACATACAGGTGTGCCTGATATATCGCATAATGCTCAAGAAAATCAGGGATTTCTCTTGGTAGAGGCGAACCGAACTCGTTCCAAACCGTTTTGACACGTTCATTGATCTCGGAAACGAGACTTCCGTCCTGATAAAACCCACCGCAAGCAAATCCGTTTTTACGCGCAATTTCATACACTTCGCGGATGGAAGGGAGCGTGATGAACTTTTCATACACCATGCTGCCGTTATGATAGATCATCTGTCCGTTGAGCACGATCATCCATTCAAACGGTATATCAAGCGCCGTTCGAATAAAGTCAATCGAGTCAGGCGCGCGGCCCGTTGCGATCACAATAAACTCACCGTTTTCCAGTAAACGCAGCAGGGCACTCCTCGTGCCGACGGGTACACACCGGCTCGCATGGCTGTAAAGGGTGTCGTCGAAATCAAAAAACAACATCCGTTTCGACATCACTCTTTTTTGCTCCCTTCCATTCCGCATGGATCAGTTGAACTTCGCCTGCAATGCCGCGAGCGCAGTTGCGATGTCTTCGCCGCCGATCATGACGGACTTGAACATATTGCCGATTTCCGTCGCCAGCTCGCCGGAGCGATCGAACGCGACGTCAAGACGCATATAGTCGTTCATCTGCAGCGCTGCTTTCACCGCCTGCGCTTTATAGTAAGAGGCTGTGCCAACGTCGGTCTGGTTCAGGAATGCCTGATAATCCGTGTTGTCCACCATCGACTGGCTGATCGGCAGGTTACCGGTGTTGACGAGCCATTCAACGTTGTTCTCCGCCTGGCTGAGGAACTTGATCAGCAACCAGGTTGCAACACGTTGTTCGTCCGTTGAATTGGCAAACATAACATAGTCTTCTCCCTTGCTGAACGCGATCGGGTTGGTCGTCGTCAGCTGTGGAAGCGGCGCAACGCCGACCTCAAAGACTTCCTGTCCTTTTTCCGCGTTCGGTATTGAATAAGGAATGCCCGCCGCCGCGCCGACATACATGTAGCATTCCTGCACGACAAAGCCGTTGCTGCTGTAGTTGCCGCCCGCGCTTGGCATCAGTGCCGGCAAGGTGAAGTAACCAGCATCCATGTTCTGTTTGTAGAAACGCAGCGCGTCCGCGGAAGCCAGATTATCCACATCCACCACGCCTTCGGCAGTTACGTAGGGGCTGCCGTATTGGATGGAAAGCAACTTAAACGCAGCCTCGCCGTATGCGGTGTCAAAGCTGAAACCAGGTTTACCGGTCGCTTCATAGATGGCCTTGCTGTATTCCACAACCTGACCCCAGGAAGTCGGAGCGCTCCAACCTATCGAATCAAAATAGGTCTTGTTATAGAGGAGCACATCGGTGGTTTTCTTATTCGTCGGAAAACCGTACATCGTGCCTTCCGGTCCAAAACTCTTTGCTTCTGTCAGATAACTCGGGAAAAAGTCCTCTAACTCGGCGACTGTAAAGCCGATGGTCGAGTCGTTCGCGTATTCCGCCAGATCGACGAGTACGCCATTGTTAACGTATTCGGGGAAAGTAGAGGCGCTGATGTTGGAGAGTTGTGGCGTCGAGCCGGATACGATGTTCTGCGTGAGCTTGGCCGTCAGGTCAGAAAGCGGGCCCTGGTTGGAAAGATCGACCGAAATATTCGGATATTTTGCCATAAAAGCCGCGACCATCGCCTCAAGGTACGGATAGTTTGAGTTGCCAGTGCCGGTCCAGAAAACAATATCGACTTTTTCTCCGTTGGTGACAACGTTTTCAATCGCCTTCTCCATCGCAGACGGTTCAGGTGTCGCTTCGGGAGCGGCTGTTGTTTCCGTCACCGTATCTTGTGATTCGGCGGCATTGTCTGCTGGTGCAGCGCATGCCGCAACGCCAAGCGCCATGGCAAAAACGAGCATCATTGCTAAAGCCTTTTTCATACTCTTATTTTCCTCCTAGATCATTTCTATATCTTCACTGTCCGGACAGATCGGATCGTTTGTTATCCCTTCAAACCGGCCTTCGACATCCCGGCAAAAATATATTTACGCAGGAAAACGAAGATCACGATCAGCGGGATGGTGACGAGCGTCGCAGCCGCCATTTGCAGTTCATAGCGGACAAATCCCGAGCTCTGTGTAAAAGCGTATCTGAGTCCGTTGGAAATCATACGCAAATTGTCGTTTGTCGTAATAAGGTTCGGCCAGGCGTAGGTATTCCAGATCCAGATAAGCGACAATAGCATCGTGGTCAGGATCGTAGGTTTGGCGATCGGCAGCACGACTTTCCTGAGGTAACGGAAGTTTCCCAGCCCATCGATTCGCGCAGCCGTATACAAATCCTCAGGGATCTGTAATATCGTTTGACGCAGTAGAAAAATGTTGAATGCATTCACGCAATATGGCAGCACCAGCGCCTGATAGCTGTTCATCCAGCCGAGTTTTGCGACCGTCATGAAATTTGTGATAATCAGCATCTCCTGCGGAATCATCATGGATGCAAGCACGACGAAGAACAGTACGTTTTTGCCGCGGAACTCCATCCGCGCGAATGCAAATGACGCCAGTACTGTCACGACCGTGCTCAGCAATACAACGCTGGCCGAGACGATCAGTGTGTTGAGAAAATACCGCAGGAACGGCGCCACCGTCAGCGCAAGTCCGAAGTTTTCAAAATGCGGTTTGGTCGGCAGCAGCAGCGGCGGCGACATCAGCGCTTCGTTCTCGCTTTTCAGTGCCGTGGACAGCATCCAGAAAAACGGCACGAGCACACTGACGACGATAAATATCAACAACAGATAATTGATCAGCTTCCAAACT
Organism: Christensenellaceae bacterium; assembly: GCA_963674775.2. Classification (GTDB taxonomy): domain Bacteria; phylum Bacillota; class Clostridia; order Christensenellales; family CAG-138; genus UBA7703. Next base: position 209,715 of record CAXXPJ010000002.1, on the reverse strand, counting down.
TTCGTGCTCATTTGTAGTGCACCCACTTTTTCGATAGTTTCAACTGTAACGCGGTTAACCCCATGATAATCAGCAAGAGGATAACTGCGGCGGCACTGGCGATGCTGATCGCTCCCGCGGAGAGATAATCTCCCAACGCATCGATGATATAACCGACAATTGTAATCATCATCTTTGAATTATCGCCGATTGGACCATATGTAACTCCAAAAAGCGCTACCACGGCGGAGTACGCCTTAAAAGCCGTGATGACGGAGGTGATAAACACATACATCGTTGTAGGCGAAAGCAGCGGCAGCGTGATTTTTCGAAGCACCCGCCAGCGGCTTGTGCCGTCGATTTTAGCGACCTGGTAATACTGCGGGTTGATGTTCTGCAGCCCACCCAAAAACAGCACTACTTTCATCGAGAGTCCCGACCAGAGGCTGTATACAAGCAGGACGAATAAGCACCTCAGATACGCTTGGTTGTAAAGCGCTGTGGATTTTGCAATATCGACGCCGCTGATCCAGGCGACGGGATCGATCCCGACCCAGCCTAGCATGGTGTTGACAAGCCCGAAGTTGGAGTTGAACAGAAACGCAAACACCAGTCCGGCAGCGATCACGTTTGTTACCTGCGGCAGATAGTACAGCGTCGTAAAGAAGCCGCGCAGTTTTTTGATGGAGTTGAGCAGCAGCGCGGTAACGAGCGCGGAGAGCATGGACAGCGGTACGCAAACAAACGCGATAAATGCGGTGTTGATTACGGCGCGCCGGAAGATTGGATCTTTCATGATGTCCGCGTAGTGATTCAGCGATATGCGCACATAGTCACCTGTCAGAAAGCGGTAATCCAGTTTTGCCGAAGTGAGAATCGTATTCACGAGCGGATAGATGGTAAATACGGCCAGCAGCAAAAACGCGGGTAACAGATAAAGATACGCCGTGTTGTCAACTCTCCATCGTTCCTTCCGCTTCAGCCTTGCCATATCTTCTCGCCTCCCTCGTCAAACAGGCAGACCGCGCCGGGCAAAATCCTAAGTCCAATTTTGTCCCCTGTCTTGAGCGAACTGCCGTTTTCCTTCATCAGCCGGAGAAATTCCCCACCGGGCATGACGGCTTCGACCGTGGTTGCGCCTCCGAGGCGAATAAGCCGCTCCACCCGCGCTGTCAACCCTTCGCCGTCCTCCGGCGTACAGGTGAGCAGATTCTCCGGGCGAATACCGAGCTTCACGCTGCGATCAGCGAGCGGAACGTCGCCGCGCATTTTCATGCCTCCGACATATACGGCGCCCGATTCAACTCGCGCGTCAAAGAGGTTGATCTTCGTTCCTCCTAAAAATCCTGCAACAAACAGGTTGGCCGGGTTGTCGTAAACATCCTGCGGAGCTCCATACTGCTGCAGAACGCCGTCCTTCATAATCGCAATCTCATCACAAATATTCAGCGCTTCTTCCTGATCATGTGTGACAAAAACCGTCGTGATACCGGTTCTGCGCTGAATACTGCGAATCTCTTCGCGCGTCTGCACGCGCAGTCGCGCATCGAGGTTGCTCAGCGGCTCGTCAAGCAACAGGATCGATGGTTTCTTTACGATCGCACGAGCAATTGCAACGCGCTGCTGCTGTCCGCCTGAGAGTTCGCCAGGTTTCCGGTCGAGGTATTCGGTGATCTCCACCAGCCGCGCAACCTCCAGCACGCGCTCGGCAATGCTCTCTTTGAGCATCTTTCGCGTAACGCTTCTTTTCTCATTGTCAGAGAGCTCTGTAATCAAGCGCTTTTGCATCTCTTTGGAATTCACAAGCGGAAATTCGATGTTTTCACGCACGCTGAGATGAGGGTATAGCGCGTAGTTCTGAAACACCATACCAACGCCGCGTTTTTCAGGCGAAAGATTCGTTACGTCGGCTTCATCGAATAATATCCTGCCTTCTGAAAGCGGATAGATACCTGCAATCAGAAACAACGACGTCGTCTTGCCGCAGCCGGACGGACCGAGGAACCCGATCAGTTTACCGGAGTTGACCGTCAGGCTCAGATGGTTAACGGCCGTTACATCACCGCTTTTCGTATGAAATTGCTTGGTGACCGAATCAAATCTTACCTGCATTGTTATATACCGCTCCTTTGGATGAGAATGTTGTCCGGCAAGGTCCCCTCTAGCGTGTTTCTCCGCTCCAGTTCATTCAGCATGAGATTTCTGAGCGTCATTTCATGGTATTCCAGTGCATTCGAGTCTGAGAAGAGAAATCCCAGCGGATCGCTCGCCAGATAGTCCTCGAACACGACCGGGTAAAAAGCGTCCATATCCAGCTTCGACCCGTCAGAAAGTCGAATGTCGAGCACGCGGTCTCCCGCTGCACGGTCGGGATCGATTGAGACAACCAGCCCTCCGATCGCCAGCGGAGATGCCCCATCCTCCGGCAGCTTCCGCATGCCGATCTGGATATTCTCCCATATCCGGCGTCCGCTCATGCGTGCGGTTACAATCACGTTTGCAAACGCAAACACCTGATAGAAGCGGTAGAGCGAAACAGGCCCTTTTGAAAACCCGCCAATAATTCTACCGGCGTAAAGCAATGCAATTGGACAACCGGTGGCTCTTTGCATCGCCTGCGTCGCCAGCAGTGTCAGCGGTGTTCCCGTCAAAGGAATTGCGTTCGTAACGACGTCTTTATGCGACATCTCCCGCAGAGCGACAGCGATCGTGCGCCCCATCTCCAGCTCGGCTTTTTCATAGTATTCGTCCATTCTGCTTGAAATTGAGTCGTCCTCTGCCAGTCGGTCTTTTTCCGATATGAGATCATAACAGAGTGGAACAGCGGACAGCAGCCGCCGATTTCGGTCAAATGTCAGCGCGACAACGGCAAATCCTTTTCCCGTTCCGCCGCTTTCGGTAACGGCGACGCGACCAGCAGAGAACTGGACAAATCTGTGAAAATGCGCCGCAAACACTCCAGCAAGTCCGGGAACCTCTTCTACCAACCGCTGCAGCTCTTCTCCTGCCAACCGCCCATCAAGCGTTTCGCGCAACCCAAAGTGAGTCAACGCAAATATCGCATCCGGCACACCAGCAGGATCGCCTCCGGCGTTTAGTATATTCACCCAACGCTGAGCGGCAGCTACCCCGTCCGTCAGTCTGTATGTTTGCCACTCCTTCGGGCGGTCCGGCAGATCCATGTCCTCTTGCATCGCAAGCCCGAGTACAGCGATGCGAATATTACCGAAGCGCAACACATGGCAAGGCCGTACCAGATCAGCCGGATTACCGGTTTCGTTCTGTACTAGATTTGCGGCAAGCATCGAAACACCGCTGTTGCTCTGCCATGCCTTGAACTGTTCCACCGAAAAGTCAAAATCATGGTTGCCCGCTGCGGAAGCCTCGGCTCCCACCGCCCGCATAACGTCAAGCACGGGTTCTCCGCGATAGAGTTCGGACACAGGATCGCCAAAAAAATTGTCCCCGCCGAATAACACCGCCGTATCCGCGTGCTTGGATTTATAATCGTTTACTGCCCGAACTAGCTTCGCCGCGCCAAGTGCGCCGCTGTTTTCGCGCAGAGCCGCATGAAAGTCGTTTATGCAGAGCAAGCGCACCGTCCTGCGCTCCGTTTTTTCCGAGAGCTGGTAGGTCGCAATTGTGCGAAACCGCACTGGTGACTGTGGCGGCAGTACGCGTGACAGCGTAAAGGACGAAACACGAAAACCAACCCCCTCCAGCGGCATCGTATCCGGCAGTCGTGTTTGCTTTATCCTGCTTTCGTTTGTGTAAGCAAGCGTAATATGTGGCGTAAACGGTTCGTCTTTCGGCGCGGGAAGGATGTCGCTGAGCGCATTACAGATCGCAAGGCGCAGTTGATCAAGATTCCCTTCCGGGTCGGAGAGCCCCTGCCAAATCACGCTATCCTTCGGAGCTGGATGCACAAATGCATTGTAGCCTCCCAATCGAAGAGAAAAATCGGGGAAAGCAACCTGCGTCAATCGTTCGGCGATTTCGTTTACGCGCTCGGTATGCCCGATATAGCGCAGCGTAATATGCAGGTCCGCCGGTTGCTCGACCGCCAAGCCCTCAACGCGGTCCATTGTGGACGCGCAAAGCTGTTTTGCCAGCGATTGTTCTATTGCGATCGCGATAAAAAGCTCCATGCTACCTCTCTTTGACCGACATATAGGTTCGTAAGATCGTATGCAGCAGTTCCGGATTGGTAGCTGCGATTACATTGCAGTTTTGCTTTACCGGAACCTCTTCTCCATCCCATGTACGCATCAGGCCGCCGGATTCGCTAAGGATAATCCGCGCTGCATTGTGGTCCCATGGCGATGAGCGCGCTGTAAGAAAGATATCTGCCTCATGTGCCGCCAGGGCGCAAAGCTCAAGCGCTACAGACCCCAGCGAGCGAATCGCCCGGACGTCTGCTGCAAGCTGCAGGAGTCCTTCGCGTTTCGGTTGTTCGGAAAGAAATGCCAACTGCACAATAGGTGTATATACGAATAACTCGGTTATATCCCTTCTGGGTGACTCAACCGAAAGTGCCTTGTCGTTGCAGTATGCCCCTTCGCCCGCTTTTGCGTGATATAGCTGGTCTGCCGCAACGTCCAGCACGAGTCCGAAACGAGGTTCATCCTCATAGTAACAGGCAATTGAGATCGCATAGTTCTTTTGCTGGTTCACGAAATTTGAGGTGCCGTCAATCGGATCGATATACCAGTTCCAAGCCCCGTTGCTGGCCGTATTCGATTCTTCTCCTATCACTCCGTCCAGCGGAAACATCTTCTTGATTCCGTCTGTAATAAACGCCTCGATTTTTTGATCAAATTGGCTGATGATATCCTGATGCCCGTTCTTCTTGTGAAACGGGATTTCGTCCCCCGGGTGCAGCGTAATAAGCTCCGCCGCTTCGCGAATGATTTGTAATGCAAACTTGTATCGGGAATCATTCATCTTTACTTCTCCATTTATAACAGGATATCGTGAAAATATATTTCTAGAGCGTTGCCCGGGTAAGACGGGAAGCTTTAGATTTCTTCCGCATGTTTCACGCCTTGAAACGATGTGATCAACTCGATCATGGAATGATGACTTCTCTTTGGTTCCGCCTTTAGAGTGCAAACCATACCAACCGTTTTCAGTGGCATTTTCTCAAGAGATTCAAGTTCCATCAACGCCATGTCGTTGTCTTGGATGTGACTCAGAAATTCATGCATTTGCACCGAATTGTCTATCAATATAAAGAGTTTCAGACAGTCGAGTTTCTGTGTTAAATACATTTGATACACACTCATGATCGACATTGTGAAAAATGCTGTGATGCAGAGCAAGATTCCGCCAATGTAAAACCCGGCGCCGACTGCCAGCCCGATGCATGCTGCCGTCCATAAGCCTGCCGCCGTAGTCAGACCTTTCACTTGATGCCTTCCGGTCATCATGATTGTGCCGGCGCCCAGAAAACCGATTCCGCTGATAACCTGCGCACCCAACCGTGTCAGATCCGTATTGCCAGCCGTCTTTGTAATGAACTGGCTCGTCATCATCACCACAGCAGAGGCCACGCAGACCAGAATATATGTCCTGACGCCTGCTGCTCTGCGCTTTCTGATACGTTCGAAACCTAAAAACGCACTGCACCCAAGAGCGAGTACAATGCGAAAAAGAACTGTGATCGTGTTCAATTCTTGCAGGCTGCTGCCAAACAGATACCACGAATACATGAATCGTTTTCTCCTCGCAATCCCATTATAGGATAGCAAGGTAAAGAAGTCAACGAATATTTAACTATATTTTTACTTCAATTAATTAGGGGATCAATTGCATTGTTCAATAACCAGCAATTGTGGTGAAATCACCGTAGTCACTTGCTCTGTTCTGCCGCATGTAAGCTCAATGATCATCTGGATCGCCTTTTGCCAGAGAATGTCTGGGTACGCAAGTATCATCGCAGCGTCAACACTCGGAAGCTGCGTCGTACGGATATCCTGATAGATTACAATGTTGATGTCCTCCGGTATGCGCATCCCATGATCGAGCAAAGCACGAATGACGCCCTTTGCTATAATGTCGCTTCCAATGATCAACGCTTCCAAGCGGCTTGATGTGTCCAGAATCTCTTCAGCGAGGCGATATCCCGAATCTTCCGAGAAGTCACCGATTTTTACAAGTGCTTCATTGTATAATCCGTTTTCTTTCAGTAGCGATACGACTTTGCTTTTTCTTCGATCCCCGATAATATAACCGTCTCCGATAAATCGTCCGCTGATATACCCGATATGACGAATCTCTTTTTGATGAATTAAGTAATCAAACGCACGAGTCATGGAAGCGTCGAGATCAACCAGTATCTGATCATAGGCGCCGCATTGATCACCGCCATTGACAAACACAATAAACGGAGACGAGAGCCTCAGCTGTTCAATCTCTTCAGCGGTTAAATCGCTAAACGCAATGATGCCGTCTACTTCCTGTATTTCGCCCTTTGATATTCGTACAAACTCAACCGATTGATTCGATGCAGCAGATTCAGCAAAATACCTTAAAGAGTTGATGCTGGAGCTTTCCTTGCCGTCAACTAGAATACGCCAGTCCGCAACACCGATCACGATGGAATTCTCCATCCGTTTTCGTTTTCTCGGTGGTTGGTATCCCAGTTCAAATGCGGCTTCAAAAATAGCCCGGTTTGTCTCCCGGCTGACTGCAATGGTATTGTCATGATTTAAAACTCTCGAGATGGTGGTAACGGACACGCCTGTCTTTTTCGATATGTCTTTTAAAGTAGCCATATATGCTCCAACCATAATATAAGTAATTTTTTACTTTATTATTTTATCACTTTTTACTGGTAAATGTAAAACAACTGTATAATTGCTATCAAGTTTTATCAATTTTTTTACGGTCTATTCTCGTATCGGCTCTTCAACGACAGCTTCCGGGACGAATGCCTGAAAATGAACTGGTTTATGTCTCTGGATGATGCCAGCGCCAAAGTAAGCGCTGGCGAAGGGACTGCAACGAGTTCCGTCCGCACAGCGCTACTTCATACCTCACACCGGCTGAGTATGCCCTGAATTCGCGCCTTGAGGCCTCTAAAATATCAATCTTTCAAGTTCAAACCTGGACTGCGATTTAGGGGACACCTCATTCAATTTTTCCTAGCGTTGTCGCTGGTACGGTTTTCAGAGGCTTGATCAACCACTTCAAATAGTAGCAACATCAATGTTTGCGAATTGAAAAGCTAATAGGCGCATGACTACGTAAACAAAAAAGCCCCCGAATTGGGGGACGTTTTTCTGGCGGAGAGAAAGGGATTCGAACCCTTGATACGGTTACCCGTATACACGATTTCCAGATGGATTATGAGTGCAATTTCGTATCATCCAGTACGTTGAAATTTGCTGAATATCTGGGAATTTGGACTATCTAGCACCAAGCAATACAACTTCTTGAGCCGATGACTTTTGACATCATTTAGTATAAATATCCCATAAAGTCAGGATATTTCTATCATACCGAATCAAGCACCGATTTAAATGGTTTCATACTAATAAATCTTGTTTGTTAGTATAGGTGCTTTTCTCTCGTCGTACACGCGTTCGGTTCCAGTTGTAATATCCGCTTCGTGATATTTTCATTTGCAGAGCCCACTTTGCGCTCAGGTATTCGGGATGTTCACGGACGAACATGTATTTCACTTCTGGAGTTTCGCGAAGTAGGCCGCTGCTTTTTCTTGTATTTCGCGCTCCATCTTCAATTCTGCATTTTTAAATCGAAGCACCTTTAACTCCTCTTCCATTGTGGCCATTGGCGATTTCTCGCCTGATACCGTGTATTTCTCGCACCAGTTGTATAGCAAGTTGTCTGTATGCCGAGATCCTCTGCGATCGCTCGCACAATCCTTTGACTTGCATAACTCAGCTTAACCAAATTTTTCTTTAATTCGTCATCGAATTGTGTTCGTTGTTTCAGCATGGCTTTTCTTCCTGATTTCTTTTTCTATCCTGCCATACTGTCCGTAATTTTCACACTCACTTATCCTAAATTATTGATATACCAGCTCGCTGCTAATCCAAGCCCTTCCTCGAATCCGATTTTGGGATCATAGTCAATAATCCTTCTCGCTTTTGAGATGTCCGCGAGCGAATGCGGAATATCGCCCTTACGAGCTGGACCGTATACGGGCTTTATATGCTGTCGGTTAAGCAGCAGTGCCAGAGAGTCAAATACCGACTGAATGGATGTACTCTTCCCAAATGCAATGTTAAACGCCTCTCCGTTCGCTTCAACGCCGGACAGACAAGCCTTCAAATTCGCTTGAACCACATTATCTATATAGGTAAAGTCCCTGCTATAACTTCCGTCCCCATTTATCACGGGAGATTGATTGGAAAGAAGCATTTTAGCAAATCTGGGTATCACTGCCGCGTATTCCGATTCCGGATCCTGTTTCTTCCCGAATACGTTAAAATACCTAAGCCCAACCGTAGGCAGGCCGTAAAGGTCATAAAAAATCTTCGCGTATAATTCGTTTACGGCTTTTGTAATCGGATACGGAGCCAATAAACGTCCCTCTCTGCCTTCAACTTTCGGCAAGTTTTTTTCATCTCCGTAAACGGAGGACGAAGAGGCGTAGACAAACTTTTTGACTCCCTGCTTCACGCCGGAATGCATCATGTTGAGCGTACCGTGCACATTGATTAAGTCGTACTCAAGAGGCATCTTTATGGATCTTGGAATAGAGCCCCAAGCGGCCTGATGGATTATATAGTCGCAGCCTTCCACACTTCGGACGCAGGTATCATAATCACAAATGCTGCCTTTAACGAGTTCAAATCTGGGATTATCTATATGCCCTTCGATATTGGAAAACTTACCTGTAGAAAAATCGTCGAGTACTTTTACTTTATACCCCGACCCAAGTAAAAAATCGACTATATTTGATCCAATAAATCCCGCCCCTCCGGTAACCAGGAAGCAGGCTCCGTCAGCGAAACGTATCACTTCGTCCATCAAAGCCTCCAATATAAATATCCTTGTTTCATCGCTTCTTCTTTGTCGAAAATACCTTTAACATCAATCATTACATAGGGTGAAGCTCGGTAAATACTCTTTAATTTATGCAGATCTATTTGTTTATAGCCATTATGAGCCACGGCAAATATACACACATCCACATCCTTTAAATATTCGGCGCCGTATAATTTCAAACCGTACAAAGAATTTAATTCTTCTTCATCAGCAACATCATCGGATATCATACTGTCTATACCATATTCCGACAGCTCTTGAATAATATCAATGACCTTTGAGTTGCGTACATCCGGGCAGTCCTCTTTAAAAGTAATGCCAAAAACGGCGGCCTTTGCCCCCTTAATCTGTACCCCGGCTTTAATTAGCTGTTTCACTGTTTGTTCTGCAATATGTCGACCCATATCGTCGTTAATCGTTCTGCCTGCCAGGATGATTTTTGAATGATACCCCATCATTTCAGCACGATATGTAAGGTAGTAGGGATCTACACCAATACAATGGCCTCCAACAAGTCCGGGTTTGAACGGTAAAAAGTTCCACTTCGTAGATGCGGCTTCAAGCACTGACTTCGTATCAATACCCATCTTGTTAAATATTATCGAAAGCTCATTCATAAACGCTATGTTAATGTCACGTTGTGAATTTTCGATTGCCTTCGCCGCTTCGGCGACTTTAATGCTCTGTGCCCTGAATACGCCCGCTTTTGCAACGAGTTCATAAACTTTCGCAATGATGTCGAGACTGCTGCTGTCCATGCCGGATACAACCTTGACGATCGTTTCAAGACGATGCATCTTGTCTCCGGGATTAATACGTTCAGGGGAGTATCCTACTTTAAAATCTTTACCGCATTTCAGGCCGGATGTTTTTTCAAGGATCGGAATACATATCTCTTCCGTTACACCCGGATATACTGTTGATTCAAACACGACTATGCTGCCCTGTTCCATATTTGCACCAACTATACTGCATGCACTTTGAACGAGGCTTAGATCTGGTGTTTTGTCATCGTTAATAGGCGTTGGCACCGCAACAATGTGAAATCTGGCTTGTCTGATCATTGCGGCATCGTTTGTAAACAACGCAGTGGTGTTTCGTACCGCTTCGTCACCCACCTCTTTTGTTATGTCTATTCCCAATTTATATTTTTCGATTTTTGATACAGAAATATCATAGGCTATGACCTTTACCATTTTCGCAAAGGCGATAGCAAGAGGCATACCAACATATCCGAGGCCAATAACCGAGATCTTTTCCGTACCTTTGACTATATCTTCATATAAATTCAAAGTGCTTCCCCTCCCACGCGACATAACGCGTCTAAGCCTCAAGAAATTCTTTCAATCTTGCAGACCATACACTGATATCAAAGTTGTTCTTTGCGATTTGCAGTGCCTCGTGCCGGAACCCAAGATATTTGTCCCTTTCGAGTCTTACGGCAGCTATCATCGCTTCCATTACGCTTTTTACCGAAGTATCATGAATTATAATAGCATTGCTTTCTGATAAATAATCTCCGATATCGCCCGTAATATTAGCCATCATAGGCGTCCCCATTGCCATGCTTTCACACAACTTTGACGGAAATCCAGCGTTTGCATACCGAAGATTAGGACGCAGTAAAATTGAAAAGTCCGCATTCTTTATGATGCCTTTAAGTTTTTCCCTCGGCATCCTCGGATACATATTCGCACGTTCCCCATACTGTTTTTTCATCTTCGCTATATCATGCTGGCTAAGGCCGATAATGTTGAATTCAATTTTATTTGCAATTTCCTCATCCAGTATTTCTAGAGCACTGATGAATTGTCGCAATAAATCTTTACGGCCCGGGCTTCCGGCATAAACAAACACAGTCTTTTTATTTTCCGGGATGATCGCCGGCAAGAACTCGCTGGCATCCATTATACCATGCAGAATCAGAATATTAGAGTTCTTTTTTTCAAAGAACGACTTCACAAGTTTGCTGCAGCATATCATTTTGTCGCATTTAAAAAACACATGCCTGAAGGAATATTGAAATATCAAGTAATATATCTTGCCGATCAAGCCAGTGAATTGCCGAAAAGAATACCATTCTGTTATATCGCATATGACACGAATACCCGTAGCTTTTCCGAACTGTATGATTTTTTTCATATGAGACGGACAGGAACACGCATATGGTATAATAAATTTCGCATCTGAAGCATATTTTTTTAAATACTCGGTATAAAGACGCCTTCTTTTTCGGAAAGTTAATAAATTTTTAACCTGGTTTGACGCTGCTCTTTGCATCGTAGTATAAGCAACGCCTTTATACTCGCAGATATCATTATTCTCATCTGACAGTTTGCCTTTTCCTATGACCAGCGTTTCGTATCCTGCCAACTGGCATGCGCGTGCCATATAATATACTCTGATGCAAGCCGCCATATCAGAAGGAAAATTGTAATCTCCAATAAAAACTATTTTTTCTTTCATTTGTTTCTTTCTATCCCCAGCTCAAGCAGGTCAATGGTTCTGAAATTCAATCGGATTATTTTTTAATTCTCTTACGACTATAACGTATGATCCGATCATAAACAGAAGATATGTGATATTGCTCGCAACGGTTGAAATCGTAACGCCGACTGCTTTCATGCTTGTAATCAACAGTGTAGCTATGACAATATTGACGATACCTGCGGCAATGGCGCTGTTACGAATATATTTGCCCTTTCCTTTTACCACAATAAAGCGATTAAATACGTCTCCTAACCCGACCATTAATGCTCCGACCCCCAACACTTGCGAATACACGATACTGCCTCTGTAAAATTCTCCAAAAATAACGGGGGTCAAAAACCGTATCCCTAAAACATATACCACTGCCGATAATGCCGTTATCCCGCTGATCATGGTAATAAAGCGTTTACCCATCTCATTATACTGATTGAACCTTTTAAACATCACGCTGCCGATCGTCGATATAAACGGCCCCATCGGAGCCGAAATGGTTATCGCAAGCGAAAAAAGCGCATATTCACTTTTTGTTATGTACGTATCGACAATAACGTTCAGCGCTCGCGTGCTTACAATGGAGAACAACGCTCCGATATAAGTCTGTAGACCTAACGTCTTGTTCGCAGCGAAAATTTCCCGTATCATTCCGGATGTTTTGAGGTCGGTTTTTAGCTTTATACAGAGGTATATGATCATAATGACACTGGATAATGAATATACCACTATTGAAATAAACAGATTTATCTTTGCGAATACCAGCCAACACAAAAGCAGCAGGGTAACCATCAGCACCTGCACAAACGCCTTCTGCTTGGAAAGGAGCTTGATATCGTTTGTCCCGATGCAAATGTATTCGGTGTAATAAAAGAGAATCGGGATAAAGCATATAGGCGCAAAATACAGAGCTGTGTTGTCTACAATATTAAGCCCCGTACCCTTCTGGATTAAAAGCAGTCCAAAGCACACAACGGTGCCGATTAGGCTTGAAACCAGAGCTATCTTAATCCCAGCGCCTATATATTTGGCGGCTTTTTCACTGTCTTTCGCTAAAAGGAACGACAGGGTTATCGGAATGCCAAACGTCAGAAGGCCCTGCAACAGCAAGTTTGTATTAAGGATTAGCTTGTAAGTAGCATATTCCTGGGGCGCCATCAATCGTGTAAGCATGATGGAAACCACAAACTGCAGTGCCGTCATTATCAGGGTCGAACTGGTAAGCTGTATATATTGTTTTAAAGCGCTCTGGCTAACCTTTTTTTTCATTAATTAGTTTAGTTTATAAACCTTTCTTTTTCTGATTACCAGACTTAACACAAACATGATTATAATCGAAACGGTCGCAATACACAAACCTAAATCTTGAAAAAGCAGGTTGTTTGCGGACGCCATCATGATACCGAATATCATCATGAACATCAATGCAAAAGCGAATGGATTCTTATAACGAATTATCTCCAACCAAACGAACGCAAACAGTAACCCGTATAACCCGAAAAAGACGATAACTCCGTAGAAAGTAAAATCGGAGCTCAGCCATGTGTAGAGCGACTGCCAGTATGTTGTTGAACTCCAATTATAGACATTTTCGTTTTTATAAACATAGGTCCGTTCAAATATATCAGTCCCAAAGTGGTCATCGACAAAATTAACAATTAATCTCGAATTGCCGATAAAATAGGTCCATGTAAAATCATGGCTAAAAGCAAGTCCCAGAGCACCGTATCCCTGGGTTACGTAAATATCGACTGATTGTACGCCAAAAAACAATTGAGGGTTAATCTTATATAGAATCGAATTCGTTCTGTCAATTTTATAATAATTGTCAATCCCACTCATATTCAGCTCTTTGGCTGTGGATGGCCTGGACGTGAAGTTTTCCATCTCGTTTTGCATCTGGGCGGAATTGGCATCAAAATCATATTTTACATCAAATATTTCTTTGCCCAATCGAATATTTATGCTGTGTAAAACAGTCATTTCATATACTTCTTCGTTAAATTCATAGCCTTTATCGATAATATACTCATGTAATTTGGTTCTTATATCCCTCTGTATGGAACGGTCGCGCTGAAAATAATACATTATAAATGCACAGCTTATGCCGGCAAGCAGAAGCGCGGTTACCTGAAACGCCACCTTTCGTACGATCTTTTTCGTTTCTTCGCCGCCATTCAATACAATAAAAAGTTTATACGTAAAAAAGGTAACGTATATAAATAAGAGCATGAAAAAATAGGATTGTGCGGCTGCCATCCAGCTTCTAAATATATATGCGGCTAGCAGCGCGAACCAAAGAACCTTCTCCACGGTATTGAACCGCTTGAAATAGAAGAGCCCACAAGTCAGCGAGAAGAGAATGATGCCATAAAAAACAGTATGGGTGCGAGTGATATAATGAAACCATGTTGGATAATTGATTTGTATATTTTGCAGATGTTCATTAAAATCATATGATGCTCCCGGATGCGTCGCGAAATCAAAGAGGTTGCTGCCGTAAGTGACCGCTAAATCCGCAACATAATAGACAATGCCGATAACCGACGCAAATATAAACAACACCCGGACGTAACTAAAAAAGTCGAACTCTACATACGTTTCGCATACGGGTTTTTGACGCTTAACGGCCAAAATATATCCCGCTGAAAAAAACAGATATATCGCCAACACATAAATCACGACAAGGCCGGAGTTGGATGTCAGCCATTCGACAGGCCCAAGCATAAACAAGACCAGGGTGATCACAATAATAATGTCTATGATTATCAACGGAAAATAAAGGGAACACTTCTTTAAATATTTCACAGTACAACCTTTTTTTATACTAAACATTAGTAACTTTGCTTATATCTGTATTGATAATTTGGTTAATTGCCCCTACGTACGCCTTCCGACATGTTTCATTGTCAAAAAATCCCGCCCTTTTTATCGAAACATTTCTATAATGCATCCTTAAGGCCTCATCCGACAGAAGGGTCACCATTGCTTCACCCAGCTTATAATCGGTTTCGTCCATGCGGCCTGCATCCCAGTTTTCCTCAGGAACCATTTTGGGAACAAGTATGCCGTAATCCGCCTTAATAATATCTGTTACAGATTCATCGATCGGGGTATCCGGCATGATTATTTCTCTTGGACCGCTGGCACAATCGGCTGCAATAACAGGAAGTCCGCAAGTCATGGCTTCAACCAGAACATTTGGAAACCCTTCGGTGATGGATGAGAGTACGAAGATATCCGCCGCGTTCATGTAAGCAAAAATGTTTTTCCGGTACCCGGGCAGTATAACCCGTCCGTCTAAATGCAGGTCTTTGATTAACCTCTCGATTTTACTTTTCTGATCGCCCTCTCCGCAGATGACCAGTACAGCATCCGGAATCGCGTCGCTTACCTGCTTAAATGCTTTGATGAGGTGCCAAAACCCCTTGGCAAAAACAAACTGGCCCACAGCCAGTACAACTGTTTTTTCCTTTATGAAATTTTTCGTCGTGATGTCGATATCAAGTTTCGCTGCGTTTTTTATCTGCCGCCCGTCAAACGGGTTGTATATAGTAATTACCCTGTCCTCCCGTAATGCGAACGTGCGTATTAGATTTTTACGTATTAGCTTCGAAACCGCAATGATCAGATCGGACTTTCTGTATATCATAGATAATACAGCTTTCTTGATACTATCCGTCAATCCGTCCGCCTTATATCCGTAAATATTACCTCTTACCGACGTAACCGTACGGCAGCTTTTCGTTCTTGAGAGTATGTTGCATATATTTGAAATATCCAGAAAACTTATAACCACGTCTAAAGCAAACTGTTTTTTTATTTTTTTAAGCGCTCTGACCCTTTTTAACGAACGCAGTAACTTTTTCAGTATATTTTCCTCTATGCTGCCCAGATCCATATTTACGATCTTGCCTTTGTATGTGAAATCAATTTTTTCTTCGTCAAACACGATCAGGAATAGATCATAATCGTCAGCTAACAATTCGGAAATGCGGCATACAGCCCTACCCGCGCCGCCAGCGGCAAGGAATGGAATAAAAAGTCCTAATTTGATTTTTTCTTTTTCAGGCTTAAATGTATAATCTATCATTATTGTTCTTAGTTTAAGAAAACCTCCGCATAATAAAATAAAAAAGATGTCGGTTAATAATCATCAATAACGCCAGCAGTCGCGCTTTGTTTTCGGGAAATCCTTTTAACATCCTAATATATGTCTTAGCATTCATTTTGTCAGCAAACTTTGAGAAATCCTTATAATTTAATAATTTTGTTGTTGTTCTTAATGTGCCTAAGACCCATCTTGGCAAGATATATTTTACGATTTCAGGGTGTTTTCCTTCCTTCGCTTTTTCTGCACAGAAATTTTGAATTCCAAGAAAACCAGTCCACATTTTTTCAATGTTGCTTGAGGTCATAATTGAGTTGCTTCTTAAAAAGTAGTTGTAAGAAGGCGTTTCATTATAGGCCATGGATTCTGTAGTAAAAAGTACCCTCCAAAGGAATTCCTGGTCTTCCGAAAAAAGGATGTTTTTATTATACCAGAGGTTATGCTCAACCAGAAAATCCTTGCGTATAAACGTCGCCGGACAGATGAGTTTATACTTGCGAGTTAAAAAGCTTTGCAGCATTTCATACTGATCAATTATTCTGGTCTGGAAATTATTCGAGGGTTCTTCCAGTAAATTATCTTTCGTGACTACTTTAAAATTTAAAAATAATACAGGCTCATGAACTTGGGATACTATATGCAAAAAGTCTTTGCAAATAACATCATCTGAATCTATGCAAACAACCCATATTCCATTCGCAAGACGTATCCCCGCATTTCTTGCTGCGGCAAGTCCTGAATTTCTTTGCTTAATTATCTGAAAACTTATGTCATTTTCCTTTAATATCTCTTCTGCGATATCAATCGAATTGTCTGTGCTGCCGTCGTCAACAAGAATTACTTCAAAATCTTGATTCGTTTGATTGACAAGCGATTGTATGCAAGGACGTATATATTTCTCTACATTGTAAATTGGCAAAACAACACTGATTGTCCTTCTATCATTTTTATATGAACTATTCGTTGTTCCTTGTTGTTGCATACTCGTTTCCATATCGTTCGCTCCAAATTATATGATTTGATTTTGTTCATTTCTTTATGTCTGCATTATGCAAGCAATATATTGCAAAATTAACATATCATTACAAGCCTAAAATGTTCATGAAGAATGGCTATAATCTACTAATTAACCTGTTGTTTACTTGTTGATATCTAAAATTCAACTATAGTTAAATTTTCATAGAGTATACCATGAAGTTTTAAGAATAGGAAGAGTGCCCTGCTCCCGAAAACTTGTCAGCCAAGAGTTATAGTAGAGCGCTGGCGGACGGAACTCCTTCGCCAGCACTCTACTGAGGCTCTGGCATCCTCCAGAGACATAAACCAGTTTATGTTAAGGCATTCATCCCGGAAACTGCCGTTGAACGATTCGATTTGCGGATTATCTGTCGTTGTACCGGGTCGGGAGTAATCCAGCTTTAAGTATGCCCAAGTGTCCAGAGCCCGGGAGGTGGGCTCAGGCCCGTTATCGCCCTCGATTCATTGAGGCAGCCAGCGGGCTGCCTTGATTTTTTCAGCTCGTCGCAGTCCTGTTCGCCTTTGATCTATTTATCCACGTGGATGGCTAAACTCTCACGGCTTAACGTGTTCAGAACCTTCAACGCTCAGAATCGTTTACCATTGTACAATTGATCCGATACGAAATCCATACACTAACATTAAAAAACGCTTTTTACGGGGAATAACCCGGAGGTCGTAGGATTGCCTTCTTAGCCAATCGTCGACAAGAGGCAATCCACATCCACTTCGCAGCTCTCTCAACAGCATAGATTTCAAAACCCCTTGTGCGTCAAAATTGCGACGAAAATCAAAATCGACCTGCGAGGCGGTGAATTCGCAGGTCTTTCTCTATCTGCCCTAAATAATGCTTTATCGAGATTTGTTGCATTGTAGCACCAAGCAGAGTGTTGACAGCGGGAAGTTAGCCAGTTCCTCCACACAGTGCATTCTATACCTGAAACCAATAAAATTTGATTGAATGTTGGGATCAGAGGCCGTTTTAGTATCATCTTTTCTCGTTCGGAAAAATATCATTTGAGAAAAGTTTATTCTGCGTCATCTATGATATACTTGTATCAGCATTTCCGCGAAACAGCTTTTCTATGACATATCTACAAGGAGAAAAACAGTGGAAACTCACAAACAAATCAGCAAGCGAAACGTTTTGCTCTTTTTTGCAATTACCTTTGGTTTTTCTTGGTTACTATGGCTGCCGTTTGTGCTTGACGGGGTTGACATCATCCAACTTCCTGTTGCCATAACTTCAACCATGACGCTTTCAGTTATGCTCGGAGCTTTTGGGCCGATGATTGCCGCAATCATATTAGCAGGTCGAAAAGAAGGGCGGGCGGGCATCAAAGCATACTTTCGCAACGCATTCTCTTTTCGCATCAAACCTATTTATTATATTTTGGCATTTTTGTTACCCTTGTTCGTTACAGCCTGTGCGCATTATATCGTGAATTTCACAAGACTTGACGTTTTGCCAGCAAACTTAATGCCGGAGGGATTGACAATCCCCATCGCGGTGCTCATAATACCCTATTTCATTTTTATACTGATTGCAGGCGGCGGGCAGGAAGAGTTTGGCTGGCGTGGATATGCGCAGGAACCGTTGCAACAGCGATTTGGCATTTTAGGCGGCAGCATGATATTGGGAACCGCATGGGGATTATGGCACTTGCCGCTTTGGTTTATGACCGGTGAAGGACATGCCTATTATTCGTTCTTAGCGTTCTTGCTTTTTACTGTAAGTATGTCTGTTATCATCGGATGGATCTATAACGCAAGTGGGAAAAAGCTGGTTGTTCCATGGATTATGCATGCAATCAGCAACGTCTCGGTGCCATTGTTCCCCATAATTCATATGGCAAAAGTACCGCAGCCCGGTTATTGGGTTTGGGTAGCAATCAACATTCTGGTCGCTGGATATCTCACAATATGGTATATGCGCAAAGCGAAAAACTCCACCTTTACTGAGTAAAAGTGCTACCGCGGCGAGTGTAATTAAAAAAAGAATCTTTAAGATCTGGCAGTTGTATTCAACTGCATTTAAATAACATAACCAAACAAAACCAACGCCACCCTTCGGGGTGGCGTTGGTTTTGGCGTGCCCGAAAGGGTTCGAATCTTCGGCCTCATAGTCGGAGTCTGTCGCTTTATCCAGCCGGGTATGAAAATTCGTTATTGTTCAGTAGTATTTTAGACTTTCAAGCTGATATATATACCAACCTACTCAGTAAAAAGAGACTGCCAGCAGAGATTATGCAGATGAAATTCGGTTCAAATTCGCAGTAATATCTAGTGTTGCTAGGTTTTGCCTTAGCAAATAGCTTAGCAAACTAATTTTTCACGAAGAAAACAGCATGACTGGAAATTGTAAAAACATAAAAAAAGCCCCCGAATTGGGGGACTTTTTTCTGGCGGAGAGAAAGGGATTCGAACCCTTGCATCGATTATCCTGTAGAAAATACAAATATACGTTATTAAATCCTATCAAAAATAAGCAAATAAAATTTAAAAAACGCTTGCACATGACGTAACGTAATGTTTTATACTGCAATAAAGGAAAGGTAACATTATGGATACAAAAACATATAAAACCGGAGAAGTAGCAAAGCTGGCAGGAATAACGATTCGAACGCTAAGATACTATGATGCTATTGATTTGCTAAAACCCAGCCGGACATTAAGTAATGGGCATAGGCAATATGACATGGATGATATTGAAAAACTTCAACTAATATTGGGTCTAAAGCTGTTAGATTTCTCGCTGGAGGAAATAAAAGCATATCTGAAGAACCCGGATATCAATCTGATAGACGTTTTAACATATCAGAAAGATCTGCTGACGAGAAAAATCAATTCTTATAAGAGCATCAATAATAAGATTGATTTCATTGTCGATCATTATAAGGAGGCCACCACTGACAGAGCAACAGATGTTTTTTCGCTCTATGAAATGATGCAGATGGTAAATCACAATGAGGTTTTAAGAAAATACTTACCAGAAGAAACACATGAAATTTACAAGAGTGCCGATGCGCACGGAACACATGATGAGCTGGATAAAGCACTTGGTTTGCTTTCCGGGAAGAACATTAAAAGTATTTCTATTGATGACAGGAGTTTCATTATAGAGACTTTCCGGAAATTTATCTGCGATTATTTTTATGAAGTCACAAAAGAGACAATCGAGAAAACAACGAGCATGCTGTTGGAAATATCTGCAAGCGACGCAAGTCAAAAAATCAACATCAAAGAGAACGATTTGCTTGATTTGCTGTGTGCTAATTTAATTGATTAATGGAGAAAAACATGAACAAAACAATTGTAGTAACAGGTGGAAATAGCGGCATAGGCAAGGCACTGATCAGAGATTTCATACTGGATGGAAATCATGTCGTTATGATTGCCCGAGATTCCGAAAAGACATGGAACGTGTTTGATGAGCTAAAAGCTTTGAGAGGAAAAGAGAGTCTAAGGCTTATAACCGGCGACTTAAGCAATGTTGCTGATATCAACAAAATCATCAAAGAGCTTGAGCCCCCTATCGACATTTTAATCAACAATGCCGGGCTTTTGAAGCTTAAAAAAGAGATGTCCGTAGAAGGCATCGAAATGACGATGAGCGTGAATTATCTTGCTGCTTATCGATTGGCTGTGGGACTAATCAACGCTGGAAAACAACCTAAAAGAATCATCAATATCACATCTGAGTTATTCAAAAAGGGTGAAATCAATTTGAGTGACATGATGGATCCGGTGAAATATAAGGGGCAACAGGCATATGCAAACTCAAAACTCGCTAATCTGATGTTGAGTTACGAGTTGCAAAAAGAATACTCTGACGATGTTGAAGTTATCGCGCTCCATCCGGGTGTGGTTGCAACGGATTCATTTAGGGATTATCCCAAATGGTTTACAAACTTCCTGAATCGATTTTTGGAGAAACCGGAATCAGCATCAAAAAAAATCATGGAAATCGCATTGTCAGAAGATAGCAAGCCCGGTTATTATAACCAGAACGAATTGACAGGCCCTATTTCTCAGTTCGTTGACAATGAGAAATCAAAGGAACTGTTTGAGTTCTCAAAACAATATTTATGATGAACGGCGTTTAACTTGTAACAGCGTCATTTACCGAGTCAGCATAATTCAATTAGATTGATACGTCTGAAAATGGATTTAATTTGCATGCGCATTTTAAGTGCTAATTATGCTGCTATTAAACATCGTTAACTGATATGAAGGAGAAAAAATGGAATTCGAGTATGATGATAAAACACGCAAAATGTTTTCCGAGGAAAAAATGGGAAAACTGCTATTTTCGATGTCACTGCCTGTAATAATCGCAATAATCATTTCTGCGATTTACAACATAGCCGACACGATATACATAGGCAGAAGCGTAGGGCAACTGGGTGTAGCCGGAGTCGGCATTGGGTTCCCGATACAATTGATGGTTAACTCTTTGGGCATATTGATTGGACTTGGCGGAGCTTCGGTTATTTCAAGAGCGCTGGGCGCGAATGATATGCGTAAAGCGGAGCGCACCATAGGGACAACATATCTGATTGGCATTCTAATCTATATTGTATTCATCATTGCAACGATGCCTTTTTTAAACAGTGTCGTCAGCGGTCTGGGTGCTAATAGCGAGGTTGCTCCCTATGCTTTGGAGTATCTAAGTTATATCGTACCAGGTTCAATATTCATACTCCTAGCTGTTGGAGCGGGCAATCTTCTAATGGCTCAAGGCAAACCAGAGCTTGCAATGCTTCAATTAGTAGTGGGAGCCATACTTAATATCATACTTGATCCGATTTTTATATTTGTCTTTCAGATGGGCGTGTCTGGTGCCGCTATTGCCACGGTGATTAGCCAGGGCTTGTCATTATTGATGGTGCTGTATTTTCAGTTTTCAAAATTGACGAGCCTCATGCCAAAAGCAGTCGATTTTATCAAAATAAAAATGCAGTTGGTTTGGGAAATAATTTCTCTTGGAACGCCAGGCTTTCTGCAGGAGATCGGTGCTTCCATACTCATTATTGTAGTGAATAATGTTCTGAATAATGTTGGAGGATCAGCAACGTCTTCATTGCTCGCAATATTCGGAATACTGAATAAGTTGCTGTTATTCCTCATAACACCACTTATCGGGATAGCGCAAGGATTTATGCCGATTGCAGGGTACAACTTTGGTGCGAAAAACTTTGATCGAGTAAAGGAAGCGTTCAAATTATCTATAATCAGCGCATTTGTAATAACACTTGCCATCGTTATAATCGTAATCGTTTTTCCCGGTTTCATATTGTCAGTTTTCACAAAAGATGCCGTTCTGATACAAACAGGAATCATGCCGCTGAGGTTGATGTACATAGCGCTGCCATTTGCAACTTATAGCGTTGTTGCCTCAATGTATTTCATGGGGATAGGTAAAGTGGCGCCGGCAGTCGTAATATCGCTTTCAAGACAAACGTTGATTTTAATTCCGGTACTGTTGTTGTTATCTTCGATCTTTGGATTAAACGGCGTCTGGATTTCATTTCCAATCGCAGATCTGCTTTCAATCGTTATAGCAGCGATATGGATGAAAAATGAGTTTAGGCAAGTCGAGCCTGTCATAACGCGGTAGAATGATCAAAAGCACTCTCTCTGGCGTCAAACCGTTTAGAGAAAACAAAAACTATCAGATATAAAAAAGTCCCCGACATCGGGGACTTTTTTCTGGCGGAGAGAAAGGGATTCGAACCCTTGATACGGTTCTCCGTATACACGATTTCCAGCTATACACGAGTGGTTTCTAGTACTGCCAAATACCGCTATTTCTCTGGTTTTTTTAAAAATGTAGGCTCGGCAGTACTAGCCAATATTATCTATAATTTGTACACATGCTTAGCAAAAAACTTAGCAAATCTGAGTCAAGCAAATAATCGCAATAATCATAATTGATATTTTGCTAATTGAAGTTTAGCAGTATCATTACAATCAAGTAATCGGAGGACTTAAACGTGCGACCTACAGAGTCGGAGACGACGAATTATTTTAGTGCAATCTCCTGCAATCTTAAATAATCGCCCGTTATCGGGCATAATTTTTGAGTTGACCTATGGTAATTTTCGTAATCTCATGCGACTTGACGCAACCTCTTGCGATCATGTGCGTCAAATAATGCGTCAGAAGAACATTGATTCTTTCTGTGATAAGAAATGGCTATATCATCAACTATACCTTTCTTCATATGCTCATCCTATAAGACGTTTGCTCGTTTTGTTTTTATACATTTGAGCATCAGCTTTTTGGATCAGCTGTTCAATAGATATCTCGCCTGATTCCGCCACTGCAAATCCAAGCGATATGCTTACTTTTCTATTTATTTCAGCCATGCTCTCATTGTGTGTTTCGATCGCGACTTGTATTCGCTCCTCGATTGTCTTTGCCATTTCTGAATCACAATTTGGTAGGATCGCTATAAATTCATCTCCTCCCATTCTTGCAACTATATCATCTTCCCTAAAACATTTTTTTAGTATCATAGCAGATGTGAGAATAAGATTGTCCCCCGCCGCATGCCCGAATGTATCATTTGTATATTTGAGCTTATCAATATCAAAAGAGAACAACGCAATCGTCGGATAGGGCTTGAATGTCTCTAAATATTTATTGAGATATGTACGATTATACAGTCCCGTTAAAGCGTCATGAAAACTTAGATATTCAAATTCTTTCTCCGATTTTAAAATCAACTCATATTGCTCTATGTTTGATAGTACCAATCCAAATATTCGAACTATTTCTATCGCAAAATTTAAATATTCATCGATATACTCTGGGAACAGGAACTCACCCGCATGAATTACCCCATACTCAAATTCCATGTGAGTAATCTTAATACAAAACTCATTCTTTCCGCGATCTAATTTGTATTCAACTTCGCCGCTACAAAATATATTTTCATTATTCATAGAAGTGCTGTACAAATCTTGGACGCTATTACGATATTGAAATTCTTGCGCCCCCATAATCAGTGTAAATATTTCTTTGATCTTTTCGACTGCATCCCTTTTGTTTGTGTAAGTTGCGAGTTTTCCAAGAAGGTCTAGTACGGCGGAATATTCTGCTGTACGGGCTTGTAACCGCGACAATGAATCGTTATGCTCTCCGTCAAGTTTTGCTAATCTCCACTCAAAGACTATGGCACTCAAAAGATACTTGGTTTTCTCTAAGTCAGTAGAAATCTTCACGGCAGGAATTGCTAGATATTCTGATAGGTCTTCTAATTCCTTATCAATATCCCGATCCAATACGGCGTCAAAAAAAACAATCTCTTTGCATAATTCGCTGTAAAATTTTCTGGCCGACTGCTGATCAAATCCCTGCTCGGATAAATGTAACTTCCAGGATTTTAGCCAGCCTGATCCAATAATATAACCCTGCTTCTGAACAATATATTCGAGCACTCCTTCTTGTGAAAGGTGATTTGAGCAGTATCTCGTTTTATATAAGCGACATTGTTCTTCTCGCGGAAATACATCTAGCGCGTCGCAAAAATCCCCACAAATTACCGCAATATCTTCCCCGGCAATAATTTTCTCAAGAAAAGATGCCTCCGTCTGCGAGATATGTGATTTAACCATGCACATGCAAGGAAACGAACAAATCTGAACATCCGAGAAATCTTCTTCCTCGGCTGATTTCAAAAATTCTGGCAAGAAATTCTCACATACAAATATAACCAGGTTTTTCATGTTACTCCAACCATTCGAATGGATAGTTGCCAAATTTTTGAACCGCTTGTGCAATCCCTAGAAGAACATCCTCGGGAACTTGCCACGGAATTTCGCCGTGATTATCTGAAAGAATGAGTCCTCCCTCTTTGCCAGCGCTGGATAGTATTTTCTTTACTTCACGCTCTATGTCATCCGTCGACCAATTCCGCATCTCAATCGCATTCATATTGCCTAAAAGGCAAATGCGATTCTTAGCAGCACTTTTGATATCGCTTAAATTATCTGCAGCGCTAAAGCCAACAATTGCCGTACCCGTTGAAATGATGTCTTCCAGTACTGGCAGAGCTATCCCAGACGCCAGATGAATCGCAGTCGGGCCTTTGATCTTGGGCAGAACTCTTCTAGTGACTTCCCATCCGGTCGATAAGTATGTCTCACGTTCTATGATGTTGGGTGATGCTAAAGGGTCAAAATAACAAATTGCAGTAGCGCCAGCATCGAGTTGCGCGTTTGCCCATTCGACACAAAAAGCTTCATTAATCTGCATCAGCTTCTGAAACTCATCTTTTCTTTCATAGATTAATTCCAGGTACTTTTCGAAGCCCATTTGCATAACTGGCAAAGAATAGGGCGACATAACAACACCAACAATCGGTGTTTCGTTCCCGACATTTTTCTTCAGTTGATGTGTCGCATCCAGCACTTTTGACAGCCCATCACAGTTTCTAACTTTCGGAACTGTAAGTGATCCGATTTGCGAAAATGATCGGATAAATGGCTCACCCGAATTTGGTGGTCCATCGTCAACAAATACAACTTCGCCACCCCATGCTTCAATCTCAATTGGTGCGTAAAAGAAGGTATCTATACAATCATTAGAATATTTTTCTTTCATCAGCAACTGAGCTCTGACAACATTCTCTGGCTCTGAAAAGTACTCTCTTGGCGTCATTTGAAGTTCTTTCGCGCCATATAGCGATAGCAAAAGGAATAACGGAACTCGATCCGGCTCTTTGTGGCTAAGCGCCGCAAGTGTGCGTTCTAAAGAGTTCATATTACTTTCCTCCTTTGCTCATTTGCTCGATAATCGGTATAATATCGGAAGCCGTTTTACCAAACGCATCCGCATCTACTGACTTCCATAAGGTTTCATCCAATCGGAAAGGGGCACCTCCAACAACGATTTTTACGGATGCTCCCGCCACGTTCAGCAATTCTTTGACCTGTTTCACCTTCAACGCAGAGGGTAGCATAAGCGTTGAGATCAACAGCACTTCAATTTGTTCTGATACTGTTTTTTCTACAATCTCTTCTACGCTTAATCCTGCGCCAAAGTCAATAATTTCAAATCCGCTTGCTCTCACCATAGAGTAAACAATTCGCTTCCCCAAAGCATGATGATCTAATAACACTCCTATTGCTATTTTGGGAATATTTTGTCGTTTCACATCGACGCGTGGCAAGTATCTATCAACGAGTTCTTCACATATGACTCCACTCATGTATACTTGTGCCAATGAATACTCGCCTGATTCCCACCCCAAACCGATTTGCTCAAGAGCATCGATCGTCATCGCCTCCAGCAAGCGAAAATCCGAGCCCTTCATATAACATTCTTCAAATAACTGTCCTGTCCTCGTACGGTTGATCTGCAGTAATGCATTTCGAAACTCGTTACTTACCTGCTCTGTTCTCATACGCAAAATCCTCCAGCAATATAACGCTAAACTTGGTGCACGCGGGCCATAGGAAATGGCCACATTGGTAAACAAATTCTGTCTTCCAACTAACCATTCATTTTATTCTTTGAAACATCTGCCGCGCATTTTATGAACGCCACCACCACATCTGGATCAAATTGCTGACCAGCACATCTTGTGAGCTCCGCGATAGCTTCGCCTGCACTAATAACATTGCGGTACGGCCGCTTGACTGTCATAGCGTCAAACGCATCCGCTACCGCAATGATTCTAGCTTCAATCGGTATGGTTTCTCCTTCTAATCCGTCGGGATAACCGCTGCCATCAAATCGTTCGTGGTGTGCTTTCACGATTGGAACGATATCTTTATACTCTTCAAATCCGATCAGAATTCGAGCGCTTCTAAGTGGATGCTGTTTCATGATCACCCACTCACTATCGCTCAAAGGATCTGGTTTATTTAAGATCGCTTCATCAATTCCAATTTTCCCGACGTCATGTAGAATGCCTGCTATTTTGATTTCACTCGTCTTATGACGACTTAATCCGAGTGCTTTCGCAATTTTAACACTAATTTCACTCACTCGTTCCGAATGACGTTGTTCACGCTCGCATTTCTCGTACAATGCTTTCATAATTGCATCAACAACCTTACTATGGCTACTAGCACTGTCGTAATGCTTGCGGTGCTGAACAAATACCTCTGCTTCTTGGATAAGCATGCTTAGGCTATCATTCTCGTTTATCTGCATACCATATCCAAAGGAAGCTGTCACATCAAATGACATTAACTCAGGAATATGCTTCTTAGTCATCGCCATTGTTTCTTCTTCAAGCTGCATGGTAAGCTTTTTGACGTCCTTTTCTTTCATGCACTGAAAAAGAATCGCAAATTCATCACCTCCAATACGAGCAACTAGGCCATTCTCGTTAACAATGCTTTGCAGCGTTTCTACAAAACGACTGAGTAACAAATCACCAATTTGCGTTCCGAATGTATCATTCACTTTTTTAAGGCTATTTACATCACAGCAAATCACTGCTTGCGGGAAATCGGCAGAATGTGAGTAGCGTTCATACCCTTCTTCTAAGTATTTTCGATTGAATGCATTCGTTAAAAAATCATGCGTTCGTAAATACGAGTTTTCATGTATTGCATCTTCTCGAGTTGTAACATCAATTACAATCGAAAAAAACAGCTTTTGTCCTTCGTATTGAATCGGATTACTGAAAACATCAATCATACGAATCGCACCGGATTTTAATCGCGCTGGTGCAGAAAGAATTCTTTTATCAGCATCTTTAACCCGGAGTCTATTATTTACTTCTTCTGCTTCAAGTGCGCAAAGATCATGTACCCGCATTCGCAGGAGCTCAGTTTTTGAGTACCCAAAAAAATCTGTGCTTGCTTGATTACAAAATCTAATTCTGACAGTTAACGGTTCGATCAAAAGCATCGGTGCGACATGGCCTTCAAACATCGCATTCATCAAGCGTAATGATCGCTGCATCTCTTCCTCGGCTTGCTTGCGGCAGGTTATATCGTTTCCGATAGAGTAATATGATACTACTCTACCTTCTCTGTCGAACATAGCAACATCCTGCCACTCACTCCATCGAAATGAGCCATTATGCAGAGTTCGATGCGAGTAAACGGCCCTAGGTGATTCAGGGGTCAGCTTTTGTATCCTTTGCAAGATTTGCGCATGCTCTTCCTCCGGAATGCGTTCAAGAAATTTATGGCCTACCAGTTCTTCAGCGGTCACTGAGAAATATCGGCAATAAGCATCATTGACGAATGTCAGGGTCGTATCCTCTTGAAACTCGCTGAGCAATACCGGTACATGATTCATAATATCTACGGTTTTTTGCTGCTGATTTTCAATAGCAGTCTTTAAATAACGTTGTGTATTGATCAGCCATACACTTTGCATCAGCAGCGTAAGTTGATTCAAATCAAAGTCTGTGTATCCTGTAGGTTTATTTGCTAAACCTGCCACAGCGACGATTTTGCCATCAAAAATAACAGGAATTGACATGAATCGATACAGCATGACATGCCCTTCCGGAAATCCCTTCTTTTGTGGATGAGGCGAAGCAAAATCATTATTGATGATCGGTTTTCTTTGGCGAACTACCTCGCCCCAAAACCCGGTTTTCTCAAGCATGTATATGGTTTTTTTATCCATGACTTCGCAATCCGACAATACACCTTGCGTCCATGTATTCAATTCGAACTGCTGCTTTTCTTCAGAATAAAAATAAATGTATCCGTATTTGCTTCCAGATAGTTCCAGCGCCTTATGAAGCGCATAATCAAGAAATGATTGTTGATCCGCGAACTGTTGATTGTAGATATCGAGCACAATCCCTTGTCGCTGTATAACTTTATCTGATTCCAGTAAACTCTGCTCCTGACATTTCTTTTCCGTGATATCTTCTATCAAAGTGATGAAATGGTCTTTATACGGAGAATATGCCTTTACATCATACCATTTTCCTAACGCTTCTGAATACTGCTGAAACTCAAGCGTTTCACCGCCATATGTAACGCGAGCATATGTTTCAATCCATTGAAACGAATCTTTTCTGATATCAGGAATTACCTCTGTTACTCGCCTCCCGATGATCTCACAAACTTTTAATCCTGTGTATTCTTCGAAGAGTTGGTTTGCATCAACGAAGCTATAGTCACATGGGTTTCCCGCATCATCTAGGATAAATTTATGTAATGCGCATGCAATAGGCATTGATTGAATAATTTTCCCAAGGTCATGATGTACCATAATTCACCTCTCAATGCTCACGTTAAAATCAACATATGATGCTTTATCTGGTCGAATGCTATTATTTTACTCACATACAAGCTTGTTTCTTCGTTCTGAATGCTTCATAAAACTCCCTGTATCGTCGATCCAATTAAATATTCAGAAAGCGCAAACTCTGCTCAACGCCTGTTTTGTTTATTGTTGATTCTTCACACCATCCCAAAAAGCTTCCCATGTTTTTACGGCGAAACTTTCTATAAAGCGTTCATCTTCATCATATAGCAATACCCCGTCAAGGATCCCCTGGATCATCGCCAACCATAAAAATACTGAAGATTCTGTAACAGTTGGTCGTAGCTCTTTTTGCTCGACTCCTTTTAAAAACATATCAATATACTTTTGTGTAAATTTCTGGTCGTTCTTTAATATCAGCGTTCTGCATTGATTACGCAAGCTGTCTTGAGAAATAAGCGGAATATTCCTCCAAAATCTTGCGCGCCCTTTTTGCTCGAAGTATGCTATCACGGAGAAAAATGAACCCTTTATCTGTTCATAAATACTCTCTTCGCTTAATGATTCTAGTTCCTCTTCAAAACCCTTGAAGTAATCATTGATTTCCTGGCTGATTACGGCAAAGAATAACTCTTCTTTGCATTTAAAATGAGAATAAATTGAAGGCGTTCGAATTCCGACTGCCTCCGCTATTTCTTCTAGCGTTGCATTATATCCCTTTTCTGAAAAAAGGTCATGAGCAACTGTAATTATTTTTTCTCTTGTATTACTCATATGAAACCCTAACTATTATTAGTTAAGTCAAGCATGCAATTTTCAGGCGGGAATGTCAAACAATAAGCTATTGTTATACATATATCGTCTATCCCAAATTTGACAACGGACCTGAGTCCATCTCCCGAGCCCTGGACACTTGGGCATACTTCAACAAAGTTAAGCTGGATTACTCCCGACCCGGTACACCGACGGATAATCTGCATATCGAATCGTTCAACGGCAGCTTTCGGGATGAATGCCTTAACATGAACTGGTTTATGTCTCTGGAGGATTCCAGGGA
The DNA here is from genome assembly GCA_963674775.2 of Christensenellaceae bacterium. Taxonomy (GTDB): domain Bacteria; phylum Bacillota; class Clostridia; order Christensenellales; family CAG-138; genus UBA7703. The sequence continues at coordinate 179,857 of CAXXPJ010000002.1, read as the reverse complement.
CTCAGTAGAGCGCTGGCGAAGGGACTACAACGAGTTCCGTCCGCACAACGCACCAACATATCAGACTCCGATCGAATTTGCTCGGAAATCAGGCCTAGAGGCCGTTTAAATATTGGTTTTTTCTTATTCAGAGTCGACTACTATTAGGGAGACACTTCACGATAAAATCACGTTTTTTTGTTATCTTGCTACGTTTGCAGCAATTTGTACCGGATCCCATACTTCTGTAAATGGTGGAGCATACCCCAAATCCAGCTTGCCTAATTCGTCTGATTTCATTCTGTTTTTTATAGCACACGCGAAGATACCTATGCGCCACACAGACTCTTTTTTACCAAATATTTGTGCGCCTAACAATACTTTTGTATCTAAATCATAGCAGACCTTTATTCTTATAGGATAAGAATACTCAAAGTATTCAGGATGAGTCGTTGTATCAATTGTTATTGCGCCCGGATTGTATCCGGCTTTTCTTGCTTGTGCTTCAGTTATTCCAGTTTTTGCTACCTCACATCCAATCGTCCTCAGCATCGCCGTCTGCAACACTTTGTATTCGGCTTCTCTGCCCAGTATCTTATCTGCAACAAATCTACCCTGTCGGTTTGCATTAGTTCCGAGCGGTGCAAAAACGCTCATGCCCGATAATTCACATACTTGGCTTGAACAATCTCCCGCAGCATATATAGACTCGGCAGACGTTTGCATAGTACTGTCCGTTATAATGGCTCCATTAGGTAATTTATCGACACAACGAATAAACATGGTATTGGGGCGCACTCCAACCGCTATCAATGCAATATCCGCATCAAATACCCCGTCATCAGTTGAAATTTGGTTTAACCGGCCATTTTCTCCAAGAAACTCCTTCACCTTGCAGCTCAAATGGACATCGATATTATTATCTTGTAATGATTCCCTCACTTTTGTGGAAATCTCGGAATCAAAGCCATTTAATATTTCAGGCAGAGCTTCAAAGAGTTTAATATCCATTTTACCTTGTAAAAATGCTGCTTCACAAAGCTCAAGTCCAATGTATCCACCGCCTATAACCGCAATTTTCCTGACATCTTTGCCTGTTAGATCTTCTTTTATTCTGATTGCATCGTCGATTGTCTTGAGTGTATAAACACCTTGAAGATCAATACCCACAATAGGCGGCCTAGCTGCAGATGATCCGCTCGCGATAATTAGTCTATCATATGTATCATGAAACAGTCCGCCTGTCTCGCTGTTTTCTATTACGACATGTTTTTGCTGGTGGTCAACTTCTTTCACTTCGCAGTTTAAAAATACCTTTATTCCCTGTGCCTCAAACTGCTCAGTAGCTCTTATTTTCAACTTGTTAATATCGTCGTTAAGCCCTGCAATATAGTAAGGCAGTCCGCATGCTCCGTACGAAACCGTATTGCTCATCTCATAAACGACAACTTCTGTATTTTTACTTTTTCTTGCAAGCCTTGAGGCCGCACTCATGCCGGCCGCATTACCACCTATAATTACTACTTTCATGATCAGCCCTCGACACGAAATGTTGGTCGTGGTGTTTCGCTCTTGTCCTCCCAAACGCACACAACAGGTGCCCCGCATTTGATTTTCTCTTCGGGTGTATCTATGATATTGCTGAGCATCGTAACACCGCAGTCAAGATCAATCACCGCAACATAATACGGTAGCCTCTCTTCAATAGAAGGATCAAACGCGTAACAGAATTTAACATAAGAATATATCCTTCCCTTTGAAGGTACTTCTATATATTTGTATTCCGTACTTAAGCATTCGGGACAAGTGTAAGCTGCAGGCCATCTAATATACCCACAGTCTTTGCATTTCTGAAAGATTAATTTTTTCTCCTTGCATCCTTCCCAAAACGCTTTTGTATCATTGCTGATACGGGGTTCAAAATATGTGTCTACCATAACATTACGCCTCACTCGTCAGGATCGCTGCGCAATTTGCTTGCAAATCACCACCGTTATCACTGCACATGATTGCACGAGGTGTCTTTGTTCCAGCAAATATACCTAGCTGCCTTTCCCCGCATCGACCCATCAATTGCATGACGGCTTCACAGAAAGGAGTTAACCCCATGAAGTATCCCTCTGAAAGCATTCCTCCTGAGGTATTAACAGGCATGCGTCCTCCCGGTCCAATATTTTCCCTTGTAAGATATTCCTTCACTTCATCCATACCAAAGAATCTGTAGTCTCTGAGCGTAGCTTCAACAGTATAAGTAAAGCAATCGTATATCTGACACGCATCAATGTCATTCGGTGTCATCCCCGCCATTTGAAAAGCTAGTTCACCTGCCCTAGCTGCTGCGCTTTCATTCTCAAAGCGTAATTTAAAAGGGGACTCCGGATCGTTAGCACAACCTATTCCACTAATGTATACTGGTTTGTTCTTCAGATCTTTCGCTCTCTCTGCCGAAGTTATAATTAACGCTCTGCCACCATCAGATGACGGAGAAGCATCAAACCGTCGGAAGGGCTCAACGATATATGGCGAGTCATAATACATGTCATCATCCATCGCCTTAGAAAACATCGCTGCATTTGGATTCAGATTTGCCCACATTCTTTGGGATATGGCTATTTCCTTCCATACATCAGGCCCCGTCCCATATGAATGCATAGCTCGCCTAGCAGCCATAGCGTACTTTGATAGCGTACTTAGGTCACCATATGCTGCAAGTTCGTCTGTTCCTTTTCCGTTTTGCAGTTCCGCTACGAATGGTCTCTTTTCGCTGCGGCCATTATCTCCGTATGAAATAAGAACACTATTACAAAATCCACTCTCAATAATGCTCATTGCATATATAAGCCAGTTTCTTGTACAGTACTTCTCCTGGCTCAGCACAACAGGCTTTATACCCAAGCGTTCTGCCAGCGTGAAAGCTGTGCTATCCTCATCGCTGCCACCCGGTTCCAAATGCCTGTAAAGAATGAGCGCATCAATGTCGTCTTTTTTCATCCCGGCATCCGAAAGTGCATTTGCACACGCTTCAAGATGAAATCCTATCGCAGTACGGTCTGGAATCTTTCCCTGAACAGTATAACCTACGCCCACAATAGCGTATTTGTTCTTTAACCCGAAATAGCTCACTTATATCACCCCATATTGTGTTGAACTAATAGATCAATCGGCCCACGCTTCCTCTGGTGTCGGGTATGTTTTCCCCTCAATGATATAAGCCAGCCGAGTAATGTTCAGAAGGTGCTTATATGTAAGATTTTCACTTAAGCTGTTGTTGCCCCAGCTGCCGCATCCAAGCGAAAACGTTGGCGGAAGCCCGTTAACCATAGTCCCGCCTGACGCCCCATCACCCGGTTGGTTCACAATTACACGCGATACCGGAAGCTTTTCACTAACAAACTCTGCAACCTCTTCACTATTGGTGTACACAATAGCTGAGTGGCCAGCACCCTCAAGAATCAGATTCTGCTTTGCTTGCTGCACCGCGACATCAAAGCTGTCATAACAACAGAACTGCATCACAGGACACAGCTTTTCTTTTCTGAATAATTGTCTTTTGCCCTCTCCCCCCTCAACTAGCAGCACTTTGCAGTCAGGCGAGACGATGAGTTCAATTTTTTCTGCTATTTCAATCGCAGACCTTCCAACACAATCTCGGTTCATATGTCCTTCCTCAGTAAAGAGCGCAGAAGCAAGCTTCTCTACCATTTCCTGGTCTTCTATCAAATGCGCACCAGCCATGATAAATTCCTTCACGTACGTATTCGCTTTATCTCTCGGAATGAATACAGACTGTTCGCAAATGCATTCAATACCGTTGTCTGTAGCCCTTGAGTTCACAATTGTTTTAGCTGCATATTGATACTCGCTGTAATCCTCGGCAACAAGTACCTGAACGTTTCCGGGACCTACTCCGAATGAAGGTTTACCACTTGAATAAGCGGATTTAATCATACCTGGTCCACCTGTAGCCATTACAACATCCGCCTTACTCATAAGCTCTCTTGTTAATTGCAAATCAGGTTCTTCAACAATCTGAATGAGGTTATCCGGAGCGCCTATCTTCTTCAAGGATTCATTGAGCAATTTGACGCCTTTTATGGATACGTCTTTCGCGCTGGGGTGAGGTGCGACAATGATAACATTCCTGCCTTTCAGTGCAATCATTGCATTATTCCCAATCGTTGAAGTAACATTTGTGCTAGGCGTAACGCAAGCAACTACACCTACCGGCTTGGCGAATAACACCAAACCGTTCTCCTGATCTTTCTCAATTATGCCAACGGATTTTTTATGTTTCAAATATTGCCATGTAGTAATCGCTGCAGCCTCATGCGTTTCTTTCTGAGTCTCCGGCGTTCCAAAGCCCGTTTCTCTGGAAGATTCTGCGCCTAGCTCCGTAGCGTTGTCGTATATGCACAAAGCTATTGTCTTTACAACTTCATCCACTTGCTCCTGCGTATACTCTTCGAACCACTCTAGAGCAACTCGAGCTTTTTTTATCTTTTCATTTATCATGTTTCCGCACATAACTGTTCTCCTTTAATCGGTTATAATAATTATTTTAGGGGAACTTGTATTACAACGACACTTATTGCACCGCTTCCTGGACATAACGTTTTTGTGTTGCAGATTGTATATCATTGTCTCACATAATATTATTTAGAATTTTTCTATCCCACACCGATTTTTTAGCTGTTTAGTCAAACAAAATATGTTTTCCCTACGGGTGCTGGTGCCATTTGCATTCAGCATCGAAACGACCTGGTCCGTACAGTCGATTTGAGTCAAATTCCAATCAGTGACGATCGCCGTGAGCGCCAACAGAAGATCCGTAATCGCACAAAATGTGCCGCTTCCGCAATAAAGTATTTTAGGTGAAGCAAACTGAATGGTAATATACCCGAATCCGTTTCGTCGCAAAAAACAGACGCAGCACTAAATCAGCTGTTTGGCAATATGCTCAGGAATGATAACAGGTTCGCCACCGGCGCAAATCGCGTTAAAATAGATCTTCGCCGCGTCTTCCAAGTAAGCTGCACGCACGTAAGCTTCTGCAAGCGATGTACCAATCGCTAGAGCGCCGTGATTGGATAGAAGACATCCGAAGCGATCGGTTAATACATCCATTGCATTTTCACCCAAATCCCTTGTGCCGGGGATGGCAAACTTCGCAAGCGGAATCCCACCACCGAGAAACGGAGCCATTTCGATCAGTACAAACGGTATCGTTTGATGCAGCACGGCAAACCCCGTTGCGTAGGGCGAGTGTGTATGCACGACAGCGAGTACATCCTTACGCTTCTCATAAAACAACGCATGCATCCGCCACTCAGAGGATGGCTCGCCCCGACCGGATACCACATGTCCATCAATGTCCATTACGATGATATCGTCCTCTGTCATACTATCGTAATCGGTTCCGCTGGCGGTGATGACCATCAGTTTCTTATCTGGATGATAAGCGCTTACATTTCCGCTGCTACCGGATACCAGCGCCTCTCGATACATTCGTTTGGCTGTAGACAAAACGTCAAGTTTCAGTTGGTTCATGAATGTTTTTTCCCTTTCGTTCTATGATTGATCTACCCACGAAATATAGTCTTGGAGCAATGTTAATAAAGCGATTTTTCATTTTAATATTGATGTATTCCTCTATTTGCATACATTGCATGCAGCAGAAGCGGGGCATATACTTTTTATGAATACACAATATCTTCTATAATATTTAATCTGTTGACAGATTTGTCTAATCAATATAATACTCAGAGAGATTATAAGGAGAATAAATACCCTTCTCCGTTACTACTCCGCTAACAAATTTGGGTGGTGTTATATCAAATGCAGGATAATACCCTTTAACTCCATCCATTGTTATCCTTGTATCGAGTGCTTGAAGTACAAGATCACTCTTCCTTTCCTCAATCTCAACTGATGTAATCCGTTTGTGCTCATTGTTAGGCGTTCCTGTTACGAAGTAGGGAATCCCCCAATAATGAGCTGCCATAGCAATTTGAAATGTCCCTATCTTGTTCACAACATGACCATCCATGCAAATGACATCTGCCGCGGAAGTAAAAAGATCTACTCCCTTCTTATTCATAACATAAGCTGGCATATTGTCAGAAATAACTGTTACGTCAAAACCCATATCCTGTACACAACTTGCTGTAAGACGTGCCCCTTGGCAGTACGGACGTGTCTCAGGACAAATTACTTTGATGTCCTTCCCAAGTTCTCTACAGGCACGAAGCGTCATACCTACATCCGTTTCTCCCCAGCATTGTGTCATAATCGTTCCGCCGTTTGGAATTTTTTCAGCCAAGTAATGTCCTGTTTTTTCACTTACGGCGTAGATTTGATTAACTGCAAAGATTGTATCATTGAATATTGCTTCGACTACATTTCTGCCTTCAGCCAACGCTTTTTTTCCAGCTTCTAATGCCCTACTGGTGCATTTTTTCATGTTTTCAACAGTGGTTGGTCTAGCATTCGCTATATATTCAGAAGCCGCCGCCAGAAATGCGAACTGCTCCTTTTCATTCATGTCTTTGCACTCATATGCTGCTAATGCCATTCCCATACCGGCAGCTACATATGGGCCACCACTTTGTGTAACCATATCAACCAATGCCTGCGCCACTTCTTTATGCGTATGACACTTGACATATTCAGTCCTAATCGGATATATCCTGCGGTCCATGATCCTTACTACTCCATCTTCATACCAGGCAACATTCTCGTACTGCAAAATAGATGCAAGTCCTCTATCTGCACGCTCCATAATTTAACTTCCTCCTAAAAATTGTTTCTTTAACTAAGCATTAAATGTATAAAAACTCTCAAACATATCGCCAATTATCATAGATGTCTCATCCTTTGCGCTGATCATCCAACTGAAATTTATGGATACCCTATCAACAATTGCTCACACTTCGTAGCTGCTAACAATTCCTGGAATGAATGCCGTTTAAATACCATACTGCCTAGCTTTTTCTTTGTTTTTTCTTTCTTTATATCCAGAAACACCAAGTGCGGCAATTGTTGCAATGTAAGGAAAAGCCATCGTCAGGTGACTAGGAATTGATACCTGTAACGCCACGCTTATAGACTGAGCAAGCCCAAAGAACAGACTGGAGATAATAACATACAACGGATGTCCAAGCCCCAACTCAGCAGCAGCTAATGCAATCCACCCTCGGCCTGCCGTCATGCCTTCAACAAAAAGAGTAACTTGACCCATAGCAAGCGCACATCCTCCAATACCGCATAATACTCCGGATATTAGTACTGCCTTTACCTGTGTGCGTTCTGCTTTAATTCCTAGACTCAACGTAGCTTCCTTGTTTACCCCTACTGATAGCAATCTGAATCCTGAAATCGTTTTAAACAAATATACGAACAGTAAAAACGCAGCAGCATAAGATAAATAGTCAAAAATTGTTAAATTTCCAAACACGTCTCCAAGTACAGGAATATTGCTTAGCCCAGGTATAATTATGGTTGGCATCTTTACTAATGCGGGGTCATTCAATACCCCTCTTACGCCAAATAGTGTAAACAACAATAGTACTGTCATTCCGCCAACAAGTAAATTTATAGATGTTCCTACAACTATATCTTTAGCCTTAAATTTAACCTGGAATTGCGCCACAACAGCACTCACTAACAGTCCCGCTCCAATTCCAGCCAAAGTAGCAAATAAAAGGTTTCCTGTCGCAAAATTCACTGCGATACTGGTAAAAGAGGCTGCAAGCATTTGAGCTTCCAAAGCAATATTAAATACGCCCGCTCTATAGCAGATAGCAGATCCAAGTGCGGCAAAAAGAACAGGTGTTGTCGATCGTATTGTTGAATTTATTATTACAGCTATGTATTCAAGATTCATACGCTTTCACGTCCTTTTTTATTTCTTTGATTTTCTTACCCTTGAAAAAATTAAACGCAATTTTAACGGATATAAACAATGTTATACTCGATTGGATAATCGTTGCTATCTCCAAAGGGACTCCTGCTGAACGTTGAATAGATTGTCCGCCAACCTGCAATCCTGCTAAGAAAATTGAAGTGAAGAATGAGCCTATAGGATTAAGCCCTGCCATGAGCGCTGCCATAAGACCAGTCCAAGCAAAACTTGAAGACGTTAGCATGCCCTCAATAAAGCGACCTTTATATCCGAACACTTCACCGATACCCGCAATACCAGCAATTGCTCCACTTAAAAACATTGATAGGAGTATAATTTTTACTGGCTTAATACCACCAAACTTTGCACACTCCTTATTTAGACCTGTCATCCTTGATTCATAACCAAAGACTGTATATTTTGTATAAAACACGAACAGTATTGTTATAATTACTGCAATAACAAATGAAAAATTGAAAGTTGTCTTAGGTATAAGGTTCCAAATTCGCATTCCTTCAGGTACCATCTCAGTCTGCAAAGCCACTCCATCGGCTGAAACAGCTTTTAACGATCCGCTAACAAAAAACGACGTAACATAGCTTGCGACATAATTCAGCATTAAAGTACTGATTATTAATGATACCCCGAATTTATATTCCAGCACCGCTGATATACCTGCAAATAATCCTCCCGCGATCATGGCCATTATTATAGCTAAAATCATGATTAATATTGGAGGGCCCGGTATATAAATTGCTGATATCGCACCAACAAATCCGCCAACAACCATCTGCCCTTCAACACCAATGTTTATATGGCCGGCGCGCCACGACATACAAGTTGCCAAAGAACATAAAATGATTGGCGTTGCCCTTGTCAATGTCTGAAGAAAATAATACTTTGTCAAGAACGATTTGCTAAACATCTCAATATAAATACTTACTGGATTATTTCCTGTCAGTAGTATTACAAATACTCCCACAGTCAACCCAATCAGCGTAGCAATGAGTGGCTGCTTGAGTACATTAAGCAGATCCTTCAGCTGTTCCAGAAATAAGTTCAGTCTTTTATCCTTCACTTTTAAGGCTCCCTCCCATCATTAGCAAGCCCAACTTCTCAGAGTCAGCTTCTTCCCGAGTAAACTCACCTGCGACTTTTCCTGAATATATTACATAGATACGATCAGACAGAGAAATTATTTCGCTTAGCTCTGATGAAACAAGCAAAACGCCATCACCTTTTTTTCGTTTCTCTAAAAGCCTGTCATGAATAAACTCCATGGCACCGATATCAATGCCTCTCGTAGGTTCTGCTGCAATCAGTAATCTGGATTCGTGAGCCATTTCGCGTGCAACAATTAATTTCTGCAAATTACCACCGGATAGCTCCCCGGATTTTTGTTTGCAGGAACTATATCTAACATCAAATTTCTTCAAAAGATGAGATGCAAATTTCTTGATAGCTTTAACAAGAAAAATGCCACGTTTTGAATACTTTTCTTTCCTCTGGTTTCCCATAAGGGCAGTTTCAATTAATGACGCATCTTTAGAACATCCATATTTGTATCTATCATCTGGAATACAAGCGCAACCAGCATTACGAATTTCCTGCACGCTTTTTCCCGTAATATATTTACCGCACAGCTCAATGGTCCCGCTCGTTACCGGAGTCATTCCCATTATGCATCGAATCAATTCCGACTGCCCGTTTCCAGATACACCGGCAATGCCTACTATTTCTCCAGATTTTACATTTATGCTAAAATCATCAAGTATATGTTTTCCAGACACTGTATTGAGTTTTAAGTTCTCGACAGATAGTATTGTATCTCCATCTACTTGTTGTTCTATCTTTCTTTCTTCAATATAATGTCCCACCATCATATAAGACATTTTTTCAATAGTTGCTTCTGCAATATCCATCTCCCCAACAACTTTCCCACCGCGCATAATCACTACTCTATCCGCTACATCCATGACTTCCTGCAGTTTATGAGTAATCAGTATTATGCTCTTACCAAGTTTTGCCAGTTTCTTTATTGTTTGAAGTAAATCTCTAACTTCCTGTGGGGTAAGAACTGCAGAAGGTTCGTCAAAAATTATTATATTCGCCTTTTGATCTAGTACTTTAAGTATTTCAACGCGTTGCTGTATCCCTACAGGGCAGTCCTCAACTATTCTCAAAGGATTAATATCCAGTCCATATTTTTCTGAAAGGTCACTGACTATTTTATTTGCTTGAGAACGATCAAAAAATATCCCATTTTTCTTCGGTTCATATCCAATGACAATATTTTCAGCTACAGTAAATGGGTTGAATAGCATAAAATGCTGCTGAACCATTCCTATTCCTATATCGTTATGAATTGCATCCAACGGGCTTTTAAAGTGCACTAATTCATCGTTTAAGAATATTTCACCAGATGCCGCTTGTTCTAATCCATATAAGACCTTCATTATAGTAGACTTGCCTGCACCGTTTTCCCCAACAATTGCAAGTATCTCGCCTTCATTAAGCGTTAAACTGACATTATCATTCGCTAATACAGTGCCGTATCTCTTTGTAATGTCCTTCATTCTTAGCAGCACGTCTATCCCACCCTCCCTCGTTCAGTATCTTTATAAAGTGAGAGAGAGATTAATCTCTCTCACTTTAAATGAATTTTTGAACGAATTTACTTATCGTACTCTTCTTCAATAGGGACATTTGCAAAATCAATACCAATATCGCCTGATGCAATGTCCTTTACAGCTTGATGAAGCTGTTCAAGTTCTTCTTCAGACAATCCTTCAGGGATCGGGCCTTTTCCTTCATGCGTTACATGCACAAGGCCAATTGCACCGTCCGCAACTCCAAGAACTTCATTTTCACCATCCCATTGTTCTCCTGATAAAAATAAATCAATAATATATCTCATTGATATATATGTGTCTTTTATAACGGATGTAGCAATATAAGGATTATCAGGAGTCGTCTGATCAATATCTGTGGAGGATGTGAAGAATCCCTTTTCAAGTGCCGCTTCGAAAGTTCCGTAGTCACCGCCTGCACACGCACTCATTATAAAGTGTGCCCCTTGGGCATATTGCTGCAGTGCTAGCTCTTTTGCTTTAGCCGGATCATCATATGAACCTACGTAGTTTATAATGAATTCGGCATCTGGATTAATGGACTTAACTCCTTCAATAAACCCCCAAGACCATTTCCAGTCAGCAGGGCCCTCGAATACGCCAATGTCACCAAACAGGTTTTGTCCATCTTCAGCAATCATAGCTGCCATCATACCGAGTAAATAGCAACCCTCCTGCTCTCTAAAGGAGATGCATTTTACATTTTCTGCTTCAACTTCAGAATCAAGAAGACAATAGCTAGCTGCTTCAGGAAATTCTACAGCTAGAGTATTTATCGCTTCTCCAGCCTTCCAGCCACCGCCAATCAACAAATCGACCCCCTCGTAGAGCAGAGCACGCATGTTGTCTTCGAATGCTGCATTATCATCGCATTCGACTACAATAGCTTCAAAGCCGTTTTCATCAGCAGAATCGTTTATTGCCTGTACCATGTTTTGCAAAAACGGCTGATTACCTACCTTGTCTGTTACCAGTGCGATTCTCAGCATTTCTGCAGGTTCATCGGCATCATTATCTGCTTCAGAAGGCTCGGCTTCAACATCAGTTGGAACCGCCGCTTCAGCATCATTTGGAGCCGCACCATCACTACACCCTGCAAAGACCGTCAAAGTAAATAGAACTGCTAATACCACCATCAAAAACCTTTTCATTTTTTCTCCCTCCGTCTTTCTTTTTTGCATCATTAGAAAGATGCAAAGATTATATTTTGCCTAATAAGTTACGCTAAACATATTTCCGTATAATGATGACTGCTGTTCCAATCCTATTTCTTATTTTTTCTTGCTTGATCATAACGATATATTGCTTCTAATGCGATTTTAATCTCTTCTTCCCATGCATTGACCAGCTTAGTGTTTTCCGATTCTTTTGTGCCATCGCCATAATATATCTCATTTGTCGTAAGATTAGCAGAGACACCGTAAATTGCAGCTGCCGCAACCTGTCTTCTTTGAGCAACTGTGAAAATACCGGACGCTTCCATCTCCAAATTAATGCAGCCATAGGAGCGAATTCTCTCTATATATTCAGGCGTTTCTCCATAAAACGAGTCATCTGTAGACCCTATTCCATGATGAACCTTGACTGAAGTGCCTGCTGTCATTTCCTCTGCAGTGTCAAGTAATAGCTTTGTAAAATGAATATCCGGTATCGCCGGAAAAGAATCAGGCACAAAGAATCTTGAAGTTCCCTCATTCTTCATACAACCTGTGCTAACAATTAAATCACCAACATGTATGCCTTCTTTAATAGCAGCAGAACTTCCAATTCGAAGAAGAACTTTAGCGCCAAGGTTTACTAACTCTTCGGCTCCAATCGATGCAGAAGGACATCCCATTCCAGTTGAGGTTACGCTAACCTTAACCCCTTTATAATATCCTGTATACGTACGATACTCACGATTGTTTGCCATCAATTTTGCATCATCAAAATATTTAGCAGTCCGATCACTTCGCGCAGGATCCCCGGGCAGTAATACATATTCTCCGATATCTCCCGCCTTTAGGCAAATACTGGATTGTAAACTGTCTTTTCTTGTAACAGCATTTTTGTCTACAGTTTTCATTTTCTCTCTCCTCTATAACTTTTTAATAAGAAATCTGCAGCAAATTGCGCTTCAGATATAACTTCAGATTTATTTACTCTAATGGCTTGCTTGTCTTTCAATAAGTGTTCACCGTCAACCCAGACATCTGATACATTCTTTCCGGTTGCAGAATATATAATATGCGAATAAAGTTGCTCAATTTTATTGGTGTAGCATGGCGATAGATTGCATGAGTTCAAATCGAGCGCAATTACATCCGCAAGTTTTCCCACCTCAAGACTACCTATTTTGTCTTGCATGCCAATCGTTTTCGCTCCTTCAATTGTAATCATCCTAATCGCTTCTCTCGCCGGGAAAAAAGTCGGGTCGTTTTCCGCCATTTTTTGAATAAGCGAACCGGTTTTTATGTCAGATAACAAATCTAGACTGTTGTTGCTTTGAGCTCCGTCAACGCCTAACCCTATTTTAATACCGTGTTCCTGCAATCTCTTTAGCGGCATTATGCCATCGCATAATTTTAGATTGCTTACAGGATTATAACTTATAGACACGCCCTTCTCTTTAAACAAGTGCATGTCACTTTCTTCCAGAAAAATGCAATGCGCTGCCAATACTGGATGTTCAAAAATTCCGCATTGCTCCATATATTCGGCGGGTGTTATTTTCCACAGTTTTTTCGTTTCCTCATGTGCCCGGCTTGTCTCCGATAGGTGTATATGAGTAAGAATGCCGTATTTTGATGCAATAGTTGAGGCTCTTTTAAGAAGTTCTCTCGAGCAACTGTAAGCATCATGCGGCCCGATACAAGGGTAAACACGCGTCGATGCTTCTTTCCCAATATATTTTTCGATAAACTCCACTGAGGATTCTAACGAATCAAACGACTCAATAGAACCATCCGTTGATATCCCGGCTGCAATAAATCCCCGTAAACCGATTCTTTCAACTGCTTTTGCAACAGAACTTGTGAAATACCACATGTCCACATTTGTTGTCATTCCATTATGCAGAAATTCCAAATAGCTTAATGCAGCTCCTGAATATGCCAGGTCAGCTGTAAGGTTTTCCTCTGCCGGCCACATATAATCTCTTAGCCATTCTTCCAAAAACAAATCATCACCAAGCCCACGAAACAAAGATGCTGGAGAATGTGCATGCGTATTTATCAACCCTGGCATAACAAGTTTTTTGTTCATGTCAATAATTTGCCCTAAAGGATTAATATCCTTAGAGTTACCGATTTCATGGATAAAATTGTTTTTCAAAATAATACAACCATCCGAATAGTAATCGTCTTTTTCGTTTACTGTTAATATTGTACAGTTTATTAGAGTAGTATATTCAGGTTGGCTAGTCATTCGCTATTCTCCCCAAATTTTTCTTTGATTCTCACTTTTTGCCGTTATTTTCTTTACTATACCATGTATTTTTTGGTTTTGCAAATTATTTTTGGTTATATCACAGAATACTTAATGATTTATCTTGCTTAAATCAGGCGCTTATAATAATTTTCCTATATTCTCATGTTAATTATTTGCATTTCCATAAAAATCAAATATAATAGATATAAATTATATTTACACGGGGTGCAACATGTTAGGCGTTGAAAGAAAAAAAGAAATTATTAGATTAATCACTCTGCATGATAGTGTTGAGGTTTCTGATTTAGCGCAGCAATTTGAGGTGACTGAGGAAACAATACGAAAAGACCTAAAGCAATTGGAGTATGAAGGACATCTGAAAAGAATTTATGGTGGCGCAATTTGGAATGGGTCTGTTCAATCCAAAGTAGACATCGAGCTCCGAGAAAAAATATTGGTGCCTGATAAAGAAAAGATCGCTGATGTTTGCGCTCCACTGATAAATAATCAAGAATCTGTTTTTCTGGACGGATCTACAACATCTTACCATATCGCCAAAAAATTAATGTGTAAAAACATCACCGTTATTACAAACTCATTACTGACGGGCAATCTTCTTTCAACTAGTTCTAATGTTAAGTTAATATTGCTCGGAGGCACCTTTAATCCTAAAGAACAGATGTTTTTGGGCAAAACTACAGCCTTAAGTATGAAACAATACTTTGTGGATAAGGCATTTATCTCCTGTCATTCCTTGCACCTTGAGCACGGCATTACCGATGCCAATGAAGAACATGCACAAATTCGAAAATTGGGAATAGAGCACTCTCATGTAACTTACTTAGTGGCAGATCATACAAAGTTTGATAATACCTCTTTTTCTTTCATAGCAGGTCTCAATTCTGTTCATGCATTAGCAACAAACAGACCATTAGCCAAAGAATGGCTAGATAAGTTAAATGCTTTAGGAGTTCAGTATCTCTATCCAGCAAATACAGATGAAGAGTGCAACTAAAATTCGGGCAGTTTATTAATCGACATTTGAAAATACACGCGTTGCGCGGGGTTAACGATTTTTTCGGGCTGATATATATCAAGCGTTTAAAATTCGACGGGTATTCTAGAATCCTTCCATATGCCTACGATCTTCTGCCTTGCTTCAGCCCTCGTTTCAACGTGCATCCAATGAACAGCCCCCCTTTTCAATTTTCAAAATATCTTTTAATCTAACTTTTGACCTGCTCCCATAAAAAGTATTCCAACCCAAAGGAGAAAAATGATAACCTACTAAAAAGGAAAAAGAGGACGAAGTTTATGCGCGCAAGTATGCAGAGGCGTCGATTGCCTTTGCGCTAAAGCTGGCGGAGTTGGGCACGCCGATATCGAAGGTGTACCGGAAACTCTGGATTGTATAGCAATCGTTATAACAGGTCCTATGATATAAAGTAAACATTTCCTTTCGCGAAACATATGATCATATTTGACCTGTCTTCTGTTTCCCCGGCCTCGGTGGCATCTTTTTCTTTTCCCCAAACAGCACTTCTCCGATCGCATCCCGCGCCGTATCATCCGCCTGTTCCAGCAGATGGCAGTAGATATCCTGCGTCGTCGAAACGCGGCTGTGGCCCAGCCTGCGTGAAATGGTCACCGGATCGACGTTGTTCTGGTAGAGCACCGACGCCTGCGTATGCCTTAACGCGTGCGGGTTGATATGCGGTAATCCATATTTCTCGGCAAATTTATTTGGCCATCTGGAGAAGGTGCACGGATGGATATATTGTCCGGTCTCGTTCGTAAAGACATAGTCGGTCTGTTCCCAGTCGGCTCCCATCCGTAATTTCAACTTACTCTGTTCCAGGCGATACCGCCGCAACAGGTCCATGACCTCATCCGGTAGGCCGATCGTGCGATAACCCGCGCTTGTTTTCGGTGTTTCCTCGTAGACGCCAGTTTTCGAACCGTAAAGCAGAGCGCAGTCAATCCGGATGCTCCCGTTCTCAAAATCCACGTTCTTCCATTTCAAACCCGCGATCTCCCCACGCCGCGCGCCGGTGGCGATCAGTAGCATCATAACAACCTGCCACATCAAAGGTTCCTGCTGGAGGCACTTCATGATCCGCATCACATCATCCACCTGCATGAAATTCGGCTCCTTACGAATCACCTTGGGCGGACTCGCCTTTGACGCGGAGTTGTAGGGAATGATCATTTCCCGCTCTGCCTGAGCCAATACCATTGAAATCATATTGTGGTAGTGATGAACCGTGTTCGCTGCCAGCGGTTCCGTGCGTTTCTCCTCCCGGAACAGGGTATGAAACCGGATCCCCAGCTGCCTTGCCGATCGAACCGCGAGATCATAGTCGCAGTGTTCACCACGACAGATTTTCGCTATGGTCGAGCAGCTCGGACCGCCGTTTTCGTGGTAATTTGCAAATGAACCGAATTTCTTTCGGATCGCTTCTTTGAATACATCTACATCCAGCACATAAGCATAATGCCCGCTAATCCGCTGACCCTTTTTACTCAAATCTGTGTAAAAGCGGTTCAGGTGTTGCGGCCGGATATCCTTCAGTTTCACATTGCCCAATACCGGGTTGATCCGATCCAGCATTTGACGTGCTGCTCGAATCGTGCCCTTTTTGGTCCCGTTCGCTTCCTTGAGGTTTAGAACATATTCAGCATATTCAGCAAATGTCTGCTTATCGTCGACGACGTAGCCCTGTTCGTATTGTTTGTCGAATTCCGCCGCGGCGATCTTCACCGCGCGCTTGATTTGAGCGGCGCTCATGTCGGGTGTCGGTCGCCACGTCGTACTGACGCGTACTTGCCTTCCGCTTGCGTCTCTGCCGTTGCTGGAGGTAATCAGGTAGGAGTCTCCCGTTGCGCCTGTACGCTTTCGTATCGCTGCCATTTTTTCCTTCCTCTCTTTTTCTGTTACTATAGATCACTCTGGTTTGGTGTGAAGTCAAGCGAATGCACCTGTAAAACCGGCATTCGCAAAAAATCAGTAAGAAGATCCATATCGATCAGGTATTTCTTCCCAACCCGCATGCTCGGCAGCTGCCCGGAAACCACAAGCTTCCGCAAGGCATGCTGCGTGATCGCGGTATCTGCATCCATTCCCTTGATGCTTTCATACGCCTGTTGAATCGTTCGGTATTTTGCCATATCGGTTTCTCCTTCCAAATGAAAAAAGAAGCGTCTCGAAAGACGCTCCTCTCTGTCGCTATGTTGTTTTACTTCATATTTGAAATCAGATGTTCCGCCGTTCCGGTGATCAGCGCAGAGATATCGACCCGCGCCGCGGTCAGCACATCCAGCGCCGAGGTGGAGAGCTTCGCGGTCGTCTTTTCCAGCAGTAATTGCCCGAGCTTAGCGATCTCTTCCTTGGTCAGTTTGCCATCCGCATGAGCCGCCTTCATGCCATCGACGACCGTCTGTTTCAGCTCTCCGACCGTGATCTGCGCGAGCTTGATCAGTTCCTGCTGCGCGCGGTTCACGGTATCGAGCTGCGTTGCCTTGCCAAGCTTCGCCGTCAGCCAGGCACCGAATACGCCGATCAGTGCAATGAAAAACGCTGCGGCAATCTCCACAGCGTTCTCAATCAGGATACCAACGGCGTTCGTCCCGCCCGTATCCGCAAGCGTGACGGCGGGTAGAGCGAGCAGCAAGAGTGCGATCAGTACCAGAACCAGTTTCTTTTTCATGTTGTGTTTTCTCCTTGTTTTAGATAGATGTAGCCTGCTTCGATGCAAGCTCATGGACAAAATCGTCATATTCCTCCTGTGCGGTCTTTGCTTTCTCCCGTGCAGTCTTCATCTCTCCGTTCAGTTCCCCGCGCTCCACCGCAACGGCCGTTGCCAGCGAAAGCGACAGGTTCGCATCCTGCATTTTCATGGCGAGTTTTGATTCCTTTGCACGGACTGCGGCGCGCTTCTCCGTTTGCTTCCGGTCGCGGCTTGCCCGAACCTCGATCCAAACGACGATCATGGCAAATACGCCGGAAATGATTTCACCGATATAGTTCAATGGACATCCCTCCGTTTCTTATTCATATAACAGCTTGCAGCGTCCGCACTTGTGCCAGTACCCGCTGCCGCTCTGGTTAATCCCCTCGAGTACAACGCCGACGTCGCGACCCTTGTCGTGAATCACCTTGCCCGAACCGAGATAGAGGCCGATATGTGTCTCATCGCTGGAATTCGAAGAAGAGACCCGAAACACGAAATCGCCCGCGATCAGTTCTGCGCGGCTGACCTCGTCGCACAACGACCACAATCCATCGCAATCGCGACGATTGTCCCAGATTCCCGTCTCCCGCATGAGCCAGGAGAGAAAGCCGGAACAGTCGTGGCCGAGCAGGTTGGAGAACCCGTATTTGTACTGTTTCTCCCGAAACACGATCACACGGGTGTACTCGTCGTCCTTTGCCTGGATCGCGCGATCGCTTAGATCAGTCATGCCGCTGCCGCCCCAGACATACAGATCTCCGATTCGCGTCAACGCCAGCACGCAGATCGCTTTTGCCTTGTCCGACGGCGTCGCCTTCACGACAGGTTTCGCTTCCGTTGCCGTGTCGCCGAGCAACGCCGCCCACGTTGCCTTACCAATGACTCCGTCGACGGTCAGCCCGGCCTGCGCCTGAAACCGCTTCACGGCCTCCAGCGTATCCGCGCCGAACGTCCTCCTGATCACGGTCGTAATGTGGTCGGCATAATAGCCGAGTGCTAATAGCTTCTGCTTGCAAAAAAGCACATCCTCACCGGACGTGCCTTTTCGGATATTTCGCGTGAATTCCATCCGCTTCCTCCGGTTCAATTAATATAAATTTCACGATTTCTTCATGGTATTTCAAGTAAAAATCTGATAATATGCAAACAAAGAAGAGCCTGCATGGTATATGCCACCTACCTATCTGGGTATCTCCCAATCCCACAAAAATTCACACCATGCAAACCAGAAAGGCACTCAATCCCCCGACTGAGTGCCTTTCGCATGTGATTCACTTGCTGAGACTTGTTTTTTAGCATCGCATTCTATATGATGTTTTCAGAGGATTGCAAGGCATTCTGTATCAAAAATTCCCTTTCTTGCGTTTTTCTCCTTTTCATGCAATCCTGAAGGGCACTCCTGCGGGCAGAGGAGTGCTTTTTGTCTATCAGGTGATCGTCGCACCCTTGTTGCCCAGCCACTCTGTTACAGCTCCGTCACCCGGAACCAGTCGCATCTGCCCCTGTATGTCGATCCGTTGGTGTTGTTCCTGAAATAGCCGACCCCGACGTGGCTGACCGCGGACAGGAAGGTAGATATGGATTCTGTGTATATCTGCCACCAGAAGTCCCCGTCGTACGAAAGATCCAAACAATAGGAAGTGCCTTCTTTTCGAATCCTCACATAGATGAAGATCGAATCCCAGCCTCCGTTTAAATAGGCGTCGCTGGAATAGGATGTGTTCGAACTGAACTTCACCGCCTGTATCCCCGAATATCCGCTTCTGCAGCATTTCCCGTAAATGATCCTCCTGCCGTTCGCGCTGTTGTAGAGACAGATACCGAAGTTGTAATAATTCAGTTTCGATCCACCGAGCGTAATTTTAGCCGATACCGCAAAATCACCGGCAGGAGCTTCCTGCACCAGGAGCCTGGTGTGATCGCCTCCGGGCACAAGGTCCATCGCTCCGTACCTGCCATTCTCGGTCCACGCGGACGTCCCCTGGTTGATCCATGACCATTTTTCGTCCATGACGGTATCGGTGAATTCATCGTCCATCACATGCGGAGATGCCGGCGGTTCATCGATCGGGTTCTCGTAGTACGTTCCGCCGCTGCCACCGCTGTTGGTCACGAATTCCAAGCCACTGCCATCCGCCTTGACCGCTACGACCTTGGTCCCCTGACCCAGATAACTGTCCGGCGTGTCCGTCAGCTCCAAAAAGTCATGAACGTGGTCGCTCTCTGCATACACGCCGGTATGCAAGTGGTTCACATTCGCTTTTGCCGCCAGCATCGCGTTCACTTCCGAGTCGGAATACCCGCCGCTGCTGGAAGGCGCGACAGAAAGAACATCCGAACCGCTGTACTGGGACATCCGCTCCACCTTTTGGTTTAACCGGATCTCATGCTCCAGCATCGTGTCATGCAGTTCCAGCGTGTAGGACAGTGCGCCGGTATCGTCATCCTCACTGACGGTAATCCCGCAAACCCGCAGCACACCGTCAAAGCCGAGCGCGTCGTTCCCTTCCGGCGCGATGTTCCAGCCGATCCAGTCGCCGATCAGGTACGATTCAAAGGGCTTCATCCGGTTGCCCTGATCATCGCTAAACTTCGTCACAGTCCCCTGAATCCCCCAGGTCGGGTAGGCGACCCGGTTCAGATACGCCTGTCCATATTCGCTTAAGCCCTCCTGCAGATTGCTCGCGGATAGATATCCTTCGCGCCTTCCGTAGATCGCCTGACTGGCGGAATGGGACGCGACAGCCAACAGCTTGTCCCCGCCTTCGACGAGCACCTCATTGACCACGCTCATGGCGTCGATCTGGTTGATATGGCTGATCACTGCCTGACCCGGACGGTAGATCACCGTTTCGTGCAGATCCTCGCCTTTTGTTTTGTAGATTTTGAGCACGAGCTCGGGCGTCATTTCGATGTCGAAGTACCCAAGCCCATCGGTGAACTTCGTGGCCACCTCTAATAACGGCGTCCCGACGTGAAAGGACAGGCTGATGTTCTCCGTGAATACGTTGCCTACACTGTCCTGATCGTCCTCCCAATCCACGGTCACGCCTGCCAGCCCGCCTCTTGCCTGCGCTTCGAGGATCAGCGTTCGAAGCACCGTGCTCGCGGTACCGGAAAACGGCCTGTCCAGCACCGGCGTCCCCATCTCCTCCGGAAACACCACCGCCCAGTTGAGCATGGAAAGGACCCCGCGTCCGCTGACTTCAATGGTCTGCTGTTCACTGGAATCCACATAGTTCGGTTTTCTCGACTCGATGATCCATTTGAACAAGGGGTTTCCGTCGAGCTTGACCAGTACCAGGTTGTCGTCGGCGATATAGCTGCTGTTTCCGCCGACTGCGTCGTACCGGCTGATCTTGAACCGTCCGCTGCCGGGGTTGTTCCGCACCATCTGAAACGCCTTGTCCCAGGCGCCGTCCAGCTGTTTGACCAGCACGTTCGGATTTGCCCGGTCGCAGATGAAGAATTCAATGCCCACATCGTCGGTAGAGAGGCCGGAAATTACCTCGAAGCCCAGACTGTTGCTGTCCTGTATCTCAGGCGCTGTCAGGCTGACCTTGACCGGTCCTGTCGTTGCGGCAAGCGGAAGCTGGAACGTGATCTCCGTCCACGACCATGCGAGTACGTTGCACGCCAGGTCATTACTATAGACGAATCCGCCATAGCTTCTTTTGTACCGGTCGGTATTGCCGACATCCACCACGGTATGTGTATACCCAAATCCGCTGCCCTGCAACGTCAATACACAACCCGCCTGCCCCCTGGTTTCGGAAATCGAGCTGATCCACGGAAACGGAGGGTCGTCGCTCACGTTCAGTTCGGTATAGAGTGTTCGGACCGCTCTCTGCCTCCCAAACGCACGGTTTCCCGGAACAACAATCGCGCGTCGCTCCCTTGGCTTTCCAAATCCGATATTCTCGAGGACCGAGAGCGTGCGCTTCTCACGCTGTTTCCCGTATTGCCTGTTTTCTACCAGTGTGAAAAAGCGCGGCAGCGGGAACGGACCACCCATGAGATTGAATGTATAAGGCGTACTCCAGCCTGTGTCGATCTCCAGAGCTTCATTGACTGCCCGCGCCCTCCAATAGAGAAATCCGTCATATACGTCGTTTGGCGTAAAGATTGTCGATTCTCCGCAAGGCAGTGACGATATCGTATTGGACCGGTCGTTCATCCCGCTGAACAGCGTGGTCCGGTCGAGCTCGATCGTCAGATCGGCTGTCGCTGCCGACACCAGCTGCATCCGCATGGAGAGCAGCGACGGCGTGACCTCGACGTTTGATGTGGCGAGCTCCTGTTTAATCCAAAGATACTTCCCCGTCATGTCGTCGTTCGCGGCGATCACCGGGCATTGCGCGCCGTTGGTCGCGATTGAGTACGAAGACGGCGGTGTTTCATCCGTCGTCAGCGCGCACCCGATCGTCACGCTCGTTCCGGCGGGCAGATCGCCAATCGTCCACTGCAGGATCTCGTCTCCATATGCCGTCCCGCTTAGCGCGATGGGTCCGACCACGCGGTTCCCGCTGCTATAGTAATCAAAACCACACGGAATGCCTTCCAGCAGCTCCACTTCGGAGACCGATGTATCCGTCCCGCTCTGGTTCGAGCCGATATTCAGCCGATAGTACAGATACGAACCAGGGCTCGAGACTGCGAACTCCTTGCGCTCGTTCATGCTCCAGGACGTCACGCCGGCTTGCGTATCCAGCACCGTCCAATCGGCTCCGTTGTTGCTGCCTTCGAACGACCAGTCCTTCGGGCTGTCGATCAGGTAGGAATCGTTTCTTGCCCGGATCGAGTAACCGGCGACGATATTAGCTTGTGCCAGCGCCACCGTAAGGATGCCGGACGTGGCCGCCACACCCCAGCGGGTGTCGCTGTCGTTGTCAAACGCGCGCCAGCCTTCGTATCCTGCTCCGAGATTGCCGCTGTCTGTAACGGTCACGCCGCTTGTGGTTCCCGCCGTCATGAGCGGAACGCAGTCTTCGCCTGCCGTATATCCTTCCGGTGTCGAATTGGGGTCCCAATCCAGCTGCAGGCCGATGTAGTTGTCTTCGTCGGTGACGACGCGGGTGAACACGCCGGATGCATCGAAATCCGCTTTTGTCAGCTCTTCGTAGGTGCGCACCCATTTCGCCGTCAAAGCAAGGCTGCTGGTGATCGCTGTATTCTGAGGCGTGATCAGCTGTATTTGATCCGGCATATCACATCCTCCTTACGACCAGCTCCCGATTGTCACCTCAAACCGCGGCGCCCGGGGACCTAACATCTGCGTAGGCGGCGGGATCGTGTTCTTGACGATAATACTGGCACTCATTCCCTGCGCGGCAAGCGAGGTAATGGTCGCGCCGGTCACCCAGGACACGCCTTCGTCCATGCTGAAGCTAAAGTCGACGTCGATCAGCGAGAGCGTCAGGTTGTTGGCGATCTTCGTCGTGCTGCTGTTATATAGCTTGATCCGGTGCGTCACCGTCGTACCTTCCGGTCGGTCGCCGAAATCCAGGTCACGGATGAACTCCGGATCTCCGGTTTCGTCGTCGTCCAGGAACAGGATATCGTCCGGTATCTCACCTTCCGCTTTGACGCCGTAGAGATGCAGCGCATAAATCTTGACCGTCGAGTACTTGGCAGATTCATACCCGCCGCTGTACCGTAACCGCAATACCTTGATGCCTTCAGAGAAGGTACACGGCTGGATGTTGTCTCTCCACTCGTCGTTATCCAGCATGACCTTGGGGATTGCGCCGCTGGGGAGCGTCGCGCTGATCCAGGTACCGTCCATTCCGTTGGTGCTATCCGCGCTGCCTGCTACCGTGACGCCGGCACCGCTCAAGCTGCCGAGGTTGTGCAGCATGCCTAACCCGGCAACGACATACTTCTCCGGGAGGAATATCCAGACGGTCAGCAGGCCCGTGGCATTGTAGACGCTTTTCTGCATGACGATATTGGCGTTGTCGATGTTGTTCAATTCCGCCATCTGTTCGGTCGTCAGAGCCGTCGTGATCTCGCTGATGTCATTTCCGTAGTAGACCGACGCGCCGCCTACGTCGTATTCGAATCTCCGTCCGGGTAGGGTTGGATAAGGCATATTTTCTCCTCCTCAATAAAATGCAGGATAATAGGCAAGTGTAACGCTGCCGCCGATCGTGTCTGTTTCCAGCGTCATGCTGTTGGCTCCGGCGTCCAGAATCATCCAATAGGCGTCCCCGCCATGCTTGACGATCGAGATCCTATTCTCGTCATCCTGCAAACAGGTGAAGTATTTCGTATCCAGAACGACGGATTCTCCGCTCAGGATCGTACCTAAGTACTGAATCCAGATACCGTTGTTCAGGTTCCGCAGAACCGGATTGCTCAGCGGCCCCGCCAGCGTGATTACCATTGCCGTTGCCGGCGCGGAGCCTGCGTTCACATGGGTCCATGACAACGGCGTAGCAGTAACCGTCCTGATATCCGTGCTCTTACCGGTTCCGTAGAAGAACGGATCCGCCAGTTCCAGCTCCAGGGCAAACTTGGCATATCCCGGGTTCTTCCGGACGAAATGGATCTCGGAACAGAGCTCAGCCTGCGCCAAGCGCGTCTCTCCGCTGCGCATCGTCCGGCTCAGGATATGGAGTCCCGGGTTGCCGATGGCCGTCAGGAATGCATCGATGTTGTCATCCAGGCCGGTCCGATCCGTTCCTTTGATCCACATGGAGAACACGATCTTCCTGCTGTCGAAGCGCTTCTTGATCCACCGCTTCCCGTGCTGAAACGGTACCTGCAGGTCGTTTCCCCGGAATTTGGGAATACCGATCCCTTCGATTACGCTCTCTACGTCCCATTTCCCTCTGGAACTGAGAGCAACGCCGTTGAAGTTCCAAGTTTCAGGCAATCTCCTGCACCTCCTCTACGCCAGCCCGTACGAATGCTTCAGTAGCGTCGTTCGTACGCTGCCGGAAGCAGGTTCCGGTTTCGGGTTGTTGATCACGATTTCATATTTGTTCTCCACGTTTCCAGCCTGCGCCATGGACGTTCGTTCACTTGAAACGGTTGGCACCTTCGTAACAGCCGCAACGTCGATGTTCAGCCCGTCGAACTTTGTCGGGATCGCCCGTTTGATCTCTTCTTCCACGGTTTTCATGGCGGCGGTAAAGCCAACGCCTAAACCGAGCCCCATGTTTTCACCGATTCCGGCGAACACCGTCGAGGGGCTGTGGATCCCGAGCACGCTCTTCGCGCCGTTGATCACGCTTTTAAACAGGCCGCCGATCTTGTCCTGTATCCACTGGCCCATGGACTGGATCCCCTGCCAGAGTCCCTGCACGATGTTCCTGCCGATGTCGACCACCGACGCGACCGCTCTGGAGATCCCGTTTACGACCGAGGAAACGACCTTCGGCATATTCGAAGAAAGCTGCGGAACCGTACCGACGATTCCCTGGATCAGGGCCATGATCATCTTCACGCCGGCAGCCAGGATCTGAGGCAGGTTTCGAATGAAGAACTCCACGATCGCCGTGATCAGCTGCGGCAGCGCTTCGATCAAGGCGGGCAGCGCTGCAATGATCCCTTCGATCAGGCCGAACAGGATCGACATCCCCGCTTCAATGATCTGGTCGATGTTGCCCAAGAGTGAAGAAACGATCAGGACGATCGCCTTGACGATTGCGGGAATCAGCTGCGGAAGTGCCTGACCGATTCCACTGACCAGTGCGGTGATCATCTGCACCGCCGCATCTACCAGCAGTGGCAGGTTGTCGACAAGCGCCCAGATGATCGTCATGACGGCATCCGCAGCGACGGGGATCAGCTCGGGCAGCAGCTTCAGCACCGTACCCAGCAGCTGACGAAACAGAGATGCAGCCGTACTCACCAGCGTGGGCAAAATCCCCGACACTTCCGACAGGATCGCATCCAGCGCGTCCGGCAGCGCTTTGACGATATTCTCCAGTACCGGTGTGATATTGCTCATGACGGTCCGAAACGCGTCTGTCATATTCCGAGTCAGCGCCAGCGTATCCGCGTTCGCGTTACCAAGCCCCGCCACCCAGGACTGCGCCGCCGCTTTCAGCATGCCGATCGAACCGGTGATCGTCTGCGAGGATTCGCGCGCGAAGTTCCCGGCGTACTGCTCCGTGTTCTCAAAGAACATCTGCATGGCCACTTCGGCCTTCTGCGCCTGCGTTGCCGAGTTCCAGGTGAAGTCCAGCCCCTTGGCCAGCGCATATGCCTGAATACTCGTCGCGTTCATGGCGACGCCGAGGTTGTCCATCATGGTGAAGTTGCCTTTGGCGGCGCCGGTGACCGCTTCCAGAGCAGCCGATGTGTCGATCCCCATGACAGACGCCATATCCGCGGCGCGTTGCATGGCTTTTTCGGTCAGCGCCAGGCTCTTCTCCTGTTCCACGCCCACGCCCTGAAACAGTGCGCCCATCTTATTGGCGGTGGCAAGATATTCGCTCTGGGATACGCCCAGGTTCTTATACGCATCCTCACCCGTCTTCTGAATCGAAGCGGCGTATTCGCCGAACACCGCTTCCGAGCCGCCGAGGTTTTGTTCCAGTTGCCCGAACTGCTCGACCACCGCTTTGCCCAGCTTGTACACTGCGACGCCGGCAGCGGCGAGAACGGTACCCATGGCGGCGCCGACGGTTTTCAGCACATGACCTAGCTTTTCAAACCGCTCCTGCGCCCGCTCCGAACGATCCGCCGCGTCGTTGACCTCGGCGCCGAATTTGTCCGCCTGTTTTCCGGCATCCTGGAATTCGTCGCCAACGCCATCGATAGCTTTTTCGTTACTCTTGAGCTCGCGCTCCATGTTGTTGAGCTCAGCCTGTGCATTGTTCAGCTGCACCGTCCACTGCTGCGTCCTGCGATCGTTCTCGCCGAACGATTCCGACGCGTTCTCCAGCGCGCGCCGCAGCAGCTCGATCTTTTCCTTTTGCTCTGCGATCTGGCGGGTCAGCACCTCGTTTCTCGAGGTGAGCGCGGTTACGCTGCGATCCTGTTTAGCGAACTGGGACTCGACCAGCTTCATCTCGGAGCCGAGCACTTTGAACTGCTGGTTGATATCTCGCAACGCGGCTTTGAACTCACGTTCGCCGTCGATGCCGATCTTTAGACCGAAGTCGGAATTGCTCATGCGCATGGCTCCTTTCTGAAAATTGTGCGCAAAAAAAGAACGGCCCGTAGGTCGTTCTTTAGATACGTTCTCGATCAGTTATTCGAGGATATCTGCTTGAAGCAGCTGCAACGCTTGTTTGTATTTTTCCACGCGTTTCCAGTCTTCTTCCGTCGCTTCCGCCAATCGTGTCAGATCCGCGTTGTGCCGCAAATCCGCAATCTTGACTTTCACGGCAATCGGATCTGTCCGAAGTTTCTGAACATACTCCAGATAGGGTACAGACTTGTCATGGCATAACAGCTTTAACGCTTTGATCTGCCGGTCGGTGATCCCCCATTGCCGCAGATCGTCCACTGTAATTCCGGTATCTTCCAGCACATCATGCAGTAACGCGACGACGCATTCGTCCTCGGTATCCATGGATTCTGCGACGTGCAAGGGATGCGTGGCATATGGAAGTCCGCCTTTGTCATATTGACCCCGGTGTGCATCCAGAGCAAGCTGAATCGCAATTTTTGTCAGAGGTGTGTAAGTCATGATCCGTTCCTTTGCGCCTTATGTAATCAGTTCCCTTGTTAATATGCCTTCTTCGTCATTGCAATCACTTCAGCAACTACAACCAGCACCATCGCCGCAATCGTGGTAATAATAACAGCAGGGTACATGCCGTTAAACCCGGTCGCGGAAACATGCTTGATCACAATACCGGCATATGCCCACAGGATTACAAGTCCGTAAGGATAGTCCTTATTGCGCAAGATGGTGATGATACCGATGATTGCGCCGATAGCGATGATGGCAACCGCCCAAACGGCTTGCGACAGTCCAAATCCGTTCCAACCCACGCTCACCAAAAGCGTCGTCACGTTCGCGATGGTTGCAACCGTGATCCAGCCGAAGTAAATGCTGAAGGGTAACTTGACGAAGACTTTCTCTTTCGAGCTCAACGCTTCTTTTCGAATCGCACTGACAATGATGGCGAGACAGACGAAGATTATCAGCATGAGCACCATCGACAAGGAGATGATCCTGTAGTGCCATGTGAAAATCCATACCGTATTGGCAATCGATGATATGGAGAAAACCACACCAACTTTATTCGTGAGCGAATCGCTCATGCTCCTGTTCTTCTTGAAAAGCCCGAGCTGAAAGAGTGTGTACAATGCCAGCAGCAAATAGATGAGGCCCCATATCGCAAAGGTGATGCCTGCGGGAGCAAAGAGATTCGGGTACGAATCCGACACTGCGCCGGTACCAATGCCGTTTATGGGAAGTATGTTAGCCAGCGCATTCACAACAACCATGAGGAGAAAGGTTACGACAACCAATGCCTTAATCGTCTTCTTCATATATATACCCCCTTTTTGAAGTCATTATAGCACAACTGTAGGAGGTTTCATGCGTGTTGCACGAAGAAACTATAGGAACGACGGTACAACATCTTCGATGAAATATTCCACCTTTGCCTTCGCCAATCCATGAAACTGTTTATAGATCTCCCACTGGTCGAGCAGAGCGCCAAGAGGCATGAGCCAGACTTCGCGCTCCGGTCTTCCAAGCAGCGTCACCCCGTAAAAGAGCAGCCGGGCGAACGTTTCCTCATCGCTCACCCGGCAGACGCGTTTTTTTCCGGCTGCGGCTCGCTCTCCACGAAGCGCTTCGTACCCCGCAGCATGGAATCCATGATCGCGTCCTTGTACTCCGCCAGATCCGTCGGCGTGGTTAAAAGCTCGATCGCTTCTTCGCTCAAATGCTCCCGCTTTTCGTCCGGATGCTGGAAATTATGAATCAGAATGCTCTGATTCGCCAGCAGCGCGATCAGCCAGATCAGCTCGTCCAGCGCCAGCTCGAAGTTCTCCGTGTTCAGGAGCTTGTCGCCCAGACTCGCCAACCCACCGTAGCGTTTCGCGATTTGTTTCGTCGCGCCAGTGGTCAGAACCAGTTCATATGCCTTACCACCGATCATAATAGAAGCGGCTCTTTCATTCTCCATTCGTTGCCTCCATTACTCTGCTGGCGCAGCAAACGTCGGTTCATATACCGCTGTATACCAGCCGGTGATCGTCTCCGCCGGTACGCTGGTGTCGTCTTCGTTGACTTCTGCCTTCCAAGGGTGTTTCCCTTGTCCGTCAATCTTATTGCGGTTATAGATCGTACCCTCGATCGTCGGTGTGTTGAAGGTGATGCTGTCACCCTTGGTGGCAAGGTTCGTCGCCGGGATACCGAAGACGACGCGATAGATCCAGAAATATCTGTACTTGCCGTTGCTTTTCTTTGCCCGGAATCCCACTGCCACAGGAGACGCTAACCCTTCGCTCTGGGAGATCATGACGCCATTGTCGTCGATCACCGCGCCGACCAGATCGCCGGCGACCGCCGCACCGATATCGTTGATTCCGAGCGAGAGTTTCCCGCTCTTGAATTCCTTCACGACTTCCGCTGCGGCATCGTCGGCAAACAACGTCGCTTCGTTCAATTCGATCTCGAGATCCGCAGAGATCGCTTTCGCCAACAACTGCGGCGTGCCATATGTTTCGTCTCCATTGACGTCTTCCGTGATCTTGGAATAATACAGCCGGTCCAATCCCACTGTAGCCATTACATTTCCTCCCCCTCATGTGCTAAATCTATGGAATAATGATGATATTTTGTATCTTCCTCAAAGCCGATATATCGACGTTCAGCCACAGTGAATCCTGCCGCGAGCAGCATGCGCACGAGCAGGTCCTTCTTTTGGTTGTAGTTTCCCTTCGAAAAGAGCGATAATCGCGCTTCCTCGATGGTCATTCCGGGTGAATCGTCCGAAAACAGCGCAAAATGTTCTGAAATCGGTGTGATCACGACATACTCTTCAGGCGCTGTTCCGGAGAAGACACCCGTCTCAACCGGCAGCCCTGCGCTCTCCACGATCGTGTTCAGTTCTTCCAGCATGCTCATTTCACACCCAGCTCCTCATTCAGCACGTTCTGCATGGCCTCGATACAGGGTTTCCTGCTGGAAGCCCGTGTCGGTTTCAGGATCGGCTTCGGTGGCTGGCCGTGTTTCCCGTATTCCAGGATGTTTGCCAGCATAGCGTTGCTCACACTTCGGCCTTCCGAGAACCCTACTTTGATGTCGAAATTACCCTCGTCGTTCACCTTGACCGGCGATACGCCGAGCGCAAACAGCAGTTTCCCGGTCGAGCGGGATTTGTATTTCGTATCCCTGCCGATCGCGCTATGCAGGTTTGCCTGCATTTTCTCGAAGACCACCTTCCCGCCGGCTTCCAGCGCCTTCGGAATCGCGGTATCCGTTTTCGCCGCAATCTTCGTGAGTTGGTCCATGAATTCCGTTGGAAGCAGAATCGATACCTTAGCCATGCGCCGCCTCCGTTTTCTTCGCCAGCACCTCGAGGTACATCTTCCTGCCCTTGACGTCCTCGATGGATGTGATCTCGAAGCGATCGTCGTCACAAAGCAGCACGTGCTCCGTCGTAATTCGCAGCCCGGGAATTACCCGGAACCGGAATAGGTCGGTGGCTTCGGAGAAGGCGGCACGATTGACCCATTTCTGAGAACCGTGCCGCCCCTCCCTGTATGCATGAACCGAAGCGAGATCCGCATCCGTTTTCGTTGTGAACCCTTCCGCGTCCTTCGTAACCGTCTCCATGACGATCGATATCGGAACATTCATCTTTCCAAAGCTCATATTCCGAACACCCAATTCCGGTCCAGACGCAGGAGTGTGTTCACCGTATCCCACACCTGCTGTCCGGCTTGTACGTTATCCGCGAAGAACCCGCCTGTGCTGCCGTCCCTGCTTTCGTAGAAGTGGGAGGCGAGCATGATCACAGCCTGCTCCGTCGTCGGCGGCATGATAGCCGCTTCGTAGGTTCCGGCAGTCAGATGCTGGTAGCTTTCAGCATATGCGACGGCGTCGTCAATCAGGCGCTGAAGCAGTTCGTCATCCTCATCATGTTCCAGGATCAGGTTCGCCTTGACTTTCTCCAGCAGCGTACTCATGTTTCGTTACTCGTCCGCCGCCATGATCCCGGCAGCCTTCAGCGCGGAAAGCAGCGTATTGAACTCGGTCACGAGCCCTGACACTTCCGTCGCCGTACTTGCTGCCTGATTCGCTGCAAGCTTCACGCCACCGATCGTATCTCCCACTGCTGCGGGAAGCGTATACGGCGGAACGTAGAGTTTACGATCTTCTCCGATCTTGGCTTCCACCGTATCCGTTTCCGCCTTCGCCGCCGCGATCACACCGCCGAGCGATACATCTGTCGCTACCGATACGATAGCCGGAGGAAGCCCCGTCACCGAGGCCCCCTCCAGAATCTCCAGCGACCCGCCGATCACCAGTCGATCGCCGCCCTGCGCCATATAGTTCTTTGCGTTATACTCCATACTTGTTTCCTCTTACGCCTTCTGCTGCAGGACCTTGATCGCTTCGGGTAGGATGAGCTTGCCATCCAGACGCTGGGAAGCAAGGAAGCCTACCTGGCCGGTGGTCGCATACAGTTCGTTCAAGCGTTTGAACGTCCGACCCTGGCGGTCGGCGACCCAGTAGTAGGAGAAGTCGCCGAATGCAATGGATTTATTGCCAGCTGCAACTGCTGGCATGAACTCGCTCGTCACGATACGGTGTCCGAGAATCGTATCCGGTGCATTCTCCGTGATGCCCGGTCGCCAGAGGTACTGGCCTTCGCCGTCCTTGAGCTTCCGGAGTAGTTTCACGGTCGTGTCGTTGAGCACGAATACCGCGCTCTTGCGGTACGGCGCACGGAGCGAGTATACGAGGTCGATCAGTTCATCGCCCGAAATCGCCGTCGCGCCTGCAGTGGTGACGCCGAGTTCCGCACCACCGGTCGCGTTGAGAATGCCGGTGGGTTTGCTGACCCCGTTGCCATTGAGGAACGCGTCCTCTTCCTTATCGCCGATGCGTTTACCGAACTGCTCGGATACATACGCTTCGATATCGAACACGCTGTCGGAAAGCAGTTCTTCCGATACCTTGATCATGGTTGCGACCTTATACGCACCGAGAATCACCTGCGCGAACGTATCGTCGGAGAGCGGGTAGGTACCTTCCTCGTCCACCCAGTCGGCCGTGCCTTTCGACGCGACCACCGGGATCTTTCGATCACCGTAGCTAGTCTGGATGACGTGGCAGAGCGGGCGCAGTACGTTCGCTTCGGTCAGCTTCTGCACGAGCGTGTGCTCAAAATCGTCCGGCACAAGATAGCCGCCCTCGCTGTCGGTGCCTTCGACCAGCGAGTTCAGAATCTCCGGGCGCGGGTTCTTGGCACGAATCGCGTTCCAGAACGCCTTTTTATACGCGTCTGCCGCACGACCGGTCTTCTGATCGGTAGCAGCTTGCGCGGGTTTACTGGTCAGCGGGTCGGTCGTGGGCTTGTTCAGCTCGGCGTCGAGTGCTGCCTGACGTTCCAGCCGGTCGATCTCCTTACCAAGGCTGACGACGTCGGTCTCCATTTTTTCGTAGGTTGCTACATCCTCGGCAGAGAGCAGGCCATCCGTGCCGCGCTTGGTGTCGAGAAACGCTTTGGCTGCATCCCATGCTTTGGCGCGCTTTTCGCGCAGTTCCTGAATTTGGTTCATCTAAACTCCTCCTCATGCTTTCAATAAATTGAGCCGCTTCAGCAGCGGCTCTGTCGGGTATCGCGGTTCGGTTTGTTCTGCGGGTATTTCATCGGGCGGTTTCTCCTCAGCTTCATAGGATTTGTTTTCCTGTTTCCGCTGCAGTTTATTCAGCAACGAGTTGGTGACCGCGCGGCGGGAGAAGCTGAATACAACATCATCGTGCTTCGGCTGTTTCTTTTCATCCTCCAGAACGCCATCCGCGAAGCCCAGCTCAATCGCTTTGTTCGCGTTCATCCACGTTTCCGCGTCCATGAGGTGCGCCAGTTTCGCGCGGGGGAGTCCCGTCTTGAGTTCATATGCGTTGAGGATGCTCTCTTTGACCTCGTCCAGCATGGCGATGGCTTTCTGCATCTCTTCGCTGTCACCGATCGCGATGGTCAGTGGGTTATGGATCATGAGGAGGGAGGTCGGCGCCATGAGCACCTCGGTACCCGCCATGGCGATCACCGAAGCGGCGGAGGCCGCAATACCGTCGATCTTGACCGTGATATGTCCCTTGTAATCCATGAGCATGGTATAGATCTGGCTCGCCGCCACACAGTCGCCTCCCGGACTGTTGATCCAAATGATTACGTCACCCGTTCCGGCGTTCAGTTCATCCCTGAACATCCATGGGGTGACGTCGTCTTCAAACCAGCTCTCTTCGGCGATCGTGCCGTTCAGCGTCAATGTTCGGGTGCCGTCCTCATTGCGTACCCAATTCCAAAAGAATGGTTTTTTCAAGAAGTATCCTCCTGTCTGCTGATTTTTCGGTTACCGCCCTTTTTCGGCTCCTTGTTCGCCGGATTTGGTTCCGGTGTAACCGTACTGGATTGCGGGGAACCTAGGAGCATCATGGCGCCGTTAATGAGATACAGGTCGCCGCCCAGCTCCGGCGCGATGCGGTCGAGGTTCTCGAGCTCGCGGATGTCGTTCGCGCTCATCCAGCCGTTTTGTCGCGCGGTGGCGTATCCGCTCATGCGGGAGGCGTAATCGCCGCGCAAGAGCCCATCGACGTTGAACTTAATGAAATAACCCAGCTTCTCACTTTCCGAGAGAAGCACCCGGCACATACTCTGTTCCCAGCGCACGACCCATGGATCGAGTGTGTATTTCACAAACTCGAGCGATTGCTGCTCGATGTTGCTGAACGACGATTTCTCCAGATCCGCCAGCATGTGCGGTGGGACGCGGAAGATGCGCGCGATCTCGTTGATCTGGAACTTGCGCGTTTCGAGGAACTGCGCCTGCTCCGGCGATATCCCGATCGGCGTGTACTTAAGCCCCTCTTCGAGCACGGCTATCTTGTGCGAGTTCTCGCTTCCCTGATGTGCCGCGTTCCAGCTGTCCCGGATTCGTTGCGGATCTTTGAGCGTGCCGGGGTGCTCCAGCACACCGGACGGAGCAGCGCCGTTGGCGAAGAACTTCGCGCCGTATTCTTCCGTCGCAATCGCCAGCCCGATCGCGTTCCGTGCCATAGCGATGGGACTGTAGCCGATCAGGCCATCGAAACCAAGCCCGGGGATGTGCAGCACGTCAGGCGGCGACAGGATCACCCGGCTCTCGCTGCCCAGCGCTTTGGAATCTTCCGCTCCGCGTTGATACACATAAAAAAGCCGGCCGCTTTGATCACGGTCGACTGTCATCTTGTTCGGCATGAGCGGGTAGAGCGCAACCACCTCGCCTCTCGCGTTTCGGATCACCTGCGCATAGGCATTGCCCCAGATCAGCAGGTGGCTCATGAGCGTCTCCCGAAACGCGAAGCTCGTCATCTCAGGGTTTGGTTCGTCGTGCAGCAGCCGGTAGAGCGGGTGCGTGAACGCTTTTTCTTTCCCACCGCTGTCGTTGTACCGATAGATGTTCAGCGGCAAGCCAGCGACGGCTTCCGACAGGATCCGAACACAGGAGTAGACCGCCGTCATCTGCATGGCGGTCGTTTCGTTGACCGGTTTTCCGCTTGACGTGCTGCCGAAGAAAAAGCTGTAGAAACTGCTACTCAGGTAGTTCTTCGGCTTGTCGCGGGAGTGGAAGATGCTTTGAAAAATCCCCATCTCATGCTCCTGTTCTTGCATATAAAAAAGCACCTATCTTTCGATAGATGCTTGCATACATCTGTTGCTCGTTATTTCCGTATGTATCGGGATGCCCGCGCTTCGCCAACGCGCTTAATTTGTCCGTTTTTGACCATTTTACCGAGGACCGCCTCCACTGTAGTAGGGCTTACATCAGGCAGTATTCTGCAGATCTCAGCCTTTGATAAAGGTGTTAGGCTATTCAGAACGGTTGCTTCAATTCTTGCCCCTTTTGTAATACGTTTCCCATTCACGACCGCAAATCGTTTGTCCAGCTCTTTGTAGCACATATAAAGTGTATACAAAAAATTCTCGATAAATGGAAAGTAATCATTATCACTGGTGTTCCATCCTGCCGAGGATAAACGCAAGGCCTCATAATACCGGCTCTTGCCCTGATTGATTTGCTCCTCAAATGAGATATATTTACCGGCATCAAATCTGTTTTTATACAACAGCAGCAGAGAAAGCAACCGGGACATCCTTCCGTTTCCATCGCGAAAGGGATGAACGCATAAAAAGTCAAGAATAACGCAAGGAACCAGAAGAAGCTGATTCACATTCGCTTCACTCCGTGCCATCATATACGCAAGCTCAATTTGCTCCATTGCTTGCGGCGTTTCCGATGCCGGAGTTGGTTGAAACCGAATCCTTCGATTTCCTGCGGTATCGATTTCCAGGATGACATTATCTTCGGTCTTATAGTGCCCGCCAAAATCATATCCGGTCAGGGACATCATCATGTCATGCAGCAACAGTATATCTGTTTGCCGAAAATCCAAATGTTCATATCCGGTATGGATGGCGTCAAGAGCATCTCGGTATCCAGCGATCTCCGCCTCATCATGATTCAACGGCGCACTGTTCTGATTGACTATCGCACGAATCCTGTCATCGCTTGTCACAATACCTTCAATTGCGTTGGAACTTTTGATCGACTGAATCTTTGCAATGGATTCCAGTTCTGTGAAAACTCTGCCATGTTCCTCTTTACGGATTCCCGCCTTCGCCTTTAGCGAATAAATTTCGGATGTTAAATTCAGAATTTTAGCCGGGAGCAATCCGTTGTTTAGGAATGAATAATCGAATCTCCTCATATCGACACCCCCTATTTGCATATTATCATAGTTGTTCTTATGCAGATAGTCAATGCCTTGGGGTTATTATCTGCATATATAACTACAAAATATATGCAGATGCACACCAACCAAGAGGAAGGCTCTAGCATGCATTCCATCACGCTCCATTCTACGCACGGGTCGCCACATGGGGACAACCGATACACGATGAAACTGAAATAAGGTTTCGTTTTTTATTTCCTTATTTCATTTTGTGTTTGTTTTGAAATAACACTTATTCCAGAACCAACAGACCGCGGCCGTCATATACGCTTTCGCCCTCGTTTCCACCATTCCTAAGCGCCCGATCCAGCGCCATGATCGTCGCCACCGCACCGTCGATTTTCTCGGTGCTTTTTTCTTTGTCCGGTTTGATGTTCCCTGCCGGATCCGTGCGGATGTAGATGTTGTCCATCATCCAGCGCAGAACCGGTTGTCCACCGTGAGCGATCTTCTGCTCCAGAGCGAGCTTCATGAGCTCCTTCGTCGGCGCTGACATGTCCTTGAATCCCTGACCAAACGGAACGACCGTGAAACCCATGCCTTCAAGGTTCTGCACCATCTGCACGGCACCCCAGCGGTCGAACGCAATCTCACGGATGTTGTATTTCAATCCGAGCTGTTCAATGAACGCCTCTATAAATCCGTAGTGCACCACGTTCCCCTCGGTGGTCAGCAGGAAACCCCGCTTCTCCCAAAGGTCGTAGTTGACATGGTCGCGCCGCACACGCAGGTCGATGTTTTCCTCCGGGATCCAAAAGAACGGCAGGATCACATATTTGTCTGTTTCATCTTGTGGCGGGAAGACCAGAACAAACGCAGTGATGTCCGTGCTGGAGGAAAGGTCGAGACCACCGTAACAGATGCGTCCGGTCAGTTCTTCGGGATCGACCGGAAACGCGCATTTATCCCACACGTCCATCGGCATCCACCGAATCGCCTGTTTGACCCACTGGTTCAGACGAAGCTGGCGAAACGCATTCTCCTCCGCAGGGTTCTGCTGCGCACTTTCACAAGCCGCTTTGACCTTATCGATTCCGACCGTGATCCCGAGCGACGGGTTCGCCTTCTTCCATACTTTCGGGTCGGTCCAGGAATCGTTCTCCTCTGTGCCGTAGATCACCGGATAGAATGTCGGATCCGTTTTCCTACCGTCGAGGATGTCTTTTGCTTTCGAATGCACTTCCCAGCAGATGGAGTTTGTGTTATCGCCGGCGGTGGTGATCAGGAAGTACAGTGGCTGCATGCGTGCGTCGCCGCTGCCCTTGGTCATAACGTCAAACAGCTTCCGGTTCGGCTGTGTATGGAGTTCATCGAAGATCACGCCATGCGTATTGAATCCGTGCTTGCTTGCGACGTCGGCACTCAACACCTGGTAATAACTCCCGGTCGGCAGATACACCAACCGCTTCTGCGACGCGAGGATCTTCACCCGCTTCGTCAAAGCCGGGCACATGGTGACCATGTCTTTGGCTACTTCGAATACGATCGACGCCTGCTGCCGGTCAGCGGCGCAGCCATATACTTCGGCGCGCTCTTCATGATCCCCACAGGTAAGCAGCAGCGCGATTGCCGCTGCAAGCTCGCTTTTTCCATTCTTCTTTGGTATTTCGATATATGCTGTATTGAACTGGCGGTAGCCATTCGGCTTCATGATCCCGAATACATCGCGAATGATGCGCTCCTGCCAGTCGATCAGAAGAAATGGCTTACCCGCCCACGTTCCCTTGGTGTGAGAAAGGCACTCGATAAAAGCGACGGCATTATCCGCCGCCTGTTTATCGTACACGGAGTCTTTCGCTTTGAACGGAGTCGGCGTATATTTTTTGAGTTTTCGTACCATCACCGCCTCCTCCATCAGATATCAAAACGGAGGCCCTTGTGAGCGTCCGTGTCCGGCGTTGTTCGGTTGTTGTGCGTTGTTGGGGCAACCGCCCCATCCACTTCGTGAACCGCTCAGTGGCGGCGACGTTGCTCGACGTGGCGTTGTTCGAAGTTATAAAGGCGGTTCATCTGCTTCGCTGGCATGCACAGCCGCTTTCAAAATACCTGTGTCGATCCCCGCGTCCTGATACCCTTCCAAGATCGCGCTGTAATAAAAAGCGCTTGGTTTCCCAAGCGGACGATTTCCTGTCATGGTATAAACCATTGCGCTAACCAGCTTCCCATCCAATCGAACGCGGACGCTCTGCTTCTCGTATAGATACGGAAAACCCTCGTACTGATCGAGCGCTTTTTCGTCAGCCGGTGTGATCTCCCACACCAGCACCGGAACGTTGTGTCCATTCATGGGCTCTATGTTTGCCAATGCCGCCGCGTGGGATCCACGGAACACGAGCCGGTAATTCTTAAGAACGGACATGCCGAGCACCTTTGCAGTTGGGCATCGTTTTGCCATTTCGGTGCGGTTCACCCCCACACCATATGCGGCAAAATAGCGATTACTCATGATCGTCCTCCATTTTCCGGCACTCATCCTCGCCAAACGCCACACCCAGCGTACTGCCACAATCCCACGCCACATGAATGGTGCCAATATCATCGACGCAGATCACCGTTCCGCGGTCGCCTTGTCGTAGTTTTGTGTACGGATCGTTCATTCGCAGCAGCATGACGCGTGCCCCTGGTTTGTAATACGCTTTTAATTGTTTCAGCATTTCTGGATGAATGCCGTTCATGCGTCAGCCCCCGTTTCCTTTGCGCCTTTGAACGCCGCGCTGCCGGATAGATTTTTCAGCAGAATTTTCCGCGCATCCTTGTATTCCGCTCCGATGAATCCCAGCCGCAGAAGAAAACAGCGGAACGCATATCTTTCATTTTCCACGATTTGTTCTTTTGCGTTTACACGCTGTTGCGATCGAGCGAGTTCGCACAATCCCTGTACCAATTGATAGTACGCACCGATCTCTATCTGATCGTCCGTCGGTCGGAACCACCCGAACTCGATTCTGTCAGGATGCTCTGTGATAGGCAGGCTGTCCGTGCCGAGCGCTTTTTTCAGCAGCGTCGCTTTACTGGCGACCAACCGCTGCAGGTTTTCCATGGTGGTGGGCGTCATGCCGTCCTTCGGAAGCTCGATCGCAAGTCGATCAATGTCATTGAGCGCAGATGAAATGATTCCATTTGCAGGATTTTGTGTATTTGGTCTTACCGGTTCTTCGATCCTTTCGCCAGCAAAACCGTCGTGCGCCAGTTCGCGGATTAGCATTTCAATCTGCGCCGCATCCGTGTCGTCCGGGCAGGTAACCGTACCGTTCCTGTCAACGGTATAAGCTCCTACCTGAAACGCGAAGCTCGGCGCACCGAGATATCGCGTCGTGTCCTGCAGGATGTCCCGCATGACCGCGACCATCGCCTTCCGTCTGTCTCCCGTTACGTTGTACTTGATCTGCATGCTATGTCTACCTCCTTCGTTTGGTAGTACATATATGGCTCTACAAACTGTACTTATCAAGCGATTTCTTCTGAAATCCTGGCAGCTCTTTCATCAGAGCAAGAAAAAACCGCCTCTTCAAGGAAGCGGTTGCATTTTGTTTGAATCATGTGATCGATCCATTTGGGTGGAGGTGGAGCTTCGGAACATCGCCCATACTCTCCGAACAGAATTTTTACTCCGACATTTCTCGCTTGCGCAGCTTCCAGAAATGTAGAGAAGTACCCCAAATGTAGTTCTCGCTGGAAGTACTTTATTCGCGCGCGGTACTTCCCTCTTGCCGTATAATAATGAACGCCCGTCGCTCCAGAAGTGTTATTTCTCTGTAGAGGCTGATTGCATTGGTTCTGCTGATGCGTACATATCCTCAAATTGCTTTTTCGATTATCAAGTGGATTCAGGTTGATATGGTCGATTTCACAACCTTCCGGAGCAGCAAGTATTACCCTGTGAATACAGAATCCTTTCCTGTCGCCAACATAACCTGGGCTTGCATTACACTTGTACCAAGTCCTGTCTGATATTTTTCTATAGTCCTCAGCATCAAAGCAAAACACCTCGCCTGTACTCAATCTACCGTACCCGATCATGCCATCGTCCGAGAACCAGAACTTGTTAGGCACCGGCTATCACCTCCGCATAGGGAATTGACTTGCTATCCCGTTCTAAGAAAACACCGTCGTTACTTCCGGCGACTTCGATATAGCGGTTTACAATAACATCTACAAATTTCTCGTCAAGTTCTATCAGTCGTGCTTCGCGCCCCAACTGTTCAGCGCAGATCAGCGTACTGCCGGAGCCACCAAAGGGATCAAGCACCACACCGTTTGTCTGGGTCGAATTCTTCATTGGCACGGCGAGCAGCGGAACGGGCTTCATCGTCGGATGCTTCTCCGAACGGCTTGGTTTGTCGAAATTCCAGATCGTAGACTGTTTTCGGTCGCCGTACCAATTATGCTTCCCGGATTTTTTCCACCCATAGAGGCAGGGTTCGTGACACCATTGATAATCCG
Organism: Christensenellaceae bacterium; assembly: GCA_963674775.2. Classification (GTDB taxonomy): domain Bacteria; phylum Bacillota; class Clostridia; order Christensenellales; family CAG-138; genus UBA7703. The sequence continues at coordinate 139,843 of CAXXPJ010000002.1, read as the reverse complement.
AGCGGCCGAGTGTGAACGTGTTCTTTGCCCAGATGCAGCATCCCGACAGCTTAAATCCCGCGTCCTCAAACGCCCTGCGAAAAGCCAACCCCTTGCTGTCGGCATGGAACACATATACCACGCCATCCGTTGCAAGATGTGCTTCCATCGCTGAAAAAGCGTGATGAAGGAAATTATATAAACCCTGATCGCTGTCAAACTTATCATTCTTGATCTTGCCCGCCGCGCCTTTGTCGTAGTCGATTCCATAAGGCGGATCGGTCAGTATCAGATTCGCCTGCTTCCCACCCATTAAAGCGGCATATGTCTCAGGCTTGGTGCTGTCGCCGCATACGACTTTATGCCTACCAAGCGTCCATAAATCCCCAAGCTTGGAGAAAGTTGGCTTTTCGAGTTCGGCGTCTACATCGAAACCGTCTTCCTCGGCATCTTTGCCGCTGTTGAGCAGTTTGTCTATCTCAACGGCGTCAAAGCCCGTCAACGATACATCGAAATCCGCGCCCTGCAGATCAGCGATCAGGAGAGAGAGCTTATCCTTGTCCCATTCGCCGTTGATCTTGTTCAGCGCGACGTTAAGCGCTTTTTCTTTCTCTTCACTCATTTCCACGACGACGCACTCGACGTCCGTGATGCCGGTGTCGATCAGCACTTTCAATCGCTGGTGTCCACCCACGACATGGCCCGTAGCCTTATTCCAGATTACCGGTTCTACGTAACCGAACTCCATGATCGAACGTTTCAACTTCTCATATTCCGGATCGCCGGGCTTCAGGTCTTTACGCGGGTTGTAATCCGCCGGTATGAGCTTAGTGACCGGCAGCGTTTGAATATTCATGATGATTCCCTTTCGATACGATTTTACGTAAGCCGGCCTTCGCAGCGGGGAGATTGCCGGCCAGTGCCTGACCACGCAGCGTCTTCCGCTGCTGGCTGGTCAGGTGGTGATATCGGAGTGAATGGACAAATGCCTGTACCTCGTCCATACTCATTTCCCCCTACGCGCCGTCAGCAGGCGCTCCATGACATCGTCCTGCGGATTCACGCCCGTATAGTCAGCAGCGCAGTTCTCTTTCACGATCTGGAAAATCTCGTACCAGAGTCGGTTCGTCTGCACCATGTAGTTTTGGCTCATAGCCACATACGGAGACTGGATCGCGTTGCCCGTTGTGGGATGCTTTGCGAGGAATCCGTATTCCGTAATCGCCGCTTCACATTGAATCCAGCGTGCAGCGCTCATGGCATAACGCTCCAGCACCTGTGGGGAGACGATGTTCGCGCAGTTGCGTTCATTCAGCCAATCCCAGGTTCGTTCGTAGATTTCAGATGCGATCAGCGGTTTTCCGTCTTTCTGCACCGCTGACAACATTTCACGCGGCGGTGGCATATTCACTCCGTGAAATTCACTGGCGCCGGGAAACTCCACAACGGTCAATTTCCGCTTGCCCGGATTTCCATCCAGCACCTTTTCCGCCAGCGGTTTCGGTGGTCTGCCACCCTGTCCCGGCGCAGGTCCTCGTCTGCCCATGTGCATTTTCCTCCTGAAAAAACTTATGGGGCTATTCCCCTTAAAACTTCCGCGAAAGTTTGTACGCGACCCGACCGCGTTGCACAAAAATCAAGGCTGTAGCGATTGATATACCCCATGGGGTAGCTTTTACACGCAAAGACGATCAATTAGTCCCTTCGTTGTTGGTTGCTGCCTGCCACCGTGATCCTGGAGTGACAGCTTTTGCACAACGCCATAAGGTTGCCCGCATCATGGGTGCCGCCGTTCGCCAGAGGAACAATGTGGTGTACCTCTTGCGCCGGGGTCATTCGACCTTCCTTTTCGCATTGTTCGCACAGCGGATGCGCGGCGATGTATCGATCACGGATTCGTTTCCATGCCCTGCCGTATCTGCGGCGAACAGCCGGGTCGCGCCCGTACTTCTCATAACGGACGGCCTCCTGCTTTTCGTGCTCCGCGCAGAACCGCCCATCCGTTAGCTTGGGACAGCCAGGGTGGGAGCAGGGGCGCTTGGGTCGCTTCGGCATATCGTCGCCTCCTTTGGACAAACAAAAAGCCACCGAGGATTTCTCCCGGGTGGCTGTCGCATTCTGTTTTTGCTACCATAACACTATCACATGGTCGATAGTGAAAAATAGTGAAATTTAGTGAAGACTTGCTGGAACGACAACGGCTTTCAACGCTTCCTTATGGAGCAGGTGCACGTTGCGAACGGTGTAATTCATCTCCACCGCAATCTGTTCCCATGTTTTGAAGCAGAGGTATCTCAGTTCCAGCAGCGTTTGGCGTTCCGTGTTCGCCACCGCCTTTATAACAGCGACCATTTCCCGCTTCAAATCCACCAGTCGCTCGATGTCGTTATTGATCTCCGCCTGCAGGGCAATAATCTTTGTTACGGTATCCGCCATAGCGGAGGTGGCGCGGCTGGGGTTCTTTGGCATCCCGGTGAGCGTGCTGCTGACTTTCGTAGCCAGCCCGTTCAGGGATTCGACCTGCTCTAGTTTACTGTTGATGCGCTGGTCAAGCCGATATGCCTGGGATAAGTAATCTCTTACCGTCATATTTCCACCTCCGTTTTGAGCCGTGCCATTAGTTCGGGTCCGTCGACGCGCGTCAGAATGGAGAACCATTCTGAATGGAAAAATCGTTCGACTTCATTCTTCATGCTGATCGCTGGCTGGAAGCCCGGATTCTGCCGAAGCTGCCTAAGCGCCAGCCTGTAATCGACCGCAGCCTGTATAATAATGGCGTTTGCCAGTCCCTCAAATTGATCCATTAATGTGCTTCCTCCAAATCTGCTTTAACCGCATCGATAAGAGCGGTCTGCGTTTTATTCTTTTTCTGAAGCGCGATCATGATGCGCTCGTCGATCGTGCCGCTTGCGATAATATGGCATATCACCACAGAATCGGCTTTCTGACCTTGCCGCCATAAACGGGCGTTGGTCTGCTGGTACAGTTCCAAACTCCATGTCAGGCCGAACCATATGATGGTCGAACCGCCGGCCTGTAAGTTCAAGCCGTGTCCCGCTGACGCGGGATGGATCAGCGCCACGGGCAGCTCGGCCCGATTCCAGCGGACAATACTTTCGGCGGTATCCAACGTGGCGAACGGGATGTGGAGCTTGCGCAACCGTTCCTGTATTCGCGCAAGGTCATGTTTGAACCAGTACGCGACCAGCATCGGCTTTCCGTTCGCCGCTTCGATCAGATCTTCCAATGCGTCCAGTTTACGCTCGTGAATCGGCAATACCCGCTTGTTTTCGCCGTATACCGCGCCGTTTGCCATTTGCGAGAGTTTTCCCGCCAGAACGGCAGCGTTACCGGCGTCGATCTCCTCGCCTCTCAGTGAAACCACCAATTCCCGTTTGAAGCGGTCGTAGACCTGGCGCTCTTCATCCGACAGCTTGACTTTCACTTCGGTTATCACGCACTGCGGTATTTTTAAGTGGTCGGCTGCTCGCATGGAGATTGTGATATCCGATATCTTCCGATAGATGTCCTCTTCCGCGCCGGGCAGCGGCTTATAGCTGAATACGACCTGCCCGTTGCGTTTGTCGGGTGTGAAGTACGTCGTGCGGAAGCGGGTGATGAACCGGCCGAGCCTTTTGCCCATATCGAGGATGCGGAACTCCGCCCATAAATCCATCAGCCCGTTTCCGCTTGGCGTTCCCGTCAGACCCACGATACGGTTTACTCTCGAGCGTACTTTCAGGAGACTTCGGAACCGCTTTGCCTGATATGACTTGAATGATGACAGTTCGTCGATTACCACCATGTCGTAATCGAAGGGCAGTCCGCTTTCCTCAATGAGCCATTGCACATTCTCGCGGTTGATGATGAACACACTGGCGCGCTGCATGAGTGCCGCTTTGCGTTCTGTTTCCGAGCCGAGCGCGACGGAGCAGGTCAACCCATGCAGGTGATCCCATTTCTGAATTTCTTCGGGCCATGTGTCCCGTGCGACGCGCAACGGCGCGATCACCAGCACTTTTCTGACAAGGAAGCTATCCAGGCAGAGTTCGAAGATCGCCGTAAGAGCAATGACGCTCTTGCCAAGGCCCATGTCGAGGAACACCGCCGCCGCGGGGTGTGTCAGAATGAAGTTGGTGGCATAGGATTGGTATTCATACGGACTGTATTTCATCGAGCATTCCTCCGATCCGCGCCGCGTCGTCCAGGCAGTACACCGAAAAGCCGAGTGATTCCAACTGGCTCTTTCGCCTTACCTGCAGAGGTCGCGGTTTCTTCCCATGCGCTTTGACCTCAACAAATGCCATTTTGCCGTGCGGCAGAAGGACGATACGGTCGGGCATCCCATCTAAACCGGGGCTGACAAACTTGGGGGCGAAACCGCCCTTTGATTTGACGGTCTGCACCAGTTTCGCTTCAATCGTTTTTTCTCTCATGCAGACCTCCTACATTTGTTCTCAATTCCAATAAATCCCTTTACGCGCGTATATAGGCGATTTGCGTGTCCACAGCCCCTTATATCTATCTTTTTCAATGTAAAAGGAAGCGTAAGAACATAGGAACAAGACAGCCGAACAACCTTACAGCGTATGGGGCTTACGCCGTTCCTATGGATTGTTCCGGCGCGATTGACACGGTACGGTTTCTCTGCAAGGAACTTGTTCCGATTATCGTTGCGTTCTCGATTTTTCATTTGGAACACTCCTTCGGAACATAGACGTATTGAGGGCCGTAATGCGGGATACGGACTTTTGATGGAATGCGTTTCCAGCCGAGTCGCGTAACGATGCTCGTCAGTTCGTTCGAATCGGCGCGGCGCAGGTTGGCGCGTTCTTTGCCAAAACACTCGCACCATATTTCCATATTTGAAACAGAAGCACGCCTTATGCTGCCTTCGTGCGTTTGACCGCCAAACTCACTGCCGTTCAAGAAACTGCGCCGTTCAAACACATCCATTTCATCCCAACGCTCCGGTAACAGCGTGTCCAGATAGTCGCGCACCAGCCCCTCGCGCTCGTCCGACTCCATTGCCTCACGCTGCTCCGCTTTCGCAAGCTGCTCCATTCCGGGGTCGAGGTACAGCTTCTCGCCATGATGCACATAAGCGAGCACCTCCGCCCATATCTGCAAGACTTCCTCGTTTGTCACCTGCCACGATCTTCGGGTTCCGCCGCCGGGCGTCTTGACAGGCCAGAAGCGGCGATTACCAGTGGTATCACGCAGATAACCGGATTCGGCGTTTGTTGTGCCGAAGAATACGCATTGGCGTAAATGCGGCGTTGCCCGGCGCCCGAATGCAGCGCGATAGATGTCGTTCTGCCGGGAAAGGAACGAACGCAGCGTTTCGACCTCCGCTTTCTTCAGTCCTGCAAGTTCGCCGATCTCCAGTATCCAATATCCCTGCAATTTCTCCGCGGCTGTTTTATCCTTGGTATCGCCAAGGTTCAAACTGTCGGAGAACCATTCCCCCGCAAGGCGAGAAATGAGCGTACTTTTGCCTACGCCCTGGGAACCGTTCAACACAAGCATCGAGTCGAATTTACAGCCTGGGTTCAATACGCGTTTCACAGCCGCGCATAGCGTTTTCCGCGTGACCGCGCGTACATACTCATTGTCTTCCGCGCCGAGGTAGTCGATGAGCAGCGTATCGACACGGTTAACTCCGTCCCAATCGGGCAGGCCTGCAATAAACTCACGAATGGGGTGGTACGAGCGATCATCCGACACCTTCATTACGGCAACATCGTAATGCCGTTGTGTAAAAGTGCCATAATGGGCGTCAATATAGCTGATGAGTTGGGCGTCGTCCGCATCCCGCCAGAATTTGGACGGGTGCTTCCAGGGAACTTCGCCATTGATCTCCATACCGTCCAGAAGCTGATTGAATACGATAGGCTTCAACATCGGGTCGTTTTCAATAATGAGCGTGAGATTACGCAGCGTGTTCTTCACTTTGCCGCTTTTGTCGATTTCAAGCCCGTTCTGCCATTTCTCATCCACGAACTCCTGTTCCGCCTGAGACTTACGCTCCTCCGCAAATACGTTCTTGACGCGCTCGTCCTTTAATGCGAACTCGCTCATGGCAGAGAACGACGGCAGTTTGCCGATGGGGGTGTCTAGCGGGCATTTATCGTCGAGTTCATGAAACCGATGGAGCCGGACGAGGTCAAAAGCGTTCAGGAGTCTTCCGCATACAGGGTCGGTGGAATGATGGCTGTATGCAAACTTCCTGTCATAGACGACCACGCCCGCGCTGCTGTCGGCGGGTACATAGTCGAATCTCCCGTTCATGGCGCTGGGTTCATAGACGTCTGATAGGAACGCTTCAATGGCTTCCTCGATGGTATAGGCACGGCAGAACGCTCCGACAACGCCCGGCTTCGTGATTGGATCCGCTTGCTGCGATATGGAGCGACGCACGGCTTCCGACTGCCGCGAAGATACGGGCCATGTGGAAGCATCGTGCCAGTCGTCATACTTTGCGAGGTAAACGTCGGGGTCGATGGGAGCGCCGTCTTTGATTTCATGAAAGAACTCGCCGTTGATCGAGGTGGAAGGCCAGTACATCAGGCGGCAGGCCTCATAGGTCGTATCATCGAAAAGATCGATGTCGATTTCTTGCGCCACCATACGAGCGACAGCGGGATACTCCTCTTCTGAGATCTCACGGGCAAGGGGCAGGATCAGGCGAAGCCGCGGCTGCTCCGGCGTATGCTTGTGTGTTGAATATACGCAGCATTGGAAGTCGTGGAGCATGCTGATCTCTTCCCAGATACCGGGCTTGCCGTAATCCATATCCAGCGTCAGCATGGAACGGCACAACACATGACCGTTTCTGCGTCGACCGTCCCGAACGTGACCCGCCACGAACCCGCCGACATCCTTGATGGAGTCTTGCGCTCCCTTTTTCAGCCTGCGATATTCCTCCACGGTCTCGGTTGTGCGAATCGTGACGCCGACCTTCTCGCAAAACGCCTCCCAGCTGATCTCGCGGTTCTTCCATTTCCTATCCATACGGCTGTTGCCGACTGCAATTTTCATTTCGAGACCTCCTTACAATCATCGGTGAAGTAGCGAATGGGCTGCCCCCTACGCTTCGCCTTCTCGATCTCAATGCTCATGCCTTTAGAGATCGTGCTTCCGAATACCCACAACTCGGCGCATTTGGACAGCAGAACGATGTCCATGAACAGCGCGAGGCCGCGTTCCGCCTGCGAGTCATCCCGCATGAACTGCGGAAAGAACAGATGCGGTGCCAGCGGTATATAACCGCTGTCGACCGCGAACCGACAGTACCGCCGCGCTTTATCCTGGTTGCCAGGTATGTCGCCGGACAGCGGCGAGCATATATACACCACCGGCCGGAACGCGATCTTCTGTTTCGCTTCTTTCTCTATCTTGGTGAGAGCTTCATATGCCGTAGGGTCGAAATAGCCCTCCGCATTGAATTTATTTACTCCCATAGGGTTCACCTCAGTCTTTCTTGTAGAAATCGCACACATATCCGTCTGCCCGAAGAAGCAGACCGTCAGCCCAGGCCGGAGTGCGTCCCATAATCTCGCAGATTTCCGCTAGCGGAGTGGGTTCGGGTGCTTCAATAACGACCTCATCATGTATGTGCATCACGATTCGGTATCCAGCTTCGTCGAGCCGCTGCATGGCTTCCGCAAGGATGTCCCTCGCCGTAGCCTGTATGATGTTCTCTACGAATTTCGGGCCGTAGCTTTCCAGTCGAAGCCATTTTTTCTGTTCGCCCACGCCCTCGTAGGTGACAGATTCGGCGCCATAGCGGTTGACGCCCATACGCGGCTTGACATACGCGAGGCGTCTGCCGGATGGGAGCGTAACGAACAGGATTCCGCTTTGATAGGAAAAGCGAACGCCGTGCGTTTCCGCTACCATTCGTTCTCGGACGCATTTCAAAGCCGCTTTATCGACATCCCACCAGAGTCTGACGATAGCGGGGTTGGAATGTCGCCATACATCGACCAGCGGTTTTAGCTCCTCTTCCCGCACGCCCATGTTCAGAGCTCCCATTGCTTTGAGCGCGCCGACCGAGCCGCCATAACCCAGGGCGAGTTCCGCGATTTTGCCTTTCTGCCGCAAATGTCCGTTGACGCCATTCTTCTCTACCGGCACATGGAACATCTGCGACGCCGACGCGCAGTAGATATCGCCGCCGCTTTCAAATACCAGCTGCCGCCATTGTTCTCCGGCGATCCATGCTATGATCCGCGCTTCGATAGCCGCGAAATCGGCAACATAGAATCGACAGCCCGGCCGCGGGATAAAGGCCGTGCGAATCAGTTCGGACAGTACCAGCGGCACGGAATCGTATAGCAGATCGACCGCTTTATAACGACCGTCGCGAATGAGCGAACGCGCCTGACGCAGATCGGGCAGATGGTTCTGCGGCAGGTTTTGCACCTGGATAAGCCGTCCGGCATATCTGCCGGTCCTGTTCGCGCCGTAGAACTGGATCAGTCCACGGGCGCGGTCATCCGAGCCAATAGCGGCTTCCATCGCCGCAAACTTTTTGACGCTGCTCTTGGCGAGTTCCTGTCGAAGTAGAAGCGCCAGTTCGACTTCACCGTCCGCTTCTTCCAGCATCCGGGCCACGGTTTCCTTGGAGATCGATTCCGTTTCCACACCGTTTTCAGCAAGCCACGCTTTTAACTGTGCCGGGGAGTTTGGATTCTCAAGCCCGGTAACGGATCGTGCCTGCTCAAGATGCGACAGCTTGAACTGTTCATCGCAGCGGATCGCCTGCGAAACCAGCGTTCTGTCGAGCATGACGCCCCGGTCGTTGATTCGCTGGTCGAGATGGTAGTTGCGCCATTCGGCGTCGGATACCGGGAATTTTGAAAGCTGCGCTTGTATCGCCATCTCGGTTTCCACATCACGCAGGTTGTACGCTTTGTACCGCGTCCACTTCTCCGGCGCATCCTGCGGCATCCGGCGGAAGGGCGTGCCGTCCTTCGCCTGTCCGGGAGTACTGAAGAACCGAACGAGGTCTTTGCCTTCCTTCAGCTTCTGTTTTTCCAGACCCAACACGGCGCCTACGCCCTCCAGCGAAAGCGGGAGTCCAAGCGTCGCCGCCCAAACCATCGTGCAGCGCCATGCGTCGGGGTCGAGATAGCGCCCTGTCGGCATACCGAGAAACCGTGACAGGCAGATACGCTCGAACTGCGCGTTGAACGCCCATTTGGTAACGCTGGCGTCGGTCAGCGCGGCTCGAATCTCATCCGGCAGTTTCTCACCGCAGGCAAGGTCTACAACCTGAACAGCGGATCCGTCAACGCTGTAACCGAAGACCAATATTTCAAAGTCCGGGGACTCGGCGTATTTATACAGGCCGGACTTCGAAAGGTTGACGCTTGAAAAAGTCTCCAAGTCCACCGATAGCGATCTTATGGCGGCCATGAAAAAGACCTCCCGTGTTTTATTGCACTGATAACTGTCTCCCTTAATTCAGAGCAGGGATGGCAGGTGTGCTGCCCACCATCCCCGCAGATGTGGTTTAGCCGAGGAAGTCATCGTCAACTTCGGTAGCGAAATCAACCGCCGCCGAGGATCTGCCGCTCAGCGGATCGCTGTCTTTTACTTTCTGGATGTTGCCAAGACCGCAGGCAACGCCGCGATTCCCGTTCGTGTTGAACGCGTAGAAGTTGATGGACACCCTCGCGTAGCAACCGGAATAAACCTCCCCGCGGTCGAGGATTGGCTGAACGGCGCGATCAACGATCTGCGGCGCGGTCGTGCTGTTGGCGTTGACGAAATAACTGTCCTTGTAGGCTTCGTCGTCACGCTCGGTATCGCCGTCGCGAAGAGGAAGTTTCAGCGCTGCACGGTTCGGGATCTTTCCGCCGAACTTGGAAACGCCGTCCTTGATCGCAGCGTCGATTGCCGCATTGATAGCTGTGAGTGTCTTCTCATCTTCTTTGGGGATGATGAGGGAAACGCTGAACTTGGGCGTACCGCCGTTGATCGAAACGGGTTCCCATACGTTCGCATACGAGAGACGGACAACGCCGGTAACAACTTTAGTCGCGTCATTCTGATTAGCCATTTTTGAATTCCTCCGTATAATCGTTAAAATCTAGTTTTGCATCCGTGAACTGGATCGCCGGTCGCTTGTCGGATACAGGAACGAGCGTCGGTCTGCCTTGGGGCTTGACAATCAGGCCGCCGAGAAGCTTGTTAAAGGTGTTTTTACCCATGAGCCGTTCCATCTCGGTGATGGGGATCAGGCTCTTCTTGAACACATCGTGATACCCTGCCGATCTCGCCGTTTCGATAACGGCCGCTTCATCGGTGTATTTTCTGTTCGATCTGCTCTCGACGAGTTTGAAACCGCGCCACTCTTTGCCGTGGTTGACCGCGGCATCCAGCGCGTAGGCGCTGATTTCATTCGCCCATTTGGTCAGGTCATCGAGACGAGTAAGAATGTCCTCGATCTCCGCGTCCGTGAGCAGAGGCGGAAGGGCAAACTCATACTGCGCCAGCTTCAGCTTCGCTTCGGCTCTAGCTCGGCACTTGACCGCAGCGCGGCAGAATGTACACCAACTGCCGGGTATGTAGTCGCCTTCGCCCTTGAACGCTAACGCCGCTTTCGGTACCAGCGTGTTTTCTGTCCATGCCTGCAAATCGGATACGGGAATTGTCCATGTGCTGACATTCTCGCGCCGGGGCTGATAGATCGTCATGCTCACTGTCTCGATATCGTAGAGAGAATCGAAGAGCAGGAGCGCCCCCAGAGCGTAAAGCATCATCTGCGGATTCTCAGCCGCGTCCACCAGAACGCCTTGTCCATACTTGAAATCAATGACATGCAGCCGCTTGTCTGCGACGATAAGACAGTCCCCCGTGCCGAAGCCATCCGGTACATAACAGGAGAAGTCCAGCTTCTGCTCGATCAACACGAGCGGATCGCGGCAGTCGCGTTTCGCTTCTTCGATGGCTTCCATCACAAACTCCACATAACCGTCGGTACAGACATCCATCTCGTCGCAGTCGAACCGGGACACGGGTTTCTTTGACCGCATCTTCAACGTTTTGCGAAGTTTATGCTCGCAAAGCGCGTGTGCGGCGGTGCCTTCCAAAGCGGCTTCTGATTCGCTGTCCGCAAATTCGAGTTCAAGACGTGCCGAAGGGTTACAGTTGAGCCATCGGTGCGACGAGGAAGCGGAGAGGAGCGCGTGTTTACTTTCCGGCATCGTTCAGTTCCTTCGCGTCTCGCAGCAGGTCTGCATATCGGTCGGAAGCGATAGCGCTTAACTTCTGCGCTCCGTACTTCTGAAGCAGACCGCGAACCTGTTCGGTAAGCCCATCGTGGCTTTTCTCAGCCAGCACGGCACGCACCTGCTCAAGCGTGACCGTAACCGGGGGTTTCGCGATCGGTTCAACAGCCGCAGCGGGCGCTTCATCCGCGACGTCATCTCCCGCGATCGCGCTCGCAAGCGTTTGAAGACTGTCAGCAAGGGAACGAATATCCTCAACCACATCGAGGAGCAGCTTAGTTCGGCTCATTGTCCGCACCTCCCTCCGGCGTCTCGTCGATGGACAATGCCGTAACGCTGTTGCCCGGGATGAGGATCATCATCCGCTCTTTCCTACCCAGCAGCCGCGTCAGAAGCTTCTCGCGGAGCGATACATTACGACATCGCACAACGCCGTCGGTCTGGGGTTCGTTGGAAACACTGATTTTGAGATTGTGTTTCATAGTTACCGTCCTTTCCGAAGGGCGGTTGTTTTGCAACCCTTCGATATACGGCCATAAAAACGACGATACCGGACGGTCTACGCCAGAAATTTATCAAGTTTCTTGAGAGCACGCCCCACTGCTTTCCGAATAGCGGATTCATCAACACCGTCTTCTCTTGCTATCGCGACATACGTTTTCCTTTCCACAAACACCTGGTTGATGAGTCTCCGCTGCCGCGGTAGTAACGAAGCGACCGCCGACGGCAGTTTCGCCAACAGTCCATCGTCTTCCAACAGGAGGGCTAGCGCCGGGTCTTCGACTGCGAAATCATCGCCTTCATACACGCATCCTTCTAAGTGGTAATGCCGCCGGGTCTCTTTGTGATCGTTGTTGTACTCCTGCCGGTCGAGGTCGATGAGGATTTCACCCCATTCGTCGGCAACCTCGATCTCAACGCTCTCATTCGCGAATTTGTACTGGATTTTCATTTGCTTGGCTCCTTTCATGGGAGCCAGGCGGAGATACTATATGGAAAGAACCGACCGCGAAACAGAAAAAGCCGGATGACTGCAAAACTCTCGTTTCGTGGTCATCCGGCCATTTGGTAGCTCGCGTCCGGCTCCTTTGCTCGGTATGATTCTATATTCCGTTTTCTATGTTATGTAGCGGTGTTAAGCGCCACCGCCTTTACCATCGTTCATACACGATTCCTTGACACAGGGTATTCGAACAAACTTGTGGCAGTTGGGACATTTCAGTTCCACCTCGACCGGTTCCCGCGGCAAAGGCTTTATATCAAATGCCCGTTTCCCGCACATTGGACACTTCATCTTTTGCTTCATCACTGCACCTCCCATACAACACGCATGTTAGCTAATCTGCTTACGCTGTAGTCAAAAAAATACAGCGGGCGGTTGACCCGCTGTTGTGTTCCGTTTATTAGATCGTGGCGTCCAGAAGTTCGGTTACCGCCATGAAGTTCGTCGTGTCGTGCTTTGGTATGAAGCCCAAATCTTTCAGTCGATACATGGCCGCTTCGAAGGATACGTCAAAGGTTTCCGCCACGGCAAACACCATTGTGGCCCGGCGAATCGAATCGCGGCGTTCACTTCGAACCCCCTCTACGAGTCGCTCGACAGCCGATCTGGGCATAAGGATGGCGGATGAGAGCCGATTTGCGTGCCACTCCATCCAGTCGTGGTCATCCCAGAATTTCGGCATCTTTTTGTTCGTGCTGCTGCAGTCCGTCCTGCATTGAATCATGGGAACCGTCCCCATGTCGAATAAGGTCAACTGATCGGGATTATATCCAAAAAAGGCCGAATGAAAAATATCGTGACCGGCTTCATGCCCAAGCGTAAAGCGATAGCGATGCTGCTGGTTTTCCTCGAGCAGCCGATTATCAATAATGATGGTTCGCGCCTTCGCGCTGATATACTCCGCACGTCCCGTGCCGGGGTCAAAGATCGGCACCTTGTTTGTATCGTTAAACACGGTCATACCTAGGTATATCCCGTTACTCGATAGATACTGGTAGTCGGGTGTTATGCTGAGATAGTTCTCGACAAAGGATTCAATGTCAACCGGCGCCGGATGCGACAACACCCCCGGGCAGAAAGCATTAACATACTGCTCGCCGATACCATCGATCTCCGCTTTACTAAGGATCGGTACACCGTTGCTCTTCACTTTGAATGAGGGAGTGTACATATTTCGATAATTACCCCTTCCGCTTTTTAAGTTCCTCGATAAACTCGTTCCACTCTTTTTCACCCGCGTCAAGGTCGCGCGCCGTTCTGAGCGCTGCGGCAACATAGTCGCGTTCCATGATGTAGTCGGGCAGGTCGGGAGCGACCGCGTTTCGCTTTTTACCGGCCAAGTCGAGCATCAGCGCGTTTTCTGATTCTGTCAGATTGAGGATTCGCGCTACCAGCTGCAGCTTGTCGATTTCGGGAGGGTTGCGACGGTCTTTTTCAACGTCGCTCCAGAAGGGAGCAGAAAAACCGATAGCGTCCGCGAACTTGCGTAGCGTCATCTGCTTCTCTTCACGCTTCTCCTGGACAAACTCTCCGAAGTTTCGATACTGTTTACTCATTTCTTTGATCACCTTTTCTCAAATAATACATGCTAATAAAATAGTGTAGGTCTTACATAATCAAGTTACTCCTCACCTGGAAACTGATTTGTTCGCAGATTTGCACGTTAGCTAATCTGCGTACACCATTATATCAACAGCAAGTGTGTCTGTCAAGCACTGCTTGAGAAAGGTTTAGCGGTACATCAGTCCCGGCATTTTTACTGTATCCCGCCCGGCGTCGGGCATCTTTAAATCGCCCAACAGGATCGCGTTTGTAATCGCTCGTTTGCCAAATCTGCCGCGTATCTCCTCGATGGCGTCCTGCAGTCGTTCTCGTTTGTCCCGTTGGGCGTGGTCGACAAACAATGTGAGCTGCTCCGGCTGGGTTTTCGGTACAAGCTCTATGGCTCGAACCGTAACCGCACGGACTTTCGTTCCCCATCGGTAATGTTCCTTGAACGCCTGGAACGCCATAGCGGCGATCTCTGATGGAAGCTGCGTCTTAAACGGCAGTTTGCATTGGAACTGGGAGCCGGACAAGTTATTCCCCCGGACAAAGACCTGGACGGTTCGCGCCGCCAATTCGTGTACACGCAGTTTGTGACCGATATCCTGCGACAGTTCCAGAATGACCTTCCATACTTCCTCGTCATTCAGCAGATCGGAAACGCACGTGATACCGTGACCGATCGATTTCACTGGGGACACGAAACCCTGAGGCATGACCCGCGACTGGTCGGCGCCGTTGGCGAATGTCCACAAAGCTACTCCATTCACGCCCAACAGCCCTTTGAGGAACGCCGGGTCGAGAGCAGCCAGCTCGCCGATCGTGGTAACGCCGTAGGAAGCCAGTTTTCGAGTGGTAGCGGGTCCGACATATATCATGTCGCTTGCGGGAAGCGGCCACACTTTCTCTTTGAAATTCGACTTCGTGATCTCGGTAATGGCATCCGGCTTCTTCATGTCGGAGCCCAGTTTCGCAAAGATTTTGTTGTATGAAACGCCGATGCTCACGGTCAATCCGAGCTCTTCGCGAGTTGCGCTACGGATGTCCTCCGCAATCTTCATTGCGTCGCCGCATATGATTTTGCTGTCCGACACATCGAGCCAGCACTCATCCATGCCGAACGGCTCTATCAAATCCGTGTATCGCTGGTAGACCGCCTGCGTCAGTTTGGAGTATTTGAGATATTGCTCGTACTGCGGTGGTACCACGATAAGGTCTTTACACGCCCGCCTCGCTTCCCAATTGACCATACCGGTTTTGACCCCGGCTCGTTTGGCCAATTCCGATTTCGCCAGTACGATGCCATGCCTCTCTTCGGTCGAGCCGCATACCGCCACTGCTTTCCCGCGCAGCTTCGGATCAAGCATCATTTCCACCGAAGCGTAAAAGCTGTTCAAATCGCTGTGCAGTATCGCTCTCATGTCTCGCATCTCCTTGCAGACACATTAAAACACGATTCTGAACATCATATAAGCCAACAAGTGTTCTATTTTGAGAATTTCTATTGCAAACTCGTATCGGTCATTGTAGAATGTTTAACACAGGAGGTGGATGACAAAATGGACACGAAGTACTGTGACATCCTCCGGGAATTACGAAAGAAGCATGGTTTCTTACAGCAAGCCATAGCCGACAGGCTTGATGAGCTGAACGTTCCGACCACCAAGGCACAGGTCAGTCGCTGGGAGAACGGAATCAACAATCCATCCATTGACCAGTTTGTCGGTTTATGTCGCATCTACGGCGTAAAAGATGTTTACAGCGTATTCGGCATTGGCGATCTGTCCGATATGGAATACTCGCTCAATCGGGAAGGTGTAGCAAAGCTGGCGGATTACAAGAAGCTGCTTATCGCAAGCGGCCTATATGCGCCCGTGAAACTAGTGGACAGGGTCGTGCCGTTCCGAAGGCGGACCGCTCCTATGTACGACATTGGTGCTTCAGCCGGTACCGGGCAGTTTCTTGACAGTGATTCCTATGAGATGGTCGAGGTTCCCGATGACGTGCCGGACAGCGCTACGTTCGGCCTTCATGTATGCGGTGATTCGATGGAACCGACGCTGGACGATGGGCAGGAGATCTGGGTGCAGATGCAGCCGACGCTTGAAAGCGGCGATATCGGTGTCATCTATCTCGACGGAAGTGCATTTGTAAAAGAGTATCGTCGCACGGATAAGGGCGTATTTCTCATTTCGCACAACGAGAAATATCAACCCATCCCGATCACGGATTATGATGAATCACGGATATACGGTAAAGTTGTGTTTCCGCGGTAAGACCGCTAAATTGAACGCTTTGGGCGCATGGTGGTCTTGATAGTAAATGCTGATCGGAAAGGAGCGTTTCAAATGGAAAAAATCAAAATGACAAAACGTGAACAAGATGTCTACGACTATATACTGGACTACAGGAAGGAAAAACGCTTCTCTCCCAGTATGCGCGAGATCGCGGAAGGCATCGGCCTGCATTCCGCCTCGACCGTTCATGTCCATATCCATCATCTTATAAACAAGGGCTGGCTTCTGCCCTGCGAACAACTGAACAGGACGATTATTCCCGCGGAAGAGGGTCTATGACTATGGAAGCGAAAGTATATGTTCAAGTCAACGCCGATTTTAACACCGACGGCTTGATGCTCCCAAAGGTACTAATTTGGGAGGACGGCGAAAAGTATTTAATTGATCGTGTAGTTGATATCCGGCAGGCCGCCGCACGAAAAGCTGGTGGTCAGGGCGACCGTTATACCATTGAAGTGCGCGGTCAAATAAGCTACCTCTTTTTTGAAAGAGTGCCGCAGCTTACGGGTAACGTTATAGGACGTTGGTTTGTGGAAAGGAAAGCATCGTGAAAGGAGATCTAGCGACCATGGGGTATAAGATACTGGCAATCGACTTCGATGGAACGCTAAGCCTCGGCAGATGGCCAGAGGTCGGTCCCGCGAAT
This sequence comes from Christensenellaceae bacterium, assembly GCA_963674775.2. Classification (GTDB taxonomy): domain Bacteria; phylum Bacillota; class Clostridia; order Christensenellales; family CAG-138; genus UBA7703. The sequence continues at coordinate 123,133 of CAXXPJ010000002.1, read as the reverse complement.
GATCGCCTAATTTCCTATCTGCTTGACCGTAAACGCTGTGGTGATAAACTGATTCTTTGGACTTGCCGCGCGGGAGAAGCATTGGTTGCGGCGATAGATTTCTGCACCCAGCAAGGCCTTCATTTTGACGCTGTGAACGATAACCTGCCAGAGATAGTCGCCATGTACGGTTCCAATAGTCGAAAAATCACTTGCGATTACTACATCGACGACCGTTCGTTTACGGTTGAGTCGTTTTACGAAATTAGCAGCAAGGAAACTGCATGAACGAAGCTGATGTGCCTCCGAATTATAGAAAGGAGCGCCAGATGTGCGGTAGATATTATATTCTATACTTGATTTTTCAAAAGACGAATACTTAACATACTTTCGACATTTAACTCTTTCCTCTTTGGATATGCCTGGCATATTGGCTGAATATCCGAAATTACTTTTCTCTTTAATCTTCTATTAGCGTTAACGAATAAATACATGTGCTTTGGTGTTAGTTCTATTCGACTAACACTTCCTGCAACATCTTGAAGTATTTTTAAATCTCTAGTCCCGAACCTTTTTCTAACACTCCAACCCGACATGAACTTTCCGTCTATGTAATAATTTGCTTGCCCCTTTGGGTTTGTCATACCCAGATATAGGAAATTTGATGCTTGATAAATTGTACCAATTTCATTCCATCCCGTGTCTGAATAAGCAATTATGAGTACTGGGCCAAAGTCTTTTTTAATCTCCTTTAATGCTAAAGCAATTGTTTTACTAGGTGTAGATTTCGGAGCATCGAATCTGGTACCACCTCTAGTCAACTGGATAATTCTCAGATTGAACTGATTAGCTGTTCTTGAAACCTTCGATCTCTGGGGATTGAAATTCACGGTGCCAAACGATACTACCGACATTAACAGTTCACTATCATACAATCCATAATGCCAGACACCCAAGCCACAATTGCCTAAATGTTCATATTTCATGTAAAAAGAGAACGCTATTTCTTTACTTATTCTTTTTAGTTGCATTAAATATCCCTTTTGCCATAAAGGTTAACGAGTAGAAGTGTGAAAGCAGTGGCCCCCAAGCCAGCGAATGTGGCGCTTGTATAGATGAAGCTCGTCTTGTCCAGCCAATTCGAAATATCAAATATGATCCTGCTGTATCCACTAAGTTGCATTCCTTGACTGAGTTGTATGTTGCCAGCTTCGATGATCCCCTTAGTATCAAGCCCGGTTACCAGATTACAGAATAGCAAACCTATCAAACATAATGAAATCATCATCCATCTTTTTGTGCTCCTTTTGCACGATATCTGAATATGCTTGTCGGCTATCTGAATCGATTTTTTAGTTCTATCGCCGTTTTGATTCGAGTATTCAATTTCTTTCGGATGAATAACGTAGTATATCTCCGCTTTGCTTACTATTGATGAGGCTATCAGTTCATATTCCAAAGTTGTTGATCTTGCACCAAGTCTTTTTGCAAAATCGACATTTTGACAAGATGGAATTGTGCACTTTAGCTCAGCGTCAAACACCAAGTCCTGTGGATTGTAATCCATTTCAGGAATACAGTAATCGATCTTTATAAGATATTTGTGTTTGAATTTAAGATCATAGTGCCATTTTTTTCCTGCATAGCTAATTTTTACTGGTGCTTCACCATCACTCAAATATAGATGGAACCGCGTAAAGATACATATGTTGTTTTCGGCTAAGTATTTACACTTTGCGATTGATTCGATTATTCGTGACCAAGATAACTCATTTGTTTCCAACTCATTTAAACAATCATAATCATTCTTAAAAGCAAAGTAACCAGTTTTATTTCCATTATCATCATCACTATCACAATTGAATAGTTGGTTTTGAAGAGCAATTTTGAAATTGCGCTGATACTGGTCAATATTTATTGCGGAACAGAATTTATCTAGTTTAATATGATAGTAAATTCGGCCGTCTCTCTCTTCCCCGCAAACATACTTACCCTTTCTGAGTGGATAAAACTTAAAATCATTGGGGGTTGCTCTATCAATGAAGAAAATTATTACATCCTCGTTTGCAGAACAGTTTTCAAGTACAGCGTTCGGATCGATATAATTATAATTTCCACGCGTTTTTGAATACTGGTAAACATTTATTGCTCCTTCAGGTAAGCTGAGAGTATTAAGAACATTTGTGGCGTATGTGTTTCTATATGCGGAATTAAAAAGAAATAACATTTTTCCTCTCCTCAGAACGGTAAAATAGATATTAGAAATCAGTTTTCTCTGTCCACATCTCGCACTGGCTAATAACAATCTTAAGCGCATCTTCCATACCCTCGGGTGGATAATGGTGCTTCTTGAGCAAGCGTTTAATCATACTGCGCATTTTTGCGCGCGCGGTTTCTTTCTTCTGCCAGTCGATGGTGCGGTTTTTGCGCAGCATGTCGGTGAGTTCTTTTGTAATCGCAACTAGCTCATCGTTCTGGTAAAAGTCTTTGACCGCTTCTGGCTTTGTCAATGCGTCATAGAACGCTGCTTCTTCGCTAGTCAGCCCCAGCAGTTCTCCCTCTGCGCTGGCTTGCTTCATCAGGTCCGCCATCTTGAGCAACTCTGCGATCACTTCTTCGTTGGTCAGCAACCCGTTAAAATACGCATTCATTGTGCGTTGAATCATCTCGGAGAACTTCTCGGACTTGACAAGATTGGTGCGCTTGTAAACCGTCACCTGATCGGCTATCAGCCGCCTCAAAATCTCGACCGCAAGGTTCTTCTCCTTCATCTTCGCAATTTCTGCAAGGAAGTTGGGGTCAAATAGTGACAACGCTTCTTTAACACTCGAAAACAGGTTGATCACACCGCTGCTCTGGACACTTGCTTTAAGCAGCTCGTTGATGCGAGTGTTGATTTCATGGAGCGAATATGGCTTGCCGCCGGAGCCACCAGTCATGAAACGAACCAGCAGCGTCCGGACAGACTCGAAGAACGCAGCTTCAAAACGCTGCTCACGGTTTGTCATGCTACCGCAGAGCGAATACGCCTGACGGAGAAGCAATGCTTCTTTCACAAACGCTTCTTTCTCTTTTGCTTTATTGAGCGCAAGCAAGAAGTTCACGCCGCCGGTGATGAGTTTCGCGCGCTCCTGATCCGTGCCGTTTAGGAAGTGCACATAATCGAATTCATGTATCAAATTGCGGCAGACCTCGAGCTTTTCTTTAAACTTCGGATACGCCGCTTTCGCGATATCCATCTCGCCGTAATTACTGCGGTCGCGTTGGGTATAGTCGTTCATCGCCTGCTTGAGAGCCGCGGCAATGCCAACATAGTCCACGACCAGACCGCCCTCTTTTTCGCCGAAAACGCGGTTTACACGCGCAATAGCCTGCATGAGGTTATGCCCTGCCATGGGTTTGTAGACATACATCGTCGCGAGTGATGGCACATCGAATCCCGTGAGCCACATATCAACCACGATCGCAATTTTAAACGGATCTGAATTGTCCTTAAAGCGCTTAGCAAGCTCTGCTTTAGTCGACTTGTTGCCAATGATCCGCCGCCAGTCTTCCGGATCATTGTTGCCGGAGGTCATGACGACGTTCACTTTGTCCGTCCAGGCTGGGCGAAGCGAAAGAATACGTCGATAAATCTTCATCGCAATCGGGCGGGAGTACGCAACGATCATCGCCTTACCGGTGAGCAGATTCGCGCGGTGATTCTCATAGTGTTCAATGATATCCCGAACCAGCGAATCAATCGTCTCGTCTGCGCCGAGAACCGCTTCCATCCGCCCGAGCTCGCGTTTGCTTTGTTCGATTACAAACGGCTCTGCGTTTTCAGCAAGGTGATCATACTCCTTGTCGATGAGCTCGAGTGCTTTCCGGTTGAGCTTTAGCTTGATCACGCGGCTCTCATAATAGACCGGCTTCGTCGCGCCGTCCAGCACCGCCTGCGTCATGTCGTAGATGTCGATATAGTCACCGAATACCGCCCGCGTGTCTCTGTCCTTCAGGTGGTTGAGCGGCGTCCCGGTAAATCCGATGTACGTCGCGTTCGGCAAGTTGTCGCGAATGATGCGCGCGGTGCCAACCTGGACGCGGCCTGTCTTGGGATCGATCTTCTCGCCCATACCATATTGCCCGCGATGCGCTTCATCCGCCATTACAACGATGTTTCGCCGCGTGGAGAGCGGCTCCGCGGATTCCTCAAACTTCTGCATCGTGGTGAAGATGATCCCGTTTGCCTCGCGCCCTTCCAGCAGTTCTACTAAATCCGCCCGGCTTTCCGCCTGCACAGGTGTTTGCCGCAGAAAGTTGCTGCACTTGCTGAATTGTGTGAAGAGCTGGTCGTCCAGATCGTTTCGGTCGGTCAGCACAACGATGGTTGGCGACGCGAGCGCCTGCTGGAGCAGATGCGCATAGAACACCATAGAGAGCGACTTCCCGCTCCCCTGCGTATGCCAGAACACGCCGCCCTTGCCGTCCGTTTCGGATGCCTGCCGCGTGCGATCCACTGCTTTTCTGACTGCGAAATACTGATGATACGCGGCGAGGATTTTCGCCGTACCTTCCGTCTCCTCTGAGAAGCAGACGAAGTTTTTGATGATATCCAGCAGCCGCGCAGGCTCCAGCATTCCTTCAAAAAACGTCTCGTAATCCGCAAACAGCTTCGTTTCGCCGATGCCATCCTTGGTTTTCCATTCCATAAAGCGGTCTTCATTGGAGGTGATCGTGCCCGCCTTGCTCACCGCCTGATCGCTGATCACGCAAAATGCGTTGTAGTCGAAGAACGACGGTATCTCCTGCAGGTAATTGCGGATCTGACGGTAGGCTTCCGAGGCATCCGTCTCCACGCGTGATGGGGACTTGAGCTCGATGACCACCAGCGGCAGACCATTAATAAAGAGGACGATGTCCGGTCGCTTCTCCGAGCGCTCAACATACGTCCACTGATTGATGGCATAGAATGTATTTCGTTTGATGTCCTTGTAGTCGATCAGGTAGACGAGGCCGCTTCTCTCCGCACCCTTGTGGAAGTATTTCACGGGAACGCCATTTTGCAGATAGTTCATGAAGACGGCGTTCTTTTGCACGAGACTGCCTGTGCCGAGATCTTTGATGCGGCGCACAGCGTCCTCGAGGGCTTCTTCCGGGAGGTCGGGATTGACGACGGGCAGCGCGGCTAAAAGCGCGGCCTCGTAGAGCGCGTCGCGGTAGTCACGCGCGATGTCCGGCCCGTAGAGGCGGGTGTAGCCTATGTCCTCTAGCAGAGAGAGGATGCAGTTTTCGTAGTTGGATTCGGTGAAGGGCATGGGCGGCCTCCGATATTTACTGCGATATTCCTAGTACAGTTTCGCCGTTCTATCTGAAGTTTGGTTTCTCATCAGTCTCTTGCTCGATTGTACTTTTGATAAACATCTTGGCAAAGGAAAAAAAGTCTGCTCTTTTTAACTCGATCTCATCAGTAATCGCAAATGCTTGTTCTCTGATGCTTTCTGATTTCTCAGGATCAAGAATTGGTTCTCCACCGCTTGTAAATGCGGAAGCTTTTATTTCTATACTGTCAATAAAAAAACCAATATCTAATTTTGAAATATACGCATTCTTTAACTTTGGAAAGTTTTCATTAAAAAAAGTCAAATAATTGAGCTGGCGAGAAATCGAGCTGAACGAGAGAAGTAATAAATTTCTTTGATTGCAAAGTAAGATTACTTGTTTTTCTAAATTAACAATTTCCTCGGTAAATAAAATATCGAGTAAAGACTCATGTTCTAAAAAGCCCGTCTTATCCTCAAGTTGCTTTAGGGTTTTAACTCTGCTTTCAAATAACTGCAAGTTTGTTGATATCTTAATCTGATCTTTAAGTATTCCTGCCTGCGAGATAGAAGCATCGACTTGCTTCTTTGCAGCTTCCAAGGTGCCTTTATTTGATCGATATATCGCTATCGTAGCAAGCACGTAAGCAATAGTTATAACAACCATAATCCAATCAGTTATTAACGGTACTTTAATAGCCGCTACAAACCATTGAAGAACTGAATTAAAAGAAATCATTTTCACCCCTCCACCGATACTTCAATTTCCCCCGACATGAGTTTAGGGAGCAGGGTGTCGCGCGCCGTTACTAAAAGTGTGTTTTCCTTATTTAGAGTCAGAATCTCGGCATCAAATCTTCCAACCATTTCTTGAAACCGCTGCATGCTTTCTATTGGAGGAATTATGACTGCTAACTGATTCAGATCTTTTCTATTGATTGATCCGAACACTGTACCTTCACCATTGTATCGATCTAATACATTGTGCATTTGTTTTACTAAGTAGAGCAGATACGATTGGCATCCATTTAAACTATGTATGGCACTTAGCCCGCGACCAATGCAGCACTCCTCAGTTGCAACATTGATATCACCGACCGGCGCACGAACACTAAGTAGGACATCGCCAGATTGAGCCACCCTCGTTGGCTCGGTAGTAAACAATCTTCTTGTTGGAAATCGAAATCCAAATTCAGCACGCCCTTGATAAAACACCGTGCCAATTTCGTTCTCATTGAAGCTATCTCCGCTTGGAGACTGCCCCATTGTTATCTGAGCAATGTCACTAAGAACACCAACCCTCCACCCTTTCGGAATCAACCCCAACTCGCTCTCTTCAAACTCACCCTCCTGAAACGGCTCAAAATCCACAAACCAGCTTTTGAAGATCACTTGTGCCTGCGCTTCGAGGTTGGCGATGATGCGGTTGTTATGTTTGATCATTTCATCAAGCGGCGTAAGTGTTTGAACGATCAACTCTTGTAACTTTCGATCAATCTTTGGTATCGGCATACTAGCTAAAGTCACAGCATTGATATTGCCGCGTGTACTACCAGTATTAAAAGAACTCACCCAATCATAGTAGTCTTGGGATTGGCAATAATACTTTATGAATCGAGGATTAACTTTTTCAGGGTTGATGCTGAACTTAATTAAAAACCCGGCATACACGAAATTCCCCTCTTTGCCGTCATAGAAATAATTTCTTCCTGTACTCGCTCCAGTTCTGGCGAAAACTATGTCATTTGGCGATAAAAAATATCTTGCAGCGTCTGGATGATCAACAGATTTCAGACCAGATGAATTAATGGTTCCATCATCATTTATATCTGTAATACGAAGATAAGTTGGTAAATCTGCTGAATAGTCAACTGCTGAAGCAGGAATACCATAACTACCCTTATCGAAAGAAAGAGAAGCAAGGGTTACAGTATCATAGCTCATACCCAATCGCCCCCAACCGCTCCTTGATCTCCTTCTCCAACCGATGCGACTCCTCAAACAACCCGCTCAATTCCTCAGTCAGCCGCCGCATCTTCTCGTCAAACGGTTCCCCGTCGTCCTCCACGTCCTCAATGCCCACATACCGCCCGGGCGTTAGGATATAATCCTGCTTCTTGATCTCTTCCGTCGTCGCAACTGCGCAGAAGCCCTTGACATTCTCCAGCGTCCCCGCGACAAACGCGCGGTGCGCATCGGCAATCTGCGCGATGTCCGCATCCGTCAGCTCCCTCAGCTTGCGCGACACCATCGTGCCTAGCTTTCGCGCGTCGATAAACAAAGTCTTTCCCTTTTGCGTCTTGTTCCGGTTGATAAACCACAGCGAAACCGGAATCTGCGTGGTATAGAAAAGCTGCGGTGGCATGGCGACGATGCAGTCCACCAGATCCGCCTCCACAAGATTCTTTCGAATCTCTCCCTCGCCGCCACTCTGCGAGCTCAGTGACCCGTTCGCCAGCACGCAGCCCATCTTGCCGTTGGGCGAAAGGTGATAGATCATGTGCTGAAGCCAGGCATAGTTGGCGTTGCCAGCGGGCGGAATGCCATATGCCCAGCGCTTGTCGCCGCTGAGCTTATCCGCGCCCCAGTTGCTCAGGTTAAACGGAGGATTCGCCATCACGAAGTCCGCTTTCAACGTCGGGTGGCAATCATTAAAGAACGTGTCCGCATTATAGCTGCCAAGATCGGCCTCAATGCCACGGATGGCGAGGTTCATGGTGCACATCTTCCATGTGGTCGGGTTGCTGTCCTGCCCGTACACGGAGATGTCGTTGATGTTTCCGCTATGGTTTTCGATGAACTTCGCGCTCTGTACAAACATGCCGCCGCTCCCGCAGCAGGGGTCATACACTCGCCCGTGATACGGTTCCAGCACCTCAACAAGCGTGCGCACCACACAGGACGGCGTGAAGAACTCGCCGGCGAGTTTCCCCTCCTGCTCCGCAAAGCGCGTGAGACAGTATTCATAGGTTCGCCCGAGGATGTCCTTCTCCGTACCATGATCCGCCATTCGAATGTTGGTAAAGAGATCGACCACATCACCAAGCCGCCGCTTGTCCAGCTCCGGACGCGCGAAGTTCTTCGGTAGTATATCCTTGAGTCTGCGGTTCGCCTTTTCGATGGCGCGCATGGCGTTGTCAATCGTTGTCCCGACCTCTTCGGAATGAGCCGCGTCTGCGATGTTCTTCCAGCGCGCATCTTGCGGCACGAAAAATACACCCTGAGAGGTGTATTCGTCGATATCCTCCTCAAAGCCCTCGCCTTCGTCCACGAGTTGCTGATACCTGGCATCAAAGCGATCCGAAATGTACTTTAAAAAAATCAGGCCGAGTACGACCTGCTTATATTCCGATGCATCGAGATTTCCGCGCAGCACGCACGCGGCATCCCAAATCTGCTTTTCAAACCCGATATTTGCGGAGTTTTGTTCGGCCATCTGATTCTCCAACTTCAAATAAGATTTGACAATTTACGATGATAATATAAATAAGTACAAACTATTATTGTTGAAATTATAACAAATCCAAAGCATCTATACAACTTCATCACTATGATTTATCAGAGTCATCTAAGCTGGTAGTTAACAAACAAGCCTTAATTTGCTTGCTTAACGAAAAAAGCATTGGGAATACAACACTCTTTCCGACAGTTTGTTAAGCAGCACATTTCATAGTGCGTTCTCCAAGCTACATGCCTGATGATATGTCCGATTTTGGGGGGACAGTTTAAACTGTGAAGCAACAATTCAACGATAGCCCCTATAAATCAACGATAGCCCGATAATTCAACGATAGCTCGGTCGCCAGCCGGGCTATTGGGCTTTAGAACGGCTATTTCGACGTGAAAACCGCTGGAAAAATGTCTCACAGGTGCTTGTTTTTCTTCGCAGAAACGTAAAAATTGCCCGAATCATGGGCTTTTTCGGCAAAGAAAAAGAACGATAACTTTCTATCAAAATTACCGTTCTTTTGTGGTGGAGGCGAGGAGACACTAACTCTCTGAGTATCTCTGTTCCCTCTTGGCTTCCCCCTTGTGCATCAAAAATGCGACAAAAACCAATATTGGAATTCACTTTCGTTTTCACTTCTCTTGTACTCTTTAATATCACGGGTTAAAATAAGTTGACAGTTCAGACCACATCAATTTGGGTATATTTGTAGCGTAGCTTCCTAAATGCCTTGGAGAAGGATTAACGAAGGAACTGAAGGAAGATGGAGAGGGAAACTACTAGATCAAGCAGATTATTGTGAAACTATGGGAATCCAGTTTCAAAACAAAGCCTTAACAAATAACGATGTATGTCATTTTTTGTAGTATGGGCTTAAACATGCTCAACGCCCTGTTTATGCGTTTTTCCAGAGTATACAGGAAAACAGAAAATGCCGAGTTGTTCTTTTCTTCATAATTCTGCTAAAAGAGGTATTTTGGTGAATTACAACTTGAATCGTTTTCTCGAAGCACAGAAACAAGATTACATGATTGCTCTGAGCGAGATAAAGAGCGGACGGAAGGACAGCCATTGGATTTGGTATATCTTCCCGCAATTGATTGAATTGGGGCGAAGCAGTACTGCAAAATATTATGGTATTAACGGGATCGGCGAGGCAGCCGAGTATTTGAACCACCCAATACTCCGTGATCACTTAATTGAAATTTCGACAGCGTTGCTCTCACTTGAAACAAACAATCCGACCGAGGTGCTGGGATCTCCGGATGATATGAAAGTCCGTTCCTGCATGACCCTGTTTTCTCATGTCCGCTCTGATATTACCGTGTTTCAAGCGGTGTTAGACAAGTTCTACAACGGTAAGCAGGACGGGCGAACTGTTGATTTACTAAAGATGCATAAAATTTGATTTTGCTAATATAGGAGGCTGATAAAATGACTGTACCGAAATACGATGAACTGATGAAGCCTCTACTTGAAATCTTGACGGATGGTCGATTGTTTTCGATGAAAGAAGTTCATGCTATTTTGGCGCAACAATTCAAACTTGATTCCGCAGAGCTTTCAGAAATGTTGCCTAGCGGGAGACAGACAGTCTTTCGCAATAGAGTAGGTTGGGCAAAAACATATCTGAAAAAAGCTGGCCTTATTGAAAGCCCCGCAAGAGCTTCAATTATCATTACGGATGTTGGAAAGGCGGTACTTCAAGAGAACCCTAGTAAAATCAATTCTAAGTATTTAGAAAGATTTCCATCATTCCGAGATTTCACATCAGCTCTTCCTCCCAGTGAACCAAGCGATGAGGCATCAAGTAATAATACGGATTCCAGCCTGACACCGGACGATCAACTCGAAGAAGCCTATCAGCAGATTAATGCAAGCCTTGCATCAGATTTGTTGGGCGAAGTCATGAAGATAAAATCATATACCTTTGAAAAGCTGGTTGTTGATCTCCTTTTAAAAATGGGATATGGTACTATTGCCTATGGCAGCCACACAACGATAGCCTCAGGTGACGATGGTATCGATGGTGTCATTATGGAAGATAAGCTGGGGTTTTCTCTTATATACATGCAGGCAAAACAATGGGCGCAGGACAGAGTTGTTGGGCAGCCTGATATTCAAAATTTCGTAGGCGCGATTGCCGGAAAACATGGTGATGGCCTTTTCGTTACTACCGCCCGATTTTCACAAAAAGCAAAGGAATATGCAAAAACGCATCATATCATCCTCATCGATGGTGAGCGGCTTGCAAATCTGATGATTGAATCTAACTTTTGTGTCTCCGTACGCAAGACCTTTGAAATCAAAGATATAGATACAGACGCCATAAATGAATATCAGGAATGATAGGAATTTTTTTAAATTCCCAATAAAGAATTGAACGTCTTATGACACTTTGAAGAAAAGCCTATGAACGATCAACGAAAAATCGAATGGCAAGGCCGTATCGTATCTATTCAGCCCTGTACCACAGTGTGGCGATACGGGATAGATAATCGTACGCATTCTCATGTCGGATACAACCTGTTTTTCGAAGGTGATACCAATGGACAAGAAGGTCCCTTTTCCATTGCGATCTCAGAGAAACAAATGCAAAGTATTAATTTTCGCATCGGAGATATTGTAAAAGGTACAGCTTGGACTAAGAAATATCCAGAGCGGGAATTCGCTGATTATTATCGTGCCGGTGCGCTGAAACGAATATTTAAAGCACCTGACGAATCTAGCGCTGCTCCTCCACCCTGGAAGATTACCCCGCCCGATCTGCGGACATATGAATGGCGCGGTGCAAGGATGTTGAGCCGCAGTTGCTGGCAAGGGAAGTGCTTTCAATGCGTCTGGGCCAATATGGCAAACGTAACCATAGAATATGACTGGGGCCAGTCTCAGAAGTGGCGATTCGAAAGTTTTTGCTATGGACCTAAGTCATGCAAGTTTTATAATATGGGTAAAGCACGATCCGTACCTTACAAGGGCAGAGGTTCATCTTTGGATGATGGCGGATTAGACGAGATCTGTACTGATAACAGAGGTTGGGATGATTAAAAAAAACTTGAGTGTCGTTGCGAAAGTGAATGATTTTGAAATCTCTAAACATTCCACCCAGACCAGTTGGAGAGAGTGGCTTTGCTAATTGTCAAAAAGCCAATCGACGATTCCATGGGTTATAAAATTCGATCAGTCAAATAGGAGGGTCAAAATGAACTTTTCATTCACTTGGACTGGCATCCGTAATTACGCCATTGCGCTGGTCATTTTTCTGGTAATCGACATTTTTTGGCTAACTGTTATTTCTAAGACGCTGTATGCGCAGCATCTTGGGTATCTGATGGCGCCGAAGGCAAAAATATTTGTGGCACTCCTCTTCTACCTGCTATTCGTATTGGGCCTGCAATTCTTTGTGTTGAACCCTGCGCTGGCAAACGACAGTTGGAAGATGGCGCTGTTTGCGGGTATGTTTTTCGGTCTTGTGACCTACGCCACCTATGACCTGACCAATTTGGCAACGATTAAAAACTGGCCAGTGCTCATCACGGTGATAGACCTGGTTTGGGGAAGCGTCGTAAGTGGATTGACATCTATTCTGAGCTTTTTAATTATCCGGCGCTTCTAAGCGTGATAAGCAGGGAAAGCGCGCGTATTATTTTTCTGGTTAAAAGCAATGCGCCCAATGAGATAATCAGCAATGGTAATGCATTCTTACACCTCGTTGAATGTAATGTATACCTTATTGCTCGCGTTTTCGTAAAATGGATATAAAGAAAATTCCAATTGTAGCAAAAACGGAAAGTCCGACCCAAAACCACGGGGTAGCTGGGTCGCCCGTCTTTGGAATTTCGAGCCGCTCATTTGTTATTGAATAAGGATCTGCTCTTACAGTCGCAGCATAGTCATTTGCAGTGATTTGTGCACTCGCAATAATAGATGACTGAACATAATCCGAAGGGGCAGCGATCTCGCGGATTGAGTAAGTTCCAAGTGGAACCCTTGTGAATCTTACTTTGCCTGCCGAATCGGATGTAGCCTTTCCAACCGCGTCCCCGTTGGAGTCGTAAAGTTCGAAAACCGCTCCTGCAAGAGGATCTGATCCATCCGTTTTATAAAGCTCAATGAAGCCATATGGCATCGGGTCATTTACGATCATATCAAAATCAGAAGTGATGTTAACAACTACACTCGTTTTCGTTGAATTGTATTCCACAACAGCAGTGATTTCTACATCCGAAAGTGCATACCCTGTCGGTGCAGTAGTTTCACGTACAGAATAGACCCCCAAGGGCAGATCTGAAAACGTTACAACTCCGTTGTTGCTCGCGGCTGTTCTTAGGATTGACTCGGAGTTGTAGTCTGTTCCGGTTAAAGTAAATGTACCGCCACTCAGCGGTGTTCCGTTAGCGGCTTCTTTCGCGAAGGAAAGCGCCCCTAATGCAAATTGATCGCTTGTTTCAAACAGAAGATCTTCGCTTAGTCTTTCTCCCCCAATAAATGCTGGATTTAGTAAATATCCCGCCGGTGGATTGACTTCGATTACATAAAAAATCCAGGCGGGTAAATTGGTAAACAACGCATAACCGTTTTCGTCTGTGATAACATCGACTGGATTGCCATCCCGCAGGATAGGAGATAGGCTCATACTGAGAAGCCTGTATGTAGCACCTGGAACAGGATTGCCCGATCCGTCAGATTTATATACTGACAAAACATAGCTCCCGCTACCTCCACTAGACCAGAGGTTGCTTATTGAGATGCGTGCTGAATCAGCAGTTCCGGACGGATCACCGTTCGAACCGTTCAAACTGACTACGTTAACAGCATTCAAGTCATCGGTTAAAATATAAGTCGAAAACTCTAGTCGGTATGCCTGCGAACCCTCAGGCAACCGAACCTCCAAGGTATTCCCATTTGCTGTTGTTGGCATTACGACGCTGTAATTTGCAGTATCGACAAGCACGCCAGTAGAAGCGGCATTCACTGTCCCGTTACTCGCTACATTTACCGCATATAGTTTAAGGGAGGCAGGTATAAGCTCTAATGCATCATTCAGATCATCTGTAACTATTGCGTTGTATAGTGGGACCTGTCCTGCATTTATCGCAACCGACCAATCAATAATATCGGTACCAGCTATATAATTATAGCTTTTTATGATCACCGGATTTCCAACAGTGGTGTTTGCAGATGCTGTTAAATTCATAACCTCATCCGAATCCAGTCTTGCTTGGTTCGTATAAGTTTTACTGTTTTGTCCTTGGCTTAACAGAGCTTCGTCGGTGAGTCTCGTGTAGAAAGTAATTGTGTATTGTTCGGTTGTTGGAGAGGGAAGTTCAACTGTAAAGCTGTTGCTTCCACTCGTTCCTGTCGTTGGTGAGTTTGCGATTATCGTGTTGTTCTCCACAACTTGAAATGGGTATGCTGAGCCAATCAATAGTTCCATGCCTACCGGCAGAGTGTCAGTAATAATCGCATTAGTTAATGTCAGTTGGTTACGGTTTACAACTACCCTCCATTGAGTGCTCCTATCGGTATAGTTGTATTGAATCGGTACTGATTTTGCTATCATCTGGCTACGAAAACTTTGAGTCCCTGTTGTTGTCACGGACCCTCCGGTGCTCGTGCGATTTAATGTCACATTGTTCTGATAATTCACAGAATTGTTGTTTACATACAACCGAGATAAACCGCTTAATGTGGTGGTAATCTGAGTATAGAATCTCACTGTGTAGCTTGATGAAATTGTATTTCCACTAGCTACAGGATCTTCATCAGGGAATGTGTAGGAATAATTGCGAATAAAACCATCACTCGAGCCAAGCCCTCCAGTAGCTGCTGAGGATGTAGTTTGAAAATCGTTCACTCCATCCTTCAAAACAACGAACGGGTGCGTGCTATCGATCAAAAGTTGCTGCCCTTCGGGTATTGTGTCATTGATAACAGCATCTTCAATCGTGACCTTATTTCGATTTACAGTAATGGTCCAGTAGATTATATCTTTTCCTGGTCCGTAGTTCGTGACAGAACCAGCAACTTTTGCAAGCAGTCCTCCAGACCCCACAATTCCTACACTCGCACTATCACCAGGCTCGGTGTTAGTTCCTTCAGGCAGCTGATCCCAAGTAAGTTCTGCGGCATTTCGAAAAGTAACGGTACCATTTGTATTTAAACTGCTAGCGGGATCGCTGATCTTAGTAAAGTAAACAATGCTTGTCGAAGCATTAAGGTCGTCAAGTTCAAATGTGACTTCCTGCCCGGAAACAGTATATCGACCTACACCAGAGCCTTCTATGAAGTCCTGTGATGCATTTGTGCCTATGGTATAAGTCGCCTTATATGTTTCTGAGTTGATCAACTCTTGCCCTGCTGAAAGCGTATCCTTAACTGAAACCCCGGTTAGCGTCGCACCTGCGGGTACAAAAATATTGATTGTCCACCGCATAATGTACTCACTTGCGCTTGCAATCGCGCCTGTCTTGTTCAGCCAATCAACTGCAACAGAAGCTTCTACTGGTCCCTTGATCGTTTCCGTGCCTCGCAGGATTGAGGCAGCATTAGTAAAAGTAGATCGCTCAGTAGATGAACTAGCCCCCGTTTCTGCACTAAAGGTTGTCGGCGTCGTTTTATAGGTCACTATTTGATTGCCATTTGTGGGATCAGGGAATGTATAAATGACTTTATTCGTGTCGAAGCTGAGATTTGCATCCGGCACTCCCGTGCCATTCACTTGAAAAGAACTTTCTACATAAGCTTGATTGTTACTATAATTATCTGAAAGATGATAGCCCGATAGTGGCACGCCATTAGGAGGAGTAATGGTAACCGTCCATGAGATTGTATTGGTGTTGGCGTCATATATCCCCGCCTTTGTAAGTACAATTTCTGGCGGTGGCGGCAGCTCGCGCACAAAGGTAGTTGTTTGGGTTCCAAGTGAGAATGTGCTTTCGAGCCCTTCCTGGCCTACTTCAGCATCAAAGGTTCCATATATCATAATCGCAGCCCATCGAGCTTGATGATTATTTAAATCGTTAGAAAAGTTAACGCGTACCGTTCTTCCATCGGAGAGGAGTTCCCAAGTTCCCAAAGTCCATAAGTTTCCTGTAATTGAATCAGTCGCTTGAATCGTAGTCGGAGATCCAGTAGTAGCGGTGAAAGTCATGCCTTCTGGCAAGAGGAATGTAAAATAACTACCCGTGGCATAATTATATAAAGAAGATCCATCTCCGTCTTCAAGATGAAAAACATACTTGAGACTAAGATTTGACCCAAGAGGGACATCGCTATATACATTTCCACTTGGAGTGATGAGATCCCCATTCGGGTCGGTAACGGTAATATTTGAAGGTCCGCCCAATCCGGTGTAACTTCCCGTTGTCTCGTGAACCACTAAATAGGTGTCTTGGCCTGTAAGATCTTGCGGAGCATCTGCGCTCGCTATTCGCGGGAAAACCATTAAGCAAATAATGGTTGCCAGGAAAAGAGCCGCCAATCGTGGTGCTTTTGTAGAATTCCTCTTGCACCAGGCAAGCCGCAATATGTGAAATCGTGACCATGAATTTACGAAAAATAGGCCCTTCTTCTTTAGGTATCGTTTCATAAGTGGTTGCCCTTCGATTCATTATTGATTAAGATTATTGGTTTCATTATATCAAATAAACGATCCGAACATCACATATTAATTCGAAACATGCCCTACAAGACATACTAATACACCTATTCTAAAAAAATGAAGCGTTTCACCCGAAAAGGGTAAAATGCCCGTCTATGCATTTCGGGCCTAATGCATCTCATTCAAGAGGTGCTCAATAAAAAACAGATGTTGTTATCCAAGTTATACTGAACAAGATTTATCCAATGTCAATAAGCCATCCCTGAACCTGAAATTTCGAATCCTCAATGTAATCCGAATATGCACAAGTGACCAGTGAAATGATCTGAACATCTAAACGATAGGTTTTATCGTTCGGCATAAATGTAGAGTTTCCAATTGCCGTTTGCACAAATGTACGACGCTTCTGCTCAGAATTAAATTGTATGGGAAAGTTATCCTGTTCGGAATCGGTAAACCGTGCGGCAAACAGATCAATTCGATAATTCTTGTCTGGAGTCATCAGATACATTGTAGGATGCTCTTCGTAATACGATTGCTTCTGATACTGAAGAAGGCTTCCGAACATCGAACGATCTTTCATATGATGTCCATATACAATCAAATTCTCCCCTACTAGTTGTTTTGTGAGTCGAAAATCAAAAAACAAGGCTCCACTCGAGCTGTCCGAACCAGTGAAATCATGCGAAAGATAGTGCCGGTTGTCGCTATAAATAACGACTGGATAGTTAATCTGCGAATCGCTACTGTAAAGCCAACCTAGAACATTCGGACCATCTCCTTGTACGGTTGCAAAGTCCACCATTATAGGCGGCGTCTCTCTTAACTCAGGTAACGATGTTGTCTTCGGTGATATTTCAGGTAGATTGGTTGTTGACATGGGATCAATCGTCTGAACAGCATTCAAGCGCACTTGTTCATACTTCTTCCTCTCACGCCTGTAGTTTGCGAGAGCATTGGTTAACATAACAAACGCTATGATCAGCGTAATCGATAAAGCCAAAGCGACGATTAGCAGGATGCGTGCCTTCAGGCGTTTTAATTTTTTAATCACTCGTTCTCTGTTATTCAAAATATTATCCAAGCCTATCCTAGAGTTCCAACCTATTATAATTCTAAATTCAAATCCAACTATATATCAGTGTAATCCAACCGTTATAAAAGAATCAATAAAATATTCGCCTTTATCAAAGTATTAAAAATCGTTCTGTAATTCATCATCTTTCGTAAAAAATACCCCCCTCGTGCGTCAAATGTGCGTCAAATGACGCAAAAGACCGACTCAGCAACCCCTATACGAGCCGCCTTCATTTCACCCTGAAAAACACTTCACCCAAATTTGTCGCATTGTCGCACGTTTTGGAAAACGAGCTAAAACAGAACCCCCTAAAAAGTCGCCTAATTAGGGGGTTTTTGGCGTGCCCGACACGATTCGAACGTGCGACCTACAGAGTCGGAGACGACCAATTATTTTGGTGCAATCTCCTGTAATCTCTTATTATCGCCCGTTATTGGGCATATTTTTTGAGTTGACCATTGGTGATTTTCGTAATCTCATGCGATTTGACGCAACCTCTTGCGATCATGTGCGTCAAATAATGCGTCAAGTACGGATTGCGTAATTCAGCATAACAGTATCTTCATGAATTTGTAATCGTATTGCATTCGTCGTTTAGCATGGTTCTTTTTCTCCTGAACTCTATTTCTCTCTCTTCCCATGCTGTAAGAAATTTTCACACAATCTCTTATTTCACTATTTTTATTACGCTGTCATTATTCAGAATTTCGCGCAGAGAAGCAATCTGCGCGGTTTCTTCCACGAGTTCCGCGGTATGTTCCGCCTCGACAATGTCTGCCCCGATTGCGACAACGCCGTGACCGCGCAGGATAAACGCAGTCAGCTTCGGGTTTTCTTTAAACAGTGCGCGCACAAGCGGTATATGCTTCATCAGCAACGTGGGGGAATCGATGTTGAGTATTGGGATATCGTGACCGAGCTTTAGCTTGACATGCTGCGTCGTCATCGGCAGCTCATCGTGCCGATATGCAAATGCAACCGCCCACGGGCTATGGCAATGCATGATCCCTCCGATCATTGGTAAAAGCATGTAGAGCATGCCGTGCAGCACTACTTCTCGCGTGGGTTTCGGATCGGTTTCCTGAAGGCGTTCTCCGTCAAAGCGCGTTACAACAAAGCCTCCACCCTCACTTGTACAGTCCGCAAACGATCCTCCGCTTGCTTTTACAATCATCTGCCCTGCTTCGATATCCCGCGCAGACAAGTTGCCTCCGCTGCCAGTCTGTATGCCGCGTGCATAGGCGCGATGTGCTGCTATATTGAGGAGCGCGTAAAGTTCGCCGCGTTTTTTCGTATGTTCCATACGTTTTTTTATATCCATTCCATTGTTCGTATGTTAAGTTTGTTTACGCTGCCAGAGGGGCAAAACCTGCCGGATCAACGCGTCAAACTTCTCTGTATCCCATGCAGCGCGGCCGATAAAGAGCCCGTCTACATTTGGTTGAACGATTAATTCCTCCGCGTTTTGCGGGTTTACGCTACCGCCGTAGAGCACGGGAATGTCCATTTTGGGAAACATCTCCTCCAGCACACGACGGATGCGCGCATGCCGCTTTTTTACATAGCCCGCAGCTGCAGGAACGCCATTAACACCGATCGCCCAGACCGGTTCATAAGCAATCCAAATTCTCTCTGCCTGCTCCAGCAATACGCCGGAAAGCCCGATTTTCAGCTGGATGGCGAGCGTTTCATCCGCGATACCCGTGGCTTTCTGCTCTGCTGTTTCACCAACGCAGAACAGCGCGATAAAACCGTGGCTCAGCGCACTTAAAACCTTCTTGTTCTCCTGCTCGTCCGTCTCGCAGAAGATATGCCGTCGCTCGCTATGTCCAATTTCTACAATATCCAGATCGAACTCTTCCAGCATCAGTGGGGAGACTTCTCCCGTAAATTGCCCCTGTTCCTCGGGGTGCATATTTTGTGCGCCGAGCAGAATCGCTTTGTCTTTCACCGTGCTTGCAGCGCGCTCCAGCGCGGGATGAGACGGAATGACGAACAAGGTGATTTCTCCTCGTAGATCCTGCGTTTTTTTTTGCAGAGCGGAAAGATAGCGTTGCGTCTCGCCTGCGGTTTTATACATCTTAAGGTTCGTACCTATCAAAAGCGGTTTCATGCGATCATTCTCTTTCCGCGATATAATCATTTGCGGCTTGCGCTGTCGATGCTGCGCATACAGTCCACCTTGGGTTGTGAGCTGCCGCCTGGGATATATTCCAATGTCAGCCACTCGCGCAGGATCTTCTTCGCAAGCTCTGGGCCAATCACGCGCGCACCCATGCAGATCACGTTTCCGTTGTTGGAGAGTCGCGAGCGCTCTGCCGAAAAAGAATCGTGGCAAACGGAGGCGAATATGCCAGGGAATTTATTTGCGGTCATCGCCATACCGATACCCGTTCCGCAGAGAATAATGCCCTCTTTTTGATAGTTGCTCACAATGATGGTTTCGCAAACGCGCTCCGCCACCTCGGGGTAGAGCGTCTTGTCGACTTCGCTTTCCACGCCTACGTCTTCATATGGGATTTCGAGATGTTTTAACACTCCAACGAGCGTGTGTTTGAGTTCTACCGCCGCATTGTCGCATCCGATGACAATTGGTTTTTTCATATTCTTGTCCTGCCTTTGTACTCTGAATTCGGTTTTTTCTCAACGGCTGTACCCGCTGAGAACAGCCGCAAGTGGAGGGCAATCATTCGCGGCTTCTTTCAACGATACACCAGCATGCGCAGCTTTCACCGCTGCCATCGTAGCTGTCGCGCCGCTTCTCGTTCCCATCGGGTGCCCCTGAATCGCACCTCCTACTCCGAGGATGACGTCGCTACCGAGCTCTTGAATAACCGCGCGTAGGTTCAGCGGGGTAATTCCGCCGCCGACCACCGTGAAGACTGGTTTCATATCACCCAAAGAAAGCTTCTGCTTTTGCACGGTCTTGCAAAACTCCAGATACCCTTTGTTGTCGGGCGTTCCGGGATACATGGTCATCACCATGTCCGCGCCCGCAAGCCGCGCGAGCGTACCGAGCAGCACTGGATTTGCATAGCCAAGCCAGGTGGAGCTCATCATGCCCGCACTCGCATAATGCGCAAGAAACGCGAGCTTCTCACCGAACTCTTCCGTCAGCTCCGCAAACGCGTCCAGTCCCGTGGTAACGAAATTGACCATCGCCATCTCCGCACCTTCTTCGAGGAGCATCCGCGCCATTTGGCGCATATACTTGGGTCCACCCGTGATATTCGGAATATAAATAGGCGCACTGTCGCGCTGTTCCCGTACGCGCTGCGCTTCTTTGGCATAGGCGCGAACACGCGCGGCAACTGAAAGAATGGGAATTTCAGCGAGCACTTCATCATCCTTGATCAGGTCAACGCCACCCATTGCACTTTCGTAAAACAGCTTTCCCCCTTCTTCCGCGTTGTAGCCGATGCAAGGTTTGATCATGTTGAGCACTAACGGACGATCCACAACCCCCACTTTTTCGCGGATTCCTATAATGGACTGTCGCGGGCCTGTGTAACGCTTAAGTGCAGCCTGTGTGATCGCAACATCCAGCAATTTGATGCAGAGCGCCGTGGAGACGTCGTTTCCAACCAGCGCTGTTTGGAACATCGCAAAACTCGGCAGATTATGCGCAGGAAACGCGACGCGCGTTACGGCGCAAACAGGTTCCGCAGGAATGAGCTCCAGCGAGAGCACGCGTGCCTGATACCCCTCGACCATGCTTCTGGTAATTCCCGGCAACTCCACCCATGTACCGACGGTTTGACCTATGGCAAACTTACCCACGCGTGCGAGAACGTCCTGCTCGCTCACACCACTGATGAGATAGGTCGCGACAACATAATCGCCGGATTGAATATTCTCTTCGCTATCATAGGGAAGATCAAAATACATCATTTTGTCCTTTTTCGTCTCATTTGAGACCGAAACACATGATTCCCTGTCAAAATGAACCTGTGAAAATCAACCGCATCCTCAAATTCCATTGCAGTATTTTTGTTTTCGTGCAATCAACAGTTCGCCAAGTGCTCCGACGTCGAACTGCATCTGTTACTCCCTCGCCGTAGGATACTCGTTACAGAGCAGCCGGTATGGCTCTTCGTCTTCCTCAATCGCTGGAAACCGCCCGATGTGTTCTTCAAAGCGATTATCCTCGTTGTCGTCGTTGCATTCGCTCACCTCACCTATCAACACTGCTCCCGAACCGAATTCTACTGCAAAATCATGATATAAAAGCGGTTGAATGGATATACTCTCCCCCGGCTTCAGCAGTATCTGCGTTCCTGCGGGCACAACACGTAGTACGCCGTCAAGATGCAAGGTTACTTCGCTGCTATAATCCACGCTTTCATCCGGACAGGAGTTATGCACACGGATGAGTAGATTGCCGCCACCGCGGTTGATGATATCCTCCATCTTCATCCAATGGAAATGATTAGGCGAATACTGCGTTTCTCGTAGATACAACAATTTTTCTGCATAGCTTTTTTTATATTTGCCTCTCTGCTTTGAATTGCCGTTTCGTATCGTAATCAATGAAAATCCGACCTTGTTGAAGTCTCCAAGGCCATAATCCGTGATATCCCAACCGAGCATATTGTCTCGAATTTCGTCGTGATCGTGTCCTTTTTCTCGCCACTCTTCCGGTGTGATATGGCAAAACGGAGGTAATAAAACCCGATATTTCGCCGCCATTGCTTCCAATTCACGTAGCGCGTGATTGATCTCAGATCGTTTCATTTGGTCCTTTCCCAGATTATGATCTGTGGCCGTTAAAATCCTTTGTTGCGCGTATTAAGCGATTATTACAATCGCAATCATTCCACAGTATTTTATATTCCGCTATTTATCCATTCTGCAAATCTCCGCTCCAGCTCGTCGCAACATGCCTCTGCAAACGCGTCGTCGTTAATATGCGCATCAATCGGAAGAATTCGGAACGGAGGTGCGTCTCTAGCACGGAGCGCATCGAAAAAGCCTCTATCCGCATCCGGATCGTAAAGCGCACAACCCTCTTTGTTCAGTTGGCTGTAACCCTTTAACGGGATCATGACACTGACGCGGTCGGCCGTCTTTGCAAGCCGTTCGCCAATATATCTACCTAAACGATACATTTCTGAATAATCCGCCTTAACATGCGTGTGAAGCAAGTTGTGCTCCACGAATTTCCTGCCCCTCTTTTTTGGCGGAATCTTATCTACGCCATTGTATAGAATCAAATCCGCACACCCTGGCGCAAGAATCAAAGGTATCCCTGCCTGCACGATGCTCGCATACCGGTTTTCAGCAGCGGGCATCAATCCGCCCTCCAGAACATCCATCACGTCATGCGGTGTAATATCCATAACCGCATCAACTTCACCTGCCGACACGAGTTCTTCCATTGACTCTGCGCCAATTCCATTGCAATGAAAAACCAAGACTTCATATTTCGCTTCTTCCAACCTTTGTCGGATACGATCAACACAGGGCGTCGTCACACCACCCATCGTGATTGCGACCGTACGTATCCTTTGAGTTTCCTCTTCAATCACCGAAGCCATCGCCGTTACCGCAGCAGCCGCATGGCGGATCAGTTTCCTGATGAGCCAATTTGTGCCCGCAATATCGACCACTGAGTGCATGATCACCATATCGGTCGTGCCAACATATGGGCCAAAAATAGCATTGCCATTTGCAACTGCGGAAAAAAGAAACTTTGGAACGCCGATTGGCAGTCGCTGTAACGCTTCTGCCGCAATGATCGTGCCCTGCACGCCACCCATACCGATGCCACCATCGATTCGTTTCTCTTCAAACATTGCCTCCGTTTGTGCGCAAGCAAGTTCGCGCATCAGACAATGCGCCCCATTTTTATCCAGCGAAAGAAGCTCGTCTTCCGTTTTGTTTCCTCGATGAAACATCTCTTCTCGAAGTGCATGATAGTCGCTATTGCTCTTGGTTAGGCTGCAATCGAGAATGATTCCTTCGCATTGAAACTCTTCAATGGCACGTTTTAAAAGGATAGCCTCGTCTAATTTTGTATCCAGTGTCGCTAATATCAAAATGTGTTTCATATGTTTCCCCTTAAACCGGATTCCGATGTCGCTTATGGCAACAAATGCAGCTTGATACCAAGCCTGGAGTTCTTAAAGGCTTCCTCGCCTCTTGAAAGCGGCATCTGCGTGACAATCTGAGTATAATCGATTCGTCCATCAGCAATCATCGCAAGTGCGAGCGCAAAGTCATCTTTCGTATGGCACTGTGTGCCAAAGAAGCGCAGTTCGCCAGTGACCAGTTGCATAAAATCGACCTCTGTTTTTACACTTCCGAGCGCGACAAACAAGAAATCGCCGCCGGGGGCAATCACAGAGAGGCCCTGCTGTCGTGTCGAAGAAAGTCCCGCCGCATCGACCACGAGATCAAACTGCTTGCCTCCGGATAATTCCAGCGCGCGCATGGTTACATCTTCTCGTGAAACGTGTAGTACGCCGTCCGAACCAAGCTGTAATGCGTGCTCCAGGCGTGCATCATCAATGTCCGAAATCAGGATGCAATCCACAAAATCGCGTAAAACCGACAATATCAACAGCCCGATTGCACCTGCACCAAAGATGATTGCCCGCTCGTATTTTCGTCCGCCAAGCCGTCTTACAGCATGCACCGCAGTTGCCGCCGGTTCAGCAAGCGCGCCATACTCCACAGGCATCCCTTCAGGTAGTGGAATCACACTCTCTGCCGGCACAGCAATATACTCCGCAAAGCCACCCGCAATCTCTCCACCAATCAGGCGTATTTGCCGGCAAAGATTGGTTCGGCCGCTCTTGCAAAATTCACACACTCCGCAATGCACGAGTGGTTGAATGGTTACAGCAGTTCCGTTCGGTATTCCTTTTACATCCGGCGCACATTCCACTACCGTTCCGGAGAGCTCATGGCCAATGATCCCAGGCAGCGCCCATGAGTTCTCCATGCCTTTATACACGTGCATATCTGTTCCGCATATCCCGCAAGCCGCTACGTCTAGCAGTACTTGACCGCTGTTTAAAGTGGGCTTTCCTACCTCTGTATAATGTACGGGTCCGCTTTTTTCCATCACAAGTGCCTTCATTTTTCCGCCTCCATCGTGCCGGCGCATAGCCACACGGTTATCATTTCAGTTTTAATGTCACGATTTCAAATGGGTTGTACTCCACCGCTGCCGAGCACCCCCAGCTACGCAGTTGTCCGGTATATTGTTCCAATATATTGGTTTTCTCAACTTTTATGCCGTCCCGATACCACACAATCGTCGCTTTCCCGCGCGTATTGTCCGCCTCGTATGCGCGAACAATTGTTGCATCATCCGCTTCCGCCCGCTTGATGGTATCGATCGTGAATGAGTTACGGTCGCTCATGATCATACTGCGGGTTTCATATTTGCCGCTTGGCTTGGACAATAGATAGGCACAAATCGGGCTTTTTAGTGCGGAGGCATGTCGTCTTGCCTCCGATAGTCCGCTTCCCGCATGAGGAATCAAGCGAAAAGCAAATCGGTGATACCCCGCCTCTGCGGTTTCATCCGGAAAAACCGCGCCCTTTTGTACCGACAGGCTGATTTCATTCTCGAAAATCCGCACACCGTATTTACAGTCGCTCGCAATGCTCACGCCATAATCGCCCTCGGACAGATCAGCAAATCCCTGCATGCAGGTTTCATACTTTGCTTCCTCCCACGAAGTGTTTGCGTGGGTTGGGCGTTCCACAACACCAAACTGCGTTCCAAACGCTGCACGCGCATTGTTAATTGCGAGCGGCATCGAAACTTTGAGCAGCTTTTGCCGCTCGTGCCAATCCAGCTCGCACATGACCTGCAACACGTTGGAGGTTGCAAAGAGCTCAATGCGCTGGGTTATCTCGCTTTGCCCAATCATTTGGGATACACGTAGTCCAGTTAAGAGCTTGCCGATATGATATGGTTCTATCTTGCAGATACTCGCATGCTCAAATCCCTTTTCTCGATAGGATGCGTCGATATCCCAAGCGTCCCATTCCGGCGGGCGATCCTCAAACAGCTGCCATTGCAGGGCTGCGCGCCCCTCGGCGATCAGTTCGCGGTTATTCGTGCGGTCGGTCAAGCGAATCAGCTCTCCAGCATCGCTAAACACAGCAACAATGGCTTCATTTTCCAGAAAATACGCGCCATTGCGCTCAGCTTCAGGGTATGGTTCTTCTCTTAAAACGAGCGCATCCTTTTCGCCTCGCGTAAGCGCCGCAAATCCGTAGGGAGGAGCATGATCAAGCCATGCAGCAAGAGCTCCATCCCGCTCCACAATCGTCAATAGTTCGCCATTCTGATAAAGCGCCTCGCCAGAATACCCACTCGGAAGACGCAAAAATCCGCTTTGCGGTTCATTCGTCGCGTTGATGGCGATTATTTCCGCATCGTGTTTTACCAGAATCCCCAGCGCGTTTGCCGAGTCTGCTGAAATTCTGTCGCAAATCTCCAGCACGCTGTCGTATACGATCTTGGCATCCCGATAGACTGCATGAATCGACGAACCTGGCAAGATATCATGAAACTGATTTAAGCAAACCGCTTGCCAAGCCGCCCTGAACTGCTTATGCGGATATGGCACCCCCGCGGCATCCGCCACCCAAGCTGCGAGAAATTCCGCTTGATGAAGTGCACTTTCGCAGAGCTGGTTTAGCCGTTTTGTCTCTGCTTGTCCGGTATAAGTGCCCCGATGCAATTCAAAATAAAGCTCTCCATGCCAAATCGGCAAAGTGTCTGTATTCGTAATCCCTTGAAAAAACGAGTGGAATGTTCCACGCTTCACTGCGGGCAGGCCGGGCAGGCCGATATGCTCCAACAGCGCTCCACGCCGCACCATGCCTTCATTCGGTCCGCCACCGCCATCACCCATGCCATACGCAACCAGAAACGAATCCACGCCGTGCTTTTGCGAAAGCGATTGCACCGTAGCGCAAAGCTCGATCGCAGAAAGATCCGCGCTATATGTCGCTCCCCACCAGGCAGGTTTTGAAGTGGATACAATATGTGCGAGCACCTCAGATCCGTCCAGCCCTCTCCAGCGAAACGTCTCTGCCGGCATTTTGTTTGTTTCGTTCCAAGACAATTTTGCGCTCGCAAAATACAATAATCCTGCGCTTTTCATCAATTGCGGCAATTGCGCGCAAAACCCGAACGTATCCGGTAGCCAGACCACGGGCGATCCGGCAACGCCAAATGTCTCTTTCATATAGCTATGGAAGAGCAGCATCTGACGAACCAGCGACTCCCCGCTTGTCACATTACAATCCGGCTCCACCCACATGCCGCCGAGAATTTCCCACTGCCCGCTTTGAACGCGTGTGCGGATCTTTTTAAACAGTGCTGGAAAATGCGCCTGTATCCAGGAGTATAGTTGTCCTTGCGTCTGTGAAAATCGAAATCCCGGATCAAGTTCCATCAATCGCAGCACGTTGGAAACGGTTCTGGCCGCTTTCCCTTTTGCGATCTCTGTCTGCCAAAGCCACGCAAGATCCAGATGTCCGTGCCCGCAGGCAACCGTATGCCAAAGTGGCGCGCGCGGCATCGCGACGAGTCTATTCTTTAACTCAATGTCCGCAGCAACGATACTTTCAAAATACGCTTGATCAGGTGAATCGTTCAGATTCAACAGCAACAAAGCCGCGTCGAGGCAATCCAACAGTCGCGCGCGCAACGAATCATCGTTGCAAAACTCAGCAGTCTCCATGCAAAGCGTTGCGAGCGAATGCAGCTCGCGTGATATATCCGAGATTTGTCCGACTCCGATGAATCCAACCCGGTACGGTTCATCCTGAATCCCCGTCCATCCAATCAGTCGCAAACGGTGTGTTGCACCGTCCGCAAATCGTTCCGGTAATACCCACCAGTCATGGTTGGGATCTACAGCAAATACTATTTCACCATCAATTTCCGCCAGTGCTTCCGGACCGTAGAGAAACGCAAGTTTTTCCAGAGAGTCGCTCCTGCCAAGATTCAGGATAACCGCCGGCGAGCGATCCCCCCGAGAAGCGATCGCGAACTCGCCCGTCACTTCAAATTGCTGGCGTGCGCCACTCCAGATGCATCCTTCAAAAAGGTGCAGCGCGCGACGGTTCTCCTGCCTATCATCCAAGCCGATCCAGCCATCCAGCTCCATAGCCGCGCTTTTTGTGATGCTCCATTGTTTGATCAGCTTTAGCCTTGCTTTGAGCTTCGCAATTTGTAAGGATTCTTTCATATGTTCCCCTTATATCTTCAAGACCCATTTTCTGGGTGTTAACCCTTCACCGCGCCCTCGATCATGCCGCTCATCACATATTTTGAAAATAGCACATACAGAATCACCAATGGCACCATCGCCATAGAGAGCGCAGCAAGCAGCGCATTCCAGTCCGTCGCAAACTGTCCTAAAAACTGCTGCGCGCCAAGCGTAACGGTCATTACGTTTTTCTTGCTGGCAAGGATCAGCGGCCACCAGATGTCATTCCAAATCGGAGAGACGGATAGTGCGGCGACGCTTGCGATCGCAGGGCGGATGAGTTGAACGCTCATCAGGTAGATGTGAAACTCACTCGCCCCATCGATGCGCGCCGCTTCCTTGAGCGTAGATGGAATTTGCCGAAAAAACTGCGTTAGAATAAAAATCGCAAGCGGCAGCCCTGCAACCGCATAGACTAGCACCAACGCCCAAAGCGTGTTGGTTAGTTTTAGCGTGCTCATGATCTTTAGCACGCCGACCGAACCTAGTCGTATTGGAATCATGATGCCCAGAATGAAGTAGATAAACAATGCGTTATTACCCCGAAAGCGGTATTCCGTCAGCGCATAGGAAACGAGCGATCCGAGAAATAGGATGAGAAATAATGCGCATACGATTACAATCAGGCTGTTTTTGTAATACAGCAAGAAATCCGAGCGCGAAAAAACCGTCGCATACCCAACCATATCCCAAGTCTGTGCCGTCGGCAGTGCGTAAGGATGGTTGAAAATCTCCAAGCGTGCCTTTAGCGAATTGAGCACGACGATCAAAACGGGAAACAGAGCGGCAGCAGCAGAGAAAACGAGAATGGCATGTTTGATGACGGAGGCGATGCGCATCATTACGCGCGATTTTGTGTTTACATTCATCTGTCCGCCTCCTAATTGATCCGTTTGTTTGCCGCTTTACTGGCAGAAAGGTATAACAGCACGCCGCCAAGCATCAGCACGAGGATAACGCAGGCCACCGTTGCACCCATCGGTGCGTTTGGTTGCTGAAGTTGATGCCCATAAAACGTTCTGAAAAAAAATGACATCATTGTATCGGTCGAAAAATCCGGTCCGGCCATCGGGCCCTTGATCGCGTAAATGAGATCAAACGCGTTGAAATTGTAGATATAGGTCAGCAGGGAAACAGTAGCAACCATCGGCATAATCATCGGCAATTTGATGCGCCAGAATGTTTTGGCAGAGGTGCAGCCGTCCACGCGGGCTGCCTCCAGCAGTTCCCCTGGAATGCTGATCAGCGCCGAATAATAAAGCAGCACTGGAACGCCAAGATTCTGCCACGCTGATATGAGCGACATGGTCGTAAGCGCTGTTTGCTTCTGTCCTAACCACGGCTGAAACAGGTCACCTATTCCAACTGCGTTCAGCAGATCCCGCACAATGCCCCAGGTCGGATTTAGCATCATCTGCCAGACAAACGCCACCATGACCAGCGACAGGATACACGGCAGATACAGTATGGTTCGGTAGGCGTTGCCAAATCGCATCTTGGACGCAAGTAATGTGGCGAGCAGCAACGCTAAAGGATTTTGCAGGAACATGTTGACCAAGAAGAATTTCGCACTGTTCCATAATGCATTCCACAGACTTCTGCTCCATGCTGCATCGGTTAGCAACATTTTATAGTTTTGAAACCAAGCGAAATGAAGCGTGCGGTTTGCATCAAAGACATAAAGGCTCTGTACCATTGATGTTATGATTGGCGCAATCATAAATGCGGTGTATATGATGAATGCAGGCAGCAAAAACCAAAGTGCGTGCAGGTTTCGCTTTCTACCGATTTTCCTATGTCTCATAAGCGAAGTTTCCTCCCGTATAGTTTGCCGGGGCAGAATCATCTTCTGCCCCGGCTTTCGCCATCGTTTCCGCTTTTTGATTAGCCCTTCGGCGTGTAACCCGCGGCAAAGTTTGTCTGCAACGTATTCGCTGCCGTTTGCGCGTCCATTTCTCCAAGGAGCATCAGAGTTGTCACCCGTGCGATTTCGTTATCCGTATTAAAGTTTCTCGAAAGATACTGATACGCAACACGCGGTGATGCGCCGTCCGCTGTGGTCGCCCATGAGAGCATCTCGTTGGCAAGCGGGTTGTCCAGCTGAACCGAGTGCTTGCTCAAGGTGAAGAATCCGGGCAGAGCGGCATTCCAAATCTTCGCAAAATCTTCAGTCGTCGTCCACTGCAGGAACTCGATCGCTGCTTCCTGGTTCGGGCTTGCAGCATTCAGCGCAAGGCCGTTATCCGGATGGAAGCAAACATATTGACCATATCCGGCATCTGGAACTTGGAAAGCCGAATACTCAAACTGATCGCCGACAAGATTCTTCATCACGGAGATGTCCCAAGAGCCACAAGGCATCATAAGGGTTTGCTGCGTTGCAAATAACGTGCACATATCGGAGTAATTGAGCGTCTGGTAGCCGTCCGGCAGATAAGGAATCCAATCCTGAATGAATTGGAACGCCTGCACAAAACCCGGATCCGTAAACTTTGCGGTTCCGTTGATCAAGCCAAGGCGACCTTCCTCACCCTTTGTGAATGTCGGGCAAACGATGCTGTAGGCATAGACATTGCCAATCCATTCTTCCGACGAGCCCAGCGCCAAAGCGGTATATCCTGCATCCTTGATCGCTTTGCAAACTTGGAAAAACTCGTCTACCGTCTTCGGCGCGGTCAACCCGAGTGAATCAAACATCGTTTTGTTGTACATAAATCCATGAGAGACTGCTGCGAGCGGAATTGCATACAGGTCGCCATCATCCGTGCTCCATGCGCTCAGCGCAAATTCATCGTAATGATCAGTATCCGCATCAAGCCCTGGCAGGTCGTTGAGTTTGACCAGGTACCCATCCTGATAAAGGCTGATACGGGAGTCATAGGGTTCACACATAATGATGTCGCCTGCCGCGCCACCCTGCAGTTTGGTTGAAAGAACCGTTGTGTATTCCGAGTTGCTGATTGCATCGAAGGTGATTTTAACATTTGGATGCGTCGCTTCATAGGCAGGGATGACAAAATCCTGCCAAGCGGAGATATCATCCGTCCGCCAACTATCGATCACTAAATTGATCGGTTCGGTACTCTCCTG
Organism: Christensenellaceae bacterium; assembly: GCA_963674775.2. Taxonomy (GTDB): domain Bacteria; phylum Bacillota; class Clostridia; order Christensenellales; family CAG-138; genus UBA7703. The sequence goes on along the minus strand of CAXXPJ010000002.1, from coordinate 92,391 downwards.
CGCCGCCGCTTCCGTGGCCTGCGGTTGCTGCGTCGCATCGGTGGTCTGTGTTTCTGTCTGCTGTGGTGCTGTGCACCCAATAACGGATAGGATCAGGAGCGTCATCATGAGGAATGTGATCAGTTTTTTCATACGTCTTTTCTCCTTTTATTTTTCCCGGTTCCACGCGCGTCAAAACCGAAAAGTCAGGTTTCGTCAGGCAGCAACGTCTTGCCCAGCTGGGAAGGATCGTGCGTCATCAAAATATAATCGGGACTTTTTACAATCGAGAGCGCTTTTTCGTAGCTGCTCCAGATATCGATGATATTGCAAAACCTGCCCGGTGGCATAAACGGCCAGCCGTGTTCTTCATCCGGTTGCAAGTTCTCGCGTAAAAACATCAGATCTCCAACGATTAAATAGGTTCCAGCCGTTGTGTCGACGGCAACAGCGATATGGCCGGGAGAATGTCCCGGCGTCGGAACAACGCGAATTCCCGCATAGATCTCCGTCTCACCTTCCGTGAGGTTGAAGCTCCTCCCGAAAAACGGCGGGGTTAGCCCGGTTGCCATCGGATACTCATAGGACGCCCAGTAAAACGGAATCGGGTTTTGCGCGAACTCATACTCGATACGACTTGCGAATAATCTCGCATTCGGGAAGCGTTCAAGATTGAAGCAATGATCCCAATGCAGATGGGTAAAGACAATGGTATCGATTTCCTCGCAATTCACCCCAATGGCTTTGAGCTGTTTGTCAATTGCCTGTCCCGCTTCCTGTCTGCCGTCATGGTGAAAACGAACAGAATGCTCCGTATCGCTCATGCCAGTGTCCACAAGTATTTTTCTCCCACCGCCTTCCAGAAGAAAGGCAAATACGGGCATCTCCAGAACTACACCGTTTCCCTTGCGAAACGTTGCATAGTTTCCCTTATCCAGATATTGATAGCCTGTTTGAAGCAGACGGATCGTATAGTACATATCTCTTTTTACCTGTACAGGGGGATTTTCTCTTCTTCAAAGATACGTTCCATATATTCTTTTGCCAGTCTGTATTCGCGTTCCAATATCTCATACGATCCACAAGGATTTCGATGAAACCCCGGATATCCGGCCGCTCCGGGGACATCCTCGAGTTCCAATGAAATCGCACCGTCATAGCCAATCTCATGTAGCGCACGCACGGTTGAATTCCAATCAATCTTGCCTTTTCCGGGCCGCCAATGCGCATTGGTCTGGCCGTCGTTATCCGAGAAGTGGCAATGGAAAATCGCATTCTTCACCTGATAGACCACAACATGCGCAATTTCACCCATTGGGAATAGATGGCTCGGATCAAGGTTCATGCCAATACGCGATGTATTTACTTTTTCGAGAATGCGCATCATGGAGTCTGCATTCATCATGATTCGATGTGGGTGCGGCTCCAGTGCCAAGCGCACATCGAACTCTTCACAAACCTCGCCAAATCCATTGAGCGTCGTGATATAATCTTCATGATTTTTCTTGAAATCAAGTCCCTTGGGAACCGATACCGTCCACGTCTGACTTGTAGGGCGCGTCTGCTCAAACGGAAAATCCAGTTCGAACGGGCAGGATGTACACGTGGTTAAGAGATTTGACCCCAGAGACTTTGCGACCTCCGCCGCCATGTGGAACTCAACGACTGCGTTTTTACGAGTCGCCGCATCCGCACTCGCACCACCGGCAGGAAGGCAGAATACGTTTGTGAGTGTTAATCCGTTATCCGCAATGCGTTTGCGCAGATCCGACACAACCGTCGGAGTATAATACTCGCGCAAAAACTCATTGTTCCAAATCGTCAGCTCAACGCCTTTGAATCCAAGCTTTGCGATTGACTGAATCGCTTTGTCATAGGGTGGCGCCCAATCAAAGACCCACGAAGATGCGCCTAAAAACATTTAATTTTCCTCCTGCAATTGTCGCTTATGACAAAATTTTTATATGGAAGTGTTCGCTCGTCAAAGAGCGATAAGCTGATCTAGGCTCTCTCGTGCACGGCGGTTGATCTCAACGATTGGTAGCTGCCAATAGGCTGGGCGAAAAACCTCCACTGAAAGATATCCATTATAACCAATCGATCGAAGGGCCTCCATGTACCCTTTAAGATCAATATAACCTTCCATTGGATACAAACGGTTCTCATCCTTCAGCTCTTCAATTGCGCCACGTTCGCTGTCGTTTACATGAACCATCCAGAGCTTTTCTATTGGGATTTTTCGAACGGTCTCCACTGAAATGGAAGAGCACATATAATGAAATGTATCCATCAAGATGCCGAGATTCTTTGGATTGCCGGCGCTTTCAATCAGTGTGATTGCTTCCATCGGACCTGGCACCAACGTGTGCCGCGCAATCGGTTCGATGCAAAGCCGGATGCTGAGTTCTGCCGCTTGCTCCGCATGCCAAGCAAATGCGTCTGCATGCCACTTAAGCGCGTCTTCCCGGCTCATGTCCATCGGGCGAAAATCAGGGCAGACTGTGATCAGATCGCACCCTAATTCTGAAGAAACGCGCAGCGCCTGTAAGAAATCTGCACGTAGCGTTTTTGTGTTGCGAAACGGAGAAACCAGAAACGGACAAATGCCCGCGATAGAGATCATACTGTCTTTCAGGATGCTTTTTAGTTCTATGAGTGTATGCTTTTCTTGAAAGCAAACTAATTTGTCCCACCAGATCTCTACGCCTTGGAATCCTGCAGTCGCAGCTGCATGCAAATCTTCCTCTAGGGAATAAGGCATTGTTGTCGCACCGTTAATTGCACGCTTCATGTCTCTTCTTCATGCTCCTGTATGAATTGATGGCCTCCGTTGAAAAATGCTCTTTTCGAATTAAATATGTGCTTTTTGAGCGCTTCAACGGCTTCTTCGCGGTTTCTATTCTTTAACGCATCAAGTATAGCAAGGTGTTCATTTATCATGTTTTCTGCAGGTCGAATTTGCAAGCAGGCCATTCGATACCGAGCGTTTTGCTCATATAAGCTGCGAAGGACTGAGTCAAGATTGTGATTGTTCAGAGGACGTAGTAATCCGAGATGAAAGTCCATATCCGTCTGCAGATACTGTTTCAAGTCAAATCCATCGGAGAGCGTCTCCTCAATTGAGCTGAATAAATTTGAAAAGTACTGTATCTCGTCCTGTGGAACGTTCAATGCCGTTGCATCAAATACTGTCGGTTCAATAATTTCTCGAAGCTGATAGTTCTCCATTACATCGCTGATCGAAACGTCTGATACAAACATACCTTTTCTTGGAATAATGTTGACCAGTTTTTCGTTTTGAAGGAGAATCAGCGCTTCCCTAACAGGAGTGATGCTGTTGAATCCAAGTTCTTCGGCGAGCATACGCTGGTCAATCTCTTCACCAAATTTCCATTCGCAATAGACGATTTTTTCTTTGATTGCACGATACGCCTGTTCTGATAAAGTTTCTTTCCGCATAGAACGCACCTCGTTGATAGATTTACATATATTATATCAACATCCGTAATGCGTTTGTGATATATCTGTATTATATCTGTAATATTTCTTTTGTCAATACCTCGCATGAGTTTTTTTGTATGGCAGATTCTTTGGGTATGCGAGCTTCTTGAAAAATTGTTTATAATCAGGTCTCTATCTGCAGTGACTGTTCTGAGAATCACTAATCTGTTAACTGCCTTTTTGAGGGCTTTGATTCCAGCTAGACAACCATTGCTTAGGGTTCAAGTAGTCAAGACGTTTCTGAACTCGCCTAGCATTATAGAATCCCTCGATACAGGCAAAGACCTTCTGCCTGTTTGATCGCGCGTTCGAAAGCTAGCCCAATGATCAGTCTTCTTCTATAGGTTGAAAAATTAATTCGCACTTCGTTTCCCCGGCCTCGGCGTCATCTTTCCCTTATTTCCAAACAGCACCTCTCCAATCGCATCGCGCGCGGTATCATCTGCCTGTTCCAGCAGGTGGCAGTAGATATCCTGCGTGGTCGAAACACGGCTGTGCCCCAGCCTGCGCGAAATGGTCACCGGGTCGACGTTGTTCTGGTAGAGCACCGACGCCTGTGTGTGCCGCAGCGCGTGCGGGTTGATATGCGGTAATCCATATTTCTCAGCAAACTTATTCGGCCATCTGGAAAAGGTGCACGGATGGATGTATTGTCCGGTTTCGTTCGTGAAGACGTAATCCGTCTGTTCCCAATCAGCTCCCATCCGTAATTTTAATTTGTTCTGTTCAAGACGATACCGGCGAAGTAGATCCATGACTTCATCCGGTAAGCCGATCGTACGGTAGCCGGCGCTCGTTTTTGGTGTTTCCTCGTATACGCCTGTTTTCGACCCGTAAAGAAGGGCGCATTCAATCCGAATACTCCCATTGTCAAAATCCACGTTCTTCCATTTCAAACCCGCGATCTCTCCGCGCCGCGCGCCGGTGGCGATCAGGAGCATCATGACAACCTGCCACATCAGCGGCTCCTGCTGCAGGCACTTCATGATCCGCATGACATCGTCCACCTGCATGAAATTCGGCTCTTTCCGGATCACCTTTGGTGGACTCGCTTTGGACGCGGAATTGTAAGGAATGATCATTTCCCGCTCAGCCTGTGCAAGCACCATGGAGATCATGTTGTGGTAGTGATGAACCGTGTTCGCTGCCAGCGGCTCAGTACGTTTCTCCTCTCGGAACAGGGTATGGAATCTGATTCCCAGCTGCCTTGCCGAGCGAACCGCCAGATCATAATCGCAATGCTCACCCCGGCAGATTTTCGCAATGGTCGAACAGCTCGGACCGCCGCTTTCGTGGTAGTTTGCGAAGGAACCAAACTTTTTCCGGATCGCCTCTCTGAAGGCCTCTGCATCCAGTACATAGGCATAATGCCCGCTGATTCGCTGTCCTTTTTTACTCAAATCCGTGTAAAAGCGGTTCAGATGCTGCGGCCGGATGTCCTTCAGCTTCACAGTGCCAAGCACCGGGTTGATCCGATCCAGCATTTGACGCGCCGCCCGAATCGTGCCTATTTTGGTTCCATTGGCTTCTTTCAGGTTTAGAACATACTCGGCATATTCTGCAAACGTCTGCTTGTCGTCGACGACGTAGCCCTGTTCATACTGTTTGTCGAATTCTGCCGCGGCGATCTTCACCGCGCGCTTGATCTGCGCCGCACTCATATCCGGCGTCGGTCGCCACGTCGTACTGACGCGGACTTGCCTTCCGCTTGCGTCTCTGCCGTTGCTGGAGGTAATCAGGTAGGAGTCTCCCGTTGCGCCTGTGCGCTTTCGTATCGCAGCCATGTTGCGTTCCTTTCTCTGTATCAAGTACTATTGATCACTCAGATTTGGTGTGAAGTCAAGATGTGTCTGTGAAACCGGCATCCGTAAAAATTCAGAAAGAAGATCCATATCGATTAGGTACTTCTTTCCAACCCGCATGCTCGGTAGCTGCCCGGAAACCACAAGCTTCCGCAAGGCATGCTGCGTGATCGCAGTATCCGCATCCAGTTCCCTGATGCTTTCATATGCCTGTTGAATCGTTCTGTATTTCGCCATATCGCTTTCTCCTTCTTAATAAAAAAAGAAGCGTCCCGAAAGACGCTCCTCTCAGTCGTTATGCTGTTTTTACTGTATGCCGGAAATTAGCTGTTCCGCCGTACCGGTGATCAGCGCAGCGATATCGACCTGCGCCGCGGTCAGCACATCCAGCGCCGAGGTGGAGAGCTTCGCGGTCGTCTTTTCGAGAAGTAATTGACCAAGCGCACCGATCTCTTCCTTCGTCAGTTTCCCATCCTTGTGCGCGGCCTTCATGCCATCGACGACCGTCTGTTTCAGCTCTCCGACCGTGATCTGCGCGAGCTTGATCAGCTCCTGCTGCGCGCGGTTCACCGTATCCAGTTGCGTTGCCTTGCCGAGTTTCGCTGTCAGCCAGGCACCGAATACCCCGATCAGTGCAATAAAAAACGCTGCGACAATCTCTACAGCGTTCTCAATCAGGATACCAACGGCGTTCGTCCCGCCCGTATCCGCCAGCGCGACGGCGGGAAGAGCGAGTAATAGGAATGGGATCAGTAACTGAATCAGTTTCTTTTTCATGATGTGTTTCCTCCTGTTTTTAGATAGATGTAGCTTGCTCCGATGCAAGCTCGTGGACAAAATCTTCGTATTCTTCCTGTGCGACCTGTGCTTTATCACGCGCAGTCTTCATCTCGCCGTTTGTTTCACCGCGCTCTACGGCGATGCACGTCGCCAGTGAAAGTGACAGGCTCGCATCCTGCATCTTCATGGCGAGCTTCGACTCCTTTGCGCGGATCGCGGCGCGCTTCTCCGTTTGCTTTCGGTCGCGGTTCGCACGAACCTCGATCCAGACGACGATCACGGCGAATACGCCGGAAATGATTTCACCGATATAGTTCAAGTTACTTTCCCCCATTTCTACTGGTATAACAGCTTGCAGCGGCCGCATTTGTGCCAGTATCCGCTGCCGCCCTGATTGATCCCCTCGAGCACGACGCCGACGTCGCGGCCCTTGTCGTGAATCACCTTACCAGAGCCGAGATACAGGCCTACATGTGTTTCATCGTTGGAATTCGACGAAGACACTCGAAACACGAAATCGCCGGCGATCAGTTCTGCGCGGCTGACCTCGTCGCACAGTGACCACAATCCATCGCAATCGCGGCGATTACCCCAGACACCCATCTCCCGCATGAGCCAGGAGAGGAAGCCCGAACAGTCGTGGCCGAGTAGATCAGAGAACCCGTATTTGTACTGTTTGTCCCGAAACGCGATCGCCCGTGTGTACTCATCGTCCTTGGCCTGGATCGCTCTGTTAGAAAGATCGGTCATTCCGCTGCCGCCCCAGACGTACAGGTCTCCGATCCGCGTCAACGCCAGCACGCAGATCGCTTTTGCCTTGTCCGACGGCGTCGCCTTCACGACCGGTTCCGCTTCCGTTGCCGTGTCGCCGAACAACGCCGCCCAAGTTGCCTTGCCAATGACCCCATCGACGGTCAGCCCGGCTTGAGCCTGAAACCGCTTCACGGCCTCCAGCGTGTCCGCGCCGAACGTCTTTCTGGTCACGGTCGTGATATGGTCGGCATAAAACCTAAGCTCCAATAGCTTCTGCTTGCAAAAAAACACATCCTCGCCGGACGTGCCCTTTCGGATATTGCGTGTGAATTCCATCCGCTTCCTCCAGATCAATTTAAATAAAATTTCACGATTTCTTCATGGTATTTCAAGTAAAAATCTGATAATATGCAAACAAAGAAGAGCCTGCATGGTATATGTTACCTACCTATCAGGTTATCTCCTAATCCCACAAAATTCATACCATGCGAACCAGAAAGGCACTCAATCCCCGACTGAGTGCCTTTCACATGTGATTCACTTGCTGAAACTTGTTTTTTAGCATCGCATTCTATATGATGTTTTCAGAGGATTGCAAGGCATTCTGTTGCTAAATGAGATCCTTCCTTTTCTTATTTACATCCTTCATATGCAATCCTGAAAGGCACTTCCTATGGACCGGGAAGTGCCTTTCGTCTGTTAAGCGATCGGTACGCACTTATTGGCCGACCGCTTTGTTAAAGCTCCGTCACCCGGAACCAGTCGCATCTGCCCCTGTATGTCGATCCGTTGGTGTTGTTCCTGAAATAGCCGACCCCGACGTGGCTGACCGCGGACAGGAAAGTGGATATGGATTCTGTATATATCTGCCACCAGAAGTCCCCGTCGTACGAAAGATCCAGAGCATAGGAAGTACCTTCTTTTCGAATCCTCACATAGATGAAGATCGAATCCCAGCCTCCGTTTAAATAAGCGTCGCTGGAATAGGATGTGTTCGAGCTGAACTTCACCGCCTGTATTCCTGAATATCCGCTCCTGCAGCATTTCCCGTAAATGATCCTCCTGCCGTTCGCGCTGTTGTAGAGACAGATACCGAAGTTGTAATAATTGAGTTTCGAACCACCGAGCGTAATTTTAGCCGATACTGCAAAATCACCGGTCGGCGCTTCCTGAACAAGGAGCCTGGTGTGATCGCCTCCGGGCACAAGGTCCATCGCTCCGTACCTGCCGTTCTCGGTCCACGCGGAAGTCCCTTGGTTGATCCATGACCATTTGCTGTCCCTGACGGTATCGGTGAACTCATCGTCCATTGCGTGCGGAGATGCCGGCGGTTCATCAATCGGATTCTCGTAGGTCGATCCGCTGCTGCCTCCGCTGTTGGTTACAAACTCCAAACCGTTACCGTCCGCTTTGACCGCCACGACCTTCGTTCCCTGCCCCAGATAGCTGCTTGGCGCATCCGTCAGCGCTAAGAAGTCATGCGTGTGATCGATCTCAGCATATTCCCCGGTATGCAAATGGTTCACATTCGCCTTTGCTGCAAGCATCGCGTTCACTTCCGAGTCGGAATACCCGCCGCTGCTGGAAGGCGCTACCGAAAGAACATCCGACCCGCTGTACTGGGACATGCGCTCCACTTTCTGGTTGAGCCGGATCTCATGCTCCAGCATCGTGTCGTGCAGCTCCAGCGTGTAGGATAATGCCCCGGTATCGTCGTCCTCGCTGGCCGTGATCCCGCATACCCGCAGCACACCGTCAAAGCCGAGCGTATCCGATCCTTCCGGCGCAATTTGCCAGCCGATCCAGTCGCCAATGAAGTATGTTTCAAACGGCTTCATGCGATTACCCTGATCGTCGCTAACCTGCGTCACGGTCCCCTGAATCCCCCAGGTCGGATATGCGACCCGGCTCAGATACGCCTGCCCGTATTCGCTTAAGCCTTCCTGCAGATTGCTCGCGGATAAATACCCTTCCCGCCTTCCGTAGATCGCCTGACTGGCCGAATGGGACGCGACAGCCAGCAGCTTATCCCCGCCTTCGACGAGCACTTCGTTGACCACGTCCATCGCGTCGATCTGGTTGATATGGCTGATCACTGCCTGCCCCGGCCGGTACACAACCGTTTCGTGCAGATCCTCGCCTTTTGTTTTGTAGATTTTGAGCACAAGCTCGGGCGTCATTTCAATATCGAAGTATCCCAACCCATCGGTAAACCTCGTGGCTACTTCCAGCAGTGGCGTCCCGACGTGGAAGGACAGACTGATATTCTCCGTGAATGTATTCCCCAGACTATCCTGATCGTTATCCCAGTCAACCGATACGCCTGCCAGCCCGCCTCTTGCCTGTGCTTCGAGGATCAACGTCCGAAGTACCGTGCTCGCAGTACCGGAGAACGGCCGGTCCAGCACAGGCGTCCCCATATTCTCCGGGAACACCACCGCCCAATTGAGCATGGAGAGAACCCCGCGTCCGCTGACTTCAATGGTCTGCTGTTCACTGGAATCCACATAGTTCGGTTTTCTGGACTCAATGATCCACTTGAACAGCGGGTTGCCGTCGAGCTTGACCAGTACCAGGTTGTCATCGGCGATATAACTGCTGTTTCCGCCGACCGTGTCATACCGGCTGATCTTGAATCGTCCGCTGCCGGGGTTGTTCCGCACCATCTGAAACGCCTTGTCCCAGGCGCCGTCCAACTGTTTGACCAGCACGTTCGGATTCGCCCGATCGCAGAGGAAAAACTCAATGCCTACGTCGTCGGTAGACAAGCCGGAAACCACCTCGAAGCCCAGGCTGTTGCTGTCCTGAACCGAAGGCGCCGTCAGCCTGACCTTGACCGGCCCCGTTGTTGCGGCAAGCGGAAGCTGGAACGTGATCTCCGTCCACGACCATGCGAGCACGTTGCACGCCAGGTCATTGATATAGACGAATCCGCCATAGCTCCTTTTGTACCGGTCGGTATTTCCGATGTCTACAACGGTATGTGTATAGCCAAAGCCGCTGCCCTGCAGGGTCAGCACACAGCCTGCCTGACCCCTTGTTTCCGATATCGAGCTGATCCATGGATACGGAGGATCGTCGGTCACGTTGAGCTCGGTGTAGAGTGTCCTTGTCGCTCTCAGTCTTCCAAACGCACGGTTCTCCGGAACAACAAGCACGCGCCCTTCCCTCGGTTTTCCAAATCCGATATTCTCCAGAATGGTAAGAGCGCGATCCTGCCGTTGCTTCCCGTACTGTCTGTTCTCCACCAGCGTGAAGAATCGCGGCAATGGGTACGGCCCACCCATGAGGTTGAAGGTGTAAGGAGCGCTCCAGCCCGTGTCGATCCCGAGCGAAGAATTAACCGCCCTTGCCCTCCAATAGAGGAACCCGTCATATACGTCGCTTGGCGTAAAGGTCGTCTCAGCGCCGCACGACAGCGCCGATACCGTATTCGACCGGTCATTCATGCCGCTGAACAGCGTGGTCCGGTCAAGTTCAATGGTCAGATCGGCTGTTTCGACAGACACCAGCTGCATTTGCATGGTCAGCAGCGACGGCGTGACCTCGACGTCTGATGTGGCGAGTTCCTGCCGGATCCACAGGTACATGCCGGTCATGTCGTCGTTTGCGGCGATCACCGGACATTGCGCGCCGTTTGTTGCAGGGCTATACGAAGCCGGCGGCGTTGCATCCGTCGTCAGCGCGCAGCCGATCGTAACACTCGTGCCGGCGGGCAGTTCGCAAAGCGTCCATTGCAGAGTTTCGTCACCAGATGCCGTCCCGCTCAATGCGATCGGGCCGACCACCCGGTTGCCGCAGGCGTAATAATCAAACCCGTACGGAACGCCTTCCAGCAGCTCCACTTCGGAGACCGACGTATCCGTCCCGCTCTGGTTTGAGCTGATGTTCAACCGATAGTACAGATACGTACCAGGGCTGGAGACCGCAAACTCTTTGCGCTCGTTCATGCTCCAGGACGTCACGCCGGCCTGCGTGTCCAGAACCGTCCAATCGGTCCCGTTGTTGCTGCCTTCGAATGTCCAGTCCTTCGGGCTGTCGATGAGATAAGAATCGTTTCTCGCCCGGATCGAATAACCGGCGACGATCGTAGCTAGCGCCAGTGTCACCGTAAGGATGCCGGATGTCGTGCCCACACCCCAGCGGGTATCGCTGTCGTCGTCGAACGCGCGCCAGCCCTCATATCCGGTTCCCAGGTTCCCGCTGTCAGTTACCGTTACGCCGTCCGTGGTTTCCGCGGTCATGAGCGGAACGCATTCTGCCCCTGCCGTATACCCTTCCGGCGTCGAGTCGGGATCTCGATCCAGTTGCAGCCCGATGTAGTTGTCTTCGTCGGTGACGACGCGGGTGAATACCCCGACTGCGTCGAAATCCGCTTTCGTCAGTTCTTCGTAGGTGCGCACCCATTTTGCCGTCAGGGCCAGGCTGCTGGTGATGGATGTGTTCTGAGGCGTGATCAGCTGTATTCGATCCGGCATATCACATCCTCCTTACGACCAGCTCCCGATCGTGACCTCAAACCTCGGCGCTCTAGGTCCCAGCATCTGCGTGGGCGGCGGGATCGTGTTCTTGACGATGATACTGCCGCTCGCCCCCTGCGCGGCAAGCGAGGTAATCGTCGCACCGGTCACCCACGTCGCACCTTCGTCCATACTGAAGCTAAAATCGGTATCGATCAGCGAGAGCGTCAGGTTGTTGGCGATTTTCGTCGTGCTGCTGTTATATAGCTTGATCCGGTGCGTCACCGTCGTCCCTTCCGGCCGGTCGCCGAAGTCGAGGTCGCGGATGAACTCCGGATCGCCGGTTTCGTCGTCGTTCAGAAACAGGATATCGTCCGGTATCTCGCCTTCCGCTTTGACGCCGTAGAGATGAAGCGCATAGATCTTGACCGTCGAGTATTTGGCGGATTCATATCCGCCGCTGTACCGTAGCCGCAATACCTTGATGCCTTCGGAAAAGGTGCACGGCTGGATGTTGTCTCTCCACTCGTCGTTGTCCAGCATGACTTTGGGAATCGCGCCATTTGGAAGCGTTGCGCTGATCCAGGTGCCGTCTGTTCCATTGGTACTGTCCGCGCTGCCCGCTACCGTAACGCCGGCTCCGCTTAAGGTGCCGAGGTTGTGCAGCATGCCTAACCCGGCGACGACATACTTCTCCGGGAGGAATATCCAGACCGTCAGCAGGCAGGTGCTGCTGTAGACGCTTTTCTGCATGACGATATTGGCGTTGTCGATGTTGTTCAATTCCGCCATCTGTTCGGTCGTCAACGCCGTCGTGATCTCGCTGATATCGTTTCCGTAGTAGACCGAAGCGCCGCCGACGTCATATTCAAATCTTCGTCCGGGCAGGGTTGGATAAGGCATGTTTTCTCCTCCTCAATAAAATACGGGGTAATACTCCAGTGTCACGCTGCCGCCGGTCGTGTCCGTTTCCAGCGCCATGCTGTTATTGCCAGCGTCCAGGATCATCCAGTAGGCATCTCCGCCATGCTTGACGATCGAGATCATGTTGTCTTCGCCCTGCTGGCAGGTGAAGTATTTCGTATCCAGAACGACGCTTTCCCCGCTGAGGATCGTACCCAGGTACTGAATCCAGACGCCGTTATTCTGATTCCTTAGCACCGGATTGCTCAGCGGCCCCGCCAACGTGATCACGATCTGCGTCACCGGCGCGGAGCTAGCGTTCACATGGGTCCATGACAACGGCGTAGCAGTAACCGTCCTGATATCCGTGCTCTTACCGGTTCCGTAGAAGAACGGATCCGCCAGTTCCAGCTCCAGCGCAAACTTGGCATATCCCGGGTTCTTCCGCACGAAATGGATCTCCGAACACAGCTCGGCCTGCGCCAGCCGTGTTTCGCCGTTGCGCAGCGTCCGGCTCAGGGTATGGAGCCCCGGGCTGCCGATCGCCGTCAGGAACGCGTCGATGTTCGTATCCAAATCGGCCCGGTCCGTTCCTTTGATCCACATGGAGAAGACGATCTTCCTACTGTCAAAGCGCTTCTTGATCCATCGCTTCCCGTGCTGGAACGGCACCTGCAGGTCGTTTCCCCGGAATTTGGGGATCCCGATTCCTTCGATCACGCTTTCTACGTCCCATTTCCCTCGGGAACTGAGCGCAAAGCCGTTGAAGTTCCATTGTTCCGGCAATCTCCTGCACCTCCTCTACGCCAGCCCGTACGAATGCTTCAGCAGCGTCGTTCGTACGCTGTTGGAAGCAGGTTCCGGTTTCGGGTTGTTGATCACGATTTCATATTTGTTCTCCACGTTGCCGGCCTGCGCCGAGGAAGCGCGTTCGTTCGAGTAAGCTGGTGCCTTTGTGACGGCAGCGACGTCGATGTTCAGCCCGTCGAACTTTGTCGGAATCGCCCGTTTGATCTCTTCCTCGACGGTTTTCATGGCGTCGGTAAAGCCAACGCCTAACCCGAACCCCATATTCTCGCCGATCCCGGCGAATACCGTCGAGGGGCTGTGGATGCCGAGCACGCTCTTCGCGCCGTTGATTACGCTGCGGAACAGGCTCCCGATCTTGTCCTGGATCCACTGGCCCATGGACTGTATCCCCTTCCAGAGCCCCTGCACGATGTTCTTGCCAATCTGCACGACCGAAGAGACCGCTTTGGAGATCCCGTTCACGACCGAGGAAACCACTCTCGGCATATTCGAAGAGAGCTGCGGAACCGTACCGACGATTCCCTGAATCAGCGCCATGATCATCTTCACGCCGGCAGCCAGGATCTGCGGCAGGTTTCGGATGAAGAACTCCACGATCGCCGTGATCAGCTGCGGCAGCGCTTCGATCAATTCCGGTAGCGCCGCAATGATCCCTTCGATCAGGCCGAACAGGATCGACATCCCCGCTTCCACGATCTGGTCGATATTGCCCAGCAGCGAGGAGACGATCAGGACGATTGCCTTGACGATCGCTGGGATTAATTGAGGTAACGCCTGACCGATTCCGCTGACCAGCGCGGTGATCATCTGCACCGCCGCATCCACTAAAAGCGGCAGGTTATCGACGAGCGCCCAAATGATCGTCATGACGGCATCCGCCGCGACCGGGATCAGCTCGGGCAGCAGCTTCAGCACCGTACCCAGCAGCTGCCGGAACAGCATTGCAGCCGTACTCACCAGCGTAGGCAGGATCCCCGACACTTCCGAGAGGATCGCGTCCAGTGCGTCCGGCAACGCTTTGACGATATTCTCCAATACCGGCGTGATATTGCTCATGACGGTACGAAACGCGTCGGTCATATTCCGGGTTAGCGCCAGCGTGTCCGCGTTCGCGTTGCCCAGCCCCGCTACCCAGGACTGCGCCGCCGCTTTCAGCATGCCGATCGAGCCGGTGATCGTCTGCGAGGATTCGCGCGCGAAGTTGCCGGCGTACTGCTCCGTGTTCTCAAAGAACATCTGCATGGCTACTTCGGCCTTTTGCGCTTGTGTAGCAGAGCTCCACGTGAAATCCAGCCCCTTGGCCAGCGCATATGCCTGGATGCTCGTTGCGTTCATGGCGACGCCGAGGTTGTCCATCATGGTGAAATTGCCCTTGGCGGCGCCGGTGACCGCTTCCAGTGCAGCCGATGTATCGATACCCATGACGGACGCCATATCCGCGGCACGCTGCATGGCTTTTTCAGTCAGGTCCAGACTCCTCTGCTGTTCCACGCCGACGCCCTGAAACAGCGCACCCATCTTATTGGCGGTAGCGAGGTATTCGCTCTGGGAGACGCCCAGGTTCTTATATGCATCCTCACCGGTTCTCTGAATCGAAGCGGCGTATTCGCCGAACACCGCTTCCGAACCGCCGAGATTCTGTTCCAGTTGCCCGAACTGCTCGACCACCGCTTTCCCCAGCTTGTACACCGCGACGCCGGCGGCGGCGAGTACCGTACCCATGGCGGCGCCGACGGTTTTCAACACGTGCCCGAGCTTCTCAAACCGCTCCTTCGCCCGCTCCGAACGGTCCGCTGCGTCGTTGACCTCGTCGCCGAACTTGTCCGCCTGTTTTCCGGCGTCCTGGAATTCGTCGCCCACGCCGTCGATGGCTTTTTCGTTATCCTTGAGCTCGCGCTCCATGTTGTTGAGCTCGGCCTGCGCGTTGTTCAGTTGCACCGTCCACTGCTGCGTCCGTCGATCGTTCTCGCCGAACGATTCCGACGCGTTCTCCAGCGCGCGGCGCAGCAGTTCGATCTTCTCCTTCTGCTCCGCGATCTGACGATTCAGCACCTCGTTTCGGGAGGTGAGCGCAGACACGCTGCGGTCCTGTTTGTCGAACTGCGACTCGACCAACTTCATCTCGGAGCCGAGCACTTTGAACTGCTGGTTGATATCTTTCAATGCGGCCCGAAACTCACGTTCGCCCTCGATGCCGATCTTTAGACCGAAGTCGGAATTGCTCATGCGCATGGCTCCTTTCTGAGAATTGTGCGCAAAAAAAGAACGACCCGTAGATCGTTCCATGGATGAATGCACGAATGACAAAAAATGTGAAAGTTAGCTTTCAATATCCGGGTGTTTTTGTTTATATCTCGTCTTCGCTCTGTTATATACCCTTGCCACAGCTTCTTTGTTCCCTTTCATTTCAAACAGTGTAATCGCAGCACACTCAGTTGGTGTGAAGATGTATAAGGGCAGTTTCCTACGTCTAAATGCTTCAAGAAGTTGTTGCTTTAGATCTTCTTCTGTCAATTTCTCATTGCTTTGTAACCGTGAGATCCTTGCAATTACATCACGAGGTATTTTTACACGCGAATCCTGGTATGAAAATAAATTGTCAGAAAGGATATTAAGCTGTTGGGGATCAAATCCGTCGCTTATCCCACTTAAATCAAAATCGATTACTTCAAGTAAGTATGGTAGCGCAACCGCAGCCTTGTTCTCTTTCACCAAGAAATCAAACATTTTCAATCTCAAATTACGATATGCTTTATAGTCAGAAGCGTTTGAATACTCTAAACTACGCATTTTTAGGTATCCCCAAATGACTGCTTGGTAATGCTTGAAAGATGACTGATGCATCAATTTACTCAATGACCATATATCCAAATCTTCAATCGGATTGTTGTGAACATACAAGATATATTCATTCCCCTTTAGCGCATCTTTCCCGCGATCAGTCAGTATATAACTGCGCCTCGGAAAAACTATCACAAGTTTGCGCTCGGGTACTTTTTCTGTCAGCCGAGCAATTAAGTCGTCCTTTTCTCCTTTTACCGCCAACCCAAATGTCGACAGAGCTCTTTTTAATGCTACATCCGTTTCATTTTTCAGAGTTTGTTGCAGACTCCCCTCGCTTAGAAACCCCCGCTTGACTAACGAGCTCAATAAAGATGGCATATCACGGATTCCATACTTGAGTAACCAAAATAATTGGAAAGATTCCCGATCCGTATAAAAAGACTCCGCATATTCTAATAGCAATATTTCATGAGGATACAAGCCATTTGTATCCTTTTCTGAATTTGCTATCAGTTCTTCCAACGGAATAACTCTTGCAGAAAGAACCGTTGATTTGTCTTTTTGTGATTGAATTTGCACTTATGTTTCATTCCTTAGATTTTCGTGATATGAATGGATTTTTGCCGTCTTTATTAATAATAGTCTATCCTTTCACTGTGTAAAGATCAACCCTTCACAGATTCATTTGAATCACATCATCTATAAAGCATTCCGTTTTCGCTTTTGCAATTCCGTGATACTGCAGATACACCTCCCACTGGTCGAGCAGAGCGCCAAGCGGCATGAGCCAGACTTCACGCTCCGGCCGTCCCAGTAAGGTCACACCATAAAAGAGCAGCCGGGCGAACGTTTCTTCATCGCTCACCCGGCAGACGCGTTTTTTTCCGGCTGCGGCTCGCTCTCCACAAAACGCTTCGTGCCCCGCAGCATGGAATCCATGATCGCGTCCTTGTATTCCGCCAGATCCGTCGGCGTGGTCAGAAGCTCGATTGCCTCTTCGGTCAGTAGCTCCTGCTTCTCCTCCGGATGCTGGAAATTATGAATCAGGATGCTCTGATTCGCCAGCAGCGCGATCAGCCAGATCAGCTCGTCCAGCGCCAGCTCGAAGTTTTCCGTGTTCAGAAGCCTGTCGCCCAGGCTCGCCAGGCCGCCGTAGCGCTTGGCGATCTCTTTTGTCGCGCGGGTCGTGAGTACCAATTCGTATTCCTTGCCGCCGATTGTAATCATGGCAGCGCGTTCCTGTTCCATATGCTACCTCCGTTACTCTGCCGGCGCCGCGAACGTCGGTTCATATACCGCCGTATACCAGCCGGTGATCGTTTCAGCCAGGACGCTTGAGTCATCTTCGTTCACTTCCGCCTTCCAAGGATGTTTTCCCTGGCCGTCGATCTTATTGCGGTTATAGATCGTACCCTCGATCGTTGGTGTGTTGAAGGTGATGCTATCGCCCTTGGTCGCCAGGTTCGTCGCCGGGATGCCAAAGATGACGCGATACAGCCAGAAATACCGGTACTTGCCGTTGCTCTTTTTCGCCCGGAATCCAACCGCGACCGGCGACGCCATGCCTTCGCTCTGGGAGATCATGACGCCGTTGTCGTCGATCATGGCGCCGACCAGATCGCCCGCAACCGCCGCACCGATATCGTTGATCCCGAGCGAGAGTTTCCCGCTCTTGAATTCCTTCACGACCTCTGCCGCGGCATCGTCGGCGAACAACGTCGCTTCGTTCAATTCGATCTCCAGATCCGCCGAGATCGCTTTCGCCAGCAACTGCGGCGTACCATATGTTTCGTCTCCATTGACGTCCTCCGTGATCTTGGAATAATACAGCCGGTCCAATCCCACTGTAGCCATTTATGTTTCCTCCGTTTCTTTCGCGACATCGATCGCTGCATGAAAATAACCTGTATCGTCTTCCCGGCCGATGAACCTGCGGTCGGTTATTGTAAATCCCGCCGTGAGCAGCATACGGACGAGCAGATCTTTCTTTTGGTTATAGTTCCCTTTTGAGAAGAGCGATAACCGTGCTTCTTCGATATTCAGGCCGGGATAATCGTCGCAGTACAGTTCGAAATGTTCCGAAATCGGTGTGATCACAACGTACTCATCCGGCGCCGTTCCGGAGAAGACGCCCGTTTCAACCGGCAGTCCTGCGCTTTCCACGATCGTGTTCAGTTCTTCCAGCATGCTCATTTCACACCCAGCTCCTCATTCAGTACGTTCTGCATGGCCTCGATGCAGGGTTTTCGGCTGGATGCACGTGTTGGTTTCAGGATCGGTTTCGGCGGCTGGCCGTGTTTACCGTATTCCAGAATGTTTGCCAGCATGGCGTTGCTCACGCTCCTACCTTCGGAGAATCCGATTTTAACGTCAAAATTACCCTCGTCATTCACCTTGACCGGCGATACTCCGAGCGCGGCGAGCAGTTTCCCAGTCGAGCGGGATTTGTATTTGGTATCCCTGCCAATCGCACCGTGCAGGTTCGCCTGCATTTTCTCGAACACGACTTTGCCGCCGACTTCCAGCGCCTTCGGAATCGCGGTATCCGTTTTTGCCGCGATCTTCGTGAGCTGATCCATGAACTGATTCGGAAGTTGAATCGATACCTTAGCCATGCGCCGCCTCCGTTTTCTTCGCCAGCACCTCGAGATACATTTTCCTGCCTTTGACGTCCTCAACCGACGTGATCTCAAACCGTTCGTCGTCACAGAGCAGTACATGCTCCGTCGTGATCCGCAGCCCGGGAATCACCCGGAACCGGAATAGGTCGGTCGCTTCGGAGAAAGCGGCACGGTTGACCCATTTCTGAGAACCGTGCCGCCCCTCCCGGTAAGCATGAACGGAAGCGAGAACCGTATCCGTCTTCGTTGCGAACCCTTCCGCATCCTTTGTGACGGTCTCCATGACGATCGATATTGGCACATTCATCTTTCCAAAGCTCATGTTCCGAACACCCAGTCGCGATCCAGGCGCAGGAGTGTGTTCACCGTATCCCACACCTGCTGTCCGGCTTGTACGTTATCCGCGAAGAACCCGCCTGTGCTGCCGTCCCTGCTTTCGTAGAAGTGGGAGGCGAGCATGATCACAGCCTGCTCCGTCGTCGGCGGCATGACAGCCGCTTCATATGTTCCTGCGGTCAGGTGCTGGTAGCTCTCCGCATACGATACCGCCGCAGCGATATATTGCTGCAGCAGTTCGTCGTCGGAATCATGCTCGAGGATCAGGTTCGCCTTGACTTTTTCCAGCAGCGTACTCATCTCATTACACGTCCGCTGCCATGATCCCGGCAGCCTTCAGCGCGGCAAGCAGCGTATTGAACTCGGTCACGAGCCCTGACACTTCCGTCGCCGTGCTGGCAGCCTGATTCGCCGCAAGCTTCACGCCACCGAGCGTGTCCGAAACCGCTGCGGGAAGCGTATACGGCGGGACGTAGAGCTTACGATCTTCTCCGATCTTTGCCTCGACAGTATCCGTTTCCGCCTTCGCCGCCGCGATCACACCGCCGAGCGTTTCTTCCGTCGCCGCCGATACCGTAGCCGGAGGAAGCCCCGTCACCGAGGCTCCTTCCAGAATCTCCAGCGAACCGCCGATCACCAGTCGATCACCGCCCTGCGCCATATAGTTCTTTGCGTTGTACTCCATATCCGTTCCCTCTTACGCCTTCTGCTGCAGGACCTTGATCGCTTCCGGCAGGATGAGCTTGCCATCCAGGCGCTGCGATGCAAGGAAGCCTACCTGACCGGTGGTCGCGTACAGCTCGTTCAGGCGCTTGAAGGTTCTGCCCTGACGATCGGCGACCCAGTAGTAGGAGAAGTCGCCGAATGCAATGGATTTATTGCCCGCTGCAACTGCTGGCATGAACTCGCTGGTCACGATTCTGTGTCCGAGGATCGTATCCGGCGCATTCTCCGTGATACCCGGGCGCCAGAGGTACTGGCCTTCGCCGTCCTTGAGCTTGCGTAGCAGCTTCACGGTCGTGTCGTTGAGCACGAATACTGCGCTCTTGCGGTACGGCGCGCGGAGCGAGTATACGAGGTCGATGAGTTCGTCACCCGTGATCGCCGTCGCGCCTGCGGTGGTGACGCCGACTTCCGCACCGCCGGTGGCATTGAGGATACCGGTGGGTTTGCTCACGCCATTGCCGTTGAGGAAAGCGTCCTCTTCCTTGTCGCCGATACGTTTGCCGAACTGCTCGGATACATACGCTTCGATGTCGAACACGCTGTCGGAGAGCAGTTCTTCCGATACCTTGATCATGGTGGCGACCTTATACGCGCCGAGAATCACCTGCGCAAACGTATCGTCGGAAAGCGGATAGGTGCCTTCCTCATCTACCCAGTCGGCGGTACCTTTCGACGCGACCACCGGGATCTTCCGATCGCCGTAGCTGGTCTGGATCACATGGCAGAGCGGACGCAGTACGTTCGCTTCGGTCAGCTTCTGCACGAGCGTACGCTCAAACTCGTCCGGCACAAGATAGCCGCCCTCGCTGTCGGTGCCTTCGACCAGCGAGTTCAGAATCTCCGGGCGCGGGTTCTTGGCACGGATCGCGTTCCAGAACGCCTTTTTGTACGCGTCGGCCGCACGCCCGGTCTTCTGATCAGTAGCGGCTTGCGCGGGCTTACTGGTCAGCGGGTCAGTCGTGGGCTTGTTCAGCTCGGCGTCCAGCGCTGCCTGACGCTCGAGGCGTTCCACCTCTTTACCGAGAGCCACGACCTCTGCCTCCATCTTTTCGTATGCGGTAGCGTCCTCGGCGGATAGAAGGCCATCCGTCCCACGTTTCGTGTCCAGAAACGCTTTCGCAGCGTCCCATTTCTTCGCGCGGTTCTCGCGCAGCTGTAAAACTGTATTCATTCGTTTTCCTCCTAATGCGAAATTAAATTAAGCCGCTGATAAAGCGGCTCTGTCGGGTATCTTGGTTCGGTTGGTTCTGCGGGTGGTTCATCGGGCGGTTTTTCTGCAGCGGGCGCGTTCGCTGCCTGCATGTGTTCCAGCTTATTGAGCAGCGCGTTCGTCACCGCTCTCCGGCTGAACTGGTAACTGTTGGTCACGAGATCGGATTCCCGCGCCGGCTCTTTGGTCAGCATGCCGTCGGCAAAGCCAAGTTCAATCGCTTTCTTCGCGTTCATCCAGGTCTCGGAGTCCATGAGATTCGAGATTTTCAAGCGTGACATCCCTGTCTTCAGTTCATATGCCGAGATGATGCTTTCCTTTACCTCATCCAGCATGGCGATCGCTTTTTGCATTTCTTCCGAATCACCGATGGCCACGGTCAGCGGATTGTGCACGAACATCAGGCTGGTCGGCGCCATGAGCACCTCTGTGCCCGCCATGGCGATGACCGAAGCGGCAGAAGCCGCTATACCGTCGATCTTGACCGTGACGTTGCCTTTGTATTCCAATAGCATGGTATAGATCTGACTCGCTGCCACGCAGTCGCCGCCCGGGCTGTTCAAAAAAATGACGATGTCGCCCGTCCCGGCGTTCAGTTGCTCCTTGAACGCTCTCGGGGTGATATCGTCGTCGAACCAGCTCTCTTCGGCAATAACACCGTCAAGAGTTAAAATACGGGTGCCGTCTTCATTGCGCACCCAATTCCAGAATTGCTTTTTCAAACGCTGTCCTCCTGTCTGTTGGTCTTGCGATTATTGTCCTTACGCTCCTTGTTCGCCGGATCCGGTTCCGGTGCGACCGTACGGGATTGCGGGGAACCAAGGAGCATCATGGCGCCGTTAATGAGATACAGGTCGCCGCCCAATTCCGGCGCGATGCGGTCGAGATTCTCCAGCTCGCGGATATCGTTCGCGCTCATCCACCCGTTCTGGCGCGCGGTGGCATACCCGCTCATGCGGGAGGCGTAATCGCCGCGCAGCAATCCGTCGACGTTGAACTTAATGAAATAGCCCGTTTTCTCGCTTTCGCTCAGGAGCACCCGGCACATACTCTGTTCCCAGCGCACGACCCAGGGATCGAGCGTGTATTTCACGAACTCCAGCGATTGCTGCTCGATGTTGCTGAACGACGATTTCTCCAGATCCGCCAGCATGTGTGGTGGCACACGAAAGATGCGCGCGATCTCGTTGATCTGGAACTTGCGCGTTTCGAGGAACTGTGCCTGCTCCGGTGAAATCCCGATCGGCGTATACTTGAGCCCCTCTTCGAGTACAGCAATCTTGTGCGCACTCTCGCTTCCCTGATGTGCCGCGTTCCAACTGTCCCGGATTCGTTGCGGATCCTTGAGCGTGCCGGGGTGTTCCAGTACGCCGGACGGCGCCGCGCCGTTGGCGAAGAACTTCGCGCCATACTCCTCGGTGGCAATCGCCAGTCCGATCGCGTTCCTTGCCATAGCGATAGGACTGTAGCCGATCAGGCCATCGAAACCAAGCCCGGGAATGTGCAGCACGTCCGGCGGCGACAGGATCACCCGACTCTCGCTGCCCAGCGCTTTCGAATCTTCCGCTCCACGTTGATACACATAAAAAAGCCGGCCGCTTTGGTCACGGTCGACTGTCATTTTGTTCGGCATGAGCGGGTAGAGCGCCACCACCTCGCCTCTCGCGTTTCGGATCACCTGCGCATATGCGTTGCCCCAGATCAGCAGGTGGCTCATGAGCGTTTCCCGAAACGCGAAACTCGTCATTTCAGGGTTGGGTTCGTCATGCAGGAGCCGGTAGAGCGGGTGCGTGAATGCTTTCTCTTTCCCACCGCTGTCGTTGTATCGATAGATGTTCAGCGGCAGGCCCGCCACGGCTTCTGAGAGGATCCGAACGCAGGAGTACACCGCGGTCATCTGCATGGCGGTCGTTTCGTTCACCGGTTTCCCGCTCGATGTGCTGCCGAAGAAAAAGCTGTAGAAGCTGCTGCTTAGATAGTTCTTTGGCTTGTCGCGAGAGTGGAAAAAAGTTTTCAGTGGATTCATGCGTTTCCTCCCAATTTAAGGCATAAAAAAGCACCTATCGTCAGATAAATGCTTTTCTCATTTCTTCAATTCTTGTTAATCGTTTCTGGTATAGAAGGTCGCTTTTCCTTGTCCATGTGAAGTAATGATTTTCTCTTCTACCAGCTTCTTGAGAGAATTCTCAACCGATGTTTTCCCTATGCCGGGACAGAGCTCCATAATCTCGCTTTTCGTGAACTTGCCGATCTTCATTTTAACCGCCTGCCGCACCTGTTCTGCTGCGGTTAGTTTTTCGTCAATCAGTTTTACCCTGTCTTCGAATTCTCTGTACGCAGAAAGTATAGTACCCAGCAGGTATTTGATCCATGGAGATGGATCATTCATCTCTTCGTGCCATCCATTGGATGACGACTGCAAGACATCGTAGTATACGTCCTTGGTCTTTTCGATCTTTGCTTCCAAGCTGATATACCGCCCAACAACAAATTCGTTCTGATAAAGCAGCAATGTCGTTAGAAGACGGCTCATCCTGCCATTTCCATCATTAAACGGGTGGATGCAGAGAAAGTCGGCAACAAAAATTGGTATGAGAATCAACGGATCAACGATACTGTCATCGATTGCTTGATTATAACTCGCGCAAATTTTCGCCACTGCTTCAGGCGTTTCAAATGGTGCAAGTGGAGTGAAGCGAGTCCATGTGTTTCCGTCTGCGCGCGTTTCATTGATGTAATTCTGAACATTCTTAAAACGACCACCAATATCGCGCCCTGAGTAATGATAAAGCATGCCATGAAGCTGAAGAATATAGTTTGGTGTGATAGGGATATATTCAAAATTCTCGTGTATGGCATTTAACGCGTCGCGATATCCACTGATCTCCTGCTCATCGCGTGTACGAGGCAATACCTTCTCTTCACACAGTTGTTTCACTCGAGCACTTGTCGTTATGATTCCCTCAATCTTGTTGGATGCTTCGGTACTCTGTACGCGAGCAATCTCCACCAGTTTTTTTAAAACCGCGGGCTTTTGCGATAGAAACATTTCCTGTCGTCCTTTACACTCGCGTATCCCAGCGACCAGCTGCAACGTTTCACTATCCCACGAGTTCTTCGCGATCTTCTCATATTGAAATGCTCTCATTCGCCCACATCCTTTCGTTACGCCCAATTTTAACTCAATATTGGGCGCAAGTCAATTTTGTGAGCGGAATTACGCTCAAATACTATCATAAATGGGTGAAACGATATTTGCTTAGGCGATCATAGGAAAAGAATCCCACGACCATCATACACGCTCGCGTCCTTGCCGCTTCCGTTCCTTAGCGCCCGATCCAGTGCCATGATCGTTGCCACAGCACCGTCGATCTTCTCGGTGCTTTTTTCTTTGTCCGGCTTAATGTTCCCCGCTGGGTCGGTGCGGATGTAGATGTTGTCCATCATCCAGCGCAGCACCGGTTGCCCGCCGTGTGCAATCTTCTGCTCCAGCGTCAACTTCATGAGTTCCTTGGTCGGCGCCGACATGTCCTTAAATCCCTGTCCGAACGGAACGACCGTGAACGCCATCCCCTCAAGGTTCTGCACCATCTGCACAGCGCCCCAGCGGTCGAATGCAATCTCGCGGATGTTGTATTTCAACCCGAGCTGTTCAATGAACGCCTCGATGAATCCGTAATGAACGACGTTCCCCTCTGTGGTCAATAGAAATCCTCGCTTCTCCCAGAGATCGTAGTTCACATGATCGCGTCGAACACGCAGGTCGATGTTCTCCTCCGGAATCCAGAAGAACGGTAGGATCACATATTTATCCGTTTCACCCTGCGGCGGAAACACGAGAACAAACGCGGTGATGTCCGTGCTGGAGGAAAGGTCGAGGCCGCCGTAACAGATGCGCCCGGTCAGTTCATCGGGATCAACTGAAAACGCGCATTTATCCCACACGTCCATCGGCATCCACCGGATCGCCTGTTTGACCCACTGGTTCAGGCGCAGCTGGCGAAACGCGTTTTCCTCAGCGGGGTTCTGCCGCGCACTCTCACACGCAGCCTTCACCTTATCGATTCCGACCGTGATTCCGAGCGACGGATTCGCTTTCTTCCACACTTTCGGGTCGGTCCAGGAATCGTTCTCCTCGGTGCCATAGATTACGGGATAGAACGTCGGGTCCGTTTTTCTGCCGGCAAGGATGTCTTTCGCTTTCGAGTGCACTTCCCAGCAGATGGAGTTCGTATTGTCACCGGCCGTCGTGATCAGGAAATATAGCGGCTGCATGCGCGCGTCGCCACTGCCCTTGGTCATAACGTCAAAGAGTTTCCGGTTCGGCTGGGTATGCAGTTCATCAAAGATGACTCCGTGCGTATTGAATCCATGTTTGCTCGCAACGTCGGCGCTCAACACCTGATAATAGCTGCCCGTTGGAAGGTAGACCAGTCGCTTCTGCGACGCGAGGATCTTGACCCGCTTCGTCAGCGCCGGGCACATGGTGACCATGTCCTTGGCTACCTCGAATACGATCGACGCCTGCTGCCGGTCGGCCGCACAGCCATACACTTCGGCACGTTCTTCATGATCGCCGCAGGTTAAAAGCAGTGCGACCGCGGCGGCCAACTCCGAATTATGGGTCGGCACCATGGACGGTCCCGCCAGATACTGATGCGACGGCGAGCTCACTTGGATGCAGCGCATCGGAACACGTTCCTGCACAGGCTCGATCACGCGAATGTAATGAAACTGTTCGCTTGTCTGCATCATGCCGGGCGCTACGGGAATTTGATATAATGACCGATCATCTGCATGTTTTTCTCGATACGCTTTGATGGCTTTGTACATCTGCTGCGTTTCCTGCAGCTTTTCTCTGCAACCGTTGTTGATGACCTGTACATTCCACAGATGCCGCGCACCGGCGACGATTTCACTTCCATCGCCAAACGTCAGCCTGTATGCCTGCTCCGTATCGTCGATATCACTGACCGCAAGCACATGACAGGGGTTGCCCTTTTCATCGAAAACGTGATCGCCAACACAAAGGTCGCCCATCCGCTTCCAGCCATCCGGCGTGGGAATCGGTGTATCCAGTGCGAGCTGTTTTCCATTCTTCTTTGGTATTTCAATGTACGCCGTATTGAACTGTCGATACCCGTTCGGTTTCACGATCCCAAACACGTCGCGGATGATGCGCTCCTGCCAGTCGATCAACAGAAACGGCTTACCCGCCCAAGTTCCCTTGGTGTGAGAAAGGCACTCGATAAAAGCGACAGCGTTATCTGCCGCCTGTCTGTTGTACACAGAGTCCTTCGCTTTGAACAGAGTCGGCGTGTATTTTTTGAGTTTTCGTATCATCACCGCCTCCTCCATCTAATATCAAAACGGAGGCCCTTGTGAGCCCCCGTGTCCGCCGTTGTTTGGTTGTTTTACGTGATTGGGGAACCGCCCCAACCGATTTGTGAACCGCTCAGCGGCGGCGACGTTGCCGACGTGACGTTGATCGAAGTTAGGGGGTGGGTGTGTCTGCCTCGCTGGCTTGCACGGCCGCTTTCAAAATGCCTGTGTCGAACCCAGCATCCTGATACCCTTCGAGAATCGCACTGTAATAAAAAGCGCTCGGTTTCCCAAGCGGACGATCGCCAATCATGGTATAGGCCATAGCGCTGACCAGCTTCCCGTCCATCCGAATCCGGACGTTCTGCTTTTCATACAAATACGGAAAGCCCTCGTACTGATCGAGCGCCGATTCGTCAGCCGGCGTAATCTCCCATACCAGCACCGGAACATTGCGCCCCTTCATTGGTTCAACGTTCGCCAGTGCCGCGGCATGGGAACCGCGGAACACGAGTCGGTAATTTTTAAGAACGGACATCCCGAGCAACTTTGCAGTCGGGCAGCGCATCGCCATCTGCTTTCGGTTCAGGCTGCTGCCATAGGCAATCAGCAAGCGGTTACTCATCTTCGTCTTCCTCGACTTTCCGGTATTCGTCTGCTCCAAAAGCCAGCCCCAAAGTGATCCCGTTGTTCCAGATCACGTGAGCAGTGCCTAAATCATCAACACACAGCACTTCACCGATCGTACCTGGCGGAATCGCAACATACGGATCATTCATGCGCTCCAGAATTACTTTTGTACCAGGTTTATAATATTCTTTCAGCTGTTTCAGCAGCTCCGGATGAATGCCGTTCATGCGTCAGCCTCCGTTTCCGCTGCGCCTTTGAACGCCGCGCTGCCCGAAAGGTTCCGAAGAAGGACAGCACGCGAATCCTTGTACTCCGGTCCTATAAACCCAAGTCGGAGCAGAAAAACGCGCAGCGCGTAACGTTCATTCTCTACAATCCGCTCTTTTGCGTTTACGCGCTGTTGTGATCGCGCCAGTTCGCATAATCCCTGCACCAGCTGATAGTACGCGGCGATCTCTATCTGATCGTCCGTCGGTCGGAACCACCCGAACTCGATTCTGTCAGGATGCTCTGTGATAGGCAGGCTGTCCGTGCCGAGCGCTTTTTTCAGCAGCGTCGCTTTACTGGCGACCAACCGCTGCAGGTTCTCCATTGCGGTGGGCGTCATGCCGTCCTTCGGAAGTTCGATCGCTAGCCGGTCGATCTCATCGAGCGATGGCGAGCTGGTTTCCTCAGTCATTGCTCTTATCGGTTTTTGTCTGTCTGGTCTTGCCGGCTCACCGACCTGTTCACCAATGAAGCCGTCGCGTTCCAACTCGCGAATCAGCATTTCAAGCTGCGCCTCATCCGTATCGTCCGGGCAGGTAATCGCACCGTTCTTGTCAACGGTATAGACACCCACCTGATACATGAATGATGGCGCCCCTAGATAGCGGGTAGTGTCCTGCAATGTATCCCGCATGACCGCGACCATCGCCTTCCGTCTGTCTCCCGTTACGTTGTATTTGATCTGCATCCTATGTCTACCTCCTTGGTTTGGTAGTACATATATGGCTCAGGTCGGTGTAGATATCAAGCAATATCTGAATTCCTTACGATATCCTCATTTGGCATCCGCTCACCGTTCCGATAAATCGGTTGATCCGGATAATTTTGGCAAAATCGCCGAACTATCACGTCACAGAACCGTTCGTCCAGCTCGACCATGAAACAGATCCGGTCCGTCTGCTCGCAAGCGATCATTGTGCTGCCGCTGCCGCCGAATGGATCCAGTACAACGCAGTTCGCCATACTGGAATTCAGGATCGGATAGGCCAGCAAGTCAACCGGTTTCATGGTCGGATGATCAGCGTTTTTCTGGGGTCTGTCAAATTCCCAGATGGTCGTCTGCTTCCGATCGGCATACCACTGGTGTTTGCCTTTTTTCTTCCAGCCGTAAAGAATAACTTCATGCCGCCATTGGTAGGGGCTCCGACCCAACACCAGCGATTGCTTCTTCCATACACATACGCCTGAAAGATAGAATCCTGCTTCCGAAAAGGCTCTGCGAAAATTCAATCCTTCCGTGTCCGCATGAAACACATAGATCGATGCGTCGCTCGTCATGCAAGCTTCCATGTTCTGAAAAGACACCAGCAGGAAATCATAGAACGCGGAATCGTTCATGTTGTCGTTTTTGATCTTACCGGCGTTGCCTTCGTAGTTTACATTGTAAGGGGGATCGGTGACGACAAGGTTCGCATTTTTACCGTCCATGAGCAGGTTGTACGTGTCCCGCTTCGTGCTGTCACCACAGACCAGGCGGTGTTTTCCCAACAACCAAAGATCGCCAGGTTGAGTGATCGCCGGTTCCTTGAGCGCGGCGTCCACGTCGAAATCATCGTCATGCACACCGCTGCGCTGCGCGTCCTTGAACAGTGCGTCAAGCTCCGGCGCATCAAAGCCGGTCAACGATACATCGAAGTCCGCACCCTGCAGATCGGCGATCAGCAAAGATAGCTTATCCTTATCCCATTCGCCGTTGATCTTGTTCAGCGCAACGTTGAGCGCTTTTTCTTTTTCCTCGCTCATTTCCACGACGACGCACTCAACGTCCGTGATGCCAGTGTCGATCAGCACTTTCAATCGCTGGTGTCCACCCACGACATGGCCCGTAGCCTTATTCCAGATGACCGGTTCTACGTAACCGAACTCCATGATCGAACGTTTCAACTTCTCATATTCCGGATCGCCGGGTTTCAAGTCTTTGCGCGGATTGTAATCCGCCGGGATCAGCTTAGCGACCGGCAGCGTTTGAATATCCATGATGATTCCCTTTCGATACGATTTTTCGTAATCCGGCCTTTGCGGCGGAAAGATTCCCTGCCAATGCCTGACCACGCAGCGTCTTCCGCTGCTGGCTGGTCAGCCGGTGGTACTTCAAAGCACGAAGGAATTCCTGCATTTCATCCATTGCCCTCATCCTCCCCGTCGTGCCGTCAGCAAGCGCTCCATAACGTCGTCCTGCGGCGTCGCGCCGGAATACGCTGTCGCGCAATTCTCTTTCACGATCTGATAAATCTCATACCAGAGCCGGTTCGTCTGCGCCATGTAGTTCTGGCTCATTGCCACATACGGAGATTGGATCGCGCTGCCCGTAGTCGGATGCTTTGCCAGATACCCTGTTTTTGTGATTATTTCCTCGCAATGAATCCACCTTGCCGCCATCATGGAATACCGTTCCAGCACCTGCGGAGACACCATCGAAGCGCAGCCGCGCTCATCCAGCCAGGCCCATGTGGCTTTGTATATCTCGCCGGCCTGTAAAATCGTTCCGTCCTTCTGCTCTGCAGACAGCATCGCGTTCGGCTGCGGCATTTCTGCGCCCTGAAACTCTGCTGCGTTCGGAAACTCCATAACGGTCAGCTTCCGTTTGCCCGGGTTGCCATCCAGCATTTTATCCGCGAGCGGTTTTTTCTTCTGACCCGCGCCTGGACGCGCACCGCCGTGTCCGTTTGCCATGTAGTTTTCCTCCCAAAAATAATAGAGGGCTATTCCCTCTCTTGAAACCGCGAAAGTTTGTACGCGACCCGACCGCGTTGATCAAATTTAATTGTACGCAAGATATATATACCCCATGGGGTAGTTTTCTTGATCGAATCGATCGCTTACTCGTTTCGTTGTCGGTTGCTGCCTGTCACCGTGATCCTGGAGTGGCAGCTCTTACACAGCGCCATGAGATTGCCTGCATCATTCGTACCACCGTCAGCCAACGGCAGGATGTGGTGCACTTCCTCCGCAGGCGTCAGCCTGCCTTCCAGTTCACACTGCTCACACAACGGATGCGCTTGGATGTATTGCAACCGTATCCGGCGCCATGTGCGCCCATATCGTTTGTTGGTGTCCGGATCGCGCTCAAAATGATTGTAATAATGTTCTTTGATCTTCCTGTGCTCGTCGCAATACTGTCCATCGATCAGGCGACTACAGCCAGGGTAAGAACACGGGCGCTTCGGTTTTCTTGGCATGTTGTTCCTCCAGAGCATGAAAAAGAGCCTCCGCGTTCATCGCGAAGGCTCTCGATCCATCTTTTGCAATTGTATTATCTCATAGATGCCAGGGTGTCTTTCAATGTCTTTTCCTGTCCAATTTCAAAGATACACGATTCCAACGCCTGGTCATGAAGCTTGTACACATACCGAAGATCGTATCCCAATTCCGCAGCGACATCCTCCCATCGTTTGAAGCATAGATACCGCAACTCCAGCAGCGTTTGGTGTTCCGGATTGTCAACCTTCTTGATGCACGCCATGATTTCCGCTTTCAGATTAACCAGCGTATCGATATCGTCGTTGATCTCGTTTTCCATGTCCACCATCTTGCAGATGGTATCCTCCATAGAATACGGATTTGGTGTCGCCGCCTTCGGCGCGCCGGTGAGTGTGCCGGTCGCCTTCCCTAACAGGGCTCGCAGGGACATGACCTGTTCCAACTTGCTGTTGATCCGCTGGTCGATCCGATATGCTTGCAATAGATATTCCTTGGCATTCATTTGGCTACCCTCCTTCGTCCTGATTCGATTCCTGCGTGCATGCGCAGAACATCTTTCACATCATCTGCGGATCTGACTACAAAAGCGTGTCCGCCGGCAACTTTGATTTTATGGATCGTATGCTCCTGCAGTCTGGTCAATCTGCCGTCCGGTGTCTTTACTTCGAAGGCGAAGAACCGTCCGTCCAGGCAGCAGATCACATCCGGTACCCCGGAAGTACCGTAGAGTCCGCCATGCTCCTTCCAGGCAAAGCAGCACGGGACTGTTTTGAGCCACCGCAAGATTGCGGCAGTGATATCTTTCTCCAACATAAAAACTCTCCTTTACTATAAAAATGACCCTCCGAATCATCCGAATGGATGATCGATAAATGTGTCAGTCGCAGCTCTATACACCCCAAAATCACGAAAAACCGAGGTTTTATGCGGGTTTTTCCGTTTTGTCGCAGTTTGTCGCAGCTTTTTTAGGTACTCCCTATAAAAAGAGCGTTTTTACATACTACCTATATTTCCTGCGACAGGTTGCGACAGAAGGGTTAATCAAACGGTATTTTGCCTTTATATTCGGTAAATCCATCGGTAGGAAACCGCAGTCGATAGCCGACGAACATCGTTGTTTCGCTGCCACCGGCACGCGGACGCTTCCGTTCCACGCTTCCGTACATCGCCAGGATCTGTTTGAAATTACGGGTGCTCTCCGCAAAGCAGCCGTTGGCGTCGCACCATCGTTTGTATCGCTCATATACCGCTGACGTCCGCTCTTCCGCATTCGAGACCGGCTCCATTTCATCCTCGATGAACAGTCCGACCTTATCGCTCTCATGGCGGTACCGGTCGGTTGCAAAGCGCACGGAATCCGGCATGATTAACCCTTCCTTTGCCAGCGCCCGATACCCTTCCAGCAGCCAGTTTAGAATCGCGCTCTGATTCCCCGCTTCACTGAACGTGTGTTTCAGCGTCTTGTCCTGCTGATTCTCTTCGAAATGGCGCTGAAACGGGATAATCATGATTCTGCCGCTGGAAAAGAGTGTCATATCCGTAATCACCGGCAGGTAATTCGTGTTCATATAGATTTTGAACTGCGGCTGGAAATCGAAGCTGTTCTCATGCAAGAACCGTGCATTGAGCGTATCGTTGCCCGTCATGCTCTTCACCTGCGCGGCGTTGAGCAGCAACCCTCTGCTTGGCTCCGAGATGTTCGCGAAACGGATCCCTGCCAGCCGAGCGATGTCCTCCGTCGGATTCTGGCTGCTGATGTTCTGCTTCATGCTGATCGTCTCCGGCCGAACCGTGCTTCCATATTCGCCCATGACTTTGAGCACACTCTCCATGAGCGTACCCTTCCCGTTCCGGGTTGTCGCCCCGTACAGGATGAACAGGCATTCGAAGCGCGTATCCCCGCTAAGCGCGTACCCAAGCGAACGCTGTAAAAATCGCGCTCTGTCTTGATCCCCGCTCATGATTTCATCCACGAACGCGTCGAACCGCTCGCAGCGTGCATCCGGGTCATATATGACATCCGAGATCTTTGTCAGCTTGTCTTCCGGCTCGTGCGCCCGAAACGACATATCCTTCAAATGAATCGTTCCATTTTTACAGTTGAACAGGAACGGATCCATATCAAACGCTTCCATAGGGATCGGATACACACCCTGCGCATCCTTCAGTATCGTTTCCCGGGTCCTGCGCGCCTGCCACTTCTTGCACCGGTCGATATATTCTTTTCGCAGCTGTTCATCTGAGATTTGAAACGCATATACCATTAGCTCATACGCGAGTTGTTTGCACAGCTCCATCACTTTCAGCCCGCCGACGTCGGGGTCCCAACGCTTCCCGCTGAAGATGTACCACAGCTTCCGCTCCGGCACATATCGGGCTACGCCGTTGTAATAATCCGAAAAGAGCCGACTGTTGCCGATATCCGTGTTGGGATAGCGCGGATTGGACTCCGGATGCAGCGCCTGCAGCGTTGTTGCGTCGGGTATGATATTCAGATCATTGCTTTTCTGAATGCGCGGCAGCTTTTTCGCCTGTTCGACACAGCCTTGCATCCAGTCCCGAAACAGCTCCCGATCGCCCTTGAGCAGTTCGTTCGGATCCTTATACCCTTCCGATGTGTTCGTGCGCAAATGCGTCACGCCAAGCGCTTTGAGCTGCGCGCAGAGTTTGTTCGCTGCTTCGTCGCCGGCGCTGTCTCGATCCATACACACAATGACCGGCGGCGCTTTCTCCCGTGATCTCAGCGCGTCGATCAGCTTTCGAATCCCGGTCCCGCATGTGGCGACGGCATACGCACCCTCCTGCAAAAGAGAAAGTGCGCAGAACGCGCTCTCTACGATGAACACCGGCTCCTCCTGATCCAGCGATTCTTCGTAGAACAGCGGTTCCGGGCCAACATCCTCAGCACGCGGTTTAAAAAATCGCTTGTCCGTAATGCTTCGGGTCGAGTAATAGTCCGATTTTGTCCCGTACGGGATCACGATCGCATTTCTCTTCTTGTCATACCCAAACCGGAACTCCATCATACTTTCGCCGGTGAAGCCCCGTCTCTGCAGATACATCTGTGCTTCCGGCGCTACGGCAAACGCCTCGATGCAATGATCGATGTACTCCGAAACCTGCGTGTGATTCACCGCCGGCGCTATCTTTTGCACAGGCAGCGCTGCGGCATGGACATGAAACGCCTCGGTTATCTGCTGCGCCGCTTCGAGCGTACTTAGGTGCCGGAGCCTCGCCACCAGATCGATCGCATCGCCGGAGGCGTCGCAGCCAAAGCACTTGAATCGACCGTCCTTGAACGAGAGGGATGGCGTCTGATCATTGTGAAACGGGCATCTGGCTTTCCCGTTTTGTATCTCGATCCCCAGCCACTTCGCGACTTCCTCGATGTTGATTTCCTGCCGGATCCGCGAATAATCCATATAACATCTCCCTCCCATCCGATTTCAGAATTATCATGACGATCATACCGGCGCCCTCGATGGATCCGAAGCAAGTTTGATCGGACGCCGTATTTCATTACAGTCTCCGTCAAAACAGCGGATCGTCATGAACCGGGCAACGGCATGCGCAATCTCACGCTGCATGCCACTGCTGTAATAATCGCCAAAGACCCAGAGCTCCTCACACAAATCCAGGAGCCGAAGGCCCATATCCATGCCATCCAGCCGTTCCTGCGGCATTTTGTCGTCCAGAAACCGCGGATAGAACAGGTGCGGCGTGATCGGCATCTTCCCGCTCAGATACGCAAAGCGTGAATACCGACGCGCGTTCTGCACGTTTTCCTTGATGCACCCGGCATATGGCGAGCAGATAAATACCATGGGTCGGTCTCCATGCTCAAGATAGAGTATCCTCGGGAATCCGGATGATCCCGTCCGGGTTGCCGTATTCGACGCGTTTTTCATGCCTTGCCTCCATTCCGAGCCGGGCGCGAAGCTCGGCGTTCTCTTGTTCCAGCTCCCTGACGCGGCGCGTCAGGAAATCGATGTTGTTTTCAAAATGCTTAACCTTGTTGTCATATGCCTCGGTCGCCCACTTCAGATTCGTCCTCGCAGAAGTCGCCTCCGCCTGCAGGTTTTGAAGCTCTTTCCGCAAATTCACAAAATGCGGATTCTTCATGAGCCGGATCACGCCGGCGCGGGCAACCTGATCGGTCGATACCGGAGATCTGTCAGGTGGTGCATCTGATTTGCCCTGTGTGGTCTCTTTGCTGACCGCCTGATTGTACGCCCCGTAAATAGTCGTTTCACCGGTATCGATTTTAGGCAAAAGATCTGGGCACTTTTCTGCTACGATTCCTGCCCGTTCCATTTGCCTAGAGCTTGTAAAGCCAACTCTCTTAGCAATAACATCGCGTGACTTGCCTTCTTCCCGTTGTGCGCAAACGCGCACAACGGGAGAATTAGACAAATCATTGCCTTTTCGAAGAGGCGCTAACTGGCGCTCACGCGCCTTCGCCTGCTCGATCGCCTTGATTTTTTCGGCGTATTCCAGACGCTCCGCCGTTGTGAAGTTGAGCCGCTGCTCGTTTTCCGCGATCTCGATCTCCAGCATCTCTTCAGCCTGCATGGGCGAGAGCACCGTTGCGCGCAGATCGGTCATGTGAATGAGCTTCGCCGCTTCCAGCCGGCGCAAACCCGCGATCAGCTGAAATGTTCCGTTCTGGCAGTCCATAACCGTGATCGGGTTGATCAGGCCGTGCTTCTGCAGATCGTCCGCCAGCTCGGTCAGGTCGCCCGGATCCTTGCGGATACGAGTTGATACGTGAATAGAGAGGATCGGAATAGCACGTGTTTCAGTACCCATACCGCTCACCCTCCGTTCCCAGTCTTAGTTTTGACGTGCTGCCTAGACCCTTGTTGTAATAATCGCGCAGCATGCCACAGAAGATCTGCAGATAGATCGGCTTGAACGCGCTGTTCGTATTGACGCGCCCTTCACACCGCGACCGGTACTCAAAGAACAAATCGGCCGGAATCAGTCCACCCAGCCGCTGCCGGAACTGGTCTGGCGTTAACTTTGCTTCATACCGTCGCGCAAACTCCGCAATACCTGCGAGCATCTCCCGGCGCAAGGCCGTGGAATCTCCGTGCCAGGCGGCGCGGATACATTTCAGCGCCAGATCAAGCGCTTGTTCGCCCTGTACGGTCATGACCCGGGAAAGCGTGTTCACCGCCGTGATCACCATGGGTTCCGCTTTCAAGCCGACCTCATAATCGTTTTGCACGAGGACCGCTTCGATCCGGAGAAAATGTTCGTCTTTCGCTTCTACTCCGGCCTTGTAGAGCGAATACGCGCTGAGTGCGTTGGTGTCACGCGTCTGGATCCGAAAGTAGTTTGCTTCTTCTTCGTAGGATAAGCCGACCACGACGATGCATACGGCGTCCGGAACGCCGATCTGGCGCATGGCGCACAACCGGTGCTGGCCGTCGACGATCGCGTAGCTGTGCGGGCCGCGCTTGGAGAGCAGAAGCACGCCAACACGTGCCGGGTCGAAGTTGTCAGCGATGCGTTTGACGCGTGCATTGTTTAATACCCGTTGATATGGTTCGATACAGATTTCGCTGAGCGGGATCCGCTCGATGCTTTGCATGTGTTTCATATAAAATCCTTTCTTTTCATCATCGGGGAGCGTTCCCGCTCCCCGATCCATGTTCGTTGTGTTACGACTCCACGATCTCGCCTGTCACAGGATCGAACGGCGTTGGTACATCGGTAAACTCATCCAGATCGACCG
This sequence comes from Christensenellaceae bacterium, assembly GCA_963674775.2. GTDB lineage: Bacteria > Bacillota > Clostridia > Christensenellales > CAG-138 > UBA7703. The sequence goes on along the minus strand of CAXXPJ010000002.1, from coordinate 56,566 downwards.
GCGACGCCGCAGTATGCTTCGCGTACTCCTTGACCTGATCCGCCAGCGGGGTCACGACGCTCTGCTCCTGTTCGGTCAATACGCGATCGACACGGAACTGCGCCTGGGAGTAGGCGATGCCGCCGGCGTTCACGGTTTTTTTCAGCGAGAACCGTGTGACGACAGAGAGCGATTTCTTGCCACGGCTCAGCAGCCTCTGGATATACCGCGTAAACTCTCGCAGCGACCCGGTCGGCAGCGAGAGTAAAAGTGGAAACACTTCACCCTCACGCAGGATGTAGATTCGCCTGCGGTTTTTGCACGCTTTCCCGCCACCCTCGCCGGAACCGAATTGGTTATACCGGCATTTGGCACACGCGCCGCCGGGATCGCCTTCGCCAGTCATACCGTCAAAGCTGCCGCAGTCCGGCGGTTCGTTCCCGCCGGCGTATTTATCCCGGTAATACGCAAACAGCGGATGGTGATAGAGGATCACCCCGGTAAATTCCTTTAGATTCTCCGGTTCGCCATCCTCCTCCCCGGGCAGCTCAAATACCGTGCTCCCTGCCGACGGGATCTTGATCCGCTCAAATGAGAGGCTCAGCCCCTCGAGCTCCTGCGACATCGCGTCGCTGAGGTTGAAGTTCGATAGTTCCGCAAATGCGTTCTGCGTGGTGACGATTCCTGTTTCCTGTGTCATATTGTTTGCTTCCTTTCTTTTTACCGGGCGGCTTTTCGTACGCCGACCGTAGTTTTTTCGAATACGTTTACGAGTCCGTCAAGCCACTGCGGCAGGACGTCCTCGTTCTCCGCAGTCTGCTCCTTTACGAACGCGGAGAGCGAGTTGGCGTTGACGGTTTCGTAGACCAGATCGCCGAATCCCGCTTCCCGCAGCGCCGCGAACAGCTCGTCCTTATGCCCTGCTGCCGCTGACGCGCGTGTCGTACTGGTCAGGCAGAACATCGTGCCGTTACGGGTGAAATTCTGCGTTTCCGAACTGATCATGCGCTCGGCCAGTGCAGCGTCGACGCGGTCGATCTCTTCGGTGATCTCCTTGAGCTCCTGCTCTGCGTATTTCTTGGTTTCCTTGAGTTCGCGCAGCTGATCCGCCAGCGCGAACAGTTCCTCTGATTGCATGTTGTTTTCCCTCCTGTTTAGTTGGTTTGAAACGGGTTCTTACCCGCCCGGTATTCGTCGATCAGGATCCTGGCCAGATCGGCTTTGTCGCGCAGCGCCTTGAGCACTTTTTCGTCCACGGTACCGGCGGCAATGAGGTAGAGATACGTGCACGGATTTCGCTGACCGACACGATGGATCCGCGCTTTTGCCTGCTCGAAGTTCGACATGCTGTAATCCAGCGAGTAGAAGACCATGATGTCGGCCGCTGTGAGCGTGATGCCCAGTCCTGCCGTCGCGATCTGACCGACGAATACGGTCACGTCGGGATCCGTCTGGAATCGTCGCACCTGTTCATCGCGATCTCTGATTTCGCCGGAGATGATGGAATAACCGATCCTCTTTTTCTCCAGCATCTTCCGGATCGCATCGATCTCGGGCAGGAATCGGGCGATAATGACGAGCTTTTTACCATCTTCCGCGCCGCTGTCCACGATGTCCGACAGCGCCGCGAGCTTAGCGGTACTCACCGATACGGGTCGGTCGGAATCGTCCTGACACAGGAATCCGCCGGTCAGCTGCGAGAGCCTAAGCAGGCGGGTCAGCACGTTCGTTGCGGTCACCTCGCCCTCGCGGAGTTGAATCATGCTGTCGTGCACCATATCGAGATACAGGCTCCGTGCCTCCGGTTCCAGCAGGACCGTTCGCACGATCTCCGTCGTTTCCGGCAGGTCCAGGCATTCGGCTTTCGTCGCCCGGAACGCAATGCTGTGGATGCGCCGGGTGAGTTCATCCTTCATGCCGGCCTTCAATTCCGGAACATGCAGTCCATACCCGGTCATGTCGAAATAGCGGTTGCGGAAGGTGTAGAAGCTGTTGCCGAACACCGCCGGGTTCAGGAACTTGTAAGGGCTGAATACATCGATCGCCTTGTTCGTGATGATCGTGCCTGTCAGCAGCATCCGGTACCGCGCTCTTGCGCCAAGCCGATGCATGCATTTGCTTGCGGCGATATTGTGGGTTTTGATCTTGTGCCCTTCGTCGCATACGATGAGATCCGCATCCCATGCGACGAGCTCTTCTTCCAGTCGCCAGGCCGATTCGTAATTGATCACCGCAACCTGCAAGCCGTTTGTCGGAATTTGTCGAAGATTCTCGGATTTTCTCGACCCGGTGCCGCTGAGTATGACGAGGGAATACGGAAAGTCTGCAAATTTACGAAATTCCTCCTGCCACACGCCCAGGATCGACAATGGCGCGACGACAAGCATACGTTCGATCTTGGGCTCCAGCCAAAGCCGACCAGCGACTGCGATCGTCGTCAGGCTCTTGCCAGTTCCCATTTCCATGAGCAGCGCAACGCCGTGGCTGGTAGGCGGGTTACTCCCTGTCAATCCAAACAACCGGCAGGCAAATTCATATGCCCGCTGCTGATGGTCGTATGGATGCGCTTTGACCGGCATCCGGTTTGTTGTGTTTTGTTCCATTTGTTTGTCTCCAATATTCTTTTCGTTTCATAAGTAGATTGTTGCGTGTCAGCCGGTCGTTCTCACCCACAGGTTCTTCGCCTCCCCGCATCCCGCCGGGCCGTGCTCTGGGACGTTATCCTCGACTGCACGGGAGTATCTTTCATGTGTTGACTGACGCGCCGATATTCAGTTTTCAAGGTGCTCTGCTCGGTTTTCCTGTCGGTCAACCTTGCGGGCAGAGCATATAAAAATTTCGTTTTTTTGACCCGGCAACGGCGTTGCCGGTTTTTGGCCAAAAAACGGCCATTTTGAGCTCATTTTCGAGTCCAAAACGCGAAAAACCCGCATAAAGCGGGCTTTTTTGAACCGGCAACGCCGTTGCCGGTTTGAGCTCATATTTTTTTCGAAAAACACGGGTTTTTTGGAGATTCTGCCTGATTTCTTACTTTTCACCTGTCAAAACGACAAAAAAGGCAACAAAAAGCCGGGGCTTACCCCGGCTATTGTGGCGTCAAGGTTCCTACTCTTCCTTACCGAGCGGTTGTATTCCCGCATCTCGAAGAAACTCATTGCACTCATAGATGGAACTGTGTGTCATTGATCCCAGCAGGATCTGATATGCGATGTGCTCTTCTGTCAGACAAAAACGGTGTCCAGCTTTTCGAACCAAGTCGAAGCAAAACAATGGATGCAGCTTTAACCCAATACACACTGCAACGACTCTGGGCAGTCCTATGGATGGCGTTTCCGTGCTGCAGTAAGAACGGATTGTACGGGGTGCGATTAAACTGTACTCCGCAAGCTGCTCCTGAGTGATGCTTTTCCGCTGCATATGTGCCTCCAGGGTTTCGCCAAAGGTTAGCGGTAAGCTCTTCATAGCACTGGTTACACCCTGAACTGTCTGTGTAAACTTATGCGGCGTAAATGCGCTCTCGACAAACTGCGGTGTCTGCTTCCTGTCGCGCAGCATGCCGCCGGGGATCCACCCGGCGTGTCGCCGGTAATCGAACGCAAGGCAGCACTCGGCTTCATGCGCCTTGGCATATTCCGTCAGGTGCAGGACGCCGTCTTCCGCACGCTCGATGTACTTTTTGTCGCGAATGCAGAAACGCTGATCGACGTAAGCATATGCGCCCGAAGACAGAGTTTTGCGGAATGCTTCGTTCTGCGCGAATTCCTGCACGGCGTCCTGGAACTCGATCTCGTAATGCACGGGAGCGATGTATCCAAGTTCCGCGTCCTTGTATCCCAGTTCGATCAGCCGGATCCGTGCCAGAGTGCGAGATACTCCGTAATAAGAGGACAGCTTCTCTACTATGCGATCCATACGGAACTTCGGGTCTAACTTCTCCATGCGCCGGAGCATCTGATCTGTCTGCATGCGCGTCGACCACTCCGGCATGAGAAGCCGTGGAGCAAGTGAGTTGGCCTGCCACTCCATCCAGTCGTATGCCGACCAGGTCTCGTTTCGCTGTACGCTGGAGGATCGTCTGCAGGCGAACGCGTTCAGTTTCGGATCGTTCGCCTTATGCAGTAAATAGGCCGGCTTATGTAGGATCCAGTGGATGCATTCGTGCAGGATCGTATTGTTGGTCACGCGCTGATCAAATTTGCCATCCGGTCGTCGGTTGATCAGAATCGTGCCGCGTTTGACGTTGATGATTCTGCTGATCTCCTCGATCGTATCGTAGACGGCTATCGTACTGTCTTCAAAGAAGATCATGCCCAACGTTTCATCCCGCAGGTCGACACAGGCATATTCCACACGCAGCCCGAGCTTTAATGCGATCCCCATAGCCGATACGGGAACAGCGTTCCTCAGCGCCGTCGGATACAGTTCCTTCAGAATGGACTTCGCTACCGTTTCCATCTGGTCTTTCGGGATAAGGGGTACCAGTGTATCCGGCAGGACCGCTTGCTCCGACCTGTTTGGCCATGCCGGGGTGGTGCAGCGGATATGGATCTGCGAGAAACCATCGCTGGTGCTAAAGAAACAGTCGATTACATACGACGCGGGGATCACCCGCTCCTGTTCTCCGACCGTGCAGGAGAAGATTACGTTCGCATATACTGCTTCCCGTTCCAGTGCCGTCACGATGACTTCGGTGAGCGTGACGCTCTGCAATTCGATATTCTGCAGCTTGGCGTATTGATGGATCGCCGCATGCAGCTGATCGAAAAAACGATCCTTGACCATGGCAGCGAAGGATAAAGCGCGCGATTCCTCGCCCGCTGCAAAAAACACGTTTTCCATCTTACGCGCTTGTCCTCATTTCCACAAACCAACGCCCGTCTTCATCGAAGAGGTAGGTGTCACGCCCTCCGATCCGGATGGTGTATCGAATTCCGCAGCCGCCTGCTTTCAGGCTTGCTGCCCTGCACTTATCTTTCACTTCATCGATATCAAATTTGCGACCATCCTCCAGCAGAATCCCGAGCGGCTGGATGGCACCGTCGGCATGGATCTGCGCGAGGATTGATACGTATTCTTTTTTGATTGCCTGTGCCATATTCTGCCTCACTTCGCTTTAAAGTAACCGATCGGATGGATCGTATGATCCTCTTTGGGGTTGATATGCTTGAGCGTCGGATCGAACTCTACGACCGCGCGGTAGATGGCATAATGCCCGAACCGGCGCCGGATATCGTCCACGGTGCGCTCCAGCTGTTCCAGCTTCTCCCTTTCTGCCTCATCCTCAAAGAGCTTGAGTTGTTTGGGCGTCGTTGCTGGGATCAGGTCGCAGCCGCGAATTCCGATGCTCCGTAGCGGGTTCTGCCAGCGATAGCTCATGCGCAGCAGTTCCATCGCTGTATCACAGAGTTCGCTGGCAAGGCAGGTCGGTTCTTTCACCTTCATCTGCCGTTGAAACCAGAATAATCCATTGTCCCGAACGCTGATCTGCACTGTCTTTGCCAGAAATCCATGATCACGCATTCGCTCCGCGACGCTTTCAGCGAGCATGTAAAATACAATCTTAGCATCAAGTTCATTCATAAGGTCGCGTGGCGTCGTCGTGCTATTGCCAATCGACTTAATGATTGTCTCGTCCCCGACCTGCATGACAGGGGAATCATCTCGGCCGTTGGCGAACCAGTAGAGGATCATCCCGACCTTGCCAAACCAGTCATGCAATAGATCCGGGTCCGTATTGGCAAGCTGGCCTATGGTTTCAATACCATGGTTATATAGCTTCCTTGTGGTAGCACGACCTACATACAATAAGTCTGATGCTGGCAGCGGCCAAACCTTGTCACGGTAGTTGTTCCGTGTCAGGATCGTGACTGCATCCGGCTTCTTCATGTCTGAACCAAGTTTCGCAAACACCTTGTTATATGATACTCCGACCGAGACCGTGATACCCAGCTCCTGTTTTACCCGCTCCCTGATTTCCTCAGCGATCACGGTTGAATTCCCGAAGATATGCACGCTACCAGAAACGTCCAACCAGCACTCATCTAGTCCAAATGACTCTACCTGATCGGTATAGCTGTTGTAGATCTCCCGTGCTAGTGCAGAGAACCGAAGATAACGGTCATAATGTGGTTTTATGATCACGAGCTGGGGACATTTTTGCTTCGCCTGCCAAAGCGCTTCACCGGTGGTGACGCCATATTTCTTTGCGATCTGGTTCTTAGCCAATATAATGCCGTGCCGCGCTTCCGCGTCTCCGCCCACCGCGACGGGTTTATCTCTTATTGACGGATTATGCAGGCACTCAATACTGGCGTAGCAGGCGTTCATATCCACATGCAGGATCGATCGGTCCAAGTCATTTTCCTCCTTTCCGGCTCGCATAGAGGGTAAACAAAACACACCATCTGAATGCAGGGTCTTTTTCAGATGTTGCTTTGGCATCTTCTTGTAGGTATCTGTTCGGCAGACGATATGCCGTTGGTCAGTTGTGACGGAAACCCTGTCTACAGTACGAAAAACGCATCCGTTCCCCGCTGTAGGTGTAGCTCGTACAGGCATTATACTCCTACCTGAAATGCTTTGTCAACGTACATTCGTTCGCATCCTGAATGCAAACACATCCTCTACCTGCATGCGTTGTTTGTAATGATCGTGTTTGATATAATGGTCGCGAATGGTTGTGGAGGCAAAGATGGCAGCAAACGAAATCTATCAGCTCTATGCTGAATTAAAGGACTATAGCCCGAAAATATGGCGTCGCTTCGAAGTCGTCAGCAACGTCTCGATTGCTCGGCTCGGCTACATCCTCATGACTCTGTTCGAAATGCAGGCCAGCCATCTGTTTTCTTTCGATGTACCGTTCAGCGAGAATTACCGGACGCAAATGGCTGAGCTGTATGCCCCGAAGGATCTTGATAAGCATGTCAACGCTTTCTTTGATGAAAACCCGGTATACAAAAACCTAAAATTCGAGCTGCATAACGATCGCTCGTATCACTCTACCGATTCAGCGGATGCGACAAAAGCCCTGCTGAAAAACACCATCAATCATGTGGGCGAACGGCTGTATTTCATATATGATTTCGGAGATAACTGGCAGATTGAAATATTACTGTTCAAAGCATCGATCGACTCGGAAACACTAAAATCGAAATTCCCGCGCGTATTGCAAGGCGAGGGATTTGGAATCATTGAAGACTGCGGCGGTGTGGCGGGGTTAGAGGAAATTGTTACCGCATTTAAAAAGAAGTCCGGGAAGGCTTATCGCAGCTATTGCGAATGGCTTGGTGTAACGGAACTGGATCTGTCATCCTTGGATGTTGATGACATGAACTTCCGTCTGAAAAAGCTTCCGCGGATATTTTCTGAAATCTATGAGAAAGATCTCGAACCCACACAGCTATCGATCGATCTCGTTTTGAGGAAATTCAAGCTTGATTAAAGCCTGCAATGCGCGCTAATTTGGCCATGCGAGGCGAATCCATATTCATTTTTAGCATTGGTTATCATCTTTATCAACTTTGCAAGGAAACGAATAATTTGATCGGAACATTTTTTCAATCGCTGCTAATCGCATATTCCGGGGCAGTTATGCCGGGGCCGTTGCTGACATACAACATCAACCAGAGTATGTGCGTTGGCATTCGTTCCGGTTTTCTTCTTATAGCCGGCCATGCCCTGCTGGAAATAGCTACGATCGCTCTGCTGTTTTTAGGGTTGGGAAAATTTCTGTCCACAAACACAGCGCAGATCGTCATTGGATCTGCCGGTGGTGTATTGCTCATCCTCTTTGGCGCCCTTATGATCAAAGATGTGATTACGGGGAAAGCCAGGCTGGACACGCAGGAGAATGGAAAAGCAAAATCTGGCGGCCTGGTTATCAACGGCATTGTGATCAGTGCGATGAATCCCTACTTCATTATCTGGTGGACCGTGATTGGTCTAGGGCTGATGCTGGCTGCTTACAATGCATATGGCATGATCGGTGTAGCTGTTTTCTTTGCGGGTCATATCCTAGCAGACTTCTCATGGTATATATTCATATCCTTTTTGGCGAGCCGGACCCGCAAATTACTGAACGATAAGACTTATATGATTCTTGTGAGTATCCTGGCATTGGTTCTTGTCGGCTTTGGCATCAGCTTCATCTGGAACGCGGCAACCATACTATTCGCATAACGGAGCCTGATGATGAATCGAACGATTCTGCATTGCGATTGTAATTCCTATTTCGCTTCGGTGGAGTCGATCAGTCGGCCGGAGCTGAAAAGCGTGCCTATGGCTGTCTGCGGTGACCCGGAGAGCCGGCATGGAATTATCCTGGCAAAGAATGAACTCGCGAAAAGCTACGGAATCAAGACAGCGGAGACCATCTGGCAGGCGAAAAAGAAATGTCCCAACTTGGTACTGGTTGCATCTCATCATCACCTGTATGAGGAATATTCCGAAAAGATTAATCAGATCTACGAGCAATATACCGATCTGGTAGAACCCTTCAGCATCGACGAATCGTGGCTTGACGTGACGGGTACAATCCATAAATTCGGCACAGGGAAAGAGATCGCAGATGAGCTTAGGCGACGTATTCAGGCTGAAATCGGTATAACCATCTCAGTCGGAGTTTCATTCAATAAGATCTTTGCCAAGTTGGGGAGTGACTATAAAAAGCCTGATGCCACCACAGTGATCACGCGGGAAAACTACCAGAAGGTCCTCTGGCCGCTACCTGCGCGAGATATGCTGTTTGTAGGGAGCGTTGCTGCTGATCGGTTAAGCGGCATGGGGATCGATACCATTGGACATATCGCCGCGGCGGGTCGAGAACAGTTGAAAGCGCTCTTGGGCCGCAGCGGCGAGACGATCTGGGAATATGCCATGGGGCTGGACAACAGCCCGGTCAGGAGCCGCGAGGATCTCGGTCCACCCAAAAGTATCGGTAACAGCATTACCTTCCCGCAAGATCTGGCTAGCCGGCGGGATATCTGTGCTGGTCTGCTTGCGCTATGTGATCAGGTTGGATCGCGGCTGCGAAAGCATGGCCTTTACTGTTCAACGGTACAGATCCAGATAAGAGATCCGTATTTCAAGACGATATCGCGCCAGCAGAAGCTTTCTGCACCAACGAATGTCACGAAGGAAATCTACGATGCGACTGTTGCCTTAATGGAAAAAAACTGGACGATGACAGCGCCGGTTCGGCTTCTATCTGTCACAGGAACTAATTTGACCGATTGCTGCGCTGAACAGATGGCCTTGATCGATGATACGACCGAAGAAAAGCTGAAAAACGCAAAACTAGATCAGGCAATGGATAAGATCCGTTCCCAATACGGCGATGATGCCATTTCGTATGCTCGGCTCATGAAGAAACAAAAATAATCAACCAATGCTTAAACTATCATGTGTGCTGTATGCATGGTGAGCCAAAAGTTCACAAATAACACTTCGGGTATCAATCAAACACGATATTTCGCGTTTGAAGAATGCTAATCAACGATTAACGCCTTCCTAATGCAGATTTTTCCGAATTTTTTACTTGATTAGGATGAACTGATTTTACGAAGCTGTAGAAAATTGAGAAGTAAAAAATTTGATCATCTGTCCCAACAAACACTGACAGCTTAAAGTTGTATAGGCAAAACGAGTCTGGTATAATGATTTTCAAAAGGTTGCACATGCTTTTCGCTTCTTCTAGCACAAAATATTATCGTAATATTTCCCCCATGTTCTGATATATGCGGAAAGGAAATGCTTTTGATCGAAAAAAAGCAGATGACCGAAGAGGATATCAAACTCCAGTTCATTACTCCTGCGATCACCGCAAAATGGAGTTTGAATTGTATTACAATGGAAACTAAAATTACAGACGGTAAGATAAATTTAAAAGGCAATTTAGCCGTCCGTGAAAAGCCGAAAAAGGCTGACTATATTCTTTGCATCAATACCAATAATCCAATCGCAATTGTGGAAGCCAAGGATAATAATCACACGGTGTCATATGGTTTGCAGCAAGCTATGACCTACGCCAAGATGCTTGATGTTCCTTTTGCTTATAGTTCCAACGGCGATGCATTTTATGAACATGATTTCCTAACCGGTCATGAGCGGCAGATTGCTTTGTCAGATTTCCCTTCGCCTGAGGAACTGCTCGCACGGTATCAGGCAAGCAAACACATCAGTGAAGCGGAAATGGAGATCATAAATCAACCCTATTACACAAGCCAAACTACATATGCGCCTCGCTATTATCAGCAAATAGCTGTTAATCGTACCGTAGACGCCATAGTAAGAGGGCAGAATAGAATTCTGCTTGCTATGGCTACCGGAACTGGTAAGACCTACACAGCGTTTCAAATCGTTTTTCGGTTATTGAAGAAAGAAATGATTCATAAGGTTTTATATCTTGCTGATCGCAACATTCTTGTTGATCAATCGATCCAGCAGGATTTCGCTCCTCTGGAAAAGATGATTCACAAGATCAACTTCGCAAAAGATGATCCCCTGACGATCACCTCTTATTCCGTTTTCTTTTCGTTGTATCAGCAACTGACTGGTAACGAAGAACGTGAAGAAGAGGATTCGGATGAAGATCCGACTATGCGGTTTGCTGATCTCTTTAAAAAAGACTTTTTTGATTTAATTATCGTTGATGAGTGCCACCGCGGCTCTGCGAAAAAGGACAGTAATTGGAGAAGAATTCTTGAGTTTTTCTCCTCTGCTGCGCAAATTGGTATGACGGCTACACCGAAGGAAACAAAATATATCTCTAACATCGATTACTTCGGAGAGCCCCTATACTCATATAGCCTTCGAGATGGCATTGAAGACGGTTTCCTTGCGCCGTTCAAAGTGATCAATATACGCACGAATATCGGAGAAGGCTGGCGCCCTTGTAAGGGACAACGCGATATAAACGATATTGAAATTGAAGATCGCATCTATAACAACAGCGACTTTGATTATAATATCATCATCGAAGATCGAACCCGTGAAGTAGCAGAAGACATCACTAATTATTTAAAGAGCACTGGCCGAATGCAAAAAACGATCGTATTCTGTGCCACTGAAGAACATGCTGAACGCATGAGGATTGCGCTGACAAATCTTAACGCTGATATGGTTCAGCAAAATTCGGATTACGTGGTCCGAATAACCGGTAGCGATGCGTATGGCAAAAGCAAATTGGATTATTTTATTTCGGTCTCGGCACCTTACCCGGTTATTGCCACAACATCGAAGTTGCTTTCAACGGGCGCGGACTGCAAGATGACGAAGCTGATCGTACTCGACCAAATGATTAACTCTATGACCGAATTCAAGCAGATTCTTGGTCGCGGAACCCGCCTTCGTGAAAAAGAAGGAAAGACGCATTTTACAGTCATGGATTTCCGAAACGTGACTCGATTATTCGCCGATCCTGAATGGGACGGCCCCATCGAGCCCGATGAAGAGTTCGATCCTACGGGTGGCGGTGAATTAATACACGATGTTCCTACGCCCGCAGAGCCTACTAGTAGTCCTAAAGGGAAACCTATCATCGATGAAAATGGTTGCGCAGTGAAAATTATTGGAAAGACAGTTTCCATTTACGATGCAAATGGCAAAATTCTGCGGCAAGAAAGCATCGTTGATTATACGAAATCAAACATCCTTGGCACATATGCGTCTTTGGACAATTTTATCCGGCAATGGTCCTCTGAAGACAAGAAGGAAAGTATTCGTGATCTGCTCCATGAGCGCGGCATCGATCTGGAAAGCATGAAAGCTGACCAGAGCATGTCCGAGGTGGATGATTTTGATTTCATTTGTCATGTAGCATTTGATCAAAAGCCACTAACACGCCAAGAGCGCGCCAACAACGTAAAAAAGCGCGATTTCTTAAGCAAGTACAAAGGTGTAGCTCGCGATGTTCTGGAAGCGTTATTAGATAAGTACATGAACTTCGGTATCTATGAGATTGAAAGCACAGAGATCTTGAAACTTGATCCTTTCCTGAAATTCGGCAAACCCTCAAAGATCGCGCAGTATTTTGGTGGAAAATCGGGATATATGCAAGCCGTAAAAGAATTGGAAGAAGAATTATATAAGGTAGGATAACAACGTGGGCAATTTGTCAAACTTCATCAAGAGACTCCGCGATATCATGCGAAACGACGCAGGCATCAATGGCGACGCGCAGCGTCTGGAGCAGATTGCGTGGATGCTCTTTTTAAAGGTATATGACTCCAAGGAACAGGACTGGGACATGGGCGAGGATGAATATGTCTCCATCATTCCCGAAGCATGTCGCTGGAGCAATTGGGCCGTCGATGATCAGAGCGGAAAAGCGATGACAGGCGATACCCTGTTGAATTTCATCAATAATACGCTGTTCCCTACACTGAAAGGATTGAATGTTACCCCCTCCACTCCAATTAAGAAGTCCATCGTCAAGACGACCTTTGAAGACGCAAACAACTACATGAAGGACGGCGTCCTGCTCCGTCAAGTGATCAATATCATTGATGAGCTGGATCTATCTGATTATGAGGAAAGCCACGCGTTCGGGGAAATCTACGAGTCCATTCTACGCGAGCTGGCGAGCGCAGGCTCCGCCGGAGAATTCTATACCCCGCGCGCGGTGACGGACTTCATGGCCAAAATGATTCAGCCCAAGATCGGCGAACGCATGGCGGATTTCGCCTGCGGAACCGGCGGGTTTATCACCAGTTGGCTTAATGAGCTTGCTCCGTCGATCAAGACCACCGACGATCAGGCGAAGTATGACAGTTCTATCTATGGCATTGAGAAAAAGCAATTTCCTTACATGCTATGTATCACCAATATGCTTCTGCACGGTCTGGATGTCCCTCAGATCTACCACGACAATGCGCTGCTGCGGGATGTTCTGGATTACACGGAGGATGATCAATTCGACGTGATTCTGATGAATCCGCCTTACGGTGGCAGCGAGAAAGCCGAAGTAAAGAACCATTTCCCCGCAGACCTTGCGAGCAGTGAAACAGCCGATCTGTTCATGTCGGTGATTCAATATCGCCTGAAGAAGAACGGGCGCGTTGCTGTCATCCTGCCGGACGGTTTCTTGTTCGGTACCGATAACGCAAAGATTGCCATCAAGAAAAAGCTGCTCTCCGAGCTTAATCTGCACACCATCATCCGCATGCCAAGCAGCGTGTTTTCGCCGTATACGTCCATTACGACAAATATTCTGTTTTTTGACCGGACAAAACCAACCACCGATACCTGGTATTACCGGCTGGATATGCCGGAAGGATATAAACATTTCTCCAAGACGAAGCCAATGAAGATAGAGCACTTCCAGCCCGTGATGGATTGGTGGAATCATCGCGAAGAGATCAACATTGACGGCTTTGACAAAGCAAAGAAATTCACGGCGGCGCAGCTTTCACTGGAGCTGGGGTATAACCTCGACCAGTGCGGCTATCCGCATGAGGAAGAGGAGATTCTTGAGCCGATGGATCTCATACAAGAGTATGAGGAACGCCGGGCTTCTTTGAACGCGGAGATTGATCGCGTGTTGGCGGAGATCACCGCGATTCTCGGGGGTGCGAAGGAATGACCCCGCAGGAACTTAAGAACAGTATCTTGCAGCTTGCCATTCAGGGCAAGCTGGTGGAGCAGCGCCCCGAAGAGGGCACGGGAGAACAGCTGTATCGGGAGATTTTGGCGGAGAAAGCGAAGCTTGTTAAGGCTGGAAAGATTAAGCAAGATAAGCCTCTGCCGGAGATTGCAGAGGATGAGAAGCCGTTTGATATTCCGGAGAGTTGGAAGTGGTGTCGAATAACTGAATGCGGCACATTTATATCTGGATATACACCACACTCCAATCAGTTGGCGTTGTGTGGGACAATACCATATTTTAAAGTATCTGATATGAATACTGAAGGCAATGAGTTGTGGATGTCTTTCACTACAAGCTTCCTAAAAGATAATGATTCATCAAGAACCTATCTGAAAAACACTATCGTCTACCCTAAGAACGGCGGGGCTGTATTCACAAATAAGAAAAGGATTCTTTCTCAGGACTCCGTCGTTGATCTGAATACAGGCGGATATTATCCATATGCTCCGATAGATTTGATGTATATGTTCAGGTTCTTTTCTTCAATAGATTTTAGACAATGCTATAAAGGTACTGCTTTGCCTACTATTGACATGGACAAGCTGAGATGTAGAATAATTCCTCTCCCTCCCCTCGCCGAACAAAAACGCATTGTCGCCAAAATCGAGGAACTCCTCCCCTATATCGACCGCTACGAACAAGCTTGGTGCAAGCTGGAGGACTTCAACAAACGCTTCCCCGGCGACATGCAAAAGTCTATCCTACAGTTTGCGATTCAAGGCAAGCTGGTTGAGCAACGCCCGGAGGAAGGCACGGGCGAGGCTCTTTATCGGCAGATTCAAGCGGAGAAACAGCGGCTGATCAAAGCCGGAACGATTAAAAAAGAAAAGCCTTTGCCGGAAATTGCAGAGGAAGAAAAGCCGTTTGAGATTCCGGAGAGTTGGAAGTGGGTGCGGCTTGGAAGAATTACATATAAGATTACGGACGGCACTCACAAAACGCCCTCATATAAAGAGAGTGGTGTCAGATTTGTATCTGCCAAAGACATATCTGACGGTGAACTGAATTTTCAAAAATGTAGATATATTTCCTTAGAAGAACATGTCTCTTTATATACTCGCTGCAACCCTGAGAGTGGAGATCTTCTTGTCTCAAAAAGCGGCTCCATAGGTACAGTTGTGACAAACGATTATGATTTTGAGTTTAGCTTGTTCGAAAGTCTGGCGTTGATAAAGTATGGCCAATCGTTTTTCTATCCAAAGTTCTTAAAATACTCAATTCAGAATGCTTGCCGTTACTTGAGCGATAAAGAGATCAAAGGTGTTGCAGTAAAACATCTACCTATAGAAGCAATAGTTAATATGATTATCCCCCTCCCTCCCCTCGTAGAGCAAAAACGCATCGTCGACAAGCTCGAAGAAATCCTGCCTCTTTGTGAAAAGCTGAAATGAGGTGGCATTATGGTGAAAGAGCAAAATCCTTTTGAACTGCTTAAAGACAAAATAATCGTGGCCATTCTTGATGGCGATACAGACTTTGGTGAAATTCACCCCGAAGATGGATCTGCAAAAATCACAATCTCGATGCCCTACCTGAGTGGTCCTGTAATCTGCGGCATCTCCGGCAGATTCGGAATGCCCGTCGAATATGGTCGGGGTGGTAGCACGCAGAGTAGATGGGCATATTTCTACGATTTACTAACATATTGCATCGAGCAAAACCGCGAATCAGATTTGTTAGGACTCTTATTTTCTAAAGGACAGTTCGTCGAAAAACTAAAGGGACACACTCCAGAGGTCATTGACTATTCCTACCCAAGAATTGTTGAGGCCATATTAGGTCAAATAAACGGTTGTTTATACTTCGGTGGTAACGAATTAGTAAAGATTGATGACCGATTCATAATTAGAAAGATCGGCACTGTTGTGACGGTTGCTGCACCTGCTATAAATACAATCGACCACGGATACATCATCAAATTATCCGAACGTGCAATGCAAGATGTTGCTGATGGGCATTTTGATAGTGCAATCACCAAATCTAGAACCTTGCTGGAAGAGGTGTTTCATTATGTTATTGAAAAGAAGGGAGCTACTCCATCTGAAAGTGGCGATATTGGCAAACTATACAATCAAGTCAAAGAACTCTATCACATGCACCAGGATAAGGAGCTCGACAAGCGCATCAATGGTCTTCTCTCCGGCCTTGAAAAGATACTCTCATCAATAGCTGAAATGCGAAATAAAGGAAGCGATTCACACGGCCTAGGTTCGAAGAGAATCACTATTTCGGAGCATCATACTCGTCTATTTGTAAACTCAGCAATGACGATGGCCGACTTTGTTTTAGCGGTTAGTAATCGTGATATTGACACTCTGTAAAAACTTCCTCCCAATAAACGGGATATCAATTCTGAATGATGAAATGTCAAGAGGCAAAATATGTGCATCGGTAATGATCCTTACTATTAAAGCGTATACGAAATATCTGAGCCACTAAACGCAATTAGAATGGCAAATGAGTTCCTTGAGCATGCAAATAAGGCCGCTTACTATCTGAAATGGGCTTTAATCGCCATACACAATGCGCTGCAAGGATTTATGGTTTTGCTTTAATGGGCACCTGCAGCCTGCCAGTTATTAAATGGAAAGAAGAGTATAAAGGAAAGAACACCTATGAAATATTGTCCGATCCTGATAAACAACTAATCGGTTTGCGTGCAAGCAGTGACTGCTGTTCAAATTTATAACAATCCGCAAATAACTTTTAAGTCGGAATCATTTATCACTCTTTCGATAATTGCTAGGATAGTTCTTTGGTTTGCGAAACGGACATTTAAGTTTTCATGTTCCCTACTTCTCTTTACTTCTACTAAATTGAAAGGAACTTAATTATGAATATTAATAATTTGCAGATAGTCTCATTTGATCGGAATGGACCAGTATTTGTTGAACAACAGTCCATTTTCAGCCAGTTGATTATTCAAGGACTTATGAACAATATAAAATCAAGTGAGGATATAAAGTTTTGTGTGATGCTATCTGGACAAGGAAAAAACGATATGCCATTTATGGGTGGCGAAAACTATGGGTTCAATGTGTTGGCTTCCCTTGCTGACGACATAATTGCAATTCAATATTTACATTATTTCAAATCAAAATATGATATGGGGATTTTAGGAAAGCGTTCATATATCTCCTTAGATCATATTGAAATCAACAATAACAACCTAGATGCGCTTTCCTCATCAGATTTTAAATTAATTTCAAAGAATCCAGACCAATCAATAACGAATATTCGTTACCCTTCACGATTTCATAATTTCATCATGCCATATTTCGAACAAATCGAGGTTAGTATTAAGAACAGTCAGAAAGGACGTGTAGATTTCCTAAATGAACTGGAGCGGCTTTCCGCTCTCAGAGCTCACGGGGCGATCACTGAAGAGGAATTTGTGCTGGCAAAGAGGAAGCTTCTAGGGTATGAGAAATAAATCTTCTGTATCGGAGTGGATTGTATTCATGTGAAAAAACATAACAAACACACACCGACTAACGGACTTGGACGCTCAAATGAAAAAATCAAGGGCCTTTATGCTCAAGTTTTTTATACTCTCTTTGAAGTAGAAAAGAAAAAGAAAAGTGTCGATATTATTGGCATAGCTATACCGAATAGAGTATCAGTCGATGTTCTGACTTCACTTCAAAGTATAGTGTTAAGTATGGGGTATTCATTTATCGCAATACAAAAAGATGGGTGGGAAAAGATAACACAAGCAGCTATTGATGTGGTTCAGTTTTAAACCAGCAGGATGATTAGAACCCCCTCTCGCGCGCATTTCATTGTATCTACTCTGGTTGTTTTAGACACCTAATCCCACTGAAGTAGATACAATTTCTGTGGGGTTTTTCTTTACCGAGAAACAGGAAAAACGCCCTAAAATGGCGCTTTTTTAATGGATGCATTTCTGAGAACCCTCCTGATCACACAGCGGCCGTATCAAAAGATCGATTTTGGGCGGTTTTTAGCTTGAAAATTGGAACCCCCTAGGCTTACCGTTTCAGAGTATTGAACAGTTGTTCCGTTCAATCCCAAGTTTACTCATATGGAATAATTGATGTCAGCTGACATCAATTTGTATGATTTTTCCTTTCTTTTTTCGCAAGGTATAGCGCCTTGTCTGCTGCCGATATCAATTCATCCCGAGTTAGTCCATTCGAAGGTAACTCGGCGATTCCAAATGAGATTGTAATGTCTTGTATCGTCGCCCCTTCAAGATTGAAGATGGATTGCGATATCGACATTCGTATGGACTCCGCGCGGATAGTCGCTTCTTCATTCGAACACTCTGGCATAATCAGAACAAACTCATCTCCGCCAAATCTACAAGCAATATCAGAACTGCGTATGCTCTTCGCCAGCAAATCTGCGATTCTTATTAGTACATTATCGCCGATAATATGGCCATAAGTATCATTAATCACTTTAAAACCATCTATGTCCACCATAATAACGGCTAATTGTTGATTCTTCCTTATTACTCGATCAATTTCACGTAAAAACGTCTCTTCCATATATCGCCGATTGAATAATCCAGTCAAAGAATCACGGATCGATAAATCGCGAATTTCCTCCAGTTGCTTTTTGTATAGATACCCATATGAAATCGCAAGTGCCAAAGAAAAAAGAATGAACGCAAACAAGCTCTGCCAATTGACGACAGTTGCATTTGGTCTCGATAGAAATATGGTTAAAACCGCCGCCATTTCAGTGACTGCGATCAATATTAGTGCTCTTTCGGATAATAATAGCGAGCATAATTGAACGGATACTCCAACATATAAAACGGGCATGAGGTCGCCTTGTAAAACTGCAGGATCAAACAGAATGGATATCCAAGGTGCAACGATTATGCTTATCGATATCATCCATGCAGCTATTCCATATTTCCCCTTCAAATTAAGTACGATAGAAATCCCAATCGCAATTGTGAGAACCCCCATGATTGGAATATAGAAAAACTGGCTCTCCACATCACTTGCGAAACAGATCAAAACTAAAGAAATAATCAAAAAGGAAAAGGCTGCGAGTTGAATAGCTAATAATGTTACTGCTCTACGTTTATTAATGGTTGAGTGTTTGTCTTCGAATCGCCGCAATTTTGTATTATAGTGAAAGTTTGTCATGTTTTGTCATCCTCCTGCCCCCAACATTCCAGATGTTTGACCTGATTGCTCCTGTCATATCAATGTCAAAAAGTATTCGCAAAATTATTTAGTTGCGTCGCATAATATTGTATGAATTAATTAATGCTAGGTAAATGCGCCTCCTGCTCAATTTTAGGCATTACTTTAGTGATAAATATATTTACTATCTCTGCGTCAAACTGACTGCCCGAACAGCGTTTTAGTTCCTCTGTTGCAAGCTCAAAACTGATACGATCGCGGTAGGGTCTAGATACTGTCATTGCATCAAACGAATCGGCCACCGCGATGATTTTTGCCTCCAATGGAATCTGCTTATCGCTAAGCCCTGCAGGATACCCGTTACCGTCAACCCGTTCATGATGCGCCTTCACGATTGGCACGATATCGAGATATTCGTCAATGCTCGACAGTATTCGCGCACTACGAATCGGATGTTGCTTTATAAGTTCCCATTCTTGATCGCTTAGTTGCCCGACTTTTTTAAGCAGGCTCTCATCAATTCCTATCTTACCGATATCATGCAGTGATCCTGCAACTCTGACTTTTGCGACGGCAGTGTCGTCAAGACCCATTGCAGTTGCGATCGAGGTAGCGATGCTGCTCACGCGAAGAGAGTGTTTTTGTTCTCTTTCGCTTTTCTCAAATAGAGTACTCATGATAGCATCGATTACGTTGCTGCGCTTACTCGCGTTCGCTAAGAATTTGCGGCGGTATAAAAACGTTTCAGCTTCTTTAGCAAGTTCGTCTAACCCCTGACCGGGGAATGTTTGGCAGCTGTAGCCAAAAGTAGCGGTTATTTCCGCGTCAACGTCGTTTCCTTTGCTATCTTTGATATCAAATCGAATATTTGTCTGCAGCTCAGTAGCTAGCAGCTTTGCTTCTTCACCGGAACTCCGGGCAAGGATAATGGAGAACTCATCTCCCCCGACACGCGCGAGAATAGCATCTTCAGGTATGCGCTTTTGAATTTCAACTGCAAACTGCAGAATTGCAGAATCTCCAGAATAATGACCAAATGAATCGTTGACCAGTTTTAATCCATTCAGGTCGCCTGTTACAATGGCTAACGGATAATACTCGCCTGTATTCTTTTTATCGAATTCGTTTTCAAAAAACCTTCTGTTATAGGTGTCCGTTAAATAGTCGTGGTATGCAAGATGCTGAGTATTTTCTTCGGCACGCTTTCTATCAGTTACATCATCAAATATCGCTACTATCTCGCCTGATATTAATTTGTAGACATGATTCTCATACCAGTTAGAGAATTTTTCATCAATATAAATCTTGCTGGGATAATATGCCGGTTCGCCGGTTTGCCAGACTCGCCGAAAAACCGGAATTAATCCATATTGATCGATATTTGGTCGAAGATCATACAAACTCTTGCCTAAAACTTCTGATTTTTCTTTTCCTTCTGCTTTTAATGCGGCTTTATTAAAATCTTGAATAATATAGTCGCTACCATAAACACCATCATTAACAACTTTATAGATAGCTGCGCCACTAGTCATTTGATCGAATAAAGATTGAAATTTGAAAGTGTTCAGCAAGGCTGCTTCTTCTGCTTGCTTTTTTTCCGTAATGTCAATGAAACTAATTAGTACTTTATCTAAATTTCCAGTTTTATCTGGAATCGCGAACCCGTTTACGAGAATCCATTTAATGTCTTTTTTTCCCGCTTGCGAAATTCCCATTTCATAATTGATAAGCTTTTGGTCTTTTTTTACAAGCGAAAACGGGTACGATTCCACGGGAAGAGGCTCAGCATGCGTATCATAAAAACACCACGCCTTGTCAGAAACAAATTTGTTTTGCATTTTGTCTGCCGAAAGTCCCAATAGTTGATTTGCTAAGGGGTTACTGAATGCGATTGATGAATCCGCATTATGCAAAACGATACCAATAAATAAATGCTCAAGTAAAAGCTTGTTTGCTTGCTCGTTTTCTTCCAAAGCTTCTTCTGCTTGTTTTCTCTGAGTAATGTCCAATGATGCAATCTGAACGCCAATAATCTCTCCAGCCGCGTTCGTTACTTTAGTAAAAGTGCTGGAAAACCACCTTTTCTGTGAATTTATAAAAATATAATCTTCATAGACCTGTGGATTATCGCTTGCAATTGCATATTTCATTCTTGAGAAGTAGATCTCGGCTTGCTCGCCTTGGAATAATTCATAGAAGGATTTCCCAACATAATCTTCGATTTTTCCGCCAATATTTTCAAGTGCTTTTTGATTATACGATATGACAACTCCGTCAGTAGTATAGTACCCAATGCCAACACCAGAGTACTCAAATAAGAACTTGTAGCGTTCTTCACTCTCTCGCAAGGATACCTCAGCTGCTCTTTGATTTGTGATATCCTGCAGGATACAATGTGTTTGCATGAAATTGCCGTTTGAGTCGTAAGCAATCTTGCCCTCAAATGCTATGAATAAGCGCTCCTTGTCTTTTCTTAACATTTCGAATTCGCTGTGGATATGCCCCTGCGCTTTAAATATGGAAAAGCAGTGGTGAAACGAGTCAACATATTCAGGGCAAAGAAAGTCGCCGAACCATTTGCCAATTACTTCCTCTCTGCTATAGCCAAATGTATCCAGCCATCTTTGATTGACATCAAGAAAGAGTCCTTGCGCATCCAACGACTGATACCCAAGAGGGGCCTCGTTGAACAGAAGTCGAAATCTCTCTTCACTCTGCTTTAAAGATTCTTCCGCATTAATTCTTTCTGTAATATCAATGATGGAAGTTATAAAATATATTGGATTGCCGTTTTCGCTTCTTCGAACTGCGGAGAGCACATCTCCCCACATAATCGAGCCATCTTTCCTAATATATCGTTTATAGAATTGTATTGAATCAGTTGCACCAGATATAAGTTTACTAATTTCCCTTTCATTCAATTCAATATCATCCGGATGCGTAATCTCCTGCCATTTTTTATCCTTTAATTCTTCTGCCGTATACCCAAGCATTTTACACATGGCATGGTTGAAATTAATTTCCCCTGATGGTAATGTTAAGGATTTCCCGATTGAGGAGTTCTCAAATAAATACCTGAACTTCTCTTCGCTTTCTTTTAGCAATGCTTCAGCCTGTTTCCGCTCCGTAATATCTCTGGAAACACCCAGAAATCCAATAGCATTCCCATTGTTATCCCTTATAAATGAAACGTTCATGGCAACCCAGATAATAGATCCATCCGAACGAAAATGTTCCAATTCAACTTGAACTGAGCGGCTTTTTTCGCTATTCGGATCCTTCTCTCTCTCTAATTCCGCTGATAATAAGCTGTTAATTTTCCCCATGCTGTTTTGCGTGAAGTGAGCCTCCAATGGCAGCTTCATATAATCCTCAGGCGTTAACATGAAAACTTTTCTCACCGAAGCGCTGATATAAGTTACCTTTAAATTAAGATCAGTTGTCCAAACTACGTCTGAAATATTTTCTGCAATATTCCGGTACTTCTCTTCACTTTCTCGCAATGCTTCTTCCGCTTTTTTGCTTTCCGTGATGTCCCGAGCGGATCCCCAGAGAGAAATGATGTTTCCGTTTGAATCTCTACTTGCTTCACCCCGAACCCACATCCATCCATTCGATCCGTCTTTCATAACAGTTTGCAGTTCCAGCTCATACGGAATCCCTAATATTCTTGTACGCTCAAGAGCAGTGGATAGTTTAACCCAACTTTCCGGGGTAAATAACTTCATGTGTTCCGTATAGGGAGGTGGAGGGAATCTCGGATCAAATCCGTACATTTTGTATAACTCATCCGACCATACAACTTGATTTGTTTCTATATCCAGTCTCCATGTCCCAACGTGTGCAATCCGCTGCGATTCCAGTAAATCGTTCGCATACTGCTTAAGTTGAACTTGGCTATCTAATAGGATCTCCTCCCTTTTTCTTATCTCTTCGTTTAGTTCTGTCTGATTTAGTTTTTCAGCTGTCATCTCTATGATCATCTGAGTTATGTTTAGCAAAAACTCTAATTCCGCTTCAGATCTCTCTTTTGAAAGCACAGGCACTTTCTCGATACTTTTAAGATAGGAATTTTCATCGAATCCATATATTTGAGCTTTTTTTCTAAAGAAAGAGATATTCGGCTCTTCAAAAAAGAATTGGCCTGCATACAGGTTGGCAATGTGCTCTTCTCTAATTACTATTGGTACCACTACAGCAATCAGTCCATTATTGCATTTAACAAAATGGTATTTTTCATCATATCTCGTTTTATTAGTTAAATCGGTATCATTGAAAGAGCAATTAAGTGCTGTATCAGGGTTCTTTCGATGAAATTCAGTACAGACTTGTCTCCATCCCGACTGCGATAAAATAGTTCCATCAAGGTCCAAAATGGCAGTCGCAAAGCCTGTTGCCTTACTGAATCCTTCAAGTACAGCATTTACCTTATCAAAATCGACATGATTTAAAATTCTTGATTTCATCATTTTAACCTCTTTTGCGATTTACTGCGAGATTTTTGAATTCAATGTAAGTAAGAAATTATTGAACTTTGATATTTATTGTATTCTCTATCAAGAAGAATAGTCAATGTTGATTTCACTTCCGTTCAAGATTCTTCCAGCCCCTCCGACGTCTTTCAATCCACCGTCTTTATCGCGTAGGGTATAACTGCTTTTGGGAAGTTGAATAAACGGATATTCTGAAAGCGGTAAGCTTACCGAACGAGACAATAGCTCTTGTGTTAGTCGTTTTTCTCTTATTCCAAACATTGTAGTTGGACCAATTCAGTGTGGCTAGATTACACTTATGATTTTGTAATGGTAACGCGCCAGTTAGAACCGAAGGAAATACAGTATCGTTCCTTAAAGCTGCCGCAACTCACCGCAAGCGCTATCTTCATCAGCTCGTTGTTGTAGATGATGGGTTCGCCCTGTTTGGCAAAGCCGAAGCTCTTGTGGAAGAGCACGTTTTGATCGAACACGGGCTTTTCGCCGTCCATGACTTGGACGCGAACCGTGTCCCCGTATGCAAAACCGCAGTCGAAGAACAAACGCGTAGGAATGTTCGTCCAGAGATTGCCGAAGTTCGGGTCGTCGATCTCGAATATACCTTCCACCTTGCCCTGTTCCGCTTTGGGCTCTAGAATATCGTATCTCACGATCTCGCTGACAGGATAGGCCGGGCCGACGCCCGTATAATCGATGATACCGCTCGCGAGTCGTGCTGCCGTATAGCCGAACAGGTCGCGCCCGTGGAAGATCGCGACGCCTTCGGTGTCCTTACCTCGCAGGCGGTTGACCGATTCATCGATCTCACGCACCTCCAGCACGCCCATCTCGCAGTCGATGTGCGTCAGCGCGCCGTTGTCAGGCGTGACGACATAGTAGCCGCCCGCGATCTTTGCCACGCACGCCCTGCGCGCGGTGCCCACGCCGGGATCGACTACGGAGACATAGATAGTCCCCTCCGGCCAGAAGCGGAGGCTTTGGTAGAGGCGATAGCTCGCGCTCCACGTGTCGTATTGCGGCAGCTCATGTGTGCCGTCGAAGATCTCCAATTCGCGGTCTACGGTCTTTACCACGCCGTACATGGAGCTGACCGCGCCTTCTTTATAAGTAAAGTCGGTTTGAAATATTAGAATGGGTTTCATTTGGATTCTCCTTGTTTAGAATTTAATAAATCAAACAACCGGGTTAATAATTTTTAATTATGTCACCATTCGGTTGTTGAAGTAAATGGGTTGTATCGACAATATCTGCCGCGAGGCAAGAATATCTCGAATTACTCGCTGCTAGAACTGGATGAAATTGCACTGCAGCACAATGCCCAGCCACTGAAAATTTTGGATTTATAGAGATAGCTGCTAAAGCGGATTAAGTGTTTCGCTGGCCTATTGAATTCAAAATTGCTTACATTTTAACAACGATATTCTGGAGTAGGTCCGCGCAGATGTCACCTTTGTCGGAGGCATTGTTCATATGGCTGTAGATTTCACGATATTTCAGGATTTTTTTTACATCATCCGAGGCAAACAACTCTGCGATGGATGCATGATGTTTCTCGTTCATCCGGTTTTCCAGTTTTTTCACCTTCTTTGCCTCCGCGGCGACGAGCGCGCGATTGGTTTTCAGGTACTGTACGCACCGCAACAGACCATCGGACATCTGCAGCAGAATATTCGCCATGTCGATCAGGTTTTGATCGGGCAGTATATCGTAAATGCGCAGATCTCTCACGGTTGTCCAGGCATAGTCCGCCAGATCGTCGATTGCGATGGAAAGCCGAAACAGATCATCGCGGTCGATCGGCGTGATAAACGTCGAGTTGATCGCATCCTCCAGCGTGTAATGCACCTGATCGGACTCGTGCTCCTTCTCCTTCACGAAATCCCCGTTCTCCTTTGTGGGGTTGTCGCAGTAGGAACAGAGCGCGCAAACCGTATCACGGATCGAGGTTGCCTGTTGAATCAGGAGCGCATAGAAATCGGGGCGGGATTTTCGCTGAAACATCGAGGTGACTCCTTTCAATCAAAAGATAAAACGCAGGAGATAAAACAGCAGGGCGCCGAGCAGCCCCACCGCAGGGATCGTGATCACCCAGGAGATCAAAATCCGTCCGGCAACGTTCCATCTGACCGCCTTATACCGCTCCGCGCTGCCAACGCCCATGATCGAGGAAGAGACGATCTGACTCGACGATACGGGTGCGCCGAGAAGCGAGGATACGAGCAGTACGGTGCTTGCGGTCATCTGCGAGGCAAACGAATCGATGGCTTTCACTTTATAGATGCCGGTTCCAACGGTTTTGATGATCTTGAATCCGCCAAACGCGATTCCGCAGGCCAGGCTCGCCGCCGCAAGCGCGACCACCCAAACGGGAATGCCGCCCGCCACGCCGCCGCAAACGCCAATCAGAATCATAACGATACCAATTGACTTCTGCGAATCGTTGAACGAGTGGTTAAACGCAAGAAAGGTCATGTTAAACCACTGCGCATAAGTAAAAAACGTGTTTGCCCGAAGGGTTGCGTTGCGCGTGAAAAACCGCAGCAGCGACAGGATGCAGTATCCGGCCAGAAAACTCACAATCGGCGTAAGAAAGATCATCAACACAACTTTCAGCCAAACATAGTTCCAGCTGATTGCAGCGGCGCCAAAGGCCGCGATACCCGCACCGACCACGCCGCCGATCAGCGCGTGAGACGAGGACGACGGTATGGCATAGTGCCATGTTACAATATTCCAGACAATGGCCGCGAGGATACCCGCCGTAATGAAGGCCATCGCAACGCTTTGGGACTGCGCGCTGATGTAATAACTCTCCGCAACCAGATGTTGAATCGTTTTCGAAACGCCGGATCCGATTAAAAAAAACCGCGAACGGAGACAGCATCTCAACCGCCGCGGCCCAGATCAGCGCCGGATACGGTTTCATGGCGCGGCTTGCAATCAGCGTTGCAACAACGTTGCAACCGTCGTGAAATCCGTTTACATAGGTAAAGACAAAGGTCATCGCGACCAGAACCCAAAACGTTGCTGACATAACACAAATCACTTGCCCGCGCGATAGAGCGCGAAGTGCTTTGAGAAAACCGCGAGTTTGCGTGTTTCTCAATCCTTCTTTCCAGAATAGTTCTATGCAGTATAGATTTCTTATAGTATTTGATGCAGTTGCGTTGTTTGTACTCTATAAAATGCATCGATGCATTCAAGAACATCACGTCGTATCCCGTAAAACGGGCCTTAGGTTTCCATTCGACGTTCTGATTTTTCATGGAGAGTGGTTCTAATTCTTGTGCTTCCGTATAGATGAGTAGAATCGGTTTATCACACTAGATATGCCACCCGGCTCGGATGCATTTAATGATGGAATCCTTTCGCATCGAATTACGCGTGTAGATTGAAACGATATCAATTGCGCAGCTCCTTCTCTGTGGGCTTCCGCACTTCAATGGTCCAAGGCGTGCCGGTACCTATGTTGTAGGCGCGCGCAAAGTCGCCCTGATTGATGGCCACTGCCATGCGATCAAGGCTGTTGACGTAGACGAGTGGCTCGCCAACGAATGCATCCGCAAACGAACGTGCATAGATCAGTGAATTCCGGTAGACCAGACGCGACCCATTTTGAATCTTAATATCCACCCGATCTCCATGCTTCACTCCAAGCTTGAGAAACAGCGTGCGTGGGATGCTTGTCCAGAGACTGCCAAAGCGTACATCCAGCACGTCGATATCCCCGCGAATGCAGCCGCCGTCAAATTCTGGCTCGTTCAGTTGCAGTTCTACAACGGTATCAGGGTTTATCTCAGGGCCGATGCCGGAAAAGTCGATCACGCCCGCAGCAAGGCGCGCGCCAGTGAAGGCGTAGATATCCCGTCCGTGGAAGGTGTAGCTTTCGCCCGAACCCGGCAAGCGGTTGATGCTCTCGTCGATTTCCCGCGCAGCTACGATGCCGCTGATCCGCTTGATGTGCGTGAGCGTACCGTTGTCTGGTGTGACGATATACTGTCCGTCGCGCGTCTCAACGACGATGCTGCGGCGAGTAGAACCAACGCCCGGATCGACTACCGAGACAAAGACGGTGCCTTTCGGCCAGTAGCCGACCGTTTGAATCAAGCGGTAGCTCGCCTCCCAAACGTTATACTGAGGGATTTCGTGTGTAAAGTTCGAGATATTGAGCGCTTCGCTGACGGAGTATGCAACGCCAAACATGGCGCTGACCGCACCGTCGGCCAATCCGAAATCGGACATCATGACATAAGGTTTCATTATTATTCTCCTCGTCTTGTTTTGCTTTAGATTGTCTGGAGATGCTGATACGTCTCCATATATTTAAACCGAATCATTTCTGGTAACTAAAATTTTCAGATTAACCAACGTAAATTTCTGAATCTGTATATTTTTTAACTACTTTTTTTATTATTTCAACAGCATCTTCTTTTCTTGTTTCAGTTCCCGCTAATACTTCCCATCTAGCCAAACCTTCTTCGCTTTGAGAAATTCTTTGACAAATCTGAGTCCAATCCTTTGTAATCGGTGTTGATGTATTAATTATGAAAGGAAGATTTTCGCGTATAATAGTTGCCTGAAGCTCAGTACCGTCATCCATGGTTTTCATTGAAGCGCCTCCCTTTTTAATGAATTCCTGTTCAATTTCTTGCATAGCACATTGCCTGCTATCATTATCTGGGAAAATATAACCCCATTCGCGCTCTCTATATGTTCTGTTTTGTATTTTGAATGCATCTTCATACTCTGAAGATTTGTTTAACCATGTTTTAGCAGTTAATAGACCATAGAATAGTGTGTTTTCAGTGGCAGCATATCCTTTACTCGAATCGTCAATATTTAGTGGGAAATTTAGATAATAATGCGCGGATTCTTCTACAGCACCAATAAATTGGTTTTTAAAATTGTCTTTGAGCGATTTTTTTTATTTGTGAATGTCCATTTCTGATTAAATGAACTTCAAATCCTTTTTTTGCTAATTCAATTACTGCAAATGGATTTGCTTTTAGATCGAAATAAAATTGTGGTAAATAGGAATTCCCAAATGAATTTTCGAAGAGTCTTTTTAATTCAAAACCTATTAACGCAGCATTAAACCCAGGATTTAGTTGTTGCCCTTCATTGTTTAGAAAATCTATTCTATCCCCATCACCATCAAAACATATTGCGAATAAGTAGTTGCCATTTTTGAGTAAATCCAATGTTGGCTTTATAGATTCTTTAATTACCGGGTTTGGTGCACCTGCCGGGAATAATCCGTCTGGAATAATATTTCTAGCAACAACATTTGCTCCAGCAATATCAAATGCGTACAAAAACTCATAGCCTGCAGCACCGGATAAAAAATCTAAAACGATATTTAGTCCTTTAAGATCTGATGGCTTTATATCAGCCAATCTCATGGAATAGTTTACATAATCTTCTAGGTAATTAATAACCTGTATCTTTCCGATAGCAAATTTGCTACAAATTTTGTTATCTATGTAAAACTCCTTTATTTTACTTAAACCACCACATGGGCCGCAATCCATAGCTATAGGAATTAATCCAGGTCCTATTATCTTCTGCCCTGTATCTTTCCCGGGATTGTGTGATGCTCCATACATGATCCCAGCAGCATCCATATGCTGCATACATGAGAAATAAAACATACTCGTCGAACTTACAAGAGGATACAAATATACTTGAAATCCTAAACTTTTAAATATCTCTGTAGCTTGCTCTAAATATTGTGCACCGGATAATCGCGCATCTCTACATAATACAATTTTATTTGTGCACAATACTTCTCTAAAATAGTATGCATTCGCATAAGCTAATCTTTCAGAAAGATGCAAGGGAAGTTCTTCTGCCGGTGTTCTGATATCATAAGCTTTAAACATACTTAGATTTAATCTATCTCTGTCCAACATAAAACTAACCTCTTTTTTGTCTCTTTGTTTTTTCACTAGTATTTCGGCCATATACAAAATACAAAACAATGGTTGACATAGTCATTACTACTACCGAATATACAAACATCATAGCTTTTGTGTCTTGTGCCGTCATGTTATCCGTCGCATCTTTTATGACAATTCCGAGAGGTGTATAAGATGGATAATACAAAAACACTGATACATCATAATTAGCTAACAAGTCAATAAAAACCAATGCAATAACAGCCAATATGGATGGCAGGAGGATAGGGATTATTATCTTCACTAAGATTCTCATTTTTGAAGCCCCCATGCTTTTTGCCGATTCTTCTAGAGAATGATCTAACCCAAATAATGAAGCTTTGATCATTCTTAAGCCAAAAGGAATATTTATTATTACATAAGCGAATAACATGATTGCCGGCGTTCCAATCAAAATTTGATTAAGAAGAATCGGTCGCGGTAAGTCATATGCCATTATTAAACCTAAAGCAATAAACGTCGCGGGCAACAACCATGGAATCAATAGCGAGAATTCTAGCAACGTACCAAATATCTTTTTATTTCTATGTATTATTCTTGCAGCTGCGAAGCAAATGATAACCACAATAATTGCAGCAGCAAACGAGTAAACAATGCTTACTATGTAAGGTTTGATCGCTCCTTGTAACTTGAATAAATTCTGATAATTTGATAATGTCATATTCGAAAAAGACAACTCACCCGCATTGATATATTTTGAAGTAGTAAATGAAAATAGCAGTACCAAAATTAAAGGTGATACATATATTACAAACAGAAGGTATGAAAATATATGGGTAATTACATTTAGTAGCTGATTGTTTATTTTCTGTTTTACTATTTTCGTTTTTACTTTGGATATCGATATATAATTGCCTCCCTTTTCTAGGCGGTTCATAATATACAATAAGATAAACGTCGATAAACCTAGTATTATAGCCATCAAAGCCGCAATGTCTCTTGATGTCTGTGTTTTTGAGAATTGCAGGATTATTGGATTGATTGTTTGAAAAGAGTTCCCCCCCACTACAAGAGGCGCCGACACCGCATTTAATCCTGTTATGAAGGTTAAAATCGTAATAGCAAAAAAAGCCGGTTTTAGCGTGGGTAAAAGAATTTTCCATACTATCGTGAACTGCGATGCCCCCATGTTCTTTGCCGCTTCAATTATGCCTTGATCTAGGCTCCGTACAGCATTTCTTAGAAAGATCATATGGTAAGATGTGCAGGCAAATGTCATAATAAATAATACAGCTACGTATCCCTTAAACCATCCTGCACTATATGCTGGGAAAATATTAGTAATCAGATTTTCCACAAATCCATTTTCCCCATACATAAACTTATACCCTGCAACTAAAATAATTCCACTGAATACTAAAGTCGTCATAAATCCGACCTTTAATATTCTCGCCCCCTTTATATCAAAATATTCTGTGACTAGAACAATAAAAGTTCCAACAATATTGACCGTAATAATCATAGATACAGCTAATATAAAACTGTTTATCAAACCATTAACCGCTCTGCGTGATGAAAAAAGCCTTTCAAAAGCGCTAAATGAAAAATTACCGTCTTGGATAAATGTTCTAAAAAGAAGATTAATATTTGGGTAAATTAAAAAAGCCATGATTAACCAGCCGATGATAATAAACATTAAGATCTTTCTAAGGTTTGTTTTTCTTAAGTTATGAAAAAAATTAACCATAATTTACCTCAAAACTGCAATATGTCGCCTGTGTTTAAATATAGACTTGTTTCTGTTTCAGGATAATTACTCTCCGCAACTCCATCATTTTTTTCAAGACTTTTTATGATTTCACCATTTATCTCAAAATACTTTTTTGTGAACGCTCCAAAATATTCATTTGTTACTAGCTTACCCTTTATACATATATCATTACTGGATTTTCTCGTGCTATGAATCCTCTCTAATCTGATAAAAGCCTTTTTTTCCCTGTCAAATTTCCTCGATGATGTTCTGTTAATTTCGTCTATGATTTTGTTGTTTAATATATTAGTGTCTCCAATAAAATCACAAACAAATTCTGATTCTGATTTGTTGTAAATTTCATATGGAGTTCCAACTTGCTCTAAAAAACCGTTATTAAAAACGGCTATTCTATCAGATAGCGTCAGTGCTTCTTCCTGATCATGAGTGACATATATTGTTGTAATTCCGAAATCACGTTGCAATTTCTTAAGTTCAAGCCTTAATTGTCCTCTTAGTTTTGCATCAAGGTTTGAGAGCGGCTCATCTAAACATAGAATCCTCGGTCTAAGCACCAAAGCTCGCGCAATGGCGACTCTTTGCTGTTGGCCGCCTGAAAGCGTTGAAACATTCTTATAAAGCTGTTGCGTGCTAAAATCTACTTTGTCTGCAATTTCGAGAACTCTATTTTTAATTTCTTTCGCGGGAATTTTTTTTACTTTTAGGCCAAATGCAATATTCTCAAAAACATTCATTGTTGGAAATAATGCATAACTCTGGAATACGATACCTATGCCTCTCTTTTCAGTAGGTAAGTCAGTAATATCTTCATTGTCGACCAATATTCTGCCTGAGTGTGGGGGCATGAACCCAACAAGGCACCTCAAAGTAGTAGTCTTTCCACATCCAGATGGTCCCAGAAGTGTGAAGAACTCCCCCTTCTTTATTTCTAAATTCAGGCCATGCATTGCTATAAAATCATCATATTTAATTTCTACATTATTGAAATTGATCACATTACCCTCCGATTGGAAATCATATGACAAAATACTTTCGTCTGCTCTCGATAAAAAGTCTCAGGTCGCTTCAGGTAAACGAAGCGACCTGATAACGAGACTATAAAATGTCGAATTTCTTTTTCCTAATTAATGAATTCCAATTCGATCTTTTCAACCCACTGTTCAATGTATTGTCTAACGACGCTCCAATCTACTTTTTGCGCCTTTGTAAGAATAGAATCGAGGTATTTTGCGTCATCTGTTGCTGATTCCATTGCTACTTTATTAGCCGGGGATGAACCAAACTCCTGAGCCCAAGCGGACTGCACCTCGCTGGAACCAAACCAATCAACAAATGCTTTTGCAGTCTCAATATGTTTGCTTCCATTAATAATAGCCACCTGTTCTACGAGGAAGGGAACTCCAATATCAGGTGTCATAACGCCAAGTTTTAGATTATAATCATTTTGATATTGTACCACGCCACTTCCCCAGATCATTGAAATCGGGACTTTTCCGTCAACCAGATTCTGAAAGAAATCTTCGCTTTCGCCACAAATATAACCATTCTGGTAGAACTGTTTAATCGCTTCCCATCCTTCATCCGATACGCCTAGCTCACCGGTTGGATCCAGATATCTTGTCGCGATACCAGCAAGAATTGTTCTGGATGTTCCGCCACCTAGCCCGAATATATTGTATTTCCCGTGATAATCTTGATTCTGCCACATATCTGGCCAATCCTTTGGCGCCGTTTCCGCAGTATATAAATCGGAGTTGTAAATCGCAATAATAGCCTGTTTCACTACACCATGGTAGTATCCGTCCGAGTCCTTCATAGCATCGTCAACTTCACCTGCCCAAGAAGGGACATATTGAACCAGCATATCTTGAGCTTTAAAATCCTCAAATTCCATCATACTCATACCAAACGCTACGTCTGCTACGGCATTGTTTTTTTCGGCAATCAATCTGTTTTTAATGTCGCCGCCGCCTAAGTCCACAACTGTAATAGTAAATCCGTTTTGAGCCGCCGCGTCTGTCAACCATTCTTTTCTGCCACCACCTCCTGAGTTAGTATAAATCACTAGATCATCATACTGAATTGCTGTTGCTGTTGGTTCCGCTGTTGCTTCGGGTGCGGTTTCCGTGCTCTCTGTAGGTTCGCTAGTTTTGCTTTCAGCAGGTGCCGTAGTAGTTGTGCAACCAATGAAGCTAAAAACCAGAGTAATCACAACAAGAACTAGAGCTAAATTTTTTTTCATTTCCTTACCCCTTTCTTTTTTTCCTCTCTTTGGAGGGAAACTTTTTATTAATATAATCTCTTAACATATTTGGCCAATCCGTTTGAATAACGTTGAATCCCATTTTGAACAGTTTACCCCACCCCTCGTCTGGGTTGTTCAATATTGAAATGTCATCATCCATATCCGCGCTTAAATAATGACCCTTCCCTAAAGTTAAAGAATTTACCCATAGAAAATATCCTTTCCCCTTTATATCAGATAATATTTCTTCTGAAACATGTTCATCCGTAAGTTTTTCAAAAATAAATTCATAACCTACAATATTGATATCTTCATACCGTGACAGAACATCAAAATCTTGTTTGGTGTAAATAACTGGCATAAACATATATTTATTCATATGATTGTTAACTATATTAAGAAATTTCTGATCGCATTTCCCCTTAATAATAAGATTCTCTTCCAAATGATATTGATCTAGTTCTTCTAGTAAATGTCCGTCAAATTCGTCACACTTGTCTAAATTTATCAGCACATCCATATTTGTTAAAGAATTCAGCATTTCGCTCAATTTCGGAACATGAAAATCGGTTTTGCAGAATGAGTTATTGTATAGAAACAGGCTATCTAGTTCCTGCGATGATAGGTCGCGAATTTTTTCATCAATTAACAAGTGTCTGGGCTCAAAATCTTGATGAAATGCATAATATTTTTTATCCGACGTTTCTGCAACATCAATTTCAACAATATCAGCACCATTCTTAATGGCGTTTATCATTGCATTTGGAGAATTTAAAACTATATTGCCTCCTGCGAAACCTTGGTGTGCAGCAATTAGTATCTTTTTCTCTCTCAATTTTTTGTCTAGTAGATTTGTGTGTTTCATATTCTTTTCCTAATATGTTATTTAGTGTGTCGTTACTTTAACACGAAAATTGGTACGTGTCAATATTTATAATAAATTATTTGACACGTTTCATTATTTTTTTCTAAATGTATTTAATTACTATTTTCTTGTGATATAATACTAGTTATAAAAAATAAAATTGGAGTACTTATCTATATGCCTACAATAAAAGATATCGCAAAAGCCGCTGGGGTTTCACATGGTACAGCTTCCAATGTGTTGAATAAAAAAGGGAATGTTAGTGCGGAAAAAGTTAAACGTGTTGAAATAGCAGCTAATCAACTTGGATATAATATACATTCGAGTGCTAAAACTTTAAGAAAGGGCGTATCCAATACAATCGCAATAATCATTCCAGATAGTGAAGTGTTGAGGTATCGAGATCTATATAACAGTATTTCAAGTTGCATTGATAAATACGAGTATACATCAAGCTTATATATCTCAAATAATATTCCTCACAAAGAGAAAAATATAATTAAAAAAGTATTATCAGATCGTGTTTATTCAATAATTATTATTTCATGCTTAAGTAAGGAAGATGATTTCTATAATGAGATAAATCTAGGAAATACAAAAATATGTTTTGTCGAGCGAAAGGTAAATATAAAAACTACCCGAAGCATGTTCTACGCCTATGACACCGATAAAATAGGGCAAAATATTTCTAACTTTATTATAAGAAACGGTTTTAAGAAGCTGGCTTATTTTTCGAACAATAAAATATATTCTTTTGAAAATGACATTTATAATTCTTTATTGAGCAACTGTAAGAATGCAAATGTTGAGTTATCTGAATTTCACTGTGACAACACGTGCGATATTCAAACTGCTTTTAATATTTTATTTTCTCCAATGTCATTTGAGTTAATTATAACTACCACAGAAAAAAAAGCTGAAATTATTAAGAAGATCATTGAGTTAACTTCTATGAAAGATAATGTTAAAATAATGGCACTAACTTCAACTGATATTCTTGATAATAATAGTATAATTGAATGTAAACTAAACTATAAAAAGTTGGGTTCCGAATTAGGAAACGCGATTGTTAGCAACTACAATGCACCAACCGTGATTTATGATCCTCCACAATTTATATTCGACAAAAATATTATGTTCATTAAGAATAATCAAGAAATAAATATCGCATGTATAAATGGTCCATCAAATGATGCTTTGAAGTATATTTCTAGAATAATTTATTCATCCTCAGGAATTAAATCGAATATAATATCCTATGACTATGACAACCTGTTTAATCTTGTAAAAAACAATCAAATTAAGGATATAGATATTTTCAGATTCGACATGGCTTGGTTGTCATGGTTTGGAGAAAAAACATTCCTACCTCTTGATGATATTGATTATGATTTTTCAACAATATTTAATTCTTTTATTGATGGAATATCAAGAGAGTATTCTTATATCGGATCAAAAAAATATACTTTGCCATTTGATCCAAGTATGCTTCTATTATTTTTCAGAAGCGATTTATTTGAAAATTCAATTATTTCTCGTTTATATTATGAAAAGTACAAGAGTGTGCTCAAAGCTCCTGAAAGTTTCGAAGAATATAACCAAATTGCTTCCTTCTTTACCAAAAATTTAAACAATGAATCGCCAACCATTTTTGGCACGACGATAACTACAGAATCGCCGCAAAGTTTGGCATGCCAGTTTTTACCAATAGTTTATAACATGGGTGGTATAACAATTACAGATGATAAATTAGAGTTTAATTACAGTCTATTGAGAAAAGCCCTAAAATTACACTTAGAATCTTTGAATTTTGTCAATACTAGTAACGCATTTTGGGAAGATGCTGTTCATGAGTTTGCTATTGGTGATGCTGCAATGTCAATTACCTTCTCGAATAGAGCACTTAGTATAATTGACAGTAAAATATCAAACGTCCTTGGTAAATATAATTTCGTGAAAATACCAGGCAACAAACAAATGATTGGTGGCGGTGTACTTGGGCTTTCGAAGAGATCAAAAAAGATTAATCTTGCCTGTAATTTTCTTGAGGAATTCTACTCAAGAAGCAATTCCATTGTTTTTGCTTGTTTATGTGGCGCCTCTGGCAGCAAATTTGTTTACGAGAACGAAGACATATCTTTAATTTACCCGTGGTTAAAGCTAGTGCAGGAAAATCTAAAGAACGGAAGACGTCGGATAGGTGACTCTACCCTTACAAATTACAATTTCGAGTATAATTTAGGAAAATCACTCAGAGAATTGTTTCAAGGTAATTACAGTATAGATGAGTCTATAAATAATATAGTAAATATGCGCTTCTGCGACACTCATTGATGTCATGGCCTTGGTTGCGTCTTGGGATTATGTTAAAATTTCGGACAGCATTATAAGAGATGATGTATCCCCCAAATTATTGTCCAGCTTGAATGAGAAAAAATCGATGTTCAGACAGCCTCGGAGCCCGATTCCCAGGCAAATCCAGCCGGCGTCAAGTACATTAGTGCGCTGTATAGACGGAATTCGTAGTAGTCCTTTCGCCAGCGCTCTATTTTGTCTCTGGTGTCCTCTAGTGAGATCAATGTGATCTAGCCCCCGAAATATGGTACAGGAGCATTGTTAGTAAATCTATACATCTAGGCAGCAACATCGATTTTTTCTCATTCCGCCTGGACTACGATTTGGCGGACACCTCACTTTGCCACAGCGCTTCAATTAAGTATTACCTGGCTTAATAGATAGATGAAAGTCTTAACGATTATACAAAAATGGATCGGCATAGATCCGGATGGAGCAGAGATGAGTAAAAGAATGAAAGTCGCTCTCATCGGTGGAGCGTTGTTAGGCCTTGTATGCGTGGTAGGTGCATATATTCGTTCCGGGCTAACGGCTTCGCCCACATTTGTGTTCGCACTTTGGTTTAACCGTGTTATCATCGGCATAGTTGTAGGCGCTCCCTGGGCAGTTACGAATAGAAGCAAAGCATTACTTCGTGGAGCATTGTTGGGGCTTTTAGTTTCTTTCGCGTTCTACAGCTCAACGGGCTTTGTAGATCACATAAGCTTTGTGATGGGCATCTTGTATGGTGTGATACTGGAAGCATGGCTTAGCCGACCTGTTAAGCAGCTGCACGGGTGATACATATGTCGGCTATCTCCGGACACACATAATTTATAGAAAGGGGAAACACCAGTGGATATTGATTTTCAAGTTGAGGAAGCAGTACAAAAACGATATAGCGTAAGAAATTATAAAGAAAAAGAGGTTGAAACAGGAAAAAGAAAAGTAATCGAATCCTTTGTGGACAGGCTCGATAACCCATTTGACAAAAAAGTGAGCGTTCACTATCTTAATAAAAGTGACATTTTGCATCAGCAAACGCTAGGAACGTATGGCATTATCAAAGGGGCGACGCAATACATAGGGGCGACGATAAAAGCAGAGCCTATGGCATTAGAAGCACTCGGATATGAACTGGAAGCAATCGTTCTCTATTTAGCCAGTCTTGGTATTGGAACCTGCTGGCTAGGAGGAACATTTAATCGAAAAGGGTTTGCAAAAGCCATGGATATTGCGCAAGATGATCTGTTCCCAGTCATCATGCCCTATGGCTATGCTGCTGAGCGGAAGCATATGACAGAAACCATCATGAGAAAAATGGTTCAAGCAGATCATCGCAAAGAGTGGGCTCAGTTGTTTTATCAGAACGATTTTCAGTCTCCCCTTACAAAAGAGGATGCGGGAAGTCTTGCGTTCGCGTTGGAAATGGTTCGCTTAGGGCCGTCTGCATCCAATAAACAACCTTGGCGGATTTTGCTATCGGATAACGTATGCCATTTCTACGAATATAAGGAACCGAAATACAGCGATAGTTTCCCATATGACACTCAGCGAATAGACATGGGAATTGCAGCAACCCACTTTGATTTTTCAGTGAAAGAAAAGGGCGTTCAGGGTCATTTTAATACAGCTTGTGAACCAGAAATCGAATTGCCCAGCAACATGGAGTATGTCTACTCTTGGATTAAAGAATAGGTCATGGTGAATGAATAACGCAGAGAGTTAACGAGCGTAAGACCTTATATTGCTCAGGTGGGTGGGTGTAGGAATTAGAACCCCCCTCTCGTAACCGTTTCTATGTAGCTGCTTTGGAGATTATACACAGACGCGACACCCGGAATCAAACTCCAAAACAGCGTCGCTTTTGACTCATTTGACGCACTTCTACAATGGTTCAATAAAAATGATACCTCGTGCGTCAAATGTGCGTCAAATGACGCAAAAAGCCGACTCAGCGACCGCCTCACAAGCCCCTTCCATTTAGCCCTGAAAAACACTATTCCCAGATTTGTCGCATTGTCGCACAAACTCTGAAATGAGCTAAAGTTGAACCCCCTAAAAAGTCGCCTAATTAGGGGGTTTTTGGCGTGCCCGACACGATTCGAACGTGCGACCTACAGAGTCGGAGTCTGTCGCTCTATCCAGCTGGGCTACGGGCACATGTATTTTGTTGTCTTTTTCGTGCCTGCGACCTACAGAGTCGGAGACGATCGATTATTTTGGTGCAATCTCCTGTAATCTTAAATAATCGCCCGTAATTGGGCATAATTTCTGAATTGACCATTGGTAATTTCCGCAATCTAATGCGATTTGACGCAACCTCTCGCGTTCATGTGCGTCAAATAATGAGTCTTGACGCGCGGTATTTGTTTTGATACGTTTTATTTAGAAAGTTTCTTATTAAAAAATTTCTTTCAATCTAATGGCTGTTTTAAACACCCTTCGCTTACGGATGCGCTAAGCTTATAAGGAAATAAACCCTCCCCGCAGCGGCTTCTTCTTCTCAACTAATACACAACTGCCACATGCATCCTACCGTAGAGCAGATCTACGTATATCTCGTCTCGCAGGGGCACACGTTATCGAAAGCGACCATATACAACACGCTGACTCTCTTTGTGCAAAAAGGGCTCCTGCGCGTCGTCACCCTGGACCGGAACGAGGCGCGGTACGACATGCTCACTATCGATCACGGGTACTTTGCCTGCGAGAACTGCGGAGCAATCTACGACGAACCGATCGATTTCGACAAGCTCAACCTTGTATTTCCGGAGGCTGCGAGTGTCAGCCAGCGTGACCTGTTCTACCGCGGTGTCTGCAAGCGCTGCCGCTCCAAAGGATAACAGCCGTTCTGCACCCACATTCGTCAGAGCTACGTAACATATTGATAAACAAAAGAAGGAGGCATTATTATGGACGAAACAGTTCGCTGCCCGGTCACGGGTATGACACGCGGCCCCGTTGCGGGCGGCGGCACCAGCAATAAAGACTGGTGGCCGAATCAGATCAATCTCAACATACTGCATCAACATTCCAGCCTCAGTACTCCGATGGAGCAAGGCTTTGATTACCGGAAGGAGTTTCTCTCACTCAACCTCGCCGCAGTAAAAAAGGATCTCTACGCTCTCATGACCGACTCGAAGGACTGGTGGCCTGCGGACTACGGTCATTATGGGCCGCTGTTCATTCGCATGGCCTGGCATAGCGCTGGCACCTACCGTATGGGAGACGGACGCGGCGGCGCAGGCAACGGTACGCAGCGATTCGCCCCGCTCAACAGCTGGCCGGACAACGTCAACCTTGACAAGGCGCGCCGTCTGCTCTGGCCGATCAAGCAGAAATACGGCAAGAAGATCTCCTGGGCGGATCTGATGATCCTGGCGGGTAACTGCGCGCTCGAATCAATGGGGTTCAAGACATTCGGTTTCGCGGGTGGTCGGGAGGACGTCTACGAGCCTGACGAGGATATCTACTGGGGCTCTGAGACCGAATGGCTCGGCGATAAACGCTATACCGGCGAACGCGATCTGGAGAACCCGCTCGCAGCCGTGCAGATGGGCCTGATCTACGTCAATCCCGAAGGCCCAAACGGCAACCCTGACCCCGTCGCCTCAGGCAAAGACGTTGAGGAAACCTTCGCGCGCATGGCGATGAGCCCCGAGGAAACCGTCGCGCTCGTCGCGGGCGGCCATACCTTCGGCAAATGCCACGGCGCGGGCCCAGCGACCCATGTGGGCCGCGAACCGGAGGCCGCGCCCATCGAGGACATGGGCCTCGGATGGCGCTCGAGCTTCGGCACCGGCAAAGGCGGGGATACGATCGGCAGCGGCATCGAGGGCGCCTGGAAAGCCAACCCGACGAAATGGGATATGGGTTACTTCAAAACGCTCTTTACTTACGAGTGGGAGCTCGTCAAGAGCCCCGCGGGCGCGAATCAGTGGCTTGCCAAAGACGTCGCGGAAGAAGACATGGTCGTCGCGGCACACGACCCGACGGTGAAACTCCGGCCCATGATGACCACGGCGGATCTCTCGCTGCGGTTCTACCCCAAATTCGAGCAGTTCGCTCGCCGTTTCTATGAAAATCCCGAACTGTTTGCGGACGCGTTCGCCCGCGCCTGGTTCAAGCTGACCCACCGCGATATGGGACCGCGCGCGCGCTACCTCGGGCCGGAAGTCCCCGCGGAGGAACTGATCTGGCAGGACGCTGTCCCCAAAGCCAAGCTGCCGCTCATCGACGAACGCGACGCGGCGGCGCTCAAGGCGAAGCTGCTCGAGAGCGGCCTGACCATACCGCAGTTGATCAAGACCGCCTGGGCGAGCGCGTCAACGTTCCGCGGTTCAGACAAGCGCGGCGGCGCAAACGGCGCGCGCATCCGCCTCGACCCGCAGAAGGACTGGGCAGTCAACGAGCCGGAGCAACTCAAGGCCGCGCTAGACGCGATCGCCAAAGTGCAGTCCGATTTTAATATGTCGCAGTCCGGCAGCAAGCGCGTCTCATTGGCCGACCTGATCGTGCTCGGCGGCAACGCGGCGATCGAGCTCGCCGCCAAACGCGCGGGGCGCAGCGTGAGGGTACCCTTTGCGCCGGGTCGTACGGACGCATCCCAGCAGCAGACGGACGCCGCCTCCTTCTCCGTGCTCGAACCCAAGGCGGACGCCTTCCGCAACTATCAGAAAGCGAAGTTCGCCGTCTCTGCCGAATCGATGATGATCGACCGCGCGCAACTGCTGACCCTCACCGCGCCGGAAATGACCGTGCTGCTCGGCGGCATGCGCGCGCTGAACGCAAACTTCAGCGGCGCGCCGCACGGCGTGCTCACCAAGCGGCCGGAGACGCTGACCAACGACTTCTTCGTCAACCTGCTCGACATGGGCACGCAGTGGAAGCCACTCACGCCGGACTCCGACGTGTTTGAGGGCGTAGACCGCGCCACGGGCGAGCGCAGATGGACCGCGACGCGCGTGGATCTTATATTCGGCGCAAACGCGCAGCTACGCGCGCTGTGCGAAGTATACGGCGCGGCGGACGCTCAGGAGAAGTTTATCAAGGACTTCGTCGCCGCTTGGACGAAGGTTATGAACGCCGACCGGTTTGATTTAAAATAATATTTGATAAGAAGGAGTGATGATTATGGCCAGATATATCTGCACCGTTTGCGGATACATATATGACGAAGCCAAGGGCATCCCGGAAGCGGGAGTCGCACCGGGTACTCAATGGGACGACCTGCCGG
Organism: Christensenellaceae bacterium; assembly: GCA_963674775.2. Lineage (GTDB taxonomy): Bacteria > Bacillota > Clostridia > Christensenellales > CAG-138 > UBA7703. The sequence continues at coordinate 14,975 of CAXXPJ010000002.1, read as the reverse complement.
AAGACTGGGTATGCCCTCTATGCGGCGCAGTGAAAGCTGATTTTGCAAAGCAAAGCGACCAAACTACAGCTTCCAAGGAAAAATCAGCGCCGAAAATGAATGTTGATTATGATGCAACGGAATTATCCCCCCTGGAGATGAGCGCTCTTTGCTCAAATCTTGCCCGCAGCTGCGATAAGCAATACAAAGCGGAAGAAGCCGCTCTCTTCTCCGATCTGGCGGATTATTTCCAAACATCTTCGAACCCTGCCGAAAATCCCGATTTCGAACAGTTGATGGCGCTGATTGATAAAGATCTGGCGGAAGGTTTGCCAAATGCCGACGCTGTTGCGTCCGATGCCGGGGATCGCGGAGCCCTTCGGGCTCTGGTTTGGAGCGGGAAGGTCACACGCATCTTAAAGTCGCTGCTGACACGATATCGCAAAGACGGCGACGCTATGCTGAAAAATACAGGGGTATATGTTTGTACCATTTGCGGATTTGTTTATATCGGCGATAATCCTCCCGGTATTTGTCCCGTATGTAAAGCGCCGGATTGGAAATTTGAGAAAGCCGAAGGGAGGTAGGCATCATGTCAAAGAAATATGCGGTGAGAAATATACGCCTCTGCACAAAAGACTGCCTGTGTCTCTATGTCTGCCCGACCGGAGCAACGGACACCGAGAACAGCATCATTGATATTGCTGCATGTACCGGTTGCGGAGATTGCGCGGATGCCTGCCCGTCCGGGGCGATTTCAATGGTGCCTGTCGATTACCCGCCGCAACAGAAAAAGGCGGATTTGGTCGTGAAGGCTTTAAAACTCCTTCTTCGTAGCAAGTCGGAGCAGGAAAACATGGCTGCCCAGCTACCCGGTAATCTGCCAAAGGCAATAGAGATGTCTAACCACATCATGGCTGAGGACCTAATACGGGAAGCCGGATATATGCTGCCACAAAGCGAAAACACAGTGAAATTTCTGCAATCGCTGCTTGACAGCAAACAGCCGGAAGGTTTTCCGAAGGACGCCGTCGAAAAATTAATCGACATCATATCAAACAGAAAGGAGAATAGTACGATGGAATCAAACAAAACACTGGGCAATTTAATGGAAGCGTTTGCGGGGGAATCACAGGCAAACAGAAAGTATCTGGCTTATTCTAAAAAGGCCGAAAAAGATGGGCATATAAATGCCGCTAAACTGTTCAAAGCCGCTTCCGACGCCGAGACGCTCCACGCATTGAAGCATTTTGAAGTGGCTGGAAAAATTCATTCTACCGCTGAAAATCTAAAAGATGCCGTCGCCGGGGAAACGCATGAGTACAAGGAGATGTATCCCGACTTCGTAGAAGACGCCAAGGCGGAAGGAAATCAGGCAGCGTTGATGTCCTTTACGTTCGCTATGAAAGCGGAAGAAGTTCACGCAAGGCTGTACCAGGAAGCTCTTGAGAACCTGGATCAAACGGAAGAAGTATTTTATTACCTCTGCCCCGTTTGCGGCAACATCGAGAAATTCCGCCCAGAAAAGTGCAGCATATGCGGCGTTCCCGGCGAAAGATTCATCAAATACTAGCATTTCCTAATTCCTTCAACGATATCACTACTTCAAAGTACATTGCCCTCGACAAATGTTGTTTGTCGGGGGCAATATCCTTTAGTCAAGTCCCGATATGTGAGTTAATTTTCAAAGAATTGGATATCATTATGAAAGACTACAACGAAAGGGGGGTGCGGACAAAATCTTGGACTAAGCAATCAGATCCAGATTTTGTACGCACCCCACCTACCACTACAATTAAACTTTTAACAGACCTCCGGAAAAATATCTGCCTAAACTTAATGATATCGAAAAGCTAGTTGCATCTGTTGAGAAGTATAGATTGTTGACCGTTTTCCTCTTATTCTGCCAGCATGTTTCTGCCACCCCGATGTCTATGGCATCCTCCTCCACCGCACCCGCGCGACATACCGTCGCAAAGGCGATACTCACCGCCTTCAATCCACAACACTTTCCCATATACCAATGAGTCAGATAGCTTTTTTCGGGCGGAAATATAAATGCCTTGAATTGTCGAGCGGGAAACGTTCATCTGCTCCGCGCATTTTTCCTGCGTGTATCCCTCCGTATCGATCAAGCGGATCGTTTCATATTCGTCGACCGACATCTGCACAACGCCGTTATCATTCTCGACAGCATTCAGCGGGCCGTATCGATTATTCTCCGGAAGGCAGCAAACACGTCTCCATTTAAACGGTCTTGGCATTTTTTTCACCTCGATTCATCTACGGAGGCCGCAAGATAACCTCGCAGCCTCCGCCATCGTTCACAGTTTCTTCAGTTGATCATCTACTTGATCAAGCCTTGATTGCAGTGCTGCGCGTTGCTGTTCCAACACGTCTTTTTGCGTAGCCGCGGGGTAGACTCCCGCAAAACCACGGCCAAAGCCGCGGCCCAGCATGCCTCTTCGGCCGCCGCGACGCTGACATCCGAGTCCATACACAGGGAATTGGCCATTGACTGGTGTGCTGACGCATCCACCCATTCCTCGTCCTGTCCCTGCTCCCGCACCCATCGGTCCTGTTCCGTCTCTTCCTGGCATATCATTTCACCTCGATTCATTATTGGCATATGCCATTTACAATTACATTATACATCATTATCGGCATATGTCAATAACTTTTGAAGCATCTATTGTGTGTGATAATTGAAAAATGGTCTAAAGGGGAATATAATCTAGCCCCCAAACCCAGGCCAGCTACAATGTGGCAAAAAGAATACGTGAGGTGTCCCCCAAATAGTAGTCCAGGCTGTATGTGAAAAAATCGAAGCTTAAACGGACTCGGAGCTCGATTTTCGGGCAATTTCGGCCGATGTCAGGTCGGCAGGCCTTAGAATCTTTTTGTCAGTACGTCCTGCAGCATCAGCTTGTCGAGACTCAGATCCGCTACAAGCTTTTTCAGCTTGGCGTTTTCTTCTTCGAGCTGTTTGAGTCGCTTCATGTCGCTCGGCAGCATCCGGCCATACTTGCTCTTCCAGCGGTAAAACGTCTGTTCCGCTATCCCGAGCTTTCGGCACACCTCCGATATCGGCGTGCCAAGCTCCGCTTGCTTCAGTACGAAGGCGATCTGCTCTTCCGTGTACTTGCTCTTCTTCATTTCATTGTCCACCTTTTTTTGATTTTACTATCTTTTTCTCTTTTTGAGTGGACTACTTTTTTAGGGAGCAGGTCATCTGCTACTTGCCCCTGCGAAATATCTGCATCCAAGCACTTAACCCTCGGCAAATGTTATTTGCCGAGGGTTATTATCGGTAACATATATTCTCAATATTGTATTAGTTTGAAATACTTTTATAAGGGGGATACAATACTTTCAGGGGAAATTTGCTGAGCAATATAACTTTGAAGGCTTTGATATTTAAAGATAACCATTATGCTCCTTGTTTATGACCCTATTTCCCGTTTCTTTAATCTTAGTAGATTATGTCCTGTTTCAGCTTGTTCCCGATATCAAGAAAAATCAAGCGCCAGTTTTTCGCCATATTGCTTTTTGTTTTAGCAAATCACAAAGATCCAAACAGCACCATGTAGTAGATTCTGCCTTCGTCGAAGACATAGTATTCAATCTTTCGTTCCGCCTCGTCGTCGGCTTGGTAATAGAAAACCGTTTGTCCGATTTCATCGGCGATTTTGATCATGTCTTCTATCTTGTCAATACTGATCATCACCGATGATTGATAGAAAAGTGCCTCGCTCAAACCAGCCAGTCGGTTCCCGTATTCTTTAAAAATATCTGCAACTTTCTGTGAATATGCATCCTCTCTTGTAAGAGCCTTCGTTTTAAAGCGGATGATGATGATGATCCCGATACAGACCAAGATCGCTGCCCCGTATAAAATCAATAGGCTCATATCAGGCGCCGTGCTGTGTTGCACATCCCGATCGATAGAAATATCACGGCTGTTATCCGATACGCCACCCACCTCAATGATTGGATTAGTAAATGGAATGGTGATATAAGAGGAGAACTTTTCTTCTCTCTCCATTCCGTTATAGTCAATTATAGCTGTTCCTGAATAAACAACCTTGATTACATAGTCTGTGACCAGATCATAGTCCTCAATCAGAGAGTTGACCAAGGCATCATAATTTTCAAAACGCAGGCGGATATTTCTGCTGGATTCAATCACCTGACCGGTATTTTTTGTTTCCTGAAGCGGAGCTCCATCATTCACCTTTTCCCATATGATTTTTGTTTCCTCGTCCGTTCCCACCTGCGACACCAATACAACATCCATCTTGTCATTTAACACAAAATTGGCTTCCCGATCGGTATTCAATACAAAGTCACAAGAAATATCAAGGTAATCCACAAATGGTTTGAGATAGTATTGCCCTTGTTTCATCTCACGTTCGTCTGTCACGGGATTCTCTTTCAAGTGTACAGTATAGGACATGGTTGAAGATCCGGTACCGTTGAGCAGTGATTCTTTCACGAGCTCGACCTCCGGCATGTATAGTTCAAGTGCACCTAACCCGACCAGGGCAACAATGATGATAGAAAAGACAATAAACAGAATTGTCCTCGTTTGTTTCTTTAAGGTATACATAACGTTACATCAGTCTCCTTTGCCTTGCCAATCCGGATTTTGCGTTTGACTCTCAATGTATTTAGAAGCCAGTTTATCTAAAAACGTTGGCTCTGTTTCTCCTGTTTCAACCTGAACTTCTCCGCCGCTTTGTTGCAGTAAAACGCCGGGCCACCCGATGAAAGGAATTGTTGCAATATGCCTACCTATGATTTGTTCAATCAAAACAGGCTTCGGGTCTTCATACTTGTTGTTATCCCCTTTCAGCGTAAACTGTTTAACGCCTTGTACGTACTGAATCTGAATGATTCTGTGGAACACTTGAATGTTGTCCAACGCATAAAGTATAATATCTTGTTCATTCAAAGCGTTCGGGTCCACCTTTTGAATCAATACGATATCTCCGCGGCTAATATTCGGTTTCATGCTGTCCGAAACAATCGCCGACGGAAAAATCGGGAAAATCCCCAGTGCGAACCATACAGTCGATACGGCAACCATCGCAGTCGCAATCCAGGAGTAAGGGCTTGCTTGTTTCATCTCCAGCCGTTTACCGCGCGTCGCTTTATTTCGGCTGATACTGCGCAGGACAATCGTAAACATCAGCGGAAGAAGTGCCCCAACCAGGAGCAAAGTAATCCATCGGAAGTTCGGTAATATCTTTACCACCCAAATCGGAAATTTGGTTAATGTTGCATAGATTGCCGTTCCGTAGAACCCCATAATATACGCCGCGAATGTCATTAACACGTTGAAGAATACGACCGGCAGGATGTTCTTGCTGATGTATGAAAACCATTCTTCAAGTGTTTTCAGTTTGCTGAATGTTTCCAAATTTACTTCTGTGAAACTGAAAACTAAGATAAGGAATATACCGAATACAACGACGAATCTTTTTTGTACGGAGTTGATTAAAAAATTTCGAACCCACTCTTTCAAAACGACTGTTGATCCCAAGATAAGGAGGTTTTTCACAACACCCGTAAACGAAGTGTCATATATATTGAGTCCGAACCCGTCAATCGTTCCAATGAGGAAGTACGAAATCAAGTAGAGAACCGCGCAGACCAGCATAAATAAGAGATAGAACTCCGAAAACTTCAGTTTGCTGTGACGATTCGGTTTTTCACAAAAAAAAGTATAAGTCGCGATCAACAACCAAAAAAGCGAAGTAATTAAACTCTGGTATTCCACGCTGAAGCGTATCCATCGTAACAATATGTAATACGTTAAAATGGAAATTAAGAGGATTGATACTCGTTTCTCTTTGATAAAGCAATTGCCCATTCCGGATACACTTCTCCGCTTTAATAAAGGTTTATCGGTATTCACGCACGTTTACTTAGAAACCCGAATGGATACGCTGTTCCAGTCATCCGCCAGATCTTTCATCGTCTCCGAGGAGATCAGTTCGTTTTTGAATAAGCGCGCCAAGTGATTGTCTTTCGAGAGCATGTTTGTCGTTTCACTGTTTGCAATCACTTTATCAATCTGAATGATTTTATTTTCTCGAATAAGATTCGCAACTGCTTTGATTCCATAGACAATTTCACAAAGCGGAACCAATCCTCCTTCATTATCCGTTATGAGCTGCTGTGATACGATGCATTTCAAACTTTGCGAGAGGAGTGTTCGAATATAATTCGAGGATTCGCTCGGAAAGACATCGATGATATTCCGTATTACATTGCTTGCACCAAAGATATCCATGGTTGAAATAACGAGTTTGCCCGACCGAGCCGCCTCCAAAGCTAACTTGATCGTGTTCGTATCAATCATTTCACTCAGATAAATCACGTCTGCATTGTCTTTAATTGCAATTTCAATACCCGTTTGCATATCCGGCACATCAAGTCCAACATCCATCTGGCTGACGATGCTCTTGTCGTAGCTATACAAGTATTCGATCGGATTCTCAATCGTCATGATGTGGCATCGTTTGCTGGTTCGCATTCGATCCAAGATGTAAGAACACGTTGTTGTGACCCCGCTGTTTTTTGTCCCGGTGACAAGAACTAAACCGGATTCCAGCGCAAATATGCCATCTGTTTCATCCGGCAGTCGAAGTTTTGCTTTATCCGGTACCGTAAAGTTGCTCGCGCGGAAAGTAATCGCAAAAGTCCCGCGCTGTCGGTATGCGTTTACGCGATAACGCCCCTTACCGGGTATCGAGTAGGCAAACGCTAGATGGTTGCTACGGCTTAACTCATCCAGCAATTCAGGCTTTACAACTTGTTTGATGATGATATCCATATCCGCCATGCTAATCGGTGTCAGCTGGTTTAAAAAATGTACTTCACCGTTTTTTCTCACAGACGGCAGTGCACCAACTGAAAGGTGTAAATCGTTGATCCCTTTTTCCGCAATGATCATGAGTAATTTATGAAGCAATTCAATCGACATTTTTCTTCCCCTGCTCTTTGAATACTGTTCTAGTTATAGAAAGTATTGCTATCATTCCTATTTCAAAATTAAAAAGCCTGTGTGAAAAACGGAGTGATCGAAAACACGAAAGATTTGTTTTCAATATCGGTTTTGGAATCGTTCTTCACCATAATTTTTACATTCAGTTCAATAGTATCACCCGGTCGAATGATCATATCCGCTCCTTCAAGTGCGCGCATCGATTGAGCGGAAACCGCTATCGTTTCAGAGATCTTCGGTGAGGGCATATCTTCCGTTTCACGGCTATAGAGATCATACTGAATATTTAAATCATACAGCATCTCGACCTCAACTTCACGGTCTGTCTTCCTATCAACGATATCATCAATGTTCTGTCTGATCCATATGAACTTGATTGGTAACACACCCGTGTTTGTAATCTCGATGCTAACGTTTGTCTCCGAGCTGGAATAAAGATTGTGTACGCCGATTTCCACCGTTTTATTATCGTTTTTCACGACAATTGAAGAAGGCGATATCTCAATATATTCAGATACATACCCGATCTCAGCATTCGTGATATCGATATCAATCTGGCCACCGCTTGCGTTGATCATCTCGGCAGAGCGCGGTGCAAACGCGCCAAATAAAAGCACTGCACAAAGCAGAGCTGCTCCTAACCCGATGATGATAAAACGTGTTTTCTTCATGGGTCATTTTCTTACGTAGTAAAGTGTTGAAACAAAGTGTATATTAAGACCTAGCTATAATATATCATGAATATAATAAAAACCGAATTGCAAATATGAGAATCGGTTTCAACGGAACCAAAGTCCATTTCCATTCTGGAGTAACAGAGAAGCAAATAATTAATATACAAGAAAAAGTATTTGAGGCTGCAATAAAGCGTTATGAACAATATAATGTTGCATGGACCTCTGTGGTTTGTGAGCGGTAGAGCTGTTCGGTGAGATATTCCGAAGAAAAACGGAGCTTTTAAATGTAGGATAGCTTCATTTCCCTGCGATGCTTACGGAGTATTGAATGGTATACTCAACTTCACTTTAGGCTCCTCTATTATAACATGCTCCGCTCTTATGACTTAATCCAACTACTTCCGTCCCACATGTAAGTTCCAGCGCCTCCATTTTCTGAGAGATATGCATCTCGAAACGTATTGTTGCCATTGATTGCACCATTTTTCAAATCGGTTAAGTTGCTACCAACTGTTATCATTGTTAGATTGTTGAAAGCATTTTTCTCGATCGTTGTCACACCATTGGGTATGATCACTGCTGATATCGGATTATCATAGAAAGCCTTTGTATCAATTCTATTTAGTGAATCCGGCAAAACGATTTCTGTCAGATTGTTGCCCTGAAATGCCCTGGCATGAACTCGTTCAATCTGACTTCCTTCCTGAAAAAAAACGGAAATAAGACCTTTATCACGAAAAGTGTTCTGACCTATCCTGATGATTCCCACATCATCGATTTCAGTCGGTATTGTGATATTTCTTGAATCGCCGGAGTATTCCTCGCTCCCGTTCCATGCCCCTAACATCCCATTGTTTCGAACTGAAAGGCCCTCAAGCGCGATGCTTTCTTCTTCGGTTGCGGGCACATTTTGATCGGTGGACTCATCCCCGGTAGATGCCGTTGCAGTAGGTATCTCAGCTTTAGCGTCTTCATTGGCTAACGTTCCGCCGGTGGACTCGCCATTCGGCTGAACGAACATCGGAACAAACTGGTATTGGAACAGCACGTTTTCAGTCTCGTCGGACGCGTCTTTGTCCAAGGTGATCTGCATGTTGAATTCGATTGTTTTACCAGCTTCGATTACAATCCCAGTGTTCTGAAAGAGAACATCCGTCGTTCCCGAGGCAGAATCCGATAATCTCACCTGTCCGTTTTTCGTGCCTGCCATTGCTGTGTACTTGACAATAAGCATATTGGCAGCACTCGTTGGCAGCTCATCGTTTGTCTTCATGTTCACAGCTAACTCTCGCAGTTGAGACGCGTTGCTCAACATGACAGGAATAGTTCCTATGTTAGTGACCACGATAGTTGCACTTGCTTCTGCACCAGGGTATAGGTTTTTTATGGATACAGTTGCGGATTTCTTGTCCTCGGAGACGGAGATAGCATCCACTCCAAATTCGACATATTCCGACACCAGCCCGGCAGTAATGGATGTGATTTCAACGTCCATTTCACCGGCGCTGGCGTTAGCAGAAATGGTTATTCGGTTAGTCCATGAAGCATATGCTCCGCCGACCACGAAAAGCGCAATCACAACCACGATGAAAACCAATCTTGTTTTCCTCATAAGAGTATCCCTCTCGCTACTTAATCTCTTTTCTCACCCCATAGAAGAATTATACGTCAATAGAAGTGATGCCTATTTTACTCTATATGCTTATAGATTTACTTTAATTAGGTTTTACTTAGAATACAACAAAAGGGGATTTTCATCCCCTTATGTAATCAAAATTCTGTAATCGTTAGTTTGCCTGAACAAACATCGGCGTGAATTTGAATGTGTAGAGTGCATTCTCAGTGCCGTCGCCGGCGTCTTCATCTAGCACGATCTGAATATCAAATGTAATTGTCTGGCCTGGTTCAATCACCATATTCGCGTTCGAGAATAAAGTTGCATTTGCAGCAGCAGAGGAATCCGATGCTTTTGATTGTCCGTTCTTTGTGGCGGCTGTTGCATTGTATTTGACAATCAGCATCCCCGCGTCAGCTGTGGACAGCGCTTTGTTGGTCTTCGTATTCACTGCCGAAATACGCTCCTGCGTACAGCCGCTTAGTTTGACGGGGATCGTTCCGGTGTTGGTGATGACGATGGTTGCGTTTGCTTCCGCACCCGGATAGAGGTTCTCAATTGAGACCGTTGCGGCCTTTTTATCCTCGGAAACCGAGATGTCGTTCTTTGCGAATAACACATACTCGGAGACCTTGCCAACGGAAGTCGCGGAGATCGCAACATCCAATTCACCGGAGCTTGCGTTCACGGAGACAGTGGTTCTGCTGGTCCATGCGGCATATGCTCCACCAACAACCATTAGTGCGACAATTGCTACGATGATAATCAATTTGGACTTTTTCATTTTCATTACCTCCATTTAATTTTGATTGAACCGCGAGTAATCAACTTGTATTGCGAAAGACACGTTCTGAATAAAATCAGAGGCATCTGTTTCTTTTTGCGAACTATGCTTCTTGCTTTGACCGTAATTGTCTTTGGTTTTTATATCGTCAAACTCAACTTCACAGATAACCTTGATATATCCATTGACCGGAAGTTGATACAACTCATCACGCTTTGTACTGGAATTGTTTACCCTCCATTGAAATATCTTCTTTTCCCGTTGTAAAAAACGTTTCTCTCCAGCATATCCCGACACTTTCAATCTAATATCATTCTTGAAGTCATCCGAGTATCCGCCAATGTAAAGCACTTTGATATCGTTAATATCAATCGGAATTGTTCCAGTATTCCTGAAATTCAACGTAACGGTATTTATTGTACCGGGTTCAATTTCCTTAAAAAGCACTGTCGCCTGTGTATCTTCGATATTTGACACGCTTACGCTTCCACTATTGATTCTGAAGCTGTAATCCACATAGCTGAGTTCAGTTTCAGCAGTTCTTGCAAGAATTTGTATGTTGACCTGATCCGTCCATCTGGCATACGCAACTCCTGTCAGAAGAAGCAGTATTGTAATGATAAGGACCACCAACTTCGCTTTGTTCATATTGTGCCTCGGTATCGATACGTCGAAAAAAATTCTTCCAAGTGCTGATAAAACAAAAAAGGCAACTAACCAATAATGCTAGCTGCCAAAAATCATTCCCCGCACATCACGCAAAGCGGGTAGTCCACTTGGCAACTGGCTGCCATCGACGAATCGCTCGTCCTTAGGCCCTGTAGTTTTGCGTCACCCGCTTTCACGGATTATGCCCCAGGATGTGTTATCTTTATTACTTGGTTACAAAATATCACGAAATAGAAATATCGTCAATAGTTTTTATGTAACAATGTTACCAAATCGAATTTTCATAGCAATTGAGGTGTCCCCCACATCCCTGATTCACTTACATTGCTCCTAGATCATAAATTGGGGTAAATTATCTCCTGCCGTTCCGCGATCTGACGATTCAGCACCTCGTATCTGGAGGTAAACGCAGATGCGCTGTGGTCCTGTTTGTCAGTCCGAGACTCGACCAGCTTCATCTCGGAACCAAGAACCTTGATGATGTCACACAGCGCCGTTCTGAACTCACATTCACCGTCGATTCCTATCCTTAAGGGCAGATCAGACTACATTGCATCACCTTAATAATGGGTAAATTGACTAAAAACGACCCGAAGGTCGTTTTCATGCATGAATGGTCATTAATCGTGATTTAGTGGATCGTTACCTTATCTCTTCCGGAATTCTTTGAGCGATAGAGTGCTTCATCTGCGTTCGTAATCAAGTCCTGTTCACTGGCGATAGAACTTTCCGGCATAGAGTCAAGTCCAATACTGATTGTTACACTGATTTGATTCTCTCCATATATTGTCTTGTTTTCTCGTATAATATGTCGCACGCGCTCTGCGATCGTATATGCATCTGCTTTTGATGCACCCGGCAGAATGACCATGAACTCTTCTCCACCGTAACGAAGCAAGATATCGCCTTCACGAATACCTTGACGTATCATTGTTGAGATGTTTCTAAGCACTCTATCTCCAGCAACATGGCCATACGTATCGTTGACTTGCTTAAAATGATCAATATCGAACATAAGCACGGCGAGCGGCATTCCTCGTCGAATAGACCGGGAGTACTCTTCGCGCAACCGGATCATGCCGAATCGGCGATTGAGAATACCCGTTAACGGATCGAGCGCTGCAAGTCTCTGTAATTGTTCATGCTCCAACGCATTGTGCAGCGCGACTGCGAGGCTTTGTGTAAAAATTGCTAGTTGCTTCAGATTCTCCGATTGGAAAGGCTCAGCCTTCGCAAGCAGAATTAGTGCAATCGGAACGCTCTTGAATTTTACCGGTTCTATGATGACTTCTTGGGGGTGGAACTGTGTGAGAGTACTTTCAACGATAACTGCTGAAGGCAGGGTTATAGAAACCGACTCATTTTTCGAAAATGCCGACAAAACACGAGGGTCCGAAGCTAATGTTTTTGCTTCACGAATGCCGAACGAATGCAGCACCTCAATCTCGCCATCTTGTTCCAGTAAGATCGCTCCTGCGTCTGCCGCTGTACCTTTCATAACGCGATCCATCGCGTACTCTGAGAGAGTGTGTAAGTCTAACTGACTTGAGAAAGCGGCCGTAAATGTCTTAATTTCATCGAGCATACGGAGGGAATTCGCTAACGATGCGATCAGCTCATTGAACGCCTGGGCACTCTTTCCAAATTCATCATCCGTCTCAACAGGAATACTACATTGTTTCGCGTTACAATCACTTATGCTACCATTCTCGGATATCGTTATGATAGAATCCTTGACCTCACGCATTTTTGTCGTCAGAACGGTTAGCTTGCTTCTAACCGTAACACGCGAAATCAAAATATTAACAAAGCCGACTAGGACACCCGCTAAAATACAGCATACTAGAAACAGGCCGCTGAACACGATCGCTTGAGGAACGCCAAGAAGAAGCATGAAGAACGGAAAGACGAAGCCAATCAGCAAGCCAAACCCGATCATACGAATGGCTAAATTCAGGAACGTATTCTGTAAACGCTTCATATGAGAGCTCCTGTTTCTTTTAAAAAATTTTCTGAAGTAAGATACAACAAGTCTATCATATGCGCCAACGCAACACAAACGAAAAGAAGATGGTCATATTCTTTTCAAATTTGAAAAATCACGCAAAAAAGAACAGCCCATAGGTCGTTCTTTAGATACGTTTTCGATCAGTTATCCGAGGACATCTATAACAATACATTGTCTAGGCTGCCATCGTTGATGTGGGTGTCAGCTTTGATTTTGATTCAATAGAAAATCATAAAATTGGATTCCTGTTTTTACAACCTCACCGGCCTCGGCGCCTGCTTGTTCTTTTCCCCAAACAGCACCTCCCCGATCGCATCCCGCGCCGTATCGTCTGCCTGCTCCAGCAGATGGCAGTAAATGTCCTGCGTCGTCGAAACACGGCTGTGGCCTAGCCTGCGCGAAATGGTCACCGGATCGACGTTGTTCTGGTAGAGAACCGACGCCTGCGTGTGAATCGATAATATTTCAGGTGTTTAGTGTTTTAATTCGCGTTAAATTTTGCTATAGTATTCACGGGCTAGCAAACCGTGATAGCGCTCCAAAAGAATTTCTGCGAATTGATTTAACCTTCCTGAAAGGGCATTGCAGATGTTATTTAATCATTTTACGATCATCATCGGAGCCATACTTGGATTGATACTCTTTTTCAGACTGCCCGGACTAAAAAAGCCGAAACACGACAAAGATATACCCCTGGCCAATATTACGGTGATTATACCTGTGCGAAACGAGGCGGAGAACCTGCCCTATATTTTAAGCGATTTAAGAGCACAAACCCAGCCGATTCACGAAATCATATGTGTAGATGATGATTCCGAGGATGAAACAGCACAAATCATAGCGTCAAATGGTGCGAAATGCATTCAGTTGAGCGGACCACCTGAAGGATGGAAAGGGAAAACTTGGGCATGTCAAAATGGCGCGAAAGCGGCTAAAGGCGATCTGCTTGTTTTTTTAGATGCGGATGTAAGGCTCTCAACTACTGCAATGGAAACACTTTTGCGAGAATATCAAAAGACAGGCAAACCCATTTCTGTTCTGCCTTATCATACAGTAACGAAACCCCACGAGTATTTCTCGCTCTTTTTCAATTTCATCAAGATCTGCGCAACGGCTATGAGTATTGGCGGTATCAAAAGAACATTTGGTTTATACGGACCGGTATTTTGCATAAAAAAAGACGTGTTTGACCAGTTTTGCGGTTTTACCCCAGTGAAAGATCATGTCGCGGAAGATTTAAATTTGGGCATATTCTATTGTAAACACGATACTGAAATACATCTATTGATGGGGAATGATCAAATTCGTTTCCGCATGTACCCCCGATCCTTCAAGGACTTATTGGAAGGCTGGTCGAAAAACTTTTCGCGCGGAGCGGTATCGCTCCGCTGGTGGATCCTTGTTATGATTTTCATCTGGATCGCTTCGCTAAACGCGGTTCCGCTTGAAATCATGATGAGTCTCAATACATTGAATTTTGCGCAGCTGATACTCATGTGCGGGACGTATTTGCTCTTTGTTGCAATGCTGTATCGCATTGCCCGCCGGGCGGGCTCATATCCACTCTATGTTACTCTGTTGTATCCGGTCTATTTGATCGTATTTGAATTGATTTTCCTGTATTCTATTGTTGCATCCTTTTTCCTGAAAACGACGACCTGGAAAGGCAGAAAGTTGTAGGTGTTTCGTGAGAATATTCTATTTTCCTGACTGGGTTACAATACTTTCATATATTTTCTTTTGGCCACTCATGCAGGTCTCAATCGTCATGATCGGCAACAAAATCAGCGACAAACACTTTGATCCAAATCGATTCTGGTTAAAAACACGACGCTGGGAAGAAAATGGGGATTTTTATAAACGTGTTTTTCGGATTCACAAGTGGAAACATCTGTTGCCGGATGGTGCAAAAACACATGCCTCCGGCTTTCAAAAAAAGCACTTACACGCTCTTGACCCTGTATACCTTCAGAAGTTTATCGCAGAAACTGGAAGAGCCGAAATCTTCCATTGGCTTCAGATAGTACCTTTCTGGATCTTTGCTTTGTGGAGCCCCTTCTTTGTAATTTGGGTTATGCTTGGATACGCATTGATTGTCAATGTGCCTTGTATCATTGCTCAAAGGTATAACCGTCCAAGGCTGGTTCATATGTATAATTATTTAAACCATACAAGCGTGAAGCATAGGAGTAAATATACTCCGGAACACCGCGGGTCAGCATGAGGTCTGA
>CAXXPJ010000001.1:0-238714 GCA_963674775.2 Christensenellaceae bacterium | reverse complement strand
TGTTCAATAGATCGAAATTATTATACACAGCGCCGAATTGTTTTGTCAATGTGCCTGGTCGCGGTGTCGCATGGCACCACATATGCTATAATAAATTGCAGATTTATTTGCAAATAACAACCGGAACTGTGATTTTACGAAACAAATTCCTGCTCCCCTGCAACCATTCGCTGAGATGCGAAGTGTTATGGGTGGAAGAGAGAGGTACAAAACGGTTATGGAACAGCTGGCCAAACCCAACGTGCCGATACCGGCCGACGACGCGGATGCGCTGTTTGCGGAATATGCCGATATGGTATACCGCCTGGCGTTTCTGCGTACGAAGAGCGGAACGGACGCTGACGACATCGTGCAGGACGTGTTCCTGCGGGCGCTGCGCGCAAAGCCCGCCTGGAACAGCCGCGAACACCAGAAAGCCTGGTTTTTGAAGGTGACCATCAACTGCACAAAGTCGCTGCTGACCTCCGCATGGCGGCGCAACACCGTACCCGAAGACGAAAATCTCCTCACACAGATGCAGACGGATACCGAGGTGTATCCATACGTGCTGGCGCTTCCCCAGAAGTACCGCACGGTGATCCATCTGTATTACTACGAGGGGTATCGCGTATCCGAGATCGCAAAGATCACGGGCGCGGCCGAAAACACGGTGAAATCCCATCTCTTCCGCGCACGCGATATGCTGCGGGAACAGTTGAAAGGGGAGTTTCAGGATGTTTAAAGAGCAGTATATCCGTGACAACGAAAAGCTGAAAGCAAAGGAGACGTTGATCATGGAAATCAAAGAAAAACATACACGCGAAAAAATCGCGCTCACACCGAGGCAGAAATTCGTCCGATATGGAGCGGTGCTTGCGGCATTCCTGCTCGTTGCAACCGGTATCTTCGGTGTAGTTTACGCAAACAGGAACACAGACGCTAATATACCGCAGAACGCGATGCTTTCCGCCGCGGAAAACGGCGGCGAAGTGACGCAGGCGGGCAGCTACGACGACGTTTACGCGATGATCGAGTCCATGCAGAACTATTACGGCCCGTACGCGGGCGGCGTGATGGTGGAGAGCGCAATGCGGGACGACGTCCTAGAAGCGGCGCCCGCCGCCGAGGAAGCGAAAGCGCAGACCGCGACCGCGGAAGCGCCCGCAATGTCGGACGGAAACGGCGCCAACGGTGACTACTCGACCACCAACGTCCAGGTCAAGGGCGTGGACGAGGCGGACATCGTCAAGACCGACGGCGAGTACATCTATTACGTAGCCGGCAACCAACTCAACATCATCAAGGCGGACGGCGCGGCGACAAAGCTCGTTTCGAGCACGTCGCTCTCCGACGAGGAAAACTGGTGGGGTTATAACTCCGAGATGTTCGTGCTCGGCACGCGGCTGATGGTCATCACCCAGAGCTACAATCTGGTCTGGATCAACGACAAGAACGGAAGCTACCAGAACAGCCAGGAGCAGACCAGCGCGATCATATACGACATCTCCAACCCGTCCGCACCGAAGCAGATCGTATCGCTCGGACAGAGCGGATATTACGTCAGCTCGCGCATGGTAGGGGACTATGTCTACCTCGTGACGTCGCAGTACGTCTACAACGCGATCAAGGAAACGCCGATCACCTACATCCCGTCGACCACGATCGACACGGAGAGCACACTGCTCCAGCCGACGGATCTCTATATCGGCGGCAGCCCGCAGAACGCGGCGTATTCCGTCATCGGCGCCATCAACCTTAAAATCGGCGCGAATTTCGATTCGGTCAAAGCGGTGTTCGGCGGAACGAGCGAACTCTATGCCAACGCGGACCATATGCTGCTCGCCTTCTCGCGCTACAGCGAGGAGACCTTGCCTATTGCGCCCGATAAAGACGGCAAGAATGTGCAGATCACCAGAGGCGCATCCGCAACCGACCTCGTGCTGCTCGGCTTAAACGAAGGGCAGATCACGAAACTCGCCAACGGCAGCGTGCCGGGCAGCCTGTTAAACCAGTTCTCGATGGACGAGTACAAGGGCGTGTTCCGCGTCGTGACGACGCTCAACAGCTGGGAGCAGCGTGTCTATACGGACGGCGTGGATACCTATGAGTATGACAGCGCAAACTCCAACGCGCTCTACACGCTGGATCAAGACCTCGCCATCCTCGGCAGGATCGAAAACCTCGCCAAGGACGAGTTCGTCAAGAGCGTCCGCTTCGACGGCGACATCGGCTACTTCGTCACCTTCCGTCAGGTCGATCCGCTGTTTGCGGTGGATCTGACCAACCCCGCCGCGCCGCGCGTACTCGACGCGCTGAAGATCCCCGGATTCTCCGAGTATCTACACATGTTCAGGGATAACCTGCTGCTCGGCATCGGCTACAATGCGGACGAGAACACCGGGCGCATGCAGGGCGTAAAGCTCTCTATGTTCGACACGTCGAACAAGACGAATATCGTGGAGAAAACCACCGAAAGCGTGGACGCGAACTGGACGGTTGTCGGCAGCAATCACAAGGCGATCCTTGTGGACGGCGAGAAGAACCTGATCGCCTTCCCGGCGGACAGCAGTTACTATATCTACCGCTACACGACGGACAAGGGCTTTGAGCTCGCGGCAAAGGTCACGATGACCGCCGATCTCTCGAGCTGGAACCTGCGCGGGCTGTTCATCGGGGACTACTTCTACGTTCTCGGCGACTCCGGCATCACGGTGATTTCGCTGAGCGACTTTATCGTACTCTCGACCGTGAGGTTCGGCTAAACGGACAAACGTAAAAAGAGCGGGCTTATGCCCGCTCTTTTTCTGTTCGCAAAACAGTCTATTTGTGTTGATTTTTTAGTTTTTTAACGGAAAAAAGCCAGAACTTATTGTAAACAACAGACCGATCTTATATCATTACTAATAGAGTATGTTCATTCGGTTCTGTTTTCGTATCATACAAAAGAGTATCCATATACACACTGTCTGGCGGAGCAGGCGGATCCCGATGCAATCAAACGGCTTTGGAGGAAGAGCGATGTGGAAATGCAAATATTGTGAAAAGACGAACTTCGACGACCAGGTGATCTGCCCCTATTGCAACGCGCCCAACCCGGCAAAGCCCGCCAAAAAAGAGCAGCCGCAGGCGGGCAGCCCGGTTCAGCCCCCGCAGAGCGACCCGAAACAGGCGCCGCTCGACTGGGAAAAGCGGTATAATTCGGACAACCGCGGCAAAACCAAACGGCCGGCAAAGCTGGATGTGATACTCAAATACACGGTCATCGGCGCAGTCGCGCTGTTGATGATCTTTTTAGTCACAGTCATGATCCAAAAGCGGGCGGAAAGCAAGGCGGTTTCGAGCGGGGCACAGGCGGTCGGCGCGGAAGCGCTTGAACTGAACGAGCAGAGCGAAGGACATGGCCACACCCGTCGCTGTTGAAACCCCCCGCGCCCACCGCGACGCCGGAACCGACCGCGACCCCCGAACCCGCCAGAGAGCCTGTTTTCGTTGAGGCGGCTTCGGATCTCTATCTGGGGTTTGGTGATATCTACCATTGCAGCACGGATGATTTTGTCCTGCCATATGAAATTCAGGACGATGAAATCACCTGGAGTTGCGAGGAAAACTACGAAGGAACCACCTGCACCAACAGCGGACGGATCGTTGCGGGGAATATTCAGGTTGACCCCGAGAGCAAGTTCAACGACATGATTACGATTACGGGAACGACGCCGGACGGATCAAAACTGACATATAATCTATACACCGGCAGCGGAAAGACATATGATTTTGACTGGTCAGCCTCTCGCCGAAACATGAAGAGTTTCAACGGTTACATCATTATAGTCTCACCGATGGTAGTCGAATGCAGCGGATTTTCCATCTATTATGAGTACGAGTTGGTCAGCGGTAAATTGGACAGTGATAACTGGTCTGTCTGGGTCAGGAAAGACGGAACGGAATGGGTCCGTGTCGACGATATCAAGGTGAAGAACAGAGTTGGTGAAGTGTATGATATCGTTTTCGACTATCCAATCTCCTTTTCCGAAATCTGCATTCAGCCGGAAACCTACAGCAATGAGTACAGCTACAACAACAGCTTTGCGGTCGGATATCTGATCTTCTAAGCATGATCTGATATAGATCGGAGCCTTGTGATTGATCGATTCGGGCGTCATTTTCAAAGGTTCGGTCTTCTTCATCGGGGTCGATCCCGTCGAGGTCGTTATCCGAAGAGGTGGACGTCGTGTGCTCGACAACGGTTGTTTCGCCGTCCGGCGCAACCAGCGGGACGGTTGTTGTAACGTCTCCTGCGCCGCTTGTGTCCGGTTCTCCCTCGGCAAGGGCGACGCTGCTCAGACCAAAAAAGACAATGAGCGCAACGAGACCGAATAATGCGGTCTTCAAAGCGCTCTTGATTTTCTTTGAACTGATCAAACCGTATTGCGTTTTGCGTCATTCCTTCCGAATCGCCGAGCATGACTGTTCCTGTGAAAGCTCCGTTCACCACCCAATTGGCAGAATAAAAATAACACATGTAAAAAACAGACTGTCAGACAATTTGTTACGTTACAACTAATATATACAACTCTTGTTAAAAAAGCTAGTGTTTACAGTCATTTTTTGTATAATTTTTTTTGACGTAAAATCTCTCTGCTTTTTCACGTTCCAAGCAGCATCCGAGTTGAAAATATCCCTTTTCTATGCGTCATTTTCATATTTAAAACAATAATTTCTATATGATCGCCACCTGAACGCGTTGTTTTCCGCATCGCTTTCAATACTACCATTTATGGTGTGACGGGTTGATTGCTTTTCTGAAGCAGAGATACGCAATCGCACAGGCAGAAAAAAAGTGTGTATCTGTGGAATAACCGTCAGACACGGTAAAAAATGTCAATCTTGAGCGTAAAATCGAGATGATTCTAACAAAAGCTGTCGATTTTTGATCTACCACAGAGCATAAATCACACCCTAGCTTATAGCAGTATTCAACTCTTTGCTGCGCAGTTTCTTTGGTGTTCCGCGCTGCTTTTCAACGCCTTACACTCTCTGGTACGATGATTGAAACCACGAGTTTACCATTTATGGTAGCTCTCTTTGCGTTGATTTACACCTCTTTACCGCGCGCGAGACACCCGCCCGCGCCAACGCTGCGGATTTGAATATGTCTCTTTTTCGTTAGATTCTGCCCCGTTCACCCGGGCAGAAAAATCTTTCAAAAATCTATTGACCGCATTGGTCAATCGTGATATATTGACATTGACCACATCGGTCAACTGCATGTTTGCGAAAGAAGGAATAGCATGGAAGACGTCATTAAAAGCATCGACCCAGATAAGCGCGACCGTATTATAAACGCCGCTATCGAGGAGTTCTCCGCTTTTCCATATGACAAAGCCTCCACCAATCATATCGTCGAAAAGGCAGGCATCTCAAAGGGGTTGTTGTTTCATTACTTCGGCAGCAAGAAGGAGCTGTATGAGACGCTGGTCCGGTTCGTATTTACCACGATGTACAATGCCATTATGGGGCGGATCGACTGGAGCGAGACCGACCTGTTCGACCGACTGGAACAGGTGACCGCCATCAAAATGCAGATCAGCCGGACGTATCCGCACATGTTCGACTTTATGAAAAACATCGTCCTGCACAAGGGGATTGACAGTATGGTGGGCGCGTTCGAGCTGTACAAGGAATTTGGTTTAAACTTCGAACAGGTGTACCAGGACATGTACACAAAGAACATCGACTACTCCAAATTCCGCGATCCGGCAACCATCCCCGAGACGATCAATATCGTTCGCTGGTCGCTGGAAAAATACGGCGAAGAACTCCTGCTGGCGTTCCGTGAAGACACCGGCATCGAGACCGATCTGGACGAACTTGAAGCGTCATTACGGCATTATGTCGTAGTCATGAAGCAGGCGTTTTATGTTCAGCAAGCATAGGGAACCCGCGCCGGGGAAGGGTACAAACACACCTGCCCCACCGCGAAAAATAGAAAATAATCCCGGGAGGAATTTGACATGATCACTGTTGAGAATCTCTGGCACTCCTACTCCAACGACGATGTCTACGCGGTAAAGGACGTCAGTTTCGACATCCCAAAGGGTGAGATTTTCGGTTTTCTCGGCCCATCCGGCGCGGGAAAATCGACGACTCAGGGGATATTGACCGGACTCCTGAAACTGCAAAAAGGCAATGTTTCGGTCGCCGGTTATGACGTTCGAAACATCAAGCGCTCCATGTTCAACCGCATCGGTATGTCGTTTGAGCAGTCCAATGTATACGGCAAGATGAGCGCGCGGGAGAACCTGAATTTCTACGCAAAGCTGTTCGATGTGCCGACCCGCTCCGCCGAAGATTTGCTCAAGCTGGTGGGGCTCGACGATAAGGCAGACATCCGCGCGGGCGAGTATTCCAAGGGCATGAAGCACCGGCTCACCTTCGCGCGCTCCATGATCAACAACCCGGAACTCTGGTTCTTGGACGAGCCGACAACCGGTCTTGATCCCGCCATTGCGTCGACCATCAAGAGCATCATTCGCGAGGAAAACAACAAGGGCGTTACGGTGTTTCTCACCACGCACAACATGTACATTGCGGACGAGCTTTGCGATCGCGTGGCGTTCATTGTGGAAGGTGAAATCAAGCTCATCGACAGCCCGAAAAACCTGAAGCTCCAATACGGCGAGAGTGTTGTAAAAGTAGAGTATGGTGAAGATTCCAAACTCCAGAGCAAGACGTTTTCCACCGTGGAAGAGGCGGATAGAAAGAAGCTCGCCGAGCTGATTCAAACAAAGAATATCCGCACCATGCACACCAAGGAAGCGACGCTTGAAGAGATCTTCATCAAGGTAACCGGAAGGGGGCTCGTTTAAATGAAACTGTGGTCCAGTTTCGTCAAGGAACTGAAAATCGCGTTCCGCGGATTCTATTTCTACATCGAGCTGTTTCTGGCGGTCATCCTGCTGTTCGTGCTGTTGTTCGTTGTTCCTGAGAATTTCGACAACAAGGAAATCCAATACGTCTACCTCGATTTTCCATCCGCTTCCATCGAAAAGGCATACACTGATGTGTTTGAAGACCTCGACGGCAAGCCGGAAGACGTTGTACTGAAAGCCGGAAAACAGGAGATCCCCGCGCGGCTCTTTGAAACGGAAAACACAAAAATATACGTGACCGAGACCGAGGAGGACATGATCCTGCTGGCAGATACCAAGCACAAGATCAGCGCTTCCGTCTATATGGATCCGGACACGTATGAGATCCACGACACCTACTATATTCAGGGCAACGAGACAGCGCGGCTGAAAAACCTGCTGCTCATTCTCCACGGTCCGAACGATGCGGAGCTCTTCGATGCAACGGATGATCAACCGGTAAAGAGCCTTGGTCAAACCCAGTTGACGCTGAACGACCGGGAAAACCTGTTGCCCGCGTTCCTAACGTTCAACGGAGCGCTGATGGGATTCTTCATCATCGCGGCCTATATCTTCCTGGATAAAAAGGAGGGTGTTATCAAGGCCTATGCCATCACGCCGTCTCCGGTTTGGAAGTACCTGTTGAGCAAGGTGTTGGTACTGACCACGACCATGGTGGTCACGTCGCTGATCATCGCCGTTCCGCTGATGGGGACACGTATCAACTACCTGGCCATGATCCTGTTTTTGATCTGCACGGGCCTGTTCGCTTCCGGTCTGGGTCTCGTCATCGCGGGATATTACGACGACATGGTCAAGTCTTTCGGCGTGATGTTCCTGCTAATGATCGGCATGATGCTCCCGACGCTGGCGTATTTTTCGCCGAGTTGGGATCCAACATGGCTGAAGTTCGTCCCGAGTTACTACATTATATTCGGGTTCAAAGAGATCTTTATTCAGGGCGACATGCTCTATGTATTTTTGATCTCACTGGGCTATCTGGCTGCGGGTGCGCTGCTCTTTATCTGGGCAACCGCGCGCTACAGACGAACCCTTTCGGTATAGGAGGCAAATTATGTTTAGAAAAATGCTGACCGTATTCGGACGGGACGCCAAAATAAGTTTCCGCGAATTCATGTCGTTGATGATGATCTTCGTTCCGGTGGTCCTCGCCATAGCGGTGAACCTGTTCGCGCCGGGGATTGAGGACACGACCATCAACCTCGCGCTCATCGACGGGGAGAACCCGAAGATGGCCGCGTATCTGGACGACTTTGCAAACGTCTCGCTCTACAAAGACTACGATGCCGTAGAGGCACGGGTTGAGAAACGAGACAACGTCATCGGCATCACCGGCGTGGGAGCAGACGCGACCATACTCGTGCAGGGCAACGAGTCTAAAAGCCTCGTGGATTATGCAAAGTTGCTCAAGACCTACTTTGATTACGACCGACAGATCGAGGATTCCACTGCCGAACTCAAGGAATTCGGCGTCACCACGCCGCCCGTAAAAATGCTCTGGGCAAACGTTGGAATCCTGTTCGTCACCGTGCTGGCGGGCATGCTGATTACGCTGAACATCGTGGACGAGAAGATGGACAACACCGTCAGCGCAATCAACGTCGCGCCCATCTCGCGCAGCGCGTGGATTGCCGGCAAAGCGCTGATCGGCATCCTCACCGCGCTCGTAGGATGTGTCGCCATGGTGCTGATCATGGGAGTAGCCGCAAACGTCAACTTCCTGCAGCTACTGATTCTCGTGTTCATCGCGTCGCTGATCAGCATCATCATCGGGTTCTTGCAGGGACTCAAGAGCGACGATGTGATGACGGCTGTCGGCTCGACAAAGATGATCTTCCTGCCGCTGGCTGCGTCGGTCGCCGGCTATGAGTTCCTCGCGGACAAGTGGCAATGGACGCTGTACTGGTCCCCATTCTACTGGATCTATCGCGGCAACACCGCGGTCCTCAACGGCAGCATGACGTGGCCGAATATGCTGCTCACCTGCGGTATCGTACTCGCCATCACGGCGTTGGTCTACGCCTATGTCGCGCCGCGCATTCGAAAAGGCCTGGAACACTGACCGCGGTTTCATCGCGGCGCAGCATAAAACCAAACAAACGAAAAAGCTGAAAGGAGAATTGTTATGAACGGATGGGCACTCGGAGGATTGCTGTGTATCATCTACACGCTGGCGGTAGGAGGCCTTGCGCTGAAGAAATCGCCGGGGTTGATCAAGCTCGTCAAAATGAAACTCGGCAAGAAACTCAGCGACGAAGCCGTCATCAAAATCTGCCTCGTCATGGCAGCTGTCGTCGGCGTCGCGGGCATCGTATTCTTCATCCTCAGCGCCAGATAAGCGCAATGAAAACAGAACAAGCGGCGGGATGATCCCGCCGCTTGTTTTATTGTAACCCCGTTTGAAACCCGGTGGTTTATAAGAGCATTCCGTCGATATACTGCTGCATGAAATATGCGTCGGTCGAAAGATCGATAACCTCCGCTTGTTCGATCGGGCCAGCCATACGCCGCTGCAACGAGCCGTCGAGCAGCATCATCGCGGCGCCCGTTTGGGCGGCGTTGCCGATGACATGCGCAGCGCTGAGCAGCTCCGGCGGGAACAGCCCGATCCGCGCCGCGCTGTTCAGGTCGATATAGGAGCCGAACCCGCCCGCGATATAAAACGCGTCGACCTGCGTCGTTTCCAGCTGCGCGCGCTTAAGCAGCGTCCGGATTCCCGCGCAGATCGCGCTCTTGGCGAGCTGCACGTTGCGCACATCCTTTTGCGAAAGTGAGATATTCCCCGCGAGCATAACCGCGTCTTCCCCGTTCACCGCGTCCGGCTGAACGACACGGCCGGTCTCATCCAAACGTCCCGTTTCGAGCATGGCCGACACCGCGTCGATGATGCCGCTGCCACATATGCCAACCGGCTCCGCGCCGCCGATAGTATGAACTTCCAGCGCGCTGTCCTCCGGCCAAACCTGGTCGATCGCGCCGCGCACGCCCTGACAGCCGCAGCTGATCTCGGCGCCTTCAAAGGCAGGACCCGCGGCGGTTGCGCAGCAGAGCAGGCGGTTATCGTGCCAGAGCGCCATCTCGCCGTTTGTGCCGATGTCCACCAGCAGGGCTGTCTGATCCCGCTCCAGCATGCCGCTGGCCAATAGCGCGGTTGTGATATCCGCGCCGACAAACGCGGACGCACACCGCGGCAGATAGCAGGCAGCCGGATGTACAAACCCGATTTCGGTTGCTTCGATCTCCTCGTCAAACAGGCAGTCCGCCGCAAACGGCGCGCGGGAGAGCGCCTCCGGGTTTCTGCCCGTGAGCAGGTAGAGCATGGTGGTGTTTCCGGTGAGCACCATCGCGTCGATTTCGCTCTGCGCGATGCCGCACTCCAGCGCCATCGATCCGAGCAGCTCTTCTATTTTGCCGACAATCGTCCGCCTGAGCGCAAGCCCTTCTCCGCTCAGCGCGGCACCGATGCGGGACATCACATCCGCGCCGAACGCGTCCTGCGGGTTGCGCGACACGGCCTGCTCCGCAAGCCCCTTTCGGTTATATAGTTGCAGCGCGAGCGTCGTCGTACCGATGTCCACCGCCGCGCCCCAGTTGCGAAAATATGGTTCCGCATTCGTGTTTGCGTATGCTTCGCCGGAGACGATTTGCGCCTGCGCCTGATGTTGCAGCAGTACGTCGCAGTCGCCCGCGATGCGCGCGCGGCAGGCGAGCCGTTCCCCGCTGTTGAGCGCCTCTTCACCAAGCAGTTTTCGCTCCGGTTCGTCCGGCGCCGCGAGACTCCCCTGCGCCCGCACGCGGCATTTGCCGCAGACGCCGCGCCCGCCGCACGGCTGCGCTATCGCAAACGGCGTGTTCAGCAGCGCCTCGGCAATCGTCTGCCCGCTCTGGCAGGACAGCTCCAGCGTTTCGTGATCCGTTGTGATCCGAAGTGTATGTTTCATCGGGTTCCTCCGTAGAGAAGAATTCCAAAGTATGTCACCGTGTTCGCTCCATTGATATATTTCAAATCGCTCCTGGCAGCCAGCGTGGACACGTCCACCCCGCATGCTTCGAGCGAAAGGATCGCGCGCTCCGGAAAGCGGCAGGGCTCGCCCGCCGGTTTGGTACACACCCCGCAGACGCCGCATGCGCCAGCGCCGAGCACCATGCTCCGCGCTTCCAGTCCGCGCCATTTCTCCTGCACCCGCATTGTCAGGCGGTTGTGTGCGGTGGCGGCGTCGTGCATGCCGTCGATGTCGAATGAATCCTCCAGCGGCCAGACGGTCTGGTACACCACCGCGTGCGAAAAAGATCGCACCCGCGCGATCAGCTCGTCAACGTCCCCGCAGTCCGGCGGGCAGGTCCAGCAGCGGTTGTAGTAGCCGCAGGCATTCTGCTCGCAGGCGTCCCGAAACGAGGCGTCGAACGGAATTTCACCCGCCGGCAGATATGCCGCGCGGGACGCACCCATCTGTTCGATTCGCCGTGCGTATCGTTCGTTTTTCGTCATCGGGTTCGTTCCTTTCCGGCTGCATTGAGGCGCATTCCTGTGACTGATATCATACCACGCGCCACACAACGCGCGCAAAGCAAACGCGATTTTTTCTCACTCGCGCGCATCATCAAGCGCGGTCCGCAGCAGGCTGTGCTATAATGCGGATATGGAAATTTCGCTCGATCAGCTTCTGACCGCCCGCGACGAACGCGCGGCCTATATCGCATCTCTGCGGCGGCGGTATCCGGGCGCATGCGTCGTTTCGTTTACGCTCGTCACGCCCGGTCCCGTCAAGCAGACGCCGGAATCCAAGCGTCTCTTCGACGCGGGTATTGCCGCGCTTTCACGCCTGCTGGTGCGCTATGAACTCGCGCCGCTTTCTTTTGAGGCGGACGAAAAACCGACCGGAGAGGAAGCGTATCTGGCGGTGAAGACCGAGCCGGGGTTTTTGAAGATGGAGCTTTGCAAGCTGGAGGAGTCCGCGCCATACGGGCGGCTCTGGGATATGGACGTGGTCAAGCCTGACGGCATGCGCGTCAGCCGCGAGGATATCGGGTTTGCCGAGCGCGGGTGTATCGTCTGCGGCAAGTCCGGGCGCGCCTGTGCTTCGCGGCGGCTGCATCCGATGGAAGAGGTGCTCGCGGCGGCGGAAGGGTTGAGAGGAATGCTGGGGGGATAAAGGTTTCTTATTATTAATGAAAGCCGCAAAAGCGGCTTTTGTTTTATTCGGGGCATTTAAGATCACTTGCCTTTGTGATATAGTACTTGTAAAGTCTGGTTCGGTGAACCTGCATTCGCAGCATATTTAGGGGGTTGATCCATGTCCAGCAATCAGGAAAAGATCGTAATGCGATATCAAAACGCATCGATGGAAGCAAGCCGTGCGGAGTCTTCGAGAACATCCGGCCTGGAGTTCTATTACACAAAAAAACACCTTGAAGGTTTCATTTCGAAAGACTCGCATGTGTTGGAGGTTGGTTGCGCAACAGGGCATTACGGGTTGTATTACGCAAATCGATGCGCAAGCTATCTGGGTGTCGATATTTCGCCCGAAGAAATCGAGTATTTTCAAAGAAAAATAGAAAACGGAAAATATGATAATCTTGCCTGTCAGGTCGGCGACGCCACGGATTTAAGAAACCTATCCGACGAAAGCTTTGATGTTGTTTTGTGTTTGGGCCCAATGTATCACTTGCCGCCGGAGGAACGCGATCTGGCGTTCAACGAATGCAGGCGAGTATGCAAAACGGGCGGCGTTCTCGCGTTTGCGTATATCAATAAGGTTGGCGCATACGCCGGAGTATGCGTGAGCTATGAGCCGAATATCTATCCCAGCGCGCTTGCCAACGAAAACGTCCTGAAGCGAGGCTATGACGACGTCAATCCAAACATCACGTTTTTTACTACGCCGGAAGAGATCGAAAGCGTGGCTAAAAGACATTCCCTGCAGATCATTAAAAATCTGGCGACGGATTTTACCGTGACCATGAAAATCGTCGATGCGATGACGGATGAGCAATTTGAGTTGATGAAGCCATTGCTGGATGAGATGTCTTCTTATGCCAGCTGCACGGGTATGAGCAATCATGCTTTGCTCGTGTGCAAAAAGTAGAGTGTCATTCGGAAATATTACGCTTTGTGCGAACTGGCTCGCGGCGGCGGCATCCGATGGAAGAGGTGCTCGCGGCGGCGAGGGGTTGAGGTGGATGGTGAGAGATAATACTTTCTTATTAAAAAGTAAAGCCGCCCGTATGGCGGCTTTCATTTATAATAATCACGCTTTTTGTTCGTCTCAAATATAGAAATCAATCGATCATTCGACTCTTGCTGAGACTATGAACTCATAGTAAAAAAGTAGGCGAAATGCTTCTCATGTATTTGGATATAGTCACGCAATTTTTTATTGGCTGTTTACCCAAGGTTGTTTTTCGTAAAGTTATCTGGATTCGAACATGGAGTTTTCACACCATTAATCTCTCGGACATGATAACTTTCGTATGCTCCTTTTTCAATTGATTTGACAAATTGCTTTGTGTTCATATTCCGGTTTGTAACTGTATTTTTAAAGTTTACATTACGACCGCTCGAGCTTTCTCGCGTTACCTTTACAATTTTACCTTTCACAAATTTCACCCCTTTAAATGATTACTCCGCCCACACATATCTCAGTTTAAGATAACTAAACAAGTTATATGGTAGTAGTTTCTCTTTTTGCAATCTACCAATAACAATATATATTGGAATATTATTATCCTGCGCAAAATGCTCGATTGCACCTAAAGAGTAGTCCTCTTGTTTTATAAAGGCCTTATATTTTGATGTTTGGATTAAGATCTCGCTTGCAAATTTATCTGCTGCTTTCTCAACTGCGTTATCGCCAGTATAATCAATAAAATTACCTCTCCCAATATCGTCATTTATTATATGTCCGATTTCATGAAATAATGTAAACCAGAAAATGTCTGCGTACGCATGTCTTATAGTTATCGCTAGCATTAGTGTCCCATCATTATTTTTCTTGATATACCCTTGAATTGGAGCTCCTTTAAAATGGCGAACTATACAAAACGATATCCCACAATCCGCAAATAAGCTCTGTAATACGGTTTGAATTTTTTCTGCTGGTACGAACATTGCCTTTTTAATTTGATCAATGCTCTGTTCTAGCTTGTTCTTATCAAACTGAATATCTACTTTATTCTTGCTTGTCAATATTTCGCAAAGTCTGATCCAAGCGAATAAAACGTAGCTATTAACAGTATCAACTTGTTTTATCCTAAAAGCCCCTGAAGTAGCTAATCCAGGAATATCACATAAATTACTTATGCGAAAAACTCTCCGTAAATCTAAAACTTGACTCGCCTTGTTAGTTGCTTTAGGTAAAATCTCGAGTCTTTGCGCATATGAAATTATATCTTTCAATGTCTGGAGTAATTTTATCTCGTCTTCAGATACTCCATTTGCTTCTTCATATTGAGATAGTTCACACTCATACTGAGATTGTAAATTTACCCAAAAAGTAGCATCTAAACCAAGTGCATATTCCAACTTTTGAGCAAGGATAACAGATATTGCTTTTTGACCGCTTAGTATTTTGCTAATATGTGCTTCCGTTACTCCTGTTCTATGAGCTAACTCTGATTGCGATATATTTCGTTCCTCAAGAACTTCTCTTAAAGTAACCCCTGGATGAATTATATATTCAGGGCACAATCCAATTTTGTTTGGCACCATGATAATCCAATACTCCTTTAATAATTACCGTATCACAGTTCGTTAATGAAATTGTATCGAATGCTTCTGTAACGGGTTTAAAAATCAAACGATAATTCGCAGAAATATTTACAGCAAAGCAATTCCTAAGATCATTTTCTAGCCGGTGCGGTTTTCCTAATCTTAAATCTAAAAACATCTGAAAGTTTGGAGCAGCTTGTAATTGGTTCATTCGTAGCTTAATAGATACTGAATGCTGTTTACCTAGTCTCCTTTCCATCTCTCGATAATCTTGGAAACAGTTTTGTATTCGTTTTGGTTCGAATTGAATCTGCAATGTCGGATGCTCCTTGTTTCCTTAACCTTTTGGTTAATTTGATTATACGCCATTAATAATTGTTTGACAAGTCAAAAATTCTAACATCGTCTGCGCATCTCTTAAACAAGCCAAAACAAAACCACCCTCTCGGGTGGTTTTTACCTTGGCGTCCCCGGCGAGATTCGAACTCACGGCCTTCCGCTTAGGAGGCGGACGCTCTATCCGGCTGAGCTACGGAGACGGGTATGATATTGTCCGCGCACGCACACGCGGCAAAACGAATTATACCGAAGCGGCGGGATGCTTGTCAACCAGCGCGGAAACGAATGCAACGCATCTTGCGGCGACCGCGTCCCGCTCCAGCCCGTAGGTGCAGCCGTGCGGCGAATGCTCGAACACCACGTAGTCCACATCGGGCGCGTTCACGGCGCCTTGCATAAAGAGTTCGACGCTCTTGGGGTCAACTTTATCGTCCTGCGCGGCAGAAACGATCAACGCCGGACAGTCGATTTGATCGAGGTTTTTCTCAAGCTGACGAGCAAGCCGGCTCAAATCCACCAGCTTTCTGGTCGAAAACCCGCCGTACATCTGTGCATATGGGTTGTCGCCCCAAGCGGGCTTGCCGTCCCGGCTCTCGGGATAACCCACCACCGGTATGATCGGGCTGAGCGCGCGCGCCGTGCGCAGATACCGCTTCATCCGGATCGGTGTGCAGATCAGCGCGAGCCCGTCGAGATGCTCCTCCTCTGCAAGCAGCCCGCAGAGGATGCCGCCGAGCGACAGGCCGAGCGCATACACCTGCGTGCATCCCTCATCCCTGAGCCGCCGGTACGCCGCGCGGACGCACTCCAGCCACTGTTTGTCCGTAGACGCGTTCTGTGCGCGGACGGTCTCGCCGTGGCCGGGGATCATCGGAGAAATCACGGTATAGCCCTTCGCCGCCAGCGCGTCCGCCAGCACGCGGATATTCGCGGGTGTACCGCCGATGCCGTGCAGCGTGATGCAGCCGACCGCGCTTCCTTTTATAAAGAGCGGCTGCGAAAGGTCGTCGTCGAACGGAGGGCGTGTGTCGAGTACGCTCTTGTCCGGCAGATAGTTCTTCAGCGCTTCAAAGATGGACGGCATGCGCGATACCTCCTCTATACGGATCGAACGGTGCTAGAGTAACTTTTTCGTTTGGCGGTAGACGTCTCCCGACCCGACGGTGACGACCAGATCGCCCGGCGCGGCGTGCGCGTCCAGATAGTCCCGAATTTCCTCAAACGTCGCGATATACGTCGCGTTGGCGCTCGATTCGTTGATCGCGGCGACCATATCCCGCGCGTGCACGATACCGGTGTCCTTCTCGCGCCCGGGATAGATATCCGGCACCAGTACGCTGTCCGCGTCCGTAAAGCAGGTGACGTTGTTGCAAAACAGCGTTCGCGCGCGAGTATAGCTATTGCATTGAAACACGCAGTAGAGGTGGTTGTGCGGCATGCGCTTGGCGGCGTCCAGCGTCGCGCGGATCTCGCTGGGATGATGCCCGTAGTCGTGATATACCTTCACGCCGTTGCGTTCGCCGTAGTACTCGAACCGGCGGCGGGTGTTGATAAACTCGTGCAGCGCTTCCGCCTGAACCGCAAACGGAATTCCGCTCAAATCGGAGACCACAACGGCCGCCAGCGCGTTGACAACGTTGTGCAGACCCGGCACGGAGAGTTGCACGCGCCCGAGCGCCTCGCCGCGGCGGAATACGGTGAAGCCCGCGTTGCCTTGCGGGTCAAACTCGATTTCTTCCGCGGTGTACTCCCCGCCTGTCAGTCCATAGGTAACGACAGACTGATCGCTCCCGTCCGCCATGGCCTTGACACGCACGTCGTCCACGCAGGCGACGAACGTGCCGTCCTCCGGCAGGAGCGCTAGAAACCGCTCAAACGCGGCGACGATGGCGTCGATGTTTTCGTAATAATCGAGATGGTCGTCGTCGATATTGTTGATCAGGGCGATGGTGGGTTTGAGCGTTAAAAAGCTCTCGACATATTCGCAGGCCTCGGTAACGAACCTCTCGCGGCTGCCGACATAGACCCCGCCTTCCAGAAACTCGACGTAGCCGCCGACATGGATGGTCGCGTCGGTCTTTGCGCGCGCGTTGATGACGGCGAGCATGGATGTGATCGTCGTCTTTCCGTGACAGCCGGCGATGGCGACCACCTCGCGGTAGCGCTCGCTGATCTGCCCGAGCGCAACGCTGCGCTCCAACTCCGGAATGCCCTTTTCCCGCGCGAGCGCGCGTTCAAAATTGTCCGGCTTGATCGCGGCGGAGTAGATGACCAGATCGGCGCCTTCGACGAATTCGCCTGTATGGCCGATGGAATAGCGAATGCCCTCTTTGTCCAACGCGTCGATAAACTGCGTACGCTCGCGGTCGGACCCAGTGACCTCGTGTCCCTGCGATTTTAATATCATCGCCAGCCCGTTCATGCTGCAGCCGCCGATGCCGATCAGGTGAATTCGTTTCGCTTCGTCGATATGTGCCATGTCGCCTCATGTCTCCATGTTCATTTCAGTATCAAATTATTATACGCCTTTTGCCAGGCTTTTCGCAATGCCGCCTGCGTTTTACAAGCAGCCAAACTGTATGCATTCATATAAAAGCGATAGAGAAACATGAAAAAGGGCTTGCCATACGCCGCCTGATACGATAAAATATCCTGTGCGCGGGGATGTAGCCCAGCTGGTCAGAGCGCTTCGCTCACATCGAAGAGGTCGTGGGTTCGAGCCCCTCCATCCCCACCAAAAACAAGAGTCCATCAACCGATGGGCTCTTTGTTTTTGCGTCAATTCAGGGGGCTCGAAGCCGCGTTAAAAAAACGCCGCCGTGTCGGCGTTTTTAGCGGCCGGGAAGCACCGCCGAGAGGCTGCGCAGCGCGTAGCGCAAGCAGCCCGCAGGTGCGCGGAGAGCCCCTCCATCCCCACTAGCAATCCCACCGAAAAGGATACCATTTCGGAGGGATTTTCTTTGCCCAGAAATACAAAAAACGCCCTAGTTGGGGCGTTTCTTGTTCGTATGTTTCCGTTAAGACGTGTGAATGAGTCAGTCTCTATGAACCTATACGTTGCTTGATGTTCCCTCGCGCCGCGTGGTTTCGTGCTGAAGTACGGTGAGAAACGCAACCGTGCTGCTTTGATTACATGCCTTTGAGCAGGTTCCCGAGCGCCAGGATTGCGAAGGCAATCAGCGCCCACCACACCGGTCCAAACAGAAAGCTGAAGGGAATCGCTGCCATCAGCAGCGCGAGAACTGCAAGGATGAGTGCGATAAAAAAGGTGATGTTTTTGGGTCTAGATAAATGTAATTGCATATTGTTACCTCCAATATTTTGATGTCGACTTGCGTTGTTTAGTTGTTTAGTTGTTTATGTTTTGCTTTTGCTTCTCGTTCTCCAGCTTCTGCTGCTCGTTCTTCAGTCTCTGCTGCTCGTTCTCCTGCTTCTGCTTTTCATTCTGTTTCTGGAGCTGCTCGACCTCTTGTCTCTGCCGTTCAGCTTGATCCAGCTTCACCTGATTGTTCTCTTTTTTTAATCGATCGTTATCCTGCTTCTGCCGATCAGCGTTTTCCTTCGTCTTCTTTGCGAGCACTTTGGCTTCTTGTTCCTGTTTGCTGGTTCTTTTTGCATAGATCCCAACAATCAGGCCCACCACGCCCAGAATAATCTCCCCGATATTCCAATAGGCAGGATCACTCTGAAACATTGGCATCGCACCTGTGATCCCAAGGAAACCTATGGCGATGAGCGCTAAACCCATCAGCACATTTGCTAATTTTGTCATAAAAACAACCTCCTTATTCGGTCTGTTTCAATCAGTTGCGAGAAAATACGCCGACGAGAACTCCAAATCCACCGAGTATAATCTCGCCGGTATTCACGAAGCTCGAGCCGGTCGCGAACATGGGAATTGTGTTTGTCAAGCCCAGGATTCCCATCGCCAGAAATACCAGCCCGAGAATCACACTCATTGCTTTTGCCATTTTAATCTCCTCCTTGTTTCTATTCTATTTATGAAACCAGATGCTTTCGTGCGAGCCTCAACAGTTCACGGGCAGGCGGTTCAATCTTACCCCGGTGCTGTTGAATCAAAACAGCCAGCCTCCGACTTCTTACCGCGACAAGACGTCGGGTGATTCCTCATGAACCGAATTCGGTAGTTTGCGCTGATTCGAATGTTGAAACCACTGTCAAACCATTTGTGTGGAAACAGTTCTCGTTCATATATTTTGTCTTGCATGTCGCATGAATTGCGAACCTGCGCACAATTGGTTGACCGCTATCGGGTCATCCTCAACACAAGAATAACACATGAATTATTTTTTGTATATTTATTTTTATTATTTGTTGTATTATTTTTATAATTATTATATGATGACGTTAGCGGTTGACTCATTCACGAGCCGTTACCAGTAGAAAGCGAGACAATATGAGGAGTTATATCCAATGCAGCGTGTGCGGATATATTGGTGAGAATCATACGATCAAACAAGTGTGTCCTGCCTGCGGCGTTCCATTGTCGAGTTTCGAGCATTACGAGTACGGGATCAACGAGAAACGCCTGTCTAATTTGAAACTGCACCTCCATCCGGTTCTGGTGCATTT
Source organism: Christensenellaceae bacterium (assembly GCA_963674775.2). GTDB lineage: Bacteria > Bacillota > Clostridia > Christensenellales > CAG-138 > UBA7703. The sequence goes on along the minus strand of CAXXPJ010000001.1, from coordinate 219,166 downwards.
TCCCATCAGCATCGCAATTCTTTCCTTCATCGTTCTCGTAATCGCATTCTCCATGAAAGCCGCAACTAACAGCGCGTGGATTCTGATTGAGAAGATCATCTCGATCATCCTGCCGTTCACCATCATTGCGGCTATGGCTTCGGGGCTTTTTGACGCAAAGTCGCGTTTGCGAGACGCGATCGGCCAACTGCAACGGCAAAAGATTGTGCTGGGAACGCTGTTTCTCGTCGTGTCCGGCATATCCGCAATTCTAGTCAATTACGAGTTCTTCATCTGGTTTGGCAAAGCAGTCATCCTGCTGCTGAGCATGCTCAACATTCTATTCAGCGCGAAGCTGAGCAGAAAAGGTGAATCCCTGCTCAACGTCATGATCAAAGACCCGGACTGAGCAATGGTGCTCAATCCAAATCAAGAAAATAATGGAGGTACTCATATGAACCGTTCAGAACGAAAACTCACGCAAGCCAAGAATAAGATCTCCGGCGTTGCAAAGCAAATCGCCGGTAAGATCACGGGAGACGAAGTGTTGGAGCTCAAGGGCAGAATTCAGTCTTCTCAGGCAGATCTGCAAAAAAGAACAGACGTGGATGATGCGATCCAGGAGATCAAAAAATCCGCTGAAAAGGGAAAAGCGAGCATCGCGAAAAAAATCAACAACGCGGAACAGTCCGTTGCAAAGTCAATCAATGATTCGCTTGATGCGCGCGCGCGGAAAAAATCGGAGTAGGCGATCTCTCTGGGTTTCCATAGTTGAATGAAATATCACTTAGACAATAGGAGGATTAAAAAATGGGTTGGCTCGCGTGGATTATTTTAGGTGGCGTGGCAGGTTGGATTGCCAGCATGCTAACAAGGAACAACGGCAAAATGGGGCTTATCGGCAACATTGTGGTCGGCATCGTAGGCGCGTTTGCCGGTAACTTTCTGGTCAATTTGATCTCCGGCGCCGGCGTGGCCAGTTTCGGCTTTAACATCACAACATTCATCATCGCCATTGGCGGCGCGGTCGTGCTGCTGCTGATCTTCAATTGGATTCGCAGGCGGCACTAAACACAAACCCTCTCAACGCATAAACAAACAAGTCGCTGCAAGCAGCACAGAAAGAGGCATCGCATGTCAGTTGTAAAAATCATCGAGATTCTGGCAGAGTCGCCGGATAGTTGGGAGGCAGCAACGCAGTTTGCCGTCACCGAGGCCTCCAAGACGATCAAACACATCAAGAGCGCTTATGTCGCGGACATGAAGGCATTCGTTGAAGATGGCAAGATCGTCCGTTACCGTGTCAATGCGAAGATTTCATTCGTCGTGAACGAATAACAAACTCGTTCCAGTAAACTAAATCGAACAAGAAAGGAACGTCATCATTATGTGGACTATTATCGTCATCCTGCTGGTTCTCTGGCTGCTCGGTGCATTCGGCTCCAGATTTGTCCCCAGTATTCCCAGGATAGGCAGTTGGATTCATATCCTTGTTGTTGTAGCAGTCGTACTGTTGATCCTGAAACTGGTCAATATCATCTAGCAATGAACAGCAGCCAATTATAGTAGGCCTGCACATCCATGAGCACTGTCCTGATCAGCAGTGCTTATGTTGGCGATGATCGAATCTTTTTCATCAGCGCTAACATCGCGCTTTTCGTTAGGTCTACCGACGAAAGAACCGCCATCCCGGAGTTTTTGTTTGCTAATGTTCGATCATCAAAGCCCGTCTGCTCCTCAGCGTAAACCAGATACGTATGATCGATCCATCTATCACTCATTTGCTATTTTGATCTCTTTGAAAATGTCTAACAAATGATGCATAAATTGTTTGACATATCTTTTATATACAGATACAATAACTTAGAACGAAAAGAAAAGGTTGGGACAAAGGCATGAAGATATCGACCGACGCAATCGTTTCCAACTCGGACATGATCAAGAGCTATAAGGCTTGTCGCGAAAAGGCGGAATATTGCGGCAAAATCTTTATTTTAAAGAACAATCAGCCTGACGCCGTACTCATCTCGGCGGCGGAGTATGAAAAGCTCTCCCTGTTGATCGAGTATATGGACACACTTGATGTATCGGAGCGCACCGCTTTCATCGAGCAACTCCCCATATCACTTGCAAAAGAAACCTGATATTGAGTTCTGGCGCACAACTTGCCATGATTCAAACTCCCATAAATCACAGCTTCAAAAACCAGATTATGAGAGATACTTTGCCGGATACGTATGCTGTCCGTTCCGGATTCTTTTGCTTGTCAGATTTTTGATCGCCAGATTTTCTTGTATCCGATTTTAAGGGAAGTTTCACGTTTAGAACCCCCTCCGGAAACCATTTCATTGTATCTACTTTAGTTGTTTTTTGCGCCCGGGGAAGCGCTGCCGAGAGGCAGTGCAGCGCGTAGCGCAAGCAGCCCGCAGGTGCGCGGAGAGCCCCTCCATCCCCACCAGTAAAAACGCCTAAACTAAAGGTTTCTGGCGTTTTTTATTCTCCAAAAACCCACTTTATAACCCACATAACGAAATACCCCTCATTCCGGCACTGGAATGAGGGGCTTCTATTATGTTGCTGGTATCGTTTTTTAACGCGTGATTGCTTGATCTGTTTACGTATCTTCATCCAATAAACGCTGCAGTTTTACTTCGGATTTGTCATGGTTTCACACCGGTCAATATCTCCGCGATCCGGTACATCCGCTGCGTCTCCCCGCGGAAAAACCAGTTGACGACTTCTCCCGCGGCAGACGACCGACCGGCGGAAGCCGGCGTCAGGTTGCATTCCAGCTCCGCGAACCCGCCGAGCGCGCCGTCATCGTTGTAAACATGGATGGACATCCCCCGCTTGCCCGGATGAGCTGCCGGTTCCTCGGCATACGGCGCGGACGGATTGTTGAAAAACCGTTTGATAACCAGCGTGGAAACGCCGTCGTCTTCCTGAATCGACACGATATCCCCTCTTGTGTGCGCCGCTTTCAGACCGATCTTATAGCGTCTTGCACCCGAAGCGAGCAGGCGCGCAGCGCCATCGCGCACGGTAAGTATTGTTTGATCCACCGGCTCGTAATAATCTGCATAGGCAAGCTCGCTGCTTGCCGGAATCAGAACGCGCGCCGGGGTCTTGATCTGTGTAATGTTCCAGGCCTCCGCAGAAGGCTTCCCCCGTTTCTGCAGCTGCAGATGCTGCGAGTATCCCGCATAGTCCACTCCATCCATCAGCGCTGCAAAATCCGGCAGTTCCCGGAGCGGGTTCGCAGCAGGTCGGATGGTTTTCTTCAACATCATTCGAATCACACCGGTCGTATGGTGGTAGGAACGAAGCCGCGTGCGCAGCTTGAGCATGCAGCCTCGTTTTCCGGATTTCAGGCGGTAGTGTCCCGGGTCCACGCCTTCCGGTATGTGCATGCTCTCCTGCGGGTTTGCGCGGTCGTGAATATGATAATCGATCTCCGGACCGATCCATACCCTGTCGCCGCCCACGTTCCATTCGCTTTTCTCCAGCAGCAGGCGCATCCGCTCATCATCTTTCCACGCTCCGGTCATCCAGAGGATCCCTTCATCGTCTCCAAAGAAAGGTCCGAAGATCCGGCCTCCGCGCTCCAGAATCAGAAACCGGGCGTCGGTTTCCGCCTCCAACCAAGCATAACGCAGGCGCTGTTTTTTGCATTGTTCCTCAAGGCGTACTTGTTCGTTGATCATCGTTCCCCCCATCCAGCCGCGCGTTACCGTTCCGGCTTATTCCATTTCTTCGAGCGCCACCCAGCGCCCTTCTTTTGCGCTCAGCATAATCGCTTCCGTTACCAGCATAATATAGTGTCCGTCTTCAAACGTTGCAAAATCACAACGGCCGCGCTCCTCCGCCGGACGCCGAACCTGCTGATAAAACGACGCCAGCGTGTTTCGAAAGGCGTCGTTCCAGCCCTCCGGATGACCCGCGGGCAGGTGCGAATACTTGCGTGTTTCCGGCAGCATCAGCAGAGGGTTTCGCATCACCAGCTCGTTGTTCTGGTCCCGATACCCTTTCCACATCTGATCGGACGTCTCATGCTGCCAGGCAAACGACGCCTTGCTTCCGTTGACCTCCAGCGCGATGTTGCACTTTCTGCCGGCGCTGACCTGACTGCACTGAAACACGCCTGTCGTGCCGTTTTCAAATCGAATCAGTGCGCCCGCGTAGTCATCCGTATCGACCGCCACATCGACCAGCGGCCCTGCATCCGCCTTGGAAAACGTCTTCGTTTCCCCGGTGCTTTTCTTGCGGATCGGGTATACGGTTCTCGTCATCGCGCAGACCGACGAGATGCGGCTTCCCAGCACCGTCTGCGCCAGATCGATCCAGTGGGAGCCGATATCCGCAACGCAGCGGGACGGACCCGCATAGGCCGACTCCACGCGCCAGTTATAGTCTGTTTCATAAAGCAGCCAATCCTGAAGATACTGGCCGTGCACCAGCAGCGATTCGCCGAGTTCTCCGGCCTGAATTCTGTTTTTTGCGTCCTGAATCAACGGATTCATGCGGTAGCAGAAGTTGACGCCGGCAACGACTTCCGGGTGCGCTTCGAGCAGCGCAATCATGCGCGCCGACTCCGCAGCCGTTCGCCCGAGTGGTTTTTCCGAAAAAACGTGTTTGCCCGCCCGGATAATCTGCTCGTTGATCGCCAGATGCATATGGTTCGGCGTGCAGTTGTGGATCACGTCGATCTGCGGGTCCGCAATCATCTCGTCCACGGTTTTGTAACACATCTCAACGCCGTATTCGTCCGCCTTGCTCTGCGCCAGCGCGGTGTTTGCGTCCGATACCGCGCGCACGCGAACGCCGCCGATGCGAAGCGCTGTTTCCAGATGACTCGTGCCGATGAATCCCATTCCGATAATCCCGATTTGAATTGGCTGCATGTCTTTTCTCTCCCGTTTCTCAAATTGTCCCTGCAAAAAAGCCGGACAGCGGTCGTTCGCCCGCTGCCCGGCCTGCTGTTGTGCGTTATGCCCAGTCTCTGCCGTTGGGATGGATAAACGCTTTGACGTCCTGCTTCTTGCGCAGGTTTTCAAAGGCCAGTTCCCAATCCGGGAGCGCATAGTGGTTGGTAATCAGGCTATCCAGATCGAGAACCCCGCGCTCGATCAGATCGACCGCGCGCTCCCAAGTCTCCTTGCCGTTCCAACTCCAGGACCCGTTTACGCTGAGCTGGTAGAGCGAGAGCGAATCCAGATTCACGCGGATGGGCTTTCCCCAGAGGCTGATGAACGAAACCGTGCCTCTGCCTCCGCGTCCTTCCGGCGACCTGCGCGCGCAGTCCAGCGCATGCTGAACGCCTTTTTCGGAAGCGGAGCATTCCAGCACAAAGTCCGCGCCCCGCCCGTGCGTCAGATCCATGATCTGCGTTTCCGGTGATTCGTCGGAGTACATGATGTAGTCCGCTCCGACCCGTTTTCCGATCTCGAGACGCTTTTGATCGTCCCTTAGTCCGATCAGCGCGACGGCTTTTGCCCCGCAGAGCTTTGCAAACTCCACGCCGAGCAGCCCCATAGGTCCCGGCCCGACGACGGTTACAAAGTCTCCAACGTGCACGCTGTTTCTCTCCTGCATGGAGTGAAACGTCGCAACGACGGGTTCGGCAAAGCACATGTGGTCCAGCGACACCCGGTCGGAAAACACATAGACCTGTTCTTCCGGGATTGCCATCAGCGGCGCATAGGAGCCGTCTATGGATACCCCAAGCCAGCCTTCCTTCGTTTCAATATCGGAAACGATACGGTCGCCGACTTTCACGCGCTTCACCGCTTTGCCAACGTCTACGACGACACCGGAGTATTCGTGTCCGATTGTGACTGGCGCGGCATACATGTGTTTATCTTCTTGAATCAGTAGATCGCTTCCGCAAACCCCCGCCGCCCAGACCTTCATGAGCACTTCGTTATCCTTGATTTCTGGTTCGGCTGTTTCTACCAGTTCAATGTTGCCAACACCAGCTTTGAGTTTTCTGACCGCCAACATCCGGCTTCCCTCCTTCACAATCAGACGCGTGTCTTTTTATCGTCTCTGTTCCCCTCAGCCAGGCAGATTGTCCTTGGTGTAGAGGATGGTTTCAACGACGATATCCATGCTGCTCGGTGCGTTGCCCTTGATCATGTCGAGGGCGACTTCGATCGCTTTTGCAGCCTGCGCGTCCTGATTGTTATACACCGTCGCAAGCGCGATGCCGTTTTTGACGTTCTCAATCGCCGCATCTTCCGCGTCGATGCTCGCTACAAAGATCTCTCCGGTCTTTCCGGCGGCTTCAATCGCCTGAATGACGCCGAAGGACATCGCATCGTTGGCGCAGAATACGCCTTTGATGCCCGGGTTCGCCTGCAGAATGTTGGTGAACACCGAGAGGCCTTCTTCCGCATTCCAGTTAGCCGTCTGCGAGGCTACGATATTGATGCCGGGATATTCGGCAAACGCAAGTTCCGCACCGGCTTTGCGCTGCTGCGCGTTGTCTGCGCTCTGAATGCCTTCGATAATCGCTACATCGCCTTCGCCGCCCATCTGCTCGCAGATTGCTTTTGCGGCGAGGTATGCGCTGTCTTCATCGCTCACGCCGACAAACGGGATCGCGTCCATTCCGAGTGTTTGTGCCGTGTCCGCGTTCAGACGGTTGTCGAGATTGACGACGACAACGCCGGCTTCCTGCGCGTCCGCGAGGCAGGGCAGCAGTGCTTCCGAATCCATCGGCGCAATACAGATTGCCTGAACGCCCTTGGTTACCATATCCTGAACGATTGCGATCTGTTCTTCTGTTTTCGTCTGTTCGGACGCGGCCCCCGTCAGGAGTTCAACGCCGAGTTCGTCCGCCTTGGCTTGCGCACCGGCGAGCATGACCGTAAAGAACGGGTTGATGACCTTAACGACAAACCCGATTTTGACCGGCGCTTCTTCCGCGGGCGCTTCGGCTGCGGCAGCCGGCTGTGCCGGTTCCGCTGCGGCGGGTTCCGCCTTCGGCGCGGCGCAGGCACCCATCAGCAGGAGCAGAGCCATCGCGAGGGCAAGGCAGCTTAAAATAGTGTTGCGTTTCATAATAACCTCCTGGTTTTTGTTTATTTAAAAAGCCCTCGGGCTTTTTATTCGCGCAGGAATCACACATACGCTTTTTTCAGCGTCTGTAGCGTCCGACTTTTTTAAAAAGTGCGGTGTTTTGTATTAAGCTTTCAGCATCAGGTTGTTCTTGTTCTTGATCTTATCGTAAAATACCGCGGCTACGATTGCCGCGCCAATGACGACCGGCTGAACACTGGACGGGATGTTCAATAGGTTCAGCCCGTTGCGGATGGTGCCAACCAGCAGCGCGCCGATAAACGTGCCGGACACCTTTCCTTCTCCGCCATAGATGCTCGTGCCGCCGATGATGACCGCAGCAATCGCATCCATCTCATAGCCTTCTCCGGCGACCGGTTGCGAAACGTTCAGTTTGCCGACCAGAATGATCGCGCCGATTGCGCAGACCAGCGAGCTGATCACGTATACCGATATTTCCACTTTCTGAACATTGATGCCCGAAAGGCGGAGCGCTTCCCTGTTGCTTCCCAGCGAGTAAACATATCTGCCGTATGTCGTTGCGTCCAGAATGAACGTTGCGATGATTACAAGTATGAGCGCAATGACAATTGGGATTGGAATCACGCCTCCGATTTTCCCGTTTCCAATAAACCGGATCACGTTCGGAAAGACCGAAATCGTGTTGCTGTTTGAGATGATGTAAGCGCAGCCTCTGGCCATGTTCATCATACCGAAGGTCATGATGAACGCCGGCACCCGCCCGACGGAGATCATCACGCCGTTGATCAACCCCATCACGATTGCAGACAGCAGCGCGAGCGTAAACGGAACGACAATCCCCAGCCAAACCAGGCCGGAAGCGGATAGATCCATCGCCGAGAAATACTTATGCGTAACCGCCATTGTCAGCCCGGACAGTGCTACGATCGATCCGACGGAAAGATCGATTCCGCCCGTGAGGATGACAAACGTCATTCCAACGCCGATGATCGCCGTTATGCTGACCTGATGCAGGATGTTGATGATGTTGTTCACCTGTAAAAAATACGGAGAAGCGAAGGACAATACGACAAACAACACGAGCAAAACCGGGATAACACCTAATTTTGAAAGTATCCTCTTGACATCAGACACGTGAAGTTCCTCCTAACATCTGCTCCATAATCACATCCTGCGTAATCGATTCGTTGTTTTCCATCCATCCGCTCACCGCGCCGTCATGCATCGTGATAATCACATTGCTCAGGGCCAGTATCTCCGACAGATCGGAAGAAACGAGTATAATGCTTTTGCCTTCGTCAACCAGCTTGTTCATCAGCGTATAGATCTCCGATCGTGCACCGACGTCAATGCCCCGCGTTGGCTCGTCAAAGATCAGAATGTCGCACTTGGTGAACAGCCACTTTGCAATTGCAACTTTTTGCTGGTTGCCGCCCGAGAGATTGAGTGCAAGCCGATCTAAACTCGGCGCGACGATATGCACTTCTTTTTTCAACGGCTCCGTCAGCGCGATCTCCGTTCGCTTGTCCAACACGAATCCATGCGATACCCGCGAGAGATCGGCCACGCTGATGTTGTGGCGAATCGGCAGGCGCAGCAGAAGTCCGTCGTATTTTCGATCTTCGCTCAAATATGCTACGCCGTTTTTCACGGAACTCTGGGTCGTAAGCCTGTTCTGGATTTTACCGTGTAAAAATACCTCGCCGGAGCGTTTCGGGTCGGCGCCGAACAGAATCCGCATCAACTCCGTCCGTCCTGCTCCAACCAGTCCGGCAAAGCCGAGAATAATGCCGCGCGGTAGCGAGAACGAAACATCTTTCACCTTGCCTGCGTAATCGCAGATGTGTTTTGCCTCAAGCACCGTCTCGCCGTCGAGGCTTCGCCGCTCCGGATGTCTCCGTGTGTCGAAATCCCTGCCGACCATCATGGAGATGATGCGGTCGATCGTCACTTCCTGCATGCGCACCGTGTCGACAACGCATCCGTCGCGCATGATCGTCAGCCGGTCGCTGATCTGCTGGAGCTCTTCCATTTTATGGGAGATGTAAATGATGGTGACGCCCTTTTGTTTGAGCAGCTGGATGATGCGGAACAGCTCCGCAACGTCTTTCTGCGAAAGCGAAGAGGTCGGCTCGTCCATGATGATCAGTTTCCGCTGAAACACGATGCCGCGTGCAATCTCGATCATCTGCTGCTGTGCCGTGCTCAAATGCTTGACCGGGATTCCGATGTCAAACGAGACATGCAGCTGATTCATTGCGTCGCGGGTCTTGCGTCTCATCTCCGCTTTCTTCAACACCCCGAACCGGGCGGATTCTTCGCCGAGAAAAATGTTTTCAACCGCGCTCAGCGTCGGTACAAGGCTCATCTCCTGATAGATCGTTCCAATGCCAAGTTGTTTTGCTTCATGTGAATTGCGGATTTGAACTTCTTCCCCTTCAAAAATGACCTGCCCGCTGTCCCTTTGCTGCGCACCGCTCAAAATGCGGATCAATGTGGATTTTCCAGCTCCGTTTTCTCCGATGATGCAATGCACGTCCCCGCGATTCACACTGAACGAAACGTTGTTCAGCGCTCTTACGCCGGGGAATTGCTTGTTGATCCCATGAAGTTCGAGAATGCGTTCGTCCATGAAGTGACTCCGACCTGTTTATTAACTGATATAGCTATAGTATTGTTAATTTAAGCGTTTGTCAACACTTAAATGCTTAAATGGTTTATGCTCACGTGTTTGCCTTCCGTGTGGACTGCCGCTCGACCAGATCTACAGAGACAAACTGCTTGATTCCCGAAAAATGATCGTGCTTCAACATGAACATCAACTGCGAAATGCAGATCTCTGCGAGTTTTCCCTTTGGCACGTTGATGCTGGTCAGCCCGGGCGTCACGATGGCGGCCATGTCAATGTTGTCAAACCCGATGACCGCTATCTCCCCCGGCACCGAAATCCCCTTCTGCTGCAGCGCGCGAAGCAGGCCGATTGCCATATAGTCGTTCTCCGCGAAATAGCAAGTCGGCCGATCGGGTCCGCCGAACGCCTGCTGTTGCAGCATTTCATAGCTGCCCTCGATGGAGGAGTCCACCTCCAGAATGTCCTCCGGCGCAACTTCTATCCCGTTCCGGCGCAATTCATCAATAAATCCGAGCTTCCGCTTTTCAAAGTTATAGATGCGAATCTGTGACTGAATGTAGCCGATTCGCTTGTGACCCTGGCGAATGAAATACTGTGCCGCGAGCGTTCCGCCCAGATAATTGTCCATCACGACGCAGTTTGCGTCCAGCCTGTCATAACACGCATCCAGTATCACGACATGCGACTCGATCTTCTGCACGATGCGAACATCCGCCTCGTCCATGTCCGTCGCCACGAGAAGCACGCCGTCTACCGGCTGATTGCTAAGCAGCGTTTTGATATTCTGTTCGAAATTCTTATCGATACAGAGGGATTTGATCCAGAAATGATACTCCTCGCTGTTGAGCTTTTCCTCAAAAGCCCGCAAGAGTTCTTTAAAATACGGTGTTTGCGGAAAAATGTCATATGTAATCGCCGTGCGCGAACAGTTTAAGATTAAGAGGTGCTCTTTCCCGTCGCTGATCTGCGGCTTTTCCCGTTCGCTTTTAAAATATCCGAGCTCATCAGCAGCCTGCAAAATCACCCGACGCATTTCGTCGCTGACGCCGGGTTTCCCGTTGATCGCAAACGACACCGCCGCGATGGAGACGCCTACCTTTTCTGCAATATCGCTCATTTTTACTTTGTCCATGTTTGTCACCTCTTCTTAATAAGCGCTTTCTGAAACAATATATTTTATTTTAGTACGAACTTAAAATTTTAGCAATAGTAAATCTATAATCATCTTGTTTAAGCAGACTGTTTTTAAGAGAACAGCTCGCGGCCAGTGCGCCGGAGTTGACGCAGCGTTAACTTGTCACTACAATCAAATCAGATACCCCTTTCAAACAACGAATCCAACTCGGAACAGCTACTTCCAATTGGTGAAAGGCTGGTGTTTCGATGCCTCGATCTAGAAACGCGTTTCACACTCGACCCCCGGTGAGTACCTCCGCTCAGGTGATCGCTTATTTTTTGCTGGCGTTTTTCATCACGTGGTTGCTCTGGCTGCCCTCTCTGCTGCGCTCTGCGGGCGTGCAGTTCCCCGATCCGCTGTTGATCTTCGGGCAACTCGCAACCCTCGGCCCGCTGGCTGCCGCGCTTCTTGTCACCGGATATGTTCACGGCAAGGCGGGTGTCGTTCGCCTGTTTCGAAGCGCATGGAACTGGAAATTCAACAAAATCTGGCTGCTTGCCATATTCGGCCTCCCGCTCGCCGTCACCGGCCTGTCGCTCCTGATCAAGCTGGCGCTGGAGCATGCGCCTTTTCAGCCAGGCGTCGCGCCTGCGTCGCTGCCCGTCGTCGCGCTGATGATCTTCTTCGCCGGCGGCGCGCTAGAAGAGTTCGGCTGGCGCGGCTTCGCTCTTCCGCTGATGCTCCGGTGCTCCTCTCCCGCGTTTGCCGCGCTTATTCTCGGCGTCCTGCATGCGCTCTGGCACCTTCCGTTGCATTTTATAGAGGGCACCGTCCAGTCCGTAATGCCGTTCTGGCAGTTTGCCGCGGCAACCGTCGTCGGCAGCCTTGTCTATGTCTGGATTTTTCTCGGAACCAATGCGAGTCTGACGGCGATGATCCTCTACCACTGGATCAGCAATCTCTGCAGCGCGGTATTCGTGTATTGGGATACGGGTCTGGGTCGCTGGATCTTCTTCGGGTTGCAGGTGCTTATTGTCGTGGTTTTGCTCTTATCCTCTAAAAATCTCTTGAAAACACTGCATGTGAAGAAAAATCAAATCCTTGATGATTCCGTTGCCGACGGCTATACCGATCGCTTATAATCTAACAGGACATGTTGCATCGCCCGGATACGTAAAATTGGCACGGCGATATCGAATTTGCTCATTCATCCCCGACGCATACGTCGTTCACAGGAGGACGAGAAACATGAAAAAAATAATTTGCATCGTTGCAGTTTTACTGCTGCTAGTCGGTTGTGCCCCGCAGGGCGGCACCGAGCCCGTAACCATTCAAACAGATGATCCCTCGCCTGACGCCGTAATCGAAGTCTCGGACGAAACCCCAACTCCGGAAGTCACCCCTGCCCCGACGCCGGAACCAACCGCAACGCCGAGCCCAACACCGCGTTTGTACGGGCGGTTGTCCACATTGACCTTGAACGAAGTAATCGACGAACTGATTACTCTCGGCGCTGACATCACCAATGTAGTCGAATATGATGAAACATCCGCCGCAAATTCGGCATACGGCAGTCTGGAAGCATATACCCAAAGGGTCGATTTCACGTTGAACGGAGCATATGATTGCATCGCGGAGGCTTTTGCGTCTGTCGACGCAGCGACCGCGCGCGCCGATTACTATGCGCGGATCAGCACTGACGCATCCATTATTGGGTGCTATGTCTACCAATACGACCTGACCGTATTCCGCATCAAAGAAACCGCACCTCTCGCCGACGCTGAGGCGTTTGTCCAGTTGCTTTTGCAGGTCAACCAGTAAAGCAAGCCTCATGCGGGCTGTCGGCGGGCGCCTCAACAATCACTGATTTACTGACATCGCTCCCGGACCATTAAGCGGGGGCATATCAATATGAATAGCCCGTATTTGAGATTCTTTTATGTGGGCAAGTCAAGATACAAAAATAGCGAAAGCCGCCGTACTGAAAAGTACGGCGGCTTTTTCTGCTAACGAGCAGTACGAATACCATAATCAGGCAATCAATTAAAACGGGAACATGATGTCGGATGTATGATACGCGAGCGTGCAGGCCACTAAGCACATGATCACAGCGTTGATCAAACCGGCTGCCCATGCGCTACCAGTCTTTTTGTAGATAAATCTTGCGCTGATTGCCGCGAAGGCAAGACAAGGCACAATAGCAAACGCAACGATTCCACCCATGCTGAGCGCCGGCTTCCACGGATGCCCCTGCGAAAGCAGCACGGAGTACTGGATTGCGATGAATACGATCAATCCCAGCGAATTGGCGATTGAGCTGATCATCGTCGAAACCCATTCCGGCATGTCGCTGAATCTCGTGTTTGCGTTCAATATGGCGTTTGGTACATAGAACAATACCCAAATCGGTAGATACTTAACCAGTATTACCGGCAGTTCTGTGAACTCGGGCAGCGCCACGACGAGTGAACAGATGCGGAAGTCCGCGTTGAACACATGAAACGCGATGTAGACGGGGATATACATAATCGCGACGGTTGCAAACGCAAACAGCGTAATCCTGAAGAAGTGCGAAATGCTGTCAAGCCCAGCAGACGCGAACGGATTTGCCAAGGTTTTTCCTTCTTTGCCGTAAATCAGTCTCTTTAAACCGTAGTTTACGCAGATCATGAAAATCGCGAATACACCGGCGATTAACGTCCAGTATCCAACACCGTTCGGTACATCCGCCGGATAGATCGACGTGTCGAAGGCAAGGCTTCCATAAGCATAGCACTTATCGTATGAAAAGAATGCGAACAGTACCAAACCGACTAACGTGACGGTCAGAGGCACCCATTCCTTCCAGCTCTTGATTGACGGCAGCGTTGCAGGAATTCTCTCCGGCTTTGCTACTTTTGCAAACAACGGCAGTTTGAGCAGAAGTGTTACCAACGGGAACAGCAACATGAAGAAGCCGATCAGGCCAAGCAACTCAAAGCAAACTGTTATCCACCAGACTTGATTGGTGGACGGGATATAGTTGGCTCCGGCGGGTACTCCGAATGCGTCATAGAAGAATTTAATCTCGATTTGCGCGCCTGTTAACGAGAAATGGAACGCCGGGTGCGTGATCGACGGGTTTACGATCATGATTGCGCGATCCACGCCGAGCGCTGTTCCTTCCTGGATCTTCCCAACTTTACCATCGGGCGTAAACCAGTCTCCTTCCGGAACCGCATCTTCGTTGAATTCGGGATAAACCATTCTAATTGCGCCTTTTGCAAGATCGCCGGTCATGAAAGTGTAAGCGCCAAAGTAAACCGTGTCGAACTCGTCGACCTTGTCACAGGAAATACCCCAGATAAGGCCTTCCGTTTTTTCGCTGGTCATCTCGATGACAGGCATCGTCCCTGCGCCTTCCATCCATGCCGCGATATGGTTTTTCGAACCTTCCGTGTTCAATGCCATTAGCGTGCCGTAACAGGCAGTGTTGCCCATGCTGTGTCCCGTTACGCCGATCTTGCTGCTATCGACATAGTCCAGGCTCATAGCATATTCAGCGGCGGCTTCCATGCCATAGCTGTCATGGGTAAATCCATTGATGGCATTGTCAGATCTGCCATGTCCGGCCATATCCATGGAGATTACAACAAATCCGCGCCGTGCTAGTTCAACATAATTCGGCATCTGCATTTCTTTCGAATTTGCTCCGCCGTGCGAACAAATGACTGCCGGGGCAGGATTCGCAGCCGTTGCATTACTTGGTTTCAACAGCATAAAGCTGAAATTATAATCTGCATTCTCTACAAACGTAATGTCCATATCCTTTCCGTTTGCAGCGATATTGTCACGAATCTTCCCGGCAAGTTCAGTCAACGAACCGGTAAATACTGTTACCTCCGTTTTGCCCCAGTTATTTTGCATCAGAGCCGTGCCAATCATGCTGGTCAAGCAGAACAGCAACGCTATTGCTAAAACAACGATTGTGCGCTTTTTGGTCTTCATATCCTTTTCCCATCCTTCCTAAATTACATGAATACTTCAGGTCAAGTTGCCTTGCTAAACGGCACTATAACTACCCGTCGGGAGCTGGGACTCTCTCTTGTTGCATTCGCATCAGTGTTGATCACTCCTTTCTAAATTAGACGTTACTTGGATAAGATTGGTTCGAAAATAATATTGATGTATCAATATGGATTATTTGACGATGGATTCTTTCGTGACGGGACTTTCTTGTTTTAAAGAAGTATAAGCGTATGCTGCGATTCAGTCAGCGGACGAAATGCCCGAAAAAAAGTAAACTATAAAAAGCCGCCGCCACGGAACAGCTTTTCATACTTTACTCCATTACTCCAAGTACGAAATCATATTCAATTTTCGTGTAACTTAGTTCTATTATAAATATTATTATATCTATAGAAATAATATAGTTCTGGTTAACGTTTGTCAATAGTATTTATTTTAGCTGACTTCACAAAATCACTGTAAAAGAAAAGTGCAAATTGCAGAAAGCCGGTCACTGAAAGAAAGATGAAGGAGCGACACGAAACTGTACTGAAAGATTTGGACAAGTCGATCCAGTGCGAACAGATCTGAAAAGAACCGGAAGAATCAAGCTTGATACTCCTGGTCCATTACGACGGATCAGCTCAAGCGCATCCATCACTGGGTGCTATGTCTACCAATACGACCTGACCGTATTCCGCATCAAAGAAACTGCACCTCTCGCCGACGCAGAGGCGTTTGTCCAGTTGCTTTTGCAGATCAACCAGTAAAGTAAGCCTCATGCGGGCTGCCGGCGGGTGCCACAACATCACACAAAAGCGGGACATCGTAACTCGATGTCCCGCTTTTTTCTATGCGAAGTTCGTCTCTTTTGCCGGCGGATTGCGCCTATCCCTTCCCGCCGCGCATGAGCGCGTGTACTTCGTCCATCGTTGGCATCGCTGGAATCGCGCCGCGTTTTTGTACGCAGCAGGTCGCGACCGCGTTTCCCCATTCTGCACAGTCCGTCGCCTCGTCCAGCGTTAATTCGTCCGGTTTCTTTTCAAGGCTGAGCATGCGGTGCAGAAATCCGCCCCAGAAGGCGTCGCCCGCGCCTGTTGTATCCACGGCGGGATGACGATAACCCGCTACAATTTTGGACTTTCCGCCAACGCTGACCAGCGCGCCTTTTTTACCGAGCGTTACGGCAACGCAGGCGATTCCTCTTTCGTTCAACGCTGCGGCGGCATCTTCCGGCGCTGCCATGTCGGTCAGCAGAAGCGTTTCTTCATCCGAGAGCTTCATCACGTCGACATACGGCAGCATGGCGCGCATTTGCTCTTTTGCCGTCTCTGTGTCCGCCCAGAGCGGCGCGCGATAATTGGGGTCGTAGGACACCACCGCGCCGCCCGTCTTTGCGAGCTTGACCGCATGGTAGGTTGCGCCGCGCGCCGGTTCGTCCGTCAGCGACAACGAGCCGATATGGAAAACGCGGGCGGATGCCGCAATGCTTTCCTCTACCTCTGTCGCGGTCAGCTGTGTATCCGCGCCGGGTTTTCGCGCAAAGGAAAACGTCCTTTCGCCTGATTCGGAGAGCGCAACGAACGCAAGCGTCGTGAAAAATTCTTCTGTCATGATCAGACCCGACGTGTCGATTCCGGCATGATCCAGCGTCTCTTTTAAGAACGCGCCGTGCATATCCTGACCGACTTTACCGATAAACGCAGCGCTTTTCCCCAGCCGCGCTACAGCGGCGAGCACGTTTGCCACCGCGCCGCCGGGGTTCTGCTCAAACAGCTTCATACCCGCGGCGGACGTTCCACTGGTTGTAAAGTCGATTAATAATTCTCCAAGAGCTACAACGTCAAACATAGTCATTCCTTTCGTTCAAGCAGGTGTACGCGCCGTCCGCCGCAACATCCGCGCCGTGTGCTAGCGAATTGGCGTTCCCGTCCAGAGCAAATCCGATTTCGTTTTATTGTACACCATCCCGATTCAGGCTTTCAACCTCGCCTTTAACGATGGAATCGTGCTCGCCATTTTAGCGCAAATGGGTTTTCTACAACAACAAAATACCGGCCGCAGGTGTCACCTGCATAAACCGGTATTTTGAGTTCTTAATTGTCATTTAGAGCTGATTATGCTTTTGCTTCGCTCAGTGTCCGCATTCGTCGTGATGCGCGTGCTCGTGACAGACAGAATCGGTAGAAACGAGTGCGCCGGCAGCATATCGCTCCGCCGCTTCCCGCGCTTCACCCTGCGCGCCTGTCACAACATCCACGCCTCTCTGTCGAAAGATTTCGACGGCGCCGCCGCCCATTCCTCCGCTGATGATGACCTGCACGCCCCGATCGGCAAGAAAGTTCGGCAGAAACCCCGGCCGATGGCCCGGGTTTGCGACGGTTTCCTGATGCATGATCGCACCGTTCTCCGCGTCGAATACGGCAAAGCCGTCACAGTGCCCGAAATGCTCCGTCACTTTTGTCCCGTCGCATGCTATCGCGATTCTCATTTGGTTTCCTCCCGTTATGTTCATCATTTTCTATTCATGTTCCAGCAGCCGGACGACCCGGTCGTATACCGCGCGGACGGCTCTGCCGGATGGGCAGTCCATGTCTGCAATCGTCAGGCCCGCGTTGACCGCGGAGATGGCCTGCGTGTCAAACGGAATCCTTCCAACCAGCGGAATGTCGCCATCCTTGCAATATCGCTCGATCTGATCCGCGCAATCCGGATTGATGTCGGCCTTGTTGATACAAACCGCCAGCGGCGTATGAAATATCCGACCAGTGCGGATCATCCGCTTCAGGTCACTCAGTCCCGAAACCGACGGCTCGGTAACGATCAGCGCCATCGTCGCGCCGCTCATGGATGCGATGACAGGGCATCCGATGCCCGGCGAGCCGTCGATGATCGCGATTTCGACATCGGAGCGTACCGACGCAAGCATCGCCTTCTTCACCTCGGTCACCAGTTTACCGGACGTACCGCCTCCCGTTTTCAGCTGCGCCGAAGAAAACACGGTGTTATCGTCCACATAAAGCATCTGTTCGCCAGCCGCCGCCGGTATCATCGAAACCGCTCCGGCCGGACATACGAACTGGCAAACGCCGCACCCTTCGCAGGCAAAGGGATCGACCGCGTAAGAATCTGGATGCAGAATCGCGTCAAACCGGCAGTTTTCTTCGCACAGTCCGCAACCAATGCAGGCCTGCGCGTCGATCTGCGCCTTTGGCATACCGTAATAGTCCGTTTTTTTCGGCTCAACAGTCTGTTCCATGATCAGATGCAGGTTCGGTGCGTCGACGTCACAGTCGGCGTACGCCCGCGCCTGCGAGAGCCGAATAAACGCTGCGGCAACGGTCGTCTTGCCCGTTCCGCCTTTACCGCTGAGGATGAGCAGCTGTTTCACTCGCTACCTCCTCTCGAATCGATACCAGAAGTTCCGAAAACAGAGCCTGATATCGCTCGCTTTCCCGAACCGCAATTCTCGCATTTGAGCTCAATTCCCCGAGCTGTCGTTCAAACGGGATCATTCCCAGAACTTTCATTTGTTGTTCGGCGCAAAACGCCTCGACCGGATCGCCGCTCCCCGTGTATTTGTTGATCACCACACCGAACGGCTTGTGAAATACATGCGCCAGCTCGCAAACCATCTTGAGGTTATGCGCGCCGAATACCGTCGGTTCCGCAACCAGCACACAGTAATCCGCATCGCGCATGCTTTCCATTACGGTGCACGCACTGCCGGGCGGGCAGTCGATCCAGATCGGCCGTTCCTGCTCGTTCGCACTCTTTTTCAGCAACGCCCGGATCAGTGGTACGCCGGATGCTTCGCCGGGGTTGAGCACACCTGTATGCGTTTCTACTCTCCCTGATCTGCCGCTTTGAACTATACCCGCGCTTCTGCCTTCTTCACGGATTGCCCCGCGCGGGCAGACCAGGACGCATCCGCCGCAGGCATGGCAGACATCGGGAAAGAGCAGCGGTTTATTTCCCGCAAAGGCAAGCGCGTTGAACCGGCAGAATTCCACGCAAGCCCGGCAGCCATCGCAGCGGTTCTCGTCCACAACCGGAAACGGAACGGAAACCGTCTCTTCACTGAGCAACTCCGGCTGAAAAAAGAGATGACCGTTCGGTTCTTCAACATCGCAGTCGATATAGATCGCGTCACCCGCAACCGCGGCGAGATTGACAGAAACCAGCGTTTTGCCTGTTCCGCCTTTTCCGCTCAATACCGCTATTCTCATTTGATCAGTTTCCCTGTCCGTGCATGCCCGGATGAAATTCGTTCAGCAGGGTGAGGCGATTGTCCAAAAGCGCGTCGATATTGTCGCGCGCCGTTCCGGCGGCTGAGCGATAGATAAATACGTTCGCTTTTTTCAGCACCGCTTCCGCATTTTCGCCGCAGCGCGGCGTAATCAGCGACTGCACGCCGTGATCCGCAATCACCTGCGCGGCGCGGATGCCTGCTCCGCCCTGGCTTGCCGCCGCCGCATTGTCCAGAAAATATGTTTCTTTCGTCACACTGTTATAAAACAGAAAATACGGAGCGCGCCCAAAAGACGCGCAAACGCCCGTATCCATAGACTCTTCATTGACGGGAATTGCGATTCTCATAGAAATTTCCGGTTTCCTTTCCCCGCGTGCAGACGCCTCTGCTGTCCGGGTCGTTCTCTTTCCACCGTGTCCTGATATAATCCGGCCTGGCCGCGGCCATAGCCGAACCCTTGCTTTCTTCCTCGTGCTGCGCGGCGTCTGTAGCCGGGTACGCCTACCACAGCGACACCTTCTGCAGATGCTGCGGTGCATTTACCGAGCTTTCTGCCCGTCATCGCCCCCGCACCCATCGGGCCGGTTCCATCGCGATTTGGCATGTGTTTCACCTCATTTCATATTTGACATATGTCATTAACTAAATTCATTATACATCGTTTTCGGCATATGTCAATAACATGTTCTCATTCTTACTTTCTGATTTTCATCCATCACGTCGCAAACGCGCAAAAAAACACCTCTACCCGACTCGAGCAAAGGTGAAAGACTCTCAATCCGGCTAATTTGTCGCCAACGAATGCAGAAACATGGCGCAGGCAAGCAGATCGGCCGAACCGCCCGGGCTGGCCCGCCAGCTCCGGCATTGCCGGTCGAAATCCCGCATGGCTTCCGTCAGACCGCTGCCGCCCGCCGGATACCGCGCTGCAATCTCGCCCGCGCGCACGCGCAAGAAAGCTGCGGTCTGTTCTCCGCAGCGCGCGAGCACGTTCGCGTCCTCCACTTGATAAATCAGCCCGAGCAGCGCGAGCCGCCAGCCGTCCTCCTCGTTCACTCCGTTTACCAATGCTTTGCGAAATATCGAGAGGGCGTAGAGCAGGTTTGGATAGCCATCTTCGGCTTCGCCGCGCGCGCCTCTTGCGCCATACTGCGCAAATGCCCTGCCCGCCTGACCGCCGAGCTCGTCCGTCACACCGTCGCAGACAAGCGCGGCTTCGCGGCAAAGTTTCTCAGGTGAATCATCGCTTTTCGATGCCGTCCGTCCCGCGCAATAACAGAGTATGCCAAGCAGAAATACAGCCCCCCTGTGCGTGTTGACGCCGTTAGTTGCGGCAACCATTGCGCGCTCGGCATCCAACCCGATCGGGCGGATGCTCTTTAGCCTGCCTTCCGGCGGAAGCGCTGATTCCCGCTCTCCTGCCGCAGCGAGCTCCATAAAATACGGTTCGAGCGCCGCCGCGCTTTTGAAAAGCAGCTTTAGGTCCATATCCGTATGCGCGCCGTTATTCTCCGCGTCCACCAGCCCCGGCTTTGGAGAAAGGCTCGCTTCGTGTTCGAGTGCGGCGTGCGCGCGCTGCGCGATCCGTTTTGCCGAGATGCTCATAACGCGTTCTCCCGGATATACGCCAGCGTTGTTGCGGGTACCAGCGTTACAATCTCATCAAACCTGCATTCTTTCCATAGCGCGCGAACACGCGAGGCGGAGATCGGCGCGCCTTCGATGGCTTTGCGCGGGATAACCCGCACCGCTATTCCGTTTCGCGGTAGGATGGAGAGCAGTGCGTCGTTGTATGCCGCGGTCATGGGGTCGAGCGGTTCCTCGCCGACAAACCGCACCGCAACACTGCATGCGGGTGCAATACACCCGGCAAACAGCGTTGCGTCCAGCCGCGCATAGGCAAGAGCGGCCTCGTTATGATCCTTGAAGAAATAGTCCGGAAACGTCGCCCCTGAGATGATATAGTCTCCGCCCGGCACGACGGATACGTTCGCCATATCCGCGCAGCCCTGCCGCACCAGGCGAAGCCGCACATCCGCCGGCACATGCGCAGCGTCCGCAGAGAGCACGAACACAATCAGCCTGCGGCACTGCGCAGCGGCGGTTTGGACAAGATATCGATGCCCGTTTGTAAACGGATCCGCATTCATAACGATGGCGCCGTCCGCCTGCGGCAGCGCGGCAAGATACCGCGCGAGCGCGTCCCGGCTGCTCTCGAGCAGCACGGCATCCTCGGTGTGTGCGCATTCGTAAAAACAGAGCGAGGTGAAAAACGGCGCGTACTGCGGTTTGGTGGCGACAAAGACGTTTGTTACGCCCTTATCCTTCAGCGTCCGGTACAGGTGGGTGATCAGCAGCGGCAATATCCCTTCTCCACGGCGCGATTCGTCCACAGCCAGTGAACGGATCGTACTGCCGGCGAGTCCGCCGAGTGCAATCAGGTTTTCGCCCTCGTAGACGCCGTACAACTCCGTCACACAGCGGTCAAGCCGAATCCCGGCGCGCGAGTAAAACGCGTCGATCACAGCTCTGTCCATCCTGAGGGACAGCGATCGGATTTCCATCTTGCGCCTCCTGCAAAGCTTCTTACATCACGCAAAAATTATATCATAATCCTGCTGTCGTTGCTGTGTTTTGGGTGTGTATTTCTGATATCGTTTTGTATTTTTATACTATTCCACTGTTTTCATGCGGTTGATTGATTTTTATTATACGTCATATAAGAATCAAGACGATCTCTTGAAATATTCAGAAATTGTGCGCTTGTATACAGCAATACGTGCATTCTTACCAGACTATATATTTCAGAAAACATCTGCATAATGCTTGTAATATTTTTGTATTGATATTATGATTATGCATGGAAAAGAACCGTTCGAAGGAGTCTTGTGCAATGAAGATCAAAGCGCCCGCAAGCGCGGGTACCATGGAGTCCGGCGACATCATGATCGAAATCGAACCCGGTGAGCAGCAGCGCGTGGAAGTCGTGCTCAAAAGCTCCGTTGCAAACGAGTTCGGCAAGCAGATCATCAACACGATCCGCGCAGCGGCAGACGAATATGGCCTGGAATACGCCGTGATCAAC
Organism: Christensenellaceae bacterium; assembly: GCA_963674775.2. GTDB lineage: Bacteria > Bacillota > Clostridia > Christensenellales > CAG-138 > UBA7703. Next base: position 197,073 of record CAXXPJ010000001.1, on the reverse strand, counting down.
GCGGTTGACAAAGGCGCGCTCGACTGCACGATCCGCGCGCGCGTCGCTGCCGCATGTCAGCGCGCAACCGGCGCGGAAACGTTCGACTGGGGGTCTGGCGCATGATGAAGCTTAGACGCAGCATGCTGTTCGTGCCGGGCAACAATCCCGGCATGATGAGCGACGCGCATATCTACGGCAGCGACGCGCTCATGTTCGATCTTGAGGACTCCGTCACACTCCGCGAAAAGGACGCGGCGCGCCTATTGGTGTTTCATGCACTCAAAACCATTCATTATGGCGCCTGTGAGCTTGTCGTACGCGTCAACCCGCTGAGCACACCATACGGCAAAGCCGATATCGAAGCGATGGTCGCCGCAGGCGCACAGGTGATTCGTCTGCCGAAGACAGAGAACGCACAGGATATCACCGACACAGAGACCGAGATAGAGAAAGCAGAGCGGAAATATGGCGTTCCCGTAGGACGCACGCGCATGATGGCGGCGATTGAGAGCGCATCGGGCGTTGTCAACGCATACGCCATCGCCACCGCGAGCCAGCGGCTCGTCGCCATCGCGCTGGGTGCGGAGGACTACTGCGCCAACCTGCGCACATCCCGCTCGCGGGAGGGCAGCGAGCTCCTCTACGCGCGCGGCGCGATCATCGTCGCGGCACGCGCGGCGGGCATCGACGCAATCGATACCGTTTTTTCCGACGTCAACGATGAAGAGCAGCTCATCCGCGAGACACAGGCGATCAAGCAGCTCGGCTTCGACGGAAAATCGGTCATCAACCCGCGCCAGATCAAGCCCGTACACCGCGTATTTACGCCGACACAGGAGGAGATTCACAAGGCGCAGCGTATCCTCGCGGCCAGCCGCGAGGCGGAAGCGCGCGGAAGCGGCGTGGTGTCTCTAAACGGAAGGATGGTCGACCGTCCGGTCGTGCTCCGCGCGGAACGCACGCTGGAACTGGCCATCGCTTCACGCGCGGTGTTCGAGGAGGATGAAGCATGACATATCAACCCGATTTTACAGCGGAGCTCACTGCCATGGGCAAGCGCGCCTACATCCCCGGTGAAAATCCGCGACTGTACGGCAAAGAAACCGCGCCGCTGAAGGACAGGATGGCGCACGAGAATAAAATCGTCGAAAGCCTGGAGAAGGCGATCGAGCTGACCGGCCTGCGCGACGGCATGACCATCTCCTTCCACCACCACTTTCGAAACGGGGATCACATCGTCAACATGGTGGTCGATACACTCTCGCGCATGGGATTTCGCAACCTGCGGCTCGCCGCGTCCAGTCTTTCGGACGTGCACGCGCCTTTGATCGAGCACATCAAAAACGGTGTCATCTCACGCGTTGAAACCTCCGGCTGCCGCGGCGAACTCGCAAAGGCGGTTTCCTACGGCCTCATGGACGAACCCATGATTTTTCGTTCGCATGGCGGGCGCGCGGCTGCAATCGCAGAAGATGAGCTGCATATCGACGTGGCGTTTCTCGGCGCATCCAGCTGCGACCCGTTCGGCAACGCGAACGGCTACTCTCGCGAAGGCGAAGAAAAGTCCATGTGCGGCTCGCTCGGGTACGCCCGCGTGGACGCGCAATACGCCGACAATGTGATCGTTTTAACCGACAATATCGTGGGCTACCCAAACATGCCGTTCGGCATTTCGCAGCGGCTTGTAGACTATATCGTGCGCGTGGACGACGTTGGCGACGCCGCGAAGATCATGACCGGTGCAACGCGTTTTTCCAAGAATCCGCACGATCTGATGATCGCCGAAACCACGGCGGATATCATCGTCCACAGCGGGTATTTTTACGACGGATTCTCGCTTCAGACCGGTTCCGGCGGCGCTTCCCTTGCGGTGACCCGCTTTCTGCGCGAGGCGATGATCGAGCGGCATATTCAGGCGAGCTTCGCGCTCGGCGGCATCACGGGAGCCATGGTCAAGATGCACGAGGAAGGGCTCATCCGCAGGCTGATGGACGTGCAGAGTTTCGACCTGGAAGCCGCGCAATCACTCAAGAACAACCGCTTCCATCAGCAGATCGACGCAAATTATTACGCCAACCCCTACCGGCGCGGCGCGGCGGTCAACCAACTCGACGTGGTCGTGCTCTCCGCGCTGGAGGTGGACACCAACTTCAATGTCAACGTGTTGACCGGGTCGGACGGTGTGATCCGCGGTGCGGTCGGCGGCCATCCGGACACGGCGGCGGGCGCGGCGCTCGCCATCGTCGTCTGCCCGCTCATGCGCGGCAGGATGCCGAGCGTGCGGACGCGGGTTAACACCATCGTAACCCCCGGCGAAACTGTGGATGTACTGGTCACCGATCAGGGCGTCGCGGTCAATCCGCGCAGGCCCGATGTGGCCGAGCGGCTGATGCGCACGCACTTCAACGTCCTACCCATCGAGGAACTCGCTAAGCGTGCCGAGCGCATCACCGGAAAGCCGGATCCGCTCCCGCTGGGGGATCAGATCGTCGGGTTGTGCACCTATCGGGACGGCAGCGTCATCGATGTGATCCGCCAGCTCGCCTGATCCAATACGTCAATAAAAAACCACCCGTTCGGGTGGTTTTTTGTTTGTATGATTTTATTAGAATCTTGTAAATGCAACGAAGCTTTGACTGGCTCAGCGAAACCAGACCTTGCTGCTGAACAGCAGGAACAGCGCGAACACACCCGCAAACACGACCGCCACCAGAATATACGCCGAGGCAGCGCCCCAAGAAATTGCACGCTTTTCCTTGCGCGTGAGTTCGACGGGGTCGGATTTGACCTTCCTTTGTCCGAATGTATCGCGGTTTCTGCGGGGCCCGCGCCGGAACGTATGCGGCATGCCGTCAACGTTCATGTCGGCGATGACGTGCCCGTCGTCCACCCATTCGTCTCTTTTTCGTTTAGCCATCGCGCATTACTCAGTCCTGATTGTACAGGTGGCAGGCCACCTTATGACCGGGTTCATATTCCTTGAGCTTCGGCGCGACCTTGGAGCAGATATCCATGCACTTATTACAGCGCGTATGGAACTTGCAGCCGGAAGGCGGATTTGCCGGGCTGGGGATATCGCCCTGCAGAATAATGCGGTTCATTTTGTAGGATGGATCCGGCATCGGCACGGCACTGAGCAGTGCCTGCGTATACGGATGCATCGGATTGTCGAAAATCTGATCCTTTTTGCCAATCTCAACCATTGAACCGAGATACATGACACCGATGGTCTTGCTGATGTGCTCCACGACCGACAGATCGTGCGAGATGAACAGGTAGGTAAACCCGAACTCACATTGCAGGTCCATCATCAGGTTGATGATCTGCGCCTGAATCGACACATCGAGCGCACTGACCGGTTCGTCGCAGATGATCAGCTCCGGATTGAGTGCAACCGCGCGCGCAATACAGATTCTCTGCCGCTGCCCGCCGGAAAATTCATGCGGATAGCGGTAGAAATACTGGGGCTGCAGTCCGCAGTCGCGCATGACCTTCACGATATACGCGCGGTACTGCTCCTTGGAAACGATGTTGTGCTCGCGCACCGCTTCGCCGATAATTTCGCCAACCGGCATACGCGGGGAAAGGCTCGAATACGGGTCCTGGAAGATCATCTGCATCTTCGGACGCATGTGGCGCAGACGGTGCTTCGGCACCTTTGAGAGATCCTCGCCATCGAAATAAACGGTGCCGCCCGTCACTTTATGCAAGCGCAATATGGTTCTGCCGACGGTGGTTTTGCCGCAGCCGGACTCGCCGACGAGGCCCATCGTTGTGCCGCGCTCGATCTCGAATGAAACGCCGTCGACAGCCTTGACGTGCATCGTCTTTCTGCCGAAGATCGACGAATTGATCGGGTAGTACTTCTTCAGGTCTTTTACAACCAGTATGTTGTCGTTTTCCGCGATTTTATGTTCCATATTGCCTCATTGCCTCCTCGCGCATACGCCGTCTTCCGTGACCGCAAAGAACACCTCGGCATTCGGGTCGTCTTCATAGAGATAACATGCGGCATAATGCGTCTCGCTGAACTTGATCAGCGGCGGATAATCACCTTCGCACTTCTCAATGCAGTGCTCGCAGCGGTTTTTGAAATAACAGTTGTTCGGCATGTTGACGGGGTTTGGCACCTGGCCCGGAATGCTGTATAGCCTGTCAACGCGTTTGCTCACGCTTGGTTTGCTGCGCATCAGGCCGACGGTATAGGGATGCTTCGGATTCTCGAAGATTTCAAAAACCGTTCCCTTTTCAACGATTCTGCCCGCGTACATGACGACCACGTAGTCCGCCATCTCGGCGATCACGCCGAGGTCGTGCGTGATGAGCATGATGCTGCCGTTGATCTCCTGCTTGATGGATCGCAGCAGGTCGAGGATCTGTGCCTGAATCGTAACGTCCAGCGCGGTGGTCGGCTCGTCTGCAATGATCAGGCGCGGGTTGCACGAGAGCGCCATGGCGATCATGACGCGCTGGCGCATGCCCCCGGAGAGCTCATGCGGAAAGTTTGAGTAAACCGTTTCCGCCATGGCGATACCAACGAGTTTCAGCATGTCGATGGAGCGCTTTTTTGCCTCTTCGGGTGTAACTTTTTCGTGCAGCAGCACGACCTCGTCAAGCTGCTCGCCAACAGTGAATACCGGGTTGAGGCTCGTCATCGGCTCCTGGAAAATCATGGAGATTTCGCGGCCGCGGATCTTCAGCATCTCCGAGCGCGGCATCTTCGATATGTCGTAGCAATTGCCGTCGCTGGAGGAAAACCGGATCTCGCCTTCCACAATCTGTCCCTGCGGCGCCTGCACAAGCTGCATCAGAGACAGGCTCGTCACCGATTTGCCGCAGCCAGACTCGCCGACTACGCCGACGGTTGTGCAGCGCGGAATGTCAAAGCTCACACCGTTGACGGCTTTCACCGTGCCGATATCCGTGTAGAAAAACGTATGCAGATTGTCGAACTCGACGATATTGTTCGGGTCTCTCATCGTCGTGGAATATTCCTTGACCGAGACATTGCGGCGGTTCATCTTCCGCTCGAAATCGCGCATGATCTTCGTGTTTTCGCGGCTGATGCGGCGCTCTTCTTTGAGCGTGAGATAAGCAACGTCGTCGATGCCCTTTATCTGCTTCTTTTTGATCAATTTCTTCAATGCCATTGCCGTTACCTCTTCATTCTCGGGTCGAACGCATCGCGCAGCCCGTCGCCGATAAAGCTGAATCCCAGCACAGCGACGATGATCAGCACACCGGCGGGCACCCACATGTTCGGGTAATTGGCAAGGATTTCCTGTCCCTTGGACGGATCAGCCAGCGCGATCATTGAGCCCCACGCGGCGCGCGGGAACGGTACGCCGAGGCCGAGATAGGACAGCGTCGATTCATACAGGATAATGCCGCCGAGACCGAGCGTCATGATTACGATCAGCTGCGGCATGACATTTGGCACAAGATGCTTGAAGATCTTCTTGCGCGCCGGAATGCCCGTCGTCTCCGCCGCCATCATGTATTCCTGCTCGCGCAGCATCAGTATCTGACCGCGCACCAGGCGCGCCGTGCCCGCCCAGCCGATGAACGTCAAAAAGCCCATCAGGTAGTAGATGCGGTGTTCCGGCGGTATCGATTCAATCGACGCGATCGTTGCCGAGAGAATCAGCAGGATCGGGAGCCCCGGCAGGCAGAAGAAGATATCAACGACACGCATGACCAACTGATCGACCCATTTGCCGAAGTAGCCGGCAAGCCCGCCGAAAATGATGCCAAGCAACGTTTCAAGAAATATGACAAGGAATGAAATGGTCAGCGAGATCCGACCGCCATACATCAGGCGAACAAAGATATCGAACCCACTGGTATCCGTTCCGAGCCAGTGATCCTTGGAAATCGGTGCTTTGAAATTCACATAGGAGAGCGATTCATCGTAGTAATCGTACTCTTTGCCATCCGGTGCCTTAAACGCAGCGGTGGTCACCATGCTCGAGATGCGCTCGATCTTGAAGACCTGCGTTTCCTTGTACCCCCATGTTGCGTTCACAATGAACGGCCCGATAAAGGAGAACAGGAACACGAATATGATCATGCACAGGCCGATGATCGAGAGCTTGCTGCGAAAGAACCGCTTGGCAACCATGCGTCCGGGAGACATAACGTGGAAGTTTTCTTCCGCGATGATCTCCACACCGGAGATATCCGTATACTTATTGTTATTTGTCTTTTTGTCCGCGCGGGAATTCACGTCGGATGTTTTTTTCTTGTTTTTCATCATATCACGCGCCTCCCCTACTGCAGTTTTACACGCGGATCGACGACCATATACATCAGGTCGGAGATCAGCATGCCGACAACGGTCAGGATCGCAAGAAACATATTATATCCCATGATAAACGGTATATCGCCCTGCATCGTCGCGCGCAGCGCGATATACCCGATGCCGGGGACAGCGAACACGGTTTCCGTGATCATCGCGCCGCCGAACAGACCCGGGAGCGCGCCGCTGAGCGTGGTAACCAGTGGAATCAGCGTATTGCGAAACGCGTGTTTATAGATAACCGTATGCTCGGACAAGCCCTTTGCCCGCGCCGTACGGATATAGTCTGAATTCATGACTTCGAGCATGTTGGTCCTCGTATAACGCATCAGACCGCCAACGCCCAGCAGCACAAGTACAGAAATTGGCAAGACCAGATGCCAGGCCTTGTCTAAAAAGATCTCCATGTGCGCGTCCGCTGCGAATATCTTCGTTGCCGTAGTCAGCCCCTGCAGCGGGAACCAACCCAGCTGAATACAGAAGACGTTCATCAACAGCGCCGCAAGGAAAAACGACGGCAACGCGGTGCCGACCATCGCCAGAACGGACACGGTATAATCATAGCCCCCGTACTGGTTGACCGCGGCACGAATTCCCATTGGAATCGCGATGCCAATCTGAATAATAAAAGCTAAAAATGCCAGTATGAATGATGTCCACATGTAGTCGTTGATGACCACCGAAACATCCCTTCCATACAAAAACGAATACCCCAAATCGCCGGTAAACGCACCTACCAGCCAAGTAGAGTAACTCTTGATGATGCCAAAAAAGCTCTTGTCGGCCAGGCCGTAAAGCGCCTTCAGGCGGGCGACGTCATCCAGCGACATCGAACCGTTTGCAACGGCCGGCGCTGTCTGTCGGTCGATATAGTCCGTCGGCATGAGCATTGACAGCGCGTAGATCATCATAGACACGCCAATCAGTATCACAACCGCCAACATCAGTCTTTTGCCAATGTATTTCCACATATTCCTTCACCGAAGCCCTTCAGAGAAATCCTCAGTCCAACACAAGGCTTGGCTCATCGCCAAGCCTTGTGTTGCACATACCGTTGAGCTAAACTCCTGAGAATTTAGCCTAAGAGCTCGACGTTCCAAATATAAGAAGTCGGGTTCTGGAACGGGGTTACGTCTTCGCCGCTGAACAGAGTGTCGGCATTGATGACGTCCTTGTTGAACACAAACATGTTCTTTCTCTGATAGGTCGGGATCTCGGTCGCAAGGCCGGTGGAGATCTCCAGCGCCCTCGCGTAGATGGTCTTGCGTTCTTCAACGTCCAGCGTGGAACGTCCGGCAATGATCAGCTCGTTGAGCTCCACAAGAGCGGCTTTCTGATCGTCGCTGCCATTCTCAAATAACCAGAAGAGGCCCTTCGCCGCAGGCGAGGTCGACTGGTTGACCGCAGGATCGGAATACCAGACCTGGAACAGATCCGGATCCTGTCCGCCTGCGCCCCAGGCTGCTGCCCAGACCTGAATGCCGGATTCGTAGGCCGTGCTCAGTTTGTTGAGGATGTTGTCGTCAACTTCCATATCGAACTTAATACCAATGGAAGCGAGCACTTCCTGTGCATTGATGAACACGGAGCCTGCCGGATGGTCGGAGGCCGCAAATGGCAGGGTCGCTTTGATGGTGACCTGCTGGCCGGCCATTTCGCTTCCCTCGGGGTAGGACATGATGTTGGCCGCTTCGTCATAGACGTAGCCAGCTTCGAGGAACAGCGCCTTGGCGGTTTCGCCGGTGCCGTCATACGGGAACAGGTTGTCCGGATTTTCCGGATACGCCCACTGGATCTTGGTCATCGTGCGGTAGTTGACCGTGGCGAGTTCGCCATAGTAATCGCTGATGCACAGATCGGTGTTGAACGTGGAAGCAATGGCTTCACGGACTTTCAGATCCGGGAAGTACTGCGCGTTGATGCCGATGTAGCCATAGCCGTCGTTATCAACAAGCGTGTACGCCAGCTTGGCATAGTCGCCCTGCGCCGCGGTGATGTCGTTGATGATCGTCGTGGAGGCGGACGGATCGGAGTAATGCACGATACCCGTCAGCACGGAATCGAGTTCGGAACCGCTGGCGATCTCCTGGATACGCACGGTTTCGATTTTCGGCGAGCCAAGCAGGAAGCTGTCGTTGGCGGTGAAATACACGACGTTGTCCTTGTACTCATTGAATACATAGGGGCCTGCGCCCATCGGTGCAACGTTCTTGGCCTTGAGTGCTTCCATGAAGGCCGGATCGTTCAGCGATACGCCGTACTCATTCAGCTCTCCGGTGAAGCCGTCGGTGTAGTAATGCATCGGAGCGACTTCGATGCCCATCTTGAAGATGGCGGTCGGGTCGATGCCGTCGAGAACGATTTTGATATATTCGCGCTCAACACCGTCTTCTCCGGCCATCATGCCGGTCGTGATGCCGCTGATGCTGGCGACGCCGCCCGCAACCGCGCCTTCATTGGCGATGTAAAGATCGCGTACATAGTCCTCAATGCGCAGATCGCCGGCTTTTTCGTAGTTGATGCCGCCGTCGCTGAGGTCATAACCGTAGGTGCCGAGGATGTTTGCCCAGTAATCGGCAACTGTGACACCGGTGGTCTCGTCATAGGTGTTGCCCAGAGCGTCCGTGAATGTACCCGTGGCGGCGTCATATGCGCCGTATCCCCACAGAGCCATGCCGAATGCGGTGGTCAGGAATTCGCTGCCCTTCACCTGCTCGGCGGTGAGTTCGGGTGCGAAGTAAGCCTGTACATATTTGTCGGCAAGATAGTTGTTCGAAACGTAGGTAACGATTTCCTGCGCGAACTTTTCGCCGGCCTGGTCAAGATATGCCCAGAACGCGGCCTGCTGCTCGGCGGTCGCACCGTCTGCGGCGGGATACATCATGGTGCCGTCGTCAGCCGAAGAGATGCCAGCGGCAATGATCGCATCGGCAACAGCCAGAGCTTCCGCGCTGGTCTGGAGGCGATACTCATTCAATCCCTGGATTGCCATGGAATAGTAGGTTGAGGAGCCATCATACATCGGATCGCAGAGAACGTAGATGTTGAAGAGGACATCCTTCGCGGTGACCGGTACGCCGTCGCTGAAGGTGATTCCGTTTTTCAGGAGGAACGTGTAGGTGGATGTCGACTTATCGTCGCTGACTTCCTGCGTATAAGAATATGCGAGGCAAGGATATTCCACGCCCGCCTGCGGTGCGCCTTTCTTATCCAGGTAAATCAACCCGAGTTGGGTCAGGCTCTCGACGTTAAAATCATATCCCGATGTGTAGAAGATCGGGCTGAACTTTCCGTCCAGTGTCTGGGAGCTGATAACCAGCGGTTCGGTCGCGTTTGCACCCGTTCTCGGTGTTACAGTCGCATCGTAACGATCGGCCGGTACGTCGGGTAAAACTACTGCGGGGGCTTCCGTCGGTTCGGCGGTAGCGGCTGCAGCGGGTTCTTCTGCCGGAGCGGCGGTTTTGCAGCCAACGGCGAAAACCAGCATGGCGCAAAGAAGAACCGCAACCAGTTGGGCAATTCTGTTCTTTTTCATTCTCTTACTCATACCTCCATTATTTTATATTTTGAAAATCACCGGTTGATGGCTCTGTCCGGTAATTGTCAAATCCTGAATATATCTCGTGTCAGGGCGTCACTTCGGGGGTTTCCTCCGGTGGGAGCTCCATGATGGCGAGCCTCAACCTGCCGGGGTTGATCACGTTTGCGACCAGATCCCGCGCCGTGCAGTCTTTCAACTGAATGCCGGAAGCGCTGATAAACAGATCACCAAACTGATATTTGGCCGATCCGTCGTCGTTTTTGCCTGAGTTGATCGTGAGTCCGTTAAAGTGGCAGTCCGTAAGGGTAACATTGGTTGCGTTCAGCGCAATCAGCGCGGCCTTGATGGAAGTGCCTTCGTTGAGCCGCGTGGTGATGGTTGTATTTTCAAATGTGAGCGCTTCAATCTGCGCATCCTGCAGCGTATCGAACAAGGCAATCGATTTTTCCTTGTCCATGTCCACTTTGCCGCTGCTGACGGACAATGTGATGTTGGAAAGCGTATACCCGTTTCCAATGATTTCGCCGCTGAAGTTCTCCGCCATCGTCAGCGTAACGCCGCTAAAGTCGATGTCGTCTTGAATCACATACCCGTCGATCGTATTGCCGGCGGCGTCGGTGCCGAAAAATCCATATTCCCCGCCGATCTTCAGATCGCCGGGCTGCGATACGAGCACGAAGTTGCCGGAGACAAATTTCATGTAGACGACCTTGCCGGCCGTATTGGAGAGGTAATCTTGAATGGATGTCTCAATCAGCTGGTTTTTCGCCGTGCGCAGTTCGGCAAGCGCCGCTTCGTCGGTTGTTTTGAGCTGATAGCCAAGTTTGTTTAAAAACAGGTAGGACATATCCGTGGTGTCGTCCACCTCGTCCTCCTCCGGTTCCACATATTCAACCCGCTCTAGATACTGCGGAAACATCTCATACAGCTCGCCATACAGGAACTCCTGGGTCGGCTGCGGTTCGGAATGAACATAGGAAGAGAAGTCATACTCCTCGGTGCAGGCCTGGTCCGAAAAATAACCAAAGAGCGTCGTGTTTGCCGGCTTGCTGAGATCTACAACCGCATCGGAGAGCGCCTGAACAGGCGAACCGGCGGTGATGTTTTTGCTGAAGATGACGTTGCCTGTGTCGGCGTTGACATAGTCAACCCTGCCGCGCGGCAGCCAGCGTGCATAAAGGGTCATATCATCCTGTACGCGGTCAAGATAAAAATCCCATCGATCATCGGCGCTGAATGTGTATTCCTCGCCGTTTTCGGTGGGTTGATCCTGTTTTGCCGTATACCAACCAGAAAGGATATACCCGTCGCGCGTGGGCTCGACAAGCATGTTGCTCGAACCGGAGGGTTCGAAAACATAGGAGTTCGGAAGATAATAGGTTTTTCTGACCTCTCTGGCATTCACCATGCCGCCAAGCGCGTCATAGGTTACCAGACAGTCATACCCCCAGGCGCCCGGGTCCGCGGATTGCCCCTTCTTTGAGCATGAGGCGGAAAAGACACTCGCCAGCACTACGCACAAAACAACAGCAACCTTCGCAAACTTCGCCTTATTCATTCAGCCAATCCTTTTCACAGAGCTTACAGCTATCATCCGTCGGAATACATCCAGTGGATATCGGCGTGACAATAACAGAGCGCATGGTTCAAAATAACAAAACCCTGCAACAACTTATCATAGCGCCTTTTAGCAACTCTTCGTATACATTATCGATATAATTGTAATTCATGCAACTAACAGTGTCAATATTTTAAACGACTGTATATTATTTCGGCACGCAGAACAAAAATATCCAAAGGGCGCTGACCGCACAACCTGCGGTTGATCGGTTGACTTCGTAAAACGACACTTCGTAGGATACTGTTGTCTTCTTTGCCCGATGGTTGAGTGCCAGAACGCGCGCGCGCCGCTGCTTGATATCATCCTGAAAGCGATGCGCATCGCTTCGGTTTGCCGAAAATCGTCGTAATTTTCACTGTACTTATTCATATTGACCGATTTTCATCAACGGGTCTATGACTTAGTCACACTCACGAGGGCGGCCTTTCACATCAACCGTGATCATTTGCTTGAAAACACCTTGGCGCATTGTTTTTTTGAACAGCGCTTGATATACTGCCTTCAAGGCGTGCTGCGGCATGCCCGAGGGGATTTCAGCAGTTTGGGGGATTGGGATATGCAAGTCACCACGGTGCGCAGCAGAAAGCAAATGCGCGAATTTGTACGCCTCCCGTCGCGGTTGTTTCGCGGCAATCCTTGTTATGTGCCGCCGATCTGGCTGGACGAAGCGCACGCATACACCGGCAAGGCGAATCCCATCCTGAAAAATTCGGATTTTGAGCTGTTTCTGCTGCTGGACGACGCGGGCAAGCCCGTCGGGCGTACCATCGCATATATCGACCATACATTTAACAACTTCTACCACGCGAAAACCGGCTTTTTCGGCGCGTTTGAGTGCATCGACGACGCTGACGGCGCCGCGCTTCTGGTTCGAACGGCGGAGGAGTGGCTCGCCGCACGCGGCATGAACGCTATCCGCGGGCCGATCCACCCCGTTGCGGAAAACTGGGGGTTCGTATTCGAGGGATACGACACGCCACCGGTCTACATGTCGCCCTGGAACCCCGCGTATTATCATGATTTCTTCACCTCAACCGGTTATGAAAAGGTGAAAGACCTGTTGGTTTACGACGCCGACATGGCCAAAGGCTATGAAATCCCCGAACGCTATGACGACTTTCCCGCGCGGTTTATGGCCCGCTATCCGGGCATATCGATCCGCCGGCTCGATATCAAACACATCCATAACGACGCGCGCGCCATTTGGGAAATCTCCAACAACTCGCTTCTGGATAACTGGGGCTACGTTCCGCTGGAGCTGCCCGTCATGGAGGATATGCTCAAAAAGCTTAAGATGATCGTCGATCCCGACGCGGTCTGGATGGTGGAACACGAAGGCAAGCCTGTCGGTTTCTGCCTCGGTTTTCCGGACATCAACATCCTGTTAAAGCGCATCAACGGGAACCTGCTCCCCTTCGGCTGGGCGCGGTTGCTGTTCGGCGTAAAAAAACTGCGCGACTACCGGCTCTTCGGCCTAGCCGTCAACCCGGAGTGGCACCGCCGCGCGCTCGACGCGCTCATGTACATCCACCTCTACCAGAACCTCCGCCCGAAGAACATCCGCATGGAGGCCAACTATATTCTGGAAGACAATCTCCATATCCGCAACGCGCTGGAGCGTCTCGGTATGAAAAAGACGAAGACGTATCGCATCTACGAAAAGCCACTGCAAATCTGATCCTGTCCGGATGGCTTGCGCCGCCCTTCATCGTTCATCATAAAACACACAGCCAAGGAGGATTCGATGGATTCCAACCGTCCTTCCGATCTCACCCTCACCCCCGCGCCTCTCGGCAGCGTATTCCCACGCGGCTGGCTCGAGCGCGAACTGACCGTGCAGAAAAACGGCCTGACCGGGCACATTGAGGAGGTCTGGCCGGATCTCGGCGCATCCTCCGGCTGGCTCGGCGGGCGCGGCGAAAACTGGGAACGCGGGCCGTATTACCTCGACGGGCTGATTCCGCTGGCCTACGCGCTGGGCGACGCGACCCTGCAGGAAAAAGCACAGAAGTGGATCGAGTGGATGCTGCAAAGCCAGCGCGATGATGGTTTTTTCGGACCGGCGGACAACCTCGACTGGTGGCCGCGCATCGTTGCGCTCAAGGCGCTGACGCAGTATGGCGAAGCAACCGGCGATCCGCGCGTGATCGCGCTGATGGATCGATACTTCCGCTATCAACTCAAGCGCATGCCGGATCAGCCGCTGGCCATGTGGGCCGCACCGCGCGGACAGGAAGAGCTCTTGCCCATGCTCTGGCTCTATCAGAAAACGGGCAAACCCTATCTAATTGAACTGGCGCGCCTGCTGCGGCAGCAGAGCTACGATTGGGGCAGCATTTTCTCGCACTTTCCATATGAGAAAACGACGCACGCCTATCTGCCGCGCACGCTGTTCATGACGGTCAAGCGCATCACGCTGATTTCGGACTGGACGGCAAAGCGGCTCAAGTCCCTGCGGCGCACGCCGCCGCCGGCTAAGACACAGACAAAAGAGCAGATTGAACAATCCAACGCATCGAATTTTATGCGCGTATATCACCAGACCCACTCGGTCAATCTCGCCATGGCGCTCAAAATGCCCGCGCTGGACGCGCTCTGGGGCGGGCCGGAGCACGGCGCGGAAGATGCGCGCGCGGGGTTGGATGCACTGACGCGGTTTCACGGCATGGCAAACGGCCTGTTTTCCGGCGACGAGCACCTCAACGGTCGCTCGCCGACCGTCGGCGCGGAGCTCTGCCTCGCGGCGGAGTATCTCTATTCCCTGCAGGCGCTGCTCGCCGTCACGGGAGACGCATTCTATGCCGACAGAATCGAAGAAATTGCCTACAATGCCTGGCCGGCGATGTTCACAGAGGACATGAACGCGCACCAGTATGTGCAGCAGGTCAATCAAATCGAAGTCTCCCGCGCACACCGCGGCTGGTACGACGCATACAACGAGTCCAACCTCTTCGGCCTCGCGCCGAACTTCGGCTGCTGCGCGGCAAACATGCATCAGGGCTGGCCAAAGCTGCTCGGCGCGCTGTTTATGGCGCGCCCGGATGGCGTCGCCGCGCCGGTCTACGCGCCCTGTTCGGCTGCAGTCGGTGTCAACGGCGTTACGGTGCAGTTGACCGAAACGACGGACTATCCGTTTGACGACACGGTTGAACTCACAGTCGATCGGATCGAGAATGAGAAAAACGCGCTCGGGTTTACCCTGCAACTACGTATACCGGAGTGGGCGGAGTCGCATGAACTGCGGTTCAACGGGGAATTGGCAGCAAGTAAAGCAGAAAACGGCTATCTGAACTTACACCGGGAGTTCCGCGCGGGCGACAAGGTCACGCTGCGCTTCCCGATGCCGCTGCGCACCCGGCGCGAAGCGGAGGGCGGCTTGACGCTTTGGCGCGGACCGATCCTACTCGCGCTGCCGGTCGAATCGGCACGCCGCGCGCTGCGCGGAGAAGAGCCTTTTGCGGACTATGAGATGCTGCCGCGCTCGCAGTGGCGTTTCGCCGTCGCCGAAGAGTTGCTTTCCAGCGCGACGATCGAGCTGCAAAAGCCCGGCGCGCAGCCGTTTGACGGGAACGACCCGCCGCTTCGTGTGTCGCTGCCGCTCGCACCCACGCCGCAGTGGCGCACAAGGCAGCACGGCGCGGGCCCGGTGCCTGAACCGTTTGCCGCGGATCGCGCCGCATTGACCGAGCAAACGCTCGTTCCCTATGGATGTACGCGCCTGCGCATCGCGCAGTTCCCCATCGCCACCATCAAGGAGGACATCCCATGACGCAAAAGACCAAACTCGGAACAAACAACTGGATCGCCATCGTGCTGCTCGCGTTTTCCGGGCAGATCGCATGGGTCATCGAAAACTCCTGGTTCAACACGTTTGTCAACGACGTCATCTCGCCAAATCCGAAAGTGATCTCGCTCATGGTCGCGCTCAGCGCTGTGACGGCGACCGTTACCACGCTCATCATGGGCACGCTGAGTGACCGCCTCGGCAAACGCAAGGCGATCATTCTGGTCAGCTATGTGCTCTGGGGCATCTCGACCATCGTGTTCCCCGCTGCGGGCGCCGTTAAAAACGCTGCGCTCGCCGTGTTTGCCGTCATCGCGCTGGACTGCGTCATGACCTTCTTCGGCTCCACTGCAAACGACGCGAGCTTCAACGCCTGGCTCACCAACATCACGGACGAGACCAACCGCGGCACGGTCAGCGGAATCACGGAGCTATTCCCGCTGCTGGCGATGGTCGTAACCACGATCGTCTCCGGTATGCTGATCGAATACTTCGGTTATTCGCTGTTCTTCACATCCATGGGCCTGCTCGTGGTGGTCTGCGGTCTCGTCGGCGGTCTTCTGATGAAGGAGGCGCGCTTTGAGCGCGAGAAGAAGGAGGGCGTCGGCTTCTGGAAGCAGGTCGTCTCCGGTTTCTCCGTTCGCGCCGTCAAGGAGAACCGCATGTTGTTTGCGCTGTATGTCTGCGTGCTGCTGTTTGCAATCGCGGAACAGATCTGCATGCCGTACCAGATCATCTATTATACGAAGACGCTCGGCTACGCGTACGACGTCATCGGCGTCAACCTGGGCCTCATGGTGCTGCTCTCCGGCGTGGCGGGCGTGTTCTTCGGGCGGCTTGTCGACCGCCTCGGCAAACCGAAGCTCCTGCTCGTTGCGCTCATCATCTCCTCTCTCGGATTCCTGCTTGTTTCGTTTGCAAGAGGCATGGTATTCCTCTGTATCGCCATCTTCGTCATGGCGTTTGGCCTCGTGAGCAAACTCATCGTCACCGGCGCGTGGATCAAGGACCTGACCCCGCCCTCCAACGCGGGACAGTTCCAGGGGATTCGCATGATCTTCTGGGTGCTGCTGCCGATGGTGATCGGCCCGTTCATCGGCGAGCGGCTCATCACCGCGTTCGGCCAGCCGATCGTCGTCGACGGCAAAGCGGGCTTTCTGCCGACGCATCTGATCTTCGTTGCGGCGGCAATCGCAACGCTCTTTGCCATCCTGCCGGTCATGCGCATGATCCGGCAAGGTGTAAAGAACCCTCAAAGCGAACCCGATGCCGACGAGACAAAATGAACCAATTCCAAAACAAAAAAAAGGCCTTTCGGCCTTTTTTATTTGCGGTGTTTTATCCTTTCACATAGGACTGCACCGTTTTTTTCACGGCGGTCACGCACTCGGACACGGTTCCGATGATAATGAGGATCGTCAACAAGAGAATCAGAATGCTCTTGCCGTTGAGCATCGGGATAAGGTCGAGAATGCCCGCGCCCCCCAGAAACTCCATGAACGACGAGCTGAAGATATGCGGCCGGTTGATCAGGTAGAGTGAGATCGCCATGCCGACGAGCGACTTGACCACAACCGCCGTACAGACGAAGATCGACCAGCGGCGATCCTTGATCTTAGCAATGTTTTCGACGACGCCGAGCACCAGCGTAACGAGAACCGCCGGGATGCACAGCGCGAGGAAACTGCTGCTGAAGATCTGATAGAAGTTCATGCCGCCCTCGGAAAACACCATGAAAAAGGGGAGCGAACCGGTGAAGAACAGCAGCGCAATCACCGAGAAGATCACCGTCAGGATCAGCCCTGCAACGCCGTCCGAAAGCGGAATGTTCGCTTTTTCGCTGCGTACTTCCGGCAGGTCTTCAAGTTTCCAGCCGTATTCGCCGTTCTTTTTCACCTTTTCCCCGCTGCGCTCGGCAATGACGAACCCGATCGTCGTCCAGATAAGCGCCTGGAATGCGGCGCTGATGCCCATGCTCACGCCCTTGGATAAAATGCCGCTCGCGACCATCGCGAAATTATCCGTTCCTGCTTTCGCCGCGTCGAACGCGCCGATGGCAAAACCGATCACCATGACGACCACGCCGACGAGCGGCAGAACCCACTTGATCACCTCGACATATTGGTCGTAATAAGCGGGCGAGATCATATAACGCGGCTTCGTGCGGTATTTTTCCGCAAGAGACGCGGGAGATCCGAGCGAGTAGAGCACTTTTTTGACCGCTTCGTCGCTCTCGTCCCCCTTTAACATATCGTAGATATTTGCGCGGAGTTCTTTTTTTACTTCCTCCCGGTCTTTTTCGGGCAGGCGGCGCGCCACATCATGTACATAGCGCTCAATCATGGTGTTCATTGTTCCCCATCCTTTCCGCAGACGGCAGCGATGCTCGCCTGCATGTTCCCCCATTCTTTCAGCAGCATGGAATAGACTTCTTTTCCCCTGCGGCTGAGCGTATAATACTTTCTCGGTCTGCTCTCGCTGGTGTCCCAGTCGCTGGTCAACAGCTCCTGACTCTCCAGCCTCCGAAGCAGCGGATAGAGCGTGTTAGCCTCCATCTCTATGTGCTGGTCCTGCAGCACCTGCAGCAGCGCGTATCCATATCTCGGCTGTCGCAGGCTGCCCAGCACGGCGAGGGTCAGGCTGCCGCGCCGCAGCTCGGTGAGCAAATTTTGCATCGTATCCGTTTCCGGCATCACTTATCACCTCGCTCGCATTATACTGTGTGTCGCACTATATTGTCAATATCTTTTTAGTGTGAGATTCAAAATATATTATGACAAGATGAGCACCGTATTTTGCCACGCCGTCGTGCTGCTATTTTATCAATTTCCTCTTGTTTTTTTACGTGTATATTTGGTAATATGGAGTTCGGCATATGAGCGACCATGCTTCGCATGCACGCGATATGGAAAAGGACCGCAGCCTATGCAAAAAGAGCGCTCTCTCTGGAATCACCTGCCCGGACACGGTGCATGGAAGTATGGCTTTCTTCTGGTTTTCGCTTCGTTTCTATTACTATTGCCGTATATCGCGGTGCAACTCCCTCCCGGCCACGATATGCTGTTTCACCTCGGCCGCATCGACGGGCTCGCGGCAGCATATCGCAACGGGGATGTGTTTCCTGCGATTTTTTACAACGCGTTCGACGGCATCGGCTATGGCACGCCGCTGTTCTACGGCAACCTGGCCATCGTGTTACCCGCGGCGCTCAATGCGCTGGGACTACCGCTGATCGCCGTATGGAAGATCAACGTCGTCCTGATTGTTCTGCTCGCTTCGCTCTCCTGTTTTGTTTGCGCGCGTGAAATACTTAAGGACGACTATGCCGCGTTTCTGATGAGCGTTGTGTTCGTGTTTTCCGGATACTTCGCGGCGGATCTGTTCATCCGCGCGACCATCGGCGAACTGGCGGCGTTCATCTTCGTCCCCGTGACATTTCTCGGGCTATACGGCATTCTCCACGACCGCAAGTCGATATGGCCGCTTCTGCCGATCGGGCTCTCGCTCATCCTATATTGCCATTTGCTCTCCGCGTTGATCACCACGTTCGGATTGCTCCTTTTTGCGCTCTTTCATGCGAACGCCTTCTTCCGGCAGCCGAAAAAGCTGCTGCTTTTGCTCGCTTCCGTGGGGCTGTTTTTGCTTTTCTCGGCGTTTTATATGCTTCCTCTTGCCGAGCAGCTTGCTTCCGGCAGTTTTCTCGCGACGGATGGTTCCAGCGCCATCGTCAACGGCACGCTGTCCGAGCGCGCCATGCCCTGGTGGTCGCTGGCGTCCGATTTGAATTTCATCGTCCGCAATCGAACCGAACCGTTGATGAACGGTTGGCTCCCAAGCGGTCTAGGGCTCTCGCTTCCGCTGATGCTGATTGCCGCCATACTATTTAGAAAACGGGCGCATGCGCGCCGCGCGCTGACCGCGCTCATCCTTTGCATTCCTGTGTTGCTGCTTTGCTCCAATCTTTTTCCATGGCGTCTGCCGTTGATACAGCGCACGTTTGGCATCCTCCAGTTCCCCTGGCGATTTCTGCTGCTTGCGGTTTTCTTTCTCGCGCTGTTTGCGGGCGAATTCGCCGCCGCGGAAAAATCCCGCGCAGGGCTGCTTGTTTGCAGGCTGTTCGTCATCTTCTCCCTGTTTAGTTTTATGATGCCTGCGGCGCTCGAGTTCGCCTTCGGGTTGCATTGCTCTCTCAGCGGTGATACGATCCAATATGTATATCAAGACAATATTGGAGCAGGCGAATATCTGCCCTCCGGGTTGACCAAGCATACTTTTCCCGACCTTCAGACCGGCGTTTTCAGCGAAAGCACCGATATAAGCGCAGTCGACCTCGGCGAGACGGAGGGCACGCGGCGCGTGGGCTTTTCCGGCTGCGAACCAGCCGGCGACGCCGACGTTGCGATCAATCTGTTTTTTCGCAAGCCGCTCAGCGCGGCGGCGCTGCTGCCGGACGGCACTGTCCGGACGCTTTCGTTTGCACAGACCGAATCCGGTGCGCTTGTTTCGCTCCCGGGTCTGCAAAGCGGAACAATTCTGCTCGATTGCAAGCCAACGGTGCAAGCGGACGCACCCGCACTCGCTGAATCGGCAAACGTTACGCTTGGTTACGGCAGCGTAACGGTAGATTATTCGGGCGCAAAGAGCGGAAACTGGATTGAAGTGCCGCTGCTGTGGTATCGGGGCTATCAGGCGCAATGTACGGCGGAGGATGGCTCCGTTTCAGCGCCGGAGACTGTCGCAGGCAAATACGGCCTCTGCCGTGTCCGTCTGGATGCACCTGCCGGAACGATTGTTGTGAGTTACAGGCGTACGCCTCTGCAGATCGTTTCCCTCTCCGTCAGCGCAGTTTCGTTTCTCGGCGCGGCGATCTGGGCTGGAGGTGCTGTTTTCAAGGCGCGCAAGCACGCCGGGCAAAACATGTGTCCAACGCACGGCGGGTACGGTTCGCGCTGACGGTCTACAGCAGATCAGTATTCCCAAGGCGGTTTTTATCATAACCGGTCGTCTCTTGGAAAGGAGCGCACAACAACATGGAAATTCGGATACATGATATCGGCGGATACATCCTGCGCAACTATGTGCTCGAAACCCCGCTGGGCTGGATCGGTGTGGATTCCGGCTATCCGGGTGGATTTTCACGCTACCGCTCGCGCTTTGAAAAGCACGCGCCGCTGCGCGAGATGAAATATGTGTTTCTCACGCATGCGCACAACGACCACGCGGGGTTTCTCGCCGAACTGCTGAAAGAAAGCGGCGCAAGGCTCGTTGTGAGCGAGAAGAGCCTGCCCCGCCTTGCCGAGGGAAGGAACATCCTGCCGGAGGGAACGGGCTTCATCTCCCGCGGCGCACGGCTGTTTTCCTCGCTGACGAAATCCGGCGCATATCCGCCGCTCGTGCCGGACGGATCAGCGCTTGTGCTGCGTGACGATGGCGACCAGCCGTTCCTTGATCTGGGGCTTCCGATCCGTATCGTGCATCTGCCGGGGCATACGGCAGATTCCATCGGGCTGTTTCTCGAGGAAACGCGCGAGCTGCTCTGCGGAGACGCGGCGTCAAACGCCTTCATCGCCCCCGCGCGGCACGCGGTCTTGATCGAGAACCCCGCTGCGTTTTGCTGCTCCTGGGACAACATCCTCTCGCTGAACCCGGCGCGTATCTACCCCGCGCACGGCAATCCGTTCGATCCGGAGGATCTCGTGAAATTCCGGCGGTATCTGGACAGCAGCCCGCTCTACCCGCCAAAGCAAATCTAACAAAAAAACCTCCGATAAAATCGGAGCTTTTTTCAGTCGTCGTATTGATCCGAACAATCATCAACCCGGCTTAAAAAATCCAGCAGCGGTTCAGTGCTCTTCGATATACCGGTCCAACTCGTCGTGGTAGACGTCCAGCCGCGTTTCCTGCGCCTCGGTCGGCTCGCCGAGTACAAGGTCGGCCATATGGTGCGGCGTCTTTCCGCCGACGTACATCGACTTGATGCAGGAGACGCAGTAGACCGCCACGTCCTGACAGGGCATCTGCGCGGCGCGCTTTTTCTGGAACGCAACGACCTCGTCGATCGGGATATGGCCGTAAAAGTTATCTCCGCAGCAGATCGACTTTGTGCCAGCATACGGGCTCTCGACCACTTCAATATGCATTTTGTCCAGCAGGCTGCGCACAGCGGCGTGCACCTGCGGTTTCTTTCGAAACGAGCAAGAGTCGTGCACCGAGAGCCGCAGCCCGTCGTAAACCGGCAGCGGCAGCGCGGGGATGTTGTCCAGCACCTCCCAGAGCGATATGGTGTTTATGCCCTCATACAGAGAGCGGAAGCGCCGGTCGCAACCCGCGCAGTTGTTGATGATCGTCGCACCCTGCGGCAAGTCGGGGTCGTGCCGGCAGCAGGTGGTGTGCAGCTTTGTCGGCAAAAACCGGCGGTTGAGCAGATGCAGCAGCTCCTCCACCTCGTCCGGTTTATACAGCGCCATCGCACAGCCGGGGTTGAAATAGCATTTTTCGGGATCGATGTCTTCGAGCCGGATGCTGGCTATAAACGATTGCCCGGGGCCTTCCATGAAGCGTTGTCTCCTTCTCTATCATTCGCCTTGTCAGCGGAACTGTTTCACATCCCGCTCGGAGCAGCCGTAGCGGTTCTTCAGATACTCATACAGATTCGCGCAGGCGAGCGCATCGTCGAGCGCATTGTGGTGATGTTCCAGCGGAATGCCGAGGCCCGCGCAGAGCACGTTGAGCCGGTGGCCGCCGAACGCGGTTTTCGGGATATGCCTGCGGGATTTTTCCAGCGTGCAGAGGGATCGCCAGGCGCCGGTATGGATGCCTTCGCGCAGCAGCGCCTTTCGGATCACGGGCAGATCGAAAGGCGTGTTATGCGCAACGATCAGGTTGCCTGTAAAATACGGTTCGATCAGCGGCCAGATTTGGTCCATCCCCGGTTCACACGCGACGTCCTCCGGGCGGATGCCGTGGATGGAGATATTGATCGCGTCAAAATCGTCGCACGGGTTCACGAGAAAATGCAGCCGCTCAACGTCTCCGGTTCCCTCCACGCGGACGATGCCGATGGAACAGATCGAGCGGGAATAGCGGTTCGGCGTTTCCACGTCGACCGCGGTAAAGCTGTCAAACTCGTTTCGCTCAAACAGTCCCGGCATCTGCTGTTTCCTTCCGTCCGATCGGACACGCATCGGATTGCGGGTATTATATCATAAACAATCACGAAAAATCGCCGTTCATCCTTCGTGTCATTCGCGTGTCACTTTGTTTTGCCGCTTTTCTTCGCCCGAAAATCATGATATAACTACGAGTGAGATGAAGCACGAATCCTTTTGCCATATCGTCTGCGCCCTGCCGCAGGCGCATACGCTCAATCCCGCTCCGGGCGACTTTGTGATCGCCGCGGACGGCGGCTTTGCACACTTAAACGGAGTGCACGCTGATCTCGTCGTTGGAGATTTCGACTCGCTGGGTTTTGTTCCCGAAGGGGAAACAATCGTACAACACCCCGCGGAAAAGGACGACACGGATACCATGCTCGCCGCGCGGCTGGGGTTGGAGCGCGGATATCGCAGGTTTCTTCTCTATGGCGGCGTCGGCGGTCGGCTCGACCACACGCTGGCAAACATCCAGACGCTCGCGTTCCTCATCGCCAACGGCGCGCGCGCCGCGCTGATCGGCGAAGGGAAAACCATCACGCTGATTCAGAACGAAACCCTGCGTTTTCGGGCCGGGCTTTCCGGCATCATCTCGGTTTTTTCCTACGGAGCCGTCGCCTGTGGCGTTTACGAGCGCGGGCTTGCCTATGCGCTGATCGACGCAAAACTCACGGACGACAACCCGCTCGGTGTGAGCAACGCTTTTACGGGAAAACCGGCGGAACTCAGCGTACGCGAAGGGCGCCTGGTCGTCCTGTATACGGGTTTTCCGGAGGACAGCGATCTGTTCGGCTAAATGCCCTATTTGAGGAAAAATTGACACTCTGCTGTTATGTTGATTCAAAAACGCGCCGGTATTTGGGCGCGAGGCAGCATCTTGAAACTGCGGGAGGACAGCATGTTTCACATTCTGGTCGTCGAGGACGACAAAACACTCAGGGAACTCTTTTGCACCGTGCTCTCGAAAAGCGGCTTCGTCTATCACGAAGCGCGGGACGGTGCGGACGCCTGGGATGTTCTGGAAAAACAGTATATCGATCTTGTTGTAACGGATATCATGATGCCGAATATGGACGGATATACGTTTGTCAGGAGTCTGCGCGAAAACGGGCTGAACCTGCCCGTGCTCATGATCACGGCGAAGGACAACTTCGAGGACATGCAGAGCGGATTTCACGCGGGCACGGACGACTACATGGTCAAACCCGTCAACGTCAACGAGATGATCCTGCGCATCAACGCGCTCTTAAAGCGCGCGCAGATCGTCAATGAAAAAAAGATCCGCTTTGAAAACGCAGAGCTGCGATATGACGACCTCACCGTCTGCATCGACGGGGACTGCAGCGTGCTGCCGCAGAAAGAGTTTTACATCCTCTACAAGCTGCTTTCCAATCCCAACCGCGTCTTTACCAAGCAGCAGATCATGGACGAGATCTGGGGCATGGATACGGAGAGCGACCCGCACACGCTGGACGTACACATCAGCCGCCTGCGGGAGCGCTTCAAGGAAGGCGCGCAGTTTGAGATCGTCACAATCCGCGGCCTTGGCTACAAGGCGGTGAAACGGAATGCGTAAACTGCCGCAGATCAAAGCGCGTCCGCGCGCCGCGCAGATCTTTGCCGCGATCATCGCGGGCATCATCACCGCGTCACTGCTGCTGACGTACGGCGTCATCTACATTCTGCTCCGGCTGAATATCGGTACGCTCACGGCGATTATCACCTCCACAACCTATATGAGCATCTTCGCCACGATCCTCGGCATTGGCATAGCCGCATATACGTCCACAAAAATGCTATCTCCGATTCTCAAGATCAACGACGCTGCAAAGAAAGTCGCCAAAGGCGACTTTTCCGTGCGTCTGGAGGAGAAAAACATCGCCAAGGAGATCGAGGAGATCGCCACGAGCTTCAACATCATGGTGAAGGAGCTCTCCAATACGGAGACGCTCCGAAGCGATTTTGTCAGCAACGTTTCCCATGAGTTCAAAACCCCACTTTCCGCGATCGAGGGTTACGCCACACTCCTGCAGGACGAGCGGCTCGGCAAGGAGGAGCAGGCGCTCTATATCTCCCGCATCCTCGAGAACACAGGCCGCCTGAGCAAACTCACGCACAGCATCCTTTCGCTTTCGCAGCTGGAGAACCAGGAGATCGTGCTCCAGCAGGAGCAGTTTATGCTGGACGAGCAGATCCGCCGTGTGCTGCTCAGCTACGAACCGATCTGGGAGGAAAAAGAGCTCAGCATCGACCTGAACCTGGAGACAACGCCGTTTTACGGCGGCAAATCGCTGCTGGCGCAGGTTTGGAGCAATCTCATCGACAACGCGATCAAGTTCTCCCGCCCGGGAGGCACGCTCTCCATCTCCTGCAGCACGATCGACGGCGCGGTTCTCGTCCGTATTGCGGACAGCGGCATCGGCATGCCGGAGGATGTGCGCGCGCATGCGTTCGACAAGTTCTATCAAGGCGAACGCTCACACACGGGCCAGGGCAGCGGTCTCGGACTCGCGCTGGTGAAGCGGATCGTAACGCTTTGCGGCGGAACCGTGGCGCTGGCCAGCCGGGAAGGCCGCGGTACCGAGGTGACTGTTACACTCCGGCATACGGCGGCACCCGCGGAGTAGCCAACCGATATCGTTTTTTCAGCCGGTTTCCGACGGAGCCGGCTTTTTTTGATCACCGATTCAGACTGGAGTTGAATCTTAGTTGAAGTTCTATTGAACTTCGTTTGAACATGCCCTGATAGAGTGGACATACGTATCATGCGATTAAAAAACTGATAGAACGGGGTAAACCACCGATGAAGTATACCATTGTTGCCGACAGCTGCTGCGACCTAACCGAAGAACTGAAAAAAGAATGGGACGTAAAACTCGTTCCGCTGACGCTCACACTTGGTGATGAATCGTATACGGACGATGAAAACCTTGATCTGCCGGACTTTATGAAACGCATGCGCGCCTGTAAGGATCGCGTCGGTTCCGCCGCGCCTTCCCCTGGGCACTATGCCGAGGCGTTCGGCAAAGACGACGTGTTCGCCGTCACGCTCTCGAGCAGTCTCTCCGGTTCCTATGCCAGTGCCACGGCAGGCAAGGAGATGGCCGAAGAGGCCGGCGCAAAGGTGCATATCTTCGACTCGCGCAGCGCGGCAGCCGCCGAAGTGCTGCTCGTGCTCAAGCTGCGCAAGCTGATCCGCGAAGGACTGGAAAAGTCCGAGATCATTCAGCGCATCGAAAACTTCATCAAGGAGATGCGCACGTTCTTTGTGCTCGACAACATCGACAACCTGCTCAAAAACGGCAGGCTCAACCGCATCACCGCGACCATCATCTCCACGCTGCATATCCGCCCCATCATGGGTGCGGACGGAGACGGCAACATCTCGCTGTTTTCGCATGTACAGGGTTGGAAACAGGTTGTGCGCAAGCTCGCGGATACCATTCAAAACGACGGCCGCAGCACAGAAGGCCAGAGCCTCGTGATCACGCACTGCTACAATCCTGAGCTCGCAGAGCAGCTGAGAGCGGAGGTCGAGCGGCGTTATGCCTTCTCGGAGATTCTCGTTCTGCCTACGCGGGGACTCAGCTCCCTCTATGCAAATGAAAAAGGCGTCATCATGGCGTTTTAACCGCCTGCCTTAAAAAATACACACTCGGGAGGATTCCATGCAACCATACGTTCTGACCTGCTGTTCCACCGCCGATTTGCCAAAGGACTACTTTGAACAACGAAAGATTCCTTACGTCTGTTTCCATTTCACCATGGACGGCGCGGAGTATCCCGATGATCTCGGGCAGAGTATGCCGTTTGACGAGTTTTACGCGCGCATCGACGCGGGCGCAATGCCCACGACCTCGCTCGTAAATACCGCTCAGTTCCTGGCGTTTTTCGAGCCGTTTTTAAAGGACGGCAAGGACATCCTGCATCTGTCGTTCTCCTCGGGTCTCTCCGGCACCTACGCCAGCGCGATTCTCGCGCAGGACGAGCTCAAGGAGCGCTATCCGGAGCGGACGATACGCGTCATCGACTCGCTCGGCGCATCCTCCGGCTACGGACTGATGCTGGACAAACTCGCGGACATGCGGGACGCGGGCGCATCCCTTGAGGACACCGCATCCTGGATCGAAGAGAACAAGCTCCGTCTCCACCACTGGTTCTTCTCTACCGATCTGACGCACTACAAGCGCGGCGGGCGCATTTCACCGGCAGCGGCAGCCATCGGCTCGCTGCTCAACATCTACCCGCTCATGAATATGGACGAAACCGGGCACCTGACCCCGCGCTTCAAGATCAACGGAAAAAAGCGCGTCATGCGCGAGATGGTCAAACAGATGGAGCAGTATGCGGAGAACGGGCTGGACTACGATCAAAAATGCTTCCTCTCCAACTCCGCCTGCATGGAGGACGCAAAGACCGTTGCCGCGCTGGTGGAGCAGACCTTCCCGAAACTCAACGGCAAAGTGATGATCAACAGCATCGGCACCGTCATCGGTTCCCATACCGGTCCCGGTACAGTCGCGCTGTTCTTCTGGGGAGATTCCAGAAAGAAATAAAAAAATAAATGATTTTTATTTCGCACAATGGGGAGATTCCAGAAAGAAATAAAAATAAATGATTTTATTTCGCACAATGGGGAAACTCCAGAAACAAATAAAAAATAAATGATTTTATTTCACACAATTGGAAACTCCAGAAAGAAATAAACGTTCAGCGTAACAAGGCATAAACGAATCCCGCGCAACCGCGCGGGATTTTTTTGTTGCCAAAAAACGCTTGACATATTCCCTATTATTCCCTATAATTCCCTTATTGGCAATTATTTGGAGTATTTTTCACGTTTTTTCAACAAAACGAGGAATTTGGAGGAATCGACATGCAAGAAAAATATTACACCGTCGAGCAGATCGCGGGGCTTTTGCAGATGCACCCCAAAACCGTGCAGCGATATATCAGAGAAGGCAAACTCCGGGCGGTCAAGGTCGGAAAGGGCTGGCGCGTCAGCGGGCACGATTTAAGCGTGTTTACCGAGAGCGTTCCACCCGCCGCGGAACATGCGCCGACCGCCGTGGTCTCCTGTGTTGCGGACGTATTCACCGCAAACCGGGATGCCGCCATCCATATGATGAACGCACTCGGCGCCGCGCACACCAGCAAGCCGCCGGAATACGGGCAGGGCAGCCTTCAAACGCAGTATATCCCGGAGGAAGAGAAGCTCCGCGTTTCGCTCTATGGCGGCGCGCGCTTCACGGCGGCGATGCTGGACGCCATCGCCGCACTGACGGATGAAACGGAAGAATAGAGAAAGAAGAGGAACAGGATTATGAAAACAAGCGTATACAAGAGTGAAGCAAAAAAAGCGCAATTCCGCGCCGTCTACAACGGGTTTTTGAGCGGGATGCCGTTTCAGAAACGCACGGTCGACACACCCTGCGGCGAAACCTTTCTGCTCGAAGCGGGAAATCCGGAGCATCCGCCCGTGCTGCTGCTGCACGGGTCATGCTCCAACAGCGCGTTCTGGTTCAACGACATCCTCGCGCTTGCAGGCGATTATCATGTGTTCGCGGCGGACATCCCGGGTGAAGCGGGCAACAGCGCGGAGTACCGCCTCAGTCTCGACGACGCAGATTACGCCGAGTGGCTCGCCGCCGTGCTCGACGCGCTGAACCTGCCGCGCGTCCGTCTCGCGGGCAATTCGCTCGGCGGTTGGATGGCGCTCAAGTTCGCCACCGCATACCCCGCGCGGGTAGAGAAGCTGATGCTCTTCGCCAGCGGCGGTCTGGCGGACAGCGCTTCCAAATATCTGGAACAGGCGCAGGAAGCGCAAAAAGCGGGTGATGATTTGAAATTTGGCGACGACATTGCACAAGAGGCTCAGATGCCGAAGGAGATTTTAGATTTTCTGAATCTCATTCTCGCGAGCTATAACCCGATCAGCGTGCCGCTGCCGGTGTTCTCCGGCGAGGCGCTGGAGCGATTGACCATGCCGGTGTTGTATGTCGCGGGCGAGGCGGACGATATGCTCGATACACAGGCGGGCGCGGCGGCGGTGCGCGCGCATATTCCGCACGCAAAGATCGTGCTGCTGCCGGGCATGGGGCATATGATCACGACGCCGTATGAATGGATGCTGCCGTTTTTGGCGGAGTGATTGTTCCGCAATCACTTGACAAATTCCTCCTGTTCCCTATCATGAATGGAGAGTATATGGAGGAATCACATGAAAAACCGGCTGCACGTACACAAACACACATTGATCCTGATCGCGGGCATCGTATGGGCCATTGCGGGATTCAACATCGTCCGGATCGGGCTGATCGCCTACCGCGGCAGCTTCACCTGGATACGGGGCCTGCTCTCCGCCGCCGTCTACACCGCTTTTCAACTCATGGTGTTTGGAAAGATGGTTCAAAAACACACGAACAGGATTCTGCAATATAAAGAAGAACGGCAAAACTTCTTCCGGTTTTTTGATACGCGCGGGTATATCATCATGGCGTTCATGATGGCGCTTGGCATCGAGCTCCGGGTGTCCGGTCTCGTGCCGAATGTCTTCATCGCGGTCTTTTATGCGGGGCTTGGCGCCTCTCTCCTGACGGCGGGCGTGCTGTTCGTCATCAGCTACATCCGCGTGATAATACAAAGTAAAAATGCGGACAATCCCCCATCGTAACGGTTTATTCCGTGTATAATCGTACCAAAAAGCGCGCTCTGCGCGCTTTTTTGATAACTTCCTGCTGAATCCTTGACCAAACTCTCGTAAAGCCATCACGATTTCATCACAACTGCGGTTTATCATGAAGGCATATCAAGGTAACCACAGGAGGTACCCATTATGAAAAAGAAACTAACGATCGCCCTTGTTGCGATCCTTGCAATCACACTGATCGCGACCGGCTGCACCGCAGCGGCTGCACCCCTCAACGACGGCAACGCGCGCTACGGCGGCGGAAACGGAAACGTTGAATCCATCGAACCCGGCATTGTCTACAACAGCGATTCCGCGTATGTCAGCAACGGCTACGGCCGCGGCAACAACGGCACCTATGGCATTGAAAACGGCGCTTACGATCCAGAAACCGATACCTGCGATCCTCTGCTGGACGGAGCAGGCGTGCCGGACCCCAACTTTGACCTGACCGCGCAGGATCAAGCGCTCACCCTCACGGGCTACGGTTCCGAAGGCGCGCTGGACGACGAGAGCCTGACGCTTGCGGACATGCTCACCTACGCGATTCAGGACGAATACCTCGCCCGTGCGGAATATGAGCTGATCATCGCCGATTTCGGCAATGTCCGCCCGTTCACCAACATCATGCGGGCGGAAGAGACGCACATCGAAGCGCTGCTGCCGCTGTTTGAAACCTACGGCATCGCCGCCCCGGCGGACGAGGGCGCAAGCCATGCCGTCAGCGTAGCCACCCTCACGGGAACCTACGAAGCTGGCGTCAACGCCGAGGTGAACAACATCGCCATGTATGAAACATTCCTCGAGCAGGACCTCCCCGCGGACGTGAGAGCAGTGTTCACCAGCCTCATGCGTGCTTCGGAAAACCATCTGCGCGCCTTCCAGAATCGTCTGTAAGACCGTAACTTAGATCAACGAACAAACAACAGGAGGTAAGAACTATGTCCGCCACCCCCGCAACACTACAGGGCAAGCGCGAAAAGCGCCTTGCCCTCGTCTCCCGCATTCTCCGCTGGATAACGCTAGGCAGTTTCCTCGCTTTCGTGCTCTCGGCGACTGCGCTGCACACGCTTGGCTACGTCGGCCCGTCCATCCATGCGCTCTGCCCGTACGGCGGGTTGGAGTCCATGCTTTCGCTCGTCGCCGTCGGCACGTTCCTCAAACGGATCGTGATCGGCACGTTTGTCCTCTTTGGAACAACCGTGGTGTTGGCCATCGCGATGCGCCGCTCGTTCTGCGGGCAGATCTGCGCGTTTGGCGGGCTGCAGGAGTTCTTTGGCAAACTCGGCGCGAAGCTCTTTAAAAAGCGCCCCGTGATGCCGAAAACGCTCGACCGCGTGCTGCGCTACCTCAAATACGTTGTGCTCGCTGTCACCGTCGCCATGGCATGGATCACCGGAGAACTCTGGATTACGCCGTACGACCCGTTCAACGCGCTGGGGCATCTGGCGGCATTCAACGAACTGCTGACCTCGTATCTCATCGGGTTCATCGTGCTCGTGATCACGCTACTGGGTTCGCTCGTTTACGACCGGTTCTTCTGCAAATACCTCTGCCCGGCGGGCGCGCTCTATGGCCTGATCGGCAAAGCCAGCCCATATGCCGTGCGCGTGGATGAGTCCACCTGCATCAGCTGCGGCAAGTGCAGCCGCGCCTGCCCGATGAACATCGACGTCATGAACGCGAAAAACGGACGCGTGACGGACATCGAATGCATCAACTGCAACGAATGCATCACCTCATGCCCGATACAAGGCGGCATCTACACGGGCTACTCAAAGAAAGTCCGCATCCACCCGATCCTTGCAACCGTGCTCGCGCTCGTGCTGTTCTTTGCGCCGATGGGTATCGCCGCGGCGACGGGGAACATGCAGCTGCTGCCGAATAAATACGCGGGCAGCGAATGGGGTGCCCCGGGAATTCCGGAAGGCAGCGGAGGCGGCGGTCATGAGGACGAGGCACTAGCCGAAGGCGAGGGTGCCCACGAGTCTGAGGATGGCGAGGCCGATGAGGATTATGTCCCGATCAACGGCTTTGCGCCGAACGACCTGCGCGGCTCGTATACGCTCGAACAGACTGCGGATCTGCTGGAAATACCGCTCGACGAGCTCTACGCCCGCCTCGGACTGCCGGCGGACTACCCGTCCTACACATCCCTGCGCACCGCCGCAACCGACATGGGCCTGGGTCTGAGTGACTTCAAGCATCAGCTCTTCGACTAAGGCGATAACGATAGAAAAAAGGCTCCGGCGAACGCCGGAGCCTTTTTTTATGTAGGAGCTTTTATCTATTTCTTTTAAAATACCTTATGCTCAATGAAGCACCTTCTCCTTCTGGTGGACTACTTTTTACAATATCGTCTCCATGCATACGACTACGCATTACTTCACAACATATAGGCATTCTATGGTTTCTCGAAGGATATCCTCCAACAGCAATATGTATGTCCTTCGACACTAAATCAATGTATTCACCTGTAAAATTAGCTAGCTGAGTATCAATATACTCCTCAAAAACTTTTCTAGTCATTTCTCGCTCCTTTTATTGTCGGTATATAGATTTTTCTAAAATATCAATTGCTTGTGAAAAAGTATCAATAATTGATTTTTGCATAAGATTATCTTTGTAATTTTGATATTTTCCTTCCGACCCTCTACCCGTTCCATCGTAAGGGATTTCTTCCCACATTAACAAAGGTTCCCCGAAATGCATGGGGAAGCTAAAAGGAAACATATTACCTGAAGAAAGTTCATAGTGAACATATTTTGTGGTTCCCCTATGTCGAAAACAGTTTGATAAGTAGACAAAGCCACGTAAAAACTTAGTTTCATCTTCAGCTAAGAGCTTTTCTTGCCGTACATAACAATTTGTAATTGCATGTACAACAGACACTATAGCCGCAGATGCTTCTTTCCTTACTGAATCAAACATGCAGTTTTTGTCAATAGAATCGGAAATTTTCTTAAATCTATCGTACTCAATTTTTAAGTTCTGAAGAAAATCAAGTTCTACCATTCAGTTTGTTCCTCTAATGTGTTTTATACATTTCAGGGGATTAGGCTCTTCTTTGATCCCCCACCGTCTCAAACCAGAACATGGTTCTCTGCTCGTCGCTCTCGACACCGTAGGCGACCCCATGGCGCTCGAGAATGCTTTTGACGATCGCAAGCCCCAGCCCCGTGCCGAGGCCGCCCGCTTCGCCGGTCTTCGGCGCACGATGGTAGCGGTCCCAGATCTGCGGCAGCTCCTCTGGCGGAATAGGCACGCCGGCGTTCTCCACCGAGATACGCATTCTGCCATCCAGCGCAATGCAGGCGACCTTGATGCGCGAGCGCGGCTTTGCGTGCCGCACGGCATTGTCCAGCAGGTTGTTCATCACCTGCGTAAACTGCGCGCGGTCAAAGCGCGCTTCGCCTTCCGCGCAGGTGAGCTCCAGCGCGATGTCCCGTTTACCCGCTTCCAGCTCAAACCGCCCGACGATCTCGCCCAGCACATCGGAACAGGAGAACTCCGTCGGGTGCATCTCATCCGCTGCTGCCTGCAATTTGGAATAATCGAGAATATCGCTCACCAGCGAACTGAGGCGCATGGACTCGTCGCTGATGGCGTTGAGCTGCGCGGTGCGCTTCTCCTCGTTTGGCCAGGTGACGTCCCGAACGGTCTCGGCATAGCCGCGAATAATGGTCAGCGGTGCGCGCAGCTCATGGGACACGTTCGCAATCAACTCGCGCCGCAGCTCCTCCGCCTTGCCCAGTTCGTCGCCGAGCTCGTTGAGCGCGCGGGTTAGCTGTCCGATCTCGTCCTGCCCTTTCACCGGTGTTTTCACGGAATAATCGCCCGCCGCCATGGCTTTTGCCGCCTGGGTGACGGCAACGATCGGGCGCGAAAACCGCCGCGAGAGCAGTATGGAGAGCAGCAGCGCGGCGCCGAGCAGCGCGGCGGTGATGATCCAGAGCTGCTGGAGCAGCACGCGGGAAGCCTCCGCCGTATCCACGAGCGAGAACACGATCAGCATCGTTCCGCCCGCAACAGAGCGGCTCAGCAGCGCATAGTGCGCCTCGCTGGTGTCCGTCTGCAGATATTCAACGTCGCCGCCGGGCGTTGCAATCAACTCCGGAATCTGCTTGACGATCTGCCCGCGCATGGGCAGCCCGTCCGACTGGTAGACGACACTGCCGGACTCGTTGACCGCGAGCAGGCTGATGTTGAGCGAGGACTCCAGCGCGGTATAGTCCGCGCCCGAGGAGACCGTCGCGGTGGACACCGCCGCGTCGATGGTCGCGACGCGTTGATTGAGGTAGCTGTCGCTTAAAAACACTGCCTGAACGAGCCAGACGAGCGCTACGGCGAGCGCCGCCATGCCGAGAAACGCAAGCGCGAGCTTGGTGACAATCCGCTTCATGTTCCGCCTCCCGAAAAACGATATCCCGTGCCCCAAACGGTCACGATGCGCTCGCGGTACGCGCCGAGTTTTTCACGCAGGCTTTTCACATGCGTGTCCACCGTTCGCGCGTCGCCGAAGAAGTCATAGCCCCAAACGTGGTTTAACAGCTGGTCGCGCGTAAACGCAACTTCCGGCCTCGACACAAAAAACGCCAGCAGGTCAAATTCCTTCGGGCTCAGCGCAACGGGCTCGCCGTCTACCTGCACCGTCCGCGCGGCGGGATCGACCCTGAGCCCCTCCAGCACGAAAGCCGTTTCGGCGGCCTGCGTCGCGCCGGAGCGCTTG
Source organism: Christensenellaceae bacterium (assembly GCA_963674775.2). GTDB lineage: Bacteria > Bacillota > Clostridia > Christensenellales > CAG-138 > UBA7703. The sequence goes on along the minus strand of CAXXPJ010000001.1, from coordinate 163,279 downwards.
ATCAGCGCTTTCATGCGCGCAATCAGTTCGCGCGGGCTGAAGGGCTTGCCGATATAGTCATCCACGCCGAGCTCAAAGCCGAGCAAGCGGTCATATTCCTCGTTGCGCGCGGTCAGCAGGATGACGGGCACCTGGCTGTCTTTGCGGATCTGCTTGAGCGTGCCCCAGCCGTCGAGCCGCGGCATCATCACATCCAGCACGACGAGCGCGTAGGTCCCCGCCGAAAAGAGCTTGAGCGCCTCCTCGCCGTCGTTCGCCTCGTCGAACGCCCAATCCTCCGCCTGCGCGTATTCGCGCACGATCGAGCGGATGCGTATGTCGTCGTCCGCCAAGAGTATCCGTGTCAATCCGTTCGCCTCCGTCCAAACCCGCTGCCGCGGGTGTCGATTTGCAAAATAATCTTATTTGATCGTACCATCGATCGCCAAAAAATGCACGAAAAAATACCCGCAGTGAGCGCGGGTACAATCGATATTCCTCTGCTGTACAAAGGCTCAATGCGCCGTTATATGCGATCCCGCCGCCAGAAGGCGAAGAAGTAAACCGGCAGGATGAACAGCAGCACCGCAATGCCGCAGGCGATGAATCCCATCCGCGCGCCGAACCAGCTGTCAACCGAGCCGACAAACAGGCTGCCGACGGGTGACGAACCCGCAAGAACAAGCGAATACACGCTCATCACCCGCCCGCGGAAGCGATCCTCCGTGTGTATCTGCAGGTTTGAATTCGCGGTGGAAAGATACGTGACGAACAAAAACCCGCCGATTGCGAGCGCAACCGAGGTCGTTGCAAAATGGCTGGTGAAGCCAATCAATATCAGCACAGCGCCCGTGATCGCGGGCAGCACATAGAGGATAAACCGTCTCGGTCCGCTTTTGCTCAGCGACGCAACGAGCAAGGCGCCGAGCAGCGCGCCGGCTCCCAGCGCGGAGAGCAGGAACCCGTAGCCCGTTTCCGCAAGGCCCAGCACCTCCCGCGCGAACACGGGCACGGCAACGCCATAGTTGAGCGCAAACATAGCGACCACCGCGATAAACAGCATGGAAACGAACAGGTTTTCGTTCCGGCGGATGTAAATTAACCCTTCTTTGATGCTCTCCATCATGCTGAGCCGGACGGGGTCTTTCGGCACGTTGGAAACAATCGGGTGGATGAAAAAGAGGCTGATGAGAACCGCAGCGAAACTGACGCTGTTGATCAGGAAGCAGGCGGACACGCCGAGCGAACCCATCACGATGCCTGCGACGGACGGGCCGATCATGCGCGCCGCGTTAAACGCCAGCGAGTTGAGCGCAATCGCGTTCATCAGGTCCTTGTGGCCGACCATCTCCACGACGAACGACTGGCGAAGCGGCATGTCGAACGTGTTGACAATGCCCATCAGACTGGCGGTGATCAACAGATGCCAGTAGCGGATACCGCCCGTACGTGAGAGCAGCCAGAGCGTGAATGTGATGAGGATAAACGAAGACTGCGTGATCATGAGCATGGTCTTTTTCGGCATGCGGTCGATCAGCACGCCCGCAAACAGCGAAAACAGCAGCGAGGGCAGAAATTGCAGCGCACTCACGACGCTCAAAAGCAGCGCAGAGTTGGTCAGCGAATACGCCAGCCAGGGCTGCGCGGTGTTCTGCATCCACGTGCCGATCGTAGATACGCAGATGCCGAAGAAATAATATCGAAAATTTGCGTGTTTCAGCGAGATAAACGGATTGTTCAGGCTGAATTTCGCGAGCTGATTTTCGGACAAGGGAGCGCCTCTCGTGCTGCGTTTGGTTTCGCGCGCAGTTGCGTGCGCCACAGCAAAGAAGATTATACCACCGTATCCGCCCTTTGCGCGCAAGCAGGCAAAAAAATTCCGGTGGAAATGCTCGAAATCACCGGCTGTTTTTGACCTGTCTGTAAAATGTTACGTTGTAATTTTCATATTTGTAGATATTGTGTTATACTCATGCCGCAGTTTTGCGCTAGACTCGTAAAATATTGTCAGAATTCAACATGTAACGATATCAAAAAACGGCAAGAGGTAAACAGCTTTGATGCAGCAAGTGCAGGAGATCATCAGTCAGGTTCGCAAAGTCGTCGTAGGCAAAGACCCGGTCATCGGCAGCATCCTCATGGCGATGCTCGCGCAGGGGCACGTATTGCTCGAGGATGTCCCGGGCGTCGGAAAAACCACAATGGCGCTGGCCTTCTCGCGGACGATGGATCTATCCTATAAACGCATGCAATTCACGCCGGACGTCATGCCCTCCGACATCACGGGTTATACCACGCTGCAGACAGGCGGCGCGGCGGGGACCTATGTGCCCGGCGCGGCGATGTGTAACCTGTTTCTTGCCGACGAGATCAACCGCGCGTCGAGCAAGACGCAGTCCGCCCTGTTGGAGGTTATGGAGGAAAACAGCATTACGGTGGACGGCGTCACGCGCGCCGTTCCGCAGCCGTTTCTCGTGATCGCAACGCAGAACCCCGCCGGTTCCTCCGGCACGCAGCCGCTGCCGGAGTCTCAGCTCGACCGGTTCATGGTGCGCCTCTCGATGGGCTATCCCGACCGCCGCAGCGAGATGGAGATGCTGCGCCGCCATCAGAATGCGGTCTCCCTCGACTCCGTCAACCGCGTCATCACGCCGCAGGACCTGATCGTCATGCAGCGCGAGGTTGAGAGCGTCTATGTCTCCGACGCGCTCTTTGCGTATCTGACCGAACTCTCCTCCTGGACGCGCGCGCAGCCCGCCATCCGCATCGGCGTGAGTCCGCGCGGCACCATCGCGCTGCTGCGCATGAGCAAAGCCTCCGCCTATCTTTCCGGGCGAGACTATCTGATTCCGCAGGACGTTCAGGCCGTGTTCGAAAGCGTCGCGGCGCACCGCATCATGCTCAGCCCGCGCGCGCTCGTCAGCGGCGTGACCGAGCAGCAGCTCGCCAAGCGCGCGCTGACCCAGGTGCAGGCGCCCGTCGCGGTATAAACCTATGGCCGGTAACCGGATTCTCTACGGATACGCGCTGTTCTTCGCGCTGATCCTGTTCGTATTATTCGATCTGTATCTGTTTCATCTTCTTGTAGTATTCCTGCTGTTGCTGCCGCCGGTTTCGCTGCTGGCGGTTCTTCCAGCGCGCAAAAAGCTGCGTTACACGCTGGAGATTGAGGACGATATCGTGCCAAAGGGTGCGGTCGGCGTCCGGCTGACGGCGCGAAACGGCAGCCTGTTTCCGTGCTCCGGCGTCCGCTTCGATCTCGTGCGGCACAACGTGCTCGGACGCGTCGGCAACCGCTACACCGAATCCGCCGAGGAGTTTGTGCAGTTCCCGCTCGGCGCACTGCGCTCCTATTCCTATCAGCCCACCGTTAAGGCCGCGCACTGCGGCAGGATGGACCTCTCCGTCCGCCGCGTCAGCGTCGTCGACATGCTCGGGTTATTCACGCTGCCGGTGCCCGGCAAAAACGCCGTTTCCGCATCGGGCAGCGTCTATGTGTTACCCGAGCTGCAGAGCCGCAGCATCGCCACGGAGGACGCGGCGGATCTCGGCCTCGACAGCGCGGCGTACTCCACTGAGAAAGCAGGTGGCGACCCTTCTGAAATCTTTCAACTGCGCGACTATCGCGAAGGCGACCCGAGGCACAGTGTCCACTGGAAACTCAGCAGCCGCATGAACCGCCTGATCGTGCGCGAATTCGGGCTGCCGCTGAACCCATCGCTGCATTTCCTGCTTGAGCTGCGGGAAGGCGCCGAACCTTCCGCCGCAGAGGCGATGCTCAGCACCGTGCTCGCCTATTCCGAATACCTCATGGCGCGGGATGTGACGCACTCTGTCAGCTGGCTGAGCGACGAGGGCGGCCTGCACACCGTGCCCGTAACCGGTCCGGAAGCGCTCGCCTCCGTGCTGCACGAGCTGCTGGCGCTGCCCGGACAAAAGCGCTGGAGCGCGCTGGAGAACTATGCCATCCATGCGCCGAAGGCGGACGAGCACCTGATCTACATGATCGCCGGAGACGTTTGGGAGGCGTCCGAGCAGGACGCCGCGTCCCATCTTTTCGGCAGCCTGATCGATCACGGCATCTGCCACCAGATCAGGATTATGCCCGAGCGCTGCGGCAAAGAAGCCGCCGCCGCGCTGCGGAACATGGGCTGCGAGGTGCAGCTGCTCGATGGCAGCGTCCCCGAACTGGAGACGGAGGCCGAAATATGAGCAAACACAAGAAGCCGACTGCCAATAAGCCGCTGAAAGCGCCGCCCGCCGAACGTCCGGTTTCGGCTGTGTTGCTGCGCCTGTTGCAGCAGTCTATCGTGCTCCTGCTGGCGGTGCTCGGGTTTCTGTTTAGCCTGCTGACGAGTTATCAGCTCGACCTGCCTCTCTCCACACTCGCCTGGACGGCCGTTGCTTTTTCTCTGCTTGCGCTCGCGGTGTTTTCCATCCGGCGGCACGGGCTCCTCGCTGTCATTCTCCTGATTGCGGGTGTGTTCTGGATCTGGTACAAAGCCGACGACCTGCTGCAGGGCTCGCTTCTGCTGCTGGAACATGCGGTTGCACCGCTTTCCCTGCGCCTGCCGGAAGTGTTGCAACCGCTGCTGCAGCCCGTGGATTCGGCGCGCGCCGCGCTGCTCATGACGCGAACGCTGCAGACCATACTGTTCTTTGTTTCGGTTTTGTCCGGTTATTTTATCGCGGGCCGGGCGAGTGTCGCCGGCCTTGCGCTCGCGACGGCGCCGCTGTTGCTGCCCGCGCCGTTTTACGGGCTCTCCCCGTCGATTCCTGCGTTTTTCGCGCTGGTAAGCGCGTATCTGATGCTGTTTACGTTTAACAACGGCAGGCGCGCGCTTTCGATGCAACGCTCGGGCGCATATGTTCCGCTGAGCCGGCGCAGGGCCGATCAGTCCGCGCAGCGGACCGCCCAGCAGACGCTCTCGCTGCTCGCGCTGCCGCTGATCGTACTCGCGGCGCTGCTCTCCAGCACTGTTTTGCCGCAAAAGGACTATGTGCGGCCGGCGCCCGTTGAAGAGCTGCGCCAAAAGATCTTCTCGCTGGATTTTGGTAAGGATTCGTTCTGGAAGAGCAACGACGGGTTAACGCGCGGCGACTTCAAGAGCCTCTCCTCCATCCGGTTCTCCGGCGACGCCGCCATACAGGTGCGCTCCTCCGAGCAGCTCTCGCTATATCTGCGCGATTATGCCGGCGCTGTGTACACAAGCGACGGCTGGGCAAACGTCTCCGCCGGTGATTTTTCGACTCTCGCGAACAATGTTTACGGCATTGCGCCGCAGAACCTGCTCGCGCGCGCCGTCTCTGTCAGCAGCGCGCCCGTCTATCCGTTCGATCTGTCGGTGCGCAACATCGACGCCTCCGAATACTCCATCTGGACGCCTGCGGGTCTGTTGACCGAGGCGGAGCAAATACCGGGCGCGGGCTATGTGCAGGACACGGCGCTTGCTTTCTCGCAGGCCATCGAAGGACAAACCTATTCGCTGGAAGCCGCGCGCGTCGGCATGGCGCTGTACTCCATCGCCGGGATCGACGACAACGCGAACGTGGACATCATGCGCCGGGCTTACCGCAACGCAGCGGGCGCGGCGTATGGACTTTCCGATGCGCAGGGAGACGAAGCAGAGCGCGTTCGTCAGGCTGCGGATACCTATATCAACTACGTGCTGGACGTATACACCGCCCTGCCGGACGACACACGCGCGGCGGCAGCGCTGCTGATCGACAAATACGGCCTGCGGCGGACGACCGAAGAGGGTTCGCTCAACCTCGCGGCGACCTGTCAGAGCGTGCACGAACTGCTCTCATCCCGCTGCGCCTATGCGTATGCGCCGCCGGAAATCCCGCAAAGCGAAGATTTCACCACCTATTTTCTGGAACAGAGCCAGAGCGGATACTGCGTGCATTTCGCGACCGCCGCGACGGTGCTGCTGCGTTCGCTCGGCATTCCCGCGCGCTATGCCGAGGGGTATATCGTCATTCAATCAGACTATGACAAGACTCCGGACGCAAACGGGTATATCGATATTGAGGACACGCACGCGCACGCCTGGGTCGAGGTGTTCGATCCGGCGCAGCTCGAGTGGATTCCCGTCGAGATGACGACGAGCACGACCAGCGGGCCGCAGCCGACGCCGGACGAGAACGGCGAAACGCAAGGCGAGCCGACGTTCTCCCTCACCGAACCCACCCCCACCGCGACACCGGAGCCGACGCCGACGGCAACGCCCGAACCACTGCCGTCCGATACGCCGTCCGGTTCCGGCACCGAGGCGACGCCGGAGCCGACAATCGACCCGGCCGCGCTGCCGGAGATCACGCCCACGCCCGAACCGGCGCAGGAGGATGCGCAGGCCGAAGCAGATCCGCAGGCCGACCCCGAAGCCGAACAGCAAGCTCCCGCCGAATCTGCCGCGCGGCCGCCCGTCTGGCCGGTACTCGTCATCCTCGCCGTGGCGGGTCTTCCGCTGACGGTCTTCATCCTGCGAAAAGCGGCGCACGAAAGGCGCTTAAAAGCGTTTTCCCAGAAGGACCTCAACGCCGCGGTGCTCGCGGTCAGCCGCTACGCGCTGGATATGCTCCAGTTTGCAGGCGCACCCGCCATGCTGCCGGAACAAACGCCGGACGCATACGCAGAAGCCGTATCCATGGCGCTGCCTCTCGTGGATCAGGCGCGGCTGGAATCGATGCTCCTGAGCGCACAGCGTGCGCGCTTCTCGGATAAGATCTGCGCACGGCGAGAGCGGGACGAAGCGGTACTCTTCCAGCGTTCACTCGCCTCGGTTCTGCCCGCGCGCATGCCGCGCGTCCGGCGCTGGATCTTCCGCTGGCGTTTTCCACCTGTGTAAACCCGAATAAAAAAAGCCCTGAAAAGGGCTTTTTTTGCTAGCGTTCATGCGTCTGGCTTATGCGTCTTTCGCCTTGCTTTTCTTGACAAAGATCTCCTCGTAGCAAGCGGCGTTGATCAGTCCCAGCAGCAGCGGCAGCACGAGCGCAATCAGAATGCCAACGATTGTGCCGATGATCCCGAACGCGATGCCGACCTTTGGAATCAGTGCCAGCGCGCCGAATATGAGTAGTACGACCCAGACGGCGAGCATGACGAAGAAGTCGGCAAGGAACATCCTGCCCTTATAACCCTCCGCCCTCTTGATGGAGAGGCGCAGCGCTTCCGTTGCGGAGATGTCCGGATCCTGAATCATGATGTACGGTACGAAGCGGTATGAATACGATTTGATGACGGCAAACACAGGCCCGACGATCGGAATCAGCCCCCAGATGAGAATCCAAAGCGCCATCCAGCCCATGCCGCCCGCTACCTTGAAGAAGTGTTTGAATCCGGCGAACAACGCGTCCGCGTTCACCTCGCCGCCGCGATAACCGGTGAGGTATACCATCGCCATGCCCGCGTTGAGCACGAGCGCGATCGGCACGGAGATGATCGGCAGCACGCCGAACAGGGCCGCGAGGCCGATGAGCAGCTGGCACAGCAGGGACACGCCCCACAGGCGGATCGGTTTTTTCTCGAGCACGTCCACTGCTTTGAAGATCAGTTCGCTTGCGCGAATTCCCGTTTTTGGCTTTTTTTGCGCTTGAAACGGTTTTCCGCCGTCGGCCGGCATTCCGCAGTTCGGGCAGAATTTTTCGCCGGCCAGTTCTTTTCCGCAGTTCTTGCAAAACGGCATATCGAAATCTCCTCCTCATCAATTTTTATACGTGAATCACTGGTTCCAGTATACGTCATGCATCTAAAAAACACCATATCCAGTTCGCGCATCATTTGATCAAGCTGTTTTATCACAATAGAAAACTGTCTTTTTTCATCTTGATCCGGTCTGCTCCTTCGTCTCTCCCGGTGCGGTTTCTTTTTTGAGGCAGGCATATTATAATATGGACATCCAGCTTGGCGAGCGCCGCCGTATCCGCCTGATTTCATCTTTTTAATACGCGCAGAAAATTCAGGGGTTCCAATACGGCGTTTTCTCGCGTATACTCTTACAGAAATAAAGAACCCCCTGCTCAATCCGCGCGAAAGGAACCATCATGGCATTTTATTTTGACGAACCGTCGCATACGTTTTCCGAATATCTGCTCGTTCCGAGCTATTCCTCCGTAGACTGCGCCCCGCAGAGCGTGTCGCTGCGCACGCCCGTGTGCAGGCACCGCGTTGGTGAACCCAGCCCGCTGAACATGAGCATCCCGCTCGTTTCGGCCGTCATGCAGTCCGTCTCCGGAGAGCGGCTCGCCTCGGCGCTTGCGCGCGAGGGCGGCATCTCCTTCCTCTTCGTCTCTCAGCCGATCGAATCCCAGGCGGCGATGGTACGCACGGTCAAAAAGTCAAAATCCGGTTTTGTCAAAAGCGACAGCAACGTGACGCCGAACAACACCATGGCGGACGTCATGGCGCTCAAAGCGAAAACGGGACACTCCACCGTCGCGGTTACCGAGGACGGCTCGCCCTTTGGCAAACTCCTCGGCATCGTAACAAGCCGCGACTACCGTCCGAGCCGCATGTCGCCCGACACGCCGGTCAAAGAGTTCATGACGCCCGTCGAACGGCTCGTCTGCGGCAGGGACGGCATCACACTCACCGAAGCGAACGACATCATCTGGGAGCATAAGCTCAACGCCCTGCCCATCGTGTCCAAGGACGGCAACATCGTTTCCTTCGTCTTCCGAAAGGACTATGACTCACATAAAGAGAACCCCGGCGAACTGCTGGACAGCCAAAAGCGCTATATCGTCGGCGCGGGTATCAACACGCGGGATTATGAAGAGCGTGTCCCCGCGCTGGTGGAGGCGGGCGCGGATATTCTGTGTATCGATTCCTCCGAAGGATTCACCGAGTGGCAGGCGCGCACCATCGAATTCATCCGCTCGCGTTATGGCGAGAGCGTAAAGGTCGGCGCGGGCAACGTCGTCGACGGCGACGGGTTCCGGTTTCTAGCGGATGCCGGCGCGGACTTCGTCAAAGTCGGCATCGGCGGGGGCAGCATCTGCACAACACGCGAGGCAAAGGGCATCGGCCGCGGACAGGCGACCGCCGTGCAGGACGTCGCCGCCGCGCGTGACGCCTATGCCGAGAAGAAGGGTGTCTACGTGCCCGTCTGTTCGGACGGCGGCATCGTGCTGGACTATCACATCACGCTCGCGCTCGCCATGGGAGCGGATTTCTGCATGCTCGGGCGCTATTTCGCCCGCTGCGACGAAAGTCCAACCAGCAAAGTGTTCATCAACGGCAACTATATGAAGGAATATTGGGGCGAGGGCAGCGCGCGCGCGCGCAACTGGCAGCGCTATGACAGCGGTGGCGAAGCCAAGCTCACGTTTGAAGAGGGCGTGGACAGCTATGTCCCCTATGCGGGCAGCCTGCACCACAATGTGGAACAAACGCTCAGCAAGGTCCGCTCGACAATGTGCAACTGCGGCGCGCTGACCATTCCGGAGCTGCGCGAAAACGCGCGGCTGACGCTCGTCTCCGCCGCAACGCTCACCGAAGGCGGCGCGCACGACGTCCTGCTCAAGGACAGGTCCTATTTCCGCTCGTTTGAGTGATTCACAATAGAGGATTGATATGAAGAAACCCTCCGCTTTGTTCCGTTTGCTGCGCATTTTTGCGATTGTTCTGACGGCGCTCTGCTTGCTTGCGCTCGTCAACTTCATTCCCGCGCTTTCGCTGAAAACGCCCGGCATGCATGTACTCTCCGGCGATTTTGTCACGGTCTATTATGAGTCGGAATCGGATGCCGCAAAGGACGTGTTCTCGCTCGCGGAGGCGCGCGGCGGTGAACTGGCAGAGCTTCTCGGATTAAACCAGTCCACACCTGTCGAAATCTATATCTACGATCAGCAGAGCGTTATGCAAACCAAGAAATACGGGTTGATTGCGCCGCTTCTGCACCTTGAGTGGTACATAGGCGACAACATCGGTACGCGCGTGCTCCTCACCTCGCCCGCGAATCCCGGTCCCGTGCACAACTATGAGAACAACCGCACCGCAGCGCTGCATGAGCTCGTGCACGCCTACAACAGCCTGCTCAATCCGCACAAGACCTATTGGGTGGACAACGGCCTTGCCGGATATCTCTCCGGTCAGAAGCCGACTTACCCCGTCGCGGCGTATGCGCCCGTTCCGACACTGCGGCAGACGCGCGTATCCGGCCCGCTCGCTCCGGTCACCTTTGCCGGGTTTAGCGGCTACGAATACTCCTATACCTATGTTGAGTATCTGACCGGCCTCTACGGCTGGGATGCGGTAAAAGCATTTGCGGCAAACGGCGACTATATCGCCGCGTTCGGCGCGGACGAACAGACAGTCTATGATGATTGGGCGGCATATGTCCGGCAAGCATACGCAGAATAATATCTTTGGCAATCAAAAAGGCACACAATTGTGTGCCTTTTATTAGTTATTAGTGCGAATCAGTGTTCCTTTTCCGGAATGATCTCGAGCCAGTATCCGTCCGGGTCCTCAATGAAGTAGATGCCCATCGCTTCGTTCTCGAGGACGACAACGCCCATCTCCCGGTGCTTTTTCAGAGAGGTCTCCATGTCCTCCGTCGTAAACGCCAGATGGTATTCCCCTTCGCCAAGGTCATAGGGTTCCGTCCTGTTTTTCAGGTAGCTCAATTCGAGCGAAAACGTGCCGGATCCGTCTCCGAGGAACACCAGCGTAAAGTCGTCGCTATCGATGGTGCGAACAGGCGTCAGCCCCAATGTATCATGGTAAAAAGCAAGGCTTTTTTCCAGATTGGAAACATTGAAATTGAAATGATTGAACCGGTACATGCAAAAACGTCTCCTTCGTGCATTGATAATTTATTATACCTGTTTTACGATGCCGTTACAATTTGTGATAACGACATTTTGTCTGCACGCTCCATACTCGGCTGCACCACCCTGCATAACGGCTCTCTTTCCCATTACTCTTAAATGCTAACCTTGAATGAAATACGATAAAATATCATATTTTTCCGTATTTTGTATGCCTTGCTGCGCCTGAATGTTACAGTAATGCGTAAAATCCGGCAATATAACGTTTAAAACTGTATATTATATAACATAAAACATATATAATATATTGACAATAAGAAGGCCTTTCTCTTATAATCAGGCTTAACACGATGGCGTGTGATTATTGGCATAATCATACCCATTTTTGCTACTTTAAAAGGAGGAAATTCTTACATGAGGAAACTGGTTAGTCTGATTCTCGTTCTCATGCTCGCCCTCAGCGTTGCCGTATTCTCCGGTTGCGCAAAAGAGAAAGAGCCCGAAGGTATCACCATTGGCGTGATCTCGCCGAACACCGGCGCCCTGGCGGAATACGGCATGGCCGTAGTCAACGCAGTCAATCTCGCTGTCAGCGAAATCAATGCGGATGGCGGCGTTCTCGGTCAGCAGCTTTCCATCACCAGCATCGATGATCTGGGTGAATCGGCTGAAACGCTCAACGCGTTCAACTCACTTGTCTCTCAGGGTATCGGCCTCATCATCGGCTCTGTCACCTCCGGTTGCACCAGCGCCATCACCGGCGCTGCCAACGAGGAAGGTGTCGTTCTGTTGACGCCGACGGCAACCGCCGACAGCATCACGACCGAGGACGATTACGTCTTCCGTTCCTGCTATGCAGACGGTTTCCAGGGCGCCATTGCGGCCTACTATGCCAAGCAGGCCGGTTACACCGATGTCGGCGTGGTCTACTGCTCCGCTGACACCTATTCCAAGGGCCTCTATGATTCGTTCTCGGCATCCGCCGAAACCTACGGCCTGAATGTCAAAGCCGTCGAGTCCACCGCCTCTCTGGATGTGCAGGACTACACCAACCAGTTTGCCGCCATGGCCAGCTCGGGCGTAGAATTCGTCTATGCGCCGTACTACTATAGCGCAATTGGTCCGTACGTCATCACGCAGGCCCGCGCAGCGGGTTACACCGGCATCATCATGGGTGCCGACGGTTATGACGGAACGCCCGGCTTCGTCGCCGAAGGCGCCGACCTGACCGCGTTCAACGACGTCTATTGGACGAATCACTATGATTCGACCGATCCCGACCCGAAGGTGCAGTCGTTCGTAGCAGCCTACGAGGAGATGTTCGGCTCCACGCCGACCGCGCTCGCCGCTCTCGGCTATGATGCGGCCTACATGCTCAAAGACGCCATCGAAGCCGCGGGAAGCACCGATCCGGCCGCCGTGCGCGATGCACTGGCCGATACGACTGCCGTTTACTCCTGTGTAACAGGCACGTTCTCGCTTGATATGTCCGGCACACCGGCAAAGGGCGCTGTCATCCTCTCGTTCTATGCGGATGGCGGAGAAGTCAAAACGAAGCTGGTCGACACCGTAAAGGAACTCAAATAACGAAGTATTCGTTGTAACGCTATTGGGCAAAGGAGGCGAGGCTCGCGTCACGCCTCCTTTGCCGTTACATTCGAAAGGCGGAAAAGACAAGTGAGCACGTTTTTGCAAACACTATTTGTAGGGCTTCGACTCGGCAGCATTTATGCTCTCGTTGCACTCGGTTATACCATGGTCTACGGTATCATCCGTCTGATCAATTTCGCCCACGGCGATTTTATCATGGTCGGCGGCTATACGATGATCTTCACCATCCCTCTCATGCTTTCTCTGGGGCTGCCGGTTTGGAGTTCTGTGTTCTTCGCGATCCTCATCTGCGCAGTCATCGGCGTTACGACGGAACTTGTTGCGTATCGGCCCGTGCGCGCAAAAGGCATCCGGATGTCGGCTTTGATCACCGCAATCGCGATGAGTCTCCTGCTGGAAAATCTCGCGCAGGCCATTCCCCAGATCGGCCCCAACCCTAAGGTTGCCCACCAGATCTTCAGCGCGGGCGGAATCCGCGTTGCCAGCGTCACGCTGGACTGGACGACGATTCTCACGATCCTCATCAGCATCGTGGTCATGGTCGGCCTCTATGAGTTTACGCAGAAGACACGGGTCGGGCGCGCGATGCGCTGTGTTTCGGAGGACAAAGCCGCCTCCACACTGATGGGCATCAACGTCAACCGCACGATTCTGCTGACGTTTGCCATCGGCTCCAGCCTCGCCGCAATCGCCGCCCTGATGTATCTTGCGCAATACCCCAAAGTTTATACCACCATGGGCGCGATGCTGGGCCTAAAGGCATTTGTCGCAGCCGTTCTCGGCGGCATCGGGATCATTCCCGGCGCCATGCTCGGCGGTTTCGTCATCGGCCTTGTCGAGTCCTTCACAACGAGCTATGTCAGCTCGAGCATGGCGGACGCATTCGTGTTCCTCATCCTCATCATCGTGCTGATCCTCAAGCCCACTGGTATTCTCGGAAAGAATATAGGTGAGAAGGTATGATTAAAAACAAGACGGCTCAAGGGTATATCCTCAACACACTGGTGATCGCGGTGTTATTGATCGGGTTTTCCATACTGAAAGGCGCCTTCGGACAGGCGGGCGATTTTAAGCTCATCATCGTGCCGAGCATCTGGCAGTGCTGCTATCTGATCATCCTCGCCGCTTCGCTGAACGTGACGCTCGGGTTTTTAGGCCAGCTCTCTCTGGGGCACTGCGGATTTATGGCAATCGGCGCATATGCGGCGGCCCTGATCTCCCTTGCGGCAGAACGCGCCGGCTTTTTCACGGATAAAAGCGGCCCGGCGTTCGTGCTCGTTCTCACAGTTTGCATTCTCGCCGCCGGCGTGCTCGCGGCGCTCGTCGGCCTGATGGTCGGCATTCCGGCGCTCCGGCTCAAGGGTGACTACCTCGCGATCATCACACTGGGCTTTGGCATGATCATCGTCAACATCATCAACAACCTGCCGTTCGCCGGTCAGGAAGGCCTCGCGATCGGTTCCGCCTCCGCCTCGCTTTACGCAAACGGGCTCGGCTTTGGTACCGCGCTGAAGGTGACTTATGTCTGGGTTGCCATCGGGGTCACGCTGGTCAGCGTGCTGATGATGTTCATGTACGTCCGTTCCAAATACGGCCGCGCCATCCGCGCCATTCGCGACGATGAAATCGCCGCCTCCGCCTCCGGTATCAACACCGCGTATTACAAGGTGTTCACGTTTGCCTATTCCGCGTTCTTCGCAGGCATCGCGGGTGCACTGTACGCCTGCTCCAATGCGACGCTCTCCACCTCGTCGTTCGCGTTTGCAAACGGCGGCATCCTCAACTCCACATTCATCGTCGTCATGGTCGTGCTCGGCGGCATGGGCTCGTTGACCGGCTCCATCGTCGCGGCGATCATCATGTTCCTCGTCAACTATCAGATCAAAAACGGAACGTGGCTGCAGGCGATGCCTGCCTGGATTCAAAATCTGTTCAGCTTTCCGATGCTCGTGTATGCCGTCATTCTCATCATCGTAATCATGTTCCGCCCGAAGGGGATTTTCGGCACATACGAACTCTCTCTGCGCAACTTTGTCTCGGATATGAAAAAGAAGCGGCAGCTCCGCCAGGCGCAGAAACTCGAGAGCAAGGAGGCGCTGCGCAATGTCTGAAGAACGAATCCCCGTACTCGAAACACGCAAGCTCGGCATCAAGTTCGGCGGGCTCGTCGCCGTGTCGGACTTTAACATCAAGGTGTTCAAGGGCGAACTCGTCGGCCTGATCGGCCCCAACGGCGCGGGCAAGACGACGGTGTTCAACATGCTCACGGGTGTGTATAAGCCCACCGAAGGTTCCGTTCTGTTGGACGGCGTGGTGCTCAACGGCAAAAAAACGCATCAGTTCGTTTCCGCCGGCATCGCGCGTACCTTCCAGAACATCCGTCTCTTTAAGCAGATGACGGTGCTCGAAAACGTACTTGCTGCGTTTACGAAAGATATCCATTACAATATGCTGGACGCGATGTTCCGGACGCCGAAATTCTGGAAAACGGAACACGAACTCAAGCAAAAAGCGATTGACCTGTTATCCATCTTCCATCTGGAGGACAAGGTGGATTACATCGCGGCGAATCTACCCTACGGCCAGCAGCGAAAACTAGAGATTGCGCGCGCACTGGCGACCAATATGAAACTGCTGCTGCTGGACGAACCCGCAGCCGGCATGAACCCGACGGAGACCGTCGAGCTGCTCGACTGCATCAACGCAATCCGGGATCGCTTCGGTATCACAATCCTGCTCATCGAGCACGATATGTCGCTTGTCATGAACATCTGCGAGCGCATCCAGGTCATCGACTACGGCGTCACCATCGCGGAGGGGCTGCCCGAAGATATCGCCAAAGACCCGAAGGTCATCGCGGCCTATCTGGGGCAGTAGGAGGCAGAACATGCTGGAAATCAAAGACATCAACGTATATTACGGCGCAATCCACGCCATCAAGGGTATCTCGCTCAAAGTCAACGACGGCGAGCTGGTCTCCCTCGTAGGCGCTAACGGCGCGGGCAAGACCACCATCCTGCATACGATTTCAGGCCTGCTGCGCACCAGTTCCGGCGAGATCAAGCTCGACGGGGCCAATCTGCAGAAGGTGCCGCCGAACACGATCATCAACATGGGTCTGGCGCACGTTCCGGAGGGACGGCATATCTTCGCCAATATGACGGTGGAAGAGAACCTTCGCATGGGCGCATATATCATCAAGGACCCCAAGTGCATCAGCGACAACATGGAGCGCGTGTTCCATCATTTCCCGCGGCTCAAGGAGCGCACCCGCCAGCTCGGCGGCACGCTTTCCGGCGGCGAACAGCAGATGCTCGCGACCGGCCGCGCGCTGATGACAAACCCGAAATACCTGCTCATGGACGAACCTTCTATGGGTCTTTCCCCGATCCTCGTGAACGAGATCTTCACCATCATCGACCAGCTGCACAACAGCGGTATCACCATCCTGCTCGTTGAGCAGAACGCAAAGAAGGCGCTCGCGGTCGCGGACCGCGCCTATGTGCTCGAAACGGGCAAGATCGCCATGGAAGGCTCCGCCAAGGAGCTGGCTGAGGACGACCGCGTCCGCAAAGCCTACCTCGGTGCATAACACACTCGGAAGGGAGACAGGACGAAATGGCGCATTATGTCATCACCATTGCGCGCGAAAAAGGCAGCGGCGGCGTAGAACTCGCCAAACTGCTCTCCAAACAGCTCGAAATCCCCTTTTACGACCGTAAGCTGCTGCGCATTGCCTCGGACGTCAGCGGCATCAACGAGCAGCTCTTTGACGAAGCGGACGAACACCCGAGCCGCCGCGAACTCATGCGCGCCGCCGAGAAGGTCTATACGGGCGAAGTCCTGCCGCCCGATAGCCAGAACTACACCTCGCAGCAGAATCTCTATCAGTTCCAGGCAAAGGTCATTATGGAGTTGGCCGAAACAAGCAGCTGCATCATCGTTGGCCGCTGCGGGGATTATATCCTGCGCGGAAAGCCGTATCTGCTGCGCACGTTTGTCCACGCGCCGATTGATACGAGGATCGCACGGATCGCCTCGTATCAGCTCGACTGGACGGAGGACGAAATCCGAAAGCACATCTGTGATCTGGATAAAAACCGCGCGAGCTACTATCTTTACTACACCGGCGAGGACTGGCGCGACGCGGGACATTACGACATCAGCCTCGACTCCGGTGCGCTCGGCACCGAGGAGTGCGCAAAACGGATCATCAAATCCCTGCCCGTCTTCACGCGCGGCTGATTCGCACACTTGACGCATCTCAAACGCCTGCGGTTGGCGCCGCAGGCGTTTTTATATCAAACAGCGAACCAATAATTCGGAGAAAATGATGGAACTTCAGATATTGCCGCAGGCGTTTTCCGTCTGCAAAATTCAAACCGTGCCGGAAGCTGATCAGCTGGCACCGCATAGTTTTCTCGGTGTAACCGAAGACGAGATCTCTCTGGTTTGCGAAACAGGCAAAGTTCCCGCGGACACATACGCGCGCGAGGACGGCTGGCGCGGGTTTTTCCTCTCCGGCGTGCTGGACTTCTCCCTCGTCGGCATACTCGCCCGCATCTCATCGCTGCTTGCGGCGGATGGCATCAGCATATTCGCCGTGTCCACATTCAACACGGATTATATTTTTACGAAGTCCGATCAGTTCGAGCGCGCGCTCGAACTGCTAAGCGAGGCGGAATACACGATTCGCCCGGCATGATAAACGGGCGGACACACAACGACGAACGGAGTATGCTATGCCGCAGGATGAACGCTTCATGAAGGAAGCAATCCGCCTCTCCGAGCAGGCGGTCGAGCACGGCAACGAGCCATTTGGCGCGGTGCTCGTCAAAGACGGGGAGATGGTGTTTTCTTTCGAAAATCAAATCTATTCCGGATCCGACCCGACATTGCATGCCGAGGCCGGACTGCTGCACAGTTTCTGTGCGAAGGAGCGGATTTCCGACCTGTCGGAATACACGCTCTATTCCAGCTGCGAACCGTGTTTCATGTGTTCCGGCGCAATGGTCTGGGCAAAGCTCGGGCGGCTCGTTTACGCGGCGAGCGACAACGATCTTGGCGACATTTTGGGAGAAGAAGGCAGCGCATGCAGCCAGATCGTATTCTCTCACTCCGCGCACCAGCCGCAGGTAACGAGCGGCATTCTGCGCGAGGAAAGCCTTGCCGTTTTGAAGCGATATTTCACGAGGAACAAAAAAGGCTGATGCCGCAAGTCTCCCGACGATTTTCCAAGACGAAACAATTGATTCTTTACCTGCAAAAAAGAAACCCGCCTTCCGGCGGGTCTTTTTGCATTCACTCAGCTATAGTTGCAGAACTTCATGGACAAATACACGCGCGATACGCGGGTCAAACTGGGTTCCGGCGTTGCGCATGATCTCCGCAGCGGCTTCCTCCGGACTCACCGGCACACGATAGATGCGTTTGTTGGTCATCGCGTCAAACGCGTCCACAACGGCTAGAATGCGCGAGAGAATCGGTATTTCCTCGCCCGCGAGCCCGCGTGGATATCCTTTGCCGTCCCAGCGCTCGTGATGCGAAAGAATATATTCGGAAATCGGCGCGAGATCGACATTGTTCTGCGTGATCCGGAACCCGATTTCGGGGTGTTTGCGCATTTCGAGCCACTCTTCGTTCGTAAGCGGACCCTGCTTCCGCAAAATCGCGTCGTTGATGCCGACCTTACCGATATCATGCAGCATGGCAAAAAGCATCATGTCGTCCAGCTCCTTGGTAGAAATGCCGATGATCTGACCGACCTGGGCGCAATGCTGGCGCAGGCGCTCGGCGTGTTCCTCCGTCTCTTCGCTCTTGGCCGCCAGCGTGGAGAGCAACGCGTTGATCACACTGCTGCGAAAGCTCTTCTCAATCGTCAGTTTTCTCCGGTAGGTGAGTTGTTCCGCCGCGCGCAGTGCACTGTGAATTTCGTCCTCATCGCCGGTTTTCAGCGCATAGCCGAGCGCGATGCTGAGCTGAATCTGCTCGTCGCTCTCGTCCGTACAGCGCGTCTGGATCGCCCGAATCAGCTCTTCGGCTTCGTTTGCGCCGGCATCCGGTATCAGGATGAGAAACTCGTCCCCGCCCCACCGGCCGACAACTCCGTTCTCACCGGTGCAGTCTTTCAGAATGTCTGCGATTTTTTGAATAAAGTGGTCGCCGGTGCTGTGCCCAAACGCATCGTTGATCAGCTTCAATCCGTTCAGGTCGCCCATGATCAGGGCACAGCGCTCACCGCTGTTCAGCTCATAATGTTTCAGCTGCTCCTCCATATACCAGCGGTTGAACAGGCCGGTCATGGAGTCGTGCGACATGATGTATTCCAGTTTCGCCCGGTGCGCGCTTTCCTGCGTGATATCGCGAAAAACCATGACGGCGCCGTAGGTTTTGCCGTCCTCGTCCAAAATTGGCGAAGCGCCGTCGGCAACGGGTGTCACGTCGCCCGCCCGGCTGATCAGCGCGGTATGGTTTGCAAGCCCGACGATCTCGCCGGTTTCGAGCACTCGTTCAATCGGTGTGCGGATGGGTCGATTCGTATTCTCTTCCACCAGCAGCAGAACGCTCGATATATGCTCGCCGATCGCGTCGTCTTCCCATCCCGTCATGTCGCGCGCGGTCTGGTTGATCAGGGTGATTATCCCGTTGACGTCGGTCGCAATCACGCCGTCGCCAATCGATTTGAGCGTAATGCCGATGAGCTTTGTTTCGTGCAGCAGTTCCGCCGTCTTCTTGCGTACTTCTTTTCTGAGCCTGCTGTTCCAGAGCACGATCCAGAGGATGATCAAAGCAACAAGGGCCAGCGCGGCAAGAATGTATTTCAGAAAAAACGCGATATTCAGTCTTGCGCTTTCCAAGCCGAACCATTTTGTGTTGATCGCCCGCAGTTCCTCTTGCGAAATCTGCTTGAATCCGTTTATGACAAGCCGCAGCGTTTCTGCGTCGTCCTGCCTGACCGCGCGGTGGAACTGGCCGGAATAGAGTGTTTCGCTCTGGCTGAAGTTCGCCGCAATCCCCTTTTGAAACAGAAAGTAGATCGCCGGCGGCTCGTCTATCACAAAAACGCTGATCTCTCCGCTTTTTGCGGCGTCGATGATCGCTTCGTAACTGGGATACTCGATGATCTCCGTCACGCCCGCGCCGCGCAGAATAGGAATGCAGCTGTCCCCCGCCTTGACCGCGACGAGAAAACCGCGCAGCGAAGTTGCATCCGTAATCCCGCCGATCTTGTTATTATGGAAAATCGGTACGTCGATCGTTGCATACGGCGCCGCAAAATCGAGCCAGCCGTCGCGCTCATCGTTGAAAAACACGGTGTCGATGACGTCATAATGGCCCGATCGCATGCCGGCGAGCGCGTCCGCCCAGTTCATCGCATGAATCTCGGCTGTTATTCCTGTTTTTTCGCTCCAGAGCGCCCACTCGTCGATTAATACACCCTGCAGGTTTCCTTCCTCGTCGCGAAACACATATGGCGGATAGTTGTCGTCCATCACAACGGAGATCGTATCGCGTGTCCGGGTGACGTTTGCCTGCGGCGGTGCGCAGGCAAACGCGGAAATCAACCCGGCGGCAATTACCGCCAGGCAGATGCCCATTATCAGGAACTTGATCGATCTTCTGTTCATTCCTGTCCGCCGCCTGTTCCAAAGATTTCTGTTTCACTACGCTTTCGATGCGTGTGAAACAACTTGGAAATGTGATCGCATATACTGCACCAGTATGATATGTCTAATCCCATTTTATTCAGTATGCCTTTGCCAGTCAATGAACTTTTTCACAATCCCGCATCCGACACTCCGATTCCAGTACATCCTGCCAAAAAAATACTGTGTTTTATGAAGTCACCTGTTGACAATCCTGTTTCATTCTTATATACTGGCAAAAATACGTAAAAATCCAAGGAAAGGCAGGGCGCAGCATGAACCCGCGGGTGGACTTGAAAAAAAGAATTGACCGTCTCCGCGCTTCCCGTGTTCCCTCCGTTCTTTCCCGTTTGGTTTTCGTTTTCAAAGCTTTGACGAAAGGAATTATTCTTTTCGATCAAAGCTTTTTTATTGCCGGATCAAAGCATCTGTTTGGATTTTTCCGTATTGCTACTCCTCAAATTCATAGTTCCGTTTTGAACACCGGCAGTTGAACCGGTGTTTTTTTATGGCCCGACCGCCGGCCCGGCGGTGTACAAACGAAAGGAGCACCAAAGAATATGCTGACGAACAAGAGCCTGATCGCACCAAGCGACTTTTCTATCGAAGAGATCGAGGAACTCCTCGCCCTCTCCGGCCGCATCATCGAGTCCCCCGCGCGCTTTGCAAAAGCCTGCGAGGGAAAGCTGCTGGCGAGCCTCTTCTACGAGCCCTCAACGCGCACAAAGTTTTCGTTTGACGCCGCGATGCTCCGCCTCGGCGGCAGCACGCTGGGCTTCTCCGACCCCAACACCTCCAGCGCGGCAAAGGGCGAAACCCTCGCGGACAGCGCGCGTACGGTCGGTCAGTATGCGGACATCATCGTAGTGCGGCATCCCAAGGAGGGCACGGCAAAGCTCATGAGCCGCTATGCCGGATGCCCCGTCGTGAACGCGGGCGACGGCGGGCACCATCACCCGACGCAAACGCTGACGGACCTTTTGACTATACGCAATTACAAAGGCGCGTTCGACGGGTTGACCATCGGCGTCTGCGGGGATCTGAAATTCGGGCGCACCATACACAGCCTGGTGACCTGCCTCGCGCGGTATCAAAACGTACGCTTCCTCTTCATCTCGCCGGATGAACTGACGATGCCCGCCTTCGTCAAGGAAGAGCTGGATGCAAAAGGCGTGCCGTACGAAGAGACCACCGATCTGGAAGGCAGTATCTCAAAGCTGGACGTGCTGTATATGTCCCGCGTGCAGCGCGAGCGCTTCATCAGCGAAGAAGACTACCTGCGCCTAAAGGACTTCTTCATCCTGACAGCGGACAAGATGCAGCTCGCCAAGCCGGACATGATCGTCATGCACCCGCTGCCACGCATCAACGAAATCGCCGTCGAGGTGGACGCGGACCCGCGCGCGGCATACTTTCAACAGGTGAAATTCGGCATGTATGTGCGCATGGCGCTCATCATGAAGCTGCTCGGCGCAAACGAACCGCGCATCTGACACACAACGCAGAGGAGGATAGCAGAATGATCAATGTTTCGAAACTCAAGGAAGGCATCGTGATCGACCACATCCGCGCCGGTCACGGATACAAGATTTTTCAGCAGCTCGGGCTCGACCGTCTGGACGACGTGATCGTGCTCATGCGCAACGTGGAGAGCACGAAGATGGGTCGCAAGGACCTGATCAAGATCGAGACGCATCTTGACCTCAACCTCAACGTACTCGGCCTGATCGACCCCAACGTCACCATCAACTATGTCAAGGACGGCGTCCGGGTCAACAAGCTCAGCCTCACGCCGCCCGAAACCGTCAACGGCATCCTGCGCTGCAAGAACCCGCGCTGCATCACGAACCAGGAGCGCATCGACGACGTGCAGTTTTACCTTGTAGACGCAGCGACGAACCAGTACGCCTGCGAATACTGCGACGCGCGGACGCATCTGTAACCCCGACGATGAAAGGAGAACCGCAATGGTAACGCTCTATCGAAACGCACGCCTGATCGACGCTGAAGGGGATCGCTACGGCGACCTCACCGTGGAGGACGGCGTCATCGTCGCCTGCGGTCCGCTGAGCTGGCGCCGCACGGACCGGGTGGTCGACCTGCGGCATCACGCGCTCATGCCGGCTTTCATCGACCTGCACTGCCACCTGCGCGACCCCGGCTATCCGCAAAAGGAAACCATGGAGACCGGCATGCGCGCTGCGCTATGCGGCGGATACGCCCATGTGGTCGCCATGGCAAACACCAGCCCCGTCGTCACCTCTCCCGCGCTTGTCGAGGAAAACCTGAAAAAAGCGAATCGCCTACAGCTCTGCCGCCTCACGCAGGCCGCCGCCGCGGGCGCGGCGCTCGGCGACGAAACGCCGACAAATCGCGCCGCACTCAGCCGTGTGACAAACATGCTCTCCAACGATGGTAAGACCATCTTTTCCGATGAATTCATGCGTGATCTGCTATTGGACTCCGCCACATACGGGTTCGTCGTTAGCACGCACAGCCAGCCGGAGCGGGCAATCGTCGCGCGGGACATCGCGCTGCTCAAAGAAACCGGCGGCAATCTGCATATCGGACACATCAGCCGCGCGGAGACGGTTGGGCGCATCCGCCGCGCCAAGGCGGAGGGGCTCTCCCTCACCTGCGAGGTCACGCCGCACCATCTTTTCGGCTGGGATGACGATTACCGCGTGAACCCGCCGCTGCGCACGCACGCGGACGCCGAAGCGCTGATCGCCGGCATCAAAGACGGCACGATCGACTGCATCGCAACGGATCACGCGCCGCACACATCGGCGGATAAGGCAAACAACGCCGCGGGTATCTCCGGCATCGAGCATGCGTTTGCCATCTGCCTGAAGGTCTTTCAGGACAATGGCATCGCGCTGACACGGCTGTCCGAAATGATGGCATACAACCCGGCAAAGCGCCTCGGCCTGAACGCCGGGCTCCTGCGGCCCGGATATCCGGCGGATCTCGTCATCGCCGCGCTCGACGAGGAGCGCGCCATCGACGCAAACGATATGGTCTCGCGCTCCAACAACACGCCCTTTCACGGCAGATCGGTGCGCGGGCGGGTGCTGCAAACCATCGTCGGCGGCGCATCGCGCTATGAATATCAAGCAAACGAACTCAACCAAAAGGAGCATACATATGAGCATGGAAAAGCTGTTTGAAGCGGTACAGAAAAAAGGTCCCGTCTGCGTCGGACTCGATACAAAACTAGAATTCCTGCCGGACTATCTGCAAAAGAAGACAGGAACGGACGGAGAAAAAATATTCGAGTTCAACCGGAGCATCATCGACGCGACAGAGGACATCGCGGGATGCTACAAGCTCCAGATCGCCTGCTACGAGGCGCTCGGCCTCGACGGCATGCGCGCGTTCTCCAAAACGCTGCAATACGCCAGAAGCCGCGGCAACGTGACCATCACGGACGCCAAGCGCGGGGATATCTCCTCCACCGCGGTACAGTATGCAAAGGCGCACTTCTCCGGCGACTTCGAAACCGACCTGATGACCATCAACGTCTTCATGGGCGAGGACGCGGTCTCACCGTATTATCCCTATCTGGAGAGCGGCAAGGGCGTGTTCGCACTGGTCAAAACCAGCAACCCCAGCGGAAAAGATTTTCAGGATCTCTTGATCGACGGCGAAACGCTCTATGAACGCACGGCGCGCAAAGTCTCCGAATGGGGCGAGCGGTTCGTCGGCAAGAGCGGTTTCTCCGCCATCGGCGCGGTGACGGGGTTGACCTATCCGGAGGAGTTCGAGCGCATCCGCCCGCTGCTGCCCAACACCTTCCTGCTCATCCCCGGCTACGGCGCACAGGGCGGAACGGGAAAAGACATCGCGGGCTTTTTTCAGGGCGGCGTACGCGGCGTTGTCAACTCCTCGCGCGGGATCATCACCGCGCACAAGGGGAAGTGTGAAACCGAGCAGTTCACCGACCACGTTCGCACGGCGGTGCAGGACATGAAAACGGATATTCTGCAGTGGCTGTCATAATCAACAACGAAAAAATCGCGCAGAGCGTTTGGCGCATGACCGTCCGCGGGTTGGCGGCAGGGCACGCGGGGCAGTTTTTTATGCTGCGCGTACCCGGCGCGCTTGACCCGCTGCTCGGGCGCCCCATCAGCATCTGCTCGTACGACACCGTTACAAAAGAGACGACGTTTGTCTACCAAACCGTCGGGCGCGGCACAGCGCTGTTTGCCCGGCTGCTGCCGGGGCAGGAGATCGACACGCAAGGACCGTATGGAAACGGTTTTTCGCTCAAACCGGACCGCGCCGTGATCATCGGCGGCGGCATCGGCACGGCGCCTATGCTCCAGCTCACCAAAGAGCTGCGCGCGAGCGAGCCCGGCAGAAAAATTGAAGTTTATCTGGGGTTTCGTGAAGAAGCATATCTGGAAAAAGAGTTTCAACGGTATGCAAACAGCGTAACCCGCAACATCGGCGGATTCGTCACCGCAGACGTCGATTTCACACTTGACGCAACCTACTATGCCTGCGGGCCGGCTCCCATGCTGCGCGCGGCGGCAAAAGCAGCGGATGAAGCGCAAGCAACGCTCTACGTCTCGCTCGAAAAGCACATGGCCTGCGGCGTCGGCGCTTGCCTCGGCTGCACCTGCGATACCACAGGCGGAAGAAAGCGCGTCTGCAAGGACGGGCCGGTGTTCGACTACCGGGAGGTGCGCGATGGACTATAACCCACTCTCCCTCACGCTCTGCGGCGTTGCGCTGCAAAATCCGGTCATCGCGGCGAGCGGCACCTTCGGCTTCGGCCACGAATACGCGGAACACATGGACGTCTCGCGCCTCGGCGGCATCAGCGGCAAGGGTCTTACCCTGCATGGTAGTTCCGGCAACGCCGGTCAGCGCGTCTATGAAACCCCGTCCGGCATGCTCAACAGCATTGGGCTGGAAAATCCCGGCGTGCGGCACTTCGTCGAAACGGAGGCTGTCTTCATGCGCTCGCTCGGTCCGGCGGTGATCGCCAATCTCGGCGGGCACAGCGAAGAGGATTATCTGGAAGGCGCGCGCCTGCTCAACGACGCGGACATCGACATTCTCGAACTCAACATCTCCTGCCCGAATGTCAAAGCGGGCGGGATGGCATTTGGCATGCTGCCCGACACGGCGGCCGACATCACCGAGAAGATCAAAGCGGTCTCAGCGTATCCGGTCATGGTGAAACTCTCGCCCAACGCGCCGGATCTGGTCTCCGTCGCGCGCGCCTGTGAGAGCGCGGGTGCGGACGCGCTCAGCCTCGTGAACACCTTTCTCGGCATGGCGATCGACACGAAGAAAAAACAGCCGGTTTTCGGCAACGTATACGCGGGCCTCTCCGGCCCGGCGATTCGCCCCGTCGCGCTGCGGATGGTGCATCAGGTTGCCCACGCGGTGCACATCCCCGTGGTCGGGTTGGGCGGCATTGCAAGCGCAGATGACGCGCTGCAGTTTCTCATGGCGGGCGCTGCGGCAGTGCAGGTCGGCACCATGACGTTTGCAAAACCCGACGCAATGCTCAACATCATAGACGGGCTTGCCGCCTACTGCGCCGAAGAACAGTTGACGAACCTGCAGGAAATCGTTGGAATCATTTAAGGAGTATATCGAATATGAAAGACAATCTAACCATCATGAAACAGTGCGAAGCATTTCTGGAAGGACATTTTCTGCTCTCCTCCGGGCGGCACAGCGGCGGCTACTGCCAGTGCGCAAAGCTCCTTCGCTTTCCCGCGCTGGCGGAGGAAGTACTCGGCAGCGTGACGCAGCAGGTGAAGCACCTGCCGATCACCAAGGTCTGCGGCCCTGCCATGGGCGGCATCGTCGTCTCCTACGAGCTGGCGCGCCAGCTCGGCGTGGAGAGCATCTTCACCGAGCGGGTAGAAGGCGAGATGCAGCTGCGCCGCGGATTCACCGTTGGTAAAGGGGACAAAATATTGATCGCGGAGGACGTCATCACCACCGGAAAATCCACGATGGAAACGGTAAAAGCGCTCGAAGAGATGGGCGCCGAGGTGATCGGCGCGGCCTGCGTCGCCGACCGGCGCACGGATAACTGCGAGTTTCCCCTGCCGGTCTACGCCGCGCTGAAGCTCTCTATCGACTCCTACGATCCGGACGATTGCCCCATCTGCAAAGAAGGCAAGCTCAAGCTGGAGAAACCCGGCAGCAGAGCGTTGCCGATGACGAAATAATCCGATTAGCTCTTCCCGGCCGCGCGCAAGCGCGGCTTTTTTCATAGAAAAACCCTCAAAAACATATCGTTCCCGAGGGTGAAACTCGCATATGAAACAGTCGAATCATTTGAAATTCTATTGAATCAGATAAAAGTTTTCTAAGATGTCTTCGGTGATATCGCTGCCGACGGTGGTAATGTTGATCGTGACCAGATATGTCCCGCGCTGCATCATGACAATCAACATATACGTGGAAAGACCCGAATCATCCATTTCGATGAATGTGCCGGTTTTCCTTATGCCTTCAATAAACACATTAACGTTGTCCGAGCTGATTATTTCCATGCCCGCCTGCTCAAGCATGTCTAATAACGGTCGTTTTGTTAACGTTAGGACAGTGTCCATGTCCAAGTCATCACCTACGGTTAATCGGTCTGAAACATCCTCCGCACTGACGATAATCGATTGCAATCCCCTGTTCGCGTCTGCCACAAACTCATAGATTCCTTTTTCTTGTGTCCGCTCTATGAGGTAGTCGGGAACGTTTAAATGTCGCATCAATTCAACATCAAGGCCATGCAACTCTGCAAGTTCTTCAGGTGTTGCAATCGTCCACGAATCGTCCAGCCTGCATCCAAACCGGAAGTATTCGCTTCTATACTCATACCCTTCCGTTATACCGGCGGTATATTCCGGTATGACCTCTTGCGTTGGTTCAGGGGTTGGCGCAAGCGTTGGAATCGCTGTTGCAACCGGCGTCGCAGTTGCCAAGAGTTGCGTGACGACGGGTAAGAGCTGGCAGGCCGAGAGGAAACCCATGGTGATCACAAGTACCAGCACAATCGCACAGCGTTGACGAAACTTCATATGTTGTTCTCCAGTTCAACGATCTTCATTTTTTACCAATCTACTTTATGCCAACAGCGGCACATCCGATCAACAATAGCAGTCGAATCACGCCTGATCAACGTATTCAAACTATTCATTATATTATTTGTTGTGATAATTAATTGCAAGCACGAATTTTTGTTGTTAATGCAACGTATTTATTTGAGAGGATGCATTATACTCACGTCAGATAGACTAGTAAAACACTAGTGATTAACTCTCAACGTTTCCCATTGACCCGAAGGAGGAGAAGCAATCATGGATCTCATCCGGATTAACCTCAACGAAACCGTGTTCTCCCTGTGCAGCAAGCATCCCGACCTGATCGGGATTCTCAGCGCGCTGGGGTTTACGGACATCACCAAACCCGGCATGCTGCAAACCGCGGGCCGGTTAATGACCCCCGTCAAGGGCGCTGCACTCAAGCACATTCCGCTCGCGCAGATTGTCGCCGCACTTGCGGCGCACGGCTACGCAGCAGCGCTATAACACCAACAAGGAAAATCGAACAGGAGGCAAGTATATGAGCCAGGAAATCAACAACCGCGATCGGCGCAAGGAAGCCATCAAGGATATGCTACGCCAGCTGCACGAAGGAAAAACCGTGGAAGAAGTGCAGGCCGTGTTCAGAGAGGCGTTTGACGGCGTTGCCGCCAGCGAAATATCGGAAGCCGAGCAGGCGCTCATCTCGGAGGGATTGCCGGTGTCCGAGGTGCAGCGCCTCTGCGACGTGCACTCCGCCGTGTTCAAGGGCAGCATCGAAGAAATCCACGCGCCTGCAGACGCGAGCCGTCAACCCGGACATCCGGCGCATACGCTCCATTTGGAAAACGAAGCGATTCAGAAGCAGCTCGACGAGCGCATCCGCCCGCTGCTGGCGCGCGTTGCAGCCGGCGGGTCCGCACCACAGGTGCTGCTGCCGGAGATCGGCGCGCTGCTCACCATCGACCTGCATTATTCGCGTAAGGAAAACCTGCTCTTCCCCTGTCTCGAGCAGCACGGCGTCACCGCGCCGCCGAAGGTGATGTGGGGCGTGGACGACGAGATCCGCGCGCTGCTGAAGGAGTCCGCGCGCCTCGCGGCGGCGGGAGACGCAGCCGTCGCAGAGAAGCTGGGTGAAGCGCTCACACGCGTAGGAGAGATGATCTTTAAAGAGGAGAACATCCTCATCCCCATGCTGCTCGACACGCTGACCGAGGAAGAGTGGACGGTTGTCGCGCGCGAAAGCGGCGAGATTGGCTACTGCCTGATCGATCCGCCGCCCACATGGCAAGCATCGCCCGTCGCGAAAGCGTCAGCTCCCGCCGCGCCTGCCGATGGTGCAGTACATCTGCCGACGGGGTTTTTCAGCGTTGCGGAGCTCACGCGCATGCTCGACACGCTGCCGCTGGATATCACGTTTGTCGGCGCAGACGATACCGTGCGGTATTTTTCACAAAACAGCGAGCGGGTGTTCGCGCGGACGAAGGCCATCATCGGGCGCAAGGTAGCCAACTGCCATCCGCCGGCAAGCGTGCATATTGTCGAGGGCATCATCGCAGACTTCAAATCCGGCAGAAAGGATCATGAAGATTTCTGGATCCGGATGGGAGATAAATTCGTCTATATCCGGTATTACGCGGTGCGCAGCGAGTCCGGGGAGTATCTCGGTGTGCTCGAGGTGACGCAGGATATCGCGCCCATTCAGGCAATCACCGGCGAAAAAAGGCTGGTGTCCAAACCCTGAAACAACCACACCTAAAATAACAGAAACAGGAGGATTTCCCCATGTCCAGCATACTCAAAAACATCGACCATTCCACTCCGCTGGCGCTCGTTTCGCTGGTTACCTACCAGACGGGTCAGATCGTCAGCCGCACGCTCGCGCAAAACAGGGCTGTGAGCCTGACGTTGTTCGCGTTTGACACGGGCGAAGAGATCAGTTCGCACGAGTCGAAGGGCGACGCCATGGTGCAGGTGCTCGACGGCACGGCGAAGATCACCGTCGGCGAAATCGCGCACAACCTCTCCGCCGGGCAGACCATCGTCATGCCCGCGGGCGTTCCGCACGCACTCGAGGCAATCGAGCCGTTCAAGATGCTGCTGACCGTCGTGTTCCCCGGATGAAACCGCATTTTACCTCTGTGCCGCGCCTCCTGGTCCGGGGCGCGGTGCGCGGCGCAATTATGTCAATTTTTGTCGCTGGTGTGAAATTCGCGACCAGATGTTTTTATCTGCATGGTTTTATGTTTTAATGCAGATAGTCGACATGAAACTAAGTTCATGTTGAATAAAAAGGAGATTTTCCATGAGGACTGTACGGTTTAACGTTTCCGGCATGACCTGCGCCCATTGCGAGGCCCGCGTCGTCAAGGCGGCGAAAAAAACACGCGGCGTAACCGGCGCGAAAGCCTCTTTCACGCGAAGATCGCTGGATGTGACATACGATCCCTCGATTACGGACGAAGCTGCTCTGGCAAAAGACGTTACCAAAGCGGTGGATCGCGAGGGTTACAAGGTGCTCGGCGCTGCAAAAGAGCGCCAGCCGGTTGCAAAAGTGATTCCGGTCGCCATCATCGTGCTCGCGTTGTATGTGCTGCTGCGCTACACGGTCGGGTTCAACTTTTTCGGTTATATTCCGAAGATCGACAGCACGATTTCGCTCTTGGCACTGTTTGTGACCGGGTTGTTCACCAGCGTCCACTGCATCGCCATGTGCGGCGGCATCAACCTCTCCCAGAGCGTCGGAACCGGCGCAGAGAAAAAGGCGAGCCTGCGCGGGCCGCTGCTGTATAACCTCGGCCGCGTGGTTTCCTATACCGTCATCGGCGGCGCCGTCGGCGCACTCGGCTCCGTTCTGTTTCTCAGCGAAACATTCAAGGCGGTCATCCTTGCGATAGCAGCGATAGGCATGCTGCTCATGGGGCTCGGCATGCTCGGCTGGCTGCCCGCGTGGCTCGTGCCGCGCACGCCCGCGTTTCTCGCGGTGCGCGCGGGCAAAGCTGGCGCGGGCAAAGGTCCGCTCGTCGTTGGCCTGCTCAACGGGTTTATCCCCTGCGGGCCGCTGCAGGCCATGCAGCTCTACGCGCTGGCAACCGGCTCCGCACTCACCGGTGCGCTCTCCATGCTGCTCTTCTCGCTCGGTACCGTTCCGCTCATGCTCGGCGCGGGCGCGATTTTCTCCACATTAAAAGGAAAATTCGCCTATGCCGTGCAGCGCGTGAGCGCGGTGCTGGTTGTGTTCTTCGCCGTCGTCATGGCGGCCAGCGCCTTCTCGCTCTCCGGCCTGCGCCCCACCACAGCCGCGGATGTTTCGCTGACCACCTCCGCACCCGTCGCGCAGGAGAAAAGCGCTTCTTCCCTGATACAGCAGGCGATTGACAAGGGGTATATCCCCGCAAAGCTGGAGAACGGCGTACAGAAAGTCAACGCGGAGCTCAACCCCTACGTCTACCCCTTTATCATCGTGCAGAGGGGCGTTCCCGTTGAACTGACGATTCTGGCGGAGGAGGAGAACATCACCGGTTGCAACCAGACGGTCGTTTTCCCACAGTATAATGTGAAAAAAGCGCTTAAGTCCGGCGAAAATGTCATCAAGTTCACGCCGGAAGAGTCCGGCATCGTCTCGTATACCTGCTGGATGGGCATGCTGGACGGGCGCATCCTCGTTGTGGACGACCTCGGAGGCGCATAACGGCGCAAAGTGCGCAGAGTCACATACTACTCGCACACCAATACCATATAATAAATATAGATCAATCCTGCGGTACCATGCCCAAACAGGCGGACAGGCCGCAACGGAAGGAGAAACGCCTGATGAAAGATTCCATCTATCTGGTCAGCGGTATGACCTGCTCGGCCTGCTCCGCGCATGTACAGCGCGCGATATCGAAACTCGACGGCGTAGCGTCCGCGGAGGTCAACCTCGCAACCGAAACGCTGCGCGTACAATATGACGAAAGCAAAGTCGGCTTTGAACAAATGAAAGCCGTCGTGGAAAACGCGGGCTACGGCCTGAGCGTGCCGCAGATGATCAAGCGCGGCGAGCTCGGTGTGGACGGCATGACCTGCGCGGCGTGTTCAACGGCGGTGGAGCGCGCGGTGAAGAAGCTCGACGGCGTGACGGAAGCATCCGTCAACCTCGCAACCAACCGCGCCGCGTTTTCCTATGACCCCGCGAAAGTCAAGCTCGCGCAGATTCGCGAAGCGGTCACCAAAGCGGGCTACACGCCGCTGGAACTCACCAGTGAGGACACGCGCGACGCAGAGCAGGAAAAGCGAGAAAAAGCGCTGCGCGCCATGCGCTGGCGTCTTATCGCGGCGATCGTGTTTGCCGCGCCGATTCTGTATATCGCAATGGCGCATATGTTCCCCGGACTGAAGGTTCCGCTGCCGGCGTTTCTCAGCCCGCATATGCATCCGCTGACGTTCGCGCTCGTACAGCTGCTGCTGACCGTTCCCGTGTTGATCGCGGGCGGGCGGTTTTTCCGCGTCGGCATGCGCACGCTCTTCAAAGGCGCGCCGAACATGGATACGCTGGTTGCCATCGGCACCGGCAGCGCGTTTCTCTACGGCGTATACGCAACCGTACTGATCTATCTGGGCAACGTGGACTTTGCGCAGCACCTCTACTTTGAGTCCGCCGCCGTGGTCATCACGCTCGTGATGGTCGGTAAATACCTGGAGGCAGTCAGCAAAAGCAAAACGTCCGAAGCCATTAAAAAACTCATGAACCTCAGGCCCAAGACCGCAGTCATCATCAAGGACGGCGTAGAGATGGAGGTCGCGCTCGACGAGGTCGCCGTTGGCGACGTCGTGCTGGTGCGTCCCGGCGCGGCGATCCCCGTGGACGGCGTGGTTTCGGACGGCGCGTCCAGCGTGGACGAGAGCATGCTCACAGGCGAGAGCCTGCCCGTTGAAAAACAGCCCGGCTCCCCTGTCACCGGCGGCAGCATCAACGGCGAAGGCCTGCTGCGCTTTACGGTCACACAGGTCGGCGAAGACACGGCGCTCTCCAAGATCATCCACCTCGTGGAGGAGGCACAAGGGCGCAAGGCGCCCATCGCCAAGCTTGCAGATGTAATCTCCGGTTATTTCGTGCCAGCGGTCATCGGCATCGCGGTCATCTCCGCCATCATTTGGGCGCTTGTTGGAAAAGACTTCAATTTCGTTCTCAATATCTTCGTCACCGTGCTCGTCATCGCCTGCCCGTGCGCACTCGGTCTCGCGACGCCGACCGCCATCATGGTCGGCACCGGAAAAGGCGCGGAGCTCGGCGTGCTCATCAAGGGCGGCGAGGCGCTCGAAACCACGCACAGCATCAGCGCCGTCGTGCTCGACAAAACCGGCACCATCACGCAGGGCAAGCCGGAACTGACCGACATTGCCCGCTATACAAAGGATTCCGAAGACGATGTACTTGCGCTGGCGGCGTCCGCCGAGCGCGGCTCGGAGCACCCGATCGCCCGCGCGATTGTCGAAGCCGCGGAGAAGCGCGGTTTGGCGCTCGCGCAGCCGGAAGGATTCCGCGCGGTTCCCGGCAGGGGTATCGACGCAACCGTATCCGGACGGCGCGTGCTCGCGGGTAACCAAAGCCTGCTGCGCGAAAACGGCGTGGATTTCGCCGCTTCGGTTTCGGACGCGGCAGCGTTCTCCGGCGCGGGAAAGACACTCATGTACATCGCCGTGGACGGCGCGCTCTATGCACTCATGGCGGCGGCGGACGCGGTGAAATCCACGAGCAGACACGCCGTAGAGCAACTCAAAGCGCTCGGGCTGGATGTGTATATGCTCACGGGCGACAACGCCAACACGGCGGCAGCCGTCGCGTCGAGCGTCGGGATCGACCATGTGCTATCGGACGTACTGCCGGACGGCAAGGCAAGCGCGGTGCAAAAGCTGCAGGCCGCAGGCAAGCGCGTCGCCATGGTAGGCGACGGCATCAACGACGCGCCCGCGCTCGTGCAGGCGGACGTCGGCATGGCCATCGGCAGCGGCACGGACGTCGCCGTCGAATCGGCGGACGTCGTGCTCATGCGCGGGGATCTCTCGTCCGTCGCCGCGGCAATCGCGCTCAGCCGCGCAACCATCCGCAACATCCGGCAGAACCTGTTCTGGGCGTTTGCGTACAACGTAATCGGTATCCCGTTTGCCGCAGGCGTGTTCTTCGCCTTCGGCGGTCCGCTGCTGACCCCGGTATTCGCAGGCGCCGCGATGGCGCTCAGCTCCGTCACCGTTGTGAGCAACGCGCTCAGGCTCAAGCGCTTCCGCTATCCGAAATAAAAACCAGATCACACAAAACCCGCCCATTTCGGGGCGGGTTTTTTATTTCTCCGTGCCCCACTCCCGGAATTGTCCGTTTCGCTATCGAAACACACAAATTTATACCACGCGTGGTATATTGACGTTTCTGAAAAAGAATCCCCTTTTGAGTGGATTGTAAAACGCGTAATTTACCACTTGTGGTAAATTCTGAGGTTGTGCATCCACTCGCGCTCAATCGAAACGAATCGCGTTCAATTTGTCCGTATGATATAATCACCTCAACCCAATGCAAAGGGGAACCCTGATGAACGACCAATCTCCCATCCTTGTGAGCGCCTGTTTGCTCGGCGTACCCTGCCGCTATGACGGCTGCGCGCAATCGAACGAACGACTGCTGACGCTCATCGGGTCGCACGCGCTCATCCCCGTCTGTCCAGAGCAGCTCGGCGGCCTGCCGACGCCGCGCCCGCCCGCAGAGCGCAGAGAAGATCGCGTCGTCACCCGCAGCGGTGAAGACGTCACGGAAGCGTTCGCGCAGGGTGCGCACGAAACGCTGCGCCTTGCGCAGTTGTTCGGGTGCCGCGCCGCCATACTCAAAGCCAACAGCCCCTCCTGCGGCTGCGGGCGTATCTACGACGGCAGCTTTACGGGCAAGCTTGTATCCGGCGAGGGGATGACCGCCGCGCTGCTGAAGGAAAACGGTCTCGCCGTCGTGACGGAAGCGGACGATTTCGACGCGATTTTGTAAACTTTTTCGGCCTAGATTTCATTCGTCACAGCCCGCTTATTGCAAGATGCTTCAAACAGCCAGACCATCCGGCTGTTTTTTATTTGCCGCTGTCTAAGCGATGCATTCCTTCGTTGTAATCGTTCCTGTTTTCCACACTCCGCGCCATTGCGACGCGCAATATGTTGTGGTAGTATAAAATCTGAGATACAATCTGTTGCGATTTTCAGCCGCTTCGTCGATATGTGGCGGGCAGGCTGTCTGATCAGGCGAATACGATAAAAAAGGTTGCGGTACATAATATGATGGAGATCGTCAAACGAAGCGGGCAGGCGGAAGCCTACGACCGCAACAAGATTACCAGCGCCGTGCGAAAAGCGTTTGTCAGCACGGACACCGAAGTTTCGGAGGCCACGCTGGAGGCGATTACAACCGCCGTGGAGGCGCGGATTCCGTTTCTGCTGCCGCCGGTCTCGGTCGAGCAGATTCAGGATCTCGTTGAGGAAACGCTCATGCTCAAGGGCTACTTCGCCCAGAGCAAGGCGTATATCCTCTACCGCAGCGAGCGCACGAGAAAGCGCGCCCAGCGAAAGATCATCTGCTCGTTTTTCGTTGATGGAGACGCGCTGGATGCCGTGCTCGCCAAGGCACAAAAGGATTATCCGCAGGAGCAGTATGAACTCTCCAGGCTGGACGAAAAATTCCGCTCCTTCCTCAAGCCGGAGATGAGTGAATCGGGCAAGCGCGCCGTGCTCACCCGCGCCGCGGCGGAGCTGACCACACAGGAGGCACCGCACTGGGAGTTCATTGCCGCGCGGCTGCTCATGTACGATTTCATGCAGGATCTCGCGCGTGTCCAGTCCGAGCTGAACCTGAACGGTTTTGCGGACAAGGTGCATTATCTTTGTGATCGCGGGCTGTACGGCGCCTACATACTTGACAACTATACAAACGAAGAGCTCGACGAAGCGGGATCTTTTCTCAACCCCGCAAACGACGAAAAGCTCACCTATTCGGGCCTTGAGCTGCTGCTCAGGCGATATGTCATAAGGAGCCACAAAAACCAGCCGCTGGAGACGCCGCAGGAGATGTACCTGGGCATCGCGCTGCATCTGGCAATGCCGGAAAAAAGCGGCCGGATGATCTGGGTGCGCCGGTTTTACGAGATGCTCAGCGCGCTGAAGGTAACCATGGCGACGCCGACGCTCGCCAACGCCAGAAAGCCGTTTCATCAGCTCTCGAGCTGCTTTATCGACACCGTGCCCGACAGCCTGACCGGCATCTACCGCAGCATCAACAACTTTGCGCAGGTGAGCAAATACGGCGGCGGCATGGGGTTGTATTTCGGCAAGGTGCGCGCAACGGGCAGCAGCATCCGTGGTTTTGCGGGCGCGGCGGGCGGCGTGATCCGCTGGATCCGCCTCGCCAACGATACCGCCGTCGCGGTCGATCAGCTCGGCGTGCGTCAGGGTGCGGTTGCGGTCTATCTTGACGCGTGGCATAAGGATCTGCCGGAGTTTCTGCAGATGAAAACCAACAACGGCGACGACCGCATGAAAGCGCACGACGTATTCCCCGCGGTGTGCTATCCGGACCTGTTTTGGAAGACCGTGCGCGACAACATCGAGGGCAACTGGTATCTCATGTGCCCGCACGATATCGCCGCCGTCAAAGGCTACTGCCTCGAGGACTACTGGGGCGAAGAGTGGGAGATGCGCTATCGCGACTGCGTAGCGGACGAGCGGATTGAAAAACGCGTGATTCCGATCAAGGAGATCGTGCGCATGATTCTCAAGAGCGCGGTGGAGACCGGCACGCCGTTTGTCTTCAACCGGGACGCGGTCAACCGCGCAAACCCGAACCACCACACGGGTATGATCTACTGCAGCAACCTCTGCACAGAGATCGCGCAGAACATGAGCGGCATTTCGGACGTGAGCCAGGAGATCGTGGACATGGACGGCGAGATGGTGGTCGTGACCACCACCAAACCCGGCGACTTCGTGGTCTGCAACCTCGCGAGCCTGTCGCTGGGTCAGATCGATTTGACCTCCGACGAGCTGGAAACCATCACCGGGCATGTCGTGCGCGCGCTGGACAACGTCATCGATCTCAACTTCTTCCCCGTGCCGTATGCAAAGGTGAATAATCAAAGGTACCGCCCGGTCGGCCTCGGTGTGAGCGGATATCATCACATGCTCGCGAAAAACGGCATCAACTGGGAGAGCGAGGAGCACCTGAAGTTCGTCGACACGGTGTTTGACCGCATCGCATACGCCGCAATCTCGGCCAGCAGCGACGTCGCCGCCGACAAGGGGCGCTATGCCTTCTTTGAGGGCAGCGACTGGCAGACCGGCGCGTATTTTCACAAGCGCAACTACACCTCCGCGCGCTGGCAGGCGCTTACCGAAAAGGTCGCGCGGCAGGGCATGCGCAACGGCTGGCTGCTCGCCGTTGCACCCACGAGCAGCACGAGCATCATCGCCGGAACGACAGCGGGCATCGACCCCGTGATGAACCGCTACTTCCTCGAAGAGAAGAAAAACGGGCTCATCCCGCGCGTTGCGCCCGACCTCTCGCCGGAGACGTACTGGTATTACAAGAGCGCGCACCTGATGGACCAGACCTGGTCCATCCGCGCGGCGGGCGTGCGGCAGCGGCATATCGACCAGAGCCAGAGCATGAACTTCTACATTACAAACGAGTTCACCTTCCGCAAGGTGCTCTCGCTTTACATCCTCGCCTTCGAGCAGGGCGTCAAGACCGTCTATTACGTGCGCAGCAAGAGCCTCGAGGTGGAGGAATGCTCCGCCTGTTCGTCCTGAGCCGCCAGTATCATTCAATTTCTTGATGGGAGCAAAACGAATGGAACCACTCAAACAAAAACCGCTCTTTAACCCCAACGGCAGCACCGACCTCAACGAGCGGCGCATGATCGCCGGGGATACGACCAACCTCAACGACTTCAACAACCTCAAATACGGCTGGTCTCACGACTGGTACCGGCAGGCGATGAACAATTTCTGGATTCCGGAGGAGGTCAACCTCTCGCCGGACGTGAAGGATTATCCGAACCTGGCGGCCCCGGAGCGCCGCGCATACGATAAAATTCTGTCGTTCCTGATCTTTCTGGACAGCATTCAGACCGCAAACCTGCCCGCCGTCGGCGAGTACATCACGGCTAACGAAGTAAATCTCTGCATCGACATCCAAACCTATCAGGAAGCCGTCCACAGCCAGAGCTACAGCTATATGCTCGACACCATCTGCGACCCGCACGGGCGCGACGAGGTGCTCTATCAATGGAAGACGGACGAACACCTGTTGGCGCGTAATACGTTCATCGGGGACGCTTACAACCACTTCTATCAGGAGCGCACGGCTCAAAACCTCATGCGCACCATCGTCGCCAATTACATCCTGGAGGGCGTATATTTCTACAGCGGGTTCATGTTCTTCTATAACCTCGGCCGCAACAACCGCATGCCGGGCTCTGTGCAGATCATCCGCTATATCAACCGTGACGAAAACACGCACCTCTGGCTGTTTCGCAGCATCCTGCTCGAACTCAGGCAGGAAAACCCGGAGCTCTTTACGCCGGACAAAGTCGCGCTCTACCGCGATATGATCCGCGAAGGCTGCGAGCAGGAGATCGCCTGGGGACATTACGCCATCGGCGACGACGTCGCGGGGCTGAACAAAGAGATGATCACGGACTATGTACAATACCTCGGCAACCTCAGGTGCACAAACCTCGGCTTTGAAAAGCTCTACGACGGGCACGACGCAGAGCCGGAAAACCTCACCTGGGTGAGCCAGTACAGCAACGCCAACACGATCAAGACCGACTTTTTCGAGGCACGCAGCACCGCCTATGCCAAGAGCGGCGCGCTGGTGGACGATCTGTAAGCTGCAATCCGCAAAACAACGCATAAAAGAATCCACGGAATTCCGTGGATTCTTTCTTTCCATATGATGCCCGTGGTTGCACAGTCTGTTCGTCCGGCGGGAGTTATCCTCCTGAGGAAGCAAAAAAATATATTATTTTATCATTTTATTCTGCATAATGCGTATATCAAACCGCCGTGCCCTTTACAGAACAAACACAACGCGGTAGAATAGTTCTATCTTTATCCTGTCTTTGGCGTCGCTGCCGGATTCGCCTTTCACTTCTGCGAATCACGGGCGCACCTTCGCTAAGCAGGGTTTTTCTCTGGATTCGGGCGTATATGTTCGCCCGGCCGAACAAACGGGAGGCGGAATCATGACGGGCTTTTTTATCGGGCTGGTATGCGGCGCGGGAGAACTCTTTCTGCTCTCGCGGCTCACCGGATCGATTCAAGCCGGCATCTCCACCAAAACGGTTCTGATCGTCGTTGCAAAAGTGCTGCTCTACGCTGCGGCGCTGGTGCCGGTTGCTCTGTTTTATCCGCACGAACTCATCTGGTGCGGGGTCGGCATCTCGTCCGTCCTCGTCATCGGCGCATTCGTGATCAACATGATTCAACGTAAAAAAGGGAAAGGAGACCGCTGATGCAGTTTATCATGCCGGGCATCGGAAAATGGATCGCCATCGTTCTGTCGCTGGCAGCAGGCGTTGCGGCTCTCGTTTTCCGCGCGCGCATCCAGCTGCCGGAAAAAGAGGAGGACGGCTATAAAGCCGCCAAGAAAAAGCGCAATCTTCTGATGATGGCGGGCGTTCTTTCGCTCTGGCTCTTCTCGGGGCTCGTCCTCGGCTGCTTCAACCTCGGCGCGCGGGAGTTCAAGGTCTCCATCAGCCCGACCCGCATGGACATCTTCGGCTTCTCCGTGAGTTCCACCGTGTTCGTGGCGTGGATCGTCATCGCCGTGCTCGCCGTAGCGACGGCACTCATCCGCATCTTCGTAATCCCGCGGTTTCAGGAGAAACCGCGCGGCATACAGCTTGTTTTGGAGACGGCGGTTGGCGCCATCGACAATCTGACAAAGGAAAAATACGGCCGCGAGAACAAGGGGCTTTCTTCCTATTTCTTCGCGCTCGCGGCGCTGATGCTCGGTTCCGCCGTGGTGGAGCTCTTTGGTGTACGCCCGCCGACGACAGACCTGAGCATGACGCTCTCCTACGCGCTGGTCACGTTTGTGCTCATCAACGTATACGGGATTCATAAAAAAGGCGTAAAAGGAAGATTGAGAAGCTTTATCAAGCCAAAGGCCATCATCGCGCCGTTTAAGCTGCTCTCCGACCTCGCAATCCCGATTTCGCTGGCGTGCCGACTCTTTGGCAACATGCTCGGCGGCATGGTCGTCATCGAACTCATCTACTATGCGCTCGGTGCATTCTCGGTCGGCGTTCCGGCGGTGCTGGGGCTCTACTTCAACGCCTTCCACCCGCTGATCCAGTTCTTCATCTTCATCAACCTCTCGCTCACCTTTATCGGCGAAGCGGTGGAAGAAGAGATGGCGTGACGCGCCGGTTCTGCGAATGACGACAGGCAACACCATCCGGCAGCGCCGGATTGATAAAAGATTCGACAGTATTACTTTAGGAGGGTTCTTACCATGACGGATATCGGATTGATCGCAATCGGCGCGGGTCTCGCGGTGCTCACGGGCGCCGGTGCGGGTCTCGGCATGGGCATCGCCACCGGAAAAGCGGTGGAAGCGGTCGCCCGCCAGCCGGAAGCGAACAGCAAGATCAACGCGCTGCTGCTGCTCGGCCTGGCTCTGACGGAGTCGACGGCCATCTATGGGTTTGTCACCGCGCTGGTCATGATTTTCACGATGGGCAAATAGGGTACCGAAGAGGACGATTCATGGAATTTCACTTGATCGATTTCATCGAACACGCACTCAATCTCGTCATACTCTTCCTGCTGCTGCGCACCTTCCTGTATAAGCCGGTGAGCAAGTTTATGGCGGAACGTGAGGCGAAGTTTCAGCGCGAGCGCGAGCAGATCGACGCCAGTCGCAACGAGGCAAACACGCTCAAAACGAAATATGAAACATCGATGAAAAACGCGAAGCTCGATGCGGAGCACCTCGCCGAGGCGCGCCGCAAATCTGCCGAGCGCGACGCGGAGGAACTGCACAAAAAAGCCAAGCAAGAGGTGCAGGAAATCCTGACGGACGCGATGAATCAGGCGATGGCCGAGCGCGAGGGCATGCTCAACGACCTCAAAACGCAAACCGCGGAGCTCGCGGTGGATATTGCGGAGAAAATTCTCGAACGAGAGGTCAAGCAGGAAGACCACCAGCGCATCATCGACAGCTTTTTCGACAAAGTCGGCTGATTTTAGCGCGGCCTGTGCTTCGCCGCGCTGTTTCCAGCCGTCAATGAGGCAATACATCCGCCGTTTTCGCGCCTCCGCGTGGACGGCATGAACCCGAGAGTAATTTGGAAAGTGAGCTCAACATGGCTCTGAAAGGCGAACTATATACCGCCGGACCGTTCGGCGAAAAACAGATTGCATCCGTGAAAAAGCGCTTTGAAAAGCTGCTCGGTCAGGAGGTTTCCTTCGACGTGCGGGAAAACGAAGCGCTCATCGGCGGTTTCCTTGCCATTATCGACGGCAAGGTATACGACGCGAGCGTCGCATATCGCATCAAGGAGGCGCAGCGCGCGCTGGTCACCAACAACTCTACCGGCGGCGCGGAGATCGCCGCGGAGGACGTAAAGCTCACGGGCAGCGATAATAAGCTGTTCCACAGTTCCGCCAAGGATATCGGCAAAACGCTGAAAACCCGGCTGAATACCTTTGAAAACAAATCCGCCGTCTACGAGTATGGCATCGTCACCAGTGTCGGTGACGGCGTCGTTCGCGTGGAAGGCCTTTCGCATACGAGATACGGCGAGCAGATCGCCTTTGACAACGACGTATACGGCATGACCATGGACCTCGAGATGGACGGCGTCGGCGCCGTGCTGCTCAACGGTCAGGACGACGTGCGCGTCGGCGAGCGCGTCTACGGCACCGGCCGTGTGGTCGAGGTGCCCGTTGGCGACGAGTTGCTCGGCCGCGTGATCAACCCCATCGGCATGCCGATGGACAACAAGCCGCTCCATGCCGCGCGTTACCGCGCGGTGGAATCCCCGTCCCCGCGCATCATCGACCGTCAGTCGGTCAACAAGCCGCTCATGACCGGGCTCATCGCCGTCGACGGCATCATCCCCATCGGGCGCGGCCAGCGCGAGCTGATCATCGGCGACCGGCAGACAGGCAAAACCACCATCGCCATCGACACCATCATCAACCAGCGCGGCAAGCACGTGAACTGCGTCTATGTCGCAATCGGTCAAAAGCTATCCACCATCGCGCAGATCTACGAAACGTTCCAGAAGGTCGGCGCAATGGACTATACCGTCATCGTCGTGGCCAACGCCAGCGACTGCGCGGCGATGCAATATCTCGCGCCCTACTCCGGCTGCGCCATCGCGGAGCAGTTCATGTATGACGGCAAGGACGCGCTGGTCGTCTACGACGATCTGAGCAAGCACGCCGTGGCCTACCGCGCAATGTCGCTGCTGCTGCACCGCCCGCCGGGACGCGAAGCGTATCCCGGAGACGTGTTCTATCTGCACAGCCGGCTGCTCGAGCGCGCAGGCCACCTCAGCGAGGAGCGCGGCGGCGGCTCCCTGACCGCGCTGCCAATCGTCGAGACCATGGCGAGCGACATCTCCGCATATATCCCGACCAACGTCATCTCGATTACGGACGGTCAGATCTATCTCGAGCCGGAGCTGTTCCACTCGGGCATCCGCCCTGCGGTCAACGTAGGCCTGTCCGTCTCCCGCGTCGGCAGCGCCGCGCAGGAAAAAGCCATGCGCAAGGTCGTCAAAAAACTCCGCCTCACACTCGCGCAATATCGCGAACTGCAGATCTTTGCGCAGTTCGGATCGGATATCGACAGCGTGACAAAAGAGATTCTCGACAACGGCGACCGGCTGAGCGAAACGCTCAAGCAGGCCCAGCACGAACCGCTCCAGATGTGCGAGCAGGTACTCTTGCTCTATGCGGTTATGAACGGGCACCTGGGGCACGTTGCCGCGCCGCATGTGCGCGCCTTCCAGAAAGGGCTGCTGCAATATGCGCATCGCAACTACAGCGCCATGCTCGACGAAATTGAAGAGAGCGGCGATTTGACCGAGGAACTGACAAAAGAACTCGTCACCTGTATCGAAAACTATCTGCTCACCTGCAAGGCATAACCGCGAAGGCAGTTATACTCTTCCGGAAAGGAGGCCCGGCAAATGCCCAATATCAGCGACATCCGCTTTCATATCAAGAGCGTAAAGCAGACCCGCCAGATCACGAACGCCATGCATATGGTGTCCGCCGCGCGTATGCGCCGGGCACTCGACGGCATTCAGAAAAACCGCGAATACTTTTACCACGCACTCGACATCATCGTGGACATCCGACATCACACGGGCGATGTTTCGCACCCCTATATCACGCACCGGCCGGGTGATAAAGTCGCCTATATCGTCATTGCGGGCGAAAAGGGGCTATCCGGATCGTATAACCACGCGGTGCTCTCGCTCGCGGATAAAGTGATGGCGGATAAAAACGTTGTGGAGGTCTATACCATCGGCAGCGTCGGAACCTCCCACTTTCTCAGAAACGGCATCACGCCGGACCGGCACTTTGAGCGCCTCGCGGAAAAGCCGAGGCTCGACCAGGTGCGCCGGCTCATGACGATCCTGATCGAGCAGTACGACCGCGGGGAAATCGACGAACTGCGGATCGTGTTCACCCGGTTTATCAACACGCTCTCGCACGAACCGATGGAGCAGAAGCTCCTTCCCATCGAGCTGAACGACTTCAAACGCGAAGGCCCCGAAACGGAGGAGGACGAAGCGTACGACCGCTCGCATATCGTCTACGACCCGTCGCCGCCGGAGGTGCTCAACGCGCTGATTCCGCAGCTTTTAATCGGCTATCTTTACGGCGCAACCGTGCATGCCTACGCAAGCGAGAACTTCTCGCGCATGGCGGCAATGGAGAGCGCGACGCGAAGCGCGGACAAGATGATCGACAAGCTCACGCAGCAGTATCACACCGTGCGTCAGCTCACCATCACGAATGAACTCGCCGATATCATCGGCGCCGCCAATGCGG
Source organism: Christensenellaceae bacterium (assembly GCA_963674775.2). Taxonomy (GTDB): domain Bacteria; phylum Bacillota; class Clostridia; order Christensenellales; family CAG-138; genus UBA7703. The sequence continues at coordinate 120,129 of CAXXPJ010000001.1, read as the reverse complement.
CGAATGCGGCACGCACTGCGGACACCGCTTATTATCCGGAGGATCACCAGAAATGACGCAACAAGAACGCACCGGTACCATCATACGCATCATAGGTCCCGTGCTGGACGTGCACTTCAAAGAAGGCAGCGAGCCGCCGATCAAGACGCTGCTCGTCACCAAGTCCGACCCGCCCGTGCATATCGAAGTCGTTCAGCATCACTCCATCGGCGTGGTGCGCACGATCGCGCTGGAACCGACGGAGGGTTTGTTCTGCGGCGTACAGGTGGAAAACACCGGCGGCGGCATTCAGGTTCCGGTCGGCGAAAATGTACTCGGCCGCGTCATCGACTGTCTCGGCCGCCCGATCGACGGCATGGGCCCGATCGACGCGCCGCTGCGTAATATTCATCAAGCTCCACCCTCGTTTATGCTGCAGCGGCCTTCCACAACGCTTTTTGAAACGGGCATCAAGGTCATCGACCTGCTCGCGCCCTACCCCGTCGGCGGAAAAATCGGCCTGTTCGGCGGCGCCGGCGTCGGTAAAACGGTGCTCATCCTCGAGCTGATTCACAACATCGCGAAAAACCGCGGCGGCTATTCCGTGTTCACCGGCGTCGGCGAGCGCAGCCGCGAGGGCACCGACCTGATCAACGACATGCGCGAAAGCGGCGTCATCGCGCGCACATCTCTGGCGTTCGGGCAGATGAACGAGCCGCCGGGCTCCCGCATGCGCGTAGCGCTCGCCGGGCTCTCCATGGCGGAATACATCCGCGACGAGATGCATCAGGACGTGCTGCTCTTCATCGACAACATCTTCCGCTATGTGCAGGCGGGCAACGAAGTCTCCGCGCTGCTGGGCCGCATGCCCAGCGCCGTCGGCTACCAGCCGACGCTCGCCACCGAACTCGGCGAGTTGGAAGAGCGTATCGCGAGCACGCCGCACGGCTCCATCACCTCCGTCCAGGCGGTATACGTTCCCGCGGACGACCTGACCGACCCCGCGCCGGCGACTATCTTCTCGCATCTCGACGCAACGACGGTGCTCTCCCGCTCCATCGCGGAAATCGGCATCTATCCCGCCGTGGATCCGCTCTCCTCCTCTTCCCGCGTACTCGAGCCCGCCATCGTTGGTGAACGGCATTATACCGTCGCGCGGCGCGTACAGGAGACGCTGCAGCGCTATCACGAGCTGCAGGATATCATCGCCATCCTCGGCATGGACGAGCTTTCGGAAGACGACCGGCAGACCGTTTACCGCGCCAGAAAAATTCAGAACTTCCTGTCCCAGCCGATGCATGTCGCCGAGGTTTACAGCGGGCAACCGGGCTGTTCCGTCTCGCTGGAGGACACCATATCGAGCTTTGAAGAAATTGTGGACGGCAAGACGGACGAGATCCCCGAGTCGCTGTTCATGCTCGCGGGCGGCATCGAAGAAGTACACAAGCGTTTTGCCGAAATGAAAAAGAACCCGGAAGCGTAGTATTCCGCAGCCTTACGACACATAACGAACCCGTTTATCATCCGATTGGAGATGTTCGATCATGGCGATCCCCTTTAACCTCATGGTACTCACGCCGGAACGCGAGTTTTTTAACGGAAAAGTCGTGTATGTGAGCGTGCAGTCCATCGCCGGTTCCATCGGCGTGCTGGCCGACCATGTTCCAATGGTATCCGCGCTGGGCGTCGGCGCACTGATCATCCATCTGGAGGACGGAACCGTACGCACGGCGTTTCACTCCGAAGGGTTTATCGAAGTGCGGCCCAGCTGCGTCTATATTCTCTCGCAAGCCTGCGAATGGCCGGAAGAGATCGACGAGAAGCGCGCGCTCGAAGCCGAACTGCGCGCGCAGGAGCGCCTCGAGCAGGAACGCAAGGGAGACAACCTCGGCACCATGGGGCACAGCAAGGTCGCCCTGATGCGCGCCATGACACGGCGTCGCATCAAGTCCATGTCGTCCGGCCACACGAAATAACGAACAGGACGATATCGGCGCCCCGTAACTGGGGCGCTGTTTTTTCGAAGATTGCGTTCTTACCCCGCGTTTCATATAATGGAGAAGGTAAATTTCAGCATCTGCAAGCGAAAGCGAGGCGAAAACATGGCAAACCGGCGCATCACAAAACCGGTCATCGGTGCTTTCTTCGCCGTGCTCGCGCTTTGCGCCGCGCTTTCCGTTTTTATCGAATACAGCCGCCGCACGCGGGAAGACGACCAGATGCTCTTTATCGCGAGCACCATCAGCGCGCAAGCCTATGAAGAGCTCTCCGCGCAGCTGAACAAGGCAAGAACGCTGGAGGCGTTCGTGGTGCAGAACGAAGGCGGCACCGAGGGCTTCGAGCGCGTCGCCCGTCTGCTGGTGACCGACAGCGCGGTGCGAAATGTGCTGCTCGCACCGGACGGCGTCGTCAGCGACGTCTATCCGCTCGCGGGAAACGAGAGCGTCATCGGCCATGATCTCACCGGTGCGGAAGCGGGCGACAAAGAGGCGCAGGCCGCCATTCAAAGCGGTTCAATGCTCATGGCGGGTCCGTTCGCGCTCGTGCAGGGCGGGCTCGGCATCGCGGGCCGGTTGCCCGTCTATCTGGACGGCGTGTTCTGGGGTATCGTCTCCGTGACGCTGAACTACCCGGACGCGCTCTCCGGCATGACCACGCTGGACACCGTGACACAGCAGGGCTTTGCCTGCCGCATCTGGCGCATCAATCCGGACGACGGGGTTGAGCAAACGATCCTCGGCTCTGATTCGGGCATGCGCAGCGCGGCTTACGATTATGCGTTTCCCATCTATAACTCCGAGTGGCACATCACCGTATCGCCGATACAGCCCTGGTATACGAACGCGAGCGTCATCTTTTCGGTGCTGGTGAGCCTGCTGCTGAGTCTCTCGGTCGCCGCGGGCGTCTACAACACCAGCACCATCCGGCGCATGGAAAAAGAGGCGGCGGAGAGCCGCATCCGCGCGCTGCAAAAGCAGATGGAATACGACCGCACAAACGTACTCTTGACCCAGATCAGTTCGCATTTTTTCTACCACACGCTCAACGCCATCCAGGCGCTGATCGTGCTCGATCCCGACTCCGCTTACAAGATGACGGAGGATTTCTCCCGTTTTCTGCGCTTTAAGGTGGACAGCGTGAGCGCGGAGGACGGACTTGTGCCGTTTCGCGAAGAGCTGCGAACCGTCCGCGCCTACGCGGAGATCAACCGAATCCAGTTGCAAGGCAGGCTCACGATGGAATACGACGTGTTCGACGCGGACTTTTACATCCCCGTGCTGACGGTGCAACCCGTCGTGGAAAACGCGATCATCCATGGCATCAAGCCCAAGGTCGGCGGCGGAACGATCCGCATCAGCCTGCTGCGCGAGGAGGACGCGTATGTCGTGCGCGTCAGTGACGACGGCGTTGGCTACGTGCCCGGCAGTGAAACGAGCGAGCATTCCGTCGGCATTCAGAACATACGCACCCGCATGGCGCAGTATCCCGGCTGTTCGCTCACCGTGGAGAGCCATCCCGGGCGCGGTTCAACCGTTACGCTGCGGTATGCCAAGGACCTCGGAAAGGAGAACCCGAATTGAAGACAATACTCGTGGACGACATGGCGCTGGACATGCAGCTGCTGGAGTTGAAATGCGCGGATATGCCGGAGATTGAGATCATCGGCAAGTTCACCTCTCCCGAAGAGGCGATCGCCTTTGCGTCCGCAAACGAGGTGGAATTCGCCATGCTGGATATCGATATGCCCGGCATGAACGGCATTGAACTGGCGATGCGCCTGCGGGAGCTCAGGCGCGATATCATCATCGTGTTCATCACCGCGCACCCGCGCTTTGCCGTGCAGGCGTTTCAGATGAAAGCGGACTACATGGTCTTTAAACCCTTTGACCGGGACGACATTCAGGACATGCTGGAGCGCGCGCGCCTCCTGCAGAACCGCCAGAAGAAGCGCGTGTCCTTTCATACGTTCGGTAGCTTCGAGATGCTCGTGAACGGAACGCCCGTGCGCTTCCTCTCCGCAAAGGCAAAGGAACTCATGGCGCTCTGCGTATATTTTGAGGGGCGCAGCGTCGGAATTCACGACATCATCGAACACCTCTGCGAAGGCAGCGAGAACAAGACGGCAGAAAACACAGGCTACCGCCGGACGATCAAAGAACTCAACGATACGCTGAAAGCCTGCAATGCGGAGGAGATCTTCGTGCGCGAGCGCGGCAGCTGCCGCATCCGAAAAGAGCTCGTCTCCTGCGATTATTACGATTTCTGGGATGGCAAGCCGGACGCGTTGACCCGCTTCGACGGGCGCTTCATGAGCGATTATGCCTGGGCGGAGTCCGCCATCTACCGCATGTGCGAAAAAAAAGGCCTCTCCTGACGACGCGGACGCACTTGATTTTGGCAGGATCGCAAAAAAATTATATATCATTTACCAAATCCGTACGGTTCTCGTACGGTTTTTGTGTTATATTATTGAAAATCAGTCATCCGAGTACTGCAACGCGTTGCGCTTGTTGTTCGGAAGCGGAAAAGAATATCGAATCGATACGCCTATCGGCGACGGAACAATGACGTTTCGTACGGTTTTCGTACGGAACGTTTGTTATATTTTTGGTAGATTCGATTTTCGAATACCGATTGGCATCAATGCCGGACCGTCCGGCACATTACACCAACGATGTTCTTTCTGCTAAACCAACACAAATTAAAAAAACCGCATAGCGCGCAATACGATGTAACGCATCCACCGGAAACGGGAAGGGGACGTGGTCAATGAACGAAATTCTCCGCATGGAGCATATCAGCAAGCAGTTTGGCGATTTCTTTGCGAACAAGGACGTCAATTTTGATGTTCAAAAAGGCGAAGTGCACACGCTGCTCGGCGAAAACGGCGCGGGCAAGAGTACGCTCATGAACGTGCTCATCGGTCTCTATCAACCCAGCGAGGGGTCCATCTACCTCCGCGGCGAAAAGGTTGATATCGATTCCCCGGCAGAAGCGGTTCGGCTCGGTATCGGCATGGTGCATCAACACTTTATGCTGGTGGAGGCCATGACGGTGTTTCAGAACATCATCCTCGGCGACCGCCGCTATAAAGGCGTGTTCATCGACCACGCCAAACGCAGAAAAGAGATCCTCGAACTCTCCTGGCGCTATGGGCTCAACATCGATCTCGAAGCGAAGATTACGGATATCTCCGTTGGCGAACAGCAGCGCGTAGAGATATTAAAGGCGCTGTACCGCGGCGCCGAGCTGCTTATCCTCGACGAACCGACAGCGGTATTGACCGATATCGAGGTCGAAGGTCTCTACAGCATCATCGAAAAACTCAAAGCCGAAGGAAAGAGCATCATCTTCATCAGCCATAAGATGCGCGAGGTGCTGCATGTTTCCGACCGCGTCACGATCCTGCGCGCCGGGCGGGCCGTCAAGACCCTGATTTCCAGCGAAACGGACGGCAAGGAACTGGCCAACCTCATGATCGGGCGCGATCTGATCGAGTGCGACTATAAAAAGGTCGAATCCGATCAGGAACCTGTAATCGAGCTCAAGCACGTCGACTATAACAAGATTTCAAAGCACAACGGACTCAACGACGTCTCCATACTGGTGCGAAAGGGCGAGATCCTCGGTGTTGCGGGCGTGGACGGCAACGGACAGAGCCAGCTGAGCCAGATCGTCACCGGCGTGACCATGGCGCAGGCGGGCGAGGTCATCCTCAAAGGCTGCAAGGTCTCCCGCGTGACCGCGGCAGACTTCATCGAAAAAAACGTGTCCCATATTCCGGAGGATCGCAACCGTATGGGCCTCGTCGGCAACATGACGGTTGAGGAAAACATCCTGCTCAAGAGCACAACAGACTGCGCCTTCTGCGACGCGAACGGCTGGCACCTCAAGAAAAAAGCCATGCGTTCCTATGCCGAGAAGATGCGCGTCAAATACGACATCCGCTGCCAGGCTATGGATCAGGAGATCCGCTCCCTCTCCGGCGGCAACCAGCAAAAGGTCATCCTCGCACGCGAGCTCGAGGCAAAGCCGGATCTGCTCGTCGCCGTCCACCCGACGCGCGGCCTCGACATCGGCGCCACGCGCTATGTGCGGGACTCCATGATCGCAGCGCGGGACAAAGGCTGCGCGGTGCTGCTCATCAGCGCGGACTTCGACGAAGTGCTGCAGATGTCCGACCGGATCATCGTCATGTTCGAAGGAAAGATCATGGGCGAATATTCCGGCAAAAACCCGCCGATCCAGGCGATCAGCCTCGCGATGGCGGGTAAATAAGGAGGGAAAGCATGCGAAAGACGAAAACGCTCAATGTGCTCATACCGGTGCTCTCCATCCTGCTGGCGTTCGTGGTGGGCATGCTCATCATCCTCGCGCTGGGCAAAAACCCGGTGCAGGCGATCGGCTATCTGATGAAGGGTGCGTTCGGCTCCAAAACCAACCTCGCCAACACCGTCGTGCGCTCCATGCCGCTCATCTTCACGGGGCTTTGCACCTGCTTTGCCTATCGCTGCGGCGTGTTCAACCTCGGCGGCGAAGGCCAGTTTCTCTCCGGCTCCATGGCGGCCATCACGGTGACGCTGCTTATCGGGCACGAGGGCTGGTGGGTCACCGTGCTCGCGGTCATCGCGGGCACCATCGCGGGCGGCATCTGGGGGCTTCTGCCGGGTATCCTGAAAACCTGGCGCGGGCTCAACGAGATGATCACCACGATCATGTTCAACTATGTGGCCACGCTCTTTATGGGTTATCTGTACACCACCGCGCTGCGCGAGGGCAGCGTTCCGCAGACCGCACCGGTGCCGGACGCTTCCAAAATCGGCCGTATCATTCCGGATCTGCGCATCACCTGGGGCATTGTAATCGCGCTTGTGCTCGGCGTTGCGATCTGGTATTTCCTGTTTTACACGTCTAAGGGCTTCCAGCTGCGCGCGGTCGGCTTCAACCCCGTCGCCAGCAGTTATAACGGCCTTTCGGTCAAGCGTTATATGCTCGCCGCGTTCGTCGTCTCCGGCGCGGTCGCGGGGCTGGGCGGCGCCTGCGATATTCTCGGCACGCAGTTCAGGCTCATCAGCGGCTACGGCGGCGGCTACGGCTTTGACGGCGTTGCAATCGCGCTGATTGCGCAGCTGCACCCGATCGCGACCGTGATCGTAGCCTATTTCTTCGCGGTGCTCCGCGTCGGCAGCACGACCATGCAGGTCGGCACCGGCGTACCCACAAGCGTCATCGACATCATTCAGGCGCTTGTCATTATCTTCGCGGTTGCCGGCGCTTCCATGCTGCATCTGCCGAAGATTCGCAAATTTATCATGAACCTCTTGTCGAAAAAGGAGGGCGCTTGATTATGGCCTGGAATTGGATTTCTGAAGTACTCATCTCCGCGGTGCGCATGGCGACGCCGCTGCTCTTCGTCGCGCTCGCCGAGCTTTACTCGGAGCGCGCGGGTCTCGTCAACATCGGCCTTGAGGGCATCATGGCCTTCGGTTCGCTGGTCGGCTTCCTCGTGTGCTACTGGACGGGCAACCCGTTCCTCGGTGTGCTCTGCGGCGCGCTCGGCGGCGTGCTGGTCAACATGGTCTACGCTTTCTGCACCGTCACCCTGGCGGGACAACAGATTGTCTACGGCATGGCGCTCAACATCTTTGCGCCGGCGCTGGCTTCGTTTATCTATCGCGTGGTGTTCGGCGTGAGCTCCACGCTCGCGCAGGCAACACTCATGAAGACCATCTCCATCCCCGTGCTCAAGGACATTCCCTTCTTCGGCAAGCTGCTTTTTGACCAGACGCCGATGGTTTACGCGGTCTATCTGCTGGTTGTCGTCACTATGATCTACTTCAACCGCACGAAGTCCGGTCTCAACTACAAGGCGGTCGGCGAATACCCCAAAGCCGCGGAGACCATGGGCATCAACGTCGTGCGCACCAAGTATATCGCCAGCATCATCTGCGGCTTCCTTGCCGGCATGGGCGGCGCTTACCTGACCACCTGCTACATCAACACCTATTCCGACGGCATCGTAGCCGGTCGCGGATTCATCGCGTTGGCGGCGGTCATCTTCGGCCGCTGGTCGGCATCCGGGGTCCTGATGGCCTGCCTGCTGTTCGGCTTCTTTGACGCAATGCAGCTCCGGCTCCAGATCGGCACCGATCTGCTGCCCTATCAGCTCTTCCAGATGATTCCGTATCTGATGACGCTGATCGCCCTGACCATCTTCGGCAGCAAAATCGCCGGACCGAAGTCAAAGGGCAAGCCCTATTACCGCGAGGAGCGGTAATATCCCGCGGCAGATGCGCCGCATCAAATTCGGTAATTACGGATGTTTCCGTTTATTACAATCAATTTTTTGGAGGAAAGAAGAACACAATGAAGAAGATTCTTGCAATTGCTCTCGTTCTCTGCCTGGCTGTCGGCCTGTTCGCCGGCTGCGCCAAAACCGCTCCCGCAGTGGAAGAACCCGCGGCGTCCGAAAAGGTCTACAAAGTCGCCATGATCTGCGATTCCAGCATCTCCGACGGCGGCTGGGGCGCGGCCTGCTACAACGGCATGACCGCCGCTGCGGAAACCCGCAACTGGGAAACCGCCTACACCGACTCCATCGACCAGTCCGCCTATGCTGATACCATGATCAGCTACTGCGACCTCGGCTATGACATGATCTTTGCGCCGGGCAACCAGTACAGCGATGCCGTCGCGCAGGTCGCCGCGGATTATCCGGACGTTGCGTTCGCGGTTCTCAACGGCTCCACCTCGCTGCCCACCGCCAACATCATGAGCATCCTGCCCAACGCCGACCAGATCGGCTCCATCGCGGGCATTATCGCTGGTCTGATGAGCGAATCCGGCGTGATCGGCTTCATCGGCGGCATGGAACTCGACACCACGAAGTCCAAGCTCGCGCACTTTGAATCCGCCGCGCAGGTCATCAACCCCGCCATCACGGCCGTTTCCGCTTATGCGGGTTCCTTCAGCGACACCGCCAAGGGCATGGAGCTTGCTGCTTCCATGATCAACGGCGGCGCGGATGTGTTCTTTGGTGATGCCTCCGCCGTCGACTCCGGCGCGCGTCAGGCCATCGACCAGGCGAACGGCGACACCGTGAAGATCATCGACATCGGTCAGCCCGCCGACCTGCTCGGTCAGAATCCTTGCGTTGCCTGCAGCGTTGTCACCGATAACGCCCGCATGATCGCCATCTGCCTCGAGAAGCTCGAAAACGGCACCTTCGGCAACGACGTCGTGTTCGGTTCGCTCGAAAACGGCGCGGTCTTCCTCGGCCAGTTCAACAACGACCTCATCGACGCCGACACGCAGGCGAAGATCGTGGAATACGTCCAGATGCTGCAGGATGGCACCTTCGGCAAATAATTACCCAACGCAAACAACACAAAAAGAGCCCGGTTTTCACCGGGCTCTTTTTATACAATCGTCGTTATTTCAAGTTCACAAAAAACGCAAGCCCGAACAAAACAAGGCCGAAGATCGCAACGGCAAGGTCCTTGCTCTTCCCTTTGCGATAAAACAGAACCGCAAACAGCACGCAAAACACGCTCGGAATCGCGAGGGCGAGCATCTTTGGCATGGTGCTGGTCGGTTGATTGTTGAAGCCGACCTGCGTCACCAGTGTTTCCGGCAAAATGATCATGCCCAGCACAAACAGCGCGACAGCGAGAAAGAGAAACACAAACAGAATGATTCTGCGAGTCTGGATGGTAAGCAAGTGACAGTCCTCCTGCGTTCAGCAAATTGTTGTAGTATTGCGCTTTTTTTCATTCGCTACTATACTTTATCTATCATACGCGATACGGAGGGAAAAAGAAACATGAACTCGTTCATTCCGCGCGAAAAGCTTGGCAAACGCGCCAGGAAAGCGCAAGACCAACGAAAACGAATCCTTTGGGACAACGTCAACCCGGTGACACGCAAAACCGAAAACAAGAAACGCTACAACAGAAAAAGATCCCCGCGCTGGTACAACGACGACAGCACGGGGATTTTTTATTTCCATTGCATCCCGTGCATCCCGCGAAAGGATGACACACCGGCGTGTGTGATTTCGTTCATCCGTCAAAAAGACGAGGTGAGTCGTTTCTCCGGCTCTTGTTGGAACGATTCACTCCATGCTCTTGGCCGCATCGATTGCCTCCGGTTCCTTCGCGGGTTTCTGGTCCAGTGTACGAACGGCTGGCAGGGACATCAGCACGAGCGAAATCGCCATGATGAGAAGACCGGAGATGAGAAACCAGTTATGCACGCCGATGACTTCGGCAAACACGCCTGAGAGGATCAGACCGACCGGCATAGCTAGCGACATCATGCTCATGGAGAGCGAGAATACACGCCCGAGGCATTCAGGCGCGATGCGCTCCTGAAAGATCGCGGTCTGCACACCATGAAACGGCGCCGCGAACCCCATGACAACACATAGTATCGCAAACCCCGTAAATCCCCACACCGGCAGAAGCCCGGAGGCGGCGAATCCGGCTCCCATGAGCATAACGGACACACCGAGCGTCACGATTCGCCGTTTGAACCCGCCCCATGCGCCGAGAATCAGCCCTCCGACGAGCATACCCGCGGAAAAAGCCGTCTCCGCAATCGCGGCATGCGTCGTGGTTCCGCCAAAGTAACCCATGCTCATGAGCGGGAAAAGCGCGCTGATCGGCATGAACACCAGCATATAAGCAGTGCCGACGAGCAGCATCTGAAACAAGCCCTTATCCGCCCGAATCGCCAGATATCCGTCCTTCAGGTCGGTAAAATAGCCGGACTGACCGACGCGCTCCATGTGCGGCGGTTTCGGAATCGATAAAAACGCCACAAACGTGACCGCGATGACGGCGCCTAGTACATCCAGCCCAACGATTGCCGATATCGACCAGCGCGCATAAAGCACTGCGCCGAGGGCGGGGCTGCTGAGATAACTGATAGACTGCATTGAGGAGTTGTATCCCGCGCAGCGCACAAGCTGATCCTCCGGCACGATCAGCGGGGTGACCGCCGACATCGCCGGGGTATGAAACGCCGTGCCGATGCTGCGTAAAAATAGGATGCTCAGCACAGACCAGATCGGCGGGTCAATTTTGAGCGCGAGTACGGCGAGCCCGACGCCCGACGCCGCAATGAACAAGTCCGCGCCGATCATCACAAGTTTGCGGCTCCAGCGGTCTACCCACACGCCGATAAACGGGCCGAGCAGCGCCTGCGGCAAAAAGCCAAACAGCATGGCCATTGATAGCACCAGTGCGGAGCCGGTCCTTTCCGTCAGGTAAAAGACCAGCACTATTTGTAGAATGCCGCTCGTGACAAGCGATATTGCCTGCCCCGAAAGCAGCGTAAAATACCGCCGTTTCCAATTTTTTTGCTCTGTCATATATCTTAATTTCCTTATTCTTTCTGTATATAGCGAATCCTAGCATATCGCGCGATAATTTCCGCGTGATACGGTCACAATAAAAAACAGGCAGGCGTTCCCTGTCTGCCATGCGGCACAGCACGGGACTCACCGCGCAAGCCGCGCGGTTACGCTCCGATTTGGCGGCACACGCAAACAGAACCGCTTATCGCGGCCTGTCATACAAATGCAATTACCAAATCCGGATGTAGTAGTGCATGCGCCAATCCTTAACGTTTGTCTGCTGTAGTTTTACTCATCATATCTCGCCCAAAATGCGCTGTCAAGCATATCACAGCCCGTCAGTTCAGCTCACACATTCGCAACGATGTCCTTCACAACCTCGCCCGCGAGGATGAGCCCCACCGCAGGCGGAACGAACGACACGCTGCCTGGCGTTTGTCGTTTGGTCGGCCGCGGGCCGGCACAAGCGGCGCTTTCCGGCTCCGGCAGCGGAACGAGCGCCTCCTCGCGCGAGTAGACGACCTTGAGCGCAGGCACGCCGTGCGCCTTGAGTTCTTTTCGCATCACGCGCGCGAGCGGGCAGACGCTGGTTTTGTAGATGTCCGATACCTCGAGCCGCGTCGGGTCGAGTTTGTTGCCCGCGCCCATGGAGCTGATGACCGGTACCCCTGCGGTTGCCGCGCGCTCAATCAGAAGCAGCTTGCTCGAAACGGTGTCGATCGCGTCCACGATATAGTCATAGACCGACAGGTCGAAGGCGTCCGCGTTGTCCGCGCAGTAAAAGCAGACATGCGCGGTCACGGTGCAGTTTGGGTTGATGTCGAGAATCCGCGCGCGCATCACCTCCGCTTTTTGCTGACCGATGGTCGAGTGCAGCGCGACGACCTGACGGTTGATGTTGCTCAGGCAGACCACGTCGCCGTCGATCAGGTCGATCGCGCCGACACCCGCGCGCGCGATCGCCTCCGCGGCGGACCCGCCGACGCCGCCGACGCCGAAGACGGCGACGCGCGCAGACGCAAGTTTTTCCATGGCGGCTGCGCCAAGCAGCATCCCGGCGCGGGTAAATTCGTTTTGCATGTTCTTCTTCCCCTCGGTTTTCAGTGCGGCTGGTTTCCTGCATCATACCGCTGCGCCCGCGATTTCGTCAACCGTGTAAAACGATGCCGCAATCGGGATTCTGTTTCCTTCGGGCGCTTGACACATCCGTAATCGCGCCGTATGATAAAACATACTGATTTTCTATGCATAGGAGGGTTTACCGCATGCGGATTTCCGCCAAAGGACGTTACGCGCTCGCAGCCGTCGTCAGCATGGCGCAGCAGTATCAGGGCGGCGAATATATCACGCTCCTGAGCATCTCGGAAAAACTCGGCATCTCAAAGATCTATCTTGAGCAGGTGTTTTCCCTGCTGCGGCGCAGCGGGCTTGTCGACTCTGTCAAAGGCGCGCAGGGCGGATACCGGCTCTCTCGCGCGCCGCGGCTCATCACCGCCTGGGAGATCCTCTCCGCGGTCGAAACCAGCCTGTTTGACAGGACGGAGCCAACCGTTGCGGACAACGCGGCCAGCATCGAATACGCCATGCGGACTTCCGTGTTCGAACCGCTCGACCGGTCGGCGTTTGACACGCTGTCCGTCGTTTCGCTCAGCGATCTCGTCGGCACGGCGCAGCGTCACGAGTCGGACGGCGCTTCGATGTTTTATATCTAACCACAGTGCGATGGTCTCGTCACATAAAAAAAGCCGCCTAGCGGCTTTTTTGTTATATATGTCCCTATGCTAAATCCGCAAACAGCGCGGTAGAGAGATATCTTTCCCCCGTGTCCGGAAGCAGCACAACGATCGTCTTTCCCTTGTTTTCCGGACGAGCGGCGAGCTGCGCCGCCGCCCAGGCCGCAGCACCGGACGAGATGCCGACAAGCAATCCCTCACTCGCTGCGATTTCGCGGCTGGTTGCGAACGCGTCCTCGTTTTTCACCGGCATGATCTCATCATACACGCTCGTATTGAGCACGTCGGGCACAAATCCCGCACCGATGCCCTGTATTTTATGCGCTCCCGCATGGCCTTTGGAGAGCACCGGCGAATCGGCAGGCTCCACGGCGACAATCTTCACTGCCGGGTTTTTGCTTTTTAGGAACTCTCCAACGCCCGTCACTGTTCCGCCTGTGCCGACGCCGGCAACGAAGATATCCACTTTGCCGTTTGTGTCCTCCCATATCTCCGGCCCGGTCGTTGCGCGGTGCACCGCGGGGTTTGCGGGGTTTTGAAACTGTCCGGGGACAAACGAATTCGGCATCTGGTCCGCCAGTTCCTGCGCCTTTGCGATTGCGCCGTTCATGCCCTTTGAGCCCTCGGTGAGCACGATTTCCGCGCCATAGGCGCGAATGAGCATCCTGCGCTCAACGCTCATCGTCTCCGGCATGGTCAGAATCACGCGATACCCGCGCGCCGCGGCGACGGAAGCAAGGCCGATGCCCGTGTTTCCGCTCGTAGGTTCGATGATGACGCTGCCCTCTTTCAGCGCGCCTCTCTGCTCCGCGTCGTCGATCATCGCAAGCGCGATGCGGTCTTTTACGCTGCCCGCGGGGTTAAAATATTCCAGCTTTGCGACGATTTTCGCCTGCAGGCCGTGTTTCTTTTCAAAGTTTGAGAGTTCGAGCAGCGGTGTCTTGCCGATCAGCTCTGTTAAGCTCTTCGCAATTCCTTTCATCATGGTCACTCCTTATTACATATAAATATTATATGTTTTTATGTATTTAATGTACGCCGATTTTTCGCGTTTGTCAAGCCCCGTCATTACAAAACAGCCGGAGACGTCCGGCTGTTCAAAAAACGCATCATCATTCGGTGGAAAACGGCTCGATCCAGACCTGCATGTGCCCGCCGCAGACCATGCCCTCCTCCTCGGCAACGTCGTTGCTCATGTCGAGCGTAACGAGCCGCGCCTGTCCGGTGCGCAGGGTTTCGAGCGCATGGTTGAGAATCTCATGCTCTCCGCAACCTCCGCCTACGGTGCCCGTAATCGTGCCGAGCCGGTCGACCGCCATCACCGCGCCGGTCGGCACGGGCGTTGAACCGCTCTTTTGCACCACTAGCGCCAGCGCGCAGTCCTCTCGCTTTTCACGCAGGTATTGCAGCAACTCCGGTTCGTGGGACGTCAGCGCCAGGCGCTCCACCTCCCGCGCGGCGCTACGGCTGCTCCTGTGCTGAATCAGCTCCGCGAGGATGGAAACTGCGATTTCCTTAGGCGTCTCCGCGCCGATGGGTAGACCGATGGGCGTATGCACAAGGTCGATCTTCGCGCGGTCGAATCCCTCTCCCTCCAGCATTTTAAACAGCTCAATCGTGCGCCGCCGCGAACCGATCAACCCTAGATATCGCGGCATCGTGCCCGGGAACAGTTCCCTCAGGCAGGCCGCGTCGTGCCGGTGCCCGCGGGTGATCACGCAGACGAAGTCATAGCGCGTGACCCGCAGTTCCCGAATCGCCTTGGGAAACGCGTCGCAAACCACGCGCTCCGCATCCGGAAAGCGCACGCTGTTGGCAAAAGAAGGCCGGTCGTCCACAACCGTAACGCCGAATCCCAGATCGGCGGCATACCGGCACAGCGGCTGGGAGACATGCCCGCCGCCGAATAGAATCAGCCGCTGCGGCGGCAAAAAGACGCGGGTATACGTCGTTTCGGCGCCCTGTTCATCCCGCGCGGAGACGATCAGCTCCGCGGGCGCTCCGTTTTCCATGTCGAGATTGATAAAGCGCATGATTCCCTCCCGCCGTGCCGCATAGCGGCAGGCCTGCTTAGTTCTCCGCCTGCTTCATCGAGAGCGAGATGCGCTTTTTCTGCACATCCACGCCCAGCACGACCACTTTGACCACATCTCCGATGGAGACGACCTCGGACGGGTGCTTGACAAAGCGGTTGACGAGTTCGGAGATGTGGACGAGCCCGTCCTGATGTACGCCGATGTCGACGAACGCGCCAAAATCGATCACGTTGCGCACGGTTCCGGTCAGAACCATGCCGGGTACGATGTCCTCAATGTCCAGTACATCCGTACGCAACACAGGCTTTGGCAGCTCGTCGCGCGGGTCGCGCCCGGGCTTGACCAGCTCTTTGACCACGTCCCTGAGCGTCGGCAGTCCAACGCCGCAGTCGGACGCGAGTTTGCTCTCGCCATATTGCCGGACTTTCTCCGGCAGTTCGGCGATCTTTCCCGCCGATACGTCCGCCATACGGTAGCCCGTGAGCGTCAGCAGTTTCTCTGCGGCGGGGTAGCTCTCCGGGTGCACGCCTGTGTTGTCCAGCACGAGCTTGCTCTCCGGTACGCGCAGAAACCCCGCGCTCTGCTCAAAGGCCTTCGGTCCCATCTTCGGCACCTTCATGAGCTGCTTGCGCCCGGAAAACGCGCCGTTTTCCTCGCGGTAGACAACGATGTTTCTCGCCAGCGTTTCGTTGAGCCCCGCAACCTGCTTGAGCAGGGACGGCGAGGCGGTGTTGACGTCCACACCGACCGCGTTGACACAGTCCTCAACCACGCCGTCGAGCGTCTCGCTGAGCCGCTTTTGCGGCATGTCGTGCTGATACTGTCCAACGCCGATGGCCTTGGGATCGATCTTAACCAGCTCCGCAAGCGGGTCCTGCAGCCGCCGCGCAATGGACACCGCCGAGCGGAGGTTGACGTCGTACTGCGGAAACTCCTCGGCGGCGAGCTTGCTGGCCGAGTAGACCGAGGCACCGGCTTCGTTGACGATCATGTAGCTCACGCCGCGATTCCGTGCGATGAGCTCAACGGTCATCTGCTCCGTCTCTCGCGAGGCGGTGCCGTTGCCGATTGCTATGTGCTCTACGCCGTGTTTTCGGACCAGTGTTTCGAGTTTTTCAATGGCTTCCTGCTTCTGCCGCTCGCCAAACGTCGGATAGACCACCGCCGTGTCGAGCACCTTGCCCGTGCCGCTGACGACGGCGACCTTGCAGCCGTTGCGGTAGCCGGGATCGAGCCCCATGGTCACATGGCCCTTGACGGGCGGCTGCATCAGGAGCGGCTTCAGATTCAGCGCAAAGTTGTGGATGGCGCCTTCATTTGCCATATCGGTTAATGCGGCGCGCGTTTCGCGCTCCACCGAAGGGAAGATCAGCCGGTCATAGGCGTCCTCCGCTGCGGTTTCGACGAATTTCCCCGCGGGCGAATTCGCTTTCACCGCCGAGCGTACAACCGTGCCGAGCGCCTGCTCGCGGTCGAGGTCGAGATTCACCTTGAGATAGCCCTCCTTCTCCCCGCGGTTGATCGCAAGGATCTGGTGGCTCATGAGTCTGCTCATCGGCTGTTCAAACTGGTAGTATAGCTGGTAGACGGAGTCCTCAGCCTTTGCGGCCGTGGAGCCGACCCTTGCGTTTTTTGCGATCACGTCGCGCAGCTTCTGGCGGATCGACGCGTCGTCCGACACCCGCTCCGCGATGATGTCCGAAGCGCCCGCGAGCGCTTCTTCCGCTGTGTTTACACCCTTTTCAGGATCGATATACGATTCCGCGAGCGTTTCCAGCGGCGGCAGGTCCCTTTCCTGCGCGAATATCCGGTCCGCCAGCGGCTCGAGGCCTTTTTCTTTTGCGATAGTCGCGCGAGTGCGCCGTTTTTGCTTATAAGGCCGGTAGATATCCTCCAGAACGGCGAGCGTCTTTGCGTTGTCAATTTGCCCGGCCAGTTCGTCCGTGAGCTTGTCCTGTGCGGCGATGGCTTTTTTAATCTCATCTCGACGCGAAGCGAGGTTCCTGAGATAGTTCAGCCGGTCTGCCAGGTCGCGCAGCGTGGTGTCGTCCATCGTGCCGTGCAGCTCTTTTCGATAGCGCGCGATAAACGGAATCGTATATCCCTCGTCGATCAGGTCGACGACGTTTTTCACATGCGTTTCGTTTTGTTTGAACTCGCGTGCAAGAATTTGTACTTGTGTTTCCATGTGTTCTCCTTGTCCGCTGCGCGGGTTGCCGCGCTCTCTTTTGCCCGATCTTCGGACGCACGGATATTTTACCATAAATCCGGCTGTTTCGCCGTCAGAAAAAGCGCCGGTCGATCCGGCGCATGAAAACTCTCTCGGGATAGTATCCTCAATTTGCCTGATCGGGTAAATCGGCCGGCATGCCGTTGACGCGGTTGCGGCCCGCCCGCTTGGAGTCGTACATCGCGCTGTCCGCCGCGCTGATGAGTTCCTCGCGTGTGACGCCGTGGTCCGGCATCGCGGCAACGCCGAAGGAAAGTGTGACGTTTTTGTTTTCATATTCCTTTCGAACGAGCGGTACGTCCCATGCGCCCCGGCAAAGGGCGTTTGCGCGCGCAATGCCTTCCTGCAAGGAGCAGTCCGGCATAATCAGGCAGAACTCGTCGCCGCCAAAACGGCACACGACGTCCGACGCGCGCACGCTGATCATCAGATAGGCGGCAATTTTTGTGAGCAGTTCGTCGCCCAGCACATGGCCGACACTGTCGTTGATCGCTTTAAACTTGTCCACGTCCGCCATGATGACGCAGAGCGAATGCCCTTTCCGGACGGCGCGCTTGATCTCGCGGTCGAACGTCTCTTCCATGTAGCGGCGGTTAAACAACCCCGTCAGGGAATCCCGCACCGAGAGATCGCGCAGCTTTGCTTCATCCAGCATCAGCTGGTTGCGCTGTTTCTCGATTTCATCGAGCTGGCGATTGCTCGAAAACGCATAGGAGATGCCGATGACCGCGGTGAAAACGATATAGGTCACAAGGCTCGGCCAGTTGAAGACTCTGAGCGCGGGGGTGAGTGCAATCAGCGTGATGACGCCTGCAAGATTGATGATCGCGACAACGAGCGTGGCCCGCTTGCTCAGAAGGATCGCGCAGAGCTGGACGGATATGCCGATGTAGACCAGCGGCACGAAATCACCGCCTAAAACACTCGGATCGAACAGGATGGAAAGCCACGGCCCGAAAATCATGCATGCCGCCGTGAACCAGACGGACGCGCGATAGCGGCCCTGTAAATTCAGCATCATCGAACCGAGTATCGTCAGCCAGAGCCCGCCGAGCAAAAGGACATAAAACAGCAGCCGCATTCTGCGGTCCACAAAGAAGCACAGTACGGTCGTTGCAGTGATCAGCAGCAGATAGATCCCCTGGAAGACCAGCAGGTTGACCGCACCTCTGGCGTTTCTCTCTGTATGCTTTTTTTGAAAATTCGACATAAATGCCGCAATTCTGGCTTTCATGCAACAGCGTCCGTCTTTCCCTTTTTGATGGACTGCGCCATGCAATCGCTGTTCCGCGTTGAAGGAAGAGACGTTCTCCCGCGACAGAAAAACGATTGCGTGCGTAGTCATTCAATTGTATTCATTGTAATATCGGTGGCGAAGCACGTCAATGTATATGTAGAAAACGACATATTCTCTCGCTGTCTGATTTCCGTCGGCGATGCGTTCGGCGTCACTCCTGCAGCTGTGTCAGGGTCAACGCCGCATCTGGTACAACCTGTTTTGGCGCGTCCTTTCTGGCGAGCGCTCCCATCAGCGGCACGAGAAACGCCGCGACGATTCCAGCCGAAAAACCGGTGTTATACAGGCTCATCCCTCCGTGCAGCGCGCCGGAGCAGAGCGCGACGGAGGAGTTGAGAAATCCTGCAACCGCGCCCCAGGCCCAGCCGTAACGCCCGGATATCGGCGCGAGGCTCGTGCCGAACAGCGCGGCAAGCAGCACAGCGGGCTCATTGATGCTCCAGACTTTGGACACGCTCCCGAGTATGACCCCGAGGAGCACCGGGATGATGTTTCGGGCGTGTTTGCCGCATGCGCCGAATCCCGCTATCGTCAGGATGCCTCCGATCGTCGGCCCGTTGAGCGGCCCGCGCACGAGCAGCACATATGCCGTTCCAATCAATCCGTTGAGGCCGATGTTCACCAGCGATGCGCCAAGGCCGCCCAGCGCTATGAAGTCCTCACCGGCGTGACCCGACTGCCTGAAGATCGCTTTCAGCGACGCCACCGGATCACGGCCGGAAAACAGTCCCACTAGAATGATGAAGCAAAACAGCAGCAGCAGAAACCCGAGCAGCAGTCTGTCGTTTCCGTCGCTCCAGATCATGTTAAATCCTGTCTGATAGCCATATGACCGGAGCAGGGACACGTATACCGTACCCAGAATTCCGGCGGTGAAGCCTACGTTATAGAGGCTGTATCCCTTGTGCACGGCTTTGAGGTGCTCCGCCAGCGGCGGAATGATCAACCCGACGCTGACTCCGATGCAAATGCCGATAAGCTGCCCCGCGTTTCCCGGCAGATGCAGCACAAAGGCAAACTCGGTTACAATCGGCGCAAGGCTTGTGGCAAACAGCGCGGTGTACACGTGCCTCGCAAACGACTCTTTGCGCAGGCGCGCGTAAAGCCAGGTGCCGAATATGATCGGCCATACGTTGTAGATGTTTTTCCCGAACAGCCCGAAGCTGCCCATGAGAAACACGGCCGCAACGGTGATCCCGCGAAACTCCACCTTGAGGGAACGGATCAACGCCACGGCTGCAAACATCAAAAGGCCCGCGTTGATAAACGCGGTACCGATGCCGCCAAGCGCGACATAATCCGTAATTAAAATGTTGGTGGATGTTATGATTCTGAAAAAGCCCGCCAGAATTGCCTCCGGCGTATCCTGCGACAGGCCAAACGCAATGAAGAGCAAAGAAACAGACGCCATCACACCATAAGCAAACGCATCAGCGTTTTTTTGTGTGACGGCCGGGAAACGGGGGAAGTTTCGTCCGCCTGCGTAGGCGGGCGAGCGATCCGATAGATGGTTCGGAGCAGCTCGGCGAGTGAGTGGCAGCCTGGTCATGGTATCCCTCCAATTCGGTATGCTGGGATATCAGCACGGGTTGGTACGGTCTGTGTCAGCGGCGTATTGCCGTTTGCGTCACGGCAGCAGTTCTGAGCTTGCGTCGTTGAGTTGACCCGCTCGTTCGTCATGGGTTGTTCCGATATTCAGTTGTAAGGTTCTGTAGGTATCGTAACATATGGCACAGGTTCAACGCCAGAAAAAATTTGCGCTGCCTGAAAAAAAATATAAACCGCAGGCTGACCTGCGGTTTATTACTGTTTGTTTGAACGGTTCTTCCTGTTACGGACCGTTTCCGCCGCCGGGTACGCCGCCGCCCTGTCTGGGTTGTCCGTCCTGTTCCTGTCTGCCGTCGGGCTGCTCCATCGCGTTGCCTTTGGTGGAGTTGTCGCTCTCGAAAGCGCCGGGTTTGCCCTTCATTTCGGCAATGATCTCCCGCACGGGCGTTGCCACCCAGTCGGACGGATCGAAAGCGCTGTTTTGCCCGATGGCCTCGCCGAGGCGTTCAATCAGATAGAACTTTCCGGCGCTCGTGCCGAGCTCATGCGCGTTTTGAACCTTGTTGCGCTCAACGGTGACGGAGTAAACCGTCAGATCGTTTTGCAGGCGTACGCGCTCGCTGATGCGCTCCGAGAGGCGTTCCGCGTGGCGATTGTTGTAGGTCGAGGTGGAGAGCACGACGTCGTTTTCCTGCTCCTGGGTGAGATACCCGCTCTCGCGCAGCTGTGCGATGGTCGCCTCCACCGCCTCGTCTACGGGGCGGAAGCGGAGCGTCCGCTCGTCCATGGCGGCCAGAATGAGGCCTGCATCGTCGTTGACGGCCGTTGCATCCAGCACGATGTCGAAGCAGTTGATCGTGTACTCGATCGACGGGTTGACATCCAGACTGACGACACCCGCAGGCGCGGCATAGCTCGTAAACCCGCCAAAGAGCAGCAGGAACGTTGCCGCTGCCGCGGCAAGCGACGTGAATCGTGCCCGTCTGAAAGCCGACTGCGCGGCGCTCTGCATCAGAATCTCTTCTCCGACGGTATATCCTTTATTCGGAACGCGGACATACGACCCGTCCCCGGTCAAAACCGCAGCGGACGAGCCGCGGATCTCTACAACAACCGCTCTTGACCGCTCTTTCATGTTTCATCCCCCCATGCGCCGCGGAGGAACCCGTTGAGCCCGGGATAATCCCCGGCGCGGATCACAACCATCGCGATGATGTACTTTCGGTATCGTTCCACCAGTTTTTTTGGAAGTCCGTACTCCTGCACCAGCCGCCCCACGGGGAGCTGCTTTGCGTGCTTGAGCTGCCGGACGTCCTCTTCCCGCTTGAGCATCGCTTCCGCGGCGCGCAGGCAGGCTTTTTTTGTCTGTTCGCGGGTTGGCGAGCAGCCGGTCAGATCGAAAAACTGAAACCCGAACAGGTTCAGCTCCTCGTTTACCGCGAGGATCTCGTCCTTCAGCGCGGTATCCGCCGCGCGTGTGCTCTTCCGCGCAACTACGCTCAAAACGGGATTTGGCGCGCCGTCTTCCAGCTCTCTTTCGAATGCCTCCGGCGCAACCAGTACCTCGGCTGCATACTTCGACTCCGTACGGTGCGCGTCTATGAGGCTCCTTCGAATCAGCGTTTCGGCATACGGGAGAAACGCGCCCTTGTCCGCCTGATAGGTGTCGATCGCGCGCGAAAACGCGTACAAAGCAATCGACCATTCGTCGTCGCTCTTCGTCACAAAGCGGTGCTTTGCCCTAGAAGCGATTCGGAGGATGTTCTTCTCCTGCCGTAAGATGAGTTCTTCGCGCGCCCGCTCATCCTCCGCCGCGCGGAGGGCGAGCGCCGAGTCGTCCAAGTACATGCCGTTTCGTTGATCCGTTTCTATCGATTCTTGCGCTCGCGCGGTGCGCGAGCGCAGCGGGGAGGGAGTTCCTGCCCTGCGTTTCATCGTATCACGCCGCGGCGATTAATGAAAGAGGGACTCCAGCCAGCTCAGAATCGAAGCGAAAAATCCTTCCTGCTCCGGCGGGTTTACGCCGTCGTTACCGTCCACGGTCTGGATGCGGTATGTTTCGCCTTCCTGATTGCGAATGAGCATCTGCGTGTCAAGACCGGCGTTTTCCAGCGCCTGCTTCAGCGCATCGGCAGCTTCATTCGTCGCGTCGCGCAGCGTAATGCGCTCCTGCGCGGTCAGATTCGCACCCGCGTTCTGCTCGGCGGCAAGCGCCGTTTCAAAGGCGGCGAGGCATTCCTGCAGCTGCACCTTGAGCTCGTTGCTGTCGTCGAGCGCTTCGATCTGCGCGGATATTTGGAGCGTGTTCATCACGGTGTTGCCGTATGCATAACCGCTGACAAACTGCCCGCGGCCGACGCCGCCGGTGACATCTGCTTCTTTGGTTGCCTCAAGCAGCGCTCTTTCAGCGTCCAGCACCGCGTCTTCCAGCGCGGAGATCTCTTCTTGCGTCAGCGTGGAGGGATCCGCCGTGTTCAGCGCGGCAAGCGCATCTTCATAGGCGGTGAGCAGCGCCGTCAGCGCCGCCTTGTTCGCGTCTGCATCGTCCAGCGCGGCGATTGCGGCCGCAATTTCATCGAGATCGAGTCCCGGGCGGTTGAATGTGCGGCCCGTACCGTCCAGCGCTTCTTCGGGCACGCCGTACAGCTCGTCGGTCAGAACCCCCGCTTCTTCCATCGCGGCGTCCAGCGCGGCCTTTGCCGCGGCAACGGTGCCGTTGAGGTCACGCAGGGTAGCATTGTCATGCGCATCGAGCGCGTCCTGCCTTGCTTCCAGCGCGTCCACATACGCGTCCAGCAGCGCGGTCAGGCTCGCCTTGGCGGCTTCATCTTCCAGCGAGGCAATCGCTGCCTGAATCTTTGCGATGCTCACGCCGGCCGATCCGGTGTTCCGGTTTCCGCGCGGTTCTTTGGTATCCTGACTGAGCTGTCCGTCCGGCTGACCGCCGCCTCTGCCGTTGTCGGCGAGGGCTGACGCACTGAACGCGAACACGAGCACCAGGGCGATCACGATTGCGACTGTTTTCTTGACGCGTCCGCGCAGTCCGCCCGAACGCCGATTCATACGATTTTCTTTCATATAGATGATATCTCCTGTCTTTCGGATTGCTCCGGAAGTTTTCCCGGATATTACTCTTATACGAATATGACGCGCTCCAACAGGGGGTCGCGGGTAAAAAAAGCAGCAGTTTCACAAGGGTTTCACATTTCGAGCGCCAATACGCAAAAAAACTCCGGCTCGAGCCGGAGTTTTTGCTTGTCGAAAAACAAGTTTCTAAAGGTCAGATGCTCTCCACCGCCGCTTTTTCCGCCGCGAGGCCGGAGATATAGGCCTTCAGGAACGTTTGGAAACCGGCCATGCCGTCCTCGTCCGGCGCAACGGTCTTGACGTCAGCTCCCGCGAACACGCGCGAGGCGAGATACTCGTCCAGCGATTCATCCGCCTGTTTCCAGATTAGATAACCCGCGAGCACAGCCATGCCGAACGGTCCGCCTTCGCCCGCCGTCGCCATCACGGAGACGGGGATTCCCATCGCGTCCGCCATGTACTTTTGCCCGACATATTCGGTCTTGAACAGCCCGCCGTGCCCCATGAGCCGGTCGAGCCGCGCCCCTTCGTTGAAGAGGATCTCCATGCCGACGCGCAGCGACGCGAGCGTGGAATACAGGCTCGCGCGGAGGAAGTTTGCCAGCGAGAACTGCGCATCCGGGCGGCGCACCACCATCGGGCGGCCTTCGGAAAGGCCCGTGACCGGTTCGCCGGAAAGATAGTTATAGGTTAAGATGCCCGCGCAGTCCGCCGCGCCCTCCAGGCTCTTTTCATAGAGTTTGTCGTAGAGCTCCGGTGTGGACGGGGTTGCGCCAAAGAGCGACGCGGTCTCCTTGAGCACCTTGGCCCAGGCGTCCCAGTCGGATGTGCAGTTGTTGCAGTGCGCCATGGCGACGGGGCGCCCTGCCGGCGTTGTCACCATGTCGATCTCGGGGTACATGCGGCTCAGCGGCCGCTCCAGCACCACCATGGCGAAGATAGAAGTACCTGCGGACACGTTGCCGGTGCGCAGAGCGACCGAGTCCGTTGCAATCATACCCGTGCCTGCGTCGCCTTCCGGCGGCGCCACGGGGATGCCTCCCCGCAGCGCGCCGCTGGGGTCCAGCAGCTTTGCGCCCACCTCGGTCAGCGTTCCCGCGGGTTGCCCCGCAACCAATACCTTGGGCAGCAGGTCCCGAATTTGCCAGGAGTGCCCGTATGGTTTCGCCATCGTATCAAAGACCTCGAGCATCCGCCGGTCATAGTCGTTCGTCTTGGAATCGATCGGGAACATGCCGGAAGCCTCGCCGACGCCCATCACTCGCTCTCCCGTCAGCCGCCAGTGGATGTATCCCGCCAGCGTCGTGATGTGCGCAATAGACGGCACATGCGCCTCGTGATCCAACATCGCCTGATACAGGTGCGACACGCTCCAGCGGATCGGCACGTTGAAGTCGAACGCTTCGCTGAGCTGCTTTGCCGCGCGCTCGGTGTTCGTGTTGCGCCAGGTGCGAAACGAAGCGAGCTGGTTCCCCGCCGCGTCAAACGGCAGGTATCCGTGCATCATCCCGGAGATGCCGATTGCGCCGACGGCGGTCAGCGCGACGCCGTATTTCGAGCGAACATCTTCGCAAAGATTTCGGTAACTCTCCTGCACACCGCGCTCCGCATCCGCCAGATCGTAGGTCCAAAACCCGTCTGTCAGCTGGTTTTCCCAAGCAAAGCTGCCGGATGCGACGGGTTGCTGCGATTCGTCGATCAACACCGCCTTGATGCGCGTGGAGCCCAGCTCGATGCCAAGCGCGGTCCTGCCTGCGCGGATTGCGGCGGCTGTGTTTGTTTCGGTCATAATAGCACCCTCCAGATCTTTTGTTTCTATATATATGTTCAGACGAGATCCGGGCGCGGCAAAGAAAGCCGGCCTTCGAACCGCACCGCTCGCAGAGCGGAAGCGCTCTTACTTGATCACGCCTTTTTGCAGAATGATGTTGGCGTAGATCGCCTCTTCGCCGGTTTGGACGACAACGGCGCAGCGATCCGCTTCTTTATAAAATGCATAACGCTCG
The DNA here is from genome assembly GCA_963674775.2 of Christensenellaceae bacterium. Lineage (GTDB taxonomy): Bacteria > Bacillota > Clostridia > Christensenellales > CAG-138 > UBA7703. Next base: position 94,854 of record CAXXPJ010000001.1, on the reverse strand, counting down.
TATTTGGCGACCGCTTTCTCTCCGCGCGCGTCGTATTTTGCGACAATGGTGCGAAACGTATCGTGAATCGGTATGTTCAACCCTTCGTCTCTTACGTCCACGCCCATAACCAGCACCGGCTCGTCCGTGTGCTCGTCGAGCGGCATGAGCTGCAAAATCGCCTCCATCAGCGCAGGCACGCCAAGCCCGTCCGCGCGGATATAAGCCGCTCCGCTGCGAGCCGCTGTGCTCTTGCCGGGAAAGTTCGCATCCGCGAGCAGGATCCGGTCTGCATGGCCCATTTCGGAAAGCGCTTTGATCAAATCGGGAGAAAGTATCTTTGGAATGTTCAACAGCATAATAGTCTTCCCTTCTATATGATGGTTCGGCAGGGGCCGCTTCGATATGCGCTGACAATCCGGCTGCCGTTTGCGTGATAGTTTTATATTAAATGCTCCGCAAAAAAAAGTAAACGAAAATAAAGAAACAAATTCAAAAATCCATCGTGCGTTGATCCGTCTGCTCAGCGCGCTTTGCCGTTTCTTTTAGAGCCCGGTAGCGGTTGGCACGATCCGCCGCCTGTGGTTCATCACCGGAGGCTTACGAAGATTCATTCGCACACGAAAAAATGCAGGATAAATTGCATAATACCCGCATATTTCCTGCATTTTTACCCGTTTTGCAGGAGAAAAATTTTTCTTTGAGGAATTTTCAGCGAAATGTTTGCCTTGCTTGAAAAAGCAGTGTATCATATATTTGGTGAAAGTTGCGCATGAAGCGACCCAGCCCGGAAACCCAGTCGTTCGGAGAGATTCCGTTCGACCGGATTATCGGAAAAACGGGGAAGCCAGTTCGCCATTTTGCGTCAAAATATTTAGAATTTAAAGTGTCACTTAAGGAATAAAAAGCTGAAAAGGAGAGCTTATGAGTACAAAATACGAACAGCTACTAAAGGATCGAATGAGTGAAGAAAGCTATGCAAAACTGATAGCTTTGAACAACGACAAGGTTTCTGATTTTATCGGAATGTTTGTTGAGCATTGTGATCCCGCATCCGTTTATGTGTGCAGCGACAGCGAGCAGGACATCCAGTATGTTCGGGATCAGTCCCTCGCGAAAAACGAAGAAGAGCATCTGGCGAATTCCAAGCAGACCATCCATTGGGACGGGTACGGCGACCAGGCCAGAGACAAGAAAAACACCCGTTACCTGGTTTATGATGAAAACCTCGCGAGAATGAGCTCCCTCAACTCGATCAAGTACGAGGATGGCTATCAGGAGATCATGGATATCTCCAAAGGAATCATGAAGGGCAAAGACGCCGTCGTTCTGTTCTTCTCAGAAGGCCCGACGGAAAGCCCGTTTACGATTCCGTGTGTTCAGTTCACCGACAGCTGGTATGTTGCGCATTCGGAGTGCATCCTCTATCGCTCGGCGTACAACCATTTTCTGAAGATGAAAGACGCCGAAAAAGGCGAGTTCTTCCGTTTTGTCCATTCCGCCGGCGCTCTGAACGAGAACAACAACACGCTCAATCTGGATAAGCGCAGAATCTACATGGACACCCAGAACAACATCGTCTATTCCATGAATGATCAGTATGCTGGCAACTCCGTCGGTCTGAAGAAGCATTCCATGCGTCTGGCGATCAATAAAGCCGGTCACGAAGGCTGGCTCTGCGAGCACATGTTCGTCATGGCCGCCATCGATAAAGACAAGGACCGCAAAACATATTTCTGCGGCGCATATCCGTCGGCCTGCGGCAAAACATCCACGGCCATGATCCCCGGCGAAAAGATCGTTGGTGACGACATTGCCTACTTCCGCAATATTGACGGAGAGTTCCGCGCAGTCAACGTCGAGTTTGGTATGTTCGGCATCATCAAGGACGTCAACGCCAAGGATGATCCGGTTATTTACGAAAACCTCATGCTGAATCAGGAAGTCATCTTCTCGAACGTGCTCAGAGGGCCGGACAACAAGCCCTATTGGCTCGGCATGGGCGTTGACACCCCGAAGGAAGGCCGCAACCACTTCGGCGCCTGGCACGAAGGCGTTCAGGACGACAAAGGCAATACCGTCGGCCTCGCGCATGCAAACGCGCGTTACACCATGCGTCTGGACTATCTGGACAACATCGATAAGGAAGGCTTCGAAGCCAAGGACGGTGTTCCGGTCGAAGGCATCCTGTACGGCGGTCGCGACAGCGACACGACTGTTCCCATCGAAGAATCTCCCAGCTGGAAAGACGGCATTCTGATGAAAGCGGCGACGCTCGAATCAGAAACGACCAGCGCCACGCTGGGTGCTGAAGGCGTGCGTACGCCCAGCCCGATGGCCAACATGGACTTCTTGTCCTACCCGCTTGGCGAGTATACGCTCAACAACATCAAGTTTGGTGAAAACGTGAAGAATACCCCGCGAATCTTCAGCACGAACTACTTCATGCTTGATGAAAACGGCAACTACACGACCAGCAAGCTGGCCAAAAAGATCTGGCTGCACTGGGCGGACGGCCGCATCCACGGCGAATTCGATGCTTATGACACACCGACCGGCAAAATTCCGCATTACGAGGATCTGGCGGCCATGTTCAAAAAGTATCTGAACGAAGATTTCTCGAAGGAAATGTACACGATGCTCTTCACGTTCCGCTGCACGAAGTGGATCAACAAGCTGGAGCGCACCAAGGCATACTACAAGAAGATGGATCCGGGCACGCCCGAAGAGATCTTCGCGTACTGGGATGCCGCAATCAAGCGCATCAGCGACGCCAAGGATAAATATGGCGACCTGATTCTGCCGGGCGACTTCAAGGGTTAAGTTACCGCAAATCAAAAGAGCGCATGCCGCAATGCATGCGCTCTTTTCTTTCGATTACCATATCTTGTGGTCAGATATCCCTGTATATGCAACTCGGTAAAAATACTTTACAAACTAATTGACAGCCGATTTTCTTTATGGTATATTCATCCGGTATTCAGAATAATTGCTTTGACCGCACATGATGCCGTTCATCCGTTATTTGATGAGAGGCACCGTGTGTTTTTTTGACAAAACAAAGCGCCAATCACCACGGTTGACGCGCAAAGGGTCGAGGGCATCTTGAGATCAGGAAAACAGACGAGCCTTTTTCGTTCTATTTCGAAGCTTCAAGCCGCCAACCCAAGCAAGGATGCAATCATCCGTTAAAAGCGGATGTGATTGAACGGGTACACCAGAACCAAACCAACAAAAAACGAAAGAGGTATTCAATGTTCAGCGACAAAACCATCGTCTGCAAAGATTGCGGACAAAGCTTCACCTTCACCGCCAGCGAGCAGGAATTCTACGCAGAAAAGGGTTTCACCAACGAGCCCCAGCGCTGCAAAACCTGCCGTACAGCCCGCAAGCAGAATTCGTCCCGTGGTGGCGATCGTCAGATGTATGACGCAGTCTGCGCAAGCTGTGGCGCGCCCTGCAAGGTTCCCTTCCAGCCCCGCACGGATCGTCCTGTGTACTGCAGCGACTGCTTCCGCAAGTAAGCAATCTAGAGCAAACAAAACGCCTTTCTTCGGAAGGGCGTTTTTTTATTGCTTTTTTTAATAGAAAATGAGGTTTCTATTGGTGGCGCAGCGACTGCTTTCTTAACGAAGCAAATCAGAGCAAACAGATCGTCTTTCTTCGGTGGGGCGTTTTTTTCGTGCTGTTCGACTGAAAAGCGGGTATAATTGATTCGTTCTCATTACGAGAAAGAGAGTGAACTATGTTTCATGATGAAAGGAGTGCCGCACATGAAATCCGGGAACGATCTCGACGGCGTTGCCATCATCAAAAAGCTCGACGATATCCCTCAGCTCAAAGAAAAGCTGATTTCCCTTTACGACACGAAAACCCACAAAGAAGTTTCGCAATACAGTCTTCTGCTCGCGGAACATATCATCGAAATGACCCGAATGCCGGCAAATGACACGATCGAATCCTGTTTTGCCGTCAGCCGCGCGTGGCAGGAGGGCCGCGCGAAGTTTCAGGAAGCGCGGCAGGTTGCTTTTGCGCTGCACCGTCTCGCGCGGGAAGAACCCGATCCGGTGCGCGTGCTCGTCTACCGTGTGCTCGGGCAGGTCTCCGCGACGCCGCACGTCAAGCGCCATGCGCTCATCGCGTCGGACTACGCGGTAAAGCTGGTCAACCGCCTGTATCCGGCGGATTTTGATGCTGTCCGCAGAGAACGGGAAACGCAGATTTCCCTGTTGGGGCGCGTTTAGCGATCGATGCCCAGCCATGGACCTGCCCGCCGTCACAGAAACTTTACTTTACAAATACGAACAACTGTGCTAATCTGGCAAAGTATTGTGATGCAGCAACCCTGCTCAAGAAGTACAGGGGATACAATTTGAATCGAAACGATACGAAATATTGACGTTCGAACTCCCGTTGTCTGTCGCATTGATGATACGCCCCGGCAAGAAACCACAATACTTGCCATACGGCTCGGAGCGTTCCGGCTCCGTCGTATCAATAGCGAACACGACGACAGGACACCGTTTTTTTTGTAAGACGATGCCTCATTATGTCGGCATGGTCTTATTTTTATGGAATAACGGAACAGAAAGTAAAAGAAATGAAGTACACCGAACTATTAACTCCCGAGATGCAGGGAACCCTCGCGGCGGCGGGCTATGAAACGCCCACACCGATTCAGGAACAGAGCCTGAACATCCTGCTGGACAACCGCGACCTCATCGGCATCGCCCAAACGGGCACGGGCAAAACCGCCGCCTTTGCGGTACCGATTATCGAGCGTATCGACTCTGAAAACCGCAAACCGCAGGCGCTCATCCTCTCGCCGACGCGCGAACTCGCGCTGCAGACGACCGCCGTGTTTAAAAAGCTCTCGCCGCACAAAAAGATGCGCACCGTGCCCATCTACGGCGGACAGAACGCCAACGTTCAGATCCAGGCGCTGCGCGGCGGCGCGCAGGTTATCGTCGGCACACCCGGTCGCGTGAAAGACCTCATCGGTCAGAACGCGCTGAAGCTCAACAACATCCGGTTCGTCGTGCTCGACGAAGCGGACGAGATGCTCGACTTCGGCTTTTTGCCGGACATCAAGTGGATTCTCGGCAAGATCCCCGGCGCGCATCAGATGATGCTCTTTAGCGCCACCATGAGCAAGGAGATCAACTCCATTGCGAAGAATTACCTCGTGAACCCCGAAACAATCGAGGTGGGCGAACGCAACGAACCGACCAAGACAGTGCAGCAGATGAGCATCAACACGCAGGAAGGCACCAAGCTCTCGACGGTTTCATACGTGATGAAGCAGGTTTCACCCAGACTGACGCTGATCTTCTGCAACACGCGGCACCGCGTACGCTCGGTCACCAAAAAGCTCAACGCCACCGGCCTTTCGGCGGCCTGCCTGCATGGCGACCTCTCGCAGAACCAGCGTAACAGCATCATGCGTGACTTCCGCGCGGGTAAGACGCCCGTGCTCGTCGCAACAGACGTTGCCGCGCGCGGCATCGACGTTGACAACATCGACCTGGTCATCAATTACGATGTGCCGGACAAGCCGGAGTACTATGTGCACCGCATCGGCAGAACCGGACGCGCGGGCCACAGCGGCCTTGCCTGCACGCTGGTCAGCGAACAGGACATTCCGCGCATCCGCACCATCAAGCGTCAATACAACGTATTGTCGAACTAACAAACCAATCAGCGGCACAAGCGTTCGGGTCATCGAGCCCGGACGCTTTTTTTCGGCATATACACCGATGCGCTGTGATATAATGAATTTGATATGCAAGCCCGCCCGTTCAGCGACGCGAGGCTTCTTGAAACGGAGAAATATGATATGGATAAATCGGAATCTTTAGAAAACATCGCGGTGCTCATCGACGCGGACAACGCGCAGTTGAGCAAGCTTTCGCTCATTCTTGAGGAGCTCTCCACCTACGGGCGGATCGTCGTGAAACGTGCCTATGGCAACTGGAAGGACGCTTCGCTGAAAAAGTGGGAGGAAACGCTCAAATCGCTCGCCATCAAGCCGGAGCAGCAGTTTGCATACACCACCGGCAAGAACGCGACCGACCTCTCCCTCGCCATCGACGCAATGGATTTGCTGCATACCGAGCTCTACGACGCGTTCGCGCTGGTTTCGAGCGACAGCGATTTCACGCCGCTGGCAATTCGCCTGCGGGAAGCTTGCGTCTATGTGTTCGGCGTCGGCGAGGAAAAGACGCCGCTGCCGTTTCGCAATGCCTGCGACAATTTCATCCTGACCCAGAACCTCGGCGTTGAGGAACCGCCTCCGCCGGCTCCGCCGGAGGAAAAGAAACCCGCACGCAAGAAGGTGAAGCCGGCGCCCGTCGCCGACATCAACCAGGTGCACGTCCACCTTAAAACCGCGAGCGAGCGCTATTCCGACGCGGACGGCTGGACGAACATCTCCTCGGCGGGCGGTTACCTCAGGCGCGTCATGCCCGACTTCGACAGCAAAACCTACGGTTACTCCAAGCTCACAGACCTGGTCAAGGCGTATCCGAAGCAGTATGAAACCCAGACCAATCCCGGCAAAGGTACGGTGACGATCTTCTCCTACCGTTGTCTGTAACAGGAGCTAAATTTATGGAACAAAAAAGTCAATCCCGTAAAAAAACGGGAAAGCGCATCCTTTTTGTGCTGCTGGCGCTGATCGTGCTGCTTACCGCCGCGTTTCTCGTGTACACCGCCGATTATCGCCACGCAGACGGGACCGCGCTCGCGCTGCTGTCCAGCAGCGCCGTCACGCAGGACGGGAAACTGACCATCCTCAAACCGGACGCAGGCAGCGACACCGGCGCCGGGCTGATCTTCTACCCCGGCGGCAAGGTTGAGGAGACGGCGTATCTGCCGCTGCTCGAGCGCCTGCGCGAAGGCGGCGTGACCTGCGTGCTGGTGAAAGTTCCCTTCCGGCTTGCGGTGTTCAACATCAACGCTGCGGACGCCGTGTTCGACCGCGTTCCGGGCGTCTCGCGCTGGTATATCGGCGGGCATTCGCTCGGCGGCGCGATGGCGAGCAGCTATGTCGAGGGCAACGAAAGCCGTCTAAACGGTCTGATCCTGCTCGGCGCGTATCCGGTCAACGACAGCCCGATCGATACGCTCTGCATCTACGGCAGCGAGGACATCCAGCTCGACCTGTCCAAACTCACGGGTGTTGCCAACGTACTCCGTCTCGAGGGCGGCAACCACGCGCAGTTCGGCAACTACGGTTTGCAGGAGGGCGACGGCGTCGCCTCCATCTCCCGCGAGACGCAGCAGTCGCAGGCAGCAGCGGCGATACTCGCTTTTATCAACATCGCTTCGTAACAGCTTCGCCGCATCCGGTTTTCAGGATTCATCCGCAAAACAACCAAAACGCAAAGGAGGATCGATGGAATGGAAGAACAGAAAACATACAGCCTGAAATCCGCGCTCTGGTTTCTCTTCGCCTTCTCAATTGTCGTCACAGGGGCAATCTGGCTCGTCTCGCCGCTGCTGGAGCCGTTCCGGCAGACGCTGCTGCCGGATACCGGCGCTAGTTGGTATTACTGGAAACTGCCGAAGCCGGAGCTCTGGGCGAGCGTGAGCATGTGGGTGCTCTACCTCGCGCATCAAGTCACCGTCTGGTATCTCATCGCGCGGCTCAAGACCGAACCGCGCCCGAAGCCGGGCCGGATCGGGCGGATCAACCTGTATCTGCTGATCGCAAACGGCGTGTTCGTGCTGCTGCACCTTGTTCAGAGCGTTTTGTTTTACGACGCAATCGCGCAGTTTACACCCGTCTTCAGTTCGCAGGGATCGGTCATCGTCATGCTCGTGATGATGCTCATTCTCCTCAACGGCAGGCGCGGCCTGTTTTTCGGTAAGCGGGTTTCCCTGCCGCCGCTGGGTGTGTCCGTCACGCAGAGCGTGCACGGCTACTACATCGCCTGGGCAATCGTGTATACCTTCTGGTTCCATCCGATGGAAAGCACGATGGGGCATTTGCTCGGCTTTTTCTATATGTTCCTGCTCATGGGACAGATGTCGCTCGCCCGGACACGCCTGCATACAAAGATCGGCTGGATCACGTTTCTGGAGGTGTTCGTCGCGTTCCATGGTGCGGTGGTCGCCATCCTGCAGGGCAACGGCATGTGGCCGATGTTCTTCTTTGGATTTCTGGCAATGTTCATCGTCACGCAGCTGTACGGCGTTTCGATCAACCGCTACGCCATCTCGGGCATCACCATCGGTTATATCCTGCTCGTTCTCGCGGCATACAGCGGATCGTTCAGCACCCTCTTTACGGGAACGGATATCGGTTGGGCGGATATTCATCAGATCACATGGATTCCGATGATTCTGTATGCGCTGGTGTTCGCGCTCGTCTGGGTGTTTGCGGGTATTGGAAAACTGATTCAGCGCCGGAAAACGCCCTGAACTCATATCGCCTGAAAGCGCCGCCGCCCGACCGGGTGACGGCGCTTTTTTGCTTACGTCGCACGCAAGCGAGAGAATAATTTATTGACAACACGGCGAAATCGTCTATAATTGAATGATCAACTGTTGAATTTTCAACTATTAGGAGAGGGTTTTCGATGCGCTTTTCAGACTTGCAAACGCTCATCAAGCTCGGGCGCGATTTCGGGCACGCGCAGATACGCGACGCGGGGTTTTCGGATACCGAGCACGCCATCTGCACATTTTTGTGTTTTCATGACGGCGTGTCGCAAAACGCGATTGCAAACGCGCTGATGCTGGATAAAACCACCGTGGCAAAGGCACTCTCCGCCCTCGAAGAAAAAGAGATGATCCGGCGCGAGCAGGACGGGCAGAACCGGCGGAAAAACATCGTTCGCATCACCCCCGCCGGAAAGGCAAGCGTTTCCGACAGCCTGCATATTTACGACACCTGGTTTTCCGAGGTGTGTTCCTGCCTCGACAGCGATGAGCTGCGGCAGCTGGATGATGCCATCGGGAAACTGACGCGCTGCGCGCTGGATCTGCGCGATAATGCGCGCCAAGCATATAAAGACCAATAAGGAGAGTGTAACAGAATGAGTTCCTTCAAAGATCTTCGTATCGTCGATAACTTCTATCAAACCTCGGCCTTCTTCCCTATGCCGACCGTGCTGATCTCCTCTCTGAGCGAATCGGGTCAAACATCGCTTGGTTCCTATTCGCTGTGCTTCCCGTATTATGTTGCCGGCAAGGACTACTATGCAATGCTTCTTGAGAGCCGCAACAGCTCCAACACCGCGCAGAACATCCTCCGCAGCGGCGTCTGCGCGCTGAACTTCATCGAGGACGGCCGCAAGGATTTTAAAGAAGCGGTACGCCTCGGCTTTCCCGGGGAAACCTGCGAAGAGAAGATGAAAAGCTGCCGCTTCACGCTCGAAGCGGGTCAAGCCGGCGGCGAGAAAACGCGTCCGCTCGTCGTGAAAGAAGCATATCAGGTGTTTGAATGCACCTGGCAGAGCGATCTTGAGAACGCGTATGAAGACATCTCGAAGGTCGGTCAACTGGAGGGCGTCGAGCCGCCGTATCGCAGCTTCAACGGCATCACAAGCCGTTACGGTGTGCATTTCATCCTCAAGATCGACAAGATTTTGATGAAAGAGCGCTTCTATGACGCCATCATCGGCGGCGTGGAGGCTGATAAATTTCCGCGCGTTCCCGTAGACTACGGCTACCGCGACAACACGCATTTCTGGTACACGCGCTTTCGCAGGCCGATTGCAGAGCGGATCGCCACCGGGAAAGAAGCGGAGCTCTCCAGCGTCGTCTACGCCGCGGAGCGGATGGACCCGGATGTGAAGTTTACCGAAGAAGCCTGCAAAACGCTTGTCAAGGTGCCGCGCGTGTTTCTGCGCGCCGCGCTGCAAGGCTGCGTGGACTGGGCGAAGGAAAACGGCGTGACGCTGATCGAAGAGGAGCATATGGCCATCATCCGCGACAAGCGGAACAAAGAAAAAAAGTAACAGCGCAAGCAAATAAAAAACCGCCGAGAGGCGGTTTTTATTTGCGGTTTTAAGCGTTACGGCTGCATCGCGCCAAAGAGCACGAGCCAGGCTAACAGGGATTTTGCCACCAGGCTGAGCACAATATAGGCCCGCTCGCCGTAGACATAGTCCGCCCATTTGCCGACGCGCTTATACTGAAGGATCATGTTGACCGGGAATGTGTTGAAGGCGACAAAATATGTGCCCACAATCGCCCAGACGAACCACGGCACCATATCGAAATTACCGGTGCCGAACATATACAGCAGGATCGCCGCCCATGGCGCGAGGCCCGCAATCGAGCCCCATACGAACGGTCCCCACCTGACGTTTTGCTTCTCGGCTCCGCTGTTGAGCTGCTCCATAACCAGACCAAAGAGGTTCATTGAGGCGTTGACAACGAAAATGAGCACGAGCGAAGCGATGTCGTAGATGCCGAACAGCGTGCTGATGAGCACGATCATGATCGAGGAGCTGAGCGCATACTCAAACCAGCGGAATTTGTTGATGCCGGCGCGGACGCCGTTTAGATACGTTTCCCCGCTGAGGTAGATGATCAGATGCGCCAGCGCCGAAATCAGAAGAAACGACGAAACTAAAATGCCAAACGGCAGGGTGAATAGCTCTTTCCCAGCCGACTCGAGGGATCTTGTCGCTGTGTTGAACGCTAAATAGTTCTGCGTGATCACCGGCTGAAATTCAGCAATCTTTTGAATCACGCTTGTCGCAAGAAACAGCATGGCCGCTCCCTGGATCAGATGAAACGCGCCCATGATGAGATTGAAGCGCCTTAGTTTTTTTAACTTTATATCCATTTAATTTTACACCATCCTTATGGTTCCAATTTACATGGATTTCCCGGTGTTTTCTGTGATTAACGCACCATTGCGTCCGTTATCCCTTTATACTGCGTTTTCGGCTTTTTATGGAACATGACGGTGATCGCCCGCTGCGGGCAGGCGTTGACGCAGCGGTAGCAAACCGCGCACCGGTTTGCCTGCTCAACGCGGCTTTCACCCATCGAGAGATTCTGCATCGGGCAGAGGCGCACGCAGACGCCGCAACGGGTGCAGTCCGCGTCAATCTTCACATCCCGCGCCGCTTTCTCTTCATATGCGGGCCAGAACGCGCTCTGGCTCTTGCCCAGCAGGATGGAAAGCGGGTTGAACCCGCGCCGCCGGACGATCCCGCGCGCATATTCATCCGCCGCGCGCGTCAGCTTTATTCGCGCCTTGTTGAGTCGCTTTTCGTTTTCTGCTCCGTTTTTTACGGCAAAGAGAGCAAAGTTGCAGATGTTGTTCGGCATTCGGATATGCTCTGCATAGACGACGTTATTGGTTCCGCCGGGTAAAAAGGCGCAGAGCTCGCGCGCACCCGCGCCGGAAAAGACCAGCTGTGTGCAGAGGATGACGAACCGCCTGCCCGCCAGCGCATCCGCATGCGCCGTCACGAACTCCCGCATCGGCCGCGGCACATAGGAGCCATAGACCGGATAGCAAAAGCCGATCGTATCGTGCGCGCTGATCAGCGCGTCAAAGTCCGTCTTCTCCTCAATGCTGTGGCAGTCCGCATCGATCAACCCGCAAAATGTCTTCGCCGCAAATTTGGAATTCCCCGTTCCTGAAAAATAAAACAGTACCATATCCCTAACAAACCCCTTTCGCCTTTCCCGTCCAGTATACACCCATCCGCGCCGTTTGGCGAAAAGCGCGCCCGCTTGCCCGAATCGGGGTAAAAGTGGTATGCTAAAAGATAATCCGCCACTATTGCATCAGCGGCGGCAAAGGAGAATTTTATGCTTGAATATAAGTTTGACACCCAGCTTCTCGTATCCGGTCAGCAGCTCAACGAGGACGACATCTTCGACCACATCACCGCGACCTTCGAAGGCGACAGCCTGCTCGCCGTAGGCGACGAGTCGCTGGTGAAAATCCACTTTCACACAAACCGCCCCTGGGAAATTCTCGAGTACTGCGCGTCGCTCGGCGATATCTTCGACATCGTTGTGGAAAACATGGAGCGCCAGTCCGCCGGCCTGCAAGGCTGAAGCGACAGGAAAACCAGGCTCCGGCAGTCAAGCCGGAGTTTTTCTTCCGTTCATCTTGGGCGCCTATACTGTTACGCATAATGGCGGGTAACTGTTCTGAAAGGCGCCCGCCGGGGAGGGAGTGTCATGTTTCACATCCTCGTTGTTGAAGACGACGCCAACGCAAGAAAGCTCATGAAAGCCGTGCTCGAACGCGCGGAGTACTCCGTTTCGGCCGCTGCCGACGCGGAGCAAGCCCTGGCGCTGCTCGACATACAGCATGTCGACCTCATCGTGCTGGACGTGATGATGCCCGGCATGGACGGTTATGCGTTTACGCGCGAGCTGCGCGCGGCCGAGAGCACGATTCCGATTCTCATGGTCACGGCAAAGCAACTCCCCGCGGACAAGAAAAAAGGGTTCCTCTCCGGAACAGACGATTATATGACAAAGCCCGTCGATACCGAAGAGATGCTGCTGCGCATCAAGGCGCTGCTGCGCCGCTCCCGCATCGTCAACGAACGGAAGCTCTCCATCGGCGCCGTCGAGCTGGACTACGACGCGCTGACCGTTTCCCGCGGGGACGACAAGCAGACCCTGCCGCAGAAAGAGTTTTACCTGCTCTATAAACTTCTTTCCTCGCCGGACAAAATCTTTACACGGATACAGATCATGGACGAGATCTGGGGCATGGAGTCCGAGAGCGGGGACACCACGGTCAACGTGCACATCAACCGCCTGCGCAGGCGGTTTGAGAGCTACCCCGAGTTCGAGCTCGTCTCCGTGCGCGGGCTCGGCTATAAGGCGGTGAAAAAGTCATGATAAAGCTGAGTAAGTACCGGCGCCAGCGGCTCGGCCTCACGGCGCTGTTTTCTACCATCGTATTTTTGATTCTGATCATCACCTCGCTCATCATCGTTGTGATCGGTCTGCTGCTCGTGCGCATCGACGCGATCAATATAACTAGCATGACACGGCATGAGCCGCTCGTGCCGATCTTCATGCTGCTCATCATCAGCGTCGTAGTCGGCACCGTCGTTTCGTTCGTCATCAGCAACCTGCCGCTCCGGCCCGTCCGCCGCATCATAGACGCAACCAACCGCCTCGCGGGCGGCGACTTTTCCGTGCGGCTCAAGCTGCCCGGACCGAGTGCGTTTCAGGAACTTGAAGGGAGCTTTAACCGCATGGCGGAAGAGCTCGGCGGCATCGAACTGCTGCGCACGGACTTTGTGGACAACTTCTCTCATGAGTTCAAAACGCCGATCGTCTCGATCAAGGGCTTTGCCGAAGAGCTCAAGCACGATGATTTAACGCGTGAACAGCGCAACGAATACCTCGACATCATCATCTACGAGTCCTCGCGTCTCGCGGCGCTGGCGACCAACGTGCTCAATCTCTCCCGCGTGGAAAAACAAGCGATTTTGACCAACTGCGCGCCGTTTGACCTCACCGAACAAGTCCGCCGCTGTATCCTGCTGTTCGAGAACAAATGGGAGCAGCGCCGCCTGAGCCTCACCGTTGAGCTCGACGAAGTCTCGCTCACCGGGGACGAGGAGCTGTTGGGCCAGGTTTGGCTCAACCTCATCGACAACGCGGTCAAGTTCACACCGGAGGGCGGCAGCGTCGAAATCCGGCTGCAGAAGCGGGACGACGAAGCGGTGTTCTCCATCCGTGACGACGGATACGGCATCCCGCAGGACGCGCAGAAACACATCTTCGACAAGTTTTATCAGAACGACGCCTCCCGCTCCGTCTCCGGAAACGGGCTGGGGCTCTCCATCGCAAAGCGCGTCGTCTCGCTGCACGGCGGCGAGATCGCCTGCCGCAGCGAGGAAGGCGCCGGCTCCGAATTTACCGTTACGCTGCCGCTGACTGAATCTGTTTCACGAAAATGACACGATTGAACGGATGATAGTTTCTATTCGGTTCATAATTATCCGCTACGATGGGCATACGGCTGATTTTCCGGCTTTTACCGGTGAACAGTAGCTATTTTGTTAACAGGCGCATTGCGCGAAAGATATAAAAACAGACAGGAAAGGAACCCAATTCCCATGCCGACTAAAAAGAAAAAATCCCGTGTATGGCTCTGGATTTTGCTCGCCGTCATCGCCTTTATCGCAATCGGTCTGATGCTGCTGCGAAATCTGGTGCTGCGTGCGTCCGAAGCCGTTTACACCTCCTACACCGTCACCGCAGGTACGGTTGAGCGCACGATTACCGGCAGCGGACGGCTCGCCTCGGCGGACAGCGAAACGCTGCAACTGCCCGGCGAGGTTCGCGTCGACAGCGTAGCCGTTGAGAGCGGAGATTTCGTTCAGGCGGGCGACGTTGTCGCGATGCTGAACGTCGATTCCCTGCGCGAACGCGCGGCAGGCGTCAGCTCGGAGATCGCCACGCTCGACCGGCAGATCGCATCCCGCTCCAAGGTGAGCTCCATCAAGTCGCCCGTGCGCGGCCGCGTGAAGTATCTGCCCGCGAAAACCGGTGACGACGTGCTCACCGTGATCGGCGAATACGGCGCGCTGGCGCTGATTTCAACGGACGACCGGATGCAGCTGGAGATCGCAACAAGCGAATCGCTCGCGCTCTATTCGGACGTTTCCGTCCGCTGGGACGGCGGCAAGGCGACCGGCATGGTTTATGAAAAAACCGCCGCAGGCTATCTCATCACCCTGACCGACAACGGTACGCCTTATCTGGCAGCCGCGCAGGTATTCAGCGGGGAAACGCTGCTCGGTGAAGGTACGATCACGATTCACGCGCCCGTCGCGGTGCTCGCAAACGGCGGCGAGATCACAGATGTGGAAGTGAAGGAAAACTCGTTCGTCTACGCCAACAACAAGCTCTTCTCTCTGGAGAACGCGCCCGACAGCGCGAGTTACCAGAGTGCGTTTGCCGACCGCGCCGACAAAGCGGCGCTCTATGAAACGCTACTCGGCTACATCACCGACCCGCGCGTCATCGCTCCCGTCGACGGCTTCGTCGGCGAGGTCATGATCGACCACGATACGGATACAGCGGCCTCCGCCTCTGCAGACGGTCTGAGCGACGCGCTCGTGCTGCATACGGGCGGCGCGGTCAAGATGAGCATCGATACCGACGAGCTGGACATCGGCGCGGTTGCGCTCGACCAAAGCGCGACGGTCACGCTCGACGCATACCCCGGCGAGTCGTTCGCCGCAGCGGTAACGCACATCTCCCGCATCGGCGCGGTAAGCGGCACGATTACAACCTATCCCGTCGAGGTGACGCTCGGCTATGACGCGCGTCTACTTGAAGGTATGAACGGCAGCACGGTGATTTTAACCGCGCGCAAGGACAACGTGCCCCTGCTTCCGGTGGATCTGATCAACGAGGACTCCGAAGGCGAATATGTCTATGTGCTGTCCCCGGACGGCAAGAGCTATGACCGCAGGGATATCACCACCGGATTGTCCGACGGCGTCGTTGCGGAAATTACGAGCGGCCTTGCCGCGGGCGATGTGATCTGGTATCAAACGTCCGCCGGAAACTCTCAATACGCGGCTATGCTCGCGCGCCGGAACGCCTACGCCGAGGAACACGGTTATCCGACGATCGGAGGGAACTGATCATGACCGCCGGTAAACCAATCATCACCATGACCGATGTCACAAAGATATATACGGTCGGCGGAGAGGAGGTGCGCGCGCTCGACGGCGCTTCCCTGACAATTCGCGAAGGCGAGTTCGTCAGCATCGTCGGCCCGTCCGGCAGCGGCAAAAGCACGCTGATGAACATCATCGGCTGTCTCGACGTCGCCGACAGCGGAGAGTATATTCTCGACGGGCAGTCGATTGAACAGTACTCCGAAGAGGAGCTCGCGCGCATCCGCAACAGAAAAATCGGCTTTGTTTTTCAGAGCTTCAACCTGCTCTCGCGCATGAGCGCGCTTTCCAACGTGGAACTGCCGCTGATCTACCAGAGATTACGTCTTTCTGAGCGGAAGGAGCAGGCGGCGCTCGCGCTCGAGCGCGTCGGCCTCAAGGACCGCAGCAGCCATAAACCCACCGAGCTCTCCGGCGGGCAGCAGCAGCGCGTCGCCGTCGCGCGCGCGCTCGCAACGAATCCCGCAATTCTGCTGGCGGACGAACCAACCGGCAACCTCGACAGCAAGACCGGTGAAGACATCCTCTCGCTGTTTCACGAGCTGCACAGCGCCGGAAACACCATCGTGTTGATCACGCATGACGAACACATCGCAAGCCAGGCAGAGCGGCGCATCAACATCATGGACGGCCGCGTATCGGAGGTGGAGTCATGATCCTGCAATCGATCAAAATGGCCTGGGAGGCCATCATCTCCAATAAACTGCGCTCGTTTCTGACCATGCTCGGCATCATCATCGGCGTGGTTGCCCTCGTGGTGCTCGTTTCCCTCGTCAACGGCGCTACCGGCGCGGTCACGAGCGAAATCACCGCGCTCGGCAACGACATGGTCACCGTCAACGTTCGGGATGACAAAGGCACGCCCATCCGTCTCGAGGATCTGGATCAGATCGCCGCACTGGACGACGTCAACGAAGTTGCGCCATCCGGCAGCATCAGCGTCGTCGCCAAGCAGGGCTATTCCGACGCGACGGTCTCCCTCTACGGCACCACGCCGGCATATTACAATGTGCAGGGGTTGGAGCTGAAATACGGCAGGTTCTTAAAGAGCGTCGACATTGAAAACGCCTCGTACGTCGTCGTTCTTGCGTATAACACCGCGGATGAACTCTTCGGTAAAGCCGACGTCGTCGGCGAGTCTCTCGTCATCGGCGGGCGGAACTTCCTCATCGTCGGCGTGCTGGAGGAGGACAACTCCCTCTTTGCGGCGATGCTCGGCGGCTACTCCGTCTACGCGCCGTATACGGTGGAATCCCGCATGGCGGACGCACCGTATGTCACCTCGATCGCGGTATCGCCCATGGGCGATACCGACGCGACAGAAACCGCGGTCAACGACTTTATGCTCGCCAGATTCCATCAGGACGAGGACGCATTCCGGCTCATGAACATGAGCAGCATTTCCGACGCGATGGATACGGTCACGGGGACACTGTCCCTGCTGCTCGGCGGCATCGCGGCCATCTCGCTGCTCGTCGGCGGCATCGGCATCATGAACATCATGCTCGTGTCCGTCACGGAGCGCACCAAGGAAATTGGCATTCGCAAGGCCATCGGCGCGGGTAAACGGAGCATCATGATGCAGTTTCTCATCGAAGCGCTCATGGTCAGCCTGATGGGTTGTCTGCTGGGGCTTGCGTTCTCCTGGGCGATTCTGGAGGTCGCTACCGTCGTCGCCAAGACGATTTCGTTCTCGATGTCGCTCGGCGTCGTGCTCCTCGCAGTCGGGTTCGCCTCCGTCATCGGCCTGATCTTCGGCCTCTATCCCGCCAACAAGGCGGCCAACAAGCATCCAATCGACGCCCTGCGTTACGAGGGCTGATCCGGATATTCCAAAGCGTGCTCCTTCGCCGGGCTCCCCCTTCCTCATCGAGGACAGTCCGGCGAACCTGCATGACTGCACGGCGGGTGCCACCTATCCCCCTCATTTCTCCCCGCCGCGCAACGCAAAACATCCGCCGCACTCTCCCCCCATTGAGTGCGGCGGATGTTTTTTCGTGTCAGACCGGTTCAATCTGTTGAGATACGTTCTTCTTCTACGGTTGCGTCAAGGCGCGCGGCAAGGTCGAGCCCGACGCGGACAAGCAGCTCGCGCACCATCGGATCACCGATGCCGAGCTGAGCGAGGGCGCGGCTCGCGGTCTCGCGCAACGCTGCTTCACCGTCTTCTTTGTTCATGCCGGCGATTTTTTCTCCGGCGTCCGCATACCCTTTTTCGTCCAGCGCAAGCGCGCGCACGGACCGGCCCGCCAGCGCGCACAGCAGCGCCATTTCCGCCACCGGCAGGCACAGGTTCACCAACAGGTCCTCATAATCCACATAATACCGCACATACAGCGCGCGCAGCGCCTCCGGCGCGAGCGCGCGCAACAGCCTGCTCTCCGTGAGAAGGCGGCGGAGGTATTCGGCGATATACTCCGCGCCGAGCAGCGCGTCCAGCACGGGGTCACAGAGCGGATAATCGAACGAGCAAGGGATTTCCTGCGCAAAAAAGTCCGCATCGTAAGCGCGAAAAAACGCGGGAAGCGCGGCGATCGTATCCCGATATGCGGTGTTCGTCACGGGCGGCTGCGTGCGCTGCGCCTGATGGAGCAGCATATTTGCACGCCCGGCGATTCGCTTTGCTTGCTTTACTCCGGCGCGCCAGCGCGTGGATATCGGCGCGTCCGGCGGAATACCTCGCTCGGGAAATCTGCGGTTTAAGTCCAAGCAGTAGGCGATCGACTCCAGCAGCCGCCGCGCGGTATCCACCGGAACCGAGGTGCTGTCCCCCATCGTATAGCGCTGGATGCGATCCTGCAGCAGCGCAAAAATCTCCTCCGTCGCTTCCGCATATGCGGCGATATCCGGAAGGACCGCCGGCAGTACATCATTCCTCGTCAAGTTCGTTCTCCCTGTCCTCTTCGTCATCGTCATAGTCTTCGTCAAACCGCCGCGCGCGGCAGAGCCTCTCGATCGTCGTTCCGATTACGGCTTCGACCGAGCCGTCGTAGGCGTCGTAACGCTTGCGCATGGTCGCAATCAACTCGTCGTCCGCAATCCGGTCGCCACAGGCGTTTTTGAAATAATAAAACGCGTCCGTCAACTCCGCCAGCGTCGATTCATAGTCTTCCTGCAGCAGAAACGGCGAATCGCAGAATGCTTCTATCATCGCCCGCACCGCGCTGCCGCCGAGCTCCACGCGCCCGTGATCCGTCAACGCCTGCGTGCGCGTCTGCGCGAGTTCCAGCATGCCCCTCTCGCTCAGTGTCAGTCCGAAGCGCGCCGAAGTCTGGTTTGCGCTTCGCAGTTCTTCGAGCATCCGTTCGCGCTGTGTCGTCATCAGGTTTGTCTCCTGCTGTTCGCGCATGCGCCTCACCTCCCGCTCCGTATAGCATAGACCCGCAGGAAGGCGCGTACAAGTCTTGAAAAAAAGCTCATTTTGTGCTATAGTAACAGCATAAAAAAGCAGGCAGGACGCGATTATTTGCGTCTCTTTTTATTTGCTCTTCAGGGGAGCCGCGACTGGTATCGCGCTGTTTTTGAGGAGGGGTTCAGCAGTCTAACGGCGTAAGTTTCACCTTGTATCCCGCTTTACTTTCGTACGGACTTATTGCAACCGGCAGCGCTGAAAACGCCGCCAAAAAGCTGACAAAAATCTGTTTCAAAATCGTAACAGGTCGTTGATATCCTGTTCATGTTTCTCTGGTAGTATATACATTGTCGGCAACGAACGGTGCGGCTGGCGCAAAGGCATCATGCTTTTTCTGACGTGACAGATTCTTTCCCTGGACAGAAACAATTAAAAAACCGCATCGACCCGTAAGGACGCTCTGAAAAGGGCGTCCTGTCAATTTTGGACACTTCCATCGCATATTGAAAAATATATTTTCGTAATTTTCAAAAAATAGCTTGACAAAAATATCTTTCCGTGTAAAATGTGAATGAATCTTGATTCAATTCATTCATTTTGAGGTGCGCAATGGAGAAGAAACAGTTGATCTACGATGCAGCGAAAGCCATCTTCAGCGAGCGGGGGTTCAAGGACACCAGCGTATCCGCAATCACCAAGGCGGCGGGTATGGCGGTTGGCACATTTTACCTCTACTATTCCTCCAAAGAGCAGCTCTTCATGGAGATCTTCCGGGACGAGAACACCGCGCTGAAGCAGAGCTTTCTCGACACCCTCGACTTGAAGCAGACGCCAGCCGAGATCATCGCGCATATGATGCGCATCAATCAAGAGGGCATTGCGGCAAGCCCGATCCTCCGGGAATGGTACCAGAGCGAGGAGTTTCGTAAAATCGAGAGAGCCTACCGCGATGCGCACGCGATCGACTCGCTTAACTTTCTGTACGATACGTTTCTCGAGCTCGTACGCCGCTGGCAGAAGGAGGGCAAAATGCGCGCGGACATCGACAGCGTGATGATCATGAAGGTATTCGAAGCAGTCATCAACGTTGACACACACAAGGACGAGGTCGGGCTGGAGTACTTCCCCGAACTGCTCGACGTCATGACGGGGCTCATCCTGAAGGGATTGAGCGACAGCTCCGCATAACACAGGATATTTTTTCTAACAACACGAATGAATGAATGTTATTAATATTCATTCACATCAAGAAAGGAAACTACCATGCAACTCCACGCAGTAAAACCGCGCCGCGTCCATATCGCGGTTACAGAAAGCGGACGCAAAACAGCAGACGTCAGGATCCCCTACGGGATGTTCAAACTCGGCATGAAATTCGGCACACAGGCTGCCAAAGACGAAGCAGAGGGCTGCGCATACGGCATGGCTCTGCTGGAATCGTTTGACGCACCGTCGTTCGAGCGGTCCGTCGCCTCCGGCGAACAGCAGCTGCCCTGCGTCCTGCTCGACATCGACGACCAGAAAGACGCCACACAGGTATACATCGCGGTGGAATAAAGCCGCACCTATAATGAATTGAAATAAGGAGATATCAAAATGAATCCGGTCAAACCAAAAAAGAAGCGCCGCTGGTGGCTCATCCCTCTGATTCTCATTCTCGTCATCGGCGCAGCGGGCGCCGCAGGCGCGATCAGCGACGCGCCGTCAAGGCGCGAAATCGCGGCCATGGTCATCGGCGACGTAGACTTCTCCAAGCTGCAGGACGGCACGTATCTCGGTTCCTTTAAGGGAACGAAGGGCAGCCTGCGGGACGTGACGCTCGAAGTCACCGTATCCGGCGGAGGAGTGTCCGACATTTGTATTCTGCAGGGCGCGGTGGACGAAACCGGCGCGATGCAGGAAATCAAAAACGGACTGAGCATCGCAGATCTGTTCAACACCGCGCTGCAAGACAAGACCCTCCAGGTGGACGTCATCAGCGGCGCAACACTGACCTGCAAAGCGCACCTGAAAGCGCTGGAAGACGCGCTGACACAGGCGCAGGCAGAACAACCATAAAGACAGAAAGATAGAAGGAGTTTTTACAATGAATACTGCAATCGTATCCTACAGCCTCACCGGCAACAACACGCGCTATGCAGCGCTGCTGGCGGATAAACTCTCCGCGGAGCATATCCAGATCAAAACCGAAAAACCCGTGACCTACGGCACCATCGCGCTTGATATGCTCTTTCAGCGCAAACCGAAGATCGATCTGACTGCGGACGCGCTCACAACATACGACCTCGTTCTGTTTGCAGCGCCCGTATGGATCGGGCAGGTTGCGTTTCCGCTGCGCCGCTGCCTCGACGCGCTGAAAAAAAGCAATCGCGCATACGGCTTCGTCTCCGTCAGCGGGGGCGCGGACGGGAACAACCCGAAAGTCGCCGCCGAGCTGGAGCGGCGGACCGGGCGGCGCCCCGCCTTCGTACTCGACCAGCACATCCGCGAGCTGCTGCCCGCCGAGCCGAAGCCGACGCGGGAGGACACCTCCAACTACCACCTGAGCGACGCGGACTGCGAGCGCTTTGCGGCGCGCGCGGCAGAAGAACTGAAATCCGTCTTCCCGGACAGGATGTAGACAAGTGAAACAGCATAGATAAAAAGGCGGCTCGCCCGAGCCGCCTTTTTTGATGGATCACAAGCGATCAGAAAATCGAAAATGTGAGGAACAGCGTGCTCATCAGCGAGGCGACAAGCGACACGACCGTAATCTGCGTGTTGATGGAAGGACCCGCGGTGTCCTTGAACGGATCGCCTACGGTGTCGCCGACGACCGCCGCTTTATGCGCGTCGCTGCCTTTTCCGCCTTCATGTCCACTCTCGATGTATTTTTTCCGTTGTCCCAGAGGCCGCCGGAGTTGCTCATGAACAGCGCGAACAAAAGCCCGCTGACGATGTTACCGCAGAGGAAGCCGCCGATGGCTGACACGCCGCCGATAAAGCCGACGATAAACGTCGCGACAATCGCCATGAGTCCCGCGGGAATGAGTTCCTTGATCGCGCCGTCGGTCGCGATTTCGATGCACTTGTCGTACTCCGGCTCCACGCCTTCCTTGCCTTCTTTGAGTCCGACGATTTCGCTGAACTGGCGGTGAATCTCCGCAACCATACGCTGCGCATTGCGGTCAACGCCGAGCATGAGCATGGCCGAGAACACGGCGGGTACCGCCGCGCCGACCAGCATACCGAAGAACACCATCGGGTTCATGATGTCGAAATTCTGAATACCCGCAACGCCGAGTTCGGCAGCGGCTGTGTTGACCTCGCTCATAAACGCGCCGAGCAGTGCGATGACGGTAAGTCCCGCAGCCGCGATGGCAAAGCCCTTGGTGACGGCCTTGACGGTGTTGCCCGCCGAGTCGAGCTGGTCTGTGATGCCGAGTACTTCATCGCCCAGATCACCCATTTCGGCGAGGCCGCGCGCGTTGTCCACAATCGGGCCGTATGCGTCGTTGCTGACGATCATACCGACGATGGAGAGCATGCCGACCGCAGACATGGCGATGCCGAAGAGCGCATATTCAAACCCGCCGAGCGGCTCGCAGAGCTTATAAGCCGTGAACGCCGCAACGCCGATGCCGATCATGGCAGGGAACACGCTGAGCAGCCCATAGCTGATGCCGGAGAGGATCGTAAACGCCGGGCCGGATTTGCTGGCGTGGGCGACGAAATGGACGGGTTTTTTTGAGTCGTCCGTAAAATAGTCTGTTGTGATACCAATGATAACACCGACAGCAAGACCGACGATGCACGCGCCCCAGATCCGCCAGGGGTATCCAAAGAGCACGGTCGCACCCGCGGTGAATACGACATAGACGGCGGTTGTGACATAGGTGCTGGAGTTGAGCGCGCGCGTGGGGTTGCCGTGTTTGCCGATGCGCGCGGTGATCACGCCGATGATGGACGCAAGCAGGCCGAGCGCGGCAAAGGTGAACACCATCTCGACGTTGTTTCCGCCGAGTGCGCTGCCCATGACGAGCGCCGCCGCCATGGAGGCGACGTTGGAGTCGAACAAATCCGCACCCATGCCGGCAACATCGCCGACGTTATCGCCGACGTTGTCCGCGATGACAGCGGGATTTCTCGGGTCGTCCTCCGGAATGCCGAGTTCGACTTTGCCGACAAGGTCCGCGCTGATATCGGCGGTCTTGGTGAAGATGCCGCCGCCCGCTTTGGCAAACAGCGCAAGCGAACTCGCGCCGAAGCTGAAGCCGAGTACCGTCGTGGCATCCTTCGTCAGCATATATACGATTGCAACGCCGAGCAGGCTCGTGCCGACCACCGCCATGCCCATCACCGCGCCGCCGCGGAATCCCGCCATAAACGAAGGCGCAATGCCCTGCTTGGCGGCTTCTGCCGAGCGTCCGTTGGCGATGGTTGCGACCTCAAGGCCGATCTTGCCCGCAACGGCGGAGAACAGGGTGCCAGCGATATAGGCGATCACCATCCATATGTTATTGGCGACGCCCCCCAGCCAGACCGGCTTGGGCAGGAAGAGGAAGATCAGAACGGCGGCGACCCCGGCAAACCTTGCCAGTACGATGTATTCCTTGCGCAGGAACGTGCGCGCGCCGGCGCGGATGAGGCCCGTGGCCTTGATGATCTTCCTGTTTTCACAGGGCTGTCGCCTGACCCAGAGATAAAGCCAGGCGGCGAATGCAAACGCGAGAAGAGCAACGAGTATCGACCCGTACAGAATCATGTTTTCCATCATACGTTCTCCCTTCCTTCATCCGACTTGCCTGTGTTGTGTTCTATACCGGCGCGCATCAATACAAGCCCCGCGCCGTTATTGATTTTATCAGGAGTGTTTCCGGTTCTTGACCGATTCGGTGATGAGGTTGAGCAGCGTGATCACGATGATGATCGCCGCCGTGACGATGAAGATGCCCAGCATGCCCAAGCCGAGTATTCTCATGGTTTCGCCGAAGGTTGCGGTTGCTTCGAGGTTCATGTGTGTATCTCCTCTCTGGTTATTTCAATACGATGAGGCTGAGCAAAACGCCGCCCGCGATGACAGACGCGATCTGTCCCGCGACGTTTGCGCCCGCCGCGTGCATGAGCAGATGGTTCTGGTTGTCTTCCGCAAGCCCCATCTTATGCACGACGCGTGACGACATCGGGAACGCGGAGATGCCCGCGGCGCCGATCATCGGGTTAACTTTTTTCTTCACGAACAGGTTCATCACCTTGCCGAAGATCACGCCGCCCGCGGTGTCGAAGATGAACGCGACGAGACCCAAGCCAAGAATCATCAGCGTCTCGAGCGACAGGAACGACTCCGCCTGCATGTTGGCTGCCACGGTGATGCCCAGCAGCAGCGTTATCAGGTTGGCGAGCACTTTCTGCGCGGTGTCGGACAGCGAACCCAGCACGCCGCATTCGCGAATGAGGTTGCCGAACATCAGGAAGCCGACCAGCGCGACGGAGCGCGGCGCAAAGATGCCCGCGATGACGGTGACGATAATCGGAAAGAGGATCTTCGTTGCGGGGGAAACAGCGCTGCCGGTATACTCCATGCGAATGAGCCGCTCATGCTTGGTGGTGAGCAGCCTGATGATCGGCGGCTGGACAATCGGCACCAGCGCCATATAGGAATATGCCGCGATGATGATCGGCCCCAAATAGTTTGAGTGCAGGTAGTTGGCGACGAAGATGGAGGTCGGGCCGTCCGCCGCGCCGATGATGGCGATGGACGCCGCGTCTTTGAGCGGGAAGCCCAGCAGAGACGCGCCGACAAGCGTCGCGAAGATGCCGAACTGCGCCGCCGCGCCGAAGAGCATGAGCTTCGGGTTGGTCAAGAGCGGCTCGAAATCGATCATCGCGCCGATGCCGATAAACAGCAGCAGCGGGAATAGCTCGTTTGCGATGCCCGCGTCGAAAAGCACATTGAGAATGCCGATCTCATGCACGCCATCGACCACCTGCGTAACCGCGCCGGACATCGGGATGTTGACGAGAATCGCGCCGAAGCCTATGGGTAGTAAAAGAGCAGGCTCCATGTCCTCCTTGATCGCAAGAAAGATCAAAATACCGCCGATCGCCCACATGACAGTCTGCTGCCATGTCAGATTGGAAAAATTGGAAAAGATTGCGTCCATACCGTTTGCCTTTCATGAGGAAATTCAGAATCGAATCAGTACCAAATTTGGTCTTTTTACAGCATATCATACGCTGAAGCAATAGTAAAACGTTAGATCGGCACATGAAAATTGCAGATCATCGCAATAGAAGTGCGGGGATTTTTACGCCGGCGGAGGCATCTGGGCCGTCAGCAAAGCGAAAGCCCGATGTGGATGATTTCATCGATTTGCTCCGGGGAATCCATTGCGTTGCCCGGCAGCGAAACCCTGATTTTTTCCGGCGAACACTCCAGATACAACGGTGGTTGTCCGCGCCAGGCCGAAAGCGGCCTGCGCAGCAGCTCCAGCGCGCTGTCCGCCTCCGACAGCTTCGTTTCAAACAGCAGAGCGGATCTGCCGCCTTGGAACTGCACCGTGCGCACGCTGCTCAATCCCCGCATCTCCAGGCCAAGCCGCGAACGCAGCTGTGTGATCGCCATGTTGCGCACCCAGTCGGGAACCGCGTTCAGATTGGACGACCCGCCGGAAATCATCAGCGCAAATGTCTTACGCATGGGGTTTTCATCGCCGCAGACAAACACCGTTTCGCGTTGTGAGTCCGACGAACCGGGCAGCGCGCTGTTGCCGGATATGCGCCAGCCGTTCTCAATGCGCCAGTTATCGCCTTCAACGGTAATTCTGCGCGTCGCAGCCTCTTTTGTAACCGAGAAGCGGTAGTTGTTTGCGCTGCAATAGGCCGCGAGTGCTTCCTCGCGCTGTTTCGACTTGCTGCGCGAGAGCAGGATGCCCACCGTGACGATAAACACCGCTATGGCGATAGCGAGTAAGGAAAGCGAGATGTCGTTCATGATTGTTGCCTTTCTGCTGTTTGATTTCTGATTTGGGTCATGCGCTGCTTCAACGCG
The DNA here is from genome assembly GCA_963674775.2 of Christensenellaceae bacterium. Taxonomy (GTDB): domain Bacteria; phylum Bacillota; class Clostridia; order Christensenellales; family CAG-138; genus UBA7703. Next base: position 68,852 of record CAXXPJ010000001.1, on the reverse strand, counting down.
ATGCATCCGGCGGATATGCCGCGCTCCTTGCGTAATAAAACACATACTGCTGCAGCGCGCCCGCCGACTCGGGATATCGTTCAACCGGAAACGCGCCGCCGTATTCCCGCTCTTCAACGCGGTTGATCCATACATCCCGTGGAAAGCGCGAGAGCCGGTGATAGCCAAACAGCATGACACAGTCCGCCACCTTCGCGCCCACGCCCGGCACCGTCAGCAGCGCATCAAAGAGTGCGCCGTCCGGCAGCTCGCCGATGGCCGTCAGGTCCGGCTTCCCCAGGGCCGCCATGCGCGCCGCGGCGAGCACATATTTGGACCGGTACCCCAGCGAGCAGGCGAGAAAGTGCTCCTCGTCGAGCGCGGCGAGCCGCCCGGCTGAAGGAAACGCAAAGAGCCCCTTATCCGCGCCGGGAACCGGTTCACCGTATCGCGTGCAGATCGTCTCAACGCAGCGCTTGATTGCGGGTATGTTCTTGCGCTGCGAGATGATAAAGCTCACCAGCGTCTCCCAGGGGTCCTGCCGCAGGATGCGGATGCCGCGCCCGTAGTCGCAGGCGCGCAGCAAAAACGCGTCGCTTTTGTCCACCGCGCCTCGGATGGCGGCATAGTCCGTGTCCAGATCGAAATAGTCCCGCCAGACGGCGTCGAACTCCCCCTGCGTACAGTCGATCTCGCACCCGGAAGCCGTATCTTTCAGCCGCAGCGCAAACCCGCGTGCGAGAAGCAGGTAACTGCCGTCAGTTTGGCGGTTCAAACGAAAGCATTGTCCGCTCTCGGCAATTTTTTGAATATTGAAGTCGGGGTTCTGTATCAAAATCATGGTTCTATTATAGCGCGTAAAAGGCATTTCTCAACCGGATAAAAACAGGACGCCGTACGGCGTCCTGTTTTTATTGTCAGTTTGGTTCAGATGCGATCGAATGCCTGCGCAAGGTCGGCGATGATATCGTCGATGTGCTCGATGCCGATCGAGAGGCGCACGGTCGAGGGGCGGATGCCGACGGATTCGAGCTCTGTCTCGTCCATCTGCGAATGCGTCGTGGACGCGGGGTGGATCACGAGCGACTTCACGTCCGCAACGTTCGCCAGCAGCGAAAAGAGCTCCAGCGATTCGGTGAACTTCTGTGCCTGCTCCCGCGTTCCGTTGAGTTCGATGGTAAAGATCGACCCGCCGCCGTTGGGATAATACCGCTCATACAGTTCCTTCTCCCGTCCGGACGAGAGCGAAGGATGGTTCACTTTTTTGACCTTCGGATGATCCTTGAGAAACGCCACAACCTTCAGCGCGTTCTGTACATGCCGCTCAACCCTGAGGGACAGCGTCTCCAACCCCTGCAGCAGCAGGAAGGAATGGAACGGAGAGATGCAGGCGCCTGTGTCGCGCAGCAGCGTCGTGCGCAGCTTGACCACAAACGCTGCCGGTCCGGCGATGTCTGCAAATACCACGCCGTGGTAGGAGGGGTTCGGCTCGCTCAAGCCGGGAAACTTGCTATTTTGCTTCCAGTCGAATCTTCCGCCATCCACAATGACACCGCCGATGACCGTGCCGTGGCCACCGATGAACTTCGTCGCCGAATGCACAACGATGTCCGCGCCGTGTTCGATCGGCCGGAAGAGGTATGGTGTTGCAAACGTGTTGTCGATGATGACGGGAATGCCGTTTTCATGCGCAACGGCGGCGATGGCGTCTAGGTCGAGCACGTCCGAATTCGGGTTGCCCAGAGACTCGAGGTAGAGCGCTTTTGTGTTGTCCCGAATCGCTGCGCGGAAATTCTCAGGATCGCTGCCGTCCACGAATGTCGTTTCGATGCCGAGATCCTTGAGGGTGTTGGCAAAGAGGTTGTAGGTGCCGCCATAGAGCGTGCTGGCCGATACGATATGATCGCCTGCATTCGCAATGTTGAGCACCGCGTAAGAGACCGCAGCAGAACCCGATGCCGTCGCCAGCGCGGCAACGCCGCCTTCGAGCGCTGCGATGCGCTGTTCAAACACGTCGCTCGTCGGGTTCGACAGGCGCGTATAGATATTTCCCGGTTCCGTCAGCGCAAAGCGCGCCGCCGCCTGCGCGGAGTCTTTGAACACATACGACGTCGTGGCGTAGATGGGTACCGCGCGCGCGTCCGTCGCGGGATCCGGCTGCTCCTGTCCTACATGCAGCTGTAACGTTTCGAATTTATAATGATGTGCCATTGAATTGATTTTCCTTTCCGTTTCGTTGTTGAAGTCCGGTGTCCTCGCGCTCCTGATTGAGCGAAAGAAAACAGAAAATCAACGGCACATTCGATTCATGCGACCTGAAACGGCGATCTTCGCCCAATGTTTGGACATGATGATGTGTTTTCGTTCCGTCTTCATGTGCGTTACCCGCCTTTCCGTCGTATTGTGTGGATTATACGGTGATAGGGCGGTGTTGTCAACCGCTTCCATCCGTTATGCATCGTGCTGCTGGACCTGAGACGTCCGTGACTTGGTTACGGATACACGCTCTTAAATACTCTACTCTATAGAAAAAGAATGATAAGCAGAGGTATTTTTACTTGAGTAACAGCATTTGGAGCCAGTTTTTTGGCGGTGAACCGGAACCCCAGCAACCCGCGGATAAAGACGCGATCATCCGCGTCAACAGAAACCGCTGTCCCGAAAACCACCCGTGTCCCTCCGTTCGCGTTTGCCCCGTAGAGGCGTTGACGCAGGTGCGGTATAGCGCGCCGGTCGTGGATATGGAGAAATGTGTCAAGTGCGGTAAGTGCGTGCGATATTGCCCGATGGGCGCAATCGGCATGTGGTAAGCCGTTCCCCCTCGACGACTGGAGGTATTCCTATGAAAAAGTTATTCGTCGTGTTGTCTCTGGCGCTGGTCATGCTCACATTCGCAGCATGCGCGGCTCCCGCAGCCGCACCCGCAGAACAGACAGCAGCTCCCGTGGAGCAGACAACTGCGCCTGCTGAAGAGACAACCGCTCCCGCAGAACCGACAGCCGCACCCGCAACAGCGGAGTATCGTAAAATCTCAGCAGAGGACGCAAAGGCGCGCATGGACAGCGGGGACGAGATCATCGTTCTCGATGTGCGCACCAAGGACGAATTCAACACCGGGCATATCCCCGGCGCGATTCTCCTGCCCAATGAGACAATCATCGATACGCAACCCGATCTGCTGCCCGATCTGGACGCGGAGATTCTGGTCTACTGCCGTTCCGGCAACCGCAGCGCACAGGCGGCCAAGAAGCTCATCGCCATGGGTTACACCAACGTTTACGACTTTGGCGGCATCATCGACTGGCCGTACGATGTCGTCACGGACTGACAATCCCCGTTTTCCCTACCCCCACCCTTTTTCCTTCCCTCAAAGCAAAGAACCGTCCGGTATCCGGGCGGTTCTTTGTTGGTTAGAAGCATGACTCCGCTGATCGGAAAGACGACCCGAAGGCGGGTGTTTTTTATAATTGAAACAGGTTTTTCTCAAAATTCTGAACAAAGTACCGCTTGCCTTTCTGTATAATGGTGTGCCCTTCCAGTTCGAGACGGCGCTTTTGTCCTTCTATCCCTTCGGGATATTTTTCGTTGAGTTCACCATCCTTCTTGAGCGTGCGCCAGAAAGGCGTTTCGTCCGTTCCTCGTTCCAGCGACGCTTTCGCCGCGACATTGATAAAGATACCCGCCGTGAGCGGACAGGTGCCGTCGGCGCCGAACCGCGTCGCCAGATATGCACGGATACGGTCGGAGGTAATCACTTTTCCGGCGGGTACTTGCCGCATAAGTTCGTCGTAAGCAATCGGCGGGGCGATAAGCAAGCGTGTGCCGCCGTAAAGCGCGATCGCCTTCGAATCTTCCAGGATCGAAATCTTCGGCATATCCCTGCTGTCGTGAAGCTGATCGTTATAAGAGCGCTTCGCCATGCTCGATATCCTCCCATGCAGATTTTCGTCGTTCAGCGTGCCTGCCTCAGTTGGACCGGCAACAGCCGGTTCGTCTCGGCCTGATACGCAGCAAAACCTTCTTTGTAACCCACAAGTCGCTTTTCCGCCATCGGGATGCTGATGAACAGAAACATCAGCGTGTTGAACAGCGCGCCGATACCAAGAAACCAGTATTGCGGCAGCACGGAGAGCATCACGACATAAACGCCCCACCACATGAGAATTTCGCCGAGGTAGTTGGGGTGCCGCGCATGTTTCCACAACCCCGTTCGGATGATTTCGTTTCTGCCGGCCGTGCGCTGCTGAAAGCGGTGCAGCTGAATATCCGCAACGAGCTGCAGCGTCGCCGCGGCGACGCAAACCGCAAGCCCCAGCAAAGTGAGCAGGTTGACGCCGCCCGCCTGCACATACCAGAGCGCGGGCAGCAGGCAAAGATACACCACGAGCGTCGGGAAGAGCATGATGCCAAACAGGCTCACAAGCGGGTAAAACGCGCCGCTCTTCTCATGGAGCATGGTATAGCGCCAATCCTGACGCGTGTAGCCGTGAAACGTATATGCCCAGTTTACGGTGAGGCGGACGCCCCAATAGCCGATGCACAACAGCAGGAGTACGCTTCCCAAATTCCAGATGCCGAAATCCGTGATTGCAAGCGGCAGGATGACCAGCGGTGCGACCGACCAGTACGGGTCGTAGACGGAAGCGTTTTTCAGCGGGAGGCTGATCAGATAGATCAGCAGCGTCGCCGCGACGTCCGCTGCGAACAGGCGCATCAGCGCATCCCCGCGTATGAGCCGGTATACGATCATGCCGACCGCTGCGGCTGCAGCATATACGGCAACGGTAAAGGCAAAGCTCCATCCCCTGCTCCGCTTCATCGATTATCCTCCGCCGGAGCGACGTAAGACGCCTTTGCCAAGGCGCGCTTTGCCGCCTCAACGACGTGCTCCATCAACACGGAGGTCGTCACCGTGCCGACACCGCCGGGCACGGGCGTAATCGCCCCGACCAGCGGCTCGACGGCGGCAAAATCGACATCGCCTACCATCTTGCCCTCCGGCGTGAAGTTGATGCCGACGTCCAACACGGTCTGCCCCGCGCGCACATAGTCCGCGCCGACGATGCCCGGACGGCCCGCCGCGACGATCAGGATATCCGCACGCTTTGTGACCGAAGGCATGTCCATCGTCCTGGTATGGCAGACGGTCACGGTCGCGTGTTTGCCCAGCAGCATCATGGCTGCCGGCTTTCCGATGACCAGGCTGCGGCCAACCACGACCGCGTTTTTGCCCTTTGTTTCGATTCCGTAATGGTCGAGAATCTCCATGCAAGCCTGCGCCGTACAGGGCGGAAAGCCCCGATCCGTACCAGAGAATACGGCGGCAAGCGACCCGTCCGTGATGCCGTCTACATCTTTTTCCGGGGACAGCGCGGCGCGGATGCGCTCGTCGTCGATGTGCTTCGGCAGCGGCCGGAAGATCAGGCAGCCGTGGATATCGCTGTTTTCATTGATCCAGTGGATCAGCGTCAACAGCTCGCCCTGGGAGACCGACTCCGGCATGTCATATAGCTTGACCTCAACCCCCACCGTCTCTGCGCGCTTCTTCACGCCGCGCTCGTAGGCGATGTCGTCCGCCCGCGCGCCCAGGCGCACGGCGGCCAGCGTCGGTGAGACGCCTTTTGCGCGGAGCAGCGCCGCGTCGTTGATGATCCGTTGGTTGATTGCGGAGACGACCTCCGCGCCTTTGAGCAATGTTGCCATATCGGCACCTCTTATTTCGTATTGTTAGATTCTGTTAGAACAACCCGCTGATCTTGCCTGTTTCGTCGATATCGATGCGCTCCGCCGCCGGCGCTTTCGGCAACCCCGGCATGGTTAAAATATCGCCGGTGTACACGACGATGAAGCCCGCGCCCGCGCTGACCTTCAGGGCGCGCACGGTGACGGAGAAATTCCGCGGCGTGCCGGGAAGCAGCATATTGTCCGAAAACGAATACTGCGTTTTCGCCATGCAGACAGGCAGATTGCCAAATCCCAGCTTGGCGAGCTGCGCCGCCTGCTTCTTTGCCTGCGGCGTAAAGACCGCGCCGTCCCCGCGATAGATCTTCTTCACGATGGCGTCGATCTTCTGCTCGATGGTCAACTCGAGCGCGTAGCCCGGCGTAAAGCTGTTCGGCTCCTCGGCAACGCGGCAGACCGCCTCCGCGAGCGCGCGCCCGCCTTCGCCGCCCTTTGCCCAGACTTCGGAGAGCGCAACCGGCACGTCAAGCGCGCAGCATTTCTCCTCCAGCAGCGCAAGCTCCGCCGCCGTGTCGGTCGGGAAGGCGTTGATCGCTACCACGCAGGGTAATCCGAATACGGTTTTTATGTTTTCCACATGCTGCAGCAGGTTCGGCAGGCCTTGTTCCAGCGCGCCGAGGTCCTCTGTTGTCAGCGTGTCTTTCGCCGCGCCGCCGTGGTGCTTGAGCGCGCGCACGGTTGCGACGACGACCACCGCCGCGGGGGTGAGTCCGCCCATGCGGCACTTGATGTCCAAAAACTTCTCCGCACCGAGGTCCGCGCCGAATCCCGCCTCCGTGACCGCGTAGTCGCCGAGCTTAAGCGCGAGCCGCGTCGCGGTCAGCGAGTTGCAGCCGTGCGCGATGTTGGCGAACGGCCCGCCGTGGACAAACGCCGGCGTATGCTCGAGCGTCTGCACGAGGTTGGGCTTAAACGCGTCCTTGAGCAGCGCCGCCATGGCGCCCGCCGCGTTGAGATCCCCCGCCGTGACGGGTTGTTCGTCGAACGTGTAGCCGACGACGATTTTGCCGAGCCGCTCTTTCATGTCCGCAATGTCCGACGCGAGGCAGAGCACCGCCATAACCTCGCTGGCGACCGTGATGTCGTAGCCGTCCTCGCGCGGCACGCCGTTGACGCGTCCGCCGAGCCCGTCCACGATTGAGCGCAGCTGTCTGTCGTTCATGTCCACACAGCGCCGCCAGGTGATGCGCCGCGGGTCGATGTTGAGCGCGTTGCCCTGATAGATATGGTTGTCCAGCATCGCCGCGAGCAGGTTGTTCGCCGCGCCGATGGCATGGAAGTCGCCCGTAAAATGCAGGTTGATGTCCTCCATGGGCACCACCTGCGCATATCCGCCGCCCGCCGCGCCGCCTTTCATGCCGAATACCGGCCCGAGCGACGGCTCCCGCAGCGCGACGATCGCGCGCTTGCCGAGCTTGCGCAACCCGTCTGCTAAACCCACCGTCGTGGTGGTCTTGCCCTCGCCCGCCGGGGTCGGCGTGATGGCGGTTACGAGGATGAGCTTGCCGTCCGGTTTGCCGGAGAGGTCGCCGAGCAGTTTGTAGCCGATCTTTGCCTTATATTTGCCGAAGGGTTCGACATATTTCTCGTCGATACCCATTCCGGTGGCGATGTCCGTGATGGGGAGCATGGTGGTTTGCTGCGCGATTTCGATATCGGTCAGGTGACTCATTCATTAACTCCTTTGTGGCTGAGGGTATACCGCCCTAGTTTAGCATTACATTGAGTATCACTATTGTAGTATCCTGACCGCCGCGCGTCAACGCCTTCCCGCCGGGCGCGGGTTTGCGGCAAGAAAAAAGCACGCCGTCCGGCGTGCCGATATGCGGGGTCAGTAGAGCGTTTCCGGGTCGTATTTCTCCAGCCACATCTCAAGCAGCGTGTCCAGATCGTCCTTGAAGTCGCGGTCGGACTGCGTGTCCTTTCGCTCGATTTCCTCCAGCACCGTCAGCTGAAACACGTCGTTGCCGTAGATCTTCGCGTCCTTGAGCAGTTTCGGGTGGAAGCAGCCGCCCATGAGTTCGTTGAACTCATAGCGCTTTTGGATGCCGCCGACGTCCGCGGTGGCGAGCACGAGGGCTTTGCCGGTTTTCGTGTTGGTGACGGCGTATATGCCGCCTACTTGCTTGCGCTGCTTGTAGGCGTTGACGAGGTCTTTTTTATTCTGCGGGTTCATGTTTGCTCCGTGGCCGGCGCGGGGGATTTTTGTGGTTATGTGCGCCGACAGGGGTATTATACATCAGGTGTGGTGGGCGTGGGGTCTACGGAGCGTGGAGTTGAGTGCTCCTATATCAAAATAAAACTTATTTTTTATCTATCAATAATTCTAGAATTGCCTTACCTTTTACAAATCAACATCATAAACTTGCTTTTAGTCAAAGTATTTTTTATAGCATAAGAATGCTTCCTCGTTTAATATATCAAGGTTTCCATCAGTACTGGTAAGAATAAGGTCGCGACAATTTCCCAAACGATTAAGCATTGGACCTACAATTCCAGTAGTTGAATGTATATAGTCTTTAATATCATTATATGAAACAGGAATTTTATAGCCCTTAGGACAACTCGCAAGTATCAATCCATCATCTCGTAAAGAAGCGATTATTTTTCTGTAAAAATAATTAAGAGCAATTTTTCTACCCACATATTCAGACAATATGCTTGTTAGCTCTTTTGCCGGAACATACCTCTTTGCATCGAGATCATTAACAACAAATAATAAATGCCTTAACGTCGCTACTTTTATCTTCGTTTCATCGTCTTCTGACATAGAGTTTTCCGAAATAAATTTTTGAGCTTTTTCCGATGCTAATTCGAATAAGATTTTATCAAAGCTGTCATCTGTTTTATCAAGATTCGAAAAATATGGCCCCTTTCGGTTTGGAAAATGAGTACTGCAAGTTATTTTACCACGAAGTATTTGAAGATAATCATTTCCTGATGCATCTTCCATTTGTTGACAAATCGAACCTGCAATGAAATCAGCTAATTGAATTAAACGTGATGCTTTGCTGTCGACAAAGGTAAAGTCGTATTCGTTTAGCAGATTTCTTTTCGGACGATTGGCTTCGACGTATTTATGATACCCCGTCTGAAACTCACTAGTCCCAAAAGAATCTTCAGCAATTGATAGCTTTGGATATGCCGCATACATCGTCTCATAAAGGCGTCGATGCAGGTACTTCACAAACACTTCTTTATAATCAACTAAGGGTGATGACTCAATAAATGCTTCTTTATCAGCAATTAAAAGAATCAAAGTGAACTTTAAAGGTAGTATTTCAGTAAGAATTTTTATCCTTCTCCTGTGATTATTACCTATGATACTTGATTTCATTTCACTCTCAGAAAAACCATTATTGCAACAGATTTCTTCAAACTTCTTTTCAACAGATTTTAATTCGGAAGAGTGCAATATAACTGCACATATAACATAGTATCTTTTTGTTCCTTCTTTATCGAAAGAAAACCCAAATGACCCACTCTCGTCAATAAACGCGATTCGAGATGGCATATGTGCGAATTTGTCTTGATTAAATAAATCGAAAATTGATAATTGCTCCATTTCGGCTTACTCCAAACTCAACAGAAATTATATATACGAATATACATCTGCTTTATATCATATTGTGAAATTTCTCTCTCCCCAGTTTTCATATTATTTAAATTTAGCTTCTCCCTAAACCCTCTCAACCCTCTCCATCATCTCCAACCCCTCCAAAAACCCATACCAAATCAACTTCATCCCCCTAGCGGCAGATACGCTGCCACCACCACTACCCGTTTCACCCCTGTTGGCACCATTATACCGCGTTTTACGGGCGTTTGCCGTAAAAAATGCAGCCCCTCACCGCCGAATCCGGCACGCACCCGCCGAAAGATTGCATCACAGGTGGCTACTTGTTATACTGTTGCTATTCTTGTTTGGAGAAAAATGCATGCTTTACTCGATTTTCCCGATTCCCTACGGCACCGTCTGGATTCTCGTGAGCGTAGTTTTTACGTTTATCCTCACGTTCTTTGCCATCAAATCCGGCATCGACCACCTGCCAAAGGATCAGGGCCGCAAGTACGCGGTCAACGGCGAGCTCTCCAAGGGCAAGCCGCGCGGCGCGGGGCTCATCTTCAGCCTCACGAGTATCTTCGCGTTTCTCGTGTTCGTGCCGTTTCGCTGGGAATACGTCATCTATTACGCGCTGTTCATCCTCTCGATGCTCACGGGCTATTTCGACGACCGCAGCCGGCACTCCTGGAGCGAGTTAAAAAAAGGCCTGCTCGATTTGGCAATCTGCCTTGTCGCAGCTGGCGTCTATCTCTTGTTTAACGAAGGAACCAGCCTCTCGCTCTTTGGCTGGACGCTCGCGCTGCCGAAATGGCTGTTCTTAATCGTCGCAACGTTCGTGCTCTGGATTTCGATCAACTTCACCAACTGCACGGACGGCGTGGACGGGCTTTTAGGCACCGTGTCCATCGTGTCGCTCAGCACGTTTGCGCTCATCTTCCTGATGGGAACCCATATGAGCGATCTCGCGCAGATGTGCTTTGTGCTCATCGCGGCGCTGCTGGCCTATCTCGTCTTCAACGCCTCTCCGAGCCAGATCATCATGGGCGACGCGGGTTCGCGCACGGTCGGCATCTTTTTAGGCGTCATGGCGCTCAAAACGGGCAACCTGCTCTTCCTCGTCCCCGCCGCGCTGGTCATCCTGCTCGACGGCGGCATCGGGCTCTTCAAGCTGCTCTTCATCCGGCTCACGAAGATCAAGAGCTTCCTCAAGGCCGTCCGCACCCCGCTGCACGATCACGCGCGGTTCAAATGGAGCTGGTCAGACACGCAGGTCGGCTACCGCTTCGCCATCATCCAGATCATCGTCAGCGGCCTCGTTATCGCCGCGCTGCTGCTGCAATAATTCCGATTCAATCGCAAAACGCACCGCTGTCTCGCGGTGCGTTTTGCGATGTGCCTTCCGGCTCACAAAGCGAATTAGAAATTGCTTGTTATGATCGTCGCAACTCGTGATAGAATAACGATAGAAGGAGGGTTGCTTATGGAAACAGAACCCCGTCAGGAAAACCACACGGAAGAGACCCTTCCGCTCAACGCGGAGAACGTCCGTCTGCTCTGGTCCAAAACCTACAACACCGAGGGAAAACCGGACTGGTCGCACATCTTCCGCTATTATCACGACGACATCGTGTTTCAGGACTCGATTCAGCGCATCGAAGGCAAAGAGGAATTCATGCAGCTGTGCGAGCGGTTAACCACACGCTGCAAGCAGCTCAACATGGACCTCGGGACAGTCTTCGTCCAAGGCAACGAAATCATGTTCGACTGGATCATGACGATGATGTTCGAGAAATTCCCGAGCACGCCTGTCTATGGCAGCACGAAGCTTACACTGCACGAAGACGGCAGAATCCTGTCCCAACGGGACTATTACGACCTCTGGGGCGATATCTTCAACGGCATACCGTGGTTTAAAAAACCGTACCGCCGCTTCATGCGAAAGAAATTCGGTTGAGGTGCTATATGAACTATCTCTCGCAATATTCCAAAGAGGATCTGGCGTTCTTAAAAAACGCACATGCCGTGCAGCATACCTCCTCCGAGCCTATGACGGGCAAGATCTGCGTCGTGTCCGGCGCAACGTCCGGCGTCGGGCTGGAGGCTGCAAAAAAGCTGGCGCAGGGCGGCGCGCGCCTGCTGCTGATCTGCCGCAACCCCGAAAAGGGCGAGCAGGTCAAGCAACAGTTGGAATCGGCGTCCGGTGTAACCGTTGATGTTGTCACCGCCGATTTTTCGCGGCTGGACGACGTGCGAAAAGCTGCCGACGCCATCCATGGCAGGCTGGACCGCATCGACGTGCTCGTCAACAGCGCCGGGCTGCATTCCACAAGACGCCTGCTAACCGCGGACGGGAACGAGCTTGTATTTCAGGTGAACCATCTCGCGCCGTTTCTGCTGACGGTGCTGTTAAAAGACCTGCTGGCCAACAGCGCGCAGGGGCGCGTCATCCAGGTGAATTCGGAAGGCCACCGCTTCGGCGGCTTGAAGATGAGCGATCTGACATGGAGCAAGCGCCCGTATCTGGGATTACGGGCATATGGCGCGTCAAAGACCGCCCAGCTCATGACGGTTATGACGCTCGCCGAGCAATGGCGGCAGGACAACATCACCATCAACGCGATGCATCCCGGCGGCGTGCGCACAAACATAGGCCGCAATAACGGCTGGCTGTACCGCGCGTGGCTGCGCGGTGTTGTATGGCATTTTTTGAAGGATCCGGTGATTTCCGGAGAATCGGTCTATTATCTGGCCGCCGAACCGGAATTGAGCGATACGAGCGGTCATTACTTCAATCTTACGATCGACGAAAAACCCATGCCGCACGCGCTGGACGAAGCCGTCCGCGCGCAGGTGTGGGCGGAGAGCTGCCGCCTCACCGGGCTACCGCTTGCGCCCGGATAATACGGCGTCCGCCGCGATTTTGCCGGTTAGAATTGAAATCGGAAACCCTGCCGGGCTGTATGTCCACTGCCCGGCCTGAACAACATGCGGAATCGGCGTTTCAATCGATTTTGCGATCTTCGGCATGCTGGAAACCGCGGGCATCACGTCGTTGGTAAAGGCCCATCCCGTGATCGCGCCGCCGGTGTTTCCGGTGCGCTTTTCGAGGGTCAGCGGCGTCGAGACGAACGCGCTGCGGACGAGTCCTTCCAACACCGGATAGACGGAGCCCTTCAGCGTTTCGATTATCGTATCCCTGCAGAGGGATTTAAAACTCTCATACCAGCCCTGATCTGCGATATGCCGAACCAGCGCGTGATCCATCAGGGTGCTGATGATCAGGCCCGTGTTGCCCGCCGGCGCGAGCCGCGCGTCCCGCATGGCTGGAATTGATATCTCATAGGTGGTCAGCTGCAAGAACGACTTGACCCAGTCCATGACCGTTTGTTCATCGGTATCAAACGAGCCGTCCGCGCGGCGGAGACTGCTTAGCGGCAGCGTGCTCAACCCGATTTTCTGCGGCGTATAGAAGAAGTGCGGCCCGTGCATCGACTGAAAATACGACACATCGATTCCAGCCGTGATATACAGCGTCAGCACAGAATCTCCGCCTTCCTTGCCGACAAGGAGGGCGGTTCTTTTTTTGATCTTCTGCTCAACGCGCTCCGGCAGCGCGTCCGTGCCGCGCAGCGCGGCGTAGAGCGCTTTGCTGTCCGCCGCCCAAACCAGATCGCCGTATGCGTACGAGTTGCCCTGGCGGTCATAAACCATCCTTTTGGCGGGATCGACACCCTCAATACTCGTCCGTGTCAGTATGGTGCCGCCGTGCTCGATAATATAGTCCCACAGCCTGCCGATCAGCGCGCCCGTGCCGCCCTTTGGATACTTGTAATCCAGATACAGGCTGAAATAACTCAGCGCAAATGACGCGGGGGTCTGCTGAAAGAAGTGCTGGGCGATCATATCGATCAACGTCCGGTTTTGCGTGATCTTCGCAAGAAACTGTTCCACCGGCTCGCTCAGGCGCTTGATCTTGCCCAACGCCGCGATATAACGAAACAGCCACGGCAACAACGTCTCCTTGAGATATACCGTATCATGCTTCAAGTCCATAAATAGCGGGTTGTCGATGCCGTAGAGAACATCCATATACGTCATGCTGCGGTGGACGACATCGACAATTGCGGCGATGTTCTCCCGCTCTTCCGGAAACAGGTCGGTCAGCATCTGCTGATACGCGGCGATGTCTTCTTCGGAGCGAATGGTTACGATCTTGTCCGCGATGCCGATCGAAACGGGGTTGTCCAGAAACTCCATCTCAATGCCGAGCTGTCTGAGCATCGGAAACAGCACGCCGGAGTTCTCCAGCGCGCGTATCCCCGCGTCGAACACAAACTCGTCCCGGGTAAACGAACCGACCAGCCCGCCAACGCGTTCCTCTTTTTCGCATAGCAACACGCTCCGCCCGGACTGACTCACAAATGCCGCCGTCGTCAGGCCGGCAATGCCGCCGCCGACAACAATTACGTCGTAACTCATATACACCCTCGCTCATATGCAATGTTTATTTTCAGTATAGTATTCAGCTATTTGGCTGTCAAACATGAGCTGAAAAGCGCCGCAAGTAAAGCGATCCTGATGCGGAAAAAACCGCCCCGTTTCGGCGGCTTTTTTTCCGTATTCCACATGGGTCGATCAAACTGATGCGGTACAATGCTCTATTTTCCCAGTTCGCTGTAAAACCGGAATCCGTTTCGCCCGTGCGCCTTGATATAATACATCGCTTCGTCCGATTTTCGGATCAGCGCGTCAATCCCCGTATCGTCGGCCGGATAGAGCGCAATTCCAAGACTCGCCGTAGCGGCGATGCACTCTCCCTCGACCTCAACGGGCAGCGATGCGCTCTCCATCAGTTTTTTCGCGATGGTCACCACATCTTCTTTTTCGTTGATCCCGTTCAGCAGGAGCAAAAACTCATCCCCGCCGAACCGGGAGACGGTATCCCCTTTTCTGAGCAACTCCGTCAGCCGGTTGCCGATTGCAACCAGCACGCGATCACCCGCCATATGCCCCCAGTGATCGTTGATATATTTCAGCCCGTCGATATCGAGCGATATGACGGCCATTTTCATCTTGTTTCTCTTCGCGTTTGCAATGGCAATCGCGGCGCGGTCATAAAACAGCTGTCTGTTCGGAAGGCCGGTCAGCGTGTCGTGGAGCGCGATGTTTTCCAGACTCTCCTTGATCCGCACCATCTCCGTTATATCGCTGACGCTCGTTAAGATACACTCCTGCCCGAATGCTGCTATCTTCTTCGCGGATAGCAGGCCGATGATGATAGCGCCGCTTTTCATCCGGAATTCTATCTGTTTTTCCCGCACATCGTCTTCGTGATTCAATTCTCTGACGAACACGCTGCGGTCATCCGGGTTGGCCCAAAGACCCAGTTCCAGAGTCGTCTTTCCAATCACCTCTTCCGGTCGGTACCCCGTCATCCTCACAAAGCCTTCGTTCACTTCAAAAATCTCGCCGCTCTCTACGTTCGTCAAAAGCAGCGAATAGGGCGAGGAATGGAACGCCTTGATATATTTGTCCTTTTCCGTCTGCACCTCGTCGAGCAGGCGGCGGCTGATCATCATGATAAATCCCGCTGTCATCAGGATGCCCAACACGCTGTATGCGATTGTCGAAACGGAATTTACGATGCCGGAGAGGAAGAATTCGTTGGTGTTGTACGGAAAAAGAATGAGCGCGATAATTCTGCCCACGCTGAACACCGCATAGGCAAGCAGCACGACAGCCGAAAATCGCGTGATGCGCCGCTCATCCGGACTGATTTTCCAGGACAGCAGCAGCCAGCTCTGACCGGCGATTATCGCGATCGCAGCGGAAAGACAGATGTTTCTGACGAGCAGATTGTTGCTTGCCGTTGTGAAATAGATGATCAGGATTGAATAGACCGAGACAAGAATATAATTATAGGTATGTTTTCGTTTATGGCTGAAAAACTGCTCCAATCCCTTGAGGATAAAGAGCATGCCGACGACCGAAAAGATGCTGGGGATGATGATCGACAGGTAATCGTGTATGCTTCCCCGCAACAGGAGAAAAAGCGACCCGACCGTTTGCAGGAACATGTTGGCGAGCAAGAAGGACAATCCATTGTATTGCTTTCGATACAAGCGCCAGATGATGAATATCAACCCGGTATTCATCGCGTTCGCAATCACATAAAAAAGCACCAATGTTCTAATATCGATGTCCATATATAGTCTTTCTGCACAGGCAATCCGTCTTGAGCTGTTCTGGAGATCCCCACTTGTTGAAACGATGATCTGTTTACAGCTGTGTTTTCAAAGATATTCAGAATTGTTCTTAATAAGATTGTACCAATGAAACAAGAATTGGGCAAGTATTTTCGATAGCGCTCTCGCTGCGAACGGAGACGGAAAACCCCCGGAGCCATCTGCTGGTCCGGGGGTAAGCATATTCGACAGAATTGGGTCCTCGCTCCGTCAGCGAAAGCCGGTTGTTGATTGCTCCGGCGAAACGGCTCTTGCAACAAGCGGAACGCATACTATCTTCTTCTTTATGAGATCAAGGCAGGTCAATAGCTGAGCCGCCCTTTTGTCGGTTTCTCGGCCTTGGGGCTGAACGCCCTGTCAAGGCAGTCTCGCATGATTTCGTATACCACCGTTACGTCGTTGACCGCATCCGCAAACTCCGGTGCGCCTTTTCCGTCCTGTATCGCGAGGCAAAGCGTGTCACAGTTTTTCGCCAAACGAACCATGCCGAGATTATAGGCCTTGATTTTCAGGCGCTGTGCAACCCGCTCCGCCCTTAAAAAATCTCTCCTATCGATTGCGGCAATGATACGATCGTAGTCCCGATCATGAATAAACGCGCGCAACCGCTCTTCATACACGTCTTCATCGTTGGCGTTTCTGCGCTTCCCGATGTCGATATGAATGATTGAATTACATAAGATTACTTTTACTTTGTTATCTATTTTTCATCACCGCCTAGACTAATTCTAACACAAATCCCGCTCAGAGCCTAGTTTTACCTCTCTCCGGCGTGCCGAGATGGCCATGTATAGGCCGTTTTACGATGATTTCTTTGACTTTCAGTTAGCGGTATGATACTATCATTAAGTATTCAAAATAATTGCTTTGACCGCACATGTTTGCAGATCATCGTTGTTAGATGATTTGGGGCATGTGCTTTTCAATTGCAACGCTTCAGGAGGTATAATATGAGCAGTGGTACAGTAAAATGGTTCAATTCGGAAAAGGGATTCGGTTTTATATCGAACGACGATGGCGGAGATGATGTATTCGTACATTTCAGATCCATTCAGAGCAGCGGGTATAAAAGCCTTGCAGAAGGTCAGAAGGTCACTTTTGACGTCGAGCCCGATCCGAAGGACAGCCGCAAGTTCCGTGCGGTGAACGTTTTCATCGCGGAATAAGGATAACTCCGCCGGATACGGGCTGGGTTACAGGATCAAAACGCGCGGGGCTTGCCCTGCGCAGCACAAGAGAAAAGAAAGATGGTAACAGATGTTTAGCGACAAAATCATCGTCTGCAAAGATTGCGGACAAAACTTCACTTTCACCGCCAGCGAGCAGGAATTCTTCGCGGAGAAGGGGTTCACCAACGAACCGCAGCGCTGCAAGGATTGCCGCGTAGCGAGAAAGCAAAATTCCCGCGGAGGCGAACCGCGCGTGATGCACGACGCGATCTGCGCAAACTGCGGACGTCCTTGCCAGGTTCCGTTTGAACCGCGCAGCGACCGCCCTGTATATTGCAGCGATTGCTTCCGCAGATAATTCGATTCCCAAGCAGATTGCAGCGCGCTCTTTCCGGAGCGCGTTGTCTTACAATTTGCTGCAGTTGATCGAAGAGCCCTCGGGGTTTCTTCTGTGGTCGAATCAACCCGCGCTTGCGCCGTTGGATCGCCGATAGACACCCGCGCTGTTTTTGCGTGTTAGCGTCTCATCCGCCGGAAAAAACATGCGCGTGCCCGGATCCGCTACCCGCTGTGATATAATGTCATTGAAGCAGCGTGCCAAATGGCGCAACGTAAGACTTGTCGCCTTTTGGTTCTGCTTTTTTATTGGATCGTACTTTTCCCTGACCAACCATTGGAAAGGAATCAATTATGAGCTTCTTACATGCAACTGTTCAGCATAAAACCTTTGGGCAGGGAGAGATTGTGCAACTCAGCGATGATGTGGTCTGCGTCACGTTTGCCAAACCATTTGGAAAAAAGAAATTTCTGTTCCCGACCGCTTTTTCCGATTATCTCTCTCTGGAAGACAAGGCGTTGAAGGCCGAAATGGCGAAGGAATTAAAGCAGTCCAAGCTCTTGATCGCGGCGGAGCAACAGCGCGCCGAGCGCTCGGAGCGCATTGCGCGGTATCGCGCAAACTCGATGGAGAAGGCGACGGCAGCGTCAAAGTCGAAAAAGAAGAAGAAGTAAACCCGCCCCGAAAAAATTGAGTTTTCAGGCGCCTGACTGTTTGAATTTTCAGCATGCTTAGGCGACGGTTTATCGCACAATAGGATAGAATCAACTTCGGGTTACGCCTTTGGCGCAACCCGCTTTGTTTGCAAGTTATTCAAACGATGATTTGTTAGGACTGATCCGGATATACGTTGCAACCGTTTGTAATTAGTATATTGATCGTATCAATGTTGTTGTTATATGTATCAATATCAAGCCATAGATCTTCAAGATTCAGATTTTCTAGCACCGAGATATCAGGAATCCGCAAATAACGAATATCCAATCGTTCTAAATTGTAAGCATCTGACAAAAAGTCAATATTATCGATATCGGTTTTCCACATTGAAATATATTTAATGTTTTTTATCATGTTAGAGTTTTGAAGATATGATACATCTTTCAGGCCGGTGCACCGAACAATATCCAACTCTTCGAGATGCGATAGCACGGAAATAGCACTGATATCTGTAATATTCAGGCTACCCTGCAACGCTAAATTAGTCAAAGTTTTAAAATTGCTCAAAATACTAATATCAGAAGCCGTACTGCCGTATAAATATAATGACCATATGTTCTTTAGCTCCGCCAGCGCAGATAAATCCTTAATTTGCAAAGATGGTAAAAACAGGATTTCCAAATTATATAGTTCCGAGAACGGACTAGGATCGCTTACGCCCTCAAGATCATCTCCATTGATATAAACGAAAGCTCTCATGTTTTTCGCATACTGCATGCCTTCAATATCATCAATAATCCCATTGGTAATAATAGCATCCTCGTTTTCGAGTATGTGTTTCTCGTTTAACCTTCTTACTGGTTCAATATCGTAGTCTTTCACTACAAAGATTTCTTTGATATGAAACATGTCCTCCACACTGATATACCCTTCAATTGGTGTGCCTGCGTTTTCCAGCGTTTGAACGATAGCATTTCTCAGCGTCTCATTGGGGATGTCCACTTCCATTTCAGGATCGTATCCGAAGTCTTCGGGAACATATGCCACAGGGATATATTTCGGTGTGGCAGTTGGTATTGCGGTCGCTTTGTACCCGCTTGTAGTATTCAGCTCCATCTCCGGCGTTAGATATATGCTGGGTGACGGCGTAATCGCCGCAGTCATAGTATTTAACTCCTCCTGTTTGGCAAATATAACATCCCGCATGAGAAACAGCGTCAGCCCGGCAGCCGTCAGCAGCACCGCCGCTGTAATGCCGATTATCATCTTTTGCAGTTTTGCTTTGCGGGGTTTCTTTATGTCCGATACGATGGCTCCGCTTGGATTATCTGCTCTTGGCTGATATGCTTCACCCGATTCAACACCGTCGAGGATGTTTCTGATTCTATTGATGATAGCCGAGATTTTGTTCTCGATGCTCTCATCGATTGCATCAATCCAATGTGTGGTGGATAGATAATAGGACATGCCGCCCGTCGGCATGATGTCCTCTATTCGCACCGGCAGCACGACGACGTTGTTATGAACCGCAAGCTCGATTTCCCGCAGGACCTGCTTGGAAGAATTGGAGTTTATCGACAATAAAATGATTAATACTTTTGCCTTCGGAATCGCGGCGGCTATCGCGTCCGCCCAGACGTCGCCAAGGCTGATGTCCCTCGGCGCCATCCAACACTTGATCTTATCCTCCTCCAGCATGTGGCAGAGGGCGTTGGCAATCTGACTGTCCCGGTTTGAATATGAGATAAATACATCGTGTGCCATTCTTTGCTCCTTGTCCCTAACAGTGCTGTCGGCCTAGTTGTCGGGTGAGGAAAAGACGGTTACACCGTGATATTACCTGATGTGATTGTATTCTGCTTTGCAGTACGCCGTCAATACTTGTTGCGATAATTTCTCAACAAACCCCGCTATATTGTCGCTTTACATGTGCAAAGCAAAGACAAAGAACCGATGATCGCTGTTGCAGTCAAAATAAACGACTGTTTTTACCTTTTCTTCCAAGAGTTGCGCATACGCAGCGCCCGTTTCATCGAAATACGAAGCGGATCGGCCGCAGCAGTTGTCTGGGCTTCGTGTGCGATCAATTACAATGAAAGCCAAATAATGGCATCGCCCAATCCGGATGCGGAAAGTTAATTTCGTATGTATTACGATTTGGGCAAGCTCCTGGTTTGGGGGATCATGCCAAGCAGTAGATACACAGGTAAACGTCTCTTCCCATGCTGTCTTCTGCTCAAGTCATTCATCAGCAGCTTGCGGAATCCCAACCCGAACAATCTCGCGTGTATCCCTCTGTCAAACGCAGGAAGAGACACATCACGCTAGGAAAGTCCCCGCAAAAAAACAACCCGCGCTTCTGCGCGGGCTGTTTGCATTCGTTTATATGATCCCCTGCGCGATCATGGCGTCCGCCACCTTGGCAAAGCCCGCGATGTTGGCGCCGGCCACGAGGTTGTAACCAAGACCGTTTGCCTCCGCCGCTTTTGCCGAGTTATCGTGGATGTTCTTCATGATCGTGTGCAGCTTCTCGTCCACTTCCTTCTCGCTCCAGCATAAGCGCATGCCAGGAGCTTAATGCTCGCGACACACCCGTGTTCTCTTGTTCCCGTCCGTTATCCGTCGCCGCACAGCCGGTCACTATTTCCGCCATGCGCGGACGGCGGCATCAAGCTCGGAAGAAGATGCCGCGATTTCATCAAGGCTTTTGCCTTCCATCGCGCCATGCAACGCCGCCATCACGGCTTTTGCCCCGGCAGTGGTGCCCAGAGGATGCCCCTGCACCGCGCCGCCGACGCCAAGTATCACGTCGTTTCCGAACGTTTTCATCGTTTCTCCGATAGAGAGCGGCGTAATACCCCCGCCAAGAGCCGTCATGACCGGCTTGATCCCACCCATCGGCAGTTTTTGCTTCTGAACCGTCTCCAGGCACTCATACAGCTCGTTCGTCCCCGTCCGGTTGACGAACATTGTCATCACGGAGTCCGCCCCGGCCAGCCGTGCCAGCACGCCGAGCAGCACGCCGCCGGAGACACCGAGCTGCGGTCCGTTGAGCATGCCAGCGCCCGCATAGTGCGCAAGAAAACAAAGTGAATCTCCGAACTCTTCCGTTAACTCACGCAGTGCGTCGGCTCCTGTGGAGACAAAATTCACCATCGCGGCTTTTCCGCCATGTTCGACGACCGCCCTTGCATGCTCGCGCATACGTTTTGGCGTATCGGTAATGTTCACGATGTAAACCGGCGCTTTTCCTGTTTCCTCCTTCAGCCGATCCGCGGCCGCAAGATAGGCTTCCAGCCTGCCGGAAACTCCGCTGATGGAGGTGTTGCCCAGCACTTCGTCGTCCTTGATCAGATCGACGCCGCCGAGACCACTCTGATAAAACATATCGGCGCCTGTCTCCGGTGAAAAGCCGATGCAGGGCTTGATCATATTCAGTACAAGCGGCCTGCCGTATACACCCGTCGCCCGGCGCCAGCCCTCGATACTCTGCCGGGGTCCGGCAAACGCGTCGAGCGCTTTTTTTGTCAGTTCCAGGTCGATGAGCTTCACGCGCAGCGCGGTGGAAACATCGTTGCCAACCAGCGCGGTCATCATCATCGCGAAGCTGTCCGCAAAATTCTGGCGCGGAAATGCCACGCGCAGCAATGTGGCGGGCTCCTCCGTCGGCAGCGGATACACCGCGAGTACACGCGCCTGCCAGTTCTCAACCATATCCCGCGTCACACCGGGCAGCGGCAGCCATGTGCCGACGCTCTGCCCCGTCGCGAATGCGCCGGCCTTCGTCAGCGCGGTTTCATTGGAGATGCCGTAGGCAAGATAAGTTGCTATGACGAAATCTTCATCCACAATCGAAACACCGTTATCAAATGGCAGGTCAAAATACATCTTCTGTTACCTCGTTGTCCGTCCGCCGATGAGCGCGCACATCTCGTCCGCCGCAGCTTTGCTGAACGCCATATCCGTCAGATTTGCGTCGATTTCAATCATACGGATGCGCTTATCCAGTCGGGTGCGGAATACATGCAGAATCGCTTCATCCACCTCGGGGTCATACAGCTTCTGGCCGGGCAACGTGTCGAGCCGCATGCCGCGCAGCGGCAGCAGCACCGTCACGGGGCCTTTCGCCTGATTCAAACGCTTCACAACCAGCTCAGCCGCCTGCGCGGCCTCGTCCGCAAATGCTTTTACATGCGCAACGGCGTTGTTGTGCAGGTTATATTTTCGTTTTTTCCAGTCGCCGATAATACCGTTTTTAAAGTCCTTGACATAAACGTCGACAAAGTCCAGTGCACCAGGGGCGACAACCATCGGAATGCCTGCTTCACAGCCGACTTTCAGCCTGCCGGGCGCACCGTTGGAAAAACCGAGATTGAACACATCAGCCGCAATCACCTCGTGCAGCGAGATATCAACAGCGGCCGTGATGAGCCCTTCCTGAATAAGATATTCCATATAGCGCCCGCCGACCCCGGTCGAGTGAAAACTCACGACCTCATAGCCCTGCTCTTCGAGCAGCTTTGCCGCCTGCGTTGCGGAGCTGTTCGTTACTCCCATCAGCGTGATCCCGATGCGGGTCTTTCTGTCCTTTGGCAGCAGCTTCGCCTGCTCTGTCATGCCGACGACGGCGGCAGCGGCGTTTCCAAGAATGGTCTCCATGACCGAATTGATGCCTGTGATGTCCGCAATGGAGGGGATCATGACGATATCCTTGATTCCGACAAACGGCTCGAACTCACGCGTACCGCAAGCAACGGTGGACACCATCACCTTGGGCACGCCGATCGGCAGCGTCTGCATCGCCCCGACCGCAGCCATGGTATTCTGGAGGCCTCCTGCGGAGATGATCCCGTCGAACGCGCCCTCTTCGTACAGTTCGGGCACGATGCGTTTCGCGCCGTCCATCATGGTCTGCACAGCCTCGCTCTTGCCCATAGCCAACAACTCATCCGGTTGGATGCCGACAGCCAGGGCGATTTCGTCCCGTGTGACGTCCGGCACAAGATCGTAAACACCGCGCGTCGAAATGTCGATCAGGAGCGCTTTATGACCGCGCGCCTCGATAAATTGTTTCAGAAACCTAGCTTCCGCTTCCTTCGTGTCGATGCTGAGCATGACAGCAATTGTTTTCATGATTTTATTACCAGTTGCCGGTTACTCCGCGCCGAGCTTCCCTCTCTGCTCCAGTTCGTCCGCGACGTAACCGATGCCGTATTTTTCCAGCGTGCTGCGCTTTGGATATCCGGTCTTTTTATCCCAGCCGTGCAGATCGTAATATCGATCGAGCATGCCGTTGTATTGATCCATGTCCAGTTTCCAGCCGTCCATTTTTCCACCGTGGAGCGGCTCTTCCCTGTCTCGAATGGTCGGCAGGTCGTCCTTGCGCGTAAAGTTTGTAAACCTCCAATTGATCGCCTTTTCCAGGTTAATCTGCCTCTGCGCAATATCTTCCAGATCCTTCGCGGTCATCTCGATGCCGGTTGCGGCGGAGAGCAGCTCCGCAATGTCCGCAACGACGAGATAGTCGAGTTTGTTGTAAATCGTATTCTGGTGGCAGATGCCGGTGCTGTTGTTGATTCTATGCAGCACTTCAAACAGATACGTCACCTCCGCTTTGCCTTCGTAGCTCAGCGGGTCGCTGACGTTTTTGATGCCCAGCACTTGAAACGCCTTGTCTTCGTCTACATTGATCGCCTGCTCATAGCCGCAGGTGCCCGTGGTGTGTCCGCCGCCGCGCGTGGACACCGTCGCGCCAAGCGCCCAGGCGTTTGATCCGCGCAGGCATTCGTAGAGATCCTGCCCCTTGATATGCATGGCGTAATAGCTTGAATCGCGGCCCACGATATCGGCAGCGCGCTTGCTGCCCTCGGCAAGGATGTTTCCAAACCCCTCGCGGTAACTCATCTTGCGGATGAGTTCGAGAATCTGCGCCTCGTTGCCCCATTCGAGCTCCATGCCGTCCGTATCTTCCGCGGTTAGGATGCCGCGCTGATAGCACTCCATCGCCCAGGCGATCGCACAGCCGGCAAGATTGAAGTCGATGCCCATCTCATTGCAGTATGCGGTGACCTTGACCATGAACGTCGGCTCCGTCACGGCACAGCGGCCGACGATCGTGCCAAACGCTTCCCAGTGATTGAATTCCGCCGTTAGCCCCTTGTAGGGACCGTCCGTAATGGTCACGTGCCGCCCGCAGCCGATTGGGCAGCCCGGAAAATTCTGCTTGGATACCGTGTATTTGTCGATGATCTCAACGGGGTCCATCGTCACGTCCGTATCTTCGGGAAAAACGCTGTCCTGCGAGTTGCGGTAGGGAATCGCTCCCATATCCTGCTTGTGCTGGAAGATGCCGAGTGTGCCGTATTTTCTGAACTTCACCGTTTCCGGACAGTCCAGAATCTTCTTGCGGCAGCGCATGGCAACCTTCATAAACCGATCCGGATCGTATACCTGAATCGGCTTTTTCCCTTTGCAGACGATGGCTTTCAGATTTTTTGAACCTATGACCGCGCCGGTTCCGCAGCGGCCGAATCCGCGGCCCTTGTCCTGGATGACGCAGGCGCCGCGCGCGAGATTTTCACCGGCGGGCCCGATGGAGATGATATGCAGTTTGCTGTCGTCGAGTTCTTCGCGGATTGCGTCCAGCGTTTCCCAGGTTGTCTTGCCCCAGAGAGCCGAAGCATCGCGAATCTGAACCTCTTCATCGGTAATATATAGATAGCAGGGCGTATGACTGCGCCCTTCTACAATAATTGCGTCATACCCCGCATGCTTGAGCTCCATTGCGACATAGCTATCGCTCGAGCCGGTCGCCCAACCGCCCGTCATAGGGCCGATGGTGCTGATGTTCATCTTGCACGCACCGGGCGCGACGGTGCCAATCAGCGCCCCCGCGGAGAAGACTATGATGTTTTTCGGATCGAACGGTGTGACCCAGTCCTTTACTTCGTCGTAGATGATTTTTGCCGCGTAACCGCTCGAGCTGAGAAAGTCCTTGTAGTACTTGGAGTTGTCAACTACTTGAATTTCTTTGCTCGTGAGATTGATCCGCAGCGTTTTGCCGATGATTCCATAATTTTTACTCATGCTTCTTTGCCCTCCCGTCCAAAAACTGCGTCAGAATCTCTCCCAACTGTTCGTGTTTCGGGCAATAGAGAAGACACATCGGCGTTTCCCCTGGACATCCGTCGCAGGGAATCCGGCCGGTGGAAGCGTCTTCAACGAAGCGAACGTTATACCCTTTTTCGTCCTCAAGTTCGACAATCTCTATGCTGGAAATCAAATGGTTAAATTCTTTGGTGTGTTTGTATGAGCAGGCGATTTCGCAGGTTAAGCAACCTGCGCATTCCGTCATTGAGAATTCCATGAAATACCTCCTGTATGCGCAGCATGCTCATACGAGGGAGATTTCTATATTTCGTAGGTTACCTGATCTTTCAGTTCAAGCACACGACGATGAAGAGAATCATGCATGATTGTTTTCAGATCCGCTGCCTGTTTGTTTCGTAACCGTTTCATATAGTCCCTGTGCTCTTCGAGCATGCTGTTTGCAATGTTTTTGTCTGTTACATATCTTCTGCCGTAAATCAGCTTATAAAAGGCCAAATTATCCCAAAGCGACGAAATTGTGTTGATCAAATATTTCATGCCGCTGACGCTATAGATCTCAAAGTGAAAGTCGCGGTTGAGCACGAATATTTGCTTCGCATTTGGCGTCGACTCAATAAAAACATTCTCCAAGCGCTCTTGTATCGCTTCGATCTTCTCGAGCTTGCTATCGGTCATGTTTTTGCAGGCGTAATATGCGGCAAGCGGTTCAAGTGCCTCCCGCATTAAGTAAATTTGGACGATATCCGTCATTTGAAGTTCGGCAACTCTTGCACCGACATATGGAATCGAGTTGACAATACCGGATTTCTCCATGCTTTTCAGCGCTTCGCGCACGGGCATGCGGCTGACACCGAGCCGAACGGCGATATCCTCGGCAATCAGCTTTTCACCCATGGATATGGTTCCGTCCATTATCCAGTCCATCAACTGTTCTTTTACCAGTTCGGGCATCCTCTGATATTTGATTTTATGAAAATTCTCCGGATTTACATTCATAAATATCTCCCTGAACTGTATTTGTATATCTCATCCGATTATATCATCACTTTTATTTGGATACAATATTATTAGCTTGTCAACAGCTTCGTAATCTCCATGTGTTATCCTACTTCAGCGCCATCGCCTGTTTGCGGCGCGTCAGCGTATCGAACAGCACCATGGCGATGATGACAAGGCCGACAATCGCGGGTTGCGCAAAGGACGAAATGCCCAGCAGGTTCATCACGTTGATGATGATGGTCAGCAGCAGCGCGCCAATCACCGTGCCGACCACGCCGCCTTCTCCACCAAGCAGAGACGTTCCGCCGATGACGACCGCCGCCACCGTCTGCAGGCCGTAGGAGTCGCCCATGGTGGAGTCAGCCGCATTCAGCCGCGCCGTCATCAGAAGACCGCCGATGCCAGCCGTGATGCCGGAGAAGATGAACGCCCAGTAAAGTGTCTTTTTCACGGGAACCGCGGAAAACCGTGCCGCTTCCTGGTTAGATCCGATCGATCTTATGTCGCGGCCGAACGTGGTCTTCTGCAGGATGAAGCCGGAGATCAACACGACGATGGCAGCGATGATTGCGACGACGGGGATTGGGCCGACATATCCGGTGCCGTACCAGGTGAAGTCCTCTGCCAGGCCGAAGATGACCTCGCCGTTCATGACGATGATCGAAAGGCCGCTAGCCACCCAGCTCATGCCAAACGTTGCAATGAATGGCGGCATTTTCACCGTGCCAACCAGAAATCCGTTGAACAGGCCAAACAGTCCGCCAAACAGGATTGCCAGCAGGAATGTCACCGGCGAAGGCACGCCCATTTTCAGAAACTGCGCCACAATACAGCCGACCAGACCCGAAACCGCGCCGACGCTCAGATCGATTCCGCCGGTCAGAATCACGGCCGTGAGACCGGTGCTCAACACCAGCAGCGTGCTCGTCTGCCGGAATAGCGTAATGACATTATTGACCGTCATGAATTCTTTGATGCCGATCGACGAAATGACGACAAGGAACAATAATCCAACTATGCTGTAAAACGATTGAAACCGTTTTATTTTTGCGTAAAACTTCTTCATAACCGGTCTCCTCTAATTGTTTTTCATACGACGAATCGTACTGTCTACAACGATAGCCGCAAGTATGATGATGCCAATAATCGCGTTTTGATAGATCGATGGCAAATTAACCAGATTCAACCCGTTTTTCAGCATGGAGATCAACAGTACGCCGAGTATCGTTCCGCCGAGGCCGCCTTTGCCTTCCTTAAAGGATGTTCCGCCGAGCAGCGCCGCCGCAACCGCCTGAAACTCCCAGCCTACACCTACGATCGGCTGTCCCGACTCAAGCCGGCAGGTGGTCAAAAGACCACTGACAGAGGCGAGAAACGCAGCGAACATATAGACGAATACGGTTGGTCTGATGACGTTGACGCCAGCCAGAACCAGCGCTTCCGAGTTGCCGCCGAGGCCGAAGATTCGCGCGCCGACCCGTGTATGATAGAGCACGACCCAGGCCAGCCCGAACATCAGCACCGTAATCCATACCATCAGCGGGAATTTCAGAAACTCGGTTTCGGACACAACGCGGAACACTTTGTTTGCAATGTAGATAGAAGACCCCTTCGTCAGCAGCAAGGAAACGCTGTAGAGGATGTTCTGCATACCCAGCGTTACGATAAACGGAGGAACGCGCCATTTGCTGATGATAAAGCCGTTGATTCCGCCTGCGATCATAGCGCAGCCGACCGCGAGCAGCGCCGCGACATAGAACGGCATGCCCATCTTCATGAACACAACCCAAAGCACTGTCACCAGGCTGACCTGGGAACCGAGCGAGAGGTCGACGCCTTCCGTGAGCAGCACCATTGTCTGCGCAAAAGCTACGAGCATCAGCGGCACGGACTGCACGATGATGTTCTGTAGATTTTGGAACTCAAAATAGTTGGATGAGAAAGAGCCGAACCCGATTATCATCAGGATCAGAATCCACAAAACCGGTGGTAGGTTTCTAATTGTCTTGACGTTCTTTGCCGCCCTCTCCGATTGATGCCCCATGTCTTTCACCTCATATACCGAGCATGCACGCGCCGATATCGTCCATCGAAAATTTCTGGCGGCTGCATTCCGTTACAATTTTACCCTCGCGCATCACATAGATGCGATCGCTCATGCCGATTACCTCCGGCATCTCCGAAGAAATCATTAAAATAGACTTGCCTTCCTGCGCGAGCTGGTCCATCAACGCATAGATCTCCATTTTTGCGCCAACGTCGATGCCGCGGGTCGGCTCGTCGAAAATCAGTATATCCGACTCCGCGCTGAGCCACTTGGCCAATACGACTTTCTGCTGATTTCCACCCGAGAGGTATTTGCACTCGCGGTGTACGTCCGGCGTGGCGATGCGGAGCTTATCTTTATATCCTTCGGCAAACTTCACCATCTGCCGCTGGGAAATGATGTGCTTCGGAAACAGTTTCTTCAAGCTGACTGCAACGATATTCCAGGCGACCGAATCCTTCAGAGCAAGGCCGTGGCGCTTTCGGTCCTCGCAGACCATGCCGACGCCTTTTTTCACAATCTTTACGGGAGAATGCGTTTGATGTTCGGCTCCGTTGATATAGACTTTTCCCTTGCTGATTGGATCGATTCCGAAAATGAGCCGCGCAAGCTCTGTTCTGCCTGAGCCGACCAGCCCTGCCAATCCGACGATTTCGCCTTTGTTCAATACGATGCTAACGTCCTTTACCCTGCCGGCCTTGTCAAACAAGCCTTCCGTGCGCAGCACTTCGCCGGTAAATGAATTCGGCGTGCGGTGGTAAACCTGCGACACATCGCGGCCAACCATCATTTTCACGAGTTCCGCATCCGAAACTTCGTTCACGGAAACGGTGCCGATCTTTTTACCGTCGCGAAGCACCGTAATGCGATCGCCAATCCGATGGAACTCCTGCATCCTGTGGGATACGTAGACAATGCCGATTCCGTCGCTTTTGAGCTTCTGAATCCGCTCGAACAGGGACTCGACTTCGCGCTCGGACAGCGTGGCAGTCGGTTCGTCGAACACCAGCATCTTGGGGTTGAAGGAGAGCGCTTTGGCGATCTCAACCATCTGCTGTTCGGCAACGCTCAGGAGTTTTACATATTTTTTTACATCGATATAGTCGCAGTTGAGAGACTTCAGAAGTTCTTTTGCGTCCTTCTCCATCTTCTTGTGATCGACCAGGCCGAGCTTGTTCAAGGGTTCCCTGTTCAGAAAGATATTCTGCGACACACTCAGATAAGGAACCAGCGTAAATTCCTGGTAAACGGCGGCTATGCCGTTGGAAAGCCCGTCTTTTGCGGATTTCAGATGGACCGGCGTTCCTTCAATGAAGATTTCGCCTTTTTCCGGCACATACGCGCCAAGCAGCACCTTCGAGAGCGTGCTCTTGCCCGCGCCGTTTTCACCAACGAGAATATGTACCTCTCCCTTTTTCAGTTCAAAGTCTACTTCATCCAGAGCTACAACGCCGGGGAAAAGTTTTGTAATGCCTTTTGCTGTTAATATCGTCTCAGACAATTTTCTCACCTCATAGCCGCTATCATAATTAACGAAATTGAAGAAAACATAAACCTGAACTCGCTGTCCCGTCACGCTTTGAGGATGCGGGACAGCGAGTTCAATGAGTCAGTTGTTACTTAGTCTGTCAGACCAGGATTATTTCCACCAGGCAACATTGTTGACATAGTTGTCGATATTGTCTGCCGTGATAACCGGATCCTGGAGGGACGACGGGAACGGCACGAAGTACTTCGGCGGCATGGCCCCATCGTTCAGGAACTGGACGATGTAGGTCGCTGCCAGATAGGTCGAGCCGAACGGGTCGACGTTGTAGGTTGCATACATTTCGCCCGCCTGAATCGCGGCGCTGCCATCCTGGTTGCCGTCAAAGCTGCCGATGATGACTTTGCCGTCGAGACCGGCAGCCTTCAGAGCCTGAATCGCGCCAAGAGCACTTTCGTCGTTGCAAGCGATGATCGCGTCAACGTCGGAATACTTCTGGAGGAGGTTCTCTGTAACCTGCAGACCTTCAATGCGCTTGAAGTTTGTCGTCTGGGAGGCCACGATCGTGATTTCAGGATAGTTGGCCAGCGCGGACTGGATGCCGGCGAGACGTTCCTGCGCATTCTGCGCACCTGGAGGTCCTTCCAGAACGATGACATCGCCTTTGCCGCCGAGCTTTTCAGCGACCAGCGTACCGATGGTCACGCCGGTGGAGGTGTAATCAACGCCTGTGCGAAGGAAGGTTTCAGCAGCAGCCGGGGTACCGATGCAAGCAACGGGGATGCCGGCTTCGTCGCACTTGCGGATGACCGGCATGATGCCGTTCGAATCGATCGGGTGCAGGATGATACCCTGAACGCCCTGCTGGATCGCGTCTTCAATGATCTTAACCTGATCTTCAAGGCTGTCCTGCGTTGCCGGAGCAAGCGAGATGCACTCAAAGCCCATGTCCGCCGCCGCTTTTTCCGCGCCAGCAATCGATTTGAGCAGGAATGGGTTCGTCGTGTTCTTAACGATAATCGCAATTTTGTAATTCTCGTTCGCCTTCACGGTCGTGGCAACTTCAGATCCGATTCCTGTGACAGGCAGATCTGCCGGATCAACGGGTGTAGGATCGGCGTCAATCGCCATCAGTTCCGTCGAAAACGCGGAGCGCACTACTTCAGCAGCGGCTTCTGCGACTTCGTCCATTACCGCTGCTTCCGTCGCTTCCGGAGCAGCCGCGCTGTCGGACGCTGCAGGTTGCTGTGTGGCTGCCGTGCAGCCGGAGAGCATCATCGCCACTGCAAGAAGGAGCACTAGAGTGGTTCCCAAGGCTTTTTTCATGAATAATTTTCCTCCTATTTTATTATATCCCAAATCTTCAACGTCGCGCGACTAGTCATTTTGGGTTCTCTACTCAGCCGATGAGTTGTCGATTATGGAAATCCTGATGGTTTGCCGCATCATTGCGGCTGTTGCGCTTTTTTCTGCGCCTTTTTATTTGTGGATTCGCTTGGATGTTTTATTCGTTGAATCGGAATTTGAAATCCGAATTTTATTTCATGTGTCGAATGCTGCTGTGACCGTGTATTTGATATCGCGATGTGTCAGTTTGTGTTTCCGGACAAGTCCCGGGGCTACTTCAGGCGGTCTAGCAATCGTTTCAGCAAAGCGACCTGGGCTGTTTCCTCAACGAGTTCCGCGTTATGCTCCGCGTTGATCGCGTTGTTTCCCGTCGCCACGATGCCGTGGTCTGCCAAAATAAACGCGGGCAAAGTCGGATTTGCATCGAAGAGCGCCTTGACCAGCGGGAGATCTTTCTCTTCGACCATCGGCGTTGTAACGTTCAGCACCTCGATCGGGCAGTTGAACTTCAGCCGGGTATGCAACGTTACGCCGTCCAACGGCTGCCCGGTGTGCGCCCAGCCGATAGACCACGGCGCGTGGCAGTGGATCACGCTGTTGACCTTCGGGGCTACTTTGTAGATATAGCCGTGCAGCAGTGCCTCGCGGGTCGGTTTTCCCGTGCCTTCCACAACGTTTCCGTCGAAGTCGGTCAGCAGCATGGACTCGCGCGTTGCGTCGATGAACGATCCGCCGCTTGCTTTCACGAGCATCAGATCCCTGTCGGGCACGCGTGCGCTGAAGTTGCCACCGCTGCCGGTCTGAATCCCGCGGGCATACGCACGCGCTGCGGCGAGAATCAACTGATCCCGAATCTCGTTATATTCTTTCATGGCTTGCCCCGGCTTTCCGTTGTTTTCATTCGCGTGTCTTATTGTTGAAACAGTGGCTTGACCTGGCGAATCAGCGCATTGAAGTTCTGTGCGTTCCAGGCGCTTCTGCCGACAAACAATCCGTCGATGTGGTTCTTAACGATCAACTCGGATGCGTTCTGCGGGTTGACGCTTCCGCCGTATAACACCGGAACATCTTCCCCCTCTGCTCCAAAGAGTTCTCTGAGTGCTGTCTTGATGACGCCGTGTTTTTCCTCCGCGTACTCGGGTGAGGCCGGCGTTCCATTGACGCCGATCGCCCAGACGGGTTCGTAAGCGATCCAAACGCTGTCGAGCTGCTGCCGTTTCACGCCCTGCAGCCCGATCTTGAGCTGCATGCGCAGTATCTCATCGCTGATGCCAAGTGCTTTCTGTTCTCCGGTTTCGCCGATGCAGAGAAGCGCCGTGAACCCGTGCCGCAGAGCGGCAAGTACTTTTTTGTTTTCCTGTGCATCGGTCTCGCCGATGACATGCCTGCGCTCGCTGTGTCCGATCTCGATGATCTGCGCGCCTGTTTCCTTGATCATCAGCGGGGAGATTTCTCCGGTATACTGACCTTGATCCTCCCAGTACATGTTCTGCGCGCCGATGCGGATGCTGTCTTTGGGAATGCTTCTGCCTGCGCTTTCCAGCGAGGTATAGGAGGGGATGACAAACAGCGTCAATTCGTTTCTGTCTATATCCTGCGTCAACTCATGCAGTTCGGTCAGGTAGGAAACCGTTTCCTTCGATGTTTTATACATCTTCAAATTGGTCCCCATATAAAGCATCCTGCCCATCCCGTTTCCCTCTCTGTCAGATCAAGTTCTCGGTTTCAATATCGGTGATCGCCTTTACTTTCGCCGTCGACGGGCTGTCGATAAACTCAAGGCTGATCCATTCCTTCGTTACCTTTTTCGCCAGTTCAATTCCAATGATGCGCGCGCCCATGCAGAGTACGTTACCATCATTGCTGAGCCTGCTTCTCTCCGCGGAGAAGTTGTCATGGCACACGGCTGCGCGGATACCCTTGAACTTATTGGCTGCCATCGCCATGCCGATGCCCGTTCCGCAGATGAGGATACCATCCTTGGTGTAGTTGCTTGCGATGATCTGCTGACACACTTTTTTGGCGACAAGAGGATAATAGGTTCCGTCGTCGGCACTGTCCACACCGGCATCTTCAACCTTGATGCCTTTGCTCTCGAGCAGCTTGACGATCTGGTTTTTCATCTCTACTGCCGCGTTGTCACAGCCGATGACGATCGTATCATTTTTCATAACCGTTTCCTCCGGGTCAGTCAGCGTGTTTTTATGCCCCGAATACGGGTGTTTCTTTCGCGCGGTCTTCCAGAGCCTTGTCATGACAAAGCAGCAGGAAGCTGGGATCCTTCGCGCGAGCTTTCTGGTATTCGATGCTCTTCCAAGCCTCTACAATATTGTAGAACCGGCCCGGAGGCGTGATGTTATAGTGCAATTCGGGGATTTCGTTCAGATTCCCTTTGACAAAGATGGAATCTCCGGCGCAGATATAGCTGCCGTCTTTCGTATCGACCTCGACCGAGATGTGTCCGGGAGAGTGGCCGAAAGACTCGAATACGCGCACGCCGGGCATGATCTCTTCTTCGCCTTTCACGGTTTTAAACGTCTTTCCTTCAAACGGACGAACGATGCCGAGTTCAGGCGCTTCGTAGGATTTGTAATAAAGCGGGATTGGATCGAACGCAAACGCGACTTCACGTTCATGCGCAACATAAGTAGCGTTGGTGAACTTTTCCATGTTGAACATATGATCCCAATGCAGATGCGTAAACACAACGATGTCAATGTCTTCCGCTTTATAACCCAGTTTTGCAAGCTGCTCGTGGATTGCCATGCCCGGATCCTGCCAGGAACCGGGATGGTGATATTTATTCGCGCGCTCGGTAGCGGCCATACCTGTATCAACGAGAAGCAGCTGGTCGCCGCCTTCCACGAGAAACGTGAAAACGGGCAGCGGCACTTTTTCCGTTGGGATATTTTTCAGATAGGGGGCGCAGGAATGATGGTAGTGGTACTGCAACGGGTACGTCGGTACATACCCTGTATTTATAGGTCTGACGGTCAAGTTTGCCATAGTTCCAAGCCTCTTTCTTCATTTAGTCATCTATTCGCACCCAATGACTTGGGCAATGAATCCAGGTGATTGATTTCTTGATAATATTTAATATCTTTGATATTGTATCCAATATGTCTCGAAATAAAAAATGGAATCCCAATTTGTACCGATTTTTGCGGAATCGCTTTGCTTTGATCCTTTATATTGGATACATTATCACGATATTTCAACCAAGTCAACACTTTTTCGCAAATCAATTGCCGGTTCATTTACAAATTTCAAACCTCTTTGTTCTGTTGTTTCTAGAAACCCGGCACTTGACTGGCCTGCCCGCTTCAACAATAGTCCATATAAAGTAAAAAAAATGATGATCGGTGAAGTAACCGCGATTTACACATCGAAGAATGCATCAACCCCGCGTGGAATGCGTCTTATTACATTTGGCACGAACCATTTCCAGCAAGTTTATATGCAATAGTCACGTTTTTATGTGCACTATCGTAGAGTCATTCCACCCCAACATCTCTTCGTACATGCTATTTTTTCCAAAAACTGTCACGACCTCGAATGATTCCCCGTCAATGAATCGGAGCTGGAAGCATTCGAGTCGAAATTGTCGCTTACAAAGCGAATCGTCTCGCTCATAAAACGCTCCCGCACGTCGATGGAGTCGAGGCTGTGCCCCGCGCCCTCCACCGGAATCAGTTTGCAGTTCTTCAATTTGCGCTGGTATGTCTCGGAATACGAAATCGAAACGATGTCGTCTGCGTCGCCGTGGAGAATCAGCGCCGGTCGATCGTACGCTTCGGTCTTTTCGTAGATATTCAGCGTGAACCCGGTCGTGACGAACCCGCTGCCCAGCGGCAGCCCCAGTAGATCGATTATCTCCGGCAGATGGCCGGGATCAAACGTGGCGTCCAGAATTCTACCCGCCCGACACGCGTCCGGAATCACCGCACCCGGTGCCCAGAGGATCAGCGCCCTGACCTCTTCCCTTCTCAACGCGGCGGTCATTCCCGCGACAGCACCGCCTAGACTCATTCCCATTAAGAAGATGCGATCAGGATCGATGCTTGGCAGCTGCTTAGCAAAGTCAAGGATCGCGTTTGCGTCGTCGAGCTCGGTGAACACTGTCATATCGGAAAAGCACCCGTCGCTCTCGCCGCTGCCCATAAAGTCAAAGCGGAGGCTCGCAATTCCCAGTGCCTCAAATCGCCTCGATAAATCCACAAACATAAAATGATTTTCGTATCTGGTGGATGTCAGCCCGTGCATCATGATCACCAGCGGCGTTTTCCCCGCGCCCGGCGGCCTGTGAAACGCGCCTCTGAGCACCATTCCGTCTCTGATACACTCTATACATTCAAGCATGATTCACTCTCTTGTCCGTTATCTGGCGACCTGTGCGCGGCTACACGCGCGGAAACAAATCCAAAATCGCCATAAATGCCGACAAAACATCATCTGCGTCCAGTTCATATGCGTGCTCGCCATAAGCGATGGCGCGCATGCCCGCGCGCCGCGCCGCCTCGATTCCCGAGCGCGCATCCTCGATGACGCAGCATTCCCCGCCGGGTAAGCCGAGCTCTGACGCAGCTTTGAGGAAAACCTCCGGGTCGGGCTTGGAGTTTGTGATGGCAGTACCGTCGCAAACATAGTCAAACCGGTGTATGAGCCCGGTTCGCTCCAGTATGTATCGCGCGTTCTTACTCGAGGAGCCGACCGCGAGCCGATAGCCTCTTGCGCGCAGTGTGTTCAGCGCGATGAGCGTTTCGCTGTTTACATCCGCGGGAGTCAATTGGCCGAGTGCCTCGCGGTAATACTCGTTCTTTCTCTCCGCCAACGCCTCCTTTTGCACTGCGGTCAGCGGCGCGCCGTGGTATTGCTCTAAAAGGATGTCGAGGCTTTCCATTCGGCTGACACCGCGCAAGCGCTCGTTGATACGCTGGTCAAAGTACACACCCAGCTCGTCCGCGAGCCGCTTCCACGCCAGATAATGGTCGTGATGCGTCGAAACCAGAACGCCATCCAGATCAAAGATGATTCCGCGAATCCTGCGGTGCTGTTCCTCCTCAAGGTTAACGTTAGTCAGCTCCTGCCCGGGCGCAGCCGATGTCAGCCGTACGGTTTGGTCGTAGTGCCGAAATTCGACCGCAGCCCCGTGCGTCAGTAAATACGCGGTGCTATCCCTTCCTACCGTCACCTCAAGAAAACTACCCTGAAACCGGATATGAAACCGGTACTTTTCCCATCCCTTCGGCTTCTTGGGCCGGAACGAGAGATGACCACCGTAGATGCGCATTCCTGCATATCCGACCACGATGCTCAACCAGCTTCCGCCCATGTTGGCCATGTGCAGGCCATCGCGAATACTCTCGGCATCCGTTTGAAGATCGTACCGCGCGCTGACGCGAAACAGTTCGTCCGCCTTCTCGCTTAGTCCCAATTCGGACGCGAGAATCCCGAAGATCGCTGGTGAGAGCGAGGAATCGTGCGTCGTGATCGGTTCGTAGTATTCAAACGCAGCCCGTTTCTGTTCGATGGAAAAATGCTCATTTTGCATGATCATCGCCAGAATCGTGTCCGCCTGCTTGCAGACGTTGTGGCGATAGATATAGAGGGAATGATAGTGCAGTAAAAGCGGTCTCTTGTCGCTCGGGATATCGTCCAGACAAAGTGGAATCCGATTCAGCATGCCGTCGTCCTGCATGCAGAGATTGCTCGTCTCGTCAAACGGAAGAACCATCGCGCGCGCGGCGCGAAGCCACGCCTCCGGCTCGCGATCGTCCAGCTTCAATCGAGCGGAGAGGTCGATCCAACGCTCCTGATCCTGCGTCCGGAGCCAAGCATATGCGCGCGCTGCCTCCAAAAGGTTCTCCTGTGCCATGAGGTTTGTGTAATAGTTGTTGTTCACAAGCACAGTGTATTCATCCGGGCCCGTCACGCAGTTGATGCAGAAGCGGTTGTCACGGTTCGCGTTATAGTGCCCGACCGCAATCCAGAAACGCGCGGTCTCAAACAAAATTTCCGCTCCGTAGCGCGCTAAAAAGTCCATGTCGTTGGTCATGGAGACATATTGCTTCACCGCATGCGCAATGTCCGCATTGATGTGGTATTGCGCGGTGCCCGCGAGAAAGTAAGCCGAGCACTCCTCGCCGTGTATGGTGCGCCATGCAAACAGCGCGCCCTGATCGAGCCCGATCTCCCGCGCGCGCAGCCGCGCCGCATCCAGAATGCGGTAGCGATACTCCAGAAATCCTCTTGCGACCTGCGGCACCGTAAGGAGGAAAAACGGAAAGATGTATGTTTCCGCATCCCAGAAATAGTGACCGTCATAACCAGCCCCGCTCAAGCCCTTTGCCGCGATGGCGGTCCTGCCGTTTCGTCCAGCCGAGCAGTACAGCTCAAAGAGGTTGTAGCGAATTCCCTGCTGAACAACGGGATCACCCGTAATCTCCACATCGGCCACATCCCAAAACGCTTGCAACGCCGCGCGATGTTCCTGCTTCAGCGCATCGAATCCGGTTTCCTCCGCCTGTTTGCAGCGTTTCGTCACCGCGTCCACTAAGTCCGTCTTCTCCGCGTCGAATGCGTCCGTCGCAAAGCAGACGTATTTCTCCACCGAGATCGTGCACCCGTACTGCGCCTGATCGAACGCAATCGAAACCTCCGTCGGGTTGGCGCAAGCCTTGATTGCGCCGCCGCGTACGCGATGCGAAACACCGATGGCGACGGTCTGCTTTGAGTTGCGGGTGCGCTGCAACAGATAGGATATACCCGCGCGAGATCCGCTATCCAGCGTCTCCATCGCGCGCTCCGAAAGCGTGCTTGCGGCGCGAGGATCAAACACATCGGCCTTGCTGCCGACCGCCGCTTCGATTGCGGAAATCAGCGTCAACGACCGCGCCGCCTCGCCGGACAACTCCCATCGGATGCAGAGTAGATCACTCCGTTCCAAAGAGACAAATCTCTCACAAATCAGAGAAAGGGCTTCCCCTTCCGCCGTGTTCCATGTCGCCTCCCGGCGCAACACGCCGTTCGCCAGATCCAGACGGCACTTTTGTTCCGTCAAATTCGGACTTTTCGCGTCGAGTAACTCGCCGTTCATCAGCGGGGTCAACGCAATCGGGTTTGCAAGCGACGCGATGACCTGGTGATTCTTTGCGTTTCCAAAGGAGTTTTCCGGATAGAGAATCGGTTCGGTTTCGAATACGCCGTTCAGAAATACGCCGCTGTGCTGATGATCATAGTCCGCAAACCCGCGTACACCCAGATTTCCATTGCCAACGGTAAAGAGGGATGCGACGGCCTCGGCTTCCGATTGGTCGCACCCGATACATTCTATCGCCCACGGATCTTTGCCAAAGGTTCGTTCCATTGTGATACTCAATTTCCTTCTGTTTCGATTCAATCATTCTCTTTTTCAACTCGATAGCTCAGTGCAACGCCGCCGCAGCGGGCGACAGTCCCCGTGCCGGCTGCACTGTGGCGAATAAACGTATTCGCCATACCCGCCAGAATTGCCTCCGTGCAGGCGGCATACTCTTCTAGTTTCTCCGGCTTGAGTGGCAGAATATGATGCGCGGGCCACATAAAATCAAACGATTCACTGATCTGCATCAGCCGCCGTATGCTGGCAAGGTAGGTCGCGACATCGGCAGAGTGGTCAAAGTGCAGCAGCACGCCACCCGCGCAAACCGTATCTCCCGTATAGAGCCAGCGACGCTCCGTGTCCAGAAGGCAGATCGAGCCCATCGTGTGTCCCGGGGTTGCGATCGCACGGATCGTTCGGCCGCCTAAATCGAAGGTGTCACCATCCGCAATCGGCACACGGTTTTCCCGCGCAGGAACGCTGCACAACCGCCGGACATGCCCGCGAATGACCGGTAAACGGACGAGCCAGCCGGGCAAGTGCTTCTCAGCAAGCAGGCCCTTGACGAATCCATACCGCACATCGTAGCTTGTGTGCGCGCGAAACACCTCTTCGTCCGCAGGCGAGAGATAAACGCAGTCAAACTGGTGATTATTGCTAACGTGATCTAAATGCCCGTGCGTGTTGACGACGATCAGCGGAAGGCTCGTAAGCTTTTGAGCGATGCCGCGGATGTCCAGAATGCCAAGACCGGTATCGATGACAAGACTTCTCGATGTTCCCGCCAGCACATAGCAGTAGACGCGGGTGCTGCCGTTGCCTTCCTCGATCCGCCACGTGGCATCATCCATCGCGACGACATGTTTGATTTCTTTTTTTGCTTTCTTCATATCGTCTATTTCCCCATGAAGCGCGAAAGTTCCAGCGCGTTTTCCTGCGGGATTGCGTCCCGATACCGGATCGTGCGAATCCCAAGCTCCGCGCAGATCTCCTCCAGCCTTCCCGAACGCAGCAGTTGATGCTCCAAGTCTCTTGCGCGACCCACCGCGTCTCGCGGGAGCCCTTCCGTGTTGCAGGCGAGCATCTCTCGGCTGAATTGCGCGGGGTGCATGACGGAGAAGTATTGTCCCGCGCGCAATGAGCGAAGCCACGTTTCCCATGCCTCTAGCCCGCTCGCCAAGTCTTTGGTCGGTTTGGGTTCGAGCTGCTCCTCCGGCAAGCGGTAATAGCGCAGATGATCGATCAGCCCTTTTTCGTTTGCCCAGGCGGAGACGGCCTCCGCAAGTCCCGGGATTGCCATCTCCGGAAACATATGCGAGGAGATATGGTCAACGGAGATGTGCAACCGCGTGAGCTCGTCGAGCTGCGCGCTGATTTCGCGGAGGACATCCTCCACCTGCGGCGGATGCGCGGTAAACCAATCGATGCTCTTAGGGAAACTCCCGTCCGCCAAGGTCAGCGGCGTCTTCTCCGTTCTGGCGTCCACGGGATACCAGCGGATGCCGTTCCATTCGGCTGTCAGGGTAATGTGCAGCCCCAGATCGACGCCGCGAACACCCGCAAGCAGTTGCGCGGCATCCTCCATCATCGGCGCGGGTGCCATGCACTCCACATTTCGAATGAATGACCCCGACGTAATCGCGGCTTGAATCGCAAGATTAGCGGCCCGGCAAGAACCCAGATCGTCCGCTCGTGTGATCAGGCTGATTTCACTCATAGGTCAGTTCCCCCGTTTTGCTCGATGCTGCTCAAAGAAATCCAGGATTGGATCGATGTGTTCCTTGAGGAAGAACTCCGGGCCTGCGCCCGCATGCGCCACCCCTTCCAGAACATCCATCACGAGATCGTTCTGGTCGAGCACGCCACCCGCCTCTTTTGCAAACGCGAGGATATCCCGCGTCGAGATGAGGGGGTCTTTCGTGCCCTGCTGAAGGTACAGCGGCTCGATTCCACCGGATAGATACGTTCTTGGATCGGAATCCCGCATCGCGTCTTGAGACGGCTTGAACGAGCCGAACACTTTTTTGCGCAGGATCTGCCATACGATCACGCGCGACAACTGCTGAAACGGACTGTAATCTTCCCCCGGAATGCGGCCGAACCCCAACGCGGGACATAGCGCCGCAATCGCCCGAATCTCGATCTCTCCCAATCGGTGATACGCCGAGGAGCAAGTGTGCCCCCGCTTCATGCCGGCCATCAGTGCGAGATGTCCGCCCGCCGACGAACCCCAGAGAAACACGTTCTTTCGATCCAGCCCATAATCGTCCGCATGCAGACCGAGCCAGTCCAAAGCGGCGTAAACGTCCGAAAGATGCGCCGGATAGACCACCTTTGGCGAGAGACGATACTTCATTGCGACGACCGCAAAGCCACGCTCCAGGGCGTAAAACATCGGGTACAGATGGAAATCGTGCTTGTCGCAGTGCATGAAGCCACCGCCGTGTATCATGAGAATCACGGACAGCGGGCCCTGCCGCTCATCCGGCAGATAGACGTCCAGCTTTTGCAGCGGGTCGGCGCCATACGCGATATCGCGAAACTGGTTTTTCACATGATCCGTAATCGCCTGCGGCATACCGTTTAAATCGTAGATCCAGTTCGGGTTCAGCGCTTCTATGTTCTTCATGTTTTTTCCGCCTTTTGTAACCAGCTTACCACTGCAATATCAGCCTTTGAGCGCACCGTCGATCATGCCCTTCATGATTTGCTTTTGCAGGAATAAGAACGCGACCAATACCGGCACGATCACGAGCGTCAACGACGCCATGATATAGTTCCACTGGTTTGCGTAACTGTCGAAAAACACGCTGATGGACAGCGGAATCGTCCGGTTCGCTTTGGAGACCAAGAGAATCAGCGGCATCGTGAAGTCATTGAACACACCAAGACAATTCAGGATCACGATCGTCACCGTGATGGGCTTGAGAATTGGGAAAACGACGCTGAAAAACGCGCGAAGCGGCGAGCAGCCGTCGATGAGCGCCGCTTCTTCCAGCTCCCGGGGCACATTTTTGATAAAACCCTGATAGAGGAACATAGACAGGGGCAACAGCAGTCCCCAATAGATCAGGATCAGTCCCCATATGTTGTCCACGAGATGCAATGTCTTTGCCACGATCACCAGCGGTACCATGAGCGCCTGAAACGGGATCGCGATGGAGAGCAGAACTCCGTAGTAGATGACCTTGCTCACCAGGCACTGCTTTCGCGTGATCTGGTAGGCTGCCATGCTGGAAAACAGAACGACTCCGGTCACGCTGCACGCAGTCACGATCAGCGAATTTTTCAGCGCATTCCAGTAGTTCATGCGCTGCATCGCGGTGGTGAAGTTATCCCAGTGGAGCTCATTTGGCAGCGAGAGGAGCGATTTGCTGACCTCCGATGCACCCTTGACCGAGTTCATGACCACGAGAGCCACCGGCAGCAGCACCGCCAGCGCCAGAATGATCATCACGATCTCCAGCACCATCATGCCGAATCCGTATTTTCTGTGCATTAGAGCTCCACCTCCTTGCGTTTCATCAGAGCGACTTGCGTAAATGAGATGATCACGATGATCAGGCAGAACAGGATCGCCTTTGCGGAAGCGTACGAGAGTAGATTCCTTTTAAACGCATCCAAGTAAACCTGCAGCGAAATCGATGTGGTCGAGCCGTACGGGCCGCCGAATGTCAGCGAATAGATGATGTCAAATGCCTTGAGTGCAGTGACCATGCTTAAGAAAATGCAGATGGTAAACGTTGGCCTCATGATCGGAACCGTAATGTGAAAGAAGCGCTGAAGCGGCGTTGCGCCATCGATGGCGGCAGCCTGCATCAGGGAATCCGGCACGCTCTGAAGCCCGGTTAGGTAGATCATCATATAGTACCCGAACGACTGCCAGACGGAGGCGATCATGATCGCGGCAAACGCGGTGTTTGGATAGCTCGGCCAGTTTTTGGCAAACAGCGCAAGCCCCGTCCAGTCCCCGATGATGGGAAACAACCGCACGATGATGATGTTCCAAAGATACCCCACGACGACCCCGCTGATCACGATCGGAAGGAAGAACGCACCGCGCAGCGCTGTCTTGAGCTTGAGATTGCTGTTCAGCGCAAGCGCGATGAGAAGCCCCGCCGCGTTCATGATGATCATGCTCGCGAGCATATATTTGAACGTAAACCCGAGCGAGTCGAGAAACGCCTCTTCGTGGAGCACGTCGATATAGTTCTTGAGCCCGACAAAGTTGAATGTCGTACTGATACCGTTCCAATCTTGCATGGAATAGAAAAATGACAGCAGGAGCGGCGTGACAACAAACGCAAGATAGAGTATGACTGCGGGTCCTGTAAAGAGTGCGTAGGTCGCCGTGTCGCGTGCCTTTTTTGTCGCTTGTCTTCGCGTTGTCGGAACAGTGTTCATGGGCTTCTCCTTGTATGCGGGGGAACCCGGGTTTCGCCGGGTTCCCCCTGTGAATTCGTTCGTATATGTTCGGTGGATCAGTTGGTCTTTAGTCTGCTGTCATAGAGCTTTTGCAGCTCCGCAATCGCCTTCGCCTGATCCATGTTACCCGCGATGTACGCTTGCAGCGGTGTTGTAAGGTCTACCTCAAACCCGGCCGGCCAGTATAGCGTACCGAAGGTGGGATATGTCATATCTTTCTTTGAATATTCAAACATATCAGCGTTCAGCACAGAGACATTTGTCATATCCATAGTATCATACGGAGCCATGACGTTTAATGTATCCACAAAATATGTTTTTAAGTTTGCAAACAACCAATTGAGAAATGCTTTGCAAGCATCTACGTTCTCGCTTTCATTGTTTATGCAGAAGTAGCGCGAGGTAGACGTCATCAGCTTCGTTTGAGACGGGTCGTTCGTCAGCGGAACCGCCATAAGCCCCATCTTGATGTCGGGATTGACGGAGAGGATGTACGAGGAGAGCCAGGTGCCCTGCTTGATCATCGCCATCTTACCCTCGGCAAAGTCGCCATACTGCGAAAGCACGCTGTAGCCGACGGATTCTTTGCCCCAGCCGTACTTGACCGTAAGGTCGAAGAGGCGGAAGAAGTTGTCCATATATTGCAGGTCAGCAAGCTTCTTTTCACCGGATGCAAGCGCCGCAGCGAGTTCCGGCGTGTCGCCTTCATAGGCAAAGGGCGTGCCAAAGATATGCATCAAAAATCCCCACTCCGCCCATGCTTCTCCAAAGGGCTGGTAACCCGCTTCCTGCAGTTTCACGCAGGCTGCCTCGAGTTCGTCCAGCGTGTCCGGAACCTCGGTGATGCCCGCGGCTTCAAACATCGTCTTATTATAGATAAATCCGCTGCCTTCAAACGCATACGGCATGCCGAGCACCGCGCCATCCTTAATTGCGGG
The DNA here is from genome assembly GCA_963674775.2 of Christensenellaceae bacterium. GTDB lineage: Bacteria > Bacillota > Clostridia > Christensenellales > CAG-138 > UBA7703. The sequence continues at coordinate 25,446 of CAXXPJ010000001.1, read as the reverse complement.
ATCCAGCGAACCTGAATACGCGTGACTGACAAAGTCGCAATCGGATAGATCCACGCAGCGCTCACCCCAGGCGGCAAACGCAAGTCCGTCCAGATCGAAGATATCCGGTGCCGCATCCGCAGCAAAGCGGGTCTTGAGCACCGTGCTGTAATCTTCGCTCGGAATCTCCCACTCGACCGTCACGCCGGTGGCGGCTTTATAGTCGACAACAATCTGGTCGATGGGCGCCGAATATCCGGTGGTCGCCGCATAGACGGTAATCGTGATATCCTCATTTTTGACCGCGGGAGAAGCCGGCGTATCGGTTGCCGCCTCCGTCGCGGTGTCCGCTGCGGCATCCGTTGAAGCGGGTGCCTTGGCGCATCCAGCCAAAGGAACTACCAAAAGCAGGATCGCTAATAGAACGCCAAGAATTCGTTTCATTTTGTTTTCCTCCTAGTTAAATCGGTTCAGATAGATTCAGATTATGAAATGTTGTGAAGATGGTGCGCAGCCTTAGCAACATCTTTATTCTACGAAATGCAACCTGCTATTTATATCACTTTTCTCACGTTAGTGTTATAATCTTCGTATCATTTGGAAAGGCTACCATCGCCATGACGATTGAAACCATCTATCACTTGATGCGCATGTATCATTTTTCAACGGCTTTTCCCATCCGGCTATTTCAGGCGGATGAGCTTCTCTATGCCATTCCGAAGGAGGTTGCCGATGCGGCATTGATTGCGGGAGACTCCTCTCTGAGCCCCGTGCCGGTGCTGTCGGAGGAGTCCGTTCAATACATCAATACACCTGCGCTGGAGACGCACCTTTGCTTCGTGCTGGAGCGCCCAAGCCGTATCCTGATCGTAGGCCCGCTGCTCAAGGAACCCGTCTCAGCGGAAAAGGTTTCGTTTTTGATCCGGCAGGGTATTCTGCCTTTTCGCGCGAAGGAAACCCTCTCCGCGCACTATGCCGCGTGTCCCGTTCTGGACGACCAGCGCCTCTTTTACGCTGGCCAGCTGCTCGAGGAACTGTTTTCGCGGAGTGAAACCTCCGGCGGTTCCCTATCGCAGGATTCTGTTTTCGAAGAGCCGGTCCTTCAAGAAGCGACCGTTAACCGCCTCTTCACGATGCAAAAATATGATTACCGCACGCAGCAGTTCACCCACCCGCCATATGCCATCGAGCAGGAGGTTTGCCGCGCGATCTCGAAGGGCGACACCTCGTCGTCCAAACGAATTCTCGCGGAGATCAACCGTTTGCCTCGCGCAAAGCTCGCCAGTACCATGCTGCGCTCAATCAAAAACTCCCTCATAGGGAGCGCTACCTTCATGGCGAGGGCTGCAATCTCCGGTGGCGTCAGTCCGGACGAAGCATTTTCGTTCAGCGATGCCTATATTCAGTGGATCGAGCAGTGCACAGAACTCTCCGCGCTCACGGATTTTGAGGTTCAAATGATCGAGGGATTCGCGGCGCGCGTCCGGGCCGTGCGAAGCGGGCAATACTCACCAGCTGTGCTGGACGCAATGCGCTTTATTGAAACGCACCTGACCGAGTCGCTCTCCATACAGGATATTGCGGACGCGGTACACCACAATCCGAACTATCTTTCAGGATTATTTCACAAAGAGACCAATGAAACGATGCGTTCCTATATCATTCGGATGCGAGTGGAAGAATCTCTCTACTTTGTGCGGCATACTGATATTCCTCTTTCCGAGATCGCTTCCTTTTATCAATTTTGCTCGCAGAGCCACTTTACTCTGAACTTTCGAAAGATCACAGGAAACACGCCTGGTGAAGCACGGAAGCGACAGCACGTGTGAGTTCTAAATGGGTTGGCTGAATTGCTCTCGGACAAGTATCCGCGTAAAATGAGACAAAGGAAAAGTTGGATAACATCATGAAGAGCAAGTGCAAAAATCAACAGTTGCCTTTGCGTGGAACGAAACGGAACAGAGCGCACCAATATCAAGCAAATAATTTCGCCTTCGAACGATAGATATAATGGAAGAATTACTTCTCTCTATGCTTCCCCGTCCTCTACGGCCGCTGTTCTTGGTTCCCTAACAACACCTCCCCGACTACACCACGCGTCGTGCGCCGGTGGCGATCAGTCGCATTGTTGCACGAACCCAAAAACGAGCGAAAAGCGAACCCCCTAAAAAGTCGCCTGATTAGGGGGTTCTTGGCGTGCCCGAAAGGATTCCAGCCTCTGGCCCTCAAAGCCGAAGGTTGCTGCGGCAAAACGAACCCCGGCTTCTTTTCACTTTCGAGCTGCAATAGTCCGGATGATACCTAATCCAAACCGGTAGTGACACGATTTCCTGAGATCCAATTATATTTAGCTGCAAACTTCCCATACCAGGCCGCCCCTTGAACCTGTACAATGAAAGCCAGCGTTACAACCAGGGCTGTTTCCGGCCCGAATGCTGAAACGGCTATCCCCAAGGCTATGGAAAGATTGCGCATTACCGTGCCATAAAGTAAAGCATAGCCCTCTGCTTTTTGCAAAGTTCTGCGAGCTATCTGTGTGCTCACAAAAAAATTGAAAGCATAGAAGAACAGAAGAATCAGAAGGATGTTGATCAATATTGACGGAGAGCTGACGATGATCTTTGCTTTCATGCCGATACTGACAAAAATCAGAATCAGCAAAAACCACACACTGGCTGCTGGAAATAAAGGCTTCAGCTGTTTATTATATTGTTCCTGCGTCATCTTCTTCTTGATCAAAGTGAATGTTATGCTTCCTGCGATCATCGGTAAAACAACTACAAGCAGAATGGTTATAAAAGTCTGGATGATATCGACCTCGACCAGCTTTCCAACCATAAAATAGAGATACCAAGGCGCTAGAAGTGATCCAAGGAGAAGACTTATCGCCGTGATTTTTATTGCTGCTGCCACGTTTCCATTACTAAGCATTGTCCATGAAATCGTCATACCACTGGTTGGGAACAATGCGATCATGATCAGCCCGACAAAAATCTCAGGTCTATCCTTTAAAAATAGATAACCTAGAAAGTAAGCAAAGGCTGGTATGAAAATGAAATTAAACAACAATGATATTATCAACGGCTTCATATATGAAAGATCGACAGCTTCTTTGATTTTAAAGCCGATCATCGTTGGATAGATCATAAAAAAAGTCAAAATCAGAATATAGTTTTTCATAAATGACAGATTAAAAAACATACCGGTTATAAAGCCGAGGACCATGGTTATCGGTATGGCAATTACCAAGTTTGAAGATGGGTAAAGAAATATTTTTCTCATATTAAGTTCGCTCCGTTCAAGATTTTTTAAATGCTTGATATTTAGATATCTTTGCACTCTTTAAAATATGTGTATGTGATTATGTCACCGCGGTAGAAAAAAACACCAATTTAAGCTGTATATTCAGCTTTCATTTGATGTTTAAATAGAACCTATCATTATTTGGCGCGCTGTCAACAGAACTAATGTTGCTAAGATATATTTAATACAATGTTTAGCAAGCATGAGATGAAGCTATGAGCGTATTTCCTTGAGATTGAATGATCGAGATACCACCTTGATCAGAAAGTTTGCAGAATTGAATAGTATGGATCTGTCTGCGTTTACTCGTCAGGTAATCATTGATAAGGTCGAAAAAGATTAGGGTTGCATTTCTATCATTTTTAATAATGTTACCAGGAGGGATTGTGGGGTTCTCCCAGATTTCTTACAACTCATTATTTCCCGTCGCGTGCGTCAAAAATGCGACAAAATCAAAATCGACCTACGAGCTTACTCCCTCGTAGGTCTTTCTCAATCTTCCCTGAATAACGCTTTTTGGGATTTGTCGCATTGTTGCACGTTTTGAAAAATGAGCTGAAACAGAACCCCCTAAAAAGTCGCCTAATTAGGGGGTTTTTGGCGTGCCCGACACGATTCGAACGTGCGACCTACAGAGTCGGAGACGACCAATTATTTTGGTGCAATCTCTTGTGATCTTCAACTATCTCCCGTTATCGGGCATGATTTTTGAGTTGACCCTTGGTAATTTTCGCCATCTCTTGCGATTTGACGCAACCTCTCGCGATCATGTGCGTCAAATAATGCGTCAAATGCGGGTTGCGTAATTCAGCATAACAGCATTTTTTGAATTCGTCATCGTATTGTGTTCGTTGTTTCAGCATGGTTCTTTCCTCCTGCCTCTTATTTTACGTTCTTACCATGCTGTCCGAAATTTTAACACACTCCCGTTCCCTAGTTATGGAAACCCTGTATATTTTGATACCAGTCTAGCCAAGCATCGACATCCTTTCCATAATTCTCTCCACTTATAGCAATCAACGCCTCTAATGCTGTATCTTCTGCATATTCATATCCTCCCGAAAGTAACGGAATAATATCTGGAACAAGCCCTACAGCTAGATGTCCGATATTTCCAATAGCACGCAGAACAAGTACATTGTCATAAGTACATCCGTAGGTACACAGTCGTTCACTCAAAATTGGTAATGCCTGTGCAGCATCAATTGGATCCATATTTTGGATCACTAACATAGCATCTACTTGATCAAACATAGGATCTCCAAATTCGAGATATGAGATTAACATCTCCATGGTCTCATCCGCATTTATACTACCTATTCTGTATAGTGCTTCAATCGCATAAGGAGTGCTTGAAGTCCTATATTTAGAGCCAGGTTGTTGATTAGGATCATTGATCACCTTTTCTAAACAAGGCACCGCCTCTATTGCTGCCGGTCCTATCTTTCCTAGAGTCTTATAGATCATATTTTTGATGTCAGCTTTCTCGGCTCTTTGATGTAAATCGACTAAAGTGGGAACTGCAGCTGCGGCTAAAGGGCCCATATCTGCAAGTGCTTGCATCACATTCTTCGCTATATCATAATCAAGATCGTATGTCTTGAGTTTATCAGCTAACTCTAAAACAACCGAATTGTCGGTGCATATTTTTGATAAAGCTAATGCGGAAGCGGCTTGGATCTCTTTATCGAGCCCAGCCGAAGCTGGATTCATTTTGATACGCAAGATGGATTCCGCATCTTTTGCTGCCGGTCCAAACTCTGCAAGTGCATTAATAATCTGAACTTCTGTTGTATCGTATATCAGACCATTCGATTTTTCTAGCAGCGCAATTAATTCTGGTATCGCTTCTTCACCATATGGGCTAAGGCTCCCGATTAATTCGGCCGCGTTGCCAATTGCTGTTTCATCATCACCCCTGAGTAGATTTAGCAGCAAAGGGAATACTATATCTGCTTCGTCAGGGTCAAGATTTAGTAATGAACGTATGCTTGCGGTTATTACCTCATTGTTTTCATCATAAAGCAGAGTTTTTAAAGCAGAAATTGCGAGTTCCTCAGAATCTGCATCCGCATTTCCAAGCATATCAGCTACAAACTCACGCCTTATTGAATCATCCGAGCCAAACAATTTGGCAATTAGTCTCAGAATAATATCTTCTGAGAAGCGTTCCTCTGATTTTAACTTATTTAAATCATTTAATCCATACTCTTTGAAATAGCTAACATCCAATGATTCGACCATTACTGGGATTCCCCAGAATTCTAACAATATGTCATATAGTCCCCAAGTAGAATAGGGTGCTTGTGCTGGGTTCTCTAATAATACCGGGATTTGATCTGGTAACGGAATTGAACGACTAAAGGATCTCACAACTGGATTTTCTCCAGTGAAGGCAAGCGTAACCGTCCCGCTTGTTGATGCACCACTGTAGCTATATCCGCTAAACTTATTATTGGAATAGTAACCTCCAATTGCAGTACAACTTATCTCTACCAATAATATTGCATCACAATCCTTGTCTGCCTTTACTATTTGAATGCCGAGATTTTGAATGATTTCCTTCATCGCAATATCAGTAGATATATTTTGCCCGTTCTGTACGACATCAAGATAGATACATTCTGGTCGTTTACCCTCCAAGCCCTCCACTATCAGTGCAGGAATTTGAGGCGTCGGAAAAGAGATTGGTGTGGCTATTGGTGTAATAGTCGCCTCCGGAGTTGAGTAAGGTGTTTCAATGCTGCTAGCTATTTCACTACTACATCCTAAAAAAACAAATGTTAGTGCAATACAAAAAGCTATAATAATTTTTCTCATCTAAATTCTTCTCCTAAATCTATTTACTTGCCTTTGTTATATTAGGCGAAAACTCTTTCAAGTATAATAATTAAAAAAACGACCCGCTAGGGAATCGCAACACTCGTGTTCACACTTATAATAGAGCGATTTCTTCCGAACGCGTATCGTTTTCTTTTCCTCCTGTGAATGGCTTTTCAACATTATTATCGTGCCTTTTAGTCCTATTTAAAATCAGCATACATATTGCTTCCAATCTTTGGTTATGCAGGTATGAACCAGATGGTTTTTATTATGCGCGGCTTTTCGTCAGTTTTTCTACTTAGCTGAAGTACCACTGCTAAGAAACCCATGAGTTTTTTTCAAAACAAACTTTGATGCCAGTAACAGCGCGATACCAACCAAAGTTCCTTCAAAAGTCAATAGTAGTAAGTAAAATAACTTTTTCCCATTCAACATTTCTAGCATAAGTTCGCTCATGCGCGTCTTGAAAAGAAAATCAGTTAGACCTATTGCACTCCAGAAGAAAAAGGCAACACCTGCTGATAGAATGATTGCAGATACAACAAAACCAATTTTCCTTCTATTCACTATCGATAGTAGAAGTGCAATGATGCAATAAAAAACTATGAATATCAACTGTAGGTTAAAGAAAAGCGCGCACGTTGCGATTGACGCGGCAAATACAGCCAGCAATTCTATCGCTTTTCTGTTGATCGAGAAAGAGAACAGTATCATCGGTACAAAAAATGCATTCAGGATATTTGTTACTCCCTTAAAAATCGTGAAAAAAACAACGATCAGCGCAATCGTCAATGCCCCGAACGTTATTGATCGTACCGACACCGGAAGAACCTTAGCATCTGTTTTCATTTTTTAATCCTTATGGCGTTTGTATTGAGATTTGTCAAATAGTCGTATTCCGTTTTTACCAGTTTTCTTGGCTATATACATCGCAAAATCCGCATATTCGATCAGCTCATATACATCGCTTGTATCTTTGCCATATATTGCAATACCCGCACTTATTGACAGTGGAACTGGCCCGCTCTCTGTCTCAATCGGGCCAAAAAGTACATGCGTTTTTATCTGGTCCCAAATTTCTTGAATGTTTCCCGCGTCCGCATCCGCCAATCCGTATGTAAACAGCCCGAATTCATCGCCGGATATTCTCATTCTGATCGTCCGTTCAATCGGAAGCTTCTTCAACCTTTCCGCAAATTCGATCAGGTATTGATCGCCGATCGCATGACCATACGTATCGTTCACTGATTTAAAATTATCGATGTCAATAAAAACAAAGAAGCCAAACTTTTCGGGGTCACTGGCGATTAGAAGATCGATTTCCATTCGATATTGATAACGACTGATTAACCCAGTCAAAGCATCCTTAACAAGGCGATTGTTTAATTCTTCATTTAAGATCCGCGCTTGAGCATTTGCTTTTTCGAGTAATCTTCGTGTATTGATCAGTTCATTGTTCAAAGCCTGTATCTTATTGAATTCCGCGTTAACCGATTTGTGATTGTGAAATCTGTCGCTCTCAATGAAGTCCTTTATGACGTACATAAACTTGTGTATGGTTTCTCGAATCGCGCTCGCGTCATCCAAACCTTCGACGAATTTCATGTCGCTTGCAAAGAGCAAGATTGAATCGTGTGCTCTTAACATACAAAGCGAAATTTTCGAACGATCTGATACCAGTCGTAATTCATGCTTGCACGAGAAAATATGATTCTCTTTTATGCATTTTTCAATCATAGCAACTAAATGCGCCTGATCTTCAACCGTGAAAAGTTCCGATAAAAGGGATTGATTGCGCGACATAATGTACACTGGATCACTCCAGATAATATCGATTATTTTCGATGTCTTGTCCATTGTGATCAAGAAACTGATCATTTTTTGCAACCTCACGCAGAAATATTCTTGGTAGCCCAGTCTACAAGAAGCTCCGCGTTTTCTTTATATACATCTACGTCCCACTTTTCCCATAAACGATCCGTTGTTTCAAAGGCTCTGCCACCAACAGCAATTTTTACATCTTTGAACGTCTCTCTGATTGCGCTAACATATTCCAAACAAAGCGGAAGATGCTGCGGCATTGTAACTGACAGCCCTACCATATTCGGTTTGTGCTCTTTGATCGCATGAAGAAGCGCTTCCTTTGGTACCCCTGCCCCAAGATATACGCTATCCCACCCATTATACTCGAATAAGTCCGATACCATTCGAATACCCATCTCATGAAGCTCACTCCCGACGCTACAGGTGATAATCTTCAGCCCCTTTCTTGGTTTACTGAATATGGTTGAATAGAATTGCGAAAGCGCCATTTGTGTGGTTGACGTGCAGTAATGCTCTTTATCTATCGTGATAATCTGTTTATGCCACAAATCTCCCACTTCATACATAACATTTTGTAGGATCTCAATATAAATGTCCTCCAGTCTTATTCCAATTTTTGCCGCTTCCTCGATGATCTGGATTGCGCCTCTAGTATTGCCCGCTAATAAATGGTTTATGTAATTCTCCTTGATATCCAGATAATTCCCGGCAAGAAGACGTTCTGGTAAATCCGAACTTTCAGATTCTTTCTTGATGGCTGTGATTGCATTTTGGATGTGATTGTTCGCCTTTGCCGCCTCATCTGTGGGCATGTTTTTTGCTAACACTTCATTGAGAATTTTAAAATGTAGAGCCATTTGATCTTTGACTGTCTCTTTGTTCAAATCTTTCATCAAGTAATATAGTAAACGATAAATCCATCGAGCATATTCAGGGAATATTTTGTCATCGTTCAGGCTCATTGCAGTATCAAGATATCCTAGATTATAAAGGATATCTTCGTACATCAGCATTTTCCTGCGTTCATCGTACATCTCACTCAATTTTGGATCTAACTCAAAGTGTCTAATAAACACTTCCTTTGCGATCTCAATCATTCTCTCATTGGCATTTTGAAACAAAAGGCTCATATTGTATTCCTCCTAATCTAACTTTCAATTTCCGCTCATTTCAAATATCGTGTTTCATTAAATGTGTAGACAGTCTCTTCGTAAAACGGGTGGATCATGGACATCAATTAACAATTCGGACAGATACTCAGACGCATGAGAATCGTCTTGTTAATGTTTGAGAGGTAAATCAATATGAAATCTCGTATATTTTCCGTCTTTTGTTTCAAAGCTTAAATAGCCATTATGATCTCTGATAATTCCAAAACTAATGGATAATCCTAGCCCTGTTCCTTCTGATCGATTCTTTGTTGTAAAAAACGGATCAAATATTCTGTTCTGTATTGCTTCAGGGATTCCATTACCATTATCTTCGACAGTGATTCTGATTCCTTTCGTATTATCTTTAAGTTGTGTTTCAATTGCGCTGATAATGATTCGCCTGTCTTCTTGGTTTACTCCTGTTTTTGCATCAAGTGCATCTTTGGCATTAACCAATAAGTTTAATAGCACTTGCTGTATTTCTTGCTCTCTGCATTCAATTTTCGGTAGGCTTTCGTCTATATGCGTTTCTATCTCAACTTGATCGTGTTTCATGATGACCGTAATCAAGCTCAAAATTCTTTTAATCAGATCAGGTAAACTACATTCAACGAACTGTTTACTACCGCTTCTAGATATTTGAAGCAGATTCGAAACGATAGAAGAAATCCTATTTGATTCTCTAATAATCTCATCCGAAAATTCCAGTACTATCTCCCTTTTCTCTATATACTCATTATTTTGATTTTGTGCTATATCATAAATTAGTTGCCCGTAATTTATTACCCCATTTATTGGGTTGTTTATTTCATGGGCTACGCCGCTCGCTAAAATTCCAATTGCTTCTAATTTCTGCTCTGATCTCAAATGGGCTTCCATTTCAAGTATTGCGTTGTTTGATTTTTGCAGATCAAGTGTCTTGTTTCTGATTGTCCGTTTAACAATGATAGTGCCGACTATAAGAATAGTTATTAGAATCGGCGATAGAATTATAAGTGAAGTCTTCAGTGATTCGATCGGGTCTGGTTTTGTATTTATGACGAAAGGAAACCACTTCTTGTACAATTGGTCAAACTCTCCATTTGCAGACACAATGGCCAATCCTTCATTCAGCTTTGATAATAACTCTTTGTTTCCTTCTGTCACAGCGAAGCAAAATTTCTGTTCAAAGCCACTCAAATTTGTTCTGATTTGTGTCAATCCGTCTTCATCAATGCGTGTTGCAGCTTTGATGTTATCTAAGTTTAATTGTTCGATAAGTTGTTCTCCAACCAAGCTCTGCGCCAGTACAGCATCATACTTTCCTGATGCTAATAACTCAAATGCTTCCTGATATGTCTCCGTTAAAATTAGATGATCGGAAAACCCCATTCTAACAGCATACTCATGGGCATTATCGCCATTCATTACGATTATTTCTTTTCCAAAAAGATCATCTTCAGTGCTTATTCCGGTTTCATCTTTTCTGATAAATATATTCCCGTGCATAATGATATATGGAACTGTAAAATCAAAATACTGATCTCTTTCCTCCGTGTAACCCACTAATGGCAACACGTCCAACTCGCCATTTTTCAGTTCATCCTTTATGGTCGCCCAATCGTCGACTTTAAACGTGATATTCAACCCCATAACGTCAGCTACTGCTTTCAAGAGCTCCACCGAGAATCCGTCTGCTTGCCCATTTTGGGGAACAGAAAAAGGCGGATAATCATATTCTGTTCCGCTCTTATACTCATATTCAGTTGCAAATGAGATCATTGGGACCAGTAATATAAGCGATACTATCAAAATAGTAATCATTCGTTTCATAAAAGCAACTCCCTGATAAAAGTTATTCTGTATCTAGATCCCATCCATTATCGCAAGGCAAGACACAGATAAACTCCGAATATTCACCTTCTTTGGTTTCAACCTTGATTTCGCCGTGATGCTCTTTTATTATACCGTAACTAATTGACAACCCTAATCCAGTGCCTTTTTCCTTATCTTTTGTCGTGAAGAATGGATCGAAAATACGATGCTTAACATCCTCGGGAATTCCTGTTCCAAAATCTTTTATCGAAATGGAGATCCATTTTCTATTATCTTTATAAAGCTCATGACATTCCAAATTTATTTTTTTATTTTCATGATAAACTGGGTATTTTTCATTAAGTGAATCCCTCGCATTGGTTAGCAAATTCATGAGCACCTGCTGTATTTGTTGGCTCCTGCATTTAAGCGGGGAGATATTTTGTTTAATATCAATATCAATAACTATATCGTCGCGCTTGAAAACCGTGTTTATTAATGACAATGTCCTCTCAACTATGTCAGTAATCTGTGCATAGCTGTGTTGCTTTCCTGATTGTCTCGAAAAGTCAAGCAGGCTTTTTACGATTCCAGAAACACGGTTCGTTTCATATATGATTTCCTGTGCCATTTTATTAATCTGTGAGCTATGCTCTGTTGAATCTAAGATTATCTGTCCATAATTCAAGATGCCGTTAATCGGGTTGTTTATTTCATGTGCTACTCCACTCGCCAGAGTACCAATAGATTCCAACTTCTGATGATTCCATACTTTCTCTTCAAGTAAGACTCTTTCCTGCTCCAATTTTTTCCTTATCGTTATATCTAGAAAAATCATAATCGCAGCAACAATTTTATTCTCACTGTTCCTGATAGGCCCAGCGTTTGCTAATACAATTCTATCTTCAAAATCATCGCGTCGGATAATGAATTCTTCACTAACTGTGTCTCCAAACAGAACGGCTCTAGCTAAAGGTACTTCTTCATCCTTATACGGAGTTCCATCCAGATGTAGTATGTTCCAACTGCTCACATATTTATGGTAATCGATATTTTTCACCAGCTCCTCTTCTGATTTGTTTCTTATAAGCAACCCAGCTCTATTGACAAATCGAAGTTTTCCGTCCGGAGCGTCTGCTATTGCGATTCCTGCCTGGCTGTTCTCAAAAGCTGCTTGTAAGATTGCCCTTGACTCCACGAGCGCGAGGTCTGCCAGTTTTCTATCAGTAATATCTGATATGACGCCAATTACTTTAGTAATATTTCCCTGATCATCATATTGCTTTTCAGCTACCGAGCGAATATAACGAAATTCTTTACCTTGCAGAGGTTTTATTCGATATTCGATATCGTATTTGCTTTTGCCTTCAATAAAATCTAAAAGCGTATTATGTACCATTTGTCTGTCGTCTTCGTGAATCATGCTTTGCATGTCTTCTATGCTTATCAAATCATTCTCAGTGTTTACTCCAAACAATTCATTCGCATCAGATGCCCAAATCATATCGCTTCCAATTTCAAGTTCCCATGTTCCTGCTTTCGCGATTTTTTGTGAGCGTCTAAGCCGTTCTTCATTTTGTTGTAGTCTTTTTTGATATTCTAATCGTTCCGTGACGTTCTCAACTATGCAATGCGTCTGTAAAAAGCCGCCTTCAGAATTATACGCGCTCTTAGCGGTAATATTCGCAATGATGTTATCGTTTGTTTTTGTCTTTAATTTAAGCGTAATTTGATGTGATCCCTTCACTTTACACTCAGCGAATATTTTTTGAAAATTTTCAGCTTGATCATTTGCGAGATAATCACCAAAACACTCGCCTATAACTTCGTCTTTTTGATAGCCCATCATTTCAAGCCACGCTCTGTTTATAAAAAGGAAGTGTCCATTTTCATCTAATGACTGGTACCCTAACGGCGCATCTTCAAATAAAATCCTGAACTCTTCTTTGCTTTGTATGAGCTCTTTTTCAGCTTTTTTCCGCGGTGAAATATCTATAATTGAAGTTAAAAAGTAGACCGGCTGGTCAGAAGCATCCTTTCTTAAAGCAGTACTTACAGATGCCCATAAAACAGAGCCGTCTTTTCTAATATATCTTTTTTCAAATGTTATAGCCTCTGCCACACCACTTATTAGCCGCCTTGTAACCTCATCGCTTTTTTCAATGTCATCGGGGTGTGTTATATCTTTCCAACTTTTGCTTTCTAATTCTTGTTTGGTATAACCTAGCATTTTACAGAACGTTTGATTTACAGATAATTCGCCGCTTGGTTTTGTGAGCGATTTACCAACGGGTGAGTTTTCAAATATATATTTATGTTTCTCTTCGCTTTCTATAAGTGCTTTTTCTGCATTTCTTCTTTCAGTTATGTCTTCGCCAGCGCTTATTACAAGACTGACCTCGTCTTCTCCATCTTTTATAACATTGTTATGCCATGAAATCAGTCTTTCTTCGCCTTTGGATGTGACTATACCGTTTTCAAAGAATTCAACGTTGCTTAGCTCTTTATTAATTACTTTATCAAACACTTTTTGTACTTTGTCTCTACTAGACTCGTTTATAAAGTTGTTAATCCAGTTTTTGCCGATTATTTCTCTACGATTATAATCGAGAATCTCACACCCTTTTGCATTAATATCTTGAACCAGCCCTTGTCGATCAATAACAACAAACATTACATTCGCTGTTTCAAAATACTTCGCTCCCTTGTCTTCTTCATATTTCACTTTGCTTTCAAGGTTGTTTTGCTCTGTGATATCCTCGAAAAATCCAATAAATCTGCTCTCGTTAATCTTAAACGCAATCACTTTACATATACGCTTATCTCCGTTTTTATGCAAATAATTCAGCACTACCATAGCCGAAGTTGATTTTTTTAACTCCTCGAACTTCATGTTCGCTTGTGCAATATCCTCTTCTATAATAGTCGCAAATATGCTGCTTCCAATCAGTTCATCTTCTGCATAGCCTGAGATCTGGCAACCTTTTTCATTTATCTCAATATAGTTACCCTCTTCATCCGCAATAAAAACACCGTATGGAGCATAGTTGAAAAAATTTTTATATGTGCTATCTTCCATCTATATTTCCTCCCGAACGAGATGATAGTGTCCGTGTAACTTGAAACGCCTTTATACTAGCAAAGTGTTTTTTATATTTGTAAAATCGTATTTCTCAATTTCAAAAAGCTCAATAGCCGCGTTTGAAACCTCTTCATCGTACAATGTGCCTGCATTACTTTTAATTTCATCTAAGGCGACTTCGATATCAAAGCCCGGGCGGTAAGGTCGGTAGGAGGTCATCGCTTCTATCACATCAGATACGGCTAGAATTCTTGCCCCCAGTTGTATCTCTTCACCCGGGAGTCCATATGGATATCCGCTGCCATCCATTCTTTCGTGATGTTGTAATATTAAATCAGCTATGGGTCTCGATAGATTGATGTCTTTTGTTAATTCAAATCCGCTTGTAACGTGTTCTCGGATAACTCCGAACTCACCGTTCGTCAATTTTCCTGGTTTTGACAGTATCTCTGATGGAACCAGGAGTTTGCCGATATCATGCAGATACCCAGCGAAGAAAATGCGTTTTTGCTCTTCTTCGCAGAGATCCAATTTTTTAGCAATGGCCAGAGCAAGAGCACCAACTCTTCTTTCGTGACCAGCAGTGTATGGATCTTTATACTCCAGTATTTTTACGATCGTTTCAATAGTACCATTGATCGCTTTTTGTAGAGCTTCCGTTTTTTGCTCTACTAATTTTTCAAGATTTTTTCTGTATTTGTTGTTTTCTAATTCCAGTTTCGTTTTTTCGTCAATTAGTCTCTTTCTTTCAAGGGCGTATTGAGTTGCTTTTAATAAGTTTTCTTTTGAAACTGGTTTGATCAGATAGTCGTTCGCATCGTTTTGTACAGCCTCCCGGGCTGTTTCAACAGTTGGTTCGCCTGTCATTATGATAATCGGGATATTCGGATTTCGTGCCTTGATGGAAGAAAGCAGATCCAGTCCTGTCGTTTTGGGCATGATAATATCCGTAACGACTAAGTCGATTCTATTTTCATTGAATATCTTTTTTGCATTTTCAGCATCTTCGGCCAAAAACACATCATGTCCTTCTTTCGAAAGAAATATCTCAAAAGTTTTCCGTATGCTTTTTTCATCATCCACGATAAGTATGTTTGACATTTTAATTCGCCTTCCTAATAATCATAATACGTACGCATAACGGATCTTTAACTAATTTGATCCATTTTCACTGGCATCCCATCTCTAATCACGTATAATATATAATCCCTGTTGCAATCGCCAAACTCGTCAATCTCAAAATCGCTTTGCAAGCCACTAAAATTACTGGTATTAATTATGTAAGCCTTTATTTTCTTGGGTAGTGTGCTTTTTGTTTCCGAAATTGCTTCGTAAAGAACCATCATAACTTCGTAGGATGACAGTGCAGAGAATGCAGGTTGTGTCCCATAATATTCAGAAAATTTACTAACAAAGTTGATATATTTATCAGATTTTGATTCCGGATCAATGATGTCTAAAGTATAAACGCCCTCACTGTCTTTCCCCGTAATACTATATAGGTCAGGAGTGTTTGCCCATCTTGAAGTATAGATATTAATATCAAATCCATTTTTCTTTATTGTTCTGATAATGATAGCAGCGTTAACTGCATCAGAAGCTAATATAACACCATCTGTTTGTTTCGCATACTCATCCATGGCCGCTAATATCTCATCAGGCTTGATAGTATCATTTCCATCGTAAGTAATTTCGGCTAATACAGAACCTCCAACAGTCTCAACTCGTTCTTTAAAGTTATCACAGACGCTATATGAAAATGCTGCGTTATGTGAATCTTTAAAAACAAGAAACGTCATATCTCCAACTTTTTCGGTCTGCATGAAAATGGAATTTGCTTGATTTATAGAAGTTGAGTTAAATCTTATTAAGTTGTCATCTAGTCCAACAAACTGCTCTGACCCAACAGTAGGGCTAATATATAGAATATTATTAAGATTGAGATCTTCTAAAATACACTCCGTGAGAGAACTTGTAAAATCTCCTATGACTAACCCTACTCCATCTTCAATAAATTCCTCAAGTATATCCCTAGCGACTTGCGTATCATTGACTGAATCTTTGACAACGAGTTCGACCAATCTTCCGTTTATTCCCCCATTGTTATTGATCTCTGCAACAGCTATTTCGGCACCTCGCTTACCATTGAGTGCTAGATCTGCCGTCGGTCCTTGTAAAGTACCAACAAAACCAATTCTTATTGGCTCTTTTTTAAATATCGTACAACCTGAGGCATTTGCAAAGATAATTATAATTAATAAAAATAGAGCTGTTATTCTTTTCATATATGCCTCCGCTTTCTTTTTGTGTTAAATAATCAGGAATCTCTTGGAAAGGATTATCATGTTTTCTAATAGTATTGAAATGACTCTTATTCTAAATCCCATCCATTATCACAGGGTAATACAACTGTAAACCTTGTATACTCTCCTTCTCTTGAATCAACTAAAATCTCGCCATGATGTTCTTTAATAATTCCAAAACTAATAGATAAACCTAGCCCAGTACCTTTATTTTTTTCTTTTGTTGTAAAGAAAGGATCGAAAATACGCTGTTTGATACTTTCGGACATACCTTTGCCAAAATCTTCAATAGCAATTGATATCCATTTTCTATTACCTTTTGAAAATTCTCTGCATGTGATAATAATTTTCTTATTCTCATCATGTTCAGGATATTTTTCGTTAAGTGCATCTCTTGCATTGGTGAGCAAGTTCATAATGACTTGCTGAATTTGCTGGCTCCTGCATTTTAATTTTGAAATATTTCTTGCAATATCTAAAGATAGGTAAATATTATCATGTCTTAAAATTGTGTTCATTAAGGACAATGTTTTATCGATGATGTCTTCAATATGAGCATAACTGTGCTGCACACCAGATTGTCTAGAAAAATCTAAAAGATTCTTAACGATTTCTGAGACCCGGTTTGTTTCGGAAATTATTTCTGCGGCATATTTATTGATCTCTGAGCCATAGTCGGATAAATCAAGTATAACCTGTCCATAGTTTAAAATTCCATTTATTGGATTATTGATCTCATGTGCTACTCCACTTGCCAACGTGCCAATCGATTCAAGCTTTTGACCGTTACGTAATTGTGCTTCCGTTTTTACTCTTTCTGATATATCGGAGAATATTGTTATGAACTTGTTTGGCTCGATTGAATATACTGTAATATCAAAGCTCTTATCCATTTTCTTATAATATGTTTCGAACCGATATATACTTTTTGTTTTTTCAGTATTAGAATATATGTCCAAATAAGGCGGTTGATCGTCGTACGCCTTAGAGGCAAGTTTACCTAAAATCTCACTGCGCTTCAATCCTAAAATGCTTTCTGCCATGATGTTCAATTCGGTTATTCTGTAATCTACTGGTTTTTTGTTGCTATCATAAACTATCTCATGTGTAGCTACTCCAATAGGCAAGTTCTCAAATAAGGATCTATACTTCTTTTCGCTGCTCATGATTGTTTGCTGCATTATTTGAAGTTGTCTGCATTTTTCATGTTCCTTGTAAACAGTTTCAATAAGCTTTGGTAAGTTGTTTATATTTTCTTTTAATAAGTACCCGTTAATTCCCTTTTGAACTAATATTGCAGCCTTTTCTTCACCAATAGCGCCAGTTAAACAAATAATGGGAGGTTTTATTGGTAATTCTTTTATAGCTTCCATTACATCAAGCAAATTATAAGTCACAAGATCATAATCACTTACGACAACCATATAGTCATTTGATCCAATGCTGCGTGCTACATCATCAAGATCATTGATCCAATGAATACTTTGTTTTGTGTGCCCTGAATCACATAAAACCTCTATTGCAAGCTCTGCATCTAATTGAGAATCCTCAATTAGCAGTATTTGAAAATCATTCATAAAAAATCCTCGAACAGCTATTACTTGCGATAGCGACGACGATTAATCTATTGGAGGCATTTCATTTATCACTGCCCAGAATAGACCAAGTTCGCTAATTGTCTCAATAAAAGAAGAGTGATTTACAGGCTTTACTACATAGGCATTTACGCCTAGCTCATATCCCCTAAATAAATCTTGTTCTTCTTTTGAAGACGTTAGAATAACGACGGGAATATACTTGAGCCTCTCATCTGCTTTAATTTCTTTTAGAACTTCAAGCCCTGTTTTCTTTGGCATTTTAATATCTAAAAGAATAACAAGAGGATTGCCTGATTGCCTGTCTCTGAAAACTCCTTCTCGTCTAAGATATTCAAGTGCTTCTACCCCGTCTTTTACCCAATCTACCTTATTCGCGAGTTTTGTTGACTGTAAGGCCTCAATCGTCAGCTCTGCATCGAACTCGCTGTCTTCAGCTAAAAGTATCTTTTTGAGCTCCTTGTTCATTGTTTTCACTTCCTTAATTTAAAATAGAATGTTGCACCTTCACCCAATTTTGCCGTAGCCCATACCTCGCCTTCGTGAATGGATATTATTCTTTTTACATTAGCCAAGCCTATTCCAACACCTTTGAAATCCGCCTCATTGTTAAGTCTTTGAAAAACACTGAAAATTTTATCGTAATACTCCATATCAAACCCAATGCCATTATCTTTTACATAAAACACATTTCCTGTGACTTCGTGATATTTCCCAATTTCAATAATAGCTTTTTCTTCTTTTGAAGTATATTTGTACGCATTGCCAATCAAATTCTCCCAAACTGTTTTGATTAATGATTGATCTGCGACTTCATCTCCCAAATTATTAACAATCCATTCGATAGTTCTTTCTTTCTCCTCAGACTTATATTCTGTAATGATTTCATTTACCATTTCGTCGAAATTCACCAATTGCTTTTTGAGTTCTTTTCTTCCTGTTCTTGAATATTCAAGTAACGAGCTGATTAGTAGATCCATTTTTTCTGAAGCTGCTTGTACAATGTTTAAGTATCTCTTTGGCTCTTCTGAAAGCTCTTCACCGAATTTTTTTTTCATCAAATTAATATATCCCGTTATATGCCTGAGCGGAGCCCTTAGATCGTGCGAAACAGAATAGCTGAACGCTTCTAACTCTCTATTTGAATCCCGAAGTTGTTTTTCACGCTTTTGAATCTTTGCGATCATTTGCTGATAGCTCTTGTTTACTTGCCCGATTTCATCCTTTCTTGTAATATCCAGAATTGTTGATTCATTTTTTATATCTGAGCTCTCAATAACATTGGCCAGTTTCATAAGAGGGCTACTTATTGTTTTTGATAAGAAATAAGCCGATGCCATTATAAAAAATACTTTTGTTATTCCAATGTATAAGACTATATTTAATTGTTTCTTATGGATAGCATGCGCCTCATCCATGAATCTAGTAGCATAATGATCTGCTACAAAAAGTATTTCGTCTGTTGTCTGGTCGATTTTCTCTTCAATTTCACTCCCATGCGCCTGTTTTATCTCATTTGCTTTTTCATAATCGCCATTTAAAATATTATTAATGATATCATTATGAAGTGCTCCCGCATCAAGAACTGCGTTTTTTAATATTTCTACTTTTGAATCATCTCCAGGGAAGCTTGCTTCAATTATCCTTAAATTATCAAGGATCTGATTCTGAAGATTGTTTATTAGAATCTGCTTCTGGATTATTATATTGCTATTTGTTTCTTCCATAATTTCTCTTAAATACTCATGTATTTGATTTAGGTCAATAATAACATCCTTAACTTTATTGTTCAAAGTAAAAGGTTG
Source organism: Christensenellaceae bacterium (assembly GCA_963674775.2). Taxonomy (GTDB): domain Bacteria; phylum Bacillota; class Clostridia; order Christensenellales; family CAG-138; genus UBA7703. Next base: position 5,787 of record CAXXPJ010000001.1, on the reverse strand, counting down.
TGAATAGAAATCATCAATAGTTGATGAAATGTCACTTACAGCAGATAAATCATATATAATCGATATAAGGAATATAAGAAACATTATTAGAAATGTTATTAGTATTTTGTAAGTTACTCGAATATTATTAAGCATATATATTCCTCATTTGTTGAAACAATCGTATAAAACCATTTATGCTTAGCCTTATCATAACAATTCTTTGTGTATTAAACAACATAAACTAATAATCAATTCATTTGTCAACATAATTTGTTTATCCGCTGAGCTCAGTGTTTGGGGGTGCGGTAATACAATACTTTTTCTGAAGTTTTGCTAAGCAATATCATTTTGAAGGCTTTAATTACTACAATTTAACCATTGCAATTCTTATTTCTGAGCCTATTTTCCGTTTCTCCAATCCTAGTAGATTATGACCTGTTTCTGCTTGCTCCCGATATCAAAAAATCGAGTGCCAGTTTTTCGCCATATTACTTTTTGCTTTAGCAAATCACAAAGATCCAAACAGCACCATGTAGTAGATTCTGCCTTCGTCGAAGACATAGTATTCTATCTTTCGTTCCGCCTCGTCGTCGGCTTGGTAATAGAAAACCGTTTGTCCGATTTCATCGGCAATTTTGATCATGTCTTCTATCTTATCAATACTGATCATTACCGATGATTGATAGAAAAGTGCCTCGCTCAAACCAGCCAGTCGGTTACCGTATTCTTTAAAAATATCTGCAACTTTCTGTGAGTATGCATCTTCTCTTGTAAGAGCCTTCGTTTTAAAGCGGATGATGATGATGATCCCGATACAGACCAAGATCGCTGCCCCGTATAGGATCAATAGGCTCATATCAGGCGCGTTGCTGTGTTGAACATCCCGGTCGATTGAAATATCACGGCTGTTATCCGGTATACCGCCCACCTCAATGATTGGATTAGTAAATGGAATGGTGATATAAGAGGAGAACTTTTCTTCTCTCTCCATTCCGTTATAGTCAATCATAACTGTTCCGGTATAAACAACCTTGATTACATAGTCTGTAACCAGGTCATAATCCTCGATCAGAGAGTTGACCAAGGCGTCATAATTTTCAAAACGCAGGCGGATATTTCTGGAGGATTCAATCGACTGGCCGACAGTTTTTGTTTCCTGGAGCGGAGCACCTTCATTCACCTTTTCCCAGATAGTTTTTGATTCCTGATCGGTACCTACCTGTGAAACCAAAATAACATCGATCTTGTCATCTAAAACAAAATTGGCTTCCCGATCGGTATTCCAGACAAAGTCGCAAGAAATATCAAGGTAATCCACAAATGGCTTGAGATAATATTGCCCTTGTTTCATCTCTCGTTCGTCTGTCACGGGATTCTCTTTCAAGTGTACAGTATAGGACATGGTTGATGATCCGGTACCTTTGAGCAATGATTCTTTCACGAGCTCGACCTCCGGCATGTATAGTTCAAGTGCACTCAAGCCGACCAGGGCAACAATGATGATAGAAAAGACAATAAATAAAATTGCTCTCGTTTGTTTCTTTAAGGTATACATAACGTTTCATCAGTCTCCTTTGCCTTGCTCATCCGGATTTTGCGTTTGACTCTCAATGTATTTAGAAGCCAGTTTATCTAAAAACGTTGGCTCTGTTCCTCCTGTTTCAACCTGAACTTCTCCGCCGCTTTGTTGCAGTAAAACACCGGGCCACCCGATGTAAGGAATTGTTGCAATATGCCTGCCTATGATTTGTTCCATCAGCACCGGCTTCGGGTCTTCAAATTTGTTGTTATCCCCTTTCATCGTAAACTGTTTCACGCCTTGTACGTACTGAATCTGAATGATTCTGTGGAACACCTGTATGTTGTCCAACGCATAAAGTATGACATCCTGTTCTTTCAAAGAATTCGGGTCCACCTTTTGAATCAGTACAATATCTCCACGGCTGATATCCGGTTTCATGCTGTCTGAAACAATAGCAGACGGAAAAATCGGGAAAATACCCAGTGCGAACCATACAGTCGATACGGCAACCATCGCAGTCGCAATCCAGGAGTAAGGGCTTGCTTGTTTCATCTCCAGCCGTTTACCGCGCGTCGCTTTCTTTCGGCTGATACTGCGCAGGACAATCGTAAACATCAGCGGAAGAAGTGCCCCAACCAGAAGCAAAGTAATCCATCGGAAGTTCGGTAATATCTTTACCACCCAAATCGGAAATTTGGTTAATGTTGCATAGATTGCCGTTCCGTAGAACCCCATAATATACGCCGCGAATGTCATTAACACGTTGAAGAATACGACCGGTAGGATGTTCTTGCTGATGTAGGAAAACCATTCTTCAAGTGTTTTCAGTTTGCTGAATGTTTCCAGATTTACTTCTGTGAAACTGAAAACTAAGATAAGCAATATACCGAATACAACGACGAATCTTTTTTGTACGGAGTTGATTAAAAAATTTCGAACCCACTCTTTCAAAACGACTGTTGATCCCAAGATAAGGAGGTTTTTCACAACACCCGTAAACGAAGTGTCATATATATTGAGTCCGAACCCGTCAATCGTTCCAATGAGGAAGTACGAAATCAAGTAGAGAACCGCGCAGACCAGCATAAATAAGAGATAGAACTCCGAAAACTTCAGTTTGCTGTGACGATTCGGTTTTTCACAAAAAAAAGCATAAGTCGCGATCAACAACCAAAAAAGCGAAGTAATTAAACTCTGGTATTCCACGCTGAAGCGTATCCATCGTAACAATATGTAATACGTTAAAATGGAAATTAAGAGGATTGATACTCGTTTCTCTTTGATAAAGCAATTGCCCATTCCGGATACACTTCTCCGTTTTAATAGAGGGTTATCGGTATTCACGCACGTTTACTTTGAAACAAGAATAGATACGCTGTTCCAGTCATCCGCCAGATCTTTCATCGTCTCCGAGGAGATCAGTTCGTTTTTGAATAAGCGCGCCAAGTGATTGTCTTTCGAGAGCATGTTTGTCGTTTCACTGTTTGCAATCACTTTATCAATCTGAATGATTTTATTTTCTCGAATGAGATTCGCAACTGCTTTGATTCCATAGACAATTTCACAAAGCGGAACCAATCCTCCTTCATTATCCGTAATGAGCTGCTGTGATACGATGCATTTCAAACTTTGAGAGAGCAGTGTTCGAATATAATTCGAGGATTCGCTCGGAAAGACATCGATGATATTCCGTATTACATTGCTTGCACCAAAGATATCCATGGTTGAAATGACGAGTTTGCCCGACCGAGCCGCCTCCAAAGCTAACTTGATCGTGTTCGTATCAATCATTTCACTCAGATAAATCACGTCTGCATTGTCTTTAATTGCAATTTCAATGCCCGTTTGCATATCCGGCACATCAAGTCCAACATCCATCTGGCTGACGATGCTCTTGTCGTAGCTATACAAGTATTCGATCGGATTCTCAATCGTCATGATGTGGCATCGCTTGCTGGTTCGCATTCGATCCAAGATGTAAGAACACGTTGTTGTGACCCCGCTGTTTTTTGTCCCGGTGACAAGAACTAAACCGGATTCCAGCGCAAATATGCCATCTGTTTCATCCGGCAGTCGAAGCTTTGCTTTATCCGGTACCGTAAAGTTGCTCGCGCGGAACGTAATCGCAAAAGTCCCGCGCTGTCGGTATGCGTTTACGCGATAACGCCCCTTGCCGGGTATCGAGTAGGCAAACGCTAGATGGTTGCTACGTCTTAACTCATCCTGCAACTCCGGCTTAACAACCTGTTTGATGATGCTGTCCATGTCATCCATCGAAATAGGTGTTAGCTGACTCAAGAAGTGTACTTCTCCGTTTCTTCTCACAGAAGGCAGCGCGCCGACGGAAAGATGCAGATCATTGATTCCTTTCTCCGCAATAACCATCAGTAATTTATGAAGCATTTCTATCGACATTTTTCTTCCCCTGCTTTTTGAATACTGTTCTTGCTATAAAATGTAATGCCATCATTCATATTTCAAAATTTAGAATGCTTGTGTGAAAAACGGAGTGATCGAAAACACGAAAGATTTATTTTCAATATCGGTATTGGTATCGCTCTTTACCATGATTTTTACATCCAGTTGAATGGTTTCGCCCGGCTGAATGATCACGTCTGCCCCTTCGAGTGCGCGCATCGATTGTGCAGAAACAGCTATCGTTTCAGAGACCTTCAGCGGACTCATGTCTCCCATTTTACGGTTATATAGGTCATACTGAATATTTAAACCATTCAGCATCTCGACCTCAACTTCACGGTCTGTCTTCCTATCAACGATATCATCAATGTTCTGTCTGATCCATATGAACTTGATTGGTAACACACCCGTGTTTGTAATCTCGATGCTAACGTTTGTCTCCGAGCTGGAATAAAGATTGTGTACGCCGATTTCCACCGTTTTATTATCGTTTTTCACGACAATCGAAGAAGGCGATATCTCAATGTATTCTGATACATATCCAATTTCTGCATTCGTGATATCGATATCAATCTGGCCACCGCTTGCGTTGATCATCTCGGCAGAGCGCGGCGCAAATGCGCCAAACACAAGCACCGCGCAAATCAGCGTTGCCCCTAACCCGATGATGATAAAACGTGTTTTCTTCATGGGTTGTTCCTCTTTGGTTGACTGTTGACAATGAAAATTTCCGAAAATCAGATCCGTTAATATTAATTTTATTATATGCTAACCAAACGAAAAGTCAAAAGAATCGATTGCAACGAAACTCCACGCTCTAAAAATACATGGTAGGTCAGCCGTACCTTGCAGCGGTATGCAAATCGAAACTGCAGTTGGATGCTGGCCGGGATTCTTTGGGAAGCGCCGTCTCGCTTTGCGACGAGGGTAAGTGTCGTTAAAATACAATGAAGTACATGTTATTGCATTACTCCATTATGCAGTTACTTTGCCATGCCCTCTCTTTATGACTTGATCCAATATTTCCCATCCCAAACGTATGTTCCTGATCCTCCGTTCGGCGCGTTATATGCATCCTGAAATGCGTTGTTGCCATTGATTGCGCCGCTTTTCAAGTCGGTTAAATTGGCACCGACTGTTATCTGTGTCAGTTTATTAAAGGCGTTGTTTTCAATCATTATCACGCCGTCAGGAATGACCACAGAAGATATCGGATTATCATAAAAGGCTCTTGTATCGATTCTAATGAGAGAATCCGGTAAAACGACCTGAGTCAGTTGGTTACCCTGAAATGCTCTTGCATGAATGCGTTCCACTTGACTTCCATCTTGAAAAATCAATGATACAAGACTTTTCTCACGAAAGGTATTCTGACCTATCCTGATGATTCCCACATTATCGATTTCAGTCGGTATTGTGATGTTTCTTGAACCACCGGAGTATTCCTCGCTCCCATTCCATGCCCCTAACATCCCATTGTTTTGAACTGAAAGGCCCTCAAGCGAGATACTTTCCTCTTCGGTTGCGGGCACATTTTGATCGGCGGACTCATCCCCGGCAGATGCCGTTGCAGTAGGCGTCCCAGCTTCGGAGTCTTCATTGGCTGACGTTCCGCCGGTGGACTCTCCATTCGGCTGAACGAACATCGGAACAAACTGGAATTGGAACAGCACGTTTTCAGTCTCGTCGGACGCGTCTTTGTCCAAGGCGATCTGCATGTTAAATTCGATTGTTTTGCCAGCCTCGATTACAATTCCAGTGTTCTGGAATAGAGCATCCGTGTTTCCTGAGGAAGAATCCGATAATCTCACCTGTCCGTTTTTCGTGTCTGCCATCGCAGTGTATTTCACAATAAGCATATTGGC